>NZ_CP150330.1:3315000-3810000 GCF_051530205.1 Sorangium sp. So ce327 | reverse complement strand
GGTCTCATGCTGTATTAGCGCTCCTTTCGGAACGTTATCCACCACCTGGGGGCAGATTACCTACGTGTTACTCACCCGTGCGCCGCTTTACCGGGGCCGAAGCCCTTTCTCGCTCGACTTGCATGTGTTAAGCGCGCCGCTAACGTTCGTTCTGAGCCAGGATCAAACTCTCCAGTTAAATCCTGTTGCATCAGACGGTAGCTAAGACCGCCTGACTTGCTCGTCTTTTATGACGTGCGAGGTCGAGCTTGCGCTCGCCTTTGGGACCCACGTCACTTCGTAGGCATACAATCCAGTTTTCAAGGACCGAGCGGGAAGTTGCCGGCTTTACAGCTGATCTTCCCGATTCTCGTTCGTCGCCGACCCGACCCTTTCGGGTCGCGTCGGCGAGGGCAGGTACTTTAGAGCATCTCTTCGAACTGTCAATCGATTTTCGATCGATGCTCTATTTTTGCTCTCGCCCTCGCGTGAGTGAACGCACCTGCGCGCGCTCACTCTCACCTGTGAGCTGCTACCCGAGCGAACTTATCCGCGTTGAAACACGGAACCGCGCAGGTCACGAGCATCCAGGTCGGCCGCTTACCGCCAGCGACGAATGCCCGGACATCTCCGGACACACGCTGCACGGCTCGCAGCGGTTGCCTGCCGTTTCGGCATCGTGGCAACCAGGGAGCGCGGAGGATACTCAGGAGACCGGCCAGGTCAACAGGATTTTTCCGACCTGTTCTCTCCGGCAGAGTTTGCCTTGTTCCTCGGGGCTTTCAGTACCCGGGCCCGCTTCTCGGTCCGTCGCCTGCGCCGCTGCGCGCCGCCTCGCTCGTGCTGACGTTCAGGTCTCCGGGTGCTCGTCTGCGAACCAGCGGCCCATGCGCTCGCGGATGAGCAGCATCTCCGCGCCGCTCGGCAGACGGATCCGGAAGCCTTTCTCGCGCGGCCCGAGGCCCACCATCGAGCCCATCACCTCGACGGGCTGCCAGCCACCTGCGCCGCGGAGGCGGGCGGGGCGCCCGCGATCCGAGGCCTCGGTCTCGACGTCGACGCAGTACCACCGCGTGGTGCGCGACGTGCTCCAGCCGGCCTCGGCGCAGAGCCGCGCCTCGGCCTCCTGCAGCGCGCGGTGGGACGCGGCAAAGGCCGCCCGCGGGTGCAGCACCAGGACCAAGGCGTACTCCGGTTGCAGCTGGCGCACGATGTAGCTCTTGCGGTGGGCGCGCACCGTGATCTGGCGCGACACCCCCAGGCGCGTGCCTGCGACCTCGGCCAGCACGATCTGCCAGTGGGCCGCGGTCACCTTCACATCGTAGGGGTCGAGCCCGCCGGCGTAGTCGATGGTCTCCCCCTCGAAATCCACGAGCGCGGCAGCGTGCGCGCCCGGGATCGCGCACAGGAGATCCTCGAGGATCGACGTGAAAGAGGACGGCGCCTGGTCACGTGGAAGCCGGCGTCGGGTCCGGTTGCGCCCTCCGTTGCGCGATGTGGTCATGGCTCGATCCGCACGAGCTCGAGCAACGCATCGACGGCCCCCGCGATCTTCGGCTCGCGCCGTGCCACCTCGAGGAACCTTGCCTGGGCGGCGCGCGCGCGGTCCGCCACGACCTCGTCGCGCACCAGGCCGCGTCGCTCCTCGACAGGCACCACCTGCGCCGGGATGCGCTCGAGGAGCATGATGACATGCACGCCGAAGGCCGATGTGAGCGGTGCGGTGAGATCTCCGCGCGCGACCAGGGACGCGGCCGCGCGGGAGAAGGTGGGGTCAAACTGCTGCGGCTCCGGCGTGAGCACGCGGCCCGCCTCCGTCACCGGCGCGAGCGCCTGCGCCACGACCTCGAGGCCGTCGGCAGGGACGCCCTTCGCGGCGCTGATGAACGCCTCTGCAGCCGGATCGGGGGGCGGTTGCGGCGTCCCCGCGGCGCGGGGCGGCTCGGTGCGCTGAGCGACCTCGCGCGAAGACAAGACGGCGGTCCGGATGGCGTCGGCGATCGCCTTCGCCTTGTCACGGGTGGCCTCGCCAGCGTCTTCCGAGAGCTTCACGACGGCGTGCACGGTGCGGTACCCCTCGGGACGATCGAGATCGAGCCAGTGGCGCTCGGTGGCGACGCGGAGCTCTTCGTCGGTCACCGGTCCTGCGTTCGCCGCCTCCTCTTTCAGGCGGTGGAGCATGCGACGGGCGAGCACCAGGCTGATCTCGCGCCGCACGTCGGGCTCCTGGTCGAGGCCGCGGGCTCGTGCCTCGGCGGCCCAGAGCGCGTCGCGGACCGCCGCGTCCCGGGCCTGCGCAGGCGGGATCTGCTGCGCCGCCGCGATGCGCGCTACCGAGTCGACGGCGACGTCGCTCGCGCCCACGCGAGCCGCCACGTCGGGAGGCAGCGGCGCCGCCCCCCTCGCGGACGTCGATAGAGCAGCCCAGGCCGCGCACGCGCACAGACACACGATGGCCGCGATCGTTCGGCGCCCAGGGCTCACGCGCTACCCCCGCGGGGACGAAGGATCTCCGTGGACGCCTTGAGCGAGAGGCCGCCGATCACGAGGAGGTAGATCGCCTTGAAATCCTGGCGATCACCGAGCGCGTGAACCCCGAAGGCAAAGGAGAACGCTGCGGCGACGAGGAGCAGAACCGCGAACACATCGACTGCGCGGGACACGCCCATGAGTGTAACGCGATTTGGTGAGGAACCGGCGGGGATGCGGGGACACCAGGGAGCGGCGGCAGCCGGGAGGCCACGGCCGCGCCGCCGCTCACCGCAGCGTCATCGCCACCGCCCCCAGGACCGCAAAGACGATGAGGACCACCAGGTGCCGAACGGCTCGGTGGGGGAGCCGCCGTCCGCCGCCCGTGTGCCGGCGGCCACGAGCCACCGCGACGCCGGACGCCGCCGTGATCAGCGCGACAGCGCAGGCCACCGCGACGGCCTGGGCCAAGAGGGCGCGCTCCGGGTCCCGGATGCGCCAGGCGAGCACGAGGATCGCGAGGCTCACGAGCGCCCCGAAGGCGACGATCGCCGTCGCGAGCGGAGGGAGGTGGGCTCGGGCCTGCAGGAGCGGGGCGTCTGGCTCCGGCTCCGGCTGGCGCCGCACATCCCAGCGATCGCGCCAGGAAAGCGCGAAGATACCCCAGGCGATCGCGCCGATCGCCGCGCGGACCGGGTCGAGGCGGGATGGCTGAAGGGAAGGAGAAGCCAGCAGCCAGGTCAGCGTGACCAGCGCGAGGAAGACGGAGATGCCGAGGTGCCGGGCGACCCGGCGGTGCGTGGGGGCGAGCAGCGGCGCAGCGACGCCGCACAGGAAGGCGAGCGTGGCGGCGATGCTAGCGAATACGGGCGCGCCACGACCGAAACCCGCGGGCGCGACCGTGATCATCCAGGCGACGACCGCGGCGAGCAACGCCTGCGGGGCGCGCCCGCCGCCCGGACCCAGGTCGAAGCGCGCCGCCCCCGGCAGCGGCGCCTCCGGGTGGTCCGAGCCTGACGCCCCGTCGACCCCGCGCGTCAACGCACCGCCGCGACCGACGGAGGCCGACGCGGTGGACTCCTCTTCGCGCGGAGCGCCGATCGAGATGGCGCCGGGGGCATCCGTGCTCATGAGCGAGCGCTAGGCCAGGTTTCTCAGGAGGTTGCCCACGGGCAGCACGTCCGGCGCTGGCGCACCCACGCCCGCCTCGTCGCCTGCGCTCCCCTCTTCCCGGGCGACCTCGAGCCCGAGCCGCTTCCAAAGGCCCGTGTCAAAGAGGTGGCTCGGGCGCACATTGCCGAGGGCTGCGAGCATGTTCTGCCGCGTTCCGGGGTGGCGCGCGTCGAGATCCGCGAGGAGCTGGCTCACCGCCTTGCGCTGGAGGTTGTCCTGGGACCCGCACAGGTCGCAGGGGATGATCGGGAACCGCTCCTCCGCGGCGAACGCGGCGAGCTCGGCCTCGGCGCAGTAGATCAGCGGACGGATCACGATGTTGTCGCCGTCGTCGGAGATGAGCTTCGGCGGCATCGATTTCAGCTGCCCCGCGAAGATTAGGTTCAGGAGCAGCGTCGTCACGGCGTCGTCACGGTGGTGGCCGAGGGCGATCTTCGAGCAGCCGAGCTCGCGCGCGATGCGGTACAGGATGCCCCGGCGCAGGCGGGAACAGAGGGAGCAGTACGTCTTGTTCTCGGGGATCTTCTCGGTGACGATCGAGTAGGTGTCCTCGGAGATCATCCGGAACTCGTGGCCGCCCGCCGCCATGTAGTCGGTGAGGAGGTGTCCCGGGTAGCCAGGGTGCCCCTGGTCGATGTTGACCGCGATCACGCTGAACCGGACCGGCGCGCGCCGCGCGAGGTCGACGAGCAGCGCGTGCATCGCGTAGCTATCCTTGCCCCCCGAGACAGCACAGAGGATCCGATCGCCGTCGGCGATCATGTCGAAGTCGGTGATGGCGCGCCCCATGGCGCGCGCGAGCTTGCGGCGGAGTTGCACGGTTTAGCCGGTGAAGCCTTCGATGAGGCGGAGGAAGGTAAGCACGCCGTGGCCCGTCCCGCCCTTGGAGAAGATGCCGTACGGCTTGTTCGCCATGGATGGGCCAGCGATATCCACGTGGACCCAGGGGACATCCCCCACGAACTCGCGCAGGAACAAGGCCGCGGTGATGGCCCCTCCCCAGCGGTCGGCCGTGTGCTTGATGTCGGCCCAGTCGCTCTTGAGGCCGTCGCGGAGCTCTTCGATGAGGGGGAGCTGCCACATCGACTCGCCCGCGGCCTTCGCGGCGCTCCGCAGGCGCTCCGCGAGCTCCTCGCGGTTCGAGAAGAAGCCGGACACGGTCGGCCCGAGGGCCACGACGCACGCGCCCGTGAGGGTCGCGTTGTCGACGATGAGGTCCGGCTTCAGCGCGCGCGCATAGGCGAGGCAGTCGGCGAGGACCAGGCGCCCCTCTGCGTCGGTGTTGATGATCTCCACCGTCCTGCCGTCCAGAGAGCCGAAGATGTCGCCGGGCCGGTATGCCGCGCCGTCGGGCATGTTCTCTGCCGCGCCGATGACGCCGTGCACCTCGACGTTCGGCTTGGCGGCCGCGACGGCGGCCATCAGCGCGATCACGTTCGCGGCGCCGCCCATGTCGCCCTTCATTTCTTCCATGCCCGGAGCTGGCTTGATGCAGAGCCCGCCGCTGTCGAAGGTGAGCCCCTTGCCCACGAAGACCAGCTTCCCCTTCGGCTTCCCGGGAGGAGCGTAGATCATGTGGACCAGCCGGGGATCCCGCGCGCTCCCCTGCCCCACCGCCATGATGAGCTTCATGCCCCGCTTGGTGAGCGCGGCCTTGTCGAGCACCGTCACCTTGAGCCCGTGCTGCTTGCCCACGTCCACCGCGACACGCGCGAGCGCCTCCGGATAAACCTCGTTGGGCGGCTCGTTGACGAGGTCGCGCGCGACGCAGATCGCCTCGCCGACGTGCTGGCCGAGCGCGACGGCATCGCGCGCCGCCTTGCCCACCTTGCCCTCGATGACCACGGTGCCGCGGGAGAGCGCGACCTTGGGCAGACGATCGCCCGTGAAGTAGCGGGTGAACCGGTAGGCCCCGAGCACGAGCCCCTCCGCGGCGGCCCGCTCCGCGCGCTCGACGCCGGGAGGCACGACGACCGCGATGCTCTCGGCGCGCACGCCGTTCGCGAAGCGCGCCCCCCTCGCCGCGAGCAGCCTGCACTCGACGTCGGTGACCTTGCCCGACCCGAGCCCGAGCAAGAGCACCCGGCCGGGCTTCAACGCGCCGTGCGTCGCGAAATCGATGCTCTGATCCCTCTTCCCCGTGAAGTCGTCACGCTTGACCTGGTGAGTCACCGACTCGCCCAGCGCCGCCACGAGCCTCGCCAGCACGCCCTCACCCGTCGAAGCGCCTTCAGGCACGCCGATGACGACGACGTCGACGGCGATGCTCAGCGGGTCGGACGAGGCGAGGTTCACTTTGATCGGCATGCGGTCTCCTGAGCCCGGGATGTGGAGGGGTCCAGCGCGGCATCTAAACACGAAGGGCTAACCCCGTCGACGTGGACGATGCCCGCAGGCGGTCGGCCCGAGGTGCGGGCGGGAGAGCGCTCGCGCTCCCAGGCGCGCAGCCCCGCGCAGCCCTGCGCGGTTCCGCACGGCGCCGCGCAGGCTCCGCGCTCGGCGGCCCGCCGTCGGAGCGCCTCGCGCGACGCTGCCCACCGGACTGCGGGTCCGAGCCGGCCCGCCCCGAGCGCCGGATGGAGGGGCGTCAGCGCGCCGACCCGTAGATCTGGATCACGTCGGCGAGGAGCCGAAGCGCCTCGACGCGAGGGCGCTGGAACGCATTCCGCCCCATGATCGACCCGAAGGACCCGCCTGCGGCCATCTCGCGCACCTCCTCCAGGACGGCGTCGGTCGCCTTGGACTCGCCGCCAGAGAAGATCACCACGCGCTTGCCGCCGAACGTCGCCTGCACGACGTGCCGGGTCCGGTCGGCGAGCGTCTGGATGGGAATGTTGTATTTCTCGTACATCTTTCTCGCCTCCTCCTGCTCGATATGAGCGGTCGGCGGCTTGACCTTGATGATGTGTGCGCCGAGCTGGGCGGCAATCGTCGCCGCATAGGAGCAGACATCGATGGCCGTCTCGCCCTGCTTCGACAGTCCGGCGCCGCGCGGATAGCTCCAGACGATGACGACCAGGCCCCTGCGCTTGGCCTCGAGGGCGATCTCGCGAAGGTCCTCGTACATCCTGTTTCTCGCGCCGGACCCGGGGTAGATGGTGTAGCCGACGCCGACGCAGCCGAGGCGGAGCGCGTCCTCGACCGAGCCGGTCACCGCCGACACGGGCTGCTCCACCTTCGCCAGCGTGTCGCTGTTGTTCAGCTTCAGGATCAGGGGCACCTGCCCCGCGAACCTGGCCGCGCCAGCCTCCAGCGATCCGAGCGGCGCCGCGTAGGCGTTGCACCCGGCGTCGATCGCGAGCTGAAAGTGGTAATCGGGGTCGTAGGCCTCGGGGTTCGGAGCGAACGATCGCACTGGACCGTGCTCGAAGCCCTGGTCCACCGGCAGGATCACCATCTTTCCGGTGCCCGCGAGCGCGCCATGGGTGAGCAGCCGGACGAGGTTCGTCAGCGTGCCTGGGTTCTCGGAGGTGTACCAGGAGAGGATCTGCTCTACACGGGTGGTGAGCGCCATGAATCACTCCGTCGAAGGTGCTGCTGCGCCAGGAAGCGCGTGGCCCGCCCGGGGCGTGAACCCACCCCGTCATGCCCGCGGCGCCGTGTCAGGGTGCTCGGGCGAGCGGACTCGGGCCGCATCTTCAGGACTTGGACGAACGTATCGAGCCCAACGCGCGGGCGGTCCAGCGCCCCGAGGATGTTGTACGAAGCCATCGGATACGCAATTCTCGAAACTGCGCCGGTCCGCCCTCGGGGCCACAGCGGCGGACGCGAGCGCGAGCACGTGGCGGGGCGGTAACGTCCTCGCCGACAACGCGGAGGGATCATGTCGGACCAACGGGATCTGAGCTGGAAGCCGCCGGAGGCGCCGTCACGCATCGGGATCACGCTCGAGACATACATCCTCGAAGGAATGCTCGGGTTCCCCGCGGCGACAGGGGCGTTCACCTCCCTCCTGAACCAGCTCGGCCTGGTGGCGAAGCTCGTGACGTCCAAGGTCCGGCGGGCCGGCCTCGCCAACGTCCTCGGATACACGGGACAGACCAACGTCCAGGGCGAGGTCGTGCAGAAGCTCGACGAGGTCGCCAACGAGACGCTGCTCAGCGTGCTCGGAAGGCGCGGGCACTGCGCGGCCGTGGTGAGCGAGGAGCTCGGTGAAATGAGGCTCCTCTCCACGGACCCACGAGCGAAGTACATCGTCGTCGTGGACCCGCTCGACGGCTCGTCCAACATCGACGTGAACATCTCGATCGGCACGATCTTCGGTGTGCTCCGGAAGAGCGACGCCAAGATGGGCGCCGATCCCTCGGACTTCCTTCGCCCCGGCCGCGATCTGGTCGCGGCCGGCTACGTGCTCTACGGCTCGTCGACGCTGCTCGTCATCACGACCGGCCTCGGCGGCGTGCACGGCTTCACCTACGACCCGACCGTGGGAGAGTTCTTTCTCTCTCACGAGAACATCCGGATCCCCGAGCGCGGCTCGACGTACTCCATCAACGAAGGCCACAGCGCGCGATGGCCGGAGGACGTGCGCCGCTGGAACGCGTGGATCAAGGAGGACAGCAAGCACGAGGGGCGGCCGTACGGCGCGCGCTACGTGGGATCGCTGGTCGCGGACGCGCACCGGACGCTGCTCAAGGGCGGCATCTTCGCGTACCCCGCCGATCGCAGCGGCCAGGGCAAGCTGCGGCTGCTCTACGAGGCGAACCCGTTCGCGTTCATCTTCGAGGCCGCAGGCGGAAAGGCGAGCACCGGGGCCGAGCGCATCCTCGACAGGGTCCCGAGGTCGCTCCATGAGCGCGTGCCGCTCGTCCTCGGCTCGCCCCGCGACGTCGAAGATTTCGAGCAGTTTGTGCGCGGCGAGCGCTGAGGCTGCGAGAGAAGGGCGCCGCCCTCACCGGCACGAGCCGCAGCGCGGTGGGCGACCCGCGGGTCAGACCCCCTGCGCGTCGGCTCCCCAGATCACCTTGTGGAGCTGGACCTGCACCCGGACGCGGAGGCCATCGTCGAGCACCCACTGGACGAGCTCCTTCGGCGACAGCTCGCCCCACACGCATGAGGCGAGCAGCGTCACGCCGCGCGCGTCGAGGCGCCGCTCGCGGATGGTGTCCCGCATCCACGCATAGTCCGCCCGATCGGCGAGCACGAACTTGATCTCGTCGCGCGGCGTCAGGTGATCCAGGTTCGACCAGCGGTTCCGGTGGGATTCCCCCGAGCCAGGCGCCTTCAGGTCCATGATCTTGTGCACGCGCGGATCGACGCGCGAGACGTCTGCCTCGCCGCTGGTCTCGACGAGGACCGTCCGGCCCGCGTCGCAGAGCTCCGCGAGGAGCGGGAACGACCCGGGCTGAAGGAGAGGCTCGCCCCCCGTGAGCTCGACGAGCGGCGTGCCGAGGGCGAGCGCGCGCTCCAGGACGTCGCCGCGGCGGATCCGCTTGCCGCCGTAGAAGGCCTGCGACGTGTCGCACCAGGCGCAGCGCAGGTTGCACCCGGTGAGCCGGACGAAGGTGCACGGCAGCCCGGCGAACGTCGATTCGCCCTGCACGCTGGCGTAGATTTCGTGGACGACGAGGGTGTCTTCTTTCAAGGAAGCGACGCCTCCGAGGAGCCTCGGTCGGCCTCGGCGGCGCCACGCCGGCCGGCGACCGCGAGGTGGGGCGGGAGCTTTGGCCGCGCCGAGCGCGCAATGCAAGCGGCGCGGGGCGCTCAGCTGGAGATGACGCTGACCTCGCCCGCCGCCACCGCCCGGAGGATGCCGTCCGCGCCGCGGACCAGCAGGTGCCCCTCCGGATCGATCCCCGCCGCGACGCCGACCACGCCGGCGACCTCGACGCGGCGGCCGCGCAGCCAGTCCATCCGGGCGAGATCCTCCGCGAAGGGCGCGAGCTCTCCTGCCTCGAACCTCGCCGCCGCGTCGCCGATCGCCTGGAGCAGCTCCGCGGCGAGGCGCTCGCGCGGGACGTCGTCGATCCCGAGCATCGCGAGCGACGTGGCCCGCGCCGACAGATCCGGCGGGAAGCTCGACGCATGGACGTTGAGCCCGACGCCGACGATCACGCTGCTCACCGACTCGCCGCGCAGCTGGGCCTCGACGAGGATCCCCGCCAGCTTGCGGCCCCCGGCGAGCACGTCGTTGGGCCACTTGAGCCGCACCTCGACGACGGAGCCGCCGCCCGACGCGCCGCGGGGCGGAAGAGGCGCGAGCCGTCGCTCGATGACGGACGCGACGGCCAGCCCCATGACGAGCGCGATGGGGGCCACTCGGCTCGCCGGCAGGCTCGGGCGCAACACCACCGACAGGTAGAGGTTCTCGCCGGGCGGAGAGTGCCAGGAGCGCCCGCCGCGCCCCCGACCCTGGGTCTGCGCGTCGGCAAGGAACGCAGCCCCGTGCGGCGCGCCGTCCGCGGCCGCGCTCCGCGCGTCGTCGTTCGTCGACGCGGTCTCGGCCGCCACGGCGAGCGGCCGCCCGAACGACGCGCCCAGCCGCGAGAGCTCGCGCTCTATCGCCTCCCCGTCGAGCCGCCTCACAGCGAGAGATCGAGCGCGATGTCGGCCGCGCGCGCCGAATGCGTCAGCGCCCCGACGCTGATGACGTCGATGCCCGCCGCGACGAGCTCGGGGATGCGCTCCAGCGTGATGCCGCCGGAGACCTCGAGGAGAGGCCGGCCGTACGGCGCCGACCGCACGCGCGCGGACGCGGCCTTGACGTCGGCCAGCGTGAAGTTGTCGAGCATGATGATGTCGGCGCCGGCGGCCAGCGCCTGATCGAGCTCCTGCAGCGAGGCCACCTCGACCTCGACCTTCGTCGTGTGCGGGGCGCGCGCCCGCGCACGAGCGATGGCGGTCGCGATGCCGCCCGCCGCGACGATGTGGTTGTCCTTGATGAGCACGGCGCTCCCGAGGCTGTCGCGGTGGTTGTGCGCGCCGCCCACGCGCACCGCGTAGCGCTCCAGCCCGCGGAGACCGGGCGTCGTCTTGCGGGTGTCGGTGATGCGCACGCTCGACCCAGCCGGGATCGCCTCGGCGTAGCGACGCGCCTCGGAGGCGACGCCGCTCATCCGCTGCGCGAGGTTGAGCGCGGTGCGCTCCGCGCTGAGGAGCGAGCGCGCGCGACCGCGCACCGTCCACAGCACCGTGCCGACGCCGACCGCGGTGCCGTCCGCGACGAGCACCTCGCCCTCCACCTGCCGATCCAGGCGCTGAAAGACGCGCAGGAACACGTCGCCCCCGCACGCGACGAGCGGCTTGCGCGCGACCGCCTTCGCCGTCGCGCGCGCGGAGGCCTCGACACAAGCCTCGGTGGTGAGATCGCCTCCCGCGAGGTCTTCCTCCAGAGAGCGATCGATCAGGGCATCGAGCAACGGCGCAGCCAGCACGGGCATCTCCTCGGCGCCGCTCCCACGCGGCGCTCCCAGGTATACTCGGTCCCGCACGCGCGCATCAGCGCTGTCGCGCCCACACGAGCCACAACAACGCATCGCGTCATCGCACATCCTTGTGGTGGCACGTGCACCCCGGAGCGTGCGACCTCAGCCTTATGGGCGCCCTGGACGGGACGCCGGCGGAAATGGTTGGGGCTCGCTGCGCCGAAAAGCAGGGCGGATCGCGATCATCGCGACGCTGTGTCGCACAAATGGGGCTGACGTTCGTCTACCAGCCTGTGAGACTCTCCGAGCAACTCCAGCGCCCTCAACGGAGATCGATGCGTCCGCAGGCAGGCCAGGTCATCAACAACAAGTACCGACTCGTGCGCCTCATCGGCGATGGCGGCATGGGGAGCGTCTACGAAGCCCGCCACGAGGTGCTGGGGACGACGGTCGCCCTCAAGTTTCTCCACCCCGAGCTGTCCCGCCGCTCCGGCCTGGTGCAGCGCTTCCTTCAGGAGGCGCGCGTCTCCGCGCAGATCCAGAGCGCGCACGTGGTTCGCGTCAGCGACGTCGACCAGACGGCGTCCGGCCTGGCGTTCATCGTGATGGAGTACCTGGAGGGGAAGACGCTCCAGACCCTGTACGAGGAGCTCTACCGGGCAGGCATCCGTCTCGGGTACCCCGACGCGCTCGAGTACACGATGCAGATGCTCGAGGGCGTCGAGGCCGCCCATCGCGCGGGCGTCGTCCACCGGGACCTCAAGCCGGACAACGTGATCATCACGAAGTCCGCCAAGGGAGAGCCGCTCATCAAGCTGCTCGACTTCGGCATCGCCAAGCTGAAGGTCACGGGGGAGCTCGATCGCGGGTTGACGCGCCCCGGCGTGATCATGGGCACCCCCGAGTACATGGCGCCCGAGCAGGCCTACTCCGCGGACTCCGTGGACGCGCGCGCCGACATCTTCTCGCTGGGCGTCATCATCTTCGAGATGCTGGCTGGCCGCCGGCCGGTCGGCGGCGATGAGCCCCAGCAGATCGCGGGAGCCTACCTTTCGGGCCAGATCTCGCGGCTCTCCGACCTGGCGCCGGAGCTCGCGCCCGGCCTCTGCGCCGCCGTCCACCGCGCCATGGCGGCCTCGCCGCCGGATCGCTTCGCGACCACCGCCGAGTTCCGCAGCGCCCTGGAGCCGTTCGCCCGAGCCGCCCGCGCCCCGTCGGCGCTCACCCCCGCGCCGTCCGAGGTCAGCCTGGCGCGGTCATCCGGGGCCGCCCTGGCGGCAGCCCTCGCGGCGCCCGGGATGCTCGCGCCTTCCGCGGCGGCGCCCGCGACCAACGCGATGGGGGACGGTCGCGCCAGCTCCGTTCCCAAGACGATTCCGCCGGAGGACGGCGGCGCGCAGCACGCGTCCAGCGGCCCCCCGGGAGGCCTCGGGCCCTCGACCCCCATGGGCGGCTTCTCCTCGGATGCCCGAGGTCCCTCGGCGTCAGCGCCAGGGTTCACGCCGAGGCCGGAGCCCTCCTCCGGCCCGTACTTCGCCCAAGGGGGCTATCCCCAGATCGCGCAGCCGGCGACCGTGAGCGCCGCCCCCTACGCTCTCCCCCAGGGGGTGCCCGCCACGAGCCACGAGCCGGGGCCCTTCGATGCGTCGCCACGCCCGGGAGGGACGGCGGTCGGAGGCGCGCCGTTCATGGACCGGAGCGCGGCCCCGGGTGGCGGATTCAACGGCGGCCCAGCGCCCGGGTATGGCGGCGCGTATGGCGGCGGCGCGCAGGGCTACATCCCTGGGACGGCGCCGATGGATCCGCTGCCGAGGATCTCGCAGAGCGCCTCGGCGCACGGCGCGCAGCGACCCGCGCGAGGCGGGACTTCGCTGTTCGCCATCCTGCTGCTCGCCACGGGGATCACGGGGGCCGTCGTCGGCGGTCTGTACATCGCCAACGAGCTGAGCCGGAAGGAGCAGGCCGACGTGGCGCCGGCCCTGCCGACTTTCCAGCCGGCCAACACGGTGCCTTCGGATCCTAGCCCGCCCGCGACGACGCCCCCCGCCGTGACTCCCCCGGCGGTGACGCCACCTCCCGTCGAGCCGCCCGTGGTCGCCAAGCCGCAGCCCCGGCCGACCACGACGGCGAAGCCGCCGGCGACGCCGAGCACGACGGCGCCGCCGAGCACGACGGCGCCGACGACACGCCCCAGCGGGACGACGATCATCCCCCAGCTTCCCTGGGTCATCCCGTCGACGCTGCCGCCGTTCCCGTTCCCCGCGCCGACCAGCGCACAGCCGCCGGCCAACCCCCAGCCGAACACGACGAGCCCGCCGACGACGAGCCCGCCGACGACGAGCCCGACCACCACCACGCCGTCGGACAGGCCTCGACGGCGCGTGATCATCGTACCCAACAACTGACGCGCCAGGCGCGTACGGTAGGTAGGATGCGATCTCGATGAGCAACCAGAATAGCGGTCCGCCGCCGGGATGGCCTGCGCCCCCGAGCGGCATGTACGGCCCTGGCAAGACCGTGCCCGGCGAGCCTCCGCTCGCAGGGCCCAACTCGCCGCAGGGCGCCTTTCCCGTGCCGCCCGGCACCGCGCCGCACGATCCGAGCGCCGCTGGCGCAGCCGTCCCGCGGACCCTCGTCGAAGGCGGGACCAACAGCGCGCCTCCCGGAATGCCCGGCCCGTACGGCGCTCCCGCTGGCCCGTACGGCGCGCCGCCACCTGGTGCACCGGGCCCGTACGGGCCCGGTGCGACAGCGAATTACGGCGGGCCACCTGGAGGAGGCGCTTACGGGCAGCCGCCCCAGCCTCCCAGCCCGTACGGCGGCGCGCCGTTCGGGGCCCCAGGTGGCCCCGGGGTCGCCGGAGCGCCGGGGTTTCACGCCGGCGGCGCTCCCCAGCCGCCGGGCAGCGGCGCGCTGTACCCGGCGCCGATCCCCGCGCGGCCTCGCGCGAAGAGCTCCGGCGCGACGCTCGCGCTGATCGGGATCGGCGCGTTCGTGGTCATCGGCGGGCTGACGACCGTCTTCTTCGTGATGCGCAGCCGAGGGTCATCCGAAGATGCTGCAGCGCTGACGCCCATCGAGGCGCCCCCGGCGCCCGCGTCGGTCGCCGGCGATCCGGCGCCTCCCCCTCCGACGGCCGCCACACCCGCGGCGACCGCACCGGAGCCGCCCGCGCCTGCCCCCGTGGCGGCCCCGAAGCCGACGGCGCAAGCGCAACCCAAGCCGACGGCGACGACCCCTGCGCCGACCGCCACGGGGACGACCCCTGCGCCGACCGCCACGGGGACGACCCCTGCGCCGACCGCCACGGGGACGACCCCTGCGCCGACCGCCACGGGGACGACCCCTGCGCCGACCGCCACGGGGACGACCCCTGCGCCGGCCCCTTCTACGTCCTCGACGGGCCGTCGAAGGATCGTCCTACCAGGCAGCCGCTGAGCCCTCCTGCACCGCGCGCTGTGCCGCTGGCCGCGGCGCGGCGGGTCCGTGCCCAGGTTTCCCCAGCCCGCTTGACAGGGCGGTCACGGTGATCAGGTTCCGATGCCATGAGCAAATCCGGGATCGCCGCAGTGCTTTCGTTCCTTATTCCGGGCGTTGGGCAGCTCTACAACGGCGCGTTCCTGCGCTGCATTTTCTGGCTGATCGTCACCCCAGGCCTGTGGATCGGCTCGGGCGGCTGGCTCGGCTGGATCTGCCACCTGATCTCCGCCTATACCGCGTACCAGTACGCAAAGCGCGCCGGCGGCTGAGCCTCGCTCCCCGGGACGGCGCGCCGGTTCGCGCGGCGCGCCCGCTCACGTACCCTTCGCGAAGATCCGCTTCAGCACCTCGCCCGTCGCCGTCGGCTGACGCGCCACCTCCCGCGGGGTACCCTCCGCCACGATGCGCCCACCGCCGGCGCCGCCCTCCGGGCCGAGCTCGACCACGTGATCCGCGCACGCGATGACCGCCGGGTGGTGCTCGATGATCACCAGCGTGTCGCCGCGCTCGACGAGGCGATCGAGCACGCGGACCAGGCGCGTCACGTCCGCCAGATGCAGGCCGGTCGTGGGCTCATCGAGCACATAGAGCGTGGGCTTCGGCCGCGCGCCGGCCGTCAGCTCCGCCGCGAGCTTGAGCCGCTGCGCTTCGCCGCCCGAGAGCGTGTGCGACCCCTGGCCGATGTGGAGATAACCGACGCCGAGATCGCACATCGTCGAGAGCGGGGCGCGGATCTTCGGGTGGGACGCGAAGACCTCGACAGCCTCCTCCGCGGTGAGATCCAGGAGCTCGCCGACGGACAGACCGAGGTAGCGCACGTCGAGCGTCGCCGGCTCGAAGCGCGCGCCGCCGCACGCCTCGCAAGGCGTGGTCACGTCCGGCAAGAACGACATCTCGTGCGCGATGACGCCCTGCCCCTCGCACGCGGGGCACCGCCCGCCGGAGGCCGTGTTGAAGGAGAACCGCGCAGGGCCGTAGCCGCGCACCTGCGCGTCGGGGCAGGCAGCGTAGAGCTTGCGGACCTCGTCCCAGACGCCCAGGAACGTCGCGGGGATCGAGCGCGGCGTCCGGCCGATGGGCGACTGATCGACGGCCACCGCCCGCAGGATGCTCTTCGGCAGCCGCAGCGCCTTGTGCGGGCCCGGCTCGGGCGCCTCCAGCTTCAGCGCGCGGCGCGCGGCGGGGTAGAGCACCTTCTGGATCAGCGTGCTCTTCCCCGAGCCGGACACGCCGGCGACCACCGTCATCCGGCCCGCGGGGAGCCGGAGAGTGTCCCCCTGGAGGTTGTGCGCGCGGGCGCCGAGGAGCTCGATGTGCTCGCGCACGGGAGGGCGCGCCGGGCGCGCGCTGAGCAGCGCATCCTCGCCGGCGAGCGCCCGGGCGGTCGGCGAGTCGGGGTTCGCGAGCACCGCGCGCGACGGCCCCGCCGCGACGATCCGGCCGCCTTTGCGCCCGCCCGAGGGGCCGAGGTCGATCAGGTGATCCGCCGCGCGGATCGTGTCGGCGTCGTGCTCCACCATGAGCACGGTGCTGCCCATCCCGGCGAGCCGCCGGAGGTTGCCGAGCAGCCGGTCGGTGTCGCGCGGGTGCAGACCGATGGTCGGCTCGTCGAGGACGTACAGCGCCCCGGTGAGGCCGCTGCCGAGCTGCGCCGCGAGCCGCAGGCGCTGCATCTCGCCGCCCGAGAGGGTGGCAGCGCGCCGATCGAGCGTGAGGTAGCCGAGGCCGACCTCGCAGACGAAGTCGAGCCGGCGGCAGAGCTCCTTGTGCGGCGCCTCGGCGATCAGCGCGCGGTCGCCCGTGAACTGTAGCCCCCTCGCCCACGCGGCCGCGGCCGCGACCGAGCGGCCCGACGCCTGGTGGTAACGCTCTCCCGCGAGCCGGACCGCCCGCGGGATCGGCGCGAGGCGCGAGCCGCCGCAGGCCTCGCACGGGTCGGGCGTCGCGAGCGCGTCGTCGTCGAAGTCCGAGGCGCCCGTCCCCTCGCATGACGCACACCGGCCCTGCTTCGTGTTGAAGGAGAACCAGCGGGGATCGAGCTCCGGGACACCGACGCCGCAGCGCGGGCAGGTGCGCGTCGTGGAGAGCAGCTGCTCGCCGCCGCGGCCGCCGACGAGCTTGACCGCCCCCCGCCCGAACGCGAGGGCGCGATCGAAGACGGCGCGATCCAGGCCGTCCATGCGCCCCTCGTACATCACGAGGTCGATCGAGTGCTCGCGGCGCTTGTCGAGGCGAGGAGGGCTGTCGGTCGCGCACGGCTCGCCGTCGGCGAGCGCGCGGGTGATGCCGGCCCGGGCGGCGGCGGTGAACACGTCGAGGTACGTCCCCTTGCGCGCCACGACGGCGGGGGCGAGGAGCGTCCGCGCGCCGCGCGTCGAGACGAGCGAGCGGTAGACGTCGTCCGGCGAGCGCGCCTCGATCGGCACGTCGCAGTCCGGGCAGTGCGCCTCGCCGACCTTGGCGTAGAGCAGCCGCAGGTAGTGCGCGATCTCGGTCACGGTCGCGACGGTCGAGTTGGCGCCGGAGCGCGTGGTGCGCTGCTCGAGCGCGATCGAGGGGGGGACGCCGGTGACGCGATCGACGTCCGGCCGCGGCAGCGTGGGGAGGAACTGGCGCGCGTAGGGGGTCAGGGTCTCGAGGAAGCGCCGCTGGCCCTCGGCGAAGACCACGTCGAACGCGAGCGTGCTCTTGCCAGAGCCGCTCGGGCCGGTGATGACGACGATCTCGCCGTGCGGGATCACGGTCGAGACCTCGGCGAGGTTGTGCTCGCGGGCGCCCTCGACCTCGATCCGACCCCGGTCGAGCGACGCGCGCGCGACGCCGCCGCCGCGCTTGCCGGGCTTCGGGGCGGCAGGGGCCGATGCCGTGCCGCGACGCGGGCGCCGAGCGCCGCCGTCGCCCCGCTGCGCGAACCACTCGGCCAGCGAGACGCCGGTCCGCGTCGCCGTCCGGGCCACCTCCTCGGGCGTCCCCTCGGCGACGACGCTCCCGCCCTCGCTGCCCGCGCCCGGGCCGAGATCGACGACCCAGTCCGCCGCGGCGATGACGTCGAGGTCGTGATCGACGACGATCACGGAGGCGCCCTCGGCCACGAGCACGGAGAGCGCGGCGTTGAGGTGCGTCACCTCCGCGGGGTGCAGGCCAGCGCTCGGCTCGTCGAGGAGGAAGAGCGCGCCCGCGCAGGGCTCGCCGAGCGCGCGCGCGATCTTCAGCCGCTGCGCTTCGCCGCCGGAGAGCGTCGAGAGCGGCTGGCCGAGCGTGAGGTAGCCGAGGCCGAGCTGCTTGAGCGGCGCGAGCGCCCGCCGGATCGCGGGCTGCCCCACGAAGACATCGAACGCCTCGTCGATCGAGAGGTCGAGCACGTCGGCGACCGAGCGGCCGTCGAGCTTGACCTCGAGCACCTCGTCGCGGAACCGCTTGCCCTTGCAGGTCGGGCAGGTCAGCGACACGTCGGCGAGGAACTGCATCTCGATCGTCTCGCTCCCCTCGCCCGCGCACGCCTCGCAGCGCCCGAGCGCGACGTTGAACGAGAAGTGGCCGGGCCCGAGATCCCGCGCCGACGCCTCCGGCTGCTCGGCGAAGAGCGCGCGGATGCGGTTCCATGCGCCGGTGTAGGTCGCAGGGTTGCCCCGCGAGGTGCGCCCCAGCGGCGCCTGGTCGACGAGCGTGACGGTGCGGATGTCGGCCGTGCCCTCGATGCGCCTGTACAGGCCGGGCGCCTCGACGTCCTTGTAGCCGCGCGCCCTCGCGATGTGCCGGTAGAGCACGTCGTTCACCAGCGTGCTCTTGCCCGAGCCGCTCGGCCCCGTGATCGCCACGACGACGCCGAGCGGCACGTCGACCATGACGTCGCGGAGGTTGTTCTCGCGCGCGCCGTGGATCGCGATCTTCCCGCTCGGCGCCCGGCGCTCCGGGCGCGCCATCGCCAGCGGGCCGCGCGCGGCGAGCCCGTCGGGCGGGCCGTCGAAGGTGACGCGCCCGCCCTGCTTGCCCGCGCCGGGGCCGAGCTCGACGACGCGATCGCTCGCCCGGATGACGAGCGGCTCGTGCTCGATGACGAGCACGGCGTTGCCGCGATCGGCGAGCTCGCGCATCGCCGCGATGAGCGGCGGGATGTCCGTCGGGTGCAGGCCGACCGTCGGCTCGTCGAGCACGAAGAGCGCGCCCGTCAGCGACGTGCCGAGCGCCGCGGTGAGCGCGACGCGCTGCGCCTCGCCGCCCGAGAGCGTGCGCGCCTGGCGGGCGAGCGAGAGGTAGCCCAGCCCGACCCGCTCGAGGTACCCGAGCCGCGCGATGAGCTCGCGGCGCGCCATCTCCCCCTGGCCCGTCTGCGGGCGCTCGGCCTCGAGGCGCGCGCGGGCGTCGCGGAGCTCGAGCTCGTGCCACGCGGCGAGATCCAGGCCGCCGACGCGGTAGAGGAGCGACTCGGGGGCGAGCCGCTTGCCGTTGCACGCGCCGCACACGTCGTAGGTGCGGTAGCGCGCGAGCAGCACGCGGACGTGCATCTTGTAAGTGCGCGTCTCGAGCCAGCGGAACCAGGCCTTCACGCCGGGGTACTTCCCCTGGGTCCATGAGCCCTCCCCCTCGAGCACGAGCGCGCGCTGCGCGTCGGAGAGGTCGCGCCACGGCTTGTCGGTGCGGATGCCTTTCCGCTCGCAGAACGCGCGGAGCAGCTTCCGCTCCCACGTCGTCGAGCGGCCGTTCCAGGGCCGGATCGCGCCGCCTGCGATCGACTTCGAGGGGTCCGGGATCACCTTGTCGTAGTCGATGCCGAGGGTGCGGCCGAAGCCGCGGCACGAGGGGCACGCGCCGGTGGGGGACTGGTACGAGAACAGCCCGGGGCGCGGCGGATCGAAGGCGCGCGCGCACGAGGGGCAGGCGAGCCCGCGCACGAGCCGGAGCCGCGTGGGCCCCGCCCCCTGGCCGCCCTGCTCGTCGGCCTTGCGCTGCAGGTGGAGCGAGGCGTCGCCCCCGCTGCCCTTCCATGCCTCCTCGATGGCGGCGCCGAGGCGCCGGCGCTCCCGGGGGGCGACCCGGACACGATCGACGATGACCTCGACCTTGTCCGCGCCGCTCATCGCCTCGGACGGCGCCACGGTGTCGATGTCGCGCGCCTCGCCGCGGACGAGGAGGCGCCGGTAGCCGGCGGCGAGCAACGACTCGCGCACGTCGAGGAACCGCTCGGTCCCGGCGACCGCGATCGGGTACGTGACGAGCGCGGTCGCCCCCTCGTGCGCGCTCGCGGCGAGGTCGGCCGCGCGCGCCGGGTCGGTCCGCGCGGCCGGCGCCTCGCAGGACGGGCAGACAGGCACCGCCTCGCGCGCGAAGAGCGCGCAGAAATACGGTTCGAGGTCGGCCATCGTGGCGACGGTCGACCGCGAGCTCTTGACCGGCGCGCGTCGATCGACGGCGACGCCGGCCGCCACCGGCTCGAGCGCGTCGATCGGCGGCCGCTCGAGCCGCTCGAGGAACTGGCGAGCGTACGGGCTGAAGCTCTCGACGAACCGGCGCTGTCCCTCGGAATAGAGCGTGTCGAGCGCGAGCGACGATTTGCCAGCGCCCGAGACGCCGGCGATGGCCACGAGCTCGCCGGGCCGGAAATCGAGGTCGATGCCCTGGAGGTTGTGCGTGCGGGCGCCGCGGAGACAGATCGAGTGCATAGGACGCGCGGTAGGGTGAACCCGCGGGGACGCCGTCCGGAGTGGACACGGCCGCGTGTAAAACCGCGAGTGTTTAGCCCCCTTTCAGCCCATCGTCGCGAACGATCGTACGTGGGCGGCATGCCGACCCAGCGTGCTGCGGCATTGCGTTCTGCGTCGTCGAATTATCACGGTCCGTGGCGAGGGGTGCGCACGGCGCTCGGGCGACCCGGCAAGCCGAGCGCGGCGGGCGCGCCCGGCAGGCGCGGCGGCCAGCCGTTGACGAGGAGGATCGAGAGGTAGCCGTAAGTCGTTGCTGGTCCAGTTCGGGCTCAAGGTCTGGCCGCACATCCCGATGTTGTAGGTGCCCGCGGTGAGGCCGGTGATGACGGCGCTGAGCCCGAAGGGGACGCGGGTATCCGCGGGGACACGGCCGCCGGCCATACCAAGGCCGACCGCCTGGACCTCGTCGAGCACCGGGCCAGACGGCCCGGAACGAACCCGCTGGTAGCACATGTAGAGCTTGAGGCTGTCCGCAGGCGAGCCGTCCGTGCCCAGGTACCGATGCGCGGTCGCATAGATCGACTGGCTCGTCGATGAGATCGCCACCAATGCTGTCGGCCCGAAAAAGTCGACAGGCCTCCCGGCCGGCAGCGCGGTGTGCGGGCCGACGCCCTGGACCGTCAGTGTCAGCACGACCCCCTGGGGCCCGGTCGGACCAGCAGGGCCGGTAAACCCACGTGGCCCCTGCGGACCGGTAGGGCCCACTGGTCCTGTCGGACCGGTAGAGCCCGCTGGCCCAATGGGACCGGTAGGGCCCGCTGGTCCCATGGGACCCTCCGGTCCGAGCGCGCCTACCGGGCCTTCTGGTCCCCTCGGGCCCATTGGCCCCTCCGGTCCGAGCGCGCCTACCGGGCCTTCTGGTCCCCTCGGGCCCATCGGACCCTCTGGTCCGAGCGCGCCTACCGGGCCTTCTGGTCCCCTCGGGCCCATCGGACCTTCTGGTCCCACCGGGCCCTCCGGTCCGATTGCGCCCGCCGGGCCTTCTGGCCCCATCGGACCTTCTGGTTCCCACCGGGCCCTCCGGTCCGATTGCGCCCACCGGGCCTTCTGGCCCCATCGGACCTTCTGGTCCCATCGGGCCCTCCGGTCCGATTGCGCCCACCGGGCCTTCTGGCCCCATGGGCCCTGCCGCCCCAGCGGGCCCTGCCGGGCCCTCCGGCCCCCTAGGTCCAGCCACGCCTTCCGGCCCCGCGGGTCCGGTGGGGCCTGCGGCGCCCGTCGGCCCGATCTCCCCGATCGGTCCGGCCGGCCCTGTCGGACCAGCAGCACCCGCAGGCCCAGTCGCACCGCCCCCCCTCCGGCCCCGTCGGTCCAGCCGGACCCGTTGCACCGGCCGGACCGATCGGTCCAGGCAGCCCCTGCGGGCCCTGAAGCCCCGTCGGCGAGCCGACCCACTCGCCGCTCTCGTCGATCACGAGGACGCCGTTCACGATGATCCCGCGCTCGCCGAGCACCAGCGTGTTGCCGCTCGTGGTGTTGACCGTGACCGAGGTCGGCGTGATGTCGCCGTTCACATTGCCGGCGAGCAGCGCGTACGGCACGCT
Organism: Sorangium sp. So ce327; assembly: GCF_051530205.1. Lineage (NCBI taxonomy): Bacteria > Pseudomonadati > Myxococcota > Polyangiales > Polyangiaceae > Sorangium > Sorangium sp. So ce327. The sequence goes on along the minus strand of NZ_CP150330.1, from coordinate 3,788,289 downwards.
CGCGACCGTCGCGCGCGGCTCCAGCTCGACATCGTCGCCCACGGTGATGCCGAGGTACCGCTCAGCACCGTCGAAGATCGCCTGCTCGAACGGGACGATCGCGCCGAGGCGCACCGAGAAGAAGCCGTCCTCGAACGAGATCGAGTGGACCTCGCTCCACAGGGGCGTCGAAGCGTCGCGCTCGTCGTAAAGGGCGAACACGACATCGAGCGTCGCGCTGATGGGCACATCGCGCTCGTCGTAGAGCCGGCCTTGGTGGGTGATGGTCGCCGGGACCGCCGCAGCCGCGGTCCCCGCGACCACGACCGCGCTCGCCGCCAGGGCGGATGCCGTCATGCATCGCGCGATCATCGACGTCCTCATCGCCAGCTCCTCGTCATGGCAAGCTCCCGTCGGCTCCGATGAGCCCTCCTCGCATCCGCACCTTGGGTGAGGTCGACGTCCCCTGGTTCTGCGTCGGCTGCCCGAGCGTGAACACCATGCGGTAGCGCGAGCTCCTCGCGACCTCGCCAGCCGTCACCGTCTCGGTCGCCCCGACGCGCCTGGGAGTCGGCGCGCCGCCGCCCTGCCCGCTGCCGCCCTGTCCCTCACCGCCCTGCCCGCCGCCGCCGTGCCCATCGCCGCCCTGCCCGCTGCCGCCCCACCCGCCATCGCCGTCCACGGTGCCGGAGTCCGTGGCGACGCCGCAGCTGCAGCTGCACCCGGGCATCAGCGCAGAGCTCACCACGATCGCCCCGAGCCAGGCCGAAAAGCGCAGTCCGCGATTCACTGAGTCCTCCAGGCTGACGGCACGTCGTGCGAAAGGACCATTGGACGAGCGGCGGCGATCGGCGTCAAGCGATGACGCCGCCACCGCAGCGGACGCGCCGCGCGAGCTGCGCCCAGCAGCGGCGCCGCGCGGGCGCAGCCCGGTGAAGCGGTGTGGACAGGCGGCGGCGCGCGCGCTATGCGGCCGCGTGAGCCGCGCTGGCAAAGAGAAGGAGCGAGAGGGGGAGAAGCTCATCGTGCGCAACAAGCGCGCGACGTTCGACTACACCCTCGACGATCGGTTCGAGGCAGGGTTGGTGCTGCTCGGCAGCGAGGTGAAGATGCTCCGCGACGGCGCGGCCGAGCTCACCGACAGCTGGTGCGCCATCGAGAACGGGGAGGCGTTCCTGAAAGGGGTCAACATCCCCGTGATGCCCGGCGCCGCCTTCGGGCACGAGGCGAAGCGCCCGCGCAAGCTGCTGCTGCACGAGAGCGAGATCGAGGCGATCCGCAAGAGCGTGGAGCGGGAGGGCATGACCGTGATCGCGACCCGCCTCTACTTCAAGAACGGGCGCGTGAAGGCCGAGATCGCCCTCGCGAAGGGGAAGAAGACCGTCGACAAGCGCGAGAGCCTGAAAGAGAAGGATGCCACCCGCGAAGCCCGCGCGGCGATGGAGCGGGCCCGCGGCGGCGCCGCCCGCGCGCGGAGCGCCGGGTTGCGGAGGCCGGAATGACGTCGCACCTCACCTGGTCCAAGGGCGGCGAGGCAGAGCTCGTCGAGATCGACGGCGATCGCGTGCGGCTCCACTCGACCGCCTCCTCGGCGCCAGGAGCGCGCGTGGAGGGCTCGCTCCAGCCGACAGGGACGGCGATCCGCGTGAAGGTCGCCCGGTGCCGCCTGCGCACACCCACCGAGCCCAACGACGCGGCGCCCGGTGAGCGCACCTACGAGATCGAAGGCCGGCTCATCGATGCGACGCGCGAGGTCCGCGCCGAGCTGGCGCGGCTCGTCGGCGGCGAACGCACGGGCTGAGCCACGACGTTCCGTCCTGCAGCAAACGCCCAGGCTGTTCTGCAGCGGCTGCGCGGCGCGGCTCGTCCGGCGGCGAGTGTTGCGATGGCCCGGCGCGGCCCATACGCTGTCTTTCTATGAAAATTACGTCGCGCCCTCGTGTAATTCTGCGCCGCTGCTCGACGTATGACGTGGCGAAGATCCGCGGCATCGTGCGCAGCGGCCTCGAGGAGCTCTCGCTGCGCCCGCACGGCCGGACGCTCATCAAGCCCAACGTCGTCGCGTCGGGAGCGCACTTTCCGCACGCGTACACGCGGCCCGAGTTCGTCGAGGGGGTGATCGGCGCGCTCAAGGATCGCGACGACGGGCGCGTGAGAGAGCTCGCCGTCGGGGAGCGGTGCGGCATCACGCTCCCGACCCGCATGACGTACGAGAGCGCCGGCTACTACCCGATGTTCCGCAGGACCGGGGTCAAGCACTACCACTTCGAGGAAGAGCAGCAGGTCGAGATCCCGCTCACGCACGAGGGCCGGCTGCGCGACTACGTGTTCACGCCGGAGCCCGTCGCGAAGGCCGACTTCTTCGTGAACTGCCCCAAGTTCAAGTCGCACCCCTGGACCACCGTGACCTTCTCGATGAAGAACTACATCGGGATCCAGGACGATCGGCACAGGCTCATCGATCACGATCACCGGCTGAACGAGAAGGTCGCCGATCTCCAGTACATCGTGCAGCCGCAGTTCATCGCGATCGACGCCATCACCGCGGGCGAGGGGCGGATGCTCACGCCCTCGCCGTTCGACCTGGGCCTCATCATCATGGGGAACAACCAGGTCGCGTTCGACTCGGTCTGCTGCCAGATCATCGGCGTCGATCCGAGGAGCGTCGAGCACATCCGCCTGGCGTCGGAGCGCGGATTCGGCCCGATGGACCTCGGCGAGATCGAGATCACGGGGGACGTGACGCTCGAGGAGGCGAAGCACAAGGCCAAGGGGTTCAAGGTGGGCCTCGTCCGCGTCGAGAAGTACTTCGAGGGCACGAACATCACGGCCTACGCGGGCTCGCCGCCCGAGCCCGAGCGGACCGACTACTGCTGGGGCGGCTGTCCAGGGGCCATCGAGGAGGCGATCGAGATCCTGCGCGAGTACGACAAGGAGTGCGACGCGAAGATGCCGCGGATGCACGTCGTGTTCGGCGCCTACGAGGGCCCCATCGACGCGAAGCCGGGCGAGAAGGTGGTCTTCATCGGCGACTGCGCGACGTACAAAGGGAAGATCGGCGATCAGCTGGTCAGCGTCGAGAGCCTGTACCGGGAGCGGAGCGCGCGGGACCCCTACACCGCGAAGCACGATGACGTCCTCGCGAAGATGGTGAAGGTGACGACCAAGCTCGCGATGGCCCGGAACGAGACCACCCTCCGGCTCGAGGGCTGCCCCGTGAGCGTGGCGGAGCAGGTGCTCACGCTGGTCACGCTGGGCAAGACGAAGAACCCGTACTTCGCCCCCGACCAGCTGCTCGACTTCAACAAGGCGTACGTCGCCTGGCGCGGGGCTTCGCTCGCGAAGCGGCTCGCCGGCAAGCCCTACCAGGTCCACGGCGCCTGCTCGCGCGGCGACGCGGCGCCCGAGCTCCCGTCCGAGCCGCCTAGCTCGCAGGCCGCAGAGTGAGATCGAAGAGGACGTCGAGCTCGTCCCGCACCTTGAAGGCGCCGAGCGGCCCCTTGACCTCGCGCACGCCGAGCGCAGCCATCGACAGCTGACAGGTACCCGTCACCCCGATCGCGCCGTCGCCGCGATCGCGCGAGGAGAGCCGCGCCACCAGCGAGGCGCTCCCCGAGGCGACCTGGACGCGCACCTCGGCGCGGTCACGCGTGGCCCCCGAGGCGCGCACCGCCACGATCTCGGTCCCCGCGAGCACCTCGCCGCGCAGGCGCCGCTCGATGTCGCCGCGATCTCCCGCGGACAGCGCGTCGGGATCGACGCGATCGCCGCGCAGGACCCCCGCGACGGAGAGCTTGGCCACGGGGACCTCGAGCTCGGCGGTCCACGACTCGCCGTCGAGCCGCGCCCGACCGCGCAGCTCGGACGCCGTGATCTCGAGGTCGTGCGCCAGGCGCGCGAGCATGCCCACGGCTCGGGTGTGGATCGTCAGGCGGGACGCGTTCGGATCGAGGTGCAGCTCGCTCATCGGATGGAGCTCCTTTTCATCATCATGCAAGGGCGCGCCGGTCAGCGACGCTTGGAGCGGCGGGGGCCGTCGGGCACGAGCACGTAACGGCTCGACGACGGCTCGGGCTGCCGGAGGAGCTCGGCTCGGAGCAGCGCCTCCGCGAGCCGCGCCTCGATGACCTCGTCCGTGACGCCTGGCTCGAGGGTCACCACCGCGGCCTGGATGTCGCGCGCCAGGGCGTCGAACTCCGCGCTGTCGAAGGCGTAGATGTCGTCGGGGAACAGGAGCGCGAGCGGCTTCCGCTCCACCGCCGTGTTCGTCAGCGCCGCCAGGTCGCTCTCGACGATGAGCATGACGCGAGCGCGCAGGCACATCCCCCTGCAGCGCGCCGCCAGCGCCTCGGCCGAGCCGACGAGCAGGACCGATCGAGGCGCGTTGACCGCCTTGGTGGCCTCGTCGTCCCCGTGCTCCTGAGTCATTCCCTGAAGAGTACGTGAACGAGCGGATGAAGCCATCCCTCTTGCGCCGCTCACGCCATCACCGTGAACGTCAAGCAGCCGGTCGGGGCAAGGCGAGCCGAGCCGCCGCGGCCCAGGCGCGCTACTCCCTGCAGCGAGCCGCCGCGGCGAGCGCGAGGACGAGGGCGCTCGACGCGAGCAGGGCGGCGCTCGCGGGCTGCCCGAGCCCGAGCGGCGACGGGCCGCCGAGGAGGTTGACGGCGTTGCCCCGGGGCAACAGTGCGCCGATCACCCCGGCCGAGCCACCGAGCAGGAGATCGGCCGCGAGCGGCACGAAGCGGCCGAGGCCGCGCCGGAAAAAGGTCGCACCGAGCGAGAACCAGCCAGCGTAGGCGGCTCCGGTGAGCGCGCCGATCCACCCACTGACGAGCATGTCTCGGACGAATGGCGCAGCGCCGGGACCATGGGCGGCGGCGACGACGACGACGGCGAGCAGCGCTCCCACGAGGGCGGAAGCGAGGGCCGTGGCCAGGGCGATGCCGAGCGCGACATGGTGGGACGAGGCGCCGAAGCGGGCCACCGGCCAGGCCGCGTCGCGCAGCGTGGTGCGATCGGCGGCGTCGGCGGCCAGGGCGAAGATCGTGAGCGGCGTGGCGAGGCGGAACGTGGAGAGCAGCGCCCGGTCCACGGCCCCGGAAGACCCGAACGCGATCTCGATGACCGCTGCCGCGACCGCGAGCGCGGCGCCGAGCCCGAACGCCAGCAGCGGACGCCGCGCGCGGAGGCGGCTCAGGGTCATCTCCATCCCGAGGCGGACGCCCGTCAGCGCGCGCCCACCCCGCTCGGCCCCCCCTTCCGCGGGAGGAAGCGGCCGCGCCGCGGCGCTCGATGCGCTCTCACCCACCATCGTGGCGTCCTGTCTCCGCGGCGTGCGGCGAACCGTCGGCCCCCGCCGGGTCGGCCCCGATCCGTCCGCCGGCAGCGGCATCGCCGTGCGCCGACAGCGGCACACCAGCGGGCGGGGACGGGCCGTCCGACGGCCGGCTGAGCGGCGCTGCCTGGAAGAGCGGCGCCGGTGCGTCGAACGCCGCCACCGCAAACGGCCCCTCAGGCGCGCCCGGCAGCGGGGCAGCATCCTCGACCGCAGGTGCGCCGAAGGGCCGGCGCGAGCGAACGGCGGCCAGGTGCAGCGCGGTCGCCGCCCGCACGTCGTGCATCGACGGGGGCGGCGAGGAGATCGCGATGAGCGTGACGTCCTCCCTCGCGGCCGCATCCAGGATCGCGAGCGCGGCCGCCTCCCTGTCCGCGGCCCGGATCCGCAGCGTCGACGACGCCTCCGCCGGCCCCTGCTCCCACGCGCCCGCGCGCACGGCGGGAGCGCTCGCGAGCGCCGCGGCGAGCGCGCGAGCGCCGGGCGCGTCGGGCGCCCGCTCGTGGACGAGCACGTGGATCTCGACCTCGGGCCGCCCAGCGCCCGGCGGGGTCGCGCCCGGCGGGGCCGCGGCGAGGCGGTCGCCGGCGCCGGGCTCGGTGCGCGCGATGACGCCGCGATCGAGCACGTGGATGCGATCGGCAAGGGCGCTCGCGTCGGCGGTCGAGGACGTGACGAGCACGACGCAGGCGCCAGCTGCAGCCAGGGCGCGCAGGCGCTCTCGGACCGGCTCCGGAGACGGCACGGCGACGTCGGCGAACGGCTCGACGAGGCAGAGCAGGAGCGGCCGCGGCACCCCGAGGGCGAGCGACAGCTCGACCGCCCGGGCCTCGGAGAAGCTCAGCGAGGCCGTGCTGCGGGCGAGGAGCGGCGCGACGCCGAGCGGCTCGAGGAGCGCCGCGGCGCCGCTCGCGGGCGCGCCGCGGGCCCGGAGCGCGACCGACATGAACGACGCCACCGACGCGCCGTCGGGAAGCTCCGGGGTGGCGGCCAGGACGCCGATCTGCGCCCGCGTCGCCGCGCTCCGGCACGGGTCGCGCCCCGCCACGAGGACGCGACCAGCGAGGGGGGCTGCGCGGCCTGCGAGCACCTCCGCGAGGGCGAGCGTCCCGTCCTCCGGGGCGCCGAGCACCGCGTGCACGCCCGAGCCGAGGGCCAAGGACAGGCCCGAGAGGCCCCCCCGAGGGCGCCCCTCTTCGCCGGCGCCGTCCCGCGCGCGCACGCCCTCGAGCACCACGACAGGAGCGCCCGGGCTCATCCTGCAGGGCCTCCCGCCGAGCGGGCCGCGAAGGAGAGGAACGCGCCGAGCGCTCCCGGGATCGACCACCTCGAGTCGCCGGCGAGATCGGCGAGCCCCCAGGGGACGAGGGTCAGCACCAGGAACAGGGCGCGCCCTCGCGCCCCGGCGACGCGGCCGCTCGCCGCCGCGAGGCCGCCGAGCGTCACACCGGAGACCGCGCCGAACAGGGCGAGCGCCGCGCCGTACGCGAGGTGCTGGAGGCCGAGCAGCAGCGAGCCGGAGAGGAGCGCCGCGAGCACCGAGAGCGCGGCGAGCGGGAGCGCGACGACGCGCGCGACCTCGAGCATCGCGGCGAGGCTGCGCACGCCGTGGAGCGAGGCCCGCGAGATCCCGCGCGCGGCGGCGAGCGCCTCGACGCCGTCGCGGCGATCGGCCCCCGGGCGATCGTGCGCCGCGGCGAGGGCGATGGGGCCGGCGGCCGCCCACGCGAGCCCGCGCGCCGCGGACCCGAGCAGCGCGTCCAGCGAGGTCGTCCCGTCGTCCAGCCCGAGCACGAGCGCCATGACGCCGCACCCGAGCGAGATGAGCGCCGCCATGGCGAGGCCGAGCCGCCCGCCGCGCGCGCCGCGGAGCCGCGCGCAGCCGAGCGCGACGGCTGCGCGCAGCGAGCGCCGCGCGGCCGCGCGCCGCCGCGCGGGATCGTCCGGGCGCTTGCTCGGCGCGTCGCGCGGTTCGGGGTCGTGCGGGCGGGTCATCGGAGGAGCGTGCGGACGGCGCGGCGGCGACGCGCGCTGCTAGCGCTGCCCTTCCAGGCGCCCGGGCGCAAGGTGAATGTGCCGCGGGCCGGAGCGCGCCGCCGGAATGTGGTGCCGCCGCGCGCCAGCGCCACCCGTTACGACGGCGTCGCGACAGCGAGCCCCGGCGCGCTCGTCGCGACGCCGAGGGGCCTCAGTCGTACGAGAGCCCGCGGCGGCCCTTGTGCTTGCGCTTGCGCTCCTTGTCGGCGACGCCGATCTTGCCCCACTCGTAGGTGATGCGACGGCGGAAGGCGCCCAGCGCATCGCCGCCGTACAGGAAGAGCTCGCGCGGCGAGTCCGTCTCGCCGATCGTGGGCTCCCAGAGATCCGACGGGACGAACGCGAGCAGCGCCGGCGCGCTCATGCGCATCCGGCTGATGAGGAGCCCGCACGTCGTTCCGTCGCCCGGGCGCGAGCGCTTCGCGCGCTTGGCGCGGCTGCGCGGCGCCCCGTTCACCCCGGCCGGCCGCGCGCAGCCGCCGCCGAGCACGAGCTCCTCGTTGCCCCGGGGGTGCCAGGTCCACATGCGCTCCACGCTGAACGCCCCCTCGGCCGACCCGGCCCGGGACGCGTTGCGCACCTCCTCCGGCGCGAGCGCCGCGAGCTGCGCCGCCGCGCGCGCGTCGACGAGCGGCTCCAGCCGGAGCGGGCGATCGCGCGTCACCTCGAGCACCACCTCGAAGCTGTTCACCTCGCCGGCACAGCAGCGGACGCCGACCTCGGGGCGGCGCGTGTCCGGCTTGACGCCGCGCCCGTGAGCGCATCGCCCCACGAGCTCGCCCGTCGGCCCGTTGCCTCCGCGCAGCGTGACGAGCCCCTGCTTGCCGCTGTCCCGCTGCCACTGGCTCGAGGTCCAGGTCCATACGCCGCCATGGAGATCGTGCACCCCGAACGCGCTCACGCACCCGGCGTTCACCCCGTTGGGCGTCAGGACCCGGCTCTGCCCGGTCGCGCAGACCGGCGCCTTGTACGTGTCGCCGTACTCGTACGTGGTGTTGTCCGGCCCCTTGCAGGCTCGCTCGATCTCGAGCTCCGTGCAGAGGCGCTTGCCCTGCGCCTCGCACAGCGCGCGCGCCTCGTCCTGCGCGATGTTCGTGGTCGGGATCGCGCCGACCTCGTTGGGGTACGAGAAGATGTCGATGTAGAAGCCGTGCATCACGACCTGCGCGCCCGCCATCTCCTCGTCGGCGATGCGCGGCAGCCGGTCCGGCGGCGTGCCCGCGATGAGCACGCCCTTCGGGATCCACGCCATGCCGGGGCGCGGCTCCGGCTCGGTCTGGCTCACGTCCCAGGGAGGGGCGGCGTCGAGATCGGCGTCCGTGCCCTGCGGGGCGCCGCCGCGATCGCAGCCGGGAGAGGCCGCGAGGAGGCCGGCGAGCGAGGCGGCGACGGCGAGGGCCTTCCCCCCCGGCGCGCGGCCCTGTGCGCGGACTGAGCGCTGCTCGCCGAGGCCCACGGGCTCACTCGGCGTCGCGCTCGCGGAGGTTCAGCTCCTTCATCTTGAGCTGGAGCCCCTTGCGCGAGATCTTGAGGAGCCGCGCGGCGTGGGTGACGTTGCCGTGCGTCTGCTTGAGGGCGCGCTCGATGAGGTCGCGCTCGAGCTTGCTCATCGCCGCCTTCACCTGCTCCTTGAGGCCGTCGGGCGTCGAGGGCGCGGCGGAGGTGTCCGCGGCGGCGGCCGCGAGCGGCAGCGTCGCGCCGGGCGACGACGTGGCGCCGCCGCGGATCTCCTCCGGCAGGTCGTCGAGGCGGATGCGCGCGCCGTCGGCGAAGAGCAGCGCCCGCTCGACGACGTTCTCGAGCTCACGGATGTTCCCCGGCCAGGCGTGCGAGGCCAGGCGCTCGAGCGCCTCGGGCTCGATGCTCTCGATGCTCTTCTTGAGGCGCGCGTTGAACTTCGCGACGAAGTGGGTGCAGAGGTGGGGGATATCGCTCCTCCGGTCGCGCAGCGCGGGGAGCGCGATCGGGACGACGTTGAGCCGGTAGAAGAGGTCTTCCCGGAACGTGCCCGCCGCGATCTCCCGCTTGAGGTCGCGGTTGGTGGCGGCGACGAGCCGGACGTCGACGTGGATGGTCTTGATGCCCCCGACCCGCTCGAACTCGCTCTCCTGCAGGACGCGCAGGAGCTTCACCTGCATCTCGTTCGGGATCTCGCCGATCTCGTCGAGGAAGAGCGTCCCGCCGGAGGCGAGCTCGAAGCGCCCCGGCTTGGAGGCGACCGCGCCGGTGAAGGCCCCGCGCTCGTAGCCGAAGAGCTCCGACTCCATGAGGTCCTTCGGGATGGCCGCGCAGTTGACCTTGATGAACGGCCGGTCGCGACGGCTGGAGTTCTCGTGCAGCGCCCGCGCGACGAGCTCCTTCCCGGTGCCGCTCTCGCCGCTGATGAGCACCGTGGTCGGCGTGTCGGCGACCCGCTCGAGGATCGCGTAGAGCTCCTGGATGGGCGGGCTCTCGCCGATGATGCCGAAGCGGTCGGAGCCCCCCCGGGGCTGCGCCGCGGAGACGTCCCGCGTCGCGTCCGCGCTCGCGAGATCGCGGGTGCGGAGCGCCTTCTTCACGACGACGCGCACCTCGTTCTGATCGAACGGCTTCGTGATGTAGTCGAACGCGCCCGTCTTGAGCGCCTCGACGGCGTTGTCGACGGTCCCGTGCGCCGTGAGCAGCACCACGGGCCGCGACGGGTCGTCGCGGAGCGCGGCGCGGAGCAGGTCCATGCCGTCGACCTTGGGCATCCGGAGATCGGTGATGACCAGATCGATGTGGTGCTCCTTCAGGAACGCGAGCCCCTCCTCGCCGTCTTCCGCGGTGTGGACCTCGTAGCCATCCCGGCCGAGCTGGGCGCTGAGGACCCGCCGGAGGTTCGCCTCGTCATCCACGACGAGGATCTGCTTCTTTTCGGGGAGCATCACCGGGCGAGACTAGCAGAACCGGAAACCAAGCAAGCGCCGGGACCGCCCCTCGACGCTCCGGCCGGTCGCCCTCGCGCCGCGCGGGCGCGCCGGCGGCGTTCCCGTCCCGCTCCCCGCGGCCGCCGCCTCGCTCGGCGCTCCCATGCCGTCCCCCGGCTGTCGCTTCGCTCGACGCTCCTGTCCCGCTCCCCTGGCCGCCGCTTCGCTCGGCGCTCGCCACGCCGGTCGGCAGGCCGAACGCATTGCCTCGAGGTCCGTAATAGTTCCTTTTTCTCGCTGCCGGCGAAGCGGATCAGTATGCTGCGGCCACTTCTCGGAGGGCGGCTCGGATGCGTGTGCTTCGGACTTGGCTGGTCGGTCTCGGCGCGGGGATATTCCTCGCCGCGGGGTTGGCCTTAGCAGGAGATCCGGCCATCGAATATCCCGAGTGCTACCGCACGGCGACCCCCGCCGACCTGGAAGGCGCCAAGGGGGCGCACAAGGCCGCCACCCAGTTCTACGAGCGCGCTGACTACGATCGCGCCATCCAGTACTGGAAGGACGCTTACCAGCTCGACTGCTCGGCGCACGGCGTGCTGATCAACATCGCCAACGCCTACGAGAAGAAGGGCGAGCGGGCCGAGGCGGTCACGGCGCTGGAGACCTACCTGGCCCGTACGCCGGACGCGAGCGACGCGCAGACGATCCAGGACAAGATCCAGAACCTCAAGAACGCCCTCCGGCCGGCGCCGAGCGCCAGCGCCAGCGCGTCCGCGTCGGCGCCGGCGGTGCTCCCGACGGCCCCCACCGCCTCGGCGATCCCGGAGCGCCCCAAGGAGGAGCCTCCGCCGCAGCCTCCTTACGGCTATTCGCCGTGGGTCGCGACGGGCGCTGGGGTCGTCACGCTGCTGGTCGGCGGGATCTTGACCTCGAGCGGCTTCGCGGACATCGGCGCCGCCGAGGACCGTTGCCCGTCGCGCAAGGGCTGCACGGAAAAGGTGGCCGAGCGGGGCAATCAGGGGCGCACGCACGCGACGGTCGGCGGCGTGCTGCTCGGGTTGGGCGCCGCCGGCGTCGCCGGTGGCCTCATCTGGGAGCTCGGGTTCAACCAGCCCTGGCCCAGCAAGCTCCAGCTGACCCCGGTCGCTGGACCGGGCGCGGCCGGGCTCGGCATGGCCGGCCGCTTCTGAGGGCCTGCTTCCTGGCCACCCGCTGCCTTTCGCCGGGCGCGACGGCGACGTCGTCGGGCGCCCCGGCCGCACGGGACGGCGGGGCGGCAGAGGCTGGCAAGCGAGCGCCGCCTCGCGAGCGAGCGCTCACCGGCGCATCGTCTACTCTCCTGTCGTGCGTCTCAGCTCCTACGCCTGCTCGCCCCTGACACGGCGCCGCCTGCACAGGATCGCGCTCCCCTGCGCGCTGCTCGCCGCGCTCACGGGTACGATGACGGCTGTGCTCGCCCATGGCGACGCCCCTGCGCCCGCGATCTCACGGGTCGGCCGTCTGCTCGTGCCCACGGCCGTCGCGGCGCCCGCGGATTCCTCGGCGCCACCCAGCGTCGCGATCCTCGCGACGCCTCCGGGGGCGGCCCGGACCACGCTCCACATCGCGCCGATCGGCGGAGCCAAGGCCGGTCCCGCGCTCGCCACGCTCCGGCACCTGAGCGACGCCGTGGTCCGCGCCCGCGTCGTCCCGCGAACGCGGCTCGTGGTCGCGACCGCCGAGACGAGCCCGTCCAGCGACCGCTCGTTCAACGCGAGCCTCTTCCGGATCCAGCCGGGCGCAGAGCCCGTCGCGCTCTGCGACGGCGTGGTCCACGCGAGCCGCCCGCTCGTCACCGCCGACGGGCGCGTCTTCGTCTCGCGCGGCGTCGCCGGCCCGGAGCCGCAGCCCGACAACGAGCCCGCGCAGCTCCGGATCGACGCGCTCACCATCGACGAGGTCGACCTCGCCACCGGCGCGATCCGCACCGTGCACCGACACACCGGCCACCTCGCCTTCCTCGCCGGCGCGTGGAACGGCGAGCTCGTCCTCTACCGCGTCTCCCCGGCGTCGGCCGACATCGTCCTCGTGGACCCCGACTCCGGCGCGACGCGGGTGATCGCCCCGTCGATCCCGCCGTTCGCGCGCGATTTCTCGATCGACGCCGCGGCGGGCGCGCTCGTGTTCCAGGAGCGGCACGAGACCGACCCCGGCCTGTGGGTCATCGATCGGCTCGATCTCGCCCGGGGCAAGCGCACCCGGCTCGAGGCGAGCGCGAGCCACGCCCTCGCCCCGTACGCCTGGCCGGGCGGCGGGATCGCGTACACGCCCGAGCGCGCCACCGGCTTGTTCGTCGTCGGCGCGCGCGCCGCGGTCCGCAGCCCGCTCGGCCCCGGCATCGACGTCATCCAGGCCGTCTCGCAGGACGCGGCGTGGGTGGCGGCGCTGCACGCGAAGCCGTCCGCGTTCGCCGTCCCCTTCGCGATCCGGGTGGAGAGCGGCGAGGTCGCCGCGATCCCTGCGCCACCCGGAGCGCGCATCGCGGTCGCCGGCTTCACCGCCGCGAAGGAGGAGCCGTGACGGGCCGCCTTCTCCTGGTCCCGGCGGCGCTCTCCGCGGCCGCGCTGGTCGCGCCGGCCGCGCGCGGCGCGTACTGCCCCTGCTTCACCGCGTCGAGCGCGTACAACGATCGCGGCTGCGCGATCGAGGCCGTGCCCGGGATCAACCCCTCCGTCGCGGAGTGGAACGCCATCTTCGACCGCGTCTCGCGGGGCCCCGAGGCCTGGGGCGACGCCGGACCGCCGGCCTTCAACCTCGGTCAGGGCTGCGATCTGCCCGAGGCGCGGCGCGACGTTCCCGCCACGTTCCCCTGCGAGCTGCTCAAGGCGATCGCCATGCAGGAGTCGGGGTGGCAGCAGTTCTGCGCGCCGGACCGGCCCATGGATCAGGCGGGGGAGAGCTCGCGGACGATCATCTCCTTCGACTGCGGCTACGGCGCCTCGCAGATCACGAGCGGCATGCGGCGCGGCGACAGCCCGGATTTCGATCCGCGCCGCGTGGCCGCGGAGCCGACCTACAACGCGGCCACCGGCACCCAGATCCTGGCCTCGAAGTGGAGGGCCACGCGCTGCGTCGGCGACCGGCAACCCGCGTTCATCGAGCACTGGTACAGCGCCGTCTGGGCCTACAACGGGCTCGCGTACGTCAACAACCCGAACAACCCCAACTACGACGCGGGGCGCGGCGTCTACGACCCGGCGATCGGCGGCGCCGCTCCGTACCAGGAGCGGGTGTTCGGCTGGATGGAGCACACCGGGGGGCGCTGGGAGAGGACAGAGGCCGCCTACCCTGACCTCGGCGAGATCGGCGGCACAGGCGCGCCGCCCGCGCTCTCGGATCCCCGCTGCGCGTCGCCGACGGACTGCACGCGCAAACGTCCCCTCCATCTCACGCGCTGCGCGGACGAAGGCGGCGAGACGGGCGGCGGCGGCGCAGGCGGCGATGGCGGCGCTGGCAGCGGAGGCGGAAAAGACGGGAGCGGCGGTGAAGGCGGCGGCACGGGCGGCCGCGGCGGGACGGGCGGCCGCGGCGGCGCAGGCGGGAACGGCGGCGACGCCGGAGACGCCGGCGGCGCGCCCATCACGACCGCAGGCCACGGAGGCGCTGGAGGCCCGCTGGGCAACGACGACGACCATGACGACGAGACGACGGTCGGCATCTACGGCCGATGCTCCTGCGACGCGCCCGGGAACGGCGCAGCCGCGGGTGCGGCGTCCTGGCTCTCGCTCTGCGCCGGGGCGCTCGCGGTCGCATCGCGCCGGAGGCTTCCGAGGCGACGCCGCGCCGACTAACCTCGCCATCCATGCCTCCTCCGCTGGGATCCGACGAGCACATCGCGGCGTGGGCTGCCCGGCGCGGCCTCGCCTTCACCGCGCGCCCTGACGAGGCCTGGTTCCGCCGCTGGGAGCCCTACGACACGATCGCGCCGCCCTCCGCGTACCTCTTCGCGTGCACCTGGACGGCGAACCCCGGGCACGCGGTGATCGCCGAGCCCTGGTACGCCGAGGGCGAAGCCGAGCCCCTCGAGCGGACGCTGCTCGGCTTCGCGGCGCACCCGGCGCTCCAGCGCCGCGCCTCGATGCGTGTCGGCGAGCATTTCCTGACGCGCGTCGCCTTCATCGAGAGCGCTCCCCCGCCCCGGGTCACCCTCGACGATGCGCTTTGGGACGCCCACGTGACGACCTTCGCCACCTCCCAGCGCGAGGCCGCAGGCGCGTTCCATCCGCGCCTGCGCAAGCTCCTCGCCCGCCGCGGTTTCCAGGGGCACATCGAGCGCCGCCCTGGCGGCCTCGTGGTCCACTGCGCCGGCCTGCGGCCCATCCCGGAGCACTACGAGCGGCTGCTCGGGGTCGTGCGCGAGCTCGTCAACGCGGCGATCCCCAGCGCCTGAGCGCGCACGAACGCGGCGGTCGCGACGCCCGCGAGCCCTCGCAGGGGCGGGGCCGGCCAGGCCCGCTGGCCAGCCCTGTCGACGCGTCCGCGGCGCCGTTCTAGGCTCACCGACCATGGCCAAGGTCCTGGTCGTCGAGGATGAGCCGGCCATCGCCGAGTCGATCGCCTACTTCCTGCGCCGCGACGGGTTCGCGGCCACCGTCGCCACCACGCTCGCGGCCGCGGAGCGGGAGATCGACAACGCCGACCTCATCATCCTCGATCTCATGCTCCCCGACGGCAGCGGCTTCGACCTGATCGGGCAGGCCCGGCGGAGCGCGGCGCGCGCCGCGATCATCGTCCTGTCGAGCCGCGACAGCGAGGCCGACCGCGTCGCCGCGCTCGAGACCGGCGCCGACGACTACGTGACCAAGCCGTTCTCCCCCCGGGAGATCGTGGCGCGGGTGCGGGCCGTCCTGCGCCGCGCCGCGCGGCCCTCGCCGTCCGCCGGCGCGCCGGCGCCGCTGCCGCTCGTCGTCGACGAGGCCACGCGGCGCGCGTACGTGAGCGGCCAGAAGGTCGACCTCACCCGCGTCGAGTTCGATCTGCTCGCCTGCATGCTCGCCGCGCCGGGCAGGGTCTTCACGCGCGCGCAGCTCATCGATCGCGTCTGGGGCGACGGGTTCGCGATCACCGACCGGACCATCGACTCGCACGTGAAGGGGCTCCGCAAGAAGGTCGTCGAGGCCGGCGGCGACGCCGACCTCATCGAGACGGTGCGCGGCGTCGGCTACCGCGTCGCGGACAAGCCGGGCCCCGCGGAAGGCGGAGGCTGACGGGTGCTGCGCCTCGTCGTCACCGCGGCGGCGGCGGTCTCGCTCATCCTGCTCGTCGCGTTGTTCGCCTCCCGCCTCGTCCGCGCCCGGACGGCGGGGATGAGCATCCGGATGCAGATCTTCATCGCGCTCGGCGGCATCGTCGGCGCGTTCGCGTTCGGGCTCGGGCTGCTCGTCATCGATCGCATCGAGGCGCGCGCGACCCTGCTCGCCGAGGGCAGCGCGCGCGACGAGGCAGCCGCGTTCGCCGCCGTGGCCGCGATGGAGATGGAGGTGCGCGGCGTCGATCTCGCGGCGGTGCGCGCGCTCGACGGCGAGGCCGAGGGCCCGACCGCCCAGAGCATCGCGCTGCTCGATCCCGAGGGCCGCGTGCTCCGGGCGCGCGGCGCCTCGCCGGGCGAGCCCGGGACCGTCTTCGTGACCGCGCCCATCCAGGTCCGCGGCCAGCGCGTCGGCAGCGTGCAGGTCGTGAAGCCGACCATCGTGGTGCAGCGGATGGTCGCCGACTTCGCCCCGCCGATCCTCGTGCTCAGCACGGTGCTCGGCGCCGCGGCGGCGATCTCGTCGTTCCTGATCGGCCGCACCATCGCGACGCCGATCGAGGCGCTCACCGAGTTCGCGGTGCGCGTGAGCGAGGGCGAGGTGCGCGCGGCGACGCCGCCGGCGCAGGGCCGCGAGGTCCAGCGGCTGACGCGCGCCATCGACTCGATGCGGCGCCAGATCGAGGGCCGCCCCTTCGTCGAGACCTTCGCCGCGGATCTCTCGCACGAGCTCAAGAACCCCGTCGCCGCGATCCGCGCGAGCGCCGAGGTGCTCTCCGAGGGCGCGCTCGAAGACGCCGAGGAGGCCGCCCGCTTCGTCGCGCGCATCCGCGAGGCGACCACGCGGATCGAGGCGCTCCTCGGGGAGCTGCTGTCGCTCGCGCGCCTCGAGGCGCGCGGCGTGGAGCACGCCGCGGTGGTCGACCTGGTCGCGATCGCAGAGGCCGCCGCGGCGCGGGCGCGAGAGCGCGGCAGCCGCGTCGAGCTCGACGCGCCGAGCTCGGCGACGGTGCGCGGCGACGAGCAGTGGCTCTCGCGCGCCCTCGACAACCTGCTCGACAACGCGCGCACGCACGGCGACGCCGCGGCCCCCGTCCAGATCGCCGTGTCTCGCATGGGCGGACAGGTCGCGATCTCGATCCGCAACCGCGGCGAGATCGGGCGGCACGTCGCGGGCCGCCTTTTCCGCCGTTTCGTGACGACCCGCGCCGACCGGGGCGGCACCGGCCTGGGCCTCGCGATCGTCAAGGCGATCGCCGAGGCCCACAGCGGCTCGGCCGAATGCACCCACCGCGGGCCGCCCGAGGTCGAGTTCAAGCTCTCGCTGCCGGGGGCCTGATCCTGTGAAAGGATGAGCTCTCTCGCCATGCCGCCCCGGCGACCCTCTTGGTTTCCGGGAGGTTTCCTCGGTTTGACAGCGCACTGGATCGGTGGTGCGAAGGCGCGGCGGCGGTCTTCGGCGAGCGGGCTGGAGAGCTCGCGCACCCGTCAGCGAGCAGAGCGTCTTGAGCTCTCCCGCGCCATCCTCCACAGAACCTCCACAATCGCATCACCGTCGGCCCCCCCACCGCGCCCATGCTCGGCGCAGAGTCTTTCGTCGTCCCCACCCAGGAAAGCCCATGACGTCCAGCAATCTCCCCAAGCACGTCGCGATCATCCTCGATGGCAATGGCCGCTGGGCGGCGGCGCGGGGGCTCCCCCGCATGCAGGGGCACCAGCACGGAGCGCAGGCCGTGCGCCTCTCGGTGCGTGCTTGCCGCGATCGCGGCATCCCGTACCTCACGCTCTACGCGTTCAGCGTGGCGAACTGGTCGAGGCCCAAGGACGAGATCGACGCGCTGATGCGCATCTGCCAGGAGTTCGCCGAGGGGGAGCACGACGAGCTGATCCGTCGAGGGATCGCGGTCCAGGTGGTCGGCGACCTCGAGGACATCCCGACGCCGACGCGGCGCGCGATGGAGAAGCTCGTGGAGGACACCGCCGGGGGCACCGAGATGACCCTGGCGCTCGCGCTGAGCTACGGCGGTCGCCGCGACATGGCGAACGCCATGCGCGCGCTCGCGGTCCGCGCGCGGGCCGGGCTGGTCATCCCGGAGGAGATCAACGAGAAGTCGCTCCGGAACTTCCTGACGACCAGCTCGATGCCGGATCCCGATCTCATCATCCGCACCGGCGGCGAGAAGCGCCTCAGCGACTTCCTGCTCTTCGAGGCCGCGTACGCGGAGCTGTTCTTCACCGACACGCTCTGGCCCGATTTCACCGAGGCGACCTTCGACGAGGCGGTCGCGACCTACTGCCGGCGACAGCGGCGTTACGGCCGGACCGGCGAGCAGGTCCGCCGCCTGGCCGCGTCGACCTGAGCGGACCTCGCCGGGGCGCTCCCCGCGCCCACGGCACCGGTGATGCCTGTAACGCTCGCAACGCTTGTAACGCTCGATTCCGCGTCCGCGATGCAGTACGAGAGATGCGCTTGTCGTCCAAGCGCCCGTAGCTCAGCTGGATAGAGCAGCGGCCTTCTAAGCCGCGGGTCGCAGGTTCGAATCCTGCCGGGCGTGCCCAACGTCCTCGGAGCGTCGCTTGACGGTGCTGCCCGGCGCGGACCACCATGTCCCTGACGCCATGGACAAGAGGGTCGTGCTCGTGCTGGGCGGTCTGGTGCTGGGCGCGGCCGTCGCGCTCGCGGCGGGGCGGGTGCGCGCCCAGGGGCTCACGCCGAGCGTCCCCCCACCGCGGTGGGATCAGGACTGCGAGCAGGCGCACGGCGTGGACGAGGCGCGCGCCATCGCGAAGGCGCGGGGCGAGGGCGGCTGGGAGCTCGTGGCGCTCGACGCCGGCGTGATGTGCTTCAAGCGACCGGTCCCGGCGCCTCCGAAGCCGGCAGACCCCTGGCCGGGCTACTGACGCACCGCCGCTCCCCTGCCCGCCGTTCGAGGCGGAGGAGCGCGCATGGCGGCGCAGCGACGGCCCTTCTCGGCCCGCGCGCTGCGTGTCAGCGTTCGGCATGATCGAACTCGGCGATCGGCGCTATGCGCTGCCCGCGCGCAAGACGGTGGTGTTCTGCGTCGACGGGTGCGGGCCGGAGTACCTCGACCAGGCGCTCGCGGACGGGCTGATGCCGCGGCTCGCGGGCACGCTCGCCGCCGGCGGCCTGTACGTGCGCGGTCGAGGCCAGGTCCCGAGCTTCACGAACCCGAACAACGTGTCGATCGTCACCGGCCAGCCGGCGCGCGTGCACGGCATCTCGGGCAACTATTACCTCGACGCCGCCACGGGGGAGGAGGTGCCGATGAACGATCCTCGGTTCCTGCGCGTCCCGACGCTCTTCGAGAAGATGGAGCAGGCGGGCGTCAGGACCCTCTGCGTCACGGCCAAGGACAAGCTCCGCGCGCTCCTCGGCGCCTGCCGCGAGGGGGGCCCTCGCCCGATCTCGCTGTCGGCGGAGAAGGCGCACGAGCAGGCGATCCCGGAGCACGGGATCGGCTCGATCACCGCCGCGGTAGGCCGCGAGAACCCGTCGATCTACGACTGGGACATCTCCCACTACGCCATGGAGATGGGCCTCGCGCTGCACGAGCGGCTCTCGGCCACGCTGCTCTACGTGTCGCTGACCGACTACGTGCAGCACAAGGAGCCGCCGCGCGGGCCGATGTCCGATCGGTTCTACGCCCGCTTCGACGCCCTCTTCGGCGAGTACCTCGACGCCGGCTTCGTCTGCGGCATCACCGCGGATCACGGCATGAACGACAAGACCGCGTCGGACGGCTCGCCGAACGTGCGCTACCTGGACGACGCGCTGCGCGAGGCCGGCCTCTCGGGCTTCCGCGTGCTCCTGCCGATCACCGACCCGTACGTCGTGCACCACGGCGCGCTCGGGTCGTACGCGACCGTGTACCTCGGCGCGCCGGACGACGGCGCGCGCGCCGCGCAGGTCCTCGATCGGCTCCCGGGCGTGGAGCTCGTCCTGACCCGGGAGGAGGCCGCGCGGCGCTTCGCGCTGCCGCCGGATCGGATCGGCGACCTCGTGGTCCTCGGCGATCGGAGCACGGTGCTCGGCAAGAGCGCGGCCTACCACGACCTCTCCGCCGTGCAGCGCGGGCTCAGGTCCCACGGCGGCCTGCACGAGGCGGAGGTGCCGATCCTCGCGAGCCACCCGCTCCGGCCCGGGGAGCGCGCCTGGCTCCTCGGCGCGGAAGCGGCCAAGGCGGACGCGGGCGCCGCGCACGGCCGGCCGAGCGCGCTGTCGAACGCGGACGTCTTCGATCTGGTGCTCAACCGACTCTCGACCGCCATGGCCTAGCGCCGACGATCGAGCGCCTGAAGGGGGGACAGGGATGGGCTCGATGCTCTCAATCGATCGACCAGCGTTCCATTTTCCGTGCCTGATCGGGGGAAGACCGGTGAGCCGGGACGAGGTCATCCTCGTGCGCTACCCGTTCACGGGCGAGGTGATCGGCAGCGTGCCGAGGCTCGACGAGGGGGCGGTGCTGGAGGCGCTCGCGAGCGTGTCCTCCGGCCCGCCGCGGCTCTCTCGCCACGAGCGCAGCGAGATCCTGCTCCGCGCCGCGGCGCACATCGAGGCGCAGGCGGGGGCGGTGGCGCGGCTCATCACGTGGGAGAGCGGGCTCTGCCTCAAGGACACGGCCTACGAGGTGCGGCGCGCGCTCGACGTGCTCCGCTTCTCCGCGTACGAGGCGCTCCGCGACGACGGCCAGTGCCTCGCGTTCGACATCTCGGCGAACGGCAAGCCCCGGCGGGGGTACACGCTGCGCGAGCCGCTCCGCCTGGTGACGGCGATCACCCCGTTCAACCACCCGCTCAACCAGGTCGCCCACAAGGTCGCGCCGAGCGTCGCGAGCGGCAGCTCCATGGTGCTCAAGCCGTCGGAGAAGACGCCCCTCTCCGCGATCTACCTCGCGTCGGTGCTGCACGAGTCGGGGCTGCCGCCGGGCATGCTCAGCGTCGTGACCGGCGATCCGGCGGAGATCGGGCGCGCGCTCGTGACCCACCCCGCCGTGGAGCTCGTGAGCTTCACCGGCGGGGTCGAGATCGGCAAGCGCATCGCCGGCCTGCTCGGCTACCGGCGCGCGGTGCTCGAGCTCGGCGGCAACGACCCGCTCATCGTGCTCGACGACGCGGATCTCGACGAGGCCGTGCGGCTCGCGGCGTACGGCTGTTACAGGAACTCGGGGCAGCGCTGCACGGCGGTGAAGCGGCTCATCGTGAGCGAGCGCGTCGCCGACGAGCTCGCCGGCCGCCTCGCCGCCGCGTCGGCGCAGATCAAGGTGGGCGATCCGCTCGATCCGGCGACGGACATGGGGACGGTGATCTCCGAGGCCGCGGCGCGGCAGCTCGAGGCCGCGGCCGAGGACACGCTCGCGCGCGGCGCCCGGCTGCTGTTCGGGAACGAGCGCCGCGGGGCCCTGTACGGCCCCACCGTGATGGATCATGTCCCGCGGGACGCCCCCTCCGTGCAGCACGAGACCTTCGGCCCGCACGCGCCCATCCTGCGGGTGAGGGACATCGACGAGGCGATCGCCGTGGCGAACGGGACGAGCTACGGCCTCTCCGCCGGCGTCTGCACGAACGACCTGCGGCGCGTCCACAGGCTCGTGCGGGAGCTCCGCTGCGGCACGGTGAACGTGCGCGAGGTGCCGGGGTACCGGTCCGAGCTGTCGCCGTTCGGGGGGATCAAGGACAGCGGCATCGGGGTCAAGGAGGGCGTCGTCGAGGCGATGAAGGCGATGACCAACGTGAAGCTCTACACGGTCCCCTGGGAGTGAGGGGGCGCCGGCGCTTCCCCGTACCGCCTCGGCGCGCGCCGTTGTAAGCGGATCGGCATGAGCGGAGAGCCCCTATCGGAGCGAGAGTTCGACGACGTGGCCGATCGGTCGCTGCGCGCGCTGGATCGAGCGATCAACGAGATCCCCGACGGCGTCGAGGCCGACCTGCAGAGCGGCATCCTCACCCTGGAGTTCGAGGACGGCATCAAGCACGTCGTCAACAGCCACCGCGCGGCGCGGCAGATCTGGATGGCCGCCGAGCGGGCCGCGTGGCACTTCGACTACCGGCCGTCCGAGGACCGCTGGGTGGCCCAGAAGTCGGGCGAAGAGCTCTGGAGCACGCTCGAGGCCGTGCTGTCCCGGAAGCTCGGCCGCGCCGTGAAGCTCGCTCGCTGAGCCGCGCGGCCCGCGGGGCGAGGTGCATCACAGGGCGAAGCGGACGCCGAGCCCTCCGAGCAGGCCGGTCACGGAGGCGCCGACCCGGAGGTCGAAGGCGACGCGGTCCCACGGGCGAAGGGCGAGCCCGATTTCGGGCAGGACGAGCCACGGATAGACGAGCGGCCGCAGGCCTTGAGGCCGCCCCTTGGGACGGGTGAACCAGCTCGGCTCGACGTAGCCAGGGTAGTGATCCGCGTCGTAATCGAGCTGGTTGCAGTACCGGAAGCTCCCGACCGGGTTGTTGGGTCCGCGGCATTTCACATAGCGGTACGGGTCCCCCGGCACGAACGAGCCCGGGTCGCCGGGCACCGCGTCGCCGGGATATGCCTGGGTCCGGTAGAGGTCGCCCATGAACGTCCAGCCCACGCCAAGGCCGGCCCCGACGCGGAAGGCGAACAGCTCGTCCCGATCGAGCGGGATGTTCCAGACCAGTCGGACGCCCGCCTGGAGCGCCTGGAGATCGCTCTCGACGATCTCGTAGTCGGTGTCCGGGTGTCCCTTCGGCTTGAACGGCGTCTCGTCCATCCAGAAGCGCGCGTAGGCGACCGAGAACACGAGATCGAACCGCCGCCCGAGCCGCGTGGACAGCGAGATGTCTCCGCCGGGGACGAGGACGTCCCGCCCCCCTTCTCCGAGGAGCCCGAACATGAGCTGAGGGATGAAGAAGCCCTGGAAGCCTGCGCCGAGCCACACGTCGCGCTGCCTGCGCGGGCTGGGCGGCGTGGGCTCGGGCATCTCGACGGCGGGCTTCGGCCTCTCGTCGGGGCCCGTCGCGACGCGCGGCGTGTCCTCGGCCGGCTTCTCGGCGGCGCGAGGCGGCTTCTTCGCGACAGGCTTCTCGGCGGCGCGAGGCGGCTTCTTCTCCGGCGGCCTCTTCGCGACAGGCTTCTTCGGCGGCTTCTTCTCCGGCGGCTTCTTCGCGACAGGCTTCTTCGGCGGCTTCTTCTCCGGCGGCTTCTTCGCGACAGGCTTCTCCGGCGGCTTCTTCTCCGGCGGCTTCTCCGCGACAGGCTTCTCCGGCGGCTTCTTCCCCCCGGGCTTCGGCTTGAGGCGGAGCTTGATCTCGCGCCGCTGCTTCTCCTTCAGCGTGACCTTCTGCGACGTCTCCTCGTGGCCCTCGGCCCTGACGACGATCACCAGCACCTCGCCCGGATCGAACCGGTGCGGCGCCGACGGCTCGCTGATCACCTCGCCGTCGATCTCGACCACCAGCCCCTCGTACGGCTCCGCCGGCGTGACGACGAGCGTCGGGATGCGCACATCGAGCTGAGCTGCCTTCTTCTTGGCCGATGTGATGGCCGCGACATCCCGCGCGTTGTAGCCGGGCGCCTTCTTCTCGCTCGCGACCTTGTGATAGATGTCGCTGGCCTTCAGCAGATCGCCCTGCTTGACGTAGCAGTCGGCGAGCGGAACCGCCGAGCTCGGGCGATGCCGCTGGCTCTCGGCGGACTCGAGCAGCGGGATCGCCCGCTTGCAGAAGCCGCCTCTGGCTGCGTTCATGCCCTGGTTCGCCTCCTTGTCGCCGGGTCCGGCGAACACCGGAGGGGCGAGCAGCACAGCCAGGAGGCCGAAGAGAGAAGCGATCGAAAGACGCAAGAGGCGCTCAGTCTACCACTGCCCCCGCGAGGCGCGCGGGACGGACGGGGCGCTGCGACGCTACGACCGCGGATGTCGCGAACGGCGCGGCCCGAGGTAAGGAACAGCGCCAGGGATCGCCCACATTGGCCCCTGCGTTGCCTGGCGGCTGGCTCGACGGAGCGAGCGGGGCCTGAACCGCCCACCGTCCGGGCAGATACCGCAGACCCCGGCGAAAGCGCGGGATCTCGTCAGGGCCCAAGAGCGCTCCCCGGCGCGCCGAGCGCCGCAGACGAAAAGCTCGACGGATTCCGCTTTACACCTTCGACGCTGGCCGAGAGCCCCTGTAAGCTCCCCCGGAATGGCTTCCGGCGCAGGTATCGAAGGACCGCACGGGCTGGGCGAGAGCACCAGCGCAGAGGGATCGGGCGGCGGTGTTTTGTCCGGGCCCGTGCGACGCACATTGAAGGCAGGCGAGATCCCGAACACGCTGATCGAGTGCACGCACTCGGTCGAGTGCGCGGGCTGTCCGCTCATCGCGGGTGATTACGCGGAGCAGCTCGGCACCAAGCGTGCTCGGGTCGTGTCCGCAGCCGCGCACTACCCATCGCTCGGGCTGCTCCAGACGAGCTCGGTCATCCCGGCCGATCCGATCACCGGCTATCGCGGTCGAGCGAAGCTCATCGTCGCCCCCTCCGGCGCGATCGGGCTGTACGGCCGCACGGGACATCACGAGGTCGTCGACATCCCGGGCTGCCGGGTCCTCACCCCGGCCCTCGCCGCGGTCACCTCGCGGCTGCGCGAGCTGATCGCGTCGCCGCCGCCGGAGGTCCGGCCGCTGCTCCTCCCGTACGACCCGGCGAGGGGCGGCGTGCTCCGCGCCCTCGATCTGCGCGAGGTCCACCTCGCGCCCGGGACGCCGCTCTTCGCGGAGGTGGGAGCGACAGAGGACAACCCGGCGTTCGTGCTTGTCACGTTCGTCCTGCAGCGCGAGCGCGCGTGCACGCGCGACGAGCTGCGGGAGGCCGGCCGCGCCATCCGCCCGATGCTCCCGCGCGTCATCGGCGTCGCGGCGAACTTCCACGACGCGGAGGCGCCGCAGATCCTCGGGCCCGAGACGATCGTGCTCGACGGCACCGCGCACGCGGAGGACCGGATCGGGCAGACCTACCACATCGCCGCGTTCGGCTCGTTCGTGCAGGCGCACCGCGCGCAGGCCGCGCGCGTGCACGCCCTCCTGCTCCGCGAGATCGCGTCGCTCGAGAACGACGGGCCCGTCATCGAGGGGGAAGCCGCGCTCGGCCCCGCCTCCCGGCGCAAGGAGCCGCCGCGCATCCTCGATCTGTACGGCGGCTCGGGCGCGATCTCGCTCGCCCTCGCGCAGGGCGGCAACCGGGTCCTGATGGTCGAGTCCTTCGCGCCCGCGGCGGCGAACGCCCGCGCCGCGGCCGAGGCCCAGGGCCTCAGCCAGCGCGTGGAGGTGCGCACCGGCGACGTCGCGGAGATCGTCAGCTCCCTCGTCAACAGCTCGGAGAAGTTCGACGGCATCGTGGTGAACCCGCCGCGCCGCGGCGTCTCCCCGACGGCGCGCGAGGCGATCGCGCGCCTCGGCGCGCCGCTGCTCGTCTACGTCTCGTGTGATCCCGACACGCTCGCGCGCGACCTCGATCACTTCTGCCGCCTCGGGTACTCGTCGACGGAGCTCACGCCGCTCGACATGATCCCGCTCACGGAGGAGATCGAGACGATCGCCGCCCTCCGCCGGACGCCCCCGCCCGCGCCGAAGGTCATCTACGACGACGACGGCGTGCTGGTCGTCGAGAAGGGCCCCCACGAGCCGGTGGCCACGCAGCCGGAGTACCTCGGCTCGCTGCTCGCCCGGTGCGCCCGCATCCCGGGCAGCACGACGACGCCCATCATCGTGCACCCGCTGGATCCGGGCACGAGCGGCCTGGTCATGCTCGCGCGGAGCGAGGAGGCGGCCGCGCGCTGGGGCGAGGCGCTCGCGAAGACGGGGCGCCTCATCTACCTCGCCGCGGCCAAGGGCGTCACGCCGGGCAAGGGCGCGATCACCCGCGATCTCCGCGAAGGGACGCGCACCTACACGGCGCGCACGCGGTACCGCCGCCTCGCGGTCGCCTCGGGCCACTCGATCCTCCGCGTCATCCCGGACGGCGGGCGCACGCACCAGATCCGGCGGCACCTCGCTGCGATCGGGCACCCGATCCTCGGCGACGAGCGCTACGGTCACGTGCCCACGAACCGGTATTTCGAGGAGAAGCACGGGCTCGATCGCTCGTTCGTGCACCTCGTGCGCATCGAGATCGAGCACCCCCGCACCGGGGTGAAGATGATCATCGAGTCGACGCTGCCCGGCGATCTGCGCTCCGCGCTGGAGCGCTCGACCGGCCCCTCGGTCCTGCGCTTCCTCGAGCAGAAGCACGCCCTCGGCGAGCAGCGCGCCGTGCCCGTTCTGACGACCGCGAGCGACGAGCCCGCGCCGAGCAGCAGGATGATCCCGCTCCGCCCCGAGGACGCGGAGTCCGCGCCTCCTCCCTCCATCCGCAGCCCCGGGCCCATCTCGATCCGCGTCCCAGATCTGGACGAATCGCCCCGGACCATGCGGCACCCCATCATCTCGACCGGCGACGAGGACTGAGCGGCGCGCGCGCGCGCCGTGTGGATCGGCCACCCCGGCGAGGCGGGTCCGCTCCTGTGCCCGCCCCGCCCACCTTGGTGCGATGCGCTGCGAGCGGATCTGGTAGGCTTACCGGCCGCATGTCCACGTTTCCAGAAGACCGCCCTCGCATCCTCGTCGTGGACGACGAGAAGGTGATCCGCGACATGCTGGCCGACTTCCTCGGCATGGAGGGCTACTACGTCCGCACGGCGGAGGACGGCTCCAGCGCGCTGAACGAGCTCACGAAGGGTCACTACGATCTCGTGATCAGCGATCTCAAGATGCCGCGCATGGGCGGCATCGCGCTGCTGGACGAGATCGGCAAGACGGCGCCGAACGCGCTCACGGTCATCATGACGGGCTTCGGCACCGTCGAGACCGCGATCGACGCGATGAAGCGCGGCGCCTACGACTACGTGCTCAAGCCGTTCAAGCTGGACGAGGTGGTGCACGTCGTCCAGCGCGGGATCGAGAAGCAACGGATGGCCGCCGAGAACATCCGGCTGCGCGAGGCGGTGTCGCTCTACAAGGTGAGCGAGGCCATCGCGGCCAGCCTCTCGCTCGACCAGGTGCTGGAGACCGTCGCGGACAGCTGCCTCCACGAGGTGTGCGGCGATCTCATCTCGACCTGGCTCGACGACGGCGAGGGCGGCTTCTTCGAGCGCCAGCACCTCCGCGGCCCGTCCATGCCGGCGGGCGCCGACCTCGGGCGGCTCGACCCCGCGCTCGTGCTCGAGCACTTCCGCCCCGACGCGCAGCTGCTCGAGCAGGGAATGAAGGGGCTCAGGTTCTTCGCGGCGGAGCCGGCGCTCCCGCTCCAGTCGCTCGTCGCCGTGCCGCTCCGCATCCAGAAGCGGTTCATGGGCTTCCTCGCCGTCGCGTCGTTCACGCGGACGAGGCGCTTCGACGAGGGGCAGCGCAAGCTGCTCAGCATCATCGGCTCGCGCGCCGCCGCGGCGATCGAGAACGCGCGCCTTTACCAGGATCTCCAGGCGACGTTCCAGCAGACGATCGAGGGCCTCGCCAAGGCGATCGACAAGATGGACCGCTACACCTCGGGCCACTCGGATCGGGTCGCCGTCTACGCCGTGCTGCTGGCGCAGCGGCTCGGCCTCGGCCCGCACGAGATCGAGATCGTCCGGCAGAGCGCGCTCATGCACGACATCGGCAAGATCGGGTGCGTGCTCAACCTGAACAAGCCGGGCAAGCTCACGAACGACGAGTACGAGGTGTTCAAGCGGCACCCCGCCTACGGGCGCGACATCCTCGACCCGATCAAGTTCCTGCACCCGCTCATCCCCGGTGTGCACCTGCACCACGAGCGCTGGGACGGGCGCGGCTACCCGCTCCGGATGCGGGGCAACGAGATCCCGATCATCGCGCGCATCATCTCCGTGGCCGACACGTACGACGCCATGACGAGCGACCGCTCGTACCGCCGCGCGCTCCCCCACGAGGTCGCGGTGACCGAGATCGAGCGGTGCTCGGGCTCGCAGTTCGACCCCGAGGTCGCGGCCACCTTCACGACGCACATCGAGGCCTACCGCGAGGAGCGGCGGGCGCGGGGCGAGAAGGTCCCGGAGTAGCCATGCCGACCACCTCGCTCCGCGACCTCCTCCAGCCCGCGAACGGCCAGATGACGGCCGTCGAGGCGCCCCGGCCGAGGCGCGCGCGCGCCGTGTGGATCGGCCGGCGCCGCTACGCCCCGATCCACGATCTGCAGAAGCAGCTCGTCGAGGCGCGCGCGCAGGGGCGGATCGGCGACACGATCCTGCTCCTGGAGCACGATCCCGTGATCACGCTCGGCCCGCGAGCGAACCCCGAGAACGTGCTCCTCGACGCCCGCGCGCTGGACGAGCGCGACATCGACCTCGTCGCGACGGGGCGCGGGGGCGACGTCACCTACCACGGCCCCGGCCAGCTCGTGTGTTACCCGCTGCTCGATCTCAGGCCGGACCGCTGCGACGTGCGCAGGTACGTGCGCTCGCTCGCGGAGGTGATGATCCTGCTCGCGCGCGAGCACCACGTCGAGGGCGGCGTGGTCGACGGCATGATCGGCGTCTGGGTCGATCGCGCCGCCCCGGAGGCGTGGGGCGGCGCCGAGTGGGCGCGCGAGATCGCGAAGCTCGGCGCGATCGGCGTGCGCCTGTCGCGATGGCTCACGATGCACGGCTTCGCGTTCAACATCGCGGTGGACCTCAAGGCGTTCGAGCTGATCGTGCCCTGCGGCATCCGAGACCACGGCGTGACGTCGCTCCACCAGCTCACCGGGCGGAAGCTCACCGTCGCCGAGGTCGCCCTCGCCAGCGCGCCGCAGCTCGCCCGCGGGCTCGAGCTCGACGTCGCCTGCGTCGAGGATCTGTCGGCGGTCTCGGATCTCGCGGGCGCGCTCCTGGCCCCGGACGCCGGCGCCGCCGAGGGCCGGAGCGCGCCCTAGCCGCGCGCGCCGGCCTCCGGGGCGAGGAGCGCGCCGACGTCGCACGTCGCGCGCTCCGCGGGTGACGCCGGCTCCCGGGACGTGGGACACGCTGCGTCGCGGAGGCAGTGTCGCTCGGCCGTGCCGTGGGCTAAAAGCCGTCCCGTGTGCGCGCAGCCCACCCCACGGCCTCGTGAGCGCGACGGGAGCTCCCCGCTCCACCGCGACGCCTCGCCCGCGCGGCCGCCCTGGCGGCGGCCCCTCGCCCTGGCGCTCGCGGCGGCCGTGGCCTTGTCCGCGCTCGCTCTCCTTGGCCCTGTCGCGGCGGTCCTCGTGGGCACGCGCACCGCCGCCGCGTGCCTCGCCTCGATCGAGGCGCCGCGCGGCCCGGCGCTGCCCGACTGCAGGCCCGAGATCCGCTGGTTCGCGCTGCCCTCGCGGCTGCCCTGGACCTACAGGACGGCGAGCGCGCTGGCCGAGGAGCTCGGCGTGCGCGCAGCGGTCGCCGACTACACCGACGCCGCGGTCGGCCGGCCGGATGGCGCGGCGCTCGCCGGCGCGACCGAGGCGGTGGTGATGGCCCAGGCAACGGTCGCCGCCGGGACCGGGCGCGTCACGTTCGATGAGCTCGGGCCCGCCTGCGGCGTGCCGAGCCTCGGCCGCGAGGCGGCGAGGCTCGGCGATCGCCGCACGCTCCTCTCGCAGCCGGACCGCTGGACCGACTGGCACGTGCGCGTGCACACCCTCCGCGCGGCGCTCACCGAGGGCGACCTGCAGCGCGCGCTCGCGATCGCCAAGGGGTACGCGGCGATGGAGCCCCGCGACGAGGATCTGCGCACGACCACCGGCGCGATCCTCTGCCTCGGCGCGAGCGCCGAGGCGAAGCGCGGCATCGAGCTCCTGACGCTCACCCAGGACGACCGGGCATCGAGGCGCTACGCCGGCATGGCGCGCAACTGGGGCGAGGTCCGCGCCGTCCTCGTCGCCTGCGCCGCCCGGGTCGGCGTGGAGCCTCCGCCGATGCCAGGAGCCCCCGAGGCCGGCGTGGCCGACGCCGTGGAGGTGCGGCTCGCGCAGCGCGCCCGCCTCGCCGCCGCCCGGAAGGACGCCGCCGAGGCGACGCAGCGCGCGACGCGCGCGATCCGCGACCTGCTCGGCACCTCGGCCGCGCTCGATCCAGAGGCCCGCGGCGATCTGCTCGCCGTCGTGCTGGCGGAGGACGAGGCGCTCGACGCAGCCGAAGCCGCCGCGCTCGCGCGGCTGGACGACGATGGGGACGAGCCCGCGGCCGGAGAGGCAGGCCTCGACGGCGCCCCGGCGCGCTCGGGGCCCCGCGCGCCGACGGGGCTGCCTGCGAGCTCGCTGCGCGCGCTCGACTGGCTCCCGGAGCGCGGGCTCGCGAGGCCCGCGATCGCCGGGTCGTTGCGCGCGCGCGCCGCCGCGCGCGCCGCCGAGCTGGCCGCCGCCCCCCAGCTCTCGCCGTCCCAGGCCGACGCGCTGCGCGCCGCCGCGGGCGCGCTCGCGCTGCGCGCCGCCCGCGAGCTCGCGCTCGAAGGCGACGCGCCCCGGGCGGTCGACGCGCTGGATCGCCTTGGCCCGCTCGCCCCGGAGCTCGCGCCGGAGGCGGCCCGCGCGCTCGCGCGATCGAGCGCGTGGGCCCTCGTCGGCGAGCGCGATCGCGCGCTCGATCTCGTCGAGCGCGTCGACCTCGCCGCCGCGCCGCCCGCGCTCCGCGCGGCCGTGCTCCTGCAGCGCGCCGAGCTCCTCGCCTCGCGCGGGCGCCGGCGCGACGCCGCGCGCGCGGCCGTGCTCGCCGACGAGGAGGCCGCCGCCGCGCGCGCGGTGGACCCCGCCGGCGAGGCGATGCCTTCCCGCGCGGAGCTCGCCGAGCTCGACGCGCGATCGCGGTGGACCCGGCTCTCCCTCGCGCTCCCTCCGGGCGACTCGCCGCTCCGCCAGGGCAGCCCGCCCGCCCAGCTGCCCGCGGACCACGCCGCCGCCTGGCCGTGGGTCGGCTTCGCGAGCCTCGACGCGCCCTGGGCGCGCGACGGCCAGCCGGCGCTCTCGCGCGCGCTCGCCACCTGGAGCGCCGCGCGCGACGCGCCGCCGCCCGCGCGCCGCGCGCTCCGCTACGCCGCCCTCCGCCGGCGCGGCGACGCGCCGCCCGCGCTCGTCCCGTACGCCGCGCTGTCGGCCCAGCTGCTCGGCGACGGCGAGGGCGATCCCGAGGTGTGGCTCGACGCCTTCCTCGCGCTCGACGCCTCGCGCTTCTCGCTCCGGCGCTACGCCTTCGCCCGCGCCGAGGCGGCGCGATGGCGTGGGGATGAAGGCAGCGCGGCCGCATGGCAACGCCGGTACGACGCCCTGCGCGCCGTGGCCTCCGACCCGGACCGCGCCGAGATCGCGCGCTACCTCGGAATCTGACGCTGATCGACGCTGCCCCGCGCGGCGTGCCCGCGAAAAACCTGGAGATCCCGCGGCCGCACACCTGGCGGCGGAGGGGCTTCATTCCTACGCTACAGCCTGGCTCGCGAAGATCTGCTCGCGGGGGAGTCCTCATGTGTCCTCATTGCGGAAAGAACGCGCCCGTCATCCACCGCGGGCTCGCCGCGTACTGCACCGCGTGCGGTCGAGAGCGCCTGCCGTTCGCGGGCAAATCGGTCAGCCTGGCGGGGCAGCCGTCCAGGGTCGGCGGCGCGGTCGCCGGCGTGCTCGGCTGGCTGGTCCTCGTCGGCGGGCTCGCGCTGGCGCTCCTCCTCGGGCTGGGCGCGGCCGCGCTGTTCCCGGGGTCGATCGCCGGCCTCGCGATCGGCCTGCCGATCGGCTTCGTCGCCCTCGCCTTCGGCCTGCTCCTCCTGCTGGGCGGACGGAAGCTCTCCCGCTCCGGGGCGAAGGCCTCGCGCGACGCCCAGGTTCAGGCGATCTTCTCGCTCGCGTCGCACCGCCGCCGCCCGCTCACGGCGCAGGAGGTCGGCGTCGCGCTCGACCTGCCGGCCCCGGAGGCGGACGCCCTGCTCACGGAGCTCGCCAAGGAGCGCCCCGGCGACGTGGGCGTCGAGATCGGCGAGCGCGGCGAGATCCTCTACACCTTCCCCGGGATCCCGGGGGCGGCCGCCGTCCGCTTTCCCCAGCCGTCGCTCCGCATCGATCCGGGCGAGGGCGCGGCCGATCCCGCGGCGCGCATCTACGCCGACGATCTCGAGGACGAGGACGCGGGGGCGTCGCGGGCCCCCCGTCGCCGCGAGCAGCTCCGCTGAACATGTCCTGCGGCGCGCGTGCTAGCCTCGCGCCGCGCGCCCTCATCGAGCGCCCGGCGCGCGCCGTCGCCCTCGATCCATGGTTCGTCGCGGGGGCGCTCCGGGCTGCTCGCCGCAACCGACCATGAGATGCTCCCCTGTCGCCCTGCTGACCTCCGCCGCGCTCGCGCTCCTCGCGCTCCTGGCCCCCTCGCGGGCCGACGCCTTTGAACGGCAATGGCATGCCGGCGCCGGCGTCGGGTACGCGCTCCTCGCGGACGGCGGGACGTACCCGGGGATCGGCGGCAGCCTGCACCTCGCCTACGGGCTCACGGACGCCTTCAACGCGGTCGCCGAGGTCAACACCGCGTCCCACCCGGGGGGCGATCTCATGCTCCTCGGCGCATCCGCCGGCGCCACGTACGTCATCGATATTCTGCAGTGGGTCCCCTACGTCGGCCTCATGACCGGCGCATACGACAGTGTGCGCCTCGCGCCCTGCGGCTCGTCTGGCCAGCCGGGCTGCCACCGGGGGCAGTTCGGGGTCTCCATCCCGTTCGGCATCGACTACGCGTTCAATCGCGAGTTCGCCGCCGGCTTCGCCGGCAAGTACACGCTGCTCCTCCCTGGCGCGGGCGACGGTCCGGGGAGCTATTTCACGGCGTTCGCCCGCGCGGAGTTCCTCTGGGGATACTAGAGCGGGGTGCAGGCTCGTAGGATACGGGCTCAGCCGCGAGGCAGGCGAGCGAGGCGCACGAAAGTACGCCGCAGCGAGCCGAACGACGCGGATGATCCCGTGGCGCACGACGATGCGCCCCGCTCTGGGCCGTGTGCGCCCGGAGAGAGGAGGAGCGGACCGTGGAACAGCTCTGGCAGCGCATTTCCGAGGGCCGGCACACGGCCTTGCTGAACATCGTCCCCGGGGATCCGCCGGCGCGGCTCGGGCTGCGGATCGTGCGCGTGCGCTGCGACGTCCCCGAGATGACGCTCGGGCCGCTGCGCGACGCGCGGATCCAGATCGAGCGCCTCGCCGGCGGGGCGCAGCCGACGCTCGATCTGGCGCGCAGCCGCGCCGCCTCGGGGCTCCGGCGCCGCCTCCTCGGCGACGTGCACGAGCTGATGGTGGACGCCGAGTTCATCGAGACCGCCAACCGCCTCGCGCAGCAGGCGGATCGCACGTGGGCCATCGTGTTCGACGCGGTCGAGCACGCCGATCCTGCCACGCTCGACGTGCTGCGCCGGGTGGTTTCCCGGCCCGACGCGCTCCGCGTCGCGCTGGTCCTCTCCTTCCGGCTGCACGCGCCGACCGGCCCCGCAGGCGGCCTGGTCGACGCGATGCGCGCCGCCTGCGGAGCCGACGCGCTCCTCCGGCCGGCCGACGGCGCGATCACGCTGACGAGCGCGACCACGCCCCCCCCGCCGCCGCCGCAGGTCGCGGTGCGCGAGCTGCCCGGCGAGGTGCTCCGGGTGCTCCGGGCCGGCGCGATCGTCGGCTCGGGGTTCGAGAGCGAGCTCGTCGCCGCGCTCCTCCGCGTCGACGCGCTCGACGTGCTCGAGGCGCTGCAGCGCGCCGCGGACGCGGGTGTTCCGGTCGAGGATCGCGGCGACGGGCGCTTCCATCTTCCGCAGGAGACCGTCGAGGCGCTGCGCGGCTCGATCCTCCCGTCGCTCGCCCGCGTGTGGCACCGGCGGCTCGCGACGCTGCTCATCGAGGAGCGGACCGAGCCGGACGCCCCGGCCGCGCGCGAGCCGCGCGCCGCGTCGGGCGTCGTCGCGGCCGATCACCAGGCGACCCATGCCGCGGCGGCGCCAGCTTATGCCGCGGCGGCGCCAGCCCATGCCGCGGCGGCACCGGCCCATGCCGCGGCGGCAGCTCATGCCGCCGCGCCGCCGACGCAGAGCGCGGCCATCCTCACGTCGACCGTCGAGCGGCACGTCATCGCCGGAGCGAACCTCGGCGTGCCTCGCGGCGACGACCCGACCACGAGGGCCGCCGCCGCGCAGGCGAAGGCCGGGGCGCCGCCGCTCTCGACCGCGCCGCCGTCCGCGTCGTTGCCCGCCATGGCGACGCCGCGCACGATGGCCGCCGCGCCCCCGCCGGCGGCGACGGCGTCACCAGCGGCCGCGTCGCCCGGCGCGCCCGTCGCAGGCGGGCCGACCCCCGGAGCCGGCGGCGCGTCGAACGTGGACGAGTGGGAGAAGACCGCCGACCCCACGCTCTCGGTGGCGCGCGGCGGGGTGCCGCGGGCGGCCGAGACGCTGAGGCCGCCGCCGGCCGTGGCCCCTGCAGGCGGCGCGTCCATGAGCAACACGCGCCGCGCGCCGCCGCGCGTCACCCAGGACAGGCCCGCGCCGATGGCCCCCGCAGGGCCCGGCAATCCCGCGTGGTCCTACGCCGATCTGTTCCATCGCAGCCCCGAGAGCCGCCGCGTCTCGGAGCCGCCCGAATCCCTCATGTTCGACGCCCCGCCCGACTCGCTCGACGCGCCCATCCCGGGGCCGATGAGGGTGCCCCGCGATCTCGCGTCCCTCGGCGGCGCCTTCCCGGACGAGCCGAGCCGCTCGGCCCGCGGGGCCTCGCTGCGCGTCCCTGCCGCGCTGTCCGAGCGATCGTCTTCCGGCTCCCGCCACGCCTTCTCCTGGCCGGCGGCGGCCGACTCCGTCGCCGGGCGCACCGCGGCCGAGTCCCTGCGCGCCGCGGCGCCGCTCGGCGTGTCCATGTACCCGGCGCCCGCGGCGCCCGATCGCGCCGAGGCAGCGGGCGCGGCGGCGCACGGCGCTGGGCGCCACCTCCACGACGTGCGCGCGGCGGCGCACCTGACCGAGGCGGGCGAGCACGAGGAAGCGGCGCAGCGCTACTGCGCGGCCGCGGTCGAGGCGGCGGCCATGGGCGCGTACGCCCAGGCCCTGAGCTACGGGCGGAAGGCGCTCTCGCTGCTCGACGGCATGCCGGCCACGCCCGCGCGCCGCCGGCTCCGCATCGGCGCGCTCGCGGGCATCGCCCGGGTGCAATGGCACGCGGCCGGCCCGGACCCCGCCAGCACGCTCGCGGGTGCGCTCGAGGTGCTCGACGCCGCGCGCGCGCTCCTCGCGCAGGGCGACCCGCCGGAGCTGCACGCCGAGGTCGCCACCCTCATCGCCGGCGTCTGTTACGACATGGGCGACGCGCGCTCGCTGGAGCGCGCGCAGGAGGAGCTCGCGACCGCGAGCCGCCTGCTGCTCGACGCCGGGGACGCGCTCGGCGCGGCCCGGCTGCTCAACGATCAGGCGGCGGTCCACGTGCGCATGGGCGATCCCGTCCGCGCGACGCACCTCCTGATCGAGTCGCGCCGGACCTTCGAGGAGCGGGCCCGGGTCGATCCGTCGGCGCGCGTCGAGCTCGCCGAGACCGATCACCTCTTCGCGCGGATCCCGCTCCACGTCCCCGCCCGCCCCGGGCGCGAGTCCGACGCGCTGTCGATGGGCCTCGACCACGCGCTCGCCGCGGAGCGCGCCTACAAGCAGCTCGGCGACACCCGGGAGCTCGCCCGGGTGTGGGAGACGATCGGCCGGCTGGAGCTCCGCAACGGCCGCCTCGACCGCGCGACGCAGCGCCTGACCGCGGCGATCGAGGCCGAGGAGGCGCTCGGCGACCTGCTCGGCCTGGCCCGCTCGACGGCCGCGCTCGCGGAGGTGCTCTCGGCGAAGGGGTTGCACCGGGAGGCGCTGGCGGTGCTGGCCGAGTCGATGGTGATGAACCTCGAGAAGGGCTCGCCGCTCGGGCTCGCGTACAACCGCCGCGCCCTGAACGCGCTCGTCCCGAACATCTCGCTCCAGGGCGAGGAAGCCGAGGAGCTGCGGAAGCTCGCGGCGCAGCTGGCGGCGGCGGAAGCGGCCCTCGGCCGCGCGAAGCTCCCGGGCGAGCCGGACTGAGGCGGGCCCGCGCCGCGCGGCCTTTGACCTTGCCGGCGTGCGTCCGCTCCGGCGAAATGCGCCGCATGTCGTCCTCCTCGACGCGGCGCCGGCGCCATGGCGCCGCGCGGCGCTCCTTGCTCGGCTTGCTCGGCTCCCTCGTCCTCTCGGCGGCGTGCGCGCCGGCCCGGCCGGCGCCTCCGGCTGCGCCTCGGCCTGTCACGTCCGCGCCTCCGGCGCCGCCTTCACCCGCCGGACCGCCGCGGCCTGCGCCCGCGCCGGAGCGGCCCGGGTACGCGGGGCACGGCGCGGCGAGCGTCTCTCCGGAGATCCTGGCGCGCTACGCGCCGCCGCCGCTCCCGGACGACGTCTCGCGCCGGATCCAGGCCATGCTCGACGTGCGCGCTCCTTCCGGAGGCGTCCTCGGGCCGGATGGCAAGGCGCTCTACTTCACCTGGACGATCACGGGGACGAGGCAGGTCTTCCGGCTCGACGGGCCGCAGCGCTTCCCGCTGCAGCTGACGGGCGGCGAGGATCCGACGGTTGTTGCGGACGTCACGCCGGACGGCGCGCGCCTCGTCCTCTCGCGCGACCGCAAGGGCGAGGAGAACCCCGGGCTCTACCTACAGGACGCGAAGGGCGGCCCGCTCGTCGCCATCCAGCACATGCCCGGCGTGCAGACGCAGCTCCAGTTCATCTCAGACGACGGGCGGCACGTTTACTATCGGGCCAACGACGTCAAGAAGGACGCGTACGTCATCTACAGGTACGACATCGCGTCGAGGCAGCGAGAGGTCGTGTTCGATCGCGAGGGCATCTGGCGCGCCGTGGACGCCACGGGCGACGGTCGCCTGCTGCTCGCGAAGGACGTGGGCTCCAACATGAGCGAGCTCTTCGAGTGGGCGCCTCTCGCGAAGGCCGCTCCGGGCGCCGACGCGCTGACTCCCCTCTTCGGGCAGGGCGAGCGCGAGGACTACAGGGCCCTTTACGGCGCGGCCCCCGGCGAGGTCCTCGTGCTCACGCCGCGCCTCGGGGAATATCGCCGGCTCTACAGCTGGAAGGCGGGGAAGCTCACGCCGATCTCGCCGGAGATCCCGTTCGACGTCAGCGCGTTCTCCGTCGATCGGGCGAAGAAGAGGATCCTCTACACGGTGAACGAGCGGGGCTACACGCGGCTCCGCGCGCTCGACGCGAGATCGCACCGCGAGATCAAGCTGCCCGCGCTCCCGGCGGCGGATCACGTGACCCCGGTCTCGACGACGCGGGACGGCCGGTTCACGACGCTGCTCCTGGAGACGTCGACGTCGCCGGCGACGGCGCATGTCCTCGACTGGACGACTGGCAAGCTTTCGCAGTGGCACGCTCCGAGCATGCCCGAGGTGGCGCCGGGCGCGTTCTCTGCGGCCACGCTGGAGTCCTATCCGGCGCGCGACGGCGCGCAGATCCCGATGTTCGTGCGCCGCCCTGCGCGGTGCGAGCGGCCTTGTCCTGTGATCGTCCATTTCCACGGCGGCCCGGAGGTCCAGACCAGGGCTGGGTTCAGCGCGCGGGCGCAGATCTTCGTGGACGCCGGGTTCGTGTTCGTCGAGCCGAACGTCCGCGGGAGCGACGGTTACGGCAAGACATGGCTGCACGCCGACGACGGCGCGAAGCGGCTCGACGTCATCACGGACATCGAGGACGCCGCGAAGTTCGTCAAGGCGAGCTTCGGCCACGAGGGCCGGCCGCCGAAGGTCGGCATCTTCGGCGGCAGCTATGGCGGCTATTCTTCGCTGATCGGCATGACCATGTTCGCCGGCGCGTACGACGCGGGCGCCGCCGTCGTCGGGATGAGCAACCTCGTGACGTTCCTCCAGAACACGGCGCCTTACCGGCGCATCCTCCGGATCTCCGAGTACGGTGATCCCGAGAAGGATCGGGACGCGTTGCTCAAGCTCTCGCCGATCACCTACCTCGATCGGGTGAAGGCGCCTCTGCTGATCGTGCAGGGCGTGTCGGATCCGCGGGTCCCTGCGGGCGAGTCGGTGCAGATCCAGCAGGCGCTGGAGGCAAGGAAGATCCCGTCCGAGCTCATCCTGTTCGCCGACGAGGGGCACGGCGCGCAGAAGCGGGACAACCAGGTGCTCCAGTATGGGCACCTCGTGCGTTTCTTCCGGGCGCACCTCGGGGGCGGGTAGAAACGAGCGTGTTCCGGGCCGCCCGGCCCGAGGCCACGTGTCGGCGCGGGTCGAGCTCCGGCGTGAGCAGCGGAATCGTCACGCGTGCGCGGGCGCGCTGGCCGGCGGGCGTCGCGCGGCGGCGGCCACCGCGGCGGCGCGGGGAGCGCGCGGGAGATCGCCGAAGATCTCCGGCATCAACGACGTCTTGCCGTGGAGCCGGAGCACACACTCCACGAGGAGCTTCGCCGCGCGATAGGTGTTGATCCACTCGTCGCGGGCGGCCTTCATCTCCGGGGTCACGGTGCGGCGCGCGAGCCGGGTCTTGCGCACGCTCCTGATGAGCGGCTCGATGGCGTCCCGGGAGCGCTCGAGGTCGTCCGTCCACGCCTCGCGCTCGGGCAGCTGCCCCTCGTGCTGCTCGAGCACCTCGATCGCGTGCGTCAGCGCGGCGGCGAGCGCCGCGGGGCGGCGGCGCAGCACGGTGGCGAGCGACTGGCCCTGGAGGAGCTCGCGGGCCAGCGCGACCCCGTTGGGCCGCGAGGCGGCGCGCTCCACGAGGCGGCGCAGCAGGCCGCGGCCCGCCGCGACCGGATCGGCCCGGACGCCCCTCGGGCCGCGGGACGCGCTGGGAGGCACGGGAGCGGCCGTCGCGTCCAGCTTCGCCTTGCGCAGGGCCTCGGTCGCGGCGTCCAGGCGCGCCGTGACGGTGCGCAGCGCCTTCCCGAACCCCGCGTCGACCGGCAGGACGAGCTTCTGGATCTGCGACGCGGTGAAGCGGCCGTACGTCTCGATATCACGCTGGTAGATGTGGGGATCGGGCATGGAAGCGACTCCACCGCGCGCGGGCGCGTTCAGGGCGGGCGCCATCATACCTGTCGCCGGCGTTGACGAAACCACCTGCGCGCAGCGACGGACGCGCCCTCGCCCGCCGCCGCGTCGATTTCACCCGCGGCCGCGTCGCTCTCGCTCGTGCCGGAGGGGGTACGGCACTTCAAGCTCCGCCAGGCAGGCCCGCGACCGCTGCTCACGGGCAGCAGGTGAAGAGCGCGCTCGTGTCGTGCGCCTCGGGGCAGATCGCGGTGCCGGAGTTGTACCAGATGCGGAAGATCCGCTGCCCGGCGTCTGCGCACATGGCGCTGGCCTCTTCACCGAGCGTCGACTGCGCCTGGCACACGTCCCCGTGGTCGATCTTGGTCGTCCAGCACAGGCGCGACGGAAGCGGCTCCGCCGCCGGACAGCACGCATAGACGGCCCCTGTCGTCTCGCTGGGTCCGCACCCAGGGACACCCCGGTCGTACGTGAATTCGGTGAGATCCGCTCCCTGGTTGCTGCACGTGATGTAGGCCTGATCCTTCAGATCGCCGCTCTCATCACAGGTGAGGCCGTCGCCGAGCCGGCCGCGCCAGCACTCGGTCGGCTCGCCGTCGACGCACGTGTGCTCGACGCCGCGGTAGCCGCCGTCTCTGCAGCGATCGAGCAGCTTGACGTCGCCGACGAGGAGGCCCTGCACGTCGCACATCGCCTCGACCTCGCTCGTCAAATCCTCCGCCGTCCGGCAGACCGCCTCTTCCTGCGGACCCGTCGGCTTCTCGCGGGGCGCCCCGGTCGCCGCGCCGTCCGCCTCCTCGGCGCTGCTCTCGGCGCTTCGCTCGCCCTTTTGCCCAGCCACCTCCACCGGAGCGCTGGCGCCGCCGGAGCCTCGGCTCCACGCGGGGAGCGGTCCGCGCGACGCGTGGAGCGGCGCCCGTTCCAGGGCGTCGACCCACCCCGGGCTCGACGGGAGCACGGCGGCCGGCGGCTGGGCGCGCGCGCGCGACGGCGGGGCTAGGGTGCGGCCTTCGGGGAGCTCGCTGCTTCGCTGGCCTTCGGGCGCGTCGCGCGCCTCCGGCGGCGCTGCCGAGCTGTGCGGTGCAGGGGGCGAGGTCTTCGGCGGCGGAGCGAGCCGGCGAGGCGGCTCCCGGAGGAGCGGGGCGTAGATCCTGGGCGGCGCCGGCGGGTGGCCCTCGGTTGGCGTGCGCTCCGGGATCCCGCCGTCCTCGCGGGAGCGATCGCCGA
The DNA here is from genome assembly GCF_051530205.1 of Sorangium sp. So ce327. Lineage (NCBI taxonomy): Bacteria > Pseudomonadati > Myxococcota > Polyangiales > Polyangiaceae > Sorangium > Sorangium sp. So ce327. The sequence continues at coordinate 3,748,530 of NZ_CP150330.1, read as the reverse complement.
CGAGCCCGATCGCGGGCTCGACGGCCGGGATGCGAGCGGAGACCTCGGGGGTCGCGGGGCGCTGGAGGGCGGCGCCGAAGCCGACCGCGGCCGTTCCGGCGGCGAGGGCCAGCGCGAGCGGGCGCCCCACGCGCCGGGCGAGGGACGGGCGTTCCCCGCGCAGCTGCGCGCCGAGGCGCGCCGCGAGCCGGGGCGAGGGCGTCGCCGCCGCGAGCCGCGCGTCGACCTCGTGCAGCAGCGCGAGCAGGTCGCGGTCTCGCGTCATGGCCCCACCTCCCACCCGGCCTCGCGGAGCCGCGCGACGGCCCTTTGAATCAGCTTGCACACGTACCCTTTGGAGTGGCCAAGGACGCTCCCGATCTCCTCCTGCTCCTTGCCGTCGAGATAGAACATCGAGAACGCCACCTGCTCCTTGGGAGGCAGCGTGCCCAGCGCCTTGAACGCCCGGCGCAGATCGTCGCGCGCGATGGCCACCTCCTCCAGCATCGGGCGCGGATCGGCCTCGTCCTGCCCGAACAGCCAGCGGATGGGCGCGAGGTCGAGGAACCGGTCGCGGCGCAGGCGGTTCAGGCAGCGATTCGAGGTCGCCCGGTACAGCCATCCTTCGAGGTTGTCTCGATCGGTCAGCGTCGCGAGCGCCTTCATGAGGTCGAGAAACACGTCCTGCGTCACATCCTCGGCCCAGGCCACGTTGCCGCGGCCGTAACGGAGGGCGAGGCGGTACACCAGGGGATGGTGGCGCCGGTACAGCGCCTCGGCGTCCAGCGCCGCTGCGCCCGAGGCCCGCACCCTGGCCGCCGGGAGATCCTGGGACGCCATGGGGGCGATCTGCTCGGGCGGGTCGTACCGCTCGCCGTCCGCGGGACGGGGGAGCAGCTCCTCGGCCCCGGCCTGCGGGCCGAGCCGGGATCGGGCGGCGAGGTTCACGGGAGCCTCGGCGCGAGGGACCCGTCCGCCGCGATGCACCATGAGCCGAGCACGAGCGCCGTCATCTCGCACTCTACACAACCGAGATCGCCGCCGGTTTCCTCTCGGCGCGCCGGCGGTGACGAGCGCGCAGGCCCGGCTCTGGGCGCTGCTTCAAAATTCTACCGAGCCCTGGATCGTGCCCCTCTCACATCCACGGTGATGCGCGCGCGCCACGGTCGCGACGTTCCGGATCCCCACGCTGCACTTGGGCGACGCGGCGCTGGTCCTGGAGCTCCTGCCCGACGCAGCCGAGGCCCCTTCCGCACCCGCTCCCATCCCCACGTCGTGATGCTGGTTGCGCCCTCTGCATCACGCCCCCGCGAGCTCGCCCAAGAAATGGACGCCGTGGAGCTACGGCGCAGCGAGCAGAAACTCCCAGATCGTTCTCTGTGCGTCCTCAGGAAGCGTGTGGCCGAGCTCATGCTGCCACCACCACGTCGGCTTGGAGCAGCCTTCGTAGGCGACGCACGAGCCCGAGCCTGCGGGCGAAGTGCCGGAGCCGCATTGGTTCAAGGCCACGAACCTGTCCCGGGTCTGGATGCCGGAGTCGAGCGGCTCGGCAGGGTCCGCCGCGCCGTGGACGATGAGAGCGCTCACCGGTCCGGCGCACGTACCTTCGGGCGGCCCGCCCGCGCCGGAGACCAGCGCGCGCACCTGATCGCCCAGCGCGCAGCCCGCCTGGGCCGACATCCAGCCACCCCAGCTGAAGCCCACCAGGAAGACGCGCGAACGATCGATACAGTGCGACGCCGCGGCCTCGTCGATGAGCGCCTTGGTGAACGCAACGTCGGGGGACGTGGTGCTGCGATTGTCCCATCCCACGGCATCACCGTACCAATCCTGCGGCACGCCATCGGGGAACATCAGGACGGCTTGTCCCCCCGTGGTGTCGCGGAGGGCGAAGGTGGACACGTCTCCCTGACCCGTGCCGCTGTGCCCGTGAAAGCTGATGACGAGCGGCGCGGGCGTCGTCGTCGTCGTCGCGGGAACGAGATAGTAGCGGCGAGTCGTGCCGCCCACCTCGATTGACCTGTAACCTTCGGTTGCCTGGCCCGGCGTCGCGCACCCGTCGCTCGGGTCACCGCCGCCAGCGCCCGTCATCGGGCCGCTGCCGCCGCTGCCGCCCGAGCTCGTCGAGCCGCCGCTCGACGTCCCTTGGCCGCCCGAGCTGCCGTTGCTACCGCCGCTGCCCTGGCTGCCGGAGCCGCCCGCCGCCCCCGAAGTCCCTCCGGAGGTCGAGCCCCCGCCGCCAGCCTCGCCGTCACTGGCGCTCGCGCCGCCGCTTCCGCTGCACGCGGCCACGCAACCGCCGATGAGGGCAGCCAGCGCGATCGACGAAACGACGCCATCACCAAGCTGGTACTTCAAGAGCCACCTCGCCCCTTCCACACGCTGGACATGCCCCGCATCACCCGCAGGCCGTGGAGTGTACCACCGTCCATTCGATGGGGACCCTGACGTGCGAGGCGGCCCGAGATCGGCGCCCTGGGTCAGCTCCGTCGAGCCGAGGCCCTCAATCGCAGGCCAAGTTCGCGCAAGGGTCGCAAACAGCGGGCATGCCGTGGCCGTCGACCACGATATTCCTCGCGCAGAGCGCGTCCAGCATGCCGAACGCGCTTTCACCGGGGTTCCCCGCGAGAGAGACCTGCGCGCAGTGGTTGAATACGACCTCGTTCAGCGGAGACGCGTCCTCGATCAGGTTGTCTGACAGATCCAGCGTGGCGATGAGCGGTACGCCCAGGAGGGGCGTGAGGTCGGTGATGGAGTCGGAGCGCGCCTCGATCCGCTCGAGGCCCGCGAGCCCCGTGACCCAGCTCAGATCCGCGCCGCTCGCGCCGACGCCCCCTGCTGGCGGGCCGACCTACGGCGACCGCACCGATCTATCGGTTCATCTAGTATTTTATCCCATGGGATAGATACCAGACCGGCGAGAGACGTCAGCGGCCCTCGCTCTCGCCCGTTCCCCCGGGGTTTCTGCGGTCGGCACCGGCCGAGACCACCTTGGCATCCGCCCTGCAATACCCCCCAGCGTCCACGCCAGAGTAGCTCAGCGGTTAGAGCGCGAAAACAACTCCGGACGGTGTTCTCCGGCGCGATGAGCGCCGGCAGTGAGCTCCGGGGTTACTTCCCTTCTCAGGACGAGGTCGCGGGTTCGAGTCCCGCCTCTGGCACCAGGGTGCAGCGCGGCAGTGAGCGTCACGGTTCCTTCGTTTTGACACGACCAACCCCGTGACCACCATCCTCCGCGCTGCGCCCGTTTTCTACGAGCGGGGCGCAGCTCGAATCTGCGCCCAGCTCTCGACCCCTCGCCGCGCGTGCGTCGAGGATGGAGGTGTCATCATGGCGTTCTTTCAGCATCTCAAGCGTCAGGACAAGCGCAGCGCCGACTCGCACCTGAACTGGATGGGCGGCCGCTCCTTCGATATCGCCGATCCGCTGAAGCGCCTCCGCCTCGCGGCCTCGTCGTGCTTCTTCGGCGAGCCGATGTACTACCACCGCGAGCCTGCGGATCCGCGCCCGGCGAAGGCCGTGAACGCGGCGAAGGCGAAGGCGTCGACGAAGGCCGCGAAGAAGGCGGCCGCCCGCGCGCGCCTCTCCGACGCCGAGGTGCGGCGCCTGCGCGAGACGCTCGGCGCCGTGGACCCGGCCGAGTGGCGCAAGCTCTCGCCGGCGGCGCTGATCGAGAAGGCCATCGACGAGGCGCTCGCGGCCGATCCGGAGGCGACGCTCGCCGAGGCGGCGCGGCTGCGCGAGGAGGAGCACATGCGCACGACGCCCCAGGTCATCCTGGTGCGCGCGGCGAACACCGCCTCCGTGCGCGGGACGGGCCTCGTGCGCAGCTACGCGCCGCGCATCCTGAAGCGCGCGGACGAGCCGGCGGTCGCCCTCGCGTACCAGCTCTACCGCTTCGGCAAGCCGGTGCCGAACGCGCTGAAGCGCGCGCTGCGCGACGCGCTCGAGCGCTTCGATGATCACGCCCTCGCGAAGTACCGGCTCGAGGGCAAGGGGAGCAAGACCGTGGACGTCATGAACCTCGTGCACCCGAAGAGCCCCAGCGTGGACCGCCTCGCGAAGGGCGCGCTCCGCGCGACGGGCCGCACCTGGGAGGCGATCGTCTCGGCGCGCGGCTCGAACCGGTGCGCGTGGCGCAAGGCGCTGCCGGTCATGGGCCACATGGCCCTGCTGCGCAACCTGCGCAACCTGATCGAGGCGGGCGTGCCGTTCGACCAGTTCCTGCCGAAGCTCGTCGAGACGGCCGCGGAGGGCAAGCAGCTGCCGTTCCGGTACTACAGCGCTTACCGCGCCGTGAAGGGCTGCGCGCCGGGCGCCGTGCTCGACGCGGTGGAGAAGTGCCTGAGCCGATCGCTCGGCCAGGTGCCGTACTTCCCCGGCCGCGTGATGGTGCTCTGCGACAACAGCGGCTCCGCGCAGGGCACGACCACGAGCAGCCTCGGGACGATGCAGATCTCCACGATCGCGAACCTCACGGGGGTCGTGGCCGGGATGCGCGCGAGCGACGGGCACCTCGGCGTGTTCGGCGACCGGCTGGAGACCTTCGCGGTGCGCAAGCAGGAGAGCGTGTTCTCGCAGCTCGAGAAGGCGGAGCACATCGCCCGCACGATCGGGACGGCGACCGAGAACGGCGTGTGGCTCTTCTGGGATCGCGCGATCCGCGAGCGGCAGCGCTGGGACTCGGTGTTCGTGATGAGCGACATGCAGGCCGGCCACGGCGGCCTGTACGGTACGCGGCCGAAGGACTACGCGGACTTCGCCTGGAACGGGCACTACATCGACGTGGCGAAGCTCGTGGCGACGTACCGCGCCCGGGTGAACCGCGACGTGCGCGTGTTCCTGGTCCAGGTCGCCGGGTACCAGGACACGCTCGTGCCCGAGTTCTACGACCGCACGTACATCCTCGGCGGCTGGGGCGAGGGGCTGCTGCGCTTCGCCGCGGCGATGGCGCAGCAGTAGCAGTCGGCGCGCCGGGCGCATCAGGGGCACATCGGATGGGCCGCGGCGCAATCCCCGCTCGGCGGAGCGATGTCCGCGCACTCGACGCCAGAATGCGACACGCCGCGAGCAGCCTCACCGACCGGGTCGGGGGCCGCTCACGGCGAGCGCATCACGACGGTAGAACGGGTTCGGTCAGGCCTTGCCGCCGAGCCCGAAGCCATCGTGCAGCGCACGGACGGCCAGCTCGGCGTACTTCGTCGAGACAAGACACGAGATCTTGATCTCGCTCGTGGAGATCGCCTGGATGTTGATCCCATCCGCCGCGAGCAGCTGGAACATCCGCGCCGCCACGCCCGCGTGCGTCCGCATCCCGAGTCCGACGATCGACACCTTCACGATGTCCTCCTCGTAACGGATGCTCATCGCGCGCACGGCGCTGGCGACCTTCTCCATCACGAGCTTCGCCCGCGGGAGATCCGCCTTGCCGACGGTGAACGTGACGTCGGCCTTCACCTCGCCGGACGTGCCGCGCGTCTCCAGGCCGTAGCTCGGCGCGTTCTGGATGATCATGTCGACGCTGATGTTCTCCTCGGCCAGCGCGCCGAAGATCTGCGCCACCACGCCCGGCTTGTCGTCGACGCCGACGAGCATGACCCGCGCCTCGTTCCGGTCGAGCGCCACGCCCGTCACCGTCACGCTCTCGAGAGACTGCTCCTCGCTGACGACCCACGTGCCCGGCACGTCCGAGAACGATGACCGCACATGCACCGGGACACCGTACTTCATCGCAACCTCCACGCTCCGTATCTGAAGGACCTTCGCTCCCAGCGAGGCGAGCTCCAGCATCTCTTCGTAGCTGATCCGCTCGATCTTCCGCGCCGTCTTGCAGATGTTCGGGTCCGTCGTGTAAACGCCGTCGACGTCCGTGTAGATCTCGCACTCGGCGCCCACCGCCGCCGCGATCGCCACGGCGCTCGTGTCGCTGCCGCCTCGCCCGAGCGTCGTGATGTTGCCCGCGTCGTCCACGCCCTGGAACCCGGCGACCACCGCGATCTTCCCCCCGGCGAGCGCCTCATGCAGCCGCTGGGCGTCGATCGCCTTGATCCGCGCCTTCGTATAGGCGCTGTCCGTCAGGATCTTCAGCTGGTGGCCAAGGAAGCTCCGCGCCTTGCCCCCCTGCGCCTGGATCGCAATCGCCATCAGCGCGGCCGAGACCTGCTCGCCGGTCGCCGCGAGCGCGTCCATCTCCCGCGCGTCGGGCACGGGCGCGATGTCCGACGCCAGCTTGAGCAGCCGGTTCGTCTCGCCGGACATCGCGCTGACGATGACCACGACGTCATGACCGGCCTGCTGTGTGGCGAGCGCCCGCGCGGCCGCCCGCTGGATGCGCTCGATGGACCCGACGGACGTGCCGCCGAACTTCTGGACGATGAGGCTCACGCGAGGTGTGGCCAACTAGTCCAACACAGACGCCCAGGTCAAGGACAAATTCGGCAGCCGCGCGCCGGGCGAGCCCGTCCCACGCACGACACGCCGCGGAGGAACCGCGGCGACGCCGTCAAACCGGGGATAGCCCGGACAACCGTGCCCGGAGCAGCCGCGATCGCCGGGAATAAACCCCAGGTTCAGCCGCTTCGGGTCGGCGCTGTTGACAGAGATCCACCCGCCGCTACGATGGCGCCGCCTTTCGCCTGGGTAATGGGTGATCCAGGGTGCCACAACGGCGCGCCCTCTGGTCAGTGCGGGGGGGATCGCCAGGGGCGAACGACGGAGCCGGGCGCTCCGCTTCTCAAGGAACCATCTAAGGAGGTCATTTTGGCTAGCGATGTGATGATCGAGGCGAGCTCGCTGACCAAGCGCTATGGGTCGCTGCGCGCGCTCGACAAGGTGAGCTTCGAGGTCCATCGCGGCGAGGTCGTCGGCTTCCTGGGACCGAACGGGGCCGGCAAGTCGACGACGATGCGCATCCTCACCTGCTTCCTCTCGGCGTCGGCCGGGACGGCGCGGGTCCACGGGTACGACGTCTTCGACGACCCGCTCGATGTCCGGCGCAAGCTCGGGTACCTGCCCCAGCGCGCCCCGCTCTACGGCGAGATGAACGTCTGGGAATACCTCTCGTTCGTCGCCGACATGCGCGGCCTCGATCAATCGCTCTTCAAGAAGCGAATGAAGGGGATCGTCGAGGTGTGCGGCCTCGCCCAGGTGCTCGGCAAGGACATCGGCACGCTCTCCCACGGCTATCGCCAGCGCGTCGGCCTCGGCCAGGCGCTCGTCCACGACCCCCCGATCCTCATCCTCGACGAGCCGACGAGCGATCTCGACCCGAACGAGAAGGCGGAGGTCATCCGCTACATCAAGGAGATCGGCAAGGAGCGGACGATCCTCCTCTCCACCCACAACCTATCCGAGGTCGAGGCCGCCTGTGCCCGCGCCATCGTCGTCTCCAAGGGGCGCGTCGTCGCCGACGGCCCGCTCGACGAGATCCGCGCCAAGAGCGGCAAGGTCCGGTACGTCGTCACCGTCCACGAGAAGAAGGTCTTCGAGGGCGGCGACGGTTACCGGTCGGGCGCGCGCAAGCCCCCGACGGCCCAGGAGGTCCAGGAGGCGCTCTCCGGTCTGCCCGGGGTCACCAGCGTCACCGAGCTGCCGACCGGCGACAGCGCCCACAGCTTCCAGCTGCTCGGCGCGCTCGGCGGCGACATCCGGCCCGAGCTCTTCCAGCTCGTCGTGCAGAAGGGCTGGCTCCTCCTCGAGATGCGGCGCGACTCGCAGAGCCTCGAGGACGTGTTCAAGGCGCTCACGCGCGGCGACGAGCGCAAGGACCGCGGCCGCAAGCTGATCACCGACGACCTCGACGACGAGGACGAGGCGAGCGCGTCGGCCGACGACGAGGACGACGACGAAGACGACGAAGACGACAGCGCCGGCGACGAAGCCAAGGACGGCGGCGACGGCGGCGAGGACGAAGGCGCAGAGGAAGAAGCGCCCGCCAAGAAGAAGGGCTGAACGGTATGAGCACCACCCTGACCATCGCGAAGCGGGAGTTCCGCTCCAACTTCGATTCCCCCCTGGCCTATGTCGTGATCTGCTTCGGGCTGATCGCGCTCGGCGTCATCTTCTTCCTGATGAACGGCGGCTTCTGGCAGGCGGACCGCGCCTCGCTCGTGCAGCTGTTCAGCTGGGCGCCGATAGGGCTCTCCTTCCTCATCATCCCCGTCATCACGATGCGGCTCCTCGCCGAGGAGAAGCGGAGCGGCACGCTGGAGATGCTGATCACCCTGCCCGTGCAGGATCACGAGGTCGTCCTCGGCAAGTTCCTCGGCGCGTGGGGGCTCGTCCTCGTGCTCGTCTTCTCGACGATCCTCTACCCGCTGATGATGTTCGTGTGGCCCTGGCACCTCGGCGCGCTCGACAGCGGGCCGGTGCTCTCGGGGTACATCGGCCTCGTGCTCTACAGCGCGGCGGCGGTGTCGATCGGCCTCCTCATCTCGTCGCTGACCGACAGCCAGGTGATCGCGTTCTTCATCACCTTCCTGGTGCTCGGCTTCCTGCACGGCGTGGACAACCTCGCCGACTACGCCCCGTCGCTCTTCCGCGACGTCCTCTCCTTCATCAGCTTCGACACCCGCCTCACGCCGTTCGCGCGCGGCATGGTGTCCACCCGAGACATCGTCTTCTTCCTCTCGATCACAGCGGGCTGCCTCATGGCCTCGTTCAGGGCGCTCGAGCGCAGGAAGTGGGCGTAAGGACCAACCATGGAACGGAAAGCCAAAGCCGCGACGCAGACAGGCGTCTACCTGGCCATCGTCGCCGCCATCCTCGTGGCGGCCAACGTCATCTCGTACGGCGCCTACAAGCGCTTCGACATGACGAAGACCGAGAGGTTCACCCTCTCGAAGGGCTCGGCCCACCTCGTCCGCGAGGGGCTCAAGCAGGATCTCCAGATCGACGTCTACGTCACCCGGGGGCTCCCGAAGCACGAGGCGTTCATCCAGGACCTCACCGACCTCATGAACGAGTACGAGCAGGCCTCGAACGGCAAGCTCCACTACGCGATCATCGAGGCGAAGACGGACGAGCAGCGCGCCGCCGCCAAGGAGGCGGGCCTGCAGGAGGCCGCCTTCGGCGAGGGGAGCGAGACCGGCCAGGATCAGGCCACGATCACCCGCGGGTTCATGGGCATCGCCTTCAAGTACGGCAGCGAGAAGGAGGCGATCCCGATGCTCTCGCCGGACCAGGCGCAGGGCCTCGAGTTCTGGATCACGAACACCATCCGCGAGATCCGCGACAAGGCGGACGCCATCGACACCAAGATCGGCGTCGTGACCGGCAAGGATGAGATCAAGCTGACGGACGCGAACCTCGTCGCGTCGCAGGGCGGCCGGGGCGGCGGCCCGTCGATGCGCGCGCTGCTCGAGCACCACTTCCCGTTCTACAAGTTCGAGGACGTCGACCTGAAGGGCGGCGACAGCGAGATCAACAAGGAGCTCGCCGGCCTCGTGATCACGCAGCCGGGCAAGGAGTTCACCGAGAAGGAGCTGCGCCGCATCGACCAGTTCATGATGCTCGGCAACAAGGCGCTCGCCGTGTTCGCCGGCGCGGTGAACCTCAAGGCGTCCGACCCGGCGATGAAGGCGTCGCTCAACACCTGGGGCCTCGAGAAGCTGCTCGACGGCTACGGCGTCGAGATGAAGAAGGAGGCGATCCTCGACTGGAGCCGCTCGATGGCCATCCCGGTGCAGACGCAGTCGGGCCAGATGATGTGGTTCCGCGCGCCGGGCATCCTCCAGCTCCAGGAGGACAGCCGCTTCGACGAGAAGGAGCAGATCCTCGACTCGTCGTTCCCCGGCTTCTTCCGCCTCCCCGAGCTCGCCTTCCCCTTCCCGTCGACCCTCGTGCCGCACCCGGAGAAGCAGCCCGAGGCGACGATGAAGGTCGTCGCGCGCTCGACGCCGAGGACGACGGTCGACGCGTCCGAGGCCATCGACATGAAGTTCTCGGCCGACTGGAAGCCGAAGGGCGAGTACGCGCAGCGCGCGATCGCCGTGACGGTCGAGGGCAAGCTCAAGAGCGCCTTCGGCGGCCAGGAGGGGCTCGGGATCAGCGCCCCCGCGGAGAGCGCGGACAAGGGCCGGATCCTCGTGCTCTCGGCGTCGCAGTTCCTCGCGAACCCGTTCGCCCGCTCGGGCAACCCGCCCCCCATGCCGCCGCAGATGGCGATGATGGGCGGGATGGGCGGCGACGAGGATCTCCTGATGCTCTCGCAGCCGTACGCGCAGAAGTACCTGACCGCCACCATCCTGGCGTTCAAGAACACCCTCGACTGGATGGCGGGGGACAGCACGCTGCTCGCCGCGACCGCGAAGATGTTCGGCGAGACGAACCTGACCTACGCGGGCATCGAGAAGCCGAAGCAGGAGGCCACGGACGACGAGGCCACCCTGGCCAAGAAGGCCGAGGAGTACCGGGCGGAGCGCAAGACCGTGCAGCAGCGCGTGCAGTGGACGCTGACGCTCCTGCCGGCGGCGCTCTTCGCCGTGTTCGGCCTCATCCGGTGGCGGCGTCGCGAGAGCGCCCGCGAGAACATCACGCTCGACTGAGCCAGAGCCCCATCGGGTGAAAGAGCCATGAAGACCGAGCACAGAATCTACATCGCCCTCGCCGTCCTCGCGCTCCTCGGCCTCGGCGTGTACTTCACGCAGAAGAAGCAGAAGGACGAGCTCGCCGCGCACTCGGCGACCGCCGCCACGGCGGATCTGCCGAAGGTGGGGGTCTCGAAGGAAGACGTCGAGAAGGTCACGAAGATCTCGATCAAGAACGCCGACAAGTCCGACGTGACGCTCGAGAAGAAGGGCGACACGTGGGAGGTCACGAAGCCCGTCAACGCCAAGGCGAACGCGGCGAACGTGCGGAGCCTCCTCGACAACCTGAAGGAGCTCAAGCTGAAGGAGGTCATCGACCGGACGAGCGGCACGTACCCTCAGTACGAGCTCACCGACGAGAAGGCGGTCCACGTCGTCGCGTACAAGGGCGAGGAGAAGGCGCTCGACCTGTACTTGGGCAAGAGCGGCTCGCGCGGGCAGATGGCGCGCGTCGACGGGCAGGACGGCGTCTACGTCGCGGGCGGCTACTCGAGCTACCTCTACACGCGGGAGCCGAAGAACTGGCGCGAGACGTCGATCCTCAAGTTCGAGGACGAGAACGCCATCCAGGTCTCGGTCGAGAACAAGAACGGCCTGTTCAGCTTCTCGAAGAACGACGACAAGTGGGCCGGCACGTTCGCTCCGCGCGACAAGGGCGGCAAGCTGGGCGCGGCCTCCGCGAAGTGGGAGAAGTTCGACGAGGCCAAGGTGAAGGACCTGCTGCGCGCCTACAAGAACCTCGGCGCGGAGGACTTCGGCGACGAGAAGTCGGACACCGGGCTCGACGCGGCGGCCTCGAACGGCGGCATCATCACGATCAAGCTGAAGGACAACGCGGGCGACTTCACCGTCAAGGTGGGCAAGACCGCGAAGGGGTCGAGCCGCTACGCCACGAAGGAAGGCGGCGACGGCACGATCTACGTCCTGTCGTCGTGGTCGGCCGACTGGGCCCTCGCAGAGCCGAAGAGGTTCGAGAAGACCGAGAAGAAGGACGACAAGAAGGGCGAAGACGCCCATGAAGATGAGGCGGCGGGCCACATGGGCCTGGACGACGGCGAGTAGCAGGCGACGTCGCGTGTGAGAGCGGGAGGCGCTGGGAGACCGGCGCCTCCTTGCATTTTGTGCGCCCGCCTCCCGAAGCCCCGCCGGCGAGACAACCTCAACCTGGGTCGGCGCCGGCAACCTCAACCTGGGTCGGCGTCAACCTCAACCTGGGTCGGCGCCGGCAACCTCAACCTGGGTCGGCGTCAACCTCAACCTGGGTCGGCGCCGGCAACCTCGACCTGGGTCGATGCAATCCAATCGGCCCGGTGTGGCTCTCGCGTCACGCGAACCTCGATTCGCACTCAGGGGCCGATGTGACGAATATTCGACGCACTCTGCGCACGATTTTTCGTCACCTATGACCCTCGCGCCCGGGGGAATCAGAGGCGTTCACGGCGGAATCAAGCCCAAACCCTGGATTCCCGTGTTTTCTGTTTGCCCTGGCTCGATTTTCGCTTATGGCTGCGCTCACTCAGGCCCCCCGCTGTCCTTACCGGACGGATCACTACGTCCGGCCGACCTGAGCCGCCAGAGAGCCTATGCGCACGTTCGTCGAAGTCCTTCAGCAGAATTCGGTGCACGCCGACCGCGCAGTCACGTTCGTTCGCAGCTCCGGGGAGGAGCGGGCGATCAGCTACGCCGAGCTCTGGCTCGAGGCGAAGCGCCGAGCGTACGCGCTTCGCAAGCTCGGGCTCCGCAAGGGCGACCGCGTCGCGCTGATCCTGACGGAGGCCGACGAGTTCGTCCTGACCTTCGTGGGCGCGCTGACGGCAGGCATCGTCGCCGTCCCGATGTACCCGCCGCAGTCGCTGGCCAAGCTCGAGGCGTACGGCGAGACGGTGCAGCACATCCTCGAGGCGTCAGGCGCCAGCGTGCTCGTCACGAACGAGCAGCTCAAGGAGATGATCGACGCCTACCTCGCGGCGAACGGAGAGAGCCGTGAGGCCCTGCCAGGCCTGCGCGTCGTCCTCGAGCGCGATCTGCGCGCTGGCGATGGGTTCGACGCGTCCGAGGCATCCCACGCGGCCGAGCCCTGGCGCGTGTCCCTCGACGACCTCGCGTTCCTGCAGTTCACTTCGGGGAGCACCTCGCGGCCGAAGGGCGTGATGGTGACCCACCGCAACCTGACGGTGAACAGCCACGCCATCATGTTCGACGGGCTGCGCTCCACGCCGGAAGATCGCGGCGTCAGCTGGCTGCCCCTCTACCACGACATGGGGCTCATCGGCTTCGTCATCGCGCCGCTCTACGCGCTCGTGCCGGTGATGTTCCTGCCGACGACGGCGTTCATCCGCCGCCCCTCGCTCTGGCTCGACGCGATCCACAGGTTCCGCGGCACGATCACCTTTGCCCCGAACTTCGCCTTCGCCCTCGCCACGCGCGCCGTCACCGACGCGCAGGCGGGCAACTGGGACCTCTCCTGCGTGCGCGCGCTCGGGTGCGGCGCCGAGCCGATCCAGGCCGACGTGCTCCGCGCGTTCCTCCGCCGCTTCAGCGAGCGGGGGCTCCGCCCGGAGAGCATCCTTCCCTCGTACGGCATGGCCGAGGCCACGCTGGCGATCACGTTCAGCGACCTCAAGGCCCCGCTCACCACCGATCGCGTGGACGCGAAGGCGATGCAGGCCGGGAAGGCGTGGCCGGCGAACGGCGGCGCGTCGCTGGAGCTCGTCTCCTGCGGTCGCCCCCTCCCCTGCCACGAGCTCATCGTCGCGGGCCCCGACGGATCGCCGCTCGGCCCGCGTGAGGTCGGGGAGATCTGGGTGCGCGGCCCGAGCGTCGCCGCCGGCTACTTCAACGAGCCAGAGGCGACGGAGGCCGCGTTCGGAGGGGGCTGGCTGCGGACAGGCGATCTCGGCTATACGGTCGCCGGCGAGGTGTACCTGTGCGGCCGCTCCAAGGACCTCATCATCCTGGGCGGCAAGAACTACTTCCCCCAGGACATCGAGCGCATCGCGTCCTCCGTCGAGGGGGTGCGCGACGGCCACTGCGTCGCGTTCTCGTGCCTCACCGCCGAGGGGGCCGAGCGCGCGATCGTCGTCGCCGAGGCCAAGCGGAGCGTCGCCGGCGTCGCGCAGGCGATCACCCAGGCCGTGCGCTCCCAGCTCGGCGTGCAGCTGTCCGAGGTCGCGCTGATCAAGCGGGGGACGCTGGCGAAGACGTCGAGCGGGAAGGTGCGGCGCCGCGAGATGAAGCGGCGCTTCGAGGCCGGCGAGCTCGAGGTCGCCTCGGACATTGACGAGGGCGCGACGCCCTCTCCCCATGGCGACGTGGTCCGCGCGGGCGGCCCTGTGTCGCGAACCGAAGGGGGCCGCGCGGGCGGCGCCCCGGCACGTGTCGAAGGAGTCATCGATGGGATCCAGTAAGGCCGAGGTCGAGGTCAGCTACGACGTCTCGAACGAGTTCTTCAGGCTCTGGCTCGACGAGCGCATGAACTACACCTGCGCCGTCTACGAGTCCCCCGAGCAGTCGCTCGAGGCCGCGCAGCTGAACAAGCTCCGGATCCTGTCGGACTTCGCCAAGGCGGGGCCCGGGAAGAAGGTGCTCGACATCGGCTGCGGCTGGGGCGCGGCGCTCGAGTACGTGGCCACGGCGCGCGGCGTGACGCGCGCGGTCGGCGTCACCCTGTCCACCGCGCAGGCCGCCGAGGTGAACGCCCGGAAGATCCCCGGCGTCGAGGTGGTCGGCGGCGACTTCCGGACCTTCGCGACGGCCGAGCGGTTCGACAGCCTCATCTCGATCTGCATGATCGATCACCTGTGCTCGCCGGAGGAGGCGCGCCAGGGCAAGGCGATCGACATCTATCGGGCTTACTTCAAGAAGGCCTGGGAGCTCACGAACAAGGGCGCCTGGTTCGGCCTCCAGACCATCCTCCGCAACCGGACGCCGCGGATGACGCCCTGGGGCGGGCTCCCCGCCGGCACGAGGAGAGAGCTGGAGGACATCTACTTCGTCACGAAGGAGATCTTCCCCGGCGGCCTGAACCCTCGGCTCGAGGACATCATCCAGGCGGCGAACCCCTACTGGGAGGTGATGCAGGTCAACACGCGGCGCGAGCACTACCAGCGCACCACCGCGGAGTGGCTCCGCCGCCTCAAGCTGAACGAGAAGACCATCCGGTCGACGTGGGGGGACAAGGTCTTCGACGACTACGATCGTTACCTGTCGACGTGCGTGAACGCGTTCGACAAGCACTACAGCTCCCTCGCTCAATACGAGCTTCGCAGGATCGACTGAACCATGACGGACAAGACCAATCTGCTCGAGATTTTCAAGACGGTTGCCGCCCGGGTGGACAAGCGCGAGTTCCCCAATGTCACCGCGGCGTCTGTGATCACGGAGCTCGGCATCGACTCGCTCTCGATGATGCAGATCGTGGGAGAGATGGAGACCGAGCTCGGGATCATGATTCCGGACGAGGATCTGGTCGAGCTCATCACGGTGGGCGACCTCTGCAAGAAGGTCGGAGAGCGGCTGGAGGCGATCGTATGAGCCGGCTGGAGGAGAAGATCTTCCAGGAGTACATGACGTTCTTCGAGAAGGCGGAGCGCGAGCGCCGCTGGAACGTCTTCCAGGACATCCCGTGGGAGCGCGTGAACAAGGAGGCGAGCGAGGAGCTCGCCCTGTGCGCGGAGACCTTCTGCTCGGTCGAGATGTACCTGCCCGACTACGTGGCGAACGGCATCAACCTCGTGCGGAAATACTTCGGCCAGGCGTGGTTCCAGGCCAACTGGGCCTACGAAGAGTCGAAGCACTCGCTCACGCTGATGCAGTACCTCCTGCGCTCCGGAAAACGCACGGAGGAGCAGCTCAGCGATCTGCAGCACCAGATCTTCGCGAAGAAGTGGGACCTCCCGTTCCACACGCCGCGGCAGATGACGTTCTACGGCTGCGTGCAGGAGATGGCGACGTTCGTCATCTACGTGAAGCACCGGGAGCGGGCCGCGACGGAGGGCGACGAGTGCCTGCGGACGATCTACGACTACATCGCCCGCGACGAGATCGCCCATTGCCGCTTCTACCAGAGCGTCGTCAAGGTGCTGCTCGAGGAGGACCGGCCGGGGACGCTCGCGGACATGGCCCACGTGTTCGCGAACTTCGAGATGCCCGGCGTCGGGATCGTCCCGGACTACGACTCGCGCATCCTGAAGATGCGCGAGGCCGGCGTCGACCGGAACGTGTTCATCCAGAAGGTCTACATGCCGATCCTCAAGTACCTCGGCGTGAACCGGCACGAGATGCTCGCCGCCCAGCGCACCGCGCTCGATCTTCGCCGCGGCGGTGAGCGCCGTGACCCCTCGATCGAGGGCCTCGCAAGCGCTCCCAACCTGGACAACACTGCGCCCCAGGCGCTGTCCGCCTGAACCTTCCACCTCCCCCCCAACGAGCAAGAGCAGTCCGATGCGAAGGCGCGTCGTCGTGACCGGGATCGGCGCCGTTTGCCCGCTGGGCAACGACGTCGCGACCACCTGGCAGAACCTCCTCGCCGGCCGATCCGGCGTGGACTACATCCGCGATTTCCCCGTCGACAGGCTCCGCAGCGACATCGCAGCCAGCGTGAAGGGGTTCGATGTCGGGAGGTACCTGTCGCCCAAGGAGGCGGACATCTATGGCCGCGTGACCCACTTCAGCCTCGCGGCCGCGGTGGAGGCGCTGCGCGAGGCCGGCATCGTGCCGATCGAGCGCGCCTCTGGCGCGGAGGACGAGGCGGCGGAGCGCGCGGGCGCGCGGGCACAGGGCGCGCCGCTCGCCGCCGCGGCGCCGGCGAGCGGTATCGACCGGACCCGCGTCGGGTGCCTGATGTCCACGGGCATGGGGTCGGTCGAGATCTTCGAAGAGCAGGTCGGCAGGAGCGCGGCGCGCGGTCCGCGGGCCGTGTCGCCCTACTTCATCCCGGGGGTCATGCCGAACGGCGCGGCGGCGCTCATCTCCATGCGCTACGGGCTCATGGGGCCGTCGTACAACCTCGCGAGCGCGTGCGCGACGGGCACGCACTCGATCGCGACCTCGGCCCTCATGATCGAGGCGGGCGAGGCCGACGTGATGGTCGCGGGGGGCGCCGAGGCCGCGACGCGGCTCAACACCGTCGCGGGGTTCGGCAATGCGAAGGCGCTCGCCAGGGCCGTCGACGGCGACCCGGCGCGCGCGAGCCGCCCGTTCGACCGGCGCCGCCAGGGCTTCGTGATGGGCGAGGGAGCAGGCGCGCTCGTGCTCGAGGAGGAGCAGCACGCGCTCGCGCGCGGCGCGAAGCCGCTCGCCGTCGTGGCCGGCTTCGGGATGACCACGGACGCGGAGCACCTCACGCGGCCGCACTCGGGGGGGCTCGGGCTCGCGCTCGCGCTGGAGCGCGCCCTCGCCAGGGCGGGCACGGCGCCGGAGGCGATCGGCTACATCAACCCGCACGCGACCTCGACGCCGCAGGGCGACGCCGCCGAGGTGCTCGCGCTGCGGCGCGTGTTCGGCGAGCGCCTCGCGCGCATCCCGATCTCGGCGACCAAGTCGATGATCGGGCACCTGCTCGGCGGCGCCGGCGCCGTCGAGACGATCGCGGTCGTGTGCTCGCTGCGCGACCAGCTGCTGCACCCGTCGATCAACGTGGATGAGCTCGATCCGGAGTGCTCCCTGGACGTCGTGAGGGAGCGGCGGGCGGTCGATCTGCGTCACGCGGTGAAGTGCTCGGCGGGCTTCGGCGGGCACAACTGCGCGCTGGTGCTGGAGCGGGCGTAGCGCCGGCGACCGCGCCACGGCTGGCGGACGGCTGGCGGCCCCCCGCGCCCGGCCCTACGTGGGGCCCATGGCAGCCCACAAGAACAGGCTCGCGAGCGAGTCGTCGCCGTACCTCCTGCAGCACGCGCACAACCCGGTCGCGTGGTACCCGTGGGGCGCCGAGGCGCTCGATCTCGCTCGTCGAGAGGACAAGCCGATCCTCCTGTCCATCGGCTACGCCGCCTGCCACTGGTGCCACGTGATGGAGCGCGAGTCGTTCGAGGACGAGGCGATCGCCCGGCACATGAACGACCTCTTCGTGAACATCAAGGTCGACCGGGAAGAGCGGCCCGATCTCGACCACATCTACCAGCTCGTCGTGCAGCTCATGGGCCGGAGCGGCGGCTGGCCGCTGACGGTGTTCCTCACCCCGGATCAGCGCCCCTTCTTCGCGGGCACGTACTTCCCGCCGAAGGACGCGCTCGGCATGCCCGGCTTCCCGAAGGTGCTCGACAAGATCGCCGACGCCTTCAGGAACCGGCGCGACGACGTCGAGCAGCAGGCGCAGGAGATCACCGAGGCCATCGAGCGCGCTCAGCGCGCGCCGGCGCGCGCTGCAGGCGTCGTCGCGCCCGCGTCGTCCGATCTGCTCCGGCGCGCGTCGCGGCAGCTGCTCGCGCGCCTCGACCCCCGCCACGGCGGCATCGGATCGCGGCCGAAGTTCCCGAACACGATGGCGCTCGACGTGCTGCTCCGCCGCGGCGCGCTGGAGGGCGATCGCGTCGCGGCGGAGGGCGTCGAGCTCACGCTGGACAGGATGCGGGACGGCGGCATCTGGGATCACCTGCGCGGCGGCTTCCACCGCTACTCGACGGACGAGCGCTGGCTCGTGCCCCACTTCGAGAAGATGCTCTACGACAACGCGCTGCTCCTGCGCCTCTACGCCGACGGGTTCCGCGCGTTCAAGAAGCCGATCTACGCCGAGACGGCGCGCGAGATCGTCGGCTACCTGTTCGCCGAGATGCGCGACCCGGAGGGCGGCTTCTACGCGTCGCAGGACGCCGACTCCGAGGGGCGCGAGGGCAAGTTCTTCGTGTGGACGCTCGATCAGCTCCGCGACGCCGTCCGCGAGGATCAGCTCGCGTACGACGTGGCCCGCCTCGTCTTCGGCATCAGCGAGGAGGGCAACTTCGAGGACAGCGGCGCGACGGTGCTCTCGCAGCACCGCACGCTCGAGCAGGCCGCGGCGGTCATCGACGACGGCGCGGCAGGTGCCGCCTCGACCCACCTCGATCGGTGCCGCGATGCGCTCGCGCGCGCCAGGGTCGCGATGCTCGCGGCGCGCGACGCGAGGGCTCGACCGGCGCGCGACGACAAGGTGCTCGCGAGCTGGAACGGGCTGGTCATCGGGGCGCTCGCCGACGCCGGCCGCGCGCTGGACGAGCCCGCCTGGGTCGACGCCGCGGCGCGCGCCTTTGCGCTGCTCGAGCGGAAGCTCATCCGCGGCGGCCGCGTCGGCCGTTATCTCAAGGACGGCGCGCCTGCAGGCGCGAAGAGCGAGCAAGGCGGCTCCGGGGCGGCCGTGGGCGACGTCCGGCCAGGGTTCCTCGACGACCAGGCGTACCTCGGGAACGCGGCGCTCGACCTGTACGAGGCCACCTCCGACCCGCGCTACGTCGACGTCGCGCGCGCGATCGCCGACGCGATGATCGCGCACCACTGGGACGAGGCCGCGCCCGGGTTCTTCTTCACGCCGGACGACGGCGACGCGCTGATCGCGCGCACGCAGGACATCTACGACCAGGCCGCGCCCTCGGCCGCCTCGATGGCGGCGCTCCTCTGCCTGCGCCTCTCCGAGATCGCCGACGAGCGTTACCGCTCACCGGCAGAGCGGCAGCTGGACGTCCTCGCGCCGACGGCGCTCGAGAACTCCTTCGGTCTCGGCCAGACCGTGTGCGTGCTCGACCGCCTGACGCGCGGTGCAGTGACGGTCGTTGTGGTCGGCGAGGCGGGCTCGGCGTCGGCGGCCGAGCTCGCGCGCGAGGCGTTCAAGGCGTACCTGCCGAACCGGGCGATCGTGCTCGTGGACCCGGCTCGGCCGGAGAGCGCCGCGGCGGTGAAGGTCGTCGCCGAGGGCAAGCCCGCGCGCCCTGACGGGGCGGTCGCCTACGCATGTCGCGGGCGGACGTGCTCGGCGCCCGTCAGGACGGCGGCCGAACTCAAGGCGCTGCTGGCGTAACGCGGCACGCGCCGAGCTCGCACGGGCCTCGATCCGGCGCGCCTCCGCAGGTGCATCCAGACACCGGGCCCGGCGCATGGGTCTGCGCGCATCCACGTCCGACGCCTTCGGCGCGGGCGTCGCTCGGAGCGCAGACCTCCACGTCGAGCCTCGAGTCATCGTCGAAGTCGGTAACGAAGGTACAGCTGCAGCGGTAAGGCGTGCCCTGCTCAGGGCGGCACGCCGACGAGAGCACCACGCACAGCAGGGCTCCCGCGCGCGCCGCCCGGATGGGCCACCTACGGCGTGACGGTACCGCCACCCTTGTCGCCGCCAGCCTTGTTCCCGCCCGTGTTGCTCTCGCGGATGTGGAACTCGACGCGCCGGTTCTTCTGGCGCCCGGCCTCGGTGTTGTTGTCGTCGATCGGCCGCTTCGGACCAAAGCCCGCCGCCGTGAGCCGGGCGGGATCGATGCCGCCCCGCTCGATCAGGTACGTCCTGACCGAGTGAGCGCGATCGTTCGAGAGCTTCTCGTTGAGCTGGTCCGAGCCCCGGTTGTCGGTGTGGCCCTCGATCGCGACGAGCGTGATCTCGGGGTTCACCTTCAAGAGCCGGACGACCTCGTCCAGGATGCTGTAGCTGTTCTGCAGGATCCTCGCGCTGCCGGTCGCGAACTGCACCTGCTTCAGGATCTGGATCTCGCTCGACCCCGTGATGCGGCGGATGAACTGCGGGCAGCCGTTCTTCGTCGGCTCGGGGCTCGGCTGGCCCGGCTCCTTGGGGCAGGCGTCCTTCGCGTCCGGGATGCTGTCCTCGTCGGCGTCGTCCTCCGGGCAGCCGTCGGCGTCGTTGATCTTGTCGAAATCCTCGGGTTGATCCGGGCACTTGTCGCTGGTGTCGGGGATGCCGTCGCCGTCCCGATCGGGCAGCGCCGGGCAGCCGTCGTCGGCGTTCGGCGGCTTGCCGTCCTCGGGATCGGTCGGGCAGAGATCGATGTCGTCCGGGAGCCCGTCCTTGTCCGTATCCGCGGCGCGCGGCGGGACCGCCTGGAAGCGCCTGCCGGGAGACACGGGCTCGACATCCTTGATGCCGAACGAGTAGCCGACGACCGCGACCATCCGGAAATCCGGCGCGTAGCCGCCCGACAGCCGCGTCCCGGCGCCGACCCCGAGCCACCCCTTCTTCCGCTGATCGAGCGCGAGCCGCCCCTCGGCCATCCACTCCAGCGGCGTGTTGTCGCCGGTGAACGTCGTGTCGCGGCCGAGGCCCGTCGATCCGAAGATCTGCGCGCCGAGCCGCAGCGCCCCGTTCCGCAGCGGGAGGAAGCCGCCGATCCCCCACCTCCACTCGTTCGTCACGGTGAAGTCGTTGAGCGATGAGTACGGACGGAAGTGCACCCCGGTGTTCAGGACGAAGAACATCGACTTGAGATCGATCTCACCCGAGAGCCCGATCATCGCGCTCGCGGCGTTGTCGCCCGAGAACGAGAGCTTGCTGCCGGTAGGCACCCACGCCGTCGCGTTGGCGCCCAGCTTGAAGAAGCGATCCTCGGTGCGGTACAGGATCGCCCGCCCGTCGAGCCGGATGTCCATGAGCGCGGCGGTCGACGGGCTCGCCGCGTCCTCCGCGCCGACGACGCTCGGGTCGTTCGTCGGGTTGCTCGTCTGGAGGGCGATGATCGGCAGCCCCACCTGGAGCGAGAAGCGGTCGAGCAGCTCGACGCCCCCGTTGAAGTAGCCGATGAGCTGCGAGGACACCGGCGAGCCGTGTTCCCTGCTGAACCGCCCCGCGGCCTGCTCGTCATTCAGCATGTTCTCGACCCGGAAGGGATTGAGGCCGAGGCCGAGCCCGAACTGCCCGAAGAAGCGCGTCTCCGGCGCCACCTGTGGTCGCCAGAGCGCGATCGAGTCGTCGGGAGCGCCGGCCATGTAGAGCCGGTCCAGGTAGAACGTTCTCGTCTGCGCGCTCACAGGGAGCGCGCTCAAGAACAAGGCTCCCGCCGCAGCAGCCGCCAGCGCGCGTCGCTTGACGCCCCGTGCGGGCGCGTGCTGCTTTTCCCCCTCATGTCCTCCGGTGCGCGTCAAATTCCCTCCTGTGACCCGCTTTTGAACGACCGTTGCGGTCGATCGGAGGCTACACGCTAACCCAGGCCTCTAGAAAGGTGAGAGAGAACGGCGAACGTGGGCAACGCGCGTAACCGTGCGCGTAACCGTACGCGTAACCGCGCATCACCACGTCGTCTGGTGTTGACCTGGGCCAAATGCCGTGCTTTCTTGCGCGCCCGCTTGACGTGCGGCCAGGATGCCGCCGTTCGCGCTCCAGACCGAAGGACCACCAGCCATGAAGCGCACCTACCAGCCCCATAACACCCGCCGCGCCCGGACCCACGGCTTCCGTGCGCGTATGGCGACCGCCGGCGGTCGCAAGGTCATCAACAACCGCCGCCGCAAGGGCCGCGCCCGGCTCGCGCCCAGCATCTACAAGAAGTAACGCGGCGGTGATGGCGCCAGCGCAACCGCGCTCGTCGGCGTCCTCCTCCACGTTCCCGCGCGAGCGCCGCATTCGCAGGCGGGCAGAATTTGTCCGCATCCAGAACGGTGGTCATCGCGTCAGCACCCGCCACCTGCTGATCCTCGTCGCGGCCCCCACCGAGGGCGCTGCTCGCGGCGAGGCCCCCCGCGGCACGAAGAGCGCTGCCGCGCCTGTCCCATCGGGGGCGCCTCGCCTGGGCCTCGTCGCCTCGCGCAAGGTGGGCGGCGCTGTGGCGCGCAACCGCGCGAAGCGCCTGCTCAGGGAGGCGTTCCGGAGATTCCCGGAGCTCTTCCCTGAGCGCGTCGACATCGTGGTGATCCTCCGCACTGGCGCCGGCTCGCTCGGCCTCGATGACGTCCTCACGGAGCTTCGTGGCGTGGTTCCGGTGCTCCGCCGCCGGGCGAAGGAGGCGCTCACCGCCGCGTCGCGCGCGCGAACGGAGGTCATGGCCGAGCGCAGCGCAGGCGATCCGCCGGCGCCCGCGCCAGACCAGACTGACCCGACCGACGGCTAGAAGGAAGATGGCGCGGCATACCTTGCGCCGTGGTGCGCTGGGCCCCAAGCTCCTCGCTCTCTCACGGCTCACCGCATGCTGGCGACGCTCCTCCTCGCGCTGATCCGCGCCTACCAGATGACGCTCTCCAGGCTCATCGTGGCGTTGATGGGCCCGGTCTGTCGGTTCGAGCCCTCCTGCTCGCGCTACGCCGCCGCCTGCATCGTGGACCATGGTGCGCTCCGGGGGAGCTTGCTTTCGCTCAAGCGACTGTGTAGGTGTCACCCGTTTCATCCAGGCGGGTTCGACCCTCCGCCACCACCTCGTCTTCGCCGTGCCGCGGCTGCCCGGATGCCGCGTCAACGGGACGCTGACCCGCGGGATACGACACGCTGTTCGTCTACTGGCGCGGAGCTCGCCTCGCGCGCCTCATCCCCTTGTCGAGCGGGCTTCAGCGGCCGGGTCACCCTCATGGACTAATCCCGCTCGGCCATCGACAAGGCCCCCTGCGGCACGGCGCCCGACACGCCGCGGAGCGGAGCCCGCACGGAGCGACCCTGGGCAGGCTCGTGAGGCGTCACGAGACGCCCGCAGCGAAGGGCGCGGCTCGAGATCCTGGGATCGACGAAGGACTTCATGGAACGCAGCAATATCGCCAAATGGCTGTTCCTCGGCCTCGCCATCATCCTGTTCTTCCAGTTCGGCAAGCCGCTCCTCTTCGGTGAGGGCGCGCCGCAGCTCCAGCCGCTCGACGTCAACGACAGCACGGCCCCCGCCGAGCGCGCGCCCGCGGAGACGTGCGTCATCGACGGAGATCGCTTCAAGGCTGAGCTGTCGACGCAAGGCGGGTCGCTCCGGCACCTCTGGATGACGGACCCGAAATACACGACGGGGAACGGCGAGCGCAGGCCGATGGACCTGGTGACGACCTCGCTCGAGTCGCGGATGCCTCTCAGGACGGACCTGCACCTGCCTGGCGGCAGTGCGCAGCAGGTGCCGTTCGACGACCTCGACTGGAAGCTCTCGGCGCAGGACGGCAAGAGCTGCACGTTCACCTACGCCGACAGCGCGACGAGGCTCACCAAGGTCGTCGCGGCCACGGGGCGTCCCTTCGAGCTCTCGGTGCAGATGACGGTCGAGAACCTCGCGCAGGAGCCGCGCAAGCACCGGCTCGCCGTCGAGCAGACCGCGTGGCGGACCCAGAAGGAGACGGAGGGCCATCTCGGCCTGATCTCCGAGTGGATCACCGAGACGGTCGCCGCGACCGACCAGAAGACCGAGCGTCAGCTCCCCGACGCCTTCGAGCCCGGCGACTTCAAGGACCCGGAGTTCACCGCCGAGCGCTGGCGGCGCACCCCGGGCAACGCGCGGTTCGCCGCGGTCTCGAGCAGCTACTTCAGCAAGATCGCGATCCCGCTGGAAGGGCCAGGGCAGCCCACGGCCGAGACGCAGATCGAGGACGTCTGGGATACATCGAAGTTCCAGGACAAAAGCAAGGACCCGAGCTTCGGGCACGTCTATCGCGCGCGGCTCGCCTATCCGGAGCACGAGCTCGCGCCCGGCGGCGCGGTGACCTACAAGCTCCTGTCCTTCACCGGGCCGAAGGAGCGCGAGCTGCTCGCCGCCGTCGACCACGGGGCGAGCGAGGTCATCAACCTCGGCTGGTTCTCGCCGATCGCCAAGCTCCTCGTCTCGTACCTCTACGTCCTCTACGGCGCCGTGGGCAGCTGGGGCTGGGCGATCGTCCTGCTCACCATCACGGTCCGGCTCCTGCTCTTCCCGCTGAGCATCCAGCAGATCAAGAGCGCCGCGGCGATGCGCAAGCTCAAGCCGGAGATGGATGAGATCAACGCGAGGTACAAGGACGACGCCGCCCAGCGCGGCCTCGCGATGCAGGAGCTCTGGCGCAAGAACAAGGTCGCGAACCCGGTCGTCGGCTGCTTCCCGATGCTGCTCCAGATGCCGGTATGGTTCGCCCTCTACACCGCGCTCCAGACCGCGGTGGAGCTCTACCACACCCCGTTCGGCCCCGTGATTCCGGACCTGTCGGCCCCGGGAAAGTACTTCATCATTCCCATCGTCCTCGGCGGCTCGAGCTTCATCCAGCAGAAGCTCATGCCCCCGCAGGGCGACCCGGCGCAGCAGAAGATGATGCTGTACCTGATGCCCGGCATCTTCACCGCGATGATGCTCTTCCTCCCGGCCGGCCTCGGCGTTTACATGTTGACGAACACCTGGCTCGGCATCGGGCAGCAGGTGCTCGTCGAGCGCTACCTGAAGGCGAAGAACGAACGGGCCGGCGGCATCCAGGTGCGAGAGGTCGCGAGCGCGGAGCCCCAATCCGCGATGAAGAAGACTCCGGGCGACGACGACAAGTCGGCCCCTGCTCTCGGAAAGGGAAAAGCACGTGTCCGTGGATAGTGAAGTTGCCGAAAGGGGAATCGACGCAGCGGACGTCGATGTCGATGCCGAGGCGCAGGGCGCTGGCGACGCGGCCGAGTTCGAGGAGGATGGGCGCGCCGACGTCGCGCTCGACTTCGTCATCGATGTGCTCGCGGCGATGGGCATGGACTGCACCGTCGACCTCCTCGAGAACGAGGAGGAAGATCCGCCCGAGGAGATCCGGCTCGAGATCGAGGGGAAGGACGCGGGCCGCGTGATCGGCAAGAAGGGGCAGACGCTCTCGGCGCTGCAGTTCCTCGCCAACCGCGTGATCAACCGGCCCGGCAAGAAGCGGCGTCATGTGATCATCGACGCCGAGGGCTACCGGCAGCGGCGCGAGGACACGCTCTCTTCCATGGCGCGCAGGCTGGGCAAGCAGGCAGTCGAGGAGGGCAAGATCATCACCTTCGAGCCGATGAACCCGCAGGACCGCCGCGTCGTCCACCTGGCGCTGGCGAAGTTTCCGGGCGTCGTCACCAAGAGCGACGGCGAGGGAGAGGCCCGCCGCGTGCAAATCATCCCCGTTCGCCGCTGAGGCAGTAGGCCCGGCAGGAAACGCGCACCAGACGCGCGCATCAAGAGCGACTGCGCGACTGCGCCGCTGCCGGCGTTGACACCGGATCGCCCGCATGCATAATGCCGCACCTCTCCGGTACCCCCCGGGGAGGTGCGCGGGCACGCGCTCGCGCCCATGTTCTCCCGGAACCGCAACCGGGTTCCATCTGCGTTCATCGCGTGAAGCACGAGGGCCGCGCGCGGCCCCCGCTCCGCCGGACGCAGCCCACGAACGGCGGCGGCCCAGCCCCCCTTGAGCACGGGCACGGGACCGCGAAGACGGATCCCCGACCCTTTGAAGGATTGACCGACCATGCAGACCTCGAACATCCTCGCGAAGATCGAAGCTCCCCTGTTCCGCGAGGGGATCCCGGATTTCCGGGTCGGCGATACGGTGCGCGTCCACTACAAGATCGTCGAGGGCGAGAAGGAGCGCATCCAGGTGTTCCAGGGTGTCGTTCTGAAGCGCCACCGCGCCGGGGTCCGGAGCACCTTCACCGTGCGCAAGGTGAGCTTCACGGTCGGCGTCGAGCGCATGTTCCTCCTCCACAGCCCCCGCATCGACAAGGTCGAGATCGTCTCGCGCGGCGTGGTCCGCCGTTCGCGGCTCTTCTACCTGCGCAACCTGGCAGGCAAGGCCGCTCGCGTCCGCGACGCAAAGGATTGATCCCGCCGGCCGGCACACCGGCCGCGAGGAGAGCGCTCCCGCAGCGCAGATTGCCAGGGGGACAGCCGGCTCCCTGGCTCGATCGCGCGCGCAAGCATCCATGGCACAGCGCGGAAGCAGCTGCGCGCTGGGCGGTGACGCCTGCATGCGTGCGCACGCGCCGCGTTGCCGGCCTGTAGCAAGGGTTCCCGCATACTTCTTCCTTGATCCTCGGCCGAGCGGCCACGGTATGCTCGCGGCGGCGGTGCCCCGGCGCCGCGAAACCCGAGAAGGATCACCATGCTCTGTCCGCGTTGCGGTGCGCCCGCGACCCCCGCCGATAAATTCTGCGCTGTGTGCGCCTCGCCGCTCACCCCGTCCGGGCCTGGAGCGTTCGGGGCTCCTCCGCCGCCTCCTCCTCCGCCGTTTCCTGCTCCGGGCTTCGGGGCGCCCCCCGAGCCTCCCCCGAACTATGGCTCGCCGAGCGGCGGTTTTGGTCCGCCCCCGCCGGCGCCTTTCGGGGCTCCTCCAGGCTCGCCTCCCGGGTTCCCGCCGGCGCCCGAGGGCGGCCCGGCCGGCTTCGGTCCGCCTCCGCCCTTCGGGCCGCAGCCTGGTGGTTACGGGGCGCCCCAGCCGCCTCCTCCGGTGCCGCTGAAGCCGCCGCCGTTCCCGCCGGAGCCGCCGATCTACGGCGCGCCGGGCGGCGGCTATGGCTCGGCCCCGAGCTTCCCGGAGCAGCAGGGCAGCTATCCCGGCCCTCCGCCCCCGCGGCCCGGCTTCGGCCCGCCCCCGCAGCCCGGCTTCGGCCCGCCCCCGCAGCCTGGGTTCGGTCCGCCCCCGCAGCCGCAGGGCGCGCGCTGCGTGCAGGGGCACGCGATCCCGGCGGGCGGCTCGTTCTGCATGGAAGGAGGCCACCCGATCGCCCTCGACGGCATCCAGATGAGCGGCGATCCGTTCAACCAGACGGCCTATGCGCCCAACCAGCAAGGGGCATCCGCGCCGCCGCCGATGCCGCAGGCGAGCGGCAGCGGAGCCTACGGCGAGCCGCCGCAGCCACAGCAGAACATCGCCCCGCCGGGCCCGCCGCCCGCGTACATCCCGCCTCCTCCCGCGGTGCGCCCGCCGACGCCGGCGCCGCCGAGGGCCGCGGGGCAGGAGAGCCGCCGCACCCTCGCCGGCTTCCTCGTCAGCTTCCAGGACGACGCGCTCGGCAGGTTCTGGCCGCTCTGGCAAGGCAAGAACATCATCGGCCGCGCCGAGACAGGGCAGAAGGTCGACATCGAGATAGCGCATGGGACGACCTCGACGCATCACGCGACGGTCGAGATCGACGGAGGTCGGATCGTCCTCGCCGACCTCGGCTCCACCAACGGGACATTCCACAACGAGGAGGCGATCGGCTTCCAGGGCCGACGCGAGCTGCGCGATGGCGACAAGATCCGCTTCGGCGGCTTCAGCGTCATCCTGCTCAGCGTGGCCGCGCGGGCCTGACGGGCCCATCGCACGAGGAGAGGCGTTGCCGAGCCTGGCCCCCCTTCCCCCGCGACGTTCGACCGGCACCTGGCGCCCCGCCAGGCTGCGTGAAAACCAACCGGATAGCCGCCGCCAGCGCGCGGCGGCCGCCCCGCTCGCGCAGGGAGCGCTCCTCGGCTCCCTCGCGCCCGCTGGAGATCCCCACGCATGACTCCCTCTCATGACGCGACTCGCCCGATCCACTCCATGAGCGCCTCCGCCCGTCGCGGCAGGCGCGAGGGCAAGGCCCTGCGCTGCGCGAGGCTCCTCGCGCTCGCGGCCGCTGTCCTCGCGCTCCTCGCCGGACAGCGCCGCGCCGAGGCCGCGCCCGAGGCGCACGTGCTCCGCATCGACCCGCGCGCGAGCACCGTGGACGGCTCGCCCGTGCTCACGACCGTGCTCGAGGTCGTGCAGAACAAGCGCCTCAGCGACCTCACCCGCAACTGCGCCGCGCTCACGGGCAACGCGAACCTCGATTGCGTCGCCGATGCGATCGAGCAGCCGTCGGCGCT
Organism: Sorangium sp. So ce327; assembly: GCF_051530205.1. Lineage (NCBI taxonomy): Bacteria > Pseudomonadati > Myxococcota > Polyangiales > Polyangiaceae > Sorangium > Sorangium sp. So ce327. The sequence continues at coordinate 3,720,308 of NZ_CP150330.1, read as the reverse complement.
CTACTCGTCGTTCGACTTCCCGGACAAGAACGCGATCCTCTCCGTCACGGTCGACGGCACGGATCTGCCGGCGAAGTTCGAGTCGAAGGCGCGGTGGGGCGACAGCGCCGGTCAGCCGGGCGTCGGGACGGCGTGGCTCATCCTGATCGACGCCGCGTCGAGCATGGGCAACCGCTTCGACGAGGCGAAGGCGGTCGCAAGCGCGTTCGTCAACGCGATGCAGCCGAACGACATCGTCGACGTGATGTTCTTCAACGATCGCGGCATCGTCGAGGACTCGAAGTGGGTGAGCAACAAGCAGGCGGCGGCGCAGGCGATCGCCGGCGTCGCGCGCACCTACCCGACGCAGGGCCGCACGCGCCCGCTCTTCACGATCATCAAGAACGCCGCGACCGACGCGTTCAAGGAGCTCGGCAACGCAGGTCAGGGCGTCCAGGTGCCGATGCACCAGGCGATGGTGGTCCTCTCGAACGGCTCCGCCGGCGCGGATCCCAGCTCGACCGCCGCCGCGTCGAACCTCCTCCGCGAGTACCTGACGAAGGGGCGGTTCCCCGAGAACAACGACGTCCTGCCGAAGACGCCGGTGCCCGTCATCTCGATCTGGTTCCCGAGCCAGCTCGTCGAGGAGTTCACGGCGAACGCCCGCGAGTTCATGGAGGGGATGGCGAACACCGAGATCGGCGGCTTTTTCAGCGTGGTGCGGGACGGCCAGCAGCGGCGCGCGGCCAACATCGTCAACGCGATCCGCACCCGCTTCAACAAGATGCACATCGTGAAGTGGCGGGTCTCGTGCGTCGCGCCGAGCATCACGCAGACGTTCAAGCTCGCCTTCATCAACACGGATCCGCCGATCGCGGGCGACGCCACCTTCCAGAACGTCCCCGTCGGCATCGATCCGACCGCGTGGCCGCTCGACATCGACCGCGACGCGACCGACCGCGCGGCGAAGAAGACGCCGATCTACCCCGGCGGCACGGTCAAGATCTTCGGCAACTTCTGCTGGGGTGGCAACGCGCAGCGGGCCGAGATCTACATGGTCCCGAAGAACCAGGCCGCGCCGCAGTCGCTGCAGGGCGGGAACCTCGAGGACGCGAAGAAGGCCCAGCGGACGCTGATCGAGGGCGGGATGCGCGGCAAGGCGGTCTCGGCCGGCGACAGCGTCGTCGAGTTCGAGCTCCCGGACACCGACAAGTTCCTCGTCGGCAAGGGCGACCAGATGACGGCGCGCCTCATCATCTACGACAACCAGGCGCGGCGGACGAGCGCGGTCACGGCCGACAAGATCGTCACGCTGAAGGCGAAGGAGGCGCCGCTGCCGTACCTGCTCATCGGCGGCGTGACCTTCGGCGGCGTCGTCATCGTGCTGCTCCTCGTCTCCATCTTCCGCGGCGGCGGGAAGCGACGCGGCGGCACGGTGGCGGCCGCGCCCCCGAGGCCCATCGTGGCCGGGAGCGGGCCGCCTCCGCCCTACGCCCCCGCGCCGCCGCCTCCGGGCGACTTCGGCTATGGCGGCGGGCCGATGATGGGCCCTCCCATGGGCGGGGCCAGCCGGGCGACGCTCTCGGGCCCGGCGGGCATCTTCACCGTGCACCCCGGCGCCGAGGTGCGCGCCGGGCGCGACGGCGCCTCGTGCCTGATCGCGCTGTCGGAGCCGCGCGTGTCCGGCACCCATGCGAGCGTGAAGCTCGAGGCCGGCCAGCTGTTCGTGCGGGACGAGAACTCCAACAACGGGACCTACGTGAACGGCCAGCGCATCGCCGCGGCCGTGTGGACGCTCGTGCCACCCGGCGCGTCGTTGCGGTTCGGCCCCGTCGAGTTCAGCGTCCGTTTGGAGTAGCGTGTCCGGGGCCCGTTCTCGCGCCCCGAGCGACGCCCCCCCATGATGCCCCCGACCGAGTCCTCCCCGCACCTCAAGATCGAGTTCGCCCAGGCCAGCGATGCTGGTCGGGACCCGAACAAGCAGGTCAACGAGGATGCCTGCGGCTACGCCGAGACCAAGTTCGGTTACCTGTGCGTCCTGTGCGACGGCATGGGCGGACACTATGGCGGCAGCGAGGCGAGCCGCACCGCCATCACGACCATCTTCGAGATGATCGAGCGCACGCCCGCCACCGTGGATCCGAGCGGGGCCCTCAAGGCCGCGATCGAGGAAGCGGGGCGCCGCGTCTACCAGCTGGGCGGGCCGCCGGAGAACCGCGTCCGGCCTGGCTCGACCGTCGTCGCGATGGTCCTCCACGATCGCGGCATCGACGTCGCGCACGTCGGCGACAGCCGCGCGTACGTGATCCGGAGCCACCAGATCTACCCCCTCACGCGCGACCACTCGATGGTGCAGGGGATGATCGACGCGGGCATGATCACGGAGGCGCAGGCGATCGGCCACCCCGACGCGAACAAGATCACGCGCGCGCTCGGGATGAGGCCGGAGGTGGAGGTCGAGGTTCGACCCGAGCCGATGGAGCTCTACCCGGGAGACGTGCTGATCCAGTCGAGCGACGGGCTCACCGATCTCGTGCTCCCCGGCGACATCCTCGGGTGCACGCGGCAAGCGCTCGCATCGGGCTCGGTCGATCACGCGTGCCGGATGCTCGTGCAGCTCGCGAACCACCGCGGCGGTCACGACAACATCACCGTCCAGATGGTCCGGGTGCTCGAGACGGGCAGCCGCTCGCTGACCATCGCGCACGGGCCACCAGGGGCGGCTGGCCCGGGCGACGGCGTCAATCCTGCGCGCGCTTCACGCCCTCAGGAGACCGTCGCGATGACCCGGTCCGAGGCGGCGGCGATCGGCCAGCAGCTCGCCACGAGCACGCCGCTCCCCCACGGCCATGGCGCTCCTGCGGCAGCGAGCGGCACGGCGGCCGCGGGAAACGCCCCGGCGCCGTACCCGGCGTCCATCAACAACGCGATCACCGTGGTCCCGACGGGCTCGCCCGACACGCCGCGCCCTGCGTCCACCAGCGACGCCGTCACCGTGATCCCGGCTGGCTCCACCGGCGCGCCGGGGCTGCGTCCAGCGTCCCCCCGCTCCGCGGCGAGCGCGGCCTCGACCGGCTCCGACAACGTGCCGGCCGTCGCGCCGACGGCCACCGACAACGTGCCGGCCGTCGCGCCGACGGCCACCGACAACGTGCCGGTCGTCGCGCCGACGGCCACCGACAACGTGCCGGCCGTCGCGCCGAGCGCCGCCCATGGCACGCCGGCGCTTCGCCCCACCACCGTCGACAGCGCGCCGGCCGTGAGCCCCACGGCCACCGACGAGCTGCCTCCCGTGGCTCCGGCCGCTGCCCCCAGCGCGAAGGCCGTGAGCCCCACGGCGGCCGACGGCGGGTCGGCCATGACGCCCACGCCGATGGACTCCGCGCTGGCGCTGCCTCCAACCGTGCCAGGCGCCCATCCCCCGGTGGCTTACCCGAACGCGCCCGACGCGCCCGCCGTGCTGTCTCCCCTTCCCCTGAGCGCTCCTGCGCCGGCTCCGATGGGCCGCGTCGCGGCCCTTCAGCCTGGTTCGTTCGGAGCGCCGCCTCACCCAGGCGCCGCTTACGGCGCTCCGCCCCACCCCGCCGTCCCCTACGGCGCTCCGCACCCTCCTGGCGCCGCCTACGGCGCGCCACCCCCTCCTGGCGTCCCTTACGGCGCACCGCACCATCCTGGCGCCGCCTACGGCGCGCCGCCTCACGTCGGCGCCGCCTATGGTGCGCCTCTTCACGCGACCGAGCAGGATGTTCCGCCGCCTTCGGTGGCCTTCCCGGGACACAACCCAGCAGCGCCCGGTGGTCCCCCGGTCGCCGCCGCCCCGCCCCCCCACCTCGCGCCCGCGCCACTGCATGCTCACGCGTACGCCGCGACCGGCCCGCGCCCCGCGCCAGCACCGAGCTTCTCCGGACCCGTGTCGTCCTCCGGGGCATCGAGCGTGCCGAGCACCGTGCGCGCCCCGCGCGGCGTCTACATCGCCCTCATCGCCTCGGCCTCGGCCGTGATCCTCGTGCTGGTCGTCTTCCTGCTCTGGAAGCTCCTCGGCAGCTGAGCGCGAAGCGGAAAAGGCCGCCCCCACCCACCGCCCCGCACGGATGAGCGGAAACCGCGACGGAGACGAGAACGAGGACCGAGCTCGGCTCACTCGGCTCACTCGACCCAGATGACCGCCGCGCAACGGCCCCGCTCGCGGAATGCGATTGAAGAAAGATCGGATTCCGGATTAGCCTAATTTTCCGGAGGTCCCTCCATGCCTGGCGACCAAGAGCTCGAGCACGGCGACGACATGGATGGCGCGCCTGAGGATCTGGAAGAAGAGGTGCCGGAGTCGACCCGTACACCCTCTCTCGAGGAGGCCCGCGCCGGTTTCATGCTGCTCGATCTGTGACCCGCTGAACCACGTGGTTCCCGGAAGTCACGCCCCTCCGCGCCGACACTCCGTTCGTCCAGCGGGCGAGAGCCTCCGCCGAACGGCGCCCACCGCCGCGCGCGTGCAGAAGCGCGCTCCTCTCCCGCGAGCGGCACCGCGCCAGCGCGGCGCGAGGCGGCGCACGGGACGCGCCTCTTCCCTTGCCCTCCCCGACGGCCTGTGGTGAAACGCGGCCCGCATGATCCCGGGGCTAGGCAAACAAAGCATCACGATCGGCAGCGCCCCCACCTGCGATGTGGTGCTCGTCGCTCCCGGCGTCCTGCCCGAGCACGCGCGCATCGTCAACCAGGGGGGTGGCAAGCTGCTCTTCTCCTGCGGGCAAGGGCCGGCGTCGGCGAACGGGCGGCCCCTCTCGCCGGGAGAGCAGGTCCCGTTCGACTTCCGCACCCAGTTCGTGGTCGCGCAGACGCCGGTCCCGCTGAACCATCCGGCCATCACGCTGATGCTGGCGTCGCCCGGGAACCTCGCGCCCGCGCCCGGCCAGGTCGTGATCGGACGAGACCCCGGGCGCGCCTCCTTGGTGCTCCAGCACCCGAGCGTCTCGAGCCAGCACGCGACCGTCACGCTCGATCGCATGATGGTCATCGACCACAACTCGACGAGCGGCACGTACGTGGGCGCGCAGCGCATCGCCGCTGGCTCGCCGACGCCCATCGATCCGCAAGGCGCCATCGCCTTCGGGCCCGTCCCGGTCCAGATCAGCCTGCTCGTCCAGCTCGCGCAGGCCGCCCGGCAGTCCGCGCTGCCGGCCGCCTCCGGCGCCCCGCCCGCGGCGAGCGTCCTGCCGCCGCAGCCTGCCGCTTCCGGCTACGCGCCGCCGCAGCAGCCCGGCGCCGGGGGCTACGCGCCGCAGCAGCCCGGCGCCGTGAGTCACGCGCCGCCAGGCGTCGCCGGCGGTTACGCGCCGCCGCAGCAGCCCGCGCACGCGGCGTCCTCGGTGCCCGCCGCCGGCGCGCCCGGGCGGAAGAACAAGACGGTCCTCGGCCAGCTCGACTTCTCCGGCGGTGGATCGAACGTCAAGAAGATCGGCCGCACGCCCGACAACGACATCGTGCTCGCCCACCCCCAGGTGTCGAGCCACCACGCGCTCCTGCACTCGATCAACGGGCAGCTCTACGTCGAGGACCGCGGCAGCGCGAACGGGACCTACGTCCGCGGCAACCGCATCGCGCCCGGCCAGAAGATCGCCGTGCAGAGCGGCGAGAAGATCTACATCGGGCCCATGCCCCTCCAGATCGAGATGGGGGGCGCGGGCGCCGTCGAGGTCGTCCAGGAGGAGTACTCCGCCGATCGGTGGGCAGGGCGCCCGCTCTACGAGATCGAGGCGTGGAGCCTCGCCCTCCAGGTCCCCGACCGGGACAACCCGAACGAGCAGAAGACCCTCCTCGACAACGTGTCGTTCAAGGCGCTGCCGGGCGACATGATCGCGCTCATGGGGCCGTCGGGCGCCGGCAAGACGACGCTCCTGCTCACGCTGAACGGCTACCTGCCGCCGACGAGCGGCGTCGTCCGCATCAACGGCGAGGACCTCTACAACATCTACGACACGCTCCGCGGATCCATCGGCTACGTGCCGCAGGACGATCTCGTCCACCCGGAGCTCACCGTCTTCGAGGCCGTCCGCTACAGCGCGAAGTTCCGCCTCCCGCCCGACTACACCGAGGCCGAGATCGACGCCCGCGTCGAGCAGACCATCAAGGATCTCGGCCTCGAGGGCGTCAAGAACCTCCAGATCGGCAAGCCCGAGAACAAGATCCTCTCGGGCGGGCAGCGCAAGCGCGTCAACATCGCGCTCGAGCTCGTCACCGATCCGGTCATCCTCTTCCTCGACGAGCCGACCTCGGGCCTCGCCGCCGACGACACGACCGCGCTGATCAGCCTGCTGCATGACCTCACGAAGGCCACCGGCAAGACGATCATCATGACGATCCACCAGCCGGCGAAGGACGAGTTCGAGAAGTTCAGCCACGCGCTCATCCTGGGCTACGGCGGCATCCCGATGTTCTTCGGGCCGACCCGGCCCGACGCGTACCGCTTCTTCGGCAGCTGGAAGGAGCGGCACGGCCAGCAGAACGACGTCGACAACCCGCGCGACATGTTCGAGATGCTCGCGCTCCGCGAGCGGCCCATCTTCGATCAGCTCCGCGCGCGGAACCCGAACGCGTCGCGCGGCGACGCCAGGAAGCTCGCCGCCATCGAGTGGCGCAAGGAGTTCTTCAGCGACGGCAACCCGACGTACCGCCGGATGTACTCCGGCCGGCGCGAGATCGGCACCGGCCAGGGGCAGCGCGGCATCCCCGCCGGGCGCGCCACGACCAAGGGGCAGCTCGGCCTGCTCCTGTCGCGCTACTTCAAGGTGAAGAAGCGCGACATCGGCGGCACCCTGATCATGCTCCTCCAGGCCCCGATCATCGGCATCCTGCTCGCGATCGTCTTCGGCGGGCAGGAGAAGGCGATCCCGGCGTGGTGCCTCGGCGCGCTCCAGGAGCTCGGCCGCCGCGCCGGCGGCGCGGACAAGAGCACCGACGTCATCAAGGGCATGGAGGTCACCACCGACCACACCGCGGCGATCTTCTTCCTCGTCGTCGCCGCGGTCTGGTTCGGGACCTCGAACGCGGCGCGCGAGATCGTCAGCGAGCGGGCCATCTACCTCCGCGAGCGCATGGTCAACCTGGGGCTCGTCAACTACGTGCTCTCCAAGTACCTGCTGCTCGCCGGCTTCTGCCTCGTCCAGTGCACCGTCCTGCTCGCGATCGTGTTCTTCGCGCTCGGCTTCCACGGCGGCATGCAGGCGTTCGGCATGCAGCTCGCCGCGCTGACCGCCACCTCGCTCAGCGCCGTCGCGATGGGGCTCCTCCTCTCCACGGTGGTCGCCTCGTCCGAGGCGGCGATGGCGCTCACGCCGATCGCGCTCATCCCGCAGGTCGTCCTCGGCGGGCTCATGGTGCCGATGACGACCGTGCCGCACCTCCGGCCGCTCATGTACATCATCCCGGCGCGCTGGGGCTTCGAGGGGGCGATCGCGCCGGAGCGGCTCGCGACCGCGGAGGATCCAGCGTGGGTGATCGATCTGCACCGCACCGACACGAGCGCCGCGGACTTCATCGAGGGCGGCAAGTTCAAGTGCGCCATCGCGCAGATGGCGGCCGACAACTATGCGGGCGCGTGGGGCTTCACCACGTACGATCAGACCTGGATGCCCTATGCGGTGCTCGCCGGAATGACCTTCATCATCCTCGTCACGCTCTGCGCGGTGCTGAAGCGGCGCGACCCGGTGTGACGTCGTGACCGCGCAGGAGCCCGCCGCTTCCATCCGCATCGTTGACCGGCGCCCGCGCCGGCGCCCGCGCGCGCGAGGCCACCGCAGGCCGGCCGCCGCGGCGCTCCTCTCGCTGCTCGCCGCCCTCGCGCCCTCCCCGGCGCGGGCGCAGCAGCAAGGCCAGGAGGGGCAGGCGCCCGAGGGCGGTGCGGCCGTGCCCCGAGGCCCGGGCGGCGCGATCGTCACGCCGCCTGCCTCCACGGCCGCGCCGGCGGGGAAGGCGACGCCGCCGCGGGCGCTCAACTACACGCCCCCGGAGTACCCGCCGGAGGCCGAGAAGCAGGGGCGCGAAGCGTCGGTCACCCTGCAGCTCGACATCGACCGCGACGGGCGCGTGAAGCACGCCGTCGTCGTCGAGAGCGCAGGGCACGGGTTCGATGAGTCGGCGCTCGCCGCGGCCCAGAAGCTCGATTTCGAGCCCGCACGCCGCGCCGACGGGACCCCCGCCCCGGCCCGCATCCTGTACCGCTACTCGTTCACCCTGAAGCCGGCCTCGCCGCCGCCGGCCGCCGGCGAGCCCGCGAAGCCCGCCGAGAGCCTCCGCGGCACCGTGCTCGCCAGCGGGGGCGACGTCCCGCTCGCCGGCGCCACCGTCTCGGTCGCGCGGGTCGCCAGCGCGGGCGCGGGCGCAGCGACGGCCGCCGCGCCGCCGGGGCTCACGACCGACGAGGGCGGCGCCTTCGCCTTCGCCGCGCTGCCGCCGGGGCGCTACCAGGTCACCATCGCGGCGCCCGGCTTCGAGCCGCTCTCCGTCGAGGAGGCGCTCGCCCCCGGGGAGCAGCTCGAGGTGAAGTACCGGCTCCTGCCGCAAGGCGACGGCCTCGAGGTCACGGTCCGCGGCAAGCGGCCGCCGCGCGAGGTCACGAAGCGCACGATCGAGCAGCGCGAGATCAACCGCATCCCCGGCACGAACGGCGACGCCCTGCGTTCGCTGCAGAACCTGCCGGGCGTCGCCCGCCCGCCCAGCATCGCGGGGCTGCTCATCGTCCGCGGCTCCGGCCCGCAGGACACGCAGACCTTCGTCGACGGCACGCAGGTGCCGCTCATCTACCACTTCGGCGGCCTCTCCTCGGTCGTGCCGACCGAGATGCTGGATCGGATCGACTTCTACCCCGGCAACTTCAGCGCCAAGTACGGCCGGGTGCAGGGCGGCATCGTCGACGTCGCCCTCCGCTCCCCCAAGGAGGACGGCAAGCTCCACGGCCTGGCGCAGATGGACCTCATCGACGCGCGCGTCCTGCTCGAGGGCCCCGTGCCGTTCCTCGAGAACACCCGCTTCATGGTGGCAGGACGGCGGAGCTACATCGGCGAGTCGTTCGGCCCCGTGCTCGAGGCCGCGGGCGCAGGCGTCACGCAGGCGCCGGTCTATTACGACTACCAGGTCCTCCTCGAGACCGAGCCCACGCCCTCCGCGCGGCTCCGCCTCACGTTCTTCGGCTCCGACGACGCCCTCGAGCTGCTGCTCAGCGACCCGGCGCCGAACGAGCCGGCCCTCTCCGGCAACGTCGGGCTGCACACGGCGTTTCAGCGGCTGCAGCTCCGCTACGATCACGAGCTCACCGACAAGGACCGGCTCGACGGCGTGCTCGCGATCGCGCGCGACGACGCGGATTTCGGGATCGGGCCGATCTACTTCCAGCTCGATCTCAAGACGATCTCCGGCCGCCTCGAGTACGCGCGGCGTGTCTCGAAGGGCACCGTGTTCAACGCGGGGCTCGACGTCTTCGCCGGCCTCTACGCCGTGAACCTCCGCGCCCCCGGGCCGAACCGCCCCGGCGAGCCGCCGAACCAGCCGTTCTCGACGCGCACCCTCCAGGAGGTCTCGCGCGACGGCGAGTTCTTCTACCCCGCGGCGTACGCCGAGCTCGAGCTCGCCCCGACCCCTCGGGCGAAGATCGTCCCGGGCCTGCGCGTCGACTACCAGGACCTGAACCAGCAGGTCACCGTGAGCCCGCGCGTGAACGGGCGCTTCGACGTCGTCCCCGGGTTCCCGCGGACCACGGTGAAGGGCGGCCTCGGGGTGTTCCATCAGCCGCCGCAGTTCCAGGAGGTGATCCCGCCGCTCGGCAACCCCGGCCTGAAGTCGACCCGCGCGCTGCACTACGCGGCCGGCGTCGAGCAGGAGCTGACCCGGCACATCGAGGCGTCGGCGGAGGGGTTCTACAAGCAGCTCGACGAGCTCGTCGTCGGCGTGAACCGACCCGGGTCGATCCAGCTCGACTACCAGAACGTCGGATCGGGCAGGGTCATCGGCGGCGAGTTCCTGCTCAAGTACAAGCCCGACGATCGCTTCTTCGGCTGGGCCGCGTACACGCTGTCCCGCAGCACGCGGGTGCCGGAGCCCGGCGAGCCGGAGCGGCTCGTCCCGTTCGATCAGACCCACATCCTGACGGTGCTCGGCAGCTACCGCCTGGGCGACGGCTGGGAGTTCGGCGCCCGGCTCCGCCTCGTCTCCGGCAACCTGGTCACGCCCAACGTGTGCAACGTCAACGAGCAGAGCTGCGACCCGTACCGCACCAACGCGCTCTTCTACGCGCCCACCGGGACGTATACGCCCATCCCGTTCTCCGGCCCGAACAGCGAGCGGCTCCCGGCGTTCCACCAGCTCGATCTGCGCCTGGACAAGACGTGGAAGTTCAAGACCTGGCGGCTCTCGGCCTACCTCGACGTGCAGAACGTCTACAACAACGCGAACAGCGAGGCGATTCAGTACAATTACAACTACACAGCCCGGCAGTACGTCACGGGGCTGCCCATCCTGCCGAGCTTCGGGATGCGAGGAGAGTTCTGAGATGCGCGGGGCGCAGGTGATGAACGGCGCGGCGAAGCGCGAGCGTCCCGAGCGCCGCGGGCGCCGGTGGCGGCGCGCGGTCCTGGGGGCGCTCGCGCTCGCGGCGATCGCGTCGCCGGCGATCGCCTCGGGGTGCGTCGCGGGCTTCGATGCGCCGAGCCTCGTGAGCGGGCTCCGCGTCCTCGCGGTGGTCGCCGACAAGCCGTACGCCAACCCCGGAGACCAGGTCACCTTCCGGATCCACTACCAGGACGGGCTGGGCGGCCCCGAGGACGGGTCGCGCCCTGTCTCGGTCTACTGGTTCGGCGGGTGCGAGAACCCCGTCGGGGACGACTACTACGGCTGCTACGCGCAGCTCGAAGGCATCGCCTCCGAGATGGAGGCGTGGGTGGAGCGAGGCGACCCGACGGTCCCGCTGCCCGATCTCAACGGCGTGCGCCCCGGCTTCGGGGACACGTACACGATCACGATCAGCGACGACATCCTCACCGGCCGCACGCCGCCCACCACCGGGGGTCCGGCCTTCGGGAGCGCGTTCATCTTCTTCGTCGCCTGCACCGGGGAGCTCGGTCTCGTGGAGGACCAGGGCACCGGCCGCGCCGGGACGTTCCCCGCCGCCTGCTTCAGCGGCGGGCGCCGGCTCGGCCCGGACAGCTTCGTGCCCGGCTACACGCAGATCTACGCCTTCGAGGGGGGTCGCGAGAACGCGAACCCGGAGATGCAGGGGCTCACGCTCGACGGCGAGCCCCTGCCAGAGGACTTCGCCGACATCCCCACCGTCCAGCGCTGCCGCGTGAGCGCCGAGGCGCGGCGCGAGGCCGGCTGCAGCGCGGAGGATCCGTTCGTCGAGTGCGACGCCTACGAGCTCGACGCGATCGTCGACCCCGACACGGTGGCGGAGGACGATCCCAGCGCGCAGCAGCAGGCGCTGAAGGAGATCGTCTGGGTCGACTACTTCGCCGATCTGGGCGATCTCGACGGGAGCATCAAGCTCGTGAGCGACGCGAATAAGGGGTACATCGGCGATCACGCCGTGAGGTGGATCCCGCCCGCCGAGCCGGGCGTCGCCACGATCACCGCGGTCCTGCGCGACGCGCGCGGCGGCTCGTCCGTCGTGCAGCGCCTCGTCCGCGTGGAGTGACGGCGGCCCATCGGCCCCCGCGGCGGGGGCCGCGGCGATCAGCCGCAGCCCGCTTCGATCTGCGAGAGCTGGTCGATGAGCTGCGCGGGGTCGCGGGCTGCGCACAGCGCGTCGGCGGCCCCGAGCCTGGCGAGCCTGGCCGCCTGGGCGAGCAGCTCGAGGTGCGCGCGGCCCCCCTCGGCGCAGACGAGGACGACGAACAACCGGAGCGGCGCCCCGCCCGGCGTCGGCACCGCGAGCGGCTCGGCCAGCGTCGCGAGCGCGGCCGCCAGGCACGCGCCGGGGACGATCGCGTGCGGGACCGCGACGCCGTTGCCGAGCGCCGTGGGCGACTCGCGCTCGCGCCGCAGGATCTCCTGGGCGAGCGCGCTCGCCGCGAGCACGCTGCCGGGAGGCGACAGCCGGGACGCCGCGACGTCGATGACGTCCTCGATGTCCGCGCACGAGAGGTGCAGCACGACGCGCTCGGGCGTGAGCAGCTCGCAGAGCCGCCGCGCGGGCCGCCCCCCGAAGGCCGCGCTCGCCGGGAACTCGGCGTCGATGAACGCCTTGACGCGCGCGAGCTGCGGGCCGGTGAGGTTGCGCCGCGCGAGCTCCACGCAGAGCGCCTTCGCCGACGGGACGCGGTCGAGGTAGCGGGAGACGAGCGGCTCCACCTGGTGGCCTAGCTCGAGGAGCACCGCCGGCGGGAGATCGAGCGCGCCCGCGATCGCCGTGAGCCGGTCGGGCGTGGGGATGGCATCGTGCCCATGCTCGACGCGGCTCAGGTAGGCGCTGGAGACGCCGATGCGGTGCGCGAGCGCGCGCAGGCTCAGGCCCGCCTCGACGCGGAGGAGCCGCAGCGTAGCCCCGAACTCGGCGACCGCGCGGGCGCGCGCGGCGCCGTCAGCGTCGGACATCACTGGCATGGGGCTTCAGGAGCGATCGGGCTCGACCGCGAGGGCGGTCGGGAGGACTTTCGGGACGGGCGCCGTGGCCGGGGCGGACACGGCGGCGGGCTCGTAGTGGCGCACGACGAGCAGCGAGGTCGGGCACCCCTGGATGATGTGCTCGGCGCGGATGCCGAACCGGCGCTGCGCGAGGCCCCACTCGGGACCGACGCCGACGAGGACGAGATCGTAGCCGCGCCTCGCCTCCTCGAGGGCCGCGTCCGCGGGAGAGTCGTGCTCCACCACCTTGAGAAGCACCTTGGACTTCTGCAGCGCGCCGCCCTCCTCGCCCTCGAACACCTCGTCGACCGTCTGCTGCGCGCCGAGCGCGTCGTCGGACCTGCGCTTCGGCTTGACGACGTGGAGGATGGTGACGTCCGCGCCGACCTGCTGCGCGAGCCGGCGGGCGAGCGAGAGCGCCGCCTTGTCGTGCAACGTGCCGTGGAACGGCACGAGCAGCTTGCGGACCGCGGCGAGCCCGCGATCGATGAGCACGCCGACGTCGGTGTGGGCGCCGCGCATGACCTCGTAGACGGTGCCGCCGAGCACGGTCTGGCTGAGGAGCGGCTTGTGCCAGCCGACCAGCACGAGGTCGGCCTGCTTCACGTCGGCGACGTTGCAGATGTCGTTGCTCGGCTTGGGCGAGACGAAGGAGAGCGGCCGGACCTCGGCGCCCAGCTCCTTGGCCCGCGACAGGAGCGGCGCGAGCGCGGCCGCCCCCTGCCGCTCGGGCCCCTGGTCGAGGTAGAACGAGCCGCGATCGGTCGGCGGGATGAGGCGCAGGGCGTAGAGGCGCCTCGCCTCGGGGCCCGTGCCGGCGAGCGCGCTCGCGAGGGTCACCATGCCGGGGCCGGAGCGCTCGTAGGAGACGCACATGAGCACGGTGAACACCTCTGCTGCCGCGGGCAGAGGCGTCCGCTCCGGCGCGTCGGCGAGCTCCTTGGCGAGCTCCTCCGGCGGGTAGATCCAGCGCAGGAGCGGCGTGGTCATGAAGGTGGTGACCAGCGCCATGAGCACCATCATCGTGAACAGCTTGGGCGAGATGATGCCCAGATCGAGCCCGAGGTTCAGGACGATGAGCTCCATCAGGCCGCGGGTGTTCATGAGGATGCCGAGCGCGCTGGCCTCCCGCCAGCTCTGGCCGGTGAAGCGGGCGGCCACGGTGCTGCCGCCGAACTTGCCGAGGCAGGCGACCAGGATGATGAGGCCGCACATCATCCAGCCGTCGACCGAGTTGAGCAGCCCGATGTGCGTGCGCAGGCCGCTGTAGGCGAAGAACAGCGGGAGCAGGAAGACGACGGCGAAGTCCTCGAGCTTCTCGGCGAGGCTCTTCGCGAAGCCGGTGCCCTTCGGCATGATCGCGCCGAGCATGAAGGCCCCGAACAGCGGGTGGATGCCGATCATCTCGGTCATCCAGCTCGAGACGATGAGCAGGAGGAGCGTGACGGCGACGAGGTCCTGCGAGAGCCCTTCCTTGCTGGAGCCGCGCTCGCCGAGCCGGGCGAGGAAGGGGCGGACCACGAACAGCATGCCGGCGATGTAGGCGACGGCGAAGACGGTGGTCCAGACAGCGCCCACGAGCCCCGTGGCGCGCGCGATCGAGACGACGAACGCGAGGATGCACCAGGCGGTCACGTCGTCGACGGCGGCGCACGTGATGGTGAGGGCGCCGACCTTCGTGCCCAGCAGGCGCCGCTCGGTGAGGATGCGCGCGAGCACCGGGAACGCCGTGATGCTCATGGCCACGCCCATGAACAGCGTGAACGACGAGAACGGGACGGAGCTGTCGGAGAGCCGCGGGTACAGGTAGAGCGCGAGGAGCCCGCCCAGCGCGAACGGCACGACGATGCTCGTGTGGCTGATGATGACCGAGGCGTGGCCGCGCCCGCGCAAGAGCTTCGGATCGAGCTCCAGCCCGATGAGGAACATGAAGACGATGAGGCCGACCTCGCTCACCAGCTTCAGGAGCGGCAGCGACTCGTTTGCAAACAGGAGCGCCGACGTATCGGGAAAGAGCCAGCCGAACAGCGACGGGCCGAGCAGGATGCCCGCCGTGACCTCGGCGATGACCATCGGCTGCTCCATCCGGCGGGCCACCAGGCCCACGAGCCGCGCGCAGGCGATGATCAAGAACGCCTGGATGAGGAAGCGGCTCAGCGAGTTGTGGATCAGAATCTCCATGGGGAGCGCTCCCTCCTGGTGGTAAGTGTTAAGTTATCGCTTATCAGCGGGCTGTCTCGGCTGTCAAGAAAGGGATGCGCAGCGTCAAGCGGCCTGAGCAGGACGTCGGAGGCGCGCCGACAGCGCGTCAGGCAGGCCGCGTGAGCGACCGGGTGCGCCGCGCGATCGGACGAGCGGGCCCAGCTCGACCAGCGCGTCGGCGGGTGCCTCTCGCGGGCGGTTGTTGAGCGTAGGAGCGCGCCCTGGCGCAGGCGGCGCCTACCAGTCGGTCGGCATGTAGTCTTTGAAGAACTGGCCGTACGCGTGTTGGCCGCTGAGCAGCCCGGAGAAGATAGGATCGCAGATGCGGGCGGCGCCGTCGACGATATCGAGCGGCGGATGAAAGCCGTGCTCCTCGAGCTTTCGCGCGGCGAGCGCCGCGGGGTCCTCGTCGGTGACCCACCCGGTATCGACGCTGTTCATGAAGATGCCGTCCTTCACATAATCGGGCGCGGACGTGCGCGTCATCATGTTGAGCGCGGCTTTCGCCATGTTGGTGTGAGGGTGCCTGTCCGTCTTGTAACGACGGTAGAACTGCCCCTCCATCGCCGAGACGTTGACGATGTGCCTGTCGAACGTGGGCCGTCGCGTCATGAGCGGCTTCAGCCGGGAGTTCAGGACGAAGGGGGCGACCGCGTTGACGAGCTGCACCTCGAGCATCTCGACGGTCGGGACCTCGGCGAGGGTAAGCCGCCAGCTGTTCAGCGTCCGGAGATCGACCTGCTGGAGATCGGCGTCGTAGCGCCCCTGGGGGAAGAGCAGCTCGTCGAGGCGCTCATCGCCTGGAGCCGGGATCTGGGAGAGCAAGGCGGGCTCGCGCAGGCCCGCGGTGGGGTCGGCGCCGGCGACGAGGGGGAGCGTGCCGCACGCGCGGAGCGCGTCGTACTCGCGGAGCGGAGCCTGAGCGCCCTGCGGGAGAGAGTGGACGGGCGCGGTCTCGCCCTCGATGAGGTGGCCGTAGAAGCCCGGCGGTCGCCGCACGGTCTGACAGGCGTTGTTGATGATGAAATCGAGCCGGTCGAGCGTGTGGAGGAGGTGGCGCGTGAAGAGCTCGACGCTCGGCGTGTGTCGGAGATCGAGGCCGTAGATCGCGACCCGTGATCCCCAGGCGTCGAAGTCGCGCTCGGCCGAGAAGCGGCGGGCGGCGTCGTGCGGGAAGCGGGTCGTGACGATGACCCGCGCGCCGGCGCGGAGGAGCATGATCGCCGCCTGATAACCGATCTTCACGCGCGCGCCCGTGACGAGCGCGACGCGGCCGTCGAGCGGCGCGGTCTGGCTGCGTTTGCGGTAATTGAAGTCGCCGCACGCGGCGCACATCGCGTCGTAGAAGAAGTGGACTTTGCGGAACTCGGCCTTGCAGACGTAACACTTCCGCGGCCGCGCGAGCTCCGGCGCGCCCGGCTCGGCCGGCGGCCCGGGCTCCTCGGTGGCCTCCGGCGACGCGGGCTCCTCGGCGGGGTCGGCCCACGACAGCGGGGGCGCGGCCGGGGCGAGCGCGTCCGGCGTGCGGAACACCGGCTCTCGACGGGCGACGCGGATGCCGACCGCATCGAGCAGGGCGGCGTCGGCGGACTTCTGCGCGTGCCGGTCGCGCTTGCGGAACGCCCTGGCGAGCTCTCGCTGCTCGGCGCGCTCGGGGCGCGAGACGCGGCCGGCGGCCAGGAGGAGCCGGCGGCGGTCCTCGGAGCTGATGGCGGCGAGCTGCGCGCGATCGAGGGCCAAGGCCTCCAGCACCTTGAGGCAAGCGTCGAGATCGGCGGCAGTGAACGGCCGGCCTGCGCCGGCGGCTTCGCGGTCGGGACTCATCGAAGCGTGCGTGCATAGCACGCGGGAGACCGCGCGCGAACCGCAGGGGCGCTTCGGGTCCTGCCGGCACGCTTCTAACCGCGCCGCATCGCGCCCCATCGTGCCACGCCGCGCCGCGCCCAGAGCCCCGCGGACGAGTCGCGCGAGCCGCATCCTGTTCGCCGGCTGACGATTGTACACTATGCCCGCACATCCCCCTGAGCCCTCGGAAACTCAAGCAGAGGATCTTATGCTCGAGTCGGCACACAGTCTGTTCGCGACGGAATTCATGCCCCATGGCCATTGCTACTTCTGGCAGCCGGGCATGGTCTGGCTGCAGGTCATCACCAACCTCGCGATCGGCTTCGCCTATCTCTCGATCTCCCTGACCCTCGCCCACCTGGTCCGGCGCATCCGGGACATCCCCTTCCAGTGGGTGTACCTCGCGTTCGGCACCTTCATCGTTGCCTGTGGGTTCACGCACTTCATGGATGTGTGGGTCATCTGGCAGCCGCTGTACTGGCTGGATGGGGCCCTCCGGGCCATCACGGCGATCGCCTCCGTCGGCACCGCGATCCTGCTCGTTCCGCTGCTCCCCAAGGTGGTCGCGCTGGCGGGGGCGGCGCGTGTCACACGCGAGGACGAGCTCCGCAGGGAGGAGCTGAACCGCCAGCTCTCGGCGCTCTACGAGAGCACGCGCGAGGCGCTCGCGGAGGCCATTCCCCAGCTCGTATGGACCGCGACGCCGGACGGGGAGTTCGACTACGTCAACCGGCGCTTCGCGGAGTACGTCGGCGAGCGTCGGCCCAGCGGCGCGGCCTGGACGGCCGCCATCCACCCCGAGGACGCGGATCGGGTCGTGGCGCGCTGGAAGGAGAGCTTCGCCAGCGGAGACGCCTACGAGATCGAGTACCGAATTCGGCGCAGCGACGGGGTCTACCGCTGGTTCCTCGTGCGCGGGTTGCCCCTGCACGACACGACCAGGCGGATCGTGAAGTGGTTCGGCACCTGCACCGACATCCAGGAGCAGAAGATCGCGGCCGAGGAGCGCGAGGTGATGCTCCAGCAGGCGCGAGAGGCCGTGAGGGCGCGAGAGATCTTCCTCGCCGTCGCGGCCCATGAGCTCAAGACACCGATCACGCCGCTGCGCGCCGAGGTGGAGAGCGTGCTGCGCGCGGCGCGCGCCGCGCGCGCAGACCGCCTCACGCCCGAGCGCCTGGTCATCAAGCTATCGGTCGTGGAGCGGCAGATCGATCGCCTGGAACGGCTGGTCTCCGACCTGCTCGACGTCTCGCGCATCGCCGCTGGACGGATCGAGCTTCAGATACAGGAGGTCGACCTCGCGGAGGTCGTGTGCGAGGTGGTCGAGCAGCACAAATACGACCTCGCCAGGAACTCGATGTCGCTCCACCTCGCCGCCGACGCCACGGGCGGCTGGGATCGCAGGCGCCTCGACCAGGTGGTGAACAACCTCCTCACCAACGCGCTCAAGTACGGCCGTGGACGTCCGATCACGATCACCGTGTGGTCAAGCGATGTCCGCGCGTGGCTCACGATCGCGGACCAGGGCATCGGCATCGCGCCCGAGCACCAGGCCATCATCTTCAACCAGTTCGAGCGCGCGGTCTCGGAGCGGCACTACGGGGGGCTCGGCCTCGGGCTGTGGATCGTGCGGGAGGTCGTCGGGGCCATGGGTGGGACGGTGTCCGTCGCGAGTGAACCGGACGTCGGCTCGACCTTTACTGTGGAGTTGCCTCGACAACGTGGGAAGCTCGATGACACCGAGACCAAATCTCCTTAAGCTGACACGATGAAGCACATCCTGTTGGTGGAGGACAACGAGGATATTCAGATCTCGCTCCGCGACGCGCTGGAGGAAGACGGTGCTTACAGCGTCATGACGGCTGGAAACGGAGCGGAGGCGCTCGCGCTGCTCGAGCGCGGCGAGCGGCCGAATATGATGCTCATCGATCTGTTGATGCCCGTCATGGACGGTGTGGAGTTGATCGACCGGATGCGGCGCGACGCGCGGTTCGCGGGCATCCCGGTCGTCGTCCTGTCGGCCGCGTCGATCACGTCCCCGCCGCCCGGAACACCGTTGCTCAGGAAGCCGATCCGCTACGAGGCCCTCCTCGGAGCGGTCCAGAAGGCGTGCGGGTGCTGAGCGCGGTGCGCTCGCGCACATAGGAGGCTACTTGCCGGCGGGCGCGTAGGGGCAGGGAGCGCCGCCTTCTCCGGTCTCGGCGAGGACGCCCGTCGAAGGATCGATGCTGAGCGTGGTCGGGAACGGGTGAGCGCCCGGCCCCTGCGACCCTTCGGAGACCGAGAGCAGGATCGTCCTGTCGGCGCGCTTGAACGCCCCCTTGCGATGGACGATGCCCGACCAGACGCACGCCACATTCGGCGGGCAGGGAGAGACGCGATCCTCGGCGACGAAGCTGCCGTCTTTCGCGAGGGAGAGCCGGCGCTCGTACTTGCGCGGACCGCACGCTGCGGAGCTCCACGTGCCGAACAGCGCTTCCTCGCCGGGCGCGGTGGTCGCGGTCCGCCCTGTCGTGGCCGGCGCCTGGGTCGTCGCGGTGACCGTGGCCGAAGCCTGCGGCGCGGGCGTGCCCGGCGCCGCGGTGGACAACGGCTCCGCGGGTGATGACGGCTCGGGCGCCGGCTCGCGCGGACCGTTGACGGTGCACGCAGCGAGCGGCGCCAGCAGCGCGGCGAGGGGGAGGATGAACGTTCGCATCACACCCGCTCATCCCATGGCGGCTCAACGCGCGCAACGCATGCACCGCCGGAGGCCGCGGCGATGCGCCCGCCCCGCGAGCGACGACACGGCGGGGAGCGCCGCGCGGAAGGCCGCGATCGACGTGCGCTACCCCAGCAGCGCGAGCAGATCCTCCCGCGTCAGCGAGGCCGCCCTGTCCGCCTCGCCAAGCGCGGCGCCCGCGATCGCGCGCTTCCGCTCCTGCAGCGCGAGGATCCCCTCCTCCACCGTGTCCTTCGCGACGAGCCGGTGGACCATCACCGGCCGGTGCTGTCCGATACGGTGGGCCCGATCGGCCGCCTGATCTTCGACCGCGGGGTTCCACCAGGGATCGAGCAGGAAGACGTGATCCGCCGCCGTCAGGTTCAGGCCGGTGCCGCCCGCCTTGAGCGAGATCAGCATCACCGGCGGGCCGCCCGGCGACTGGAACTCGTTGACCACCCCGGCGCGGTCGCGCGTCCCGCCGTCGAGGCGGCTCCACGGGATCCCCGCCGCGTTGAGGTGCGGCTCGACGAGGTCGAGCAGCGAGGTCCACTGCGAGAACACGAGCGCCTTGTGGCCGTCCGCGACGCACTCCTCGAGCGCCTCGATCAGCCGCGTCACCTTGGAGGAGGGCGTGGTCCGCGCCGCCGGCGCCGCGCCGCCGGCGCTCGATCCCGGGATCAGCGCCGGATGGCAGGCCGCCTGGCGCAGGCGGAGCAGCGCCTCCAGCGCCGCCATGACGCTCGCCCCCTCCGCGAGCTTCTCCACCACGTCCTTGCGGGTGGCCGCGCGCACCGCATCGTAGAGCTCGCGCTCCGCCTCCTCGAGCTCGCAGTAGAGCACCATCTCCGATCGCGGCGGCAGCTCCGGCGCCACCTCGCCCTTCAGCCGCCGCAGCACGAAGGGGCGGATCTTCTGCCGCAGCTCGGCCGCGGCGCCCTGCACGCCCTCGGCGATCGGCCGGCCGTAGCGCTCCTGGAAGGCGCTCCGCCCGCCGAGAAGGCCGCGGTTCGTGAAGTGGAGCAGGCTCCAGAGCTCCTCGAGCCGGTTCTCGACCGGCGTGCCGCTCAGCGCCACACGCAGCTCGGCGCGGAGCGCGAACGCCGCCCGCGCCGCCTGGCTGTCGGGGTTCTTGATCGCCTGCGCCTCGTCGAGCACCACGGCCTCCCAGGCCTGCGTCGCGAGCAGCTCGGCGTCGTTGCGGAGCACGGCGTAGGTCGTCAGCGTGACGTCGGCCGAAGGATCGAGGGCGCGCCGCGTGCCGTGGTAGATCGCGAACCGGAGGCCCGGGCGAAAGCGCCGTATCTCGTCGGCCCAGTTGTGGACGACGCTGCGCGGGCACACGACGAGCGTCCGCCCGCGCAGCGAGCAGAGCGTCTGCAGCGTCTTGCCGAGCCCCATGTCGTCGGCGAGCACCGCGCCGAGGCCGGCGTCTCGCAGGAACGACAGCCAGTCGACGCCGCGCCGCTGGTAGGGGCGAAGCGTCGCGGTCAGGTCGGAGGGCAGCGGCGCCTCCGGGAGCGACGCGAAGCCGTCGAGCAGCGGCATGAGCTTGTCGAAGCCCGACGGGCGCGGGTACTCGATCTCGTCGCACAGCGCGGCCAGCGCCGGGAGCGCCGCGGGCGGCACCTCCTTGTCTTCGCGCCGCGCCGCGAGCAGATCGGCGACGCGCGCGCCGTACCTGTCGAGCCACTCCGAGGGCAGCGGCGCCCACCCGCCGCCGAGGAGCGGCACGAGCGGCAGGCCGTCCTGCCACGCGCGGATCACGGCCGTCGCGTCCGCGCGCTTCGGGGGCGCGCCGGCGCCGTCGCCCTCGTCGCCCGCGCCGTCGTCGCGCCCCGCCGAGAGCTCGAACTCGACGTCGAAGGCCCGGTCCTCGATGACGAAGCGCGGCACGAGCGCGGCCTTGCCGAAGATCTCGCCGCGCGCGTCGGCGAAGGCGCGGGCGTCCCACGACTCGAGGCGCGAGGCGAAGCGGATCGCCTCGACGCCGTCGAAGTCGACCCGGCGGCCCGGGATGAGGTGGAGCTCGTCGCGCAGCCGGACCAGCAACATGCGCTCCGCGGGCTCGTCGCGGACGGGCACGGCGCCGGACAGGTGCACGAGCCGGCCGTTCTCGATGCGCGCCTCCGGCGGGTCGCCGTACACGAGGCTGGGCACGACGGAGAGCGTGTGCTCCTTCTGGCTGAGCTCCAGGAGGATCCGCGGCCGGGACGCGCCGCCCGCGCGGGGCAGGCGCTGGCTCTGGATCGTGACCGGGACGCGCTTGGTCAGCTCCGGGAGGACGTCGGTCACCAGCTTGCCGAGGTCCCCCCGCGGGAACACCCGCCGGAGCGGCAGCCGCTCGAGCTTCGGCCCCGTGAGGTCCATCTCCCGGAGCAGGTGCAGCGTGCCGCCGCACCGCACGACGCCCGACGCGATCACCTCGTCGACGCGCGGGTCCCGCTCCACGACGAGCGCCGCGCCATCGTCGTGATCGCGCACCGCCGCGCGAGGGCCGATCGCCTCGCTGGAGACGCGCACGGGCGCGCCGTCGAGCTCCACGTCCGCGACGCCCGCCAGCGCCGCGAAGAGCTCGGGCTGGCGATCCGAGGGGAAGTAGCCGTGCTGCTTCGTGCCCACGAGGCGGTCGATCGCCAGGTCCTCGTGCGTCGGGTAGAGCTCGGGCAGCCTCGGCCCCGGCCGCTCCGGGCTCGCTGGAGCCCGCACGGCGCGGCCAGCGAGGCTGGCGAGCGAGAGCCGGAGCGGCTCCTCGGCGCCGCTCGCGTGCACGACCATCCGCTCGAGCGCGAGCACGAGCCCCTTGCGCCGGAGCCGGTACCGCAGCCGCGCCGGCGGCGCAGCCGCGCCGGTCGCGCCGCCCTGCGCGGCCGGGTGCCCCTGCGCCGCTGGCTGGCCCTGCGCGGCCGGCTGGCCCTGCGCCGCTGGCTGGCCCTGCGCAGCCGGCTGGCCTTGCGCGACCGGTTGCGAGAGCGACAGCGTCGCCGCGACAGCGTGCGCGCAGGGGTCGATTTTTCCACCGCAGTCGCAGGTCCACTCGGCGTCCGCTGGGTAGAGGGTGACGGTTGGCGCAACGGGCTGCCCGGCCGCCTTGATGCGGACCACGATGGCATCGCCGCGATCCTCCCGTCCGAAGGCAGCGCCCTCACGGGCGAGCTTGACGCCCTGGGACCAGAGGCCCGGAAGACAGGCTTTCCTGATGGCTTCGAGAAGACCCTGCACTGAGACTCCAGACACCGACGGCTGGCCGCGGTAGCTCGCGCGCTCTCCCGGGACCAGCGCCACTTCTTGGGATGTTCACAGAAAGACGAGGATGACGGAAAGAGGTTCAGGCGTCTTCTTCCGCTTCTTCCGCTGCCTCGTCCTCCAGATTCCGGGAGCTTGCCCGGCATGAGCGGGGCGCTGCTGTAGCAGGTATCCGCGCCGCATCACGCGGCGAGCTTCACCGACGCGTCAGGTGCTCGCGGTAGCGCGTCGTGAGCTCCATCCAGCGCAACGTGAGGATCGGCTCGCGCTCGAGCCGATCCTGCCAGCTGCGATCGACGGCTTTCCACAGGTCGCGGTCGGCGATGCCGTGGCGCAGGAGCGCCTGGTCGAACGACGAGGCCGCTCCGATCGACGACTCGGCGCAGAGGACCGCGTACTGCTGAAGGCTGAGCGAGGGCAGCGCGCTCCGCGCGCCCGGAAGGTCGCTCCGCGGGGCGGGCGCAGGGGCCGCAACGCTCGGCGTCGCCACCCCGGCCGCGGCCGGCACGGCGCCGCTCGCGTCGAGCTCGCCGGGAGATCGCCGGAGGGTGACCCCCGACCGCGCGTTGCCGCCATCGAGCTCCAGCGGCTCGGCCTCCGACGGGAGCTTGATCGAGGGCAGCGGCAGGGCCCGCGGCACCTCGACGGTCTCGTCGGCCTCGCCCTCCGAGGGGGGGCGTTTTCCGCTCGACATGGGGACGATCACCGACTGCGGCGACGAGGCCGCGCGCCGCGGCGGCGCGGAGGAGGCGCTCCCCCGACCGCCTCGCCGTGAGCCGGCGCGCTCGCCGTCGGGCGCCGCGAACGACAGCACCGGACCGGCGTCGGTGATCTCCATCTGCAGGATGATCTCACCCGTCCTTCCGCGAACGACGAGCCGATCACCCGCGGGCGTCACCTCCATCTCGTAGCGCCGCCCGGAGGAGAGCGAGACGGTCGCCGAGGGGACCGGCGCGCCGCTCGCCGCCCCCCGCGAGCCCATCTCTTCCTGAGGACGGAGCCCGGCCTGATGCAGCCCGCGCTCGCTATCGGGTGGATCCCCGCTCATCAGGATCCGAGCCTAACGCAGCAAGCGCACGCCCCGCGAGCGCTTTCTGCGCCTGCGACGCTTTCGACGCTCTCGACGCATGTTCAAGCGTCTGAGCCCGGTCCCAGTACGCCGCCTGGGGACACGCGGCTCGCTTTCCTGCGATCGGGCGCGGGCCCATCCGAGCCGAACCGACCCCCTCCGACGCGGTGCGCCCGGTCGGTCGCCTTGGCTCGCGCCTGAGCGCCGCGGCCTGCGCTCGGTCGCGCAGGGTTGCGCAGGAGCGCGCTCGGTCACCCAGGAGTTGGGTCGAGGGTGCACTCCGACACAGATCGCTTACGTGGCCCGGCGTGTCTTCATTTCACGAGGTGCGTCGCTGCGCTCAGGCCCGGGCTGCGCTGACAAAAAATCGCCGCTGTTGGCGTTCTCTTGGAATTCGCCGGCGCTGATCGCAATGCGTCCAGAGAGGTCATTCCTTGTGTACTCCGGCCCATCTTCGCTTGGAACGGTCGCCTCTGTAGTAAAGCGGGCTGCGAGCTCTTCCCGACAGGAGGTCTATGAAGACTACCTCTCTCGCCCTTGCGCTGCTGTTCACCGCGTGCATCCCAGGCTGCTTCTACACCAAAGTAACTTACGAGACATGCGACACCGAGTGTGAGAACGTGCCCAACCAGGACGCATGTCTAGCGGAATGCGGGACGTGCGTGGATCAATGTGAAAGCGAGCCCTACGGACCCGAACGCTGGGATTGCATCGCGGAATGTCGGACGTGCGCGAAAGTGTGTAGAAACCAGCCTGACCGCGACGCGTGCATCTCGGCATGCGACGACACGTGCAGCGGCGACCAGTGTGTCGAGCCGGCTCCGGAGGGCTTCTATGGCCCGGCGCTGCTCTGGGTCGGCAGGACGGTGGACGAGCCGAACTGCCCCGGCAGCGCCCCCACCAGGGTGTACAGGGGGTACGAGACCCCTGACTTCCCCTTCGCGTGCAGCCCATGTCGGTGCGGCGAGCCAGCCTGCGCCTTGCCCGACGATCTCCGGACGGCCGCCTCGCTGAAGTGCGGTGGCCCGGCGGTCTCGGTGCATGAGCCCCGGGACATGCTGAACGGCACCTGCGTGGTGCCCAGCGACGCCCGGGTGAACGATCATCAATCGATCGTCCTCGGCGCGACCCGAGTGACGCCTTGCGAAGCCAGCATCGAGCCCCCCCCGGTGCCACAGTTCACCTTGCGGTGGTCTCGCTCCGGCGTGGCGTGCGGAGGCGTCCCCCGGGAACCCACGTGCGCCTCTCCGTCGGAGACGTGCGTGTCACCCGATCAGGGGCGCGGCTTCGCTCAGTGCATCATGTACCTCGGCGAGGGCGAGGTGACCTGCCCGGAAGATTACCCGGAGGACGTCGTCCTCTACGACGGCATGAGGGACGAACGCCACTGCACGCCGTGTGAGTGCGGCCCTCCGACAGGCAGCGAGTGTTCCCTGGCGCTCCTTTCCTTCCGGGACGGCGCGTGCGGCGAGCTGATCACCGCCGGCACCGCTTCGAGCCATGCCCCGGGCTGCGTCGCCGCCGTGCCCGGGAAAACGCCCAAGAGCATGAAGGCTATCTGGCAGGTCAACCAGCCCGGAAGCTGCGAGCCGAGCGGCGGAGAGCTGCGAGGCGAGATCGTCCTCACCGGCCCGAGCACGTTTTGCTGCCAAACACGTCCAGGCGAGAACGGGTGACGGTCACGCGCCGCGAAGGGTGGCGCGGCGCCGCCCGAGCCACACGATTCGGGCTTCTCCTGAACCACGGTCGGGCTTGACCAGAATCTACGATGTCAGGCAAAGGCGCCAGGTAGATGGATCCGTGGGCATGACGGAAAAATCTCTCGATAGGGAGAAATCGACGAGTCAAAACGCAATGCGACCCGCGCGCTCGAGAGCGCACACAAAAGCCTTTACGTGCGCTCCAAAGTCAGTATCTACAGGATCACGACGTGGGAGCGGCGACGTCGAGCCGGCCTCCGTCACGCGGCAGAGGTGCACTGTCCTACGGGCGCCGGAGACGTTGAAGAGGGGGGCCACATGGCGGGGTGTTGCGGCCGGACGGGAGACAGCGGCGTGCATCGGGTCGAGGTGTCCACTCCGCTCCGTACCGCACCGATCCCGCCCTAGCCGGGACGCCGATGCGACGCGCCGGTTGTGCCGCCGTGCTCGTTGTTTTGATGGCGACGACCCCGGTGCACGCGGATACGCCTCGGTCTGAATCGGGACGGGAGACTCAGGAGGACGACCACATGTTCCGCGGCGAGATCTCCGCGTCACCGCTGCTCGCCGTGGGCCTCCTGCCCGCGCTCGGCGGAGGGGCCTCTTTCGCCACGGCGTTCCGCTGGCCCAGCCTGTCGATCGGCGTCGAGGCGCGGATGTTCACCTCCCTGGCAGACACCTTCGCGGACGGCGTCCTGGTCCATGCGAGCCTGGCGATGCCGACGCTCGACATCTGCGGTCATCGCGGGGTCCTGTCGGTGTGCGCCGTCTTCGACGCCGGCGAGCTGCGGATCACGAGCGACCCCGGCGTCAGCATTCAAGCGCGCCAGCCGTGGGTCAGCTCGGTCGGCCTGCGGGTCGCGGGCGACTGGCGCTTCTCCGAGCAGCTGTTCCTGCGCGGGTTCGCCGAGCTGCACACGAACCACAGCCGTCCGTCCCTCTGGGTGAACAACAGAGAGGTATGGCGGGTCCCTCCGCTCTCCGGCGTGGTCGGCGTGGGGCTCGTGCTCCCCGTGGATGCCTTCTGAGCGAGTCACCCTGGCCGCCCCCTGGACGGGAATGCGGCCGATGACACCTGGCCTGAACAAGCGGTCACCACGCCGCGATGAGCACCATGTCAGCAGCATCAGCAAGAGACACCGGGGCTGACGCGGCGCCGCACGACCGACCCGGCTCCGCGCGTCGGCGATCCCTGGCCGGACTTCGGGCGGGCGGAACCAGCGTCCGAGCGCCGTGGTGGCTCGTCGCTGCGGCCGCGGCCCTGCTGTCGCCCTGGCGCGCCGGCGCCGCGCCGCCCCGCGCCGCAGTGCAGCTCGAGTACCGGCGCGCGCCAGGGGCCGAGCGCTGCCCGGGCGAGGCGCTCCTGCGCGAGGAGATGGCCAGGCAGCTCGGCTATGACCCGGTGGAGCCCGAGGCGGCCGCGCAGGCCAAAGCCCTTGTCTTCCGCGGTCCAGGGAGGGAGATACACGCCACCATGGATCTCTACGACGCCGATGGATCCATCGCATGGTCACGGCACCTGGTCGTCTATCACGACGACTGCAAAGAGCTTGTCATGAACATGGCGCTCTCGCTCCGGGTCGCGCTCGATCCGAGCCTCCACGTGCCGCCCGCCGCGCCCCCACCGCCGCCCTCCCCCGCCCCGCCCCCGGCCGACGCCGCTGCCGCCGCGCCCGCGCGGCGGGCGTGGCCCGACGTCAGGGTCGGCCTTGCGGGGTCCGCGGTGCTCGGAACCCTGCAGGGGACGACCGCCGGGACGGCGCTCCATGTCGCGCTCCGCTATCCATCCTTCACCCTCGGCGTGGAAGGCCACGTTCAATTGCCGGTCACGATTCAGCTCGACGAGGCGACGAGCATCTCGACCTGGCTCGCGGCGGCGAACGTGATGCCGTGTTCGCAGCGCCGTCACCTCTTCGCGTGTGCCGTCGCGTCGGTCGGGGTCGTGACGACCTCCAGCACCGACGCCAGGATCATCGACACCTCGTCGCTCTGGCTCGCCACAGGGCCGCGCGCAGGCATCGAGATGCCGATCTCGGATCGGCTCGCCATCCAGTTCTATGGCGACATCCTGCTCCGCCTCTCGGAGTTCCGCGTCGAGAGCCAGGAACGTGTGCTCTGGACCCCGCCCGCCTACGGCGGGCTCGTGGGCCTCCGCCTGGACGTCAACCTCGATCCGCGGAGCGAGGCGCCCGCGCGTCGCGCTGCCCTCCCTCGGGGTGCCGAGGCAGCGCATTGACAAGCTTCGCGACGACGACGCCGTCGCCACGCTCGAGGGGGGAACAGAGATGGGGTCACAGTCACGCAAAAACACATCCGCAGAGCCTTCCCACGCCCGCATGGCGGAGATCGCCGACGAGCACTTCTCGTTCATCGCCCGCTACCTCGCCCGCCTCGGGGTTCGCGCGCAGGACATCGAGGACGTCACCCAGGAGGTCCTCGCCGGCGCCTACCGTGCGCTGCCGCGGTTCGATCCCAGCCGGGGCACCGTGCGGTCGTGGCTCATGGGCATCGCGACCCACCAGGCGTCGAACCATTTCCGACGGGCCCACCGCCGCCACGAGCGCCTCCGGCCGTTCGACGATCTCGCGGCGCTGCCCGACGTCACCCCCGACTCCGAGCAGCACGCCATCGCGAGGGACCGGCGCTGCGTGCTCGACAAGCTGCTCCAGGAGATGCCCATGGAGCGCCGCTGCGTGTTCGTCGCCCATGAGCTCGAGGAGATCGACATGGCCGAGATCGCCCAGCAGCTGTCGATCCCCCTGAGCACCGCGTGGAGCCGGCACCGGCTCGCCTGGGTCGACATCGAGGCAGCGATGCGTCGCTGGCAGGCGCGGCAGCGCGGCCGCGGGCTCGCGCTCATCCCCTTCAGCGCCGGCGCGCTCGTCCAGGAGGCGCGCACGGGAGGCGAGGGCGCGCCGACGTTGCTCACGAGGCTGTACCGCAGCGTCCGCGGGGTGTTCTCTCCGTGGCCATGGAAGCTCCCGATCGAGGGCGGCGCGCCGACGCGGACAGGCTCGCTCCATATCGCAGCGAGTATCGCAGTCCCGCTGGCGAGCGCCGCCGCCGTCATCGCGCTCACCCTCGGCGCGCTGCGCGCCGCCTCGACGCCGGCCGCCGCCGGCACGCGCGCGGCGACCGGGCTCGCCATGGCGGTCATCCCGACGCCGCCGCCCCCGCCCGCGCTGCCACCGTCCCCGCCCGCGCTGCCACCGTCCCCGGCCGCGCAGCTGCCGTCCCCGGCCGCGCAGCTGCCGCCGCCCGCCGCAGCTGCAGCGGCGGGCGCTCCGCAGGGCGGCCGGATCGCGGGCGCTGGGAACTCGCGAGCGACCAGCGCGGCGCTGCCGGCGCAGAAGGCCGCGCCCCGTCCGTCGGGCGGAGCGACCTTGCACTCCGCGGGACCGTCTGGGGCGTCGAACGATCAGGAGATCGCCGCGGAGCGCACCCTCATCGACGGCGCGATCACGGCGCTGTCGCGCGGTCGTTATGCGGAGGCGAAGCGCCGCCTGATCGAGCACCGGATGAGGTTCCCAGCCGGCCGCCTCACCGCCGAGAGGAACGCGGCGCTGCGCGCGCTCCGCGCGAGGACGGCAGCCGCCGGGCCCCGCCCGCTCCTGTAGAGCGACGGTCACCCGCTTCGGATACGGGCCCACCTCGACGTTTTCGGTGCTCAGCGCACAGGAGTGCGCTTGCGCGCCGAAAACGCCGATCTGGGCCCGTCTCCTGTGCGGGAGACCGCCGCTCTGCTCTCCATGTATCTGCATGGTGCAGAGGTGGGCGGAAACCGCTGTAGCACTGCGCGGATGGCGAGGATTTGAACCGCCGAGGACACCAGGAGACTGGAGCCCTGGCCCCTCTAGACCTCTCGTCCGCCTCTCCTATCGGCACCGCCGGGGCACGGCGAAGCCGAAGCCCGGTCGAGAGCGATTCCCCCGTTCAGCTCTCCACGACGTCAGTGCTGCTCTCCTGCACAGGAGACGCTCCATACCGAGCGCTGCTCTCCCGTCCTTGGCGCTCGGGGGCGAGATGCAGGGGATCGCGCGCGCACAGAAGATCATTTTTCAGAGCCGATGGCTTTTTTTTGAGATGGGAGATCAGGTCCTCCTAATTAAGCGAGCATGGGACAACCGCATCGCACTCTCGCACCGTCGATGCCGCTGGATAGACAGCGGGCCTTCGTCCGGCTCTTTCGGGGGAAGACCTACGACTCCGTATGGAATTGGCTTAGGCGGCTCGGGGTCCCACGCCGTGATCGGCGAGACATTCTCCAGGATGTGTTCCTCGCCGGATACCAGAGCTTCCCATCGTACGACCCGCTCCGCGCGCGACCGGAGCGGTGGCTCAACAGGATCACGGTCCACGTGGCCGCCCACTACCGCGACCGCGCACACCACCGGCGCGAAGAGCTGTCCTCCGGCCACGCCCCGCGCCGCGTCGCCGACGAGCGCCCGAACGCCGAGGAGCAGATCGACGCAGAGCAGACGCGCTCCCTCATCCTCTCGCGGCTCAGGTCGCTGCAGGCCGAGGAGCAGCAGATCCTCATCGCGCACGACATCGAAGGCGTGCCGATGGCGACGGTCGCCGAACAACACGGGATCCCGCTGTCGACGGCGTACAAGTGGCGCACGCGCGCGCTCGCGTCCCTGCGCGCGCTGCTCGAGGAGCCCCGCGCAGAGCGCAGGCAGCAACGACCGCCGCGACCGACGGCGAGCGACGTCACCGAGGCGGCGCGCTCGGCGAGCGCCGCACGCTCGGCGACCCCCCCGCGCCGGACGGCGCTGGCAGAGCGACCCGTCCGCTCGACCACAGCGGGCACGAAGCGGCCGGCGGCGCCGTGCCGCACGCAGCCGAAGGGCGCCCCGTTCCTGCGGCGACCGGGCGGGGAGCGGCCACACTCGCCAGCGCGCTTATGACCGGCGGAGGCCGCCAGCGCGGTCGGGCCAGCGCTCGCCCGAACGCCGGCGTCAGCCCGGATCCGACGGCCCCCCATGACCCGATAGCCCGCCCGCGCCTGCGAGACAAATCTTCAAGCCGATCGCAAGCCGCACGGGATACGGGAGTACGGGGCGCCGTACGCCGACCAGAAAGCGTCTCCGGCCCACGCGCGGGTAGTCGGGGCGGTTGTCGTCGCGCTATGCTGGAGCCTCAACGATGTACTACTCGACCGACGACCTTCGTATTGCAGGGCTCAGGCCCTTGATCCCCCCCGCGATCCTTATCGAAGAGATCCCCGTCAGCCCCGCGGCCTCCGAGACCGTGGCCTTCACGCGCAAGGCCGCCGAGCGCGTGATCTCGGGCGACGACGACCGGATCATCGTGGTGGTGGGCCCCTGCTCCATCCACGACCCCAAGGCCGCCCTGGAGTACGCCGCGCAGCTCCGGGAGGCGCGCGACCGGCTGAGCGACGATCTGCTCGTGGTCATGCGCGTGTACTTCGAGAAGCCGCGCACCACGGTCGGCTGGAAGGGGCTGATCAACGATCCCGACCTCGACGGGAGCTTCTCGATCAACAAGGGGCTCCGCGTCGCCCGCGGGCTGCTCCGCGACATCGCCGAGCTCGGGCTCGCGAGCGCGACCGAGTTCCTGGACACGATCTCGCCGCAGTTCATCGCGGATTTCATCTCCTGGGGCGCGATCGGCGCGCGCACGACCGAGAGCCAGATCCACCGCGAGCTCGCCTCCGGGCTCTCGTGCCCCGTCGGCTTCAAGAACAGCACCGAGGGCGACGTCCAGATCGCGGTCGACGCCGTGCGGGCCGCGCGCGAGGCGCACCATTTCCTCTCCGTGACGAAGCAGGGGATCTCGGCGATCGTGGCGACGCGCGGCAACGCGTCGTGTCACGTGATCCTCCGCGGCTCGCAGCGCGGGCCCAACTACGCGGCCGAGCACGTCCGCGAGGCGGCCGACCGCCTGACCAAGGCAGGCCTGCCGCGCCGGCTGATGGTCGACTGCAGCCACGGCAACAGCCAGAAGGATCCGGCGCGCCAGAGGATCGTGGCCGAGAGCCTGGCCGACCAGCTGCGCTCGGGCTCGCGGGACATCCTCGGCGTGATGATCGAGAGCCACCTCGTGGGAGGCCGGCAGGATCTCGCGCCGGGCAAGCTCCCCACCTACGGCCAGAGCATCACCGACGCCTGCCTCGGGTGGAACGACACCGTTCCGGTGCTCGAGCTGCTCGCGCAGGCGGTGCGGGACCGGCGAGCCAGCAAGGCGGCGTGAGCCCTCCGCGCAGCGCCTGCGGCCGTGCGTGACGGCGCGCCTGGCGACGCGCCGGCCGCCGCGCGTGGCGGATCCCTTCAGAAAATTTCATCATAAGCGTAATTCACGGCCCGCGGCACGCTGCAGCCACGGCCGCCTGGGTTTCGTGCGCCGCGGGCTCGGCGCCGCTGCCGTCCGGGCGAGCGACACGCTATGCCTGCACCCGGGAACGCCGCGGAGGGAGCCGCCATTCTCTCGGAAATCCTCATCATCCTGGCCCTCGTGCTCGTGAACGGCGTCTTCTCGGGCGCCGAGATCGCGATCGTCACGGTCCGCAAGACGCGGCTCGACCAGCTCGTCCAGTCGGGGAGCCGCCGGGCGTGGGCGGTGAAGCGCTTGCGGGGCAACCCGGAGCGCTTCCTCGCCACCGTGCAGATCGGCATCACCGTCGTCGGCGCGACCGCGAGCGCCTTCGGCGGGTCGACCCTCGCGAAGGACCTCGCGCCGGTCCTCCGCGCGGTGCCGTGGGTCGGGGACGCGGCGGACGAGCTCGCGTTCGCCGCGGTGGTCGCGCTCGTCTCCTTCCTGTCGCTCGTCCTCGGCGAGCTCGTCCCGAAGTCGCTCGCGCTCCGCGCCTCGGAGCGGTACGCGATGCTCGTCGGCCCGCCGCTCCGCGGGCTCTCGTCGCTCGCCCGCCCGCTCGTCTGGCTGCTCACCGCCAGCTCCAACCTGGTGCTGAGGCTCTTCGGCGACCGCACGAACTTCGTCGAGGCGCGCCTCTCCCCGGAGGAGATCCAGCAGATCGTCGACGAGGCCGCCGAGGCGGGCTCGGTCGACAAGCGCGCCGGCGAGATCGCGTCCCGCGCCATCGATTTCGGCTGGCTCACCGCGCTCCAGGTGATGCTCCCCCGCGGCCGCGTCGTGGCGCTCCCGCGCGACGCGGCCGCCCCGGAGGTGCAGCGCGCCGTGCTGGAGCACGGCCACACGCGGATGCCGGTCTACGAGGGGTCGAACGACAACGTGATCGGCTACGTCACGATGCCGGAGGTGCTCGCGCTCCTCTGGGGCGACGGGCAGTTCTCGCTGGAGAGCATCCTGCGCCCGGCGTACTTCGTTGTCGGGTCGATGCCGGCCGTCGATCTCCTCGCCGAGCTGAAGCGGCGCCGGCTCCAGCTCGCCGTCGTCGTGGACGAGCAGGGCGGCATGATCGGCATCGTCACGATGGAGGACCTCGTCGAGGAGCTCGTCGGCGAGATCTTCGCCGAGAACGAGGCGCACCCGCCCCACGCAGAGACGATCCGGCGCGAGCCGGACGGGTCGGCGCTCGTGCCCGGCGACATGCCGGTCCACGAGGTCAGCCGGCAGCTCGCGATCGCGCTGCCGGACGACGTCCGCTGGTCGACGGTCGCGGGGCTCTGCCTGGGGCTCGCCCGGCGCATCCCCGCGCCCGGCGACGTCGTGACGACCCCGGACGGGGCGGAGCTCCACATCGTCGACGCGAGCCCGCGGCAGATCCGCACGGTGCGGGTCCGCATCCCGCCCGCGCATCCGAGCGAGCCCGAGGACGAGGAGCGGCGCGGCGAGGGCTGAGCCGGCGCGACGCGTCAGGACGCAGCGGCGGGCGCGCCCGGGGGCCTCCGCTGGAAGTAGTCGACAACCACGTAGCGCCGGGCGAGGAGGCCGAAGACGACGGCAGCGATCAGGATGAGCGCCGCGAAGAAGAGGTATTGAAGCGCGCCCGTGAACACGTTGAGCGCCGCGACGCCGGCGGTGATCAGGTTGCCGACCGTCACGGTGAGGTTCCAGAAGCTCATGATGGTGCTCTTCATCTCCCGCGGCGCCTGGGAGTAGGCGAACTCGAGGCCCGTTGTGGACACCAGCACCTCGGCGAGCGTGATGAGCAGGTACGGCCCGGCCTGCCAGAGCACGCTCGGGCGCTCACCCGAGGTCATGGCGAGCTCGATGGCGGCGACCGCCACGAACGAGAGCCCCGCGATCGCCATGCCGGCCGTCATGCGGCCGAGCGCCGCGAGGCGGACGCCGCGCCGCTCGAGCGCGGGGTAGAGGATCATCGTGTTGAAGGGGATGATCAGCATCACGAGGAGGGGGTTCAGCGCCATGAGCTGCGACGGAGCGAGCTTGTGGCCGAGCACCTCGAGATCCATGCGGGTCGCCTGGACGATCCAGGTCGACCCCTTCTGGTCGAACAGCGCCCAGAACACCGGGATGGGGGCGAAGATCGTCATCACCCGCAGGACGGCCTTGGCGCCGTCGATCGCGCCCTCCGGGTGCCTGCCGAGCGCGGCGTCGAGGAAGTGCCCGCGCGCGGCGCTGCCACGCGCGTCGCGCCCCACCCGGACAGCGTCCCAGAGGACGCGGAGGAACGAGTGGGGGTTCTTGCCGGTCGGCGGCACGTGCACATACCGGTCGCGCCCACTCCAGAACACGAGCGTCGCGATGAACATGAGCGCGCCCGGGATCCCGAAAGCCACCCTCGGGCCCCACCACTCCAGCGTCTTCGGGATCAGCGCCGACGCGAAGAACGAGCCGAAGTTGATGATCCAGTAGAAGAGGGCGAACACGCTCTTGACGAGGTGCTTGTTCTCCTCGGAGAACTGGTCACCGACGTGCGCCGAGACACAGGGCTTGATGCCGCCCGAGCCGAGCGCGATGAGCGCGAGCCCCGCGTAGAAGCCGGCCGGACGGCTCTCGAAGACCGCGAGGCACGCGTGCCCCGCGCAATAGACGAGCGAGAGCCAGAGGATCGTCCGATACTTCCCGAGGAAGCGGTCGGACAGGAATCCCCCGAGGAGCGGGAAGAAATAGCAGGCGCTCACGAACAGGTGGTAATTGGCCTTGGCCACATGCTCGTGGATCAGCATGTAATTGATCATGAAGAACGTTAAGATGTTCTTCATCCCGTAAAAGCTGAAGCGCTCGCACCCCTCGTTTCCGATGATGTACTTGATCTGAGGGGGAAATCGGTCGGTGCTAGTGCTAGGAGCGGTTTGCGTCATGGCAGGCCCTCGCGCGCGCCATCCCTCCGTAGACCGCCTCCCGCGCCAGGGCAATCCGCGCTGCCTCCATCCCCTCCGGAGAGCGCCGGCGCGGGCTGGTCTGGCCACGCGCGGCTAGGCCAGCCCGAGCAGCGCACCCTGTGGTCAAGGTGTGCGACGGTGGCAAAACGGCGCGCGCACGCGCCGGCGCAGATGACGATCGACGATCCACGCGCGGGATTCAGGCTGCAAGCATTGACATCCTGGAAGGCCATCGTCGTATCCTCCCGGTAGCTCCGCGTTACGACCCCCGTCGTCGGCGACTCTGCCGAGGGAAGGTTCATGGAAAAGCTCAAATCGCGCTTCAGGCTCGCGCCGACGTATACCCTGCTCTGGCTCGCTGCGGCGGCGCTCGCCTCCGTGGCATCGTGTTCGGACGGCGGCCCCAGCACGAGCGCGTGCGTCGCGCCGGAGACGGAGTGCGACGGCATCTGTATCAACACGGGCACGAGCACGAGCCACTGCGGCGCGTGCGGCGTGGCGTGCGACGGCGATCAGACCTGCCGCGACGGCGAGTGCGTGGCCGTGGCCGCGTGCGACGACGGCCTCGCCGCGTGCGGCGACAGCTGCGTCGACCCCCAGAGCGACGAGGCGAACTGCGGCCGCTGTAACAACGCCTGCGAGGAGGGGCAGACCTGCGAGGCCGGCGAGTGCCAGGACGAGGGCGGCTGCCCCGTGGGGCGCACCGACTGCGGCGGCACGTGCGTCGACGTCGCGTCCGATCCGGACAACTGCGGCGAGTGCGGCGCGGCCTGCACGGACGGCCAGACCTGCGAGTCCGGCGAGTGCCAGGACGGCGAGTGCTCGGAGGGGCTCACCGACTGCGACGGCGCCTGCGTCAACCTCCAGAACGACGCCGGGAATTGCGGCGCGTGCGGCACCGCGTGCACGGACGACCAGACGTGCGTCGCCGGCGAATGCCAGGACGGCTGCGGCTCCGGGCTCACGGCCTGCGACGGCGTCGAGGTCTGCGTCGATCTCCAGACCAGCGCCGATCACTGCGGCGAGTGCGGCGCCGCGTGCAACGACTCGCAGGTCTGCCAGGCCGGGGCGTGCGCGTGCACGGTGAGCCCGGGCAACGATCTCGGCAGCGCCGTGCCGCAGATCGTCAACGGCACGACCGCGGGCCAGGCGAACACGTATTCCCCGACGTGCTCCGCCACGAGCTCGGGCGAGCGCATCTACTCGTTCACCGCCGCGACCGCGGGCGTCTACTCGTTCGACAGCACGAACTCCGGCTACAGCGTCGTCCTCGCCCTCCTCGACGCGACGGGCTGCTCCGAGCTCGCGTGCAGCGCCGACCCGAGCGCGGTCATCACGGCCGACCTCGCCACGGGCCAGACCGTCTACATCGTGGTCGACGGCGCGGAGGACCAGGCGGGCACCTTCGAGCTGAGCGTGACGCGTGCGAGCGCGCCGAGCTGCCCGGCGGGCACCCTCGCCTCGTCGGTGCCGCAGACGATCACCGGCAGCACGATCGGCCGACCCAACAGCGTGCGGCCGACCGTGACGACGGACTGCCGCCAATCGAGCAGCCCCGACGCGGGATACGCGTTCACGGCGCCGGTCGCCGGCGACTACACCTTCGATACGTTCGGATCGGCGTTCGACACGATGCTCCACGTGCACGAGGCGACGTGCAGGGGGGCTCAGCTCGCGTGCAACGACGACACGGACGTCGAGCAGTCGGAGGTCACGGTGACGCTCGCGGCGGGTCAGACCGTCGTGGTCGTGGTGGACGGCTCGACCGACACCAGCGACGGCGCGTTCACGCTCAACGTGAAGAGGGCCGTCCCGCCGCCTGTATGCGACAACTCGGGCACCTGCGGCGACGGCAGCTCGGGGTGCACCCGGTGCGCGCTCGAGACCAGCTGCGCCGACGAGCTCTCGGCGTGCACGGACAGCATCCCGTGCATGGAGTACGTGAGCTGCTTCCGTACGTGCGACACGGCCGCCTGCAAGGCGGCCTGCAGGACGGCAGACCCGGCCAGCGCGGACCTCTACGAAGCGATGATCCAGTGCGCCCACTGCGACGTGTGCCGGAACGATTGCAGCGGCTCGTCGGAGGTCGTGTGTCGCTGAGCGAGCGGGTGAAATAGAAACGCTGCGTCGCCCGTGTTACGAACGGGATGATGCAGCGCATCCTCCACGGCCACTTCTGGACGGTCGCTCCCTGGCTCAAGCATCAGATTCGCGCCCCGCGGCTCGCTCCGTCTTCCCCCTTCTCGATCCACGTCGATGAGACTCCTGCCGGGCCCGTCCGGTTGCTCGGCAGGATCCGCCACCGAGAAGGCGCGGGCTCGATCCTCGTCGTCGTCCACGGGCTCGGCGGCACGAGCGAGAGTCATTATGTGGTCGAGGCCGCCCTGAGGGCCGAGCGCGCCGGGCTCGCCTGCCTGCGCATCAACCTGCGCGGCGCCGGGGGCGACGGAGACGACATCTACCACGCTGGCCTGTTCTCCGATCTCCACGCCGCCATCACCTCCCCCGAGCTCGACCGGTACGAGCGCGTGCTCGTCCTCGGCTACTCGCTGGGCGGGCATATCGCCCTCCGTTACGCGGCGTCGGGCTCGCTCGACGGGCGCGTCCACGCCGTGGCGGCCGTCTGCCCGCCGCTCGACCTGGAGCGAGCCGTCGCCGCCATCGATCAGCCCGAACGGTGGGTTTACCGCAGGCACGTGATGGCCGGGCTGAAGGAGATGTACACCGCCGTCGCCTCGCGCCGCGCCGTGCCCGTGCCGCTCGACGAGGCGCTCGCCATTCGCACGATCCGCGAATGGGACCGGCGCATCATGACGCGACGCTTCGGCTACCAGAGCGCGGAGGCCTACTACACGAGCGAGAGCGCCGCCCCGCGCCTCCGCGACATCGCCGTCCCGTCGCTGATCGTCGCGGCGGAGGCCGACCCGATGGTGCCGCTCGACACGGTGCGGCCGGCGATCGATGCCCACCCGCGCTCGCCGCTGCTCGACGTGCAATGGCTCCGGCACGGCGGGCACGTGGGCTTCCCGCGGACGCTGAGCCTCGGGTTCGGGGCGGCGCCGGGCCTCGAGTCCCAGGTCATCCACTGGCTCACGAGGCATTGACGCGCGGCCGCGGCGCGGCGGCGTCACCCGCGCGGCGCGGCGGGCGTCAGCGCGTAGACGTCGACGTCCACGCCCGGGCTATAGAGCACGTGCGGCGCCCCCGCCGGGGCGGGCAGGCCGGCCGCGGCGACGACGCTCTCCTCGACGTGGGTCACCTCGGCCCGGTGGAGCGGATAGGGCGCGTGGTGCACCTGCCCGATCCTGAGCGCGCCGCCGCTCGCGGCGAAGAGCAGGTAACGCTCGGCCAGGAAGTGCTCGAAGGTCCCCGGCGCCGCGGCGCCGCCGTCGATCGCCGCGCCGACGCGATAGCGCGCCTCGAAGCGCGCAGGCACGGGGCCCGGCCAGCGCCGCTCGCTGCGGTAACGGACCTCTCCGTCCCTCGATTCGAGATCCATCGAGGCGTAGTGATAGGGCAGGTGCCAGCCGACCCGGGCCGCGACGACCGCGATCGCCTTGGCCGCGTCCAGGCTGAAGAACCAGACGCCCGGCGCTCGCCCCTCCTGGTGAACGTAGGTGCGGACGTTGAGCTCGTGGAAGTTCGAGATCCCGGGCACGCTCGGCGACCACCAGGGGCTGACGTCGCGCATGGTGAAGGCGACGACGCCGACGTAGGCCCTGCCCTCGAAGGTGTCGAGTTCGAGCGCAGGCGGCACGACGGCGCGCAGCGCGGCGATCGGCGTCTCCCAGTGCAGGAAGAGCAGCTCTCTCCAGCGCTGGAAGCCTGCCGGACGGCCAGGAGGGCGGAGCGTGGGGGCGATTCGATCCACGGCGACCTCATCATAGGATGGCGCGGGCCGAAGATCTCCTCTCGCGGCGGGCAATGGCATGGGGATATCCTGCGCGCGGGCCGAACGGGTACGGAGCGGAGGCAGGATGAAGAAGCTCATCAATGCGCCGGACGATCTCGTCGATGAGGCGCTCGAGGGGATGGCGCTCGCGCACGCCGAGCTCCTCCGGGTGAACGCCGCGCCGCGCTTCGTCACGCGCGCGGAGGCGAAGGGCAAGGGCAAGGTCGCGCTCCTCTCCGGCGGCGGCAGCGGGCACGAGCCGCTGCACGCCGGGTTCGTCGGGCGGGGCATGCTCGACGCCGCCTGCCCCGGCGCCGTGTTCACGAGCCCGACGCCCGACCAGATCTTCGAAGCGACGCGGGCAGTCGACGGCGACGCCGGCGTGCTCCACATCATCAAGAACTACACCGGTGACGTGATGAACTTCGAGATGGCCGCCGAGCTCGCGCACGAGGCGGGAATCCCGGTGGAGGGCGTGCTCGTGAACGACGACGTGGCGGTCGAGGACAGCCTGTACACGGCCGGACGGCGCGGCGTGGGGACGACCGTCCTCGTCGAGAAGATCTGCGGCGGCGCCGCCGAGGCGGGCCGCCCGCTCGAGGAGGTGGCGGCGCTCGGCCGACGGGTCAACGCGCGCGGCCGCAGCATGGGGGTCGCGCTCTCCGCCTGCACGGTGCCGCACGCCGGCAAGCCGTCGTTCGAGCTCGGCCCGGGGGAGATGGAGGTCGGCATCGGCATCCACGGTGAGCCCGGCCGGCGGCGGGCCAAGCTGGAGCCGGCCGACCGGGTGGCCGAGATCCTGATGCAGCCGATCCTCGACGACCTGCCGTTCGAGCCGGGCGACGACGTGCTGCTGTTCGTCAACGGCATGGGCGGGACGCCGCTCCTCGAGCTCTACGTCCTGTACCGCAAGGCGCGCGCGATCGCGCAGGGCCGCGGCCTCAAGGTCGCGCGCAGCCTCGTGGGGTCGTACATCACGTCGCTCGAGATGGCCGGCGCGTCGGTGACCCTGCTCAAGCTCGACGACGAGATGCTCCGCTGGTGGGACGCGCCGGTGCACACGCCGGCGCTGCGCTGGGGGACCTGAGCCATGGACGCCTTGAACGGCGCGCACATCGCGGCGTGGATCGAGCGCGCGGCCGACGTCATGGAGCGCGAGAAGGTGCTCCTGACCGAGCTCGACGCGGCGATCGGCGACAGCGACCACGGCGTCAACATGGCGCGCGGCTTCACGGCGGTGCGCGCCCGGCTCGGCGGCCTCGATCACGGCGACGTCGGCGCGCTGCTGAAGGGCGTCGGGATGATCTTGCTCTCGACCGTCGGCGGGGCGAGCGGCCCGCTCTACGGCACGCTGTTCCGCGACGCGGGCCAGCGGGCGGCCGGCGCCGCGGCGCTCGATCTCGCGGCCCTGGCCGGGTGCCTCGAGGCGGGCCTCGACGGCGTGAAGCGGCGAGGCAAGGCGTCGCCCGGCGACAAGACGATGGTCGACGCGCTCTCCCCTGCGGTCGACGCGCTCAAGGCCGCGCTGAGCACGCCGGCGCCCACGGGCGACCCGGCGCGCTCCGCGCTCATGGACGGGCTCGCTCGCGCCGCCGAGGCGGCGCAGGCCGGCGCGCTCGCGACCGTGCCGCTCATCGCCCGCAAGGGCCGGGCGAGCTACCTCGGTGAGCGCAGCGCTGGGCACCAGGACCCCGGCGCCACGTCGTGTTCGCTCTTGCTGCGGAGCCTGGCCGCGACGGCAGGCGTATGAGCGGGGCGGCGGGCCGCGTCGGGCTCGTCCTGGTCTCGCACAGCCGCGTGCTCGCCGAGGCCACCGAGGCGCTGGCCCGCCAGATGACCGGCGAGGCGGTCGCCATCGCGTGCGCGGCGGGCGCGGGCGACGGCGGCGCGGAGCTCGGCACCGACGCGACCGCGATCGCCGCGGCGATCGAGCGCGTCTGCGGGCCGGCCGGCGCCGTCGTGCTGATGGACATCGGCGGCGCGATCCTGAGCGCCGAGACGGCGCTCGAGCTCATCGATCCGGCCATCGCCGCGCGCACGCGCCTCACCGGCGGGCCGATCGTGGAAGGGGCGGTCGCGGCGGCCGTGCGGGCTGCAGCGGGCGGCACGCTCGATCAGGTCGCCGCGGAGGCGCGGCAGGCGCTCGTTCCGAAGGCCGAGCAGCTCGGCGAGGCGGAGCGCCCCGCGGCGGCGGTGGCCGCGACCGATGCGGCCGCCGCGGTGGCGGTGGCCGCGACCGATGCGGCCGCGGCGGTCGCGGCGGTCGAGCTCGCGATCGCCGATCCGGGCGGCCTGCACGCCCGCCCCGCCGCGCGGCTCATCACGCGCGCGGTGGCCTTCGACGCGGCGATCACCCTGGAGAACGTGACGGCCGCGCGCGGTCCGGTGCCGGCCTCGAGCCTGATCGCGCTCGCGTCCCTCGGGGCGCGCCGGGGCGACGTGCTGCGCTTGCGCGCGACCGGGCGGCAGGCGGTCGAGGCGGTCGACGCGCTCGCTGCGCTCCTGCAGCGCGACGCGCCGGCGGCCGCGCCTGCGGCGCCCCATGCGTCGTGCCACGCGATCCCCGTCGCGCCCGGCGTCGCGATCGGCCCCATGGTCCGGCTGGTGCGGTCGATGCCGGAGGTCCCCGAGACCACGGTCGACGATCCTGCGGCCGAGGCCGAGCGGCTGCGGCGGGCGCTCGTTCTGGCGGCGCAGGACCTCGGCAGCGCGCTGCGCGGCACCGACATCCTCGACGCCCATCAGGCGCTGCTCTGCGACCCGGCGCTCGTCGACGAGGCGATCGCCCGGATCGAGCGGGAGCGCTGCAACGCCGCCTGGGCCTTCCGCCAGGCGATCCACGCGGCGGCCGCGATCTACCGGCGGCTCGACGATCCGTACCTGCGGGCGCGCGAGGCCGACGTCCACGACGTGGGCGACGCCGTGGTGCGCGCCCTGCTCGGCGGCGCTGCGGCGGTGCTGCCCGACGGGCCGCCGGCCGTCGTCGTGGTCGAGGACCTCACGCCGTCGGAGGCCGCGCGGCTCGATACGAGGCGGGTGCTCGGCGTCATCGACCGGCGCGGCGGTCCCACCTCGCACGCGGCCATCCTGCTGCGGAGCGCCGGCATCCCCGCGGTCGCCGGGGCCGCGGCGCTGGTGCCGGACGCGGGCGGCGCGCGAGCCGGCCTCGACGGGGCGACCGGCGAGGTGTGGCTCGACCCGGATCCCGAGACCACGATCGAGATCGAGCGGCGACAGGCGGCCCTCCGCGCGTCACGGCGACCGCCAGGCGCCCGGGACGGCCGGTTACGCCTCGCCTGCGGCCGCGAGGTCGAGCTCTGGGCGAACGTGGCTGGCCCGTCGGACGCGCGCGCCGCGCGCGAGGCTGGCGCCCTCGGGATCGGGCTCCTGCGCACCGAGATGCTGTTCCTGGACCGCGTGGACGAGCCTGGCGAGGACGAGCAGGCGGAGCTGCTCGCGGAGATCTTCGCGGCGTTCGCCGGCGCTCCCATCGTGGTCCGCACGCTCGACGCCGGCGGGGACAAGGCGCTGCCGTACCTCGAGCTCGACGCCGAGACGAACCCCAGCCTGGGCGTCCGCGGCGTCCGCCTCTCCCTCGCGCGGCCGGCGCTGCTCGAGGCGCAGCTCCGGGCGATCCTGGTCGCGGGGCGCGGCCATGACATCCGGGTGCTGGTCCCGATGGTCTCGACCGCCGCGGAGGTGAGCGCCGTGCGCGCCGCGCTGGAGCGCGCGCACGCGACGCTCGCGGCGACGGGCGCGGCGCACCGCTGGCCCGTGGCCACGGGCATCATGGTCGAGGTGCCGTCGGCGGCGCTCATGGCGGAGCGCCTCGCGCGCCAGGCCGACTTCTTCAGCATCGGGACCAACGATCTGACGCAGCACACGCTGGCGGCCGAGCGCGGTCACCCGCGGCTGCACGCGCTCGCGGATCCGGCGCACCCGGCCGTGCTGCGGCTCGTGCGCGGGGTGGTGGAGGCGGGGTACGCCGCGAAGCGGCCGGTCTCGGTGTGCGGCGAGGCCGCCGGCGATCCCGGCGTCGCGCCGCTCCTCGTCGGGCTCGGGATCACGCGCCTCAGCATGTGCGCCTCCGCGTTCGACGCGGTGGAGGACGCGCTCGCCGGCGCCTCGTTCGCCGATCTCGCCGCCGTCGCCGAGGAGGCGCTCGCGGTCGACGACGCGGCGGCGGCCCGCGCAGCCCGCGCGGCGGCGCGGCGTCCGGGCTGACGTCGGTGCGGTGACGGGGCGGGCAGAGGCCTGGCAAGGGACCGCCAGACGTCTGGCCAGTCCGGCGCCCGACCTCCCGAGCGATCCGGCCCGCGACCGTCGATGCGCCGCTCGCTACAGCGCCCCCGCCGGCGCGGCGCCCTCGTGCGCGGAGCGCGCGGTGGTGTCGCCCGAGGGCTGATTTGCCCGCACCGGGTGTCCCAGCAGGCACACGCCTTCTTCGGGCAGCTCCGTCGCCGCATCGCACGCCGCGAGCTCCCAGCCGGTCGCCTGTTCGGCGTCGGTCCCGGTGAGGTCTGCACCTCGGAGGTTGGCAGCGGTCAGATCGGCGGATCCGAAGGTCGACTCCATCAGCGCGGCGCCCGAGAGGTCCGCCCCGGCGAGGCGCGCGTTCCGAAAGCTGCTCTGGCCGAGATCGGCGCGGGAGAGATCGAGTCCCGACAGATCCAGCCCGTCGAAGCTGCGGTGACCGCTCCGCGCGAGGAGGCGTACGGCGGTGGACCGTTGCGCGGCGTCGCCCGAGACGAGCGTGGCGCGCAGCCGGAAGACCGCGAGGCGCGACGGATCGAGCCCATAAACGAGCGTCGCGGCGAACGCGGCGAGCACGAGGCGGGCGCCCAGGGAACGCGGGGCGTTGCGCTCGGCGCCGACGAGAGGCAGCGCGAACGTCAAGAGCGCCGCGCCCAGCGCGCTGCCGGCGTGCGCTGCCAGGAGGAGGCCGCGCGGAGGGATCTTCGCCAGGGCGACGGCGGCCGCGAGGACGAGGAGCAATGCGCCGCCGGCGAGCGCGAGGCGCAGCTCGGTCGACCGCGCGAGCTGGGGCGCGTCCGGCGCCCTCCGAGGGCCACCGGACACGGCGACGCGGCGGACCGCCGGAGCCTCGCGCTCACCGGCAGCGCGGCGCGAGGCGCTGATCGCCACGCCCTGGCGGGGAACGTCGGTCGCGGGGGGCATCCGCTGCGACTCGGGTATCCGCTGCGACTCGGGTGGCGCCGAGATCCGTTGCGATGACCACGCCGCCTCCATCCGCCGCGAGTCAGGCGCCGCCTCCACCCGCCGCGACTCCGGCGCCGCCTCCATCCGCCGCGAGTCCGGCGCCGCCTCCATCCGCCGCGAGTCAGGCGCCGCCTCCACCCGCCGCGACTCCGGCGCCGCCTCCATCCGCCGCGAGTCAGGCGCCGCCTCCATCCGCCGCGAGTCAGGCGCCGCGGGGCGACGGCTCCGCGCTGCGCTCTCGGGGACCGCGTCGGCGCTCGCGAGGGCGTCGCGCAGCGGCGAAGGGAACGACGCGACGTCGTCGAAGGACGCGCCCGCGCTCGCCAGCGCCAGGATGGCCTCCTCGTCGAAGCCGGAGCGCGCGCACGCCGACGGATCGACGCGCGCGCCCACGAGCGACCCCGCCGAGGAGAACGAGCGCGGGAGCTTGGCCCCGCGCAGATCCGCGGCCGCGAGCAGCGCCCCGCCGAGCAGCGCCCCCGAGAGG
This sequence comes from Sorangium sp. So ce327, assembly GCF_051530205.1. Lineage (NCBI taxonomy): Bacteria > Pseudomonadati > Myxococcota > Polyangiales > Polyangiaceae > Sorangium > Sorangium sp. So ce327. The sequence goes on along the minus strand of NZ_CP150330.1, from coordinate 3,676,128 downwards.
TCGGCCCAGCGCAGGTCGGCCCCGGTGAGGTCGGCGTTGATGAGCGACGCGGCGTCGAGCCGCGCCCCCCCGAGGTTCGCGCCGGTGAGCTTGGCCCCGTCGAGGCGCGCGCCCGCGAGGTTCGCGCCCTGGAGGTCGGCGCAACGCAGGTGCGCGGCCGCGAGGTCCGCGCCCGGGAGCTCGATGGCGGTGCTCTCGCCGCCGCGGCGCGACGAGAGGGCACCGAAGAGCGTGTGGAGAGCTGCGGTGTCCATGGCGGCGCCGCCTACTCGTCCGGGTCGATGGTGCCGATCGTGCTGGCGAACACCACCTGCCCGTCCTTCATGTAGCCGTCCAGCGCGAACCACGCGTGAATATTGTCCCCGTCGAGGTCGCCTCGCGCATAGGCGGCCCACCTGCGATCCTCCGGCACGTCCGCCGGAAAGTGGTTGACGGAGACGGGCATCGGAGAGCCGCCGAGTCGATATCGATACTGGTACGACTGAGGGTGGGTGATCGCGAACGCGAGGCACTTCCAGCCAACGGTCGGGCTGCCGGAGTTGTAGTCAACACCCGGGCTGGGGTCGGGCTGGTATTTCTTCCCCTGGACACGAGAGAACCCGTTGGGCACCGTGACCGCATCGCTGCACAGCGGCTGGGTCGCCGTGGTGCCCGACATCGCCTGGAGGCGCTCGGCCGAACCGACGACCGCCCTGGCGATGCCGCCGATCGTCTGCTTGGCCTCGGCCGATTTGGCGAACACGAGGTACTTGGACACCCCCTGGGTCCCCAGGGCGGCCAGGATCGCCACGACCCCGCCCGCGACCATCACCTCGACGAGCGAGAAACCTCGTTGACCTCGCCCTCGAGCCGCCCACTCCACGCCAGGTCGAAAATTTCTTGCCACGATACAACTATATACCGGGGCTGTTCATCGCTAAACAAGCACAACCCAGAGCGCTCTGGGCCATGGAACGCTGTTTGGTCGGGGGTTGTGGGGAGTGTGGTCGTGCGGGCGGCGCGACTCCCACGTAGGCCACGGAAGAAGCGATGTGGCGGCACGGTGAGCGCCCGTGGTGCATCCTGCGCTCGGCGTCGTGTCAGTCGCGCCCGTCGCGCCCGTCGCTCCGGCACCGCGGCGAGCGAGGATGGGCGGTGAGCTCAGGCGCGCGGGCCAGCGGTCTTGGGCGGCGGATCCCCGGCGAGGAACGCTTCCAGCGCGTCGGCGATGCGCTCGCCGGTCTTGCCGTCCCACCCCTCGGGCACGGAGCCTCGCTTGGCGCGGCCGTCGAGGATGGCGTCGACCTCGCGCGCGATGAGCGCGGCGTCGAGCCCGACGACGATGTTCGTGCCCTGCGTCACGGTGATGGGCCGCTCGGTGCCCTGACGCATCGTGAGGCACGGGATCCCGAGCGCGGTCGTCTCTTCCTGGATGCCGCCGGAGTCGGTGGCGACGAGCAGCGCATTGCCCATCACGGTCACGAAATCGTCGTATCCGAGCGGCTCCATGATCCGGAGCCCCTTCGTCTCGCGGAGGCGCGCCGACAGCCCGAAGGACTCGGCGCGGGCGACGGTGCGCGGGTGGACGGGGAACACGGTCGGCAGGCGCTGCGCGATCGCCTCGAGCGCGTCGAGCGTCTCGGCGAGCCGCTCGGCGCTGTCGACGTTGGCCGGGCGGTGGAGCGTCGCGATCGCGTACTTCTTCGGCTCGAGCCCGAAGCGCGAGAGCGCGTCCGTCTGGCGCTTGAGGGCGTAGTGCACCGAGTCGATCATCACGTTGCCGACGAACCGGATTCGCTCGGGCGGGATGCCCTCCGCGAGCAGGTTGGGGTGGGCGTCGTGAGAGGGGGTGAGCAGGAGATCGGAGAGCTGGTCGGTGAGGATGCGGTTGATCTCCTCGGGCATCGTCCAGTCGCGCGAGCGCAGCCCGGACTCCACGTGGACGACGGGAATTCCGAGCTTGGACGCCGCGAGCGCGCCCGCGAGGGTGCTGGTCACGTCCCCGACGACGACAACCACCTTGGGCCGGTGCTCGATCATGTCGGCCTCGGCGCCGACGAGGACCGCCGCGGTCTGCTGGGCGTGCGAGCCGCCGCCTGCCTTGAGCGTGTGATCCGGCGTCGGCAGGCCGAGATCCCGGAAGAACACATCGCTCATCGTCGTGTCGAAGTGCTGCCCCGTGTGGAGCAGCCGCATCGGTAGACGGCGCGCCTTGAGGGCGCGGCAGATGGGGGCGAGCTTCATGAAGTTCGGGCGCGTCGCGGCGACGAGGTAGATCATCTCGACCGAGGATGATGCCGTGGTACTCGGCGCAGCACCAGCGTTTTGACGGAGCCGCGGGCGCGGTGCTCGGTATCGTCACTGCTTACGATTACGGTGACGACACCTACGCGCCGCGGTTCGCCATCGCGCCCGCGACGCCGCCCACGTCGGACGCGTCGGACCTGCGCTCGCGCTCCGCCGAGCGCCGCGCCCGGCGTGTGCGCCACCACCGCTCGGCGCTCATCACGGGCAGGATCGACATCGCCACCAGCGTCGACTTCACCCACGCGTCGAGCGAGAGCGGCGCCGAGCCGAACAGCGTGTGCATGAACGGCGCATACACGAAGCAGAGCTGCAGCGCGAGCAGCGCGCCGATCCCCACGTAGACCCAGGGATTCGAGAAGAGCCCGATCTTCAGCATCGAATCGCGCAGCGACCGGCAGTTGAGCACGTAGAAGATCTGGAACAGCACGACCGTCGTGACCGCCGCGGTCTGGGCCTCGCGGTAGGCGATCTCCGAGACGACGCCGCCGCGCACCTCCGTGATGTACTCGTAAAAGAACAGCCCGATCGCCCCGGCCGTCATGAGGACCGCGACGATCGCCGTACGCACGAGCACGAACCGGCTCAGGATCGGCTCGCCCGGATCCCGGGGCGGGCGGCTCATCACGTCCTTCTCCATCGCCTCGAACGCGAGCGGCAGGGAGAGCGCCACCGTGGCGACCAGGTTGACCCAGAGGATCTGCACGGCCGTGATCGGCATGAGCGGCGCGCCCCCGACGATCGGGAAGGTCATCACCGCCACGAGCAGGATCAGCGCCTCGCCCAGGTTCGTCGGCAGCACGAACGCGAGCGCCTTGACCAGGTTGTCATAGACGCGGCGCCCCTCCTCGACCGCCGCCCGGATGCTCGCGAAGTTGTCGTCCGTCAGCACGACGTCGGCGGACTCCTTCGACACCGCGGTCCCCGTGATCCCCATGGCCACGCCGATGTCGGCCTGCTTGAGCGCGGGCGCGTCGTTCACGCCGTCGCCGGTCATCGCGACGACCTTCCCCTCGGCCTGCAGCGCCTTCACCAGGCGGAGCTTGTGCTCCGGCGCGACGCGGGCGAACACGTGCGTGGACGTCGCCGCCGCGCGCAGCTCGCCCTCCGAGAGCCGCGAGAGCTCGGTGCCGTTCATCGCGCGCGCCCCGTCGGGCACGAGCCCGAGCTGCCCGCCGATCGCCCGCGCGGTCGCCAGGTGGTCGCCCGTGATCATCTTCACGGTGATCCCGGCCGCGTGGCACGCCTTGATCGCGTCGATCGCCTCGGGCCGCGGCGGGTCGATCATCCCCTCCAGGCCGAGGAGCTCGAACCCCTCCGGGAGGTGCTCCTCGTCGAGCGAGGCCACGTCGCGGCCCGCCGGCCGCGAGGCCACGGCGAGCACGCGCATGCCCTGCGCCGCCATCTGCTCGACCTGCGCCATCGCCTGGGCCCGCCCCGCCTCGCCGATCGCGGCGCGGCCGAGCACCGCCTCGGGCGCCCCCTTCATGAAGATCACCCGGTCTCCGCCGGGGGCCTCGTGGAGCGTCGCCATGAGCTGCCGCTCCGACGAGAACGGGACGACATCGACGCGGCGGTGCTCCCGCCGCGTCCCCTCGACGTCCACGCCGAGCTTCTGGGCCGCGACGACGAGCGCGCCCTCGGTCGGGTCGCCCTCGATGCCGCAGGCGTCCCCCTCGCGCGTCATGCGGGCGTCGTTGCAGAGCAGCCCCGCGCGGAGCAGCGCGCGCACCGCCTCGGGCACCTCGCCGACCGGCGCGCCGTCGCGGCGGAGCTCGCCTTCGGGCGCGTAGCCGACGCCGGTCACCTCGAGCGCGGCTCCGGCCTGCTCGATCGCCGCCTCCCCTTGCGCGCCGGCGGCGGGCGTCCACAGGGCCCGGACCGTCATCTCGTTCCGCGTCAGCGTCCCGGTCTTGTCCGAGCAGATGACGCCCGTGCTGCCCAGCGTCTCGACCGCGGGCAGCTTCCGGATCACCGCGCGGCGCCGCGCCATCCGCTGCACGCCGATGGCGAGCGAGATGGTGATGATCGCGGGCAGCCCCTCCGGGATCGCGGCGACCGCGAGCGAGATGCCCGCGAGCATCGCGTCGACCGGCGGGTAGCCCCGGAGCAGCGCGACCCCGACGATGAGCAGCGCGACCCCGACGATCGCGACGGTCAGCACGCGGCCGACCTTGGCCATCGATCGCGTGAGCGGCGTCTCGATCTCGGTCGCCTCGTGGAGCATCGAGGAGATGCGGCCGAGCTCGGTCGCGGCGCCCGTGGCGACGACCACCGCGGTGGCCGCGCCGCTGGTCACGAGCGTCCCGCCGAAGGCGAGGTTCTTGCGGTCGCCGACGCCGGCGTCCTCGGGGACCGGCGCGACGTGTTTGTCCGACGGCACCGACTCCCCGGTGAGCGCCGACTCGTCCACGTGGAGGTTCTTCACCGAGAGCAGCCGGGCGTCAGCGGGGACCTTGTCGCCGGCGTCGAGCACCACCACGTCGCCGGGGACCACGTCGGCGGCGGGGATCACGCTCCGCTGGCCGCCGCGCACGACCGTGGCCGTCTGGGGCACCATGTCGACGAGCGCCTCGATCGCCTTGCCCGCGCGGAGCTCCTGGACGAAGCCGATCGCCGTGTTGAGCACCACGACCGCCAGCACGACCGCGCCGTCGATCGCCTCGCCCATGGCCATCGCGAGGGCCGCCGACGCGAGCAGCACGTAGATGAGCGGGTCGTTGATCTGACGGAAGAGCAGCTTGAGCGGGCCGTCGCCCTTCGCGCGCTGGATCACGTTGGGCCCGACGTCCTTGAGCCGCCGGGCGGCCTCGTCGCCCGCGAGGCCGACCTCGGCGCTCTCGATCCTGGAGAGCACATCGGGGGCAGGCAGGCTGTGCCAGGCGATCGCGACCGACGGGGGGAGGACGCGTTGGGACATGGAGTCATCTCCTGCGGTGGCAGCCGCGCTGTGCGCGCTGTTCCGACCGGCTGTGGCTGCTCATCACGTGGTCTGCACGTGGCTGGCGCTTGGTTTCCCCTGCCATTTGGCACGTCTCATGCCAGACCACGCCAGGGCGGAAGCGGGCTGTTCAGCGCCCTGAGCGGCACGCGCGCCGACGTTCCGCGGGACCTTTTCACCCGGGTGGGGAAATTTGTCTCGCCAGCGCTCGCCCGCGCGCAGCACATTCGACCGGCGAGCACGCTGGCGTCACCCCACGACGACCAGCGCGTCGTGGGTAGTCGTGGGTAACCGAGCACCGGCGCGACGCTTTACGCGGGCGGGGCCGTCCTGTACACGCGCCGCGTGCGTCTGACCGTGCTCCTCCACGGCGATCCAAGGGCCCCGCAGCAGGCCCGCCTCGGCGCCGCGCTCGCCGCCCGGGGCCACCGGGTCATCGTCTGCGACGCGCCCGGGGTCGCGGCCGCCATCCAGCGCGAGTACGGGGAGCGCTGCGAGGAGCTGAGGCTCGTTTCTTCCCTGATCCCACAGGCGATCCGGCGCCTCTGGGCGCGTCGGCGCGTGCGCGAGCTCGGCGTCGACGTGGTGCACCTGAACTTCCTGCGCCCCTGGCACGACCTCTGGTCGAGGATGCGCGGGGGCCCGCCGATCGTCGCCACGGCGTGGGGATCCGACATCAACCCGGAGGTGCTCCACAAGTCGCGGCGGACGGTCCGGAGGGTCGACCACGTGCTGTCCCACGCCTCGGCCGTCAGCGCCGACAGCGTGCCCCTGCTGGCGAGGGCGCGGGCGCGCATGGGTGAGCGCGCCGGCGCCGTCCCCTGCGAGATCGTGCTCTGGGGCGTGGATCTCGCGACGTACGAGCGGCAAAGGTCGCTCGCCGGGGCGGCGCGCTTCCGGCGCGCGCTCGGGATCGAGCCCGGCAAACGCGTCCTCCTGAGCCCGCGGCAGACGAAGCCGCACTACCACGTCGATCGCATCCTCCGCGCCTTCGCCGCGAGCCGCTGGGCGAAGGAGGGCGTCCTCGTGATCAAGGTTCACGGCCGACCCGAGGAGCTCCCGTACGTGCAGACGCTCACGTCGATGATGCGCGAGCTCGGCGTCAGCGACAGCGTGAGGTTCGCCGAGCCGTGCCTGTACAGCGAGCTCCCTGGCCTCTACGTGATGGCCGACGCGGCGGTCTCGCTGCTGGAGGTCGACGGCGTGCCGTCCACGTTCTGCGAGCTCGCGGCGCTCGGCGTGCCGATCGTCGCGAGCGATCTGCCGGCCTACGAGGGCGTGCTCGCTCACGATCGCGCGCTCCTGGTCCCCGCCGCGGACCACACGGCGCTCGTCGCGGCGCTCGACCGGCTGCTCGACGAGCCCGAGCTCGGACCGCGCCTCGCGGAGCGCGGGCGCGCGTGGGCGGTGGAGCGCGCGGACTGGCAGCGGTGCGTCGACCAGTTCGAGGCGCTCTACCGCGCCACCGTCGCCACCGCCGCGGCGACCTCGGGCCAGCACGCGTAGCGGCCGGCGCGCGCTGCGCTCAGCGCGCCTGCGCCCCGCGCCGCCCCTCGGCGAGGCGCTCGAACAGCGCGACGATCTCGGCGACCTGCGTCTGCCGCGTGAGCTTCGCGATCTCGTCCTCCCGCCGGGCGGGCAGCTCCCCGCGGCGGAAGCGATCGTAGGCGCGCTCGATCGCCAGCGCCCCCAGCTCGACGTCGTCCGTGGGGACCGCCTCCCCTGCCCCCGTCCGCGACAGCACGAGCGCAGCGTCGGTCCCGGGCACCACGAAGGCGAGCACCGGCGGGCCTGCGGCGATGTACTCGTACAGCTTGCCGGGCGTCGAGAGCGGATCCAGCGCGCACAGCACGAGCGCGTCGGCGTCCCGGTAGCGGGCCACGATCTGGTCGTGCGGCACCGGCGCCTCGATCCGGAGGTGCGGCCGGAGGTGCGGGTACTTCCTGCCCTCCCGCTCCGCCCACGCGACCGCGCGGCTCACGATGGAGAGCTCGAAGCCCGGCAAGGCGCGCCGCGACAGGAGCCGCTCGGCCGCGCGGAACACCGAGGCGAGGTTGTAGTCGCCGTACATGTTGCCCGCGAACAGGAGGCGGAAGCGGCCGCCCCGGTCCGGCCGGGGCGCGTACGGCTCGGCGAAATCGTCCGCGTCGAAGCCGTTCCGCACGAGGCGCACCTTGTCCTCAGGGAGGCCGCGCCGCTCGACGAGCAGCGAGCGGAACGGGTCCGCCGTGACCAGCACCGCGTCGGCGCCCGCGAAGATGCGCTCCTCGACGCGCCGATCCACGCGCTGGCGCATCCGGGCGATCGGGCCCTCGCCGCGGTAGAGCGGCAGGAAGTTGTTGTCGGTCCACGGGTCCCGGAAATCGGCCACCCAGGGGACGCCGAGCGCGCGCCGCGCGCGGTCCCCGAGGAGGTGGGCCGTGAAGGGCGCCGACGTGCTGAACACGAGATCGAACCGCTCCTCACGGAGGATCGTCGAGAGCCGCTGCAGGGCGAAGGGAAACCAGCCGAGGTAGGCGTCGACCGGCAGGGCGCCGAAGAGCGTTCCGAAGCCGACCGCGGCGCGCGTGCGCTCCACGCGGACCCCGTGCGGGACCTTGGAGAGGAGCGAGCGATCGATCGCGGTCTTGCCGCGCTCGCCGGACGCGAGCACCACCGGCTCCCACCCGAGGGAGGGCGCAATCCGGCTGAGGTGCAGCGCGCGCTGCACGCCCGCGCCGCCGTGCGGAGGGTAGAAGTAGCTGATCAACAGGAAGCGGCGCTGCGGCATGTCGGAACCGCGCGCGTGATAACACACGGCCCCGCCCGATGGCGCCGCTCTCGAGGTGCCACGTCACGGCTCGCCACTTTGCCGTGGCGCCCCCGGCGCGCCGCGCGCCCGGGGCCAGCCGGACCTCCGCCGCGGAGCGCTGCCCCACCCCTCGTTCCGGTGGATCAGCCGCGCATATAGGCAAAGGTCCCGTCGATGTTGAACAGCCGGGTCGCCTGGACGAGCTCGGTCACGGTCACGCCCACGCGCGGCAGGAGCCGCTCCGCGACGCCGCGGCTCAGGAGATCTTTGCGGAAGTAGCGCAGCTTTCGTGGGGCGACGTACCCCTCGAGCTCCGCGAACGTGAGGCGCTGGTACTCGGGCGTCCCGGGCACGTGGCGCCGCGAGATCACGTCGTAGAAGAAGAAGATGCCGCCAGGCTTGAGCTGGGCGATCGCCTTGTCCATGAGGCGCCGCTTGAGCTCTGCGTTGGTCACCGACGACAGCACGGCGAGCATCATCACCATGTCGAACGGCCCGCCGACATCGGCCTTCAGGAAATCGCCCGCCATGAAGCGGATGCCGGCGAAGCGCGATCGCGCGACGTCGGTGCGCTGCGCGACGAGATCGATGCCGGTGAGGCGCGAGGGGTCCGCGCCCAGCTCGACCAGCCACGCCAGGTTGGAGCCCGCTCCGCAGCCCACGTCGAGCACCGACATCTCGCGCAGCGCCTCGGGCGTGCGCACGCCGCACGCGACGAGCGCGTCGCGCATACGGCGCTGCCGCTGGCGCGCGACGAGGTACGGGTACGTATTGAGCAGGCTCGCCCAGGGGTTCGCCGGCAAGAAGCGCTCGGCGTAGTATCGGTTGATCGCCTCGAGATCCCGCTCGAAGCCGCCGCCCTCCCGGTCCTGGAGAAGTTGATCAGGCATCGCGGCACGCATGCCACGGCGGCCGCCGCGCAGGCAAGGATGTGCTACCGAGCCGCCATGCAGCACCAGCAGCCGGCCCGGGTGGATCCAGGCGCGCCGTCGAGCGCGCCGCAGGCCGCCCGGGAGGCGCCGGCGCCCGCCGAGGCGCAGGGGACGTCGCTCGCCGACCGGATCGGGATGATCGTCGGAGGGCAGTTCGTGAGCACCCTCATCATCCTCGTGCAGGGTGTCCTCGTCGTGCGCCTGCTCGGCAAGGCCGAATACGGCACGCTCGCGTTCTCGACGATGCTGTTCATGACGGGGCGCGATCTCGCGCAGCTCTACCTGCCGGAGTCGTTCCTCTACTTTGCGCCGAAGGTGACCCGCGCCGAGCTCCGTGGGCTGGTGCGGCAGAGCATGCTGCTCTTGCTCGGCCTCGGAGCGCTCTCCGCGCTCGCGTTCTCGGCCTTCGCCCTGGTCCCCAGCGTCTTCCTCGACGGCCGCGAGGGCGTCACGCAGCTCCTCCTGCTCATCGGCCTCATGAGCATGATCGCCTACCCGGCGAGCGTCTTCGGCCCGCTCTTCATCGCCACGAACAACCACCGCAAGTCCGCGGGCGTCGCGCTGGTCGTCACGCTCTCGAACGCCGCGGGCGCGATCGTCCCTGCGGCGTTCGGGTGCTCGATCGCCTGGATCTTGGCCGCCCAGTGCGCGGCCCAGGCCCTCCGGCTCTGGCTCTCGTACCGGCTCTATGCGCGGCTGTTCCAGGACGTCGCCGCGGCTCCGTTCCCGGGCGGCGTCAAGGCGCAGCTCGCCTACGCGTTCCCGCTCTCGGTGACGCGCTTCGCCGGCCTCTTCAACCAGAAGCTCGACAAGTTCGTCATCGGCCTCTTCTTCAGCGCGGGGCTCTACGCGGAGTTCGCCGTCGGCGCGCAGGAGCTCCCGCTCGTCAGCGTCCTCGCCTACTCCGTCGCCTCGACGATGCTCCCCGACCTCGTCGCCCGCGTCGAGAACGGGCGGACGCCCGCGGAGGGCGCGAGGGCGGCGATCGACCTGTGGCACTCGGGCATCCGCAAGACGACGCTGATCATGCTCCCGATCGCGGCGTTCCTCCTCCTCCTCGCCGAGCCGCTCATGCGCACCATCTACGGCGACGCCTACGCCGGCGCCGCCGTCCCGTTTCGCATCTACTCCGCGCTCCTGCCGCTGCGCGTGACGGCGTACGCGATCCCGCTGATGGCGTTCGGAAAGACGTCGATGATCTTGCGTATCCAGGTGCTGTCGATGGTGTTCAACGCCGCGGCGAACCTGGCCCTCCTGCCCACGATCGGGATGGTCGGCGCGCCGCTCTCGGCCGTCCTGACCCAGGTGGTCGTGATCACCTCGACCGTGGTCTGCATCGCGCGCTTCTCCGGCGTCGGCCTCCGCGGCGTCTTCCCGTGGGGCCACTACGGGCGCGTCGCGGCCACCGCGATCGTGGCCGCCGCGCCGCTCGCCGCGTTCCTGCTCACGGGCGCGGCCGACAGGCGCCCCGCCCTCTGCCTCGCGCTCGGCGCCCCGCTCTATACGGGGCTCTACCTCGTGGCCGCTCGGATCACCGGCCTGCTCGCCCCCGAGGACCGGGCGTTCGTCGCGCGCTGGCTCCGCCTCGAGCCGCTGCGCGGCCGCCACGGCTGATGCGTCCGCGCGCGTCGCACCCTCGCTGTCTCGGGCGGCGACACGAGGGCTGCGGACGCGGAATCCGCGCATGCCGCTTCAAAGCGCGGCTCGGCTGGAAGGCCTCGCCTGGAACGCGGGAAATGCTTGATAGTCTTCCGATCGTCCATCGCGTGGCTCCCGCCTTCGTGTGGATTTCCCGCCGATCGGTGTTCTACGCTTAGTTGCCGGCCTCATCGGCGCCTTGTGCGATGGAGACGACCATGAGCGAAGACCAGGAAGCAGGGTTCGTCCTCCGGGTCATCTCCGGCCCCCTGGCCGGGCAGAGCGCCCGCATCCCTGGCGACCGTCCATTGCTCGTTGGCCGCGCGCCTGAATCGGATCTCTCGATCACGAGCGACGGTGAGCTCTCTGCCCTGCATTTCTCGGTGGAGCAGATCGACGGCAGCTACCTGCTCCGCGATCTGGGCAGCCGCAACGGGACGCAGGTCAACCGCGAGCGGGCGCGCGAGGTGTCGCTCCGTGACGGCGACGAGATCCGCGCGGGGGCGACCCTGTTCGCGGTGATGCACCGCGAGGCGAACCGCCGCTGCGCGCCGACCGAGCCCGCCCCGCCCTCGCGCCGCACGCGGAGGACCGCGGCGCGCGCGACGGGGGCGCCGTTCGCTGCGTCGGCGCGGGCGCGGCTCCGGCAGGAGCGCTCGCCCCTCTTCGCCGTGGTCGACGCCGCCCGGGACCCGCGCATCCGGCTGCTGCTCGGCGAGGCGGGCGAGCAGAGCGCCTCGCTCTATACCGGCTTCCAGGGCGAGATCCTCGCCGACGTCGGCCCCACGCTGGTGCGCCTCCCGCACGGGTCCAGGCTGCTCGACGCCCTGGTCGACGGCGGCTGGGGCGACTGCTGGGGCGTCTTCCTGACGAGCGACCGCCCGTTCAGCGACGTGCGGAAGCACCTCCACAGATTTCTCCTGGTCGAGAGCAGAACAGGCAAGCAGCAGTATTTCCGGTTCTACGATCCACGGGTACTCCGTGGCTTCCTGCCCACGTGTGGTCCGCGAAAGCTCGAGGCGCTGTTCGAGCAGGTCGAGGCCTTCGCCATGGAGGCCGAGGATCCGGGGAAGCTGCTGCGCTTCACCGCCCGAGGCGGCAAGGCGCTGCGCGAGGAATCGGCGCTGGAACGCGAAGGCTGACGGCCCGCGCCGGCGCGGCGCGGGCCAGCGTGGATCAGCGCGGCGGCGCGCCGGCGGGGCCACCTGGCTCCGGCGCAGGGAGATCCCAGGCGATGATGCGCAGGAGCTCCGCCACGCTGAAGGCCTGCGCGAAGCTGCCACCAGGGTGGTGCGGCGGCTCGCCGGAGGCGACCTCGGGCACCTGGCCGAGCGTGATCTCGTTCGCGGCCGCGGAGGCAGCGAGCCGGTGCAGCAGCGGGATCACGTGCTCGCCGAGCGTGGAGAAGCGCCGGGCGGCGCGCGCGTAGAACCCGAGCAGGAACGGCCAGGCCGTGCCCTGGTGGTAGGCGCTGTCGCGCGCCTCGGGGCCTCCCTGGTACCGGGGCGCGTAGGCCGGATCGGCCGGCGAGAGCGTGCGCACGCCGGCGGGGGTCACGAGCTCCAGGCGGACCCGATCGAGCAGCGACGCGGCCCGCTCCGGCGTGAAGCAGGCGGGATCCACGGCGACGGCGATCAGCGCGTTGGGGCGGATCGACGCGTCGCGGAACGCGCCCTCCCCCGCCGCGTGCTCCGAGATGACGTCGTACGGGTAGCCGGTGTCCTCGCACCAGAAGCGGGCGGCGAAGCCCCGGCGCGCCGCGCTCGCGGCCGCCTCCGCCCGCCCCGCGAGGCGGGCGTCGCCGGCGGCCCGCGCGAGGCGCGCGAGCGTCTCCGAGCCCTTCGCCCACAGCGCCGTGAGCTCGACCGGGCAACCGGCGCGCGGGGTCACCGCGCGGCCCGCGACGCGCGCGTCCATCCACGTGAGCCCGTCGACGGCGCCCTCGCCCGGGCGCCCGGCGGCGAAGAGGCCGTCGGCCGTGATGTGGATCCCGTTCCGGGTCCCGCGCACGGCGGCCTCGAAGGCGTCGCGGAGCGCGCCGAGCAGCTCGCCCGCCACGAACGGGTGCGTGTCGCCGACCACGTCCGCGAGCAGGCGAGCCGCCTCGAACAGCCAGAGGGTCGCGTCGGCCGCTTGGTAATCCGCCGGCTCGCCCGCGTCGGGGAGCCGGTTCGGCACGAGGCCGTCCTGCATCGCGTCGATCATCGCGCGGAGGACGCGGATCGCGGCCTCGGTCTTGCGCGGCACGAGGTAGAGGCCGGGCAGGGAGATGAGCGCGTCGCGGCCCCACACCTCGAACCAGGGGTAGCCCGCGATGACGCTGGGCCGCGCGGCCGCGTCGGCGCGGAACGCCTCGGCCGCGATGGAGAGCTTCCGCTCCAGCAGCGGGCGCCGGGGCCCCGGGTCCTCGGCGCGGATCGCCGCGCTCGCCGCCGCGAGGAGGTTCTCCGGCTCGTCGTCGGGCAGCGCGCCCACCGCCACGAGCAGGTGAACGGGCTCGGCGCCGATCACCGTCTCGAAATGGCCCGGCGTCCAGAGATCCTCGAGGAAGTCGAGGCCGCGATCCTGCTCGCCGAGGTACTCGAAGCGTCGCCACCAGTCCTGCGAGCCGACGAACGTGCCCTGGTAGCGGAAGCAGATCCTCGGCAGCGCGCGGTTCGGCTGCACCCGGACCTCGCCCATCACGGGGCGGTCGCGCCCCGAGCCGGGCTCGCCGCGCGCCGCCCCTGCGCGCAGCTCGACCTTCTGGGAGATCCCGCCGTTCTCGCGGAGCAGCTGGTGGATGTGGCGAGCGGCGAGGAGCGGGCGCAGCGTCAGCATCACCGGATCCGCCCCGCTCCAGGCATAGCGGAGGACGGCGGCGTTCTCGCCGCGCACGAGGCCGAGCGTCACCTCTAGCTCGCCGCCCGGGACGGCGTACGCCCAGCGCGGGAGCGGATCCTGATCGAAGCGCTCGAGGTAGAACGAGCTGCTCTCCGGATCGATGCCCGGGAACTGGTGCTTGGCGAGGTCCCACCGCGGCCACGAGGCGCGGCGCTCGGACGGCGCGCCCTGCTGCCGGACCGGGCGGACGCAGGCGTCGACGTGCGAGAGCATGACGTGCCGGCGCCGCGGAGGGTCGAGGGCCGCGACGAGCAGGCCGTGGTAGCGGCGGGTGTGCATGCAGGCGATCGTCGAGCTCGCGTAGGCCCCCGCGCCGTTCGTGTGCAGCCACTCCTTGCGCGCGATCGCGAGCTGGCCCCGCACCTCGACGTGCGGCCACGGCGAGGCGTGCTCGAGCGCGGCGCCCTGCCCGCGGGGCGCCGCGGGCGTGGACGAGAGCGCGTCGTGGGTCGGAAAATTCCGTCGGGATCCGTCCGAGCTCATCGACCGCCGGTTGCCTTCCTGAGCGAATCCTCGGCGGCGGCGCGCATCACCTCGACCGGCGCCGGGAGGCCGGTCCAGAGCGTGAAGGACTGCGCCGCCTGGCCGACCAGCATCCCGAGCCCGCCTGCGGCGCGGAGCCCTCTCTCGCGCGCCGTCCGGAGGAAGGGCGTCACCGGGGGGTTGTAGACGAGGTCGTAGAGGCACACGCTCGGCGAGAGCGCGTCCCACGGGATGATGCCCGTGACCTCCTCCCCGGGCGGCCCCCCGAGCATGCCGGCGCTCGTGGCCTGGATGATCAGGTCGGCAGCGACGGTGAACTCGCTCCAGTTGAGCCGCAGCGCCACGGAGGACTTGCTGCTGATCGACCTGTCGGTCGGGATCGGCCAGGGCGCGGTGAGCGCGCCGAGCTCGGACGCGCGCTGCCCCGCGGGCGACTCGAGCATCGCCTCGGTGCCGGTCCACGAGCGGGTGGTCACGCTGATGAGGTGATAGCCGAGCAGCTTGCACGCGGCGATCGCCGCGAACGCCGCGCCGCCCGCGCCGATGATCACCGCGCGCTGGCGCGGGCTCGAGCGCGCGCCGTACGGCCCCTCCGGATCGTCCCCGCGGGGCGGGGCGGATCCCAGGAGCAGCGCGAGCTCGTCGCGGAGCGCGACCACGTCGGTGTTGTACGCCGTCACGCGCCGCGCCTCCGTCGCGCAGAGGACGTTCGCGGCGCCGACGTCGGCCGCGCTCGCGTCCACGTCGTCGACCATCGACATGATCGCGCGCTTGTGCGGGATCGTGACGTTCGCGCCGGAGATAAGGCCGCTCCGGATGTCGCTGACGAAGCGCGCGAGCTCCGCGCCGGTGGGCACGTCGAACGCGCTGTAGATGTGCGGCAGGTGGTGCGCCCGAAACGCGGCCGAGTGCATCGCCGGCGAGACCGAGTGGCCCACCGGGTGCCCCACGAGACCGAACATTCGCCGCTCAGCGTTCGACATGGTGCCTCTCCTCAGGGCCGGCCTCCGCGCCGCCCTGCCCCACCGAGACCTGGCCGGCGGCGCCCGCGCGACCGAGGGTCGGGGCGTGCTCCTCGGCCGCGAAGCCGAGCCCGAGCTGCTCGCACGCGGGCGCGCCGGGCTGCGTCCTCTTGCGCCTCGGCGCGCGGCCGGACGCGGCGCGCGGACCGCCGCCCTGGCGCGAAGGCGGCGCGGGCGCCGCCGCTGCCGCCGCTGCCGCCGCTGCCGGCGCGTGCGCGTGGCCCTCGACGAGCGGCTCGTCCGGACCTGCGGTGACGACGACCCGCGCGAGCAGCGCGCCGTGGTGCACGCGCACCGCGATCGGATCGCCCGGCGCGACCTCGCGGTGATCGCGGACCGCGCGCCCCGACGCGTCCGTCGCGATGGCGTAACCGCGCGCGAGCACGCGGAGCGGCGACATCGCCTCGAGCCGGGCCACGTCGCCCGCGAAGCCCTCCCGCAGGAGGGCGACGTGGCGGTGCGCGGCGGCGGAGAGGCGCACCGACAGCGGCCTGAGCGCCCCGCGGGCGCCCGCGAGCACCGCGCGCGGGTGGCGCGCGGCGAGCCTCCGCTCGGAGCGCTGGAGCGCGGCGCGGTCCTCGACGAGGATGCGTTCCATGCGGCGCCGGAGCCTCGCCATGGCGTCGTCGATGCGCTGCTGGGGCTCCGCCAGGATCTGCGCGGGCGAGCCGAGCCGGGCGCGCTGCCGGTCGAGATCGGCCCGAGCGCCCCGGAGCCGGTGGGCTATCGCGCGGCGCATGCGGGCCTCGAGGTGCTCCAGCGCCGCGCGGCGCGCGGCCGCGTCCGCGACGAGCATCTCTGCAGCCTGCGAGGGCGTGGCGGCGCGCGCGTCGGCGGCGAGGTCGGTCAGCGCGACGTCGATCTCGTGCCCGACGGCGCTCACGATCGGCACGCGCGCGGCCGCGACCTTCCGGACGACGATCTCCTCGTTGAACGCGCTGAGGTCGTCGGCCGAGCCGCCCCCGCGCCCCACGATGATCACCTCGATGCCCGGGAACTCCTCGAGCAGCGCGATCGCGCGCACGATCCGCTGCCCGGCGCCGGCGCCCTGCACCGGCGTGCGCGCCAGGATCAGCCGCGCGCCGCCGCGGCGGAACGCGACGGTCACGATGTCGTGGATCGCCGCGCCGTCGCCGCTCGTGACGACGCCGATGATCTGCGGATCGACGGGCAGCTTGCGCTTGCGCTCCGGCGCGAAGAGCCCCTCGGCGGCGAGCTTCTCCTTGAGGCGGAAGAGCGCCTCCAGGAGCGCGCCGCGGCCGGCGAGGCGCGCGTCGTCCGCGGAGAACTGGAGCCGGCCCCGAGGCACGTAGACCGTGGCGCGGCCCGTGAGCACGACGCGCGCGCCGTCGGCGAGCAGCTTCCGCGCGCGCGGCGCCGCGGTCCTGTACATCACGCAGTCGATGGCCGCCTCTTCGCTCTCGTCCTTGAGCGTGAAGTAGGCGTGGCCGCTGCCCACGACGCGCAGGCCCGAGATCTCGCCCTCGACGCGTACGTCCGCGGTCGACCCCTCGAGGATCCGCTTCAGCCGGCGATCCAGCTCCGCGACCGAGACCACCTCCGGCTCGGCGCCCCGCTGGCGGCGCGAGGGCGGCGGGCCCGTGAGCTCGCGAGGCTCGGCGACGGGAAGGGCCGCGAACGAGAGCTCGGGCGGGATATCGCGGCGCTGCACAGGGCAGACGTACCCTTTTGCTCGGCCTGTGGAAAGACTCTCGCGGGCCTGATCCCGCGTCAGGCGAGCCCGCCGTCGGGCGCGCGGCGAGGCTCGGCGCGGAGCGGCGGAGCGACGAGCCGTTCGCGGAGGCGATTTCGCGTGAGAGGGCCGGCTCGTGATCCGCAAGGTCCTCTTCCCTGACCGCGGCGAGATCGCCGTGTGAGTCCTCCGATCGCTGCATGAGGCCGGCCTCCAGGGCATCGCTGTCTACAGCGACGCAGGCGGCGACAACCTCCATGTCCGCCTCGCGAGCGCGTCGTACGCCATCGGCCCCGCGTCTATGGCCGAGAGCTACCTCCGCTTCGACCGGATCCGCCGCGTCACCAGGCGTTCCGGGGCGGGCGCTATCCATCTCGGGTACGGAAAACCGCGAGTACGAGGAAGCATGCGAGCGGACTTCGTCGGGTTCCTCGTCGCCGAGGAGGGGTCGCCACGCGACGTGACACGTCGCAGCGCGCGCCATCCGCGACCCGCCGGGGACGTCATCGGCAGGTCGTAACCGGTCGTAACCGGTCGTAACCGGTCGTAAGCAGTTGTAACAGAGCGGGCCTTCAACAACGCGCAGCACCCTACGCAGCGCGTTGTCCCAAAGTCCCCTCGCTCCGGCCTCGGTCAATGCTATTCTACCGCCAACTTTCGGCCGGGGTGGAGGTGCGATGGGACGCGAGGCGAAGGGCCAGAAGGACCCGCTTGGGTCCGTCGCGATGCTCCCGTCGATCGAGGTCCGAGCCCACGAGCCTCCCTCTGCGACAGGCAGGCCGGCGACGCAGCGCGCGGGCGAGCCGGCGAGCGACGCCGCCGTGACGCCTTTCCCACGAGCCCGGTGGTTCGACGCGACCGCTCCCGACGTGACGCCGGCGAGGGGCACGGACCCCCGGCGGCGCTGGGCGATCCCGCTCTTCCTGGCCGCGCTCGTGCTGGTCGTGACCGCGCGCGGCCTGATATTCCGTGCGCTGTTGCCGGTCGCCCTCGTGACGGCGGCGGTCGCGCTGCTCGCGCGGAGACGGCGCCAGCTCGTGCCCCCTCCGCAGGTGAGCCGGCGCGGGCTGAGCCTCGAGGGCGATCAGCTGCTCCTTCGAAGCCAGGGCAGCGCTGCTCCGCACGTGCTGCTCACCACCCGCGAGCGGTTCGGCGTCACGCTCCTCGCGACGCCGCGCCGGGATCGTATCGTCGCTCTGCTCAGCTCCAGCGCCGGGATGTCCTCCATCGGGGCCGGCTTCGACGGCCCCTCGCGGCGCACCTTCGCCTCGCTGCTCGACCACGCGTCCGTCGTGGGCTCCGACGAGGTCGGGCTCGAGGCGATCGGCCCGGACGGCGAGCCGATCTCGCTCAGCCCCGCGGCGCTCGCCGCGCTCCTCGAGGAGCTCACGCTGCGCTCTCCTGGGTGCCTCGATCGCTTCCTCCTGACCGACGCGCGCGGCGCCGCCCTCGGCCTCGACAGCCGGGAGCTCCGCGCCGGCGGCCGCGTCTTCGATCTGACGGCGCCGCTCGAGTGGCGCGCGTTCGTGTTCCAGGAGGCGCTCGGGCAGGCGATCGCGGTGTACCAGGGAACGTGGGTACGCCAGGGTACCAACGAGATCTCCCTCGTCTGTCTGCTCCCCGCGATGACGCCTCCGCTCGACGGGCTGGGGGCATCGCTCGGCCCGCTCGATCGCGGCGCGCTCCGCGACCTCCGGCTGATGCAGGGCATACCGGAGAGCCCGCCGCCCGCCGATCAGCGCGTCGCCATCGATCGCCTGCTGATGGTCCCGATCCGCTCCGCGCTGGACAAGACGCCCCGGCCCGCAGCGCAGGCGCCGCGCGCGCGCGCATGACGCATCCACCGTGAACCCAGCGCCAGGGTTGTCCTGATGGGTCGACGAGACGGCGCGCCAGGGCTGCCCTGACAGAGCGAGGAGACAGCGCGCGGGCGTCGTGCTTCGCTTGACTCCCGCGCGCGGGCACGGGTAAACCGCGCTCGGTATCCAGGCGATTTCGAGTCACCACGTCCCATACGACATCCGGAGGCGATCCATGGCCGTCGATATCCAGAAACTGTTCAACGAGGAGCTGCCCGCTGCGCTGGTGAAGCATTCGGACGCGGCCAAGCAGATCGGCGGGAAGTACCAGATCAACGTGACGGGCGAGGGCGGCGGCGAGTGGCTGATCGACCTGTCCGACAGCGGGCCCAAGCTCTCCTCGGGCAACCCTGGCAACGCGGATGTCACGATCTCGCTCAGCAGCGAGGATTTCCAGAAGCTGCACGAGAACCCGCAGGCCAACTCGATGCAGCTCTTCTTCGCGGGCAAGCTGAAGGTCACGGGCAACCAGATGCTCGCGATGAAGCTCCCGAAGCTGTTCCAGCTCAACGCGGGCTGATCCGGGCGCCGGCAGAGACAGGGCGAGCCCACCTGCGCCGCCGTGCGCCCCCTCACCGACACGCGCGTCCTCGATCTTTCGAGGCTCTTGCCAGGCCCCTTCGCGACCCTCGTGCTCGCGGATCTCGGCGCCACGGTGGACAAGATCGAGGACGTCGCCGGCGGGGACTTCCTGCGCCAGCTCCCCCCGCAGGTCGCCGGAGAGTCCGCGGCGTTCCAGCTCTTGAACCGCGGCAAGCGCGGCGCCCTGCTCGACCTGAAGACGCCTGAGGGGCGCGACGCCTTCCGCCGGCTCGTCGCCAGCTACGACGTGCTCTTCGACCAGTTCCGCCCGGGGGTGCTCGATCGGCTCGGGCTCGGTCACGCGGCGCTGCGCGCGGACAACCCGCGGCTCATCGTCTGCGCGCTGACCGGCTACGGTCAGACGGGCACCCTGGCGGCGCGCGCGGGGCACGATCTGAACTACATCGCGCGCGCGGGGATCCTCGGCGCGCAGGGGCCCGCCGAGGGGCCGCCGCAGGTACCAGGCTTCCAGGTCGCCGACATGAGCGGCGGGATGTGGTGCGTGATCGCCATCCTCGCCGCGCTGCGTGAGCGGGAGCGGACCGGGCAGGGCGCGGTGCTCGACATCGCCATGACCGACGGCGTGCTCGGCTTCGCCCTTCCCACGCTCGCCGCCGCGCTCGCGAGCGGCGACGAAGCGGCCAGGGAGACAGCGCGCGGGGCGGGCGGCGAGCCGCTCACCGGCGGGCTCGCGCTGTACAACACCTACCTCTCGAAGGACGGGCACGCGATGGCCCTCGCCGCGCTGGAGCCGAAGTTCTGGGCCTCGTTCTGCGAGGGCGCCGGGCTCGATCCCGACCCGAGCGCGCTCGTCCCCGGGCCGCACCAGGCCGAGCTCAAGCGCAAGCTGGCCGCCGTCGTTCGGGAGCGGACGCGCGCCGAGTGGGAGACCTTCGCCGCCGAGCGCGACTGCTGCTTCGAGCCGGTCCTCGATCCGCGCAGCGCCGCGGCGGATCCCCACCTCGCCTCGCGCGATCTCCTGTTCGAGATCGCCTCGCCACGCGGCCGGATCCCCCAGCTGAGGACGCCGGTCACGCCGACGGGCGTCGCGTTCGCGCCGGCGCCTCGCGCCGGCGAGCACACGCGCGCCGTGCTCCGCGACGCGGGCTTCTCGGAAGGGGACATCGACGCGCTGATCCGCGCTGGCGCGGCGCAGGAGGCGCGCTGACGGCCGCCGTTCGCGAGCGCGCCACGTGCCACGTGCCACGTCGAAGACGCGCGCGGCGCGCCGGCAGCGGCGACCGAGCTCCTGCTTCGCGTCAGATCTTCTTCAGCTCGTCGACGAACTCCCAGTCGGCGATGAGGTGCTTCTTCAGCATCAGCGACAGGAGCGCGGCGAACATCGCCTCCCAGCGCACGTTGTTGCCGAGGATCTCGCTCGCGTCGGCGCCGTGCGACACCGCGCGCAGCGCGGAAACCAGATCGCGCGCGGTGAGGCCCGAGTCGTCCGCCGTGGGAGGCGGAGGCGGCTCCGACTGCGCGGTGGCGCGGGGGGACGGGGCTTCTTTCCGCTGCTGCGGTTGCTGCTGCTGCGATTTGGACCCGCGCGCGGGGAGCGTGATCGTCGTCCCGTCGAGCAGGGTGAGCGAGACCATCCGCCGGCGACCGCGGCCTTGCGGCGCGGGGATGTTGCGCACCTCGCGCTCGCTCGGGGGCTCGTCGCCGTAGTCGGGCACGCTCTCCGGGATGGTGCGCGCCGCAACGCTGGCGCGTCCGAGCACCGCGCCGAGGAGGGCCGCGGCTGGCGTGCTCGACGTTGGCGCCCCGTCCATGCTCGGCGCCGCGTCGCCGGCGGACGCCGAGACGGGCCCCGGCGCGGAGCTCGGGCGCATCGTCTTCCGGCGCTCCGGCTGCGCTGCCTGCGCCTGCGTGGACTGCGCCTGCGCCGCCTGCGTGAACTGCGCCTGCGCTGGCTGCGCAGGTTGCGCGGGCTGCGCGGATCGTGCTGCCTGCGCCGCCGCGAGCAACTCCGGCGTCGGCGCGACCTTCAACGTCGGCCGCGAGCGCTCGTCCGGTCGGCCGCGGATCTGCCGCTCCTCCGGGGAGCTGCGGACTTCCTTGGCCACGGGGCGAGGCGCTTCCCACGCCAGCTCGTCATCCATGACGCCCACGTCGGAGGGGTCGACGTCGGAGGTCTCGATCGCCGGCCCCGCGTCCTCGACCAGCCGCGCCCCGGATCGCATCGCGGGCCTGGTGAGCAGCAAGGGCTCCGGCGTCGATGGCGTCAGCGGCGTGTCCTCCGCGTGGCGCGCGGTCTCGGGCGCTCCGGAGAGCTCGGACGAAGGCGGCGGGTCGGCGGGGCGCGCCCGCGACTGCGGCTCGCTCACCTGGGCCTGCTTCGCCGCGGGCGCGGGCGGCGGCGCCGAGCGGGCGCGCGCTCCGTAATAGACCCGGATCGCGTTCCGGATGTCGCTCGGCGGAGCGATCATCGCGCGCACGGGCAGACCGGAGAACGCCATGCACTCCTTCATGCCGTCCTCGTTCGTCGGATCGTCCATCGCGACGTACAGCGTCTCGCCCTGGTTGCGGACGTGGCGAACGTAGATCGGGACGAGGCAGTAACGCTCGGCCACGTCGTGCGGGACGAGGTTGAGCAGCTGCCGCGAGAACTCGATGTGCAGGAGCGACACCCAGGGGACAGCGAGCTGGTGCGACAGGATCTGCGTCAGCTGGGTCTCGTTGATGAGCCCTTGCTCGACAAGGAGCGTCCCCAGCCGCCGGCCATCCGTACGCTGCTGCTCCAGGGTCCTCTCGAGGGCGTCCTGGGTGATCATCCGCGCGTCGACCAGGAGCTGACCGAGACGTAGGCGAGGCGTAACCATCGCGCCCGAGGTTACCCCAAGAAGGATCCAGGACCTAACAGACGGCTGGACGAGCCCCCCCGCCCCCTCCAGACGGCGCCCCCGCGGGCCGAGGGAGACCTCGACTCCAATCGTTATCGCGAACGTGGTAAGGTCCCGCGCGTGTCCACAGTGGTCTGCCCGCAATGCGCGAATCCGTGCGAGCAGGCGCACAAATTCTGCCCGGTGTGCGGCTTCCCGATCTCGGAGTTCAACCGGACGTCCGACGATCCGCTGATCGGGACGACGCTCCCGGGCAACTACGTGATCCTGGAGCTCGTCGGGGTGGGCGGCATGGGCCGCGTGTACAGGGCCGAGCAGAAGGCCCTGGGGCGCACCGTGGCCGTCAAGATCATCCATCCCCACCTGCTCGGCGACGAGAGCGCTTCGGTCCGGTTCATCACCGAGGCGCGCGCCGCGAGCCGCCTCAACCACCCGAACTCGGTCGGGGTCATCGACTTCGGTAAGAACGGCGGGCAGCTCTACCTCGTCATGGAGTTCCTGCGCGGGCGCGACCTCGCCCGCGTCGTCTACGAGGACGGCCCGCTCCCGTTCCGCCGCATCGTCGACATCCTCTGCCAGGTGCTCGCGGCGCTCGCCGAGGCGCACCACCTCGGCATCATCCACCGCGATCTCAAGCCCGAGAACATCGTGCTCGAGCCGATGCGCTCGGGCGGCGACTTCGTGAAGGTCGTCGACTTCGGCCTCGCGAAGCTGAAGGGGGAGGTCGCGACCACGAACATCACGAGCCCGGGCATCGTCTGCGGGACCCCGGACTACATGGCCCCCGAGCAGGGGCGCGGCGATCCGATCGACGCGCGGAGCGACCTCTACGCGTGCGGCGTCATCCTGTTCCAGCTGCTGACCGGCCGGCTCCCGTTCGAGGCGGAATCGCCGACGCAGGTGGTGCTCATGCACCTCTCCTTGCCGCCGCCCGATCCCGCCCTGCTCGCGCCGGAGCGCGAGATCCCCGAGCCGCTCGTGGAGGTCACGCTCCGGGCGCTCGAGAAGGACGCCGCGCGGCGCTACCAGTCGGCGGACGAGTTCGCGGCGGCGCTGCGCGCGGCGCTCGGGACGTTCGACACCCCCTCGGGGCGCTTCTCGTTCGCCGACGCGACGGTCATCTGCGGCTCGTGCCGGGCCATCGTGCCGCGCGGCCAGAAGTTCTGCGGCGAGTGCGGCGCCAGGATCGCGCAGGCGCACTCGCCCGCCCCTGCACCGCGCGCGGCGCCCCAGGCCGCCCGGCGCGATCGCGCCCCCTCGGCCCCCACGCTCCCGCTCCCGTTCGCGGCGCGCGAGGACGACCTCGCGTGGCTCGACACCTGCCTCGCCGACGTCGAGGGCTCGGTCGTCGCCGCGCGCATCGTCGGCGAGCACGGCGTCGGCAAGACCCGGCTCCTCCGCGAGTTCCTCGACGTCGCCGCGAGCCGGGGCGACATCGTCATCCAGACCGGCCCGGACCCGTGGGGCGCGGAGGTCGGCTACTACGCGCTCCGCTGGGCGATCGCCGGGCTCGCCGAGCTCCCGCCCGACGGCGGCAACGCGTCGAACTGGAGCGGCGCGACGCCGGAGGCGCGGCGCGGGCTGCTCGAGATCTTCGGCAAGGGCGAGCGCGGGAGCGACGTGCGCAGGCACGCCTGGAACAAGCCGACGGCGGGGGGCCTCTCGCCCGACGATCGCCGCTTCATCGCCGCGGAGGCCCTGCGCTGGGCGCTCTCTCGCGCGCAGCAGACCGCCTTCCCGCACCGGGTCCTGCTCGCGATCGACGACCTGCACGCCGTCGACGGCGCGAGCCGGAACGCGTTCGCCGACGTGATCGCGGAGCCGCCGCTCGCGGCGCTGCTCATCGTCGCCAGCCACACGCCGGGCTTCGAGCCCGAGTGGGGCGGCGCCGTGCGCGCGCTCGGCGGCCTCCCGAAGGACATCGCGCTCTCGCTCCTCCGCAGCAGCGTGGGCCTGGACCACCGCGCCGCCCGCAAGACGCCGCCGAGCATGGGCGGCCTGCGGCTGTCGCCGCGGCGCGACCCGTCGGACGGCGCCGCCGATCAAACCCCGCTGGCCCTGCCGCCGAGCGCGGCGAGCCCGGCCGTCCTCGGCGGCGAGGCCGCCACGGTGCCGCCGCTCTACATCGACCAGCTGGTCCGCTACACGCTCGAGGGGGGCAGCGATCCGCCCGCGCGGATGGCCGACCTCGTCGCCGCGCGGATCGAGCGGCTGCCGCAGGACGCGCGCCGCACGCTGCAGGCGCTCGCCGTCATCGGCGACGCGGCGGACCGGGCCACGCTGCAGCGCCTGCTGCCGGACATCCGCGCCTTCGACGACCTGCTCGGCAAGCTCGCGGCGGCGGGCATGATGGAGGAGCACTCGAGCGGCATCCGCACGGCGCACCCGCTGCTCCGCGACGTGACGCTCGCGACGATCCCGGCCGGCGTCCGGCGCGATCTGCACGCCAAGGCGACGTTCGACAGCGCGGGCGACCCGCTCGCGCTGCCGCTCGAGGTGCAGGCGATCCACGCCTACCACGCGCAGAACGCGTTCGTCGCGCTGATGCTCCTCGAGCAGGCGGCGGACCGCTCCGCCGCGCGCGGGGACAGCGCCGGCAGCGTGCTCGCGCTGCGCCGCGGCCTCGATCTGGCGCGGCGGGAGATCTTCCGGGGCGAGCTCGACGATCCGGTGCGCGCCGTCCTGATCTTCAGCCGGAAGCTCGGCGAGGCGCTCGCGCGCGCCGGAGATCTGACCGACGCCGACGGCGTGCTGCGCGAGGCGCTCGACCTCGCCGGCCCAGGCGGGCCTGATCGCGCGCTCGTCCTGGGCGCGCTCGCGCACGTGGCGCACCAGCGCGAGCGCACGGGCGAGGCGTCGATGTACCTCCGCGAGGCGATGGACCTCGCCCGGCAGGGCGCCGACAGCGACGTGGTGCAGTCGCTCGACAAGATGCGGCGCGAGTGGATGGCGCGCTGAGCGAGAGACGGTGAACGACGAGGAACGATCGCGAGGGCCCGGATCGCCGGCGAACGCAGCGGCATCGCCGCCGCGCGCGCCGTTCATCGCGCGGTGGGACCTCGACAAGACCTACCTCCGGACCGACTTCGACACGCTGCGCGACCTCGTGCGGACCGCGATCGAGCGGCCGGATCAGAAGCGCACCGTGCCGGGCGCGGGGTCGCTCCTGCGCGAGCTCGGCCGCGCGGGCGTCGAGACCCACATCCTCTCGGGCAGCCCGGAGCAGCTCCGCTCCCGCATCGAGCAGAAGCTGCGGCTCGACGGCGCGCGCTGGGCGTCGCTCACGCTGAAGCCCAACCTGCAGAACATCCTCCGGCTGCGCTTCCGCGCGCTGCGCGGGCAGCTCGGCTACAAGCTGCCCGCGCTGCTCCAGCGGCGCTGCGAGCTCGCGGATCAGCGCGACCCGAGCGGCGCGCTGATCCGCGAGGTGCTGCTCGGGGACGACGCGGAGGCCGACGCGTTCGTCTACTCGCTGTACGCGGACGTCTGCGAGGGCCGGGTCACCCCGCTGGAGCTCGGCGAGGTGATGCGGCTCGGGCACGCGTACGACGACACCATCGTCGAGGCGATCCGGTTCGCGAGCTATGTCGAGAAGGGCCCCGTCGTCGAGCGCATCCTGATCCACCTCGACCGCCAGTCCTCGCCCTCGGATTTCCGGATCTTCGGCGACCGGGTCGTCCCCTTCTACAACTACCTTCAGGCGGCGTTCGTCCTCCACGAGGACGGCCGGATCGCGGCGCACGCGGTGCTCCGCGTCGCGCAGTCGCTGGTCGTCGCCCACAACTTCGACAGCGTCGCGCTCGCGCGGAGCTACGTCGATCTGTCGCGCCGCGGGCACGTCTCCGGCAAGGGCATCGCGTCCCTCGCGGCCGCCTACGGCGAGCTCGCGCAGCGCAGGGCCGCGGGCGCGAGCGATCTCGGCGCGATGGTCGCGGAGCTCACCCGGCTCTGCAGCGATCTGCGCCCCGCCGTGAACCGGCCGCACGCAGACATCGACTACCGCGCGCTCGCCGCCGGCCACAACCGCCGCTCGAAGCGCGGCCGCTGACAGCGGGCGTGCGCGGTGGCCGCGCCGGCCACGGCGTCGGCGCGGGGCGCCGCCGCGGGGAGGCCCTCGCGCTCACAGCCAGGCGTTGTTGAGGATCTCGCCGACGCCGCCGGCGCCCGGGACGATGTACTGGATGCTGTTCAGGCCGCGCTCCTCGTCCCAGTGCGTGCCCGGCTCGGTCTTGAGGACGCGCGCCGGCGAGAGCCCGCGATCGAGCCGGAGCGCGTAGATGATCGCGTCCGGGTGGGCCTCGGTGACGCGGCGGATGTACTCGGGCGTGACGATGAGGTGCATGGCGATGCACTTGGCCGGCCGCCCCTCGAGCGCGGTCTTGTAGTACGTCATGGCGCTGACCATGGACGAGCCGGTGGCGCCCATCGGGTCGGGGAAGAGCACGTGGCGCCCCTCGACGTCGCGGCCGATCTTGGCGTCGTGCCAGGTCGCGCCGACGACCTCGCCCTGCTCGTTCGTCTGCCGGCTCATGAACAGGTGATCCTGCCGGACCAGCGCGGGGTCGAGGACCTCGTTCAAGAGCTCGTAGACCACCTGGGAAGGCATCGTCCCGGCGCGCGCGATGCCCACGGTGACGGCCTTGGTCGCGCGCGACAGCGCGGCGCCGCGATACACGGCCTCCGGGTGGGAGGAGATCATCCGGGTCGGGATATCGACGCGCGCGCGCCCCAGCTCGGCGGCGAGGACCGCGCGCGCCAGGTTCTGGTAGAGAACGCCGACGAGGCGCCCGACGTCGGGCTGGACCGTCTCCGGGGAGCAGGCTCGAGCCAGCAGAGTCCATGCGAGCGGGTCATCGAGCAGGTGCACGCCCGGACCGTACCGGTGGCCGATTTCGGGGGGCCGGAATCGACTCTCAGCGTACGCAACGTCGACCATCGTTTTTCTGTTACACTACCTGGCCCGGCGCGGGGTATTCCTCCGGGTGCGCGCCGGTGCTCTCCCCGGGAGCGGAGTGGTTTCGAAGCGATGAGGGCGCCCGCCCAGCGGGCTGTCCCGGTGGACTTGCAAAGGAAGGGATGTTCGGTGGATAGCGACCTTGCCGAGTCGGTTGCGGCGCTCAAGGATGCCTTTGTCCGAAGAGGCATCCCTGCGAGGTTCGGAAAGGCGGCTCCAGCGGCGGTGGAAGAGCTGCGCAAGACGCTGCGGGTGCCCGCGAGGTACCGCGCTTTCCTGCAGGAGGCCGACCCGCTCGACGTCGAGACGGTGACCCCGGTCGAGCGTGTACGCCTCATCCCCTCCGAGAAGCTCGCGGCCGAGCAGCTAGCGAACGGCGGCGACAGCTCCCTCCCGGGCTGGCGCAAGAGCTGGATCCTCATCGCTCGCAGCGCCCTGCTGGGAGATCCCTATTTCCTCGACATCTCGAAGCTCGACGCCGAGGGGGACTGCCCCGTGTTCACCTGTATGACGGGGACCGAGTCGCTCAAGCCGGAGCTCTGTGCGTCGAGCTTCCAGCAGTTCCTGCGCATCCTCGCTACCTCGATGGAGGTCGCGTCCGGCTTCGGAGAGAGCGGCCTCGACGACGACGATGAGGCCATCTTCCGCGAGGCGCTCGCGCCGAAGATCAAGACCATCGACTCCGCGGCGCTCCGCGCGGGCCACTGGACCTGACGTAACCTCCACGGCGCGCTGCTCACCGGGCGCGCCGCGGATCGAGCTGACCGCGCCATGGCCAGGTGCCTCGTATGCAACGCCGAGAACCCGGGCTCCGCCCGGTTCTGTGTGGCGTGCGGCGCGTCGCTGACCGCGAACGAGGCGGGCGTCGGCGCGGCGGCCTCGGCGCCTCCTGCGCCCGGCCCGCGGACGACCGTCCCTGGGCAGCCGCTGCTGGGCGCGCTGGTGCCCGAGGATCCGGCGCACAGGGCAAGCCTCTCGGCCCTCGCGGCCGGCGGCGCGAACGGGCCCGCGGCGAACGTCCACGCGCCTCACGTCGTCCCCGCGCCGCTGGCGGGCTCGCTGCCGCGGCGCGCGCCGGGCGGCCACCTGCCGGCGGGGACGCTCGTCGATCAGAAGTACGTGGTCGAGCGGGTGCTCGGCGAGGGCGGCATGGGCGTCGTCTATCTCGCTCGGGACGTCCACACCGGCCTGCACGTGGTGCTGAAGGCGGTGCGCCAGGAGCTCGGGCACCGGCCGGACGTGCGCGCGAGGACGCTCGCCGAGGGCCGCGCGCTCGCGCAGATCGATCATCCGAACGTCGTCCACCTGAAGGCGGTGGTGGCGGAGCGAGACGACCTCTGGCTCGTCATGCAGTACATCGACGGCGAGAGCCTGGAGCAGACGCTCGCCAGGTACGCCGAGGAGCGCCGGCGGATGCCCCTGCCCGAGGCGCTCTCGATCTTCGGCCAGATCGCCTCCGGCATCGCGGCCGCGCACCGCGAGGGGGTGATCCACCGCGATCTCAAGCCGGCGAACGTGCTCATCCGCGGCAAGGACGGCGTCGCGAAGGTCACCGACTTCGGCATCGCCAAGGCCGAGGCGGACGCGCTCGCGGGGCGCGGGCTGACCAAGGGGATCATCGGCTCGCTCTATTACATGTCGCCGGAGCAGGTCCTCGGGCGCCGCGACCTCGACAAGCGGGTGGACATCTACGCGCTGGGCGTCGTGCTCTACGAGATGCTGGTGGGGCAGGTGCCGTTCGACGCCGAGAGCGACATCGAGATCATGCGGCAGCACGCGGAGGTGCCGCTCCCCCTGGTCAGCGCCGTGCGTCACGACGTCCCTCCGGCGCTCGACGCCTTCCTCCAGAAGGCGTGCGCCAAGGAGCGGGCGGATCGCTTTGCCAGCTGCGAGGAGCTGCTCGCCGCGCTCGACGCGATCGCCCACCCTGCGCCGGCCGCGGCCGCCGCGCCGCTCGGCGCGTCGAGCCGCCCGCCGCCGCCCGCGGCCACGACGGTCGACGAGGTCCGCGAGGGGCTGCGGTCGCCGTCGGGCGCGCCGCTGGCGAGCGGGCCTCGGGGGCCACAGCGCGCGCGCGGCTCGTGGCTCGCGATCGGCGCCGGGGCCCTCGTGATGTTCGGCGGGGCCGCCGCGCTGCTCGGGCTGGGCGTGCTCGACAGGCCGCGCGATGGTCGCCGGCGGGCCGTCTCGTCGAGGGAGCAGCGCCCGGCGGCCAGCGCGAGCAGCACCACCCCGGCGGCGAGCGCGGAGCAACCGCAGCCGTCGCCGCTCGCCGGCCTCACCGGGCTGTGGGTCGGCAACGGGCGCGAGCTCGAGGCCGTCCTTGCCGGCGAGTCGCTCGAGTTCCGGGTCCGCCGCCCGGAGCAGTTCGCGCCGCAGGACTATGCCGAGGGCGAGGCCCGCTTCTCGCTGCGCGAGATCCCCGGCGAGACCGGGGTGTTCGCCGTCGAGGACCGGCTCCGCTTCATCGCCCCCGAGTCGCGCAAGTTCGATCCGGCCCGCTCCAGGGGCACCTGCCAGGACGTCCGTAGCGCGGTGGAGGGCCACCCCCTGCGCGCGAGCTTCGACGGGGCCCGCCTGAGCGTCGAGTTCGCGAAGATCGAGCCCTCGACGAGCAACTTCGTGGTGGAGCGCGGCAAGGTCGTCAGCTGCGTCGGCCTCAGCGCCCTCCCCGCCACGCGCGTCGTCAGCACGCTGTCGAGGATGTGACGGGCTAGACCGCTCCAGAGCGGCGGTCACCCGCACAGGAGACGGGCTCAGCTCGGCGTTTTCGGCGCGGAAGCGCGCTCAGGTGCGCTGAGCACCGAAAACGTCGAGATGGGCCCGTATCCGAAGCGGGTGGCCGCCGCTCACAAGCCGCCGACCGCGGGCACCGGCTGCGGCTTTCCGGCGTGGATCACCGCGCAGCGGACGGTCGTCGACGAGGTCGGCGCGCTCGCCCGCCCGCCACCCAGGACGAGCGTGCCGAAGATGTTGCGCGCCGCCGCATCGACCTCCGCGGCGCCGCGCGGCGGCACCGGGTTCCCGCTCGCGTCGAACACCGTCACCGCCTGCACGACGCCGCGGGCGATCTCGCCCTCCGGGAAGGACATCATCACCGTGGCGCGGACGTAGGCCGAGGAGCCCTCGACGATCCCGAAGCTGTATGGCTTCTTCGCGAAAGCGCCGCAGAAGCCGCTCGTACCCATGCCACCGTCGGGCCCGTAGTTCGCCGATGCCCACTGCCCGACGTTGACCGTGAGCCCGCTCTCACCCGAGCCCTGCGCGTACTGGACGCACTGGGCGAGCGCTGGATCCCACATCGCGCCCGTTGGGCAGCGCCCTACCTTCGCGCACGCCTGGCCGGTCCAGACCTCGTCGCGCGCGCAGGTCTGCGAGAGGGGCACGCACGCGGCGGTCGGACCGTCGACGACGAGCTCCTGGCCGGGCGGGCATCCGAGCTTCTGCCCGGCGCCGACCGCGACGCCGATGTTGGTCGCCACCTGCTCGCGCGACACGCAGTAACCCGTGCTCTGGTCGATCTCGTCGCCGGGCCGGCAGCGATCGGGAGCGCACCCGCCGGCCTCGTAGTGGCGACCCACGCCGCAATAGGCGTTCGCCGCCTGGGGCGTGAGGCACTGGCCCGCGACCGAGAGGTAGCCCTTCAGGCATCGGCAGCGGTTCTGCTTCGTGTCGAAGCCGGCGCCGTCGCTGCACGACGAGATCGAGCAGCGGCAGCTGCTGCCCTGGCAGATCTTGAGGAAGCAGGAGTTCTCCGGGCAACCGACGAGCACGGCAGGCGCCAGCGCGAGGAGCACGACCGAGAGCGCGGTTGAGGCGAGACCAAACGAGCCGGACCGCATCAGGCGACCCTACTCGATCCGCTCAGGCCGGGGAACTCGGGGAGCGACGCGCGGCAGCCGCCGCAATGCGCGGCAGCCGCCGCGATGCGCTGACGCGGCCGCGGCGCGCGCCGCGCGGCCGACGTACCGGCGGCCGGGGTGGTGTGGTACGGGGTGTCGCCGTCGACGCGGAGATTCCACCGCGCCGGTCCATATCAAGCCATGCTGCCCATCTACATCGAAGGTTCGCCTCAGTTCGAGTCCACCCTGTCAGCCCTGCGCACCCGCGGCACGGGCGACCTCGCGAACGTCACGCCGGCCGTGACCGAGATCATCGACAACGTGCGGCGTGGGGGGACGTCCGCCGTGCTCGGCTACATCGAGAAGTTCGAGCGGAGAACGTCGAAGGCGCTCGTCCGCCACGCAGGCCCCGAGGCGGAGGGCGGCTTCGGCGGAGCCGAGGCGCTCGCGAGGCTCTCGCCGGAGGTCCGCGCCGCGCTCGAGACCGCGGCAGCGAGGATCGCGCGTTACCATGAGCGGCAGCGCGACGCGGGCGACCTCGGCCCCGCGAACGTGGCGGCGAACGGGCCCGCGCTGCAGGCCGGCTTCAGCTACGAGGAGGAGGGCGTCCTGCTGGGCATGCGTGTGCGCCCGCTGCGCCGGGTCGGCGTCTACGCGCCGGGCGGCAAGGCCCGCTATCCCTCCAGCGTGCTCATGTCGGCCATCCCCGCGCGCATCGCCGGCGTGCGGGAGATCGTCCTCGCGAGCCCGTCGGCCGACGACGCAACGCTCGCCGCGGCGCACCTCTCCGGCGTGACGACCCTGCTCGACGCGGGCGGCGCGCAGGCGATCGCGGCCATGGCCTACGGGCTCCCGGAGCTCACGCCGGTCGACAAGATCGTGGGGCCCGGCAACGCCTACGTCGCCTGCGCGAAGAAGCTGGTCTTCGGGGATGTGTCGATCGACGGCATCACCGGGCCGAGCGAGATCCTCGCGCTCGCCGACGAATCCGCGGATCCCCGGCTCGTCGCCGCCGATCTGCTCTCGCAG
Organism: Sorangium sp. So ce327; assembly: GCF_051530205.1. NCBI lineage: Bacteria > Pseudomonadati > Myxococcota > Polyangiales > Polyangiaceae > Sorangium > Sorangium sp. So ce327. The sequence continues at coordinate 3,644,353 of NZ_CP150330.1, read as the reverse complement.
GCCGAGCATGACGAGGCGTCCTACGCCCTGCTCGCGACGACCTCCGCGAAGCTGGCGGAGGCGGTCGCGCGCGAGCTCGACGCGGCGCTCCCCGAGCTCACGCGTCGCACGATCGTGCAGGCGTCGCTCTCGACGCACGCGGCGGCGCTGGTCGTCGGCTCGCGCGCCCGCCTCGCCGAGATCGCCGATCAGCTCGCGGTCGAGCACGTGGCCTTCCACGTCGCCGACGCCGAGGGGTTGTTCTCGGAGATCGGCACGCTCGGCGCCGCGCTGCTCGGCGACCTTACCCCGGTCGCCGCGGGCGACTACCTCGCGGGGCCGTCCCACGTCCTCCCGACCGGCGGCTCAGCCCGCTTCGGCGCGCCGCTCGGGGTCTACGACTTCGTGACGCGCGCGAGCCTCATCCGGTACTCGGGCGCGGCGCTCCGGACGCAAGGCCCGATCATCGAGAAGCTGGCCCTGGCCGAGGGCCTGCAGGCGCACGCCCGCGCCGTGTCGCTCCGCCTCGCGAGCAAGGCGATCGACCCCGCGAAGCGCGGCACGTCGCAGTCCTGACGCCGCGCTGCCGCCCTGCGCGCCGCGCCCTCGGGAGCGCGGCGCGCGAGGACGCGCTGTCGACCGCGCTCCCCTGACCTATCGATCTCGGTTCAGCCGAGCACCGCGCGCGCGCCGCCGCGATCGGCCGCCTTGCGCGGCCTCGCGGCGACGTGCGCTCCCGCCAGGCTCACTCGGCGCGGAGGTAGCCCGCGTTGATCATCTTCAACACCGACTGCGCGGTCTCCAGATCCGTCGCGGGGCTCTTGTTGAGGACCATCGCGAGGTGCCCGTGGTTGTAGACGACCTGGAGGACGTCGAGATCGACGGGCGAGAGATCGCGGAGCTGCGGCTTGAGCGGCTGGGGGATGACCAGGCGCGCCGACAGGTCCGGGAGCTGGTGGCGGATGTTGTTCAGCTCGTCGATCTGCCGGAGCCCCTCCATGAGGAGCTCCTGCACCGTCGCGCTGATCTCGCCGGTCATGACCCGCTCCTCGGCCGCCTCGAGGTCGAACGTCCCGCCGGCCCAGGTGAGGATCCGGTAGACACTCTTCAGCGGCGGGACGTCGGTCAGATCGTTGATGGTCGCAAAGGTCACGATGCCCTTGCGCAGGTAGATCTTGCCGACATCGTCGTCGGAGCGGACCACGAGGACGCCGCTCTTCTTCGATGTGCCGAAGAGCTGCAGCAGATCCGGGAGCGGGATCTCGTCGATCGACCCGGACATCGACCGGGTCTGACCGCTCCTCAGCGATGGTTCGTCCATCCGTTTCCGCGCCGGCGGCGCGCCCGGGTCGGTGGAGACGACCTTGAGGATGCTGGTGCCGATGAGCACCCGATCGCCCTCCTTCAGGGTCGTCTTCTTGATCTTCTCGCCGTTGACGAACGTTCCGTTCGTCGAGCCGAGATCCTCGATCACAATCGACTGTTCGGTGCAGGCAATCCGGGCATGGCGCCGGGAGACCATGTCCTCGACGAGGACCATGTCGAGGTCGCTGGAGCGACCCACGACGATCTCCTGCTGCTCCCCGAGGGGGAATTCGCCGCCTTGGTACTTCCCGGAGATGAAGCGCAACGCTAGTTGCCGCGTTGCCGACACCTTGGGAGCGTGGTTATCCATCGCAGGGAGTAAAAACCTTCGTGCGCTTACGAGAGCGCCAGCAGGGGGCAAAGCTTAGTTTCACCGAGCAAAGGTGGTCAAGAGATCCGGTCCGTTCTTTCAAATGAGTCGGCTCGTCCGATCCTGACGCAACGCGCCGGCCCCCCTCCCTCGGCCGCCACAGAGGCGCGCCGCGGGGGTAGGGGCCAACGTACCCGGCGCACGCGAGTGTATCCAATTTGAGGGAAAGAGGGCGATTGGCTCCGTCGAAACGGTCGGCACCGCCATTTTCCGAGGCCACCGGGCCCCGGGCGGTGCGCCGGGCCGCCTCAGCGAGGAATCCTGCGGTCGTTCGGCTCATTGCCCTTGCTTTCGAGCCCGGCATGTTGAACGGCCTCGGCGTGAGCTCCGAAGCGACGCGACCCACCCTCTCCGCAGGCGATCCGCTGGGCACGCACCGCGTGCTCGATCCACCGGGGGCCATGCCGCAGCCGGCGGAGCGGCTGGACGCCGACGCCTCGCGCCACTTCGAGACCGAGATCGTCGTCGATGTGCAGACGCTGAACATCGACGCCGCGAGCTTCCGCCAGATGGAGGAGGCCTCCGGCGGCAGCCCGGACGGCGTGGCCCAGCTCGTCCTCGAGACGGTGGCGCGCCGGGGCAAGCAGCACAACCCGGTCACCGGCTCGGGCGGCATGCTGCTCGGCGTCGTGCGTCGGGTCGGCTCGCTCGCCGAGCACCGCGGCGTCGCCGTCGGCGATCGCATCGCGACGCTCGCGTCGCTCTCGCTCACGCCGCTCTCGCTCCGCCGGATCATCACCGTGCGGCCCGCGTCCGCGCAGATCGACGTCGAGGGCACCGCGATCCTCTTCGGGTCGGCGCCGCTCGCCCGGATGCCGACCGACATGCCGGAGCGGCTCGCCCTCGCGCTGCTCGACGTCGCCGGCGCCGCGCCTCAGGTGGCGCGCCTCGCCGGCCCGCGCGACAGCGTCGTGGTGCTCGGCGCGGGCGGGAAATCGGGCCTCCTGTGCGCGGCCGAGGCGCGGCGCTGCGTCGGCCGCGCCGGGCGCGTCATCGGGATCGAGGCGTCGCCGGGGCTCGCCGGCGATCTGCGCTCGCTCGCGATCTGCGACCACGTCGCGGTCCTCGACGCGCGCGACCCCCTCGCCGTGCGCGACGCCGTGCTGCCGTTCACCGGCGACGCGGGCGCCGATCTCACGCTCTCGTGCGTGAACGTCCCGGGCGTGGAGCTCAGCGCCATCGTCGCCACGCGCGATCGCGGCAAGACGTACTTCTTCGCGATGAGCACGAGCTTCACCGCCGCCGCTCTGGGGGCCGAGGGGATCGGCAAGGACGTGGACCTCTACATCGGCAACGGCTACGCCCACGGACACGCCGAGCACACGCTCGCGCTCGTGCGCGAGCATCCCGCGCTCGAGCGGCTCATGACGTCGCGCTACGGCTGAGCGCCCTGCTCGACGCGACGCGCGCAGCGCGCACGCGCCGAGACGCTGCGGGCGCTTCCGGGGTCACCCGCTTCAGCCGGGCCGCTCCTGAGGGGCCGGCTCGGCGGGCGCCAGCGCCGCGGGCGACGGCTGCGGCGCGCTCAGCTTGTCGACGGCGGCGGGGAGGATCACGGCGAAGGTGCTCCCCTTCCCCTCGTACGACCGGACCTCGATGCGACCGCCGGCGCTCTGCGCGATGCGCTGGCTGATGGACAGGCCGAGCCCCGTCCCCTTGTCCTTCGTCGTGAAGAACGGCAGGAAGATGTTCGCGAGCACCTTCTGGGAGATCCCGGGGCCGTTGTCGGTGACGTTGAGCTCGACGAACGGCTCGTCCGAGCCCGAGCCGGGCCGCGTGCCGCGGCCGAAGCGGACGCGCGTCGAGATCACCACCTTGCCCCGGCCCTTCATGGCCTGAACGGCGTTTCGGAACAGGTTCATCAGCACCTGCCGCAGCTGCTCTGGATCGATGGCGACGCGGGGGAGGTCGGGATCGAGCGTGACCTCGACCTCGAGCTGGTCGTTCCTGCGCTCGATCGAGAGCACCTGCAGGGTGCGGCGCACGATCGCGTTCACGTCGGTCGGGACGGCCGAGCCCTGCGCCGGCCGCGCGAGATCGAGCACCGAGCCCACGACGCGATCGAGCCGATCGACCTCCTCGAGGATGATCCCGAGGAACTCGCGCGACGCCGCGTCGATCTGCGCTTCCGGTACGGGATCGGCGAGCAGCTGCGCCGCCCCCTTGATCGCGCCGAGCGGGTTCCTGATCTCGTGCGCGAGCCCGGCCGCCATCTGGCCGAGGAGCGCGAGCCGGTCGCGCTCCTTCATCTGCGCGTAGAGCCGCGAGTTCTCCAGGACGACGCCGATCTGCGCGGCGAGCGTCTCGAGCAGGGTCAGCTCCTCGGGAGAGAACGCGTCGCGCACGCGCGTGTCCGCCACGACCAGGAGCCCGATCGGCTCGCCCTGCTCGTCGCGCGCGCACAGCACCACGCCCGAGCACAGGCTGCCGAGCACCTCGGCCGCCGCGAGCACCGCGTCCTCGGGGACCTGGGGCCGAACCTCCGTCCGCCGCGCGAAGTTGCCGTCGTCGTCCGCGTCGCTCTGGCTGCGTCGCGCCCGCCGCTCGCGCGCCTCCCGCTCCAGCTCCTCCATCGCGAGCGGCCCCCGGTCGAGGCGATCGAGCAGCGCCCTCGCGGTCGCCACCTCGATCCGCTCGGGGACCCGCGGCCCGAGCGAGGCCAGCCGATCGAAGCCCGTCCCGTCCTGATCGCGCAGGTAGAGCGCCGCCGCGGTGACCCGGCGCGACTGCTCGAGCGCGCTCATCACGATCGAGCCCATCTCGTCCACCTCGAGCGTGTGCACGAGGCGCCGCCGGGCCTCCGCGAGCGAGCGGTCGAGATCGAACCGCTCCCGCAAGAAGAGGCGCTGGAGCTGCTCCTCGACGCGCTCCCGCAACGGGTCGAACAGCACCAGGATGACGATCGCGGCGAGCACCGCGTTCAGGTACATCGTGTTGAAGCCGCCGATGAACGTGAGCAGGAGATAGAAGATCAGCGCGATCAGGAACGCGACCGCCGTGGCGACGAGCAGGCGCGCGAGCATCTCGTAGGCGTCGAGCAGGCGCTCGTGACGGAGCGCCTGGGCGAGGACGAACAGGAACACGATCGAGAGCGCCGCGCCCACGGGCGGCGGCTCCGCGCCGAGGAACCAGGCGAAGTCGGCGACGCTGGCGAGCCCGGCGAGCGCGCCGATCACCACGAGGAACCGCACGCGGCGCTGCGTCGCGCGCGAGGAGCTCTGCTTGCCGCGCTGGCCGAGCGTGTACAGCCCCGCGGTGAGCAGCGCGAAGACGTAGAGGAAAATGCAGCCGCGCGTGAGCCAGTCGAGCCACGAGCCCGGCTCCCGGCTCACCAGCACGAGGACGAACAGCGGGATGACGAGCACCCCCGCGAACCGGAGCAGCCGCGAGCGCCGATCCGGGTCATGGGGGATCATCGCCTCGAAGAGCTGCAGCGCGAACTGCGGGAGCAGCACGGCGAGGATCGCCGTGAAGCGCTCCCAGATCGAGGCCTGGAAGAAGCCGAAGAGCGACTGCGAGAGGTACCAGAGCCCGACGTCGGCGGCGAACGCGGCGAAGAAGAGGTGGACGCGGCGGACGCGACCTCGCAGCAGCGTCGACGCCGCGATGGCGAGGGCGAGGGCCCCGCAGACCAGGGTCGTCCGTGTGCGGAGATCGATCCCGAGCGGCGCCACGCGCGAAGGCTACCGCGGCGAGCCGCGCGGCGACCGCAAAACGCGTCGGGGAGCGGCGCCGGGCGGCGCCGGGGCGCGGACGCGCTCAGGCCGCCCGGGCGCGCGGCTCAGCGCGTCCCGTCGCTCTCGGAGGGAGTGGCGTCGCGTCTGTCCGCGCTGCTGGGGCTCCACGGGAGCGGGTCCGGGTTGCAGCGCTCCTGGGATCGCACCTCGATCGTCGTGGGCGCGCCGTCACCGCTGGACGGCGGCGCGACGTCGCGCGGCGGGAGCGACGCAGGCGTGACGAAGTCGGAGACGGGTACGACGACATCGCCGTCGGCGCCCTCGCTCGATCCGGACGCTTCTTCGGAGATCATCGGGTCGAGATCGCTCCACGCTTCGACGCTCTGCTCCTCGTGCTCAGGGGACGCGATCGCGCAGCCCGCCAGCAGCAGAGGCGCCGCGAAGCCCCCCGAGAGCCAACTCCTCCAGCAACCTCGCATCACTTCAATCCTCCGAAGTCCCGCCAAAGCCATACTGTTTGACAAGCTGGGAAAGCCGCGGGCGCTTCATGCCCAGGAGCACGGCGGCGCGCGTGATGTTCCCACGACTTTCGTCGAGCGCCCTGGCAACGCACTCGCGCTCGATCTCGCGCTTCATGTCGCTGAGGCTGACCCCTCCGCGGACGTGAGCGTACGCGAGCTCCAGCGGCGTGCGATCCACGGGCATCGACGGGGGATGTGCCATCAGCGTCGCCTGATCGGGCGCCGACGCGCGTGGCCCGCTGGACGGCTCTCTGGGCGCGTCTCTGGACGACTCTCTCGACGATTCTCTGAACGATTCTTTCAACGATTCTTTCAACGAGTCTAAGGCAGGGTGCATGCCAGCCCTCGGCGTCATCGGAGCGCTCACCAGCTCCGCGGCGTCGAGCTCCCGCAGCCCTTCGACGTTCGTCGTGAAATCCTCGAGATCGATCACCTCGCCGTCCGCGAAGATCGCCGCGGCGCGCAGGGCGTTCTCGAGCTCGCGCACGTTCCCCGGCCAGGAGTGCCGCGACAGCGCCTCGATGGCCCGGCTGGACAGGCGCTTCGGCGCCACGCCACGCTCGCCGCCGATCCTCTCCAGGATCGCGGCCGCGATCGCGGGCAGATCCCGCGGCCGATGGCGCAGCGCGGGGACCTCCAGGACGACCTGCCGGAGCCGGTAATAGAGATCTTCCCGGAACTCGCCCCGGGCAACCATCGCACGCAGGTCGCGGTGGGTCGCGCAGAGGATCCGTACGTTCGCGCGCAGCGGCGTGACACCCCCGACCCGCTCGAAGGTCTTGTCCTGCAGGACGCGTAGCAGCGCGACCTGCGTGCGCGGCGAGATGTCCCCGATCTCGTCGAGGAAGAGCGTTCCCCCCTCGGCGAGCTCGAAGCGCCCGCGACGGCGCGACGCCGCGCCGGTGAACGACCCCTTCTCGTGGCCGAACAGCTCCGAGAGCAGCAGCGTCTCGACCAGGGCGGCGCAGTTGACCTTGATCAGCGGGCCCGCGCGCCGCGCGCTCACCTCGTGGATCGCCTCGGCGACGAGCTCCTTTCCGGTGCCGCTCTCGCCGTGGATCAACACGGTCGCGTCGCTCGCGCCGACCTTCTCGATCTGGTGGATGAGGCTGAGCAGCGCCGGCGTCGTCCCGACCATCCGCTTGATCGCGGGGCCGGCGCTCGCCGGCCTCGGGGCGCGAGCCGCCCCCCTGGCGCACCCGGCGCACGCGCTGGAGCCGCAGAGCTCGCAGCCCCTCGGCTCCGCCTCGGCGGCGCTGCGCGCGCACGCCTCCAGCCGGGCGAGCTCGGCGAAGCTCCGGCGCGCGAGGAACTTGCGCGAGATCTCGGGCGGGAGCGACTCGGCGATGCGATCGCGGAGGTCGATCGCCGCCTCCAGGTGCGAGCGCCCCGCCGAGGGCTCGTCCTCGGAGGCGCGCGACGCGCGGTCCCCGGCGGACGACGCGTGGTGCAGGAGCACGTGCGCCTCCAGGGCGCACTCATGGCTGTGGGCCCGGCGCGACAGCGCGAGCGCCTCCGCGGCGATCTTCCCGAACGGCGCGCCGGCGGCGCGGGAGCACATCGCCTCGAGGAGGGCGATCTCGGCGCGGTGCCGGTCGGAGGTCGCCTCGGCGCGCGCCCGCTGGATCATCTGGCCGGCCTGCAGGAGGTCGCCGTCGTGCAGCGCGATGCGGGCGGCGATCGCGTAGCACTCGCCGAGCTTCGAGCCGGCGCCGCAGGCGAAGGCGGCCGTGAGCTCGGACCAGGCGTCCACCGTGCGGCGGCACTCGAGGTGGATCTGCGCCGCGACGTAGGCGACGTGCGTGATCCGAACGCCAGGGATGACGTGGCCGCAGGCCTTCCGCGCGAACGCGAGCGCCTGCTCGGCCTCCTCGATCAGCCCGAGCTGCAGCCGGATCTCGGCGAGGTTCGTGATGAGGTTCACGAGCGCGACCTTGTCGCCGATCCTCCGGAAGATCTCGATCGCGCGCTCGAAGAGGCGCAAGGCCTCCGGGTACTCGTGCTTCAGGTGGGCGATGACCGCGAGGTTCGTGAGCGCATAGCCGGTCGCCGCGCGCTCGCCGCGCCGCTCGCCCTCCTCGAGCACGCCAGCCAGCATCGTGCGCGCCTCGTCGAGGCGGCCGCTGGAGAGCAGCGCGATGGCGCGGTTCAGCCGGGCGCGCAGCTCGCTCACGTGCTCGCCCGCGCACGCCGCCTCCCACGCGTCGGCCGCGAAGTGCAGCTCCGCCTCGGCCCAGGCCTGCTGCGCGAGCAGCAGCTTGCCGAGGATGTTGCGCGCCTGGAGGCGCGTCGCGATCTCCCCCGCGCCGGCGAGCCCTTCCTCGGCGCGCGCCTTGGCCGCCGCGAGGTCACCCGTCTTGCAGCAGAGCTCCGCCATCTCCACGGCGCCGCGCGCCCGCTCCTCGGGCGTGGCGGCGAGCGAGAGCGCCCGCGAGAGCACCATCGCGGCGGTCGTGAGGTCGCCGCGCGCGCTCGTCGCGCGGCCGCGCACGAGCAGCGCGGCGAACGTCTCCCGCTCGCGCTGGGCCGCGGAGGAGAAGTCGATGGCGAACTCGATGTCGCCGAGCCGGAGCGCGAGCTCCGCCGCGCGGAGCAGCCGCTCGCCCGACGCGGCGCTCCCGCCGGAGAGCGCCCGCATCGTCCGGGCCCAGCGCTGCCAGAAATCGGCGCGCGCCGACGGCTCGCCGACCGAGGAGATCGCGAGCATCGCCGCGGCCTCGGCGCGGTCGTCCTGGCCCAGCGAGGCGAAAAGCTCGCTCGCGCGCGAGAGGCTCCACGGGTCGGACGACTGCTCCTCGAGCGCCTCCGCGATCGCGAACACATCCTCGCGGTCGACGTTGGCCGGGTCGACGACCGCGCGCCGCGCGGCGACCCACCCTCGATCGTCGACCTCGATCAGGCCGAGGGCGGCGAGCTCCTCGGCGACCCCCTGGCACGCCGCCTCCCCCGGCCCGGGCTCCGCGCGCCGCGCCGCGAGCTGACGGAGCTGCGCGCACGGCCAGGGCCGCTGGCTCAGCGCGAGCCGGTCGAGCAGGCGCGCGGCCTCGCGGCTCGGCGGCTGCCGCGCGGGGCGCTGCTCGGGCGGCGCGGCCAGCACGGCGGAGCACCAGCCCTCCAGCGCGTCGAGCCGCTCGATCTTCGCGACGACCCGGCGCTCCGCGTCCGCCGCGAACGCCTCCCAGAAGCGGTGCAGATCGTCCGGCGACGCGATGCCGTCGATCGTGAGCGCGCTCGTCCAGGGCCGCATCGCGCCGTCGCTGCACACGATGACCAGCGCGGAGCACGACCCCTCCGCGATGAGGCGCGTGACCTCCTCCAGCACCAGGCTCCCCCAGCTGGTGGCCTCTCCCTCGGCGACCAGCAGGATCGCGCCTTGCGCGGCGGCGCTGATGCCCTGCGCGGCCGCGGCCGGATCGGCAGAGGTGACAGCGCAGCGAAGCGCGAGATCGCGCCAGGGATCCCGATCCGCGGCGTGCGCGGCCGAGATCAGCGAGCGTCCCGCACCTCGAGCGCGGCGCGCGAGGTGCGAACAAACGGCGTCCAGGACCGGCCGCTGTCCATGGACGTGGAGCACACCACGTGACGCGGCATCACGGACGCGCTCATCGAGCGCCCGGAACCCCCCGGAGTCGCTCGTGATGACAGAAGAAACGCGGGCTGCGGCAACGGATCCCAAGGCAACAAAAGCGTACCTCTCCGCCGGACCTCGCATCAATGGATCCCGCCGTTGAATATAATGAGGCGCCTACCTCACCATAAGAAAATTACAGTATTATTGCCGTGTTCCGTCCAGGACCCGCTGGATGGCGTCGAACGCATCCGCAGGTGCTTCGCCCAGGGCGCGGGCCAGCGGGAGCTGCGTCGCCGCGGCGGCGACGTAGAAAGGTACGAGGTGCGGCGCGAGCCGACAGAGCGTCTCGAGGTGCCGCGCGACGCCGACCGCGTCGCCGCGGCGCACCGGCCCCGTCAGCGCGTCGGGCACGCCGAGGACCTCGACGTTGTCCGCGACCGTGCGGAGCAGCGGGCCGAGCATCTCGGCCGCCGTCCTCCGATCGATGCCCGCGCGCTCGAGCAGATCGACGCCGGCGGCGGCGAGCGCGGCAGCGCCGTTGGCGACCAGGCCCGCCGCCGCGTGGTAGGCGACGCGGTCGAGACCGGAGAACGTGCGCGGCGTCATGCCGAGGCACACCCCGAGCGAGCGAGCGGCGCGCACGGCGGTCGGATCGCCGTCGATGTGGAGCTGGCCACGCTCGAGGAAGGGCGCGAACGAGGGCGAGGCGAACGAGATCATCGGGTGCATCTGCGCGACCGAGACGCGGCCGCCTCGCGCCGCCGCGAGCGCCTCCGGGCCGAGCGCGCCGGCGCAGTGCACCACCGCGACGTCCCTGTGGCCGACGAGCCCGCGGTCGCGCAGCGCCTCGGCGCACGGCGCGATATCCCGATCGCGCACGGCGAGGATCACGAAGTTCGCCTCGATGCGCTCCGACGGCAGGCCGTCCCGCGCCGGCCGAAGGGTCACCCGTAGCCCCGCGTCGCGAATGGCGCGCGCGAGCCCGCGGCCCACCTTGCCGCCGCCATAGATGAACACCTCCAGGAGGGCGTTGTCCTCCGGGTGCACCGGCGACGGGCGCGTGCTGTCCATCTCGCTCATGGGCCGCTCCCGTAAAGGCGGTGCGCGAGCACGTAGTCCAGCACGGCGCGCGGCACGCGCTGGTGGACGGCCTCGAGATCGCCCGCCGCGAGCGCCCGGCGGATGTCGCTGCTCGAGATCCTAGGGAGCTCCACGTCCGCGGGGCGCAGGTGAGGACGATCATCGGCCGGCCCCGCATCGAGGCGCTCCGCGGCGGGCGCGACGACGCCGGAGCGGCCGAGGACGATCGGCGGGGCGAGCTGCTCGATGCGGTCGAAGCGGTGCCACCTCGGTAGATCGGAGAGCACGTCGGCGCCCACGAGCAGGCGCATCGCCCAGTCCGGGTGCGCCGCGGCGAGGTGCTCCAGCGTGCGCAGCGTGAGGCTCTCGCCGCCGAGATCGCGCTCGACGGGCGACACCGACACGCCCGGGAGCCACCCGAGCGCGAGGTGGCACATCGCCAGACGATGCTCGAACGGCACGAGCTCCTTCGAGAAGGGGTGGCGGTAGACAGGGACGACGAGCACCTCGTCGATCGGCGCGATGGAGATCGCGTAGGTGGCCGCGAGGACATGCGCGACGTGGGGCGGGTTGAAGCTGCCCCCGAAGATGGCGACGCGGCGCGCCTCGGGCGCGCGCGCAGCCGGGACGCGGGCGGGCGCATCAACCGTGCGAGCCACCTTGAACCCTCAGCCTGGGGCCAGCGGCGGACGGGCCCACGATCTCGCGCGCCGTCACCGCGCCGCTCGCGTTCATCACCTCGATCCGCACGCCGCCCTGCCCGTCGTCGAGGAGCGCCGTGCCGCCGTCGGAGCCGATCGGCCCCGGAGAGAAGAACGTCCGCGAGCCGACCTTCTTGATGAGCGGCTCCGGGCTCTTGCCGAAGACGAGGAGCGACGCCGCCACGATGTCCTCCTCGTCGAGCGCGGCCTTGTCGAACACGAAGAGCGCGACGCGCCCGTCCAGGATCTCGATGGTGCGCCGACCGGACGGCAGGCTCATCAGCACCCGGAGGCGCAGCCGAGCGCGCTCGGACGCCACGAAGGCATCGATCTGGTCCGGGGTCGCGGCCGCGCACCGAGCGGCCCGATCGAACAGCGCGCCCTCGGTGGGGTCCGCGCCGACCAGGCGCTGCGCCCAGCCCACGACGACCCGGTCGAGCGCGTCGTCCTCGGCGACGTAGATGACCCGCTCGGCGTGGCCTTCGTCGAGCAGGTGCTGCGCGCCGCGAGCGAGCGCGGGCAGATCACCCTGAGCAGGGCCGAGGACGCCGAGGCGCATCGGAGACAGCATAGATCACCGCGCGAAGGTGAGGACACCTTCTCCACTCCGCCCGCTCTGCGCGCTTCCCGCGCCTCGGCTCCCTCCCATTGCGTCCCATTGCCTCCCATGATTCCCGCGCCTCCCGCGCCTCCCGTGATTGGGCGCCTCCGCGCATCGGGCTCTTGCCGCCGGCGCTCGTCTGTCTTTCCCTGCTCCGGCCTCTCTCCGACTCTCTCCTCCTGCTTGCTCCCGCGCCCTCCTCTGCCGGCGCGGCGCGCGTCTGCTAGCGTCCGCCCATGTTTCGGCGAGCTCGCGCGCTCCAGCACCCGGTCACCATCACCCTCGACGGGGCGGACGTCCCGGCGGAGCGGGGCGAGCCCCTGGCCGTGGCGCTGATCGCCTCCGGGCGCGTGACGCTCGCGCGGAGCCCGAAGCTGCACCGTCCCAGGGCGCCGACCTGCCTGCGCGGAGGCTGTGACGGCTGCCTCGCGCGGGTCGATGGCGTGCCCAACGTGATGACCTGCCTGCGACCGGCGGCCGGTGGAGAGCGCATCGAGGTGCAGAACGTCGTGGGCTCGCGGCAGGCCGACCTGCTCCAGGTGACCGACTGGTTCTTCCCGCAGGGGATCGACCACCACCACCTGATGGCCGGCGTCCCCGGCCTGTCCGGGGTCATGCAGTCGATCGCGCGCAAGCTGGCGGGGCTCGGGCAGCTGCCGAGCGCGGCGCTCCCCCCCGAGCGCGCCGCGCGGCTCGACGTGGACGCGGCCGTGATCGGCGCCGGGCCCGCAGGCGTGGCGGCCGCGTCGGCGCTCTCGGCGCGCGGCCTCCGCGTGGCGCTGGTCGACGACGGGCTCGCCCCCGGCGGGTCGCTCGCCGGCGCGCCGCGCCGCGCGGCGGAGCTCCTCGCGCGATACCCGCTCGACGGCGTCCGCGTGCTCCGCCGTCACGTGGCCGCCGGCGTCTACCTCGGCGAGCTCCTGGTCGCCGGCGACGCGGGCGCGACCGTGCTCAGGGCGCCTGCCAAGGTCTTCGCCACCGGGGCGCACGACGGCGTCGCGGCGTTCCCGAACAACGATCTGCCCGGGGTCTTCTCGGCGCGCGCGTTCTGCCGGCTCCTCGCGTGCGGCGTCGAGCCGACCGGCCCCGTCGCTCTCGCGGGCGAGGGCCTCTGGGCCGACGAGCTCGCGAGCGCCCTCGGCGACCGCATCGCGGTCCGGATCCCGCTCGCCGCGCTCGCCGCGGTGAACGGGATCTCGCAGGTGAAGAGCGTGACGGTGCGCGACGCGCCGTTCGCCCCCGACAGCCCGACGAGCGACGTCCGGGTCGTGGCCGTCGCGGTGGACGCGCCGGCCGCGCCCGCGTTCGAGGTCGCCGCGCAGGCGGGCGCGCGCGTCGAGATCGACCCGCGCGCGGGGTACGCGGTGCAGGTCGACGCGCGCTGCAAGGCGGGCGACGCCCTGTGGGCGATCGGCGAGTGCACCGGCGCCTCGCTCGATCTCGCCGGCATCGAGCGGGCGGCGACGATCCTCGCCGACGACGTGCTCGCGGCGCGCGGCGCGCCCGCGTGAGCCCGCGGGCGCGCGCGTCGAGATCGACCCGCGCGGCGGCTCAGCCCTCGATGATCAGATCGAAGAGGCCGAGCCCGCCCGCGAGGAACACGACGTCGAACACGCCCATGAGCGCGACGTAGTCGGTGAGCTCGCCGATCGACGCGCCGCCGAAGAGCTCCCGCGTCCCCGCGACCGCGGCGAGCAAGGTGGGCGCGAGCAGCGGGAAGAGCACGCTCGCGAGCACGAGGTCGCGGGCGCGGGTGCGCACGGTCATGGCCCCGAAGAGGGTGCCGCTCGCGGCGATGCCCGGCGTCGCCGCGAGGCAGAAGAGCGCGAGCCCCGGGCCCGTCTTCACGAGATCCACCGCGAAGAGGAGCGCCGCGACCGGGATGATGATCACCTCGACCGCGATCACGAACGCGCAGAGCCCGAGCGCCTTGCCGGCGAAGAGCGCGCTCCTCGCGATGGGCAGCACGAGCAGGCCCGAGAGCGCGCCGTCCTCGCGCTCCCGCTGCCACGTGCGGCTCAGCGCGAGCACCGACGCGAACGCCACGCTCACCCAGATGACCCCGGGCGCGACCCGCTCGGCCGCGTCCTGGCCCGCGTAGAACGCGAGCGACGCGATCACGGCGACGAGCACCGCGAAGAACCCGCTCGTGGTGACGATCTCGCCCGTGGCGAGCTCGATCGCGAGATCCTTCCGCGCGACGAGCGCCGCCTGGCGCGCCCAGCCGGGCCGGCGCCGGGGGAGCGACGCGCGGACCGTGGGCGCCGTGCTCTCCGAGATCACGGCGCGGAGGTGAGGCTCAGGTACGTCTGGTCCTTGAGCCCCCGCTCGTAGTCGGCGAGGAGCCGCATGCCCTCGGTCGGCTTGAGCAGGTCCTGCTTGATCGCGCCGTCCACCTGGGCCTTCACCTTCCCCACGAGATCGCGGTTGTCGTACTGGGTCAGCGCCAGCACCTCGTGGATCTTGTTCCCGGCGATCGTCTCCTCGATGTAGTACCCGCTCTCCTCGTCCTCATCGAGGAAGACGTGCACCTCGTTGACCCGGCCGAAGAGGTTGTGGATGTCGCCCATGATGTCCTGGTACGCGCCGGTCAGGAAGATGCCGACGTAGTACGGCTGGTCGCCCGAGATCGGGTGCAGCGGGAGCGTGTCCTTCACGTCGTTGAGATCGATGAACTTGCTCACCTTGCCGTCGGAGTCGCAGGTGATGTCGACGAGCGTGCTGTCCGCCGCGGGGCGCTCGTTCAGCCGGTGGATCGGCACGATCGGGAAGAGCGCGCCGAGCGCCCAGTGATCGAGCAGCGACTGGAACACCGAGAAGTTGCAGATGTACTGGTCGGCGAGCTGCTTGCGGAGCTCGCCGAGATCGTCCGGCACCTCCTCCGGCTCGAGCGACGACGCGATCTTCTGCATGCCCTCGGCGATCTCCCAGAAGAGGATCTCGACCCGGGCCTTCACGTCGAGGTTGAGGAGTCCGAGCTCGAACATCTTCTGCGCCTCCTCCTTGATCTGGAGGAGGTCGTGCCACGACTCGCCGAGGTTCGGCCCGGAGATGTTGTCCTTGATGTAGAGGAGGTTCTGGATGAGCTTGTGCTCCTCGGTCTGGATGTCGATCGGCGACATCGGCGTCTTCTCGATCGAGCCGAACGCCTGGACGACCAGCACCGAGTGGTGCGCGACGATCGCTCGCCCGGACTCGGAGACGATGTTGGGGTGAGGCACCCGCTCCTCGTCGCAGATGTCGGCGATGTTGTGCACGATGTCGCGCGCGTACTCCTCGACCGAGTAGTTCATCGAGGAGTGGAAGGTCGAGCGCGAGCCGTCGTAGTCGATGGCGAGCCCGCCGCCGACGTCGATGTACTCGATGCGCTGCCCCATCTTGCGGAGCTTGGCGTAGTAGCGCGTCGCCTCGCGCACGGCGCGCTTGATGATCAGGATGTCCGGCACCTGCGAGCCGATATGGAAGTGGAGGAGCTTGAACGAGGAGCTCATGCCCGCCTCGTCCATGATCCTGATCGCCGCGAGGATCTCGGCGGTGGAGAGCCCGAACTTCGCGTTCTCTCCGCCCGAGGTCTTCCACTTGCCCGCGCCCTCGGTCAGCAGCCGCACCCGGAGCCCGATCATCGGCTCGACGTTCATCTCCTTGGCGACGCGGGTGATCATCCGCACCTCGGAGAGCTTCTCCGCGATGAGGATCACCTTCTTGCCGAGCTTGCGCCCGATCAACGCCGTGCGGATGAAGTTGTCGTCCTTGTAGCCGTTGCAGACGATCAGCGACTCGGGGTCGGTATGGACCGACAGGCCGGCGAACACCTCGGGCTTGGAGCCGACCTCGACGCCGTAGTGGTAGGTCTTTCCCGCGTCGAGGATCTCCTCCACGACCTCCCGGAGCTGGTTCACCTTGATCGGGAACACGCCGCGGTAGGTCCCGCGGAACTTGCTCTCGGCGATCGCCCTGTTGAAGGCCTCGTTGAGCGCCCGCACCCGGTGATGGAGGAGATCCTGGAAGCGGATGAGCAGCGGCGTGCGGAGCCCTTGCTCGAGCGCCGCGTCGACGACGTCGCGGATCGCGATCTTGCTGCCGCGCTCCTGGAGCGGCGCGACCGTGAGGTTGCCGTCCGGGCTCACGTCGAAGTAGCCACGACCCCAGCGGTCGATCATGTAGAGCGACTTGGCGTCTTCGGTCGTCCAGACGTCGGTCTCGGTCTCGTGCGCGCTGCTCACGGTCGTTCTCCTTGGCGGGGGCCGCGGCCGGCGGCGCCCACACCTTCTCTGGGAGTGCCCCCACGAGGGGGCTTCTGGCTCATCAGGGGGACGTCAGATCGTCGGTCCGACGCAGGACGGCTGGACGCCGCGCGCTGGCGACGCGGCTCATTACGATAGGAACGCCTGACCTTCAAGGGCAGGCAGCCCGGTCACAACCGGCGGGAGGGGGGCTCCGAGCAGCGCGCGCTCAGGCCTGGGCCTTCGAGGCCGCCTTCGCCCGCTTCGAGGCCGACTGGTAAAGGTCGTAGAGGCGCGGGACGGGGTACGCCTCGAGGCGCTTCCTGTACCCCTGGTCCTTCGACCGGTTCAGGACGGTCAACGTCTCGTCGATGAGCTTCGCCCGCGTCCCGAACTTCTCCTTTACAACGCTGAACGTCGCGTGGAGGCGGAGGAGCTTGGCGTTCGAGACGTGATCCAGGCCCTTCGTGCCGCCCCGATCGGAGCTGACGCGCCCGAGCCAGAGGTCCTCGGTCGCGAACCCTTTCACGGCCTCGACGAGCTTCGCCTTGTCGCCGAAGCGCTCCTTCACGATCGCAAGCGGATTTTTGCTGGCCATTGCTGAGACTCCCACGGGCAGGCGAGGCCTGCGCCGGACATGCGCGAGATGACTCGCGCGGCTTTGAAGAGGGGCGCGATCTAGCAGAGCAGGGCGGGGCGCCGCAAGGCCGCGCTGCGGAGGGGCGGCGCCGGCGGCCTTCGAGATCCCGCGTCGCCCGAGTGTCGCCGCTGTGCTGGGCCGCAGATCGTGGTACACGGCGCGCCGATGCTCAACCTGGGGAGCTGGCTCGTGGCGCACGTCGACCGGCTCCGACCGTTGAAGCCGCCCCTCTCGGACGTCAGCTCCCGCCTCGCCGAGCCCTCGTCGGCCCTGGCGAGCACCGTCCTCAAGGCCCTGTTCCCGGTCGTCGCGTTCATCGCGCTCGCGCCCGTCCTCTGGCTCTTCTTCCGGCGCACCTGGCGGGAGCTCGACGTCGAGGCCCACGAGCACCAGCGGCGCACCCTCGCCGCCGGCGGCTACGACCGCCGCCCCGCGGTCCTGTTCACCATCACCGCCGTCGTGCTCATGCTGCAGCAGTACTACGGCGGCCGCGCCGTCTACGACGAGCACATCCGGCCGTGGCTGCGCGAGCTCGAGCTCGCCCAGACGCTCTCGCCGGCCGGGACGCTGCTGCCCATCTCGATCCGCCGCTACGACGAGCTCTACGGCTACGTCTGGTGGTCGTTCACCCGCGTCTTCGGCTACGTCGCCATCCCGATGGTCGCGTGGAAGGCCTGCTTCCCGAAGGACAGCCTGCTCGACATGGGGCTGCGCGTCCGAGGCCTCGCGAAGCACGCGTGGATCTACCTGCTCTGCCTCGCCGTCGTCGTCCCGGCGGTGTTCGTCGTCGCGAGCGCGCCCGACTTCGGGACCTATTACCCCTTCTACAAGCAGTCCTCCCGCTCCTGGTTCGACCTCATCGCCTGGGAGACGATGTATTTCGCCCAGTTCTTCGCGCTGGAGATCTTCTTCCGCGGCTTCTGGCTCGCCGGCCTGCGGCACACGCTGGGCTCCGGCGCGATCTTCGCGATGATCGTCCCCTACTGCATGATCCACTTCGGCAAGCCGTACCTGGAGGCGGCCGGCGCCGTGGTCGCCGGGATCGCGCTCGGCTCGCTCGCGATGCGCACGAAGAGCATCTACTCGGGCTTCCTGGTCCACGTCACGATCGCGCTGCTCATGGACCTCGTCGCGCTGTCGAACCGCGGCGCGCTGCCGCGATCGTTCTGGGGGACGTGACGTCGTCTGACGTTTCGCACATCTTCGCACGCCTTCGCGGCCGGCCGGCAGCGCGCCCGATGGCGCGCCCTCGCGCCTTGGCTCAGCCGAGCGTCCGGGTCAGCTTGCGCATGATCTCCGCCCGGCTGCGGTCACGGATCCCGCGCCGGTAGAGCGCCTCCAGCCCGCCGGCGGCCGCGCGCACCGCGTCGCGGTGCTCGCCGTCCCAGGGGAGCACCGCGAGCCTCCGCCAGAGGATCTTCTCGAGGAGCCGGGGCTTGCGCCTGGCCAGCGCGCCGCTCGCGAGCTCGATGACCCGGGCCGAGGTCGGGTCGGCGCGCATCGCGCGCACGAAGAACCCCACGGCCGCTGTCACGCGGCGGCCGCCATGCATCGCCTGTACGCCAGCGTCGCACAGGGCCTCGGCCCGCTCGCGCGGGGTCGCGGCGCGCCGCGCGCGCTCCCGCGCGGCCTGCACCTCGGCGCTCAGCGCGTCCCGGCGCCGCCGGGCAGGGCGCATCTTGACGACGAGGAACAGGATGAAGAGGGCCGCAACCCCCGCGAGCACATGCCGCCAGCCGATGTCCATGGCGCCCGCCTTACTACAGCGCCCGGGACGTGCTCACCAGACCGAGCTTCCACGACGGGGGGGGCGTCGCGCCGGATCGCCTCGCGACGACGTCCTCGGGATGACCGCGCGTGCCCGGAGCGTTGCTCTCCAATCCAGCTTCAGCTTCCTCCGATTCCACCGGCACGATTTCCGCCGATACGGTGCGGTTTGCGCGAGCGGACGATCGCAACCTATGCTGAACCGAGAGATGCCTGCCCCGTCGACCTCCGGGCCTTCCCTTCGCGTGCCCCTGCGCGCCCTCGCCGCCGCGCTCGGGCTCGCCGTGCTCGCGCTGCACCCGGGCAGCGCGCTCGCCGACATCTTCACGTACACCGACGCGGATGGAACGGTGCACTTCGCGAACCGCCCCACCGGCGACGCGCGGTTCAAGCTGTACATCAAGGGAGACGGGCGCCGCTCTTCGACGACGCGCGCGGGGGTGACGCCCGTCGCGCCGAGCGACAAATCGCTCGAGCGCTTCAGCCGCTACGACGCGTGGATCCGCCAGGCCGCCGCGCTCTATCAGATCCCCGAGGAGCTCGTCCGCGCGGTGATCAAGTGCGAGAGCGACTACGATCCACGGGCCGTCTCGCCCGTCGGCGCGCAGGGGCTGATGCAGCTGATGCCAGAGACCGCGCTCCGCATGCAGGTGCGCGACGCGTTCGACGCGCGAGAGAACATCTTCGGTGGAACGCGGTACCTGCGCATCCTGGCCAACCTCTTCAACGGAGATCTCGATCTCACCATCGCCGGCTACAACGCCGGTGAAGGGGCGGTCATGAGGCACGGCGGCATCCCGCCGTACGAAGAGACCCAGGCCTACGTGACGCGCGTCCGGACCTACTACGCGCGCTACCGCACCACCCGGGACACCACGGTCGCGTCGATCGAACCCTGACCGGCTCGCGCGCCCGCCAATCGCGCCCGCGCGCCCGCGCGCCCGCCAACAGCGAGCGCGCTCGCCAACCCCCCGCCCGCCCGCCAGAGGCGCCGCTCGGCGACAAGCGGCGCACATCGCCCCCGACGGGGTACCGCGATGCTACGCTCCCAGGAACCGCTGCCGCAGCCTCTCCCGGGCAGGCCCCGAGACGCGCAGGCGCAGGCACGCGGCCATCCATCGACGCTCTCTTTGCTCCGCGCGAGCAAGGGTCCACGACATGACGACCACCTCGAGCCTCATCGAACTCAGCAAGCGAAGCCACGACATCGCGCCCCTCAAGCCGCCGGTGGACCCGGCGTCCCTCCATCACGCGAACCTGCTCGAGCTGCCCGATTTCCGGAGGATCCCGGCCTACGCCGACGTGACCGACGAGCAGTTCAATGACCACCGGTGGCAGGCGAAGAAGTCGATCACCCGCCCCGACAAGCTGCTCGACACGCTGCGCGGGATGGTGTCGGACGACTTCATCCGGGACGCGACCGAGGGCTTCGCGCGCGCGCCGATGAGCGTCCGGGTCTCGCCGTACATGCTCTCTCTGATCGACTGGAACGATCCGTACACCGATCCGCTCCGGACTCAGTTCATCCCGCTGGCCTCGCGCTTCCTGCCGGATCACCCGAAGCTCGGGCTCGACTCGCTGCACGAGCGCGCGGACGCGCCCGTCCCCGGGCTGACGCACCGGTACGCCGACAAGGCGCTCTTCCTGCCGCTCGACACGTGCCCCGTGTACTGCCGCTTCTGTACGCGCAGCTACGCGGTGGGCATCGACACGGAGGAGGTCGAGAAGACCCACTTCAAGGTCGACGAGGAGCGCTGGAAGCGAGCGTACGCGTACATCGCGTCGCGCCCCGAGCTCGAGGACATCGTCGTCTCCGGCGGCGACGCATACAACCTGCGGCCGGAGCAGCTCGGCGCGATCGGCGAGACGCTCCTCAGGATGCCGAACATCCAGCGCATCCGCCTCGCCACGAAGGGCCCGGCCGTGATGCCGCAGAAGATCCTGACCGACGACGAGTGGATCGACGCGGTCACGCGCACGGTCGAGCTCGGCCGGAAGCTGCACAAGGAGGTCGTGATCCACACGCACTTCAACCACCCGAACGAGATCACGGGCGTCACCCGCGACGCGATGAACAAGCTCTTCGAGCGGGGGATCACGGTCAGGAACCAGTCGGTGCTGCAGCGCGGGGTGAACGACACGCCCGAGACGATGAAGCTGCTCGTGAAGCGCCTGGGGCACGTGCACGTGCACCCCTATTACGTCTACATCCACGACCTCGTCCGCGGCGTGGAGGACCTCCGGACCACGCTGGCGACCGGGCTCACGATCGAGAAGTATGTGCGCGGCTCGACCGCCGGGTTCAACACGCCGACGTTCGTCGTCGACGCGCCCGGCGGCGGAGGCAAGCGCGACGCGCACTCGTTCGAGCACTACGACCGCACGACCGGGATCTCGGTGTTCGAGGCGCCGAGCGTCAAGCCGGGGCAGCGGTACACGTACTTCGATCCGATCGATCAGCTCCCGCCCGAGGGGCGCGCCCGCTGGGCCGACCCGGCGGAGCACCAGAGGATGATCGACGAGGCGCTCCAGGCCTCGCGCTGAGGCGGGCCAGCTCCGTGGGTCAGGGATCCCACCCGGGATCGCTGGACTGCGGAGCTAGGCCTCGGCCGGCGGATCCTCGTAGCGAGCGAGCGCGCCGGCGAGCTCGCGCTTCACGCGGTCCACGAGGTCGGGCGGCTCGACCACGCGGGCGGTCTCGCCGAAGCCGAGGACCCACGTCGCGAGCTCCGTCATGTCGCCGATGAGCATCGTGAGCCGCACGCCGCCGCCGGAAAGCGGCGTGATCTCCTGAGACGGATGCACCTTGCGCGTCCGCACGAACTCGGTGACGCGCTCGTCGAAGTCGATCACGACGCGCCGGGGCTCGCCCCCGCGCCAGATGCCGAACTGGCCCTGGAAGTAGTCGTCGATGGAGAAATCCGGGGGCAGCTCGAACCGCTCGGTGACCGCGCACTCCGTGTCGCGCATGCGATCGAGCAGGAACGTGCGCACCTCGCCTCGCCCCACGTGGAGGCCCACGCAGTAGATCGCGTCCTTGTAGAGGACGAGCGCGTACGGGTGGATGAGCACCCGCTCCTCGCGCCCGTCCCGCGAGCGGCGATAGCGGCACCGCAGGGGGCGCAGGTCGGCGACGGACTGGAACAGGTCGTCGAGCTCCTCGGTGCGCGCGGCGTAGTCCTTCGGGGCGAACGGGAGATAGAGGAAGCGCTCCTCCAGCCGCGCGTCGGCGACGCCGGCGTTCGGCCCGCGCCCGGGCCTGCGCGCGACGCCGAGGAGGCGCTGCGCGGCGAGGTCGATCTCCTCGAACAGGGTCGAGCCGCGCATCGGCTCGAACAGCCGGCGGGCGGCGAGCAGGGCGTACGCCTGCGTCCGCCGCACCTCGACGCGCCGGGGCGCCTCGCTCGGAGACAGCCGCCAGAGGCGAGGGCCCCCGGGGCGCGTGGCGACCGACACGAGATCGAGCTCGCGCTTGACCTCGACAAGGTAGCGCCGGAGCGAGCGCGGCGTGACATTGAGCTCGCGCGCGAGATCATAGATCGTCAGGCCAGCAGGGTGCTTCTGCAGCAAGCTGCGCAGCGAGTCGAGCCGCCGGTGCTGGGTGAACGGGCCGCGCGGCCGGCCGCGCTGCGCGCCGCCCGGCACGTCATCGTCGTCGTCGTCGTCCTCGTCCGGCGGAGGAGGCCTCTTCGAGGCGGCCGCAGGAGCACCCGCCTCCGCCCGCGGAGGGCCCGCTGGAGGGCGCACGCTCGGCGCGGACGGGGCCGCTGGAGGGCGCACGCTCGGGGCCGCCGTGCTCGACCTGACGTCGAGGGCCGCGTCCCCGGTGAGCCGCGGCGCCGCGCCCGGGCGCGGCTTCGGGGGCGGCGTCGCGCCGCTCGAGAACGGGTCGGCAGTCTGGCCGACGCGCGGGCGCGGAGCAGCCGCTGCCCCGCTCGATTTGCCGGCCCCCCGCGCGCGAGTGGACGCGGTGGCAGGCGCATGGGCACCCCCAGGGCCTGTGCGAACAGCGCGCGCCATCAGCTCAGCGCTGTATCGCATCACCCCCTCCCGTCCAAGATGTTTGTCCCGCGCCCTGCCGACCGAGCAGCGATCCCCGACCGGGCGCGCGGCGGCGGCGCTCGCCGCTCGCGGCGCTCGGCGCTCGCCACGGCGCCGTGAGCCCGCGAAAATGTCGTTCGGTTACGGGAATTTCGCCGCGGCGAGCCGCGGGGACGCAGCGGCGAGCGGCGCGAGCCGGAGCGGATACGCCGCGCCGCCGGCGGGCGGCTCACCAGGGACGATCGCGCATCGTCTTCTTGTACTGCTCCTTGTAGAGGTCGTGGCACTGCTTGCAGCTCGCCTTCGCGCCATCGACGTCGCCGGCCTTCGCCTTGGCGATGCCGGCCTTCGTGATCGCCACCCAGCTGCCCATGCCGGGCGGCGGCTTGCTGGCCACGTACTGCAGCGCCGTCGCGATCTTCGCGGCGTCGCCGCTCGAGGTCGCGGAGGCCATCGTGCTCTTCATCCAGGCCTGCATGGGGCACATCTTCTGGCCCTTCGCCCCGCACTCGAACTTCTTCTCGCCCGCCTGCGCGGCGCCGGTCGACGCTGGCCCCGCGGCCGCGGCGGCAGACGCAGCGGCCGTCGCCTTCGGCGCGGCCGTCTCCGCCGGCTCGGCGGTCGCCGCGGCCGTCTCCGCCGGCGCAGCCGACGCAGCGGCCGTCGGCTCGGCGGTCGCCGCGGCCGGCACGGCCGCCGTCGCCACCGGCGCGGCCGTCGTCGCCGCAGGGGCGGCGCTCTCGGTCGGCTTGCCCTCAGCCACCGCTCCGGGGGCCGTCGCGTCGCTCCCCTTGCTATCGCAGCCGAGCGTGGCGAAAGACAGGCTCGCGAGCAACAGCGCGAGCGGCGTGATCGTTCTCCTCATGCAGTCTCCTTGGGTGATGAACGGAAGCGCTCCTGACGAGCGCGAGGCCGAGGGATGCGTGCCGCGGTCCTCTTTGCGCCGCGCAGTGTAATCGGGTCGCCGTCCGTCCGCTGCGGTCGCGCGCCATCGTTCCGCGCGGCGCTTCACTCGCGCGTGCCGGGCGTCGAGGCAAACGGCGACCACTGGAAGTTGTCGAGGAGGGCCACGGAATCGTTCCAGGGATCGCCGGTGTCCCAAAGTACGAAGCGCAGCTCCATGATCTCACCCGGGGTGACATTGCCGTTCATGACCAGCCATCCGGTCCCGCCGCCCGCGCGCTCGCTCGATCCGCACCAGCCGGGCTCACCTTCGAACTGGGCGGGCGGCCTCGTGGCATCGAACCCCGTCCCGCGGAGCTGGGTGATGCTCGTGCAGGTGGTCGTCGTGCCGGGGGTGGCGCCGCCGCCGCACCCGGTCGGCCCGTTCACGCACTGGGTGAAGAGCCCGGTGCCGCCGAACGCGAGGTTCGTGCCCAGCGGGTAGACCGGCGCCCCGGCGGGCGGCGGGTCATAGAAGGCCAGGTTCCCGTCCGCAGGATTCGCCACCTCGCCTGGAAAGGGCTCGAACGTCGAGTCGAGGAGCGCCAGAAAGAAGTCGTTGAACCGGCTGCACACCCACTCCGGATACTCGGACGAGAGGAAGAACGTCGAGACGCTGAACGCGCTCGCGTTCGTCGGCACGCGGACGCGCAGCTTCAGCATCACGGGATCGTGGGCAATCGCGCCGCCCTGCGGGTCAGGGCACCCGGGCGCGTTCGGGAGGTTGTCGCCGTTCGCGTCGAGCCAGTCCGCGGGCACCCTGCTCGACGTCCCCATGTCCTGGCCGCCCTGGAACGGGGCGAAGCTCGGCCTCGTGTTGTTCGGCGCCGCCTCGGCCGCGGCGACGCCGGTCGAGAGCACCGCGAGCCGCGCGCCCTGGAGCGGCGTGATGCCGGAGCCGAAGCCCTGGCGGATCGATCGCTGGGCCGCGGCCGGCGCGCTTGCGCCGTCGGCGCGGTGGAAGCTCGCGGAGAGGACACCCCACGTGCGCTGCGAGCGCGACGGTGGGCTCGCCGTCGTGGTGACGCAGAGGTCGATCGCCTTCGCATAGTCGAGGGCGGTCGGCGAGTCGCTCGTGAGCCCGGCGTCGCAAGGCGCGGTGTTGTCCGCCATGCCGTCGCAGTCGTCGTCGATCCCGTTGCCCGCCACCTCGAACGCGCCGCGGTTCACGAGGGCCGGGGTGCCGCACCCGTCCGACGGGGAGTCGCAGCAATCGCCATCGCAGATCGTCCACCCGTCGCCGTCCTGATCGGGTGGGTTGTCGACGGTGCCGTCGCAGTCGTTGTCGATATCGTCGGCGCACACGTCGAGCGCCGGCAGCACCTGGTGGAGGCATGGCCCCCACGAGAGGCCGCTCGACCTGCAGGTGGAGACCCCGGGGGCGCAGGGAGCGACCCCCTCGGTGCCCGGCGATCCCTCGTAACACACCCTCGTGTCGCCCGGCGCGCACGAGCAGGGCCCGCGCTCTGCTTCGTCGTGCTCGCACCCGTCCGCCGGGTCGTGGTTGCAGTCGAGGAACCCGTCCTCGCAGGCGGTGAGCGCGCACGCGCCCGAGACGCAGGCGATCCCGGCGTGCGAGAGCTCCGGACAGGCGCGACCGCAGGCGCCGCAGCTCAGCGCGTCCGTCTGGAGATCCCGACAGACACCATCGCAGCACGCCGCGCCGCTCTCACACGGGTGCGCCGCCGAGCAGCCCTGAACGCACTCGCCCTCTCCGGTGCACAGCGCGCCCAGGGGACAGTCGCCGTCGACGAGACAGGCAACACAGGCGTGCTTCGCGGGATCGCAGGTGAGCGGAGCTGCGCAGTCGGACTCGGCTTCACAGCCCGGAAGACAGCGCTTCGCCTCGGGATCGCAGTACTGACCGGGCGGGCACGCCAGAGGGCCAGGCAGACAGGCCACGCAGTCGCCCGTCTCCGGGTCGCACAGCGGGGCGCTCGGGTCCGCGGCGCAGTCGGCCGGACAGCCGGAAGCGCCCTCGCCTCCATCACCCCGCGGGATGTCGGGGCCTGCCGCGCCGGCGCAGGACGGCGCCACGCCGGACGCCAGCGCGAGCCCGACCACGGCGGCGAGCCCTCCGCTCCAGGCCAGCGGGCGGCGACGGACTGCGCGGGTTCTGATCGACATCGGCAAGCGGCTCCCCTCCTCGGCGCGACGCACCCGAGGGGTGGCCGACCGCGAGGATCGTAGACTACCCGGTCGGTGGCGTCGCTCAACGCGTGTGCTCGTAGAGCGTGAAGGCGCCATCGCGCTCGATCCGGCGAAACGAGGGGTGCGCCGCGGTGAACAGCGGCTTATCCGGCCGCTCGTTCCGGAGGATCACGTAATCGTACGCGACGCCATGGACATCCGGCCTGAACCACTCACCGCGGTTCGACGGCGGCGCGGGGAGGCGACGCTTCAGCGTGAAGGGGAAACCCACGTTGTGCCAGCCGTCCGCGCTGAAGCCCCCGTGCATGATCTGCACCCACGAGGAGAAGTGGTTCGTGCCCTCGATGATCAGCGATTCATCGGTCCGCGGAGGCAGCGTCAAGAAGAGGACCTCGGCGCCCGGCGGGATCCGCTCCACCATCCGGGCGAACGGCGCGACCCGCTCGTCGAAGCGCGCATATTTCTCCGAGAGGTGGAGCGGCAGCACGAGCGCGGCCACCACGGCGGGGGCCATCAGGAGGCGCGAGCGGCCCTGGAGCGGCGCGGTGATGGCCAGGAAGCCGAAGAAGCAGATGAACGGCGAGAAGCGCCCGCTCACGAACCACCAGTCGAAGGGGCGAGCCAGGTGCAGCGGCACGAGAAAATAGCAGATCGCCATCGCAGCGCAGAGGGCGAGAGAGCGATGGCGATGCAGCCGGTCGAGGAGCGAGCCGGCAGGCGCAGCTGGCTCGCGCGCGGGAAGGCTGCGGCCAGGGAGGAAGCGCCGGGCGACGCGCGCGACGCCAGAGAGGCCCAGCAGCGACGCCACCGCGAGGAGCACCCAGAAGAGCCGGGTGTCGAGATCGCCCGATACCGAGTCGAGCGTGTACTCCGGGAACGATCGGAGCATCTCGTGCCATGGCACCCAGACGCCCTGGAACCGCGGGCCGCTCCGCAGATCGACCATGGGGCTCTTGAAGGCGACGAGCTGCCACAGGACGAGCGCGACGGCGGGCGCGAAGAGCGGCAGCGCGACGGCGATCCGCGACCACCGGGGCAGGTGGCAGAGCATCAGCACGGCGACGCAGACGTAATAGCCGAAGAGGATGAGCGGATGGCTGAGGCCGCAGCCGACGCTGAGCAGCGCGACGGCGGCCCCGCGCAAGGGGCTCGGCCGATCGAGGTAGACGTCGAGCGCGAGCACGCCGGCGAGCAGCAGCGCGACGCCGACGAGGAACGGCAGGAAGCCGCACGCCCACGAGAGGGTGAAGGCCAGCGGGAAGGTGAGGACCGAGAGCCAGGGGCTGCGCCGCGTCCGGCGCGCCCAGCCGAGCGCCGCCGCGGGGATGGCGAGCACATAACCGGAGAGCACGACGCGATTCGCGTTCTCGAGGCCGACGCCATAGGCGATCACGTGCGTCAGGATGTGATAGGCGCCGTAGGGGGCCGGACGGAGGCTGAGCTCGTAGAAGTCCCTGAAGCGCGTCCACGGCTCGTCGAAGCTGTGCCAGATATGGACGGCCGCGAGGTGGTTCGGCAGATCGAGCAGCGGCAGGAACCGCACCCGCCATATCGGCACGATGGCTGCGACGGCGAGGAGCACGAACGTCGCGACGAACGCCCTGTCGCAGGGCCAGCGATTCCCGCTCTCGACCGCGGGAGGCGCCTCCGCGCCAGGAGGTCGAGGCGGCGGGGCGACGGACGCGCCGGCCCGGGGCGTGGGATCACTGTCGGACGGGCTCGAACCGGGCATTTCCATGAGAAGTGTGGCGCTCCCCTTCCCTCCGCTGCTGCGCGAGGAGCGGGTAGGCCGCGAGCGTTAGCACAGGGCGCCGCGCGGATTGCAGCGCCGCGTGTCTTCCTCTAGTTTCCCGGGCACCTCGCCGGGTGGACACGGCACGAGGTGACGACCACTGGCCAGCCGGAGCGGCAGGGGCGCTCCAGGCAGCCCTCCAGGAGACCCGAATCCATGAGGCACCTCGCTCGCGTCGCAGGCGGCGCCGCAGTCCTGCTCGCCGCCGCCACGCCGCGCGCGCAGGAGCCCGAGCCCGCGGCAGAGGAGCCCGCCGCCGCGGTCGCGAGCCCCGGCGACGCGCAGACAGAAGGGGTCGGGGCGGCCGGCGAGCCGGAAGGCGCAGCGGCGCAGGCCGATCGAGCGAACGCGCAGGCGCGGGAGCTGCAGCCGCGCGACGCGCCCGCGCCCGTGTCGCCGGCGCCCGCGAGCGGCGACCGCGGCGACCTCTTGCCGCCGGGCTTCCGGGAGCAGGTGCGGGTCGCGCTCGGGCCGCTGGAGATCGCGCCGATCGCGCTGCTCGCGCTGCAAGCCGCGCCCTACGTGGGCGACGACGCGCTGAGCCAGGCCGGCGACAGCGCCGAGCAGCCCGGCTTCCGGCTGCGCCGGGTCCGCGCCGGGCTGCGCGGCGACGTCGCGGGGCTCGTGCGGTTCGCCATCTCCACGGAGCTCGCCGGGGACGACGCGGGGACGGCGCGCATCCACGAGGCGTGGGCCGGCGTCACGGCGGCGCGCGCGCTCGAGGTGATCGCGGGCGCGCGCACGGTGCCCTTCTCTCGCTCGGCGATGACCGGCGCCGGCGATGGCGCCCTCGCCGAGCGGCCGCTCGCCGTCCGCGCGATCGCCCCGTTCACGCAGGTCGGGATCCAGGCCGAAGGGCATTTCCAGGACCGCGCCTTCAGCTGTCACGCGGGCGTCTACAACGCCTTCCAGCGATCGGATCAGTTCTACGCAGGTCCCTCCGAGAGCCTCGCTCCCCTCGGCAACCGCTTCGAGGGGATCGCCGTCGCCGGCCGGGTCGCCACCGAGCCGCGGGGCCCGCTCGGCCGTACGCTCCAGGACGTCGCCCGCTCGCCCTTCCGCCTCGGGGTCGGCGCCGACGGCTTCTTCAGCGACGGCGGCGCGCGCACGCTCTATGGCGCGAGCGCCGATGTCCTGGTGCACGCCGCGGGGCTTCACGCGCTCGGCGAGGTGCTCTGGACCGGGGCGAGCCCCAAGGCGGTGCCCACCCAGCCGATCGCGCAGATCACCTCGGTCTCGTCGCTCGCGCTCGTCTTCGAGGCAGGCTACATGCTCATCGCCCGGAAGCTCGGTGTCTCGGGTCGCGTGGAGTGGATCGACCCCAACCTGGATATCGACGATGAAGGGGACAACCTCGTGCTCACCGGCGGCGCGAGCTACCACGCGGTCGACGATCTGGTGAAGGCGCAGATCGAGGTCACGCACCGGGAGGAGCTCGGCGGGCTGTCGCTCTCGAACGACGTGCTCCTCCTGCAACTCCAGCTCTCGCTGTAGGAGAGATCGCTGTGCGGCGAACCCACCGCTGGCTCACCCGGGTAGCGCTCGTCCCGCTCGCCGCCGCCGCGCTCGCCGCCCCCGCGCTGCCGAGCTGCGGGGGCGATCGGCTGCTCCGCGCCAAGCGGATAGAGCAGCGCGCCGAGCTCGTCGGCGGCCCTGTGGCGATGGCGGACATCGGCGACTTCCTCCTCGAGAACGACCAGATCCGCGTGGCGATCCTGGGCGGGCGGGACTCGCCCGGGCCGGGGATTTTCGGCGGGGCCATCGTCGACGTCGACCGGCGGCGCGGTCGGATCGGCGAGGAGGGCGGACAGGGGCGCGACCGGTTCGCGGAGATGTTCTCGCTCGCCAACCTCATCGTGCCCGACCCGACGGCGACCGACGTCTCCGTGCTCGCAGACGGATCCGACGGCGCAGAGGCCGGGATCCGCGTCGAGGGAGACGGCGAGTTCCTGTTCGAGGCGATAGGCCTGCTCCGGGCGCAGGAGGATCTGCTCGGCCTCTTCTTCCCCGACGTCCGCTCCAGGATCCGCTTCCGGACAGACTACCTCCTTCACCCGGGCGATCGGTTCGTGACGGTGCGCACGGTCCTCCTGCTCGACGACAGGCCGCCGCCCGGCTGCGAGCCCCAGAGGAGCTGCGAGCCGTGCCCGAACGGGTATCGGCAGGACCCGGGCGGCTGCCTGACCTGCGCCTGCAGCGACGTCCTGCCGCTGGACAACGCCACGGCCCCGGTCTCGGTGTTCGGCGGCGTCCTCGGCGATCCGCCGGAGGCCGCGCAGGAGGCGTCGTCGCGCCGCGCCGGCATCGTCGCCGGAGACTTCGTGTTCTTCGGCAACCAGAACGACGTCTTCGCGCCCGGCGCGGGCTTCGACGAGGACACGGCGGTCCAGGACGCGTGGAACGCGGGGCGGAACTCCTTCCAGGCGCCGCTCACCTTCGATTTCGTGGCCGCGGCGGGCGGCGACGTCAGCTACGGCTACTTCACGAAGGCAGCGGAGGGCACGGCGCCATCGGTGGTCAACGTGCCCCTCTTCGCCAGCGCGGCGACGGCGTTCGTGTCCGCCAGCCGTTCGTGCCTGTTCAGCGAGGAGGACGACGCGGCGTGCGACGCCCACCGCGCGTTCAGCTACGAGCGCTACCTGGCCGTGGGCGACGGCGACGTCTCGAGCGTGACGGGCGTGATGCACCGGCTCCGTGGGACCGCGACCGGCGCGGTCAGCGGCCACGTGCTGTGGGAGGACACCCTCGAGGCCGCGCCGAACGCCCGGGTGTTCGTCTTCGCCGATCCCGATCCCGCGCGGCCCTTCGCCTCGCTGGACGAGCTCGTGGCGGCCAACCGGGAGGCGCGCGGCGACGTGGGCCTCGTCGACGAGATCGACGCGGATCTCGGCCTCGACCCGTCCGAGGACGGCGATTTCCGCGGCGCCTTGCCGCCCGGCAGCTACCTGCTCGTGGCGAGGAACGCTGCGGGGACGGCGACGTCGGCGCCCCTCCGGGTGAGCCTGCGGGCCGGACAGGAGGCCGTGGTGTCGCCGCGCCTCCCCGCGCCGGCGAGGGTGCGTTACCGGGTCGCGGACGAGGCGGGCCAGCGGGTGCCGGCCAAGCTCGCCTTCGCCTCGCTCGACGAGGCGGGGCGGAGGCTCCCGGGCGACGGCCGGCGCAGGGTCTACCTCGGCGACGGCCGGCTCGGGAACGGCAACCGGGCCGTCGAGATCACGGCCACCGGCGAGGGAGAGGTCGAGATCGAGCCGGGGCGATACCAGATCACGGTGTCGCGCGGCATCGAGTACGGCATCTACGTCGAGCGCGACGTCACGCTCGCGCCGGGCCGCACGTTGCAGCTCGACGCCACGCTCGTGCGCGAGGTCGACACGAGCGGGTGGATGTCGGCCGACATGCACCTCCACTCCGAGCCGAGCTTCGACAGCGGCATGGCGCTGCCGCGGCGGGTGGCCGCGGTGGCGGCCGAGGGCGTGGAGCTCGCGGTGTCGACCGACCACGACGTCGAGACGGACTACCAGCCGACAGCGCGCGCGCTCGGGCTCGCGCCTCACCTCGCCACGGCGATCGGGGCGGAGATCACCACGCTGGAGCAGGGGCACTTCATCGGGTTCCCGCTCGGGTACGACGAGCTCGACGTCCCGGGCCACGGAGCGCACGACTGGACGTGCGAGCCCGGCGGGGCGATCCTCGACGCCCTCCGGGCCTCCGGCGACGGCACCGTGGCGCCGCTGACGATCGTCGCGCACCCGCGCGACGGCTTCTTCGGCTACATCGACCAGCTCGGCGTCGACACCTACACGATGGGCCGGACGCCGACGTTCCTCGAGGAGAACAACCCCGTCTTCCGGACCGCGAGCTGCGCGTTCGACGCGATGGAAATCATCAACGGCAAGCGGTTCGATCTGGTGCGCACGCCGAGCGTGGCCGAGGTCGTCGACTGGAACCGCTGCCTCGCGCGGCTGAACGCCGCCGGGAGCGCCGCCGAGATCGAGGCCGCGTGCCCCGAGGAGGCGGGCTGGCTGCGCGCGCCGTGCGCGGCGACGTCCGCGCCGGGCGGCGCCCCCCGCGCAGGCGCGGCTGCCGTCGCTCTTGCTGTCTCCGATTGCAAGCGCCGCGCCCGCACCGAGCTCGCGTGGGCGCTGATGAAGCGCATCCTCGCCCGGACGCCTGACGAGCAGGCGAACGACTGGGGCTTCTCCGGAACGACCTCCGACAGCCAGGAGCTCTGCGGGCCCACGGCGCTCGGCGGCGATCCGGTCCCCGAGGACGCGCGCGACGCGCCGTGCACGTACCGCGCGGGCCAGGTGGACGACTACTTCCGCTACCTCGAGCGGGGCTTCGCCCCGGCGCAGATCGCCAGCAGCGACAGCCACGACGGGTCGAAGGAGCCGGGCTTCCCGCGGACCTATTTCCGGAGCGCGACCGACTCCCCAGCCGCCCTCGAGATGCCGGCCGCGGTCGAGAGCCTGCGGGGCGCGCACGCCTTCGCGACGTACGGCCCCTTCATCCGCGCGACGATCCGCGGCAAGACCTACGGCGAGGTGGCGGCGGCGAGCGCGGGCGAGTCGCTCGAGCTCCTGTTCGATGTCCAGACGGCGAGCTGGTTCGGCGTCGATCGGGTGGAGATCTACCTGAACGGCGGGATGGTCCGCTTGCTGGAGCCGGCCATGCCGCCGAGCGCGATCGTGGACGTGCGCGGCAAGGTCACCTTCACGGCGCCGGATCGCGACTCCTGGGTGGTGATCATCGCCATGGGGCTCGAGGACAGGAACCTCATGAGCCCTGTCTCCCTGGACGTCCCCTTCGGTGAGATCCAGCTCTCCCGGCTGGCCGGCGACGCGTTCGGCCGGATCCCCGCGCTCAGCGCCCTGTTCGCGCTCACGCCGACGGTGCCCGACTGGTCGCCGGTCCCGCCCTACGCGATCACCAACCCGATCACCATCGATGTCGACGGCAACGGCCGCTACGACGCCCCGCTGGCGAGGCCCGATTTCTGCTCTCGTCCCTGCGATCCCGGCGTCCTCGATCCGGAGCAGTGTCCCGCGGAGCAGGTTTGCCTGACGGAAGAGGCGGTCTGCGGCTTTCCGATCCCCGGCAAATGCGACCATCGTCGCCCGGCGCTCGCGCACCGCGACGACTGAACGCCGATCCCCGGGAGCGCGCCTGCGTGGGACGCGCCCGCGTGGCCGGGCCGAACCCGGCCGGCTCTCAGGAGATGACGTTTGCGTGCCCATGCCGGGGCACGTGCACGCAAACGTCGCTTGATCCCGGGGGGAGGATCGGCCAGCCGCTCCGGCTGGAGCTTACCGGCCCTCGATCGTCTGCGACTTGATATGGAACTCGACGCGCCGGTTGCGCTGCCGGCCTTCCGGCGTGTCGTTGGACAGGAGCGGCCGGCGGGAGCCATAGCCGACGGAGGTGAGCCGCTCCGACTGAACGCCCTTGTTGATCAGGTAGACCCTGACCGCGATGGCGCGGTTGTGCGCGAGCCGGTCGTTGTAGTCGATGGTGCCCTGGTTGTCGGTGTGCCCCTCGATGCTGAGCAGCTTGATCTCGGGGTTCGCCTTGAGCAGGCGCACGACCTCGTCGAGGATCGGATAGCTCTGCGGGAGGATCCTGGAGCTGTCGAACTCGAACTCGACCTGCTTCATGATCTCGATCTCGGCGGAGCCCGTGATCCTGCGGATGTAGAACGGGCAGCCGTTCTTCTCCGGGTCTTCGACGACGACCTGCCCCGGCTCCTTCGGGCATTTGTCCTGCGCGTCGGGGATGCCGTCCTGATCCGCGTCCTCCTCGGGGCAGCCGTCGCGATCGTCGATGCCGTCCTTGTCCTCGGGGTCGTCCGGGCACTTGTCGACGACGTCGGGGATGCCGTCGCCGTCGCGGTCGGGCATGTCCGGACATCCGTCGCTCGGCTTGGGCTGCTTGCCGTCCTCGGGGTCCTCCGGGCAGAGGTCGATGACGTCGGGGTAGCCGTCGCCGTCGGTGTCCTTCTCCGCCGTGATCACGTAGTTGAAGCCCGGCGAGCGGGCGTCGGAGTCGGCGATGCCGAACGAGCCGCCGACGAGGGCGACCCCCCGGAAATCGGGCGCGTAGCCGCCGCTCATGCGGGTGCCGACGCCGGCGCCGACGTAGACCGCCTTGTCCTTGGTGAGGAACATCTTGCTGTTGAGCTGCCACTCGATGGGCGAGGCATCGAGCTCGCCCGCGGTCTCCTTGAGGAGGCCGAACGAGCCGAAGATCTCGGCCCCGAGGCGGAGCTTGCCGTCGACGAGCGGGACGTAGCCGCCGACGCCGTACGTGAGCTCGCTGCCCACGACGAGCTCGTTGAGCGCCACGCGCGGCCGGATGGCGACGCCGGTGTTCAGGGTGACGAAGAAATCCTTGAAGTCGTACTCGGCGCCGAGGCCGAACGAGCTGCTCACGCCCCGGTCGCCTGCGAACGAGTACGTGTTGCCGATGGGCACGAAGACCGCCCCGGTGAGGCCGAGCCGGAAGCGGCGCTCGTCGAGCTCCAGGGCGACGAAGCGCGCGTCGACCCGGAGGTCCATGGGGGTGGCGGTCTTCAGGTCGACGCTCTGGTTGAGGCCGAGCTCGCGGTGGTAGGTCTGGTTGCCGTCCTGGAACAGGACGATGGGGAACGAGACCTGGAGGGCGCCGCGGCCGAGGATCTCGACGCCCGCGTTCAGGTAGGTGATGAGCTGGGAGGTGACGGGTCCGTCGCCCTCGACCCGCTCCTCGATGGCGAGGTTGTCAACGTAGTTGTCGTCGCGGAGCGGGTGGACCGACATCCCCAGCCCGAGCTGCCCGAAGAAGCGCGTCCGTTCCCCCATGTGCGGGCGCCAGACGCCGATCCCGTCGTCGGGGGCGCCGGCCATCCTGAGGCGATCGAGGTAGAAGGTCCGGTCCTGCGCGCGGGCGGCGGAGGGCGCCAGCGCGGCGAGGGCCGGTGCGGCCAGGGCCGCTGCGGTCAGCGCGCAGCGAAGGCGCGACGGGCGTCGCGGCGCACGGCCCGGCAGGTTTCGTCGATCCATCACGGTGAGCTGTCCTCCAAGCAACGCTCGAAAAACGAGGTTGACGCGGGCGTTCCGCCGCATGCGGGCCGGCGTCCGGGCGGGAGCCTACTCGGGCCGGGGGAGGATGTCTCCTGGGTCGAACCAGGAGGTGCGAGGACCGCCGCGGAAGCGGGCGGCTGTGTCCGGGGCGCGCGGGTCGGAGCGGCGGGCTGGCGCGCGGTCCTTCCGCGACCTCGGCACGCTGTGTAGCTTGGGCCGCATGTCGACAATGAAAAGGCGGCGCACGGGCCACGGCGCGGGCGCGCGGATGGCTCCGCTGGCGATTGCGGCCGGGATGACGAGCTGCGGCCTGGTGCTCGGGCTCGACGACTTCAAGGACGCTCCGCGGGCGAGTGCTGGGGAGGCGGAGCCGGCGGCGACAGCGACTCGAGCTCCGGCGCAGGAGGTTGCGAGCACGGCAAGCGCGACTGTGTCGGCGATACGCCCAGGCAGTGCGCAGATGGGGAGTGGGTTCCCCAGCGGCCTTGCAGTGGAGAGGCGCCAGTCTGTGCAAAGGGCCGATGTGTCCCATGCACCGAGGGGGAGCGCTGGTGCGCAGGCGGCAAGCCACGGAGATGCGAAGGGGGCGCGTGGGTCGAGGAGGCGCCGTGCGCGCCGCCCTTCCCGGGGCGCCGCGACGGCGTGTGCGTCCCGACGAGCTGCCAGGGCGGCGACGCGCCTGGCACGGGAGTGAGCTGCGGGCCCGACGGAGACGCGGATTGCTGCGCCGCTGACGTCGTGCCGGGAGGCACGTTCTACCGGAGCAACGATGAGAGCTATCCAGCGACCGTCAGCGACTTCAGGCTCGACAGATACGAGGTCACGGTAGGACGATTTCGTGCGTTCGTGGAGGCGCTGAAAGGGACGCGGAGGGATCCCCCGGCGCTCGGAGCCGGGGAGCGCCCAGGTGTGACCGATAGCGGGTGGCAATTCGATTGGACATCCTCGCTCACAGCAAACACCGAGCAGCTCAAAGCACAGCTAGAATGCCAGTACTACCCGACACGGACCGCCGAGCGGGGCCCCAACGAACACCGGCCGATGCATTGCGTCACGTGGTACGAGGCCTTCGCATTCTGCGCATGGGACGGGGGCTACCTGCCCACCGAGGCCGAGTGGAACTACGCCGTCGCCGGCGGTGAGGAGCAGCGGGTGTATCTTTCAAACCCCCGAGGCCGCCCAGCAAAGCGCACTACAAAATCCGCGCATCCGCTGACTGCTGCGGCATACCGCACATCTTCCGCATCACAGGGGATCTACAGGGATCGTGATCTGGTTAATTGGCTGGAATCCCGCGCCTGCCGGGTATGCATATGAGACCTCGAGAGAACCTGAAATGGCGCCCCATCCCCAGACAGTGACGCCAAATGGAAGCTCGCTCGACATCACGTGGCGCCCGTTGATGCAGTCGCCGGAGCCCTCAAAATTCCCGCTCACCAGCTGAACACGTGTATACTCGTAGTCTCCAATCGGCTCCCATCCGGAGAGCTTCCCCATGCAGTCCAGGGTCACATCTGCGAACTTGCCATCACGCTTCGACTTGGTACGCACAACATTCAAGCTTGTCTGCGGGTATGAGGGGTCCGTAAACAGAACATAATAATCCAAGAACTGAGACGGAGGAATAACATTGACCCATTCCGGATCACCCACCCGCTGAAAGTTCTCGCCTCCAGTCATGTAACCACCAAAGTAGAACGGATGCTCGCCGTTCTGACTCCGCACAACGAAGGGACCGGCTGCGCTGAATTCGACAACGTCACCGAGTTTAAGCGTGTCAGGAGCCCCCTCTGGCTTCGATGGCTCCCAGTTCAACTCTGTACCGTCGACCATGCCGACCAGGCGCCACGGAGGCGCCTCTTCGACGCCCTCCTCCCGCCCCTGATAACGCACCGCCACATACTCGCTTCCTGTCGCTCGTACTGGCGCAATCTGCTGATGCGCCGAATCGCAGTCCGCGACTTCAAGCGGAACATTCATACAGGAAGAGGCCCCAAACACACCAACGGGCTTGTCCGACGAAATGGGGCTGCCTGTAAGCTCAGCATCCTGAGAAATCTGCAAAAACTCACCCTTGTTCAGCGTATATGTTACTGGCATTCCCTTCGTAGCCGGAGCGACCACTGGATTATCGACGGGCCCTGCACCCTTGATATCTTCCCTGGGAAGGATGGTAACCGATGTATTGTCTTCGCGGGCCACGATCTCCAATGACGGCAGCCCCTCCGTATTCAAAGGAGACACCGGATAGGCATTAACGGCAACATAGTTCGTATCCCACGAGCTCGTGGGCAACAGCAGGGTCGCCGAAGTGTAGCTGGTCGGGCCTCCACCATAGGGGGCGATCTGGTACGCAACCGCGGGGTAATCCGTGGTTATATGGAAACCCGAACCGCGCCCTGTACCGGCGACGCCAGTCTCAGCCCTCATCGCAGGTTCTTTTGGGCAATCCAGCAGACCGCCGCTACTGCGTGACAAGAACAAGACAGCGACCTCGCCAACGCCAAGCCCCACATCAGGATTGTATGGCTGGTATACGATCTGGCTCCCTTGCCCCTGTGGGATGAAGGCAAAGTCCTCAACGGGCAAGGTCTCGCCGTTTCGTTGCACCGTAAGCTTTACCTCCTTTTCCCACGTATTGGCGATAACCGCCGCGAAGCAGGCTCCCTTCGCCTCCGCCCGCTGCGCGGTCTTCACCGCCCAGAAGTCGCACCCGTACGAGCTCTTCGACTGCTCCGCCGCCTCGCACGGGTTGGGCACGCACTCGGCGTTGACACACCCCTCCTCCGGCTTGCAAGTCGCCAGCGTCACCCCATTGCAGCTGAGGATCTTCTTCAGATCGTTGGAGCAGATCGGATCGCACCGCCCCCCCTCCCCGAACGTCCCCGTGCTCCCCGCCTCCCCGCCCGCGCCGCCGGTGCCGCCGCTGCTGCCGCCGGTCCCGGTGGGGCCCGAGCCGGAGCCGGTGAGCCCATGACGGTACGAGTCCGTGCACGCGGCGAACGAGCCCGTCACACCGGCTGTCGCTGCAAGTAACCCCACAATCGCGTGTCGACGGTATCTAGCCATGTTCGCCATCTCTACAGGGCTCCTTCCCCCACAAGCATCCTGAAACTTCGCGCCTTCGAGCGTAACACGGTTCGACCGCCGTGGGGAGGCCCGCGAAAGCGTTCGCATTTTTTCGGGGGCGCAGCGAGAGCGGGTTGCAGGTCCCAGGAATGCAATGGGCGACCGGCATCGCGCCATCGGCCCCTAGCGCCCGGACGGACACAGAGCCGCTGTTCAGCCAGCCGTCCTCACGCCTCTCCTGCGGGTAGGTCGAGGTGGTGCATCAGATTTGGCCACCGCGACTTCCACGTACGTCGGCCCCACTCCCGCTCAATGGTCGTCGTCGCCGTCCGACGCAGCCCCCGCCCGGCCGCTGCCGAAGACGCGGAAGAGCACGTACAGCGATGGGAACAGCAGCACGGATCCGACGCCGAGCACCCAGACAAGCAATCGCAACGTCCTCGGGTTCGCCGCCGCGCCCTCGAGCGTCACGTCCGGCACCACCAGGAACGGGTACTGCGAGGCCGCCCAGCCGAGCAGGATCAGCGTGACCTGCGCCGCCGCCGCGAAGCGCGCCAGACGGAAACGGCGGGTCCACAACGCGAAGAGCGCCGCGGTGGCCGCGAGGCCCGTCGTGACGTGGAGCGGCCACGTGATCGGATGATCGGTCAGCCCCTCTCGAATGAGCGGCGCGCCCTGGAACGACGCCGCGAACGACGCCAGCGCGAGCGCCGCCACAACGCAGCCCGCGGCGAGCGCGCGCCGCCGGAAATCGTCGACCAGCGCAGGCTCCTTCGCCTCGTTCGTCAGGTACACCGCCGCCAGGAACGCGAACAGCGCCAGCGCGAACAGCCCCACCACGAACGGAAACAGCGAGAGCCACGGCGCGAAGAAGCCGCTCGTCACCACCCCCGACACCACCCGGATCCGCCCGGACGCCACCGCGCCGACGATCATGCCGAGCAGCACAGGCGCGATCACGCTCGCGAGCGAGAAGACGAACCCCCAGCGCTTCTGCCGCCGATCGCCCCGGGAGTCGTAGCTGCGGAAGCTGAACGCCGAGCCGCGAAACACGACGCCAACGAGGAACAGCGTGAGGGGGACGTGCAGCGCGATCGAGATCGCCGCGAACGCGGGAGGAAACGCGGTGAAGAGCAGCACCACGACCAGGATGAGCCACACGTGGTTGGCCTCCCAGATCGGGCCGATGACCCGCTCGATGAGGGCGCGCTGCTCCCGCTTCCGCGGGCCGGAGGCGAGCAGATCCCACACGCCGCCGCCGAAATCGGCGCCCCCGAGCAGCGCGTACAGCACGAGCGCCGCCATCATCACCCCGCCGATGAACCACTCAGTGCGCATCGGCCTCGCCTCCCCCGGACGCGCGCGGCGCGCCGCCGCCCGTCCCCTCGAGCGGCGCGCCGCCGCCTCCCGTCACCCCGAGCGGCGCCGCGCGGAGCTGGCGCACGAGCAGGTAGACCACCACCACGCCGAGAAAGACATAGAGCGCCGTGAACGTCCAGAAAGGCGCCGCGAGGTGCGGGAACGGGGTCACCGCGTCGCGCGTGCGCATCGCGCCCCGCACGATCCACGGCTGGCGACCGAGCTCCGTCACCAGCCAGCCCGCCTCCATCGCCACGATGCCGAGCGGGCTCGCCAGGATCGCCGCCCACAGAAACGGGCGCTGATCCGGGATCCCCCTGCGGCGCCACGCGAGCACCGCCCCGACCACCGCCAGCAGCGCCATCGCGGAGCCCGCGCCCACCATCACCTGAAACGAGAGGTGCGTCGCCGTGACCGGCGGCCACTCGTCCCGGGGGACCGCATCCAGCCCGGGCACCACCGCGTCAGGATCCGCGTGCAGGAACACCGAGAGCCCCGCCGGGATCTCGATCGCGTAGTCGACCTCGCCCCGCTCCACGTCGGGCAGGCCGCCGACGAGGAGCGGCGCGCGGGCCGAGGTCTCGAAGTGCGCCTCCATCGCCGCGAGCTTGGCGGGCTGCCCCCTCCCGACCTCCACCGCCGCGTAGTGACCGACGAGCGGCTGCGCCAGCGCCGTCACCCCGGCGACCGCGAGCGTCACCGCGAACGCCTTGCGGAACAGCGGGCTCGACGGGTGCCGCAGGAGCACCAGCGCGTGGATCCCCGTCATCACGAACGCCGTCGCCTGATAACACGCGAGGATGCCGTGCAGCGTCTCGTGCTTCCACGGCGGGCTGAACATCGCCGCGACCGGGTCGATGTTCGCCGGGCGCCCGTCGACCATCGTGAACCCGGCAGGGTCGTTCATGCACGCGTTCACAAGGATCACGAAGAACGCGGACAGCGCGCCGCTCAGCGCGACCAGCGCGCCCGAGAGCAGGTGCAGCCTCGGCGAGAGCTTGCCGCGCCCGTAGAGGTAGATGCCGAGGAAGATCGCCTCCGTGAAGAACGCGAACCCCTCGAGCGAGAACGGGAGCCCTATCACCTCTCCGAACGTCCCCATGAAGCTCGGCCACAGGAGCCCGAGCTCGAACGAGAGCACCGTCCCCGACACGGCGCCCACCGCGAACAGGATCGCCGTCCCCTTCGCCATGCGCTTCGAGAACTCGAGGTAGTCTCGATCGCCCGTCCGGTGCCAGAGCGCGTCCGCGATGACCATGATCAGCGGCAGCGCCACCCCGGCGGCGGCGAAGATCATGTGAAATGCCAGCGACAGGCCCATCTGGGCCCGGGCGTAGAGGAGGCTGTTCATGAGGCCCTTTGCGGCTCCCTTCTCCCGCGCGACCGTGACCGGCGCCGTGTCCGCTCTCCTGCGGGGACGGTCCGCGCGCTCCCGCCGACCATAGGGGGGCCCGCGCCAGGGACAAATAGGGGCGAACCCGGGTAAGCTCGACGCCGATGCAGACCCTTGTCGAGCTCGTCGCGAAGAAGCGCGACGGCGGGCGGCTGTCCGAGGACGAGATCGCGCGGATCATCCGCGCCCTCAGCGACGGCGAGCTCGCCGATTACCAGATGGCCGCGCTGCTCATGGCGATCTTCTTCCGCGGCATGGACGACGCCGAGACCGTCGCGCTCACGCGCGCGATGCTCCACTCGGGCGACGTCCTCGATCTGTCCGGCGTGCCCGGTCGGAAGGTCGACAAGCACTCGACCGGCGGCGTCGGCGACAAGGTCTCGATCTGCCTCGCCCCCCTCGTCGCCGCCTGCGGCGTCCCCGTCCCGATGGTGTCCGGCCGCGGCCTCGGCCACACCGGAGGCACCCTCGACAAGCTCGAGGCGATCCCGGGGTTCGACGTCGCGCTCGACGCCGACGCGTTCGCGCGCATCGTCCGCGAGGTGGGGACGTGCATGATCGGGCAGACCGCGCGGATCGCGCCCGCGGACAAGCGCATCTACGCGCTGCGCGACGTGACCGCCACGGTCGAGTCGATCCCGCTCATCGTCGCCAGCATCCTCTCGAAGAAGCTCGCGGAGGGCATCGACGCGCTCGTGCTCGACGTCAAGGTCGGGCGCGGCGCGTTCATGAAGACCCTCGGCGACGCCCGCGCCCTCGCGACCGCGCTCGTGCGCGTCGGGACCGCGGCCGGCAAGCGCGTCTCCGCGCTGCTCACCGACATGAGCGCCCCGCTCGGGCGCACCGTCGGCAACGCCATCGAGACCCGCGAGGCCATCGAGGTGCTGCACGGCCGCGGGCCGGGCGACCTCGTCGCGTGCACGCTCGCCCTCGGCGAGGAGATGCTGATCGCCGGCGGCGCAGCGGCGAGCGCGGCCGAGGCGCGGGTGAAGCTCGAGGCAGCCATCGCGAGCGGCGCGGCGGCCGAGGTCCTCGCGCGGATGATCGCGGCGCAGAAGGGCGATCCGGCCGTGGTGCAGGACGCCGGCCGGCTGCCCAGCGCCCCCGTCGTGGTCGAGGTCGCCGCGCAGGACGAGGGGCACGTCGCCGCCGTCGATCCGCTGGAGATCGGCCTGTCGGCGGTCGCGCTCGGCGCCGGGCGGACGCGCGCCGACCAGCGCGTGGACCCCGCCGTGGGGATCGAGCTCGCCGCGGTGCGCGGCGATCGCGTGGACCGCGGCGCGCCCCTCGCCCGCATCCACGCGCGCCGGGCGGACGACGCGCGGGCCGCGGCCGATCGCGTCCGCGCCGCCTTCCGGCTCGGCCCGGCGCCCGCCGAGGCGCCCGCGCTCGTGCTGGAGCGGATCGAGGCATAGCCGCGCGCGGGCGCTCGCGGCGGCTCGCCGGCGGCGCGGGGCCCCACTAAGCTGCCGGCATGCGGACCCCGAGGCGCGATCTCACCACGCTCGGCTACCGGCGGATCATCCAGCTCCTCGTCTACCTGGTGATCATCCCCGGGGTGCTCCTGTCGGGCGTCGGCTTCCTCCTGCTCGTCCTCGGCGAGGCCCAGTACAACCTCATCATGGGGATCATCGTCCTCACGTTCTGCGGGACGCTCGCGACCGGGGTCATCCTCGTGTGGGTCTTCCTCCGGCGCGAGCGCAACCTGTCCGAGCTCCAGGCCGATTTCGTGTCCAAGGTCTCGCACGAGCTGCGCACCCCGCTCACGTCGATCCGGATGTTCACCGAGACCCTCACGCTCCGGCGCGGCGACACGATCAGCGAGGATCGCTGCATCGAGGCGCTCACCAAGGAGAGCGCCCGCCTGCAGCAGCTCATCGATCGGCTGCTCGACTGGGGGCGGATGGAGAGCGGCCGGCGCGTCTACGAGCTCTCGGAGCACCACCTCGGGGAGATCGCCGACGAGGCGATCCACGCCTTCGAGCCGACCCGCGAGAAGCGCAGCGTCGACCTCGACGTCTCCATCGACGCGAACCTCCCGCCCGTGCTCTGCGATCGCAGCGCGCTCGTCGACGCGATCGTGAACCTCCTCTCGAACGCCTACAAGTACGGCGGTCAGCCGAGGAAGATCAGCGTCTCCGCCCACGTCCTCAAGCGGTCGGCGCTGCTCACGGTCCGCGACAACGGCAAGGGCATCGCCCGCGCGGAGCACAAGCGGATCTTCGAGAAGTTCTACCGGGTCGACGATCTCCTGGCCCGGCAGCAGGAGGGCTCGGGGCTCGGGCTGTCGATCGTCAAGCATGTCATCCGGGCGCACGGCGGCAAGATCCTCGTCGACAGCGAGCCCGGGAAGGGCAGCACGTTCACCCTCGTGCTCCCGCTCCGGAGCGCGCCCAAGGCGAGCGTTGAGCGACGCCCGCAGGTCGCGGCGCCCGCGGTCGCCGCGGCGCACAACGACGCGTCGGATCACGGCGCCGACGCGAGCGCGCCGCCGTAGCGCGGCCGCCGCCGGTCAGGACATGAACATGCTAGAGGACCTCCTCAGCATGACCCGAACCCCTCAGACACCGGCGCGGACCGTCCTGCTCGTGGAGGACGACCCCAGCATCGCGATGGGTCTCGAGATGAACCTGACCGCCGAGGGCTACCGCGTCCTCGTGGCCGAGGACGGGGAGCGCGGGCTCGCGCTGGCCCGCGGCGGCGGCGTCGATCTCATCATCATCGACGTCATGCTCCCCCGGCTGAACGGCTTCGAGCTGCTCCGCATGCTCCGGAACGAGCGGCGCACCCTGCCGGTGATCATGCTGTCCGCGCGCGGCGCCGAGATGGACAAGGTGATGGGCCTCGAGCTCGGCGCCGAGGACTACATCACGAAGCCGTTCAGCCTGGCCGAGCTGCTCGCGCGCGTGAAGGCCGTGCTCCGGCGCGACGCGATCGCGCGCGCCGACGGGGCGCAGCTGCGCGCCGGCGACATCGTGATCAACGCGGCGACGCGCGAGGTCCGCCGCGGCGACGCGCTGATCGAGCTCACGGCGACCGAGTTCGACGTGCTGCTCTGCCTCGCCGAGGCGGGCGGCAGGGTCCTGTCGAGGGAGCAGATCCAGGCCAAGGTCTGGGGCCCGACGCACCACGGGACCCCGCGCACCATCGACAATTTCATCCTCCAGCTCCGCAACAAGCTGGAAGAGAACGCGACGACGCCGCGCCACCTGCTGACGGTGCGCGGTGTCGGCTATCGCTTCGTCCCCTAGAGCGGCGGTCACCCGCTTCGGATACGGGCCCACCTCGACGTTTTCGGTGCTCAGCGCACCGGAGTGCGCTTGCGCGCCGAAAACGCCGATCTGGGCCCGTCTCCTGTGCGGGAGACCGTCGCTCTGTTCGGCTTGTGGGCGGAAACCGCTGTAAGGCGGCGCCGCGCTGCGGACGGGACGGCCGAGCCCGCGGCGGTCGGAGGGGGAGCGCCCCGTCAGGGCGCCTGACAGAACTTGT
Source organism: Sorangium sp. So ce327 (assembly GCF_051530205.1). Taxonomy (NCBI): domain Bacteria; kingdom Pseudomonadati; phylum Myxococcota; order Polyangiales; family Polyangiaceae; genus Sorangium; species Sorangium sp. So ce327. The sequence continues at coordinate 3,600,564 of NZ_CP150330.1, read as the reverse complement.
TGATGTTGTCGACGAGGGGATCTTCCTGCTTGATCGCCTTCTCGATCGACGCCTGGGCGGCGTTGCTCTTCTCCGCGTCGTTGGCGTCCGCCGCGGTCGCGAGATCGCGCGCCGCCTTGGCGACGTCCTTCGCCATGGCCTGGTATTCGCCCGAGAACTTCTGCAGCTCCGGGGTGGTCAGCTTCACCTGCGCCGCGTCGGCCGCCACCTTGTCCATCGCGTCGGCCATCGCCTTCAGCTCGCTCGACCCGCCCTGGTCGGTGCCGGCCTTGGTGCCTTTCTCGATGCTCTGAACGCCCTTGTTGATGACCTCGATGAGCGCGTTGCACTCCGAGACCTTGTTCTGGCCGCAGCCGCCAGCGCCGGCGACGAGCCCGAGCGCTGCGACGAGCGCTGCGAGGGTGACCTGGGTGCGCATTCTGCTGTGTCTCCTCATGTGGTGAGCGAGGCCGGTCCGCCCATCCCTAAACGCCAAGGCATGAACCCACATTTTGCGGGTACGTTTCAACATGGAATCGGCGATCCGCGTCCACGGCCGCCGCGTGGGTCAGGACCGCACCCGCCAGTTCCCCTGGAAAGTTCGGCCGATGTCGTCGGCTGTCGGATCGGTGATGATGAGCTCCGGCCGGCCGCCTTGCGCGAACACGATCGTGTTCTGCCGGAAGACGCGGCCGAAGGCGATCGCCTCGTCCCGGTCCATGCCGTGGACGAGCCACGCCGGCTCGCGCCAGATGCCCTCCGGCTCCGCCTCGGAGCCGACGCACGGCTCCACCCGGTAACAGCCGAGGATCAGGAGATCGCGGAGGACGTGGTGGCGCTGATCGTTGACCCGGCGCGGGATGAGCATCGAGCGCGGGTTGTAGGCGGTGAGCACCGCGAACTTGCGGGTCAGGAGCTCGGGAAGCCCGGCCTGATCCTGGACGATCTCGCCGTCCAGCGAGACGCGCAGCGTCCCCGCCGGGGTGGGGAACTCGTAGATGGTCGAGAAATACGACCGGAGGAGCGTCTGATCCATCGTGCAGCGGTGGTGTGAGGGGGCCGCGGCGCTCGGCGCACCGGGTGCGTCGCCTTGCAGAGGGGCCCGTGGCGTGAGCGCCCGGGCCGCCGGGCGCGACGGCGCAGGGTTACCAGAGACGCGCGGCTCTGGCTACTCGCCGGCGCGCTCGTCGTCAGACCGCCGCCAGACCACGCCAGACCGGCGCGCGCTTCCCCTGCCCCGCCCGGTGCGCTAAGCGTTCCGCGCGATCGACCGGCCTGCCCGCGCGCACCGCGCCGGCGGCCCTGACCCCCTGCGCCCGATGCCACGATGATCGAGGTCGAGCACCTCTCCAAGTCCTACGGCCCCCACCAGGCGGTGAGCGACCTCTCGTTCCAGGTGAGCCAGGGGGAGATCGTCGGGTTCCTCGGGCCGAACGGCGCAGGCAAGAGCACGACCCTCCGCATCCTCGCGGGGTTCCTCGGCGCGACGTCCGGCCGGGTGCGGATCGCCGGCCACGACATCACGGAGGAGCCGATGCGCGCGCGCGCCTCGCTCGGGTACATGCCCGAGACCTCGCCGCTCTACCCGGAGATGCGCGTCTCGGAGTACCTCGCGTTCCGCGCCGAGCTGAAGCTCGTGCCGCGGCGCGCCCGCGGCGAGGCCGTCGCGCGCGCCCTCCGCGACGCGCGCGTCGAGGACGTCGCGAGCGTCCTGATCGGCCACCTCTCGAAGGGCTACCGCCAGCGGGTCGGCCTCGCGGACGCGCTCGTCGGCGACCCGCCGCTGCTCATCCTGGACGAGCCGACGGCGGGCCTCGATCCGAACCAGATCCGCGAGGTGCGCGCGCTCGTGCGCCGGCTCGGCCCGGGCCGCACGGTGCTCCTCTCGACGCACATCCTCTCCGAGGTCGAGGCGACGTGCACGCGGGCGCTCGTGATCGCCCGCGGGAGCCTCGTGGCCGAGGGCTCGATCGACGAGATCCGCGCGATGCGCCGGTCGTCCGGCGCGCGCGTCGTCGTGCGCGGGGCGGCGGACGCGGCGCTCGCGGTGGCGCGCGGCGCGGCGCAGGTCCGCTCGGCCGAGGCGGAGGACGCCGGCGAAGCGGCGCGGCTCACGGTCGAGTTCGACGCCGGCGCCGACGCGGGCGAGGCCGCCGAGCGCCTCGTCGCCGCGCTGGTCGCCGCGGGCCTCGGGGTGCGCGAGCTCGTCCCCTGGGCCCCTTCGCTGGAGCAGGTCTTCTCCGAGCTGACCGCGGCCGACGACGCCGGCGCGCGGGGCGGCGCCGGAGAGCCGGCCGAGCCCGGGGCGGGCGGCGGCGAGGCGCCTCGGCCGGCGGCCGGCAGCCGGAAGAAGAAGGGCAGCGCGGCCCGGCGCGGCGAGGGCGGCGCGGGGAAGGAGCGGCGGTGAGGGGCTTCTGGCCGATCTTCAAGCGGGAGCTCTTCTCGCTCTTCGTGACGCCGCTCGCGTGGGTGCTGATCACCACGTTCCTGCTGGTGCAGGGCGTGCACTTTTTCCTGATCGCGACGCAGTTCGCCGGCGAGGTGGAGCTCTCCGCCGACACGGGCCCGGTGCAGGTCTTCTTCGGCCAGACGATCCTGATCTACCTGCCGCTGCTCTTCGTCTGCCCGCTGCTCACGATGCGGCTCTTCGCGGAGGAGCGCAGGAGCGGCACCATCGAGGCGCTCCTGACGGCGCCGGTCGGCTCCGCCGGCGTCGTGCTGGCGAAGTACGCCGCGGCCCTCGTGACGTACGTCGCGATGTGGGCGCCGACGGTGCTCTACGTCGTCCTCATCGGCAGGACCGGCGAGCTCGACTGGCGGGTCGTGGGGTCGAGCTACCTCGCCGTCTTCGCGGTCGGCGCCGGCTACCTCGCGATCGGGACGATGACCAGCGCGCTCACGAAGAGCCAGCTCATGGCCGCGGTGCTCAGCACGATGGCGGTGATGGGCATGTTCATCCTCGGCATCGGCGAGTTCATCTTCCCGGACGGCCCCGCCCACGACCTCTGCGCCTACGTCTCGGTGTGGACGCAGATGAACGACTTCTCCCGCGGGATCGTCGATCTGCGCCGCCTCGTGTTCGACGGGACGGTGGTCGCGCTGCCGCTGTTCGTGACCGTGCGCGCGGTCGACGCGTGGAGGTGGGGCTGATGTCCGGAGAGCGGCCCGCGCAAGCCGGGGCTCCGCCGCCGGGCACCTCGCTCGGCGAGAAGCTCTCGACGAGCGTCGGGATCATCGCGGCGATGGTGCTCGCGGTGCTCGTCAACTTGCTCGTCGCCCGCCACTACAGGCGCTGGGACTGGACGCAGGGCGGCCTGTACACGCTGAGCGACGCGACCGTCTCGACGCTGCGCTCGATCGAGGAGCCGATCCGCGTCTACGTCCTGCTCTCGGAGGGCGACCCCCTGACGCTCTCGGTGCGGCACCTGCTCGACGCGTACCGGGCCGAGAACCCGCGGATCGAGGTCGAGGTGACCGATCCCGACCGGCGCCCGGCGGAGTTCCTGGCGGTGCAGCAGCGCTACGGCGTCGTCGCGGGCAAGACGGACGACGGGCGCATCGTCACGGACGCGGCGATCATCGTCGCGCGCGGCGATCGGCCCCATTTCCTGACGGCGAGCGACCTGGTCGAGGTCGAGGACGAGGACGACCTGCGGTCGCGCCCGCGGCTCGAGCAGGCGCTCACCGGCGCGCTCCGGAGCGTCCTGCGCAGCGAGCGGCCGCTGATCTGCTTCGCGGCCGGGCACGGCGAGAAGTCGATCGAGGCCGGCGGCGCCGGCGGGCTCGCGGCGCTGAAGGACCGGCTCAACAAGAACAACTACGAGGTCGTGGCGCTCGGCGGCGGCCGGGGCGCGGATGGCCACGGCCACGACGACGAGGAGGAGGCTTTCGCCGCGCCGCCGGAGCCCGCGCCGGAGGTCGATCTCGACCGCTGCCGGGTGCTCGTCCTCGCCGGGCCGAGCCGGCCGGTGCCGGCGAGCGACGTGGCCCGCTACCGCGCGTTCATCGAGAAGGGCGGCAGCGCGCTGATCGCGCTCGGGCCCGTGCCGGACGAGAGCGATCAGCGGTACGTGGACCTCGGGCTCTCGGGCCTGCTGGCCGTGGCGGGGGTCGAGCTCCGGTCGGACTTCGTGTTCGAGCTCGACCCGAAGCTCCGGTCGACGCAGGGCTTCGGCGAGACCTTCGCGCCGATCGTCAGGCCGCACCCGATCACCGAGGGGCTCATCAAGGCGGCCGATCTCGGGCTCGGCCCGGTGCTCACGGTGGCGAGCTCGCTCGCGCCCACGGCGAGCGGGCCGGTGGTCCCGGCGCCCCTGCTCGTGACGAGCGACCAGGCCTTCGGCATGGTCGATTTCTTCAGCTGGGCCCGGGATCCGTCCGAGCCGAAGCCGCGCGACGGCGACCACCCGGGTCCGCTCACGATCGCCTGCGCCTCGGAGCTGCCGAAGCCCGCGGGGTCCAGCGCCGCGCACGGGCCGCGCGTCGTGGTGGTCGGCTCGCCCGGTGTGCTCTACGGCGCGAACTGGCAGAGCCCCGAGCTCCGCGGGACAGCCGTGCTCGTCGAGAGCGCGCTGTCCTGGCTCGCGGCGAGCCCGCCCATGCTCGACATCCCGGACAAGCCGGCGTTCACGGCGGGCCTGCGGATCAGCGAGGACTCGCTCGCCGGGATCTTCCGCTACGTCATCGTGTACATGCCGCTCGCCGCGGCCCTCCTCGGCCTCGCCGTGTACCTGGCGCGGCGCGGCTCCGAGCGCCGCCCCGGCGACAAGGGGGGCCCCGGCGCGCCGGCCGGACGCGGCGCGCGCGGCGCGTCGGCTGAGGCCGAGGCCGAGCGCGAAGGATCGCCGTGATGCGGCCGCTGCGCCGGCACGCGACGACGCTGCTCCTGGTCGCGCTCGCCGCCGCGGCGGCCGTCGCGCTGCTCGTCCTCGACCGGGGCTCGGTGTCCACCGACGAGGCCGAGCGCCGCAGGAGGCACCTGATCGAGGCGTGGCGGCCCGACGAGATCACCGAGCTCACCGTGACGATGGCCGCGCCCGGCGCGCCGCAGACCGCGCGGCTCACCCGCGGCGAGGTCGACGACGCCGGCCAGCGCCCCTGGAACGTCGAGATCGACGGGCAGCGCTACCCGGCCGACGAGCCCACGGTCGACCAGCTCCTCGGCACGCTGGAGTTCGCGACCGCGGAGCGGCGCGTCTCCGCGGAGGCGAGCGACCCGGCCGCCCTCGGCCTGGCCTCGCCCAGGCTGTCGATCGCGCTCGCGATGGGCCCGCGCCGCGAGCGCCTGCTGCTCGGCGGCGGCGCCCCGACGCCGCCCGGCGCGGTCTACGCCGAGGTCGCGGGCCGAGGCGTCTTCGTCATCACGAAGCAGCTCGCCTCGGCCCTCGACGTGGCGCCGGATCGCTTCCGCTCGCGGAGCTTCGTCCCCTACGCCACCGCGGATCTCTCGGGCCTCACGCTCGACGGCGACGGCGGATCGCGGCGGTTCTCGCGCGCCCCCTGGGGCGGCGGCCGCGGGGCCGGCTTCCGCTTCGCGGAGGGCTCGCCCGAGGGCAGCGGCGTCCGGGTCAGCGCGCCGGCGCTCGACCTCGTGCTCTCGGCGCTCGGCCGCATGCAGGCCGAGGCGTTCCTCTCCGAGGCGGAAGCGCGGCAGGCCGCGTCCTCCGGCGGCCCCCGGGTCACGCTGACGCTGGAGCCGAGCGATCCCGCGGCGAAGCGCGGCGTGATCGACGTGGGCGGCGCCTGCCCGGGCCGGCCCGACCACGTCGTCGCGGCGCGGCGCGAGCCCACGCGCGCGGCCGCCTGCGTGCCCGCGAGCGTGCTCGATCCGCTCTCCGAGGAGGCGTCGCGCTTCGTCGATCTCGCGCTCGTCGCCGCGCCGCTCGACGAGGTCGTCGAGGTGAAGCTCGCCGCCGGCGAGCGTTCGCTGGAGCTCGCGCGCGCCGGCACCGAGTGGCACCTGCGGGCCCCGCAGGACCGGCCTGTCCCGACGGAGACGGGCCGCGCCCTGGTCCAGGCGATCCTCGACGTCCGCGCGACGCGCCTCCTGCCCGGGGCGAGCGATCTCGCGGCGCTCGGCCTCGCCTCGCCTCGGGCCACCCTCCGCGTCGTCTCGACGCCGCCGGGCGCGGTCGCCGAGGGCGAGCCGCAGGAGCGGATCGAGACGCTCGAGATCGGCGCCGAGCAGGCCGGCGTGGTGCACGTCCGGCGGCTCGAGGACGGCGCGATCGCCGAGATCCCTGCCCTGGCCGCCGGCGCGCTCCTCCCTTCCGAGGTGTCGCTGCGCTCCATGAAGGTGTTCGATTTCACCCCCGATCGGGTCAGCGCGCTGCGGATCGAGCGCCCCGGCCTGGTCCAGCGGCTCCGCCGGACGGGCGAGGGCGCCTGGCGGCTCGTCGAGCCGACCGGCGAGGGCCTCGCGGCCGACAGCGGGCTGGCGGACGAGCTCGCCGAGCTGCTCGCCGGCCTCCAGGCCGAGCGCTGGATCGCCGAGGATGCTGGCCAGAGCTACGGGCTCGGCGCGCCCCGGCTCGTGGTCGAGGCCGAGCTCGACCCCGCGCCGGAGCCCGGCGGCGGAAGCACCGGCGCGGCGACGCGCGCGGCCCGGGTGGCGCTCGGCGCGCGCAGCGGCGCGGGCTCCTTCGCGCGCGCCGGGGACGGCGCTGCGGTGTTCGTCGCGCCGCCGGCGCTGGAGGCCGCGGCCGGTCGCCTGCTGCTCCGCCGCGACGTCTTCCTCGTCCCGCCGCACGAGATCGCGCGGGTGACGCTGGCCCCTCGGGGCGCGAAGCCGGTCGTGATCGAGCGCTCGCCGGAGGGCTTCACGATCGCGGGAGCGGCCGATCAGGCGAGCGCCGCCGCGCTGGCCGCGAGCGTCCGGGACGCGCTGGCCGATCTCCGGGCCGAGGGCGCCGTCGCGCTGGGCGAGCCGGAGCGGCGCCATGGCCTCGGCCCGCCGCGCCTCCGGGTCAGCGTCGAGCTTTCCCGGCCGCAGGCCGCCCCGGCGGAGGAAAGCGACGCGGTCCCGCCGCGGGCGCCGGCGGGGTCGTTCACGATCGCGATCGGCGCGGGCGACGCCTTCCGCGGCACGAACGTCGTCTACGCCCGGCGCGACGGCGTGCGCGCGGTCTACGCCATCGCGCAGTCGCGGGTGCGACCGCTCCTCGAGGCGGCGGGCATCGCGGGCGACTGAGCGGTCCGCCGCCCGATCGAACGGACTATTTCGTTCTGATGGCTCACCTGTGCTAGGCGACGTGCTGGACATGGCGAAGGCGGACATGGCGAAGAGGCAGCGCCCGCTGACGGTCGACATCCCCCGTCCCGGCGATGAGCAGCCGGTCTGGTCGCGGGTGGGGGTGATCGCGCTGGTGGGGTTTGTCGTCGGCGTCGCGTGGCCCAAGCTCGCCGGCGTCCGCATCGGCCCGACCGTGCCTTCCGACGTCAAGGCGACGGCCGAGGCCACGGCGGCGCCGGCGTCCCCTCCCCCCGCGGCAGCGGCGCCCGGGACCGCGGAGCCCGAGGCCAAGCCTCCCGAGGCCGCCGCGAAGAACCAGCAGCAGGTCGTGGTCGGCCCCGGCAGGATCACGCGCTGCTCCGACAAGAAGAACAAGAAGGTCGAGGACTGCGGAGAGCTCCAGTTCGATCCGATCGCGCTGCCCCGGCTGAAGGAGCTCGCCCAGTGTCCGGCGGCGCTCGGCGTGGACGGCAAGCTCCCGATCGGCTTCGAGCTCAACTTCGAGAAGAAGGAGGTCCAGGTCGTCAAGGGGAAGAAGACGAGCCTGCCGGCCTCGACGGTCAGCGGCATTCTCCAGTGCGCAGCGCGGGAGTTCTCGAACGTGTCCCTCGAGGAAGTCCCGCACAAGTACCGCCGGTACTCCCTCGTTTACACTGCCACCTTCTATCCCCCTGGCGCGCAGGCCGACTCCGCGAAGGCAGAGGCCGGCGGCGGCGAACAGGAGCAGGCCGCCGGCACGACCACGAGCGAGACCGCGGTGAGCGGCCTGGCCACGGTGAGCTGGGATACTGCGCTCGTCCGCGGCGCGCCCAAGGAGGGTGATGTGGTGATGCGGCTGGTGCGTGGCACTCGGGTCAAGCTCGTTGGCCGGCAGAACGATTGGTACAAGATCGAGCACCGCGGCAAGACGGGGTGGATGTACCGCGGCGCCATCGGCCTGTAACCGGGGGCAGCGAGCGTCAGCCTGACGGGAGACACGCAGGCGGCTTCAGGCGCGGATTCCAGGGCCGCGCCCGAGCGAGGGCGCGTCGGTTCGCGTAGAATGGTTGGGGCCGATGACGCGCAAGTTCTCGCTCCCCCTGCTCCACCTGGCCCGCGCCGACCGCGCGACGGCGCCTGCGTCGGCCACGCCCACGGTGGACGCGGTGCGTGAGCGCCTCGGCGGGCGCGCGTCGACCGAGCCCGGCGTGGGCGAGCTGGTCCTGCTGACCACCGCCACGGGCAAGGCGCTCCCCGGCGTGGTCCTGTACAGGGGCGGCACCACCGTCGATGTGTGGATTGACACCACCACAACGGCATCATCCACCCCGGACGAAGCGCGAGGCCTGGACCTCGCGAACGCCGTGACCCGCCGGGGCGTGGTTCACCGAGCGCGCCCTGCCGACCTCGCGCCGTTGCGCGTCGCTGCGCCCGAGTCGCTGATCGCCATCGCGGCCGACGCGCGCGTCTTCGCGGCCCTGAGCGAGGGCCAGCGCATCCGGTTTCAAGACGGCGGCGATCTCGCCGAAGGCACGCTGGTCGAGAAGTGCCGCTTCGGCGGCCTGGTGCGGCGCGACGACGGCACCCTCCTCGGCGTCGGCTTCCGCCGGCTCTGGCCGGCGCGGTCCGAAGGAGCGAAGCGGGGCCAGCGGAACTGAGAGGGAGGCGGTATCGCACACTGGCCAGCTCCCTGGCGCACGTGCGGCTTGTGCCTCCTCCGCGGACGCGATAAGAGGGCCACCGTCATCGTAGCTCGCGCGCTGCGCGTCCAGCTCGGAGGATACCCCTTGAAGCTCGCCCCCTCGTTCACGATCGCCCTCGCGCTCGCCATGCTTCCGGGCTGTGGTGCTTCGCTGTCCGGCCTGTGCGAGGACAAGTGCGATTGCACTGGCTCGTGCAGCGACAGAGACCAGGTGGAGTGCGTGGACGCCCTCGAGGACGCCGAGAGATCCGCGGAGTACGACGGCTGCGAGGACCAGTTCGACGAGGCCATCTCCTGCATCGACGATGAGTTCAGGTGCGACGGCAACGACGTCGCCATCGCCGGGTGCAACACGGTGATAGAGAACCTGCGCAAATGCGCCGGGCTGCCGGTGTCCGGCGCCCTCGTGGGCCAGTTCTTCCTCTGATCGACGGCCGGCGCCGAGCCTGTCGCGCGCGCCCGCGTGGCTGCTCTGCGCCCCTCGTGACAGGGCACCTCCCGCGAGGCGCGCTCGCGGCGCTCGCGTATGCGTCGCGGCAGGCCTCGCGCGGCGCCTGCCGTCCCATCTTCCTGCGAGCTGCTCCCGCGCGCGGAGGGCCTTTCCGGTCGCCAGGGTTCGGTCGAAGCAGCGCCTGGCGCGCGCCGAGAGGGCGAGATCGCTTATTCGCCGAGGTGGGTGCGGACCTTCGTGAGCAGCGTATTGCTGTCGAAAGGCTTGATGAGGTAGTCGGTACACCCGTTCGCGAAGCCGATCTTGATGCTCGTCTGATCGCTCCTCGTCGTCATCATGATGATCGGCACGGTCTTCGTCGCATCGAACGCGCGGAGCCACCTGCAGGCCTGGAAGCCGTCCATCGCCGGCATGACGACGTCCATCAGGATGAGATCGGGGCGCTCCGCAATCGCCTTCGCGATGGCCTCCTTGCCGTTGCGCGCGATGATGATGTCGTAGTCGTCCACGCCGAGCGTCAGCTGCTGTGACAGCAGCGAAGTCAGCGAGTCGTCGACGACGAGGATCTTCTTCTTTCGAGCGGTCTCGCTGGCCTGGCTACTTGGCGCTGACGGCCGGCTCCGCGGCGCCGAGTCGGAAGCGGAGGCCGTTTCCGGAGAGCTCTTTCGCGAGGAGTCGACACGACGATCGGCCATGAGGGAGCCTCCATGAGGAGGCGCCGTTCCCTGGGGCGCCTCCGGAGTGTTCAGGTTGCAACGAGTGATCCCCCCGTCACCTTATCAGGATCGCTACCGCACCGGAACCAAGTTCCACTGTCACCCGATGTGGCCAAACCCGCGAAAGTACTCCTGAACAGACCGCTGCGCGCTCACCCGCAGCGAGCTGCCGAGGCCAGCTGGCGAGAGGAGGAGTTCAACGCAATCCTTCGAACCCACGACAAGCGGCTGCGCCGTGCGGAACGGCTGCTCACGCTAGCGTGTAAGGACGACGACGGCGGCGTTTGCTCGCCGGTCCAAGCAAAAGAACGGTAGTGCCCAGGGACGGAATCGAACCGCCCACACGAGGATTTTCAATCCTCTGCTCTACCAACTGAGCTACCTGGGCTTGCTGCGGGCCCCGCGCTTACGCTGGAAGCGTCGGTCACGGGCGGGCTACGTTACGCGGATGTGGCTGAATGTCAAGGAATTCTTCGGCGCTCCGCCGCGCTCCTCGCGGGCCGGGCCCCCCGCCTGCGGCGGGCGCGGAGCGATCACCCGGCCGCGTCGTCGGGCGCGCTGTGCTGGTCGCGTTCGTGCCAGGGCGCGGAGCGATCGAGCAGCCGGAAGGCGGCCGCGAGCCACGAGGCGCGCAGGTAGGCCGCGGCGGCGAGCGCCGCGAGCTGCGCGGCGAACGCGGCCGCGACGCGCGGGCCGGTGCTGACCCCGGCGAGATGCATGCCCCACGCCCCGCCGGCGAGCGCGACGACCGCGAGGGCGCCCCGGGACGCACAGGCCCAGACGGCCGCGAGCGGAGCGCCACGCAGCGCGTCGAGCCCTCTGGAGACGGCGGTGTAGAAGCCCCGCTGCTCACCGACCACGGCGACCCGCGCGAGATCGTGGAGCAGGGCGATGGCCGCGACCGGTACCAGCGCGACAACGGCGACGGCGATCGCCGCAAGGTCGCGGCCGCGCGGCAGGATCGGGAGCTCCGCGCAGAGCTTCGTCCCGGGGAGCAGGACGAGCGCCGCAGCGGCGACCTGCGCCGCGAGCGCGACGCCCCAGAGCAGCGCGAGCGGGCCCAGGGCGCGCGCCGCGCGGCCTCCCAGGTCCTGCGCGGAGAGCGATCCCTTCTGGCTCAGCGCGGCGAGGAGCACCGCGAGCGGGAGCAGCCCGAGCGCGGCGGCCAGCAGGGTTCCCAGGCCGAGCTGCGTGGCGAGGGCAGCGGCGGCGTGCGTCGAGAGACGCGCGAGCTCGCTGAGCATCAGGCCGCCGGGATCGAAGAGGATCGCGTCGCCGCGCGGGTATCCGCCGACGATCTGGGCCACGAAGACGGACAGCGGCGCCGCGACCACGAGCGAGGCGAGCGCCCGGTAGCCGAAGTACAGCGCGACCGCCGCTGGCCGCTCGTGCGCGGCGGGGCGCCCCGCCGCGCGCCGCGCGCGCCCTGGCTCGGCCACCGCGGCCCCCTGCGAGCCCGCATCGCTCGCGCCCCGCTCCGCCGGCGCGCTCATGGCCCGAGGAGCGTGAGCGCGAGCCCCACGGCGAAGCTCGCGCGCGAGAGCACGCCGGGCGCGAGGAGGTCGGGGCGCGATCGGCGCGCGTTGTTCGCGAGGTCCTCGTCGAGCAGCACCCGGTGGTCGGGGTCGATCACCACCGCGGCGAGCGGAGAGGCGCCGGCGTAAGGGATCGCGGCGGTGCTCTCGCGCGCATCCCACCGCGCCCGCTGCACGCTCCCGTCCTCGCCGTGCAGCGCGACGTCGACGGGGAGCACGAGCGAGCCGCGGCGCCGCACGACGGCGCGGCCGCGGTAGCCCGCCGCCTCGATCCCGGCCTCGGCCGGCGCGGGCGCCGCGCCGTCCGCGGGCCATGCGTCGAACGCCTCGACGGTGTAGTCGACCCACGCGCGCTCGAAGAGCCCGGCTCGGAGCGCCTCGGCCGCCTCGTCGCCCACCTCCCGCCGCACCGCGTCGAGCAGCGCCTCGGGGCCAGGGTGCCGGAACCGGTTCTCGCGCGCGTAGCGGCCGACGGCTCGCCGCACGAGGTCCTCGCCGTACACACCGGCGAGGGTCGCGAGGAGCACCGCGGGCCTCCCGTACACGAGCCCGAGGTAGTCTTTCCCGTCGACGAAGGCCGCGGCCGGCTGGGCGACGGCGCCGTTGTGGCCCGACGTGAGCGCGTCGGCGCGGTACTGCGGGTGGAGGTCGATCTCGAGCCCGAGCAGGCGCGCCCACGAGCCGTCGCCGTAGCGCGCGCGCAGCGCGTCCGCTTCCGCGTAGGTGGTGAGGCCCTCGTCGAGGAACGGGTAGCGGTGCTCGTTCGTCGCGACGAGGCCGTAGAACCACTGGTGCGCGAGCTCGTGCACCGTGACCGCCTCGACGAAGCGCACGCCCACGGCGGGCCAGAGCCAGCTGCCGCCGGTCGTGATGAGCGTCGGATACTCCATGCCGCCCGCCTCCTCGGCGCCCTCCGGCGGGTGCACGATCGTGAGCGTGCCGTACGGGTAGCGGCCGAACGCCGCGCCGAAGCGCTCGAGGCCGAACCGGACCAGGTCGATCTCCAGCGCCGCCTCGCGCTCGCTCCCCTCGGGGAAGAGGCACCGGATCGCGACGCCGTCGCCGGTCGTGGCGCGCAGCTCGCGGAAGCGGTCCCACGCGGCGAAGGCGAAGTCGTGCACGTCCTCCTGCACGAACCGGCGGATCGCTCGCCCGTCGGCCCGTCGCTCCTCCACGAGCCGGCCGGTCGCCCCGACCACGAAGCGCTCGGGGACGTCGACCGTCACGTCGTACGCCCCGAAGTCGGCGTAGAACTCCGAGAGCCGGTGGTAAGGAAAGTGCGCCCAGCGCCCGTCGGGCTCGAGGCGGGCGATCTTCGGGAACCACTGCCCCACCATGTGGAAGCTCCCGTGGTGACCCGTCCTGAGCGCGAGCGACGGGAGGTCCGCGTCCCACGCGAGATCGATCGTGATCGCCTCGCCCGGCGCCACGGCCCGCGGCAGCTCCACCCGGATGTCGGTCTCGTCGTCGGGATCGCCGGGCGTCGTGGGCTTGCCGCGGGGCCAGACGTCCGCGCCGTCCATCTCGCGAACCGCGAAGCGGGTCACCTGGATATGCCCGTAATCATAGAGCATTTCTCCACCGCGGAAGCCGTCGATGGACGAGCGGAGGAACACGGTGCGCGGGTCCTTGAAGGCGTTCAGGTAGAGGTGGACGAACAGCTCGCGCTGCGGCTCGCGCGACGCGTTCCGCCAGACCAGCGTGCCCTCGCCGTGCATCGTGTGCTGCGCCGGATCGAGGCGCGTGCGCAGCGTGTAGCTCGCGATCGGATCGGCGTGGGCCGCGAGCTCGGCGTCCGGCGGAGGCGCGGGCGCCGGAGCTGCCAGCGCCGGCGCGGCGCTCGCGCCGGAGGGAGCGGCCGGCGACCGCCGCGCCGGAGCGTCGGGCTCGATCGGCTGGACCGTCGAGAGGAGCGACGCGCCCATGCGGCCGGCGAGCAGCGCGAGGAGGAGACCGACAGCGGCCTGGAGAGCCGTGCGCACCGGTGCAACCTAGCGAGCTTGCGGCATCACGGAAAGGCGGGTCTGGGGACGCGGCGGTCCGCTCGGAGCGATGAGGCGGCGCCGCGACGTCAGGCGAGGCCGGCGCCTAGACGCTGCAGACGATCCCCTCCTGCACGAGCTCGTACAGGAGCCGCAGGGCCTCGAGCGACTGCATGCCCGACACGTCGAGGATCTCGTCGATCGAGCTGTAGCCGTCGATGCACGAGAGCAGGAAGCCCGCGCGGTGATCGAGGTTCAGCGAGCGGAGCTGATCCGGCGACACCGCGAGCCGCAGCACGCGCGAGCCGTCCCCGAGGCGCGACTGGTACATCTGCCGGAGCATCTCGACGCAGCTGTCCGCGTACTGCCGCGCCATCCAGTCCTTCGGGTTCTCCTCGAGCAGGCCCTCCGCGAGGATGAGCGCGCCGCCGAAATCGCCCTGATCGAACCGGTGCTGCATCTGCTCCCGCGGCCCCTGGGCGCTCAGCTGGGGCTCGGTCGCGCGTGAATGAACCCCCTTGTCGACCTTCGCGACGGCCGCGGGCGCGCGCTCGGTCTCGGATCGGCGCGGAGCGCGCGCCGCGCCCTGCGCCTCGCCCGAGACCCTGTACGAGGTCGAACCGGCGAGCGCCCCCGTCCCGCCGCGAAAAGCGGGCTCGTCGTCCTCCACGAGCAGGCCGTAACGGAGCGTGCCGGGCGGCGGCGTGATCGGCGGCTCGTCCATCGGAGGGCCCGGCTCCTCGAACCCGAGATCGAGGCGGAAATCGATGCCCAGCGGCCCGCCGTCGTCCGGACGAGGGACGCGCCCCTTCGCCGCCGGGGGGACGTGGACGTCCCGCGCATCGACAGGCGGACCGCCGAAGACGTCGATCTCGCCAAAGCTGCGCGGGTACGACGGGCTCGGCTCGCGCAGGAGATCGTCGTCGAGCTCCGACCCGAAGTCGCGCTCGGCGTCGAGCGATCCGAACCCCATCCGCCCGCCGGGCCGCGACGGGACCCCGGGCTCGTCGCACTCCAGGCCGAGCCGCGCCGCCTCTCGGCCGGAAGCGCCGTGTTTGCCCGAGAACGAGGAGCCTGGCGGCGGCTCCCAGGGGATCGTCCTGCGCGGCGGCGGGACGGGCGGATACCCCTCCGGCGGAAAGGCCTCCGGAGGGCGCTGCCGCTGGGCGGTGATCTCGGAGCTCGAGTGAGAGCGGCGGGTCATCATCTTTGCCACGTAGTCGCTGACCGGGATCGGCGGCGGGAGCGTGATCTTGCCCTCGCCGTCCGGCTGGAGAGGCGTGCCGGCGGGCGGGGTTTCCATGCGGGGTGAGCCCCTCTCCTCGCGGGCGAGCTCGGCGAGCGCGAGGAGCTCCTCCGAGGCGACCGGTTGGGTGTCCTCGAGCTCGTCCACCTCGTCGAGCCCCCAGGAGGAGTCCAGGGTCTTGGAGTCAGGCGGCACCGACCGCATCGTCTTCCCTCATCGCGGCCATCCCTCACCCCTGTGGCCTGGCTACGACACCCTTGAACATCCGGTGGGTGCGCGAGAGCGCCTCCATCTGCTCCTTGACCGCGGCAGCGTCGCGCCGGCCGATGGCCTGACGCGAGCGCTCCACGATCCCGCGCGCCTTGCCGATGGCGTCGCGGCCGAAGTCGCTGGACGCCACGATCTGCTCGACCTGCGGGAACATCCGCTCGATCTCGGCGATGAGCTTCTCGGCCTCCTGCCGGACGCCCTCGAACTGGTCGCTCGCGCGGCGATCGACGAGGTACTCCTTCGCCGCCTCCATCATCTCGCCGACCTCCTCCTTCGTGAGGCCGCTCGACGCGGTGACCTGGATCGACTGCTGCTGGCCCGTCTCCAGATCCTTCGCGCTCACCGAGACGATGCCGTCGCTGTTGATCTCGAACGTGACCTCGATCTCGACCTGCCCCTTCGGCGCGCGGCGCAGGCCGGTGAGGATGAACTCGCCGAGCAGCTCGTTGTCCGTCGCCTTCTGGTGCTCGCCTTGCATGACCAGGATCTTCACGGCGGTCTGGTTGTCGCGGCTCGTCGTGAAGATCTTCGACCGGCTCGTGGGCACCGTGGTGTTCTGCGGGATGAGCTCCTCGAAGTTCGACCCGAACGTCATGATGCCGAGCGCGTGCGGCGTGACGTCGAGCAGGATCATCTGCTTCGTCTCGTCCACGAGCGCGGCGCCCTGCACCGCCGCGCCGAGCGCGACCACCTCGTCGGGGTGCACCCCCTTGCACGGCTCGCGCTCGAAGAAGTCGCGGACGGCCTCCTGCACCCTCGGCATGCGCGTCATGCCGCCGACGAGCACGACGTCCTCGATCTCGTCGCGGTCGAGCCGCGCGTCCTCGAGCGTCTGGCTGCAGATCTCGATGCACCGCTCGACGAGGTCCTCGCACAGCTCCTGCAGCGTGGCCCGCGAGAGCGTCCGCTGGAGGTGCAGCGCCTCGTTCCGCGCGCTCGAGATGATGAACGGCAGGTTGATCTCGGTCTCCAGGACGCTGGACAGCTCGCACTTCGCCTTCTCGGCCGCGTCCTTGAGCCGCTGGAGCGCCATCCGGTCCTGCCGCAGATCGACGTCGTGCTGCTCCTTGAAGCCCTGCACCAGCCAGTCGATGACGCGCGCGTCGAAGTCCTCGCCGCCGAGGAACGTGTCCCCCGCCGTGGCGATGACCTTGAAGACCCCGCCCGCGCCGATCTCGAGCACGGAGATGTCGAAGGTGCCGCCGCCGAGGTCGAAGACGGCGATCGTCTTCTCGACGTTCTTGCCGAACCCGTACGCGAGCGCTGCAGCCGTCGGCTCGTTGACGATGCGGATGACGTCGAGCCCCGCGATCTGGCCCGCGTCCTTTGTCGCCTGCCGCTGGTTGTCGTTGAAGTAGGCGGGGACCGTGATGACCGCCTTCGAGACCGGTTCGTTGAGGTAGTCCTCGGCGAACAGCTTCATCTCCTGGAGGACCATCGCGCTGATCTCGGGGACCGAGTACGTCTTGTCGCGCAGCTGGATGCGGACGTCGCCGTGCGGCCCCTCGACGATCTTGTACGAGGCGGTCAGGATCGCGTTCTTCACCTGCGGGGACGACCACTTCCGGCCGATCAGCCGCTTCGCGGCGTAGACCGTGTTCTCGGCGTTGGTGATCGCCTGCCGCTTCGCGATGTGCCCGCAGAGCCGCTTGCCGGCCTCGGTGATCGCGACCATGGACGGCGTCGTCTTGTACCCACCGCGATTCGGGATGACGGTCGGGACGCCCTCCTCGACGATGGCAACGCACGAGTTCGTGGTGCCAAGGTCAATGCCGATGACACGCTCCATCGATGCCGCTGCTCCTCTTGTGATCTTCGGCCCGAACGGCCGCTGAGGCCACGATGCTAGACCGTTTCGCGGAGCCGAGCGGGCCAATCGTGCGCCGCCCATGCGGAAGGCGCCGCCCCGGGCCTTCCCGAGGCCGGCGCGCCTTCTGTAAGGGCCGGCGCTAGACTTGCTTCCCCTGCTGTTTGGCCTGCTCGCGCGCCTGCGCGACGAGACCGCGCAGCCTACCATCGTTCCCTGCGAGCTCGGCGGCGCGCTCGAGCTCGCCGGCCGCGCTCTTCGCGAGCCCCGCGGCCGCGTACGATAGCGCGAGCGTGATCCGGTACTCCACGGAGGTGGGCACGAGCTCCACCGCCCGCCGCGCAAACTCCACCGCCCGCCGCGAGCTCTCCCCGGCCTGGAGCGTCGCGTGCGCGACCCGCTCGTGCGCGCCGGCGTCGTCCGGGCGGCCGTTGCACACCTTCACGTAGCTCAGCGCCGCCTCGACCCAGCGGCCGTTCTGTGCCTCGTACTCGGCCTGCTTGAGGTACCCGTCCGCCAGCGCCACCGCCGCGAGGCGCTCCACCTCGGCCGACGCCCTCTGGAGCTCGGCGTCCTCCGGAGCCAGCGACGCGGCGATCCGGTACGCGTTGGCCGCGCTCGCGAACTCGCTCCGATCGAGCGCGGCCCGAGCCACGTCGGAGTACCGCGCGATCTGGCTCCGGAGCGCCTCGTTGCGGGCGTTCTCGTAACGCGCCTTGAGCGCCTCGACCGCCCGTATCGACTCCGGCGAACGCACGCCGGAAGGGGTCTTCGGCGGCGCCCCAGGGGCGCCTGCCGACACAGCCGGCGCGACGGCCGCTCCAGGCGCAGCCGTCGCCACAGGCGGCGGGGTGGCCACCCGAGGCGCAGCCGTCGCCGCGGCCGGCGTTGCAGCCGCCCCGGACGCAGCGGCCACCGACGCAGAGGGCGCCCCCGGCGGAGGGCGCCTCAAGCCTCCGGTGAGCTTGCGCGCGAACGTCTCACGCCGGTCCTTGGCGGTGGGAGCAGGCGCGGCAGGCGAGGCCGGCGCTGCGCTCCGCGCCGGCGCGCCTCCGCTGTCGGGCGAGCCTCCTCCTGCGGGCGGCTGCGCCGGCGACGGCTGAACCGGCGCGGCGGCGCCGGAGGACACAGCGGACGCGCCCTGCCCTGCGGGCGCGCGCTCGGAGGAATAACGTCCGGGCGACGCGCCCATGTCGCGCGGATCGGCGAACGCGGCGCGCACCGTGGCGTCGACGGCGGTCGTTATCGTGGCGATGTCGCGCGGCGTCTGCTCGATCAGCGCCGCCATCGTCCGGTTCTTGTGGGACTGCTCGAGGTACGCGTCGTACTCGGCGCGCCGCTGCTTCGACGTCAGCGTGTCGTGCGCCAGCGTGATGCGCGTGAAGATGGCCTCGATCTTCGGCTTGTAGGAGCCGAGCTGCTTCCGGAAGTAAGTGTCCGGATGGAACTCCGGCGCGAGCTGGTAGTAGGCGCTCTTGATCTGCTTCTTGTCCGCCTGATCCGCGACGCCGAGCAGCGCGTAATAGCTGAGATCCTCGAGGCGGTAGTAGAGGTCGAGGATCCGCCGCTTCCGGTCGGGGGCGAGCTCGACCGGCTCGTCGAGCTCGGCGGGATCGTAGAGCGGCAGGGACTCCATCTGCTGCAGCGCGTCCCGGCCGAGCGGAGCGGACTCGGACCCGGACGGCATCGTCTTCTCCGGATCCACCGCGGCCGCGCGCCGCGCGGCGTCCCGCGGCGGAGGCTGTCCGGAGGGGTCCCCGTCCAGGAGGATCGCGCCGAGGTCGCGCAAGCGGCGCAGCACCTCGACGGTATCGACGTGCGACATTCCCGTGATCAACGACAGATCCCGATCCGTCAGGACGCCGTCGATGCGGGACAGGAGGAACGCCTCCGCGGGTTTCAGCGGGAGCGATTTGAGATCGTACCCGGGCTTCGGCCTTGGAACACGGAACGTCATCGGGTCGAGCAGCGGCCCCCTCGCGCTCGAGTCTAGCGACGAACGCGCGCCCGTCGCAATTGCAGACCACGGCGAGCGCGCCCTTCAGCGCGGCTTTTCCCCGGGGCCCGCCAGCGCCTCGGTGATCACCTGGTCCTGGATCGAGATCGCCCGCTCCAGCAGCCCGACCGCCCGCGCGCGGGCCTGCGTCGCCGCCTCGCGATCCCCCTTCGCTTCGAGCGCCTTCGCGCGGCGCTCCTCGACCACGCCCGCGACCTCGTAGAGGTGGCCTTGATAATGAGAGGGCGCCGGCGCCAACCGGAGGCCCGCGTCGATGTCGCGCGCCGCGGCGTCGAACTCGCCGGCCTCGCTCCGGAGCTCCGCCAGCCGGGCGTAGGTATCCGCCGTCACCTCGGCGACCTCCGGCGGCGCCCCCGGCGGCCTCGGCGCGGCGATGATCCCCTCCAGGGCGCGGAGCGCAGCGGCGCGATCGCCCGCGCCGAGCGCGACGTCGGCGGCATGGTGCGCCGCGCGCGCCCTCGAGAGGAAGGCGAGGAGCGTGGGATCGACGACCTGGGCCGGGGCGCACGCGCACGCCGGATCGCCCTGGCCCCCGGCAGCGCGCGCCCGCTCGTCGCCCGGGGCGCACCCGAGGTGCGCCGCCGCGAAGAGCCCCAGGCAGACGGCGACGAGGCGCGGGCCCCGCATCAGCGCACCCCCCACGCCGCGTAGCGGTTCTGGCGCAGATCGGACGCGCGCGCGGCGGCGATGCGATCGATCCGCTCCGTCTGACCGCCCTCCCGCGGAAAGGGCGCGGCCGGATCGAAGAGCGCGGCGGTCGAGCGCGCCTCGATCAGCAGGGGCCGCTCGGCGAGCGCCGCGGCCGGAGCAGCGGCCCCGGGCGCGCGCGCGACGGAGGCGCGCTCCTCGCTGATCTGGCCGACGATCAGCGCCACGGCCGCCGCGGCCGCGGCGAGCGTCGAGAGCGCCGCCATCGTCACCGGCGCGATGCGCCGGGGGCCGCGCGCGGGCGAGGCGCGGAAGGCCCTGTCGATGAGCGCGCGCCCAGGGAGCTCCGGGAGCGCCGCCGGACGCCACGCGGCCCGGAGCGCGACAGCGAGCTCCGCGAGCTCGTCGCGCGCGTCAGGCGAGCCGAGCGCGCCCTCGCCGCCGGAGCCGCCGCGCCCCGGTCCGCCGCCGGACGCGGCCTGGGGCTCCAGCGCCTCCCGCAAGCGCTCGGCGGCGCGCAGCTCGGCCTTGGTCGGCGGCGCGCCCTCGTCGCCGAGCGCGCGCGCGAGCAGCGCCTCGTGGTCCGCCCTGTCGAGCCCGGCGGGGCGGGCCGCCGCCCTGAGCGCGTCCGCGAGCGGGACCTCGCCGCGATCGAGCGCCTCCGCGAGCGCGCGCGCCGCGCCCAGCTCGTCGTCGGACGCAGGCGCGACGGGCTCCGCGCCGGGCACGACGAGCGCGAGCCGCCGGCCGCGATCCGCGCCGGCGCGGCGCTCCAGGGGCCCGTCGCCGGCCGGCGGCGAGCGCGGATCCGAGGGCGGCCGCGGCTTCATCGCGCTCCTTCCTTGCGCTCCGCGCGCGGCGCGGCGAGCGCCTTCTTCAGCGCGGTCATGGCGCGGTGCAGGACGACATCGAACGTCGCCACGCTGACCCCGAGCGCGAGGGCCACCTCGTCGCGGGGGCGCTCGTCGAGCACCCGTAACCGAATCGCCTCGGCGTAACGGGGGTTGAGGCGCCCGAGCGCGTCCTCGACGCGCGCCCGCGCGTCGGCGAGATCGCGCTTCTCGCAGAGCTCGGCCTCTCCGCGCGCGGTGAGGTCGGTCTCCGCGGCGTCGATCTCGCGCTGGAGATCCTCGGGCTCGAAGAGCGCCTCGCGGCGGCGCGCGCGGAGCATGTCGAGCGCGATGCGCAGCGCGATGACGCGGAGCCAGGGATAGATGCCGCAGCTCTGCCACTGGAACTGGTAGAACCGCTCGATCACGCGCGCGTACGTCTCGGCCAGAGCGTCCTGCGCGGCCGCGTCGGAGCCGAGGCGGGGCAGCAGCACCGCGCGGTACAGCGCTGGCCCGTACTTGCGGAGCAGCTGCCCGAGCGCGAGGCGATCGCCCTGCGCCGCGCGCTCGCACAGCAGGCGCTCCGCCTCGAGATCGGGCCTCGCTGCTGCCACCGCCGTCACAGCGGCGACGATACCCGGACGCAGAACGGAGCGCACCGGTGTCCGCCTCGCGCCCCTCTCCGGCCGGCGCGCCCCGCGGGGAAGGAGCGCCTGCGCGCCGCCGGCGAGCCGCCGCGGGCCCCCCGCGAGGAGGGCGCGCGGCGGCTCGCCAGCGACAGGCGGAACCGAACGCGGGAGGGCCACGGCATTCACCCCTCGACAACGGCCCAAACCCGTGGACCTTACGGCCAGGAGCCGCCACATTGTGCCGGCCTCCACGCCGAGCGTCCGGCGTGAAAGGAGCCCAGGTGACCCTCGATACAGCGTTCAGGTCCCCCCCACACCCCGGCGCCGGGCAGCGCTTCGGGGCCGCCCTGTGACGGCGGGGCCGTCCGGAGAACGGAGGCGCTCGCAGCACTGCGCGCGCTGCGGCGCCCTCAACGGCGGCGACTTCAGCCGCTGCATCCGCTGCGGCGCGCCGCTCCTCGCGCCTCCCGCCCACGCCGCGCCCGCCCGAGGACGCCTCGACGGGCGAAGCCTGCTCGCGACCAAGATCCTGGGCGGGCTCACGGCGTTCGTGTTCGTCGGCCAGCTGATGGCCGCGCACTCCCGCGATCTCGGGCTCCTCTCGGCGTGGGACACGTCGAGCTACCTCCGCTTCGGCGCGCTCCTCCTCGCGCCCGGCGTGCCCTTCGAGCCGTTCCGGCTGCTCTCCGCGGTCTTCGTCCACATGGGCGTCCTCCACTTCGGCATGAACATGGTGACGCTCGGCATGCTCGCCCGCGCCGCCGAGCCCGCCGTCGGCTCGGCGCGGTTCGCGATCGCGTACGTGCTCACGGGCCTGTTCGGCTTCGGCGCGAGCGCCGCATGGAACCTCTTCGTGCAGCCCGAGGTCGTGTGCACCGCGGGCGCGAGCGGCGCCGTGTTCGGCGTGATGGGCCTCCTGCTCGGCTGGCTGCTCCGCCGCCGCGACCCGCGATGGAAGGACCTCGCGCTCCAGGCCGTGTTCTACATCGTCCTCTTCGGCTTCGTCGTGAACGCGTCGAGCACGGGCATCCGCATCAACAACGCCGCGCACATCGGGGGCCTTGTGAGCGGCGCGCTGCTCGGGCTGACCTACGCGGGCCCCGCGCGGGGCCGGTACGAGGGCGTGATGAACGCCGGCGCGCTCGCCAGCGTGCTCGCCTGCCTCGCCGCGCTCGCGCTCGCCCAGCGCTCGCCGGTCTGGCGCGCCGCGGAATCGCTCGACGGGAACGCGCGGCAGGAGGCGCCCGGGCCCGCGCTGCACGGCCAAGCCAACGGGCTCCCCGAAGACGCGCTCGACGCGCTCGGGGCTCGACCGGCTGGCTCGCTCGTGCCGGGGGCTCCTGACGCGACGTGACGCTGATTGCGGCGCACGGCTCGAACGTCTAAGCGCCATCCTCGCATTCACGTGGGGGCGGGCCAATCCGTCCGTTCCCTCTCAGGAGACGTCATGGTCCGAACCTCGTCGCACATCGCCTCGTGCGTGCTTGCCGCGTCTCTGCTCAGCGGCTGCCATGTCACCATCCAGAGCGGCAACACGCCGGCAGAGGCCTCGCCGCCGCCCCCGCCGCCCGCCAAGAAGACCTCCCGGACGCGCAAGCCGGCCAAGCCCGACCCGGAGCCCGAGCGGCGCAGGACCCCGAAGTGGCGCCTGCCCACGAACAACGCGCCGCGCATCACCGCCCCGAACGCGTTCGGCAACGGGGAGGGCGGCGCCTTCCGGGGGCTCGCGTACGTGATCCCCGAGAACACCCAGAAGCTCCCGACCTTCGACGGGCTCGTGCCGTTCGCTGTGCTGTTCACGGACAAGTTCGAGGTGAAGTCGCAGGACTTCTCCGGCGGCTTCCCGGGCGCGCTCGCGCAGAACGAGTGGTTCGCGATCCGGTTCGAGGGCGAGTTCAAGGCGCCCCAGGAAGGCGTGTTCCAGCTGAGGCTCACCTCGGACGACGGCGCGGTCCTCTACATCGACGACAAGCGCGTGGTCGCGAACGACGGAGTCCACAGCGCGAAGACCGTGGACGGCGAGGCCCGCCTCACGGAGGGGACGCACCGGCTGCGGCTCGATTACTTCCAGGCGCAGCGCGGCCAGGTCGCGCTCATGCTCCAGATCGGCCAGAAGGACAAGTTCGAGCCGCTCGTCGGCCTCCGCTGACGGCGCGCCCGCCGGCCGCGCCTCCGGTGCCCCGCCCTGGCGGGCGCGCGGGGCGCGCGGCCGGCTTTCATGTGCCCGCGCACACCCCGGCGCTCCCGTTCGCCTTTTCGTGTATCGTCGCCGCCGCCCATGGCGTCGGTGAACCCACTGTCGCGCGAGCTCGTCTTCAAGGTCGTCTATTACGGGCCCGGCCTGGGCGGCAAGACGACCACGCTGGAGTACTTGCACGCCACGGCGAAGCCCGAGTACCGCGGCAAGCTCGTCTCCCTCGCGACGCCGGTCGATCGAACGCTCTACTTCGACTTCTTGCCGGTCCGGCTCCCGCAGCTGCGCGGGATGAACGTGAGGCTCCAGCTCTTCACGGTGCCAGGGCAGGTCTACTTCAACGCGACCCGGAAGCTGGTGCTCACGGGCGCCGACGGCATCGTGTTCGTCAGCGATTCGCAGGCCGTTCGCGCCGACGCCAACATGGAGAGCATGGAGAACCTGCGCGAGAACCTCGCCGAGCAGGGGCGGGCGCTGGAGCATGTCCCGCACATTTTCCAGCACAACAAGCGCGATTTGCCCGATTTGCTGCCGCTCTCGGAGCTCGACGCGATGTTGAACCCGTCCCGCGTCTTCTCGCTGGCCACGTCGGCGAAGACGGGGCTCGGCCTCTACGAGGGGCTCGAGGAGATCAGCGCCGCGGTCCTGCGCGCCTTCGAGAGCCGCCTGCCCGACGCGATGGGGAGAGGTCTGGGCGGGTTCGACGCGATCGAGGGCGGGCTCGCCACCGCCCTGCGTGACGCGTCGCCGCCGCCGTCGGCGCCGCTCGACGCGGTGATCTCGCGGCTCGCGCCGCCCAGCAAGCCGTGGTCGACGATGCCGCCGGACTCGACGATCGGCGATCCGAGCGAGGGCGCCGCCGCGCCCGGCGTGGCGGTGTCACCTGGCGGCGAGCTCGCGCCGCGCAGCGCCGGCGTCAGGGATCCGGCGAGCCGCGGGCTCCCGCCGTCGCTGCGGCTCGCCGCCCGGAGGCTGGCCGCGCCGGCGGACGCCCCGGCGACCGCGCGCGCGGACGGCCCGTCCGCGGCGACGAGGCACCTCGCCCAGCCGGGCCTCTCGTTCGTCGCGCTCTGGCCGACCGCCGAGCGGGAGGCGATCGCGGAGATCGAGGCGACGATCGCCGCGGAGCGGTATGCCGTCGCGCTCGAGCGCTGCGACGCGCTCGTCGCAGGGATCTTCGACAAAGCGGCGGAGCTCGCGGGATCGAGCGGCGCGGCGCGCGATCCGGCGACGGTGCCGGCGCTGCTCGGCCTGGACGGGCGCCGCTACCTCGGCTTTCGCGCCGTGGTCCGCAGAGCGCGCGCGGGCGGCGAGATCACCGAGCGCGACGCGCTCAAGGCCTTCGCGTTCGTCCTCGAAGCGCGGCTCGCAGAGAGCGCGATTTGAGCCCACGCGGCGGGCGCACGCTCGCCGCGCCGTCAGAGCCGATCGAGCGAGGCGACGCCGGAGTAGCGGCGCATCGACACGCTCATGAGCAGCGCGATCGCCACCATCACCGTGGTCACGCTCGATCCGCCGTACGAGAACAGGGGCAGCGTGACGCCGACGACGGGCAGCACGCCCGACGTCATGCCGAGGTTGATGACCGCGTGCCAGAAGATGATCGCCGCGCAGCCGACGCCGAGCACCGCGCCGAAGCGATCCTTCGCCATCGACGCGATGCGGATCCCCCACACGACGAGGAACGCGTAGAGGCACACGAGGACGATGCACCCGACGAACCCCCACTCCTCGGCGAAGACAGGGAACGGGAAGTCCGTGAACTGATCCGGCAGGAAGAGGAACTGGTTCTGGGTGCCGCGCAGGTACCCGCTGCCGAACAGGCCGCCGTTGCCGATCGCGACGCGCGAGTGGTGGGCGTGCCAGCCGCGGTGCAGGAGATCCTCCTCGGGGTGGAGGAACACGAGCACGCGCGCGCGCTGGTAGTCGAGCAGCACGTACTCCCAGACGATCGGGATCGCCACCGCGATGGACACGACGAACAGCGCCGCGCTCCTCCACCGCACGCGCGTGACCGCCGCGATCGTCAGGAAGACGAACACGAGGATGAGCGCCGTCCCCAGATCGGGCTGCTTGAGCACGAGGAGCGCGGGGACCGCCGTCAGCGCCGCCGGGATCGCCAGATCGCGGAGGGTGCGGCCCTCGTTGCGCGGATCGTCGTGCAGGAACTTCGCCAGCGCGATGACCAGGAACACCTTCATGAACTCGCTGGGCTGGAACCGGAACGCGCCGAACTCGATCCACCGGGCGGAGCCGCGCACGTCGCGCGCGAGCACGAAGACGAGCGCCAGCGAGAAGACGCCGAACGTGTAGAGCACGTAGCCGAGGCGCTCGAGGTGCCGGTAGTCGACCGCGATCAGCACGCCGCCGATGATGCCGCCCATGAACAGCCAGTACACCTGGCTGATGTAGAGCTCCGCGCGCGCGCCGGAGTAGACGCTCGTCGCGCTGTAGAGGTTGACGACGCCGAGCACCGCGATGGCCACCGCGGCGATGAAGAGCGGCCAGTCGAAATGATCGCGATCGCGCGCAGAGAGAGAGTCACCCCGGATCATGGCGTGCGCCCCGACGCGGCGGGCGCGCGGCCCGCGCTGCTCTTGCCCGCGCGCGGCCCCTCGTTCGGGCCGCCGCGGCGCTCCTTCGCGAGCTCCTGGTACGCGCGGACCACCTCGAAGGCGACCGGCGCCGCGTGCTTGCCGCCCGTGCCGCCGTGCTCGACGAGCACGACCACGGCGACCTCGGGCGAGCGCGCCGGCGCGTAGCCGGCGAACCAGGCGTGCTCGCGGTTGAAGTACCAGACCCGCTCGGCCTCGACGCCGCGGGTGAGCCGGTGCGAGACCTGCGCGGTCCCCGTCTTGCCCGCCATCTCCACGCCCGCGACGCGCGCCTTGAACGCCGTGCCGCCCTCCTCGTTCACGCCGGCGACCATGGCGCGGTGCACGAGGGAGAGGTTCTCCGGCCGGATGTCGATCTGGCGGCGCACGCGCGGCGTGAACTCCTGGACGACCGTGCCGGCGCTCGTCTCGACGGCCCGCACGATCTGCGGCTGGTACAGCGTGCCGCCGTTCGCGAGCGCCGCATACGCGAGCGCGAGCTGGAGCACCGTGACCGTCGTCGCGCCCTGGCCGATCGCCGCGTTCAGGCCGAACCCGAGGCGGAACTGGCCCTTGTTCCGGAGCGTCATCCACGCCCGGGTGGGCATCCTGCCCCCCGCCTCGGCGTTGATGCCGAGCCCCGTCCGCGCGCCGAGCCCGTAGCGCTGGCCCATCTCCGCGATGACGTCCATGCCGACGCCGTACTCCGCCGCGAGCCGGTAGAAGTAGACGTTGCACGACTCGGCGATCGCCTGCTGCATCGCGACCGGCCCGTGCACGTGCGTGCACCGGAAGGTGCGCTTGCCGAACGTCAGCGCGCCCCGGCACCGCGAGGACTGGCGGGGATCGATGAGCCCCTTCTCGAGCGCCGCCAGCGCGGTGAACGGCTTGAACGTCGAGCCGGGCGGGTACGCCCCGGACAGCGTCTTGTCGAGCGCGGGCTTCAGCGGATCGGAGTAGAGCCTCCGGAACGCGTCGCGGATGACCTGCTTCCCCGAGCCGCCGGAGAGCGCGTTCGGGTTGTAGCCGGGCTTCGAGTACAGCCCGAGGATCCGCCCGGTGCGCACGTCGATGACCGCGACGCCGCCGGCGAGCTCGCCGCGCATCGCCTTGTCGATCGCCTTCTGGATGTCGGCGTCGAGCGTCAGCCGGAGATCGCGGCCGGGGATCGGGTCCACCCGCCGCGGCTCCTCGATGATCCCGTCGCCGCCCGTCCTGCGCCGCCCCTTGGCGTCGACGAGCACCTTCTCCCAGCCGCGCGTGCCGCGCAGGTAGCTCTCCCAGGCGCGCTCGATGCCGGTGACGCCGATGCGATCGCCCTCGATGTACCCGACGCTGCGGAGCGACGCGAGCCGCTCGGCGTCCACCTCGGCCATGTAGCCGAGGACGTGCGAGCCGACCTCCTCGTACGGGTAGTAGCGCACCGGGACGGGCACCACGTCGACCCCCGGCAGCTCGGCGTCGTGGGTCGCCAAGGTCGCCACGGCGTCGCGCGAGATGTCCTCCTTGAGCAGGATCTGCTGGTTCTTGCGCGGGCCCTCGTCGGCGCGGATCGAGGTGATCAGCGCCTCCAGCCGCGCGCGCTCCTCGATCCCGATGCCGAGGTACTCGACGAGCTTCGGCCAGATCGTCTCCATGTCGAGGCGCCGCGGGACGACGTAGACGTTGTACGACGGCCGGCTGGCCGCGAGCACCTTGCCGTTCTTGTCCCGGATGATCCCGCGCGTGGTCGCGAGCGTCACGCGCCG
Source organism: Sorangium sp. So ce327 (assembly GCF_051530205.1). Classification (NCBI taxonomy): domain Bacteria; kingdom Pseudomonadati; phylum Myxococcota; order Polyangiales; family Polyangiaceae; genus Sorangium; species Sorangium sp. So ce327. The sequence continues at coordinate 3,573,006 of NZ_CP150330.1, read as the reverse complement.
AACGATGTTCTCGCGAGCGATGGCCTTGTTCTCGTCGACCTCGAGGATCTGCAGGTAGAACAGGCGCCCGAGGAGCACCATGAATCCGACGACCATGCCGAGCGCGATCCACCGGAAGCGCCGACGGAACTCGCTCACGTCGGAGCGCTGGACGAGCAGGCTCACCGCGGGCTCTCCCCTGGCCGCGGGACGTTGATCGTCGCCTGGTGCACGCGCTCGGCCAGCCGGAAGACGAACGGCGCGAACAGGGCCGTCGAGATGGCGTGCGGCGCGACGAGCCGGGCGAGCGCGCGGGTGCGCGCCGCGTCGCCCCCGAAGATGGCGGTGAGGATCACGATGAGCACCCCCTCGACGAGGCCGAAGACGAAGGCCAGCGCGATCTTCGTGAGGAGCGTCTGCGCGGCGAGCCGCACGCCGGCCGCCCGCGAGACGACGAAGGTCGCGACGGTGATGAAGGTGAACAGGCCGACCGGCGCGCCGGTGAAGAGATCGAGCAGGTACCCGAGCAGGAACGCGAGCGCGGCGCCCCGCGCGATCGAGTACTCGTGCACCCCCATGAACACGACGAGCGGCAGGAGCAGGCTCGGCGTGGAGCCCGGGATGTTCAGCTTGCCGATGAGCCGGAACAGGTTCGACTGAAGGATCAGCAGGGCGGCCCCCATCGCCAGGAACGCGGAGTTTCTCATCGCGTCACCTCCGCTGCGCCTGGGGGGGCGTCTCCTCCGGGGGCGTCGTCGTCACGATGAGCACCTCCTCCAGCCGGGAGAAATCGACCGCCGGCGCGACGTACACCTGCTGGTAGATGCCGAAGTCGCGGCGGACGACCTGCGTCACGGTCCCGACCGGGATCCCCTTCGGGAAGCGCCGGCCGACGCCGCTCGTCACGAGCAGATCGCCGACCTCGATCTCGTCGGTGCGCTGCACGTACTCGACGCTGCAGGAGTACTTGCTCTCGTCGCCCGTGCCGCGGACGAAGCCGCGCGCGCCGGTGCGCTCGACCACCACGTCGACGCCGCTGCCCCCGTCGACGACGAGCCGCACGTCGACCGTGTCGCCGGCGCTCTTCAGCGTGGTGCCGACGACGCCGTCCGCGGAGAGGACCGGCAAGTTGGAGCCGATGTCCCGCGCCTCGCGATCGAGCGTGACGCGGACCACCCGGAAGAAATCGTTCGTGCTCTTGCCGACGACCTGGGCGCTCACCACGTCGGTCCGGAGGCTCTGGCGCAGGTCGAGCAGCCTGCGCAGGCGGCGGTTCTCTTCCTCGAGCGCCTCGAGCTTCCGCACCCGCTCTCGGAGGCGGGCGATCTGCGAGGCCTGCCTGGCGTTGTCTTCCTTGACGTCGACCAGGTAGATGTAGTCGCCCCAGAGGTTCGAGAGCCCGCGCGCCAGCGTCGCGGCCGCGTACTGGATCGGCGCCGCGATGCTGATGATGATCCGGTCGGCCCCCGTGTTCTGCTTGGGGTCGCGCATGCTGGCGCGCAGGAACCAGAACGGCACCGCGAGCGCCAACAGCACGATCACGAAGTCGCGGTAGCGTTTGAGGTTCACCGTGGCTCCCGGACCCAGGTAGTACGAGGCGCCCCGCGAGGCCACCCCTCTCGACGCCGCGCGCGGCGCCCACCCCGGCGCGGGGCGGCTCGCCGCGCGCCGCAAACACCCCCGCCGGCGTGCTCACGGGCGGGACACGAAGACGACCCTCAGCTGATCGTGACCTCTTTCAAGAGCTCGAGGTGATCCAGCGCCTTGCCGCTGCCGAGCACCACGGCGCTGATCGGGTCGTCGCACACCATCACGGGCAACCCCGTCTCCTCGCGGAGGAGCACGTCGAGGTTCTTGAGGAGCGAGCCGCCGCCGGTGAGCACGATGCCCTTGTCGACGATGTCGGCCGCCAGCTCGGGCGGCGTGCGCTCCAGCGCGATGAGAACGGCGTCCACGATGGCGTTCGTCGGCTCGCTCAGCGAGTCGCGGATCTCGTCGGAGTTGACGACGACCGTCTTGGGGATGCCCGCGACCATGTCGCGCCCCTTGACCTCCATCGTGAGCTGCTGCTCGAGCGGGTACGCGTTGCCGATCGTGATCTTGATGCGCTCCGCGGTCTGCTCGCCGATGGCCATGTTGTACTTGCGCTTCATGTAGGCCATGATCGACTCGTCCATCTTGTCGCCGCCGACGCGGACGCTCTGCGAGTAGACGATGCCGGCGAGGGAGATCACGGCGACCTCGGTCGTGCCGCCGCCGATGTCGACGACCATGTTGCCGCTCGGCTCGGTGATCGGCAGCCCGGCGCCGATCGCGGCCGCCATGGGCTCTTCGATGAGGTAGACCTCGCGCGCGCCAGCGCCCTCGGCGCTCTCCTTCACCGCCCGCTTCTCGACCTCGGTGATGCCGAACGGGACGCAGATGATGATGCGCGGCTTGACGAGCGTGCGGCGGTTGTGTGCGCGCGCGATGAAGTACCGGAGCATCGCCTCGGTGATCTCGAAGTCGGCGATGACGCCGTCGCGCAGCGGCCGCACCGCCTGGATGTTGCCGGGGGTGCGACCGAGCATCTCCTTCGCCTCGCGGCCGACGGCGAGCACCTTCTTGCCGCCGCGAGCATCGCGCTGGACGGCGACCACCGAGGGCTCGCATGACACGATCCCCTTGCCCTTCACGTAGATGAGGGTGGTTGCGGTGCCGAGATCGATCGCGAGATCGTTCGAGAACAGGCCGTAGAGCCAGTCGAAGATCATCGCTTCGCCCTAGAAAGGAAAAAGGTTAAGCCGAGCACCGCGGAGGACGCAGCAGCCCGACCAGACGCCCGCTCGAGCGGGTCCGGCGGCAGCGGCCAGCGGTGCAGCGTGGCCTAGCCCTTCGAGATCTTGCCTTCTTTGTGCTCGGTGTGCTTGCGCTCGGTCGGGCAGAACTTCTTGATGACGAACTTGTCCGTCATCGTCCGCTTGTTCTTCGTCGTGTGGTAATTCGCGCGGCCACAGTTGCCGCACGTCAGCTTGATGATGTCGCGCATCGGAGGTCTCCGAAGACAGGGCCGACCTGTTTCAACAGGCGGCCCTGGTTGAACCTAGGCACGGGCAGCACGGGAAGCGCTAGCACCGCAACCGGCGGGGGGCACCAGAGGACGTATGTCGGATCAGCGACGCCCGACCGCCCGTCTGGAGGGCGCTACCCTACGAGAAACGATGCAGTTGTCAACCGGGAGCGCTCATTCGTCGTCCCAGTCGTCACCGGTGCGGCCGCGATCCCAGTTCTTGTTGTTGCTGCGTCGGCCACCACCACCAGCGCCGCCACCGGCCCCGGGAGGACCGTCCCCGTCGTGAGCGCCGCGCCGACGGCGATCATCGAACGTCTTGCGCGCAGGCGGCGGAGGAGCTCCACCACCGCCGCCGCCGCCGGCGAAGCCGCCGCCACCACCGCCGAAGCCGCCGCCGCCGCCGGCGAAGCCGCCGCCACCGCCGCCGAAGCCGCCGCCACCGCCGCCGAAGCCGCCCGGACGGTCCTCGCGCGCCGGCCGCTCCCCCTTCGGGTGAGCGAGGTTGACGACGAGGCGCCGGCCGCGCACGTCCACGCCGCGCAGGGCATCGATCGCGCCGCGCGCCGCCTCGGCGCTCGCCATCGTCACGAAGCCGAACCCGCGCTTGCGACCGTCAGGATCCATGGGGAGGTGCACCCGCACCACCGGACCGGCGCCGGTCGAGCCGATGAGCCCCTCGACTTCCTCGACGCTCGCGTCATAGGGGAGATTGCCGACGTAGAGGGTGCGATCGGGCGCTGCAAGCCCGCCGCCGCCCATACCGCCACCGCCGCCAGGGCCACCTGGACCGCCGCCGCCGGGGCCACCGCCGGGGCCCATCGGGCGCCCCTCGCGCCGCGGCGGCTCGGCCTGGAAGGGGCGGACCGAGATGGACTTGCCGCCCTGAAATGAACCGTCGAGCGACTCGCGCGCGGCGTTGGCTTCGCCGGTCGTCGAGAGTGTGACGAAGCCGAACCCGCGCGGACGACCCGTCGCGCGATCTTTCGGAAGACTGACCTCGACGACGTTGCCGCCGGTGGCCTCGAAGAGCTGCCGCAAAACGTCTTCGGTGATGGAGTCGGGCAAGCCCGCCACGAACAACTTACGCGAATCTTCAGCCATTGTAGAAAAACCTGGGGTTGGCCCCTGCGTTCCCTCTTATTTGGTCCACTCGCTCCGTGATCGATGTCGATGACGCGGAGCCTTTCGCGAGCGCGCCTCGGTCGCTCCTCCATCGGCGGAAGGAGCGGCCGAGCTCAATCGAGCGAAGGTCGGCAGGCCGACCCTCTGGTGCAAACTCCACCCCACGATATCTGGCGCCCCTGGCGCGTCAAGGGACCCGCCACGGGCGGGCGAGCCAAATGAAGGCCCGGAAGGAGCCGTCAGCCGACCCTCCGCGCCCCTCCGCGCCCCCTCCGCGCCTTCGCCCCTCACGCGAACGCCGGTCCGGAGGACCGGGGCGCCGGTCCAGGCGACCAGGGACCCCGCAGCGCGCGCTCCGTCACAGGCGGGCGTCGCCAGACCGGCGCTCGGGAAACCCGGCGCTCGGGAGGGCCGAGCGGTCCAGCGCCGCCCGGCGGATGAGCGCATCGCGCGGCGTGGATCTGCCCGAAACCCGAAACGACCGGTCCAAGGCGCCCAGGTGCGGGATCACCGCTCGGCCCGGGCGCGGGAGGCCCGAGGCGCCTCGGCCTCACCGTCCTCGTCGGACGGATCGTCGTCCGCGACGCGCGAAGCGCCGTCCAGCGGGCTCGCCCCGGCGCTCGACGGCTCGCCGCGCGCCGCCATGCGCAGGAAATAGAGCCCCACCGCGAACAGACCAAAGCATGCCCACTGCGCGGGAGTGAGACCGGCATAACGCGGATCGCCGCCGACGACCGTGCCCTCCCGCTCGCGCAGGAAATCGAGCGCGAAGCGCACCGGAGCGTACGCGGTGCACATGATCCCGGTATAGAAACCGAGCGGACGATGGGGGTTCCGGCGCCAGAGCACCGCGAACGCGATCGCGAGCGGGATCGCGAGCACACACTCATATAGGCCGAGATCGAACCGGCCGACATGTCCCGTCCCGAGCGGGTATTGGACCGCGAACCATGCGTCGGAGATACGGCCCGGATGATCGTGGACCGACGCGCAGCCCGCGCGCCCGAAGACCCACGCGAGCGGAAACGCGCTGTTGACGACCTCGCAGTAGGGCATGATCCGCTCGCGGCGATAGAAGCGCCACGCGAAGGCGCCGATCAGCGCGCCGGTGAAGCCGCCGAAGCTCGACAGGCCGTCCCAGAGCGCGAAGAGGTAGAGAGGATCTCGGGCGACCCGCTGCGGGTGATAGAAGATCGCGTCGAGGACGTGCCCACCGATGAACCCGGCCGCCACGACCCAGAAGATGAACTCGCTCATCTTCTTCTCGTCGAGGCGCCGCTCGCGCGCGTGCCGCGTGGCGACGACGGCGCCGATGTAGACGCCGAGCGCCACCAGCGTGCCGAACGGCTTGATCGAGGGCGGCTTCGCCGGATCGATGAGCTGCCCCACGAGCGGGATGTGCTCCAGGAAAGCGAGCGGGATCTCGGGGAGCTCGATGTAAGGGATCAGAGGGCCTGACACGTCGCTCCCCTAGCGCAGCGACGAGGCGAAAGCCATCCGCCGTCGATGACGTCGGAGCGACAAGGCCGCGCCACGCGCTGCGGGGGCGCGCTGAGCGCGGCGGGGGCGCCAGGGACGCAGCGAGGCCGCCTTCGCCCGGTCGAGCGCCGCGCCGCCGCGCCGCGAGGCCACCGCGCCCGCGCGAAGTCCGCCGCGACGTCGCGCCGGTGTCGTCAAGAGTTCGTCAACCGCGGGAAGAGTTCGCCAACCGCGGGGGACAGGCGTAAACCTGCCGCATGAGCCGCTCCCCCGTGCGCGTCGCCACCCTGACGCTCAGTGACACCCGCACCCTCGACGATGACGAGGGCGGACAGCTCCTCGGCGAGCTCCTGAAGCGCGCCGGCTTCTCCGTGACCTCCCACGCCGTCCTCCGCGAGGAGCCCGAGCTGCTGCGCGCGGCGATCGCTCAGATCGCGGACACAGGCTCGGCCGACGCGGTCGTCGCCACGGGCGGGACCGGGATCGCACCGCGCGACCGGACCCTCGAGGCGCTCGCGCCGCTCTTCGAGAAGACGCTCGACGGCTTCGGCGAGGCGTTCCGGCGCCTGAGCTGGGACGCGATCGGGCCGAACGCCATCCTGTCGCGCGCCGCGGCCGGCGTCGCGCGAGGGCTCGTGGTGATCGCGCTGCCCGGCAGCCCGAAGGCGGTGGAGCTCGCCGTCACGCAGATCATCGGCCCCGTCCTCGCGCACGCGGTCACGCTGGCGTCCGGCAAGGGCGGACACCACCACCGGCCCCCGCAGCCCGTGCAGGGCGAGGAGCAGCGCGGATGATCCCCTTCGAAGAGGCGCTCGATCGGCTGCTCGCGACCGCTGCCCCGGTCGGCCCCGAGCGGGTGCCGCTCGACGACGCGGCAGGGCGCGTGCTCGCCGAGGACATCGCGGCCGCCGACGCGATGCCCGCCTTCGACTACAGCGCGATGGACGGCTACGCCATCGCCTCGGCCGACCTCGCGGGCAGCGGGCCCTTCCGGCTGCCCGTCCGCGGCGAGAGCGCGGCCGGCCGCCCGCTGCCGGCGCTCCACCCGGGCACGGCGTGCCGGATCTTCACCGGCGCACGGCTGCCGCCCGGCGCCGACACGATCGCGCCGCAGGAGGACGCCGCGCGCAGCGGCGACGAGATCACCCTGCAGGAAGCGCCGCGGGCGGGCGCCTGGGTGCGCCGCCGGGGCGCGGACCTCGCGGAGGGCGCCGTCCCGCTGCGCAGAGGAGCGCGGCTCACCCCGGGGAAGGTCGCGCTCGCGGCCGCGCTCGATCGCCCGAGCGTCCTCGTCGCGCGCCGCCCCGTGGTCACGGTGATGTGCTCCGGCGACGAGCTGCGCGCGCCCGGCTCGCCCGGCCCCGCCGGCACGATCCCGGAGTCGAACAGCTACTTCATCGCCGCGACCGCGCGCGCGGCGGGCGCCGCGGTCCGCATCGCGCCGTTCGTCCCCGACGACGCGGCGCGCGCCGCCGAGGCGGTGTCGACGGCGCTGCGCGGGTCCGATCTCGTGGTGACCGTCGGCGGCGTGAGCGTCGGCGACCACGACATCGTCCGCCCCGCGCTCGAGGCGGCCGGCGTGTCGCTCGATTTCTGGCGCGTCGCCATCAAGCCGGGCAAGCCGCTCGCGGTGGGGCGCGCCGAGCTCTCGCGGTGCGGCGTCGTCCACGTGCTCGGGCTGCCAGGCAATCCGGCCTCGGCCTCGCTCACGTTCGTCCTCTTCGGCGTGCCGCTGCTCCGCGCGCTCCAGGGCGACGCGGCGCCGCGGCCGCCCCGCGTGATCGTCCGCGCCGACAGCGCGCTCCGGCGCCAGACCGGTCGCGCCGAGTTCCTCCGCACCCGCCTCGACGCCTCGAGCGGCGAGCTCGTCGCCCGCATCGCCGCGAACCAGGCGTCGGGCGCCGTCACGAGCTTCGCCGAGGCCGACGCGCTCGTCCTCGTGCCGGCCGATCGGGAGCGCATCGACGAGGGCGATCGCCTCGAGGCCATCCGCCTCGCGGAGATCTGATCGCGCGCCGCGCAATGCCGCGCATTGCCCGCAGCGCGCGGCATTGCCTCCAGCGCACAGCATTGCCACGCGGCCGGCGAATTTACGTCACGAACCCGCGCTCCATCACGCCGCGCCCGGGCCGAGGGCTCACCTTGACCCTCGCGCGGGGGCGCCGGAAGATGGCGGAGCCATGCTCATCCTCGGGATCAACGCCTACCACGGCGATGCGTCGGCAGCCCTGCTCGTCGACGGCCAGCTCGTCGCGGCGGCGGAGGAGGAGCGGTTCAGCAGGATCAAGCACTGCGCGGGCTTCCCGCGGCTGGCGGTCGAGTACTGCCTCGGCGCCGCCGGCGCGCGGGTCGAGGACATCGATCACATCGCGATCAGCCGCGACACGAGGGCGCACCTCGGCGACAAGCTCCTCTACGCGCTGACGCGGCGCTCGCCGGCGGGGCTCCTCAAGGGCTCGCTCGGCGCGAGCGACCCGAAGGTGCACCTCGGCGCCGCCCTCGGCGTCGACCCGAAGCGCATCCGCGCCGCGTCGCACAGCGTCGAGCACCACCGCGCGCACCTCGCCTCCGCGTTCTTCCCCTCGGGCTTCGACGAGGCGGCGGTCCTGTCCATCGACGCCTTCGGCGACTTCGTCAGCACGATGTGGGCGCGCGGCCGCGGCAACAAGCTGGAGATCCTCCGGCACGTCGGCTTCCCCCACTCGCTCGGGCTGTTCTACTCGGGCCTGACGCAGTACCTCGGGTTCCCCAAGTTCGGCGACGAGTACAAGGTCATGGGGCTGTCGGCCTACGGCCAGCCGGATCTGCTCGACAAGCTCCGGCAGGTGGTGCGCGTCAAGGACGGGGCGTTCGAGCTCGGGCTCGAGTACTTCCAGCACCACACGAAGGGCATCGCGATGACCTGGGAGGGCGAGCCCCGCTACGGCCCCATCCACTCCGAGCGCCTGATCGACCTGCTCGGCCCTGCCCGCAGCCCGAAGAGCGGGATGGAAGATCGCTTCATGGCGGTCGCCGCCTCGACGCAGGCGGCGTTCGAGGAGGTCTACTTCGAGCTGCTCGCGACGGCGAAGCACCTCACCGGCTCGCCGCGCCTCGCCCTCGCGGGCGGCTGCGCCTACAACAGCGTGGCCGCCGGGAAGATCCGCCCGAAGGGGCTGTTCGACGACGTCTTCATCCAGCCCGCGGCCGGCGACGCGGGCACGGCGTTCGGCGCGGCGCTCTACGTCCACCACCACAAGCTCGACAACCCGCGCGGCTTCCACCAGACGCACAGCTACTTCGGCCCGGCCTTCTCGCAGGAGACCATCGACGAGCTGCTCCGGAAAGAGCAGGTCGCGTTCGAGACCCTCCCCGACGAGGACCTGATCCCCCGCGTCGCCAGGGCGATCAGCGAGGGCAAGGTGGTCGGCTGGTTCCAGGGGCGGATGGAGTACGGCCCGCGCGCGCTCGGCAACCGCAGCATCCTCTGCGACCCGCGGCGGCCGGACATCAAGGACGCGATGAACGAGCGGATCAAGCGCCGCGAGATGTTCCGCCCCTTCGCGCCGGCGCTGCCCCTCGAGCGCGTCGGCGACTACTTCGAGCAGACCTCGCCGGACCCGTTCATGGTCAAGGTCTACAAGATCAAGCCCGAGCGCCGCGCCGAGATCCCCGCCGTGACCCACGTCGACGGCACGGGGCGCCTCCAGACGGTGACCGCCCAGGAGAACCCGCGCTACCACGCGCTCCTCAGCGAGTTCGGCCGGCAGACGGGCACGCCCGTCCTCCTGAACACCTCCTTCAACGCGAGCGAGCCGATCGTTTGCACCCCAAAGGAAGCGCTCGACTGCTTCCTCCGGACCAAGATGGACGTGCTCGTGCTCGAGCGGGCCTACCTCGAGCGCGCGCCGGCCCTCTAGGCAGACCGCGCGCGCTCCGGGCAGGCCGCGAAAAGCCCGCCGGAAGCGGCCGTGGAGGCGCGGCCGAAAGTTCGTGGTTGACGTGGAGCGAGGGGACGGCAAATGGGCGTCCCCGGCATGTGGAAGAACGGGACGCCGGGCGCCCTGCCCCACCTCGACGGAGCGCCGGAGCAACCGGCTCCGACGACCGGGGGTGCTTGGACGCCTTGCCTCGAGCATGATGCCGGCCCGCCGCGCGGCTTGCGCGCGGACCTGGTACCCCATGGGCCCACGGCGCTGCATGCGCTCACGGCCCCTCCTGCGTAAGGGTCCGCGCCGCGGCGGCCCAGGCGGTCAAAGAGGATGGATGCGAATCGGATGAAGCTCGTACTCGAAGACGGGACGACCATGACGGGCCGGTGCTTCGGCGCCCCGCGCGCGGTGAGCGGCGAGGTCGTCTTCAACACCGGCATGACGGGGTACGTCGAGACGCTCACGGATCCCTCGTACAGAGGCCAGATCCTGACGATCACGTACCCGCTCGTGGGCAGCTACGGCGTGCCCGCGCCGCGCAAAGCAGGCAGCGTCGACGGGCCCTACGAGGCCGACCGCATCCAGGTGCAGGGGCTCGTGGTCCAGAGCTACGTGGAGCGCTACAGCCACCACGCCGCGGTCCGCTCGCTCGGCGCCTGGCTCGCCAGCGAGGGCATCCCGGCGATCACGGGGATCGACACGCGCACGCTGACGCGGCGGCTCCGGGAGGTCGGGACGATGAAGGGCTGGCTGTGCCCGGCCGAGATGGACCTGGAGCGGGTGAAGCGCTCGGCCGAGGCCGTGGACATGCGCGAGGAGGTGTTCCGCCTCGTTTCGCCCCGCGAGCCCATCACGTACGAGGGCGGCCCCCTGAAGGTGCTCCTCATCGACGCGGGCGCGAAGGACAACATCGTCCGCTCGCTCCTGCGGCGCGGGGTCACCGTCATCCGCGCCCCGTACCACGCGCCCATCGCCGAGCTCGCCGAGAGCGCCGACGGCATCCTCATCGGCAACGGCCCCGGCGACCCGAAGGACCTCGGCCAGCTGGTCGCCGCGGTGCGCGGCCTGCTCGGGACCTACACGAAGCCGATCTTCGGCATCTGCCTCGGCAACCAGATCCTCGCGCTGGCCGCCGGCGGCGACACCTTCAAGCTGCCGTACGGCCACCGCGGCGTGAACCAGCCGGTGCAGGACCTCCTGAGCCGCCGCTGTTACGTCACGAGCCAGAACCACGGGTACGCGGTGAAGCACGAGTCGCTGCCCGCCGAGTGGGAGCCCTGGTTCGTCAACATCAACGACGGCACCAACGAGGGCATCCGCTCGCGGCTCCGCCCCTTCTTCAGCGTCCAGTTCCACCCCGAGGCGACGCCCGGGCCCGAGGACGCGGGCTACCTGTTCGACGACTTCCTCCGCCTCTGCGGCGCGATGAAGGGGTCCTCCGATTCGCGACTCAAGACCGCGGGGGCCGCTGCCGCGGAGCCCCGCGCCACCCCCACCGCAGGAAGGAGCTGAGCCATGTACGGCGCGTATCTCCCCAAGAAACCCCGGCGCGTCCTCGTGCTCGGCTCCGGCGCGCTCCAGATCGGTCAGGCCGGCGAGTTCGACTACTCGGGGTCGCAGGCGATCAAGGCCCTCAAGGAAGAGGGGATCGCCACCGTCCTCGTGAACCCCAACATCGCCACCATCCAGACGAGCGAGGGGCTCGCCGACCGCATCCACCTCTGCGCGGTCACCCCGGAGTTCGTCGAGCGGATCATCGTGAAGGAGGAGGTCGACGCGATCGCCCTCTCCTTCGGCGGGCAGACGGCGCTCAACTGCGGGCTCGAGCTCCACGACTCGGGCATCCTCGACAAGTACGGCGTACGGGTGCTCGGCACGCCGATCAAGGCGATCCGCGACACCGAGGACCGGCGGCTCTTCATCGAGCGCCTCGACGAGATCGGCGTGAAGACCGCCCGCAGCCGCGCCTGCCGCTCGGCGGCCGAGGCCATGGCGGCGGCGCGCGAGATCGGGTTCCCCGTGATGCTCCGCGGCGGCTACGCGCTCGGCGGCAAGGGCAGCGGCATCGTCGAGAGCGAGCGCGACCTCGAGGACGCCGTGCGCCGCGGCTTCGCCGGCGGCGTGCCCCAGGTGCTCGTCGAGGAGTGCCTCCGCGGCTGGAAGGAGATCGAATACGAGGTCGTCCGCGACGGGCGCGACAACTGCATCACCGTCTGCAACATGGAGAACCTCGACCCGATGGGGATCCATACCGGGGAGTCGATCGTCGTCGCCCCGTCGCAGACGCTGAACGACGAGGAGTACCAGCTCCTCCGCTCGGTCGCGCTGAAGACGATCCGCCACCTCGGCATCGTGGGCGAGTGCAACATCCAGTACGCGCTCGACCCGCACAGCGCCGATTACCGGGTCATCGAGGTGAACGCGCGCCTCTCCCGGTCGAGCGCCCTCGCCAGCAAGGCGACGGGCTACCCGCTCGCCTACGTCGCCGCGAAGATCGCCGTCGGCTACACGATGCCGGAGATCGCCAACGCGATCACCCGCAGGACGACCGCGTTCTTCGAGCCGGCGCTCGATTACCTCGTCTGCAAGGTCCCGCGCTGGGATCTCGGCAAGTTCCGCGGCGCCTCGATGCGGATCGGCAGCGAGATGAAGAGCGTCGGCGAGGTCATGGCCATCGGCAGGACGTTCCCCGAGGTCATCCAGAAGGCGCTCCGCATGCTCGACATCGGGGTGAAGGGGCTCGACCCCGACGCGTTCACCTTCAAGGACCTCCGCGACGAGCTGCAGAACGCGACGCCGCTCCGGATCTTCGCCGTGGCCCGCGCGCTCCAGGAGGGGATGTCGGTCGACGAGATCCACAACCTCACCAAGATCGACCGGTGGTTCTTGAACCAGATCGAGCCGATCGTCCGGATGCACCGGGATCTGAAGACGCTGAAGGTCGCCGTCCCCGCGCAGGCCGACAAGGCCGCGCAGGAGCCGGCGCTCGAGGAGGCGACCCTCCGGGAGGCGAAGCAGCTCGGCTTCAGCGACCGGATGATCGGCACGCTGACGGGCGCGCCGCGGGGCTCGATCCGGGAGGCCAGGAAGCGGCACGGCGTCGTGCCGCACCTCGCGCAGATCGACACGCTCGCGGCCGAGTTCCCCGCCGAGACGAACTACCTCTATTCGAGCTACCACGCGTCGGCCACGGACGTCGCGCCGTCCTGGCGGAAGAAGATCATGGTGCTCGGCTCCGGCGCCTACCGCATCGGATCGAGCGTCGAGTTCGACTGGTGCTGCGTCAACGCGATCCGCGCGGCCTCGGAGCTCGGCTACGAGACCATGATGCTGAACTACAACCCGGAGACGGTCAGCACCGACTACGACACGTGCGACAAGCTGGTCTTCGACGAGATCAGCTTCGAGACGGTGCTCGACATCTACGAGCGGGAGCAGCCCTACGGCATCGTGGTCAGCATGGGCGGGCAGGTCCCGAACAACCTGGCGCTCCGGCTGCACGAGGCGGGGGCGCGCATCCTCGGCACGAGCCCGGGGAGCATCGACACCGCCGAGGACCGGAAGAAGTTCAGCGATCTGCTCGACCGGCTGGAGATCGACCAGCCGCGCTGGGCGCACGTCGTCGACGCCGGCCAGGCGGGCGAGATCGTGAACAAGCTCGGCGGCTTCCCCGTCCTCGTCCGGCCGAGCTACGTGCTGAGCGGCGCGGCCATGAGCGTGGCGCACGAGCCCAACGAGCTCGATCGCATCCTCGCCCGGGCCAAGGCCGTCTCCCCCACCTACCCCGTTGTCGTGTCCAAGTTCGAGACCCACGCCCGCGAGGTGGAGATCGACGCGGTCGCCGATCGCGGGGAGATCATCCTCTGGGCGATCAGCGAGCACATCGAGAACGCCGGCGTCCACAGCGGCGACGCGACGCTCGTCCTGCCCCCGCAGTCGCTCTACATCGCGACGATCCGCAGGATCAAGCAGATCGCCCAGCAGGTGGCGCGGTCGCTCTCGATCACCGGGCCGTTCAACATGCAGTTCTTGGCCAAGCACAACACGGTCAAGGTGATCGAGTGCAACCTGCGCGCGTCGCGGAGCTTCCCCTTCGTGTCGAAGGTCACGGGGAACAACTTTGTCCGGGAGGCGATGCGCAGGATGCTCGGCGTGTCGCAGCCGGTCGAGAACCGCGGGCTCGACCTCGATTACGTCGGGGTGAAGGCGCCGATGTTCTCGTTCTCGCGCCTCGTGGGGGCCGATCCGATGCTCGGCGTGGAGATGGCGAGCACCGGCGAGGTCGGCTGCTTCGGCGACGACATGCACGAGGCGCTCCTGCACTCGCTGCTCGCGACCGGCTTCAGGTTCCCCAAGAAGGGTGTGCTGCTGTCGCTCGGGCCGCTCGAGGACAAGTACTGGTTCGCCGACGAGGCCCGCGTCATCGCCGAGCACCTGAAGCTCCCCATCTTCGCGACGCCGGGCACGGCCGAGGCGCTCCGGGCGCTCGGGCTCGAGTGCACGAGCCTCGCGAAGCAGCCCGACGAGGGGGAGACGGCGATGAGCGCCATCGAGCAGGGGAAGGTGGATCTCGTGATCAACATCCCCCGCGAGTACGACCAGCTCGGCCGTCCGGACGGCTACCTGATCCGGCGGCGCGCTGTCGACGCGAACATCCCGCTCCTCACGGACCTCCAGCTCGCGCGGGCGGTCATCGGGGCGATGCGCGCGAAGAGGATCGAGGATCTGCGGACCCTGTCCTACGACGAGTACCTCGCGCGGAGCCCGGTGGCGCTCAGGTGACCTGAAGCGCTAGCGCGGCGAAGAGCGGCTCCGGGTGGCTCGGGAGGTTGTACCGAGCCGCCCGGCCCCGCGACGGACACTCCCCCACGGGGCCGGCTGCCCTCCTGAGAGCAGAACCAACACCGGCCCTCGCCGCGCCCCGCGACGGATGCGCCCCCGCACGGGGCCTGCCGACTTCATCAGAGCAGAGGTAGGTGCACGAACCCAGACGGCGGGCTCGCCTTCAGTCGTTCGTGACGATGAACCAGCCGTTCACCATGCCGTTGCCGGTCGACGAGGTCGATCCCTGGATCGGGCTTGTCCCCTCATTGCGGAGGCACATGCCGACATTCCATTCGCCCTCTGGCAGCACCGTCGTGGCAGAGACCGAGTAGGTCGTGCGGGTCGGCGTGAAGTAGTGGCTCGCGAAGGTGCCGCCGAAGAAGTTGACGAGCTCGCCGGTGCCGCCGCGCCGCTGGTAACAGAGGCCGAGCGGGGCGACGAACGCAGCGCTGGACGCCCGCAGCCCGAGCGGCGCAGAGGCCGATCCGGTCACGCGCTGGCTGCCGGTGATGGTCACCGACCCCGGGGGGCCGACGAAGACATACGCGGCGCTGCCACCATCAAAAAGGGGAGCAACGTTGCCAGCAATCGCGATCGTCGCGACCACACCCGTCGGCCCCTGAGGCCCTGTCGCGCCCACTGGCCCGGTCGGGCCCTCGGGCCCCATCGGCCCCTCGGGTCCCATCGGCCCCTCGGGTCCCATCGGGCCCTCGGGCCCCGTCGGCCCCGTCGGCCCCTCGGGTCCCATCGGCCCCTCGGGCCCCATCGGTCCCTGGGGCCCCATTGGCCCCTCGGGCCCCATCGGTCCCCTCTCGCCGGGCAGGCCAGCCGGCCCCGTCGGCCCCGCCGGCCCCTCGGGCCCTGTCGCGCCCACGGGCCCCTCTGGCCCCTTCGGCCCCTGGGGCCCTGTCGGTCCCTCCGGCCCCTGGGGCCCTGTCGGACCCGTCGGTCCCATGGGACCCGCGATTCCGCTCGAGTTGCCCACCCAGTTGCCGCTCTCGTCGATGACGACCCTGCCGCCGATCTTCACCAGCTTCGGCGTGATCTCACCAACAGCGTTGTTCGCGACCATCGCGTACGGGACGCTCCCGATCGAAGCGCGGGGCTCCATCTCCTGATCGTCCCCGACCGTGATTCCGATGTAGCGAACCGAGCCGTCAAAGACCTTCGCGGATTGCTCCTCGGTGAAGTCGAGCACGGTGGAGAAAAAGCCTTCGTCGAACGAGAGCGCGATCTCCTCGCTCCAGAGCGGCTCGTCGTCGTCCTCGGCGGCGTAGATGGCGAACGTCACCGAGAGGACGTCATTGACCGGCTCGCCGTTGGCCGTGAAGAGCCGCCCCTGATGCGAGATCTGCATCGGCACGGCGGCGGCGGCGCCGCGCACGAGGCCGACGGAGGCGGCGAGAAAAACACCCATCGCGAGGACACGCCGTCCCATCCCGTTCATGGCACGCTCCCGTTCGCCCCGACCAGACCGCCCTGCACGCGGTAACTCGGTGAGGTCGTCTTTCCCTGATTCTGCGTCGGCTGACCGAGCGTGAAGACCATGCGATAGCTCGGACTCCTCACGACCTTCCCCGCGCTGACCATCTCGCCCGCGGCGATGCCCCGATCCCCCACCTCGGGACGCCCACCTGCCCCACCCCCGCCCGCCGAAGCCACAGGATCGCCTGCACCGGCCCCGCCAGCCCCCCCGAGACCTTCACCCCCCGACCCGGCCCCAGGCACGGACACGTCGGGACTGCCGCAGCTACAGCCCGGAGACACGGCGAGCGATGCAACAGTCAAGCCTAGCCACACCGGGAATTGCAGTCGCGCCATCAACGTGTTCCCCTCTGCTTCCGGGGCTTACGATCCGGACCAGGAAGGTACGCGCCCGGCCACCAAGGTTCAATCTATTCCCGAGCCATTGTGATACATCGCCGCTTTACGTCGGGGTCGACAGGCGGCGCCACGGGCTCGAAAGCGCGCCGACACGCTCACGCCGCGATCGCAAGGCGATGTCCGAGGCGAGCTGAACGCCGAGAATCCTGGCCCCGCCGGCGGAATGCCCTCGTCCCACGCTCTCCTGCCCTCCCCGCGCGCGGGGGCATCTCCCGCCGAGCGCTGCCCCAGCGCGCCGCGCCGATGGGCCCGCCTTCGGCCGCTCCCGGAGCGCCCCGAGGCGGTGCGTCCGCGGAGCGGACATGCCTTTCTACAGCGGTTTCCGCCCACCTCTGCCACGTGCAGAGCGGCGGTCACCCGCACAGGAGACGGGCCCAGATCGGCGTTTTCGGCGCGCAAGCGCACTCCGGTGCGCTGAGCACCGAAAACGCCGAGGTGGGCCCGTATCCGAAGCGGGTGCCCGCCGCTCTAGAGATCGTCGCAGACTGGACCTGCCTCGCCGGGCCCCTCGCCCGCGACGCCCGGCTGGCCCTGCGCCCCGCCGCCGCTGTTCAGCTCCTCCGAGATCGCCCCGGGGTTGAACGTCATGAACCACCGGAGCGACCACCAGAGCAGGTTGAACCAGGCCGGCACAGGCAGCCTGCGCGTGGCCCCGACCTCGGCGAGCCCCGCCGCCGCGAAGACGACCGGCAAGATGGTGCCGAGATCCGCACGGTAATCCATCGCCTCGCGCACATCGGCGTTGATCCCGGCAAAGGCGTGCGCGACCGCGCGGGCGACGCGCGTCGGACCAGGATGCCCCTCGGGCCGCGGCGCGCCGAGCGGGTGGCCGTCGTCCTCGCGCGCCCCGTCGACCAGCCCGGCGAGCCGGGCGCGGAGCCGCTCCGGATCGAGCCCGCCCTCGGAGCGCTCGACGATCACCGAGCCCGTCATCGGACGGATCGAGACGACCTCGCAGGCCGGATCGGCCGCGAGCTGCTCCGCGATCCGCTCGCACACCCGACGATGGCCGGCCAGCGCCGGCGCGCGCAGGCGGACGCGCCGCTCCAGGGCGTGGACGACGAGGACCGCCGGCGACATCATGACGACGGCTCGCCGTGGAGCTCCGAGGCGCCGTTGCTCTTGCGCGCTGCCCGCTCGCCGCGCGCCCCGCCCGCGGCCTTCTGGCGCACCCGCTCGGCGACCTCGGCGAAGAGATCCTCGACGTGCTCCCGCTGGCGCTCGAGCAAGCCGACGCCCAGCCTGCCCAGGTGGAGCCCGAGCGCCGCGATCTCGACGACCACCGGCCGGAGGTGCTGCTTCTTGCCCATCAGGAGGACGGCCGTGCCGACCCCCAGGGCGAACGACGGTGGATGGAACTTCATGATGCCATGTCTCCCTTGCGCAGCCCGGCGACGCGCGCGGCGCGCACGCCTTGCTTGCGTCTCGCGGCCGCCCCCGCATCCTCGCCTGCGCCCTGGTCCGTTTCCGCTTCCGCTCTCGCGCCTGCTGCTTCCGCTTCGGCTGACGCGTCCGATTCCGCTTCTGACGCCGATTCCGACTCCGATTCCGCTTCCGACTCCGATTCCGCTTCCGACTCCGATTCCGCTTCCGACTCCGATTCCGACTTCGATTCCGCGCGCCTGCCGTTGACGATCACGATCTCGCGGCCAGCGCTCGCGGAGCGCCCCAGAGGACCGCGGAGCAGCGCGGGCAGCGCGCCCACGGCCACGGCGAGCGCGATCTCCCCGGCGCGGAGGCGCTGCGCCCCCAGCAGGCGGCCCAGGGACCCGGAGCCGAGCGCGAGCGCCTGGAGCGCGGACGTGGCGGCGAGCGCGCGGGCCACGTGCGGGCTGTCCCGGCGGAGCGCGGCCGCCGCTGCGCCCTCCCCGGCGCCGGCGCGGCAGGCCAGGATGTGGAGCAGCTGCGCGGTCACCAGCGCCGTGAACGCCCTCGTCCCCGCGGTGGCCCGGCCGCCGAGCGCGTACGCCGACAGCGACGCGCCGGACATCGCGGCCGCGTCCACGCCCAGCGCGCGGAGATCGGCCGCGCCGAGCAGCCGCGCCGCAGGGTCGCGCGGGGGACGCCGCATGACGCCGGCCTCGGCCGGCTCGAGCGCGAGCGCGAGCGCCGGCGCCACGTCGGTGAGCAGGTTGATCCAGAGCAGCTGCAGCGGCGTGAGCGGAGAGGCGCCGCAGAGGGCGCCGACCAGCATCGTGAGGACCTCGCTCGCGTTCGTCGCGACGAAGTAGGCGATCGCCCGGCGGACGTTGTCGTGCAGCCGCCGCCCCTCGCGGACCGCCTCGGTGAGGCTCGGCAGATCGTCCTCGGCGAGGACCACGTCGGCCACGGCCCGCGCGATGTCCGTGCCGCGCTTGCCCATGGCCACGCCGACGTCGGCCGCCTTGAGCGCGGGCCCGTCGTTCACGCCGTCGCCCGTCATCGCCACGATCGCGCCGCCCTGCTGGAGCGCCCGCACGATGTCGAGCTTGGCCTCCGGGGTGACCCGGCTGTGCACGGCGTCCGGCGGGATGCCGAGCTCGACGCCGATCGCGCGCGCGGTCCGCTCCTGGTCGCCCGTGAGCATCAGGGTGCGGATGCCGGCGCCGGAGAGGGCCTCGAGCGCCTCCCGCACGCCGGGGCGCGGCGGGTCGCGGAGGCCGATGAGGCCGGCGAACTCGAGCGGAGCGTCGTTGTCCGGCCGGCCGTTCTGCCGCCACGCGAGCGCGAGCACGCGCAGCCCCCGCGAGGCCATCGCGTCGTTGTGCCGGAGCACCTCGCCGCGCTCGTCGCCGGCCCCCTCGCGCCGCGGCGGCGCGTCGCAGCGCGCGACGACCTGCTCGGGCGCGCCCTTCACGAGCTCGATGTGCCCGAGCTCCGGGTGGTCGTGGACCGTCACCATGAACGCCCGCTCGGCCGAGCGCCGCGCCTCGCTCACGCGCCGCGCCGCGAGGCGCCGCGCCGACACGGGGTAGCCGGCGGCGAGCGCGAACTCCACGAGGGCGCGCTCGGTGCCGCTGCCCTGGACGACCTTGCCCGCCTCGCTCAGCTCGACGTCGGCGTTGAGGGCGGCGATGCGCGCGAGCGCGTGCACGCGCGGGGCGGCGGCGTCGACCTCCCGCCCGTCCTCGCCGATCAGCGCGATCGCGCGCCCAGGCCCCGCGCCGCCGCCCCGGCGCGCGGCGCGCTCCACCCGCAGGGCGCCCTCGCCGGGGAGGAAGATCTCGGCCACCTGCATCCGGTTCTCGGTGAGCGTGCCGGTCTTGTCGGCGCAGACGACGCTCACGGCGCCGAGCGTCTCGGCCGCGGCGAGGCGGCGGATCACGATGCCGGAGCCGCGCAGGCGGCGGCTCGCGAGCGCGAGCGCCGTGGTGCCCACGGTGGGGAACCCCTCGGGGATGGCGGCGACGCCGAGCGCGACGGCGCTCCGCAAGAGCGCGCGGAGCGGCCTCCGGCGCGCGAGGCCGACGACCATCACCGCCGACGAGCTCGCGAGCGCGAAGGTCGCGAGGCGCCGGCCGATCCAGGCGAGCTCCTGCTCGAGCGGCGGGGTGCGCTCGGACTCGCGGGAGAGCGCGCGCTGGATGTCCCCGAGCGCGGTCCACCGGCCGGTCGCGACGACCACCGCCGCCCCCTCGCCCGAGGCGATCGTGGTGCCCGCGTACACCATGCCGCGGCGCTCGGCGAGCGGCGCGCCGCCGTCGACCCTCGCGGCGCACTTCTCGGCGGGCTCGCTCTCGCCGGTCAACGTGCTCTCGTCGGCGGCGAGGGCGCGCGAGGTCAGGACGCGCGCGTCCGCCGCGACCGGCTCGCCGGCGCGCAGCGCGAGCACGTCGCCCGGCACGATCTCCGACGCGGCGAGCCGCTGCTCGCGCCCGTCGCGCACGACGCGCGCCCACCCGACGCGGAGGTCGCCCCACGCGTGCAGGAGCTCCTCGGCGCGCGACTCCGTGTACGTGCCGATCGCGGCGTTCGCGCCGACGACGACGAGGACGGCGCCTGCGTCGATCGTGTCGCCGAGCGCGAGCGACACGCCCGCCGCGCCGAGGAGCATCGCCGTGGGCACCGTGAAGATCTGCCCGGCGAGGATCTCGATCGACGAGCGGGTCGCGACGCCGGCGAGCTCGTTCGGGCCGACCGCGCGGAGGCGGCGGCGCGCCTCGGCGGCGGTGAGCCCCTCGCGCGGATCGACGCCGAGCGCGCGGGCGACCTCGCCCGCGTCCTCCGCGTGGGCGCAGAGCGCCACGTCGACGCGGCGGGCGCGCTCGCCTCCCCCCTGCCCGGCCGGCGCGCCTCCACCCTGCCCGGCCGGCGCGCCTCCACCCTGCCCGGCCGGCGCGACCTGGCTGCCCCAGGCCCGCGCCTGCCACGCGCGGCGCTCGTCCTCGCCCGCCGTGCCCTCGCGGGGGCGCGCGCAGCGGCGCGCCGCGCGCACGAGCGCGCCCACGCCCTCGGCCATGGCCCGCACGGCGCGGCGCGCGGACGGCGGCGGCGGGGCGCCGGGCACGGCGTGGGCGCCAAGCACGAGCGCGGCCTCGTCGGCCGCGTCCTCCCCCACGCGCACGAGCACCCGCCCGGTGCGCGCGCTCGCCCGCGCGGACACGACGCCGGGGATCGCCGCGAGGTCGCGCTCGATGCGCGCGGCGCGCGCAGCGTCTCCGAAGAGGCCGGCCACCTCGGCGCGCACCCGCGCGATCCCGGCGGGCCCGTGCAGATCGCGCGCAGGCGTGCGATCTGCACGGGCCCGCCGCCGCGCGCCGCCGCCGCGGCCCCTGCGCCCGCCACGAAGATCGATCCAGCCCCTGCCCCGACGCTCCATGATCCTCCGCGCTGAGGCGGAGGCCTTTTCAAAGGTCGAGCCAGCGCCTGTGTGCGAGCGAGCCACATCGAGCCGCCGGGCCGGCGCGGCGGCGCCCTCGCGCCCTCGTCGCCGTCACGCCCGCGCCCTCGTCGCCGTCACGCCCGCGCCCTCGTTGCCGTCACGCCCGCGTCGCCACGGAGGCCAGGAGGCTCTGCAGCGAGCCCGGATCGATCGGCTTGACAAAGTGCATATCGAAGCCGGCCTCGCGGACCCGGCGCTGGTCGCGCTCCTGGCCATAACCCGTCAGCGCGATCATCAGCGACGGGGCGACGTCCGCGCTCTCCTCCAAGGCCTTCAAGGTCCGCGCCACGCCGCAGCCATCCATCCCGCCGGGGAGGCCGATGTCGCACAGGATGACCTCCGGCCGGAACGAGCGGGCCGCTTCGACCCCCGCGGCCCCCGACAGGGCCACCTCGACCTGATGGCCGTTCATCGCGAGGAGCGCCTGCAGCATCTCGGCGGCGTCCTCGTTGTCCTCGATGATCAGGACGCGCAGCGACCTCACGGCGCCCGCCGACATCGAGTCGGGGCCCGGCGGCGGCCCGGCGCGCTCCGGGGACACCGCGGGCCCGCGCGCGAGCGGCAGGCGGAGGACGATCTCCGTCCCGTGGCCGACGCCCGCGCTCTCGGCCGACGCCGCGCCGCCGTGGAGCTCGACAAGACCCTTTACGAGCGCCAGCCCCAGTCCGAGCCCACCCCGGTTGCGATCCAGGCTGCGCTCGGCCTGGCTGAACGGCTCGAACATGCGCGCCAGCGTCGCCGGCTCCACGCCGATGCCGGTATCGCGGACGCGGATCACGGCGGAGCCGTCCGGCGTCGCCGACAGCGCGACCGTCACCCGACCGCCGGCGTCGGTGAACTTGTTGGCGTTGTGGAGCACGTTGCTGACCGCCTGCGACAGACGCGTGGGATCGCCGGAGACCCAGAGCGGCTCGATCGGCACGTCCAGCCGGAGCTCCAGGCCGCTCGCCTCCAGCGTGCTGCGGTAGTCCTCCGCCGTCTGCCGGAGCAACCGGGGCAGGTCGCAGCGCTCCGCCCTCAGCTGGATCCTCCCGCGCGCCACGCGGGACACGTCGAGGAGGTCGTCCACCAGCCGGGCCATGTGCGCGACCTGCCGCTCGATCACGCCGCACGCCCGCAGGAGCGACGGCTCCTCGATCCCGGTGCTCCGCAGGATCTCCACCGCATTGCGGATGGGCCCGAGCGGATTGCGCAGCTCGTGCGCCAGCATCGCCAGGAAAGCATCTTTGCGCTGGTCCGCTTCCCTCAGCGTCGCCTCCCAGGCGTCGCCGGCCCGCTTCCGCGCGGTGATGTCGTAGGCGATGGTGACAAGGAGCCGCCGGCCCGCCGCGTCCCTCCCCAGCCGAGCGGAGCTGAAGACCCACGTGCGCTCGGCGCCGCTCGCCGTGGTGAGGGTGAGCTCGTTCTCGCCCGAGGCCTCATCCATATCGAACAGGGACGCCACACGGGCGTGGATGGCAGCGCTCCTCGCCCCGAACGCCCTGTCGAGCCACGCCGTGACCGTGGGGATCTGCTCGCGGGTATAGCCGCTGATGTCCGTCCACGCGCCGTTGACGCAGACGACGTGCCCGTCCTCCGCGTAGATCATGATGGGGAACGAGGTCGCCATGATGGCGCGGCGCAGCCCCTGCTCCCGCTCCCGCAGCTGGAGCTCGGCCTCGGCGCGCCGCTGGGCGGTGCTCTCGCGCCCGGTCTCCAGGACGAGCGGCCCGCGCTCCGCCCCTTCCACGAGCCGCAGGCGGCTCTCGACGAGGATCTCCCGGCCGTCGCGGGTCGTGCGACGGATCTCGCCGTCCCAGAGGCCGTCGCGCGCGAGCGCCGCCTCGATCTGCGCGAGCGGCGCCGGCAGGACGGTGCGCAGGAGCTCGTGGCTCGACCGCCCGAGGGCGTCGCGCGCCGGGAAGCCGTAGAGCTGCTCGGCCCCGGCGCCAAAGTACACGACGGCGCTCGCGCCGCCGAGCTCCCACGCGAGGGCCGCCTCGCCGAGCCGATCCAGGAGGGCCGCCTTCAGCTGCAGCTCCCCCGCGGCCCGCCCCCTGTCGCCGCGGCCGTCCTCCGGCGAGGCCGCGTTCGGGACCGGCGAGGGCGCGCAAAGGAGGGGGCGCACCGCCTGGCCAGCCAACCCGCAGCGACGCTCCGACCGCACCGTCAGCGGGCATCTCCGTCGAG
This sequence comes from Sorangium sp. So ce327, assembly GCF_051530205.1. NCBI lineage: Bacteria > Pseudomonadati > Myxococcota > Polyangiales > Polyangiaceae > Sorangium > Sorangium sp. So ce327. The sequence goes on along the minus strand of NZ_CP150330.1, from coordinate 3,549,725 downwards.
CGCGCCGGCTCGAAACCCAGGCCAGATGTCCCCGATGATCACACTCAGCATTTGTCCGCCTCGAGCGCGTGCTGCAAGCGGCGCGAGCGTGAATCGTCACGCGAGATCCGAGGAATACGAGGCGATCTGCGCGTACCTGGCGAGCGCGAGCAGGCGGCGCGCCGGTCGAGCGTCGATCGTTAGCCGCGCCGCTAACCGCGCCGCTAGCCGCGGCCGAACCGCTCCACGAACCGCCGGTGCGCCTCGAGATCGGGGCCCTCGCCGCCGACGAGCTCCTTCTCGCGGTAGCCCGTCGCCACCGACAGCACGTCGATCCGCCGCCCCTCGGCCCTGAACCGCACCCGCCACGACGTCACGGCGAGGCGCATCGCGTCCCCGTCGGCGCGGATCCGGCGGTAGGGGTGCGGCTGCGGGCCGAGCGCGAGCACGCGGTCGACGCGCTCCCGCAGCGCGAAGCCGTGCGCCTCCTCGATCCACGCGGCCTGCTCGGCGGCGCGCGCGCCCCACGCGACCTCGAAGCCGGGCTCGGGGTCGACGGGCGCCCCGCCGCCCGGCTCCTCCGCGAGCGGCGTGAGCCAGCCGGTGCGCGCGTGCGGGTGGGCGTCCGCGTACGGCACGTAGGGCTTGAGATCGAGCACCGGCGTGCCGTCGACCATGTCCACGCCGCCGACGCGCAGGGTGAGCCCGTCCACCGCGAGGAGCCTCACCGCGCTGAGGCCGATGGGGTTCGGGCGGTGCGGCGAGCGCGTCGACAGCACGCCGCGCCGCTTGCCGGCGCTCCGCGGGGGCAGCACCTTCGGGCGCCAGCCCTCGTTGAGGTGGAACCAGAAGACCACCCAGAGGTAGTCCCACCCCTCGATGTCCGAGAGCGCGTGCTCCAGGCCGAGGCCCGGCACGAGCTCGATGGTCCCCTCCGCGCCGCCCGCGGCGTGGGGCTGCCGCGGCGCGCTCACCTTGTCGGAGAACGGCGTGCGCACCACGCCGATGGGCGTGAACGTGACGGGCTTCAGCATCGCGCCCCGGAGGCGTCGGGCACCTCGACGATCAGGACCGACGGCCCCTCGAGCTCCACCCAGCCGCGCTCGATCGGGGGCCGCCGCGCCGCGCCGCCGAACCGCGGCTCCTCGCTGAACGCGAGCGCCCGCGCCTCCGGGCGGCCGAGGTCGAGCGAGAGCGCGCCCCGGAGCGCGCAGAGCGCGATCACCGCGGCCCCGCCGCCGCGGCGCTCGATGCAGATCGCGTCCGGCGAGAGCGCGTCGGCCGAGAAGGCGCCGCGCGCGCGGCTCTGCAGCGCGGGGTGCGAGGCGCGGAGGCGGAGGAGCTCGCGGTACCACGCGAGCACGCCGGCGTGCTCGGGCCGCTGCCGCTCGGCGAAGTCGAGCTTCGAGCGCTGGAACGTCCGCGGATCCTGCGGATCCGGCACCTCCGCGCCCGCGAACGCCGCGAAGTACTGGAACTCGCGCCGGCGGCCCTCGGTCACGAGCCGGCCGAGCTCGGCCTCGTGATCGGTGAAGTACTGGAACGGCGTCCGCGCGTTCCACTCCTGGCCCATGAACAGGAGCGGCGTGTACGGCGTGAGCAGGAGCAGCGCCGACATCGTCCGGAAGGCCGCCGGGCTCACCTTGTCCCCGAGCCGATCGCCGACGGCGCGGTTGCCGATCTGATCGTGGTTCTGGATGCAGTGGACGAAGCGCGGCGGCGGCACCGGATCCGCGGGCGTGCCCCGCGGCTTGCCCGCGTGCTTCGAGATCTGCCCCTCGTAGAGCCACCCCTTGCGGATCGTCGCCGCGATGTCCTCCGCGGTGCCCGTGTGATCCTCGAAGTAGCCGTCGCGATCCCCGGCGAACAGGACGCGCAGCTCGTGGTGGAAGTCGTCGGACCACACCGCGTCGAGGCCGTACCCGCCCTGCTCGACGGGCGTCACGAGGCGCGCGTCGTTGTGGCTGTCCTCGGCGATCACGAGGACGCGCCGCCCCTCGCCGGCCGCCCGCGCGCGCTCGCCGATCTCCCGGAGGATGTGGGGATCGGAGTCGTCGACGATCGCGTGGGTCGCGTCGAGGCGGAGGCCGTCGATGTGGAAGTCGCGGATCCACATCTCGACGTTCTCGAGGACGAGCGCGCGGACCTGCTCGGCGCCCGCGCCGTCGTAGTTCACCGCGTCGCCCCAGGGCGTCTTGTGCCGATCGGTGAAGTAGCGCCCCGCGTAGGCGCGAAGGTAGTTCCCGTCGGGGCCGAAGTGGTTGTAGACGCAGTCGAGGATGACGCCGACCCCCGCGGCGTGGGCCGCGTCGACAAGGCGGCGCAGGCCCGCCGGGCCGCCGTAGGCCGCGAGCGGCGCGAAGAGGTCGACCCCGTCGTACCCCCACCCGCGCTCGCCCGGGAAGCTCGCGACCGGCATGAGCTCGATCGCCGTGATCCCGAGCTCCCGGAGCTCGGCGAGCCGCCCGATGAGCGCGTCGAACGTGCCCTCCGGGGTCGCCGCGCCGACGTGGACCTCGTAGAGGACGAGATCCTCGAGCGCGACGCCCCGCCACCCCGCGTCGGTCCACGCGAACGAGGGGTCAAAGACCGCCGACGGGCCGTGGACCCCGAGCGGCTGCGCGCGGGAGTACGGGTCCGGGAACGGGCCCTCGCCGTCGATCCGCACCTTGTAGAGCGCGCCGGCCTCGAGGCCCGGCGCCGTCGCCTCGAAGTAGCCGTCGCCGGTCGGGGCCGCAGGCAGCACGCCCGTGACCTCCTGGCCGTCGGCCCCGTAGGTGACGATCTCGATCCGATCGTGGTCGGGCGCCCAGACGCGGAAGCGGACCGCGCCCCCCTCGAGCCACGCGCCCATCGTGCGCATCGCCTTCATGTCACTGGCCTCGCTGCGCCGCCCGCAGGAGCAGAGCGACGGGGAAATCGGAGAGCACGCGGTCGAGCGGGAGCGACGCGCCTTCGCCCCGCTCGTGCGGCGCGTCCGAGCCGCGCGGCGGAGCGGCGGACGGCGACGCCTCGATCTCGGCGCCGGTGAAGAGATCCGTGTAGAGGCCGGGCTCCACGTCGACCGCGGTGCCGGCCCACGCCGCGCCGATCGGCGGGGAGCAGGCGCCGCCGAGCAGCCGCGCGCTGAACCGGGGCGCGACGACGACGATCGAGCGCCCGTCCGGCGCGCGGCGTGCGAAGGAGACGACGTGGGCCTCGCGCTCGCCGATCACGGCGCGCGGCACATAGTCCCCGTCGGCCCCGAAGAGCGCCGGGTGGCGCCGGCGCAGCTCGAGCGCGACGTGCGTGACGAACAGCTTGACGCGGCCGTCGCGCGCCTCGGCGCAGAGCTCGCGCGCGAGCGCGCGGCCCCCGCCGCGGGGCCGCCAGCGCGCGCGGATCTCCGCGAGCGCCCGCTCGCGCACGGCGTAGTCGACAGGGCGGCGGTTGTCCGGGTCGACGAGGCTGAAGTCCCACACCTCGTTGCCCTGGTAGATATCGGGCACGCCCGGCGAGGTGAGCTTCAGGAGCGTCTGCGAGAGCGAGCCCCACATGCCGTGGTACGCGACAACGCGCGCGAGCGGCAGGAGCGCGCCCACGACCTCCGCGGACGAGAGCGCCTTGCGGACGAACGCCTCGACGGCGGCGTCGTACTCGGGCTGTGCGTCGATCCAGGACGTGTTGACCTTCGCCTCCTTCGTGGCCTTGCGCATGTAGTCCACGAGGCGGTCGGCGTACGCCGAGAGGGCGTCGCCCTCGGGCGCGCGCGGGTCGTCGGCGGCGCCGAGCAGCGGCTCGATCGGCAGGCTGCCGAGGAGGGTCTGGTAGAAGAGGTACTCCTCGTTGCTGTCCGGCGCGAGGCGGCCCTCGATCTCGGCCTTGAGCGGCGCGGCGGCGGCGGCGGCGCGGTGGAGCGCCTCCTCCCAGGCCGACGACAGCTCCGAGAGCACGCTGATGCGCGCCCGCACGTCCTCGCTCCGCTTCGTGTCGTGCGTCGACGTCGCGAGCATCGAGTACGGCCACGCCCTGTGCCGCTGCACGTTGCCGCGGTGGAACGCGAGGACGCTCGATCCGTAGCGCTCGGGCTCGCCCCCGACCTCGTTCAGCGATACGAGCCGGTTGTAGATGTAGAACGACGTGTCCTCGAGCCCCTTGGCCATCACCGGCCCGGTGAGCTGCTGGAACTTCATCACGAAGTCGCAGAAGAGGTGCCGGTCCTCCTCGGGGAAGAGATCCGTGCCGTCGAGCATGAGGACCGAGCGCACGAACGTGAAGATGGATCCCTCCATCGTCGGGTTCTGCCGGCGCGCGAGGGCGACGGCGCGGCCGATGGCGACGCGGTCGTGATCGGAGATCGCCGGCGTCCGGTCGTTGATGTAGGTGCGGTAGACCGGGAAGCACGCGATGACCTCGCGCAGCGCCTCGTTGAGCGAGCCCAGGGTGAAGTCGCGGAAGCGGCGGTCGCGCTCGGTGAGCCGGTTCAGGGCGTGGGTGAGCACGTTGAGCTCGCTCGCCAGGGCCGTCCGGAGGATCACCTTCTTCTTCTCGTAGACGAGCGCCTCGAACGGCACGTGCTCGTCGATGAACCGCTCGTAGATCGCGGTCATCTGCGCCTCGCTCGAGGCGTCGACGAAGAGCTCGCCCACCAGCGCGGTGAAGTCGTAGCCGCTCGTCCCGTGGACGGGCCAGGCCTCGGGCAGCGTCTCGCCGCGCGCGAGGATCTTCTCGACGACGACGTAGAGCGGCGTGTTCAGCGAGCCGCGCGCGCCGCGCTCCGAGAGGGCCGCGCGGAGGGCCGGCTCCAGCCGGGCGAAGCGGGCTTCGGGGCGGCGGCGCGGGTCGAGGAGGCTCTTCTGCTCGGGCTCGTCCGAGGCCTCGGCGAGGAAGCGGCGCCGGCAGCGCTCGATCAGGTAGCCCTGCTGCAGCTCCTCGAAGTAGCCGATCGGGTCCCAGAGGCCGTCGGGGTGGTCGATGCGCAGCCCCGTGACCTGACCCCGCTCGCAGAGCTCGAAGACGAGGCGGTGCGCCTCGGCGAACACCGGCCGGTGCTCCATCCGGATCGCGGCGAGGTCGTTGATGTCGAAGAACCGGCGGTAGTTGATCTCCTCGGCGGCGGTGCGCCAGAAGCTGAGGCGGTAGGCCTGCTCCTCGAGCAGCGCCTCGATCGGGTCGAAGCTCCGCGGATCGCCCGGCTTGCCGTTGATGCGCAGGACGCCCTCGGCCACCGCCGCCGCGACGTCGGGCGAGTCCGCGACGAGCGACGCGAGCCGCCGCCTGAGGATCTCCTTCTCCCGGCGCCGCTCGATCACCTTGGCCCGCTGCGTCTCGGTCCGCGGCGGCATGTTGCGGAGCCCGGTCAGGATGCTCTGCAGCTCGAGGAGCGCGTCGTGCTCCTCGCCGAGCGCGGCGACGAGCCCGGGCACGAGCGGCCCGATGATCATGCCGTACGTCCGCGGGTTCACCGGGAAGACGTGATCGAAGTACCGGAGGACGAACGCGCCGCTGTCGAACTCGATCTTGAGCTCGCCGCGCTCGAGCACGCGCCCGAAGTGGTCGCCGAGCACGGGGAGCAGCACCTTGTGCTTGAGCTCCGTCTTGAGCGGCGCCCAGTCGATGTCGAAGAACGGCGCGTAGAGCGAGCTCGGGCCGTTCTGGAGGACGTCGTTCCACCAGGCGTTGTCGGAGGTGCCGACGCCCATGTGGTTGGGGACGAAGTCGAGCAGGAGGCCCATGCCGTGCGCCGCGAGCTCGCCGGTGAGCCGGTCGAGGTCGGCGCGCTCGCCGATCTCCGGGTTGAGCGCGTTGTGGTCGACGAGGTCGTAGCCGTGCATGCTCTCTGGCCGCGCCTTGAAGAACGGCGACGAGTAGAGATCGCTGACGCCGAGGGCGTCGAGGTAGACGACGACCTGGCGCGCCTGCTCGAAGGTAAAGTCCTTGTTGAGCTGCACGCGGTAGGTGGCGCGCGGCAGGCGAGGCGCCACGCCCTCGCACGCCGCGTCGGCGAGCCGCGCGGCGTTCGCCTGCAGGCCAGCGCCCTCCACATGGCCGCTCGTCTGCTGATCGTCCGACGTTCCGGTCATCCCTCGGTTGCCTCCGGCGGCAGAATCTACTGCGAACGAAGCGATGAGCACCCGCGGATCGGCGCAGCTCGCGCGGCTCCTGTCGTTTCGGCGTGCGGCACGAAGGAATGGCCTGATGCGCCTAGGGGGAACGCAGCAGCGCTGGCATCGGGCATAGAGGGGTGACGGGCTCAGCCGCTGTCGGGCGCGCGCCAGGCTCAGCCGTCGTCGAAGGAGTCGCCGTCAGCGCGCTGCGCTTCCCAGGGGAACGCGGAACCCCCTCATCGCCGCCGTTCTCCTTTGCTGTTCCACCCCTTCGTGCATGGCCGCACCGATACCCGACTAGCAAGCGTCGTTCAGGCGGCCGACTGCATGTTTCCGGAGCCGCGCCCCGCGAACATCACGGCGCGCGCATTCCTGCTCCGGTGTTCGTTTGCACCGCCCGCGCGCGCTCGTCGCGTGTCCCCTGGAGCCCGCCGTCGAGATGGCTCGGCCGGCGCATGCGCGGCGGCGCGCGGCCGGAGGCGCGCGCTCGGGAAACGATATGTTGCCAAATGCCCGTACTCGCGGGCGGAGTGAGACAACAACCGTTTCCGTCATGAAGAATCAGGAGAGGTATTGATGACCAGCTCGTGGAGATTCGTCGCGCACTCGGAGGCGCGGCGCAGGGCGCTCGGGTTCGCCAAACAGGCAGCGTCCGCAGACTGCTCGGTCCTGATCGTCGGGCCGACCGGAGCGGGGAAAGACATCCTCGCGCGCGACATCCATCAGCACAGCAAGCGTTCGAAGCACCGACTCATCACCATCAACTGCGCGGCCCTCACGCAAACGCTGTTCGAGAGCGAGCTGTTCGGCCACGCGCGCGGCGCGTACACGGGGGCGACCGTATCGAAGCGCGGCGTCGTGGAGCTCGCGTCCGGAGGCAGCCTGTTCCTCGACGAGATCGGTGAGCTGCCGGCGGAGGCGCAGGCGAAGCTGCTCCGCTTCCTCGCGGACGGCTCGTTCTGGCCCGTGGGCGGCAGCGAGGAGAAGAGCGTCGACGTCCGCGTCCTCGCCGCCACGAACCGGGACCTCGCCGCCGGTCTCGACAAGACGTTTCGAGCCGACCTGTTCTTCCGGCTCAGCGTGCTCACCATCGTCGTGCCGCCGCCCAGCCGGGAGGACCTGCGCAGCCTCTCGAGGGTCCTCGCCCTGGAGCTCGGCGAGCGCTACCGCACGCTCCTGCCCGCGCGCGAGGTGAGCGCCATCGGCGAGCTCGCGAGCTGCGGAGTGTACAGGGGCAACGTCCGCGAGCTCCGCAACGCCGTCGAGCGGTACTTCCTCGTGCGAGACCCGGAGCGCACCGTCGAGCAAAACTGGCGGGCCGGGTGCGCGCTCGACCTCCTGGCCCAGCAAGGCGCGCCCCCACACGACGACGCTGCGGCGATATCCCAGGTACACCCACAAGAGGTCGAGAAGCTCTACGACCTCCTGTTCCTGACGTGGGCCAGGGAGACGAGGAACGCGCGCGAGCTGTCGCGGCGAATCGATCGCTCGTTGCCGTACGTTTACAGCCGCCTCGCGAAGCTCGGTATCAAGCCGAAGGACCTCCAGAGCACCGAGATCCTCGAGCGCGCGTCGGCGAGGATCCGCGCCGCGCTCGCCCCCCATCGCTCCACATTTCTCCAGCTTCTTAAAGAATCTTAACAAAACGGTTCACCCCCTCCCGAGGGCGCCGCCGGAACCGTCGCGTCGTTCGATGGAACGACCCTTGCGAAACGGCCGAGACGGAACCCGGGAGGGCGGTGGACGTCCCGACCGAGAAGGATGGAGGAGCGCATGCTGACTCTGGGCCTCGCAGGAGGCTTGGATCCCGTCTACGACTGCCGCTACGACTCGCCGCAGTTCTTCACGTACGACGCGGCGGCCGTGCTGGTCGAGGACGGGCAGGTGGTGGCCGCCATCGAGGAAGAGCGGCTGAACCGCGTCCGGCGGACGAACAAGTTCCCGTTCGACGCGCTGCGCGCCTGCCTGAGACAGCGAGGCGTCGCGCTCTCGGACGTGGACCGGATCGCCTATTATTCAGGCGAGGAGACGGCCAATCTGCTCGTCGGGCGCCTGCGCGCGGCGTTCCCGGAGCTCGCCGGCGTGCCGGACGCGCGCGGGCTGCTGCACGCGGCCATCCAGCGGGAGATGAGGTGCGCGATCGATCCGGCGCGGCTCGTCTTCGTGCCGCACATGATGACGCACGCGGTGAGCGCCATCGCGGTGTCGGGCTTCGATCAGGCGCTCGTCTACGTCATCGACAACGAGGGCGGGGTCCTCGCCGGGACGTCGGCGAGCGGGAGCCGGTCGTGCCTCACGTCGCTCGCGGCCTTCTCACCGCAGAGGTCGCTCGGCGAGCTGTGCCATCGCACGATCCGCGCGCTCGGATACAGCCCGTTCGAGGAGGCCGAGGCGATGGAGCTCGCCCCGCAAGGCGACCCCGCCGCGCTCCGCGGCGCGATGCGCGAGGTGTACAGGCTGCTGCCGGACGGCGACTACGATCTCGCCTTCCAGAACCTCGCGGCCGTGCTCTCGAGGGCGCCGGGCAGGCTGCGCGGCGATCCGGTGGAGCAGGCGCACAAGGACGTGATCGCCGCGCTGGAAGAGGCGATCTCCGAGATCGTGCTCCACGTGCTGCGCCACCACCGCACGAAGAGCGGGCTCCGGCGGCTGTGCCTGGCCGGCGGGGGGGCGCAGATCTGCGCCGTCAACTCGCGCGTCCTCGCGAGCGGCCTGTTCGACGAGGTGTTCGTGCAGCCCGCGGCGCACGACGCGGGCTGCGCCCTCGGGGCCGCGCTCTTCGCGAGCGACGCGCCGCCGCGCCGCGCCCCGCTCGACCACGTGGCCTGGGGCACGGACATCGGCAACGCGGACGCGGTGCTCCCGGCGCTCAGGCGCTGGGGCGCGCTCGTGACGGCCGAGCGCCCGGCCGATCCGGCCCGCGAGGCCGCGGAGCTGATCGCCGGGGGCGCCGCCGTGGGCTGGGCGAACGGCCGCTCGGAGATGGGGCTCGTGGCGCTCGGGCGCCGCGCGATCGTCGCCGATCCGCGGGACGAGCGGCGGCGGGAGGCGCTGAACGAGCTGAAGCGGCGCGCGCCGCACAGGCCGCTGTCGGTCGCGATGCTCGCCGAGGACGCGGCCGAGTGCCTGATGCTGCCGTGCCCGGCCGAGCAGCTGCGCTGGAAGAGCTTCGCCCTCCGCGTGAGGCGCGAGCGCCGCGCGGCGCTCGCCGCGGCGCTGCACGCGGACGGCACGGTCCGCGCGCAGGTGGTGCTGAAGGAGGCGGATCCCCGGCTGTTCGCGCTGCTCTGCGCGTTCAAGGAGATCTCCGGGGTCGGGGCGCTGCTCGCGACGTCGCTCGATCACGGGGCGGAGCCGCCCGCCGAGACCGTCGACGACGTTGTCGCGCTGCTCGTCACGAGCCGCCTCGAGGCCGCCTTCGTGGACGACGTGCTCGTCCGCGGGAAGGGCCCTTCGCTGGAGGCCAGGCTCGGCATGATCGTGGAGATCCCGCGCTCGACCCAGGTGTGCCGCACGCGCGGGTGGCTCGACGGCGCGCGCATCGGCGACGCGTGGGAGCTGCGGACGAGCTACGACCGCGGGATCCGCCGGAAGATCTCGCGCCCCGCGTACGAGGCGCTGGTCAAGGCCGACGGGAGCCGGCCGCTGTCGTCGCTGCTCGACGGCGCGGGGGCCGAGGTCGCGGGCGAGCTCTGGGCCCTCTGGACAGAGCGGCTCGTCCGGCTCGCGCCGGCCGAGCGCGGGTGAAGAGCGGGCGCCGAAGCCAGATGCGCGTGAAGGGCGCGCCGGCCTGACGGACGTGCAGTGAGCGCGCCGGCCGGACGCACAGGGAAGAGACGACGCGGGCCTGCGTGGCCGCGGGGCTCGGGACACGACGGGTGCAAGGAGAAGAGCGCTGTGAGCTCGGATGACATGACCATGAGCGCTGGACGCAAGGCGCGCCCCAGGATCGACCTCGATCGGCAGACGCAGCTCGCGGCAGAAGCGCTGAAGAAGGCGCTCGCGGACCGGGATCTGCCAGCCTTCTACCGGGTGTTCCGGTCGACGGATCTGCCCTTCTTGGGGCGCATCTATGAGGGAGACGCAGCAGGCCTGTTCCGCGCGTGCGCGCACGTGCTGCACCGGCTCGGGGGGATCTCCCCTGCTGTAGCGCTCGCGGTGGAGAACCATTTCTACGTGACCTCCGCGATAGCCACCTTCCCCATCGCGGACGACGCGCGGCTCGACGCGCGGCGGCGCGCGCTGCTCTCGGAGGTCGTCGAGGGGCGCCGGCTCGTGGCCAACACGAACTCGCGGGTCCACTCGGACCGCGTGAACGCGGTGGGGACGCGGGCGCGAAAGGTGCCCGGAGGCCACGTGGTGAGCGGCGCCGCGTCGTACACGTCCCTCGCGACCGAGGGAGATCTCCTGATCTTCACGACGGCGCTGGAGGAGGGTTTCCCCGCGGTCTTCATGGTGCGGCCGCGGGGCAACCCGGCCGTCGAGATAGGCCCGTACCTGTTCCCGGACGCGATGCTCGACTCCGATACACGCCGGATCGTGTTTCACGATCTCTTCGTGCCGGAGGAGGACCTCCTGCTCGGCGGCCCCGGGCCGGAGGTGGTGCAGCTCCTCCTGTTCGAGATGGTGTGGCACCAGGTGCTGATTCCATCGCTGTACCTCGGCGCCGCGGCGCAGGCGATCGACGAGTCGCGCCGGTTCCTCCGCGCGGTGCGCGGCCGGGACGGGGCGCCGCTCGCCGAGCTGGACGGCATGGTCGTGGATATCGGCCGCCTCGTGATCCGCTACCGCGCCGCGTGCGCGGCGGTCCGCGAGGCGGGCGAGGCGATGGGCACGATCGCCTCCGCGAGGGACCGCGCCGAGCGGCTGCCGCGGCTCTACGAGCTCGCCGGGGCCGCGAAGTACACGGGGACACGGTGCGCCGAGGAGACCGTCGCGGCGGCGCGCGGCATCGTCGGCGCGCGCGCGTACGCGGGGGACGGCGCCCTGGAGCGCCTGTGCAAGGAGGTCGTCTTCGGCCCGCTCGGGCCGGAGGTGAACGCCGTCATCGAGCGCGCCCACGGGCGACGAGCGCTCGGAGAGGGCGAGTTCGACGGCGCGGCGTCGTCGCCGTGGCTCGATGGCGCGATGAGCGCGAGCGGCAAGGAGGAGACATGCTGACGCTGGGCCTCTCCGGCGGGTTGAGCTTCGCCCACGAGGAGATGTACGACATCCCGAAGAGCTTCACGCACGACGGTGCGGCCGTGCTCGTCGACAGCGGGGAGGTCATCGCGGGGATCGAGGAGGAGCGGCTCAACCGCATCAAGCACTCCAACAAGTTCCCCATCGAGGCGATCCGCTTCTGCCTCGCCCGGGGCGGCGTCGACATCGATCGTGTGGACCGGATCGCGTTCTACGCGAGCGAGGAGTACTGCAATGCGCTCCTCGGGCGGGTGCGGCTCCTGACCGGGGGCGCGCTGCCGCGGATCGACGCGCGCACGCTGCTCGCGGCGAAGCTCGGCCAGGGCCTGGGGCGCCCGATCGACCGCGACAAGATCGTGTTCGTGCCGCACCACCAGGCGCACGCGGCGAGCACGTACCTGCTGTCGGGGTACGACGACAGCCTGATCGTGGCGATCGACGGGTCGGGAGACTTCCTGTCAGGCCTCGTGGCCGTGGGCTCGGGCGACAGGATCGACGTGCTGAAGACGATCCCGGAGTCGAAGTCGCTCGGGAACTTCTATGTCTCCGTCATCGCGCTCCTCGGATACGGGGTGTTCGACGAGTACAAGGTGATGGGGCTCGCGCCCTACGGCGATCCGGCGAGGTACCGCGCGCTGATGAGCTCGCTCTACACGCTCTTGCCGGACGGAGATTACGAGATCCACCGCGACCGCGTGGGCGCGCTGGCGCAGGCGATCGAGGTGCGCAGGAAGGGCGGGCCCTTCACCCAGCAGCACCGCGACGTCGCGGCGTCGCTGCAGGAGGCGCTGGAGGCGCTCGCGCTGCACGTGATCCGCCACGAGCGCGAGGCCACGGGCAAGACGCGGCTCTGCCTGGCGGGCGGGGTCGCGCACAACTGCACGATGAACGGGAAGATCCTCTATTCGGGGATGTTCGAGCGCGTCTTCGTGCAGCCGGCGGCGCACGACGCGGGCTGCGCGCTCGGGGCGGCGCTGCACACGACGCTCGCCGCGGGAGCGCTGAAGTCGCGGCGGCGGATCGAGCACGTGTTCTGGGGCAGGGACGTGGGCGGCGAGGCCGAGATCGAGCGCGAGCTCTCGGGGTGGTCCCGCTTCCTCCGCCACGAGCGCGCCGAGGATCTGCCGGGGCGCGTCGCCGAGGTGATCGCCGCCGGGGCCGCCGTCGGCTGGGCGCAGGGAGGATCGGAGTTCGGGCCGCGGGCGCTCGGGCACAGGAGCATCCTGGCCGACCCGAGGCCGGCCGCGAACAAGGACCTCGTGAACGCGATGGTCAAGAAGCGCGAGGCCTACCGGCCGTTCGCGCCGGCCGTCCTCGCGGAGGACGCGCGCGAGTTCTTCGAGCTCCCGCCCGGTGAAGACGAGTTCCCGTTCATGATCTTCGTGCTGAAGGTCCGAGAGGACAAGCGGAGCGTCCTCGGGGCGACGACGCACGTGGACGGCACGGCCCGCGTCCAGACGGTGGCGCGGGGCTCGAACCCGCATTTCTGGGGCGTCCTCAAGGCGTTCAAGGACAGGACGGGCGTGCCGGTGCTGCTCAACACCTCGTTCAACAACAACGTGGAGCCGATCGTCGACTCCGCGCACGACGTGGTAACGAGCTTCCTGACCACCGGGCTCAACTACCTCGCGATCGGCGGCTTCTTCGTGGAGAAGCGCGCGTGGACGTGGGAGGACGTGGCGACGCTCGCGGTCGACATCCCGAGGCACGTCCGCGTGGACCAGATCCGCCGCTTCGTCGCGATGGATCGCGCGGCCACCGCCTTCGAGCTGCGGAACACGTACGACGCCGGCGTGCGGGTGAGCGTGTCGGCCGACCTGGGCGAGGCGCTGATGCGCGCGGACGGGGCGCGCTCCCTGGCCGAGCTGCTCGCGGACGCCGGCGTGGACGAGCCCGCGCGCGCGCAGAAGGCTGCCCAGGAGCTCGAGGGGCTCTGGGCGGAGCGGCTCGTCTCCCTGCGCCCGCGAGGAGCGTAGAGCGAGAGCGCCTGTCCGTCGTCTCGTGATGAGCCTTTGGCGCGAGCGCCCTCGTCCGCTCGCACGTCGCCTGTCCGCTGTCTTGAGGTGGTGAAGCTTGCATGCTTAAACAAGAGCAACTCCTGGCGCGGGCGGCCACGCTCGTCAGCATGCTCCGTGAGACGCCGGTCGTGAAGCTCGATCACGAGCGGCTCGATCTCTCCGTGAAGCTCGAGTACTGCAACGCGGTCGGGAGCATCAAGGACCGCCCCGCGCTCTGGATCCTGAAGACGGCGATCGAGCGCGGCGAGGTCGACCCGCGGACGACGATCGTGGAGTCGTCGTCAGGCAACTTCGCGATCGCGCTCGCCGCGTACGCTCAGCTCCTCGGGCTCGACTACATCCCCGTGATCGATCCCCACATCTCCGCGGTGAACGAGCACGTGCTCCGCTCGCTCTGCGCGAAGGTCGTGAAGGTGGAGGAGCCCGATGACACGGGCGGATTCCTGAAGACGCGGCTCGCCCGGGTGCAGTCGCTCTGCGCCGCGCTCCCCAGCTCTTACTGGCCCAACCAGTACAAGAACCCTGACGGGATGATGGCCCATTTCCACACGACGGGGCGGGAGATCTGCGAGGCGTTCACGGCCCTCGATTTCGTGTTCGTCGCCGTGAGCTCGGCGGGGACGATCGCGGGGCTCTCGCGGCGCCTGAAGGAGCACTTCCAGGGCGTGAAGATCGTCGCGGTGGACGCCGAGGGCTCGGTCATCTTCGGCGGCCCGCCGCGGCCGCGGCGCATCCCTGGTATCGGCGCGGGGGTCGTCCCGGATCTGCTTCGCGAGGCGCTGATCGACGATGTGGTGATCGTGCCCGAGGTCGAGTCGATCGCCGCGTGCCGGACCCTCCTCGACCGCCACAAGCTGCTCGTCGGCGGCTCGACGGGGACGGTCTACGCCGCGATCCAGCGCTATTTCAGCAGGGCGACCGGCCTCGTGAGGCCGAAGGTCCTGTTCCTCTGCGCGGACCGCGGCGTGCCTTATCTGGACACTGTTTACAACCCTGCTTGGGCGTCGCGTTACGCCGAGGGATGAGCGATGCGCTTTGGTGTGGTATCTGGCAATGTCATCCGCCGCCTCATCGAGGAGAGCCCCGAGGAGTGCGTCAAGGCGGTCGAGGACGTGTACCTCGCAGGCCACCGGGGAGAGGTGGTCTGTCCCAACAGCTATTTCCTCCGCTTCCCCGACCGACCGGACGCGCGGATCATCGCGCTTCCGGCCCACCTCGGCGGTGGTGAGCCCGTGTCTGGGATCAAGTGGATCGCCAGCTATCCGGCGAACATCCGGCGAGGCATCCCCCGGGCGTCGGCGGTGATCGTCCTCAACCGGGCGGACAACGGCTATCCGTTCGCGTGCCTCGAGGGCTCGATCATCTCGGCGGCGCGCACCGCAGCGTCGGCGGTCTCGGCCGCCGCGGCGCTCTCCGGGGGGCGGCGCGCGGGCACGCTCGGCATCGTCGGGACGGGGCTCATCGCGCGGTACGTGGTGTCCTTCCTGTCGCGCCTCGGCTGGGAGATCCCCGAGGTGCTCCTGTTCGACACGAACCCCGCGGAGCCGGAGCGGTTCCGCGAGGCCGCCTTCGCGCCGGAGCGGCGCCGCGACGTGCAGGTGGCAAAGGACCTGGAGTCGGTGGTGCGGCGGAGCGATCTCCTCGTCTTCACGACCTCGGCCGCCACGCCGCACGTCCACGATCCGGGCTGGTTCTCGCACGCGCCGGTGGTGCTGCACCTGTCGCTGCGCGACCTGTCGCCGCGCATCGTCCTCTCCTCGTTCAACGTGGTGGACAGCGTGGAACACGTGATGAGCGCCGGGACGTCGCTGCACCTCGCAGAGCAGGAGTCCGGCGGGCGCGAGTTCGTGACGGGGACGCTCGCCGAGGTGCTCCTCGGGCAGCGCGCGGCGCCGCGGACGAAGCCGATCGTGTTCTCGCCGTTCGGCATGGGGACGCTCGACCTCGCCGTGGCGAGGTGGGCTTACGCGCGCGCCGAGGCGGCGGGCGACGTGGTGTGGATCGACGACTTCTTCGACATGACGCGCTGACGCCGGGCGGGCTTCGCAGAGCGCGACAGGGCGCTGGAGAGATTCGATGAACGGTGATGTGTTGTTGGGCGATCTGGATCGCTGCGAGACCCTCGTGGATCTCCTCCGGCTGCGCGCGGAGGCCCAGGGCGACGCCCTCGCCTTTCGATTCCTGACCACCGGAGACGTGGACGGCGGCTCCGAGGAGTGGACGTTTCGAGATCTCCACCTCCGCGCGATGGGCATCGCCGCGTCGCTGCAGGCGGCGGGGGCCGCATCGGACCGCGCGCTGCTCCTCTACGCGCCCGGGCTCGACTTCATCGCGGCGTTCATGGGCTGCGTCTACGCCGGCGTCGTCGCCGTCCCGACGTACCCGCCGAACCCGGCGCAGCTCGACCGCACCCTGCCGCGCCTCCGGGCGATCGCCCGCGACGCCGGCGCGAGGTTCGTGCTGACGACCGGGCTGATCGCCTCCCTCTCGGAGGCCCTCCGGGCGCAGGCGCCCGAGCTCTCGGAGCTCCGCTGGATCGCGACGGACGCGCTCGAGCCCGGGGCGGCCTCGGCGTGGCGCGCGCCGGACATCTCGGGGGAGACGCTGGCGTTCCTCCAGTACACGTCGGGCTCCACCGGGCACCCCAAGGGGGTGATGGTGAGCCACGCGAACGTGATCGCCAACGAGCGCGCCATCCGCGCCGGCTTCGAGCACGACGCGGGCTCGTCGGGCGTGGGGTGGCTGCCGCTCTTCCACGACATGGGGCTCATCGGGAACGTGCTGCAGCCGATCTTCGTCGGCTTTCCGTGCACGCACATGTCGCCGCTCGCCTTCCTGGAGAGGCCGCTCCGGTGGCTCAAGGCGATCTCCCATTTCCGCGCCACGACGAGCGGCGGGCCGAACTTCGCGTACGACCTCTGCGCGCGCAAGGCGACCCGCGAGGATCTGGCGGCGCTCGACCTCCGCTCGTGGACGGTGGCGTTCAACGGCGCGGAGCCGATCCGCGCCGAGACGCTCGACCGGTTCGCGGCGGCGTTCGCGCCCTGCGGCTTCCGCCGGGAGGCGTTCTACCCGTGCTACGGGCTCGCGGAGGCGACGCTGTTCGCCTCCGGGGGCCTCCGCGCCGCGCCGCCCGCCGGCGTGAGCGTCGACGCCGGCGCGCTCGCACGAGGGGTCTCGCTCCCGGTGGAGCCGGCCGCCGCGGGGGCGCGGCGGCTCGTGTCGTCCGGGGCGCCCCGGGCGCGCGTCGCCGTCGTTTCGCCGGAGCGCGGAGAGCGCGTCGCGGACGGGCAGATCGGCGAGATCTGGATCGCCGGCCCGAGCGTCGCGGGGGGGTACTGGGGCCGCGCCGAGGAGACCGCGCGCGCGTTCGGCGCGCGCCTCCAGGGCGACGGCGAGGCGTCGTACCTGCGGACGGGGGATCTCGGCTTCCTCTCGGGAGGCGAGCTGTTCGTCACCGGGCGCATCAAGGACCTCATCGTCATCCGGGGGCGGAACCTGTACCCCGACGACATCGAGCGGACGGTGGAGGCGGCGCACCCGCGCGTTCGCCCGGGCTGCTGCGCGGCGTTCTCGATCGAGGTCGGCGGTGAAGAGCGGCTCGGCGTCGCGGCCGAGCTCGACGGCCGCGGCGGCGATGCGCCGCCGGACGTCGTGGAGGCGCTGCGATCGGCGGTCGCCAGGGAGCACGACGTGCAGCCGCACGCGGTGCTGCTGCTCCGCCCCCGGACCCTGCCGAAGACGTCGAGCGGCAAGGTCCAGCGGCACGCGTGCGCCCAGGGCTTCCGCGAGGGGACGCTCGACACGCTCGCGGTGTCCGTGGCGCAGGAGGCGCCGGCGCCCGCGGGGGCCGAGGGCGCGCGCGCGGCGGCCGATCCGGCGCGGGTGCTGCGCCTCGCGCTGCGCGCGGTGCCCGCCCCGGGGAGGGTGGGCCTGCTCGTCGAGGTGGTGCGCGAGGAGCTCGCCCGGCTCGCGCGGGTGGATCTCGGGAGCGTCACCCCGACCTCGAAGCTGATGGCGCTGGGGCTCGACTCGCTCGCGAGCGTCGAGCTCCAGGCGCGCTTCGAGGAGCTGCTCGGCGCCGCGGTGCCGCCGCAGCTGCTCTGGCAGGCGACGACGGTCGAGGAGCTCTCGGCGGCGCTCTCGGCGGCGGTCGACGCGCCGGCCGCCGGGCCGGCCCCCGCGCCCGCCGCGGCGGACGGCGAGCCGGCGGAGCTCTCGTCGCACCAGCTCCGCCTGTGGTTCTTCTGCCGCTTCGCTCCGGAGAGCCCGCTCTACCACGTGGTGTTCGGCGCGCGGATCGTGGGGGCGCTCGACGAGGCGCGGCTCGAGGCGAGCCTCGCGGCCGTCGTCCGCCGGCACCCGGCGCTGCGCACGGTGTTCCGCGAGATCGCCGGGGAGCCCCGGCAGATCGTGCTGCCGGAGGTGGCGGTGCCCCTCGCGCGCGCGCGGGTCGTCGACGACGTCGACGCCGCGCGCGGGGAGGAGCGCGAGGAGCGCCTGCGCGAGCTCGCCGCGGCGTGGGGCCAGGCGCCGTTCGCGCTCGAGGAGGGGCCGCTGCTGCGGGTGTGCCTGGTCTCGCTCGGCGAGCGCCACCACGTGCTCCTCTTCGCGCAGCACCACCTCGTGACCGACGGCCGGTCGATCGAGGTGCTCGTCCGCGATCTCGCCGCGAGCTACGCCGGCCGCGCGGGCGCGCCGCCGGCGCTCGCGTACGGGTACGCCGACTACGCGCGCGCGCAGCGGGCCTCGCTGGCGCGCATGGACGCGGCGCGGGCCTACTGGAAAGCGAAGCTCGAGGGGCTGCCACGGCTCGAGCTGGGCGCCGAGCGCCGGCGAGCGGCGGCGTCGCCGTTCGCGGGCGGGACGGTCCGCTTCGCGCTCTCCGCGCCGCACGTCGAGGCGGCGCTCGCCGTCGCCCGGGCGGAGAACGCGACGCTCTTCGTCGCGCTGGCCGCCGTCTACGCGGCGCTGCTCCACCGCACGACCGGGCAGGAGGACCTGGGGATCGGCGTCGTCGTCGCCAACCGGAGCCGCCCCGAGCACCAGGGGGTCGTCGGCTTCTTCGCGAACACGGTCGTCCTGCGCGTGGATCTCGGCGGGAGGCCGACGTACCGCGAGCTCGTCCGCCGCGTGCGCCGGACGATGGCCGAGGCGATGGAGCACGCCGAGCTGCCGTTCGACGAGGTCGCGCGCGCCGCGGCCCCGGCAGCGGGGCGGGACGGGGAGCGGGACGCGCTGATCCAGGCGAGCTTCGTGCTGGAGAGCGCCTCGGAGCCGCCGGCGGAGGTCGAGGGGGCGCTGTGGCGGCCCGTGCTCTGGGCCCCCGACGGGGCCGTGGAGGGCACGGCGAAGTTCGATCTGGGGCTGAGCGTCGCGCGCCTCCACGGCGAGCTCGCCGCCGCGCTGGAGTTCCGCGCGGACCGCTTCGCGCGCGACGAGATCGAGCGCATGACGGGCCACCTCGGGGAGCTCCTTCGCTCGGCCGGGGCGGAGCCGGACCGCCCGATCGACGAGCTCCGGCTGCTCCCGCCCGACGAGGAGCGCTACCTGCTCGCGGGCTGCAACGACACCGCGGCGGCCTTCCCGCGGGACGCCTGCTTCCACGATCTCTTCCGGGAGCAGGCCTCCCGGACGCCGGAGCGGATCGCCGTCGCGTGCGGCGAGCAGCGGCTCTCGTACGCGGAGCTCGACAGCGCCACCGACCGCGTGGCGCGGGCGCTCTCGGCGCGCGGCGTCGGGCCCGATCGCCTCGTCGCCCTGCTGACGCGGCGCGACCTCGACTTCATGCTGCTCGCGCTCGGCGCCTTCAAGGCGGCGGGCGCGTACGTGCCGCTCGATCCCGCGCACCCGGCGCGGCGCAACGCCGACATCCTGGCGCGGGCGGGAGGCCCTCCCCTCCTCGCCGGCGCCGCGATCCCGGGCGCGCTGCTGGACGAGATCGCCGCGGCGGGCGCCGGGGCGATCGAGGTGCTCCCGGCCGGCGCGCTGCTCGCCGACGCCGCGGCGGAGCGCGGGGCGCTTCCGGCCGCGCGCGCGGAGCACCTCGCCTACGTCATCTTCACGTCCGGATCGACCGGCGCGCCCAAGGGCGCGATGGTCGAGCACCGGGGGATGCTCAACCACCTCTTCGCGAAGGTGCGCTCCCTCGGGATCGGGCCCGAGGACGTCGTCGCGCAGACCGCGCCGATCACCTTCGACATCTCGGTGTGGCAGCTGCTCTCCCCGCTGCTCGCGGGCGGGACGTGCCGCCTCGTGCCGGACGAGATCGCGACGGACCCCGCGCGGCTGCTCGACGCCGTGGGGGAGCTCGGCATCACCGTCCTGGAGATCGTGCCGTCGCTCCTGCGCGGGGCGCTCGACGAGCTCGAGGCGCGCCCGGCGTGGCGGCCGCGCCTCGACGGCCTGCGGTGGCTCGTGCTCACCGGCGAGGCGCTCCCCCCCGATCTCGCGCGCAGGTGGCTCGCGCTCTACCCGCAGATCCCGCTGATGAACGCGTACGGCCCGACGGAGTGCTCGGACGACGTGGCCCAGCACGTCATCGCCGAGCCCCCGGCGGAGGACGCGGCGTACGTGCCGATCGGCCGCGCGATCCAGAACACGCAGCTCTACGTGCTGGATCGACGGCGGCAGCCCGTGCCGCTCGGCGTCGCCGGCGAGCTGTACGTGGGCGGCGACGGGGTCGGCCGGGGGTACCTCCTCGACCCGGAGCGCACGGCGGCGGCGTTCCTTGCGGATCCGTTCTCCACCGCGGCGGGGGCGCGCCTGTACCGGACCGGCGATCTGGTGCGCCGGCTGCCCGGCGGCGAGCTCGTGTTCCTTGGGCGCATCGACCACCAGATCAAGCTCCGCGGCTTCCGCATCGAGCTCGGCGAGATCGAGGCGGTCATCGCGCGGTGCGCCGGGATCCGCGATGTCGTCGTCGTCGCGCGCGAGGACGCGCCGGGGGACCCGCGGCTCGTCGCCTACGTGGTCCCCGAGGCGCCGTCCTTCGAGCCGGGCGCCCTCAAAGACCAGCTCTCGTCGCGCCTGCCGGGCTACATGATCCCGGCCGCGATCGTCGCGCTCGACGCGCTCCCGCTGAGCGCGAACGGCAAGGTGGACCGCAAGGCGCTGCCCGCGCCCGCGTGGAACGCCCCGGGCGAGCTCGCGGCGCAGACGGCGCCGCGCACCGGCCTGGAGCAGGCGATCGGCGACGTGTGGCGCGCCGTCCTCGGCCTCGATCGGGTCGGCGTCCACGACGACTTCTTCGCGATCGGCGGGCACTCCCTCTCGGCCACGCGCGCGGCGGCCCGCCTGCGCGACGTGCTCGGCGTCGACGTCGGCGTCCGGTCGCTCTTCGAGGCGCCGACCATCGCGCGGCTCGCCGCGCATATCGAGCGGTCGACCCGCGGGGAGGCGCGCCGGGGGCGGGCGCCCCTCGCGCCGGCGCCGCGCGTCGGCGAGGAGGCGCCGCTGTCCTTCGCGCAGCAGCGGCTCTGGTTCCTGGATCAGCTCGAGCCCGAGAGCGCCACGTACAACGTGCCCGCGGCGCTCCGCCTGCGCGGCGCGCTCGACCTCACGGCGCTCGCGCGCGCCATCGCGGAGGTCGTGCGGCGGCACGAGGTGCTGCGCGCGACGATCCACGCGGTCGACGGCCGCCCTGTCCAGCGCTTCCAGGGCGCGGGCCAGACGCCGGACGCGTGGCCCCTCCCCCTCGTCGACCTCTCGGAGATCCCCGCGGGCGATCGGGAGGTGGCTTTACAAAGCGACGCATCGCTGGAGGCCGCGAGGCCGTTCGACCTGGAGAAGGGGCCGCTCCTGCGCGTGACGCTCTTCCGGCTCGCGCCCGACGAGCACGTGCTGGTCGTCACCCTCCACCACATCGCCTCGGACGGGTGGTCGCTCGGCGTGCTCGCGCGCGAGCTCACGGCGGCTTACACCGCGTTCGCGAGAGACGCGGCGCCGGCGCTCCGCCCGCTGCCGGTCCAGTACGCCGACTACGCCGCCTGGCAACGGCAGGAGCTCGCCCCGGAGGTGCTGGAGGCGGAGCGGGAGATCTGGCGCCGGAGGCTCGAAGGCGCGCCGCCGCTCGATCTCCCGACGGACCGTGCCCGCCCCGCGGCGCGCTCGTCGCGCGGGCGCACGCACCGGTTCGCGCTGCCGCAGGACCTCGCCGCCGCGCTCCGGCGCCGGAGCCAGGAGCTCGGGGCCACGCTGTTCATGACGCTGCTCGCCGCCTTCGAGGCGCTGCTCCACCGGTACAGCGGCCAGCAGGACTTCTGCGTCGGCACGCCGGTGGCCGGCCGCGGGCGGACCGAGCTCGAGCCGCTCATCGGGCTGTTCGTCAACACCCTTGTCCTGCGCGCGCGGCTCGACGGCGACCCGACCTTCGCGGAGCTCGTCGGCCGCGTGAAGGCGGACGCGCTCGAGGCGTACGCCCACCAGGATCTGCCGTTCGAGGCCGTCGTCGACGCGCTCGCCGTGGAGCGGGATCTCAGCCGGAACCCGCTGTTCCAGGTGATGTTCGCGCTCCAGAACGTGCCCCCGCCGGCGCTCACGCTGCCGGGCGTCGAGGCGTCGCCGGTCCCGCTCGACGTGGAGC
Source organism: Sorangium sp. So ce327 (assembly GCF_051530205.1). Lineage (NCBI taxonomy): Bacteria > Pseudomonadati > Myxococcota > Polyangiales > Polyangiaceae > Sorangium > Sorangium sp. So ce327. Next base: position 3,527,877 of record NZ_CP150330.1, on the reverse strand, counting down.
GGGCGCGGTTCGATCTCACGCTCTTCCTCACCGAGTCGGCCGACGCGATCGAGGGCGCCCTCGAGTTCGATCTCGATCTGTTCGACCCCGAGACCGCCGCGCGGCTCGCGGGGCACTACGAGACGATCCTCCGCGCCGTGGCCTCGGACCCGGGGGCGCGGGTCGCCGAGCTCCCGCTCCTCACGGCGGGCGAGCGGCGCGAGCTCCTCATCGCGTGGAACGCGACGAGCGCGCCGCCGCCGCCCGCCGCGTGCCTGCACGAGCTCTTCGACGCGCAGGCCGAGCGGTCGCCCGGCGCCGTGGCCGTGGCGTCCGAGGCCGGCGAGCTCACGTACCGCGAGCTCCGCCGCCGCGCCGACGCGCTCGCCCGGCGGCTGCGCGCGCTCGGCGTGCGGCCGGAGACGCGCGTGGGCCTGTGCGTGCGGCGGACGCTCGACATGGTCGTGGCCCTCTGGGCCATCTTCAAGGCCGGCGGCGTCCACGTGCCGCTCGACCCGGGCTACCCGCGGCAGCGGCTGCAGTTGATCCTCGAGGACGCGGCGGCGCACCTGCTCGTGACCGAGAGCGCGCTGTCGGGGCTCGTGCCGGCAGGGTCGGCCGAGGTGCTCCTGCTCGACGAGATCGTCGCGGGCGCGGACGACGTGGAGCACGCGCAGGGCGGGGAGGGCGACGCGCTGCCGGCGGGGCGGCCGGATCAGGCGGCGTACCTCATCTACACCTCCGGCTCGACGGGCCGGCCCAAGGCCGTCGTGATCGAGCACCGCCAGGCCGTCGCGCTCGCGTGGTGGGCCAGGCGGACGTTCTCGGACCAGGAGCTCGCCGGCGTGCTCGCGTCCACGTCCACGTGCTTCGATCTCTCGGTCTTCGAGCTCGTCGTCCCGCTCTGCTGGGGCGGCAAGATCGTCCTCGCCGACGACGCGCTCGCGCTGCCCGCGCACCGGCGCCGCGACGAGGTCACGCTCGTCAACACGGTGCCCTCCGCCGCGGCGGCGCTCCTCGCGGTGTCGGGCATCCCCGGGTCGGTGCGGACCGTGTGCCTCGCCGGCGAGCCGCTCCGCGCCTCGCTCGCGCGCGACGTGCTCGCGCTGCCGCACGTCGAGCGGCTCCTGAACCTCTACGGCCCCAGCGAGACCACGACGTACTCGACAGGCGCGACCGTGACCGCCGCGGCGCGCCCGACGATCGGCAGGCCCATCGACCACACCCAGGTCTACGTGCTCGACGCGCGGCTGCAGCCGGCGCCCATCGGCGTCGCCGGGGAGCTCTACATCGCCGGCGCGGGCGTCGCGCGCGGCTACCTGGGGCGCGACGAGCTGACGGCCGAGCGGTTCGTCCCCTGCCCGCTCGAGGAGGCCCGCGGCGCGCGGATGTACCGCACCGGCGACCGCGCGCGCTGGCTCGCGAGCGGAGAGCTCGAGTACCTCGGGCGGCTCGATCATCAGGTGAAGATCCGCGGCTTCCGCGTCGAGCCGGCGGAGACCGAGGCCGCGCTCGCGGCGCACCCGGACGTGCGCGAGGCGCTCGTGCTCGCGCGGGACGACGGCCCCTCGGGCCGCTGGCTCGTCGCCTACCTCCTCGTCCGCCGGCCGGTGGACGCGCAGGCGCTGCGGGCGCTCGTCGCCGAGCGGCTGCCGGAGCCGTTCGTCCCGTCCGCCTTCGTCGAGCTCGACGCCTGGCCGCTCAACGCCAACGGCAAGGTGGACAGGAAGGCGCTCCCGGCGCCCAGTCGACCGAAGATCGCCCCGGAGATCGCGCCGGACATCGCGGGCGAGGCACGGCGCGCGCCGGCGACGCCGACCGAGCAGGCCCTCGCGGGCGTCTGGGGCGAGGTGCTCGGCCGCGGCGGCATCGGGACGACCGACGACTTCTTCGCGCTCGGAGGGCACTCCCTCCTCGCGGTCCAGGTGATCGCGCGCGCGCGGCGGCTGTTCGGCGTCGATCTGCCGCTGCGCGCCGCCTTCGACGCGCCGACGGTCGCGGCGCTCGCCGAGCGCATCGATCGGGCGAGGCTGGACGGGCGCCGCTGCGCGCCCGAGCCGCTCCGCCCGGCGCGCCGCGGCGGCGACGCGCCGCTGTCCCACGCCCAGCAGCGCCTCTGGTTCATCGAGGCGCTCCAGCCGGGCACCGCGGTCTACAACATGCCGATCGGGGTCCTGCTCCGCGGGCCGCTCGACCGCGCCGCCCTCGAGCGGAGCCTCGATCGGGTGGTCGCGCGCCACGAGGCGCTGCGCACCCGGATCGAGGCGCGCGACGGCCAGCCGTTCCAGGTCGTGCTCCCCGAGGCGCGCCTCGAGCTGCGGCTCGTCGACCTGTCCGCCATCCCCCGGCACGAGCGGGACCGGGCGGCGCAGCGCGCCGCGGAGGAGGAGGCGCGGCGGCCGTTCGATCTCGCCTCGGGCCTGCCGATCCGCGCGGCGCTGATCCGCCTCTCCGACGAGGCGCACGTGCTGCTCGTCACGGCGCACCACATCGCCTGCGACGGCGGCTCCATCCCCGTCCTGTTCCGCGACCTGTCCGCCTTCTACGAGGCCGCGCGGGATGGCCGCGCGGCGGATCTGCCGCCCCTCCAGGTGCAGTACGCCGACGTCGCGATCTGGCAGCGCGCCCAGGCCGACGCGTGGCGGGGGCAGCTCGAGTACTGGAAGCGGCAGCTGTCCGACCTGGAGCCGCTCGAGCTCCCCACCGACAGGCCGCGCGGCAGCGCCCTCTCCCACCGCGGCGACACCGTCCCAGTGAGCCTGCCCGCGCCGCTCGTCGAGGCCCTCCGCGCGCTCGGCAGGCGCGAGGGCGCGACGATGTTCATGGTGCTCCTCGCCGGCTTCGTCGCCCTCCTGCACCGCTACACGGGCCGCGCCGGCGTGGCCGTCGGCTCGCCGGTCGCCGGCCGCACGCAGGTCGAGGTGGAGCCGCTCGTCGGCTTCTTCGTCAACCTGCTCGTCCTGCGCGTCCGCGTCGACGACGACCCCACGTTCGTCGAGCTCGTGCGGCGGGTCCGGCAGGCGACGCTCGAGGCCCAGGAGCACCAGGACGTCCCGTTCGAGCAGGTCGTGGACGCCCTTCAGGTGAAGCGCGACCTCGGCCGCACCCCGCTCTTCCAGGCGGCCTTCGCGTTCCAGGGCGCGCCGGAGCGCCCACGGAAGCTCGGCGACCTCGACGCCTCGCCGTTCGAGGTCGACACAGCGACCGCGAAGTTCGACCTCCTGCTCGCGCTGGAGGAGGACGACAAGGCCGTCTCCGGCGGCATCGAGTTCAGCGCCGACCTGTTCGACAGGGCCACGATCGAGCGCTGGCGGGGCCACCTCGAGGCCCTGCTCGCGGCGAGCGCCGCGCAGCCCGGGCTGCGCGTCGGCGACCTGCCGCTGCTCGGGCGCGACGAGCGCGACCTCGTGCTGCACGCGTTCAGCGGGGGCCGATCGGCGCAGCCCGCCCCGGAGGCCGCGTGCGCGCACCGCCTGTTCGAGGCGCAGGCCAGGGAGGCGCCCGAGCGGGCCGCGCTCCTCTTCGAGGGCGCGACGGTGAGCTACGGCGAGCTCGACCGCCGGGCCAACCAGCTCGCGCACCACCTCCGCGCCCGCGGCGTGCGGCGCGGCGCGCTGGTCGGCGTGTGCCTGCCGCGCTCGCCCAACATGATCGTCGCGCTCCTCGCGGTGCTGAAGGCCGGCGGCGCGTACGTGCCGCTCGACCCGACCTACCCGCGCGATCGGCTCGCCTTCATGATCGAGGACGCGCGCCCCGCGCTGCTCGTCGCCCAGCCGGAGCTCCTCGCCGCGCTGCCCGCGGCGCTGCCGCCGGTCGTGCGGCTCGGCGAGAGCGAGCCCGCCTTCCCGCAAGAGCGGAGCGACGCCCCCGACGCCGGGTCGCTCCCCGAGGACCTCGCGTACGTCATCTACACCTCCGGCTCGACAGGGCGCCCGAAGGGGGTGCTCATCGAGCACCGCTCGCTCTCCGCGTTCGCCGTGGCGCAGCGCAAGCTGCTCGGCGTCGAGCCGGGGACCCGCGTCCTCCAGTTCACGCGGCTGAGCTTCGACGTCTCCGTGATGGAGATCTTCGTGCCGCTCTCCGCGGGCGGCGTCGTGTGCCTCGCGCGCGCCGAGGCGCTCATGCCCGGGCCCGGGCTCGTCGACCTCCTGCGCGAGCAGCGGATCCAGGTGGCGTCGCTGACCCCCTCGGCGCTCATGGCGGTCGGCTTCGACACGCTCCCGGACCTGCGCGTGCTGTGCGTGGCCGGTGAGGTGTGCCCCGCGGAGCTGCCGCGGCGGTGGGCGCGCGGCCGGCGGTTCGTCAACGGATACGGTCCCACCGAGGCGACGGTGCTCGCGACCGCGGCCGAGTACGCGCCCGACGTCGCGCGGCCCACGATCGGCCGCCCGCTGCCGAACACGCAGACGTACGTGCTCGACCCGCGGGGCCAGCCGGCGCCCATCGGCATCCCCGGCGAGCTCCACATCGGCGGGATCGGCCTCGCGCGGGGCTACCTGAACCGCGACGACCTCACCGCGGCGCGCTTCGTGCGCGCGGCGTTCCCCGAGGCGCAGGGGGCGCGGCTCTACCGCACGGGCGACCTCGTGCGGTGGCTGCCGAGCGGGGAGATCGACTTCCTCGGCCGGCTCGACGAGCAGGTCAAGATCCGGGGCTTCCGGATCGAGCTCGGCGAGATCGAGGCGGTGCTCGCGTCGCACCCCGACGTGACCGAGGCGGCGGTGGTCACCCGGGAGCACGCCCCGGGCGACGTGCGGCTCGCGGCCTTCTTCATCCCGCGCGGCGGGCGCGCCGCGGCGAGCGACGCGCTGCGCGGGTACCTCTCCGATCGGCTGCCCGACTACATGGTCCCGCCGGTCATCGCGCCGGTCGAGCGGTGGCCGCAGACCCCGAGCGGCAAGATCGATCGCCGGGCGCTCGCCGCCTCCGTGCCCGCGGCGCTCGCGGCGCTCGCGGGCGGAGCGCGCGTCCCGCCGAGGACCGGGCTCGAGCTCGAGCTCTGCGCGCTGTTCGAGGAGCTCCTCGGCGAGGGCGGCGTCGGCGTGACCGACGACTTCTTCTCGCTCGGCGGGCACTCGCTGCTCGCGGTGCGGCTCATGGCCGAGATCCGCGGGCGCTTCGGCCGCGATCTGCCGCTCACGAGCCTGTTCCGCGCGCCGACGGTGGAGGGCCTCGCGGCGCTCCTGCGCGAGGATGGGGGAGCGCCGCGGGGCCGCGCCTCCGTCGTTGTCCCGCTCCACGAAGGGGGCGCCCGCGCGCCGCTCTTCTTCGTTCATCCCATCGGCGGCAACGTCCTCTGCTACGCGGATCTCGCGCGCGAGCTCGGGCGGGATCGTCCCTTCTACGGCATCCAGGCGTTCGGCCTGGAGACCCCCCCGCGGCCGCTCGCCAGCGTCGGCGAGATGGCCGAGGCGTACTGCGAGGAGCTCCGCCGCGTCCAGCCCGAGGGGCCGTACCTGCTCGGCGGCTGGTCGATGGGCGGCGTGGTGGCGTTCGAGATGGCGCGCGTCCTCGAGCGCGGCGGGCGCAGCGTGGCCGCCGTCGTCCTCGTGGACGCGTACCTCCCCCCGTTCGACGAGCCCGGCGACGACCTCCCGCCGATCGCGCAGTTCGCCGCGGATCTCGCGCGGATCGCGGGCGCGCCGGCCGCCGCGGCGCTCGCCTGGCCGGACGGCGGCGCGGCCGACGCCGCGTGGCTGCTGGAGCGCGCGCAGGAGCTCGGCGCGCTGCCCCGCGGGACGGCGCTCGGCGAGCTGGAGGCGCTGCTCGACGCGTTCCAGCGGAACGCGGCGCTGCTCGCGCGCTACGCCCCCGGCGAGCTCTCGGCCCGGGTCGAGCTCTTCCGCGCCGAGGCCTCACCGCGCAGGGATCCCCGGCCCGCGTGGGCGAAGTGGGCCCCCGGCCTGCGGAGCCACGTCGCGGCCGGCGACCACTACACGCTGCTCCGAAAGCCGCACGTCGGCGCGCTCGCCGAGCGCATCCGGGCCGCGCTGCTCGAGGCGGACCCCGGCGCGCCGCCCACCGACGCCGGAGCCGCCCGGCCGCCGGGGTGATCGGCGCTCTCGCCGCCGCGCTTCGCCGCCCTGCCGCGCTCGTTGCCAGGCAAGGGCCTTTGACTGACTCGTCTCGAATCCATCAACCGAATCCAAGAGGAACATCATGCCCAACATCGCAGTGCTCACCAACGACCTTCAGTACGAGTTCATCGACAAGATGCCGGGAGGTCGCGAGCTCCTCAACAGGGTGGCGCCGCAGTTCAACATGTTCCTCGGCGCCATCCGCGCCCTGGGGCACGTCGTCGTCCACCTCCAGCTCATCAACGATCCGAACGATCCGCAGATCCAGCGCCGCTTCCGCGGGAAGGAGATCCCGGCGATCAAGGGCACGCCCAACGCCGAGCTGATCAAGGACTTCGTCCATCCGTCCGACATCGTGATGGTCAAGCACCGCGACAGCGGGTTCTACGAGACGCCCCTCGACGACAAGCTGAAGGAGCTCGGCGTCAAGACGATCCTCGTCACGGGCATCCAGACCCAGATCTGCGTGCAGACCACGGCGGCGGACGGCTTCTTCCGCGGGTACAAGGTCTGGGTCCCCGAGGATGGCGTGTTCTCCCTCAAGGAGGAGGACAAGAAGCGCTCCCTCGAATGGATGGCGTCGTACTGCGCGGCGATCGCCCCCGGCGCGGAGATCATCAAGCGCCTGCGCCAGAGCGACGACCTGCCGAGCCGGGAAGAGCTGCTCGGCTGACAAGGCACGACGAGGCCGAGGAGCCGGGCGGCCTCGTCTCTTTCACGACCCTCACCGCAGCGCTGCGGTGCCAACGCTGGAGCCTCACATGACGAAAGAACACGCGAAAGAGAACGAAGAGGTCGTCCTCGACCACGGGACGGGCGCCCGCCTGAGCCGGGAGCTCGTCGAGCGGATCGCCGCGACGCTCGGCGACACGTACATCGGCGCGATGGAGGACAGCGCCATCCTGGAGGTGCCCACCGGCCGGATCGCCGTCACCACGGACTCCTTCGTGGTCACGCCGCTGTTCTTCGGCAACGGCGATATCGGCAAGGTCGCCGTCTGCGGCACCGTCAACGATCTCGCGGTCAGCGGCGCGAGGCCCCTCTACCTGACCCTGGGCCTCATCATCGAGACGGGCTTCCCGATCCCCTTGCTCCTCCGCGCCCTCGAGTCGGCGCGCGACGCGGCGAGGGAGGCCGGCGTGAAGATCGTCGCCGGCGACACCAAGGTCGTCGGCAAGGGCGAGGCCGACCGGCTCTTCATGAACACGGCCGGCGTCGGCGTCTTCGAGCGCCCGCCGCTCGTGAGCCGCGCCGTGCGGCCCGGCCACAAGATCATCGTGAGCGGGTATCTCGGCAACCACTCCATCCACCTGCTCTCGGTCCGCGAGGGGCTCGGCTTCGAGAAGCGGGTGCAGAGCGACTGCGCGCCGCTCAACGGGCTCATCGACGCGGTCCTCAAGGGCGTGCCCCAGGGCGCCGTGGCGGCGATCCGCGACGTGACGCGCGGCGGCCTGTGCGCCGTCCTCCACGAGTTCGCCCGCGCGTCGGGCGCCGAGCTCTCCTTCGCGCGCGCGGCGCTGCCCGTGCTGCCGGAGGCCGTCATGGCGGCCGACATGCTCGGCATCAACCTCATCCACCTCGCCAACGAGGGGTGCCTCTGCCTGTTCGTGGAGGCGGACAAGGCGGGTGACGTGCTCGGGATCCTCCGCGCGCACCCCTACGGCCGCAACGCGGCGGTCATCGGGGAGGTCAAGGCCGCGGCGGAGCCGGTCGTGTCCATGACCGAGCCCGATGGGACTCAAACCCTGCTCGAGGAGCTTTATGGAGCCGAACTCCCCCGACTCTGCTGACGCGCGGCCGGCGCTCGTGACCCGCCGATTCCGGGTCTCGGGCATCGTCCAGGGCGTCGGCTTCAGGCCCTTCGTGCACCGGCTCGCCCGCGCCGTCGGGGCGCGCGGCTGGGTCCTCAACGACTCCCGCGGCGTGCTGCTCGAGCTGCAGGCCGGCGACGAGGCGATCCAGGCGTTCCTGCGCGCGCTCGTCGAGTCGCCGCCGCCGCTCGCCCGGATCACGGGCGTCCGCGAGGAGGCGCTCGCCGAGCCCGCCCCTCGATACGACGACTTCCAGATCCGCGGCAGCGTCGATCTGCGCAGCACCGACACGCTCATCCCGCCCGACTCGGACGTCTGCGCCGACTGCCTGCGGGAGCTCAGGGACCCTTCGAACCGCCGTCACCGCTACCCGTTCATCAACTGCACCCATTGCGGGCCGCGCTACTCGATCATCTGCGACATGCCGTACGACCGGCCGCAGACAACGATGAAGAGCTTCCCGATGTGCCCCGCCTGCGCGGGCGAGTACGAGGACATCGAGGATCGGCGCTACCACGCGCAGCCGAACGCGTGCCCCGCGTGCGGCCCCCGGCTCACGCTCACCGATCGGCTCGGCGCGCCGATCGAGGCGGAGGACGCGGTGCGCTTCGCCATCGCCCGGCTCCGCGAGGGCGCGCTCTTCGCGGTGAAGAGCCTCGGCGGCTTCCACCTCGTCGCGGACGCGCGCAACGAGGCGGCGGTGCGGGAGCTGCGCCGCCGCAAGCGCCGCGACGCCAAGCCGTTCGCGATCATGGTGGCCGACGCCGAGGCGGCGCGCCGCCATGTCTCGCTCAGCGACCCGGAGCGGGCGCTGCTCGAGAGCCGGCAGCGCCCCATCGTCCTCCTGCGCAGGCGGCCAGGCGCCCTGTCCGAGGCGATCGCCCCGAGGAACCCGAGCTTCGGCGTCATGCTGCCCTCGACGCCGCTGCACTACCTCCTGCTCGAGGACCCGGCGCTCGACGTCCTCGTCATGACGAGCGGGAACCTCTCCGGACACCCCATCGCGTTCGACAACGACACGGCGCTCTCGCAGCTGCGCGACATCGCGGATTACTTCGTCCTTCACGACCGCGATATCCGCACCCGCGTCGACGACTCCGTCGTCCGGCTCACGGAGGCGGAGGGGCTCGACGCGCCGCTCGTCTCGTTCATCCGCCGCTCGCGGGGCTATGCGCCGTATCCGATCCACCTCCCGCAGGACGTCGGTGCGGTCGTCGCCCTCGGCGGCGAGCTGAAGACCACCGTCGCCGTCGGCAAGGACAACCAGGTCTTCATCAGCCAGCACATCGGCGATCTCAAGAACGACGCGACGTTCGGCGCGCACATCGACTGTTCGTCGCACGTCCAGCGGCTCCTGTCCGTGCAGACGGACACGGTCGCTTGCGATATGCACCCGGCGTTCCGCTCCACGCGGGCGGCGAAGCGCCAGGCCGGCGCGGAGGTCGCGACGGTGCAGCACCACCACGCCCACATGGCCGCCTGCATGGCCGAGAACGGGCTGAACGAGCGGGTGATCGGCGTCATCTTCGACGGCTCCGGCTACGGCCTCGACGACACCGTCTGGGGCGGCGAGTTCCTTGTCGGCGACTACCGTGAATTCGTGCGCGCCGGCCACCTCCGGCCGATGTACCTCCTCGGCGGCGACAAGGCGGTCAAGGAGCCCATCCGCGTCGCGATCTCGCTGCTCGTGGAGACGTTCGGGGAAGAGCTCGGCGGGATCCGCGTCCCGGCGCTCATGGACGTCGCGGAGGAGCGCCGCGACGTCTTCGTGAAGATGGCGCAGCGGAGGCTGAACGCGACCGCCACGACGAGCATGGGCCGCCTGTTCGACGGCGTGTCCTCGCTCCTCCGCATCTGCCACGAGGTCGAGTACGAGGCGCAGGCCGCCATCGAGATGGAGGCGCTGCTCGACAGGGACTTCCGGACGGCGCCGCCGCTCCAGTACGGGATAGACGAGCGGGACGGCCGCCTCGTGGTCGACTACCGGCCTCTCGTCCGGGATCTCCTGCGCGCCCTCGACCAGCCGGACGCCACGCCCGCGCACCTCAGCCGCCGGTTCCACTCGACGATCGTGGACGTGATCGCCGCGGTGTGCCTGCGCCTTTCGGACAAGTTCGACGTGCGCCGCGTGGTCATGAGCGGCGGAGTCTTCATGAACGAGTTCGTCCTGATCAACGCGCTCCGACGCCTCGAGAGCGAGGGGCTCACCCCGTATTGCCACCGGCTGGTCCCGCCGAACGACGGCGGGATATCGCTCGGCCAGATCCTCGTCGCGGCCGCCCGCGCCCCGTCGGCGCGAGGGGAGCGCCCCACCACCACCGATCGCCCATGAAGCTCCTCGCGTTCGTCGCCGGCTACTCCCGGCGGATCCTCGTCCTCGCGATCCTCGCGGGGACGCTCTGCGGCGCCTGCAACACGGCGCTCCTCGTGCTGATCAACGAGGCGCTGCAGCGCAAGCGCGGCGCGGTGATGTGGAGCTTCGCCGCGGTGTGCCTGCTGCTCCCGTTCGCCCGCTACCACTCGGAGATCCTGCTCACGCGCCTCAGCCAGGGGGCGCTCTTCGATCTCCGGGTGAAGATCTGCCGGAAGATCCTCGGCGCGCCGCTCCGCCAGATCGAGGAGATCGGCCCCTCACGGGCGCTGACCGCGCTCACGGACGATGTCCCCGTGATCACCACGGCGCTGATGCAGATCCCGATCGTCTGCATCAACCTCGTCATCGTGGTCGGAGGCCTGCTCTACATGGGGTGGATGTCTCCTGTCATGCTGGCGTCGGTGCTGACGCTCATCGTCCTTGGCATCGTCGGGTATCAGCTCCCGATGAGCCGGGCGACACGGCACTTCCGCCGCGCGCGCGAGGCGACCGAGGAGCTGATGAAGACCTTCCGCGCGCTCACGCGCGGCGTGAAGGAGCTGAAGCTCCACGCGCGGCGCCGCGAGGCGTTCCTCGCGACGTCGCTCGAGGGGGAGGCCGGCGTCGTCCAGGCGAGCAACCTGCGCGGCATGGTCGCGCTCACCGCCGCGAACGGGTGGGGACAGGCGATGGTGTTCACCATCATCGGCGTGACGCTCTTCGTCGTGCCGCTCTTCCAGGAGGCGAGCTCCGAGGCGTCGGTCGGCTACGCCCTCGTCCTCCTCTACCTGATGACGCCCATGCAGGTCCTTATCGGCGCGCTCCCGGCCCTGAGCCGGGCGGGCATCGCCGTGCAGAAGGTCGAGGACCTCGGCGCGACCCTCAACGTCGAGGCGAGCGGGGCAGAGGCCCCGCTCCCCGAGAGGTGGAAGCGGCTGGAGCTCGCCGGGGTCACGCACGCCTACAGGTCCGAGGGAAAGGACGACACCTTCACGCTGGGCCCCATCCACCTCAGCGTGCGGCGCGGCGAGCTGATCTTCCTCGTCGGAGGCAACGGCAGCGGCAAGACGACCCTCGCGAAGCTGATCGCGGGCCTTTACGCGCCCGAGTCGGGCCAGATCCGGCTCGACGGCGAGGCGATCACCGACCGGAACCGGCAGGCGTACCGGGAGCTCTTCTCGGTGGTGTTCTTCGATTTCCACCTGTTCGAGAGCCTGATCGGGCTCGACTCTCCCGAGCTCACCCAGCGCGCCCGGGGTTACCTCTCTCGCCTGCAGCTCGATCACAAGGTGTCTGTCGAGGGCGGCGTCCTCTCCACGACGTCGCTGTCGCAGGGGCAGAGAAAGCGCCTCGCGCTGCTCACGGCCTACCTGGAAGACCGGCCGGTCTACCTGTTCGACGAGTGGGCGGCGGACCAGGATCCGGTGTTCAAGGACGTCTTCTATCGCCAGATCCTCCCGGAGCTCAGGGCCAGCGGCAAGACGATCCTCGTCATCAGCCACGACGACAGGTACTTCGGGCTGGCGGATCGCGTCCTCAAGATGGACTTCGGCCAGCTCGTGGGCGACGCACAGGCCACCGCGAGATCGGACGAGACATACGCCAGCGCCTGAGTTAGAAGCCGGCGCGTTCGTCGTCCGACGGCGAGCCGACGGGAGGTGTCATGGAACCGCTGGTGCTGTATCTTGGTACGAAGACGTATTCGACCTGGTCGCTCCGCGCCTGGCTCGCGCTGAAGCACACCGGCGCTTCGTTCACGGAGGAGGTCATCGCCCTCTACCAGCCGGGGTCGCGCGAGGCGCTCCTCCGGCGCTCCCCCTCGGGGCGCGTGCCAGCGCTGCGGCACGGTGACCTTGTCCTCTGGGACTCCCTCGCGATCTGCGAGTATGTCGCCGAGCTCTTCCCCGAGGCGCGGCTCTGGCCGGGCGATCGTGCGGCGCGCGCGCTCGCCCGGTCGGTGTCGAGCGAGATGCACTCCGGGTTCACGGCGCTGCGCAACGCGATGTCCATGGATCTCCGCCGGGAGATCGCCCCGATCGCGCGCGACGCCGCCGTGGACGCGGACATCGATCGTGTGACGTCGATCTGGACCGAGTGCCGGCGGGCCCATGGCCAGAAGGGGGAGTACCTCTTCGGGCATTTCACGATCGCCGATGCCATGTTCGCGCCGGTGGTCACGCGCTTCCGCACCTACGCCGTCCCGCTCGCGGGCGCCGCGGCAGCGTACGCCGAGACGATGTGGCGGCACCCTGGCCTCGCGGAGTGGGTCGCGGCTGCACGGACGGAGTCGCTGGCCGGCTAGCACCCGTCGCCGGATCAGCTCGAGGACGTCGAGGCTGAACCGCGACGATCGCACGCGGCGGCAGACGATCCCTCCAGCGCCGCCCAGCGCGGCTGCGCTCCTCCGGCGCCGGTGAGCTCCGTCGCGCTCGACGTCCCGTCCGAGCGCACCTTCGAGCGCTGGTCCGACGCCACGTGCGGTATCCAGGGCGCAACGGACGGCGGCGACTCCACCCTCGACGAAGGCTGACGCCACAGCGGCTCTCCGTAGACTGGATTGCGGTCCATCCCGACAGGTGCGTTGATGTCGCGTCGCCTACCCTGGCGGGCATTGTGATGGCGCGACCGCCGCGAGTGTTCGCGACGATGCGCCGCCGCGAGGAGGCAACCCATGCCCGCGAACCGTTCTCCGCTCGCCGCGATCGCGCTCCTGTCGCTGCTCGTGCTCCCTGCCTGCTCCGCCGACGATCCGCCTGTCCGCGCGGAGGATCCGCCCGCCGCTACCCCGCTCTCGCACGGCGATGCCTCCGGCGACGGTTGCCTGCGCTTCCCGCGAACGGTGGGCGGCCTGGACGCCGGCTTCGAGGCGCCGGAGAGCGCCTATTGGGACGAGGGGACGGACGCGTGGTACGTCGCCAACATGGCCGGCGTCCCCGACGAGATGCTCGAGAGGCCCAGGTTCAAGGACGGTCGCGGCTGGATCAGCAAGCTCGACCGGTGCGGCAACATCGTCGAGGCGAAATGGCTCTCGGGGATGAACGCGCCCAAGGGCATCCGCGTCGCGCAGGGCAAGCTTTACACCTCCGACATGGATGAGCTCTTGATCATCGATCTCGCCACCAAGGACGTGCGCAGGATCCCGGCGCTCGGCGCGATCTTCCTCAACGATCTCGCGCTCGCCGAGGATGGCACAGTCTATATAAGCGACAGCTTCACCCGCACCGTGTGGCGCTGCAAGGACGAACAATGCGCTCCGTTCTTCTGGTCCCCGCTCCTCAACGTTCCAAACGGCCTGCTCGTGGACGGCGACAAGCTGGCCATCGTCACGCTCGGCACCTTCAGGGATCCCGCCTCGCTGGGCAAGGTCTGGATGCTCGATCTCGAGAGCAAGGAGCTCACGCGGTTCGGGACGCTCGAGGCAAAGCTGGACGGCATCGAGCGATACAGAGATGGATACCTCGTCTCGGTGAACGCGCCCCCGGCCATCTACTGGGTCACGTCGACGAGCTCGACCCTGGTGCGTGATTTCAGGGACGACGGCCTCACCGCCATCAACGACCTCGGGCTCGATCCGGCCCGGAGGGTGGTCGCGGCGCCGGCGTTCTTCCAGCATACGGTGACGTTGTTCCGGCTGCCGAGGAACCTTCAGCCGCGCTGAGCTCGGTCCGGCAGACGGATCGGAGCGACGATGTCCTCGCCTCGGCGTATTTCCTCCAGCCCACAGCCAGCCCGCCGGCGCAGCGCGCCTCCGTCAGGCCCTGTCACGCCGTCGCTTCGTACCAGAGCACGACGTTCCCGTTGCTGAAGCTGCGCGTCTTCGTCAGCCGGAGGTTCGCCCGCTCCTTGACCCCCTCGAACAGCGTCCTTCCGCTGCCGAGGACGATCCCGTTCACCACGAGCTGGTACTCGTCGATCAGACGCGCGTCGGTCAGCTGGGCGACGATGCTGCCGCTCCCCATAATTACCATGTTCGGCCCGGGCTCCGCCTTCAGCTTGCGCACCGCCTCCGCGAGATCGCCCTTGATGAGCCGCGTGTTGTTCCACGACGCCCTGTCGAGGGTCCTCGAGAAGACGACCTTCGGCAGGCTGTTCATCCGCTCGGCGACGGCGGGAGCCCGCTCCAGCGCCGCGGGGGTGGGCCAGAAGCTCGCCATGAGCTCGTAGGTGACGCGGCCGAAGACGAGCTCGCCCCCGCCGCGCGCGTTCTCCGCAGCGAACGCGCCCCACTCCGCGTCCGCTTTGTGTGCCCAGCTCATGTCGCCGTGGCCGTCCGAGAAATAACCGTCCAGCGAGATCTGGTTGAAGACGGTGAGCTTGCGCATGCTGTTCCTCCTGATGCCCGCTTCTGCGTTAGTCCTATTCTAGGACTATTTGGTCCTCTTTCGCAAGTGCTGCGCAAGTGCGGTAGGATGTGGCCGCCATGACCGGCCTGAGAAGCTACGGGGATCCCTGCGGCATCGCGCGAGCGCTCGATCTCGTCGGCGAGCGGTGGGCGCTCCTCATCGTGCGTGAGCTCCTGCTCGGCCCGAAGCGGTTCACGGACCTCCGCGACGGTCTCGCCGGCGCGAGCCCCAACGTGCTGTCGCAGCGGCTCCGCGAGCTCGAGGGCGGCGGCGTCGTGCGGCGGCACAAGGTCGGCGCGCCGACCTACGAGCTCACGGACTGGGGCCGCGAGCTCCATCCGCTGCTCGTGCAGCTCGGCCGCTGGGGCGCGCGATCGCCCGTCCGGCCCGCGGGCGCGCTGAGCGTCGATGCGCTGATGATCGCGCTCGAGGCGACGTTCGTCGCGGGCGAGGCCGCTGACCTCCGCGCGACCTACGAGCTCCGGCTCGGCGAAGAGCGGTTCTCGATCGAGGTCGATCGCGCGACCCTCACCCTCGCGCGGGGCGCTCCGCGCACGCCGGACGCCGTGATCGCGACCGACCCAGCCACGCTGCGGGCGGTCGTCTTCGGGGACCAGAAGCTCGCCGACGCGCCGGTCGAGCTCCAGGGCGACAGGCGGCTGGCTCGAACGTTCTTCCGCCTCTTCGCTCGGCCGCGATCGACGCCGTCGACCCCGGGCCGCGCGCCCGCCGGATGACGGGCCAGCGTGGACTCGCGTGGCGAACGATCTGTTGCGCGCATCGACGCTCAGAAGATCGCGCTCTTCTGTGTGCCAGCGTCTCGCTTTCGCGCGGGCGCTTTGCCTGTGCTCGCCGGCGCGCCGGGCGCACGGACGGGGCGCGCCGCGGCTGGCCGCAGCGCGGGCGCCGGAGGCGTCGCGGCGGCGCGCGCCGCGGCTGGCAGCGGCGCGGGCTCCAGAGGCTGCGGGACGGGGGGCGGCGCCGTCGCGGGCCCGGCCGCGGGAACCGCCGAGGTCGCGCCCGCCTGGGGCGCCGCGGGCGCCTGCGCCACGAGAGCGCCGCGGGCGGCGGAGAGCACCTCGCCGCTCATCACCCGCAGCTCGGCGGTGGCCTCCAGGCGCTGCGAGGACAGCGCGGTGGTGAGCAGGAGCCCCAGCCCGAGCGCCACGACGAGGCCAGCCGCCGCGAGGTGCAGCCCGGTCCGCCGCGCCGGCGCAGCGGGCGCCGGCGCGATCGGCGCAGCCGAAGGGCCGACCGCGGCCACGAAGGCGGAGATCATCGGCTCGATCGAGGGGAACCGCTCCGCCGGATCCAGCGCGAAGGCGCGCGCGAACCACGTCTCCAGCTCCGGCGGCGCGCCGGGGCACAGCGTCGACAGCGGGGGGCGCGCGCTCCCCAGGATGGAGGCGAGCACATCGGCGATGGTGCGGCCGGCGAAGGGCTGCTCGCCGGTGAGCGCCACGTGCGCGACCACCGCGAGGGCCCACATGTCGAGCTGCGGGTCCGCGTGCCCGTCGCACGTGTGCTCCGGGCTGAGGTAGCCCGGCGTGCCCAGCACCACGCCCTCCGCGGTCTGACGGGGGAAATCGGCCGCCAGATCCTGGCGGATCCACTTGGCGATCCCGAAGTCGGCGACCTTGGCGCGCAGGCGCCCGTCGCGCCCCTCGCGGAGCAGGATGTTCGACGGCTTGATGTCGCGGTGCACGATCCCGAGGCCGTGCGCCACCGAGAGGGCCTCTCCGATCTGACGGAGGAGCGCGGCCAGCTCCGGCGCGGGCACCGGCCCCCGCTCGTGGATCAGCTGCCGGAGGGACCGGCCGCGCACGTACTCCATGACGAGGTACGGGCCCGCCTCGGAATCCTCACCGGCGTCGTGCACCGTGACGATGAAATCGGTCTTCCGCCCGAGCTGGGCCGCGACCTGCGCCTCGAAGCGGAAGCGCTCCATCGCGTCGATGGCCAGGTTCTGGCGCGGGAGCACGAGGAACTTGAGCGCGACATCGAAGCGCCGGACGCTGTCGTGCGCGCACCACACCTCGCCCATCGCGCCCTGGCCGAGCGGATGCACGAGCCGGTACCGCCCGGCCACGACGCGGCCCGGAAGGAGCGCGCAGCGCGCCTCGTCCCGCCTTGCGCCGCTCGGAGGAGGAAGACCGAGCGGCCCAGGCTGTCCGCCCAGCGTGGTGGCGTCGCGCGCGGCGTCTCTCGCCGAGGAATCGGGCGGTCGACCCAGGGAGGGCGGCTGCAACACGCCGGTGATCTTCGTGCCGCCGCCGTTCCCCGGACCGGTCGATGCGTCCATGGGACAACGACCTGAGGAGAGAGGTGACGACATGATCTCAGCGTATCGCGAATGCGGATGCCTTTGAACGGCGAACCCCCGCCCTCCTCGCGCACGTGCACGTGAAGGCCCACGCGGCAGCGTCGCGAGGCGCAGCGGTGCTGTACTTGTTGATGGTCGGCGCCGAGGGTGCGGGCTACCGGACGCCGCGCGCAGCGCCGAAGCAGCAGCGCCCCCTCATGCACCCCGGTCCGCCACCGATGTGCGCGTCCGGGCCGCGACACGACATCGGTTGCGCCGCACGACGCCGGTCGCGCGGCACGGGTTCGCGTGGCGAGAACGGGTTCGAACAGCGCTACACGGGTGACATCGACGCATCGCCGTCCGAGAGAGAGAGCGCGCGTCGGGACGACTACGCCCGCTGCGCCTTCACCCGCTTGACCTTCTTCTTCTCCTTGCGCTCCAGGAGCCGCAGCACCGCCACGGACCGGTCGACGAGCAGGTAGCGCTCTCCCCCTGCCCTCGCGGGCACCGTGCGCGCCGGCTCCCCGGCGGTGCGGGTGTCGATGAGCACCTCCCACCGCTCGCCGAACTCGATCGCGGGCAGCACGAACTCCAGCGGCGAGTGGTTCGCGTTGATGAGCACGAGCAGCGTGTCGCCGGAGATCGGCTCGGCGCGCGGACCGAGCGCCGAGAGGGCGTCGCCCCCGAGCAGGTAGCCGACCGCCCGGGCGTTCGGGTGGGTCCAGTCCTCCGGCGTCATCTCGGCGCCGTCGGGGCGGAACCACACGATGTCCTTGAGCCCGCTCCCGTGCACGTAGCCGCCCGAGAAGAAC
This sequence comes from Sorangium sp. So ce327, assembly GCF_051530205.1. Lineage (NCBI taxonomy): Bacteria > Pseudomonadati > Myxococcota > Polyangiales > Polyangiaceae > Sorangium > Sorangium sp. So ce327. Next base: position 3,510,197 of record NZ_CP150330.1, on the reverse strand, counting down.
ATCCGCCGGCGCAGCACGGGCTGGCTGCGGCGCAGGGCGATGAGGCGGCAGGTGAACTCGAAGAGCTGCTTCCGCCGCTCGTCGAGGTCCCAGTCGTGCCAGGAGAGCTCGTTGTCCTGGCAGTAGGCGTTGTTGTTGCCGAGCTGCGTCTTTCCGATCTCGTCGCCGGCGTTGATCATCGGCACGCCCTGCGAGAGGAGGAGCGTCGCGAGGAGGTTGCGCTTCTGGCGCTCGCGCAGCTCGACGACCGCGGGGTCGCAGGAGGGGCCCTCGACGCCGTGGTTGTAGCTGTGGTTGTTGTTCGTGCCGTCCCGGTTGCCCTCGCCGTTCGCCTCGTTGTGCTTCTCGTTGTACGAGACGAGATCGTTCAGCGTGAAGCCGTCGTGCGCCGTCACGAAGTTGATGCTCGCGTACGGGCGGCGCCCGCTGGACGCGTACAGATCGCTCGACCCGGTGAGCCGATAGCCGAGGTCGGCCGCCAGCAGATCTCCCTTCCAGAAGCGGCGCACCGAGTCGCGGTAACGATCGTTCCACTCCGTCCAGAGGACCGGGAAGTTGCCGACCTGATAGCCGCCCTCGCCCACGTCCCACGGCTCCGAGATGAGCTTCGTGCGCGAGAGGATCGGATCCTGATGGATGATGTCGAAGAACGAGCTCAGGCGGTCGAAGTCATGGTGACCGCGGGCGAGGGCCGACGCGAGATCGAAGCGGAAGCCGTCGACGTGCATCTCGGTCACCCAGTACCGCAGGCTGTCCATCACCAGCTGGAGCGTCTGGTAATGGCGCGTGTTCACCGTGTTCCCGCAGCCCGTGAAGTCCATGTAGTAGCGCGGGTTGTGCGGCACGAGCCGGTAGTAGGTCCAGTTGTCGATCCCCTTCAGGGAGAGCGTCGGGCCGAGGTGGTTCCCCTCCGCGGTGTGGTTGTACACGACGTCGAGGATCACCTCGATGCCGGCGGCGTGGAGCGCCTTCACCATCGCCTTGAACTCGGTCACCTGCTGGCCGAGCCGCCCGCTCGACGAGTAGCGGCCCGCGGGCGCGAGGTACGCGAGCGTGTTGTAACCCCAGTAGTTGACGAGGCCGCGCTCCCAGATCTCGCGCTCGCTCGCCATCTCGTGCACGGGGAGCAGCTCGATCGCCGTCACGCCGAGCTTCTTGAAGTGGGCGATCGCCGCCTCGGAGGCGAGCCCGGCGTAGGTGCCGCGCAGCTCCTTCGGGATTCCCGGGTGCCGCTGGGTGAAGCCCTTGACGTGGACCTCGTAGATGATCGTGTCCTGCCAGCGCGTCGCCGGCGGCCGGTCGCCGTCCCACGCGAAGCGGTGGTCGACGACGACGGACTTCGGCGCGCCCCAGGCGCTGTCGCGGTGGCAGATCTCCAGGTCGTCGAGCGGGGCCGGCGGGGGCGGCGGCGTGGAGTCCTTCCCGCGCGCCTCGGCGGCGCGGCGATCGCTCGCCGTCTTGCCGCCGCGCCCGCCCTCGCCCTTCTCGGGCGCAGCGCCGTCCCGGCCCGCCTCCTTGGGCCGGCCAGCGCCGCCCTCGCCGCGCTCGGGGTGCCCCCCGCGGTCGTAGGCGAAGAGCGGCGCCTTCCAGTTCGGCTCGCTGGAGAGCGCGTACGCGTAGGGATCGACGAGGAGCTTCGCCGGGTTGAAGCGCTGCCCGGAGCGCGGGTCGTAGGGCCCGTGCACCCGGTAGCCATAGAGCTGGCCGGGCTTGAGCCCCGGCACGTAGCCATGGAAGACGTGGGCCGTCCGCTCGGGGAGCTCGATGCGCTCGCGCTCCACGACATCGTCGACGGCCTCGAAGAGGCAGAGCTCGACCTTGGTGGCGGACTGGGAGAAGAGCGTGAAGTTGACCCCCTCGCCGTCAAAGACGGCGCCGAGTGGGGTGGGGGTGCCGGGCCATATGCGTCTGGTCATCTGAAAAACCTGTGAAGCCGCCCTATTCGCGAGATCGGCGCCGCTGTCGAGACACAAGCGCGCGCGGCTTGATTTTTCGGTCGCCGCCCCCGGGATCGCCGGCCCCCCGGCCGCACGGCGGGCCCGCCCCCGCGCCGCGCGCGACGTCGCGGCCCTCCTCGCGAGCTCGGCAGCGGCCGCGGCCTCGACGGCCTCGACGGCGGCGCGGCGGCGCTACCGCACGGTCGCAGAAGGAGCATCCAGGGCGGCGCGACCCGGGATAGACTTCGCCCCCGAACGCCTGGAGCCAAGCGAAAAACGCCCATGTCTTCCCCCTCTGCTGAAAATCAGTCCCAGAGCTCATCGTCCCCTTCCGGTCCCGCATCCGGCGCGCGCCGCCGCATCGCCGGCGTGACGGTGCCGCTCTTCTCCCTGCGCAGCGATCGCTCGTGGGGCATCGGCGAGATCGGCGATCTCCCCGAGTTCGCCGCGTGGATGCGCGCCGCTGGCCTGCGCCTCGTCCAGCTCTTGCCGCTCGGCGAGGTCTCGGGGGGCGAGACGTCGCCGTACATGGCGCTCTCCGCGTTCGGCATCGATCCGATGTTCATCTCGCTGTCCGCCGTGCCCGAGCTCCCGGCCGAGCGCCTCGGCGAGGCGCTCGGCGACGACCTCGGGGCGCTCGATCGCGCGAGGAACAGCGCGCGCGTCGACTACGATCTCGTGCGCCGCGTGAAGGGGCGGGCGCTGCGCTTCGCCTTCGACGTGTTCGAGCGCGAGCACCACGCGAGGCAGACGCCGCGCGCGGCCGAGCTCGGCGAGTTCGTGAAGCGGCAGTCGGACTGGCTGCCCGACTACGCGCAGTTCCGCGCGTTCAAGGACGCCTTCGAGGGCAGGGCGTGGTGGGACTGGCCCGAGGCGATCCGCGAGCGCAGGCCGGAGGCGCTCGAGGCGCTGCGGCGCGAGCGCGCGCGGGACATCCTCTATTACGAGTACGTCCAGTGGCTCGCGCACGCGCAGTGGGAGGCGGCGCGCGCGGATCTCCGGGGCAAGGGCGTGGAGATCATGGGGGATCTCCCGTTCATGGTGTCGCGCGACAGCGCCGACGTGTGGGCGCACCAGGGCGAGTTCCGGCACGACATGACGGTCGGCGCGCCGCCCGACCAGTTCGACACGGAGGGGCAGCGGTGGGGGCTCCCGCCGTACTTCTGGGCCCGGATGCGCGAGAACGACTTCGCGTGGCTCAGGCGGCGCTGCCGCTACACGGGGCTGCTCTACGACCGGTTCCGCATCGATCACCTGGTCGGCTTCTACCGGACGTACATCTTCCCGGAGCAAGGGCAAACGGCCCCGGGGGGCGAGCGGCCCAGGGCGACCTTCGATCCCGCGGAGGAGGCGGAGCAGCGCGAGCACGGCAATCGGGTCGTGCGGGCGATGCTGGCGGGGGCGGCGGAGACCGGCGCGCAGCTCGTGGCGGAGGATCTCGGCGCGGTGCCGGGGTGGGTCCGGGAGTCGCTCTCGGAGCTCGGGGTGCCTGGCTACAAGGTGCTGATCTGGGAGAAGCACGACGTCGTGTTCCGCGATCCGGCGGAGTATCCGGCGCTCTCGGTGGCCTGCTTCGGGACGCACGACACCGACTCCGTGGTGGTGTGGTGGGAGTCGCGGGACGACCGGGAGCGCGCCGGGGTCCTCGAGCTGCCGCAGCTCGCGCCGCGCCGGCACGAGCTCGGCCCGCAGTTCACGAAGGAGACCCACCGCGCGCTGCTCGACCTGATCCTCGGCTCGACGAGCGAGCTCGTGCTGCTGCTCCTCCAGGACGTGCTCGCCACGCGCGACCGGATCAACGTCCCGGGGACGGTGGGGCCGCAGAACTGGTCGTTCCGGCTGCCGGCGCCGCCCGCTGCGCTCGATCGCGATCCCGAGGTGCGGGCCGCGCTCGATCGGGTGCGCGAGAGCATCGAGACCAGCGGGCGCGGATAACGCGTCATCTCCCGCCGTCTCACGCCCCCTCGGGCCCACCGGCGATATAGTCTCACTGCAAATCCATCGACCCGCTGCAGGAGCGAGTCCCCCGGCGCGCTGACCGCGGAGGCGCCCACGCGCTGACTCGCTGCGTCGTCGCGGTATGTTTCGTGCTGTCGCGAAGTATATGCCGACGAAACATTCCGGAAAACTGCGTTCTCTTAGTGTCGCCGTCGAGGAGGCCACCAGTGAACGAAATCAACGCCTCGGACACCACCTGGCTCCTGGTCTCGTCGGCAATGGTTCTGCTGATGACGCCAGCGCTGGCCCTGTTTTACGGGGGCATGGTCCGAACGAAGAACACGCTCAGCACATTCATGCACAGCTTTTTCGCCATGGGTATCGTGACCCTGGCGTGGGTGACGCTCGGGTACTCGATGGCGTTCGCCGAATCCAAGGGCGGGTTCATTGGCGGCTTCGACTACGCGTTCCTGAACAACGTTGGCACCGAGCCGCGCGTCGGGACGACGGTGCCTCACCTCCTGTTCATGGCGTTCCAGATGATGTTCGCCATCATCACGCCGGCGCTGATCTCGGGCGCCTATGCGGAGCGCATCAAGTTCTCGTCGTATGTGGTGTTCACGCTGCTCTGGTCGCTCCTCGTCTACAGCCCGATCTGCCACTGGGTCTGGAACCCGGGCGGGTGGCTCCTCGCGCGCGGCGCGCTCGACTTCGCCGGCGGCACCGTCGTTCACCTGGCCTCGGGCGCGAGCGCGCTCGTGATGGCGATCATGCTCGGCAAGCGCAAGGGTTACCCGACGCGCAAGATCGTGCCGCACAACCTCACCATGACGCTGCTCGGCGCCGGCCTCCTGTGGTTCGGCTGGTTCGGCTTCAACGGCGGCTCCTCGCTCGCGGCGAACGGGCTCGCCTCGGTGGCGTTCGTGAACACGCACATCGCCGCGGCGATCGCGGCGCTCGCGTGGGCCCTGATCGAGGCCGTGCGCTTCGGCAAGCCGTCGCTCCTCGGCGTGGCGTCGGGGCTCGTCGCGGGCCTCGTCGCCATCACCCCGGCGGCGGGCTTCGTCGGCCCGATGGCGTCTGTCGCGATCGGGCTCGCGGCGGGCGCTGTGTGTTACGGCGCCGTGATGCTGAAGGGCAAGCTGGGTTATGACGACAGCCTGGACGCGTTCGGCATCCACGGCGTGGGCGGGCTGCTCGGCGCGCTGCTCACCGGCGTGTTCGCCTCCAAGGTGTGGAATTCGGCCGGCCAGGACGGCCTGATCAAGGGCAACTCGGCGCTGCTCACCGAGCAGGCGATCGCGGCCGCGGTCGCGGCGGCTTACGCGGCGGTGGTCACCTTCGTTCTCGTGAAGGGCATCAGCGCGGTGATGGGCTTCCGGGTCGACGAGGAGATCGAGGACGAGGGCCTCGACGTCGCCCTCCACGGCGAAGAGGCCTACTCGCTCGGCGAGGGCGGCGCTCACGCCGTCGAGAGCGAGCCCCCGGCCAGGCCGGCGCCGGCGCCTGTGCTCGCGCGCGAAGGCGCCTGATCCAGCGCAGCGGAGGCTCGTTTGCGGAGGCCGTCTGGCGGGTGCCAGGCGGCCTTCGTCGTTTTGTCCCCTTGGCCCCCTGCCCTTCCCGGCAGGGAGCGGTCACCTGCACGTGAAGGCGGGCTCGCCGGTCTCCTCGCAGCCGTTCTCGCACGTGACCTTGGCGCACCCGCAGCGGCGCAGCCCTCCGCGGTCGCCGTCGGCGCGCCGGCCGCAGTCCTCGCTCAACGTGCGGCACTCGTCCTGACAGCGCTCCTTCTGGGCGGGCGACGGCGCGCAATCGACGACCGCTGCGCTGCCGGAGGAGCCCGTGCTGCTGCACAGCTCGACGGACGCGACCTGCTCCAGCAGCGGGATGATCCCCCCGATCATGCATTGAGCGTGCGGCTCGCAGACGTGGTCGCGCAGCACCGCCAGCACGCGGACGCGCTGCCCGGCCAGCGCGCGCCACTCGGGGCCGAGCCAGCGCTCGGCGTCCTCGCTCGACAGCATCCTCCCGGCGATGAGGGGCTGCGAGCCCTTCGTCAGCTCCAGCGTACCGACCCAGCGCTCGCGCGCCGGTGCGTCGCCAGATGGCGCCCCCGCTGTCGGCGGAGACGCCGGCGGCGTGCCGGCGGGCGGGGCGCTCGCGGCGCTCGCGGCGGGCGCCGGCGCAGCGGCCCGCGCTGTCGAGGCGACCCGCGGCGCCGGAGACGTCGAGGAGGGAGCGCGCTCCGCGCAGCCCATCGCCCAGGCGCAGCACGCGCCGGCCAGCGCCCGGGGAAGCCATCGCCGCAAGCCCGCCGAGGCGGGGTGGAGCCGAGGGGAACGCACCGGGTTCGTGGAAGGCACAGGACATTTTTACCACACGCCGGCGTGCCTGCGCGCCAGGGCCCGGCGGTCCGGGGGAGCTGGCCGCCCGCCGGCCGCTGCTTGGCGCCCGCGGCGAGCAGGATCGAGGACAGGAGCGCCTTCGCTCACCTGCTCCAGAGCTGCAGAGCTTTTAGTAGACGCAGGAGAGGCAGAAACTCCGGCTGAAACGGGCGATTTGCTCGGCTTGGCCGGCCGGAGCAGGATCCTCCTTTCGCACAGGTGAAACAAATAAAAGACGCTACCCCCAACACCGCGATCCGTCGGACGCTCGGTTACCCGCGCGTCTCGACGAGGGAGCAGGAGATCGCGGGCGTCTCCCTGGACGCCCAGGCCGAGAAGATCGGCAACTACTGCCGACTCCACTCGCTGCCGGAGCCGATCTTGTTCCCGGAGGTAGAGAGCGGCGGCGAGGAGAACGAGGCGAACCGGAAGAAGGTCGCCGCGCTCCTGGCGGACGTCCGCCGGGGGGACATGGTCATCGTGACGGACATCGACCGCTTCGGGCGCGACGTGGTCTTCATTGTCAACAACGTTCGGCAGATCATGCACAATGGCGCCGTGTTCGTCGCCATTAACAAGGGGTTCGATTCGCGCTCGCCGATGGCAGAGGACACGCTCGCCAACTGGGCGGTCGGGGCGGAGCAGGAGCGCCGTCGGATCAAGGAGCGAACCGAAGGGGGGCGGAAGCACCTGCGCGTCCAGCGGCTGCTCCGCGCTCGAGGTGCGTATTCCGGACGAGTCGGACAGCTATTCCGGACCCGGACAAGGACTCCGAGTGTGCCACACCGAGCCAGGAACCACGGAGGACCGATGCTCGTTCTATCGTCGCTTTTCCAGCAGGGTGGGCGGATCGCATGAGGATCCTCGGTTACCTGAGGCGGGCGTGATGATTTGCCCTTGACAGCCTCGAATCGTTTCTTTCCCGTTTCATGGGACGATTTCAGGGCGGGAGCCGCGAGGAATCCGGGACACCCGCGGCGCGCTCCAGCACGGTGAGGCGCGCGGCGGACGCGTTCACAGAGGCCTCGCGACGCCGCCGCGGACGGACGGACGGACGCTGAGCGCCCGCGCGGAGCCGGGCGATCATCAAGCAGACGAAGCACCGCATGAACGGCCGCATGCGACGGCGACCTTGACGCGCGTCGCGCGGCACGCTCCTATTCAGCCGTGCTCCGTTCATGCGCTCAGCGATCCCCCGACGCGATGTAGCGCCCATGCGTGACGCGAGCGAGCACAGCGGTTGCGTCGATGCGTGGATGGAGCGGACCGCCGAGGGCTTACCAGCCGAGCGTCTCATCCAGGTTTTCGAACGCGCCTTCGCCGCCCTGTGGCGGCGCGCTCTGGTGACCCTCGGAGAGGTTACGCTCGGCGCTATCGTGGATCGCGTGCTCTATAACGCCTCCGAGCGATACACGATGTTCTCGTCCCTCCGTGTGGAATCGACCGGGCTCTGTTGCGAGACGCTCCACGAACGCGCCGGCGGTCTGCGCCGCGACCAGCTCGCGGAGGGGATCCGGTTCATCATGATCGAGTTCCTCGTCGTCCTCGGAAACCTGACGGCGGAGATCCTCACGCCGGCGCTCCACGCGGAGCTCTCGAATATCGCGCGAGAGGAGATGGGCGGGAGCGAGAGAGGGCCGGAGAGCGCGCCCGAGCACCACGAGGGCGAGGACGGCGAGGGAGCTGAGTCATGACGAAGAAGACGGCCATCGCGCGTATCGAGACGGGGGTGCAAAATCTGGATGCGCTGATCGGCGGTGGGCTGCCGAAGGGCTCGGTCGTCGTGATCGCCGGCCCGCCGGGCGCGGGCAAGACGATCCTCACCCAGCAGATCTGCTTTCACAACGCCTCGGCCAGGGCACGGGTCCTCTATTTCAACACGCTCTCGGAGCCCACCGCGAAGACGCTGCGCTACCTGAGCCAGTTCGATTTCTTCGACGCCAACCGGATCGACGAGGGAATCCAGTTCGTGGACCTCGGCGTCATCTTTCGGACGAAGGGCCTCGACGGGACCTCGACGCTCATGATGGAGCACGTCAAGAAGGTCAAGCCGGCGATCGTCGTCATCGACAGCTTCAAGGTCTTCGACGACCTCGCGAAGTCGAAGGAAGAGCTCCGGAAGTTCGGCTACGAGATCGCGATCAGCCTCATGGCGTGGGAGACCACCACGATCCTCCTCGGAGAGTTCGGGCAGAGCGAGATCGAGACGAACCCTCTGTTCTCGATCGTCGACGGGCTGGTCATGGTCAGCCAGCGCCAGGAGTCCGGCGAGCAGCGGCGGGTCATCCAAGTCGTCAAGATGCGCGGCACCGACCACAGCCGTGACGAGCACTCGTTCGTCATCACGCAGGCCGGCATCGACGTGTTCGCTCCTCGCCTCACCATCGACCGGGCGGACGTCGGGGGCAAGGAGCCGCGCCTCAAGACCGGCATCTCGCGGCTCGACGACCTCCTCGGAGACGGGATCCCACGCGGCTCCAGCCTCCTCATCGCCGGCGTGGCGGGGACCGGCAAGACGGTGCTCTCGCTCGAGTTCATCTACCGGGGCGCGAAGGCCGGCGAGAGGGGGATCTTCTTCTCCTTCGAGGAGACCGTGCCGCGGCTGCTCGCGACCGCCCGCGGCCTCGGCTGGGACCTCGACGCCGAGATCGAGCGCGGGATGGTCGAGATCGTGTTCATCCCGCAGCCCAACATCATGGTGGAGGGGCACCTGCTCATGATGAACAAGCGGATCCTCGCCATGAAGGCGAGGCGCGTGGTGGTCGATTCGGTCTCGGTCTTCCTGCACAAGGTCAAGGACCCGCAGGTCGACCGGGAGAAGATCTTCCAGCTCGCGAGCATCGTCCACAACGCGCAGGCGGTCGGCTTCTTCGCCACCGACATCCCCTACGGCGCCAACCAGATCAGCCGCTTCGGCGTCGAGGAGACCGTGGTCGACGGGGTCGTCCTCCTCTCCTCGACAGAGGAAGGGCTCGAGCGCCAGCGCTACATCGAGATTTACAAGCTGAGGAACACCGCCCACCTCAAGGGTCGACACAGCATCATGATCGGCCCGGGCGGGATCATGATTTATCCCCGATACAGCGCGGAGGCGGCGTTCGCCGAGCCGCCGCTCCCCCTGGAGACGGCGCGGCGCCTGCCCTCCGGGGTACCCGGGCTCGACGAGCTGCTCGGCGGAGGGCTGCTCGAGCGCAGCGTCACCCTCGTCTCCGGGAGCGCGGGGATCGGGAAGAGCAGCCTGGCGCTGCAGTTCATCCTCGAAGGCTGCAAGCGCGGGGAGCCAGGGCTCTACGTGGCGCTCGAGGAGGGGCCCGCACAGATCATCCGTGCCGCGGGCGCCCTGGGGCTGCCCCTCCAGGAGGCGACCGAGCAGGGGCTCGCCGAGGTCATCTATCTCCCGCGGGAGCGTGTCCGCCCCAGTCAGCTCCTCTCGCTCCTGAGCGACAAGATCCGCACGCAGAAGACGCGTCGGTTCGTCCTCGACAGCGTGAGCCAGCTCGAGACCGAGGGCATCGCGGAGGATGAGCTGCGGCAGCTCCTCTACGCGCTGGTCACGCGGTTCAAGGCGCTCGACGTGACCAGCCTGCTCACGCTCGAGTCGAGCGCGATGTACTCCAGCGAGACCGTCACCGACCGCCAGTTCTCTCCGGTGGCCGACAATCTCGTCGTGCTCCGGTATACGCGCTTGCCAGGAGAGATCCGGCCGACCCTGGTGGTCGTGAAGACGCGCGGCAGCGAGCACGACTTCGGCGCCTACTACTTCACCGTCGGGAAGGGAGGCACCCGGATCGGGGAGCGCGCCGGCCAGTCGTCCCTTTTGCCCGCGAAGAGCAAGGAATAGCGGGGGCGTGGATGAGCGCCGGTCGCCGGACGAAGGAGCCGCCGAGATCTCCCCAGGAGGAGCGGAGGCGCGGCGACCAGCGCCCGGAGGAGCAGCCGGCACGGCGCGGGGGCGACAGCTCGGCCTCCGAAGGTATCGAGCGCGCATATCCTCGCGTCCAGTATCTCTACGAGATCAGCAAGCAGCTCACGCACTTCGAAGGCGCCGAGCGGACCGTCCCGGCGATCCTCGCGATCCTCGGGCGGGCGCTTCCCCTCCGCACCGCGCTCCTCATCATGGAGCTCTCAGGCCACCCTCAGCTGGAGACCATCGTCTGGCGTGCCGAAGAGGTCAGCGCCAGTCGACTCCAGGCCGCGAGGTCCCATGCCAGGGCCTCGTACGCCTATCTCGCCGGATCGGATGCTGCGCGGTCGGTCGACCTGGAGGGCGAGCCGACCACGACGAGCGCGCCTTCCGGACAGCCTGCCAGGGGCCATCGGGCGGAGGCCGAAGAGCGCGGGGCCTTCGTCCTCCTCCCTCTCGTCGTCGGCCGGCAGCCGATCTTCGGCGCTCTCCAGGTCGAGGGTGCCGCCCGTCTGGAGGAGCCGGACCTCGCGTTCGTGAGCGCGGTGGTCAACCAGCTCGCGATCGCGCTCGATCGCCAGGCGGCCATCGACGCCAGGCAGGCGGCCGCGGAGGCAGGGCGTGAGCTCGCCCAGCGGAGACAGGCCGAGTCCGACAAGCACCGGGCCGCCGCCGAGGCGCTGCGGCAGCGCTACGAGGCGCTGGTGGACAACCTCGATCGATCGTTCGTGTGGGAGGCCGACGCGCGCATGTTCCAGGTCTCCTACGTGAGCGCGCGGGCCGAGGAGCTCCTCGGCCATCCGCGCGGGCGGTGGCTCGCCGAGCCCCACTTCTGGAGCCGCTGCGTCCACCCGGACGATCGCGACGCGCTCGAGCAGACGTTTCGAAGGACGCTGGCCTCCGAGCGGGACCAGCGCTGCGACCATCGCTGTCGGACGGCGGACGGTGGCGTGCTCTGGCTCCACACCCGCGTGCACCTGGAGAAGGACGGCGCCGGCGGGCCTCGGCTTCAAGGCGTCTCGATGGATGTCACCGCCGCGAGGGTGGCGGAGGAGAGGGTCCGTGACCAGCTCGAGTTCACGCGCGCGGTGACCGGCAGCATCGGCGAGGGCGTGCTCGCGATCGATCTCGAAGGGCGGATCACCTTCTTCAACCCCGCCGCCGAGCGCCTGCTCGGCTGGACAACGGAGGAGGTCCTGGGGCGAGGCGTTCAGGAGGTCGTCCAGATTCAACACTCGACCGGGACGTCCATACCCGACGAAGAGCACCCCGCGCTGCGAGCGATCCGCACGGGCGAGCCGGCCCGGGACGACGATGACCTGTTCTTGCGCCGGAATCGAGCGGCCTTCCACGTCAGCTGCACGTTCGCCCCGCTGAAGCGAGCAGGGCAGGCGTCGGGGGCGGTGCTCGTCTTCCAGGACATCATGGAGGTGAGGCGCGCCGAGAAGGCGCAGCGATTGTTCGCGGAGGTCAGCGCGGTCCTCGGCTCGTCGCTCGACTACGCAGAGACGGTCGCTGCGATATCGCGTCTGTTCGTGCCCGCCCTCGCCGATCTCTACTTCGTCGATCTGGTCGAGGAGGACGGCCGCGTCGAGCGCCTCCCGCCGAGCTCCGCCGACCCCGCGAAGCAGGGGCCGGCCGAGCGGATGGAGCAGATCGCCGAACCGCCGGGCCGGGAGACGCCGCAGGCGAGGGTGCTGCGGACGGGCGAGCCGCTCCTCATCTCCGCGATCACCGAGCCCACCCTGAAGGCCATCGCCCAAGACCAGGGCGACCAAGAGGCCCTGCACGCAGGAAGCTCGGGATCGGTCATGGTGGTGCCGCTCCTGACCCGCGGGCGGACCACGGGCGCGCTCACGTTCGTGGGGGGGGAGTCGGGCCGCCGCTACTCCATCGCCGATCTGGCGGTGGCCGAAGAGGTGGCGCGCCGGACCGCCATGGCCCTGGAGAACGCGCGCCTGTACCAGCAGGCGCGGCGGGCCATTCGCACGCGGAACGATCTCCTCGCCGTCGTCTCTCACGACCTCAGAAACCCGTTGAGCACCATCCTCGTGGCCTCGGCTCTCCTCATGCAGACGTTGCCAGCCGGCGAGTCGGGAGCGCAGGGCAGGAACAAGGCCGAGATCATTCGCGCCGCTGCGCAGCGGATGCTCCGGCTGATCGGCGACCTGCTCGACGTCGCCGCCATCGAGGCGGGTCGGCTGTCGATGGCGATGCAGAGGCAGGCGGCGGTCGCCCTCGTCCACGACGGTGTCGCGATGGAGCAGATGCTGGCGACGCAGAAGCACGTGGTGCTCGAGGGCGAGCTCCCCGGCGGGGGCAGCTTCGAGGTGCTCTGCGATCGCGAGAGGGTCCTCCAGGTCCTGGCGAACCTGATCGGCAATGCCATCAAGTTCACGAGGGCGGGAGGGACCATCACCGTTCGAGCGGAGCCACGCGGTCAACAGGCGCTCTTCGCCGTGGTGGACACAGGGCCGGGGATCCCTCCGGAGCAGCTCCCTCACGTCTTCGACCAGTTCTGGCAGGCGGAGGAGACGGCGCGTCTGGGGACCGGGCTGGGGCTCACGATCGCGAAGGGCTTCGTGGAGGCCCACGGCGGGAAGATCTGGGTGGAGAGTCGGCCTGGAGTTGGCACCACGTTCTTCTTCACGCTCGCGCTGGCCCCGCCGGAGGGAGCCGCAGGGTGCGCCGCCCCATGAGTTCGAGGCTGACCAGCGCGAAGGACGATCCTCCCGCTCAGGTCATCCAGCTGGCCGAGCTCGGGCGCGGTGCCGGCGACGAGCAGCACGGGGCGCGAGTTCGGCGCGGCTCTTCTTCGCCGCCGTTGCGGCCGCAACCGTCGAGGCGCACGTCGCACGAACGCAGTGCCATCGCCATAGTCAAGCAAAATCATCGACGGGCTTGCGGACGATCCAGAACGCGCCCTCCTTCGAGCAGCGCGCATGCCGATCGCCCGGACGTGGGCTTGGGACCGCGCGCGTCCCGCGCTCCGCCGCCTCCCACGCGGCTCGCAGGCTGCTTGCAAGTTTTCCCCCCCTCCATCGGCGGTCCCATCCGCTTCAGCGCCTCCAGCGCGTGCAGCCTCCAGCCTCGACCGGCGCGGCGCCGTCGCCCGGCGCTTCTCCACGAGATCACCGAGCACCTGCGCCGCGCGCTCCCACTGCGCCGCCGCCCCCGGCGCGTGGCACCGTGACCTGACTGGCATTCGCTGGGACCCGATCACGTGACCTCGGCGTGCTGGGTGATCCCTCCGGCGATCCCACGGCCCGGCCGTCGAGCAGGGCCAGCTCGCCCGGCGCCGCGGCCGCGGGCCGCGCTGGTGTCCACCTGGGCGAGCTCCGCCTTGCGCCAGCCTCTCGCCTGGACGAGCTCCGCGGCCCGTCGCGACGCCGTCGGCCGGCTCTTGACGGCGCGCTGAGGGGCGCGCGCCTTGAGCGACAAACGGGTTGAAACCGCCAGAAGCGAGCAGAACTTCGAACCGCCACGAACGCCAAGGACGCCAAGATAGTGTTCTGTTCTTAACGTCCTTGGCGCCTTGGCGGGGCGGCTCATTTCTAGCTCGATCAATGTGATAAATAGGATGAGGAATCATCGGAACGTGGCGTCCGCAACGTTGCCCCTGCTGGTTCCCGCACCTGCCGACCTTGGCCGCGCAACCGGGGCTCGTCGCCCGTCGCCGCTGCGGTCCGAACGGTCTCGACGGTCGCGGAGCGTCGTCACGGACGGAACTGCGCATATCCGAGACGTGCAGAACGAAATACGGCTGGTATCCGAACGTCTGCATTATGACAGTGCGCCAACCTACCGCCAGGCCGGTTCCGGTGTACAACCCGCGCATGGAGCTAGCAATTTTCCTCATCGCCCACTCCACATTCGCGGTCTTCTTCCAGACCTTCTTCCTGCATCGATATGCCTCGCATCGGATGTTCACGATGTCGAAGCGCTCCGAGCGAGTCTTCCATCTCCTCACGTACCTGACGCAGGGCTCCTCGTACCTCGTCCCCTGGGCCTACGCGATCTTGCACCGCATGCACCACGCGTACAGCGACACGCCGAAGGACCCGCACTCGCCGCGGTACTTTGCCGAGCCCGCCTCGATGATGTGGCGAACCAAGAAGCTCTACGACGCCATCGGCGACGGCACCGCCGACGTGGAGCCGCGCTTCCGCGGCGGCTACCCCGAGTGGCGCACGCTCGACCGCATCGGCAACTCGTGGTTCAGCCGCATCTCGTGGGGCGCGGGCTACGCCGTCATCTACATCGCCTTCGCCTCGCACTGGTGGCAGTTCCTGTTCGTCCCGCTACACTGGACCCTGGGCCCGCTGCACGGGGCGATCGTGAACTGGTGCGGCCACCGCTACGGCTACCGCAACTTCGACAGCGACGACGACTCGCGCAACACGCTGGCGCTCGATCTCGTAACGCTCGGCGAGCTCTTCCAGAACAACCACCACAAGTACTCGATGAGCCCCAACTTCGCGGTGCGGTGGTTTGAGATCGACCCGGCCTATCAGGTCATCCGCGTGTTCGCCTGGATGGGCATCCTCCAGATGTCCGACAAGCGTCAGGTCGCCCGGCTGGAGCCCGACGCCACGCGGGCCGACGGATAGGCAGCTCGCTCCGGAGCAGCGCTTTCTCGGCGTCCCTCGGGCGATACCTGAGAAGCTCACGGGAAAGCCTCGCATCAGCGGGCATATCCGCAAGACCGGCGCCCGATTCATGGACTTCTCGACGATGAGCTCGGGCGTGGACCTCGAACCTTCACCAAGCGATCACCCACAACCATGGCGATATGCTAGAGGCAGTCGCCATGACGCCCTCCGATCGTCCTCACGTGCCGTCGAGCCTCTCACGCAGTGAGCCGATGCCAGCCGGCGAAGCGCTGCGCAGGCTGCGCGACGGCAATCGCCGCTTCGCCCAGAACGTGCGGAGCGTCGACACCATGCTCAGCCAGGCCGCACGCAATGCGCTGGTCGCAACCCAGGCGCCGATCGCGATCGTCCTGTCCTGCTCGGACGCGCGCGTCCCGGCCGAGCTCGTGTTCGATCAGGGGCTCGGGGACCTGTTCGTGGTGCGCGTTGCCGGTAACGTCGTCGCCCCGACGCTGGTCGGCAGCGTCGAGTATGCGGTCGCTGCGTTCGGCACGGCGCTGGTGATCGTCATGGGGCACACGCACTGCGGCGCGCTCGCCGCGACGCTGGACTGGATGACGGAGCGCGGCGCCCCGCCCTCCGGGGCTGTCCACGAGATCCTCGCGCGGATCAGGCCGGCGGTCGAGGAGGCAAGGCAGCCCGGCCTCGACCGCGCGGCGATCCTCGCCGCGGCCACGCGCGCCAACGTGCGCGCCTCGGTTCGGGAGCTCAGCCAGAGCGGGCAGCTGGCCGAGATGGTCGCGCGCGGCGACGTCGTCGTCATCGGCGCCGAGTACTCGCTCGCGACGGGCGACGTGGATTTCTTCGACGATGTCCCGACATGAGCGCCCGGCGCGTCCTGCCCGGCTCGGACTTCTGGCACGAGGCGTTCGCGCTGCAGGGCGCCGTCGCAGCGCGGCTCCTGCCGCGGATGCTCGTCTTCGCGCTGGCGGCCGTCGCCTCCGTGCTGGTGCACCAGCGGGCACCTTCCGTCGCGCTTCGGCCGGAACCGATCGAAGCATCGACCGTGGTGCTCGGCCTGCTGCTCGTCTTCCGCACCAACGCGGGCTACGCGCGATGGTGGGAGGCCCGCACGCTCTGGGGCAGCATCGTGAACCAGGCGCGCAACCTGACCGTGTCCGCCTTCGCTTACGGGCCGGCCGACGCTGCGTGGCGGCAGGCGATCACCCGGTGGGTGGCCGTCTTCGCGCATGTCACGCGCCGCAGCCTGCGCGCCGAGCGGACGCTGCCTGAGGTCGTGACGCTGGTCGGCGCGCCCGACGCCGCCGCGGTCGCGGCGGCGGAGCACATGCCCAGCTACGCAAGCGCCCGCCTCGCAGGGCTGCTGCGCGATGCTCGTGACCAGCACCACATGGACCCCTTCGCGTTCCTGCAGCTCGATCGCGAGCGGGTCAGGCTGCTCGAGCACGCCGGTGGGTGCGAGCGGATCCTCGCGACGCCGATCCCGAGCGTTTACTCGTTCACAACCCGCAGCTTCATCGCCGTCTACCTGCTGGCCCTGCCGCTGGCCCTCGTGTCATCGATCGGCTGGTTCACGCCCATCGCCGCGCTCTTCATCACGTATCCCATCCTGGCGGTCGAGCAGATCGGCGCTGAGCTTCAGATCCCGTTCGCGATCACGAGTCTGAGCCATCTGCCCCTCGACGAGATCTGCGGTAAGATCGAGCGCAACGTGCTGGCGGCCGCCGTTGAGGTGCCGCTGCCGCCCGGCAGCGCTCCGACGCGTGGGTAGAGTGCTTGACCCGCTGCCGGTTCAGGTCGTCTTCGTAACCGGCCTTGACAGGTGACACGTTGACGACGCCTTTGATCATCATCAGAGCCTCGATCGTTCGCTCCGCCTCCTGGTCATCCAAGTCGCGCCGGAAGTGGACAACCAGGCCCTTGACGCTCATCGCAGCCCCATTCTCCGCGTGAAGATCTCGCCAGCCTCCCGAAGCACAATAATGCTGCGCAATTCACCGATGGCCCGTGTGCGCCGCTTGTAAATCGTGGAGAGAGGCAATCCTGCATCTTGGGTTATCTGGGTCATAGAAGCTCCATTCAAATCGTGTGCAACGAGAACAAACCGCAGCTCCGGATCGAGCCCATTCACCGCGCCTATCGTGCAAACCCTGACGTTATCGAGCTCCATCGCAGCAGCAGCATCCGGCGCTGGATCAAGCACTTCGATCACATCGACCAACTCCTCCCTGCGGTGTCGCGCACGCTCGTGGTAGTGGGAGGCAACGTGTACGGTGTTCGTGTTCAACCAGCGCTCCGGCCTGCCGAGCTTCGGATCGAACCTGGGCCAGCTCTCGCAGGCGTTGAGCCAGACCTGGCCTGCGACGTCGCCACGATGGCACCGAGGGACCCCCAGCCTCTCTAACCAGCCCAACACGACACGAATCAGCCTCGGGCAAAACAAGCGCGCGTACGCCGCGGCGCGCTCGCCTTCATTCGGACGATCCATGGCTTTCCCCCTTTAGGAAATCGCACCCTATGATGAATGCGAGGCACGGCTACGCTCAACCGCGGCTCCCTACTCCCGGAAGTGTCGTGTTCAGCGGAGAACGCTCTGCCTCCTCCCAATCGGACGCGTCGGCGTAGCTCGCCCCCCCTTCGTCATGCTGTAGCGGGAAGCTCGTCAGGGTCCCGGCGCGCCGGGCGAGCTCGGCCCCCGTGGCGGCGCGGACAGGGAGCGGCGACCGAAGCCGCGGCAGCGGAGGCGGCGGGAGCTTCGCCCGCGGGCTCCTGGCCGCAAGCTCGGGAGACGGCACCACAGGCGGAGGAGCGTCGAGCGCGCGGGGAGGTAGCGCCGGCGGTGTCGAGCTCTGCACCGGCGACGACACGGGACGCACCGAGCTCTGGCTTGGTGACGGGCTCGCCGACCTGGATCACCGCGGTCTCCTCGGCGTCCGTCCGGTCCGTCCGGTAGTCGTCGTGCAGCTGCCAGAGGCGCTCCCAGTACCGCGCCGGCGTGCCGGTGAAGGCTTCCAGCTGCCGGGCAAGGCCGGGCGTCATCGGGAGGTCGCTCCTCAGCAACCGCTCCACCTCCCTCGGTTCCAACCCCGTGCTCTCGGCCAGCTTTCTTCTCCACGAAGGCATCGTCGCGCAGAACGACTCGAGCACTCTTCCTGGCCAGGGGACGGGGCGCGCACGGGCGTCTGTCAGCTCTGCGAGCGCCGCGTCGACATGACAGTCCAGAAGGCGCCGGCATCGGTCCCGCTCCCCCACTGCCTGCTCCTTCGCATCGATGAGGGCGGACTCCTCGTCCTCGTGCGCGTGCTCGCGCGCCTCGCGAAGCCCGCGCTCGCGTCCCAGCGCTTCGCGCGCGGTGACCGCGAAGCCGATCGCGACGCAGGCGATCATCGCGAGCCCGAGCGGCGAGACGAGCCACATCGCACCCAGCATGTCCTCCATAGCGATTCTCCTCCTGGACGTAAGCATTCCTGCGCAAGACAGATCTCGGCCCTGTGCTGTCTGGTCTGAAGACACCATCAGCGTCACCGCCAGCTCGCCGTCGGTCGACGGCCGATGATTCAGCGAATGAGCCTGAGCAGCGCTTCGCGCTCCGCTGCGAACCGACCGCGCGGAAACTCCCGCGCATGGGCTTCGAGCAGCAGGCGCGCCTCGTGATCGCCCTCTCCGTCGTTGTCCTCAATGGCCCTTCGGGCCTGGCTGATCAGGCGCATCTCGCGTGCGGTGACCGCTGGCCACACGGGGCTCCCCGGGGACGAGATACGAGGTGCTGTCGTCACAGAGGGTGCGGGCGTGCTGCTCACCACAGCCTCAGCGCGCGCGCTGCCTGTTGCCGCCGGCGACGAGCTCTCGGGCGCGGCGGGCGCGGCAGCGGAAAGCGCGCTGTCACGTGAGCCTTGCGCCGTGACGTCGTCTGATGCGGGCGCGCGCCCCGGTGCGCGGAACGCCGCCGGGTGCAGCCACGATTCCGCGCTGGGCAGCGGCGGCACCGCCGAGAGGAGCGCGCCGCTCAACACGACGAACGCACCCTGCACGACGATCCTCACGCCCAGCCGGCGCAGCCAGGCCGTCCACGACGCCCGGAGGTCCAGCCCGAGCACCAGCGGGACGCAGCCGCTCTCGTCCCTACCGTGCGTGGGTTGCCGGGCCCTCCACCGCTTGAAAGCCGCATCGAGTCGATCCCAAGCCCGGCAGTGCTGCGCCCTCACGGTATCCAACGGGACGTTCAGCTCGGCGGCGATCGTGGAGAGCGGTGTCCCCTCCAGCTCATGCTTGACCAAGAGATCCCGGTACTTGGGGCCGACCCGGTCGAGCAAGTCCCGGGCCAGCTCTTCCCGCTGCCACAAGCGCAGCAGTTCCTCCGGCGTGGGGCATTCGTCTCGCGGATCGTGCTCCTCGAACGAGGTCAGCACCTCTCCGCGGCGGCGCTCATTCCGCCTGTGCTTCCGTGCCTCGTTGAGGGCGATCGTGACGAAGTACCGCGCCGGATCGCCGCTCAGCTCGACCCGCCTCGCCACTTCCAATCCCCGCAGCAGCGCGTTCTGCGCGACGTCCTCGGCGTCGCGCGCCGGCACGCCGTGCAGCCTGGCCAGGCGCCGGAAGCGGTTGAAGCTGAGGAGATGGGTCGCTGGCTTGCCCACGGTAGGTAGCATCCCTGAGCCGCTCGAAACGGTGCAGGAAAGTGCAAGGAGCGGCCACTTTGGTAGCACCAGGTGGCACCGATACATGTGTTCAGGCGGTCGGGCGCTCGCTGCCGCGAACAGGCGATCGCATTGCCGCACCCGAACGCAATTTGCCACTGCCAGGGCCACTTTGCATCGATTCGCTCCCGTTGACGCTCCGCGACTGGCGCGAGTACTGTCCAACCATGCGATGTTCCGCATGCGTTCTGCTCTTCTCTGCGCTCCTCGCTGCAACCGGCGGTGCGAGCTCGGCCGGCGCGGAGGACGCCTATCCGGAGCCAGGACCACGTGACGGTGCAACGGTGAAGGACCATGTTCGCCGCGGTCGCAGGGCACGCAACGCTGGGCAGTGGACCGAGGCATACGCCGCCTACAAGGCCGCCTTCGAGGCAGCAGCCCCAGCGTCCAGCACGGAGCGAGAGCGCGCGGAGCTCGCCGGCGAGCTTGGTCTCTGCGAGCTCGCGCTGCGCAAGTACCGCGATGCCGCCGAGCACCTGGCCTTTAGCCTTGAGCAGCGCACGGCGCTGCCGGTCGCGCTTCAGCTACGATTCGAGAAAGGAGAGCGCGAGGCAACACCGCACGTCGCGAGGCTCATCCTCTCGGTCGATCCGCCGGATGCGGAGGTGCTCCTCGATGGCAAGCAGGTAGGCCGGGTCGCGCGGACCTACCTGCTGTTCCTCGAGCCCGGCCAACACATGGTGCGGGCCCGCGCGCCGGGCCGCGAGGATGGATTCCACGAGTTCGGGGCCGTGGCCGGAGCGGAGCACAACATCAGGATGCCGTTGCCGCGCAGGGCGGTGAGCCTCGCTCCGGAGGGCGCGCCGGCATCACCGAAGGCAACCCAGGAAACCACGAGCTCTTCGCCCGTTGTGCGGGCGCAGGCCCCCAGCCCGTGGGCTTCCTGGCCGGGGACGCTGCGTATCGCGGGAATCACCGCCACGACGGCCACCCTGTCGACGGGCGCCGTCCTGATGATCAGGGCCAGCACGCTGGATGGTGACGCGAGCGAGCAACGCGACGGGCTCAGGCGTGGTCGGACGTCCAGCTCGTCGATGTGCCGGCAAGCGTCCCAGGGCTCCTCGTGCGGCGCCCTGCGCCGCCTTCTCGACGAGCGCAACCTCTCCGATGGCTTGGGCACGGCCCTGCTCCTCACGGGGGGTGTCCTCGGTGCAGCGACGGCCGCGTCCTTCCTCACCGACTTCTCCTTCCTGGGGCTCTCGCCGGCTCAGGAGCGGATCCACGTCTCGCCCGTGGCAACCGGGCGTGAGACCGGCGTGAGGATCGAGGGATGGTGGTGAGGTCAAGGGGGGCGGTGGAAATGCGTTCGCGGGGCGGCCGAAGCGCTCGAGCTTCCGTTTTCGCTGTGGCGCTGTGCGCGTGGAGCGCGAGCGCGTTGACCGCGTGCCGTTATTCCGATGCTTGCTGGGAAGGGCTGGACTGCGCCCCCGATCCGGAGCCTCCGCCCGACCCCTGCGAAGGAGAGCCTGGTACCGCGCCGGCGCTGAACGAATGCGGGGTGTTCGTCAGCGCGTCGTCAGGCAATGACAGGCACCCCGGCACGAAGGACGCGCCGGTGAAGACCCTGCAACACGCGATCGGGCTCGCCGCGCACGGACGAAGCCACGGCGAGGAGCCGACCCGGCGCGTGTACGCGTGCGGCGGGTCGTTCGAGGAGAAGATCACGCTGCCCTCGGGGGTCGACCTCTGGGGCGGGCGCCTGTGTGACGGCGGCGATTGGTCGTATGACGGGTCGTTCGGCGGACCGAATCACCCGACGATCATCGCTCCGCAGGTGGGTATCCCGCTGAGGGTGATCGCGGATGACAAAGAGCACGCGACGTCAACGGTCTTCGGCGTGCGCGTCGCCGCGGCGGATGCGTCCGCGGACGACGGCAAGTCGTCGATCGCGATGATCTTGAGCCCTGGGGCCAGGGCGATCGTGCGGCAGAGCAAGATCCTCGCAGGCGATGGCAAGGAGGGAGAGCCGGGCGAGGACGCGCCGAGCGTTCGCGCGAACTCCGGCGTGCTGGGGAACGACGGCGCGGACGCCTGCACGGCGGACGCAGCGATCGGCGCCCTTCCGGTCGTGACCGTGTGCGGCGATGGGATCGAGTCGACGGGCGGGTACGGCGGAGACGGCGGGATGGAGAACGGCGGGGATGGTGCTTCAGGGCTGCCGGCGCCAGTCGGCAGTCCGGAGAACCGCGGCCTCGCTGGGAGCGGAGCGTCCAGCATGCCGTGCACAAATGGGGGCCGCGGAGCACACGGCGCCGATGCGGAGCACGCTGACGGAGCGGTTGGCGTCGGCCGCCTGGACCTTGACGGATGGATCGGCGTCCGCGGGAAGGACGGTAAGAGCGGCGGCGTCGGCCAAGGCGGCGGCGGGGGTGGTGGCAGCAGGTCGCGCGGCCTCACGTTCGCGTGTCCGACAGGCCGACCTCAGGGTGGCGCCGCCGGAGGATCAGGGGGCAGCGGCGGCTGCGGTGGAAAGGGAGGCGATGGGGGCGACTACGGCGGCGCGAGCATCGGGATCGTGGCATTGCAGGGGAGCGCCCTCACGGTCGAGGCCAGCCAGGTCCTCGGAGGCAAGGGCGGCAATGGTGGCGTCGGCGGAACGGGCCAACCGGGCGGTGGGGGGTCACATGGCGGTAACCGTGGAATGGCCCCTGCGGGTTTAGGTGACATGTTGCCCGCGTGTAACGGTGGAACTGGAGGCAACGGCGGCCGCGGGGGCGACGGCGGCGGCGGACTCGGGGGTGCGTCCTTCGGAATCGCCTCCATGAGCGCCTCCGTGAACCTTCTAGAGGATGCGACCGTCTTGCCCGGACAACCTGGTCAGGGTGGCCGCCCTGAAAATGCTGCCACCGACGACGCGCCAGGCCAGGGGCGAGCGGGGCCTGTGCTGTTCTGGTACAGGTTCGATGCGCCAGATCCCGAACCGCCTCAATGAGCCGCCCGCTTCTGGCGGCACGCCTCAGGAGACGCACATGAGAAAGATGACCGCCGCTACCCTCTTCCTTCTGGTGTCACCGTGGGCGACCGGCTGCGGAACTGTGCCCGACGTGAACGATGCTGGCGCGCCTTGCGAAGGCACCTCGTGCGATGGCGAGCCGCCCCCGGAGTCGGTCTGCATCGAGCACATCGCCGCCGGTATCGTCGACAGCGGTTGCGGCGTATTCGTCGCCGGAAACTTCGGTGGCGGCGACGACAGGCACCCCGGCACGAAGGACAAGCCTGTCTACACCATCCAGCATGCCATCGAGCTCGCGCGTGCTGGACGAGGGCGAGTGTTCCTCTGCAACGAGATCTTCGAGGAGGATCCGATCTCGCTGCCTTCTGGCGTGGACATCCTCGGCGGCTTCAACTGTCGGACATGGGTGCACGACTCCCAGCGCCCGCGGTCCATGCTCAATTACAGGGAGTTCGACGGTACCCCGATGACGATCGAGCCCGCGGGCCAGGAGGACCAGGGGGCAGCGGACGGCGTCTCGACGCTCGCCGATCTCGACTTCCGAGTGGCCAGCGCGACTGGCGTGATCGTTCGGTCCAACACGGTGGTGGAGATCCTTCGGAGCGAGATCCGCGTGAACAGCGGAAGGGCAGGCAGCGATGGCGAGAAGTGGCCCCTGTACAGCCCACCCGTCGGACCGGACGGCATGTTCGCTGCGGAGGCGTGCTCGGCGGCCATCGTCGCCGGCGGGGCTGCGGCCGTGAACCGGTGCGAGAGCGGGCTCACGAGCATCGGCGGCAAGGGAGGGGACGGGCTGCCCGACCGCGCCGACGATGGCGACGACGGTGAGCCCGCCTCCGAGCCGGACCCGTCGCCCGCGGGCATCGGTGGTACCGCGGAGCAGGAGAATGTCCGCTGCTACGACGGATCCGACGGGGGCCCCGGGGCGCCGGGAACACAGGGCGCGCCTGGCGAGGGCATCGGGCGCCTCACCGAGACAGGATGGGAGGGCGATACGGGGGCCGAGGGGAGTTGGGGCACGCCGGGCCAAGGCGGTGGCGGCGGCGGTGGTCGTCGGGGCGGGCTCACCATGTGCGGCGTGGCCGCCAAAGGAGGCGCGGGAGGAGGCTCGGGCGGGGCCGGCGGCTGTGGTGGTCGAGGGGGCCGCGGGGGAGCGAATGCTCATCCGGCGATCGGCGTCGTCGCGCTTCACGCCCGCTTGACCGTGCGCGACAGCATGATCACGACGGGTTACGGCGGCACGGGCGGCAACGGCGGGCCGCCCCAGGAGGGCGGCGAAGGAGGCAGAGGCGCACCGGGCGCCGACCTGCTGGACGTCTTTCAGGCCTGCATGGGCGGACGTGGCGGCCAGGGAGGGCCTGGCGGCTACGGCGGCCCCGGGCGCGGCGGCGACTCGATCGGCGTCGCCTACCTCGACGAGGATCAGCTCACGCTCGAGGGCGTCACCTTTGAGATCGGATCGCCGGGCACGGGCGGAACCAGCTGGAACCACGATGGCACGACGACGATGGGGCAGAGCGGCGAGAGGCACGAGACGCTTCGCTTTCCTGAGTAGCCGCAGTCACGTCAGGGGAGTACGGCGAGGCTCTCAACGCATCCCCCCCACTTTGTAGGCAAGCTGCTGGCCAACGTGCGCCTCGACCTCCGCGGAGCCGCGCCGTTGCGGAGGGGGTGCCGCCGAGTTCGCCTCAAGCTCCTCGCCGGGCACGCGGACGGCGGACGCCCCGGGGAAGGGCTACCCCGGATCCACCCAAGTCTAGACGTCTGAGAAGAGGCACACGTAAATCGTCGCCTCGCCCATCAACGCCCAGTCCATCGCCAGGTCCGGCACAACCTCATTACCAAGCTCCGGAGGGATCGGCTGGTAGCCGGCGTCCGGCTCGACGCCGCGGCCGCTTCGCGGTCGACCAGGCCGCGACGCCGAGCCCGCGCTCGAGGAGCTCGCCGGCGACGCGGCCGAGCTCGACCAGGTGGATGGCGACGGCCACGAGCTCGCCGGCGCTTAGCACCGGTGTCCAGTCACCAGCGCCTGACGTCGCCCTCGACCTGCGCGACGGCCCTGCACTCGCTGGCGTCCACCTCGACCCCGCGGCCCCCCGTGCTCGACCAGGCCGCGGCACCGGCCCGCGTTCGGGGACCTCGCCGGCGGCGTGGCCGAACTCGAACCGGTAGACGGCGACGGCCCCGAGCTCGCCGACGCTGAGCACCGGTGTCCGTCACCAGCGCCCGCCGAGTCCCTCGCCCTTCGCCGCCGCTCCAGGTAGACACCGGCGAGGCCGCCACGCTCGCGAGCTCAGACGTCAAGGCGGAAGGAGGAGCGGAGTGAAGTACCATCAACAATAGCCAGCCTGTTCATTTCGACTTCACCTCGAATCTCCAAATTGGTCCAGTGGTCAACATCACGACCAGACTTCCAGGGAGAACGCGACTACTGCCGCCAGCCCAGTCCACATGGACGCTGGTGGACACGCCCAAGGGCCCGGCGAAGTACCAGTCGGACTGGGCGCGGCCGCCTGGAGCAACCCCCACCACGCGGTCACAGATCACGGCACCACACACCGGCATCGAGTAGATCGCCAGGGACGGCCCGAGGCTGGCGGTGGTTGTCTTCGTGGCATACCCAAGAGTGACGGCCGTTCGATCGTAGACCCCGATACCTGCCCCTGGAACGATGCTGAGCATGTTGTGGACTTCGAGCCGGAGGTCCCCCTCGCTGCGCCAGAGCCATCCGGCGAAGGGGCTCACGGCAAGCCTGGGTTCGGTCCCGATCTGGATCCCGCCCACGCTCACGCCGCCGTTGAACTCGAGTGCCTGGGCCGGTGCCGGAACCACGACGAGCGCACCGACGTAGAGCAAGCCGATCTTGCCGAGTAAGCGTATGGACATGGTGGGAGCCCTGGCCGAGCCGCGACTGGCGATATGAGAGCTCGCACGATCTTTCTGGGCATGACGTGGGCGTCAAAGAGAAATTCGGCGAGCAGATCCCCATGCTCTGGGGTCGACGCGTCCCGGACGGCCGCACCGCCGCGGTGAAGGGCGATGTAGCGCTCGGGCCCGCGCTCCTCGTCGCCAGCCGTCGTCGGAGTCCGCTTCGGCCGCCGCGCCCTGCCGCGGGGGGCTGCACCGAACTCGCGATCGAGCTGCTCGTCGCTGGCGACGCGCCCGAACTCGACCAGGTGGACGGAGAACACGCCGCACTCGCCGATGTCCGTCCGCCTCGACCTCCGCACCCCGCCGTGGGCTTGCGCCGCGCTCACGCGCGAGAACTCCCGCCCCGGGCGTCACAACGCGCCGAGCAGGCTGAAGGCCGCGCCGACGTGCGCCTCGACCTCCGATGGTCCGCGCCGAGCTCGGCCGCGACGATGTGCAGCCCGCTGCGCTCAGCTCGAGCTCGGCTTCGGATCGGCGCGAGGTTGACAAGCCGGAGCCGCAGGGACGCAATCCATGCCCTGAATCACAGTTGACGCCGCCCCTCCGCACACGCATCTGAAAAAACTTGGAGGAAGAGCATGCGGCACAGGCTGAAATTGAAGGCGATCCCTGTTCTTATTCCTCTCGGTCTCATGATGTGGGCGTGCAACTACGACGTGGGCGAGTGCTATCTCAGGGGGACGGAAGGCACAGGGGCCGGAGAACCATACCCACCGGGGTCAGCAGCTACGGGGGACCGGTTCCGGAACGGTGACGACGTGGGGAGCGGCGCCACTGAAGAGATGGCAGGGTGCACGCCCGACAAGACATGCACAGACATGTTCGTGGATTGCCAAGAGATCGGCGGCAAGTGCATCACGGGATATCCAGGCTGCGACAAATGGGGCCACACACCGTGTGAAAGTTGCCGCGACGCCTGCCAAAAGGAAACACAATACCCGCCAGCATGCAACTGCAGATCGTGCGGATTCAGATGATGAATGTTCCGATACAGGGCGCAATACATGTTGCCGTTGGCAGGATTGCCGGAGCGGCTCTAGCCAAGGTTGCATCCCCGGTCGTGGCCGACGATGACAATCTCCTGCTGGGTCCATCAAGAGTCGATCCGAAACGTCATCGTGCTGCGCGCGTCAGATACTGGGGGGGAGAGCCGTCTACCGATCTCAATGAAGAGCTTGCGCGTTCTGATGGGCCGCCGATCTGCGTGGCGCTTCCGCCGACACCAGGCGGCCTGATGAGCCTCTGTCGAATCTGTGCTTCCGTAGTCGAGCGCGGGCGTACGGTGTTCGTCGTTGATCTCAGCCCAGAGACCGCCGGAACATTTCCGCAAGGACCCGGCCCAGGCATGGCTATATCCATCTATGTCGCGGATGCTCTGCTACGCAAGCCGCCTGTGGTCCAATGGTCGAAGCTCGAGACAACTTTCGCGGCTACGCTCTGGAAATTGTGGTGCCGCCGCTCGCCCGTTGCCTTTTCTAGGTTCTGTGCATCTGGGAGCATGTTCCACCCGCAGTTGGCCAACCTTGGGCGTTATCATGCCGGACTCTTTCCCCGACGGGCAGGCAATGGGCTATTACCGTCGCTCTTTGACGAGCTCCTCCTGCGACAGCTATCGCAAGAGTGGCTCTCGCCAGTTAAAGTGTATGCCAACGCACTCAACGCCGGATCTGAGCTCGCTGCATGGTTTCCACACACGGGAGATCTGTACATAGCCAAACGGCTCAATGAGTGGTATCGCCATACGCGAGGCCGCATCATCGAACGTCGGAACGCGCATCACCCGAGACCTTCCGAGATGACGAGATGGTCCTTTCGATGGCGTGCGGGGAGCGAGGAGATCCTCGACGCGCTGCCGAGTGTGCAAGCGGCCCCACCTGTATCTATTGGAGGTGCTACCGCGTATGATCCTGACCACGTATGGGTATGCCAATTCGATGCACGAGGCACACCTTACCTGAGCCGATGTGACACCGCATCGTCGGGCGACAGGCTGGAATAGGGCGTATCGGATAGCGCCTGTGACGATGCGAAGTCCTTCACCAGTGCGTCCATTGCTGCTGGAACGCTTCTCCCCCTGGCTGTTCGTCAACCAATTGGTTGGCGAACGGCGCAGCCTCCCCGGCCTCCGCCCGCTAGCCGCCGTCCATGCCGGGCACATCCGCCAACTGCTCGGAATTACTCAGCATTCTTCTTGCGTGTAGAAATTGTTTTCCCCTTGCAGAAGACGTCGCCGAACACGCTCGCCGCGCGCAGCACCTTGCGCGCCTCGCCGTCCACCGTGGGAGACGACATGCACGTTCGAGGCGTGCTCAGCGCCAGACGGGACCAGCGCGGGCGGCGCGCAGTGGTTGGGGGGTCTACAGCGCTGCGCGCGCTCAGCGCGACACGCGGAGCGTCACTCCGATCGTCCGCGACGCCGCAACTCGGAGATCGCGTTGCGCGACGAGCGCGGCGGCGCTTCCGCCGCGTCACCCCGTCTCGTGCGGAGCGATGGGACTCCTGTCGACACGAGGTCCTCGAGCGCCGACGCCAGCGACTGGTGGCTGGAGAGATCGCCCAGCTGGATATCGAGGGCGACGAGGCGCATCGCGAGCTCGGGGCGCACGCCGACGAGGCGGACGCGGGCGCCGAGCAGGGAGGCCGCGCGCTGCGTCTGCCCGAGCGCGTGGGCCACCTGGGCGTCGATGCTCGGGACGCCCGTGATATCGAGCAGCACGCAGCGCGCCCCGTGTCGGCTCACCCCCTCGACCACCCGCTCGAGCATCTGCCGGGCGCGATCTCCATCGAGCTCGCCGACGAGCGGGACGAGCAGCACGCCGGGCATGAGCGGGATGAGCGGGCAGCCGAGCTCGCGCACCGCGGCCGAGAGGGCGCGCTCGCGCCGATAGGCCTCCTGGAGGCTCGCGTGCTGCTCGGAGAGCGACTGCACGAGCGCGTCCCGCTCGAGGGCGGCGCCGAGGAGCGCCCCCCAGATGGAGATGGTGCCCTCGTCGCCGGCGACCTCGATCGAGCTCGGGCCGACGATCGCGAGGACCCCCCAGTCGTGGCGGAGCGTGCGGATCGGCAGGAGCGTCACCATGAACGGGCCGCCGGCGGTCGACGCTGGCAAGCGCTCGGCGGGCGGGAAATCCTCCCGCGCGCAGACGGCGCCGAGCGAGGGAGTCGGGCTGCCATCGCGGCTGTAGGCGCCGGCGATGACGAGGCGCGCGCGGGTCGCCGGGTCTTCCCAGAGCGCGAGGCAGCCCCAGACAGCGGCGGTCGAGTCGAGCCAGGAGAGCGAGCGCGAGTCTTCCTGGGTGCCGCCGAGCAGCGCGAGGCTCACCTCGTGATCGGAGCGCGTGAGCGCCCCGAGCTCGTCGACGAACTGCCGCTCGGTCTCGACGCGAGCCAGCATGAGCGAGAGGCGCAGCCGCTCCTGGAACTCCTCGGCTCGCTCCTCCGCGGACTCCGCTGCTTCCCTGTCCAGGCGCGCGCGGCGTCGCTTTCCGGACCGGCCGAGGAGGCGGGCGATCCCCATGAGGCTCTCCACGTCAGGCGTGAGGCGGACGGCCTGCTGACAGGCCTCGTCGATCTCGGCCGCCGGCGGGGGCGCGGCCCCCTCGAGCGCCGCGGTATATCCAGCGATCACGGCGGAGACGCCGGGCCAAACGGCCGTCGGAGGCGTCTCGGGCGGGAGCGGCAGGCGGAGGAGCAGCTCGACCATCTGCCGTTCGATGGCGTTGAGGTCGTCGTCGGGCGCCGCGCCCTTCCGGTGGAGCAAGCCAAGGAGCGGGTCGCACCCGCACGTCCGCCGCCTGACGAACGTGGTCGGCGCGAGCACGGGCCCGGACGGCACGACCTGGCCTGCGCGCCGCGCCAGCACGAGCTCGTACGCGAGCGCTCCGAGGGCGTCGAAGCGCTGGCGCACGGTCGTCAGCGGAGGGGTCGACCACTGCGCATCGGTGATGTCGTCGAAGCCGATGATCGCCAGATCGTCGGGGATGCGGTATCCGGCGGCCTGGAGGGCCGACATCATCCCGAGCGCGTTCTTGTCCGTGGCGACGACCGCGGCCGTGAGCTCTCCCCTGCGCGCGATGAGCGCCTCTGCGGCGCGCTGGCCGCCGGAGTGCCAGTTGTTGTCGGCGTCGAAGACGAGGCCGGGATCGAAGGGGATCCCGCTCTCGACGAGCGTCTCCATGTAACCGTCGAAGCGCGCGCGGATGTCGTCCTGATCCATGCAACCGACGAACGCGATGCGCCGGTGTCCATGCTCGATCAGGTGGCGCACCGCGCTCCGGACGCCCTCGCGGTTGTCCGGCATGACGGTAGGACAGTCCGCCTCGGGGGCGCAGGAGCTGACCGTGACGAGCGGGACACGCGCCTGCGCGAGGAGCTCGATGCCATCCGTGGCGAGCACGACGATCCACCCGTCCACCTGGTCCCGGGCGAGCGAGGGCGCCTGGACGTACGCTGGCGTGCCGCGCACCACCAAGACACGATGGCCGCGCTGCTGCGCCGCCTGATGGATCCCCCTGAGGACCGAGGTGAAATAAAAGCCGTCGAGGAAGGGCGTGAGGACGCCGATGGTGGTCGGGCGGGAGTGCATGGGCTGCGGGCTCGCGAATGGATGAATACCGGATCTCCGTCTCGCTCACCGACGGCGTTCACTGCCACCCGCCAGAAATTCCTGTGACTCTCGAATCGTCCGGGTGTACAGCATCGCCGATCCGTTTGGCCCTCGATCGAACCCTTCTCGCCGTCATGGCGCGCCCCCCGTTCGAGCCCGCGTCTTTCCCCGGAGAGGGATCGATCGGGCGAGAGGAAGGGAGCGGACGGTGAGCGCGCCGGCCGTACGAGCGCTCGTCTCGGCGCTGGGCGCCTGTGCGGCGCTCACGCTCATCGGCGTGCCGTGCGCGCGGGCGGAATGCGATCGCGCGGCCGCGGACGTGTCCTGGGTGCGCCTCGCGGGCGCGGAGGGGCGGTGCCCGTCGGCGTCCCGGTTCCGCGCCGAGATCTCGCGGCGGCTCGGGCGGGAGCTCGTCACGACGGGCAAGGCCGCCTCGATCGAGGCTGTGGTGCAGGGGCAGCCCGGGGCCTGGTCGGCCACGATCCGGACCGAGCTGTGCGACGGCGCCCCGCCGACGGTCCGCGAGCTCTCCGACGACCGGCAAAGCTGCGATGGGATCGTGGCCGCTGCAGCGGTGCACATCCTGCTCGCGACCGATCCCGAGGCCGGCCTCGCCCCCCCGACCGCCGAGGCGCCGCGCCCCCCGCAGGCCCCCGAGGCGCCGCGTCCCCCGCCGCTGCCTGCGCGCCCTCCGGCGGCGGAGCGGGCCCCGGAGCCGCCGTTCCCCTGGCCGGCGGAGGCCAAGGCGACGCCGCCCCCGGCCGAGGCCCCGCCGCCGCCCCGGCTCTCGGTCTCCTGGCGTGGGTTCGCTTCCACGGGCATCGTCCCCTCGCCCGGGTTCGGCGTCGCCTTGTCGGGCGAGTGGTCGATCCTGCCGCGGTGGACGCTCGAGACAGGCGCGCTGTGGCTCCCGGAGCAGCACGCGACCCGGCGGACGTTCGCCTTCGGGCTCACGGCGGGCTGGCTCGGCGCGTGCTTTGAAATGGTCCGGAGCCGCTCGGCCGCCTTCGGGCTCTGCGGCCGGGCGGTG
The DNA here is from genome assembly GCF_051530205.1 of Sorangium sp. So ce327. Lineage (NCBI taxonomy): Bacteria > Pseudomonadati > Myxococcota > Polyangiales > Polyangiaceae > Sorangium > Sorangium sp. So ce327. The sequence goes on along the minus strand of NZ_CP150330.1, from coordinate 3,479,204 downwards.
GCGGGCGCCATCTACGCCGTCATCCACGGGGACGACGACGTCCCGCCGACGATCCTGCCGACCGACGTCGGCTCCCGCGCGTGGCTCAGCCTCGGGGCCGGCACGCGGCTCGGCGTCCGTGTCCTCGGGCCGCTGCGGCTCGAGACAGGCATCGATCTGTTCGTTCCAGTGACACGGTACGATTTCCAGCTCGAGGGCGGGCTGCCGACGGGCCTGGAGCAGGCCGCGCTCGCCGCCGCGGTGTTCGGGGGGGTCGGCCTCACATTTTGATGAAGGAGCCCCGGGCTGCCGGCATTCAGTTTTCCGTGGAGCAGTGCTTACGAGCCGACGTCCTGCGCGACGCCAAGCAGCCGCCGCGGAGCCTCGTCGCCCTGCACGCCGAGCACGGCAACTTCGTCTGGGCGACCCTCCAGCGGTTCGGCATCCAGCACCCTGACCTGGAGGATGCCTTCCAGGACGTCTTCGTCGTCGTCCAGCAGCGGCTCCCGTCCTTCGACTGGGCTTGCCCGATCACGACCTGGCTCTTCGCCATCTCCCGCCGCGTCGCCTCGTCTCACCGCCGCCGCGCCCACACGCGCCGCGAGCGGCTCGGCGAGGTGGTGGACGACGTGCCGGACTCCGCGCGCGGCCCGGAAGAGATCACCTCCAGCCGCGAGGCGCGGCAGCAGCTCGAGGGCATCCTCGAGGCCATGGATCTCGATCGCAGGGCCGTGTTCGTCATGTTCGAGATCGAAGAGATGCCGTGCGACGAGATCGCGCGCCTGGTCGGCGTCCCCGTCGGGACCGTCTACTCGCGGCTCCACGCGGCGCGGAAGGAGTTCGCGACGCTCCTGAAGAAGTCCGAGGCCGAGCGCGCGCGCAGGGGGGCCAGATGAGCGATCCGAAGCGATGGAACCAGGAAGGAGGAGGCGCCCCGCCCGGCGCGCGCGAGCTGCTGCGCGCCGCCGCGCCGATCCGACCGATGACCTCCGCCGAGCTCGCGCGCACCGCGGCCCGGGTGGCGCCGCTCGAGACGGCCGCGGGCGCGGCCGCCGGCGCCGGCGCGACGATGCCGGCGTGGATCAAGGGGATCTTCCTCGTGGCGGCCATCGGGGCGGGCGGGGCAGGGCTCCGCGCTGTCCTGGGCGAGGCCCCGAGCGCCGCCGCGCCGATCGCGCCACCTCCGGCGCTCACCGATCTGCCGCTGGAGCGGCTGCTCTCCCGCGCGGAAGGCCGCGCGACGGCCGGGTCGCCGGCGGCCGACGCGCCGGCGGCCGACGCGCCGCGCCCGACCCCCTCGGCCCTCCGCCGCGAGGCGCCGCGGAGCCTTCGACCGGCGGCGCCAGCGCCGGAGGCGACCGCCGCGGCCGACGGCGACGACCTGGTCCGGGAGTCCAACCTCGTCGACGCGTCCAGAGCGGCGCTCGCGCAGGATCCGGAGGCCGCCCTCGCCGCGCTGGAGAGGCACCAGGCCGAGTTCCCGAAGGGGCGGCTCGCGGAAGAGCGGGAGTTCATCGCGATCCGCGCGCTGGTGCGCCTCGGGCGCGCCGACGAGGCGCGGGCGCGCGCGGCGGCGTTCTTGGCGCGGTATCCATCGAGCTCCTTCGCCGACCCGCTGCGCCGGATCGTCGGCGCGGCTCGGTGATTGCCTCCACGACCGCGGCTCCGCCAGCGAGACCAGCAAACTCCACACCACGTTCGAGCACACGAGCGGGAACACCTCGCCTGCGCCGGCGGCGACGACATCGACGCTCGCGCGGACGACATGAAATAGACACGAAAACTACGCTCGCACGGACCGCGAAAAATTAACGCGAGCACAAACACGAGCGTTCATATCGCTTGCCCTGTACGTAAACAGTATTAACATACGACCCGCGTTCACGGGCGGCCGCGCCGAGAGGCGGCGGCGCCGGGGCGTTTCATCGCAGAACGGTGGATTCAGCGGCTCGATGAGGCCAGGCTGCCGTGGCAGCGTCGGCCTCGGCGAGGCACGTCGCCCACGCGGCGCGCGCCGGGCGTCGTCTCTTTGCGGACCGACGCGGGCGCTCGCCGGCGGTCGTCCTCCTCGGGCCGCCCCGTCCATCCGCGAGCGCGCACTCGCCCTCTCGCGGCTCCGCCGTTCTTCGGGGTCATTTCAGGAGGTTTCATGTCGTCGAAGCTATCGAGTTCGAGCAGTCCGGTGCGCTCTCATTCTGATTCTGCCTCCCCCGGCGCGTGGCGGGGTGCGCGGCGCGCCGCGCTGGCCGCGCTCGCGATACTGCCGGTTTCTTGCGCGGATCTCGGGCCCACGGACGGCGCTCCGGCCGATCTCGCCGAGGGTGAGATCGCGGAGGCCGGCCAGGCGCTCTCGCTGCCTTTCCCGATCAAGGAGCGGAGCTCGCTCGTCATCACGAACACCGACATCGTGGGCGCGTTCAAGCTGAAGAACGTGCTCCAGCAGCTCATCGATCAGGCGGGCGTCAGCCTGACGCCCCTCCAGCTCTTCCAGCAGTTCATGGACACGAACCGGAAGGCCGCGGACGGGATCGGCCTCGGTCCGCACTGCGACGACACGGTGATCCCCGGCTCGGCCGGGTCCATCAACGGGTGGCCGATCGACTGCCCCCGCGTCGTGGGCCTGGAGGCCGACAGGGATCCTTTCGCCGATGAGGAGGCCCCGAACGCGTACGTCGCCACGACCCTGTCGAACCGCTTCGACCTCGCCCCGCCCGACGGCGCCAACTGCGGTGAGTACCGCGTGGTCTTTGCCAGGCGCTCGGGCATCCCGGAATCGGCGTTCCAGATGCGCAACCTCATCATCTTCGAGGGCCGGCTGCCCAACCCGACCCCGAGCCTGGGCCGTGAAGGGTGCCGTCCGGTCGTCGATTTCTGGTACAACCTGTCGAATCCGTCGAACAGCCTGGAGGCCCGGAGGGACGCGCTGCTCGACTTCTATTTCGACGGCCTGGACGGGTTCGAGCCCGTCTTCCACATCGATCACTACGGCCAGAACGCGGGCCCGTACGGCGGCCAGATCCGGACCAACGAGTTCCTCTTCGCCCCGGAGGTCGACGGCGATCCGCCCGCGCCCTTCACCACGTGGAACCTCCGGGAGTTCAGGCTCCTTCACAGCGGCTCGGGGAGCAGCGCCACGCTGGTCGTGACCCCGTCGTTCGTGAAGGACAACCCGGCCGCGCCGCTCTTTGATCCCGCCTCGACCGACGCGCGCGCCGTCGCCTTCAGAAACACGTCGTTCCCGGGCCTGGTGGAGCGGCTCGCCGCGGCCGACGACATCAACCGCTTCGCCCTGGAGCCGAGCTATCCGACGACGATGAACGCCGGAGAGAGCCAGATGATCGGCCTCCAGAACAACTACTTCGCGACGTTCGGCGCCGGGCCCTCGGCGCTCAGGACCAGCATCCAGAACAAGCTCACCGCGATGGGCAGCGCGCTCACCCCGGATCAGGTCGTGGGGCGCGCGTTCTCCCTGTCGTGCAGCGGGTGCCATGAGCCGATCGGCGACGCCACGGGCTCCCCGACCGTCGAGCTCGATCTCGGCACGACCGCGACGCTGGCGAAGCTGCGGCCGTTCACGCAGACCTCCGAGCAGCTGGAGGCCGATCCGGACGAGCCGGGCGGGCAGCGCTTCAAGATCTCGGAGGCCCTCACGGACGTGTTCATCCCGTTCCGGAAGAACGTGATGGCGGAGTTCCTCCTCAACAACCCGATCCTCGGGTTCGAGAAGCCGGGCGCGTGGACGTCGGCGCAGGCCCAGCTGTCGGTCCACACGGGCCGGGTGGTGGAGGGCATCTCGTCGCTCCAGGTGCAGACGCCCTCCTCGTTCAACGCGATCGTCAGCCCGAGCTTCAGCTCGGCGAACCTCGCGCCGGTGGGCAACAAGATCACGCTCGATCTCTTCGTGTCTCCCGTCCAGCCGAACCCGAGCTGGGTCGGGAACATCGAAGTGCTGATCTCGATCCCTTCGGCCGGCATCCACAACCAGTGGGCCGGCAACGTCCCGCTCACCCCGCTCACCCGGGGCCAGTTCGTGAGGATCCAGTTCGCCACGCTGCCGACGGCCACCAAGAACGCGCTGAACGCAGGGGCCAGCGACGTGAAGCTGCAGTTCAACCTCAACGTGAACAGCAACTCGGGTCCGTACTACCTCGACAACGTGCGGTTCGAGAACTGACCGCGAGCTCAGCGCGCGCCGCGGCCGGCCCTCCCTCGCCGTGAGCTGCGCGGCGCTGTCGCCCGCGCTCGCGGGGAGCGAGCTCTTCGGCCACACGCAGGGGGCGTCCCCGAAAGCGCTCACCATGAAGCACGGCCTGCTCGAGGCCGCCGAGGGAAAGCCCGCGCCTCGCGCCAGACCAGCGAAGGTGCGAGATAGAGCGACAAGCCCCCCCTACGCCCCCTATGCCCCCGGTGCGAGCGAGCCTCGAGCGGCGCGGGCCGATTGCGTGTTCTGCACAACAGATGCACCGATTGCGTGTCCTGCACAACACATGCGCACGCGATGCGTGCTCCAGACTCGCCGAGCACGTCGGGTCGCTCTTTTCACGTTGGCGCGCAACGTGCGAGTCTGGGGATCGTGCAGGCCCGGACGGCAAGGCGAGGAGGGTGTTTGTATGAGCTCAATCCATCCCGGTGCGGCAACGAACGCAGTCGCAGCGTCCCTGGCGCGCCCCGCGGCGAGCGCCGGCGCGAGCGTTAATCCCGGCGCAGGGGCGCCGGAGCTCTCCGGAGGGGAGCTCGAGCCGCCACCCAGCGTGACGCGCGCGCTGGCCGCCACGGCGGAGTCGGAGGGCACCGAGCGCGCCGCGTCCTGGGAGCTCTGTACCGCGATGCTCGCGATCGCCACCGGCTGGCTCGCGTGGACGCTGCCGGAGCCGAGCGCCCGCGACGTGCTGCTCGTCGCGCTCTGTCTGGCGCTCGTCGCGATCGAGCGCCGCAGGGCCGGCGCGCACTTCAGGAAGGCGATCGCCGCGGCCGCGGGCGCGCGCGGCGCGACGGCGGGCGAGGCGACGCGCGCCGCCTGGCGGCTGGACGCGGCGTTTTGCGCGGCCCGCGCCACGGGGCGAGGCGCGATGGGCGAAAGGCGCCGCTGAGCGAGCTCGCCCGCCGGAGAGGCCTCGCGCCGCCGGGATCACCGGCACATCACGAGCACGTCTCCCCTTTCGCTGACCCGCGCGCTCCTCCGGGCTCGGCGTCGAACGGCGAGCCGGCCTGTCCGCACCGCGCGCGCCATCCTCCACCCACGTCGCGCTCGCGGAACTCGGGGCGCAGCTCGCTGCGCGCGTCGGCCGCGAGCAGCTCGCACGGATCGAAGTAGTGCGACGTCCGCGCCTGCGCGGCGATGGGCGGCAGCTCGCCAGAGAACTCCGGCACCCCGGGGCAGCGATGGTGCCAGAGGGCATAACGCTCCGGGACGTCGCCCAAGCAGAGCACCTCCTTTACGCCGCCGTTGCAGTTCGTGCTCACGACGAGCACCGGCGCCGGCAGCGGCGCGAAGCGGTGCACCCGGAGGACCACGTCGTGGTGGAACTCGCCCTGCTTCCAGTGGGCGAGGAGATCGAACTCGCCATGTCGATCCCGGATTTCCTGCAGCAACGACCCGAGATCCATCGCATCGGCGAGGGCTTGAACAGACGCATCGGTCATGGCGCGCGCTCCTTCGACGGTGAGCTGCCGTTGGTGTAGCACGGCGCCCGCGCGGCGCCGGGACGCGGGGCCCTCCGCCGGTGGCGGAGAACTCGTGTCCTTGCACCGCACCAGCGAGCACGCCCGATGCGTCGCTCGCCGGGAGATCTTCACAGCGACATGGTCGCGTGAGGAGACTCGACACGAGGGGTCGTCACCGCCGACTCCCGCGCTTGCGCCCGAGCGACGCGCCGCGTATCGTCCGTTGCCTGAGAGCCCTCCGCGGCGGTGAAGGCGCGCGGGCCAGTCGAGCTCACGCCCGTGCAATCGTCCTGGCCTGTCTCCGTCGTCGCCCTGACTCCGGCCTCTTGCGGGGCCGTCCTGTGGCGCGCGCAGGGCGCGGAGCGGCTTACGGTCGTGGTCAAGGCCACGTTTGCCCTCGTCCACGACACGAGCGCCGAGCTCGCCGCCCCATCGGGCCTGATCCGCGCCGATCGGCTCCGAGACGGCTGGGGCAGCCTGGAAGAGGCGAGCGAGACAGCCCCCTACCTGCCGTGCGCGGGCGTCATCGTGCGCGGGCACGCGGCCGCGCCGGCGGGGACGACCGCCACGGCGCTCTCGGTGCGGGTCGCGCTCTTCCGCGAGGATCGCTGGGTCCTCGACAAGGTGCTCCACGTCTACGGCGACCGCACGCGAGAGGCCCCGGATCCGCGTCCGTTCGGCCTCATGCCGCTCGCGTACGAGCGCGCTTACGGCGGCCCCCACATCGACGCGAACCCGGTGGGCGTCGGCGCCGGGACGGCGCTCCCGAACATCGTCGATCCGGCCGATCCCACGAGGCCCGCGGGCTTCGGGCCGGTCGCGGGGCACTGGGCCGCGAGGAGAGCCTTCCTCGCGCGGGATCAGGCGCCCGATCTCGCGGCTCCGGAGCTCGGGGGCAGCTTCGACTTCCGCTATTTCGTCGCCGCGCCCGCGGACCAGCAGATCGAGTTCCTCCGCGGCGACGAGTGGATCCTCCTGGAGGGGCTGCACCCGCACTGCCCGCGGATCCAGTCCTGCCTGCCTTCGGCCCGCGGGCTCGCGCGGCTCCACCGGCTCGGGCCTGGAGGCGACGACCACGGGCAGCCGATCGAGCTCGTCGCCGACACGCTGGCCATCGATGCGGACCGCCTGCTCTGCTGGCTGATCTTTCGCGGGAACGTCGCGCTGCTGCCGGGCGACGAGCCGGCGCGGATGCGGGTGGTCGCCGGCGTCGAGATGGCAGGGCGCCCCGTCCTGTGGCCCCCGGCGGCGGAGGGCTCTCTCGCGATCGCGGCGCCGGAAGGCCCGCCCGCCGCCGGGGAGACGGCGCTCCCGGCGGGGCACTGGAGCGCCGTCACGCAGCGGGTCACGCCGCTGCTCTCGCCGCCTCCCCTGCCCTTCTCGCGGCCCCAGGAGGCGCACTGGAGCGTCGTCACGCAGCAGGTCGCGCCGCTGCTCGCGCCGTCTCCCCTGCCCTTCTCGCGGCCCCAGGAGGCGCACTGGAGCGGCGTCACACAGCAGGTCGCGCCGCTGCTCGCGCCGCCTCCCCTGCCCTTCCTGCCGGCGCCGGAGCCGCCGCCGCGCCCGGCGCCTCTCCCGGGGTCGGTGCCGTTTGCGATGCCCTTCGCCCATGCCGGGCCCGAGGCCTCTCCGCCGGCGCGCGTGCAGCCCCCGCTCGGCGGGCTCGACGAGGCGACCCTCGTTGTCGACCTGCCCCCCGCGGTCGACCCGCCCGCCGTGGTGGACCCGCCCGCCGTGGTGGACCCGCCCGCCGTGGTGGACCCGCCCGCCGTGGTGGCCTTGCCCCCCGTGGTCGACCTGCCTCCCGTGGTCGACCCGCCGCCGCCAACCGCGCCCGACGAGGCCGCCGCCGTCGCGGAGCCGCCGCCTCCGCCTCCTCCGGCCGCCGCGTCGCCGGAGCCGGAGCCGGAGGCTCGCGGCCTGCGCGGGGCGGTGCTCGCCCGCCTGAGGAGCGGCCAGCCGCTCTACGACCTCGATCTCGCGGGCGCCGATCTCGAGGGGATCGACTGGAGCGGCGCCTCGCTCGAGCGCGTCAACCTCGCCGGCGCCGGGCTCGCCCGGTGCAACTTCGCGTCCGCGCGCCTCGCCCGGGCGAACCTGAGCGGCGCGGATCTCACCGGCGCGAGCTTCCAGGCGGCCGACCTGACGCGCGCCGATCTCTCCCGCGCCACGCTCGACCGCGCGGCGCTCTCGTCGGCGATCCTCACGAGCGCGGACCTCACCTCGGCCAGAGGCTCGCACGCGCGCTTCGACGGCGCGGCGCTCGACGGCGCCGACCTGCGGCAGGCGCGCCTGATCGAGGCGGTCTTCGACCGGGCGAGCCTCACCGACGTCAACGGGAGCAAGGCGGACATCTCGCGATCGAGCTTCGCGAACGCCAACCTCGCCGGCGCCATCCTCCGCGCGGCGAAGCTCAAGGAAGCGAGGCTCCCCCGCGCCAACGTCGATGGCGCCGATCTGCGCGAAGCGGATCTCACGGGCGCCAACCTCTACGGCGTCACGCTCGCAAACGCGAAGTCGAGCGGCGCGATCTTGCGCGACATCGTCGAGACCCCACCGCCCGAACCCGAAGAGGAGTTTAACGTTTCTTTACAAGGTTGACGCCCAGGCTCTCTTTTGCCTAACTCCACAGGACGGGCCGCCTGGGTATGTTCAAGGCGGATTGATTCACCTCCTCGCGCCAGGAAGAGACACCACCATGAGCGACCTCATCAACTTCTCTTCGAGCATCCTGGAGGGCCCGGCGCGCGTCGTCGGATTTCGCGGCGTGGAGGCGATCTCGCGCCCGTACAGGTTCGAGATCTTCCTGTCCATCCCGAGCGAAGGCGACGATGACACGGACTTTGCGGAGATGGTCGGGGCCAAGGCGCGGCTCTCGATCGATCGCCAGTCCGACACGACCCCGCCGTACGTGTTCGCCGGCATGCTCGCCGGCGTCGATCTCCTGCACGAGTTCGGCGGGCGCGCGCTGCTGCGCGCGGTGCTGGTGCCGCGGCTCTGGGGGCTCACCCTGTCGAAGCACAGCCGCATCTTCACGAAGAAGAGCGTGCCCGACGTGATCAGGCTCGTGCTCGAGGAGAACGGCATCACGGGCGGCGATGTCGAGCTCAACCTCGGCAGCTACGAGGCCGAGGAGCACATCTGCCAGTACCGCGAGAGCGACTTTGATTTCATCTCGCGCTGGATGGAGCGGGAGGGGATCTTTTATTATTTCGAACACACCGAGGACGGAGAGAAGCTCGTCCTCTGCGACGACAAGAGCTACCCGGCCGAGGCGCTCGGCGCGCCGGTCCGCTACCACCCGCAGACCGGCGAGGACAGGAGCGCCTCCGGCTCGTTCCGCACCTTCTCCTGCCAGCACGGGGCGCTGCCGTCGCGGGTGAAGCTCAAGGACTACGACTATGTCCGGCCGCAGTTCCCCCTCACCGGCGCGGCCCCGGTGTCCCAGTACGGGACAGGGGAGATCAGCCTCCACGGCGAGCGCTTCTTCAGCGCCGACGCCGGCAAGCGGCTGGCCCAGCTGCGCGCCGAGGAGTACCTCGCCAGGGAGGCGGTCTACCAGGCCGCAGGCGCGCGGCTCCACCTGCGCTCGGGGACCACGTTCGAGCTCGAGGACCACCCGCGCGCGCGGCTCAACGCGAAGTACCTCGCTGTCGAGCTGCGCCACCACGGCAACCAGTCCGCCGGGCACAGCGACTTCGCGGAGCTCGCCGGGCTCGCGCACGAGGAGGTCTATTTCGTCGAGGTCTCGGCCATCCCGGCGGCGACGCAGTTCCGCGCGGAGTCGCGGACGGCGTGGCCGCGCATCTACGGTTACGAGAACGGCACGGTCGACGGCTCCGCGTCGAGCGAGTACGCGCAGATCGACGACCACGGGCGCTACCTGGTGAAGCTCAAGTTCGACGAGGCGAGCCCGCGGGACGGCAGCGGGTCCACGTACGTGCGCATGATGCAGCCGCACGGCGGCGGCGTCGAAGGGTTCCACTTCCCGCTGCGGCGGGGGACCGAGGTCGTGCTGAGCTTCCTCGGCGGCGACCCGGATCGGCCCGTGATCTCCGGCGTCGTGCCCAACGTGCTCACGCCGAGCCCGGTGACGAGCGGCAACCACACGAAGAACGTCATCCAGACCGGCGGCAGGAACCGCCTCGAGCTCGAGGACCAGGCCGGATCGCAGCGCATCACGCTCTCGACGCCGTACTCGAACACGTACATGCGCATGGGGTCGCCCAACGACGGGCACGAGCTCATCGGGAAGACCGACGGCAACATCCTGCTCGACAGCGGGGTGAACATGGACTTCCTGGTCGGCGCCAGCTGGACAAGCATCGTGACGAACAACATCACGACGACCGCCGCCTCAGGCAACATCACGACGACGGCCACCACGGGCGACATCACGACGACGGCCACAGCGGGCGACATCACGACGCAGGCCGTCGCCGGCACCCTCACCGAGAAGGCCAAGGGGGACGCGACGTTCGTCTCCGAGGCCGGCCACGTCCATGTGAAGTCCCTGGCCGCCGACGTGAACGTCTTCGCCCAGGGCCACTACAACATCAAGGCGATGGGAAACAAGAACGAGACCATCGCGGGCGACCACAACACGACGAGGCTCGGCAACTTCAACCTGAACACGATCGGGAGCGTCCGCGCCCTCGTGCTCGGGAAGAGCACGTCGATCACCATGGGGAACGGCCTTGACATCAAGATGGGCTCGTTCGAGTCGCACACCTCAGGCTCGACGAAGGAGTTCAAGCACAGCGACGCCGAGAGCTTCACCAACGGCAGCACGTACGATCACAAGGTGGGCACCTTCAAGACGATCACCGAGGGGACGTCCCTCGACGTCAAGCTGACGCAGGCCTACGAGTTCACCTTCGGAACCAAGCTGTCGCTGTCGCTCAGCGCCACCGCGGAGGTCGTCGCTGGGTTCAAGTCGTCGGCGAACCTCGCAGGCACGCTGGACCTCAAGCTGGGGCCCGTGGTGACCATCAAGAACGGTCCGGAGCTCGTCATCCAGAACGCCATCTTCAAGGCCGATACCGTCACCATCGAGAACGAGAACTTCAAGCTGAAGAACGTCGTGGCCGAGATCAAGAAGAGCGGCATCTTCATGATCACCTGACGCTCGGGACGGTCACCTGACGCTCGGGCGAGGCGCGCGGCGCTCGCCCACCTCTCGCCGGCGTTCGCCCTCACAGGCGTTCCGGCCACAACTCACGATTCGAGCTCCATGCGCGTCATCAAGCCCCTTCGCCTCTCCGTCATGCAGCGCGTGCTCACGATCCGGCGCAGCCATCACCTGAGCGTCGGGCTCCTGGTGTTCTTTCCGCTCGACGCCCCGGAGGTGCCGCTGCCCGAGGTCTCGATGTGGCAGCGGGTGACGCCCGCGCTCGGCAAAGACGGTCTCCTGGACGAAGGGTTGCCCAAGCCGCGGGGCGAGGTCCTCGTCTTCGGCAAGGCGTTCTCTCCCGGGGGGGAGCCCCGGCCGGCCTTCGCCGCGAGCCTGACGGTCGGCCCGGCCGACAAGCCGCTCGTCGACAAGACGCTCGCGGTCGTCGGCAAGCGGCGGTGGCACCACGGCGCGCCGACCGAGCCCGAGCCGATCACCGAGATGCCGCTCGTCTGGGAACATGCGTTCGGCGGCCCGGACTACCCGCTGAACCCGAAGGGCATGGGGCTCGGGCCGATCGAGGACGAGGAGGCCAGGGTGCACTACCTGCCCCACCTCGAGGACCCGCGGTGCCTCCTCAAGTCGCCCGGCGACAGGCCGCCGCCCGCGTGCTTCGGGGCGCTCGATCCCACGCTCGCGTCGCGGCTCGCCAAGCTCGGCACGTACGGCGCCGAGTGGCTGCAGCACGATTTCCCCGGCTACGCCCGGGATCTCGACCCCGAGTACTTCCAGGTGGCCCCGGAGGACCAGCGGCTGCCGGACTACTTTCAGGGAGGAGAGCCGATCAGGCTCAAGAACCTCCACCCGACGCGGCCGCAGCTCGGGACCCACGCGCCGAGGCTCCGCGCCCGGTGCTTCGTGCGCCAGCGGGGCGCCGCGGAGGCGGACGGCGAGGAGGACCTCCGGGAGGTCGCGACGCGCCTGGAGACGGTGCTCCTCTTCCCCGACCTGGAGCGCGGTGTCGCGATCTTCCGCGGGGTCGTCCCGGTGGCGGAGGACGACGCCGACGACGTGCGCCTGATGATCGCCGGCCTGGAGCGGCTGGATGCGCCGAAGCCCGTCGAGCACTACCGCGCCGTGCTGGCGAGGCGGCTCGACAAGGACAAGGGGCACCTCCACGCCCTGAACGACAAGGAGCTCCTGCCCAAGGCCGAGCCCGACGCCCCGTCGTTTCCGGACGAGGCGATCAGCGACATGGAGGCGCTCATGCGCCGCGAGCGGACCCTGGAGCAGCGCTCGATCGCGCGGGCGCAGCGCGAGCTCGATCAGGCGCGCCTCACCCTGCGGATGCTGGGGATGAACCCGGACGAGAAGCTCCCGCGGGAGATCGAGCGCCCGGAGGAGCCGAAGCCCGACGAGCTGGCGGAGCTCGCCGACCGGATGGATCTCGAGGCCGCGGAGCTCCAGAAGCAGTCCGATGCGCAGCGCAGGAATGCCGAGGACGAGGCGCGGAAGCTCTGCGCGGAGCAGGGGCTCGACTTCGATCAGGTGGTCGCGAAGAGCAAGCGCGAGGGGGGCGGCCCGCCGAAGTTCAGCGCCGACGAGGAGCTCTCCCGCCTGCGCGAGCTCGCCGAGGCGGGGCGCAAGGCGGGCGCGCCGATGGATGACCTCGAGGCGAAGCTCGCGGACCCGGCGTTCGCCGCGAGCCTGCGCAGGACCGAGGAGAGGGTCGTGGGCGCATACCGCGCCTTCGCGCACCTGTACCCGCCGACCGAGCCCGCGGAGGAGCAGAAGAAATCCGATCTGCGCGCGGAGGTCGAGCGGGCGCTCGCCGCCGGCGAGCCGCTCGCGCGGCGCGATCTGACGGGCGCCGACCTCCACGGGCTCAGCCTCGCCGGCGCCGATCTGCGCGAGGCGCTCCTCGAAGGCGCGGATCTGTCGGCGTGCGATCTCGGCGGGGCCGATCTGACGGGCGCGGTGCTCACGCGCGCGAAGCTCGAGGGCGCGCGGCTCGGGAAGGCGACGCTGCGCGGGGCGAACCTCGGCGAGGCGCGCGCGGCGCGCGCGAGCTTCGACGGGGCCGATCTCCGCGGCGCGGTGCTCCACAAGGCGTGGCTCGAGGGGGCGCAGCTCTCGGGGGCCGACCTCGCCGGGGCCGACTTCCTGGAGGCCAGGGTGCCCGGCGCGGATTTCAGCGGCGCTGCGGCGGACGACGTCCTCTTCTTCGAGCTCGACCTCGCGGGCGCGCGCTTCGCCGGCGCGAGCCTGCGCAAGGCGACGTTCTTTCAGTGCGCGGGGGCGGGCGCGGACTTCGGCGAGGCCGAGCTCGAGGACGCGGCCTTCGTCGAGTTCAAGGGCGAGAAGGCCTCGTTCCGAAGGGCGAAGGCCACGGCCCTGCGCATGGTCTCCGCCTCCGCGCTGCCGGGCGCGGACTTCTCCGGGGCCGAGCTCGCGCGGGCGAACCTCCGCGGGGTCGACCTGGAGGGCGCGATCTTCGAGGGCGCCTCGGCGGACGGCGCGGACTTCAGCGAGGCGAACCTCCGCAAGGCGCGCCTCGCGCAGATCTCGGGCAAGGGCGCGCGGTTCAACCGGTCGGACCTCACCGAGGCGGATCTGACGGGCGCGAACCTCATGGACGCCATGCTGCAGAAGGCGAAGGTGCCAGGCGCCCGCTTCGAGAACACGAACCTCTTCCGCGCCAACTTGCTCGACGCGAAGGGCGATCAGCGGACCTCCTTCTCCGAGGCGCACATCAAGCACGTCGTGTTCACGGGGCAGGGCAAGTGACCCGCGACGAGCTGCTCGCGAAGGTGAGCGAGGGCGAGGTCATCGCCGGGGAGGACCTGTCCGGGCTCGACCTGTCCGGGCTCGACCTGTCGGGCGTCGTGTTCGAGAAGACGACGTTCCGCGGCGCCCGGCTGAAGGGCGCGAAGATCAGCGAGTCCATGTTCAACGGGTGCGATCTCTCGAGCGCCGACCTGTCCGGCGCGCGGGCCCGCCACGCCGTGTGGAGCCGGTGCGCGCTGCTCCACGCGCGCCTCGACGAGAGCGACCTCGTCTCGGCGAGCTTCGCCGAGTGCGACGCCTCGCGGGCCAGCTTCGACCGCGTGAACCTCACGATCGGGAGCATGGTCAAGGGGCGCGCCGACGAGGCGAGCTTCCGCGAGGCCAACCTGGACCGGTTCTCGCTCGTGGAGACCGAGGCCGCGCGCCTCGCGCTCGACGGGGCGAAGCTCAGGCAGGCCTGCCTCATCAAGGCGGATCTGTCGACCGCGAGCCTGCGCGGCGCGACGCTCCACCTCACGGTGCTGATCGGCGCCCGCCTCCGCGGGCAGGACCTGTCGGGCATGGACCTGACCCTTTCGCAGCTCACCGACGCCGATCTCGCGGGGTGCGACCTGCGCGGGGCCCGGCTCGTCCAGGCGAATTTCAAGGGCGCGGACCTCACCGCGGCGAAGCTCGACGGCGCGGACGCCGAGCGCGGCCTGTTCCTCGGCGCGCGGCTCGCCGGCGTGTCGGCCGCGGGCCTCAAGGCGCGGCAGGCGATCTTCTCCGAGGCCGACCTCGAGGCCGCGGACCTCACCGGCGCCGACCTCTACCAGGCCATCTTCCACCGGGCGTCGTGCCCGATGGCGAGCTTCCGCGACGCGGACCTGACGTACGCCGATTTCTCGCACGCGAGCGTCGAGAAGGCGGATCTTTCCCGCGCGAAGCTCTTCCGCGCCCGCTTCCACCAGACGCGCGACGCGGGCGCGACCTTCACGAGCCGGTCCGCCGCGCTCGGCGACGACCCGGAGCTGCTCGAAGCCGAGCGCTGGACGCCCTGAGGGGATGCCCCTCCCGACAGCAGGAGAGACACGATGCGAGACAATCTGGCCAGACAGCGGGTGGAGACCTTCGCGATCCAGGAGGTCGGCGCGGTGATCGGAGCGACGGACGGGTCGTTCCAGGTGCGGGTCGGGTCGGGCGACTACGCGGCGAAGCGCGCCGTGAGCTGCCTCGTCGAGCCGGCGCTCGGCGACCGGGTGCTCGTCGCGCTGCACGACGCGGGGTGCCACGTGCTCGCGGTGCTCGACCGCGAGGGCGACGCGCCGACGCGCCTCGTGGCCGAGGGGGACCTCGAGGTGAGCGCCCCGCGCGGTCGCGTCACGGTGGCCGCGGCCGAGGGCGTGCGCCTCGTGACGCCGGCCGAGGCCGCGGTGGCCGCGGGCAAGGTGCGCGTCGCGGCGAGCGAGGGTTCGCTCGCGGTCGGGGCGATGACGTACGTGGGCGAGCACCTCGTCGCGCAGGTGGACCGCGTGAAGACGGTCGCGCGGTCGGTCGAGTCGATCGCGGAGCGCTGGGTGCAGCGGCTCGACCGGGCGTACCGGTTCATCGCCGAGTCGGAGCAGGTGCGGGCGCAGTACTACGAGGTCACCGCGAAGTCCGCGGTGAACATCAAGGCGCAGGCGACGCTCGTCTCGAGCGGCGAGCTGACCAAGATCGACGGCGGGCAGATCCACCTCGGCTGACGGGAGGCACAGATGTTCGCGAACACGCAGATGGGAGGCATGGCCCTGGGCGGACCCGACGTGTGCCTGACGCCGCCGGCGCACCTGCCGGTGCCCTACCCCAACCTGGCGGCGCAGCCCATGGGGGTGCCGGCGGTCTACAACGTCCTGTTCATGTGCACGCCGGCGCACAACATGACGACCCAGGTGCCGCTGACGAACGGCGACAACGCCGGCCTGGAGACGGGCGTCGTCTCGCACACGGTGATGGGCCCCTCGCGGCACGTGACGGCGGCCTTCACCGTGCTCGTCGGCGGCGCGCCGGCCACGCGGATGACGAGCGTCACGATGCAGAACGCCGTCAACGCGCCCGGGGTCAGCATCGTCCCGAGCCAGCTCAAGGTGCTCGTTCTCGCCCCGTAGGCGGCCCTTGAAAGAGCACAACCGGCTCCGCATCGAGCGCCTCGCGGCCCGCTACGCGCGGCGCCTCGAGGAGGCGCGCGCCCCCGCGGAGGCCGATTTCCTCCGCGAGTTCGACGACCTGCGCGAGCGCCTGCTCCACCCTCCGATGGAGGAGTTCGCCGCCGAGCTCCGCAAGGCGGGGCACGCGCCGCGCATCGTGCTCGACGAGGGGCACGACACGCCGAGCGTCGAGCTCGCCCTCGGCCTGCGCGAGGCCAGGGCGAGCCGCAACGTGGTCGGCTTCTGCGTCATCCGCTGGGCCGGCCACCCGCTCCAGATCCTCGCCTACCTCGAGGTCAACCCCACGCCGTTCGATCTGGAGCGGTTCGCCCGCGCCGCCGACGTCGGGCCCGAGCGCGTCGAGCAGCTCCTCGTCGAGGCGATCGAGCACATCATGGTCTGCAACGCGCCCTGAGCGCCGTCGGCGCCTGGCCGCTCGCTCGGCGACACGGGCGGGCCTCGGGGGTATGCTCCGCCGATGAGTACCATCGAGCTCAGCGCGGAGAATTTCGAGAAGACGGTCGAGTCGAACGGCATCGTCCTCGTCGACTGGTGGGCGCCCTGGTGCGGCCCCTGCCGTGTCTTCGGGCCCGTCTTCGAGAAGGCCTCCGAGAAGCACGCGGACATCGTGTTCGGGAAGATCAACACGGACGACCAGAAGGACCTGGCGCAGGCCTTCAACATCCGCTCCATCCCGACGCTCTTCATCTTCCGCGAGAAGGTCCTCCTGTTCGCGGAGGCGGGCTCGCTGCCCGCTTCGGCGCTCGATCAGGTGATCGAGAAGGTGCGCTCGCTCGACATGGACGAGGTGCGGGCGAAGATCGCCGAGGACGAAGCGAAGGAGGCCGCCGGCGGAGGCGGCGTCGACGAAGGCCCCTGAGGAGAACGCTGCCTGCAGGGGCGGCGCCGACGCCGCCGCCCCGATGCCGTGGCGCCCTGGTCGATGGCCTCGTTGACGCTGGGGGCGCCCGCGCGGCCGTTCCAGGCTGAGTCCCCGGCGCCGTCGTCCACGTCCGGTCAGGGCGGGGACGCGGGAGCCATCGGTGTGACTCGATGTCGTCGATGTTCATTTTGATCGACCCAGAAGCGTCTCCCCGCCACGTTGTACCTCCCGTCACATCTGCCATGCGGCGCCGAGAGCGCGCTGAAGGGGCGATGAGGCAGCAGAGGCCCGCGACGGGAGCCCACGGGCGCGAGCCTGCCTGCGCCCACGAAGTGCTGAGTCGAGCGAGAATCGAACTTGCTCTGTCCTTGGCGTCCTTGGCGCCTCATTTCACTCTCGATCAACGCGATCGAGGCGCTCGCCTAGACGGTGGTCTTGTCGGCGCGGTGCTCGGTGGCCCCCGGGATGGCGGGCAGCCACGGCACGCGGTGCGCCGTCCAGAGCTGGAAAGACGGCGGCGGCAGGTCGCCCGGCCGGTCCATGGTGCCGAGGAAGATATCGAGCTCCCGCGCGCCGTCGCGGCGCCAGAAGAGCGATGAGCCGCAGGTCGAGCAGAACTGGCGGACAGCGAAGCTGGACGACCGATACGTCGCAGGCGAGCCGGAGAGCAGCTCGAACTGCTCGTCGGGATAGGTGGCAAACGCCGGCATGGGCGCGCCGGACTGGCGCCGGCACTGGCTGCAGTAGCAGATGTTGACGCTCACCGGCGCGCCGCGCGCACGGTAGCGGATCGCGCCGCACAAACAGCCGCCGGTGTGGTGAGCCTCGGACATGGCCATCGCCTCCTGGTTCCTGGAGTTCGCGATCGCCAGCCTGGCCTCTGGCGGCACGCGCGGCAACCGGCGCACGCGCCCGGCGCGGCGCAGGCATCAGCCGGAGGCCCGGAGCGGCCGGCACAGCCCATAACCCAGCACGCAACCGAGGCCATACAGCGCGAAGTCCGCAGGATCGAATCCGCCGTTCGCGCCGAGCAGAAGCCGCCCCGGGGTGGTGCTGCGCGCGGCCCACAGCCACGGCGCCTGGCTCAGCTGGAGCAGCTCGATCCCACACGTCGCGGCGAAGACCGCGAGCGCCAGCCGGTGGGTGCGCGCGGAGATCC
Organism: Sorangium sp. So ce327; assembly: GCF_051530205.1. Classification (NCBI taxonomy): domain Bacteria; kingdom Pseudomonadati; phylum Myxococcota; order Polyangiales; family Polyangiaceae; genus Sorangium; species Sorangium sp. So ce327. The sequence goes on along the minus strand of NZ_CP150330.1, from coordinate 3,461,454 downwards.
ACACCATCTGCGCCGCGGCGATCCAGACGACCTCGTAGAGCACCGCGCCGGCGCTGTTGCGCAACCAGACCGGACCGCCGTGGAACCGGGCGATCAGGCCGACAGGGACGACCGCCACGATCAGGAGGGCCAGCGCGAGGCGCTTGCGAGCGGCTTCCGTCATGAGCAGAGCTCAGCGTAGCGAGAGCGTGGAAACGCCGGGATGCCCGGATGCCAGGAGAGAACGCCAACCTTACCTCTCCTGGTGCCTCCGGCGCTTGCCGGTCCTTCTCTGTCGTCGGGCGTCTGGTCGCGAGACGGCCCTATCACGCCACCACCCCCAGCACCAGACGCGCCGCCGGCGGCATGCCGCTGGGCTCGTCCACCACGGTGCACGACACGCCCCGGTGCTCCCGCGCGACGAAGCCGCACTGGAGCGCGCGCCGCGGGGCGCCGCTCCGGTTGCGCGTCCCGGAGTGCCAGAGATGGCCGTTGAAGACGAGCACCGAGCCCGCCCCGGCCTGGACCGTGAGCTCTTGCGGGTGGCGGTTGGCCGGCTCCGCGAGATCCTTCGGCGGCCTCCGCCGCAGCCTATGAGACCCGGGCACGACCCGCGTCGGGCCATTGTCGGGCGTGACGTCGTCCAGGTACCACAGCGCGGTGACCACGTGGAACGCGCCCGGATCGCCCTGCGAGCTCCAGTCCATGTGGAGCCCCTGCTGGCCGAGGCCGTGGCGCGGGCAGCGCCACGCCACCGCCCCCAGCGCGAACGACCGGCGGAGCACGTGCCACGTCGCCGCGAGCAGCCGGGGCCACTGCACGACGCGCAGGACAGCGCCGTGGCGCTCGCCGAGGTGGCCAATCTGCTGGTTGCCGCCCTGGGCCGCGTCGCGCTCGCCGTCGTCACGCCACCCGTCGCACTCGGCGCGCAGCGCTTTCAGCCACGCGGGATCGACCGCCGAGCAGAACAGGACGTAACCTGCATCGTCCAGCGCGCGCTTCTCGTCGGCCGAGAGGGTCGATGGCCCCGCGCCGAGCGCTGCAAGAGCCGCCTCGAACGCGGCGTCAGGGCCCTGCCTCGTGTCTTCCACGGGGTCCAGCATACACCCGCTCGATCGCGGGCCGCGCGGCCGACCAGCCGCGGCCGTCGATTCAGCACGTCCCGCTCGCCGACGCGATACGGCGCCTCACGCGCCGCGCGCAGGGCGGAGCGCGAGCGGCGCGGTGCCTGTGAGCAGCCCCGCCGCGAGGGCGACCACGCCGCCGAAGCCGACGCAGGCGCAGCCGAGCGCGCCGGTCAGGGCGGCGACGCCGCACGCCGAGGCCCAGGACGCCCCGAGCCGCTCCGACCGGCGCAGCACCCGCGAGAGCAGCACGCCGGCGGCGACCCCGCCCGCCAGGCAGGCAGGGACGCAGATGGATACACACCCTTCCGGGGTGCACAGGTGACCGTAAATGCGCGCCGCGTGCGCCGCTGCGAAGGGCACGAGCCCCGCCGCGACGCCGGGGAGCACGCCTCGCCCGAGCTGCTGCCCGCGCCACGAGAGCAGCGCCGCCGCGATGTAGAGCGCCGCGCCGAGGATCGCGGTGGTGACCGGGCGGTCGCTCATCAGCGTCGCAACGAGCGCCACGGCGATCGTCGGCGCCGCTGCCCAGGCGGCCCTCCTCGCCCTCCCCCGCTCGTACGCGCGATAGGCCCTCTCCTTCAGGCTCAGGCCCGCAAGCGCCTCACGTTCCATAGATCCTCCTCCACGCCTCCCGCAGGCGCGCAAACGCGCGCTCGCGGCGCTTGCGCAGCGCCGCGCTCGACACCGACGGATCGCGATCGACCTCCAGCAGGGTCGCCCTCAGCGTCTCGCGATCCGCCTCGGCCAGCGTGCCGAGCACCTCGCGCGCCGCGTCGTCCAGATCCCGGGCGATCGCCGCCTCCTCCGGCGTGGGCACGTCGGCCGCGATCGACGGGACATGCTCGTCCGGAGCCTCCCTCGACCGGGACCGCCGCCGCCGCGTCGTGCGGCACTCCCACGTCGCGATGGCGAGCGCCCAGGTCAGCGCGTCCCCGTCGGGATCGAACGAGCTGGCGCGGTCGAACACCTTGAGCAGCGCCTGCTGGGCCGCGTCCTCCGCGTCCGCGCCGCCCCCGAGCATGCGGCGGCAGAACGCGCCGATCGCCGGCCAGAGGGCGGCGTAGACAGGCTCGAACGCCGCGCGATCGCCGTCGGCGAGGCGTCTCATCGACGCGTTGAGCAGCGATCGCGCGCGCGGTTCCAAGGGCGCTGGATGCTCAGCCGCAGGGGCAGTCGGGACAGGGGCAATCGGCGCACGGACAGCCGCCGGTGAGCTGCGTCCCAGCATAGGCCACCGCCGGGATTCCGAGGACGGCCGCGATCAGGGTCACCTTGAGCCAACGACGCATGGGATCTCTCCTTGTCTTCTCTGACCGGCTGTCCTCGCCGGCCTTCCTCGGCTCTAGGCGCGAGCGGGGCGAGCGTGACACCCGCGGCGATCGAAATCCTGGCGCCGAGGCGCGATCGCCGCAGATCGCCGCACGAGCGACGACCTCCGCTCCGTTCGCGGCGCGAGCGCCTTCGTCCAGACTGGCACGTCGTTCCGCCGGCCGGGCTCGACGTGCTAGGGTCCCGTGCCTATGTCTGGCCGCCCGTGGTTCGCTGCGCTCGGCGCCCTCTGGCTCGGGTGCACGCCATCGCGGCAAGACGCCGGCTCGCGCGCAGACGCGGCCGGGAGCGCGGGCGTGGCGGTCGCGGAGCCCTCGCCCTCCAGCGCGCCCTCCGCGCGCTCCAGCGCGCCGGAGCCGCCGCCGGAGGCGCTGGCCGCCTCGGCCCCGGCCGCGCCGGTCCCGGAGGTGGAGGCGGCGCGGGCGCGATCCGCGCGCGTGTACTCCAGGGGCCGCGAGGTGTGGATCCGGTCCGCGCCGCGGCCCAAGGCCCAGTGGATCGGCATGCTCTCGATCGGCGGCTCGGTCCGCCTGAAGAGCCTCGAGCCCATCCGCGGCGCCGGCGGCTGCCCGGCGTTCTACGCGGTGGAGCCGCGCGGCTATGTGTGCGTCGACGGCAAGCGCGCCACCCTGGACACCGCCGATCCCGTGCGCCAGGCGCTGATCCCCCATGCCCCGCTCGCCGATCGGCCGCTCCCGTACCGCTACGGCGAGTCGCTCGGCCTCAAGCGCCTCCTCCGCGTGGACGGCATCGACGCGCCGGCGTGGCCCGAGGGGCTCCACGATCTGCGGCACATGCAGGTCCGCCCGCGCTCGTCGGTCGCCTGGACCGAGGAGGTCGAGGCCGGCGGGACTACCTGGCTCTGGGCGTCGGATCTGACGTTCATACCGAAGGACAAGGTCAAGCCGTACGAGCCCGCCACCTTCGAGGGGGTGCACCTCGGCGCCGAGGCGCGCCTGCCGATGGCCTTCTTTCGCCGCAAGGCGCGCCCGAAGTACCGCCTCACGGAGGGAGGCCCGCCCGCGAAGACAGACGCCGTGTGGGAGCGCCTCGGCCGGATCGGGCTGACGGGCCGATCGAAGCGGGTCGGCGAGCTGACGTATCTCGAGACCCGGGACGACGGGCACTGGGTGCTCGAGCGCGACGCGGTGGTCGTCCAGCCGCGGAGGGCGCGGAACCCGTGGGGCCGCCCGATCCGGCTCGGCGGGGAGCCTCCCTCGGCGCCGGCGGACGGGCGCAGGAACACGTGGGTCGAGATCGCCGCCCTCGACGGCTGGCTCATCGCGTACGAGGACGACCGCCCCGTGTTCGCGACGCTGATCTCGGCCGGGCGCAACGGGGCCGAGGAGCCGGAGAAGGTCGAGCCGTTCGTGCCGCCTTCGACGACCCCGCTCGGCCAGTACAGCATCGGCCGCAAATGGGTGACGAAGACGCTCATCACGCCCCACGTCGACGCGGACGACTGGATCGAGGCGGAGGTGCCGTGGAGCCAGCACTTCTTCAGCAAGTACCTCCTCCACGCGGCCTACTGGCACGACCGCTGGGGCGAAGGGCAGAGCGGCGGGTGCGTGAACCTCTCGCCGGTCGACGCGAAATGGCTCTTCCACTGGACCGAGCCCGCCGTACCCGATGAGTGGTACGCGGTCCAGGCCACGCGCGACGACCCGTCCACGCGCGTCGTGATCCATCGCTGAGCCGCCGCCGCCCGGCGCGTGCGGGAGCGCGCCCGCGCCTCGCGCGCGCCTGCCGGAAGCCGCTATTTCGCCGGCGCGCTGGCCGCCTCGGCGCGCTCGCCCCCCCCGCCCGCCGCGGCCATGCGCCGCATGCAGAGCTTGAGTCCGGCGCGGAGGTTGCCAACGGTCGTGACGCCGGAGAGGTCGAGTCCGAGCGCGATCATCGTCTGCGCCACGTTCGCCCGGATCCCCGTGATGATCCCCTCCGCGCCGAGGAGCCGGATGGCCTTGATCATCTCGATGAGGTACCCGGCCGTCCGCGTGTCGACAGCGTCGACGCCGGTGAGATCGAGGATCGCGTACCGCGCGTCCTTGCTCACGATCGCCGAGAGCAGGTTGTCCATCGCCTCGGAGATCCTCAGGCTGTCCACGACGCCCACCATGGGGAGGGTCAGCACCTTGTCCCAGATCTCGATGATGGGCGTCGAGAGATCGCGGATGACCTCCTGCTGCGTCTCGATGAGCTCGAGCTTCGCCCGGAGCTCCTGCTCACGCCGCTTCGCCGCGGAGCCGTCCAGGCTGAGGGTGATCATGCCGTCGGGCTCCCCGCTGCCGTCGCGCACGGGGATGTGCCATGTCTCCCAGGCGGCGCCGTACGCCTCGTAGATGTTGTATGCGCCCTTGCCCGCGAGCGCCTGCCGATTGGTCTCCAGGGTCGCCTGGTCGTTCGCGAAGAGCTCGAGCACGTTCGCTCCCAGGAACTGACCCGGCTTCGCGCCGACGGCCTCGAGCCCCTTGCCGTCGTGAAACGTGAAGACGCCCTCACGGTCGTACCGGCACACGGTGATCGGAATGTGGTCGAGGATCGCGCGGAGGAGCAGCCGCGCCTCACGGAGCTCCGCCTCGAGCTCCTCGCGCGTCTTCGCTCCCGCCGTGCCCGACTCCGCGTCCCCCTTCATGGGAGCCTTCTACCGCGCACGCGCGCTGGCCGTCGAGGGGCTGTCGGTCGGTCGATGACGTTTCCCCCGCGCCGAGGAGCCGAGCTCCGCGGCGCTGGTTGACATGGTGTCCGATCGACACCAAGATTCGTGTGCAAATTACACGGAGGGTTGAATGTCCGTCTCCTACGAGCACCCGCGGCCGGCGCTGACGGTGGATTGTGTCGTGTTCGGCCTCGATGAGGAGGACCTCAAGGTCCTCCTCATCCGGCGGGAGCTCGAGCCGTTCCGCGGCAGGTGGGCGCTCCCGGGCGGGTTCGTGCGCGTCGATGAGGCGCTCGACGACGCCGCGCGGCGGGAGCTCGCGGAGGAGACGGGGCTCTCGGGGGTGTTCCTGGAGCAGCTCTACACGTTCGGCGCCCTGGGGCGGGACCCGCGCGAGCGCGTGGTCTCGGTGGCGTACTACGCGCTCGTGAAGCTCCGGGATCACCGGGTCAAGGCCGCGACCGACGCGCGCGAGGCGGCGTGGTTCGCGGTGGACGACACCCCGGCGCTCGCCTTCGATCACGACGAGATCCTCCCGGTCGCGCTGGAGCGGCTCAAGGGCAAGGTGCGATACAGGCCGATCGGGTTCGAGCTCCTGCCGCCGAAGTTCACGCTGTCGCAGCTCCAGCGCCTCTACGAGGCGATCCTCGAGCGCCCGCTCGACAAGCGCAATTTCCGGAAGAAGGCGCTCGGCACCGGGCTGCTCGTGGAGCTCGACGAGGTGGAGCAGGACGTGGCGCACCGCGCGGCGCGGCTCTACCGGTTCGACCGCCGGAAGTACGAGCGGCTCGAGAAGGACGGCTTCAGCTTCGAGATCTGAGGCGGAGCGCGGGCTCGTCTGTCCGCGCTGGCCGCCTCCTCCAGGAACGCGGCAGGAACGCCGGCGCCCGGGTTGACAACGTGTACGACGAACACTAAGCTTGGTGTGTAAGATACACGAACGATCGGGTGCTCGCCGGGCGCGGGCGCTGACGGTCGGCGTTGACCGCCGCGCGGACGGTGGAGCTCCGGCGCCGGGGAGGACCGCGCGCCCCGGCCTCCGTCTGCCCGGGTCCGGCCGCAGCGCGCCCTCGCCGGGCGCAGAAGGGAACTCCATGCTTCGCGACGTCGCTTTCTTGGCTGACATGGGAGGGGGCTCGGCCTTCGAGGTCGCCGGAGGGACGGTGACCGGGACCGATCACCTCGTCGCGGGGCGGCCCAACCAGGACGCCTGTGCCTTCCGGGCCGAGGGCGGCGCTCTCGTCGCGGTGGTCTGCGACGGCTGCGGCAGCGGCGCGCGCAGCGAGGTGGGCGCGGCGCTCGGGGCGCGGATCGTGACCGAGCAGGTGCTCGGCGCGCTCCGGCGCGGCGGAGACCTCGATTCGCCCGCGACGTGGGAAGAGGTGCGGCGCGGGGCGCTCGCGCCGCTCCGCGACGTGGCCGCCGGGATGGGCGGCAGCTTCACCGAGGTCGTGTCGACCTTCTTCCTCTTCACCGTGGTCGGCCTCGCGATCTCCGGCGACAGGGCGTGCGCGTTCTCCCTCGGCGACGGGCTCATCGCGCTCGGCGACGAGCTCCTGCGGATCGGCCCCTTCCCGAGGGACGAGCCCCCGTACCTCGCGTATGGCCTGCTCGATCGGCCGCCCGGCGGCGAGGCGCCGCGCTTCACCGTGCACCGCGCCTTCCCGTCGAGCGCGCTCCGGACTGCCCTGCTCGGGACCGACGGCGCGATCGATCTGCTGGAGTCGTCGTCACGGCAGCTCCCGGGGGGAGGCGAGGTCGGCCCGCTGTCGAGGTTCTGGGAGGACGACCGGTATTTCCGGAACCCCGACGCGGTGAGGCGGCGGCTCGCGCTCATCAACCGGTCGGTGACGCGGCCCGTGTGGAAGGAAGAGCGGATGGAGCGCGAGGGCGGGCTGCTCCGAGACGACACGACGGTGGTCGTCGTGCGGAGGGCGCAGGGCGCCCGCGATTGAGGCGCGGCCCTGCGCGGGATCGCAGGAGTCGCGGAGGGAAACGACAGGGCGTCTGCGCGTGGTTGCGCTCGATTGCGCTTGATTGCGCTTGATTGCGCTCGATTGCCCTCGATTCGGTTCGATTGCGTCCTGAGGAGGCGACTGTGGGCGTTTATCTTGGTTCAAAGCGGGTTCGGCTCGACCCTCGGGCCTCGATCGGCAAAGGCGGGGAGGCGGACGTGTTCGACCTCGGAGACGGCCGCGCGCTCAAGGTCTGGAAGACGCCCGATCACCCGGATTACGCCGGGCAGGACGCCGAGCAGCGCGCCGCCGAGGTGCGCATCGAGCGCCACCAGGACAAGCTGCGCGCGTTCCCGCCGGCGCTGCCCGATCAGGTGATCGCGCCCCTCGAGCTCGCGACCGATAAAACCAGGAAGCGCGTCGTGGGCTACGCCATGCGCCTCGTGCGCGGCGCGGAGCCGCTCCTGCGCTACGGCGAGCCGTCGATGCGCCACGGCGGGCTCTCGTCGGCCGCGGTCTCCGAGGTGCTCGCGCGGCTCCACAGGGCGGTCGCGGCGATCCACGACCGGGGCGTGGTGATCGGCGACTTCAACGATCTCAACGTGCTCGTCGCCGGCGGCGAGGTGTTCGTCATCGACGCCGACAGCTTCCAGTTCGGCCCGTACCTCTGCCAGGTATTCACCGAGCGCTTCGTGGATCCGCTGCTCTGCGACCCTTCGCTCCCCCGGCCGCTCCTGTCGAGGCCGTACTCGCAGGGCTCCGACTGGTACGCGTTCGCCGTGATGGTCATGCAGAGCCTGCTCTGCGTGGGGCCTTATGGCGGCGTCTTCCGGCCGCGGTCCGCGTCGGCGCGGGTGCCCGAGAGCGCGAGGCCGCTCCGCCGCATCACGGTGTTCGACCGCGAGGTGCGGTATCCGAAGCCGGCCATCCCGTACCGCGTCCTGCCGGACGATCTCCTGGACGCGCTCTACCGCGTCTTCGTCGAGGACCGGCGCGGCGTGTTCCCGCGCCGACTGCTCGACGCGCTCGCCTGGACGAGGTGCCCTTCGTGCGGCGTCGAGCACGCGCGCCCTGCCTGCCAGGCCTGCGCGGGCGCAGCGCCGGCCGTCGTGAAGGAGTCGACGGTCGTCCACGGCGAGGTGCTGGCGACGCGGATCCTGAGCACGCGCGGGGTGATCCTGGCCGCGGCCCTCGGCCCGGGCGGGCTCTCCTATCTCGTGAACGAGGGCGGCCGCTTCCTGCGCGAGGACCGGTCCGTCGTGATGTCCGGCGCGCCGCACCCCGCGACGCGCTTCGCGGTGCACGGCAAAGCCACGTTGATCGGCCGGGGCGGCGATCTCGTGGTGCTCTCGCCGGGGGCCGCGCCCGAGCGGATCCAGGTGGACTGCGTCGGGACGAGGCCCATCTTCGACGTCAACGCGCGCGCCCGCTACTGGACGCGCGGCGGGCAGCTCCTGCGCAGCGGGAAGCCGGGCGCCGCCGCGCTCTCGGGCGAGGCCGACGCCGTGCCGATGGGCGAGGTGCTCGCCGGGCAAACGCTGTTCTGGGTGGGTCCCACCTTCGGGCTCGGCTTCTACCGCGCGGGGAACGTCTCGATAGCGTTCGTCTTCGACGCCGATCGGCCCGGCCTCAAGGACACGGTCAAGCTGCCTTTCCCGGGCGGCAAGCTCACCGCGGCGACCTGCGTCTTCGACGCCGGCCCGAGCTCGTCGTCGAACGACGGCCGCGGGTGTCCGAACGACGGCCGCGGGCGCCCCCGCGCCGGGCGCGCATGGCTGTTCCTCGCCGCCGAGCAAGCCGGCCGGACCGTGCACCGGTGCGTCGTCGTGCGCGAGGACGGCGCGGTCGAGGCGGTCGCCGACGGCGACGGGGAAGGCGGCTCGTGGCTCGGCGCGCTGACCGGCAAGTGCGCGGCTTCCGGGTTCCTGCTCTCGGCGACCGACAGCGGCGTCGTCCGCGTCGAGGTCCGCGGGGGCGCGCTCGTCGAGACCCGGCAGTTCCCCGGCACCGAGCCGTTCGTCACCCAGGCTTCCCGGCTGCTCGTCGGCCCAGAGGGCCTGTTCGTCGTCGACGCACAGGCGATCACCTTGCTTCGTATCTCGTGAATCCACGCTGAGCTGACGGCCCGCGCTCGCGGGCCGATCGAGAGGAGAGAGAGAGACCATGAAATCGACAGAGCTCCCCCTGCCCGCCTTCTATGACGCCAGGAACGCCGAGCGGTGGGGCTTTCACCCCAATGAAGAGGCGCTGCACGGCGCCGCCGCCGCGTGGCGGAAGGCGCATGGCGTGAAGCCGTCGGCCGCGGACGCGCAGAACGTCCACCTCCTGCTCATCGACGTGCAGAAGGACTTCTGCTTCCCGCAGGGCTCGCTCTACGTCGCCGGCAGGAGCGGCACGGGCGCGGTCGACGACAGCCGCCGCATCGCCGAGTTCATCTACAGGAACCTCGCGTCGATCACGAACGTCACGGTCACGATGGACACCCACTTCGCTTACCAGATCTTCTTCCCGGCCTTCTGGGTGGATCGCGAGGACCGCCCGCTGACCGCGCACCGCGAGATCACGACGGCGCAGATCGACGCGGGGGAGGTGCGGCCGAACCCGGCGGTGGCGAAGTGGCTCTGCGGCGGGAGCTACCCGTGGCTCATGAAGCAGGTCCGGTATTACTGCGAGGAGCTCGAGAAGGCCGGGAAATACAAGCTCTACCTGTGGCCGCCGCACTGCATCCTCGGGAGCGACGGCCACGCGCTCGCGGGCGTCGTGCACGAGGCGCGGATGTTCCACGCGTTCGCGCGTGGCGTGCAGTCGTGGGTCGAGGTCAAGGGCGGCAACCCGCTCACCGAGAACTACTCGGTGATGCAGCCCGAGGTGCTGACGCGGCACGACGGCCAGCCGCTCGCGCAGCGGAGCACGGGCTTCCTGAGGACGCTGCTCCACGCCGACGCCGTGATCATCGCCGGCCAGGCCGCGAGCCACTGCGTCCGCAGCTCGATCGAGGACATCTTGACGGAGATCGCGCTCACCGACCGCGCGCTCGCCAAGAAGATCTACGTGATGACCGACTGCATGTCGCCGGTCACCGTGCCCGACGGCAAGGGGGGCTTCGCCGTCGATTTCACCGCCGAGGCGGACAAGGCGCTCGCCCGCTTCGCCGCCGCCGGCATGAACCTCGTGAAGAGCACCGACCCGATTCCGTGCCTGGGCGCATGACCTTGGAGGATCCGATGAGCAAGAACAAGGAGAACAACAACGGGACGAGCCGCGATGGCTCGCTCGACATCGAGCAGCTCTTCGAGGCGGCGCGGGACGACGGCGCGCTCTCGCCCGAGGCGATGCAGGCGCTGCACATCACCGACCTGGGCGCGCAGATCCAGGCCGGCTTCGGCGTGCAGGTGGACGACGTCGCGTCGTCGGAGGTGGTGCTCGTCACGGTGATGCCCGACGACTCGGGATCCATCAAATTCGCCGGCAACGCCCCGTCGGTGAGGGACGGGCACAACCTGGTCGTTGGCGCCCTCTCCGACTCGAGGCAGCGCGACTCGATCCTGGCGCACAACCGTTACCTGAACGGGGCGGTGCTGTATCCGTACTGCCCGATCGCCCAGGCCGTGAAGATGGACACGAAGAACTACGATCCCATGCTCGGCACGCCCCTCTACGATCAGACGGTGGTCTTGCTCGGAACGGTGATCGCGAAGGCGCAGGAGTTCGCGCTGAGCGGCGTCCCGGCGCGCACCGTCACGCTGATCATCTCGGACGGCGCCGACGCGGGCTCGACGTGGGCCAAGGCCAGGGACGTGTGCGCCCTCGTCCGTGACATGCGGCGGGCCGAGGCCCACATCGTGGCGGCGATCGGCATCGACGACGGGAACACCGATTTCCGCGCCGTCTATCGCGACATGGGGATCGAGGACCGCTGGATCCTGACGCCGAAGAGCGACGCGGCGGACATCCGCAAGGCGTTCGCGCTGTTCTCCCAGTCGGCGGTGCGCGCCAGCCAGGGCGGCGCGTCGTTTTCGAAGACGGTCGCGGGCGGCTTCGGCGGGTGACGCGCGCGCCCCCGGCTCGCCGCGCGCCTCCCCGCGCGGCGGCGGGCCCTCTTCACCTCTCGGCTGCTCCGGCGGAGGACCCGGATCAGGCCGCGGCCTCCCAGGGGACGACGCCGTAGCGGCGGCGCAGCTCGTCGAGATCCACCGCCATGTCGGACCAGAAGTCCCAGTCGTCCATCAGGTCGACGCTCATCTTCGTTCCGCGAACGAACGATCGCACGAGCTCGTCGGCGAGCCCGGGCGTCGCGAGCATCCCCTGCTGCGACGGCGCCAGCACGGTGAGCTGGACGCCCTGCTGGAGCTGCACCAGCAGGAACACGAGGATGCCAAACGGGTTCTCGCGGCGATACCCCGCCTGAAAGGCGATCGTCATCGCCTCTCCACGCAGATCCGTGCCGTAACCGGCGAGGATGTGGCTCAGGTCGTGCGTGAGCACGCCCTCGGGCACGCCGCGCTTCTCGCCGGGGAACGAGAAGCCGTTCTCTCGATAGAAGGTGAAGAGCGCCTTGCCGAGGGTGCCCTCTCTGTACGCCTCGAGCGAGCGGTAGCGCGCGGCGACTGGCTCGTTCTCCAGGATGCCCGCGAAGCTCGCGACGTTCCTGGCGAGCCCATACAGGCCGCCCTCATCGAGCATGCGCCGCACGTTCTTGCCGAGCAGCGAGCTCCGGCTGATGTCGATGCGCAGGAGGAGCAGCCGCCGCTCGTACAGGTGGTGGAGCTGGCGGACCGCGTCCGGCCGCGCCCCGAGCGCCGCGGCGAAGCGCTCGACCTCGAGCAGCTCGCGCTCGTCGACGCGCTCGCCGCACAGGGTCATGGCGCAGAGACCGTTGATGAGCTGCTCGCGCAGAGCAGGGTGCTCGACGGCGCGCGCGAGCTCCTCGGGCGCTATCGGGGCGAGCGCGTCGATGTCGACGTCGGTGTGAAGGAGGTGCCGCTGCACCGCGGCGATCGCGTCGCGCCGCGATCCGTCGAGGGGGCCGGCCGAGGTAAGGACGACCTTGATGGCACGCAGACCCGCGTGCGCCTGTTCTTGGCTCGGGATGAGGTAGGTCATGCCAGAGAGGATGGTGCCGAGCGCGCGTCCCGTCCTTGACCGGCGACGCCAATGTCTTGACCGAGCGCGCCGCCTGGCCGAGCAGCAGGTCCGCGGCGGCTCGACGCCGCGGGCGCCCGGCTCCGATCCACCTGCCATGCGCTGCGCGAACAGCGTCCGGGACATAGCTCATCTCGATCTCCCGCTGTGCCCGAGGTTCTCGCTGGCCGGCCACTCGCCGCTCAACTATTTGCGGGTGTGTGAGCCCGAGGGCGTCTCGCGGAGGTCTCATGCAGCTGAGATTCGTGGAAGCAAACCGGAAACGTCTCGGGAACGTCCAGCTTCCGAGCGCGATCACACAGGGCATCAGGAGGTTCTTCGCCACGTCCAATGCGCTTCGTCCGGATGGAACGTGGCGAAACTGGGGAGCCAACCATCAATGCAAACCCGAGAGCTTCCATGAGCCCGGGTCGATCGACGAGCTCGTGGCGATCGTCGACAGCGCGAGGGCGAGGTCCAAGAAGATCCGGATCGTCGGCGCCGGACATTCCTGGTCCGACATCGTGTGCACGGACGAATGGATGGTCAGCCTCGCGCGCATCAACGAGCTCATCGGGCTCGATCGGAAGAACAGGACCGTCACCGTCCAGGCAGGGATGCGCGTCGCGGACCTCATCGATCACCTCGACGCCGCCGGCCTCGCGCTCGTCAACCTGGGAGAGGTCGACGCGCAGCACGTCGGAGGTGTCATCGCGACCGCGACCCACGGCTCCGGAAGCACCGGCTCGTTCTCCAGCGCCGTGCTCTCCGCGAAGCTCTTGCTGTCGTCTGGCAAGGTCATCGAGATATCCAGCGCGCGCAACGCACAGTACCTCGATGCGGTCAGGACCAACCTTGGCTGCCTCGGGATCGTCGTCGAGGCGACGCTCGCGGTCCGCGAGTCGTTCAACGTGCTGAAGCACCAGAAGGTCTTCGAGACCGAGGCGGCGATCGCGAACGCCGCCCACTTTCTCTCGCTCTCCGACCCGTACGCGATGAACAAGGTGTTCTTCTTTCCGTACGGCAGGCAGCACATCTACGCCGCGAAGAGGGAGGAGCTGTCAGCGCCGTCCCTCTGGGACAGGCTGCGCAACCCGCTCCTCGCCGTGGGCGACAGGCTCACGTTGAGCGTCTTGATGAACGCCGCGCGGCGGGTCCCGATCGACCTGAAGCCGCGCTTTCTGAGGGCGGCGCTGGCCGCGGTGAGCACGAGCTCCTACCAGGTCGGAAAATCGTACGATCTCCTGCTCTTCGCGCACGATCCTCGCTTCAAGGTCGTCGCTGGCCACATCGAGTCCGAGATCGCGATCCCGATCGAGGGCCTGGGACCGGCGGTCACCTCGCTGTTCGAGCTCATGGAGCGGAGGACGTTCAAGATCAACGGGTACATCCTGGCGCGGACGGTCACCAGGGAGACGGCGTGGATGAGCCCCGCCCACGGTCGCGACACGGTGTTCCTGACCTTCGCGCACTTCCCTTCCGAGGCGGAAGATTGGAAGGCCATCTTCGCCGAGATCGAGACCTTCATGATCGAGCGCCATCAAGGCCGGCCGCACTGGGGGAAGATCAATTTCACGAATCGAGAGTACGCGGAGAAGGCATATCCTCGGTACGTCGACTTCGCCGATGTCCGGAGGGAGCTCGACCCGATCGGCATGTTCGCGAACGACTTCATCCGGCGGCACTTCGCCGTCGCGAGGGAGGCCGTTCCCATGAGCGCCCGGCCGGCCCCCGCCTGAGCGAGGGCGGCGAGAGCGGCAGAAGCCCGGACGGGCTCGCGCGATGAGCGCCCTCCGATGCGCCCTCTTGATGTCGGCTGTCGCGCCTGGTAGCCGTGCTCGCCGCGCGGCCGTCCGTGCGCCTCGCCCCTCCGCGTGGCGGCGCCGGAGCGGTCGCGGCTCCAAGGTGGTTGATCATGACGGTCGTACGGTGGAAGGCGTTGGAGCGGCGCGTGGTCCAGCACTCGCCGTGGCGGAGGATCGAGGACGTCACCTTCGAGCTCCCGGACGGGCAGGTCCGCACGTTCTCGCTCAAGAAAGAGGGGCGAGTCGTCTGCGTCCTCGCCATCTCGCGCGAGAAGAGGGTGATCCTGGCGCGCCAGTACAGGCCGGGGCCCGATCGGATCCTCGACGAGCTCCCGGGCGGCGGCGTCGAGCCAGGCGAGGCCCCGGAGGCGGCGGCGGCGCGCGAGCTCCTCGAGGAGACGGGGTATGTCGCCGGGCGGCTCGTGCCGCTCGGCCGCCCGCTGGAGTGCGCTTACTCGACCATCGAACGTCACGCGTTCCTGGCGGTGGACTGCGCGCGCGACAGGGCGCAAGCGCTGGATGAGACGGAGTTCATCGACGTGGTAGAGAAGCCGATCGAGGACTTCGTGGAGCAGCTCAGGGAGGGCGCCTGCACCGACCCCGAGGTCGGGTGGATGGGGCTTTACGAGCTGGGCTGTCTGAGAGCGAGCGCCTGAGCCTCGCCACGCGGTGGAGGCGCGCGGACGCCGGCGCCGCGATGCCCGCCGGTCGCTGGGTGCGCTAGGATGGAGCTCATGCGCAGGCACGATCACGTCCTCCTCGCTCCCGGTGCCGGCGCCTCCGGTCGTACGGTCCACGCGCCTCCGGCCGGCAGGGCGCGCCCGCACGTGGACGACCGGCTGGCGCCGCCCGAGACGCGGGTGGAGTACCTCCACGGCGTCGAGGTCTACGCCGCCCCGGCCGATCCGCCGCACGCGACGCAGCATTTCGATCTGACCTACGTCCTCGGCGCCCACGTCGCCGAGGGCTACCGGGGCGCCGTGGACATGCTGACCCGGACCGACCTCGGCAGCGACTACGCGGCCGACGCCAGCGTCTTCGCGCAGAAGCCCGACCGCGCGGGCCGGCGGCGGCTGGAGGAGCTGGCGTTCGAGGTCAGCGACAAGCAGGCCCTCGCCGTTCCGACCACCAAGGCGCGCCTGCTGATCGCCCGCGGCGTGCGGCGGGTGTTCTGCATCCTGGTGAAGCAGCGCCGGGTGATGGAGTGGTCGCGCGAGACCGACGGCTGGCGCCCGCTGCCCAAGGATGCGGTCATCGAGGATCCCTGCCTCGTGCGCCCGCTGCCGATCCAGGCGCTCCTCGAGGCCACGTCCTCGGACGACGCCGTGGCACGCGCGCTGCTCGACAAGCGCGTGCCCGCGCTCGAGGCGGCGCTCGCGGAGGGCGAGGCGCGCGGCGAGGCCCGCGGTGAAGCGCGCGGCGAGGCCCGCGGCGAGGCCCGCGGTGAAGCGCGCGGCGAGGCGCGTGGCGAGGCGCGTGGTGAAGCGCGCGGCGAGGCGCGCGGCGAGGTCAGGATGGCGCAGGAGGCCATCCTCACGGTGCTGGAGTCGCGCGGGGTCGCCACGCCGGCCGAGGTGGCCCGTGCGATCGCCGGCTGCGAGGATCTGGGCAAGCTACGGCGATGGATCAAGCGCGCGGCGACCGCGACGACCGCCGCCGAGGTCGTCGCCGGCTCCCGGCGCAAGCGCTGAGCGAGGGCCGCCGCGGCGCGGGCGCGCGCTGGACGCCCTCCCCCCCCCGCGCGCGCCCCATTACTCGTGATCGCCCCCGCTGCGGCGCACGTGCTTCTTCTCGCCCGTGCGCCGCTTCTCGTCGAGCCGCCGCGCCTTCGACGCACGCGTAGGCCGCGTCGGCCTTCGCTGCACCGGCACCTCGAGCGCGCGCAGGATCAGCGCGCGCAGCTTCTCGCGCGCGTCGTCCAGGTTGCGCAGCTGGTCGCGCGTCAGCTGGCTCACGATGAACAGCCGCCCCTCGGCGTCGAGCCGACCGCGCGCCAGCACGCGCAGCCTCGCCTTGGCGTCGTCGGCGAGCTCCGGCCACGCGCCGAAGTCGAAGCGCAGCTCCACCTTGGAGGCGACCTTGTTGACGTTCTGACCGCCGGGCCCCGACGCGCGAACGGCGCTCCAGCTGAGGAGCGCGGCCGGGGCGGTCAGCGCATCGTTGACGACGAGGGGATCGGACACGGCGGCTCTCCTGCCCTGCGGGCGGCGCGAGCGCCGTGCGGAGCGGCTGACGCCTAGCACGCGCGCGCCGCGCCCGCCGCGCCGCGCGCAGGGCGCGGCCTGCCGGCGAGGAGCGCGTGTGCGATAGAGTCGCCATGCAGGGCCCCCCTGATCACGCCGCCGCGCCGCCGGGCGCCCCTCACCGAGGCCACCCCCCTCCTGCGCGGCTCCGCCTGCTTCGCTGCCTCGGCGTCGCCTCCGGTCCGGCCGCCGCCCTCGCGATCGCGCTCATCCCGAGCGGGCTCCACGCCGTCCCTGGTTACGGCCACCGCCCCGCATACGCGGCCGCGGTCGCGGCGTGGATGGCGCTGTGGTGGCTCTTCGAGGTGCTCCCCGTCGCGCTCACCGCCTGCTTGCCGCTCGTTCTCTTCCCGTTGCTCGGCGTCTTCGGCCGCGGGCTCGCGGGCGACGCGGCCCGCGCCGCCGCGCCGTTCGTCGACGCGTACATCTTCCTCTTCCTCGGCGGCATGGCGATCGGGGCCGCCATGGAGCAGTGGAGCCTTCACCGCCGGGTGGCGCTCCACATCATGCGGGCCGTCGGCACGGACCCGAAGCGCCTCCTGCTCGGCATGCTGGTCGCGACGAGCTCCATCTCGCTCTGGATCTCCAACACCGCGACCGCCGTGATGATGGTCCCCATCGGGCTCGCCCTGCTCGCGCAGCTGGAGTCGGCCGCCGGGGGGCGCAGGCTCACGCACTACGGGACGGCGATCATGCTGGCGGTGGCCTACGCCTCCAACGTCGGCGGGATCGGCACGAAGATCGGCACCGGGACGAACTCCATCTTCTGCGGCTTCCTCGCTGACAAGCTGGGCCACGATCTCGGTTTTCTGCAGTACATGGCGATCGCCCTGCCGTTCGTTGTCCTCTTCGTCCCGCTGCTCTGGCTCGCCCTGTGGCGCGTCGGCAAGCGGGACGGGCTCGGCCCCGGCCGTGCGCGCGACGCGCTCGACCGCGAGCTCGCGGCCATGGGCCCGATGAGCCGCGGCGAGAAGACGGTCGCCGCCGTCTTCGCGGCGGCGAGCGCGCTCTGGATCCTTGGCGATCCGCTGCGCGCCGCGCTCGCGCCGCGCGTCCAGGCCGCGCTCGAGGGCCTTGGCGCCGCGCTGGGCTCGGGCGCCGCGGCCGGCTTCAAGGTGCAGGGCAAGCACTACGAGGCGACCGTGGCCGTCCTGGCGGCGCTCGGCCTGCTCGCCTTGCGCGCCCTCTCGCTCGCCTCCCTGCGCAGGATGCCCTGGGGCACGCTCGCCTTGCTCGGCGGCAGCTTCGCGATGGCGGCCGGCATCGAGGGCGGCGGGCTCTCGGCGTGGATGGCCGCGGAGCTCGCGGTCGTCGCCGAGGCGCCGCTGCTCGCGCAGATCGGGCTCGCCAGCACCGGCACGATCGCCCTGTCGGCGCTGGCCTCCAACACCGCCACGGTGAACGTGGCGCTCAACGTGCTCCCGCAGGACCTCGGCGTGCTGTTCGCGGCCACGATCGCCGCGTCCTGCGACTTCATGCTGCCGACGGGCACGCCGCCCAACGCCATCGTGTTCGGCAGCGGGTACGTGCGGCTCCCGGCGATGATCCGGACAGGCTTCCTGCTCAACGTGGCTGCCGCCGCGATCATCACGGTCTACGTGTACGGCTACGCGCGGCACCTTATCGGCGGCTGAGCGCAGGGGCGGCGCGGTGCGGTTTTGTGTATAAGCGCCGGCGCAACGAGTCACCGGATACTTCGCAAGCGGAAAGAACGCCGATGAAGGAGAAGGTCATGAACGCGACAGACGGCCTGTGGAGCCCACCGGCGCCGGCGGCACGGACCGCGGGCACGGGAGGGCCGCGGGGATGAAGATCGCCACGTCGTCGTCGACCGCTGCGGGGGCGAGCGCCGCGTTCGCCGAGGCCATGTCGGCGCTGCGCGCGGGCCTCGGCGCGGAGCCCGATCACGTCTTCCTGAGCTACACGGCCTCCTATGACGTCGACGAGCTCGCGCGCGCCACCGCGGCGCTGCCGCCGTCGGTTCGCGTCCACGGATCGAGCTCGTGCCAGTCGGTCATGACCGCTGCCGGCGTTCATGGCGCCCCCGGCCCCGGCCTCGCCCTGCTCGGGGTCGCCGACGCGCAGGGCGCCTATGGCGTCGCGGCCGAGCGGATCGGCGGCGCCCCGCGGGCCGCCGGCGCGCGCGCCGCGGCGCGTGCGATCGAGGACGCCGGGCGCTCCGGCGAGCTCCCGGCCCTGCTCTGGCTCAGCGTGCAGACCGGCGCGGAGGAGGACGTCCTGCTCGGCATCGAGGACGTCGTGGGCCCCAACGTGCCCGTGTTCGGCGGCTCCACCGCGGCGGACTCCATCGTCGGCAGGCAATCGCAGATGGAGCGCGGGCTGGCCCACGAGGGCGCGGTGCTGCTGACCGCCCTCTACCCGTCCGGGGAGATCTCCTATGCGTTCAGCAGCGGCTATGCCCCCACCGAGCACCGCTGTCGCGTGACCCGCGCCGAGGGCAGGCGCCTGCCCGCGATCGACGGGCTCCCGGCCGCCGAGGTCTACAACCGCTGGACCGGCGGCCTGATCTCCGCGCAGCTCGGCGGCGGGACGATCCTGGAGCACACGGCGCTCCACCCCCTCGGGCGGCCCTCGGGCTGGATCGGCAAGGTCCCCCAGTTCTTGCTCATCCACCCGGACACCGTGCAGCAGGACAACTCCATGACGCTCGGCGCCAACATCAACGAGGGCGACGAGCTCGTGCTCATGCAGGGATCGCGCGAGAGCGTGATCGGCCGGGTCCGCTCCGTTGTCGACGCCGCGCTGGGGGCCGCGCCGCCCTCCTTCCGCGCGCAGGGCGCGCTCGTGATCTTCTGCGCGGGGTGCATGCTCGCCGTGCGCGGCGAGCTCGATCGCGTCGTCCAGGGGGTGGCCGCGTCGCTCGGGGAGACGCCGTTCCTCGGCAGGTTCACCTTCGGCGAGCAGGGGTGCTTCACCCGGGGCAAGAACCAGCACGCGAACCTCTCCATCAGCGTCGTCCTGCTCGGAGACTGAGATTTGATGGACGAGGCTGCCCACGAGACGATCGCCGAGCTTCGGCGCGCGCATGAGGAGGAGCGAGCGCTCCGGCTGGAGGCCGAAGGGCTGGCGGAGGTGCTCCTGCGCTTCACGGAGCCGGGCAGCTTCACGGAGACGCTGGCGCGCGTCGTCGAGGCGACCGCGCAGCGGCTCGGGGCCGCCGCCGGGCTCGTGATCGCGTTCGATGAGGGGGCGGACGGCCGCGCCCTCGTCGCGACCGATCCGGGCCTCTCGGCGACCGAATGGGAGGCCGGGCCCGCGTTCTCGCGCGCGCTCGAGGGCCGGCCGGTCGCCAGCTTCGACCTCCGCCAGCTCGCCGAGTGGCAGCGCCAGCCGGAGCCCGTGCTCGCGCGCTACGGCTCCGCGCTCCACGCGCCGCTCCACGCCGGCCCCCTGCGGTCGCTGCTCGTGCTTGTCCATCCGGACCGCGCCTTCTTCGACGCGCGCCACGTCAGCCTCGTGCGCCGCCTCCTGCCCGCGGCGTCGCAGGCGCTCGCGCGCGCCCGCGCCGAGGAGGAGCTCGCGCGGGCGCGCGACCTCGCGTACGAGCGGGAGATCACCGAGAAGCTGACGCTCATCGAGCACCAGCGCGCCGCGATCCGGGCGCTGTCCATGCCCATCATCGAGGTCTGGAGCCGGATCCTCTGCGTCCCCGTGATCGGCTTCGTCGACGAGGAGCGGTGCGCGCTCCTCATGGAGCGGCTCCTCTCCGCCGTGACGGCCAGGCGGGCGCGCGCCGTGGTCATCGATGTCACCGGGCTCGACCGGATGGAGGCGAGCGCGCTCGCGCTCTTCCTGCGCGTGGCGACGGCGGTGAGGCTGCTCGGCAGCACCTGCGTGCTCGCCGGCATCGGCCCGGAGGTCGCCCGGGATCTCGTGCGCGAGGGCGTGGCGCGGGGCGACGTCGTGACGTACCGCCGCCTGCACGACGCGCTGAGGGAGCTGCTCCCGCCGTCGAAGCGGTGATCCGGTCGAGGGCGCGGCTCAGGAGACCTTGCGCCGCGCCGAATCCCACCCGCGCCGCACGGCGCTCTTCGCCTCGTCCCAGGTGCGCCCGCTCTTGAGGTCGTTCCACTCCTCCTTGAGCTTGCTCTCGACCCGATCGTCCCAGTCGGTGTGATCGCTGTAATGGCCCGCCGCGCCCCAGCCGTAGCGCAGCCCCGGCTCGACCTGGTCCCAGTCGGTGTTCGGCGCGTAGCGCGGCGGGATCGGCTGCTTGCCGAGCGCCTGCTTCACCGTATCGCCGACGTCCTGGTTGAGCTCCTGCCCCTTGGTGCTGGTGAAGTCCGCCTTGGTCTGCTCCCAGTCGCGGCGCAGCGCCTCCTTCACGCGGTCCCAGCCGGACGTCTTGTGATCATCCCACCACCTCGGATTGACTGCATGGTTCATCGGTACCTCCATCGACTCCGTTGAACGAGCGCCGGCGCGAGGGCCGAGCGCTGCCATGAGCCCGGCGATACACGAACGGTGCCGCCCCGAGCCTTTGCCGGAAACCGATGGGAATCGGGCTGTTCGCAGCGATGTGCGCCGTCCCGGCGTGACGCTCTCCGCCGCCCCCGGCGGAGGCTCGCCTGCGTCAGGCCGTCACACGTGAGACAAGGTGCCTCGGAGGTGTCAACCGGGCGCCGAGCCCCGTCCACGTCACCGACCGGCGGAGGCGTCCGGGGAGAGGGCGTTCAGGTCGACGCCGCTCGCCTCGATGGCCCGGTAGCTCGCCGCGAGGCGCTGGGCCCAGGCCTCCACGCCCTCGTCGCTCAGCAGGCCGTCCTGGCGGATCTCGAGGAGCACGCAGGGCAGGCCGCGGGCCTCGCCGTGCGTGGGGATCCCGTAGTCGCCGCCCTCGGTCACGCGGTAGGGCTCGTTGTCGCCGACGCAGAGCCCGGGCTCGCGCCGCAGCGCCTCGAGGAACGGCGCGGCGAGCCTGCGGTCGCGCCCGTAGAGGACAGCCGCGTGCCACGGCCGGTCCTGGCCGGGCATCGCGGGCGTGAAGCTGTGCACGCTGAGGATCGCCGTGCGCTCCCGGCGGTCCCGCCGCGCGTCGAGGAGCGCGGTGATCGCGCCGTGGTAGGGCCAGAAGCACGCGTCAGCCCGCGCGCGGGCCTCCGCGGCGTCGATGGCGTTGCCGGGGATGGGCACGCCGCAGCTGATCTCGGGGATGGACGTCGGCGAGCCCAGCGGCCGGTTGCAGTCGATGACGAGCCGCGAGTAGCCGGAGAGCACGAGCGGCGCGTCGAGGAGCGCGGACAGGCGGCGCGAGAGGCGGGCCGCGCCGATGTCCCAGCCGGTGTGCTCGCGGAGCGCCTCGTGCTGCCTGCCCAGCTCGGGGAGGCTCCTCGGAACCGCGTTGGACGCGTGGTCGCAGAGCAGGACCGCGCTGGAGCGGCCCTCGGGGTTCACCACCTCGAACGCGGGCGGCTCATCGGGCGCGAGGATGCGCAAGGCTGGCGAAGCGGACGAAGAAGAGCTCATGACGTCTCGCCCAAGACATAGCAGACACCGGCGCGCCCGCGCCGCGCGCGCACTCGCGAGGGCGCGCGGCAGCACGCGCGGCGCGCTCAGTGCGGCGACGTCATGCACGCGCGCAGCGCGAGCTTGGCCCGGTGCAGGAGCACCGCGACGTGGCCGGCCGAGATGCCCAGCGCGCGCGCCACGTCCTCTCCGGGTTGCTCCTCGAGCATGCGCAGCGTCACGACGGCCTTCTGGATCTCGCAGAGCTCCTCGACGCACGCGCGCAGGCGGACGTGCTCCTCGGCGCGCGCGATCGCCTCGTCGGTCGCCGGCACGTCCCCCGCGGCCTCCGGGTGCGCGTCCACGTCGTCGTGCGGCCGGGCGCGGAAGTGACGGCGGCGCCGGTTGCGCGCGGCGTTCCGCACCGTCCCGGCGAGCACGCCCCCCCACGCGCCGACGTCCTCCGGGAGGGCGCCCCGCTGCGCGAGCGTGAGCAGCGTGCAGAGGCCCTCCTGCACGCAGTCGACCGCATCTTCCGGCGTCACCCCCTCCCCGCGCGCCAGCGCCGCGAGCGCCGAACGCTCGGAGCGCACAAGGTGCGACACATGGTTGAGGAGATCGTCCGCGTCCTTGATGGCGCCCATGGTCCAGGAGGTCAGGTCTCGAGCCGCGACCACATTACAACGGGCGAGCGCTGTAATGGAGGCCGCCCTCGAGACCTGCCAGGGCATGGAGGTTCACGCCATGTCCACGAATCCTGTCCGCGAGATCGATGAGGCGAGCTTCGACGCCGAGGTGCTGGAGGCCGGGGTGCCCGTCCTCGTCGAGCTCACCGCGCAGTGGTGCCCGCCGTGCCGCGCGCTCGCGCCCATCCTGCACAAGCTGGCGGAGGAAGGCGCAGGACGCCTGAAGGTGGTGGCGGTCGACGGCGATCGGTGCCCGGCCATCGCCCGCCGCCTCGGCATCCGCGCTTTTCCGACCGTCGTCGCGTTCGCCGGGGGCAAGGAGGTGGCTCGTCACGTGGGGCTGACCACGAAGGACAAGCTCCTCCGGCTGATCGAAGGGGGCGGGCTCCCCGGCGGCGCGGGGAGGGACCGAGCGCCCTCACCGTCGTGAGGGCGGCTCGATAGCGCTCCTCCGCGGGCGGGCGGCCGCCAGCGGTGCGTGAAGGAGCTCGGGCGCGCGTGGCGCGATCTGCCTGTGGCCTACCGCCGCGGCCTTTCGGGCTGCCGGTGCGTGCCTCGCTGCCGCTCGGCGGCGGGGAAGCTGATCTTGCGGGTCGTCGACTCGTCCCCGGAGACCTCGAACGGTCCCACCGCCTGCGGATCGCTGACCGGCCTGCCGTTGTCGTCGACGAGCGAGAGCGTCCCGACATAGTCGTCGGCGACGAGCTGCACGCTCGCGTCGAACCGCTCGCAGGGGACCACCTGCCGCGTGACCTCGTTGCTCTTCGTGTTGATGAGGACCAGCTCGACCGCGGTCGCGCCGCGCGCCTTGCACTGAGCGGCGTCGGTCTTGTCCTCGATGGACCACTGGACGGTCACGAACCCCATGTCTTCAGGCTGTGCGCCTCCAGGCCGCGTCTCGCCGGTCGTTTCTCCCGTGCACGCGACCATCATCGCTGCACATAGCCCTGCTGAAGCGTAGACACTTCGCATACCCACCTCGCTGTGCTCGCTGCGGACTCAGCGCCGCGCCCCGCATCCAGCAACGCGGATGCCATGCGGCCTCGCGGCGAGCCTGCGAGCCCGGCGCTCGCAGGCAGGGCTTGAAATGGCCGAGCAGGTTCGCCATGTTCGCCGTCCGATCGAACGCGAGCGGCGCCTCGTAGCAGCGGCGCCGGGCGGCGGGCGGCGTCGAGCGACGCCGCCGAGGAAGCACGACCCCGATGCCCACGCCCGAAGATGCTCGCGACAGCCGAAAGGAGGCCGCGTGGGGCGTCGCCTACGGGATCGCGGCCTACAGCTCCTGGGGCGTCGTCCCCGTCTTCTGGAAGCAGCTCCGGCACGTCGGCGCGGTCGAGCTCCTGGCCCATCGCACCGTGTGGAGCCTGCTCTCGTTCGTGGCGCTCACGCTGGCCACAGGGCAGGGCCGCGCGCTCGGCGCCGCCCTGCGCGACCGGCGCGTCGTCGCGGCGATGGCGGTGACCGGCGCGCTCGTGTCGGCGAACTGGGTCCTCTTCATCTACGCCGTCGCGGTGGGGCGCGTGCTCGACGCCAGCCTCGGCTACTTCATCAACCCGCTGCTCAGCGTGCTCCTCGGCATGCTCTTCCTGCGCGAGCGGCTGCGGCCCGCCCAGTGGCTCGCGCTCGGCCTCGCCGCCTCGGGCGTCGTGTACCTGGCGGTGCGCGCCGGCTCGATCCCCTGGATCGCCCTGGGCCTGGCGAGCACGTTCGGGGTGTACGGCCTGCTGCGGAAGGTCGCCGCCGTCGGCTCGCTCCCCGGCTCCACCCTGGAGACGTCGTTCATCGCCCCGCTCGGCGCGGCCTACCTGGCCGCCCTCCACGCCGATGGCGCCGGCGCCGCGGGCCGCGCCGATCTGCGGACCCACCTCCTGCTCGCCGCGACGGGCATCATCACGGCCCTGCCGCTCGTCTGGTTCACGAACGCGGCGCGCCGCCTGTCGCTGACCACCGTCGGCTTCCTCCAGTACCTCGCGCCGAGCGGCCAGTTCCTGCTGGCCGTGCTCGTCTACGACGAGCCGTTCAGCACGGCCCAGGCCGTGAGCTTCGCCTGCATCTGGACGGGGCTCGCGGTGTTCAGCGCCGACGCCGTGCTCCGCGCGCGCCGCTCGGGAAGGGCGAGCGCGTCCTGAGCGCACCGGAGGCGAGGCAGGAGGGATCAGAGCCGCCGAGAGGCCAAGGGCGCCAGGAGAGCGGTCGCGTCCACGACCGCCCGGGGGCGCTCACGGCTGCTCGTCCGGAGGTCCCCACGTGAGCTCCTGCTCGCCGAGAAACTCGGGGGTCCCCACCACCGAGAGGAGCAGCTCGCGCAGGTTGCGCCCCGACCGGCCGAAGGCCGCTGCCAGCGAGGCGACGCGCGGCGCCAGCGCCTCCGGGACAACCGCGTTGGGGTGAGAGAGAGGATCGGTCGCGTAGTGCATCAGGAGACTCGCGATGCACCTGTGGACCTCCGGGAGCTCCTTCAAGATCTCGAGCAGCTCGCGGACATCTCCGTACCTCGGCTCGCCGGGCACGCCGGTGATCCATCCGGAGGTGTCGAACGGCTCGCCGCCGTCGTCCGCGAGCTCGCGGCCCATGCTGTCGAACCGGAGAAAGGCGAACCCCGGCGGGTTCAGCTCGCCGTGGCACGTGGCGCACGACGCCGGAGCGGTCAGCTCGATCATCTGCCGGCGGATCGAGCGCCCCAGCGCGGGCTCCTCGGGCGGCGACATGTCGGGGAGCGCCGTGCAGAGAAGCGCGGAGCGGACGAGCCAGCCTCGCCTCACGGGCCAGGTGACCGGGTAAGCGCTGCTGAACGTCCGCATCACCGAGGCGCTGGTGAAGAGCCCCATCCGGTTCGGGGAGCCGTACGGCACGCGCGTGGGCTCCTCGCCCTCGACGCCGCTCATCCCGTAGTGCTCCGCGAGGCGCGCGTCGACGAAGGTGTACGGGGCGAACATCAGTGTATCCAGGGTGCCGTCCTCGTCGAGGACGACCGCGCTCCCGTAGGCCTCGACCTCCTTGCGCATCGACGCGAGCAGCGGATCGTCGACAGGCTCGCCTTCGGGGGTGAAGCCCAGGAGCAGCTTCGAGCGCAGCCACCAGCCGAAGAAGCGCCCGACGCCGCTCCTTGCGCGCGGATCCTGGAGCATCTCGCGCGCCAGCTCCTGGACGGCGCGCGCCTGCACCGGGGCGCGCAGCCGCGCGCTGATCTCGCCGGCCAGCGCCTCGTCCCTCCAGAGGAGCCTGGTCAGGCGCTGCGCGATGACGCCCGGCGCAGCCGGCGGGATCTCGGGAGGGGTGGTGTCCCCGCCGCCGCCCGACCCGCCGTCGACCGGCGCACGGTTCGCCGGCACACCGTCGACCGGGGCCGAGCCACACGCGACCAGAGCGCCCGTCGAGAGGGCGACCAGCAGCGCGACCACGGCCCTCGGACCAGGACCTGTAAAATTCCCGCCATGAAGCTTGTGGTTGTTCAAGGAAGTCAACTCCGTTGATACCCCACCTACCTCGGGTGGCCTTTGAGGGACGAGGACGATCTGTGCCTGACATCTCGCCTCTCGGCTCGCCCGCGCTCCGCGTGGCATCCCGCCGCGTGCGCGCGCTGCGCGCTCCGAGCTTCTGCGCTCTGCGAGATACCTCACCGCCGCGTGCGCGCCGCATGCCCACGGCGCGCGCGCTCCGCGAGGCAGCTCACCGCCGCGTGCGCGCGCTGCATGCCCACGGCGCGCGCGCTCCGCGAGGCAGCTCACCGCCGCGTGCGCACGCCGCACCCACACGGCGCCGGCACGCTCCTCGCAGCACCTCCCCTTCCCATGGCTCCCTTGCCTCCGGCCCGAGCGGCAGAGGAATGCGCCGGCAGCGGTCCCAGTCCCGCGCCCGGCGGCGAGGCGCGCGTCCCTGCCGCTCTACCCGCCGCCCCGGACGCGCCCGCCTCCCGCCGCGCGCGGCGAAAGGCGCTGCTCCACGCGGCGCTCGGCGGCCTCGGCCTGGCCGCCCTGGCCGCGCTCATCCGCCACGTCGGCGCGGCGGAGATGCTCGCCGCGGTGACCCGCGCCGCGCCGTTCTTGCCTTTCCTGATCGCGCTGGAGGCGGCTCGCATCGGATGCGAGGCGCTCGCGACCGGCGTGCTCTGCGCGCCGCGGCGTGTCCCGATTGCAGAGCTCCTTCGCATCCACGTCGTCACCTACCCTGTCATCACGCTGATGCCGGCCGGCCGCCCCGCGGGCGAGGCGGTCAAGGCCGCGCTGCTCTCCCCCCACGTTGGCGCCGCGCGCGCGGCCGCGATCGCCACGGCGAACCAGTCGCTCGCGCTCCTGTCCTCGGCCCCGCTGTCGCTCCTCGCGGCCATCGCCCTCTTCCACATCGGCGGCGCCTCTCCGCTCGCCCTCGGCGTGCTCGCGCACGCCGCCCTCCTGGTCGCGAGCGGCCTCGGCGTCGCCTTCGCCGCGCGGCAGCGCGCCGCCTCGGCGTGGATCACCCGGCGGTTCGCCCGCGCCGGTCAGCTCGCCGCCGCCTTCCAGGAGGCCGTCCACGAGCGCCCGCCCGTCCCGGCCTGGCCGTTCGCCGCCTGCCTCGCGGGCCGCGCGCTCCAGGCGGTGCAGTACGGCGTGCTGCTCGCCGTCGTCGGCGCCGAGAGCGGCCCCCTCCGCGCGCTCGCCGCGTACGGCGTGGGCGCCGCCGGCACGGCCGCCGGCGACCTCATCCCGGGCCAGATCGGCGCCACCGACGGGGCCTTCACGCTCGCTGCCTCGCTGCTCGGCCTCACCAAGAGCTCCGCCGTCGCGATCTCGTTGCTCGTCCACCTCCTCCAGGCGGCCTTCGCGCTCGCGGGGATCGCCGCCGCGCTCGTGTGGCGCCGCAGCCCTCCGGCGCCCTGAGCCGAGATCGGCTGGGACCAGGGGGAGCCGCGCGCCTCCGGCGTGCGCTCAGCCGCGCTCGCGCTTGATGCGCTCCAGCTCGGCCAGGGCCTCGGCCAGCCGCCGCTCGGCCTCGTCGGCGCGCTGCCGCTCTGCATCGAGGCGGCGCCGCTCTTCGTCGAGGCGGCGTCGCTCTTCGTCGAGGCTCATCTCGGTCTCCTCGATGCGCGCCTCGAGGTCGCCCACCATCGAGCCGAGCCGGGCGAGCAGCTCGTGCGTCTCCGGCAGCGGCGCCAACCCGTGGAAGAAGCGCAGCCGGTCCCCCTCCAGGCTCAGGTCGAGGTCGAGCACCGTGCTCGCGAGCCGGCCCTCCTGCGGGACGATCGGCTGGTACCGCGCGCTGCCCTCGGCGAGCCGGAAGCCGCGCAGCCGCCTTCGCCTGCGATCGAACACGAAGTACTCGGAGATGCCCAGCGACGCGTAGCGGGTGACGTTGTCCTCGAGGTCCTTCTTGCTCTTCCCGCGCCAGAGGATCTCCAGCGCGAAGTCGATCCCCTTGCCCTCGGCGCTCACCGACCAGTGGGCGCGTTCCTTCACCTCGACGTCGAGCACCGCGATGACGTCGGGCGCGAACATCCGCTCGGCCGGGTAGTACACCGGCAGCTCGCATGCGAGGTACACGCGCCGGCCGATGCGCTGGAAGTACCCGCCCAGCGCGTCCCTGGCCGCCACCTTCGGGTTGAAGTGGAAGTCGCCCTCGGGAGGGCACGCCTCGGAGACCTCGAACTCCGACGGGAGGGTATCGAGGACGCGCTGCCGTTCCTCCGGCGTCATGCGGTCCCAGAGCTCCTGCGGAGGGGCCCGCGGATCGTCGGGGTCGATCACCCAGGACGTCGGCGCGCGCTGCATGATCCGAGCATAGCGAGCCCGCGCAGCCAGAACCACGGCACACGCACGGCGTCGACCCCTCGAGGGCGCTCCAGGCCACGCCGAGCCGCGCTCCCCCGTTCGCGCGCCTTGCGCCCGGAGGGCTCCGGCACCCCGCGCGCTCCGCTCTGCGGTCCGGAAGGGTCCGGCCCCCTCTGGCACAACGAGGAGGGCTCAGGCGGGGGTTGTGGGCACAGAATTTCGCTGAGAACGCGTTCTCTGGCACAAAATTGCCCTGAAAATCGCTCGATCTGGCGTTTTCTAGGGGTCCAGACCCGGTGCGTCGCCCGTGCAGGACGGCCCATCCGCCCGGTCGTCCGCTCCCTCGTCCCTCGCCCGGCCGCCTGGCAGGCGCCTCCCTCGTGCGCCTCGCGGCCGCGCGGCAGCCGGACACGCGGCGCGGTCGCCCGACCGCGCCACGACCGCGACCGCGGCAGATCGCTGGCCTCCCTCCGGCGGTTCGTCCTACGGTGTGCCGTCATGACGGAGAAGACCGGCGGCCCTGGAAGGGACGTGCTCACCCAGAAAGAGGCCGAGGAGCGCGCCGCGCGCATCGGCAGCGCGCGCTACGAGCTCTCGCTCGACCTCTCGCGCGGCGAGAGCGGCTACCGAGGCGAGGCGGTCGCGTACTTCGACGTCCGCGGCCACGGCGACACGTTCATCGACTTCCGCGGCGGGCGCATCGAGCGGCTCGAGATCAACGGCGTCGAGATCGAGCCCGCGTGGTCCGACTGCCGCATCCTCCTCCCGGGGAGGCTGCTCGCCCCGGAGACGCGCGTGCGCGTCGTCTACGAGAACGACTACGATCACACAGGCGACGGCTTCCATCACTTCCGCGACCCGGAGGACGGCGAGGACTACGTCTACTCGGACCTCGAGCCGTTCAGCGCCCACCGCGTGTTCCCCTGCTTCGATCAGCCGGACATCAAGGCGAGCTACCGGCTCTCCGTCACCGCGCCCGAGGACTGGGAGGTCATCGGCAACGCCCGCGTCGCGCGCACGTTCGGCTCCGGCCTCGGGCGCACGACGCGGGTGTTCGAGGAGACGACCCGGTTCAGCACCTACATCTTCGCGCTGATCGCCGGCCCGTACAGCGGCGTCCGCGACGAGCACCGCGGCATCCCCCTCGGGCTCTACTGCCGCAGGTCGCTCGCGAGGCACCTGGACGCCGAGGAGCTCTTCACGATCACGAAGCAGGGCTTCGACTTCTACCCGGAGTTCTTCGACTACCCCTACCCCTTCAGCAAGTACGACCAGGTCTTCGTCCCGGAGTTCAACGCCGGCGCCATGGAGAACGTCGGCGCCGTGACCCACAGCGAGCGCATGATCTTCCGGGACCCGCCGACGGACCACCAGCGCCTCACGCGCGCGGAGGTGCTCCTCCACGAGATGGCCCACATGTGGTTCGGCAACCTCGTGACCATGCGGTGGTGGAACGATCTCTGGCTGAACGAGAGCTTCGCCACGTACATGGCCTTCCTCGCGATGGAACAGGCGACCCGGTTCCAGCCGGCCGTGTGGAAGGCGTTCAACGTCATGAAGAGCTGGGCCTACCGGCAGGACCAGCTCGTGACGACGCACCCCATCGCCGGGGAGCTCGCCGACACGGAGCACACGTTCCTGAACTTCGACGGCATCACGTACGGCAAGGGCGCCGCCGCGATGAAGCAGCTCGTCGCGGCGATCGGCCTCCCGGCCTTCCGCGAGGGGATGCGCCGGTACTTCAAGCGCTACCAGTACGGCAACGCGACGCTGCGCGAGTTCCTGTCCGCGCTGGAGGAGGGCTCCGGCCGCGACCTCGGCGCGTGGTCGCGCCTCTGGCTCGAGCAGGCGTCCCTCAACACGCTGACGGCCGAGTGGGAGCCCGACGGCGACCGCATCGGCCGGCTCCGCGTGCTGCAGACGGCGCCCGCCGACTACCCGACCCTCCGGCCGCACCGCATCGACGTCGCGCTCGCGCGCGAGGAGAACGGCGCGCTCGTCGTCGACTCGGTGCCCGCGGAGATCGACGGCGCGGCGACCGAGGTCGCGGCCGCGCGGGGGCAGCGGGCGCCGCTCCTCGTGTTCCCCAACCACAACGACCTCACGTTCGCGAAGATCGCGCTCGACCCGGCCTCGCTCGCGTTCGTGCGCGAGCACATGGGCCGCGTGGAGGATCCGCTCCTGCGCACGCTGCTCTGGTCGTCGCTCTGGAGCATGGTGCGCGACCAGAAGCTCGCCTCCCCGGCGTACCTCGCGCTGGTGAGGGACAAGCTGCCCGCCGAGCCGGACCTCTCGCTCGTCGACCCGGTGCTCACGAACGCGGTGACGGCGCTCGCGCGCTACGTGCCGGATCCGCTGCGCGAGGCCGAGGCGAGCGCGTTCACCGGCCTCGCCCTCGCGGCCCTGCGGTCGGCCCCCCGCGGCGACGCGCAGATCGTGTGGGCGCGGGCGCTCTTCAACGCGGCGTACTCCGCGCCGGATCTCGCGCTGGCCGCGCGCCTCGCGGACGGCGAGATCGAGGTGGACGGCCTCGAGATCGACCAGGAGATGCGCTGGACGGTCGCCGTGAAGTGGATCGCGCGCGGCATGGAGGGCGCGGAGGAGCGGCTC
Source organism: Sorangium sp. So ce327 (assembly GCF_051530205.1). Classification (NCBI taxonomy): domain Bacteria; kingdom Pseudomonadati; phylum Myxococcota; order Polyangiales; family Polyangiaceae; genus Sorangium; species Sorangium sp. So ce327. Next base: position 3,430,733 of record NZ_CP150330.1, on the reverse strand, counting down.
GCCGCCGAGCGCGAGCGCGACCCGTCGGACCGCGGCCAGCGCGCCGCGCTTCGCGCCGAGACGGCCCGCCCGGATCCGGCGGCGAAGGCCGCGGCGTGGGCGCGCTTCCACGAGGACGGGTACGGCTCGCTGCACCTCACCAGCGCGGCGATGTCGGGCTTCAACTGGTCGTTCCAGCGCGCGCTGCTCGAGCCGTACGCGCAGGCGTTCTTCGAGCGGGTGCAGCAGGTCTTCGAGACGCGGACGCACGAGCTCGCGTCCGCGTATTTCACGCATCTGTTCCCCTCGTACCGCGTCGAGCGGGACCTCGTCGCCCGCGCGGAGGCGCGGACCGCGGCGCTCGGGCGGGCCCCGGACGGCGCGCCGGCGGCGCCGCGGCTGCCGATGCTGGTCCGGATGCTCCGCGAGGCGAGCGACGACCTCGCGCGGGCGCTCGCCTGCCGGGAGCTGGCGGCGGCGAGCGCCGAGGGGCGCCGCCCGGGGGGCGGGGGCGCCCCCGGCTGAGCGAGGAACCGGGGAGAGCGGCGCTCGAGGCGACGATGATCGTGCAGTTCGGGAAGACGTCCGTCACGTGGACGCGCGCGGACCTCGAGGCGAAGCTCGCCGGCCACGCGCGCGTCCTCATCGACGTCGGCACGGGCGACGGCCGCTTCGTGTACCGCTCGGCCGGCGCCAACGCCGATACGTACTGCATCGGCGTCGACCCCGCGGGGGAGCGGATGCGCGAGGTGTCGTGGCGCGCCAGCCGCAAGGTCACCCGGGGCGGCCGGCCGAACGCGCTCTTCGTCGTCGCGTCCGTGCAGGCGCTGCCCGAGGAGCTCACCGGGCTCGCCCACACCCTCACCCTCAATTTCCCCTGGGCCTCGCTGCTCTCGGCCCTCGTGCTGCCCGAGGCGCCGGTGCTCGAGGCGCTGCGCCGGCTCGTCCGACCGGGCGGGGAGCTCATCGCGCTGCTCAACCAGAGCGTCTTCGACGACCGGCCCTACGCGGCGCGGCTCGGGCTCCCCGAGCTCTCGGACGCGTGGGTCGATGACACGCTGCGCCCCGCCTACCGCGCGGCGGGCTTCGAGATCCGGGCGAGCGAGCTCGTCGAGGGGGACATGCCGCACCAGACGAGCTGGGGACAGCACCTCACGCTCGCGTCGGGCCGGAGGACGCGCCTGCTCACGGCCGAAGCGATAGGCGCGATCGGCGGCGAAGCGCCGGGGTAAAGCGTCGCGAGGCGCTCAGGCGAGCGCCCGGCGAGCTATCGCGTGCTGTCGTGCTGCACCGCCTCCCGCTCGGTCACCCGGCGGATGGTCTGCGCGGTGTGCCTGTCGTCCTCGCTCTGCGCGATATCCGACAGGCTGATGATGCCGACCAGGCGGCCGTCCGCCTCGGTGCACAGGACGCGCGACTTGTGGTGCTGCCCCATCAGCTGCTCCGCGCGCTGCACGTCGTCGTCGGGCCGGCACGCGACCACCCCGCGCGTCATGACGTCGCCCGCCTTCGTGCTCAGCGGCCGGTTGTGGGCCAGCACCCGGATGGCGAGGTCGCGGTCCGTCAGCGCCCCGAGCACCCTCCCGGCGCTGTCGCAGACAGGAAGGAAGCCGATGTTCGCGTCGCGCATCTTGCACGCGGCCGTCTGGATGGTGTCGTCGGCCAGGACGCTCTGGATGTCTTGCTTCATGATCTCCTTGCACAGCATGGTTCCCTCCTTCGGTTCCGTTTGCAGCGCTCGGCAGCGTCACCGCGCACAAAAGGACCTTAGGGGACGATCGCGGGCGAGGGATGGAGCATCATGATGAATGCGGCGTCGGGGACCGCTTGATGGCGCCTCCGGCGGGCGAGCGCGCCGGGCGGCGCGCCCTGGCGGGGCGCCGCGGCGAAAGCCAACCTGGGGTGCGAGACACCATGTCAGAGCGGATCACAGGGGCGGTCATCCGCCGGGCGCGGCCGGCCGACGCGGCCGTCATCGCGCGCATCGAGGTCGACTCCTGGCAGGCGGCCTACCTGGGCCTGGTGCCGGCGGCCGATCTCAACGCCCTCTCCGTGCCGGCGCGCGAGGTGAGCTGGCAGCGCATCCTGAGCCGCGACGGCGCGACCGGGACGCGGACCTGGGTGCTCTGCGCCGAGGACGCCGGGCTCGGCTTCGCGAGCGCCGGGCCGACGCGCGACGACGACGACCCGGGCGACGTCGGCGAGCTCTACACGATCTACCTCCTGCCCGCCGCGTGGGGGCGCGGGCTAGGCGCCGCGCTGCTCGACACGGCGCAGGCCGACCTGGCCCGGCGCCGCCACAGGACCATGACGATCTGGGTCCTCGAGGGGAACACCCGCGCGCGCCGCTTCTACGAGCTCTCCGGCTTCACCCGCGACGGCGCGCGGCGGTGGGCGCGGGTCGGCGCCGGCAGCCTCCCGGAGATCCGCTACCGGCGAGCGCTGTAGCGCCCCGGATCCCACGCCGAGGGCGGCGGCGCCCCGGGGTGCCCCGCCGAGGGCGGCGCCGGCCCGTGCACCAGCGACGGCATCGAGCTGCGGCGCCCCGGCGCGCTAGCCGAAGCGCACGACGATGCTGCTGTAGCCGCCCCGCGGATCGTGCTGGGAGGTGATCTTTCCCCAGGGATACTCGTACGGCGGCGCGCCGAGGATCGACGTCAGCCAGGCGTCGTGGCTGGCCTTGCGCTCCGCCTCCTCCTTCTCGGACCAGTCGTTCCAGAACGCCTTCGACTCGGCGCCCACCTCGAACAGCTCGACCCACGCGATCTTGCCGCTGCAGAAGTGCAGCGTGATGCGGAAGGTCCTGAAGCCGATGCGCTGGCGCGACATCCGGTATCCGCTCCACGGCTGCGTCTGGCTCAGGGCGTTGGCCATCCGCGCGAGCGGCGACGACAAGAACTGCGCTTCCGAGTACGAGGGCCCGATGCGAAGCCCGGATGTGAGCTCGATCTCGCCCGTCTGTCGATGGATCATCCAGCCCTCCGACCGCTCGGAACAGCATACACCACAGCTCGCGGACCGGCGCGGCTCAGCCGAGCCCCGCCGACGTCCGTGCGCGACAGTCACGCGCGGCCCCGACTCCGCCTCTCCGAAGGTGGGTGTTCGACGGAGATTCACCCCTGCCGATCGCTCGCACAGCTGCTCGGAGGACAACAGCCGCGATCCCTCTCGCGCAGCGCGAGGGACGCCGCTGTCCTCCGGTGTCGACACGACACCCACGATGTCGCGGGTGACCGAGCAGACCGAGCACCCACTTTCGCCATGGGCATAAGGAGGTGTCGCGCAATGCGGTTTTCCTGCTCGTGACAACCCGCAACACCGGTAATATCGGTCACGGATCGCGCCGGGCCCCACCCGAGGTCATCCGAGGTCTTCTTGCCGCGTTGCCCTTCCTGCCATCGCCGACTCGCAGTGCTCACCTCCTGCTCGACGGACGGAGCCACGGCGCCGTCCCGCCCGGCGCCGGTCGATCTCGACGCCGAGACGCCGCCGTCCGTCGCGGGCTTCCGCGTCGGCTCGCCGCTCGCGGCGGGCGCCTTCTCGGTCCTCTGGGCTGCGACGCGGTCGGAGGACGGCGCTCCCGCCGTGCTCAAGATCAGCAGGGCCCACTCGCTGCTCGCGCGCGAGCGGTTCCGCAGCGAGGCGTGGGCCCTCGAGCAGCTCGGTCCCCCGGCCTCGCCTCGCCTGTTCCAGAACGGCGTGCTCGAGGACGGCCGCGCGTACATCGCGATGGAGCGGCTCCGCGGCGAGACGCTGGCGGCCCACCTCGAGGGCCTGCCCGCCGCGCCCGACCTGCGCTCCGCCCTCGACGTCGCGCTCGGCGTGCTGAGCTGCCTCCAGGTGGTGCACGAGCGCGGCCTGGTCCACCTGGATCTCGCGCCCGAGAACGTCTTCCTCGAGCCTGACGGCGGCGTGCGGCTCCTCGACTTCGGCCTCACGCAGCGCGAGCGCGGCGTCGTCTGCCACCCGGCGGACAGCGCGCTCACCACGCTGGGCGCCATGCTCGGGACGCCCGAGGTCGCGTCGCCCGAGCGGCTCCGGGGCGAGCCGCTCGACGCGCGCGCGGATCTCTACGCCTTCGGCGCGCTCCTCTTCGAGCTGCTCACGCTGCGCCCTCCGTTCGCGGGCGATCCCGCGGACGTCGCGCAGGGGCACCTCGGCCGGCTCCCCCCCAGGCCGAGCGAGATCGCCCCTGTCCCGCCGTCCATCGAGGCCCTCGTCCTCGCCTGCCTCGCCAAGGAGCGCGCGCGCCGCCCGGCCGACGCCGCGGGCCTGCGGGCCGCGCTCGCGTCGGCGGGCGCCGAGGCGCTCGCCCTGACCGGCGGCGCCGCCGGCGCCGCGGCGATCGCGGGAGACGACGCCGCCACCGGCTCCACGGACCGGCACGACACGGTGGTGCTCGCCCTGGAGGCCCGCGGCGCCGAGGCCGAGGTCCGCGCCGCCGTGGCCCGCCACGGCGGGCACCTCGCGCGGCAGCGCGGCTACCGCTTCGTCGCGATCTTCCCCGGCCCGAAAGAGGCGGCCGCGGAGCGCGCGCTCCTCGCGGGGCGGGAGATCGTCGCCTCGGTCGGCGCGCCCCTCGCGATCCACGTCGCGCCGTTGAAGCTCCGCCGCGACGGCGAGGGCGTCCACGCCGCGGGCATCGCCGTGGAGCGGCCCGAGTCGTGGCTGCCCTCGGATCCGTGGCGCGGCATCGCGCTCAGCGCCGAGCTCGTCACCGCCCACGCCGGGTTCGACGTCGCCGCGGCGAGCGAGGACGGCCGCTACTTCTTCGCCCCGGACGCGCCCCCGCCCTCGGGCCATCGCGGCGCGGCGCGCGCCGCGCCGCCGCTCGTCGGGCGCGGCGAGGCCCAGAGCGCCGCCGAGGAGAGCCGCGAGCGCGCGCTCGCGGGCCTCGGGCCCGGCCTCTGCGCGCTGATCGGCGAGCGCGGCGCCGGCAAGTCGCGCCTCGCCGAGGAGATCGCCGAGAGCAGCCGGCGCGCGCACCCCGGCGCGCTCGTGATCTCGCTGCGCGCCGAGCCGGAGCTCGGCGCGCGCCCCGGGGGCGGCTACGGCCGGACCGCGGCCGCCTTGCTCGCCGAGGTGCTCGGCGCGAGGGACGGCGCCCTCGCGGCGCCGGGCGACCCGCGCGCGTTCTGCGTCGAGCGGCTCGGAGAGCCGCTCGGCGGCGAGGTGTGGCCCGCCGTGGCCGCGATCCTCGGCTGGCCGGGCGGCTCCGCAGGCCCGCCGCCGCCGCGCCGCGGGAGCGTGATCCGGGCGCTCGCCGAGGGGCTCCGCCGGAGGGCGATGGAGCGGCCCGTCGTCGTGATCGTCGACGACGCGCACCTCGCCGACAGCGCCACGCTCGACGCGCTCGACCTCGCGACGCGGCGCGAGGCGTCGGTCTCGCTCTGGGTGCTGCTCGCCGGCGCCCCGGCGCGCTGCTCGCCGGCGCCCCGGCGCCACGCGCTGAGCGCCCGCGGCCACGCGCGCGATCACGTCGCGCTCCCGCCGCTCGACGACGCCGCGGGGCTCCTGCTCTGCGCGGAGCTCCTCCGGCCCGCGGAGCCTCCGCCGAGCGCGACGCTCCGGCGCATCTGCGCGTGGGCCGGCTACAACCCCCGCGCCCTCGTGGAGCTCACCCGGGCGATCAAGCGCGCGGGCCTCGTGCGGCTGCGGGCGAGATCGAGCGGCCACCAGCTCGCGACCGCCGAGCTGGAGAGGCTCCCGCCGTCGCCCGCGTGGCAGTGGTTCGCCGCGGGGCAGCTGGAGGCGCTCCCGCCGGAGCTCGCTGCGTGCGCGAGGCTCTGCGCGGTGCTCGGCTTCGAGCTCTCGGAGGACGTGGCGGCGAGCGTGCAACGCGCGCTCGAACGCGAGGGCGAGCGCGAGGACGCGGCGGCGGCGAGCGTCGACCACGTCGATGTCCCGAGCGCCCTGCGCGCGCTCGTGGCGCGGGGGCTCCTCGTCCCCCGCGGCGCGCACGGCGCCGCGCACGGCGAGGGCACCCTCTGCGGCGGCGCCAGCTACGCCTTCCGGAGCGCGCTCTTGCAGGAGGCCATCTACGCGCTGCTCGCGGAGGACCAGCGCGCGGCGATGCACCGGCACGCGCTCGCCGTCTGGGAGCTCATGGCCGAGGCCCGGCCGAGGGCGCCGGATCTGCTCGAGCCGATCGCGCGCCACGCCGCGGCCGCCGGGGCGCGCGCGCGCGCGGCGCACGCGTACCTGCTCCTCGGCGATCTCCAGCGCGACCAGCACAACAACGCGGTGGCGGAGGGCCACTACGCGTCCGCGCTCCTCTGGGCCGACGGCGACGATCAGCGCCAGCGGTACCTCGCGCTCCTCGGCCGCGCGCGCGTGCGCTACCGCGTCCTGCGCACCGGCGAGGCGCTCGACGATCTCCGCTCCGCGGGGGCGCTGGCCCGGACGATGAAGGACCCGCGGATGATCGCGGAGGCGCTGCTCGAGGAGGCGACCGCGCTCGACTGGGCGGGCGCCTGGGAGGAGTCGGCGGCGCGCGTCGAGGAGGTGATCCCGCTGCTCGACGCCCGCGAGGGCCGCGCCGACGCCGCGCTCGCCGCGCGCTTCGAGGTCGCCGCCGGCCGCTCGGCGTTTCGCAAGGGCAACCTGGACGACGCCCTCGAGCGGCTCACGCACGGCGTGGAGCGCGTCCGCGAGGCCGATCACGACACGCACGTGACCGGGCTCACGCTGCTCGCCTGCGTGCTCGCGCGGTCCGGCCAGCTCGAGGAGGCGGAGCGGCGCTTCGACGACGCCGTGCGCAGCTGCGAGGAGCGCGGCGACCGGGCCCACCTCTGCGCGGCGCTCGTCCGCCGCGCGGAGCTCTGGCCGGCGCTCGACGCCCCGGATCGCGCGATGGCGGACCTCCGGCGCGCGGTCCAGCTGGCCCGCGAGGAGGCCAGCGCCCTGGCGGAGCGCGACGCGACGATCAAGCTCGCGGAGCTGCTTTATCTCTGGGGGCACGAGGACGAGGCGCTGCCCCTGGTGCGGCAGGCGCGCTCGCTCGACGAGCAGCTCAAGGACAGGCCGGCCTACAGGAGCGCGCTCCTGCTCGCGCGGATCCACGCGATGCGCGACGAGCACGCGGACGCGAGCCGGCAGCTCCGGTGGCTCAGGGCGCAGGGGGCGGTCGCGGATCTGCCGCCGTACGCCCAGGCTCTCCTCGGCGTCATGCAGCTCGCCGTGAAGGACCCGAGGTCCGGCATGGAGAGCACGCGCACGCGGGCGACGGCGCGCGAGGAGGGGGAGCCGCCCGGCGAGCTGGGCGGCGTCCTCAGCGCCGATCAGCGGGTCGAGCTCCTCTACTGGCGGGCGCGCGCCCTGGTCGACGCCGGCCGCCCCGAGGATCTGGCGCTGCTCCTCGCGCGCACCGCGCCGCTGCTCGCCCAGAGCCGGGCCTGGCGCCCGCGCTTCGCGAAGCTCCGGGCGGGCGACGGGCAGCTCGCGGGATAGCGCCGCCGGGGCGCGGGGCCTTCACCTCGGATCGACGCGGAACACCTCGCCGGTCAGCATGACGACGTAAAGCTCGCCCGCGGCGTCCTCGCCGAACGAGGCCGCGGGCAGGCGCGACTCGAGGTCCGCCGTGATCTCGACGTGATCCCGCGCCCTCGATCCGTCCCACCGCAGCGTCCAGAAGCGGTGCGTCCCGTAGTCGCCGTAAACGTACCTTCCCCGGAGGCACGGAATCGCCGAGCCGCGATAGACGTAGCCGCCCGTGATCGAGCCGCCCTCGCCGCTCGAGTGGCTGTGCTCCACGGCGGGCGCGACGCCGACGCGGGAGCACCCGGCGGCGACGCAGTGGTCACCCTCCATCGCAGGCCACCCGTAATTGCGCCGCCCGGTGCGCGCGGGCTCGATGTCGAGCTCTTCCCAGGCGTTCTGTCCCACGTCGGCGATGTAGAGATCCCCCGTGCTCCGGTCGAAGCTGATGCGCCATGGATTGCGCAGTCCGTAGTCCCAGACGAGCGGGTTCACGCCCGCGCCGGAGAGGTTGCCTGGCGGGCCGAGCCCGCTGTCCACGTCGATCCGCAGGATCTTGCCGAGCGGAGACGAGAGATCCTTCGCCGGAGAGGCCGAATACGGCGTGACGGCCGAATCGCCGACGGACGCGTAGAGGTAGCCGTCGGGGCCGAACGCGAGCGTGCCGCCCACGTGGTTCCAGCCGCCGTGCCTCGCGTCGAGGAGCGTCCGGACAGGCACGCTCCCCGGCGACGTGTCGGCGACATCGGGGTTCGAGGCCGAGCGGCGGAACTCGGCGATCGTGACGTTGCCCCTGGGCGCGGCGGTGTAGAAGAGCCAGAACCGGCCATTCTCCGCGTAGCCCGGGTGAAACGCCATCCCGAGCAGCCCGCCCTCCGCGGTCGGGCTGGGCGCGCACACGAGCGGGTTCGCGCTCGCGGGCGGCGAGGGCGGGCACGATGTCCCGCCGCGGATGTCGAGGAACGGGGTGGACCGGAGGACACCGTCCTTGATCAGGCGGACGACGCCGTCCTTTTCGAGGACGAACATCCTCGATCGGTCGCCCGGCGGGCTCGCGAGGAAGACGGGTGTCGCCAGGCCGGCCGCGACCTGCGTGAGCTTCAGGCGCGGCACCCCGGCGCACGCGGCGCCGGAGCCGTCGCTGCCTGCGCCGGAGCCGTCGCTGCCTGCGCCGTCGCTGCCGCTGGTACCGCTGCCGGAGCTCGCGCTCGTGCCGCTGGCGCCAACGCTCGCGCCGCCTGCGGCGCCGCCCGCGCTGCCACCGCCGCTCCCTGCCTCGGGCGGCGGCCCGAGGCCCTCGATCCACGAGCGAACAGCCGCCAGGCCCGCCGCGTCGGCGGCGTCCGACGCGATCGGCGGCATCTGCGCCCTGGAGCCGCGGTGCTCCATCCGCCGCACGACGGCGCTCGACTCGGGATCTCCCGGCGTGATCCGGTAGAGCGCGCCGGGCTCCCAGAAGCTGGGTGTCACGCCCACGCCGGTCGTGTACGTATCGGTGCTCTCCACCGTGGTGTTCGCCGCGAGCAGGCGTGTCCGCAGGGTCGCGACGCCGGTGCTGTTGTGGCAATTGCCGCAGTTCGCATGAAGATAGCCGAGCGCGGCGGCCGCCCGGGCGTCTCCCGGCGGGCGCACCCCTCCCCGCCTCGGGACGGTGAGCCACCCGGCGTCGCTCAGGGACGCGATCGTCTCGCCCGGTCCATCATGGCTCAGCTGCAGCGCGCTGAAGCCGAGGACGCGCTCCGGGAGCTTTCCGTGGCACTCCCAGCAGTCCGCGGTCCGCGGGATGTCGTGCGCGGTCCCGCGCGCGTCCTCGACGCCCGCCTCGACGAGGAACGCGTCGTTCCTCGCCGGATCCCACGCGTACGCGGCGAACAGCCAGTCGTCGATGCCGGGCCCGAACCGGTGGATGAACCGCGTCTCCACGGCCACGCCCTCCGCGCGGAACTCCTTCCAGAAGCGCGCGCCCACCGGCAGCGACCAGTGATCCATGTCGCTCGTGTCGACGGTGGAGCAGGGCGGCAGGTACACGAAGCGCCGCTTCGCCGCCCCGTCCGACCAGAGCTCGTAAGCAGGACGAAACTCGCGCGTGCCCGCTGCCCGCGATCGCGTCGTGATGTCGGCGTAGAGCCCGGTCTGGGAGAGCCGCGCGGGCGGCAGCGGATCGGGCGGCAGCGCGGCCCCGTCGGCGCACGGATCATCGTCCGCCGCGCTCGACGTGCCGGTCGAGCTCGACGCGGCGGCGCTCGACGCGGCGGCGCTCGACGTGGCCGCCGCCGGGCCCGTGCAGGGAGCGCAGCGCGGCCCTCCGCAGTCGAGGCCCGCCTCGAGGCCGTTCATCACCCCGTCCGAGCAGGTCACGTAACAGACGTCGAGCCTCGGGCGCTCCTGCGCGCTGCCGATCTCGCTGCTCCTCAGGTAGGTCGTGTGCGCGCGCTCCTCGTCGAGCAGCAAGCCGTCGTTCCGCGCCGTCCCGAGCGCCCACGACTGCACGAGCGCCGACACGTCCGTCGCGCGAGCGCCGACGCCGGCCTCGGCCGCGAGGGTCGCCGCGCTCTCGCCTTCAAAGCCGCTGTCCCCGATGCTCCACCAGGTGACGGTGCGCTCGTCCCACGGCACCGTGACGCGGTGTACGCTCACAGCGCTGCTCTCCACCGCGTACGTCTGATGGAAGACCAGCGAGGCAGAGAGGACCGTCGCGCCGACGGGCACGGGAGAGAGCCCGAAGTACACGACAGACCGGCGACGGCCGGCGCCCGCGGCCCACCCCGTCGACAGGTTCGGAGATGCGGAGTCGTTCCACCCCGGAGCGTTTTGCCACAGTGTCGCGTCTCTCACCGTGCCGAGCGTTCCACGCTGGATGGTGACGCACACCGCACCATCGCTCGACAGCGCCGCCGAGCCCGCTCCGAGCGCCGCCGAATCCCCCTCTCCGACGCCGGGAATCGCGCCGGAGGGGCGCCCGGGCTCGCCCTCCGTCCCGGGCGCGGTGCTGCAGCCGATCGCCGCCGCTGCAGCGGCGCCGGCCAGGACGCCGCGCATCACGAGAAAAGGGACGCCCGTCATCGCCGCCAAGCGACGTGGGCGACGGCGCGACGGCCCGAGTGGCCAGGGCGGCCCGAGCGAGAAGCATCGTTGTTCCATACAGCAATACCCTCCTTGCTGGGTCGCCCGGCCGGATGTTTCCCTCAGGTGAAGGCGCATGTGCGCGAGCCGCGCGGTGGCCGCACCGGATCCATGGACACACCTGAGCACCGATGGACGCCACGTTCGTCATCAACGAGCATGCCACTCCGCCGCGGGCGACGCGTCGCGTTATGCCCTGGAGGAAAGCGCGCTCGTCGCGCGAACTGCGAAGCGCATCACATTCCGAGGTGAGAACCGCATCACATCGGAGGCGCGATGGCGGAGCTCGCTCCGGGTGCCCTGCTTGTTCCGCGCTCGTCGCCCGCGCTCACGCTCTCACGAGAGGGGAGCAAGAAGCCGCGCCGCCAGCGGAACTAGTGGTTGGATCCTGCGCGAGGGCGGCGTAACATGACAGATTGTGTCATCCCCCGAACCGACGCAGAGCGCCTCGCTATTCCTCTGCATCACCTTCTTTCCGAGCGAGCGCCTGGCGACGGCGGTGCTGCGGCTGGTGTCCAGCTTCTGCGGCGCCGTGCTGGACGACGCGAATGTGAGCTCGCGGTTCTACATGGCCGCGCACGAGCTCGCCGAGAACATCACCAAATACTCCACCGGCCCTCGCGTCAGCCTCGAGCTCGCGCTGGAGGAGGACGAGCGGTCGCACATCATGAAGATCCGCGCGCGCAACGAGGCGTCGCCGGAGCGGCTGCGAGAGGTCGAGAAGCGGCTGCTCGACCTGAAGACCGCGAGCGACCCGCTGAAGCACTACGACGACCTCATCACGGAGACAGCGATGGTCGAGGGCGTCTCCGGCCTCGGCCTCGCGCGCGTCCGCGCCGAGGGAGGGCTCGACGTCGACTACAAGATCGAGGGCAACGAGCTCACGATCATCGCGCACGCGCCGCTCGAGCGGTGGAGGATGAATGGACAGCCTAAGGGTTGATCGCATCACCACGGACAGCTTCGGCATCGAGCCGGCGCTGCTCGGCGATCGCCTGAGTATCAAGCTCACCGGGACGGGCGACATGGCGGCGGCCGCCCCGCTCGGCGCCTATTGCAAGGAAGTCCAGCACGAGGTCCGGCGCCTCTCGCTCGCAGCGGTAGAGTTCGACATACGCGCGCTGTACTTCCTGAACTCCAGCTGCCTGAAGGCGTTCATCGCCTTCATCTCCGGCGTCACCGGCCAGGGCCCCAGCTGCAAGATCCGGTTCGTCACGGACGCGAGGCTCGGGTGGCAGCGGCGGAGCCTGGCGGCCCTGGAGCGCATGTCCCCCGGCCTCGTCTCCATCCACGACAAGTGAACGGGGAGCGATAGATCATGGCGGCGAAGCGCCACACGATCGCCCTCCTGACCGACTACCTCTGCGGCGAGTACCAGTCCGAGGCGCGCTTCGGGGTCGAGCGCGCGGCCGAGGCGCACGACGTCAACCTCATCGTGGCCTTCGGCGAGACGCGCGCCCGCCAGGGCTACACGCTGGACGCCCGGGGCGGGATCTATTCGCTCATCGGCGCGACGACGGTCGATGGGGCGGTGATCATGTCGTCGGCGCTCACGAACCACGTCGGCCCCGACGGAGCGCGCGAGTTCTGCCGATCGCTCGCGCCCTTGCCCGTGTGCAGCGTGGGGCTCGCGCTGGACGGCATCCCGAGCGTCATCGTCGACAACGCGGTCGGGGGGGAGGCGGCGGTCGCGCACGTGCTCGACGACCACGCGTGCAAGCGCGTCGCCTACATCAGCGGACCGGCCAACAACGAGGAGGCGAAGCTGCGCGCCGCGGCGTACCGGAGGGCCCTCGAGGCGCGCGCGCTCCCCTATGACGAGCGCCTCTTCGTGTACGGCGACTTTCTGATCGACGGCGGCCGCCGCGCGATGCGCGAGCTCCTCGGGCGCAGGGTCCAGTTCGATGCCGTCGTCGCCGGCAACGACAACATGGCCCTCGGCGCGATGGACACGCTGAAGGCGCACGGCATCGACGTCCCTGGCGACGTCCTCGTGTGCGGGTTCGATGACGTCGCCGTCTCGCGCGTCACCAGGCCGTCGTTGACGACCGTCCGCCACCCGATCAAGGAGCTCGGGGCGCTCGCCGTCGAGACGGTCGTGCGCCAGCTCCGCGGCGAGCGCGTGCCGGAGTGCAGCCTCCTTCCCGTCGAGCTCACGCGGCGCGAGTCGTGCGGCTGCGGCTACTACGCTGCCCTCCCGCGCGCGACCGCGGCGCCTCCGCGCCGCGAGCCGCTCTCCATCGCCGCGCAGCGGGAGCCGCTGGAGCGCGCGCTCGCGCGGTGCGTGACCGTCCCGGCGGCGTCGCGCGAGGCCTGGCCCCGGGAGCTGCTCTCCGCGCTCGAGGAGGAGCTGAGCGGGCGGGAGGGCCGCTTCCTGACGGCGCTCCAGGACCTCCTCGACGCGGCGGGGCGCGAGGGCGTCGCCCTCGACCAGTTCCAGGGCGCGATCACGCTGCTCCGCTCGAAGATCGGCCGGGCGCCCGGCGGCGCCTCCGAGGACCGCCTCGAGCGGCTCTGGCACACGTGCCGCATCCTGATCAGCCACGCCTCCATCCGCGCCGAGGGCGAGAAGCGGCTGTACCTGGAGCGCGCGTCGGTCAACCTCAGCTGGACGGGCATGTTCTTCTCGACCTGCCTCGGCATGCCCACGCTCCGGCGCACGCTCGCGGCGGAGCTGCCGAAGCTGGATCTCACGCACGTCGCCATATCGCTCTTCGACGATCCCCAGGGCGCCACCCTGCAGTCGCTCTTTCTGATGGAGAACAGCCGCGAGGTGGAGCCGCCGCCCGCGAGCTTCGCGTCCTCGCGCCTCGCGCCGCCCGGATTCCTGAGCTCGTCGGAGCGCTGGAGCGTCGTCGCGATGCCGCTCACGTTCGGCGAGACGGAGAACTACGGCGTCGCGCTCGTCAACAGCGGCGCGAACGAGATGGTCTACGACGCGGCGCGCCTCCAGATCGGCTCCGCGATGAAGGCGGTGTCGATGCACCGGGAGATCGTCCGGCACGTGGAGGTGCGCGAGCGGCTGGAGCAGGAGAGGGTCCACCAGGAGACCCTGGTCGCGAAGCACATCCAGACCACGCTCGTCCCGGCGCACCTGCATGTGGAGGGGCTCGATCTCTCCGCGATGATGCGGCCGGCCGCGGAGGTCGGCGGCGACTACTACGACGTGCTCCCCACCCGGGACGGCGGGTGGCTCGGGATCGGCGACGTCGCGGGGCACGGGCTCGTGGCGGGCCTCGTCATGTTGATGATCCAGAGCATGGTCGCGGCCATGACGCGCAGGGATCCGCGCGCCCGCCCGGGCGAGGTCGTCTCGGCGCTCAACCGCGCGATCTACGACAACATCCGCGACCGGCTGAAGCGCGACGAGCACGCGACCCTGCTGCTGCTGCGCTACGAGCGCGACGGGCGGGTGACGTTCGCGGGCGCGCACGATGACATCCTCGTGTGCCGCGCGAGGACGCGGAGGAGCGAGTGCATCCCGAGCTCCGGCGTGTGGGTCGGCGTCCTGCCGTCCATCGACGCGATGACCAGGGACGCCGAGCTCGTCCTCGAGGACGGCGACCTGCTCGTGCTCTACAGCGACGGGGTGACGGAGGCGCGCAACGCGCACCGGGAGCAGTTCGGGCTCTCGCGGCTCTGCGCCACCGTCGAGGCCGCCCAGGACGCGCCGGTCGACGACATCCGCGACCGGATCCTGCGGGAGGTCGACGGCTGGTGCCCCAGCCCGGACGACGACATCACGATCGTCGTGGGCAGGTACCGCGCGCCGCGGTGATGGCGGCTCACCGGGCTCGTCAGCCCGTGACGCGGCCCTCGATGATCCCGCCGTCCGCGGTGATGGCGACGACCACCTCGCCGTCGACGAACAGCGACACCACCGGGCCGACCCAGGCGTCGTTCTCCCAGACGCACTCCCACACCCCGGCCATGGGCGGGATGCCGCCGCGCCGCACCCAGATGCGCCCCGCGCTGCCCGCCCAGGCGCGCCCCTCCGCGTCGATCGTCGCGGCCGACAGCGCGCGCCGCGGCTCGATGATCTCCGTGAAGACGCTCTGCCCGTACCGCCAGACGACGCTGCCCTCCGCGCCGACGGCGATGCCCACGCCGAGATCGGGCCGCCCGGCGCACGCGACGAACGCCCGCGCCGGCGGCGCCGGGATGCGCTCCAGGTGCCAGTCGAGCGGCGCGTAGAGCGCGACGAGCCCCTCGCCCTTGGTCGAACGGCCGACGACCAGCCACCGCTCGTCCTCGACGCGCGCGACCGCGGCGAGGAGCGCGACGCCGTCGGCCGGCATCGGCCGCAGCCAGCGCGTGGCGATGAACGCGTGGAGGAGCGGCCGCGGATCGTTCGGCGTCGTCGAGACGAGGATGCCCATGTCCTCGAGGTCGCCGCTCAGCGCGACGTGGCTCTGCGGCTCTCCCGGCAGCTGGAAGACGCCCGTCACGCCGCCCGTCGTGTACACGGCGAGCGTCGAGGCGTCGCCGCCGATGAGCCACCGGCCGGGCCCGATCCGGTGCACGAAGCGCACGCCCTGCGGGCTCGGGAGGCCACCGGACGACGCCTCGCTCCAGCTCGTCCCGTTCCAGAAGAGCAGCCCCCCCGTGGCCGCCGCGAGGCACCGGCCATAGCCGTCCCAGGCCACGCTCCGGATGACCGAATCGAGGCTCGGGTGGTGGAGCACGCTCCACGTCCAGCGCTCGACGACCGCCGACAGGCGCGGCGCGGGCTCCCGCGAGGCGCGCGGGGGCGCGCTGATGATCTCGGCCTCGATCGGGCGGTCCTGGCTCGGGCGCTCGGCGGCCTTGGCGTTTCGCGGCGACAGCAGCGTCTGGCCGAGCTCCCCCTTGAGCTGCACCGGCGCGTTCATGTGCGTGGACGGGACGGTCATCGGACCGACCTCCTCCGCGGCGCGCACGCGCTGCTCCCCCGCGCTCGCCACGATCCGCTGCTCCAGCGCGGAGATCGGCGACGCGGGGCGGAGGTACGGCGAGAGCATCGCGGCCACGGCCACCGCCTCCTGGAGGCGCTCCTGGGCCTCGCCGGTGGACGCCCAGCGGAGCGCGAAGTCGATCGACTTGCACGCCTGGTCGTTGCCGCGCAGCGCGGGGTGGAGCCACCGCGTCTCGACGATGCTCCGGCGCGTGCGCGCCATGGCGGCCATGAGCGCCTGCGCCTGCGACTCCGCGATGATGTACTCCTCGCCCGTCAGCAGGAAGAAGATGACGGACGCGAGGTTGAAGATGTCGGTCCACGGGCCGATCGTGCTCGGATCGGCGGACAGCATCTCCGGCGGCGCGACCCCGGCGTTTCCGACGACGCCGGCCATGATCGTCTCGCGGATGCCGCGCGGCCGCGCCATGCCGAAGTCGCTGATCTTGAACAGCTCGTCGTCGCCGGAGCCGCAGCAGAGGATGCTCTCCGGCGTGAGCTGCCGGTGGACGACGCCGACGTCGTGCACCGCCGACAGCCCGCTCGTGATGCACTCGATGGCGCGCGTCGCGCGCGCCGGATCGAACGCGTGGCCCGTGGCCTGGATGGTCCCCTGCACCCGCTGCCGGAGCGTCACGCCCTGCACGCCGCCGTGCACGTACTCGATGGTGATCCAGGGGAGGTTGAGCGCCTTCGTGCCGCGGCGGACCTCGAACGTGCCGGTGTCGATGAGCCGGACGACGAAGGGGGTCGGAGGGACCTGCTCGTTGAGGCGGCCGAGGGACACCGCCTCTTTCTTCACGATGACGGCCGCCGACGGACCCATCTGCCTGAAGAGCGACGGCCGGAGGATCTTGACGACCACGGGCGTCTCGCCTTCGGGCGCGGTGCGGACCGCGTAGAACGAGACGAACATCGTCCCGGCCCCGGCGCGCGACACGATCCGGTAGCCGATGCTTGGCGAGAGGTCGCTGGCGATCGTGGCACCCTGCAGACCTCCGAGGGCCTCTTCATCGCTGGGTATTGTGAGCACGTGAACGACCATAGCGCACCCGGCGCGGCGTGGAACAACTTGCCGGGGGGGAGCCACGCCGCCGCCTCGGGCATCGCCGGCGCGCCGCCGGAGCCGCTCGGGGAGCGGCCCGTCGGTCTGCTCGCGGCGGCGAGCGCGCGGGCGTCGAAGCGCGCGCCCCCTGTAAGCCGACCTGGGCGGCGCGCGTTGCACGGGCATGAAGAACCAGCGCTCCCTGTCCCGCGCGTACCTCGCCGGGCTCATGCTTTCCGTCACACCGCTGCTCGCCGCGTGCGCGGCGCAGGCGACGCCGCCCGTGGCCGCCGCCCCGGAGGTCAACACCATCACGGTCGTCGGCCGCGGCGACGTCAGCGCGAGGCCTGACATCGCCCGGGCCCAGATGGGCATCGAGGTGATGGCGCCGACGGTGCACGAGGCGACGAAGCTCGCCGCGGCGCGCATGACCGAGATCCTCGCCGCGCTCAAGAACGCCGGCCTGGCCGAGAAGGACATCCAGACCAGCAACTACTCCATCCAGCTCGTGCGGCAGCCCGACGTGCCGCCCTGGATGGCCATGGGCTACGCGCAGCCCGGGCCCGTCGCGCCGGCGCCGGCGGCCCCGGCCGCGCCGCCCGCGGCTCCCGCGGGGCGCGGACCGAAGGCGCCTCAGCCGCCCGCGCCGAAGCCGCCGCCTGCCGACCTGGCGCCGGCAGCGCCGCCTCCGCCGTCGCACGTCTATCAGGTGAGCAACACCGTGATGGTCGTCATCCGCAACCTCAATCAGGTCGGGGCGGTGCTCGACGCCGCCGTGGCCGCCGGCGCGAACAACGTCTGGGGCGTCTCGTTCGGCCTCGACGAGACCGACCCGCTCGAGGCGCGCGCGCGGGAGAAGGCGATCGCGGACGCGCGGGCTCGCGCCGAGGCGCTCGCCAGGCTCCAGGGCGTCTCGCTCGGCCGCGTCGTCTCGATCAGCGAGGTCGTCGAGCACGGCCCCATCTACGCCCCCCGCGCCGCGCTCGCCTCCGGCGGGTACGCCGCGGACATGGGGACGCCCGTGTCGTCCGGCGAGGTCCCCTTCGGCACGCAGGTGAAGGTCGTCTACGCGCTGGAGAGCGCGCCGGCGAGCCCGCGCAAGTGACGCCGCGGCGCGCGTGGAGGGGCCGCGGGCGCGCCGCCGCGGGCGGCGGCCGCCAGATTCCAGCTAGATCGACCGCGCGTCGCCCCAGCGGGTAAAGTCCCAGCATCCAGCACGGCCCCCGACCCGATCGGCCCCTGCACAGCGCCACCATGATCGCCCCGTCCCGCCCTCCCCTTCGCCGTGCCCCTGTCCTCGCGGCGCGCCCGCGCTGTTCCGCCGCGCTCGTCCGCTCGTTCGCGGCGGCAGCGCTCGTCACCTCGACCACGGGCTGCCTCGTGCTCGAGCCGCCGACGTACGAGCATCCCGAGCAGACCGCGCCGGTGCTCTCTGCGGTCTTCCCTCCTCCCCACCTTCCCATCCACATCATCCCGGGGCGAGAAGGTATCCTGAGTTTAAGCTTGACCGTTCTGTCCGAGGACAACGGCGACCCCGTGCAGACTGCCCAGTACATCGATTATGGGAGGCGCAGCCGCTTCGGGAGGCCGTACCGGAGAGGAGAGGTGTCCCCGGGGTCGATCGCGGCCGGGACCATCGAAGGCGGACAGCGCGCCTTCACGATCGAATTGGACTTCGACAGCTTCACGCTCCCGACAGACGGGGTGACGCCGGAGAAGGAGTGCCACACGCTCACCCTGACTGCGTCGCACGCCTTCACCGGGTGCCGTTGCCCGGCGGACCCGGAGGACATGAGCTCGCTCACATGGCAGCTCATCCACTGCGACCCGAATGACCCGGCCTGCCCCGCGTCGTGCCCTGCGATGGATTGCAAGGCCACCCCCTGCCTCTTTTGCGATGATCCCTCGCTTGATGACGGTTGCGTGACCCCGCCCCCGGACGACTGACGCCGCGAGGCCGCCGCGCTCCAGCGGCATTGCGCGCGCCCCCGACGCCGCAGGGGCGTGGTACACGGGGTCGATGATCGCTCCTCCTGATGTCCAGCCCTCTCTCGCGCCGAGCGGCGGGGTCGTGCGCCCTGCGCGCCGGCCGCCCGGGTGGGTCGCCCCTGGGCCGCGGCCGGCGACGCCGGATCGCCCGGAGGTCTGGCCCGGCCCCGGCGAGGATCTCTGCTATCTCTCGGGCGATTTCCGGATCCTGCAGCGGCTCGACGGGCACCGCTGGTCGGCCGACGACCTCGTGACCGCCTGGTTCGCGGCCGAGCGGGTCGCGGACGCGCCCCCGCGCCGCACGGTCGACCTCGGCTGCGGCATCGGCACGGTGCTCCTGTTCACCGCGTGGCGCTTCCCGGAAGCGCGCTGCGTGGGCGTGGAGGCGCAGGAGGTGAGCGCCTCGATGGCGCGGCGCTCGGTCGCGTGGAACGGCGTCGACGCGCGCGGCGAGGTCCGGTGGGGGGACCTGCGCGATCCGGCGGTGCTCGACGGGCTGGCGCCGGCGGAGCTCGTGACGGGGACGCCGCCGTACCTGCCTGTCGGCACCGGCATCGAGTCCTATCGCGTCCAGTGCGGGCCGTGCCGCTTCGAGCACCGCGGCGGCGTGGAGGACTACTGTCTCGCGGCCGCGCGGCTGCTCGCCCCCGGCGCGCCGTTCGTGGCCTGCGCCGGAGCGCGGCAGCGGCCTCGCGTCGAGGCGGCAGCGGCGGCGGCCGGGCTCGCGCTCGAGGCGTGGCGCGACGTCGTGCCCAAGGAGGGCAAGGCGGCCTTGTTCTCGGTCTATGCCCTGCGCCACGCCGAGGCCGTGGCGTCGTGCCATGTCGAGCCGCCGCTCGTGTTGCGGGGCGGGAACGGGCGCTTCACCGAGGAGCTCGACGCGCTCCGCCGGACGATGGGAATACCGGTATAGCCCGGGCTCCTGCGCGGGTGTGTCGGCGGGGGCTCACCACCTTGTCGCGGAGCGCACGACTCTGCACCCCGCGACACGACAGCCCTCGTTCCAGCGGCTCTGCCTCGTTCGCGGGCCGTCAGCTCGGCTGTGACACGAGCGGAAGGGTCATCGTCTGCGCGCGAACCAGCGGCCGTCCGTCGCGCGACAGGAGCGCATCCTTCGCTGGCTGGCCCTGTGCCGCGCGCGGTCGCGCCGGGCGCGCCGGCTTGTCTCCAGGCTCGGGCACAGGCGCAGGCGCAGGCTCGGCGGACACGCGCTCGACCGGGGCCTCCCATGCGTGTCGGGTCCCGCCGGCCTCGTTGGCCTGGAAGAACACGGCGCGGAGCGCCCTCCCCTCGACGTCCGTCTCCACGGCCATCATCCAGAACCACGGGCCATCCGGCTCGGTTTCCTGCCCCATGAACGAGAAGGCCATCTGTCGCGACTCCGAGCGGCGACCGTGCTCGCTGCGCGCGGCCTCGAGGTGCCGCTGCGAGGGTTTGTCGGCCGGACCGCGGTACACGCGCACTGCGACGCCCTCGATGTGCGGCATCAGGTACAGCCCGTCTCGATGGACGGACAGCCACGGGTGTTTTCCGCTCTCTGCCAGCTTGCAGAGGGCATGACCTAGCCGCTCGTGCGCCTTGCAGCCGATGCCCCAGCTGGTGTCCCCCTCTTCGGGGTTCGCCTCGCGGAACGCCTTGTTACGGACATCGACCGCCGTCTGTGCCAGCAGGACGAGCCGGGTCTGCTGGAGGACGGGGTTCAGCTCCCAGGGCAAGGACGTATCCATCGCACCGGGCACGGTACGCGTGTTCACTGAAAAGTCAATCTGTACCGGCGCTTGCACGTGTGCGGTGTGGCTCCGTGCGCCGCGCGGGCGCGGCTGGCGCGGCGGGTCTGCCCGGCGCACGCCACGCACGGCGCCGCTGCGCGCCGTACGGGGAGCGCGCCGTGCTAGAGCGCGCTCCACGCACGGCGGCGTCGCGTGCGGGGAGGTGTCCTTGGGAGAGGCGATCGTCGGAGGGAACGCCGCGGAGCGACCGCTGGTGGGCGTGGGCGTCATGCTGGTGCGCGACGGGCGCGTGCTGCTCGCGCGGCGCCGCGGGAGCCACGGCGACGGCAGCTACTCGTGGTGCGGCGGCCACCTGGAGCTCGGCGAGTCGTTCGAGGACTGCGCCATCCGCGAGGTGCGCGAGGAGAGCGGCCTTGTCGTCAGGAAGCTCTCCTTCCTGTGCCTCAGCAACATCCTCGCCTACGACAGGCACTATGTGGACATCCAGCTCCTCGCGGAGGAGTTCGACGGCGAGCCCGAGGAGCGCGAGCCCCACAAGATCGCCGGCTGGGGCTGGTACCCGCTCGACGCGCTGCCCACCCCGCTGTTCCGCCCGGTGGAGCTGGCCATCGCGAGCTACCGCAGCGGCCGCCGCTACAACCCCTGATCCCGGCCGCCGCGCGCCGCCACCCCCGACGCCTCCGCAGCTGGCCCGACGCCGTCGACAATGTCCGGTCCCACCTGGCAGAACAGCCCCGCCTTCGCTCCGCCGCCTCCACCTCCGCCTTGACCACGGCCGCCGGTTGAACCGGGAGCGCCGTCGCCGCCGCTCAGGCCCGTCAGCGCCAGCGTCGCGCCGTTTCCGCCGGCGCCGGCGGGACCGGCTGCTCCCGAGACACCGTGTCCGCAACGCACGCGTTCGACGCGCTCCCCGCCTCCGCGCTCGCCCCGGCCACCGGCGCCTCGCTCGGCGTCGCCCCCTTGGCCCCATCCATCCCATCTCACATGGACACGGCCATCGACCTCGTCGCGCTCTCGGCGCTGTTCAGCGGCAGCTGGCCCGAGATCGCGGGGAAGACCGCCGCGACCGAGGCAGAGGTGAGGCGCGCCGGCGAGCTCGGGCCTGCGCGCTGCCGGGTCCGCTGCAGTTCGTCCGGAAGCGGTCGTGCAGCTCCGCCATGGCCGATCGCGACGCCGTGCTCGGATAGCGGGGCGTATGGCCGCGCTGTGGGCTCGCCGTCCGGGCAAGCGCAGCCAAACCTGCCTTGCCTGGTTGGCTGCATTTCCTTTTCTGGAACGCGGACTCATGACGCCTGCGACATGAGGCACAAGATCCACGCTCATGTCGACAGCGCATGGCATCACGGTCCGTCACGTCTTCACAGGGTCCTGCCGGCGCGGGGCGCTGAGCCCGGCTGGTATGGATTCGAGCCCGCGTGATGCGCTCAATCACGTTCTCGGTCCGGCTCGGCGGCCCGGCCGACGACGCCCGAGCCCCGTGGAGCACCGCGCACGCGGCCTCATCGCCCTCGCCGAGCGTGTCGCGCATCAGGAACCCTCTCCATGCCCCTCGCCTCCCCGTACACGATCACCATGCCTCTCTCCCTCGATGGCAGAGCCGTCGTCTATCGTGCGGTCAGGAGCGCCGATCGCTGCCCGGTCATCCTCAAGGTGCTCGATCCGCGGCGCAGCCGCCCGAAGGACCGCGAGCGGCTGAAGCACGAGTATGAGCTCGGACAGCTGCTCGACGCCCGGGCCGTCATCAAGCCGCTCGCCCTCGAGACGTACCAGGGCATGCCGGCCCTCATCCTGGAGGACTTCGGCGGCCAGTCCCTCGATCACCTGCTCGGGACGCCCATGGGGATCGAGCGCTTCCTCCCCCTCGCGATCCGCATCGCGGCGGCGGTCGCGGACGTTCACCAGCAGGACATCATCCACAAGGACCTGAAACCCGGCAACATCCTCGTCAACCCCGCCTCCGGCGAGGTCAGGATCGCCGACTTCGGGTTCGCGTCCCGCCTCCCCCGCGAGCAGCAGCGCGCGCAGCCCCCCAGGCTCATCGAGGGCTCCTTGCCCTATCTATCGCCGGAGCAGACAGGTCGGACGAGCCGGGCCATCGACAACCGCACCGACCTCTACTCGCTCGGCGTGACGTTCAATCAAATGCTCACCGGCAGGCTCCCCTTCGAGGCGCGCGACCCGGTCGAATGGGTCCATTGCCACGTGGCCCGCGTCCCCACGTCGCCGTCGGAGCTCGTCCCCGAGGTGCCCGAGACGATCTCGCGCATCACCCTGAAGCTCCTCTCCAAGATGCCCGAGGATCGCTACCAGAGCGCTCGCGGCCTCCAGCGCGACCTGGAGAGGTGCCTCGCAGCGTGGAGCGCGAGCGGGCGGGTGGAGCCGTTTGCGCTGGGCGAGCGAGACACGACAGGTCGGCTCCAGATCCCGCAGAAGCTCTATGGCAGAGAGGCGGAGGTCGCCACCTTGCTGCAGGCCTTCGGCCGCGTGGTCGCCACGGGGACGCCGGAGCTCCTGCTCATCTCCGGATACTCCGGGATCGGCAAGAGCGCGCTCGTCCATGAGCTGCACAAGCCGATCATTCGGGAGCGGGCCTTCTTCCTCTCGGGCAAGTTCGATCAGTACAAGCGCGATATCCCCTACGCCACGCTCGTCCAGGCCTTCCAGGAGCTCGCGATCGAGCTCCTCGCCGAGAGCGAGGAGCGGATAGCGGCGTGGAGACGGCAGCTGCTCGACGTCCTCGGGGTCAACGCCCAGCTCATCGTGGAGGTGATCCCGCAGGTCGAGCTGATCATCGGACGGCAACCGCCGGTCCCCGAGCTGCCGCCGACCGAGGCGCAGAACCGCTTCCGCATGGTGCTCCGGCACTTCATCGGGGTGTTCGCCCAGAAGGAGCACCCCCTCGCGCTCTTTCTCGACGATCTCCAGTGGGTCGACGCGGCCAGCCTCGGGCTGCTCAAGGACCTCTTGGCCCACCCTGAGATGCGCTATCTCCTCGTCATCGGCGCCTACCGCGACAACGAGGTGTCCCCCGCCCACCCGCTCCTGGTGACGTTGGACGAGGTGCGGAGAGACGGCGCGCGCGTCTCGAACATCGTGCTCGGCCCGATACCGCGCGAGCACCTCGCCGCGTTCGTCGGCGAGGCGCTTCGCTGCCGCCTCGAAGACGGCGCGCCGCTCTCCGATCTCGCCTACGAGAAGACGGCCGGCAACCCCTTCTTCGCCATTCAGTTCCTCCTCTCGCTCCATGAAGAGCGCCTGATCGAGTTCGACGAGCGCACGGAAGCCTTTCGGTGGGACGTCGCGAAGATCCGCGAAAAGGGCTACACCGACAACGTGGTCGACCTGATGGTCGGCAAGCTCAGGCGGCTGCCCGCGGAGACCCAGGGAGCGCTGAAGCAGCTCGCCTGTCTGGGAAATAACGCCGAGGTCGCCCTCCTGGCGATGGTTCGCGGCAGCGTGGAGCACGACGTGCACGCGGACCTCTGGGAGGCCGTCCGCGCGGGCCTCGTCATCCGCGTGGACAGCACCTACAAGTTCCTCCACGACCGCATCCAGGAAGCGGCCTATTCGCTCATCCCGGCGGAGCTGCGCGCCGAGGTGCATCTTCAGCTCGGCCGGCTCCTCTTGTCTCGGTTGCCAGAGCAGGGGATCGCAGAGCGGGTCTTCGATGTCGTAAACCAGCTCAATCACGGCGCCCACCTCCTCACCGACCCGCGCGAGAAGGAGGCGCTCTGCCGGCTCAACTTCCTGGCGGGGACCAAGGCAAAAGCCTCGGTGGCCTACGCGTCGGCTCGCAGCTACCTGGCCCAGGCGACATCCCTGCTGCCACCGGACGCCTGGAGCGCACGGTACGACGATGCGTTCACGCTCCACCTGGAGCTCGCCGAATGCGAGTACCTCGTCGGCCGCTTCCAGCAGGCCGACGAGCTGTTCGACCTGATTCTCCAGAACGCCCGCTCCAAGCCCGACCGATCCAGGGCGTACCGATCGCGCCTGCGGCTCTACCAGATCGCCGGACGGCACCGCGACGCCGTGGCGGTCATGCTCCAGGCCCTGCAGCTCTACGGGGTGATGCTCCCGGAGTCCGACGAGGAGATCCGGATGGCCGCGGAGGCCGAGATCCGGCAGGTCTCGATCAACCTGCAGGGGCGCCCCATCGCCGCCCTCGTCGATGCGCCTGTAGCCACCGACGAGGGCGCGCGGGCGCTCATCGGCCTGATCGCCGAATCGTTCCCCATCGTATACACCTCGCGACCGGCGCTCTGGGTCCTGCTCACCGCCAAGGGGGTGAGCGTCTCCCTGCAGCGCGGGCACGCCGAAGAGTCCTCTTTCATCTATAGCAATTACGGCATGGTGCTGGTCTCGTTCTACCGCGACATCCCGCGCGCGCTTCAGTTCTCCGAGATGGCGCTCAGGCTGAATGAAAAATTCAAGAGTTCCACGGCAAAACTGAAAGGGAAGCTGCTCTTCCAGAATGCAAGCGTCATCAGAGTCTGGTGCAGGCGCTTCGTAGCGAGCCTCCCGCTCATGGAGCAGGCCTTTCTCGCTTGCCTCGACATCGGAGATCTCGTCTTTGCCGGCTACTTGACCTACAACATGACATGGCTCGTCCTGGAGAGCGGAGAGCCGCTCGCTCATGTCATCGATGTCGCGCGGAAGCAGATCGCGTTCGCCCGGCAGACCCACAATGACGTGGTATACCATGTCCTCCGGCTCGAAGAGCAGTTTGCAGCGAGCCTGAAGGGAGCGACGCAGGCGCCCACGAGCTTCAGCGACGGCACCTTCGACGAGGAGAGCTGCATCGCGGCCCTCGAGAAGGCGGGCTTCGGCCTTGGTATTACATACTACCACGTCATGAAGCAGATCGCGGCATTTACCCATGAACGCTATGCCGAAGCGCTTGAGTCCGCGACCAGCGCCACGTCGACGCTGCACCAGGTGGCATCGATGGCGATCGAGGCGATGCATCACTTCTACCACGCGCTCACGCTGACGGCGCTCTATGCGCAGGCCCCTGCCGAGCAGCAGCGGCAGTTCGCGCAGACGCTCGAGGAGCAATTGCAGAAGCTGGCGCTCTGGGCCGACAACTGCCCCGACAACTTCCGGACCCGCTACGCCCTGGTATCCGCCGAGGTCGCCCGCACCGAGGGGCGGGACCTCGACGCCATGCGCTTCTATGAAGAGGCCGTCCACTCGGCGCGCGACAGCGGCTTCGTCCACGTCGAAGCGCTCGCCTTCGAGCTCGCATCTCGGTTTTATCGGGCGCGAGGGTTCGTGCGCTTCGCCGACACCTACCTGCGCGAGGCCCGCTCCTGCTATGTCCGCTGGGGCGCCGATGGCAAAGTCCAGAGCCTCGACCGATGCTACCCCGAGCTCGTCGAGCGACCATCGGTCGCGCTCACCGCCACGTTCGTGGCCGCGCCCGAGCAGCTCGACCTGTTCTCGGTGGTCAAAGCCTTGCAGAGCATCTCGTCCGAGATCCTCTTGCCGAAGCTCAGCGAGACGCTGCTGCAGATCGTGCTCCAGCAGGCGGGCGGGCAGAGAGGGGCGCTGATCCTGGTCCGCGACGGCGAGCTCGCCGTCTACGCCGAGGCCACGACCGACGGGACGGAGATCCGCGTCGCGCGCCACAAGGGCGTCCCGGCCTCGGCGGCGGCGTTCCCGATGTCGATCCTCCACTACGTCGCGCGGACGCGTGAGCCCGTCATCCTGGACGAGGCCGCCGCGGCGACGCGGTTCGCTTCGGACGAGCACCTCACCCGGAGACGGCCGCACTCGCTGCTGTGCCTCCCCATCGTACGGCAGGCGCGCCTGAGCGGCCTTGTCTACCTGGAGAACAACGTCGCGACGGGGGCGTTCACGGCCGGCACGATCCGGGTGCTCGAGCTGCTCGGCGCCCAGACGGCCATCTCGCTCGACAATGCCATGCTCTACGCCGACCTCGAGCGGAGCCAGATGGAGATCAAAGCGGTGCTCGACAACATGGTCGACAGCGTCTTCGTCGTCGACCGGAACGGGCGCGTCACCCTGGCCAACCATGCGGCGGCGCGCCTCGCAGGGCTCGCGAGCCCGGACGAGGCGCGCGGGCCCATCGCGGAGCTGGCGCGGCGGCTCTGCTTCGACCGCCCGAACGGGACGCCCTACGAAGCGGAGCAAACGCCGCTCATGCGCGCGCTCGGCGGCGAGACGGTGGCCCTGGATGAGGGGACGATCTCGCTCCCCGGCGCGGAGCGGACCCGCTACGTGCACACGAGCGCGTCGCCCATGCGCGATGCGGGGGGGCAGGTGGTGGGCGCGGTGGCGGTCGTGCGGGACGTCACCGAGCTCGTGGAGCTCGACCGGCTCAAGGACCAGTTTCTCCGCGTGGCCGCGCACGAGCTCAAGACGCCCGTGACGGTGATCATGGGCTATGCCGAGATGCTCTTGCGCACGGCGACGGAGCTGCCGCCGGGTCAGCGCCGGATCCTGGACGGGCTGCTGCGGGGCGCCGACCGGATCGAGCGGATCGTGGCCGATCTGCTGTTCCTCTCGCAAGTCCAGCTCGGCCGGCTGGATCTGGTGCTCGAGCGCGTGGATCTCGGGGAGCTGGCCGAACGCATGGCGGCGCGCCTGGAGCAGGGGGCGCGGTCGCGCCGCATCCGGGTCACGTGCGCCGATCCCGTGGTGCTCCAAGGGGACCGCGAGCTCTTGGAGCGGGTCGTGGCGCACTTGCTCGACAACGCCCTGCGGTACTCACCGGACGGCGGCGAGGTGGAGCTGGACGTGCGGATGGCGGACGCGCTCGAC
This sequence comes from Sorangium sp. So ce327, assembly GCF_051530205.1. Lineage (NCBI taxonomy): Bacteria > Pseudomonadati > Myxococcota > Polyangiales > Polyangiaceae > Sorangium > Sorangium sp. So ce327. Next base: position 3,403,672 of record NZ_CP150330.1, on the reverse strand, counting down.
GCCCTGGTGTCCGTGCGCGATCAGGGGGTGGGGATCCCCGTGGAGAAGCGGGCGCGGATCTTCGAGCGCTTCCATCGCGCCCACACCGATACGCCCCACGATTACGGAGGGATGGGGACGGGGCTGTACCTGTCGCGCGCGATCGTGGTGCGCCACGGAGGAGAGATGTGGTTCGAGAGTGAGGAAGGCCGTGGCAGCACGTTTCACGTCCGCCTGCCCCTCACGTGCGAAGGTGCGACCGTACCATCCTGACCAGCTGATCGCAGTGAAAGGGCTTCGCGATCCACCCTGCGGCGCCGATCTCCTGGGCTCGAAGGGCGGCGTGCTCGGCCGCGGTCAGGACCATGATGGGCACCGACCGGCCGTATCGGATCTGGAACTCCCGCGCGAACGTCCGGCCGTCCATGATCGGCATCTTCATGTCGAGCAGGATGAGGTCGGGCATGTGTTCACCTATCCTCTCCAGAGCCTCTTGTCCGTGCCGCGCGGTCTGCACATGGAATCCCTCCACCGAGAGCGTCATTGCCACGAGCTCGCGCAGGTCGTCGTCATCTTCCGCAACGAGAATGTTCATCGTCACCTCGATCTCCATGGCCCCCAGAGTGACCGATAGGGCTCAGGCCACCTTTCGGTTCACTCAGCGCGGGAGCCCGATGACTCCGTCGAGCTCTCTTCAATATCGATCCGCTAGCCGCTGGCCATCAACACTCATTTTCTATACTGTACTTCACTGTACTGCACAGCCGTTCCTCGCTCCTGGCGCGCCGGCACAGACGGACTCGACCGGGAGCATCCTCATGACCATTCGAGTATAGCCATTCCGATTCACGTCGGCCTTCAGAAAACCCCTCATCGCCGGACGGTTACTCCCTCGGCAACCGCCTTTCCGCGGACAGGCAGGTCCGACGGCGGGCATGCGGCCTGGCTCTGCCTGCAAGCCCACGACCGAGGTGATCGTGACGACCCTGGCGCCGTGCTGGCTCGCCCGTCGCCATGCTCGGCGGGGAAAAGGCGAAGCTCGCCATGGATCGACGAGAGGGACAGCTGCTGGACGGCTGAACCAATCGAGGCCGGCGACACGCGTCAAGGCCATCGCTTCTTCGGCGTGCCCCGAGCAGCGTGCGCCAGCCGCCCGCCCGGCCCTCCTGCGCGACGCTTCCGCGCGCCGGGGACGGGCTCCCAAGGCCCCGCGCATGCGAAGGCGCACCATCGGGATCGGCGTCCTCCGAGCGCGCGGCGGCCTGGCCGGCCGGCGAGCGCGGCGCAAAGCCACGGTCGCCGCGCAGCGTGGCATCCTGCCACAGCTCCGACATCCCGCCTGACCGTGACGCGCCCGCGACACGCCGTCAGACCGCCGCGTGCACCGCGCTTCGCAGCTGGAGCGCGTGTCGCTCTCCGTTGATAGGCATGCGCAGGGCACGTATCATGCGCACCATGGCAGACGCGGCGGACGGCTCGCCCAGCTTCAGCTCTGGAAGCGCGAACGGCGGCGATCCCCCCGCGCCGCTCGCGCCCGACGCCGCGGATACGCTGCAGGGCGTCGACACCGTGGTGCGCGACCGTCCCCCCACGCGGGCGGAGCCGCCGGCCGAGCGGAACGGCGACGGCTCGACGCTGAGCGACGAGGACCTCTGGCAGGCCGCGGCGCGCTCGAGCCTGCACGAGGGAGGCAGCCCGGTTCAGGTGCCGCCCGAGGGCACGTTGCTCGGAGGGGTCTACCGCGTCGTCGGTCGCCTTGGAGAGGGGGCGATGGGCGTCATCCTCCTGGCGCGCGACGAGCAGCTCCAGCGGGACGTCGCCATCAAGCTGCTCCGGCCGGAGCAGCTCGACAACGCGCAGATGCAGGCCCGCCTGCTGGCGGAGGCGCGGGCGATGGCGCGCGTCCACCACCCGAACGTGGTCGAGATCTATGCGTTCGGCGAGTACGAGAACGCGCCGTATTTCGTCATGCAGTACGTGCCGGGGGTCACGCTCGACACCCACGTCCACAGCAAGGGGGGCCGGCTCGGCCTCGACGAGGCGCTGAGCGTCCTCGACCAGGTCTGCCTCGGCGTCTCGGCGATCCACGCCTCGGGCATCGCCCACCGCGACGTGAAGCCGAGCAACATCCTCGTCGGCCAGGCCCTCCGCGTGGTGGTGGCCGATCTCGGGCTCGCGAAGCGGATCCCCCGCGGCGATCGGATCGAGCTCGCCTTCTCCGGCACCCCGGCGTACCTGGCGCCGGAGGTGGCGCTGGGCCGGCAGCTCGATCCCGCGCTGCTGCCGCGCATCGACGTCTACGCCCTCGGGGTGGTCGCGTACTACCTGCTCGCCGGCCGCCTGCCGTTCCAGAGCACGAGCACGGTGGATCTGGTCATGCAGCACGCGTATCAGCCCCCGATCCCGCCGAGCGAGATCTGCCCTGATCTGCCGCTGTCGTTCGACGCGCCGGTGCTCGCGGCGCTGGCCAAGGAGCCCGACCAGCGCACGGCGAGCGCGGAGGCGCTGCGCGAGGCCCTGCTCGACGCGCGCGGCGCCCTGCCGGCGTACGCGCGCACGACGCGCGTCCTGGTCGCCGACGACAGCCCGTCGTTCCGCAGCTTCCTCGCCAGCATCCTCGCGGAGGCGCTGCCCGGCGCGGCCATCGAGACCGCGCCCGACGGCGCCGCGGCGCTCTCGGCCATCGAGGCGAACCGCCCGTCGCTCGGCGTGTTCGACCTCGACATGCCCGGGCTGGACGGCATCGCGCTCACGGCGGCGGTGCGCAAGCTCCCACAAGGGGATTTCCCGATCATCGTGGCGACCGGGACCGGGGGCGCGGCCGACTGGCAGTGCCTGTCGCGCCTCGGCGCGTCGGCGTTCCTCGTCAAGCCGTTCGACGCGGGGCAGCTCATCACCCTGGCGCGCGCGCTCGTGGGCGTCGCCGAAGAGCAGAAGCGCCGGCCATGAGGGGCGGGGCGAAGACCCTGGCCTCCGCCGCGGCGGGGGTGGAGCAGGCGGCGTGGCGCGAAGCTTGCCGGCGGGAGAGCGCCGATGTCCGGCGTGGTCGAGGCTCCCGATGAACGACAGCGTGATGAAGGTCCTGCTTGTGGATGACGACGAGGTCGACCACCTCGTCACGCGGAGGCTCCTCCGCGACGCTCCCCGCACCCGGTACGACGTGACGTGGCTGAGCAGCTCGGACGAGGCGATCCGGGCGCTGCGCGCCGGCGGCTACGACGTCTGCCTCCTCGACTTCCGGCTCGACGCCCGGACGGGCCTCGACGTCGTGCGTGAGGCCAACCACCTCGGCTGCGCGATCCCCATCATCATGCTGACGGGGGTCGGCGACGAGGAGATCGACATGGCCGCGATGAGCGCGGGCGTCGCGGATTACCTGGTGAAGGGCAGGTTCGACGCGCAGATCCTCGAGCGCACGATGCGCTACGCCATCGAGCACAAGCGGAGCCAGCTCAAGCTCAAGCAGTACGCCGACACGCTGGAGGAGAGCAACCGGCAGCTCGTCCAGATGCACGAGGAGCTCGCGGCGAAGAACGCGGAGCTGGTCCGGCTGAACGAGGAGAAGAACCGCTTCGTCGGCATGGCGGCCCACGACCTCAGGAACCCGCTCGGCGTCATCCTGGGCTACAGCGATTTCATGCTGATGAGCCACCGGCGCGGGGAGCCGTCGTCGCTGCTCAAGGAGGGTGGCGTCGAGATCGTCAACATGATCAGGAGCTCGAGCAAATTCATGCTCTCGCTCATCAACGATCTGCTCGACGTGTCGATGATCGAGCTCGGCAAGCTGAACCTCGACAGGAAGAGCACGGATATCGTCCAGCTCGTCGAGTCCAACGTGGCGCTCAACCTGGTGCTGGCGGGGCAGAAGAACATGAAGCTCGTCGTCGAGAGCGACGAGGGCGTCCCGCGGGTCGAGGTCGACGTCCACAAGCTGGAGCAGGTGCTCAACAACCTCATCAGCAACGCCATCCACTACTCGCCTCCGGGCACGACCATCCGCGTCCGGGTCGAGGGGAGCCGCGGGGGGGATGTCGGCGGAGGGGCCGAGGTGCTCCTGTCGGTGAAGGACGAAGGGCCCGGGATCGCGGCGGAGGACCTCGGGAAGCTCTTCCGGCCGTTCGGGCGGGCGAGGACGGTCAGCACCGGGGGGGAGCGCTCGACGGGCCTCGGGCTGGCGATCGCGCAGCGGATCGTCGAGGGCCATGGCGGGCGGATCTGGGTGGAGAGCGTGGTCTCGAAGGGGTCGACGTTCTTCGTCGCGCTGCCGGTGGCGCGGGCGGAGGAGAAGGAAGAGGCCGCGTGACCGGCGCGCGACGAGCGCGGGTCCCGCGCCGCTCGACGTCACGATAGAAGGCGTCGAGCGCCCCGCAGACCGGCGCGAGCCGACGGCAACCAGCGCTGTTCGAACCGTCGTGTGGGCAGACGCCGCCACGTGTGAGCGTTCGGCGCTCCGCTCCACCCAAGAACCCATCCTGCGCCACGCAGAGCGATCCGCTCTGCCGCCGTTCCGTAACAGCATTCCACATTGAGCGGCTCCTCCAGAAGGTGGATACTCCGCTGGATGCAAGCTCACGGTCCGCGGTAGTGCGAAGCCGCGAAGACCGGCTCGATCGCGGGATGCGCCGTGCCGGACGCGCCCTCGATCGCTCGCCGGGGACTCGCCGCACCGCCGCCCCCGGACCGCGACGTTCCGACCACGTTGAACCGTGTAGGACACATCGATGTGCGCCGTCTCCGCACCTCATGCGAGGTGCCAGGGAGGAGTAGCTGTGGCGAAGAGAAGAGCACTATTCAGAGGTGTGCTGTCAGCGCAGGCCAGCGTGATGGCCGCGCTCCTCTTGCTGCTCGGACAGGGATGCGGGAGCGACGACAACAAGCCCGAGCCCCAGGAGCAGACCCCACCCGAAGAAGAGAACGAGAACCCTCCGCCCGAGGAGGAGGAGCCCGATCCTCCCAAGGAAGAGCCCGAAGAGCCCGAAGAGCCCGAGGAGCCAGAGACCCCGGAGGGGCCCACCGACTTCGTGTCGGCCGATGATCCGTTCACCGAGGGGTACCTCGGCGAGGAGGAAGAAGAAGAGGAAGAAGAGGAGGAGGAAGAAGAAGAGAGCCGCGAGCTCGAGGAAGGCGACATCTACCGCGTCCTCGGCGGCGGGCAGCTCCTCAACCTCAACACCTTCCGCGGCCTGCAGGTCATCGATATCCAGGACCCGTCGGACCCGAAGTTCCTGGGCCAGATGCAGATCGCCGGCACCCCGGTCGAGATGTACGTCGTCGGCGACCGCGCGGTGGTGCTCCTGAACGACTGGGCCGGCTACCAGCTCAAGGCCGACGGCCTGACCGTGGAGCGGCGGACCGGCGGGACCGTGCTGTTCATCGACATCGCCGACCGCGCCGCGCCGAAGCTCCTGTCGCAATACCCGGTCACGGGCGCCATCATGACGAGCCGCCTCGCGCGCGGCGACAGCGCGAGCTCGCTCTACATCGCCTCGAACGGCTCGGAGCTCGAGGAGATCAACCCCGGGCAGTTCCAGTGGGTCAACAAGACCCTCGTCCAGAGCTTCGATGTCGGCGCCGACGCGCTCATCGAGCGCGGCGAGATCGAGCTCGGCGACGCCGTGACCGCCATCCACGCCGAGGCGGACGTGCTCCTCGTGGCGCGCAACGGCGGCAGCTGGTCGCAGGATCCCAGCGAGATCTCGATCATCGACATCTCGAACCGCGACGGGTCGATGGTGCTGCGCGACAGCGTGAGCACGGCCAGCTACGTGCGCTCCCAGTTCCACATGGACTTCCGCGACAACATGCTGCGGGTCTTCTCCGGTCCGCAGTGGGCCGACGGGACGCCCAGCTACCTCGAGACGTGGAACGCGGCCGATCCCGACAACATCGTGCCGATCGACAGCGAGGAGTTCGGCGCCCAGCAGTCGCTCTACGGCGCCATCTTCCTGGACGACAGGGCGTTCGCGGTCACCTACCGGCGCCAGGATCCCTTCCACGCCTTCTCCATCGATCCGAGCGGGAACGTCACCGAGGAGAGCGAGTTCATCGTGTCCGGGTGGAACAACTTCTTCCGCCCGGTCTTCGGCGCGACCCGCCTGATCGGCATCGGCGTGAACGATCAGAACGGCCGGCAGCTCGCGGCCAGCCTCTATGACATCACCGATCTGACGAGCCAGGATCCCCTGGTGGCGCGCGCCGAGATCGACGGCGGCGCCCAGGGCTGGAGCTGGTCCGAGGCCGACTGGGATCACCGCGCGTTCACCGTGCTCGACGACGCGGTGGACGCCGTGGCGGCGACCGGAGAGCCCGAGACGGGCCTCGTGCTGCTCCCGTTCTCCGCGAGCAGGGTCGTGGACAACACCCGGCGGCCGTTCTCCGGCGTGCAGATCTTCACCTTCTCGGACACCACGCTGACCCGCCGCGGCGTGATGGAGCACGGGACCCCCGCGCGCCGCACGTTCCGCGCCGAGGACATCGCCACCGCGAACGTCTCCGATGAGGAGCTCACCCTCTACGCGCAGGACAAGCTCGACACGCCCGAGAAGCTCGGACACCTCGATCTCGCCCCGGATTATGTGAAGGTCTTCGCGTTCGGCGAGCACCGCGTCCGCGTGAAGATGCCTTACGATCTCTACTGGACCCCCGCCGAGAACCGGAAGGTCAAGGCGGAGGTCGTGCCGAGCGCCGGGCTCACGCAGCTCGCGCAGCCGATCGCCACCTTCGATCTGCCGGCCGACGCGGAGCTCCATCAGGTGGGCGATCTGCTCGTGTCGCTGACCACCACCTTCGAGAACTGGGTGGGCAAGGTGACCCACCTCGAGGTGATCGACCTGTCCGATCCGACCGCGCCGCGGCGGGCGGGCACGCTCGACACGAGCGATCTCCCCGCCACGGGCGGCTACCACGGCGGAGCCAGCTCGTTCTCGACGGTGCACCCCGCGCGCGATGCCCTCGCCTTCCTGCGCGTCATCGGCCACTCCGAGGACCTCGGGGTCGGCTGGGCGTGCCGGACCAGCTCGGTCGAGGATCCGGGCTGCTTCGGGCAGGAAGGCTGCACGTACATGGCCGGAGAGCGGACGTGCCGCAACATCGGCGGCGAGGAGTACTGCAACGGCGGGTTCGCCGAGTGCACCGACCACCCCGGCGCGGACACGACCTGCACGCCGGTCGAGGTCGACCGGAACGACATCGTGGGGATCACGTCGACGTATTGTTATGAGTACGTCCCGCGCCGCAGCTGGGCACAAATCGAGGTCCACGTTGTCGACCTCTCCGACCCGGACCACCCGACCGTGGCGCCGGCCGTCGCGCTGCCGGACGACAACGAGACCGTGAACGTCCTCAACGACGACGGGGAGCTCTACTTCAACATCAAGCGCTCGATCAGCGGGCTCGCGCCGGACGATCCGCGCCCGCGCACGCAGTACTTCCTCACGCACCTCGACCTGACCAACCCGTCGCAGCCGGCGCTCGATCCGGGGATCAACGTGCCCGGCGAGGTGCTCGCGATCCAGGGCGCGTCGATCTTCGCGAGGGACAGGGTGTGGGGCCAGCAGTTCATCGAGACGGCGATCGCGCGGCTCGAGGTGCACGAGGGGCTCGCGTACCTGCAGGAGTACCAGAAGTTCCCGGACCGCCAGGTCAACGCGATCTCCATCGACGGCCGCGGGCTGCCCGTCCTGTCCCACAGCCTGATCTGGCGCCCGAGCAGCTGGTGGTACGCCGGCTGGGATCCCAACCAGAAGCTGACAACGCTCTCGCCGGCGGGTGAGGCGCCGCCGCCCGAGCCGGAGAACGAGAACGAGAGCCCTGCGATCCCCGAGTTCGACGTGCTCTCCACCGTCCGACTCGCCTCCTGGGCGTCGCTGCGCCACACGGCCGACACGCGGGCGCTCTTCGAGGTGCCGGGCGGCGCCCTGGCGATCTCCCTCGAGGAGCCCGAGGCGCCGAAGGCACAGGCGTTCTTCCCGCTCTGGGGCTGGCCCGAGAGGTTCGTGACCAGCGGCGAGGAGGTCCTGTTCGCCGCCCGCCGCTTCGGGATTCACCAGCTCGATCGCGAGACCGTCAACCTCGTCCCCTACCTGGGCGAGTAGCCGGGCCGCTGGGCAAGCCGGCCGGGACCGAGCGCACCGGGCCGGCTTGCCGCAATGGCGCGCGGCGCGGAGCTCCGCCCGGCGCGGCCGCCTCATCCCTCTTTTCCCTCTTCGAACGATACGCACCGCGCGGGCCGCGCGTGGGAGGCGGTGAGATCCGGTTTCGCGGAGCGCGCGACAACGCTATGGAGGAGCCCCATGGTCGAGCAAAGCACAGCGGAAAACGGGGAGGGGCAACCGGAGAGCGCGGGGCCCGTCGAGGAGCGCGCGACGGAAGCCGCCGGAGGGCCGGCGGAGGCGGGCGCGGAGGCCTCTTCCGGCGGCACGACGACGACGACGACGACGGGCGCAGCGAGCGCGGCAGACGCCGCGGTGGCGCCGGCCGCCGATTCGCCGGCCGCCCCTGCGCCCGCCGTCGCTTCGCCGGCCGCCGCTGCGCCCGCCGCCGCTGCGCCGGCTCGATCGCGGCCGCCGCGGGTCATCGACATGCGCCGGCCGCGCACGCCAGCGCCCGCGCAGGAGCCGCCGCCGCGGCGCCCGGCGTGGCCAGCGGAGCGTGGACCTGCCGACCGTGGAGCGCGCGAGCGCGGGCCGGCGGCGCGCGCAGGACGCGACAGCGGCCCGGCCGGGCGCGGGGCGCGCGACGGCAACGCGGCCGGGCGCCGCTCGCCGGACAAGGCCAGGGGGGCGCGAGATGGGGCGACGCCGCGCGGCCGGACAGGCGCCGGAGGCGCTGCCCAGACCCGCGCGCCCGCGTCCCATCCAGCGCCGGGCGCCGCCACGCGAGAGCAGCGCGCGGCCCCCGCCGCGGACCCCGCGCAGAGCGAGGCGGAGCGCAACGCCGCGCTCGCCGAGGCGAAGCGCGCGCCCGCCGCCGGAGAGGCGAACGCCTCCAAGGCGTCGCGGCAGCCGCAGCCCGCCGAGACGCGCGGCGTGGCGCCGGCTCCGGCGCCGGAGACGACGGCGACCCCCGAGCCACGCCGGGACGCCGTGTGGGTGCCTCCGCCGAGCGCCGCATTCCCGCGGAAGAAGAAGCCCGCGCTCACCGCCAAGGAGGCAATGAAGGCCAGAGTCCAGGCGCGGGCCGAAAAGAAGGCAGCGAAGCAGGCGCCGAGCCGCGCGGCCGAGCCCACCGCGGACCAGGGCGTGGAGGCCGCCCGTGAGGAGCCCGGAGCGCCCCCCGCTGCAGCAGAGCCCCGTGACGCCGCCGTGGCGAAGCGCCGCGACGCGGCGCCAAGGTCAGCACGCCGCGACCAGGCGGCGCCGGCGCCGGCGGCAGACGCGCCGACCCCGAAGCCGGGGCTGCTCAGGCGGTTGCTGGGCCTGTTCCGGCGCTCCGGCTAGCTCCGCCCTCCAGAAGCCCGGCCAGCGAGCTGGGGAGAGATTTCAACGCAAAGCCGCAAAGCCACAAAAAAGAACAGATAGGGGTCGCCGGCGGACGGGCAGCCCGAGCCTCCGAGCAGCCGAGTCCGGGCTCGGACACCAGCTCTCCGCCTCCGCTCCGCGCGCTCCCGAGCTGGCCGTCAGTGCGCCTCCCGCGCACCCCCTCGCCGCCTTGCGGACACATCCTCAGCAGGAGCCCCGCAGTCATGAGGTTCACACCGCACATCGCATGTGCCTCGCCTCACTTGTTCTCCAGATCAGGTGGGCTCGCACACGCTCGGCCCCTGCCGGAACAGATGAACCTGCGCGTCACCTCGATGATCAGCCCGGGTCGTTCACGCGAGGCGCGACATCGGCGAGGCGAGTCGCTAGCATCGCTCTGGGGCATCACCGCTGTCGCGGAGCAGCGACGTCGTCTCGACGCACGCTTCGCGCGGACGAACGGAGGAGAACCGCCGTGAACCATCAGAAGGGTCTCTGGGAGCTCGCATGTGCGGCGTTCACCATGCTGTCGATGGCGTTGATCGCAGGCTGCGATCAGGGAGGTGGGGGCGAGGTCAGCAGCAAAGGCAACGGCAAAGAAGCCACGGCCAAGGTCATCAAGGTCGCGTTCGTGACGAACGGCTCCAGCGACTTCTGGAAGATCGCGTTCGCCGGTGTGCGCAAGTACGAGCAAGAGGCCAAGATTCAAGTCGACCTCAAGGTGCCGCAGAACAGCACGCCCACGGAGCAGAACCAGATCCTCGAGAGCCTCGCCAGCCAGGGCTACGACGCCGTCGGCGTGAGCGTCCTGGCGCCGGACGATCAGGTGACCGTGCTCAACAAGGTCGCGCAGAAGGTCAAGCTGATCACGTTCGACTCCGACGCCCCGAAATCGAACCGGCTGCTCTACATCGGCACGAACAACTACGAGGCCGGGAAGGTGCTCGGCAACGAGATCGTGAAGCTCCTGCCGAACGGCGGGAAGATGGCCGCCTTCGTCGGCATGTTCGCGGTCGACAACGCGGCCCAGCGCCTCAAGGGCATTCAGGACGTGGTCACTCCCCACGATATCCAGCTCGTCGACAAGCGCGAGGACAACACCGACCTCGCCAAGGCGCGCACGAACGTGGAGGACATCATCAACGCCCACCCCGACCTCGACGTCGCGACCGGCCTCTGGTCGTACAACGGGCCGGCCATCGTCGCCGCCGTCGAGGCGCTCGGGAAGAAGGGCAAGGTCAAGCCGGCCGTGTTCGACGAGGAGGACGCGACGCTCGCCGGCATCGAGAACGGCACTGTCGCCTGCACCGTCGTACAGAAGCCGTTCCAGTTCGGCTACCTGGGGAGCAAGTGGCTCCACCGCCTCGCGACCGAGGGCGACGCGGCCATCGCCGCCATCCCCCCGAGCAAGGTGATCGACACCGGGGTCGACGTGATCAACAAGGACAACGTCGCGCAGTTCAAGGCCACGCTCGCCGAGATGAAGAAGTAGCCCGTTCCCACGGCGGTCCGACGCCTGGTCACCCCGGTTCGGCTCGGCTCAGAAGGGCTGGGGGTGCGGTGAGCGGCGATAGACGATCTGGCCGCCGGTCTTCGACAGCGCGTAAGCGAACCCGAGCTCCAGGGTCGAGCGGGTGATGACGCTCCCGAGGTCCACGCCCTGCTCCACCATCAGCCGCGCCGCCGCCGGCGTGACGCCGACGAGCACGACCTCGGCGCCGAGCAGCCGCGCCGCCCGCGCCGCCCGCAGGAGGTGCTCCACCGACGCGGCGTCGACGACCGCCATCCCCGTGACGTCGACCAGCACCACGCGCGCGTGGTGCTCGGTGATGTCTTGCAGCATCGACTCGATGAAGCGGCCGGACCGCTGCGCGTCCATCGTCCCGACGATCGGCATCACGAGGATGTCCCGCGCGATGGGCACGACAGGGCTCGAGAGCTCGCGGATCGTGTCGAGCAGCGACTCCTGATGCCGGTTCGCGCGCTCGAGCTCATGGGTCCGCTCGGTGATCCGGTGGACGAGCCGCGTGTTCTCGATCGCCACGGCCATCGTGTCGACGATGCGCTCGATCGTCGTGAGATCGTCGAGCGAGCACGCCGCCCGGCGCCCGCTCTCCAGGACCAGGGCGCCGAAGGCGGACCCGCCGGCGAGCAGCGGGACGCCGACCAGGGTATGCGCCCCCTTCCCGCGCGCCTCGACGACATCGGGCGCGTCGTGGAGCTCGCTCGAGTGCGTGTCGACGATGAGCGGCCGGGCGGTGCTCAGCACCCGCCCGACCATCGACCTCGCGTCGAGGGGGGCTCGCTCGTCGCGGTACCCCTCGCTCCCCGCGTCCACGGTGACGAGGAGGAGCTCCTTCGAGCGGCTCTCGTAGGGGAGCTGCTCCCTCCGCTTCGCCGCCTTGCGGTTGGCGTCCAGAGGCAGGTAGTCGGAGAGGGGGAGCGACCAGGGCGTGCGCTCGATGGTCACGACGTCGATGCCGGTGTCGATGAAGCGCAGCGCGGACCCTCCCCCGGAGCCGGCGCGCGTGGGCAGCCCGGCCAGGGTCGCGTCGATGCCCTTCGATACCATGTCGTGGAGCACCCGCACCGCGCGATAGCCCATCTCGTGCTCGCGCTGGACCAGGACGGCGTGGATGGTCCCTTCCCGGAGCATCTCGAGGGTGTCCGTGAGCAGATCGAAGGCGACGATCTTGAGCTCCCCCGCCCGCCCCAGCGCCCTCGCGGCCGCGCCCCACGACAGGCCGTTCTCGGCGCAGACGCCGAAGGCGCCGGCGATTTCGCCGGTCTGCACGGCCTCCCGGGCGATCCGCATCCCGAGCTCGATGTCGAACCGGTCCTCGGCCGGCGGCTGCAGGTCGAAGGGCGCGCGCGTGCCCGAAAGCGCCGCACGGAACGCCTCGATGCGCTCGCGGCTGTTCATGGCGCTGAGCCAGAACGTCAGCGCGCCGATCTTCCCTCCACCCGGGAGCAGCCGGGCCATCATCTCCGCGGCGAGCCGCCCTGCCGCCACGTTGTCGGTGCCGATATAGGCCTGAGCGCAGCTGCCCTCGGCGGGCGGCGTGTCGATCGTGACCACCGGGACCCCGGCCCGCGCCGCCCGGCGGATCGCCGGCTCGAGGACCTCCGGGGTGATCGGCGCCACGGCGATACCGTGCACGCCCCGGTCGATGGCGTCCTCGAGGATCCCGCGCTGCTCGACGGCGCTGTGGGCGGGGGCGTTGCGGACGTCCACGTGGATGCCGACGCTGCGCCCCGCGACGAGGGCGCCGTCACGCACGTTGTTCCAGAACGCGAGCGGCGATCGGTGCGGGACGTGGTAAACGCGGATCTCGCGGGCTGCGGCGTCGCCGCGCGCGCCCCCGGAGGGAGCGTCGCTCAGCAGGACGAGGTGCACGGAGCGCCATTGCGGCCCGAGCTGCACGCTCTTGATGCCTTTCGAGATCATCTCGACGAGCTCATGCGTGCTGGTCCGCGCGGCCACCGCGTTCAGCACCCCCTCGAGCACGCGCACCTCCTGGGCCGACCGCGCCTTGTCGTTGTAGAGCTCTCGCCGCTCGAGCGCCGCGCCGGCGCTCGCGGCCAGCGCGCGGAGCCGCGCCCAGCCCTCGCCGGAAGGCGCCTGCCCGCCCGGCTGCTCGACGGCGAGCACGCCGATCGTCTGTCCCTGCACCTGCACCGGGGTGAGGATCACGACCGCGCCCGCGGGCACGAGGTGCAGCGCCGACGCGCCCGGCAGGTGCTCGCGGTACCAGTCGGCGGCCGCCATGACCCGAGGGCTGTCCGCGGAATCAGGCGTCGCCAGCGTCGAGAGCGTCGAGAGCGTCGAGAGCGTCGAGAGCGTCTCGATCACGGTGGCCGGCACCGCGCCGCCGGCGACCTCCTGCGGGCTCGCCAGCACGCCAGCGAGGCCAACAGAGGCCTTGTGGACCAGCTGCTCCCCGTCACGGGCCAGGAGGCTCGCTCGCTGCGCGGACGGCACGGCGCCCACGGCGTCCGTCACGATGCGATGCAGCGTTGCATGAAGATCGAGACCGGTGATCATGCGCCTCACGTCCGCGCAACACCCCCACGACGGCGCGGACGTCACGCCAGTGGGCGTGATCGAGCGGCACCTTGTCAAGGGATGACCGAGCCGCCTCGGGCGCCAATCGTCTGCGCGTGGGCTCGCTAACGGAGCGGCGCCGTCAACCTACACCTCCACGCCCTCCAGTCGCCAGGCTCGTACGAGGCCGTCGCGCCAACCTTCTTCGATGACCTCGGCGTGCCCCACGATGAGACGCTTGGCCGGTCGCTCCAGCATGGCGCGGATGGAGCGCGCGGCCGCGCTTTTGTCCAGAATCTTCTTTCTGGCGTCGGGAGGCACGCGCACCTGCTCGTAAAAGCCAGTAATGCGCGCGGCGTAACGCAAAGTCCAGTGGTCCTTGGCGCAAGCACAAATGACGATGTCTGCGCCCAGCAGGGTTTGCGTTGGCCGATGGTAGAGCACTGTCTCGTCCCAGAACGGCACGCCCCGGAGCGGCAAGGCCTCGAGCTCGGGGACCTGCTCGCCGAACTGGGCGTCGTGGATATCCATGTCGAGTCTCAGCGCCTTGTTCCTGCCCCGCGCCGACGCCGGTCCCACCACGCGCGCCTCGGGGAAATGAGCCGCCGCCGCGGGAGTCCCGAGGTGATGCCAGCAGTTGGGTACCAAGAGCCAGCGCACGGGGCCCAGGGCTCGCAGCTGCTCTGCCAGCGCATCGGTGGGAGGGGCCGGGGTGTGCAGGAGCAGACTGCCGTCGTCGAGGCGTACGACCGTGGTGCGGGCGCGCATCCGTACTCCGCTGAACCACAGGGGGCGGTCCAGGGTCCAGATCGTGTCATCGACGACGGCGGTTAAAGCGCTGTCAGGCATGCGGGCGTCTTCCTCCAAGCGGCCAAGGCGTTCAATGGGCAAGGAAATCCAAGCGCGATCCCAAAGTCAATTTCCTCGTAGCGGCCGTTCCACAGTACAGCCACGGCGCACGCGAAGCTGCCGGGCTCACTGGCCTCCTGTGCGCCGGGATCGAGCTTGGGCGCTCAGGCGGCGCGGGGGCGCGCGTCGCCGCGCGGCGCTTGCCACGACGGGCCGCACAGCGCATCGTGCGAGGGCGGCTGGCCATGATGCACGAGCTGAACGACTGGCGCCCCGGCGCGGAGATTGACGGCTTCACGCTCGGCGCTCGCGTGCGCGCGGGGGGCATGGGCGTGCTCTTCCGCGTCACGAGGCCAGGCATCGAGCGGCCGCTGGTCATGAAGCTGCCGCGCCTGGGGCCGAACGAGCCCAGCGAGAGCATCGTCGGCTTCGAGACGGAAGCGATGATCCTCCCGACCTTGAAAGGACCTCACGCGCCGGCTTTCGTGGCGGCGGGAGACCTCGCGGGTACGCCGTACCTGGTCAAGGAGTGGATCGAAGGCCGCACGCTCGCCGACCTGCTCGGCGCTGGACCGCTGAACACCGCCGACGTGACCCGGATCGGCGCCGCCCTCGCGGACGCGCTGCATGGCATCCATCAGCAGGGCGTCGTCCATCTGGATGTGAAGCCCGAAAACGCGATCGTTCGCGCGGACGGCACGGTCGTCCTCATCGACTTTGGCTTCGCCCACCATGCGCATTACCCCGATCTGCTGGCGGAGGAGACCCGCCTCGGCGCCGGCTCTGCGCCGTACGTCTCGCCGGAGCAGATCCTCGGAACACGCGCAGACCGGCGCAGCGATCTGTTCGCGCTGGGCGTGGTGATGTACGAGCTGGCGACGGGGGAGCTGCCGTTCGGCGAGCCCGACACCGACGTGCGCAACCGGCTGTGGCTCGACCCCCTGCCCCCCTCGGCGATCGCGCCCGGCATACCGCCGTGGCTGCAGGAGATCATCCTGCGCAGCCTGGAGCCGCGCGCGGAGCTGCGTTACCAGTCGGCTGCCCACGTGGCATTCGACCTGCGACACCCCGAGCAGGTGCCGCTCAGCGCGCGCGCCACGAAGACCAAGCGCGCCGGCCTGGTCTCGCAGCTGCAGCGATTCCTCAGGGCCCGCGCCGAACACGGCGCCCGCCTCCGCGCGCCCCCGGCGCTGCTCAGCCGCACGCCGATCGTCCTTGTCGCGGTCGACACCACCCATCTGGAAGACGAGCGACACCAGGCGATCCGCTCTGCGGTCTCGCAGATCCTCGCGCTCAGCACGGAGTTTCGCCTGATCTGCCTGACCGTGATCGCGCATTCCGGGGCGTCCCGCGAGCATCTGGTGAAACTGCGAGACTGGGCGGCTCCGCTGGGCCTGCCGAGCCAGCGGCTCTCGTTGCACGCCGTCGCGTCCAGCGCGCCAGAGGACGTGATTGTCGAGCTGGCTCGCCACAACAACGTCGATCTCGTCGTGATCGGAGCGCCGCCGCAGGGCGGCCGCGCCTGGTCCCAGTCGGTCGCGTCGACGGTCACCGCTCGATCCGGCTGCAGCGTGCACGTCGTGCGCGTGAATGCGGCCCGGCGGTCGCCGCGCGACGAACGCGCGTCGTGAAGCACGTCGGCCCGGATCGGTCGACCGGTGGGACACGGTGCCTCCACGTGGGCGGCGCTCCGGAGAGGGGCGCGCCGCACCTCGATCTCATCGTCACGGCGCGCAGCGTCGCCTGGCACACCACCGGCTGACATGCCATCGACTACGGATGCAACTCCTACGATCGATTGTCTTATCCTCAGGTAACCGGAAGCGCGCCGATTACAACGTATCTGAAAACTACCAGCGCTTGTCCCTCGGTCTGGGCTTGCTCACCTCTCTCCTGCTCGCGGCGGGGTGCAGCGGCGCGGGGAACGACGGCGGATCGGGCGGCGGAGGCCCGGGCGGCGGGGGCCCGGTCGCGGGCAGCGGCGGCGGCTCGAGCAGCGCGGTCGCTGGCAGCGGCGGCGGCTCGGTCGCGAGCAGCGGCACCGGCGGCGAATCGCCGGACCGCTGTACGCTGCCGCAGGAGACCGGCCCCTGCGACGCGGCGATCCCGAGCTACTGGCACGACCCCGCCACCGGCGAGTGTGTTCCGTTCACCTATGGTGGTTGCGAGGGCAACGCGAACCGCTTCGAGTCGCTCGCGGCGTGCCTGGAGACCTGTCAGGGCACGACCACGGACATGGATGCATGCGCGGCGCCGGGCGATTGCGTCCTCGCGCCGCCCCGCTGCTGCGCCTCCTGCGACCCGGTCGACGCCAGCGCGTTCGTCGCCCTCCACCGCGACGCGGTGGCGGATTTCTGGAATGCCAGCGGGTGCGGAGACACGCAGTGCGAGCGATGCCCGGAGGTCGGCGAGGCCGAGAGCACCTCCCAGTACTTCGCCGCCACATGCGATAGCGGGAGCTGCGTCGTCGTCGACGTGCGCGAATCCCCGCTGACGGAATGCACGAAAGACGCGGACTGCGCGCTGCGCGACGGCGTCGGGTGCTGCGAGTCGTGCGACGGAAAAGGCATCGTCGCCCTCAACCGGAGCGGGGATCTCGGCGCCCTCGTTTGCCCAGAAGAGGTCGTCGCGTGCCCTCCCTGCGCGCCCGTGGTTCCGGAAGGAATGACGGCGGTGTGCTCGGAGGGCAGGTGTACGCCGCGGCTCTCCGAGGCGCCCTGACCGACCGGTGTTCGTGCCAGCTCCGGTCAACTACACATCCGATGTGCTGTTCACCAGGTCCGCCTGTGCCTTGCCGGGAGGGGTAGCGCGGGAGACCGTCACCTGCGCGGGCCAGGTGAAGCGCCTCCTGTCCTCTAGAGGCGGAACGCCGTCGGCGAGCCCGAGAGCTCCGCGTTGAGGTCGCCGGTGGCGTCGAGGCCATACGCGTGCAGCCGGTACTCGGTCCCGTTGCGCCACGCGTCCGGAATCCGGAACGAGAACCCGTGATGCCCCGCCATGTTGAGGTGGGTGTTCACGTCCAGACGCGGCAGGTCCGCGCCCGTGCCGCCGACGAACTGGATGCCGTTGATGCCCGGTCCGCTCGCGTAGAAGTGCACCCCCACGCTGGCCGGCGTGTCGGGGTCGGCCGCCCACCCCGAGGCCACCCCGGTCGTCGGATCGATGCTGTCGAGCCAACCGACAGGGGTCCGCCGCAGCCTCCCCGCGTTGACCCGCTGCGCGTAGGCCGAGTCCCCTTCCCCGTAATACGCCGCGGCCCTGTCGCCCGGGACGGGGTTGCCGTCGCGGTCGAGCTTCAGGTGAAAATAGCAGAATCCCCAGACGTTCCAGGGGAGGACAGGGCCGCTCTCGCCATAGTGCATGACCCCCGCCATGCGCTCGCCCTTCCGCGCCCTCGTCTCGTCGGTGTGCAGGCCCACCTCGGTCATGATCCACGATTTCGTGGGCGCGTAACGGCCGTAGAGATCGAGCACCAACGGGAGATCGTGGCTCTGATACCAGGTCTCGCCGGGCCCGTTGTACGCGTGCACGGCGACGTAATCCGCGTTGTGAAGCGGGCTGTCCGCGTCTTGCGCGTAGATCTGCAAGAACCACTCGATGTCGAGGGCGGTGCGCGGGGCGAGCGAGCAGGTGACGATCTTGGCCCCAGGGAACCGCCGCCGGCAACGGGCGATGGCCTCCGCGAGATAGTACCGGTTCTCCCAGATGTAGCTCTCCTTCCACGCTCGGCTCCGGCTGGCCCAGAACGCCCCTGTGCCGTCCGGATCGTTCACCGTGTTGGGCTCGTTGCCCAGCTCGATGATGAGATCCCTCTTCTTCTCCTTCGCCGCGTACCAGGGGGCGATCTCCTCCTCGACCTTGTTCGGATCGACATGGTACCTGTCGCCGGTGGTCGTCCGGACGAGGGTGATGGGCGTCAGCGAGCAGAGCTCCGAGAGGGTCGCCGGGTCGGTGATCGAGCGGTCGTGCAGCCCCCACCCGGTGACCACCTTCAGCATCTGATAACCGCCGCGGCGGGTGGCGTCCTTGAGGTGGGCCATCATCGCCTCCGTGAGGGTGAGGCCGGAGACGCGCGGCGTGAACGCCGCCTGCGCTCCGGCTTCACGCTCGATCCCGGTCACGACCCCCGCCACGCCGGCCGCTGTCGCCGAGATGAAGGCGCGGCGGGACAGCGCCAATGAGTCCCCCTTGTCGATCCTACGCATGACAACCTCTCCAATCGTGTTGGTTCAAGACGACCGCGCGCATCCCTCGGCGTTCGCTGGTCGAAAGCAGCCAGCGGATGGCTCGCGCGTCTCACCCGCGGCCGATGCACGCGTCAGACCAGGGACGAGATTGCGCTCCGCCGGCCGCGCAGGCGCGCCCTCGATCTCGGGCGCCGGCCGCGGGCTGTAGGCGGGGGCCAGCACCTGTTGGCGTGCGCCCACGATCGCCTCCGCGGCTGCGCCGCGGCAGAGATCGCGCCGCTCGGACGAAGGAGGCCTCGGAGAGCCCCCGCTCGGCGCCGTGGTAGCCTCGACCCGATGTCGCACGGCCAGCCATCGCCCTCCTCGCCCGACGAGACCCGCGCGCTCGTGTCCCGCTCCACGGAGCTCGTGTTCAGGCGCTTCCGGCTCAAGGTCCTGGAGGGCCCGGAGCGCGGCCTCACGCGGGACTCGGACGAGCCGGAGCTCGTGATCGGCACCGCGCCGGGCACGCACCTCACGCTCACCGATCCGACCGTCTCCCGCCATCACTGCGCCATCACCGCCACGGCCGAGGGGTTCCTGCTCCGCGACCTCGACAGCAAGAACGGCACGACCATGGCCGGGTACCGCGTCCGCTCCGCCTACCTCAAGGCCGGGACCGTGCTCGGCGTCGGCGAGACCTCGCTGCGCTTCGACCACCTCGACGAGGAGGTCCGCCAGCCGCTCAGCGACGAGGAGCGCTACGGCCGCGCCCTCGGGCAGAGCGCCGCCATGCGCCGCCTGTTCGCCCTCCTGCCCCGGATCGCCGGGAGCACCTCCACCGTGCTGATCGAGGGCGAGACCGGCACCGGCAAGGGCCTCGTCGCCGAGGCCATCCACCAGAGCAGCCCGCGCGCGAGCGGGCCCTTCGTCGTCGTCGACTGCTCCGCGATCCCGCCGAACCTCATCGAGGCCGAGCTCTTCGGGCACGTGAAGGGCGCCTTCACCGGCGCGGTCGCGTCGCGCCCGGGCGCCTTCGAGGCGGCGCGCGGCGGCACCGTCTTCCTCGACGAGATCGGGGAGCTGCCGCTCGACATGCAGCCCAAGCTGCTCCGCGCGCTCGAGGAGCGCGTCGTCAAGCGCGTCGGCAGCCTCGATCCGGTGCCGCTCGACATGCGCGTCGTCGCGGCGACCCACCGCGACCTCCGGAAGGAGGTCAACCGCGGCCGCTTCCGGGCCGATCTCTTCTACCGCCTGAACGTGGTGCGGATCCGCATCCCGCCGCTGCGCGAGCGGATCGAGGACATCCCGCTGCTCGTCGCCCATTTCTACGAGCAGCTGGTCACGGACGGCGATCCGAGCCCGCCCGCCGAGCTCCTCGAGGCGCTCGCGCAGCAGGACTGGCCCGGCAACGTGCGCGAGCTGCGGGCCGCCGTGGAGCGCGCGGTCCTCCTCGGCGACGCGGCGCCGTGGCGCGACGGGGCGGACGACGAGGGCGGCGCGCCGGACAGCGCCGCGCCGCCCGCAGCCGAGGACGCCTTCGACCCGGCGCTCTCGTTCCGCGCCGCCAAGGAGAAGGCCACGTCGCGCTGGGAGCGCGCGTACCTCCGGGGGCTGCTGCGGGCCCACGGGGGCAACCTCTCGGCGGCCGCGCGCGCGGCG
Source organism: Sorangium sp. So ce327 (assembly GCF_051530205.1). Lineage (NCBI taxonomy): Bacteria > Pseudomonadati > Myxococcota > Polyangiales > Polyangiaceae > Sorangium > Sorangium sp. So ce327. Next base: position 3,383,513 of record NZ_CP150330.1, on the reverse strand, counting down.
CGCATGGACCGGAGCCACCTCCACGAGCTGCTCCGCCGGCACGACCTGTCGGGGCGCGAGGAGTAGGCGCGTAGGCGCGCACCTACACCTGTGGGCGCGCCCCTACAGGGACAGGGGCGCGATGCGCGGAGAGCGCCGCCCGAAGCGCCGGGGATCCGCGAGGCCCGCCGCCCGGCACCGGCGCACGGCGCCCGGCACGGGCGCTGCAATGGAGATCCGCGACACCATGACGATGCAAGGCACGCCCCGGTACCTGCTCCTGGCACTCCTCGGATCGAGCCCCGCTGCGCTCGGCTGCGTCGCGGCGGCGGACGAAGACCCCCCCGCGCTCGGCGAAGCGGCGCAAGCCGTGCTCAGCGGCGATGAGCCGCCGGCTCCGGCGCCGGCGCCCGATCCGGAGCCGGGCGGCAGCGCCCCGGAGCGTGACGTCATCTCGCTGAACGGCCTCAAAGCCAGCGTCACGCGGGACCCCGACTTCCTCCGCCTTCTCGACCGCCTCAAGCGCGCCCGCCTCGCCGACGGGTCCGAGTCGATCCTCGAGAGCGTGACCGGCGAGAAGGGCGCGCTGCTCAGCAGAGCGATGGCGTACGTGGCGTCTTGCGCCCTGAGCGAGGGGCAAAAGCTCGTCGTAGAGGATCTGCGACAGAACGCGCGCTATCAGTTCGACGGTCTCCACGGCCTTGCCCCGTCCTGGAGCGACAGCGCGCTCACCGATCAAGAGCAGCGCTGGGTGAGCGCTTGCCTGCTCGCGCACGCAAACAAACTCGGCAGACCGGTCCGCTTCTCGCTGCGCGCGCCGCGCGGGACCATCACCCCCGAGGAAGCGATCGACTACACAGCCCAGGAAGCCACGTACTTCGGCGACCTCTTCGGCCTGGAGCCGAAGAGGTTCGCGTGCATCGGCGCGACGATCAACCAGACGGCGATAGAGGAGGGGCGGACTTGCCACAAGTCCGACGAGGAGTGCGAGTTCCACGTCCTTGGCCTCTGCGCCGATACTTGCTCCAGCGACGGGGACATCTTCGGGCAGTGCGGGGACGACGACGTCACGTACCGGGAGGTCGTCACGGTCCACAACCTATCGAAGAACGATCGCCCCCCGACCACCCCTGGGGCGACCGGCGTCGGGATCTTTCGCGCGGGCGCCTGGGCGCTCGATCGCAACGGCAATGGATACGACGGCGACGCCGGGATCAGCTTCGCCGTCACCGGCAACACGCCTGTCGTGGGCGACTGGACCGGCAACGGTCACTCGAAGCCCGGCGTGTTCCGCGACGCCGACGGGATGTGGTTCCTCGATCTGGACGGCAACGGCTGGTCGCCCGGCGTCGATCGGCAGATCCAGTTCGGGCTGCCCGGCGACGTGCCCGTGGTCGGCGACTGGACCGGCTCCGGGCAGACGCGCGTCGGCGTCTTCCGGGCCGGCGTCTGGGTCTTCGATCTCGACGGCGACGGCTACGACGCGTCCGATCGCGTCCTCCACTGGGGCAGTCCGGGGGACACCCCGGTCGTGGGGAGCTGGGACGGCAGGGGCAAGACGCGCCCCGGCCTCGTCCGCGTGCTGCCCGATGGATTGATGTACTGGTACCTCGACGCGAGCGGTACAGGGCTGAACGGCACCTACCGCGCGCTCCAGTTCGGACTGCGCGGCGACGTGCCCCTCGTCGGCGACTGGACCGGCACCGGCCAGACCCGCGTCGGCGTCTTCCGCAACGGGGAGTTCCACCTCGATCTCAACGGCAACGGGTACGACGGCGAGCTGCCCATCCGCCTCGGCCAGGCAGGCGATATCCCCGTGGTCGGGCGCTGGAGCGGCACCGCACGCAGCCTCGTCGGCGCCTTTCGGCCATCGAACGGGACATGGCTCCTCGACATGAACGGCAACGGCTGGGACGGCGCTGACCGCGCCCTCCAGTTCGGCCTCCCCGGCGACGTCCCCCTCACCGGCTCCTGGTAGAGCGGCGGGCACCCGCTTCGGATACGGGCCCATCTCGACGTTTTCGGTGCTCAGCGCACCGGAGTGCGCTTCCGCGCCGAAAACGCCGATCTGGACCCGTCTCCTGTGCGGGTGACCGCCGCTCTGTGACGCCGTGGGCCTGGGCGGAGAGATAGACGCTTTAGAACATCCGATTCGGGACAGCTGATCTCGGGCCGCGCTGACGCGGGGCGCTCGCTGTTCGCAGATAGGCGTGTGTCGTCATGCCGGCGATCCGCGCCATGACCGATGGACCATTGGAGATGAGGATGAAATCTATGAATTCGATGTCGGCCAAGTCCACTACGCTGCTCCTCCTGATCGCCGCTGTCACCGCCGCGGCGGGCTGCGGGGAAGCGCCGATCGACGGCGGCGACGCGATGGAGGACTCCGTCGGCGAGGCGGACGGCGCGCTCGAGGGCGAGAGCGATGACGGCAGCGACAGCCGGATCTTGCCGCCCATCTCGCGCGTTCCGACCGGCGTCGGGGTCTTCCGTGGGCCGAGCACCTTCGTGCTCGATCGCAACCGCAACGGGTGGGACGGCGACGCCGGGATCAGCTTCTCCGTCGCCGGCAACACGCCTGTCGTGGGCGACTGGACCGGCGACGGCAGCTCGAAGCCCGGCGTGTTCCGCGACGCCGACGGGATGTGGTTCCTCGATGTGGACGGCAACGGCTGGTCGCCCCGCGTCGGTCGGCAGATCCAGTTCGGGCTCCCCGGCGACGTGCCCGTGGTCGGCGACTGGACCGGCGAAGGCCAGACACGCGTCGGTGTCTTCCGGGCCGGCGTCTGGTACTTCGATCTCGACGGCGACGGCTACGACCCGTCCGATCGCGTCCTCCACTGGGGCAATCCAGGGGACACCCCGGTCGTCGGGAGCTGGGACGGCAGCGGCAAGACGCGCCCCGGCGTCGTCCGCGTGCTGCCCGATGGCATGATGTACTGGTTCCTCAACCTGAGCAGCGATGGACTGGACGGCTCCTACCGCGTGCTCCAGTTCGGCCTGCGCGGCGACGTGCCCCTCGTCGGCGACTGGACCGGCTCCGGCAAGACGCGCGTCGGCGTCTTCCGCAACGGGGAATTCCACCTCGATCTCAACGGCAACGGATACGACGGCGAGGTGCCCATCTACCTCGGCCAGGCCGGCGATATCCCCGTCGTCGGGCGCTGGAGCGGCGCCGCGCGGAGCCTCGTCGGCGCATGGCGGCCGTCGGACGGGATGTGGCTCCTCGACATGAACGGCAACGGCTGGGACGGCGCTGACCGCGCCCTCCAGTTCGGCCTCCCCGGCGACGTGCCCATCACCGGCAACTGGTGATCGCCGGGAGGACGCGCGCGTAGAGCTGCGCCACGGCCCCGGCCGGCGCCGCCTCGATCCCGAGCCCGTCGAGCAGCGCCGGCGTCGCGAAGACGCCGGCGGGCAGGCCCTCCGGCAGCCACGCCGCGACGTCGAGCAGCGGCCCCCCTGCCGGCGCGGCGCCGTCGAAGCGCGCCGGGGCGGCGTGAAGGCACAGCGCGACATGCACCCGCGGATCGCGCGCGGACCGCGCCTCGAGCGCGCCGAGGAGCGCGCGCGCCGCGTCGATCGCCGACCGCCGCGCGGCGCGATCGCCGCCGGGGAGCGCGCCCGGCTCGGCGACGTAGAGCGCGGCGTGGCCGGCCTCGACCGCGGCGCGGAAGCCGTGCTCGGCGAGGCACGCCTGGGCGGCGGGGAGGATCGTCTCCAGGTCGTCGAGCAGGCCCGGATCCGCGTCCTCCAGCGCCGCCGCGTCGGCGCGCGCCTCGACGTGGAGGGCGATCGCGAGCCGCTCGGCGCCGGACGGGAGGCCTGCGCGGCCCGCGGCGTCCCGGAGCTCGGCGAGCAGCGCCGCCGCGCCCTGCTGGCGCCGCCCCGGGTCCTTGCTGAGCGCCCGCAGCAGCACCTCGTCGATCGCGGGCGCGACCGGCGCGCGCGCGCTCGGGCGCGCCGGTCGGGCGTGGAGGTGCAGCTGCGGGAGCAGCGTCGACTTCGCCGGGAAGGGCGGCTCGCCGGTGAGCAGGGCGTAGAGGAGCGCGCCGAGCGCGTAGACGTCGGTGCGCTGATCCGTCGGCAGGCCGCGGATCTGCTCGGGCGCCATGAACGCCGGCGTCCCGACCATCTGCCGCGAGCCGGTGATCCCCGGGCCCGGCTCGTCGAGCAGCTTGGCCACGCCGAAGTCGAGGAGCACGACGCGACGCGCGCCGCCTTCGTCCGCGAGGAACACGTTCGAGGGCTTGATGTCGCGGTGCACGATCGCCTGCGCGTGCGCCGCCGAGAGCGCGGCCGCGAGCGGCTCGAGGATCGAGAGCGTCTCGTCGAGCGACAGGCGCCCGGCGGCCGCGAGGTGCGACCGGAGGTCCACGCCGTCGAGCAGATCCATCGCGAAGTACGGGTTCCCGTCCGGGAGCTCGCCGACGTCGTGGACGGCGACGACGTTGGGGTGCCGGATGCGGCCGATCGCGCGCACCTCGCGCGCGAAGCGGAGCGCCGCCTCGCGGCTGGAGACGAGATCGGCGTGGAGCACCTTGAGCGCGCGCGCGGCGCCGCCACCCTCCGCCGGGACCACGCGATACACAGCGCCCGCGCCGCCGTGGCCGAGCAACGACACGACGATGTAGCCGCCGACGCGATCCCCCGGCGAGAGCGCGCGCCGGTCCCCGGAGGAGCACCCCCGCGCCACGACCGTGGTGATCGGCACAGGCTCGGCGGCGTCGCACTTCACAAGAGAGACAGCGTAGCATGCGGGCCGCGGCCGGGGCGCGCGGAGCACCGCCGGGCGCGCTCCGGACTCCGCTTCTCCTGCTCATCTCATCGCTCGCCGCCCCTCGCCCCTCGCCCCTCGCCCCTCGCCCCTCGCCCCTCGCCCCTCGCCCCTCGCCCTCGCCCCTCGCCCTCGCCGCGCTGGACGCCGCCGCTCGAGAGGTCCTTTGCCTCGCTGCCCACGTTGCCACATCCGGGTGTCCGCCTCGCGCCCGTGTCCCCGCGACGGCTTCACGGCGCCCGCGGCCGCGGTCACGGAGGCGGGCGCCGGGGCGCCGTCGCGGATCGAGGGCTTCGCCGTGGGCGGCGAGCTCGGCCGCGGCGGGTTCTCGGTGGTCTGGGAGGCGACGCGCCACGGCGACGGCGCGGCCGCCGCCATCAAGGTGGCGCGCGCCAGCACCGAGCTCGCGCGGGCGCGCTTCGCGCGGGAGGCAGCGGCGATGTCGCGCGCCGGCGCGCCGCCCGCGCCCGCGCTCCACGCGCGCGGGCAGCTCGACGACGGGCGGCCGTACCTCGCGATGGAGCGGGTGCGGGCGCCGACGCTCGCCCGATGGATCGAGGAGCGCGCAGCGCGCCCAGGCCCGGCGGCCGACCCCGACGGCGCGCCCGCCGTGGCCGCGGCGGTGCTCGAGGCGCTCGCCGCCGTCCACGCGCGCGGCGTCGTGCACCGCGATCTCACGCCGGACAACGTGGCGATCGACGCGACCGGGCCCGCCGTGCGCGCGACGCTGCTCGACTTCGGCCGGGCCTGCGCGCTCGGCGGCGGCGCCGCCTCCGCGACGGGCGACGGCGCGGCGTGGGCCGGCGCCGAATGGACCGGCGCGGGCTTCGCGGTGGGGACGCCCGAGTACATGGCACCCGAGCAGATCCGCGGCGAGGCGGCGGCGGACGCGCGGACGGATCTCTATGCATTCGGCGTGATCCTCCACGAGCTCCTCGCGCTGAAGCCGCCCTTCGTCGGCGATCGCAGCGCGATCGAGCACGGCCACCTCCACCTGCGCCCGCCGCGCCTGCCGGAGGAGGCGGGCGTCCCCGACGCGGTGCAGGCGCTCGTCCTCGCCTGCCTGGCCAAGGATCCGGCCGAGCGCCCGCCGAGCGCAGACGCCCTCCGGCGTGCGCTGGAAGCCGCGTGCCTGCGCGGGCTGGACGATGCGCGCCGCCCCGCGCCGGGCGCCGCGTCCGTGGCCGCTGCCGCGCCCGTGGCCGCTGCCGCGCCCGCGCTGGCCGAGATGCCCGCCTCGGCCACAGCGAAGGCGCCGGCCGCGGCGCTCATCGCGGAGGGCCGCCGGCTGATGGCGCTCGTCGCCGTCGAGACCACCGCCGACGCCGCGCAGGTGAGCGCCGCCGTCGCGCGGCGCGCGGGCTTCGTGGCGCGGCGCCGCGGTCGGCGCTTCGTCGCGGTCTTCTCGGGCGCCGACGTCGAGGCGCCGCTCGCGGCCGCGCTCGCCGCCGCCGAGGACCTCACCCGCGGCGGGGAGGCGCGCGCCGCGGTCCACCTCGCCCCGCTCCGCAGCCGCCCGCGCAGCGACGGCCCGCCCGCCGTCTACGGCGCGGCCGTGGAGCAGCCCGAGACCTGGATCCCGGCGGGCGCGGGGGATCCCGTGGTGCTCACCGAGGCAGCCGCCCGCGGGCTCCCGCCGGCCCGCGCCGGCGCTGGCGCGGAGGTGGACCTCCTGCGGCCGCGCGCGGGACCGCCGCTCGTCCTCGTCGGCCGCGACGACGTCCTCGACGCGCTCGCCGACAGCGCCGGCGCCTGCTTCGCGCGCGGCGCGCCGGGGCTGTTCACGCTCCTCGGCGAGCGCGGCCTCGGCAAGTCCCGCCTCCTCGCCGAGGCGGCCGCGCTGGTGCGGCGCCTCCGGCCCGACGCGGCGGTGATCGCCGCCGCCGCGGAGCCGCCCGCGGCGGGGGACCCGGCGCGGCCGCTGCAAGAGCTCCTGCGCCAGGCCCTCGCCGGGGCGCCGCCGGGCGACGAGCACGGCCCGCGCGCGCTCGCCGCCGCGCTGCGCGCGCGGGCGCGCGGCGGGCCGATCGCGGTCGTCGTCGACGACGCGCACTGGGCGCCCGACGGCCTCCTCGACGCGCTCGAGGTCGCCACCCTGGACGGCGAGCGCGGGCCCTGCTGGGTGCTCGTCGCCGCGGATCCGCGGCTCGCCGCCGCGCGCCGGGGGTTCGGCGCGCGCGCCGCCCGGAGCAACGCGCTCACCCTGGCCCCGCTCGACGCGGCCGCCGGCGTCCGGCTCGCCGCCGCGCTCCTCGCGCCCGCGGAGTACCCGCCCGCGGCCGCGCTCGAGCGGCTCCACGGGTGGGCCGGCGGCAACCCGGCGGCGCTCGTGGAGCTCGCGGCGGCGCTCAAGGAGGCCGGCATGGTGCGCCGCGCGCGGACGGGCAGCTTCTACCTCGCCACCGCGGCGCTCGACCGCATCCCGCCCTCCCCCGCGTGGCAGTGGCTCGCCACCCGCCAGCTCGACCTCCTGCCGCGGGAGATCTCGGCGTGCGCCCGGCTGTGCGCGGTCCTCGGCGTCACCTTCAGCGCCGCCGAGGTCGAGCGCGTCCAGCGCGCGCTCGAGCGCGGCGGCGGCGCGACCACGCCCGTCGACGCGCGCGCCGGCCTGCGCGCGCTCCGCGACCACGGCCTGCTCGAGCAGCGCCCGCCCGATCGGTTCGCCTTCCGGAGCGCCGCGCTCCGCGACGCGCTCTACGGGATGCTCGACCCGTCGCACCGGGATCGCGTCCACCAGGCCGCGCTCGAGGTGTGGCGGGACGCCCAGGATCCAGGCGCGGACGCGCTCGAGCGCCTCGCCCTGCACGCCGCGGCGGTGGGCGCGCGCGCGGAGGCCGCGGCGGCCTCGATCCGGCTCGCCGAGGCCGCGCTCGCGGCGCACGAGCACGTGGCCGCGGACGCTCATGCCACGCGCGCGATCGAGGCGATCGACGTGCTCGACGTGATCGACGCGCGCGAGGCGCCAGGAGAAGCACCGGGAGGTGTGCCCGGCGAGGCGCTCGGCGGCTCGGGCGGCCTGGTCAGGGCGCGCGCGCTCACGCTGCGGGGCGCGGCGCGCTACCCGATCTCGCGCACGCGCGAGGCGCTCGAGGACCTCGCCGCGGCGGCCGCCTCAGCGCGCGCGATGGGCGCGGAGGCGCTGCTCTGCGAGGCCCTGCTCGAGGAGGCCGCGGCGCTCGATTGGGACAACGACTTCGCCGGCTCGGCGGCGCGCGTCGAGGAGGCGCGGCCGATCGTCGCGCGCCTCGGCGACCGCCGGCTCTCGCGCCGCTTCCTGGTGGCCGAGGGGCGCTGCGCCTGGCGCCACGCGCGCGTGCCCGAGGCGGTCGAGCAGCTCGGCCGCGGCGCGGCGATGGCCGAGGCGGACGGGGACTACGAGGCGCGCGTCGTCGCGCTCCTCCTGCTCGCGTGCGCGCTGGTGGTGGCCGGTCGGCTCGCGGAGGCCGAGGCCCGCTTCGACGAGGTGATCGCGCTCGCGGCCGGGGCGAAGGACAGCGTCCACCTCTGCGTCGCGTACTGCAACCGGTTCTTCCTGTGGACCGCGATGGAGGCGCTGGACCGCGCGATCGACGATCTCCGGCGCGCGGTCGATCTGGCGCGCGAGGTGGGCAACCCGTGGCCCGAGCGCGCGGCGACCGGCAATCTCGCCGAGCAGCTCTTCTGGAACGGGAGCGACGACGAGGCGCTCGAGCTGGCCCGCCGGGGCCGCGCGCTCGAGGAGCGCTTCATGGAGCGCCCGGTGGTCGAGCTCTCGCTGATGCTCGCCCGGCTCCACGCCGCGCGCGGCGAGGACGCCGAGGCCGCGGCGGCGGTCGCGTGGATCCGCGCGAGCTGCCCGCCCGGCCCGGCGGCGCCGAACGCGCAGGCCTTGCTGGACGCCGTGGCGCTCGCGATCGGCGCGCCCGGCGGCGCGAGCTGGGAGGAGACGCTCGCGCGGTCGCGCGGCCTGCTCCCGATCGAGCGGCTCGAGGCGCTCTACTTCCTGGCGCGCGCCGCCCGCCGCGCCGGCCGGGAGGCCGATGCGCGCGCGGCCTTCGCCGAGGCCCGCCCGCTGCTCCCGTCGGGCCTCTCGTTCGCCCGGCGCTTCGCCGCGCTGGGCATCGAAGGGTGAGTGAACAGGCCCGGCTGCGCTGTGGCATCGCCAGTTCGCGACCCATCGTCCGCGTGGATCCTCCCTGTCTTCCCGGCGGAGCCCTTTTGCCCTCTCGCTCCGCCCTCGGACGCCCTCCGCGCTCGCGCGGCCACTTGCGACCAGGGGGCCATCGCTCAACTTGTTCAGCGTCGATGAGGCGCGCTCGTCGCTGAAACGCGGCGTTTATCAACGTTTCCCATCGCGCGCACCGATGAGCGACAAACGCCGTGCACAGGAGATCTGACCATGAACACGCGATGGATCATCTCGATTGTGGCGCTTCTCTCCTCGATAGGGATTGGCGCCGCGGGCCGCGCAGCACACGTGGAGGAGCCTGCGACGAACAATCTGGCATCCGCCGAAGCTCGGGCGAACGGCGCATCGGCGGCCACCTCGAGCGTCGATTCGCCGTTCGAAGCGCCAGACCAGTCGTGCAAGCTGGACAACTGTCTCCGCCCTCATGACCCCTGCACGTGCAGCAATACCGGGTGGGCTGGATATTGCGGAACCGGTCCGCACCACCCTGGGTGCCTCTACTGCCGCTGCGATTGACAGAGGCCGGCGGGAACCGTGGTCGCCGGGGCGCGGGCGGTGTCGTGCTAAGATGCCGTCGTGCCGAAGGAAAAGGCCAGGCCTGGCGAGACGCTGATCGCGCGCAACAAGCGCGCAGGCTTCAATTACGACCTCGGCGACCGGTTCGAAGCGGGCATCGTCCTCAAGGGGAGCGAGGTGAAGATGCTTCGCGCCGGCAAGGCCGACTTGACCGACTCGTTCTGCACGGTCCTCCGGGGCGAGGTGTTCTTGCAGGGCGTGAGCATCGCCGCGATGGCCAGCGCCGCCTTCGGCCACGTGCCGAAGGGCGCGCGCAAGCTCCTCCTCCACCGGCGCGAGATCGAGCGCATCGACCTCTCGATCGCCCGCGAGGGGATGACCGCCGTCGCGACCCGGCTCTACTTCAAGAGCGGCCTGGCCAAGGTCGAGATCGCGCTGGCACGGGGGAAGAAGAGCCACGACAAGCGCGAGACCATCAAGGAGCAAGACGCCGAGCGCGAGATGCGCGCCGTGGTGGTTCATGGACAACGAGGGTACGGACGCGCGTGACGCTCCGGCGAGCTCGCGGAGGGCCCAGCTCGGGCGTCGATCGCGGGCCGGCGCCCTCCTGACGAGCCGGCTCGTCTCGCCGGACGTTTTCGCGACGTCTTCGCCCCGAACGCCGCCCGCCGTGGAGCGCGCGATGACGTAGGATGGCGCGCGTTGGCCCGCCCGAAACGCCCGCCGTCAGGCCCCCACCCGCTCGAGCTGCCGGGCGACGCCATGCGCGAGATGGTCGAGCTCGCGATGGACCGCATCGTCCAGCACATCGAGACCCTGCCGGAGCAGCCGATGCACGCGACGCGGGGAGGCAAGCGGGTCGCGCGCTCGCTCCGCGAGCCGCTGCCGGAGCGCGGCGTGCCTTATGAAAAGCTCCTCCGGAAGCTCTTCGGCAAGCTCATCCCGATGAGCCTGAACACGGCGTCCCCCGGTTACATGGGGTACATCCCGGGCGGCGGGCTCTTTCACGCGGCCGTGGCCGATCTGATCGCGGACGCGGTGAACAGGTATGTGGGCGTCTTCCAGGCCGCCCCCTTGCTCGTGCAGATCGAGGCGAACGTCATCGCCTGGTTCTGCGCCATGCTCGGCCTGCCCGAGGGCTCAGGGGGCATCCTCACGACGGGCGGCTCGCTCGCGAACCTCGTCGCGGTGATCACCGCGCGCCGCGAGCGCCTCCCGCCGGACTTCCTGCGAGGGACCCTCTATGCCTCGGAGGAAGCGCACCACTCGGTGACGAAGGCCGCGCTCCTCGCCGGCTTTCCGCCGGAGGCCGTGCGCGAGATCCCGGTGGACGGGCGCTTTCGCATGCGGCCCGACGCGGCGGCGGAAGCGGTCGCGCGCGACCGGGCGCGCGGGCTCTCGCCTTTCCTCCTCGTCGCCTCCGCGGGCACGACGGGCACCGGCGCGATCGACGATCTGCCCGCCCTCGCCGGCCTCGCCGAGGCCGAACGCCTCTGGCTGCACGTCGACGCGGCGTACGGCGGCTTCTTCGCGCTCACCGAGCGAGGGCGCGCGGCGATGCGGGGGATCGAGCGCGCCGATTCGGTGACGCTGGACCCGCACAAGAGCCTCTTCTTGCCGTACGGGACGGGCTGCCTCGCGGTGCGCGATCGCGAGGCGCTGCGGCGCGCGCACGCGCTCTCCGCGTCGTACATGCCGCCGATGCAGGCAGAGGACGATCTCGTGGACTTCTGCGCGATCAGCCCCGAGCTGTCGCGCGACGCGCGCGGGCTGCGCGTGTGGCTGCCGCTGAAGATGCATGGGGCCTCCGTCTTCCGGGCCGAGCTCGACGAGAAGCTCACGCTCGCGCGCGGCGCCGCCGACGCGCTCCGGCAGATGGCGCATCTCGAGGTCGTGGCGGAGCCCGAGCTGTCGCTCCTCGCCTTCAGGGCGCGCCCGCCGGGCGTCGACGACGGGCCGGCGCTCGACGCGCTGAACCGGCGCCTCCTCGCGCGGGTGAACGCGAAGCAGCGGGTGCTGCTCACGGGGGTGGTGGCCGGGGGGCGGTTCCTGCTGCGGATGTGCATCCTGAGCTTCAGGACACACGCGGACCGGGTGAACGCGGCGCTCGCCGACGTCGCGTCGAGCCTCGCGGAGGTGCTGGAAGAGCTCCGCGACGGGCCGCTTTCGCCCGCGCGCGGGGGCGATCAGCCCGGAGGAGCGGACGACGACTGACGGGGCGCCACAGACGCGCTCGCCCGGCGCTGGCTCAGCTCGGTCTCGTGTACTCGATCTCCAGGATCGCTCCCGAACAGCCAACCATCTCGACCTCCCGCCGGCGAGACGATTCCCGCGCTCGTCATGGGACTCATGCTGGCCTGGCTCCGGCGATCCCTTTACGATCGGGCCAAGGAGGTTCTTCATGCGCAAGCATCGATCGGTCTTGCTCGCGACGCTCCTATCGACCGTCGCGGTCGCGATGTCCGCCGTGCCAGGATGCGGGGACGGCGAGGCGCGGGCGCCGACAGGCAGCGATTTCCTCTCCAGCTATGCAAAGGCCCTCTGCGACCGCACGTTCACGTGCTGCGACGCGGCGACCCGGGCCGCGCATGGCCTGGACGCGAGCTCCGCCGACGCGTGCGCCTCGCAGCTCGAGGCGATCCTCCTTGCCGTCAGCAACGGAGGCGAGGTGAAGGGCACCTTCGTCCCGGAGAAGGCGGAGGCGTGCCTCGCCGAGGTGGACGCGGCCCCCTGTGCCGAAATTGAAATACTGGACGTGCTTCTGGGGGTGGACGCCAAGTTCACGCCGTCCTGCCGCGATGCGTGGGACGGCGCCGCACCGGAGGGCGGGACGTGCGGCAACGACTGGGACTGCGCCCGGGACCGTTGCGTGCGCACCATCGACGCGAGCGGGCAGTCGACGTCGGCGTGCAAAGCGAGGGCGGCAGCCGGAGAGCCATGCTCGTCGAGGTTCGACTGCGACGAGGCGCTCCGGTGCGACCAGCCCTCACCGCCCGACGCGGGGACGTGCGCGCCACGGCTCGCCATGGGCGAATCGTGCAAGGGAAGCCTCGACTGCCAGGAGGAGCTTCGCTGTAGCCAGGACGGGACGTGCCAGGCGCGCGAGCAGGCGGGCGGCCCATGTGCGTCGGACGAGGACTGCGCGGCCGGCACGGCGTGCGAGGGCGATTCGTGCGCGCCGCTCGGCGCCGCCGGCGCGCCCTGCTCCGCCGATTCGGACTGCGCGTCCTTCGCGTGCAGTGATGCGACGGGCACCTGTGCCGACGTCTGCAAGGGCGAGTGATGATCAGGATCTCACGGGGATAGAGCTCCGGGCAACGCCGCCTGGTCGAGGAGCGTGAAGGCGCGGAGCACCTCGCTGACGCTCCACGCCTGGGCGATGCAGCCGCGCGGCGCGAAGGGGGCGTCACCATCGAAGATCTCGCTGATCGAGCCGAGGCCGGCGGCGTTGATGTGGTCGCCCATCGGCGCGAGCAGCCGGCGGGCTGCGTCGCGATCGCCATAAACGCGGAGGTGCGCCTCGATGAACGGGCCGATGAGCCAGGCCCAGACCATGCCCTGGTGGTAGGCGGCGTCGCGGCGCTCCTGATCGCCGCCGTAGACCCCCTGATACGCTGGATCCGACGGGGCGAGCGAGCGCAGCCCATACGAGGTCAGGAGCGCCCGCGCGCACGCGTCGACAACAGCGCGCTGTCGCTCGGGGGAGAGTGTGCTCTCCGGGAGCGACACGGCGAAGATCTGGTTCGGCCGGAGCGCCGCCTCGGCGCCCGCAGGCCCGTCGAGGACGTCGTAGCAGTAGCCCGCGGCGGCGTTCCAGAAGCGCTCGAAGGACGCCAGGGCCCTCGCCGCCATCCCCTGATACGGCTCGGCGGGCTCGCCGAGGCGGGCGGCGAAGGCGACCATCGCCCGCAGCGCGTTGTACCAGAGGGCGTTGATCTCGACCGGCTTGCCGATGCGCGGCGTGATCACGCGATCGCCGACCTTGGCATCCATCCAGGTGAGCTGGACGCCGTCCTGTCCGCCGCGGAGCAGGCCGTCGCCCGGGTCAACCTGGATCCCATAACGCGTGCCCCGGATATGCCAGTCGACGATGCCCTGCAGCACCGGGAACAGATCGCGCAGGAGCCCGTCGTCGCCTGTCGCCTCGTGACAGGCGCGGATGGCCTGGAAGTACCAGAGCGTGGCATCCATCGTGTTGTATTCGGGGTGCGCGGCGCCGTCGGGGAACCGGTTGGGCAACATCCCCTGATCCACGAAGGCGGCGAACGTGCGGAGGATCGGCGCGGCGATGCTCGCCTGTCCCGTCGAGAGCGCGAGCCCGGGGAGGCTGATCATCGTGTCGCGGCCCCAGTCCTCGAACCAGGGATAACCGGCGATGACGCTCTTGCCGGGGGTGCCGCCGGGGGTCAGCGCGCGGTCCACGACGAACTGGTCGGCGGCGAGGACGAGCTGCGAGACCCAGCCGGGGGCGGCGGCCGCGCCCGACGGCCGCGCCCCGCTCCACGCCGAGAGGAGGGACCGATCGCGCGCGCGGCGGCGCGGGAGGGCCTCCCGATCGACAGCGGTGGTGCCGTCTCCGGCGGCGGCGAGGAACACCACCGTCTCGCCCGGCAGGAGGGTCGCCTCGAAGGTCGCGACGTGGAGGTGGTCGTCGCGGTCGAGGAGCCCGCGCGCCGTCTCGGCCGGGAGCGCGAAGCCGCGGTAGAGCTCCGTCGCGGGGGTGGCCGCGCCGCCTTCCAGCTTGAGGAACAGCGGCAGCGCGTCGCCGGCCGTGACGACGCGGACGCCGCCCGAAGCGGCGCTGACCTCGGCCGGCCACGCGACGGTGCCTGTGTTGTGGAAGACGCGGTTGTTGGCGATGGCGCGCGTGGTGAGGCGCAACGGCTCGCGGGCCTGGAGCGCGGTGTAGGCGACGTAGGTGGTGTTCTTGCCGTGCTCCATCCAGACGCGCTTCTCGAGCAGCGCGTCGGCGCAGGCGTAGCGCCAGCAAGGGATCGAGCCCTCGAGCGCGAAGTGCTCGATGTTGACGAAGCCGCTCGGCGCGACGGCGCCGCTCGCCCAGCGGTTGGTCGCGAGGTCCCAGGCCGCGTCGCGGTAGGTGACGGTCTCGTCGAGCTTGACCAGCATCAGCCGCCGATCGACGGGCGGCCGCAGGGCGGCGACGAGCAGCCCGTGGTAGCCGCGCGTGAGCGAGCCGGCCACCGTCCCGGAGCCATAGCCGCCGATGCCGTTGGTGACGAGCCACTCGCGCTCTTCGGCGATCCTCAGGTCGCCGCAGATCTCCCTCCCCATCCCGACCATGCGCTCCTCCTCCGGGACTTCTATCGCCTACCGAACCGGCTCGACGCAACCCTCGAATTCGCCGACGGGCCCTCGGTCGACCTCGCACTCGGCCGATCCCTCCCGACACCACGTTGCCCCCCCCGCGGCGCGCTATCGATCGCCGACGACAGGCAGCGACCGGCGCGCCGGCGTGTCCTCGGAGGACGGGATGCGCGGCGGATCGGCCCACGACCCGAACCCCTGCGGCTTGGCTCCGGCGGGGTGACCGCCGATCGCCGTCCACAGCAGCCCCTCCACGTACGAGGACGGCGAGACAACGAACGTCACGTCCTTCGGCGCGGGACCGTAGGCCTCGGTCCAGGCGGTGGGCAGCTCGTACCAGACGCCCGAATACCACATCTTGATGATGTTGCGGGCGATCGGCCCGAGCTTCTCGTGGCCGAAGATCTCCCGGCGCAGGAAGGCGTCACGCGCCTGGCGGTCGCTCCCCTGCCCCGCCCCGCCGTGGATCGCGAGCAGCTCGTCCACCACGCCGGCGCCGACGACATCATCGGCGGACTTCAGATACGCCTCGGCCTGCCCTGTCCCATGCAGATCGAAGACGGCAAAGGCGGTCACCTCCGCGGAGAAGGCGAGGAATCGATCGAGGCGGCTCGACGCCGCGCTCGCGCCGGAGACCGCGGCAGGGGCGTCCGCGTCCGGGTAGAGCTCGAAGGTCGGCGCGGCGGTGAGCTCGCTGTTTGGCAGCGGGTTGCGGATCAGCTGGGTGATCAGGTTGCGGAACTCGAACATCTGCGGCACGGCGCTCATCAGCAGCGCCGGCTCGCCGTTGTAGGCCCGCGTCAGGGTCTCGAGGAACTTCGCGTAAGCGCGGTTGAAGGCCACCGCCATGTCGTACAGCTCGGAGCCGGCCGGCAGCTCGGCCAGCTTGACGTCCGTCTTGATGGGATACGCGCCCTTCCAGTCGACGGTGAACGCCGGCCCGGTCGGCTGGCCCGGCTGGTCCCCTGGCTGGTAGTACCGCCCCTGGGTGAGCTGTTCGAAGCGGTAATAGTGCGACAGCTCCTTTTCCCGGTCGTAGATGCTGGACTCGGTGCCCTCGCCCTGCTCCATGATAAGGCGGATGGCCCGGCGCGCGCTCGCCAGATCGACCACGGGCAGCAGCTCGCCGCCGCCGGAATAGTAGTACTCCGGGGTGATCTGCCGCCCGCGATCGCCGACGAAGATCGTCTCGCCCCGAGCCTGCGCCTCCGCCTCCAGGCGCACGAGGCCGTCCTCGATGGCGGCGTAGAACTCGCCGATGCTGTAGTACTGCATCTCGGAGTCCTCGGGGTGCGCGCCCAGCACCGTCGCGCCCGCCGGGGCGGCCTTGCGGACGAGCCGCCCGCCTGCCTTCTTCGGCCGCTCGATCTTCTTGAAGGTCTCGATGGCCTCGATGCCAAAGGGGGCGATGTGGACCTGGAAGTCGGTCTCGCCGTCCGGCAGGTAGGCGGGGTAGCTGGGCACGAAGCCCTTGACCGTCAGATCGGGCGCGCCCTTGACGGCGTTCAGCAGGTTCGCCGCGAGGGTCAGGTGGAGCATCTCCTCCACCGCCACCACGCGCAGGATGTGGACGGCATCCGGGTTGGTCCCCGGCTTGATCGAGTAGAGCGCCGCGAGGTACGGCGGGATCGTGGCGTGCTCCAGCTGGAGCGCGTGCTGCAGGTAATGGTGCAGCTCGGTGAGGGTCTCGATCTTGTTGCGCGGCGCGGGAGGTTCGGATCGTCTGGAGTTGATCATGGGCGGACCTCGCGTCAGTGGAGCTGCTTGAGCATCGCGCGCGTGCTCCGGTAGCAGAGCGCGGCGAGGGTGAGGGTCACGTTGGCGGTGCCGACCGAAGGCATGCTGCCGGCGCCGACCAGATAGAGGTTTTCATGATCCCAGGAGCGCTGGTCGATGTCGACGACCGAAGTGCGCTTGTCCGAACCCATGATGTGTGTGCCGGCCAGGTGGTTGCCCCCCCGGATGGCATAGCCCTCGCCTTCGTAGGCGACATAGCCGTAGTCGCCGGGGTCGTACCGGGAGAAATCCACGACGCCCAGGCGCGCGAACATGGTCCTCGCGAACTGCCGCGCGTAGGCGGCGCCGCGCATCGTGTACTCCGGCACCGTGAAGGAGACCACCGGGCGCATGTTGCCGAGGCGGTCGGTGTAGCGCGGATCGACGGTGACGCGGTTGCTCTCGCTCGGCAGCACCTCGAGCATGAACGCGAACAGGAGCTGGCGCGAGATGCGGTCGACGAGCCCGCGGCGCAGCTCGTCCCCGAAGTGGTTGTGCTGGTCCACGAGCTCGGCCAGATCCGTGAAGGGCGAGCCCGTCGCCCACCCCCAGCCGTCGTTGTGGATGTCCACGCTGAAGGCCGCCTGACTCCTCCGGAATGGCCCCGTTCGCAGGTCGATGATGCCGCCGGTGCAGCTCGTGCCGCGCGTGGTCCCGCAGATCTCGGGCATCAGCCCCCAGCTCAGCAGGTAGGAGTGGTCCATCAGGTTGCGGCCCATCAGCCCGCTGCTGCTCCTGACGCCGGAGGCCAGCAGGAGCCGCGGGGTCTCGATGGCGCCGGCGGCAAGCACGAAGATCTTGCCCTTGACGGTCACCGTCTCGTGCTCTGACGACTGCGGGTCCTTGTAGACCTTGACCTCCAGCGCGGTGACGCGCCCGCTCTCGGGATCGATCACCACCTTCGAGGCGACCGCCTGGACCATCAGGTCGACCCGCCCTGTCTCGAGCGCCTTCGCCAGTGTCTTGCCGGCGTGATACCGCGCCTGCACCGGGCAGAGCGGCACGCAGTTGGTGTTGCCCTGGCAGCGCTCCCCCTCCTCCACCTGATGGGTGTTGACGGCGCCCACCGGCACGTAACCCTTGCCGCCGTCGTAGGCGGGGTTGGGAACTCCGTTGCGGGCCTGCGGGTACGCGCGGATCCGGATGGAATACGCCTGGTCGTGCAGCTTGACCTCGGTGCCGTCGATGCCCTTGCCGACCCGCTGATCGAGGTAGGACAGCGGCAGGCCCTTCATCGGGTACACGTAGCCTTCGGGGAAGCGGAGCCCCAGGTACGTCTGCTCCGCGACGTCGGCGGAGACGCCGACCTCGCGCTCGGCCACCTGGTAGTCGGGCTCGATGTCCTCGTAGCTCAGCGGCCAGTCGATGCCCTGTCCGAACAGCGTGCGGACCTTGAAGTCGTCCGGCAGCATGCGGGGGGTCTTCGCCTCCCAGTGCATGGTCGTCCCGCCGAACACGCGCGTGTAGTTGGTGTCGGTGACGTAGGGGCCTGATTGCACGACGTAGGGAGCCGCGTCGGTCTCGCCGGGCTGGAGCTTGCGGAGCTCCGGGCTGCGCGGCATCCGCGCGTTCGGGTTCTCGGGGAACGGCGCCTGGTTGTCCTTCGACGACGCCGCGAAGAAGTTGGCAAGATAGGACTCATAGCCGGAGATCGACCGGTTCGTCCCCGCCCCCGCCTCCAGCAGCAGCACCCGCTTTCCTGCTCGGCTTAGCTCGTTGGCCACGATCGCGCCGGCGATCCCGGAGCCCACGATCACGGCATCATAGCCGTCATCGGCGGCCACCGCGCCGGCGTCCGTCCGCAGCGCCGTGTCAATTTTCAATAGCACGTCCCGCCCTCCCTATGTGAACGATGCCCCCGATGTCCTAAATCAGAAGAGGTCGGTCGCTGTCAACCACTTCATTGAATCGATCGCGTGACACCGGGATCGGCGCTTCTGTCGCTGTCATGAGCGTGGATCGCCGCACGATGTGGGCGCACCACGGCGTTCACGTCCGCGCCTGCGCGTGGATGCAGCGCGTTGAGGCCAGCTTCGGAGCGCGCGGCGCCTGGTGCACGAGCCAAGGCGGCGCCGGGACGGACGCCGGGATCTTCCATCGCCGGGCCGACTCAGGGTGCATTCAAGGCTGTCGCCACCGTGAATCCCAATCTGGCCTGGGGAGCGGCGATGGTGCTTCTGGTGCTCGGCATCGTTGGACTGTACTTGAAGCGCACAAACGCGGAGAGCCACGCGACGCTCGTGACCGTATACGCACGTCAGGCGCGGAAATTTGGCCGACACGTCGAGGATTTCGCCGAAGAGATTGCGTCCTATGGTGACTTCGATTGCGTGTGACCGTTCGTCGGAAGGACGGCAACGAGCTGGTCGTCCGGTCGCTTTCGAGCGCGTTGCGCGACTTCTATGGCGTGGGGCCGGCCCCGGCGATCTTTCACGCGATTCAAAAGATCGAGGAGAATTAGCCGCGTCGTCCACCGCAGACACCGGCCCCGCGCGGTCCTCTCCCGGCGCCCCCGTTGGACGCCACGCCGCACACGCCGAGCCCGCGGGCGTCGGCCCCGGCGCTGGCCGCGGCGGGAGATGGTGGGACCCGAGCGAGGTGCCTCGCCACCTCCGCAGGCGCCAGCGAGGAGCGCCGTGAGGAGCAGGCAGGGGGAAGCCTTCAAGGTGCGACAAGCATACGGTGCCCCAGCCGACAGAGGCAGGCGAGCTCGCGGCATGCTCGCTCGAACGCGCTTCACATGCGCGATGGGCCTCTGATAAGTACCATGGGATGTTGCCGGCCCTAGGGCGGGAGGTCATGTGGCAGACCCGGAATCTCCTGTAGACTCGCTCCAGGCGTTCTTCTCGTCCTGTCCCGACATGCTGTTCGTGGCAGAGCTGGATGGCCGGCTGCGGCGGATCAGCGGCGCCCTGGAGCGCGCCCTGGGGCCGGTCGCGGCGCGGGGGGCAACGCTCGCATCGCTCGTCGACGACGAGGCCGATGCCAGCTCGTTCGAGGCCGCCTGGGGCCGGCTGCGGGCGTCCGGCGATCCCGTGCAGCTGGCCGTGTGCTTCCGCGACGCGCACGGCGGCCGCAGGACGCTCGCGTGCAGCGCGACCCGGTCGCCGTCGGGCGACGCGGTGTACGGCTCGCTCCGTGGCGTCCTCACCCGCACCCCGGAGGCGAGCCCGCGGAGCAACCTCAAGGCGCGCGTCCTGGACCACCTCGCCGAGCACGTGTCCATCGGCATCTGGACGACCGACCGGGAGGGAGTCCTGCTGTTCAGCGAAGGCAAGGGCCTCAGGCAGTGCAACATCGAGCCGAACCAGTTCGTCGGGATGAGCGTCTTCGAGCTGTACAAAGGCTACCCGATCACCGACAGCGTGCGGCGTTCGCTCGTCGGAGAGCAGACTCACTCCTACGAGGAGGTGCACGGCTATCACTGGGAGAGCTGGGTCGTGCCGTTCCGGGGAGACACAGGCGACATCGAGGGGGTGCTCGGGATCTCGCTCAACGTCACAGAGGCGAAGAACGCCGAGGCAGAGCTCCGGTCGCAGCTCCAGCAGATCGAGAACCAGCGGCAGGTGATCCGCACCTTGTCGATGCCCATCATCGAGGTGTGGAGCGGCGTGCTCACGCTCCCGATGGTGGGCATCATGGACAGCGTGCGGACGGCCGATATCATGGAGAGCCTGCTCGGGCGCATCGTCGAGAAGCAGGCGCGTTTCGCCATCCTGGATCTCACCGGCGTCGAGATGGTGGACACGCAGGTCGCGAGCCACCTCATCGAGCTCGTCACCGCGATCCGGCTTCTCGGCGCAGAGGGCATCGTGGCGGGCATCAAGCCGAACGTCGCCCAGACGATGGTCGCGCTGGGGCTCGACCTCTCGCAGATCAACACCCAGCAGAACCTTCGGGCTGCCCTCGGCCATTGCATCCGCAAGATGAGCGCAGAGAGGCACCTCTCGCCGGTGCGTGCCGACGCGGCCGCCGGGGGAGCGCCCTCCCGCTAGCCGAGGAGCGCTTCGCGGATCGCCGCGCGACGGGCAGGACCGGCGCGATGGGAGCGGTCAGATCATCGACACGCGCAGTCGACCGAGAGGGTGTAGCTGCCTTCGGCCCCGGCATAGCCGTCCACCACCAGGTAGGATGTCTGGCCTGGCGCGCTCGTCCAGCTCACGGTCTCGACCGTCTGTAGATCCAGCGGGGTCGAGGAAACCATCTCGTTCGACCGGATGGGGTCGCAGGCGGACAGCAGCAGGAGATCCAGGTCCGTCGCGAGGTTCTCGAGCTTTGCGACCACCATGCACTCGGTCGTCGAGGAGAAGGCATAGACCGTCTCACGCCCCGATTCGGCACGAGCGGTCCGGCTGTAGGCCGTCCACACGTTCGCGCGCCCCTGGCTCGTCGTGCTGTGATTCAAACGATCGCCACACGTGATCGGTAACGCTGCCCCACACGGGTCGGCCGCACCGTCCATGCCCCCGCCCGCGACGCTGCCTCCGCTGCCGCCCGGGTCGCCGCCGGCGCCGACCGTTTCCGCCGAGCCGACGGCGCCGCCCTCGCCGCTGTTCGCGACGGATCCGCCGGTGCCGCTGGCGCCACCGGTGGCGCCAGAGCCATTGCCGGCAGCACCACCCGTCGCGCCCGGCTCGTACACATCGTTGCCGCACGCCGCAACCATGAGCACCGCGTAGCCAAGCGTTGAGTGAAGTCGAAGCACGTTGCCCCCTTTCCGTCCACCTGCGCTCCGCAGCATATCATGCCGAGAGCCGCCTCCTGCGCGCTATGCTCCGTCATGCTCGCGTCCAGAGGTCGCTTCATGTCCAGCGCGGACATCGCAGCGCTCATGCTCGTTCTCCTCCTGCCAGCCGCGTGCGCTCACGGCCCGGCAGCGCCGTGCGCGGCGCCGTCGCGGCCCGCCGACATCGGGGCGCTGCGGCTCGCGGACTGGCAGCCCGTACCGCTTCTGGCGCTCGAGCGCACCGCGATCACCCACCTGGCCGTGCCCGCCATCGATGTCCACACCCACCTGCACCGTGTCGTGGACGTGGCGGCCGAGGTCGCGCGCATGGACGCGTTCCACGTCGAGACCCTGGTCAACCTCGATGGCTCCTCGGGCAAGCGCCTGGTGCGCGAGCTCGAGCGCTTCGACCGCGCCTATCCGGGGCGCTTTCTGACCTATGCCAACCTCGACCTCACGCTCGTGGGCGCGCCGGGCTGGGGCGAGCGTGTGGCCGCGCAGCTCGCGACCGACTTCGAGGCCGGGGCCAAGGGATTGAAGATCTTCAAGGAGCTCGGGCTCACGGTGCGCACGCCCGAGGGCCGGCGCGTCGCGCTCGACAGCCCGGAGCTCGAGCCGGTCTGGCGCACGTGCGCGCGCCACCGTCGGCCCGTGCTCTGGCACGTGGCCGACCCGGCGGCGTTCTTCGCCCCGCTGGACGCGAAGAACGAGCGCTGGCACGAGCTGCACGAGTTCCCGAGCTGGTCGTTCGCAGACCGGACGCGCTTTCCAACCCGCGCGCGGCTCTTCGAGGAGCGCAACCGCGTGATCGAACGCCACCCCGACGTCACCTTCGTGGGCGCGCACATGGCCAGCTCGTCCGAAGACCTGAAGCAGCTCGCGGGCTGGCTCGATCGCTTCCCCAATCTGCAAGTCGACATGTCGGCCAGCATCAGCGAGCTGGGCCGGCAGCCGCGCGCGGCGCACCGCTTCTTCGTGCGCTACCAGGATCGCGTGCTCTTCGGCACCGACCTTAAGAGCGCCAAGACGGCGGGCTACGAGGTCTATGCGCGCTTCCTCGAGACCGAGGACGACTACTTCGACACCGAGGCCGCGAACGGCCGCCAGGGGTCCTGGAGGATCTACGGTATGCACCTGCCCGCGCCCGTGCTGCAGAAGATCTACCGCGACAACGCGCGCCGCCTGCTCTGGCCTGCAGATCCCGCTCGGCTCGCGGCGCACCCGTGACGCTCGGCGCCCGGCGCGACACACGATGTTCCGTCCGGCGCGACGCGCGTCGTGCGCCGTTCCGCCCGTCACAAGCGTTGTTTTACTTGCCGTTCATTCCGTCGTCTGCTCGCTTGTTTCGCCCCTCGCCCTGGTCGAGGCGAAACGCTCGATCGCCATGCCGGCGGCCATCGCCGCGACGAACGCGAGCACGGCGCGCGATCCGGTCGCCAGCGAGACGAGCGCCGGCCCCGGGCAGTACCCGGCGAGACCCCAGCCGACGCCGAACAGCGCGGCGCCAGCGACGAGGCGCGCGTCGATGTCGGCGCGGGTCGGGACGTCCGCGCGGTCGGCCAGGAGGGGAAACCGCGGCGCGCGGGCGGGGCCGGCCGCGTCGGCGCCGCCCCCGCGCCGCCGCCAGCGAAGGACGCGGTAGGCCAGGAAGTGCACGGAGACCGCGCCGGCCATCACGAACGCGAGGCTCGGGTCCCAGCCGCCGGCCACGTCGAGGAAGCCGATGACCCTGGACGGCTGGGTCATGCCGGAGACGCCGAGCCCCACGGCGAACAGCAAGCCGGCGAGGAACGCCGCTGCGCCCTGCTTCATCGCGCCCCCCCGAGCAGGTGCCTGCTGACATACACGGTGATGGCCGCGGTCGCGATGAACGTCAGCGTGGCGACGAGCGACCGGACCGACAGACGGCTGAGGCCGCAGACTCCATGACCGCTCGTGCACCCGTTGCCGAGCCGCGCGCCCCAGCCGACGAGCAACCCCGCCACGATCACGAGGCCGAGCGAGCCGCCGCCCCCCGCCGAGGGGAAGGCGACCGGATGCGCGGCGACGAGCGCGAGGCCGCCGACGAGGAGGCCCGCGACGAACGCCGCTCGCCAGGCGGTATCTCCTGGCTTCCGGAAGAGCAGCCCTCCGACGATGCCGCTGACGCCAGCGACCCTCCCGTTGAAGAGCAGCAGGAGAGACGCCCCCACGCCGATGAGCGCGCCGCCGAGGAGGGGGCCTATCACGGTGCATTCATTCACGATGAGACCTCGCTGAGAGACCGGTGGCCAGCATAGCAATGCGCGTCATCCACGGAAGACGAACCACCACGCGGTGCGCAATGCCGGAGCCCGCTCGGCGTATTTCGGCCGGCCCCGCCGGCTCGCGCGCCCCCTGCCGCGTCCGCCACCGCTCGCCGCGCCACCGCTGCTGCGAGCGCGCGGCGCCACACCCCGCCTGGATCGCCGCCCGACAGCGCGGGTGGGGCTGGGAGCGGGCGTATCACACACGGCGCCGGCGGACGGCCGAGATTGTGCCGGGTCCCAGAGGTGCTGGTGTATACTGACGGCCGATGGCCCACGCAGGCTCGGACGCGGCGGAACCGGCTTCATGGCGCAGGATTCCGCGCGTCGGGGATGTCGTCGGCGGCAAGTACCGCGTCGAGCGCGTGCTCGGCCGCGGCGGCATGGGGATCGTCGTCGCGGCGCACCACATCTCGCTGCGCCACCGCGTCGCGCTGAAGTTCCTGCTGCCCGAGGGGCGCACCACGCCCGGCGCCACGGAGCGCTTCTTCCGGGAGGCGCAGGCCGCGGCGGCGATCGCCAGCGAGCACATCGCCCGCGTCATCGATGTGGGGCAGACCGACGACGATCTGCCCTATTTCGTGATGGAGTACCTGAATGGCATCGATCTGGAGGCGCTGCTCGAATCGCGGGGCCCGCTGCCCGTGGAGCAGGCGGTCAGCTACGTGATCGAGGCCTGCGAGGCGCTCGCCGAGGCGCACTCGCTCGGGATCGTCCACCGCGACCTCAAGCCGGGCAACCTCTTCCTCGCGAGCCGCAAGGACGGCTCGACCCTGATCAAGGTGCTCGACTTCGGCATCTCGAAGGCGTCCGAGGAGGGCGTGCTCGGCTTGAACGCCCAGCTGACCGCATCCGCCGTGGTGCTCGGCTCTCCCCGCTACATGTCCCCGGAGCACATCCGCAGCACCCGGACGGTGGACGCCCGCAGCGACATCTGGGCGCTCGGCATGACGCTCTATCAGCTCCTGACGGGACGGCTGCCGTTCGAGACCGAGTCCGTCTCGGCGCTGTTCGTGAGCATCGTGACCGACGTGCCCGTGCCCCCGCGCAGCCACCGGCCGGAGATCCCGCTCGCGCTCGAGTGGATCATCCTGATGTGCCTCGAGAAGGATCCAGCGCGCCGTCCCCAGACGATCGCCGAGCTGGCCACGCTGCTCGAGCCGCTCGCGTCGGAGTCCGCGCGCCAGACGGTAGCGCGCATCCTGCGCAGGGCGATGGGGAACGAGGCCGTCGACGCGCCGCCGCCGCCGGATCGCCCGCGCGCCATCGACGAGGAAGCCGAGACCCTGACCGGGCCGATCGGCCCCACGCGCGGGTCCCGGCACAGCTTGAGCGAGCAGGCGAAGGAGCGCGCCTCCTCGATGCCGCCCACGCAGGCGTCCGTCGCTCCCCCCTCCTTCGCGACGGCGGCCTCGCCATCGATGCCGCCTGCGCGGGTGTCCGTCGCGCCGCTCACGCTCACCGCCACGGCCTCGCCGTCGGTGCCGCCCGCGCGGGTGTCGGTCGTTCCTCTCACGCTCACCGCGGCGGCCTCGCCGTCGGTGCCGCCCGCGCAGACGTCGGCTGCCGGACCTCCCTCCGTGCACGCGTTGCCCCCGGACGAGTCGCTGGCGCCGACGGCGGCGCCGTCCAGACGGGGCGAGCGCGTCGCCTCGGGGGATCCGCAGGGGCGGCGCCGGCGAAGCCTGATCGCGCCCCTCGCGGCGGCGGCGCTCGTCGCGCTCCTCGGGGGCATTGCGGCGACCGCGTGGCTCGGGCGCGGCGCGGCGCCGGCCGCGGGCGCGCCGCCCGCCGGCGAGGCGGCCTCGCAGGTCGCGCCGGCGCAGGGCGAGCCTCCCGCGCCCTCGAGCGAGGATCCCGGGCCTTCGTCCCTCCCGCCGTCGGAGGTCGCCTCGCCGCCCACAGCGGCGGCCGCCGCGGCGAGCGGGTTCGCCACGGCCGGCGCCGCGCTCGCGCCGCTCGGCTCGGCGAGGGCGGGCCGCCCGCGCGCGGTGCTCGCGCCGTCGTCGCCGTACCCGGCCAGCAGCGAGCCGGCGCCGACGAAGGCGACGCGCCTGCGCGAGCACCGCTAGCGGCATGCGTCGAGCGCCCTCGAGCACGCGCGCTCGCCGGTGGAGGCTCGCCGCGGTGCCCCTCCTCGCGGGCGCCCTGCTCCAGGCCCCCGCCGCCCGCGCCGACGGCGAGGGCCAGGCCGACGAGGCCGACCTCCACTTCGACCTGGGCCGCGACCTCTACAAGCAGGGGCAGTTCCAGACGGCCCTCGAGCACTTCCTCGCGTCGAACCGGCTCGTACCGAACCGCAACGTCGTCTTCAACATCGCGCTCACCTACGAGGAGCTGGGCCGCTTCGCGGACGCGCACCGGTACTACGACGACGCGCTCGAGGGCGAGGCCGACCCGGAGGTCGTCGCCGAGCTCCAGGCCGCGCTCCAGCGGATCGCGCCGCGCGTGGCCGTGCTCCAGATCGTCACGTCGCCGCCGGGGGCCAGGATCTACGTCGATCGCAAGGACCTCGGCGCGCGCGGCACCGCGCCGCGCCGGCTCGCCATGTCCGAGGGGCGCTACCGGATCCTCGTCGAGCTCGCGGGCTACGAGCCCGTGGCCGTGGACGACGTCCCGGTGAAGCTGGGGCAGAGCAAGGAGGTCCTCATCGTGCTCCGCCGCATCGTCGGCACCGTGCGGGTGGACGTGCGCGGCGCGAGCGAGGCCACGGTGCACGTCGATCACGACGGCGCCCCGCCCGCCTGCACCGCCCCGTGCGATCTCGATCTGCCGCCGGGCCGCCACGTGCTCCATTTCTCGCGCCCGGGCTTCGAGGCGGCGCCGCAGCCGCTGACCGTCGCCGCGCACGAGACGGTGCCGATCACGGCGACGCTCAGCCCGCTCACCGGCTCGATCCTCGTGCGCGCCGACGAGCCCGACGCCCTCGTCGAGATCGACGGCCGCCCCATGGGCTTCACGCCGTCGGTGATCCAGGGCGTCCCCGTGGGCCGGCGCCGCGTCCGCGTCAGCCTGCGGGGCTTCGCCCCCGTCGAGCGGACGATCGACGTGGCGGCCGGCCAGCAGGCGGAGCTGCGCGACGTCACGCTGGCGCCGCTCCGGGAGGTGTCGTCGGCCTCGCGCGTCCTCGAGCGCCTCGAGGACGCGCCCGCATCCATCAGCGTCATCGAGCAGCACGAGCTGCGCGCCTTCGGGTACCCGACCATCGCCGAGGCGCTGCGCGGCACGCGCGGCATCTACCTCTCGAACGATCACGTCGTCTACTCGGCGGGGATCCGCGGGCTCGGCGAGCCGCTCGACTACGGCAACCGGCTCCTCGTCCTCTCCGACGGCCACTCGACGAACGACAACGTGCTGAACGCCTCGTTCGTGGGCTCCGACGCGCGCGACGACCTCCACGAGGTGGATCACATCGAGGTCGTCCGCGGCCCTGGCTCGCTGCTCTACGGCACGGGCGCGCTCTCGGGCATCGTCAACCTCGTCCCGCGCGGGCGCGACGAGCCCACGAGCGCGCACGTGGCGGCCGGCACCTACTACGACGGCGTGGGCCACGCGCGCGCCGGGTTCCACTACAACGCCCGCAGGGACGCGGGCGTGCAGGCGAGCGTCTCCGGGGCGCGCTCCGACGGGTTCGACGTCCCGGTGGCGCTGCGGGATCCCGGCGAGGGCCCGCGCGTGCAGATCGCCGAGCGCGCCGAGACCTTCCGGGCCGGCGGCACGTCCGGGCGCGCCTGGTACGGGCCGTTCACGGCGCAGTGGATGTACCACGCGCGCGAGCAGCTCGTCCCGATCGGCTACGTGGGCACGCGGCTCAACGACCTCGGGACGAGCTACGAGGACGCGCACATGATGGCCGAGGTGCGCTTCGAGCCGCGGCTCACCCCCGACCTTCAGCTCATGGCGCGCGCCCACGTGAACCGCTTCGTCTGGCACGGCGCCTATGCGTTCGAGGAGGGGACGATCTTCGAGCAGCAGCACGGCACCTGGCTGGGCGGCGAGCTCAGGGCGGCGTGGACGCCGCTCCCCTGGCTGAGGGTCACCGGCGGCGGCGAGGTGCAGGAGCACTCCGAGGCGACGCTGAGCAGCGTGCTCGCGGACGGCCGCGCGCATACGAAGCCCGTGCCGTACCGCTTCGGCGCCGGCTACCTCATCCTCGACAGCTCGCCGGCCCCGTGGGTCCGCCTCTCGTGGGGCGCGCGCCTCGACGTCTACAGCACGTTCGCGCCGATCGTCGTGCCGCGCGCCGCGGTCATCCTCCGGCCCGCGCCGGGCGGGGTCCTGAAGATCATGGGCGGGCGCGCCTTCCGCGCCCCGAGCATCTCCGAGCAGTTCTACACCGACGGCAAGACGCAGGTGCCCGCCGTCGACCCCGAGCGCGGCCTCGTGCTCAAGCCGGAGTCCATCGCATCCGCCGAGATCGAGTACTCGCAGCGCCTCGGCGACGACTGGACGGCGCTCGGCGCCGTTCACGCGAGCAAGCTGTCGGACCGGATCACCTCCGCCGAGGACAGGCCCGGCGTGCCCGGCGTGGTGCGCTACGTGAACAGCCGTCGAGACGCGTTCGTGGCGGGGTGTGACGTCGAGCTCCGCCGCGAGTGGCGCCAGGGCTGGATGCTCGCGGCGACGTACGGCTACCAGCGCGGCGAGCTCAGGCGCGGCGAGCGGCTGATCAACGCGCCGGAGCACCTCGCGTCGTTTCGCGGCGTCGTCCCGGTGGTGGAGCGGCTCGCCGCCGCGGCGCTCCGGATCAACCTGGAGGCGCCCCGGCGCATCGGCCGCAGCTCGGCCGACGAGACCGCGGGCGCGATCGTCGCGGACCTCACGGTGTCCGGGGAGCTCCAGCGCTTCCACAGCCGCTATGTGATCGGCATCTACAACGCGATGGACACGCGGTACGACTACCCGGCCGCGGAGAGCTACCTCTCGGCCACGAGCCGGCAGAACGGCAGGACCTTCCTCGCCGAGATCACCGTCAGCTATCCATAGCTCCGCGCGTCCAATGTGCTGCTACGCGCGGGCCTGCAGCGGCCCGGAGATGCTGACCACGCGGACACGCTCGAGCCACGCGGAAAAGAGCAAACGGTCTGCCAGACGCCGCCGTCACGGGGTGCTGTACTCGTGCCGGAAGCGGCGGAACAGGTTCCTGACCGCGCTCGCCGAGGGGACGCCGGAGACCGCGAGCGCCTCCAGGATGGTGCCGTCATGCGGGAAGCTGCTCTGGCTGTCTCCGCCGAGCGTAAGCCCGGTCACCGTCACATTGGTCAGCGACACCGTGGTCGAAGCGCCGTCGATGAGGATCGCTGAGCTGGCCCCATTCACGATCACGCCCACGGCGTGCGCCACGAGCGGGTTATACCCGGCGACCTGTCTGGTCACCGCGCCGTCGCTGAAGGCCAAAGAGGTGGCCGTGTTGTTGTAGAGCAGCGCCCCTGAGCTAGCGCTCGTCCTTCCGATAATGGCACCGAGAGCCGTGGAATTCTTCTTGAACACGGCGAACAGGGCATAAGGCGCGGCGAGAGAAATCCCGTTCAGTCGATACTGCTGCAGGATGTTAGAAAACGAGATTGCCGGTGCGTGGTTGAGGCCGTCGATCTCGAACGCTGCGGGGCTCCCTGGGAACTGGATCGTCCAGTGCCTCGAGTTCCCGCTCCGGTCAACGGCCTGGCCAATCCCGAGCGGCAACCTCCAATAATGCAGGTTGCTGTACGTGGCAGAAGGGAACGTGAGCGTGATCCCGGTCGTACCAAGCGCAACAACGCCGCTCGACGGCACCAGGACATGATTCTCTGCCCACACGCCACCGCCGTGGACGCTCCAGTCGAACCTCGCGGTACCGCGCGGCCCCCCCAGGACCATCTCGACATGCAGCAAGCCAGTGACCGTCGACGTGCCGGCAGCGGTCAGGGCAGGCGGTGCGGAGCCGAACCCGGTGGGCGTCCCGGTCACGGCTCCACCGGGGAGGTCAAACCCGGCTTTGACCCAGGTAAAGAGCCCCGGAAGATGGTTCGGGCTGAACGGGAAGGCGTCCCCGGCGCATATCGCCGTCATCTTCTCCTGCCCTTTTTCGTTGGGATGAACGGTGTCCGCCGCGTTGTGCGCAGCCGCCGCCTCCGCCGTCCACGCGGAATCGGCATGGATCACCTCGCCCCACGGAGCGAGCGCGGCGACCGCCGCAGCCTCCGCATCGCGCTGCGAGTCCCAGGACGTGCCGGCGACGTCGTTCTCGGTCACCTCGCGCGTGTAGGTCATGGCGCGCACCACCACGCGCGGATCGGCCTCTTTGATCGCGTTCGCGAGGTCGACCTTGAACTGGACCAAGTTCGCGGCCGTCGTCTTCTGGTTGGCGAAGTCGTTCCTTCCGATCTGGACAATCACCTCGTCGGGACGGTTCGCCAGAATCTTTCTGGCGAGCGCGCGGCACGCAGCAACGGAAGGCGTCGCCGTCCCGGTAAGATGCACGAGGCCATCCCCACCGCTGCCTTGGGTCATGAACTCGAGGCCCTTGCGTTGCATCTGGAGCTGCCACGACGTCATGCCAGAGAACGCGGTGTACGCGCCCGCGCCCTTCGAATCGACGATGGCGATGATCACGCGAGCCCGGGGAGGTGTGACATCGAAGATCGATGCGCCTGGCACGTAGATCCCACCAGGGAAAACGCCGATGTTCTCGCCACGGATGGCGACCAGCGACGCCGTGTACGGTGATGCCATCTGAGGACCAGAATAGACTCTGATCTTGCGCGGCACGGCGCTGCGTGCGGCCGGAACGCTCACCCTACTGAACGTGGTCGAGTTCCACGCCACGGGGAGCACCGGATCGATGGGCTCGCCGTCGGCCCAGACGGACGGATACGACCGGTTTCCGTTTCGTCGGTTCACCGTGTCGTAATACTCGACGTCAAAGACGTCGGCGTCGGTGGACAACGCGTAATACGCCAGGTTGGACATCTGGAGATGTCGAGGGTTGCGCCAGGCAGTGAGCTTTTCGTACCCCGCCTCGCTGGAGCCGTGGAGCAGCGCCGGGTGCACGTCCAGACGGTAGAAGTCGGGGTAGAGGACCCCCGTGGCGTCCACCGGGCGAATGCGGAGCCTGCCGCACAGGAACGTGGCCTGCGTCGCGCCGCTGCGAACGACGACCCGCGCGCGGTACGACAGCCCCGCGGTGACCGCGAGCGATGGCGTGATGCAGTCCGTCGGGGAGCTCGTGGGCGTGAACGACGCCGACATCAGGACGGAGGAGCCCACCGCGTCCAGGATCTGGAGCTGGAACGCGCCGGAGCTCCCGACCCCGGACGGGAGCGACACCCTGTCGAGCTCGAGGCGCACCGCGGGGACCTCGGACGGGACCGCGAACCAGCGCTCCTTCATCGCGCCGTCCGGCGCAGCCTGGTCGTGGTTCACCCAGATCAGGCTGCGTTGCCCGTCGGCGTCGACCCCCGCCAGGGGCAGGCACCGCGGGGCCAGGTGCGGCCGCTCCACGTGCCAGGCCATCGACTCGAGTCGCCCGGGGCCGAGCGAGTTCCGATCCACGTGCAGCCCGGCCGGATACGCGAGGCTCATGTGGTGCTCCGCGCGAGCTGACAGGCGTGCTCCCAACCCGGGCCGACATTGGTCCACGTGCGCGTCGCTCCCGCAGACGCCTCGGTGATGACCGCCAGGACTCCGAGCTGCGGACCTTTGACGATCTCGATCGTGCGACATCGAGCATCAACACCCTCCGCCGGGATGGGATCGGGGAGCTCGAACTCCTCCCCATCCGGCGGCACACCGATTGAATCAGGATCTGCCATGGCATGTTGTCTACTATACAGTGCCAATCCTGTCGAGGTCGCCCGTCAGGCGTCCGATGCCGGGACGCCGGCGTGGCGGGGGTCGGCGGAGGCGGCGACGGAGAGGGCCTCTCGAGCGCGCGGGGGCGGAGGGCCGCCCTTGCTCAGGTTCGGCGCCACGACCCCATGGCGTGTGGCCATGTCGTCCGCCTCCTCCTGGTCCACGTCGACCCCCGCAGCGCAATCTCTCTTCGCTCGCGCGACAGATCCATGGCCGGATTTCTGACATGCGGAGAGAGCGATCAAGAGCGCAGAGGGCGCTGGCCCAGGTCGGTGAAGAACCTCAGGAGATAGCCGTCGGGGTCGGCGACGACGAACTGGCGGTTGCCGAGCTCCGTGTCGCCCTCGCGGTACCACCTCTCCTCGAAGGGGATCACGATCTGGAAGCCGCCTGCGCGCACGCGCTCGTACAGCGGCGTGACGTCGGAGACCTCGATCTGAAAATTGACGCCGCGTCCGTAAGGATGCTCCAGCGGTGCGGTGCGGAACCTGCGGCCCGGCCCCGCCGCCTCCTGCAGCATGAGCTGCGCGCCCTCGAGGTCGATGAAGGCAAATCGCTCCTCGGGCCTCTCGTACCGCAGCGTGCAGCCGATGACACCGACGTAAAAGCCGAGCGAGGCGTCGAGATCCGCCACGTCGAGCTCCGGGATGAGCTTCTGCCCGCTCATGGTCCTTCCCCTCGAGATCGACCGATGGATCGAGCGGAGCGGCGGGTCATCGGGCAGAGCCTAGAACACCGAGCACGTTGAAACCCGGAGAATTTTCACAGGGAGGCGGGGAGGCGGGGAGGAAGAAAAAAAATGAATTTCTCCCTCTTGCCGTTTCTCGCTCCCCGCCTCCCCGTCTCCCTGTGAAATTCTTGCTTTTTCTCGTGGTTTCAACCCGTTTGTCGCTCTAGCTCACAACGGAGACATCCACGCTGGGTTGGATCACCGACGAGGTGCTGCCATGCCCCGAAATCGCTGCCCGCCCGCGCCGCGGCGGCGGCGCGCCGGGGCCCCCCAGCTGCGTCACAGGCTCGCCCGTCTCGAGGTCGATCTCCTTCTTCGGCCCGTCGGGCCAGGGCGCCCTCGAGTCGAGCAGCGTCGCCCGGCGAACCCCGAGCGCCACGAGCTCGCGCGCGGCCACGGCGAGCTCGAGCCCCAGGGTGACGTCGGCTCCCGCGGATGTCGGCTCGGCCGGCGGGGGCACATAGACGACCGCGCCGGCGCCGGCGGCCTCGATGTCTCGCAGGGCGTCGAAGAGATGGGCGTCGCCGAGGAGGTCCGAGACGAGCGCGGCGCGGTGGGTGTACACGATGGCGGGGTCGCCGGCGTGCGCCGGCGCGCCGTGCGTCAGGAGGAGCAGCTGCCTCTCGCGACGTAGCGTGTACGTGTGCGCCCGCCACTCGCCGCTCAGGCCTGCGGGCCGGAACGGGGCGCTCCGGACGCGCGCGGCGACGTCCTCGCTCCGCACCCGGTGGCGGATGAGGTCGTCGATGGAGACGAGCGGCAGCCCCTGCCGCGCCCCGAAGCGCGCGAGGTCCCGGCGGCGCGCCATCGTCCCGTCGTCATTCAGGATCTCGCAGATGACGGCGGCCGACAGCGCCCCGGCGAGCCGCGCCAGGTCGACCGCACCCTCGGTGTGCCCCTCGCGCTCGAACACCCCATCTCGGCGCGCCCGCAGCGGGAACACGTGCCCTGGCGACACCACGTCCCGCGGCGACGCGTCCGGCGCGATGGCGGCGGCGACGGTGCGCGCCCGGTCGCGAGCGCTGATCCCGGTCGTGACGCCCTCGCGCGCCTCGATGCTCACCGTGAACGCCGTCGACCGGCGCTCGCCGGGCCGGGTCGCCATGAGCGGCAGCCCGAGGCGGTCCACCTGGTCCTCGGCGAGGGCGAGGCAGATCAGCCCCCGGCCGTGGGTCGCCATGAAATTGATGGCGGCCGGCGTCGCGTGCTCCGCCAGGACGACGAGATCTCCCTCGTCCTCGCGCGCCTCGTCGTCGACGAGGATCACCATGCCACCGGACCCGAGCTGCTCGACGGCAGCCTGAACACGCAACGTGGATGTCGAAACGGCCATGGATTCCTCTTCGCTCAGCGGGCCTGGAGCGGCGCCAGTCGATCGATCTCTTCCAGATCGGCCCCGGTCAGCCGGAAGCCCGGGCCGTCAGCCCTTCGGCTTGCCGTTCGCGTCCCACTCGGCCCAGAAGCGCTCGAGTCCGGTGTCCTTCAGCGCCCGGTCGAGGAAGCGCCGATCGGTCCAGGGCTCGACCTCGAACGTGCTCCTGATCAGGCCGTACTTCTTCGAGTCGGCGACCGCCGACTTGTACCGGGCGATGGCGTACTCGTCGAGCAGCGGGCTGGCGTTCTGCTTCATGTCCTCGCCCTGCTGCGCTTCCTTGTAGTTCGCGAAGGGCGTGCCGGACTTCGACCACAGCTGGAATGCCTGCGTGCGGTTCTTCTCGTCCGCGACCCACGCCGCTGATTTCACCGCGAGCGTGATGATCTTCTGCACGACGTCGGGGTATTCGTTGATGAAGTCCTCCCGCGCGATGATGCCTGAATTGCTCGGGTAGGTCGGGGAATCCCCCTTCGTCGTGTAGACGACCTTCCCGATCCCCTGGTCGCGCAGCGAGAGGTAGTCCGTGCCGCCGAACACCGCGTCGATGTCCTTCGTGGCGATCGCCGCCTTCGCGGTGGAGGCATCCATGCTGATGGACCGGATGTCCTTCTCGCTCAGCCCGTGGCCCTCGAGGATCCGGTTCGCGGACAGCTGCGAGGCCGTGCCCTTCTGGAAGGCCACCTTCTTGCCGCGCAGATCCTTGACGCCGGTGATCGGCGAGTCGGCGGGCACCACGAGGTAGGCGTGTCCGCGCCGGCTGGCGCTGGCCAGGAGCCGCGTCTTGAGGCCGCTCGCCCGACCGACGACGGAAGGCAGGTGACCGTGGGTCCAGATGTCGAGCAGGTTGTTCGCGACCGCCTCGTTCACGGCGGGGCCGGCGCCGCGGAAGAAGTTCCACTTCACTTCGATGCCGTCCTTCTTGAACTCCTCGGCCAGGGTCCCCTGGAGGTGCAAGAGGGAGAAGAAGCTTCCTCCGGTGACGGGGCGATTGCCCACGCCGACGCCGGGCACCCCGACGCGGATCACGCTGGGCCCGGCGGCCCGGGCCCTGCCTGCCAGAAGCGCTGCCGACACCGCTGCAGCGGCGCCTCCCAAGAACTGACGTCTTTCCATGGCGCCGTGATGTGCACCGTGCGTGCCATTCCATGAAACCCTTGGAATCCAGGGGCTGCCGCGAGGCGCTGTTGCCAGGGAAGCACCCGATCCGCAGGGCTGCTGGCGAGCGGCCCACCGCGGGGCCGCGTCAACCGCCGAGCCCTCCCGGCCGGGCGCTCGCGAAGATCGCGACGTTCCTCGGCGTCACCTCGGGCTCGAACACGATGGCCGCCTCGACCTCGTGCCCGCGCTCGCCGAGGGCACTCGCGCGATCCAGCGCGACCGCGACCTCCGTGAGCCGGGCCAGGAGCGCGCGCGGCAGCGTGAGCCGGCGCATCTGGCCGAACGCCGCGCGCGCCGCGACCTCGCGCTCGCGGAGCTCGGCCTCGGTCGCCGGGCCGAGGCCCCGCAGCGCGAGCGCCCTGGCCGCGAGCTCGCGCAGCCCGCCGTGCGCGCGCCGCCGGTTGATCCCGCGCATCTCCTCGCCCAGGGCGACGTCGAGCCCGCGGCCGCGGAGCAGCGACAGCAGCGCGTGCCGCCGTTCGCGGGCCAGAAGCTCCTCGTCCAGGCTGGCCTCGACCCCCGCCGGGCGCGCCGTCAGGTTGGTGAGGCCCAGCGCCTCGCGCTTCAGGACGAGCCCCGCCGCCCTGGCCGCGGCCGAGAGCGGGGCGCGCGCCGGCGCGCCGATCTTCTGAAGGCAGCACGAGACGAGCGCCAGATCGCAGGGCGCCTCGGCCGCCGCCGTCACCGTGCGGTCCCCGAGCTCGCCGCAGGCGTGCAGGCCGACCGCCAGGTCGTCCGGAGCGAACGCCAGCGCCTGCTCGAAGGCGTCGAACGCCACGAAGCGCGCCCGCCCCCCGGCGGCCAGCGCGGAGGCGGTGGCCACGCGGTCGGGCTCGCGCTCCAGGCCGATCGCGTCCCGCTCGAAGCGCGCGGCGGCCAGGCGGGTGAAGTGGCCGTGCCCCGCGCCCACGTCGACCAGGCGGCGGGCGCGCGCGGCCATGGGGGCCACGGCGCCGAGCAGGGCCTCCAGCTGGAGCCGCTTGCGCGCAGGCACCGCCCGGAGCTCGTCCAGCGACGCCGGCGGGAGCGGCTCGACCGGCCGCCGCGGCAGCCTGGCCGCCTCGTCCGCGGCCCGCGCCAGGGCCACGAGGCTCGGGGGCGGGCGATCGAGGCCGTCGATGCACGCGGCGAGCCCCTCGGCCTCGCAGCGGGCGAGCTCGGCGTCCGAGAGCGACAGGAGGAAGCCCGTCCAGCCCCGCGCCTCGCACCACGCCGGCGGCGGGCCCTCGTCGACGCGCGCCTCGACGATGTCGAGCGCCGGCACGAGCACCTCGAGGGCGCGCGCGAGGCGCTGGGCGACGGAGGGAGGCGTGAGCGACGGGGGCATGCGCGGACCGGAGGCCGGGCGAGGACTACCGGATCCGCGCCGCGCCAGGAAGGCGCCTCGGGCGCGCCGCCGAGCGGAGGCCCTGCGTCACGGGTTGGCTGAGCTGAAACTCGCCATTCTACCCGGTTCCTGCGCCGGCTCGCGCGCGAGATCCAGGGCCGCCACGCTCTCGGCGTCTTCGGCCGGGCCCCAGGCGCCGGACATCGCCATGCAGCCGAGGCCGACGGGAAAGACGCTCTGACCGGTCTTGCCCAGCGGAGTCGAGCGGCTCATCCTCGCGTGGAGGTGGGTCATGTGGTGTTCATGCCGCGCGCCCTCGACCTCCGTTTGGAAACCGGACATTCGACGATCCGGCAGACCACAACCAGGCATCGAGACGGCCCTCGTCATTCCCGGCATCGCGTCGCTCCACGGCTCCGACAACCGCATACGCTGCGCGCGGGCGGATTCCCCACCTGCACGCTTCTGCGCACCCCGCGAGGCGCACGGAAGCCGCCGGATCTACCTGGCTGGCTCACGACAATTTACATTCTCCAACGGGTGTGCTCCTTCTCATCCAATGTCGCGTCGTGCGCCTCGCTTTGTCCAGACAAGCCATCAGGGTGAAGGGGCCTCGCGCGCCGCGCACGCGCCGGGGGCGGAGATTGCGCGGGCTCAGCTCGTGTGCACCGGCGATGTCGGCGAGGCTCGAGAGGCCTTCCGCCGCGTTTACACGGGCGCGACCCTCGAGCCCAAGCGCGGCACATCGTTCGGCTGTGCGATGGAGGTCGCCTCCTTCGGCACACTCCGTGTCGTGGCGGGCGACTGGCCCGGCGGAGGGCGGGCCTTCGTGCCGGCGGTCGGGGAGCAATACATCCTGTCTCTCTCGGCCGGCGGCGAGAGCGCCGGCGACCACGCGGGCGAGCCCTTCCGCGTCGTGCCGGGCCGGCGCGCCGCGCTGTTTTCACCCGGGCGATCCTGCTCGCTCGATGTCAGCGGGGAGTTTCACGGGCGGACCCTCGTGATCGACCGCGGAGCGCTCGACGCCCACTTCACCTCGCTCACGGGCGCCGCGCTGCGCGGCCCGATCCTGTTCGGTACGGCGCTCGACATCGAGGACGGACCGGGCCGCACGGTCCACGAGGTCGCGCAGCTCCTCCGCCGTCAGATTGAGCAGCCTTGGGCCTCGCCGATGCTGCTCGCTGCGCTGCGTGGTGCTCTCTTCACGAGCCTCCTGGTACACGCCCGGCACAACCTATCGGAGATCCTCGATGCACCACAGCCGCGCGTGGCTCCGGCGTGCGTCCGCAAGGCTGAAGAGTACATGGCCGCGCACGCTGCCGAGCCCATCACGCTGGCCGACATCGTCGCCGCGGCGGGCGTGCCCGAGCGGTCCCTGCGAGCAGCCTTCGTGGCGAGCCGGGGAATACCACCGATGGATTTCCTGCGGCGGCGCCGGTTCGAGCTCGCGCGCCGCCAGCTGGCCGAGCCCTCGGCCGGCACGTCGGTCGCGGGCGTCGTGGCCGCGCTCGGGCTCGGCAACCCGGGGAGGTTCAGCGTCGAATTCAAGCGCCGGTTCGGCGAGAGCCCCTCCGAGACGCTGACCGCGGGGCGCGCGGCCGCGGGCCTGCCGCGCCTCCGGCCGCGGCGCCGGACCTGAACGTCACGAGCGCTGGCACCCACGAGCAACAACTCCGGCGACAACGCCACCCCGGTCCAGTCGCCCGCAGTTCGCCATGGCGTACG
Organism: Sorangium sp. So ce327; assembly: GCF_051530205.1. Lineage (NCBI taxonomy): Bacteria > Pseudomonadati > Myxococcota > Polyangiales > Polyangiaceae > Sorangium > Sorangium sp. So ce327. The sequence goes on along the minus strand of NZ_CP150330.1, from coordinate 3,345,816 downwards.
GTCGTCGGGCTCGACCTCGACGTATCGCGCAGATCGCCATCGATCGCGCGTGTGAACGATGTCGCCTGTCCAGAAACGGCAGCGAACTGTCCACGAACGGCAAGACAAACGCACGGACGAGCTCGTCGCTGTTGCATCCTCGCCTGAACCTATGGTGGAAGATCGCTCCCTCATCGAACTCGGCAGGGTCGCCGCGGTCGGTCACGGCGGTGCGTCGTGATCTCCGCAGGTGAGGCATTCAGACAGCAGCAGCAGGCGGCGGCGCGCGACGGGACCCGGGCGACGGGAGCTGGCGGCGCGCACACACCGAATGCCCTGCAGAGGCCTGCGTCAACATCACCTCCGAAAGCGCCGATTCGGCACTGGCATCAAACTTGAACAGGCCGGCCCGACCCTTCTCCAGCCAGCGCAAGCACAACATTGAAAGGATGACCACCCATGCGGTCTCTTGCAGGCTCACTTCTCCACGCTCTGACGATCCCGGCTCTCTCCACCCTGCTGCTCGCGGGCTGTACCAGCGCTGGCCCCTCCGCGGCCGACGGCGACGAAAGCGGGGAGGCCACCGACCCCTGCGCCTCGACCCCCTGCCAGAACGGCGGCGCCTGCGCCGCGACCGAGAGCGGTTACACCTGCACGTGCGCGCCCGGCTGGACGGGGACGAACTGCGAGACCAACATCGACGAATGCGCGCCGAGCCCCTGCCAGAACGGCGGCGCCTGCGCCGCGACCGAGAGTGGTTACACCTGCACGTGCCCGCCCGGCTGGACAGGGGCGAACTGCGAGACCAATATCGACGAATGCGCGCCGAGCCCCTGCCAGAACGGCGGCGCCTGCGCCGCGACCGAGAGTGGTTACACCTGCACGTGCCCGCCCGAATGGACGGGGACGAACTGCGAGACGCCCGTCTGCGTCCCCACCACCTGCACCGCTCAGGGAGCGACCTGCGGCTCGATCGCCGATGGCTGCGGCGAGATGCTCGACTGCGGATCGTGCGGGTCGGGCTTCACCTGCGAGAGCGGCACCTGCCAGCCCACGGGGCCGACGTGCCCGTGTGATGGCATGCCCGGGTGGGGTCCCCCTACCCCCCCCGTCAAGTGCATCAACTACTCGGGTTCCATGGGCCCTGGCAGCATCTACTATTATCTGAAGAGTGAAGACAATGGCCACGAGGGCCCCTTCGTCCAGTTCGCTGTCAACGGCCAGTTCGGCCCGGAGCCCGACCAGTGCGGATACGTGTCGGTGGCCAACACCCTCACCACCATGCCGCTCACCAGCCAAGAAGAGGCGGACGCCTGCGTACAGAGCTTCCTGCGCTTCGCCGGCAGCTGCCCCTGAGCTGGGCGACAGCCCAGGGCGGCGTCTGCAGAGGCTCGCCGTTGCCCCGTGACGGCTCCGGCAAGACGGTGAATCAAGGAGCAACCAGGGGCTAGAGCGCCGAGAGTGTCCGACGTCGCGCCAGCGAGGTGGGCTCATCGAGGAGACGACCGCACCGCCCGCGCCGCCGTGGCGGCCAGACGCTCGTTCACTTCCTCAGGGCGGGAGCGCGGCGATGAAGTCGCGGATGCACGCGATCTCGGTGTCGCTGAGCGCCGCGCCGCCGAACGGCATCCGCTCGTTGCACGGCGGGTCCGGCGTGACCTTCGTGTAGATCGCGCTGGCGTCCGGGTCGCCCGGGACGAGCACCGAGCTGCCTTCGCCGCACACGGACGCCTGGCCCCGGAGCGTGTTCTCCCACCCGGCGGCCAGCGAGAGGCCCGCCAGCTTGGAGTTCTCGTCATGGCAGCCGGCGGTGGCGCACTTCATCGCGACCAGGGCCGGCGCTTCGGCGCATCCGCTCGCCCCCCCGCCCGTCGTGGCGCCGCCGCTGCCGGTCACCGCGGCGGAGCCGCCGCCGGCCCCCTGGTCGTCCAGGGGGAACTCGTCCTCGTCCAGGGTCCCAGCGCAGTTCGGGAGGAGCGCGCCGCCGGTCAGCAGGGCGGCCGCGGTGAGCGCGGCGCGCCCGTAAAAGGAAGTCATGAACGTCACGTGCTACCTCTCTCAATAGACGTAGGCTCCGGCGAGCCGCAGTCCCAGGTATTGGTCGATGGCCCCGCCTGCGATGTACGCGTCGCCCTGCTCGGGCTGGAACGACGAGAAGAACCGGGCGTACTCGACGAGCAGGCGCGCCTCGATGCCGGTCGCGACCGGGATCATCACCCCGGCCAGCGCGCCGACGCCCTGCACGCTCGCCCCGGTGAACCGCTCGTAGACCGGGCCTGACGAGAGCGGCAGGATGTACTCGGCGCCCAGCGCCAGCGCGATCGGGCCGACCGGGAAGCGCCCGTCGAGGCCCGCCCGGAACAGGGTGTACGAGACGTTCGGCACCGTCCTGGCGAGGTCCGCCGGCGCGTCGATCTCGAAGGTCAGGAACCGGAGCCCGGCGGAGATCCCGAGCACGGACGCCTCGCCGAGCGACAGCCGCTCCCGGAGCCCCAGGTTGATGCGCTCGTAGGTGGTGCTGATCGGGTCGCCGCTGCCCACCGCCGAGTCGAGGCCGAGCGCCCGCGCATAGCCCGCGGTGAGCCCGAGGCCCTTGAGCACCGCGATGTCCGTCGACGCGAGCGGGTACAGCTCGCCCGAGACCGACAGCGCGGGCTGTCCGAAGACGCTGTAGGGCGGGAGGTTCCGCGTGCGCGGATCGGAGTAGTCGAACCAGCGGCCGACGAACTCGACGCCGAGCTCGATCGAGAAGAGCGCCGAGCCGGCCTCGTGCGGCTCGCGCTCGCCGCCCTTCCCGCCCTCGTCAGCGTCCCTCTCCTCGCCGCCTTTTTCCTTCTCGTCCCCCCCGTCGCCATCCTCGCCTTCGCCTTCCCGGTCGCCCTTCACCCCGTCCTCCTCGGCGGGCGGCGCGGGCGGCGGCGCGACCTGCGCCAGCGTCGGGCCGAGCAGCTCTTCCAGCGCCCTCTTGCGGTCGTCCCGCGAGCCGCTCAGCGGCACCGCGCTGTCCACGGCGAGGTCGCCGGCGTTCTCGTCGACGTAGACGAGGTGGACCTCTTTCTTCTTCTTGTTGGTCCGCGAGACGCCGTAGATCACCCCTTCTGCCTTCGCAGCCCTTCCTGCCTTGCGGATGCGGTCGATGGCCTTCTTCCGCTGAGCCTTCGACACGAGCGCGTCCCCGACGGGCTTGGTCTGGCCGGCGCCTTTCAGCGACCTCGAGAACGCGTCAGGGTCCACGACCCCCAGCGTCTCCGGCATGATGGCGAGGATGTCCTCGCGGATGTCATCCGCGTTGGGACCTTCGATGCGCACCGCGATCGACTTCGACGCCTTGGGGGCGGCGAGCGTGGCGGGCGCGAGCGCGAACGTCGCGGCGGTCGCGGCGGAGAGCCCGAGCAGGATCCGCCCGCAGAGGCTCATGGAAAGGAACAGCGTTGTAGTTCTGGCGGGTTTGCGCACGGGCCTCTCGCTGGCGGCAGAGACGTCAACCGGGGCTTGCACGCGCGTCAGCCTACAGGGGACCTGGACGAGCTCCCGCAGGCTGTGGAGTGAAGGCGGCCCCTTCGATGCATGGATAAGTTGCTGGCGTAGCGTCGCTATTCCAGGGGGGTCGTATAGAAAAGTTGTCTGTCAACCCAGAGCAGGTCCCGCAGTGTGACGGAACCTGGAGCGCCTGATCCCGGACGGGGCCAATGTGATGACACCGTGCACCCGAGGAGGGGCCGAGCAGAGCCCGCCGCAACCCAGGTCACGCTGCACCCGAAGTTGCCGTCCGCCCGCCTTGCCGGATCTCGGAGAACTCCGGTGGAGAACACCCTGGATCTCACGACAGCCGAACCGAGGCTCGCCGTGGTCTCCAGTGCATTCAACCTGGCAAAACGCAAAGCACCATCGATCGGCGATCGCTTCCGTGATGACCGACCGAACGGGATCGGTGCCGAGACCGATCAGATGACAAAAGTCTCGGCGCGCATGACGACCCACCCGAGGCGAAGCAAAAGGAACCCTGTCGAGGGGAATGTGAACGATCACATGGCCGATGTCAACGCCAATTGATTGGCCGCGGGGATATCCCGGAGCCCGATGGAGGGCGAGGCTGGCGGGGCTCCTCCAGCGCGCCGCGTCAACATGGGCGGACGCCGGACAGCGTTGATCGCCGGCCCGCCCGACGCGCTCGAAGCCGAGCAGCGCATCGCCGGTCGGCGCTCGACGCTGCGAGCCCGCCGGTGCCTGGGCGCCGCCTCTCGTGCGCGGCGATCTGGTGCGCGGTGACTCGAACGCGCGGTCCAGCGCGAGCTCGCCCGCTGCTCCTGCGCTCGCCGGACCTCTCGGAGCTCGGGCGCCGCGGCCGGCCGCCGCTGCGCGCCCACCGGGATCGAGGAGAGCCGCGCGTCAGCCGATTCTGGTTGACGTCAGTAATGTGAACGTTCACAATTTGATGCTCCGAGCTGCGATAACTTGGCTGAGGTTGCTTCTTACATGACAGGAGACGTCGGATGTCGATGAGCATGAAGCTGATGAGCGCGGTGTTGATGAGCGTCGGCATTGGCTTTGCAGGCGCAGCATGGGCCGCGAACGGGACCGCGGACCTCCCCGGTTCTGTTGCCGAGGGGAAGGATTTTGGCTGCGGTGCAAAAGGACAGAAGGCCTGTCCGATGCAGGGCTGGATGAAGACGGTGATGCAGTCGGCGACCACGAGCGGCGACGGCGCGAAGATCGCGTCGGCACTGGAATACGTGGCGTCGAAGCCGCCGCCCGGGATGCCCAAGTGGGTCGCGATCTCGAAGGATGGCGTGGAAAAGGCCAAGAAGGGCGATATCGACGGCGCCAAGGCGAGCTGCAAGGCCTGCCACGATCTGTACAAGGCGGAGTACAAGGCGAAGCTCCGCGACGCCGCCTTCTGAGGCGCCTCCCTCTGCTATCTCCCTCTCCGCTCCTCGCGCCGGGCGCGCGCTCTCCTGGCAGCCCCGGCCGTACCCGCCGGGCCGAGGCGAACACCGGTCCGGAGAGCTCGACGTATCCCTCGGGCAGGCTCGCCGCCTCGCCGGGCCGTGGTACGAGCCGAGCGCATCGGAGAGCTCCCACGGGCGCCGCTGCGCCCCCTCGGGATCGAGGAAGCCCGCGCCGTTCCATTTCCGGTTGACACCGAAATGTGACCGTTCACAATGCCTTCTAGGGGTATCCTTCTGTTTTGCCCTGGACAGGCCGACGTGCGCGCCGGCCCTTCGTCCCCGGGATCGGGATCGATCTCGGCACCGGGTACGTTCGTTCGGTCGTCGAGCACGCGTGCAGCGGCGCGTTTGCGGGTACGCCACGGGAGGTCCGCATGGCCAGTGGACGCCTTTCACGCCGACGATTCCTCGCTCCTGCTGGGGTGACCATAACCCTTCCTCTCTTGCCTTCCTTGTTGCACACGCCGAACGCCGCGGCCGCGCCGTGCGCGCCTGTGAGGCGGTTTCTCGAGTACGCCACCATGAACTACAAGGAGCTCGATGTTCGGATCGCGCTTGGATTTCCTGGCCTCACCCAGCTTCCTCTAACATTCCATCCTAGCAAGAGCGTTCCATGCCAATCGCAAAACGAATCGGTGTACTACGTTCACTCATGAGCCGCTCGTTTGGCCTTGCGGCGCCGCTCGCGGTCGTCGTGGCCAGCGGGTGCACGGGCGTCTTGGGAGTCGAGGGCGAGGCGCCGCCGGCGACCGAGACGCCGCCGGCGGCCGAGTGTGGCGCCACCCCTGCGCTGGCCAAACCGCGCATCTGGCGGTTGACCAACACCCAGCTTGCCAACACCTTGCGCGACGAGTTCGACGTCCAGCCGGCAGCGCTCGCGAACTTGCCGAGCGAGGCCAGGCTCGACGGCTTCGCCAACCAGGCCTCAAACCTGCGAATCGCGCCGCTCCTCGCGGACGTATATTTCGCCGTCGGTGAAGAGCTCGGGGCGCACGCGCTCCAGAACCCCGACAAGTTCGGGATCGCTTGCGACGTCGACAGCTTGGCGCCTGGCCCTTGCCTGGACGGCTTCGTCACCGAGACGGGGCGAAAGCTCTGGCGCCGCCCGCTCTCGACGACGGAAGTCACCTCCTTGAGCGCGCTCTTCGCCAAGACCGCCGCGCAGGGCGAAGGTGCTGCCGGAGGCGTCAAGAGCGTCGTACAGGCGCTGTTCATGTCGCCGAACAGCCTGCACCGCACGGAGCTCGGCACGGTGAAGGACACCGGAGCGGTGACGGCGCTGACGGACCACGAGGTCGCTTCGGCGCTCTCGTACCTGCTCTGGGATAGCGCGCCGGATGCCGAGCTCACCGCGCTCGCGGATCGAGGGGAGCTGCGCGACCGTACAGCGCTCTTGGCCCAGGCCAAGCGCATGTTCGAGGCGCGCGACAAGGCGGCGCCCGCCATGAACCACTTCTTCGAGCAGTGGCTGGAGCTCGAGAATCTCTCGACTTCGGTGAAAGAGGCCAGCGTCTTTCCGATGGTAACGCCCGAGTTGGCGCCCGAGTTCACCGCCGATTTGAAAGAAGAGCTGCGCCTGCTCACGAACAGCGTGCTCTTCGACGAGGGAGCGGATCGTCGCTTCGACTCGCTGTTCATGGGCACGTACGCGTTCGTGAACGAGCGCACCGCTCCGCTCTACGGTTTGAGCGGGGTGACCGGCGACGCCATGGTGCGCCGCGAGCTCAATCCGACGGAACGCCGAGGCATCTTCACCTCGCTGCCGTTTCTCTGGGGCCACGCGCACAGCCAGGATACGGCCCTCGTCGGGCGCGGCGCCTACGTCCGCGCAGAGGTCCTGTGCCACCGCGTGCCGCTGCCGCCCGGCGGTGTTCCGAATGCCGGCCGTTTTGCCCCGGAGGACGCCACGGGTCGGCAGAGACTCGGCGTTCATGCGAGTCCGGGCTGCGCCGTCTGTCACGATCTGTTCGATGGAATCGGGTTTGCGCTCGAGAACTACGACCCCATCGGTCGCTACAGAACGACGGAGCACGACCAGCCGATCGATGCAAGCGGCAGCCTGCCGCTGCCGAGCGAGGAGAATGCGCTTCCCGGAATCGTGTTTTCCAACTTCGTGGAGCTCGTGGACGAGCTGGCGCAAAAGCCGGATGTCTACAGCTGCTTCGCCCAGCAGTTCGCCGCCTACTCTTCAGGATACGACTTTCCGGAGCTCGACGCCTGTGAGAAGGAGCGCCTCGTGGACGAATTTGCGCGCTCACAGCACGCGATTGATCAATTGGTGCTGGGCGTGATCGCGTCGCCCAGCTTCATCGACCGGAGGAACTAGGAGCTCGCCATGCGCAACGTAAAATTTTCCCGGCGTACGATGCTTCGTGGCCTCGGCTACGGAACGCTCTTCTGTTCTGGGCTGGCCGACAACCTCTACGCACAAACCGTCCCGCGGATCACGCGCGTCGCCATGTTCGGCTACGCAAATGGCTCTCAGTATCAATCGGAGCCGACCGGCGGCGAAAGAAATTTCGTGCTCAAGCCGCACATGGCGCCGCTCGAAGCGGTGCGCGACGACATCCTGGTGTTCAAGAACCTGACGCTCAAGCGCGACGGCGGTAACGCGCACCGCTCGGCGTCGTTTTCGGTGTTCGGCCTCGGCGCGCGGACCAGCATCGACCAGGAGTTCGCCAGGTTCCTCAAGGACACGACCCCCCTGGCATCGCTGGAGATCGCGGTCGGTCAGACGTCCGGCGACGGCGGCGTCATCCCCGGGCTGTCTCAGGTCGATGGGAAGTTCATCCCCAGCGTGAAGAACCCGCTGGCTGCGTATCAGCGCATCGCCGACCGCATCAGCGGGGGCGGCATGTCCATGAACACGCCGAACGCCGCCGAGCAGGCGCTGCTCCGCCGTCAGAGCGTGCTCGACTTCATCAAGGACGATGTCCGGTCCTTCCGCGGGCGGCTCGGGCCGGAGGAAGCCACCAAGATGGACTTCTACCTCGAGTCGCTGCGCACGCTCGAACGCGATGTCGGCGGCAGCATCCCCACAGAGGGCTCGTGCAAGCAGATCGGGTCGACGCTGCTCAGCAAGGACACCATGATGAACGACATGCCGGAGCACAGCCGGCTCTATCTCGACATCATGGCGATGGCCTTCGCCTGCAACATCACTCGCGTGGCGACCATGATGTGGGGCGGCGGCGAAAACAACGAAGCCGTCAAGTTCGGTGACATCGATATCTCGGCCTGGCACTCCGTCTCACACGGCGATCCGGACGGCGCTCCTGGACAACAAATCACCCGGCTCCAGGCCTATTTCGCGGGAGAGTTCCGCTACTTCATCGAAAAGCTGAAAGGCCTCTCCGACGGCGAGTTCTCGGTGCTCGACAACACCGCAGCGGTTCTCTGCACCCAGAACGGAAGCAGCCAGTTGGGCTCCGGCCAGAACTTCGCCGAGACCGACCACCCGCCCCAACACGCACCTTTCGTGGTTGCCGGCAGATGTGGAGGTGCTTGGACGACCGGGCGCATGCTCGACGCCGGTGGGCGCAATCACAACGACGTCTATGTCAGCATTGCCCGGGCGATCGGCATGAACGTGACGTCTGTCGGCCGCGCTGACTGGTGCAAGGGTCCGCTCATCACCTAGCTGGCGGCCGATCGCGGCGCGGCAACGGCGGTGCCGCGCCGCCCCGCGGGTTCCCGATCCCATGACCGAGCCCCGCAAGCTGTGGAGCGAAGGCGCGCGCGCCCGGTCGATGCATTCCTCGACGAAAGGGACATCGGCAGCGGCTGGAAGAACACGACGAGCATCGACGGCCTGCCGGGCCTGCCCCCACCGTCAGGAGGTGACTGATCTCAGAGCCCGCGGGTCTCGCCGACGTCGAGGATCCAGAGGCGCTCCAGGTCGCCGCCGCTCTTCAGGAAGGCCTCGCGCGCGCGGACCGGCGGCTCGCCGATCGGCTCGTCGGTGAGCTTGTACGTGCCCCAGTGCATCGCGACGAAGGTGCGCGCGCCGAGCAGCTCGGACGCCCGCACGGCCTCTTCCGGGCCCATGTGCTGCGGCTCCATGAACCAGCGCGGGGCGTAGGCGCCGATGGGCAGCATGGCCCAGTCGATGGAGCCGCCGCTGCGCTCGCCGATCTCGGCGAAGCCGTCGAAGAAGCCGGTGTCGCCCGAGTGGTACGCGGCGCCCTCGGGGCCGCGGATCACGAAGCCGCCCCAGAGCGCCTCGTTCCTGTCCCAGGGCATGCGCATCGACCAGTGCCGCGCGGGCACGAGCGTGATCTCGACCTGGCCGACGTGGACAGACTGCCACCACGCGAGCTCGTCGATCGCGCCCGCGCCCAGCTTCGCGAGGAGCGCGCCGTTGCCCTGCGGCACCACGAAGCGGGGCCGGAGCGGCGCGTTCTTCTTGCCGAGCTTGCCCGGGTGCACGGCGTGCGCCGCGAGGATGCGCGACAGCGTGGGCGTGTCGAGGTGATCGCGGTGGTTGTGCGTGATCAGCACCAGATCGATCTCGGTGAGATCCTCGAGCGGGATGCCCGCCGGGGCGAGCCGCTTCGTGGTGCCGAGGCCTGTCGCGAGGATGGGATCGATCAGGATGCGCAGGCCGCCCAGCACCAGCAGGAACGACGCGTGCCCAATCCACGTGAGCGAGGCGCGGCCGCTCTCGACGAGCGAGCGGTCGTACGCGCGGTGCGGCGTGACGAAGCCGTCGGCGACGGCCTTCTCGCGGGCGCCGAGCTTCCACTTGAGGACGTCGGCCGCGCCGCGCGCGGGCGTGGTGGCGAGATGATCGAAGCGTCCCACACCCGGCGGTATACCACGCGGAGCGAGGCGGCGAAGAGGGTCAGCCCGCGCTCGCGAGAGACACAGGCGCCCGCCGCAACGCGAGCTTCCTCAGGAACGTCACCGGGTCGAGGTAGTACGGATTCTCGTGCACGTGTCCGCCGATGATCACGTGCGAGTGCGTGGCGAGCACATCGGCGATCACCCGGCCGCTGAAGCGATTGACGTCGTAGCAGCAAAGAAGCGTGCAGTCGTGCTTGAGCGCCAGCGTGTTCAGCTTTGCTTCGTAGACCATCAGGTCCTCGGTGCCAGGCAGGTTCTTCAGCGCCCATTCCATGTCGCCGCAGGTGCGAACGGACTTGAACTCGCCTTCGGCCGCGCCCTCGAGCACGCCCTCGACGGTCGAGTACATGCGGTCCGCGACGAACACGTTGTCCTGGATGTACGTCTGCTCGGAGGGCACGACCTTGAGCTGGCCACGCTGAATCGCATCCTGCACGGGCACGCCGCCCTTTTGCATCCGATTCACATGGTCTTCATGCACGCTCGACTCGAGGATGGTCACCACCTCGTCGCCGGTATCGATCCCTTCCTGGAAGTACGGATTGAGTACGTCGTACATCTCCTTGCGTGAATCGAAGAACGCGCAGATGTGTTGCAGGCCGTGCAGCTCCTTGCCGCAGAGACTCACTTTTCGCGTACGTGTCGGCGTCATGTTGCACTCCTGGAGATCGCACGTCTACCACCTCGTCGCGTCGGCGTCGACCCATCCTGGTACAGCATCCTTCCCGGAGCTCGTCCCTGAATTGACGCTGCGTCCGCCTGGCGACGATCCGGGCTGGGCGGGTTACTAAAAGAAGCGAGCTCGTCGGGGGACAACGCCGCAAAGCGAGTTACTCGATGGGCGCGAGCGTCCAGGGGAAGTCGGTCAAAACGGATTTCGCGCGAGCTCGGGTCACCTACGCGCGTGTGGGGGTGCCCCCGCACGTCGGGCCGATCGCGCGCACGGTCGGTGACGCAGCGGTGCTCCTCTCGGTCCTCTCCGGTCCTGACGACCGCGATCCGTTCCGGGCCCCGCCGCCGCGCGAGGACGCGCTGTACCTGGGCGCGCTCGACGCCCCCGGCGCGTCCGACACGCTCGACCCGTCCGACGTACGCTTCCTGCGCCGCGTGCGGGTCGGCGGAGGTGGCGCCGCCGTTCGCGGACCCGGGGGGTGTGCTGCGGACGCTGTTCGCGGCGCGCGCCGCGCACACGGTGCGGGAGCTCGGGCCGGCGCAGCGCGCGCTGCTCGATCCGGCGGTCCAGAGCGCGGCAGCCCAGGGAGAGGCGCTGAGCGCGGTGGCGTACCTCGAGGCGGAGCGGCAGCGCGCGGAGCTGGCCCTGGCCATGGCCGTGTTCCATCGCCGCTTCGATCTGCTGGTGACGCCGACGTCGGCCGGGGCCGCGCCCCTGATCGAGGGCGGCGCGCTCCCGGCCTCCTTCGCCGCGCCCTTCAGCCTGACGCGCCAGCCGGCGATCAGCGTGCCGATGGGCCTCACCAGCGCCGGCCTGCCGCTGGGGCTGCAGATCGTGGGGCGCCACTTCGAGGAAGCGCTGGTGCTGCGCGCCGCGCTCGCGCTCGAGCGAGAGAGCGCCCCGCTGCGGGCGCCGCCGCTCCGCGCGAGCTGAGCGCATGCAACGGCGGCCATTTCATCGCGGCTGTTGACACACACCGCAGGGCTGGGTGTGGTCCCGACAGCATGGCGGCAGGTCTCGCTCTTCCTTCTTGCAACTGGCCAGCGAAGGTGGCCTCCTGAATCACGGGGACGAATCGCCTGGTTGATGCTGGTTCAACACCACGAGAGGAGCGCCCCATGCAGCCTCGAACGACAGCGAGCGAAGCACTCGACGCCCCGGATCGCCGGGCCGGCGCGCCGCCCATCGACATGGCGCTGAACCACGGCACGTACTGTTCCGACCGGTGCGCCGACGTCCTGCGGCGCCACGCCGGCAACATCTCCCTGCGGAGCTACCCGGCCGGGGACAACGGAGATCTCCGGCGCGCGCTCGCCGCCGACGCGGGCGTCAGGCCGGAGAACGTGCTGGTCGCCAACGGGAGCGGCCCGCTGCTCAAGACCTGCATCCCGTTCCTGATCGAGCGCGAGATCAGGCGTTCGGCGATGCGGACCCTGCGCCATTTGCTGAAGCGCACGGCGTATCCCATCATCACCACCCGCCTCACGTACTCCAAGGTGCCTGCCTCCGGCGTCCGCGTGGGGCTGCGGTGCGAGCTGCTCCCGCTCCATCCGGAGAACGGCTTCGCGCTCGACGTGGGGAGGCTCGAGTCCCGCCTCTCGCGGCAGGACGGCCTGGTTTACCTCTGCAATCCCAACAACCCCACGGGCAACGTCCTCATCACGCGGCAGGAGCTCGGTCCGCTGCTCACCCGGTTCCCGGGCTCCCTCTTCTTCATCGACGAAGCGTACGTGCACTACCTCGAGGAGAGCCCGAACACCCGGATGGCGGACCTGGTGCTGCGCCATCCGAACCTGATGGTGCTCCGTAGCTTCTCCTTCGCCTACGGGCTCGCGTCGGTGCGCGTGGGGTACGCCATGGGGGACGCGAAGATGGTGGCGCAGATGGAGGCCAAGATGACGCCGCACCGCGTCGGGCAGCTGGCCGCGGAGCTCGCGATGGCGTCGCTCCAGGACGGCGGACACCTCGGATTCGTCCGGCATCAGACAGCGAGGGAGCGAGCCAGGCTCATGGCGGCCATCGGAGCGCATCGCGCGCTGGAGGCCTATCCGTCGCAGACCAATTTCATCCTGTGCCGCGCGCGCGGGGCCTGGTCCGGGGCGAAGATCCACGACGCGCTGCTCGCCCGAGGCGTGAAGGTGAAGGCCTTCGAGCCGTTCGGCGACGAGCGATACGACGACTACTTCCGCGTGACCGTCGGCCTTCCGGCGGAGAACACCTGCTTCATCGAGCAGCTCGACGCCCTGATGAGCCCGCGCCGCAGGGAGGAGCCCTCCAGGACGGCGGCGCCTGCGGTCCGCCAGGTCGAGCTCTCGGAGCTTGCTTAGGGAGCCGCTGGCACCAGCGCCTGGGCCCGCTCCCCGGCCTGTAGGAAGCATGCGGAGCAGGTGAAGCTCCTGCGGCGCACGCTCGATCGGCTCCCACCTCGGCTACCTGGCCCCGTCCGGCTCGTGTTTCTCCCGGGGGGCCTTGCGGGATCCATGACAATGGCCAGCCGCGCCGCGCGGAATGACGAGGCGCATCGACATCGACGGGGGGAGAGCGCACGTGAGCCACACGTTGTCGCGCATCACGGTCCTGCTCCGTGAGCGAAGCGAGGAGATCATGGGCCGGTGGATGGTGCGCGTGCGGAGCGCGCCGAAGATCCCACGGGCCCGTGAGCTCACCGATGAGGAATTGAGAGATTACACGCCGAAGCTCCTCGACGACCTCATCGACTCGCTCGCGCAGCCGGGCGCGCCGGACGGAGCCAGCGGCCCGGAGATCGGCAGCTCGAAGGCCGCCAAGGTGCACGTCTCGCATCGCATCGCCGAGGGCTACACCCTCGCGGAGGAGCTGCGCGAGCTCGGCCTCCTTCGCTCCGTGATCGTGGACCTGTGCGCGCGGGAGGGGGTGGTGCTCGGCGGCGAGGAGGCCCAGCTCGTGCACTCGGCGCTCGACGAGGTGATGATCACCGCGGCCGTCGAATACGAGCACACGAGCTCGGCCGATCTCCGCCGTGACGTCGCGCTCCACGAGCTGTTCATCGCGGTGCTCGGGCATGACCTGCGCAACCCGCTCTCGGCCATCCGGTTCGCCACCGCCGCCCTTCTCAAGCGCGAGGACGTCACGACCGCCGCCGCGAGGCTCGCCCAGCGCATCGCCGCGAGCACGGACAGGGCGGTGCGGATGGTCGAGGAGCTGCTCGACCTGACGCGCATCCGCTCCCACCATGGTCTTCCGGTCGAACCGGAGCCCGTCGACCTCCGCGCGATTTGCCAGCGCGTGGTCGAGGAGCTCGAGCTCGCCCACCCGGAGCACACCCTCCGCTTCACGGCCCACGGCGACGGGCGGGGCACGTGGGATCCGGGCCGCATGGGGCAGCTCCTGTCGAACCTGATCGGCAACGCCGTCGACTACAGCCCGCCGGAGGAGCCGGTGCAGGCGGAGCTGCGCGGGCACAAGAAGGACGTCGTGATCGAGGTGACGAACCGCGGGACCCCGATCCCGCCCGAGCTGCTGCCCGTCCTCTTCGATCCGTTTCGCCGGAGCGAGCAGAGCCAGCGGGTCGTACAACGCTCGAAAGGGCTCGGGCTCGGGCTCTTCATCGTCAAATCGATCGTCGACGCGCACGGAGGCTCCATCCAGGTCACGAGCACGCTGGAGGAGGGCACCACGTTCCGCGTCACGCTCCCCCGCTCGTCGTAGCGCGGTCGCTTCGCCGACACACGCCGTGGCGCGGCGCTCAGACCGGCCTCAGCGCCGGCCAGGCCAGCTCGATGCCCTCGCGGACCAGGAGCGCCTGGAACTCTTCGCAAAGCGAGCTCCGGGCACGCACCTGCCGCGGCAGCACGCGGCGCTCCAGGCAGAACGTCGCGAGCAGCCCCGCCGCCTCGCCGACGCTCCACTCCACGGGGTGGACCCGGTAGGCGCCGTTCGTGATGTGCGTGACGCCAAGGTTCTTCCCGCCCGGCAACAGGTTCTCCACCCGCACCGGGATGAGCGCACCCAGCGGTATCTGGAAGGGCCAGCAGCCGAGATCGAGGTACCCGGCGCCCCCGACGCGCGGGTGCAGATCGATGCGATAACACCCGATCCCGACGCTCTCCTCGAACGTCGCGGGGCCGTCGGGCCGGAGGGGATACGCGATGTGCTGCTCCAGCACCGTGAGCTCGGCCCGGATCCGGCGGGACTCGCGGATGTAGGGCGCTGGCGCGAGGCCGTCGACCGTGCCGCCGACCACGTCCCCGCGGAGGCGCAAGCCTGGATATCCGACCCCGCCGTCCGGGCGAGGCGCCTCGGTCTGCATCCAGTACAGAAGGCTCAGGCTGAGGTTCCGCGCTGCATCCAGGTTCCGCGCGGCCTCCGCCTCGTCGACGCCGCAGACGGGCCCGAACCAGTAGTCGTTCTGCGGCCAGTTCACGATGGTGACGTCGCTCGGCGCGAACCCCGCTTCGAAGACCGTCCTGTCGAGGATCCGCCGGAAGCTCCACCAGGGATGCCGGTCTTCCGCGGCGAACAGACCTCGCGTCAGAGGCTCGAGTGTATCGGGTCGAACCGCCGTCCAGTCCAGCAGCCGACCCGGCCAGCCGGGCGGCTCGAGGAAGCGCCAGCGCTCGTACTGAGAGGGCCTGTCGATGGTATGGTCCTCTCCAGGGTGGTGCTCGATCGCAAAGCAGACGGTGATCGCCTGCTGGGCCCCCGGATCCGCGCGCTCGGGGGCGTGCGGCTCGCAGGTATCCGCGCGAGACTCCGCCCCGAGCGCGTGCTCCACGCCAGCGAGCGAGAGGAGCTCGCCATGAGGCGTGGCGTCGATGAAGAGGTCGGCCACGAGGAGGACATCGCGCCCCGATTCGAGCCCTCGGACCACGACGCCGGTCACCCGATCGCCGTGCGTCGACGCCGAGATGGGCCGGTGAGCATGGAGCGCGACGAGGCGCCCGTTGAGCCGGTACGGCGCGATCATCTCGTGCAGGACCGCCACCGCGACCCGCGGATCGTGGCACAGGCGGCTGACCCAGCCGTTGCCGGGGTTGAGCTCGCGGAGCGCCCTGGCCGACGCGGTGAGCGGGAGATGCCTGCGGTAATACTCGCGGATCCCCTGGCGCAGCGCGCGGTAGCTCCGGGTCGCCCCCATGTCCTCGATCCACGGGTGCTCGTCCGGCGGGACCGCCTGGTTCGTCAGCTGGCCCCCGAGCCAGCGAGTCTCCTCCGTCAGGACGACGCGGCGGCCCGTCCTGGCCGCCGCGAGCGCCGCCGCGCAGCCGCCGAGCTCTCCGCCGATGACGGCGACGTCGGTCCGGATCACGTCCATCGCCAGCTCCCCGCGCTCACGCGCTCTTCCGCGCTGGCTGCGCCGCCGGAGCTCGCCGCGCGAGGAGCTCGGTGACGAGCTGGTTGGTCTCCCTCGCCCTGGCCTTCAGGCCGGGGAGCAGCCGGCGGATCTTCGCGCGGATCTCGTGACGCGTGTCCCACGAGCGATCGAGCCTGGCGATGAGCTGCCCGGAGCTGATGGTCCCGAGGGGCGGGGTCTCCATCTCGAGGTCCTCGATGAACCCCGCGACCTTGGACGCGTAGGGCAGCGCGACGAACGGGGTCTCGCGGAGCGCCGAGAAGATCAGGAAGTGGAGGCGCATGCCCACCACGAACTCGAGGTGCCCGACGAGGCTGAGGATCTGCTGCGGCGTGTACCGTCGCCTCAAGACCTCTGCCCGCTCGGCGTTCTTCATGTGGGCGACGACCGCGTGGCTGTGCTGCACGTCCGTCCGTTCCATGGACACGAACACGACGTCCGCGTCGAGGCGCTCGACGACGAAGTCGGCGGCGTTGGCGAGCAGGCCATAGTACTCGTCAGGGTCGATGTCGGGCGCCGCCGGGCCCGGCTCCCTGACGGAGAAGCCGACGAGGTGCCGCTCGAACTCGACCCCTTCGGCCCGGATGGCCTCGATGGGCAGCGCCTCCTCGCGCAGCAGCAGGGCCGGATCGGCCGTGAGGCGGATCTCGCGATTCACCCCCACCTCCTCGAGGAGGCGACGTCCCTGCTTGTCTCGTACGGTGACGATGTCCGCGGCGTTCAGCGCCGCCCGCACGGCTTGCTTCGCGCTCGGGTCCGACAGCGGCCCGGCGCTCACGGCGTAGATCACGACGGGCACGCCGCGCTCCTCCGCGATGAGCGCCTCTCTCAGATAGACCGGCGCGTCCCGATCGTACAGGATGCCTCCCCCGCCGAGGACGAAGAGATCCAGGCGCTCGATCTCGGCGGTCGATTCCATTCGTGTGAGGTCACGAACGGGGACGACGCGCTCCACCTGGTGGCGCATCTTCGTGTCCTCCGGGCACAGCGAGAACACGGTGATCTCCGCTGGTATCGACGCCCGGAGCTGCGTGACGATGCCATCGAGGATGGCCTCGTCGCCGAGGTTCATGCCGCCATAGGACCCTGAAATCCCGACCCGGAACGGCTGGTTCGCCTTGTCCATCGTGGGCTCCTCCCGCGAGCGCCTCCGCTCGATCGCCGCGCCGCCACGTCGCGTCGAGCGCGGCCCTCCGCCAGCTGCGACCCGCCCGGTCGTCCGAGATCGTCAGCGCAGCGCAGGACCTTGCCACGGCGGCGGCGAGGCGCAATGTCCGCCGGCGGAGGACGCACCATGGGACACGCGCAGGCGCGGGCGACCCGGAGTGGATCGAGAGAGCCAGGCGACGAGGCGCGCCCGGCCAAGGGGCTGCGCGCGGTGCGAGCCGCGGTGCGAGCCGCGGCGCGGGTCGCGCCGGCCGTGCCTGTGGGTGATGTCGTGGAAGAGGCCTGTCAGCAATCCTTCCCTGCCAGCGACCCGCCCGCCTGGACGCCTGCGAGAGCCGGCCTGCCGCGCGACGACCGGCCAGATCAGGCCATGAGAGGAGCGCGGACGACGCTACCAGCGCGTGCTGGCCGAGCACCGGAGGTGAAGGCAGCGGCAAAGGGTTGAAGAAGATGCCGCTCGGCGGACGCTCCCCTGTTCAGTCCGCAAAGGTAGAGGTGACGGGGGCTTCATCGTCTACCCGTCCTTAGGGCTGATGGGTGAGGTCCAGAGCACCGGACCCTCGACGCGCGCCGGCTCAGCGGAGGGCGGCCGCGTGGCCCTGGGCGCGCTGCGCGAACCCGATCGGCTCACGCGGGGTGACCTGCGGCTACGCTACCGCCCAGCCGTCCCAGCGCATGCCGGCCCGTAGGCCAGGTGCCGGGTTGTGTACCCGTTGTGGACAGCGACGGACGGGGGGACAGCTGCGGCTCCTCACCAAGCTAATTCACATGGACTCTGTAGCCACGGAACGTGACGGGAGGAACGTTGTGGGAGCAAGAGTCAGCAGGAAGAAGCGAGCTATAGCCACCAGGATCGAACTCAATCCATGCGTAGCCAAACGGATGATCATACCACACACCGATCCAGTTCGGATCGAGCCCGACGTGGTCCAACGAGACGATGCCCGGGCCTCCATCCGAATCCAGGTCACCAAGCGCCCATTCTCCTGCTGTGTTGCAGCTAGATCCAAAGGCGCCAGTGCTGATGTCGCTGTACGTGACGCACGCCCGTGCAGAAGGCATCGCGTCATGGGCGTTATGGGAGTCAGTGCAATAATAGCTGGACGCAGGCAACGCATTTGTGAAGTCGACGACCACTTTTTCGACGTCATCGAGCCCGTTGGTGAACCAGTGCGGAACCGGACATTTATACACGTCACCAGTGCCCTGTTGGCATTCGAGGGGGTGAAACCTATAGACTGTCGCGTTTGCCTCTGCGACAGTGGTCGCAATAGACGCGGCGGCAGCGACGACGGCTGCGATCTTGACTGTATTCATTGCTACTCCTGATTGTTGATGCGATGTTGCTTACTCGAAGACGACTGGTCGAGACAGCGTTCAAATCTTACAAATGTTGTAACGTCGTTGCTTCCACCGGCTGGGGGTTTGCCCATGGTTTGGACGGCGCAACGGATCGAGTAACGCGCTGAAGCGACGGCGGGGTCGTGCTCGATGGCTTCCGCAAGGCTCTTCCAGCGGAGGCTCGCAACGCAGCGTCTTGATTTACAGTCGAGTGTTCGTACCTCGAACCCGAGCTTGTCAGCGAGGTTGCGCAGGTCCTGCTCGAGCAGCGCGGACGCGCGGGGCCCCCACTCCTGGTCGGCCGGCGCCGCCTCGAACTCGCGGAGTGCGGCTTCAAAGCGCGCCAGAGCCCTCGCTTCGGTCGCCGCTTCGTCCCGCTCCGAGACATCAGCCGTGACCGAGGTTGCTTCATCCGTGGAGGGCGCCAGTCGCGAGTTGGCAGCCCCCCTCCGAGCTGGGCGCTGGGTGGGCTGCTCGTGTGGAACCACCGCGGGTTCCAGCGCTTGGGGCTCACTTGAGGAGTTCCCTTTCGTGGTCACCGTGAAAGTGACCGCGGCGGTAAGGAGCATGGCGACGACAGACAATAGAATCGCTCGCGCGGTAGACATGCCGTGTTCTTCCTGCGGGCGCGCTTCGGCGGAACGCTCGCAGCGTCACCAGAAGAGATCCGCTTCAGATACGGTAAGGACTTAACCGAATGCGGTGCGCATTACAATCTCCCAGACTACGATCGTCAAGATCAATTTGGCCGTTCGAAACGTGCTCAGGTAAATTTCGAAACGTGCTCAGGTAAATAAGGTGAAGAGAGTCCGGGACGCGTGGCGCGGAGGAGTCGCCGCCGGCAGCTTCGAGCAACAGCGTGACAGCGGGCCTCCGCGCTGCTGCTCACATTGTCACACCTCACCAGAATCAGCACACATGGTGCGCAAGGTATTCGAGGACGTTCTCTCCCGAGCACCCATCCCACACCGGCAGGTGGCCACCAGATGCACTGATGCACCTGCGGTCAATCTCATCTAAGGTGCCATGGATTGAGGCCTACCTGATAACCTTCCGTTATCGCGCACCGGTAGACACCACACTCATCGAGTTGATCTAGCGGACTCGTGCCAGCACCCACGAGAGGCCCTGGGCGACGCTGGGCGAGAACCGTGCTCGTGATAGTATGAGGGGACCGATGCTTCCGCGCGCTCTCGCCTTGCTCGCCCTGTGGACCTGCGGCTGCGCCCCGGCGCTCTCCACGCTCCAGCCGGCCCACGTGGCCGAGAAAGGCCATGTCCAGGCCGAGCTCGGGCTCGACGTCTCGATCCCGACCGGCACGCTGGCGTCGATGGTGGACGCCGGCGTCGTGCTGGCCGACACCGCGGAGTCACGAGAGCTGTCCGAGGCCGAGCGGCAGGCGCTCTTCGAGGCGGGCGGCGCGCTCGCGTTGAACCCGCCCTCGGTCACGCCGCACCTCGGCATCGGCTACACCGCGCTCGATCGCTGGGAGATCAACCTCCGCACGACCGGCAGCGCGTTCCGCCTGGGCACCCGCTACCAGCTCCTGAAGAGCGACAGGCACGGCGTCGATCTGACGGCCGGCGCCGGCGTCGGGCGCTACGTGATGGAGTTCCCCGTCGGGAGCATCCTTGGCATCGTCGAGCTCGAGGACTTCACGCGATGGCAGGTCGACCTGCCGATCCAGATCGGGAAGGCCGGCACGTGGTACCGGGTCTGGGGCGGCCCGCGCCTGATGTTCACGACCTTTGACACGTCGCTCGTCCTGGACCTGCCCGCCTTCACGGGCTACCCGGGAGAGCGCGAGCTCGCGTCGTTCTCCGGCACCGGGTTCTATCTGGGCGGCCAGGCTGGCGTGGCGCTCGGCTACAAGCACGTATTCTTCGGCTTCGAGCTGACGATGGCGGAGATCTTCTCGAGCGGCGAGCTCACGGTGCTCGGCCAGAGGGCGGTCGCGGTCGACCTCGACAGCTTCATCGTCTACCCGTCGGTAGGGCTGATGGCTGAATTCTAGAGCGCCGGACGATCGAGCCGCGTGACCTCAGCGGAGCGCTGCCGCGTGGTCCTGAGCGAACCGCTCGAAGCCGATCGGCTCACGCCCGGTGACGTCCTTCACCGCCGAGGTCACGCCGGCGCCGGCGCCGCTCCGGTAGAGCCGGTTGAGGTCGATCATCGCATCGGCATAGAGATCGGGGATCCCGCCGGCGACCATACCGGCCTTCGCCGCCTCGTCGGACACCGCCACATAACGCACCTCCTTGCCGAGCACGCGCGTGAGGATGTCCGCCGCCTCGCCGTAGGAGAACGCCGATGGGCCGGAGAGCTCGTACGCCTTGCCTTCATGGCCCGAGGTCGTCAGCGCCAGCGCCGCGACCCGCGCGATGTCGCGCACGTCGATATGGCTGATCTTCGCGTCGGCCGCGGGCAGGTAGAAGGCGCCCTGCGCCCTGATCGAATCGGCCATGTAGGTCACGAAATTCTGCATGAAGCCGTTCGGCCTGAGGAACGTCCAGGCGAGGCCCGAGGCCTCCACCGCGCGCTCTATCGGCCGGTGGATCTTCGCGAACGAGTACGCCTCGTCCCCGGCGCCCCAGACCGAGAGCTTCACGAGCCGCTTCACCCCGGCGGCCCTGGCCGCCTCGACGACCCGGATCTCCGCTTCGATCTGCCCGGCGCCGCCGGACCCCAGCAGGAACACGGCATCGACGCCGTCGAGCGCCGGCCGCAGCGTCTCCGGCTTCGCGAAGTCGAGGATCACGGCGTCGTGCCCCGCCGCCTTGGCCTTCTCGGCCTTGTCGCTGGAGCGGTGGGCGACGCGGGGCTTCACGCCCATCGACTTCAGCTCATCGAGGAGGGCGCCTCCGACAGTCCCTCCGGCTCCCGTCACGAGAATCATGGGTGGTTCCTTCCTGATGACGCGGGCCTCGGCGCGCCTCACGGCGGCGTCACGCGGCTCGCGGGCCCCGCACGATGCGGGTGAACGTCATGGTTGGCAATAGATCCGTGTCGGCCCGCTCGGCGCCCCGTCGCTGGTCGCCCGGCGGCACGGCGACCCTCGGCCATCGCGCGAGCCCCGCGGTGGCGCGCTCGTCCCGAAGACCCGCGTCTTTCTGGACAGGGTGGCGGCCTGGGTCACGAGGAACGGGAGCTGCGCGTAGCGCGCTGCTCCTCGCGTCGGAACGGAACCGCGCGGCGTTACGATAGCTTATCGCTCCCGAAAAGCGGCCGAAACACGCGCCGTCCGATCATGGCAGGGTCCCCGCGGCGGTGCTCGCCGTAGGGGCGCTGTTCTCCTCACCTGGAGGCATTGCGCGTGGTGACCCCTGCCGACCTCGCCATCAAGGATCTCGGCCCTTGCCGGCACCCCTCGCCCGTCGCCGAGAAGCTCGGCGAGAAGGCCACGGTGTACGTCGGCGAGGCCGACAAGGTGCTGTTCAACGATCGCCTGTCCGCCGTCCTCGCGGACGCCTCCGGCGCGCGGCCGCCGGCGTTCGAGCTGGCCGGGCCGCGCAACCGCGTCTTCTGGGATCCGAAGGAGATGCGCGCCGGCATCGTGACGTGCGGCGGGCTCTGCCCCGGCGTCAACAACGTCATCCGCGGCCTCGTGCTCACCATGGCGCAGAGCTACGGCGTGCCGGAGATCTTCGGCTTCCGCTACGGCTACGAGGGGCTCGTCGCCCGCTTCGGGCACGCCCCGATGCGCCTCGATCCCCGGAGCGTCGAGGAGATCCACCGCATGGGCGGCACCGTGCTCGGCACCTCCCGCGGCAACCAGGACCCACACCAGATGGTGGACACGCTCGAGGCCCTCGGCATCAACGTCCTCTTCGTCGTCGGCGGCGACGGCACCATCCGCGGCGCGATGTCGCTCGTCCGGGCCATCGAGGAGCGCCGCCTGTCGATCGGGGTCGTCGGCGTGCCCAAGACCATCGACAACGACATCAAGTTCATCGACCGCAGCTTCGGCTTCGAGAGCGCCTTCGCCGCCGCCGTCGACGTCATCCGCAGCGCGCACGTGGAGGCCTCGGGGGCGAAGAACGGCATCGGGCTCGTCAAGCTGATGGGCCGCCACTCGGGCTTCATCGCGTGCGCGGCGGCGCTCGCGTCGGCGGACGTGGACGTGGTCCTCATCCCCGAGGTCCACGCCGAGCTCGACGGCCCGAGCGGGCTGCTCGCGCACCTGGAGCGCCGGCTCGCCCGCCACGGCAACGCCGTGATCGTCATCGCCGAGGGCGCCATGCAAGAACACTGCACCTCCAGCGCGGAGCCCATGGCGACGGATCTCAGCGGCAACCTCAAGCTGAAGGACATCGGCCTCTTCCTGCGCGACCGCATCAACGCGCACTTCCGGGCGCGCGGCGTCGAGGCGACGCTGAAGTACCTCGACCCGAGCTATCATATCCGCAGCGTCCCCGCGTCGCCGTCGGACAGCGTGTATTGCTGGAACATGGCCCGGAACGCGGTCCACGCGGCCATGGCGGGCAACACCGAGATGCTGATCGGCCGGTGGCACGGCCGCTTCGTTCACGTGCCCATGCCCCTGGCCGTCCGCATGCGCAAGCAGGTCGACCCGACGGACGACCTGTGGATGGCCGTCGTGGAGGCCACGGGGCAGCCGCTCTCGTTCTGCTAGCATTCCTGGCAGGAGTCCGGCCGGGGATCCGGAGGGAGATTCAACGCAAAGGCGCAAAGGCGCAAAGGCGCAAAAGAACAATTGGATCGGCCATCTCCCCGCGCGCCGCGGGCTCGCCCCGTGCCATCATGGCCGGCATGAAGATCTCGTTGCCCTCTCGCTCGCTCGTGCTCGCTGGCCTCGCCTGTCTCGCCGGCTGTACCAAGGAACCCGCGCCGCAGGCCCCAGGAGTCGAGGCTCCGCCGGCGGCCCCGTCGGGGGCGGAGACCTCGCCTGCGGCGCAGCCCCCACCGGCTGCCGGCGGCGAGCCGCGCGCTGCGGCGTCGGAGCTTCGGTGCGAGGCCGACACCGACTGCGTGGCGTCCTGCGCGCGGGCCGGGCAGTGCTGCGACCAGCTGTGCCCGCCGTGCGACCAGGCGTTCCACCGCGACGCGCTCGCGGAGCTCCAGAAGTGGCGCGCCGCGAGCTGCGCCGCCGAAAGCTGCCCGGTCGCCAAGTGCATGGCGCCGAAGGAGGACTCGGTCGCTCGCTGCAAGGCGGGCGCGTGTGTTGTCGAGCGCGTCCCGCACATCGACCGATGAGCCGGCGCCCGGGATGAAACCTCCCCGACACCTGCGCGAAATCCAGGAAACACCTTGGCACAGCGCCCACGGCGCGTTTTGCCACAGGCTGCATCCGCGCCACACCGATCGAGCTCTACGCGAGCGGGCGGCGGTCTCCGGCCTCCTTCATGTCGAGACCGCCGTCCGTGGCCCTGCGCTTGCATTGCGCGGCGCGTAGGGCGCGGGAACATCGCGATCCCGGCGGCGAGCTCTCCTGGAGCCCACGGCGCTCGCCGTGCTGGAGGACGGACCCTCGCCGCGATCGCAGCGGGAGGTCCCTTGGGCATCGAGATCCAGCAAGACCACTTCAAGACCGTCGATTATCGGCTCTTCAAGACGCGGCTCCAGCAGAACCTCGCGGCGCTGGAGATGGTGCTCGCCCGGCCGGGGTTCGGCCACGGGGAAGCGACGATCGGCGCCGAGCTCGAGATGTTCCTCGTCGATCGCGAGGCGCGCCCCGTGCCGATCGGGGCGGAGATCGCGCGCGCCGCGGCGAGCCCGATGATCACGCCGGAGATGGGCGCGTTCGACATCGAGCTCAGCACGCAGCCGGTGCCGCTCGCCGGCAGGCCGCTCTCGGCGCTGCGCGAGCAGATGCGCGCGACCGTCGAGGCGATCCGCGAGCGCGCGGCGGCGCGGGGCGCGCGCGTGGTCCCGGTCAGCATCCTGCCGACCTTCCAGCGGCGCGACTTCAGCCCTGCGACGATCACGAACCTGCCCCGGTACCGGGCGCTCGCCGCGGGGCTCTGCAGGCTGCGCAGGGCGCCCTTCCATATCCAGATCGACGGCGCCGAGCCGCTGGAGCTCACGTCGGACGACCCCGCGATGGAGGCGGCGAACACCGCCTTTCAGATCCACCTCCGGGCCACGCCCGACGCCTTCGCGCGGCTGTTCAACGCCGCCATGATGATGACCGCGCCCGCGCTCGCGGCCTCGTGCAACTCGCCCACCTTCCTCGGCCACAGGCTGTGGCACGAGACGCGGGTGGCGGTGTTCAAGCAGGCCGGCGACGATCGCCCGCCGGCGCCCGGCGCGGACTGGAAGATGCCGGCCCGCATCGGCTTCGGGACCGGCTGGGTGCGCGACGGCGCGGCGGAGCTCTTCATGGAGAGCGTCGCGCTGCACGAGCCCATCCTCCCCGTGTGCGGCGACGAGGACGTCGTCGGCTGCGCGCGGGCCGGCGGGATACCGCAGCTCCACGAGCTCCGCCTGCACCACGGCACCGTCTGGAACTGGAATCGACCGGTGTACGATCCGGCCGGTGACGGCCACTTGCGGATCGAGCTTCGCGCCCTGCCGTCCGGGCCCACGCTCGATGACATGCTCGCGAACGGGAGCTTCCTGCTCGGAGGCATCCTCGCGCTCGCGCCCTCCATCGCAGAGCTCCTGCCGTCGTTCCCGTTCGAGCTCGCCGTGAGGAACTTCTACCATGCGGCGCACTACGGCCTCGACGCCGAGCTCGTCTGGCCGGCCGTACCGGGGGCCGCGCCGAGGTGCGTCCGCGCGCGCGATCTCCTCCTCTCGCTCTTGCCGCGGGTCGAGGAGGGCCTCGTGACCGCGGGGGTCGACGGGGACGAGGCCCGCCATTATCTCCAGATCTTCGAGGCGCGGGTCGCCAAAGGCATCACCGGCGCCACATGGCAGCTCCGCGCGCTCTCGGCGCTGGAGATGGGCTCCGCGTCGCGCGAGGAGGCGCTGAGGAAGATGCTGGAGCGGTACATGGCCGAGGTCGACTCCGGCGCGCCCGTGCACGCCTGGGGGACCCCGCGCGCGGGCGCGACATGAGGTCGCCGATGAGCCAGGACGCCACGAGATCCCTCGCGGAGCAGATCGACGCCCGGCTCGCCGCGCCGGGGGCGATGGACGCGGCGCGGTTCGAGGCGTTCCTCGAGGCCCAGCGGCGGCTCGGGCTGGTCCACGGCGCGCGCCCGCTGTGCCGCTACCTGCGGCCCTACCTCATCGCCGAGCAGGACCTCGCCGCGATCGCCCGCGCGGCCGAGCAGATCGCCTCCGCGCTGGAGAGGGTCGCGCAGCGCGCGATCCGGGACGACTTCCTGGCCGAGGAGGTCGGGCTCTCCGCGGACGAGCGCGCCCTCGCCGCGATCGTGCCGGGTCCGGGGCCGCTCCACACGGTCGGGCGACTCGACATGCTGATCACCGACGGCGGCTTCTCCTTCATCGAGTACAACGCCGACTCCCCCGCCGGCCTCACCGACCAGATCCTCGTCGAGCGGACGCTGATGGCGCTCCCCCACCTCGCGCCGCTCCGGGACGGGCACGGCCTGCGCACGCCGGCGCCGCACCGGGCGCTCCTCGGCGCCCTGCGCGAGGGCTACGCCGCGTGGGGCGGGCGCGAGGCGCGGCCCGCGATAGCCATCGTCGACTGGGCCACCGTCGACACCTCGGCCGAGCTCAGGGTGCTCGCCGACCTGTTCTCGGCCGAGGGGCACCGGACGACGATCGTCGATCCGGACGAGCTCACGTACGACGGCCGCCGCCTCGGAGCGGGCGGGGAGCGGATCGATCTCGTCTACCGGCGCGTGATCACGCAGGAGCTCGTCGGGCGGCGCGGCCTCAATCACCCCCTGATCCGCGCCTACTGCGATCGCGCGGCGTACGTGACGAACTCGTTCCGGATCAGGCCCCTCAACAAGAAGGCGGCGTTCGCCGTGCTGAGCAACCCCATGTTCTCGGGCCTGTTCACGCCCGAGCAGCGCGCGGCCATCGCGGAGCACGTCCCCTGGACGCGCCGGGTGACCGCGGGCCGCGCCGCGTGGCGGGGCCGCGAGGTGGATCTCGCCGAGCTCCTCCTCGGAGAGCAGGAGAGCTTCGTGCTGAAGCCGAACGACGAGTACGGCGGCAAAGGCGTGCTGCTCGGGTGGACGGCGACGCCGGCGGCCTGGAGAGAGGCAGTCCGGGCCGCCGCGGATCAGCCCTGGATCGTGCAGGAGCGGCGCCGCCCGCGCACCGCGCGCATGCCGACGTTCCGCGGCGGCGCCGTGGAGGAAGAGCAGGTCTATTTCGACCTTTGCCCCTTCGTCTTCGCCCGCGGCGTGGAGGGCCCGCTCCCCACCTTCACCACGCGCATGGAGGGCGCCATGGTCCGGCTCTCCGCCTCGGAGGTCAGCAACGTCTCCGCGGGAGGCTGCGTCACGGGGCTCGTGATCGTCGACGGCGCGCGCGCGCCGCGGGAGGGTGCCCGTCATGTGTGAGCTGCTTGGAATGGTGTCGAACGTACCGACGGACATCGTGTTCTCGTTCACGGGGCTCGCGCTCCGCGGCGGGCAGACGGGGCCGCACGCGGACGGCTGGGGCGTCTCGCTGTACGATGGGCTGTTCGCGCGCACGTTCCTCGAGCCTCACCCGGCCTTCTCGAGCCCGCTCGCGCGGTTCATCCGCGAGAACCCGATCCACACGGCCCTCGCCATCGCGCACGTGCGCAAGATGACGCGCGGGGCAGCGGCCCTGAAGAACACGCACCCTTTCATGCGGGTCCTCCACCGCCGGCACATCGTGTTCGCGCACAACGGCACCTTGCCCACGGTCAGGGATCGGAAGCTCCACGTCGAGACGCCGGTCGGCGACACCGACAGCGAGCACGCCTTCTGCATCCTCCTCGAGGCGATCCGGAGCGCGTTCGGCGAGAGGTACCCGGGCGACGCGCGGGAGCTGGGGCGCCTTTTGTACGAGCTCGGGAACGAGCTCGGCGCCGATGGCGTCTTCAACTTCCTGTTCGCGGACGGCGAGCACCTCTTCGCCCGCTGCGGCGACCACCTGTCCTGCATCCTGCGCCAGGCCCCGTTCGGCGAGGCCACGCTCGTCGACGCGGATCTCAAGGTGAACTTCAACGACCTCCACGGCGTCGGCCCCGACGCGCGGATGGCGGTCGTGGCCACCGAGCCGCTCACGCGCGACGAGCTCTGGCGCAAGGCGACGCCCGGCACGCTGTGGGTCTTCCGCGCCGGCGAGCTCCTGGCGACGTTCCCCGAGGCCCGCGAGGACTCCGGCCCCGAGCTCCCTGGGCCGAGCACGCTCCCGGGAGCGGACGGACGGGCTCCTTAGAGCGGTTCCCGCCCCCGCCTCTGGTGCACGCGACGCAGAGCGGCGCTCTAGCCGCGCGGGCGCGCGAACAGGTCCCGGAAGAAGTCGCTCAGCGTGTGCTCCTTGTAATCGCGGAACTCGCCGGCATCGAAGTAGACGCCTCCGCAGACGCTGCAGTTCTCGTACCAGATGTGCGACTGCTGCGGGTCGACCATGCGCACCATCGGCGTCGAGCAGCGGGGGCACGGCACCCGCCGGATCTGGTTGTTCTTCCGCCCTACCGAGGGGTCGCCGGTGTCGATCTGCTGGGAGCCGTCCATGGCCTTGAGGGACTCCTTCTCGCGGCTGTCGAACCAGATCCCGCCGCACGCCGTACACCGATCGACATCGATCCCGCCGAAGGTGACGATATCCATCGAGGCCGTGCATTTCGGACAGTTCACGTCATGCTCCAGTGCGGCGTCCGCCGCGGTCGGGAGCGATGGTATCAGACGCCCCGGATCGCGGGAAGAGCGTCGATCCCCTCGCCGGAGACGGTCGGCGGCATGCACGGTCGCCGGGCAGCGGGCAGGCTGCGTCGACCGCGCGGCGCGCGACGTCATTTCGAGCCCATCTTCTCCTTCACGATCTGCTGCAATCGATCGAAATACGGGCTGTCACGCCGGACGGCGATGCCGAACTGGGATGTCCCGAGCTTCGACTTCGAGTAGACGACATAGCCGGACATCTCGCGGTGGGCCGTCAGATCCTCGGTCATCTGCACGTAATGCGGGTGTGGCATGTAGATGAGATCGGGCTTGTAGGCCTCGAAGAACCTGTCCGCGGAGAACGGCTCGAGCGCGAAGCGCGGGTCGTTGAGGCCGGCCATGTCGATGATCGTTTTGCCGAGGTTCATCGCGCCGAGCATCCCGACCTCGGTCGTGGCGATGACGAGGTCGTCGGGGAGCTTCGAGACGCGATCGATCGCGAACCAGTATTTCTGCGGTCCCGAGGTGCTGCCGTGCTTGACGATGTTGAAATGCCCGAGCCGCTTCGCCGTGACGGCGCCGGCGAGGTCCCTGCCTGCCGCGGCGAGGGGAGTCGACAGCTGGAGCCAGAGGATCGCCAGCGCGGCCACGCCGGCCAGGGGCAGGGCGGCCGCCGCGGGCTGGCCGATCGCGTCGGAGAGCGTCCGCGCGAGCCGGGCGGCGCTCCGGCAAGCGAGGTAGATGAGGCCCGGCAGCGGCGCGTAATAGAACCGCTGCGCGAACCCCATGATCGGCACGACGAACATCCACGAGTAGGCGAGGCACAGGAGCGTCGCGGCGAGGACCCCTTTGTCGAACGCCGAGGACTCCGCCCAGAAGGCCCGGGGGCCGCTCCTCCGCCCCTCGCCTGCCGGCGCGCCGGGCCTCGCCTGCCGCGCGCCGAGGCCCACGAGCACGTCGAGCGCGATGACGGTGAAGAGCGGCCAGAAGAACTCGAGCCAGTCGACGAGATCGATGGTCGGCCGGCCGCGGTAGGCGCGGAGGATCCCTGATCCGTAGAGGTTCGTCGACTTGGCATAGAACGGGAGCGGGAGGGGCGAGCCGAAGTACAGCTTGGCGGCCGCGAGGTGGAGGGCGAGGACGCCCGCCGTCGTGGCGAGGGCGGCGAGCCCGAAGCGCCGGCGGTCGCGGTCGCGCTCGAGCGCGACGAGCGCGAGCGGGACGAGGACGGCGAAGGCCGTGAGTTCTGGCCGCACCGAGAAGGCGAGCCCGCCGAACGCCCCGAGCGCCACCCCGCCGGCGAGCCGGGCCGTGCCGAGCAGCCGCAGCGTGAGGAGCAGGTACGCGGTGAGGAAGCAGAGGCCGAACGACGTGTCCATGCCGCTTACGAAGTGATCGGTCAGCGTGGACCGGGCGGCGCAGAACGCGACGAGGGCGAAGCAGGACAGGCGCGCGACCTTGCCGTCGCCGGCCGCCCGCAGGACGAGCAGGGCGAGCAGGACGAGCAGCACTGGCCCCCAGACGAGGCTCTGGAGCATCGCCGCGAGGCTCGTGTTGCCGCCGGCGATGAGGTGGAACGGCACGGCGGCGACGATGAAGGCGAGCGAGGTGAGCCCGTAGGACGGCGGCCCCTTCGGGTTCCACGCGATGCTGTGGTCGGTGAGGATGTTGTGCGCGTACCGCTGGAACATGTACGCGTCGTCCCAGAGCGTCGTCAGGTCGAAGCGCACCACCGTCTTGAACGCGAGCAGCGCGAAGCAGAGCGCCATCGTGATCCAGAAGCAGACCGAGGCGAGCCTGCGCACCGCCTCACGTGGCAGCGACGGAGCGCGCTCCACGGCGTCCTCCGCCGCGCCCTGCCCTGCCGGTGCATCCGCGGACGGTTCAGTTCGCTGCTCCTCCGGCAGCGTGGTTTCTACGTGCGTCGTCATCGTGCTTCGCGCCCCCGACTACATGGTTCCGGCCGGAAGCCGTGCTTCCGCCGAAGGGTTCGCGTCACCGAGGCGAGCGCCGTTGGAAGGCTCGCAACGCTCGGACTTCCTTCGCGGATCGACGCGTTGCGCCGTCTGCGTGGGCCATTGCCTCAGAGGTCGCATGCGGCGACCATAGTCCCACCAGCAGCGCGCCGTACATCCGGAACCGGCGTGGAAAACTTGCCCCGCGCAGCACGAAGCGGTGCGCGGCCGCGTCCGGCGCCGTGGCGCGCATCGGACCCGGGCCCAAGTCCTTCGCGCGGAGGAAGCCCCGTCTCGTCGGGCCGGTCAGCCCACCGAGGCCTGTACGTGGCGCGAAGAACGAGGCCCCCTCGGGCGCCCCGGCCGGCCAGCCCTGCGAGGCCGAGGTCCGCGGGGCGAAGACAAAAGCAGAAAAGCCCGCATGACGTCCGCCATGCAGGCTCTCTTCTGAAGCGTCTCTCGCACGCTGCGACGCGCTGCTCACACCCGAGCACCGGGCACGAGGCTCGTCACGTTCCATGGAGTATGGTCAAGCCGCACGACCTATTAGTACCGGTTAGCTCCGCCGATTGCTCGGCTTCCACACCCGGCCTATCAACCTCGTGGTCTACGAGGGGTCTTTAGGGGCCTTGCGGCCCGGGACACCTAGTCTTGAGGCCGGCTTCCCGCTTAGATGCTTTCAGCGGTTATCCGTTCCGTACATGGCTACCCGGCTATGCCCTTGGCAGGACAACCGGAACACCAGAGGTACGTCCACCCAGGTCCTCTCGTACTATGGGCAGCTCCTCTCAAGTGTCCTACGCCCACGGCAGATAGGGACCAAACTGTCTCA
>NZ_CP150330.1:0-3310000 GCF_051530205.1 Sorangium sp. So ce327 | reverse complement strand
GTTCGCGAGAGGCGCACCCTATACGGGCACCTCATGGCTGTCAACGCGAATGGTGGAGAGCGCGGGTGCGGTCAGGGAATGGTTGGGACGAGGCGGGCGAACTGAAGAGGAGTTGCTCGTCGCGCGGGCGCGCTCGGTTCGGCGGGTCGGCGCGGGGGAGGTGGTTCCGGGTTGCCCTCCCCTCGGGCCTACCGTGGGAGCCGGCCGCGCGGATCGTGAAGAGGCCCAGGGACGCCCCGCGATCGCGGGTCCACCTGGAGCGCGCGGAGGTGGCGCGATCGCGATCGCGATCGGTGGCGCCGGGCGCGATCGCGATCGCCCGCTCGGGCCGAATCGCGGGCCTAAGTGGCTGAATTCACATTGGAACTCGTCGGCACGCGGGCTGCTACGGGGGCGCTCGGAGAGGAGCCCCGATGCCGATGATGACCCGAGATACCTCCGATACGTCCGTCACGTTCTCCCTCGCGGAGCTCGCGAAGCTCGAGGAGGCGCGCGTGCGGGAGGAGCACCTCCAGCGCGCGAGGACGCGCGAGAAGGAAGCCCGCGAGCAGCGCGAGGAGGAAGCGCGCCTGCGGGCCGCGGAGGCGGCGCGGGCCGCGGCCGAGGCAGAGGCGCAGGCGCGGCGCGAGCGGGAGCAGGCCGAGGCGGAGGCGCGCGCGGAAGCGCGGGCGCGGGCGGCGCTCGAGGTGGCGCGCATCGAGGCCGAGGCGAAGGCGCGCCTCGAGGCGGATAACGCGGCGCGCGCGCACGATCTGGCCGTCGCCCGCGCGCGCGCCGAGGGGCGGCGCCGCAGCCTGACGCACGCGCTCGCCGCCGCGCTCGGCCTCGCGCTGTGCGGCGGCGCAGCGGGCGCCTACGGGGTCGCGCAGCACGTGGCGAGCCTCCAGCAAGAGGCCCAGCGGCTCCGTGATGCGCAGGCGGCGCTGGCAGACGAACGCGAGAGCGCGAGGGCGGCCGAGCTCGCGGCCCTCGACCGGCGCCACGCGGCGCTGCGCAGCCGGCCCCTCGCAAGCGACGCCGAGGAGGCACGCGCGACCGCGGAGGCGGCGCGGAACGCCCTCGATCCGCGGGCGCTGGACCACAACCGGCTGCGGGCGTTCGGGGACGCGCTCGACGCGCTGGAGACACGGCTCGACGCGCTCGAGAGGATCGCGGCGCTCGATCGGCGCCACGCGGACCTCGCCGCATGGGCCGCGGAGCGGCGGCGGCCCGAGGCCACGGCGGCGGCCCAGGTCGCCGCGGCGCGCGCGAGGACGCCGGGCGCCGACGAGGGCGCGCTCCGCGCTTACGAGAGCGCGCTCGCCCACCTGCGGGAGGCGCTCGCCCGACCCGCGGCGCCGGGCACGCGACCGCAGGTCGGGGTGGGGCCCCTGCAGCCCAAGTGCACGAACCCGGGAGATCCGATGTGCGGGTTCGACGGGCGGTCTCTCTGAGGCGCTGAAGCCGCGCTTCTCTGCGGGGAGCCGCGCTGCTCTCCGGGCGAACGACATCTCCGTCGCCCCTTAGCGCGGCGCTTCCACGCTCCGGAGGTGCATGGCACCCTGCGAGGAGAATGGCCAAGGACGTGTCGAGCACCCTCGATCACCGGAGCCCGGTGCGGCCCGAGGCCGGGAGGCGGCGGCCAGCGCTCGTGTGCGCGTTCCCGCGGCCCATGGCGTTCGCGCTGCCCGACTCCGGGACCGTCATCGGCCGCGCCTGGCTCGCCGAGCGCGGCCTCGCCGACGAGGAGGTGTCAGGCAAGCACCTGCGGATCGATCGCGCCGGCGGCGCGCTGCGCGTCGCGGACGTCGGGTCGCGCAACGGCACGTGGGTGAACGGGTCCAGGCTCGCGCCGCGCGACCTCACGCCGCTCGACGACGGCGCGGTGCTGAGGCTCGGGCGGGTGCTGTTCGTCTTCCGCGAGGAGCTCCTCGGCCCGCTCGATCCGGCGCCGCCCGTGGGCGGGCTCGTCGGGCCGTACGGCCTGCGCGGCGTCGCGCAGCCGCTCGCGGGCCTGCCGCGGAGCCGCCCCGGCAACGTGCTCATCGAAGGGGAGACGGGCGTTGGCAAGGAGCTCGTCGCGCGCGCCACGGCGGCGGCCCTCGGGCGCGCGGCGCCGTTCGCGGCGGTGAACGTGGCCGGCGTCGCCCGCGGCGTCTTCGAGTCCCAGATGTTCGGCCACGTGGCGGGCGCGTTCTCCGACGCGCGCAGCGCAGCGCCCGGGATCGTCGTGGCCCACGACGGCGGGACGCTGTTCCTCGACGAGATCGGCGAGCTCGATCCCGATCTCCAGGCGAAGCTGCTGCGGCTCCTGGAGAACCGCGAGGTGCTGCCGGTGGGGGCGCAGCGGCCGGTCCACGTGAACGTGCTGGTCGTCGCCGCGACCCACAGGGACCTCGAGGAGATGGTGGAGCGCGGGGCGTTCCGGCGCGACCTGTTCGCGCGGCTCGCGATGGCCCGCATCCACGTGCCGGCGCTCCGCGAGCGGCGCGAGGACCTCTTCAGCGTGGCCTGCGAGCTCGCGCGGCGCGCGGGCGTCGCGCTCCCGGCCGAAGCGGTCGAGGTCGAGGCCATGGAGCGGCTGCTGCTCGATCCCTGGCCGAGCAACGTGCGCGGGCTCGACGCGGCCCTCGCGGAGGTGCGCCGCCTCGATCACGAGCCCGGGCTGCGGCTGTGGGCGGTCGAGGAGGCGCTGGGGAAGGCGCCGGACGAACAGAAGACCGCGCTCACGCAGGAGCGCGTCGAGTCCGCCCTCGCGGCCGCCGGGGGCAACGTGACGTCGGCCGCGGAGCGGCTCGGCGTCTCGCGCGGCAAGCTGCTGCGCTTCCTCAAGCGCACTCAGCAAGGCGAGT
Organism: Sorangium sp. So ce327; assembly: GCF_051530205.1. Lineage (NCBI taxonomy): Bacteria > Pseudomonadati > Myxococcota > Polyangiales > Polyangiaceae > Sorangium > Sorangium sp. So ce327. The sequence goes on along the minus strand of NZ_CP150330.1, from coordinate 3,307,169 downwards.
GAGCGCGCCTGGCTCCGCGCGTCGGAGATCCCGCCAGGAAATTGTGTCCGCAAGCGCGCAGGAGCCCGCGCGGCCGCCTCTCCTCACGTCGGCCCGGCGGGGCTCGCCTCGACTCCCCCTCACCTCCTCGGGTCAGGTGCGCGTGATGGAGAGGCCGCCGTCGACCAGCGCGGCCGTCCCGGTGACGAAGGAGGCGTCGTCCGAGGCGAAGTAGAGCACGGAGCGGGCCACCTCCTCCGGGGTCGCGACGCGCTTGAGGGCGTGGAGGCTCGTGACGAACGCCTGCGACTCCTTCGTGCTGTTCGCCTCGTGGTACATCGCGGTGTCGACGGCGCCCGGCAGGATCGCGTTGACCCGCACGCCTTGCGGCCCGAACTCGGCGGCGAGGGCCTGCGTCAAGCCGATCAGGCCGGACTTGCTCGCGGCGTACGCGGCGGTGCCCGGGAACGCGACGGTGTGGCCGACGAAGGTCGAGGTGAAGATGACCGACCCTCCGCCGTGCTTCAGCATCGCGGGGATCTGGTGCTTGGCGCCGAGGAAAGCGCCGGTGAGGTTCACGGCGAGGGTGTCGCGAAAGCCGGCCTCGGAGACCCCGGTGCTGGGCCCCCCTCGCCCAGGACGCCCGCGTTGTTGAAGGCGATATCGAGCTTGCCGAACTTCTCTGTCGCCCGCGCTACCAGGGCCTTGGCGTAGTCTTCCGAGCGCACGTCGCCGGCCAGCGCGGCGGCGCGCCCGCCGCTCTTCTCGATCTCGCTCACCAGGCGTGCGAGCTCGCTCTCGCGCCGCGCCCCGAGGATGACCTTCGCCCCCTCGGCGGCGAAGAGCTTGGCGGTGGCCTCGCCGATACCAGCGCTCGCGCCCGTGATGATAGCCACCTTGTCTTGCAAACGTCCCATGATCCTTCTCTCCTGTCCGGCGCGCGGCGTCCCAGGGGCCGAGTGACAGACGGTCAGCGTTGGCGGCGCGGCGCCTGCGCCTGTCGAAGTCCGTCGTCAGCGAGCGCCTGGCCGAGCTCGAGAAGAGCGTGAGCGCGAGCCTCATCCACCGCACCACGCGCAAGCTGTCGCTCACGGAAGGGCTCCTCCGCGAAGTCGATATCCTGAAGATTCAGAGGGGGCGCGTGCTGATTCGATCGGGGCGCGCGGGACGGGGGGAGCGCGCCTCGGGGAGGGGGCAAGGCAACTCCCCGGGGGGCGCCCGGACAGGGTACTCTCGGCGCCGCCGGGCTTCGGCTTCACGACCTGCGTGCACGCCGACGCGAGCGCGGCCGAGAGGCCGCCGACCGACCGAGACCCAAGGAGACGCCCATGACCATCGCCCTGCACAGCCTGACGACCGGGACCTTCGTACCCTTCCTGCGCAACCTCTCCGCCCTGTTCGACAAGGCAGCGGCGCAGGGCCACGACGGTGCTGCGCTCGCCCAGATCCGGCTCGCCCCCGATATGCTGCCGCTCTCGATGCAGGTGCGCTTCGTCTGCGACCAGGCCCGCTTCGGCGTCGCGCGGCTCGTGGGCGAGGAGCCGCCGGCGGTGGCCGAGGCCGACGCCGACGCCGACCTCGCCGGCTTCAAGGCCCGGATCGAGCGCACCATCGCCTACGTCGAGTCCGTCGCGGCCGACCGCTACCGGGGCGCGGAGACGCGCACGATCGCCTTTCCGCTGGCGACCGACCTGTCGGTGGAGTTCACAGGCGAGCAGTTCCTGCGCGACTTTGCGTTCCCCAACTTCTATTTCCACCTGGTCACGGCCTACGACATCCTGCGCAACCAGGGTGTCCAGATCGGCAAAGCCGACTACATGGCTCACATCGGCTACGCGCTGCGCGGCACCCCGCCTGCCGAGGGAAGCGGACGGCAGTAACCATCAACGGTCGCCCCTCCGGCGGGCGCACGACGAGGCGCCCCCCTGTGCCACCGGCGCGATACCGAGGGTCGCATCGTCGGCGTCGAGGGCTCGATCGTGGGCCCGTTGACGCTCAACAAGGCTCCGGCAGCGAGTCCACGCGAGGGGCGGGCTCGACGTTCGGTCCAAGCTTGCTCACCCCTCCGGTGCCACCGGCGGCCCACTTCGACGCCGCTCCTGTTCCGCAGCTCTGACGCACCACGTCCACGCTGCCCATCGCGCCCCTCCCGTGAGACCCCTGGCCGCCAACGGGTGCGCCAGGCGCCCGGACTCCAGGGGGCGTTCGGAGTTTCCTGACGACCTCACGCGCCTGCACACCCAAGAGCCGCACGAGCTGGGCGTGGGCCAAACTCCGCCGGTGCCAAGTCACACCCGTTGGAATATACAAGTAGCTGGTCGTCGTGCGTCGCGTTGACGTGCGAGCGAGCAAGGTTTTCGATGATCGTCGAGAGAGGCTACGCGCTCCGCGAGAAAATCGAGGAAACTGCCGATTTTGCCCTGTACCGCGCATACCACGAGGGCGACGGCGTCCCGGTTCTGCTGAAAGTCCTGTGCGCGGAAAGATCGACCGGCGCCGAGGTCGTGCGCTTCAAGCACCAGTACGAGCGCATCGCGCGCCTCGCCTCGCCCCGCCTCGTCGCCCTGCGCGGCGTCGAGGCGCTCGCCGGCTCCTTGATCGTCGTCCTCGAGGACTTCCCGGGCCGCGATCTCGCGCGGATCCTCGCCGCGCGCCCGTCACGCAGGATGCCGGTCGGCGAGGCGCTCGATCTCGCGGCCGCGCTCGCCGAAGGCCTCGCCGCGGTGCACCTGGCCGGGCTCGTCCACCGCGATCTGCGCCCGCAGAACGTGCTCGTCGGCGCGCGCGGTGCGGTCAAGATCAATGGCTTCGGCGTCGACGCCGAGATCACCCACGCGCACGAGCGGCTCTACGCGCCGGCGGTCATCGCCGACGTGCTGCCCTACGTCTCCCCCGAGCAGACAGGCCGCATGAACCGCGGCGTCGACTACCGGACCGACCTCTACGCGCTCGGCGTCATTCTGTACCAGATGCTCACGGGTCGGCGCCCCTTCGAGGCCCTGGACCCGATGGAGCTCATTCACGCGCACCTCGCCCTCGCGCCCACGCCGCCGTCCTGCGTCGATCCGACCATCCCCGAGGCCGTTTCCGACATCGTGCTCAAGCTGCTCGCGAAGAACGCCGAGGAGCGTTACCAGAGCGCCGAGGGCCTGCTCGCCGACCTCGAGCACTGCCGCGAGGCCCTGCGCGGCACGGGGACGATCGAGCCCTTCGTCGCGGGCCAGCGCGATCGTCAGGACCTCTTCCGGATCCACCAGAAGCTCTACGGCCGCGAGCAGGACATCGAGGCGCTCACCGCCGCGTTCGAGCGCGCGCTCGAGGGGGGCCGTGAGATCGTCCTCGTCTCCGGCTACTCGGGGATCGGGAAGTCCTCGCTCGTACACGAGATCTTGAAGCCGCTCGCGCGGCAGAAGGGCTATTTCACGAGCGGCAAATACGACCAATACAACCGCGGCGCGCCCTACAGCGCGGTGATCCAGGCGTTCGACGACCTCGTGCGGCAGATCCTCACCGAGAGCGATGCGCGCATCCTCCGCTTTCGGAGCGCGCTCCTCGAGGCGCTCGGGCCGAACGCGCAGGTCGTCTGCGACGTCATCCCGTCGCTCTCCCACGTGATCGGCCCGCAGCCGCCCGTCCCGGCGCTCGGCCCGATCGAGGCGCAAAACCGCCTCAACCGGTGCTTCTTGCTGTTCGTCTCGGTGTTCGCGCGGCGCGCGCACCCGCTCGTCCTGTTCCTGGACGATCTTCAGTGGATCGACCCCGCGAGCCTCGGGCTGCTCCGCGCGCTCCTCGCCGACGACTCGCTCAATGCCCTCTTTTTCTGCGGCGCTTACCGTGACAACGAGGTATCGCCGGGGCACCCGTTCATCCTGGCGATCGAGGAGCTCAAGCAAGCCGGGCTCGTCGTGCGCAACATCGTACTCACCCCGCTCGCGCGCCCGCACCTGATCGAGATGCTCTCGGATAGCCTCAAGCGCAGCGACTGTGGGCCGCTCGCCGATGCGGTGCACAAGAAGACCGGCGGCAACCCGTTCTTCGTCAAGGAGCTCGTCCGGCTGCTGCACGACCACGGCGCCCTCGCGTACGCAGCCGGATCAGGCTGGCGCTGGGACCTCGCCGCGATCGACGCGCTCGGGTACACGGACAACGTCGCAGACCTCATGGTGCGCACCATCGCGCGCCTGCCGCCGGCGACGGTGAAGGCGCTCAACCTCGCCGCGGCCATCGGCAACCGGTTCGACCTCGACGTGCTCGCCGCGGTGAACGAGTGCTCGCCGGAAGACGCGTACGCCCGCCTCGATCCCGCCGTGAGCGAGGGGCTCGTGATCGCCGGGCGCGGCGGCTACCGCTTCGCCCATGACAGGGTCCAGGAGGGCGCCTACGCGATGATCCCGGAGGCGGACCGACCCGCCTTCCACCTCCGGATCGGCCGGCTGCTCGCGGGCAAGCTAGACCTCTCGGAGAGCCAGAGCCTCTTCGACGTCGTCGGCCACCTGAACAGCGCAGGCGACCTCGTGTCGGACCCCGCGGAGCGCCTGCACCTCGCCCGCATGAGCCTCGAGGCCGCATGCCGCGCCGAGGACTCGGCCGCCTTCGGCGCCGCGCTGCGCTACCTGCAGTTCGGCCTCCTGCACCTTCCGGAGGACGCCTGGGCGTCACAGTACCCGCTCCGCCTCGACTACGCGAAGAGAGCCGCCCTGATGCTCTCGCTCTGCGGCCAGCATGACGACGCCCTCTCGATCCTCTCCGAAGGCCTGGAGCGGGCCGCGAGCCGGCTCGATCGCACCGAGGTGCTGCGGCTCAAGATGAACGTGCAGGTGCTCAAGAACGACCTGCCAGCCGCGCTCGCGGAGGGGCTCGAGGCCCTGCGCCCGTTCGGGATCGACCTGCCTCTCTTCCCGGACGACGCCATGCTCGACGCCCAGGTGCGGGCGACGATGGATCTCGTCCGAGAGAGGACGATCGAGGCGCTGCCAGGCCTGCAGCCGCTCGCGGACCCGGAGATCCTCGCCATGCAGGACGTGCTCCAGGAGCTCTTTCTCCCCTGCTACTTCCTGGCCACGAACGACCTCGGCATCACGGTCGCGAAGATCCTCGAGAACACGCTGCGCCACGGGCTCTCGAAGAACTCGATCTTCGGCTGCATGAACTTCGGGATGCTCCTCTGCGCCCGCGGCGACATCGCGCTCGGCTACCGCTTCGGCCGCGCCGCCATCGACCTCGCGGACCGCTACACGGACAAGAAGTCCGAGGCGATGCTCCGCAATATGTGGGGCGCCTTCGTGCAGCATTGGCGAGAGGGCTACGCCGCCTGCAAGGCGTCGCTCGTCGCCGGGATGCACGCCGGGCTCGAAACGGGCCAGTACATCTGGTCGTTCTACAACACGGCCAATGGCATCACGAACAGCCTCCTGCGCGGCCTCCCGCTCTCCGACCTCCTCGCCGAGGCGCGGAGCTACCAGCCGACGCGCAAGCTCGACGAGTTCAATGCCATCACCTGGGCGGTCGGCGCGGTCGGACAGATCGCGCACCAGCTCTCGGTCGAGACCGAGCGCCCCGCCACGCTCAAGGGGGCGTGGGTCGATATCGACGAGGTGATCGAGGAGTCCCGCCGCATCGACAACCAGGCCTCGTTCTTCTTCGCCCACTTCTACATCGTCATCCTCTGCGTCTTCCAGGGGGCGTTCGAGGAAGCGGCGCGCGCTGCGCTCTTGCCGAACATCGAGATCCCGGCCGTGGCGGCCTGGCATGGCAACCCCGCGTTCCATTGCTACGCAGGCATCGCGTTCACGCAGGCGGCGGACGTCGTCTCCCCGGCGGAGCGCGCGCTCTTCCTCGCCCGCGCCGAGGTCTCCGCCGAAAAACTCTCGCGCTGGGCGGACCTCTGCCCGGAGAACCTGGCGCACCGCCGCGCCCTCCTCCTCGCCGAGCTCGAGCGCGTCCGCGGCGACGCGCGCGCCGCCGGGGACCGCTACGACGAGGCGATCGCTCTCGCGCAGCGCGGCGGCTATCTCCACGACGAGGCGCTCGGCAACGAGCTCGCGGGCCTCTGCTTCCGCGCGCTCGGCAAGGAGACCATCGCCGGCGCCTACCTGACCAAGGCGCACAGGGCGTACGGCCGCTGGGGCGCGACGGAGGCGATGCGGCGCCTCGAGAACGCGTACCCCGACCTCGTCCCGGGCGAGAGCCTCCGCGGCGAGAGGAGCCCGCAGGCCGGCGCCGCGCTCGACGTCGGCTCGGTGCTCAAGGCCTCTCGGGCCATCTCGGGCGAGATCGTCCTCGACCGCCTGCTCGACGCGCTCATGCGCATCATGGTCGAGAACGCCGGCGCGCGGCGCGGCGTCCTCCTGCTCCTGCGTGACGGACGGCTCGTCGTCGTGGCCGAGCACCAGATCCGGGATGCGTCGGTCCGCGTGCTCGGCGCGGCGCCCCTCGAGGGCCGCAAGGACCTGCCGGCCAGCGTCGTCACGTACGTGGCGCGGACGCGCGAGACCGTCCTGCTCGACGACCTCGCGATCGACGGGCCGTTCGGGCGCGATCCCTGCTTCGCCGGCGGTGCGCCGCGCTCCTCGCTCGCCGCCCCCATCGTCTACAAGGGCCGCCTCGCCGGCGTGATCTATCTCGAAAACGACCTCACCCGCTCTGCCTTCACGCCCGATCGCGTCGAGGTGATCCGGCTGCTCTCCGCCCAGGCGGCCAACTCCATCGAAAATGCGCGCCTCTATGCGGATCTGCAGCAGGAGAACGCGGAGCGACGGCGCGCCGAGGAGGTGCTCCGCCATTCCCTCTCGCTCCTCGAGGCCACGCTCGAATCGACGGCGGACGGCATCCTCGTCGTCGACGACGAGCAGCGCGTCCTGTGTCAGAACCACAGGTTCACGGCGATGTGGCGCATCCCGGACGAGATCCTCTCCACCGGGTCGGACGACACGTTCCGTACGTTCGTCTGCGACCAGGTCCTCGATCCCGAGGCGTTTCTGCAGAGGATCCGCGCTCTCTATGCCTCGCCCGAGGAGTCCAGCTTCGATGCCATCCCGTTCGTGGACGGGCGCGTCTTCGAGCGTTATTCGCAGCCCCAGCGCCTCGGCGGGCGCGTGGTCGGGCGGGTCTGGAGCTTCCGCGACATCACCGCGCGCGTGCGCGCCGAGCAGCAGCGCGATCAGCTCCTCCTGGACGAGCGGCGGGCGCGCACGGCAGCGGAGGAGGCCGTGCACCTGCGGGACGAGTTCCTCTCTATCGCCTCGCACGAGCTCCGCACCCCGCTCACCAGCCTGCTGCTCGCCATTCAATCGCTGGGGAAAAGGCTCGCGCGGGGCATGGACGTCGAGCGCGTGCGATCCGCGGTCGCCCTCTCTGGCCGCCAGGTCAAGCGCCTCACCGACCTCATCGATATGCTGCTCGACGTCTCCCGGATCCAGGCGGGGAGGCTCGAGCTGTATACGGCGCCCGTCGAGCTGCGCGCGCTCGTCGACGAGCTCGTCGCCCACCTCGGCGATCAGATCGCGCAGTCAGGCAGCGTGGTCGCCGTGCGCGCGGAGCAGCCGGTCATCGGCCGGTGGGACCCGCACCGCCTGGAGCAGGTCGTGACCAACCTCCTCACCAATGCGATCAAATTCGGTGAACGCCGGCCGATCGACATCACCATCACCCGGGAAGATCGGGTCGCGCGGCTCTCGGTGACCGACCGTGGGATCGGGATCTCGGCCGAAGTGCAGGCGCAGCTCTTCGAACGATTTCGCCGCGGCGTCTCGTCGAAACATTACGGGGGGCTCGGGCTCGGCCTCTATATCACCCGCACCATCGTCGAGGCGCACGGCGGCCGAATTCGCGTGTCGAGCGAGGTCGGCCGGGGCTCGACCTTCTGCGTCGAGCTGCCGCTCTCGACCGAGCGCGCGGGGGATCTGTCGTCGTAGCGGTTGCCTCGAGCGGCTTGCCCGGCTCGCGGCTTTGATTCCTCCCGAGCTCCGACCGTCACCGGGCTGCGGTCATGGTGATCGCAGCCCCGCTTTTCTTTGTCGGGTCGAGGCGCCGTGAGACCCTGAGGGACATGGGAGTTCGCTTCAGGGGGTTTTGTTGCCTGGGCTGCCACGTCGCAGGGTCATGGGGCCACCCCTTTGCAGGGTCATGGGGCCAGGGGGAGACGACGTGATCGGCCTCGACCATGCCCGAGACCGCGAAGCGTGTCGAGGTCCCCGGAGCCGGGCGCGAAGCGACCGGCGACGTCCCTCTTTTTTGCAGGGTGATGGGGCCACCCGGGCCCTCTGGCAGGTCCGGCGTAGGGGCCGCGACGCTCAGGAGCAGGAACGTTTACCCCGCCCCCGGCGCCCCTCGCGGCCACGTTGACGACGGTGGGCGAGGCGCGCCGAGTGGAGCGAGGGGGGGCAGCGGCGCGGCCCCGGGATCGACGTCCTCACCGGGGCCGCAGCGGTCATCGCCGCTTGTTGCGTGGATGGGTGGGCGGCTTGCTGCGCGCGGGCACCGGCGCGGCCGTGTTGCTCTCGTCGAGCTTCGGCTTGAGCCGTGGCCTGTACGACTCGCCCTCGATGATGAAGTCGAACGCCGCGTTCTTGAACCGATCGACGGCGCTCTGCGCGAGCAGCACGTCGTCGAACATCGCGAGCCACTCGGCCGTGTCGCGATTGCTCGTGACGATCATCGACGCGTGGCCCGTGCGTTCGAGGAAGAGCTGGTAGACGTCGCGGCTCTCTTCCTTGCTCATCACCTCGAGCGCGAAGTCGTCGAGGATGAGCAGGTCGACAGTCGTGAGCGCGACCATCTCGGCGTCGCGTGAGTTGTCGAGCCTGCTCTGGCGCAGTCTGCGCAGCATCGCGTCGGCGCGCAGGAAGCGCACGCTGTAGCCGTGCTGGCACGCGAGGTGTCCGAGTGCGTTCGCGAGGAAGGTCTTGCCCACGCCGACCGAGCCGAGGATGACGATGTGCTTGTGCTCTTCGAGGAAGCGCAGGCTCGTGAACCCACCGAGCAGACGCTTGTCGAAGCTGACCTTCGCGGCCTTGTCCCAGAGTTCCAGGCGCATGCCGGGATCGAGCCCGGCGTCGCGTACGCGGCTCTCCGTCGCGCTCGCCTCGCGGCGCCCGATCTCGTCGGTGAGCAGCATGAGCAACATCTCCTCGTGCCCCATTGACTGCTTCTCGGCCAGCAGCAGCCGCTCACGCAGCGTCGCAGCGATGCGGCCGAGGCGCAGGCGCTTGAGCGCCGTGACGAGCGCGGGGTCGACTTCGCTGAAGCTCATCACGCCTCCTCCTTCGTCGCGGCAGCCGCCAGCGTGCGTGTCGCGAAGTGCTCCGTGCTGCGCGCGAACCGCGGCGTGGGGAGCGCAACGACCTTGCGCTCATCCGCGAGCGGCGACGCGGGCGTCTTCGCCGTCTCGAGCATGCGCGTCACGCGCTGTACGTCGACGACATCGAACGCGAGCGCGCTCTGGCAGATCGCCTCGACGCGCCCGCTGCCGAACTTGTTGCACAGCCGCAGCAGCGCATAGACCAGCCGCATGCGCGTCCAGGGGAGCGGCACATCGAGCAGCCGCTCGGCGTAGATGCCGACGTGCACGCCGCACTTCTTCGCGCTCGTGATGAGCGAAGCCACGTCGCGCACCGCGGCGACGTCCTTGCCCACGGGGTAGTCGCTCGCATCGGTGGAGCGCTTGCCCGGCGCGACGCGCACGTGCACCTTCACGAGCTCCGTGCCCGCGTAGATCCTGACCGACGCGCGGTCGGCGCGGACGCGCACCGTGCTTCCAACGTAGCGCGTGGGCACGCTGTAGAGCGACCGCAGGACTTGCACGTGATGGTCGGGGTGCACCTTCGCGTCAGTCCAGTGCGGCACGTCGAACGGCGCTGCCGGCGCCGGCTTCATGGTGCCCTTCTCGCGTGACTCGAACACCTCGCGCGGCACCTCGCGTGTCGTGCCGTGGACTCGCGCTCCAGCGACGTCACGGCACCACCGCTCAGCGGACGCGCGCGCCTCGTCGAGGCTCGAGAACGACTCGCCGTCGAACCAGCTCTCGCGCACGTACGCGACCTGGTTCTCGACACGCGCCTTGTCCTTGGGCGACCTGACGCGCGCAGGATCCACGAACAGCCCGCGTGTCTGCGTGTAGTCGAGGAACGCCGGCACGAGCACGGGGGCGAGCTCGTCGGCGCGCAGCACGATGGCCTTCATGTTGTCCGGGAGGATCACGCGCGTCATCGCGCCGAAGAACCACCACGCCGCATCCAGGCCCGCGCATACCGCCGCAGTGGTCTGCTCGAACGACGGCCACACGAACTGGTAGCGGCTGTATGCGAGCGTCACCACGAGCGCCCACAGATTGCGAGCTCGCTGCGTCGCTGGGTCGAACAGCCTACCCATCAGGCCGAAGTCGATCTGCGCGACCTCGCCAGGCTCGGTGTCCGCGACGCGAACCGTCGGCGTCTTCTTGCGCCACGCGAGCTCCTCCATGGCAAAGCGCCGGAGTGTGTCGTAGCTCGCGCTGACGCCGTGGTCGCGCTTGAGCAGCAGGTGGATCTTCGTCAGCTTCAACGGCCGAGGTTGGGCGAGCCAGGCCTCGATGCGTGCGCGATACGCGCCGATCTCTTTCCACTCCTCGCTTGCGTCGGGCACCGGGCGCGCCTGCACACGCTGGGCGATCGCGTGGATCTCCTCGTCCGTCGGCTCGCGATCGCGCGACAGTGGCAACATCGCTGCGGCCTCGAAGTACCTGCCGACCGTCTTGCGATCGACGCCCGTCTCGCGCGCCACGTGACGCGCGCTCTGCCCCGCCGCACGACGGCGGAGCATTTCCTTGATGTCAACCATGATCAGCTCTCGGTAGGGCATCGGTCTCCTTCCGACGGCGACCCGCGCCGTCCTCGGAAGGAGCCCGTCTCAGATCCCGACCGCGGCGTCCCGAGCTGGCCCCATGAGGCTGCAAAAAACCTCGGAAGCTGGCCCCATGACCCTGCAAAAAACCGGGTCACGCCCCCGCGCGGGTGGCCCCATCCTCCTGCGTTTGGGGTGGCCCCATGACCCTGCAAAAAACCTCGGAAGCTGGCCCCATGAGGCTGCAAACTGGCACCTGGGCCTCTGGTGCTGCCTGCTCGCCTTCGCCTGCGGCGAGGGCGAGCAAGGCAATGACGGCGGCAGCGGCGGTTCGAGCTCGAAGGGCGGAACAGGGGGCTCGGGCCAAGGCGGCACGATCGCGGCCGGGGGCGAGAGCTGCGGAGGGGTCGAGTTCTGCGACCCCAGGGCCGCGTACTGCTCGGAGGGCGAGTGCGTGGCCCTGGGCGACGGGAGCGAGGGCTCCACCTGCCTCACCTTCTCCTGCAAGGAAGGTCTGCGTTGCGACATCCCCGAGGGGCAATGCGACGGCAGCGGCGCCGACCTGGTTTGCGTTCCGGCCTTCTGCCCCTAGAGCGCCGCTGGGTGCCGCTCTGGTAGGAGCTCGGGAAGACTCAGCCTAGAGGGCTGTCATGCGCCGCTCTCCGCATGTCACTTGGGGGAGAAACGGATGGCCGCGAGCAGGGCATCGAACGCGGCGCGGTCGAGGCGGGTGGTGTAGATCATGTACCTGCGGCGCGCGGGAGGAGGACCCTCGAAGTGGGCGACGAGGACCTCCTTTTCATGGCCGAAGAAGTGGCTGGTGCGGCTGACGGTGGCATCGGCGGAGCCCACCTGGACCTTCCACGTCTCCACGGCTTTCATGGGGCCTCGGTCGCGCGTGGGTGTACCTTCCCAGGCAAAGAAATAGAGGCCCTGTCCGGAGGTGTCCTGGTAGCTCCGGAAGTGCTCCACGGCGGGGCTCCCCGGGATGAGGGAGGAGACCTCCTCGCGGGTATCGGCCTGGAGGGTGAGCCCGGTGGGGAGGGTCAGAACGAGATCGACGAAGGTAGGTGTGCTCGAGATCATGGTCGGGCTGGTGCCAGGGGTGGAAGCAGCGGTGGTAGGTGGAGCAGCGTGTTCGGGCGAGGCGCCGCTGGAACAGGAGAGCGCGAGGGCGGAGGCGAGCCTCTGGACCCAAGGTCGCATGCCCGCAGGGTACAGGAGATCGAGCGTGCGAGAGAGCCTATCTGCGGGGCGCCAAGGCGGTGGGCGGCTGGCGCGGTGAGCGGCTCCTCAGTCAAGCGGGCGGACGCGGCGAGACAGGAGCACGAGACCCGCGACCGCCGGGCGCTCGCTCGCGATCATCGGCGGGCGACACCTCACCAATCAACGAGTTGGCAGTCGCCCGCGCCCGCGTCGCCGTGCGCTCCGCCGGCGCTCTCAGGGCGGATGCGCGTGCTTTCCACGAACAAGGACAGCGCCGGCGAAGTCTACGTCGCCGACTTCGGCGGCACGGTGTACCGCGTCGATCCGGAGTGAGCCCGGGCCAGCGCGCCCCGCGCCGCGCAGGAGCTCACATCGACCAGCGGAGCCCGGCGTACCCAGGGCCGAGCACGATCTCGGGCGTGGTGGAGACGCGGCGCTCTTCGGGCGGAATGGGCACCTGGCGGCCGCCGACGACGGCGAGCGGGATGCCGGCCCCGAGGCCGGCGATCCCGAGGACGAGGAACCCTTTCCCGACGGTTTTGTTGATCTCCTCGGTCCCGTAGGGGTCGTCGGCCGGGTCGCCAGCGCTGGTGTCATCCGTGATGGACACGATCCCGATGAGCGTGTTGACAACGCCGAAGAAGCTCGACACGAACCCCCCAACCAGCATCCCCGGGCTATTAATCCGGGTCAGCGGGCGGGCCGGCGGTGTCGGCGCCGCCGCGTCCGCGACGGGCGCCAAGGCCGGGCCGCGGGCCTGCGGCACGGCGGCTGTCGGCGCCGGCGTGCCCGCGGGCAGCGGCTGCGCCGCGCCGCTGGACCGCGCGTGCGCCGCTGCCGGCTCGGCCCAGGCGTCTCGACCACCCCCCGCGATGGCGGCGAGGAATATCGTGAGCAGCAACAGGCGCCCGAGGCGCTGCTTCGGTGGACTCATCATGTGGTTCTCCCTGCGATCGTCGAACAGGTGGCCGCTGGCCGGCGCAACCGGACATCGAGCTCCCCGGCTCGGCCTCTCCGACTGAAGGCAGGATAATCGGAGCGAGGTCCACGTCGCGAACTTCAGCGGGACCGTTTCGTGCTCCGGTCTCCGATCGGGCGTGAGCTTCTGGGCGCTCGCCACGCGCGGCGCGCCGGCATTCACATCGACCAGCGGAGCCCGGCGTACCGCGGGCCGAGCACGAGCTCGGGCGCGGCGGAGCCGGCGAGGAACGCGAACTCGCCCATCACGACGGCGACGCGCCGCCCGTGCATCCGGCCCTCCTCGCCCGCGGGCAGCACCTCGCCGACGCCGTCGTAGTCGCCGGTCGTGGCGATCGACGGCGTTTTCGAGAAGACCGCCATGGGCGTGCGCTTCCACGATGCGCCGCCGCCTTCAAAGGACGATGTCAGCGAGGTGGCGCGACGGGTGCGCGAGCGTGCGCTTCTTTGGCTACGGCGCCGCGGTTACCTCGACGAGCGCGCGGCCGAGGAGCGCAGCGACGAGACCATCACGGCGGTCGACGACCCGCGCGCGAGAGGCTCGTGCGGTACTGCTCCCGCCCGGCCTTCGCACTCGATCGAATCGAGCTCCTGCCCGATGGGCGTATAGCGTACTTGATTACGTCCGGAGTATGCGAAGATGGCCGGAACGAGGGCAAGGGGCGTTCTGGAACGGCGGCGTTCGAGGAACGGAACATTGAGTTCACTCCTTCGTGTGAAATTCTCCTCCCCACGCTGGCGACAAGACCATGGATAACGACAAGCCCCAACCCCCCACGCCTTCCCTCACGGATCTGATGGGCGCGATGGCGGCGGCCCAGGCCGCGCAGGAGCCGTTCTTCCTCGGCCGCCTCCGCGGGCACTTCGGCGCCGACCCCCGCACCCTCCCCGTTGTCGCCGAGGAGTTCCCGGCCTCGGATCACCCGAACTTCCAGCTCGCAATCGATACCCACCTCCGCGACGGCGGGTTCACCTCCGAGCTGCTCGGGGTCTCCGGCGGCGACATGTTCCGGGGGGTGAGCCTTCCCGATCTCCTCTCGCCGCCCCCGGCGATGCCCGGGATCGGCGGACCGCCGCCCTCGCAGGGGCCCGTGCAGTACCGCAACGTCCACCTCGACGCGGAGCGCCTCATCGAGGTGTGGCTGCTCCCGCCGCTCTTGCGCGCGCTCGAGCGCGAGGCGCCACGCATGCGCGTCGTCGCCGTGCCCGCGCAGCTCCGCACCGGATGCGGCCCTCTCGCAGGATGCGCGCGGCATGCTGGTAGATCGAGTTGCCGCCTGCAGACTGGCTCGTGTAGCCTTGGACAATGCGAGCGGTGCTCTCGATCTACCCCTTGGTTATCTTGGCCATGCTCTCCAGCGCCGGCTGCAAGCGGCTCAAGACAGGCGCCGGCGAAGACTTCGCGAAGAGGTATAGTTGCCCGGAGGACAGGGTCGAGGTGCGCGCGCGTACCGACGTCAAGTGGGGCACGGTCGTGCTCGGCGGCCGATCGCCGGAGGCCCCGCCGGCCGAGGTGAAGGACGACCCGGGACGGCTCGCCAAGTGGAACGCAGACCGCGCCGAGAAGGACGCGGAGACGAGGAAGAGGCTCGACGATCTCGACGTGTTCCAGGTGAGCGGGTGCGGGCACGACGAGCTCGTCGCCTGCGCCCACCCGGCGGACGGCGATGGCGTGGCGACCGACAGGGTGGTGTGCTTCCAGGGGCCGCAGCGAGCCCGCCCCTGACCGGCTCCGACGCCCCTTGCAAGCTGGGCACTCGATGTGCTCCTCGTCGTGGGATTCGTGATACCGCTCACTGTCGACGTCGAGCGCATTCGTGCGCTTCGCTGCCGGGGCATTCTACGCCGTGGCGCTCCGCTGGGTGGGCGGGCCGAACCAGGTGGTGAGGGCGTCGCGAAGGCCGTGGTCCGTCCCTTCTCCCACCCACGCGACGTGTCCGTCGGGTCGAATCAAGACAGCAGTCGGCGCAGGTACCGCGCCGAGCACCGGGAGCTCCCACACACCAGCTGGGCGAGCTTCAAGCAGGCGAACACGAGCGGCCCAGGGAGTGATGTCGAAGGCCCCCGGCTCGCCGAGGTTGAGCAAGACCGGTCTTGCCTCGTGCAGCAGCGTGAATACTCGCAGCGGTCCGCTCTCGGTGACCAGGTCGAGATCGGGCATGCGACGTCCGAGCAGCGGGTGTCCTTCACCGAGGTCGTAGCGAATGTCGAGGCCGGACATCATCGCGGCGTAGCGCTTGCGAGGCTCGTCCATCTCGAGCAGCTCGGTCACGGTCTCGCGCAGGGCCTCCGTTCGATCGTCGCCGCGACCGAGCGCTGTTTGTGCCATGGTCAGGCGCAGCACGCGGGCAGCGATGGGGTGCCGCTCGGCGTGATAGGTATCGAGCAGGCTGTCGGGCGACGTGCCGCTCACCACCTGGGCGAGCTTCCATCCCAGGTTCACGGCGTCCTGGACGCCGATGTTGAGTCCCTGTCCACCTGCCGGCGCGTGCACGTGCGCCGCGTCGCCCGCCAGGAGGACACGCCGGTCACGGTAGGACGCCGCTTGCCGAGCCATGTCGCTGAATCGGGATAGCCAGGTCGGGTTGCGAACACCGAAGTCGGTGCCGTAGACCGCGACGAGCGCATCGCGCAGGTCCTGGAGCGTCGGCTTGTCAGCTTTGCCGACGTGCGGCTCCACGAGCACGACGCCGACACGCTTTCCGTCCTCCAGCTTACCCAGCGCGTTGACGCCCTTTTCGCCGCGGCGGACGCCCCACGCGGGCTCGTCCACCATGTCCACCTCCGCGATCAGGTAGCTCGTCGACGCGTCCCATCCGGCGAAGTCGATGCCCGCCCTCTTGCGGACCAGGCTGCGACCGCCGTCGCACCCGACGAGATACTTCGCTCGTAGCGTCGCGCCGTCAGACAGCTCGACGTCGACGCCCGTATCGTCCTGCGCGAACCCCGTCACGTCACGCCCGCGATAGAACTTCACCGGCAGCTCGGAGACCCAGTCGGCCAGGATGCGCTCGATCCGGTTCTGGCGGAGCGCGAGCCCGTGGTTGTGGCGAACGGGGAAGTCGCTGATGTCGAGAGGGATGAACGAGAAGCCAGCGACCTGCATCGCCTGCCCCTGTGAGAGAAAGCGCTCCGCGACGCCACGCTGATCGAAGACCTCGATCGTGCGTGCGTGCAGACCGCCCGCGCGCGAGCCGGCGAGGTCCTGGTTCTCGCGCCGCTCGACGACGGCGACGTCGATCCGCGCCAGCGCTAGCTCGGCCGCCAACATGAGCCCCGTCGGACCTCCACCCGCGATCACCACGGCGTGCTTCGGCATCTTCATGGTGCAGCATGGTGCGGCATGCCTGGGGGCTTCCGGCAAGCCCCCATGTCTGGTATACGCTGGGGCTGGAGATGGACGGGAGGCGCGCTCGTTTCCTCGCAGCACGCGCGACTCGCCGCGCACGGCGGCGCGCCGAATTTTTGCGATCGTCGGGCGTTCGTAGGTGATCTCTGAGGACCCCTTGATGGAGGCCGGCCTGCCATGACCCGCAGCGAGGACGAGCGCGCCATCGACGCCGT
This sequence comes from Sorangium sp. So ce327, assembly GCF_051530205.1. NCBI lineage: Bacteria > Pseudomonadati > Myxococcota > Polyangiales > Polyangiaceae > Sorangium > Sorangium sp. So ce327. Next base: position 3,290,624 of record NZ_CP150330.1, on the reverse strand, counting down.
CGTACACGCGTTCTTTCAGGCCTTTGGCAACAAGGGTGGAGTCCGACCGGACCTCGACGCGCTGCGCGCGCTCTTCCTCGCGGAGGGCGTGATCATCAAGACCTGCGGAGAACCACCGACGATCTACGACCTGCGCTCGTTCATCGAGCCCAGGGAGAAGCTCTTGACGAGCGGGGAGCTGGTCGATTTCTCCGAGGAGGAGCTCTGGGGGAGGACGGACCTCTTCGGGAACATCGCGCAGCGCTTCTGTATGTATCGCAAGTCCGGGCTGCTCTCGGGGCAGCGCTTCGAGGCGAGGGGCACGAAGTCCATCCAGCTGGTCAAGACGCCCGCCGGCTGGAAGATCAGCGCGGTTGCCTGGGACGACGAGCGGGAAGGGCTGAGCGTCCCTCCGGCTCAGGACGTCACACGAAGCAGCCTGTAGCCGACAGGCGCTCGCTCCTCGGAAGGCCATCGCGAGGTCAGGAGCTGGCGAGCATGTCAGCGATCGCGGGTGCTAGGGCAGGGTGTCCACGAGGGCGAGCGATGATGCGCGGAAACCGGCCACCTGCGCGTCCACCTCGGCCTGCGACAGGAGGACGTCCTTCGCGAAGTAGACCCAGTCGACGTCCTCGGCGTACGTCCGCGGGCCGGTCTGTCCGGCGGCGAGCTCGTCGAACCATAGGTTGAAGTCGAGGTGCTGGTCCGTCTCGGGGACGTAGGTTGCGTCGTGCGTGCAGAGCCGCGCGCCGTCGATGTAGTAATGGATACCGGACGCGTCGATCTGGAGGAGGAGCTTCTTCCAGCCCGACTGGTCCCCCGCGACCTGGTTCGACTGCGTATTCTCGAGCGTGGCCGTCTCCCACGAGGTCAGCCACAGCGTGCTGGTATCGCCCTGCCCCCACCCGCCGTTGGGCATGTACTCGAAATCCTGCTCCGAGTAGTTGGGATCGACCTCGGGGTCGTTGATCCATGGACTGATCGTGAAGAACGTCTCGACCAGCTTGTCGCCGAGGTGCCGGGTCCCGGTCAGGGGCGTGTTGCGGAATCTCACCCTGGCGGAGTAGGTCCCGAAGCGGAACCTGTCGTCGTTGGACTGGATCTCCGCGTGCGAGGTGCTCGCTCCCGATCCACGCGAGGTCGCTTCGAGCCGCAGCAGCCTGTTCGAGGCGAGATCGGGATCGTCGATGAACGACACATTGGACGAGAGCCATTGTGCGCCGTCGACCCCGGGCGCTCCGTCGGTCGTCCGTACCCACCACCGGCTCTTGAGACCGTCGTCGGCGATGCCGCTGTAGCTGAAGTCGTCGAAGAACTCGGCCGACACCGTGACGCCGCCGCCCTCGCCGCCAGCGCCGCTGCCCTCACCGCCAGCGCCGCCGCCGCCCTCGCCGCTGCCACCCTCGCCGCCAGCACCGCCGCCCTCGCCCTCGCCTCCCTCTCCGCCAGCACCGCCGCCCTCGCCTCCCTTGCCGCTGCCGCCCTCGCCGCTGCCGCCCTCGCCGCTGCCGCCCTCGCCGCTGCCGCCCTCGCCGCTGCCGCCCTCGCCGCTGCCGCCCTCGCCGCTGCCGCCCTCGCCACCGCTCCCTCCGCCAGCGCCGCTGCCGCCATGGCCGGCAGGGGCGTCGAGCTCGTTCGAGCAACCCACCAGCGCATGCACCGCAAGGAGCGCCGCCCCCGCGGCGTGGATGAAGCGCGCGCCGCGGGGCGCCTCGTTAGAAGCAGCGATCCTCTGGCCTTCGCGATCCGTTTTCATCGAGACTGTTCCTTTCGGGATGAGCGTCCCATCGGGCGCTTGGACTTCCTACCCGCTCAACGATCGCGGCTGGCGTTGAGCCACCGCAGCTTGTCGGGGTTGGCCATCGCCGCCAAGAAGGAAGATGGAGGCCCTGGGCGCCGTCTCCTGGTTCAACCCGTCTTTCGCTCCAGTCGCGCGGCGAGCCCTGCGGCGAGGTGCTCGGTCAGCGCGCGGACCGTCGTCGAGGAGAACCGTCCAGGGGGGCTCAGCGCAAAGACGGGAGCCGGCGGCGTCACGAAGCCCTCGAGCAGCGGGACGAGTCGGCCGCGCTTGATATCGTCGCGCACGAGCCAGTCGGCGAGCAGCGCCACCCCGAGGCCCTGTCGCGCCATGAGCGCCACCGCCTCGCTGTTGTTGGCGGCGAAGCGACCACGGACCGGGACCGGGACGCCTTTGCCAGGCTCCCTCCCGAAGCGCCAAACGGTCGACGCGTTCGCCTCGCCGTGAACGAGGCACTCGTGGGTCCGCAGGTCGCTCGGGGCGTTCGGGCGGCCGCGCGCCCTGAGGTACGACGGCGCGGCGACGAGCACGCGACCGCTGTCGGCGAGCTTCCGCCCGCGGGCGCTCGTGTCAGCGGGGACGCCGACGCGAATCGCCACGTCGAACCCCTCGTCGACGAGGCTCACGTACCTGTCGGTCATCACGAGCTCTGCGCTCACCGCGGGGTGGCGTCTCAGGAAGTCGCCGACCAGAGGGACGATGAAGAGCCGACCAAAGACGACGGGGAGGCTCACGCGGACACGGCCGCGCGGCTCCCGGTCGCCCTCGTTGAACTCGCCGCTCAGCTCGTCGAACGCCGCGAGCAGCTCCCGGGCGCGGGCCATCAGACGCTGACCGGCCTCCGTGACGCGAACCGAGCGCGTCGTGCGCTCGACGAGGCTCGCGCCGAACTGCGCCTCGAGCTCGGCGATCCACTTGCTCGCGGTCGACTGCTTGATCTTGAGGTCCCGGGCGGCGGCCGAAAAGCTGCCTCGCTCGGCGAGGCGCGAGAACAACCGCAGCGCTTCAAGTCGATCCATCCTGCCCCTTTCGGAATAAGTCCTAGCAGAAATGCGACATTTCGTCCCCTCCTGGAATGAGTCATTCCTGTCCCGACGATGACTGCGACCCACCAGGAGGCAATCCGTGGCGACTACTGTTGACGAGCTGGAGGACCCGATGGGCAAGCGCATGAGGGTGGCGTTCCTCGGCCTCGGTGCGATGGGCGGGCGGATGGCCTCCTGCCTCGTGAACGACGACATCGAGCTCAAGGTCTGGAGCCGCTCGGGAGTACCGTCGTGGGCGCCGTCGCTGGGCGCGTTCGCCGCGCGAACGCCGGCCGATGCCGCCAGAGACGCCGATGCCGTCTTCGCGATGGTCACGGACGACGAAGCGTCGCGCTCCGTGTGGCTCGACGACGATGTCGGCGCGCTGCGCGGGATGCGCAGCGGAGCGGTCATCGTCGAGTGCAGCACGCTGAGTCCAGGCTGGGTGTCGACGCTCGCCGGGCGCGCGAGGGACGCTGGGCTCGAGTTCATCGACGCGCCCGTCGTCGGCTCGCGCCCACACGCCGAGAGGGGCAACCTGACCTTCCTCGCCGGCGGAGACGCGGCGGTGCTGGAGCCGCTCCGTCCGATCCTCGGTCGCATGGGCGGCGCGGTGAAGCACGTCGGCGCCTCGCCCGCGGGAGCGTACGCGAAGCTCATCGTGAACACCTTGTTCGGCGTCCAGGTCGCGGCGCTCGCCGAAGTCCTCGGGTTCGCGGCGCGAGCGCGGCTCGACACGGCGGCGCTGATGCAAGCGCTGGAGGGGCTCCCGGTCCTGAGCCCCGCCGCCAGCGGCGCCGCGACGGGGATGCTGGCTCGTCGATTCGAGCCCATGTTCCCGGTGGCGCTCGCCGCCAAGGACCTGCGGTACGCGCTCGAGGCAGCGGAGCGAGTAGGCGGCGACCTGCCGGTGAGCCGGGGCGCGAGCGCGGTGTTCGAACGCGGCCTCGCGGGCGGACTCCGCGACGAGAACCTGACGGCCGTCGCCAAGCTCTACGACGAGGAGTGAACCTCGCGCCCCGCCGCGTCGTCGAGCCCGAGGCGACGGCGCATCGCCGCGGCGACCCGCTCGCGTGCCCAGCGGTGCGCGGGATCGGCCTGGAACCGCTCGTGCCACAGCAGCGCGAAGGGGACCGGCGGCAGGGCGATCGGCGCCTCGCGGACGACGAGCCCCAGGACCCCGGCCACCGCCTGCACGAGGGGCATCGGCGCGTTCATCAGGAGATCCGAGCTGGCGACGATCATCAGGCCGGCGAGGAACGACGGCACCTCGACGCCCACCCGGCGGACCAGCCCGCGCCCCGCGAGCTCGTCGCTGATGACGTTCGGACGCTCGTTGCCGATCCGCACGACCACGTGGGCGTGCGCCAGCCAGCGCGCGACCGTGAGCGGGCGGTCGAGCGCCGGGTGTCCGCGCCGGGCCGCCACGCCGAAGCGCAACTCGCCGAGCGGGCGGGCGATGGCGCTGTCGCCGACGAACCCCGCCGGGGCGAGCGCGAGCGGTGGATCACCCGCCGCGAGCGCCCGCCCGAGGTCGGGCGTGACGCTGGAGACCCGCAGGTCGACACCGGGTGCGTCGGCGGCGAGGTCGGCGAGCAGCCCCGGCACGAGCGGGATGAGCAGGTCCGGCATCGCCAGCGCCAGCGTGTGGCGGCTCGTGGCCGGGTCGAAGGACGACGGCGGCGCGACGGCGGCGTCCAGCGCCCGCAGGGCCGCCGCGAGCGGCCCGGCGATCGCCTCGGCGCGCGGCGTGGGCACCAGCCCTTCGTCGCCGCGCACCAGCAGCGGGTCGGAGAGCGCCTCGCGCAGCCGCCGGAGCCGGTGGCTCATCGACGACTGCGTGAGGCCCATGCGCTGGGCGGCCCGGGTCACGTGGCGCTCCTCCAGGAGAACGTGCAGCGCGTGCAGATGGCTGGGGTCGAGCCCGTCGAACATCCCATCGAGTATTACCATGATCGAGATGAAAAGCATCGATGAGCACCATGACGCCGGCCCGCTAGAGTCGAGTCCATGGCCGAAAACGTTCGCTCTCATCGCCTGCGCCCCGGAGACCTCCTCGCCCCGTCGACCGTCGAGACGCTGTGTCACGGGCCGCTCCGGATCCCGTCGGGGGGCCTCCTCCACCTCCAGTTCCGCCGGTTCGCCGGCTGCCCGGTGTGCAACCTCCACCTCCGCTCGTTCGCCCGGGGGCGCGAGCAGCTCGCGGCCGCGGCGGTGCAGACCGTCGCGTTCTTTCACTCCTCCGCGGAGACGATGCGGCCCTATCACGCCGATCTGCCGTTCCCCGTCGTCCCCGATCCGGAGCGCCGCTGGTACCGGCAATTCGGCGTCGAGCGCTCCGCGCTGGCGGCGGCGCATCCGAAGGTCGCGTGGTCGGCGATCCGCGGCATGGTGAGCGCGCGGTCCAACCCGTTCCACGGAGAAGGGGGCAAGGATGGGCTGCCCGCCGACTTCCTCGTCGGCCCCGACGGCGCGCTCCTCGATGTGCACTACGGAGCTCACGCCGCCGATCACTGGGAGCTCGAGCAGGTGATCGCCCTCGCGCGCTGAAGCGGCGGAGCCGCCCGATCAGCGCGGCGAGCGAGGGGAGCTCACAGGAGCTCTCTGGGGAGCTCGCTCCCGCTCATCACCTGCCGCACCTCGATGGCCATGTTGAGCGGCTCGCCGCCGAGCCCGGGCGCGGCGGACGCCTCCGCGGAGCGTCGCCCGTCAGCGCCAGTGGAAGTCCCACTCCTGGTTGGCCGCGTCCGGCCGGCACGCGTACACGCCGACCTGCGCGCCGGGATACGAAGCGCCGCCGAAGATATCGACGCACTGCCCGAGCGACTTGATAGGACCGTTCAGGTAGAAGTACTCGTTGTAGAGGCCTCGGCCGCAACCGTCCCACAAGATGATGGGGGAGCCCGGCACCGGCATGCCACCGGAGACGTTGAGGCAGCGGTCGACGGCGAACGTCGCCTTGATCTCGCCGGCGAGGAAGCTCAACGTCTGGTAAGATGCCGTGTTGATGCACGGCTTCAGCGTCGGCCGCGTGCCGAGGGGCGGGGTGCCGGGCGGCACGTCGACGCACAGATCGGTGCCCGTCAGCTGAAGCCTGCTCGCCGCCGTCGCCGTCCAGCGCTCGCGCGCCGACGGCACCTCGCCGCAGCCGCGCACCTCGAGCATCGAGCCGGCCGTCGTGCCGGTGGCGACGACGCACATGTTGCCCATGGCCCGCAGGCGCATGCCTTCGAACGAGAACAGCTCGTTGGGCGCGCCGTCGATCAAGCCCCACGAGATGAGCGGCGTTCCGGACGTCGGTGAGACCACGCCGCCGCCGACGTTCATGGCGAGCATCTCTCCGCCGATGGTCGCCCGGAGGTGGTGCCCGCCGGACGAGTGCGACAGCTTCGACCAGGTGTCGTTGGGGGCGTCCATGCACTGCCACGCGACGATGTCCTTGCCCCACTCGGTCGTGCCACCATCGATGTTCAGACAGCGGCCTCCGAGCCCCACGATCGAGCCGCCGTGCTTGCGCCCATAGACGTTCTGTGCGCCGATGACGTCCCAGGGAGACAGCGTGCGATTCGTGTCGGCCAGGTTGCTGCAGTAAGTGGCCGCCATGATCGAGTCGGTGTCGGCCACCGGCGTCGCGTCGCTGGCCCCCGGGTGGGCCACGCCGCAGTAGCCGCTCGGCAGGCAGACCTTGCCGTCTCCGCTCGCGCACTGGGCATTGGACGTGCATTTCATGCATTGCCCCGTCCAGTCGTCGCGGTCGAACTCGTGCGAGAACCCGAGCGCGTGCCCGAACTCGTGCATGGCGACGACCTCGACGCGGCCGTCGGTGGTGTCGAGCGTCATGTGCTGCGCGCCGCTGGGCCCCGGATAGCCGAACCCGCTGTGGCTGCCGCCTCCCGCGGTGAGGTGGACGATGAGATAGCCGTTCGTGTTCGAGCCGCAGGGGCCCCAGTCTTCGAGCTTGATGTCTGCCGCGCGCTGCCACGAGTTGTCGACAGCGTCGCGGGCCCGGGCGAAGTACTCGAAGCGCCGCTGCCGCTCGGCGCTGGATACCGGATCGTCGATGCGATAACACACCGGCATCCAGCCGCCGGGCCAGGGGGTGCCGACCAGCTGGAGCGCGTCGTGGGTCGACGCGATCAGCTCCTCGTTCGCGGCCGCTTCGTCGCCCGGCTCGCTCGTCCCGCAGCCGGCTATGGCGGCGGAGACCACGGCGATGGAGACAGCGGAGTGGCGCAGGACGAGCGATGAGAGTCTTCGTTTCATCGAATAGGCTCCTTCGTTCCAGGTCGAGTTGAATCGCACGGACCAGCGAGCGCCCGGATGCGCTGCGCGCCGCGAGCGCCTCGCCGTCGTCGAGAGAGGCTTATGCGCGCCGCCCGCCGCGGCTGACATCACGTGTCGTCTCGCGCATCGCTCGCTCCCCGGCGGCCGCGCCGCCGCAGGCCCGAGGCGCCCCGTCCGAAGAGGGGTATCCCCGGTGGGGTTGCGCTCGCAGGTCCCCTCACGGCCCCCGGACGCGCGGCTGCCGCAGGCCCCCGGCTCGCGGGTCGCAGCCAGCGCGCTCCGCGCTCCGCCGCCGCGTGGATTCGTGCCGCCGGCTCAGCGATCCCTGGCGGGACGGTTCAGCGGCGTAAGTAAGGCGGCCTTCCCTGCACAGCCCGCGGGCTCCCGCTCCGTCCAGGCGAAACGCTCACGCCGCGGCGCGGACCGGCGGCAGGCGGAACGCGGCGCCCTCGGAGCGGCTGCGCCTGCGGAACGCGCCCGGCGCCTCGCCCGTGTGCCGCTTGAACGCGCGGCTGAACGCGAACTCCGAGTCGTACCCGACCTCGGCCGCCACGGCGGCCAGCGAGCCGTCGCCCTCGGCGAGCAGCTCGGCCGCCCGCTGCATGCGGAGCTCGGCGAGGTAGCGGAGCGGCGGGACCCCCAGCTCGGCGAGGAACCGCCGCGCCAGCGCGGCGCGGGACAGGCCCGCCGCCTTCGCGAGCGCCTCGACGCTCCAGCGCTCGGCCGGCTTCTCCTGCATGAGCCGGAGCACGCGCGCGACCCGACGGTCGAAGGCGCGCGCCCCTCGCCGGTCGAGCGCGCGCGACGCGCGCCCCTCGCGCGCATGCTCGTGGCAGTGCAGCGCGTAGGCGAGCAGCGGCTCGAGCAGCGAGCGCGCCAGCTGGGCCTGCCCCGGGGAAGCCTCCGCGAGCGCGGCGCGCAGCAGGCCCACGACCGCAGAGAGCCCCGGCGCGCGCCGCACCTCGCCCGCAGGCAGGTGGACCACCGGCGCGAGCGCGGCGAGCCCCCCGCCGGGCGCGGCGGCGTAGGTCGCCGAGATCAGCTCCGCCTCGGCGGGAGCGCGCCCGGGCGGCGGCGCGACGCAGCGGAGGCTCTGCTCGCGGGGCCCCGCGCCGCGCGGGCCGAACCCGAGGAGCACGACGTCGCCGGCGTCGAGCTCCAGCGCGCACACGCCGTCCTGCGAGAGGCGAAAGGCGCCCTGCACGACGACGTGGAGGCTCGGCGGATCACCCGCGCCCGCGCGCCAGGGCGCGCCTGGGTGGCCGAGATGCCGGGAGACCACCACGCCGCGGGGAAGCCGCCCCTCCGTCTCGTCCGCCATGCCCCATGGTTGCCCCCGCCGAGGCCGCTCGTCCAGCGCTCGTTCGCGGATCGAGACGCGCGAGCATGACTCCGCGCCTCGCGGTCATGGCGCGCGGGCGAGGGCCGCCGGAAGCTCGGGGCCATGACGCGCCTCGATTCCACGCCGGATTCCACGCCGAACGAAGAAGCGCTCCCCCGCGCGCTGCCCGACAAGATCCAGAGCAGCCTGCTGAGGAGCCGGACCGTCCTGATCTTCGGGGAGATCACCAGCGAGCTGGCGCAGGCGACCACCGCGCAGCTCCTCGCCCTCGCGAGCGATGACGGCGAAAAGCCCATCCGGATCCTGATCCACTCCCCGGGCGGGCACGTGGAGTCGGGGGACACGATCCACGACGTGATTCGCTTCATCCGGCCCGAGGTCAAGGTGATCGGCACCGGCTGGGTCGCCAGCGCGGGCGCGCTGATCTTCGTCGCCGCGCGGCGGGAGAACCGGTTCGCGCTCCCGAACACGCGCTTCCTCCTGCACCAGCCGCTCGGCGGCGTGCGCGGCCCCGCGTCGGACATCGAGATCGAGGCGGCCCAGATCCTGGCCGCGCGCGAGCGGCTCAACCGCATCTTCGCGGCGGCGACGGGGCAGGCGCCCGCCAAGATCGCGCAGGAGACCGAGCGCAACCTGTGGATGACGGCGCGCGAGGCCCAGGAGTACGGCCTCGTGCATCGCATCGTCGAGAGCGCGCTGGAGGTCTGAGCGCGCCGGGGCGGCCCGCGCCGGCGCGATGACGCCGGGTCGCGCGACGTCCCCTACAGAGGGGCGAACGTGCACGCACCGGCGGCGCAGACGGGCCTGGACGCGAGGCACGCAGGCGTGCCGTAGGGGCAGCCCATCCTCCGATGCTCGCGACATACGGTCGCGTCGAGGTGGACGATGAGGCGCCTCATCTGGTGGACGCCCGCCCGGTTGACCACCTCACCACAGGTGCCGCCGCACTCGGTGCTCGTATCGACCATGACGCAATCGTTGTCGGAAGCGCATGCCCGGTAAGCGGCCCGGACACGCTCCACCTGGCCGGAGGCGCGGGCATGCAGCTGCTGGCAGGCCCTCCAGTCCACGTCTCTCTCGTCCTCCGTGCGTTCCGTCGTGTCGGTGAAGCCCGCGATCGCGAGCCCGAATGAAGCCATGGCAAAGAGCGCAGAGATCCCCAGGCGAGTCCGGTTCGTTTTCATGCTGCCTCCATCGCGCGTGCTCGTGCTCGCCGGCGACGCGGGCGCACCGCGCGGCGACTCGCCTGTCATGAGGCTCCCCCCGCGGGAACGGAAGGTGCTCGACGGCGCGTGCCACGGCGCGACCTGGGCGGTACGGAACGCAACGGTTCGCCTGCGCCGCGGCGCAAGGGCGAAGCGAGCCAGCACCGGTGCGAGCTCCGCCGCTTGCTGGACGAGGAGATCCGGGATCGGAGCGATGGCGTTGCTATGAAACGGCCCCATGCGCTCGCCCGGCGTGAGCGTGCCGGCGGGGCGCCCTCAGGTGGTCGGCCCACAGCAGCGGCACCGACTCGGCCTGCTGCAGGGCGCATGGAGGTGCCCTGCAGCAGGCCCTCTTCGCCGCGGAAAGGACCTACGGGAAGGGCCGTCAGTAGCCGCGGTGCACGTGGAAGACCAGGTTGTTCGCGACGGTGGTGCCGTCGCGGTTGATGATCGTCCACTTCTGGAGCGTCGTGTCGTAGCGCAGCGCGCTCCGCTTCGTGTGCAGGGTGCCCGTGCCGCTGAAGCTGTGCGTGAAGAAGAGGCGAGCGTCGGGCACACCGTTGATGTTCGGCTCGTCGATGACGAGGGCGTTACCGACCCGTGTCGCCGGGCTCGATGTCACCTTGAAGTCGCCGCCCAGCTTGACCGCGAACAACGCTCCGGGCGGAAGCGTGCCCTGGTCCTCGTTGTAGACGACCCACTTCTGCACGCTCGTATCATACCGGACACCCACAGGATGGTTGTTGTAAAGGCCCGGTGATCCCGGCAGGTTCCAGAGGCGGCTCACCTGCACGGCGATGGACGAGCGCCCGTTGAGCGCTGGATGATCGATGGTCGAGCTCGAGCCCGTGGGCTTGTTGGCAACCGTGACCTCATGGATGAAGACGCTGTCGCTGGGCGACATCGCGCGGACCGAGAAGCGCACGCCCAGCGGCATCGCGGCGAGGTCCTCGTTGTAGACGGCCCACCGCTGCAACAGTGTGTCGTACCAGACGCCCACGTGGTGGTCGTTGCTGACGGTGCCGGCGACGGGTGCCACGAGGAGGATGAGATTCGGCTTCCCGTTGAGCGCCGGATGGTCGATGTGGCTCATGCTACCCGTCGTGGACGTCACGTCGTGGAACAACGAGACGGACCCCGCCTCCTCGTTGCGCGCCGCCTGGCGCATCGCCTCCTTGATGGTGCTCGCCGTGTTCATGTCGACGGTCGTCGGCGTCATCTCCGTGGGATCGGGCAGGCCGTTCGGGCCGGTGGCCATGAACAGATAGGTCTGCGCGCTCTGATTGGCGGGCATGCCTCCCGTGGGGTTCTCGAATACCTGCCCGTTGGGCGCCACGACCTTGAATTTATCTCCTGCCCACAGCTCCAGGCTGTCGCCGAGCTGGAGCACCATGCCCGGCGCAGCCGGCGTGCTCTGCCCCTGCGCGTAGACGAACCGCGCCTGTCCGCTCACTTGCACGATGGTCGCCCCCTCGGCCCAGGCCAGGAAGACGCCGCCGCGCGCCGGCGTCATCGGCATCGGCAGGTCAGTCACCACACGCGGATCCACCGGCGGCGGGAGCGTCGTGAACCAGTCCGAGTCGAACGAGCAGCTGAGGCAGGGCCACGGCCGCGGCAGATCGGGCAGGACCGCTTCTCGGTAGACGCACCCCCCGGAGGGGCAGATCTTCGACCAGTCGATGTTCTGAGGGAACGACTCGTCCGCGCAGTTGACCGAGATGCCATCGAACGCCGTCTGCGGATCGACCCAGCTCTCGCAGGCATCGGAGGGCGTGTCATCGGCGAGCGTGCCGTCGTTCTGCATGTCTCCCACCTGGAGCTGCGGGGGCGAATCGAAGTCGGTCTCGGAGACCCCGACGCCGTGGGGGACGCCCTCCAGCATGAACTGCGGCGTCTTGACGAACACCTCGCAGAGATCTCTCAGGGCGGCATTCCCCAGCGCCGCCGTGGTGTACGCGCTCGCAAACGTCGCGGTCATCGATTTCCCGAGGAACGTGCTGAGGGCCGTCGCCTCGCCGGAACCGGCCGAGAGGCCGCGCCCGAGGAGGCGGAAGCGCAGCGCCTCGACGGCGCCGCGCACGGTGACCCCTCCGGTCATGGCGCGGTCGGTGAGCGCGTCGATCCAGTCGCGCGAGATCGCCGCCGGTCGATCGCAGCGGCCCGCGGAGGCCTCCCACCCGAGCATGGAGTGTTGCGATGACGTCGGGTTCGCCGTGCTCAGGCGCGAGAGATGAAGGCCCATCGCCTCTGCCTGGGAGGGCGTCGGGTACGTGGTCGATTGGGGGAAGTGAGTGACCCAGAGCTTGCCGCCGACCTTCCACTGGAGCGCCGACGCCTTCATCCGAAAGAGCAGATCCGCGGAGCGTCGATGAACGGCGTCGCCCACGTAGTCCTGGGCCGGCGTATCGATGAACGGCTCGAAGACCTTGGGCATCGTCCCCGAGGATTCAGGCAAGCGGTTGAAGTAGGGCGACGTGACGATCTCGGTGAGCAACCCCTTGAGCGACCAGCCCCGCCCGGCGACGTGGTTCTCGGCGAGGTTCCAGAGCAGTTTGTGCTCGTCCGTAGTGCGGGAGGTGAAGTTCGGGATGGTCAGCGGAGCGCCGAAGAACTCCCTCCAGACGTCGTTGGCGAAGGCGGCCGCGAGCCAGAAAGCGCCGAGCGTCCGGCCTTGATTCGCATGGTTCGCCCCCGTGTCGAGATCACCGGAGTCGTACGATTTACGAAGCGCGAGGAACCCCTCCTTCAGCCGATCATCGAGCGCCCACACCGTCGTGCTGCTCGCGTCAGGGAGCAGGAGGCCGGTCCCGCTCGGTGTCTGGGTCGACGTGTCGTTCGAGAAGCTGCCGCAGCTCGCCCCGTCCCAGCCGGCGAAGGGGACGTTCGTCCCCTGGGACCGACGGAAGGAACCTACCCAGTCGGCGTCCGTCGGCGTCTGGAACGAACCGGCGGTCGCCCATGCCGAGAGGCCCGAGAAGACGCGCCCCTCCTGCCCCATCGCCCAGTCGGAACCGGGAGTGAAATAGGACGCCGACGACGACGACACCGAGCTGAAGTGCGTGCGATGGCACTGCAGGCACTCCATCGATTTGTTCGCATAGACCTGCGTGAAATGCTCCGCGATCTGGCGCTGCTTGACGTACGTCTCTGCATCATCGGTTCCATACTGGCGTACCAGCGCGAAGACGAACCCGCGGTAGGCCGGAAAGACGTTGTCCATGAGGAGCGACCCGCGCACGACATCGGCCATGTTGTACGTGCCCGGGGACGCCGGAACAGGAGGCTCGTCCACGGCATCCGACAGGGAGGTGGCGTTCCCGAGGCGCCGCGTGTAGAGGACGACCTTCGCCGCCCTGATCTTGTCGTTATCGCTCGACAGCAGCGGCTGGGAGAAGCAGTCCGACTGGCTGCGCGCTCCCTCCCGATCCACGCGCATGCGGTCGAGCAGCACGCCGGTCCAGCGATCGACGAAGGCCGGATGCTCCATGAGCGCCTCGGCCATGCGGGCGCGGCCGACGCGCGCGGTCATGACGGTGAGGAACTTGAGCTCGCCGAAGCTGCGCACAGGCCTGCCGAGCAGCGCCGGTACGACCTGCTCGACCCAGGCCGCGTTGCCCGCGTCCACTCCACCAGGAGACGTAGGCTCCGGCGCGAGCGCCGCTTGGCTCACGCCGGGAGGGGCTTCTTGCGGCTGCGGCTCGGTCGTGCTGCAGCCCGCCAGCAAACCACCGGCGAGCAGCACGGCGAGCGCTCCCCGCACCGACTCCAACCTCTTGAATTTCATACGATCTCCTCTCACGCCTGGAAGAACGGCTGCTCGTACGACGACGGCATCCCCGGCGGCAGCTCTTGGAACGCAAAGTTGTCCGTGACGTGCGGATCGATACCGGCCGCGGTCAGCGCCACGCACGCGAGGTTGGCCGGCGTATACCTGCCGGCCGGAGAACCCGCCGTCCAGTCGATGGAGCCGATCAGCTTCGGCTCCCCCGAGGCCGTGGGCTGGATGGGACCACCGATGAGCACGACCACGTAGCCTCGACCGTAGTGGTTGCGGCCAGTGGTTCCTTGCGGGTCCGGGGTGCGGCCGAACTCCGTGTTGAGGATGATCAGCGTGTCGTCGATGCTGACGCGGCTTGCCGCCGGCGTGGCCGTGCTCGTCACCCGAGACAGCTCCTTGAGGAGAAGAAACAGGTTGCCGAACGTCACGCCGGCGGTATGCCCGTGGCCGTCGTACGCCGCAGCGGTGTCAGTTCCGATGCCGACATCGACCATGCCCACGTAACGCGTGCCCTTCGTGTTGAAGAGCCAGGCCGCCATATCGAGGCATGCCGCCGTGGTGTTGCGCGGCGTTCCAGCGGAGCTCACGTTCGTCGAGCAATGCGCGAGCGACGCGCCCTCGCCGCGGAGGCTCGAGTTGAATACGCCCGTGAGGCTCGGGCTCCCGGGCAGGCTGTCGAGCGCGGCCCTGTAAGCGTCGTACCCGCGAGATCGAGATCCGTCGAGGTTGGTCTCATAGAGGTCGGCGTAGTAGCTCGTCAGCGCATCGGCTCCCGCGTTGACGCCGGTCCGCGAGGCCCAGTCGGCCATCTCGCTCACGCCGGAGCTCATGGGGACGAGCACGGGCCGCGCCGCGGAGCCGTGCCCGCCGACCGAGAGCCACGCGGAGAACGCGTCGTCGTCTCCGGGGAAGAAGCGCCCGTTATCGGGCATCAGGACGTAGGACGTGTGCTGTTCCGGGTAGCGGCGCTTGATCGCGGCGCCGAGGCTCGCCGCGCGCCCATCGCCCAGACGACGTCCCGTGAGCGCGAGCGGGATCGCCACAGGATGCGCGTTGAACTCGTGCGTCATCGTGACGACGCGCGTACGGGCCAGGAGGTCGGGCCGGCTCCACAGGGGGGACGTCGCGACGCTCCATTTCATCCCCCCGAGCGTCTGCACGGTCGCTCCAGTTTGGGTACTTCCGCAGTGCGTCAGCAGCGCCGTCGAATTGAATGCGCTGAGCAGGTTGGCTTTGAACAGGGTATCTCGCAGATCGACATGGAACGACTCCCACGCGGAGAGCCCCCCGTAGAGGAAGATCTCGAGGATCTTCTTCGGCCCACCCCACGTGGCCACGCTCGGATACGGGGCCCAGGACTCCCCCACCGGGCCATCTGCCCAGGCGGGCCGGCCGGGCAACGCCGCTGCGGCGGCGAGCGCGCCGGCGCCCGTCAACAGTTTTCGTCGAGAAATCATGCTCTTCTCCTGCGTCTCAACACGGGACTGAAAGAAGCGCCGCGCCCGGCCGCAATCGCGATCGACGTGCCGGGCTGCGCAGCGGACAACGCGCTCGCGGAGTTGCGAGCGCAGCGAGGCCCAGAGCAAGTTCCATTCCTGGTGGGTGAGCTCGGGACGCGGGGTGGCGATCGCTCAACGAGGGCGCGCGAGCGTGGCTCGTGCTTCGACGACGCCGCGGACGCGAGGGCACGTGCGCACGCGCACGCCGGACGAGAGATGAAGACGGGAGGAGGAGGCGTGATATGTCACGGATCGAGCGTGACATGTCACGGGGCGAGCGTGACATGTCACGGAGCGAGCGTGACATGTCACGGAGCGAGCGTGCCCCCATGGGGACGAGCGGAGCCCTGGTAACACTTCAGACCGGGAGCCCCGCCGGATGCGGCGGGGAGGACGGCGCAGGCGGCAGTGCGGCGGGGGCGGATCGATGCATTGGCGGTCGCGCTGCCGCCTCTGGCCCACAGGCGAGCGAGGGCGCAGCAAAACAGCGCGCGACGCGCCGCGGAGGCCGCCCGTGGGCTGGCGCGGCGAGGGCGAGATCGATTCGAGGTCCGCGCGCCGCGGATTGCCTCCCGGCGCGCGATGCGATACGCGGTATCAATGCATTTCGCTCCTTGGCTCGGACTGGCAGCAATCTGCTTCTTCGTGGCGTGCTCCGGGGAGCGGGACGACCCTCCGGACGGACGCGGCGGCGCCGCCAGTGACACGATGATGGCGGGGAGCGGCGGCGCGGGCGGCGGCAGCCCAGCCGGCGTCGGTGGGGGCGGTGCGGGGGGAAGCGGCTGTGATCCGGAGCTCGCGCGCGCGAACAAGGCCCTCGTCGGGCAGGCCCTCGACGAGCTGCTCGTCGACAAGGATGTCACGGCGGTCGATCGCTACTGGGCCGACCCGTACCTCCGGCACCATCCGGGGGCGCCGAGCGACCTCGCGGCGTTCAGGACCCTGATGAGCTATGAAGTCGCGTCGCTGGGGTTCGGCTACGAGCGCCTGCGCACGCTGGCCGAGTGCGACCTGGTGGTCGTGCATGGCCGCTACTCGGACGCCGGCGTGATCTTCGACATGTACCGTGTCAAAGACGATAAGATCGTGGAGCACTGGGACTCCAACACGGCCGAGGCTTCGGATGCCGCCGGCCCGACGGAGATCGAGGACGAGGCGCTCACGGCGCAGAACAGAGAGCTCGCGCTGAGCTTCATCGACGCCGTGCTCGTCGACGGGGAGCACGCGCGCGTCTCCGAGTTCCTTGACGCGAGCTACGTCGAGCACCGCTATGCCACGGCGACCGGCCCCGCCGCGCTCATCGAGTACGTGGAGAGGGACTACCTCACCTACTACAAGGTGCATCACGTCGTCGCCGATGGAAACTTCGTATTCACCCTCTCCGAAGTGTCGCGCGGCGGAGGCGCCTACGGTATATATGACCTGTTCCGCGTCGACGACGGCGCCATCGTCGAGCACTGGGACTCACGGCGCATCGTGCCCGCCTCGACCGACAGCGAACTCCCGATCTTCTAGAGCGCTTTTCAGCCGAGCCCAGTACGAGCGTCGCAGAGCGGCGGTCACCCGCACAGGAGACGGGTCCAGATCGGCGTTTTCGGCGCGGAAGCGCACTCCGGTGCGCTGAGCACCGAAAACGTCGAGATGGGCCCGTATCCGAAGCGGGTGACCGCCGCTCTAGGGGTCCTTGGCGCAGCGGAAGCCGATGCTCCAGCCGCGCGCCGTCGAAGCGCTCGGGCGGCGGTGCGCGGAGCGCACATACTGGCTCTCGACCGTATCCCACCCGCCGCCGCGGAGCACACGGCGGGAGTCGTCGCAATCGTCCCTGTCGTAAGGGCAATAATGGCTCTCGGTCCACTCCCAGACGTTGCCGGCCAGGTCCAGGGCGCCGGCGGGCGATCTCCCGGCCGGCGATCGTCCGACGGGGGCGGTCGCCGGGGCCGCGTCGCCGTCGTTGTACATGCGAGGCCACGGCCCCTTCCCTACCTTCTCCAGCCGCTCCGTCAGCATCCGGCTGCACTCGGGCCCGCAGGCGTTGAGGCGCTCGCCCGAGGGCGGCGCGTGGCCCCAGGGGTAGGTCCGGGCGTCCTCGCCGCGCGCCGCGAGCTCCCACTCCGCCTCGGTGGGCAGCCGCTTGCCGGAGGCGGCGCAATACGCCTTCGCCTGGTACCAGTCGACGCAGTTGATGGGGTGGTCCAGCGCCTCGGGGCCGTTGCAGAACTGGCTCCAGAAGGAGCGGCCGCTGGGCGTCAGCCCCTCCGACTCGACGGTCTTCTGCGGGCGAGCGCAGGCCTCGCAGTCCGAGTAGGCCTTCACCGTCACCTCGGTGACGTCGAGGCAGAACCGACCCACGGTCACGCCATGTCGCGGCGTCTCGTCGCTGGGCGTCTCCGCGTCCGCGTCGGAGCCCATCTGGAACTCGGTGCCTTCGACGAGCACCATGCCGGCCGGGCAGCCGCCCGATCCGGCCGACGGCTCGCGCAGGAAGAGGTACCCCCCCGCGCACGCGGCGCACGCGGCGGCGGCGAGCGGCGCGGCGCGGCGGAGGCGCCTCTCGCGCGCGCGCTCGCCGCCTCCGCGGCCCCGCGCCGCGGGCCGCGGGGGCGGCTCGCGCGCGCGCTGGTGGAGCACGGTGTGGCCAGCCGCGGTGTCAGGGACAGGGGCCGCCGTCACAGGGTCGCCCGCGAGCGCGCCTGAGCTCGCGAGCGTGCCCGAGGTGACAGGCTCTCTCGCGAGCTCGTCGGCGCCGTGGGGCGCGCCCAGAAGAGCGACCGGCGCGGCCACGGTCGTGGCGAACGCGGCCGGGTGATGGCGGCCCGCGGGCGCGTCGACCTCCGCCGTCCGGACCTCCAGGCTCGGAAACGCATCGACCATCTCGCGCGCCGACTGGAATCGGCAGGTCGGATCGACGGAGAGCGCCTTGGAGAACCAGTCGTCGATCGACGCCGGCAGGCCCGGCCTCTGCTCGCTTGCGGGGCGGAATCTCCCCTTCAGGACCGCCGCGCCGACGGAGACGAACGAGCTGCCCTGGAACGGCTGCGCGCCGGTCAGCGCCTCGTAGAGGATGACGCCGAGCGACCAGAGATCGGAGCGGAGATCGACGTCCTTGCTCCCCTCGAGCTGCTCGGGGCTCATGTACGGGGCCGATCCGATCACCATCCCGGTCTCGGTGAGCGCGGGGTTCGCCGCCGGCGCCGCCGCGTCGCCCGCCACCTTCGCGACGCCGAAGTCGAGCACCTTGACGAAGAGCGGGTATCCCTGGCCCCCCTCCGTGATGAAGACGTTGTGGGGCTTGATGTCGCGGTGCACGATGCCGAGCTCGTGGGCGCTCTCGAGCGCGCTCCCCACCTGCCGCGCGAGCGACCTCGCGGTGGCGAAGCTGAGGCGGCCGCCGCGCTCGAGGAGCTCGGCCAGCGAGAAGCCGCGCAGGAGCTCCATCACGAGGTACGGCACGGCGCCGTCGACGACGCCGTAGTCCATGACCTGCACCACGTGCGGGTGCGCGATCCGCGCCGTGGCCCTCGCCTCGCGCTGGAAGCGCGCGACGAGGGCAGGACGCTCCGCCGCCCGCTCGGGGCGGATGAACTTCACCGCGACGTCGGTGTCGAGGGCGAGGTGCCGCGCCGCCCACACGACGCCCATCCCGCCCTGCCCGAGAGGCCTCAGCAGGTGCAGCTTGTCCGCGATGACGGCGTCGGGTCGGAGCTCCACGAGGACGAGGCGGATGGTACCACCGGCGCGCCGGCGGCCGCACCGTGGCCGGCGGGAGCCCTCAGGCCAACGTGGCTACGGCTTCGCCTTCTCGTCGAGGAAGCCGGTCACCCACGCGAGCGGCGCGTTCCAGTTGATCGTGATCTCGTTCACGCTCCAGGCCTCGATGTTGTCCACGAAGCACCGCTGCGCGACGCACCCCTTGAGGCCGGCGCTCTGGACGTAAGGATCCTGGAGCGAGGAGTTCGGGCCGCCGGAGACCGCGCCGGGCGGCGCCTTCGGGTACTTGCTGTTCGCCTGGTGCGCCCAGAACCGGTGGTGCGGGTTCTCGAGCGGCTTGTCGCCGTAGCCGGTCACGTACGACTGCCCGAGCGGGTTGCGCCCGAGGATGTAGTCCATGCCCAGCACCACGCCGTCGAGGTACTTCGGCTGCTTGGTGAAGTCGTGGGCGAGCGCCACCACGAGCATGTTGTTCAGCACGGCCGAGTTCGAGCCCCAGTCGTACTTGCCTTCAGGCGTCCGAGCGACGAGCGTCCGGTACCCCTCCTTGTCCGCGATGGCGAGGTACTGGTCGGCCGCCTTCGCGATGCGGCCGCGGATCTGCTGCTGCCACGCCGCGTCCACGTGGCCGGGCACGATCGCCATCGAGATCTGGCCGAGCCCGTCCGTGACCCCCCAGTAGATCTCCATCGGGAACCGCGCGTTGAGCGGCGAGGCCTGCAGGAACTGCTTATATTCCGGCTTCCCCGTCGTGACGAAGAGCTCCGCCGCGGCCCAGTAGAACTCGTCCTTGGCGTCCTTGTCGTCGTAGGGCCCGCCGCCCTTGTCGCCGCCGGGCGGCGCGTAGAGGGCCGGGTTCTGCTTCGCCGCCGCCCAGGCGCGCTCGGCGGCCTTCAGGCACTTGGCCGAGAACGCCGCGTCCACCGTCTTCCAGATGCGCGCGCACTGCGCCCCCGTGGCCGCGACGTTGAGCGTCGCCGCGGTGCTCGGCTTGTGGAGGAAGCGCGCCTGCTTGTCCTCGTGCGGCGCGAGGCCGAGGCCCGTCCACGACTCGTCGTGCATCTTGTGGTGGACCATGCCGGCGAGCGGCTTGCCTTCCGGCACCTGCATGCCCAGCAGGAACTCGAGCTCCCAGCGCGCCTCGTCGAGGATGTCGGGCACACCGTTCTTGCCCTCGGGGATGTTGAGCTTGCCGTCCGCGAAGTCGGCGCTCGAGGCGCCGATGTGCTTCGTGCGCTCGTACCAGTTGAGCAGCGTCCACACCGAGATGCCGCCGTTGACGACGTACTTGCCGTGGTCGCCGGCGTCGTACCAGCCGCGGGACGCGTCGAGCGAATAGTCGCAGCCGCTGTCCTTCAGGCAGGGCGTGCTCTTGTCGTGGAGGTGCCCCGCCGGGCGCGCCAGCTCGGGCTTGCCGGCGAACGGCATCTTGATCTCGATGCCGCTCCGGTTGTGGTAGAAGTACGCGAGCGCGTCGTACTTGAGCTTCTGGTAAAGGCCAGTTCCGATGTCGAATGGAAAGCTCTTGTCCTCACCCACCTTGAGCACGTAGCCCTGGCCAGGCGCCTTGACGGCCGTGAAGTCGACGAGGTGGACGTGATCGCCGGAGGCGCCGTCCTTTCCGAAGACCTTGGTCTGGCCGTGGGCGACCGACTTGCCGGAGGCGTCGAGCAGCTCCCACGCGACCGGCGCGGTCGCCGCGCTGTTCACGGTGGCGATCTTGATGGCGCCGGGCAGATACCCGACCTGGTTCACGGCGACCTTCGGCGCCGCCGCCTCGGCCACGGGCGCGGCGGCCTTGAACTGGGGGTCGTCCAGGCGGATGTCGTCGATGCAGACCTCGAACGGCTCCTTGGCCGACGCCATGGCGCCGCCGATGTGGAACGCGAGCTCCGCCGTGGCGTCATCGGCCTTCCCCATCGTGAACTTGCCGGAGAAGGTCTTCGGCTCGGTCCCGAGGATCACGGTGTCCGACCAGTACTCCTCGTAAGGCGGCCCCGACATGCCGACCTTCGGCCGCGCCTTCGTGGGCGAGGACGCCCAGGCCTTGTACTCGAGGGTGTAGCTGTGCCCCTTCTGGATCACCATCTCCCGGTGGCGGAACTGGGCGTCCCAGTTGTTTGACCCCTTGTTCGTCACCGTGACGCAATAGGCCCCCTTCTTCACCTCGGCGCTGCCCGCGCCTGGCGCGGTGAACGAGGTGGTCCAGGGCAGGCTCTTGTTGTCGTCGAAGTTGGATGCCTTGAGCAGGTTGGTCTGCGCGGGCGTGGAGCCGCCCGCGGCGCTCGCGTCACCGCCCGCGCCGGGGCCCGCGCCGCCAGGAGGGGCGGCCCCCGCGCCGGGGCCCTGCGTGACCACGCATCCAGCGCTCAGCCCGAGCGCGAGCGCGAGCGCGGACACCCGCCCCGCTCGGCGGAGGATCGACTGCTTGAGAAAAAGGTCCTTCATAAGTCCTCGGTTCACGACTGGGAGCAATCGGCGCATAGAAAGCGGCGATTCCGCCCGTCTTGTCAAGCGCAATCCTTCCCGACGCGCGGGTTCGAGGCGTCGCGGCGGCCGTCCCGTCGACCTTCGCCAGCCGGCGGCGCGCGGCCTGCCATCACCCGCCATCCCGCGCGGCCCTGCGGCGCGCAGCGATCCCGCGCGATCTGCTGCGCGCGGAAGGCCCAGCAAGTTCGCGCTGGTACCCGTGGCGAGGCCGCACTAACCTCCGCCGCACTCGCGCCGTACCAGGATGGCGATCGAGCACCCCAGGAGACGACATGGCAAAGCACAGCTTCTCAGTCCCCTTCAGCGGATCCTCTCAAGACATCGTCGCGAAGGCCAAGACGGCGATCGAGAAGGCCGGCGGCAAGTTCACGGGCAACGAGGGCAAGGGCGACTTCTCGGTGCCGACGCCGGCGGGGACGGTGAAGGGGACGTATGCCGTCTCGGCTCAGAGCTTCTCCGTGGATATCACGGACAAGCCCTTCATCGTGCCCGGCAGCGCGATCGAGTCCCAGGTGCGCAAGTTCCTCGAGACGGCCTGAGCCCTCTCGGAGCGCCCGGCGTCCTTGGCGCGCCTGGCGGCTCATCATCCCGGCAGGGTGGGGGATTTCCTTCACCCCCCCTGCTGATGGACTCGCTGGCCGGCACAACTCTCTTGTGCGGCGCGGCCATTCCCGACCAGACCCTCGACACCAGCGCGTGCGATCGAGCTCATTCACGATAACGAGTGACAAGCGCCCTCGCGTCGTCGAGAATTCGACATGGACTACGTTACGGGGGAGGTCCTGCACACGGATACGTGCGTCGCGCGAGCGGCCGAGTCCAAGAGCGGCGCGCCAGCGATGCCGAAAGCTCCCTGCGGCGAGCCGCCGATTCCGCGCTCGCTCGCGAAGCCGGTCCCCGTGCTGGAGCCCTGGGTCGATGCCTCGCTGGCGCGCGTGCTCGACCAGGGCCCGCTGCCGGTGGGGGGCGCGCTGCGCCTGGGCGCCGCGGTTGCGCGCAGCCTGGGCGAGGTGCACCGGCGCGGCGTCCTCCACCGCGACATCAAGCCGGACAACATCCTGGTCGACGCCGAGCGGACGCGCGCCTGCTTGATCGGCTTCGGGCTCGCGACCTGGTGGACGCCCCAGCTCGCCGCGCAGAGGTCGCCGGAGGCGGTCTCCGGAACGCTGGCGTACATGGCGCCCGAGCAGACGGGCCGAATGAACCGAGCGCCGGACGCCCGGGCGGACCTGTACGCGCTGGGCGCCACGCTCTACCAGCTGCTGACCGGCGCGCTGCCCTTCGACGCGACCGACGCGCTGGAGCTGATCCACGCGCACATCGCCCGGGCGCCGGTGCCCCCGCACGAGCGGGCGCAGGAGCGGAGCATCCCCGAGGCCGTGAGCGCGATCGTGCTCAAGCTGATGGCCAAGAGGCCCGAGGACCGCTACCAGACGGCGAGCGGCGCGGCCTGGGATCTGGAGCGGGCCGCGCGGGCCTGGGTCGAGACGGGGACCGTGGCGCCGTTTCCGCTGGCGAAGCGCGACTGGGACGATCGGGTCCGAGCCCCCTCGCGCCTGTTCGGCCGGGAGCGCGAGAGCGCCGCGCTCGCGGCGCTGTTCGACCAGGCGTGCGGCGGCGCGACGGTCCTGGCGCTGGTGGCAGGGCCGTCGGGCGTGGGCAAGTCGGCGCTCGTGCAGGCGCTGCAGGGCCAGGTGCGCGCGCGGCGGGGGATCTTCGCCGCCGGCAAGTTCGACCAGCTGCAGCGCAGCACGCCGTACGCGGCGCTGGCGCAGGCGCTGCGGTCGGTGGTGCGGCGGCGGCTGGCGGACCCGGCCGAGGTGCTGGAGCGCTGGAGGCAAGCCTTTCAGGAAGCCGCAGGGCCGAACGGGCAGATCCTCGTCGAGCTCATGCCCGAGCTCGTGCACATCCTGGGCGAGCCGAAGCCGCTGGTCGAGCTCGGGCCGATGGAGGCCAAGCTCCGCTTCCAGACGACGGTGCTGCGCTTCGTGCGGACGCTGGCCACGGCCGAGCACCCGCTGGCGCTGTTCATCGATGACCTGCAGTGGGCGGATGATGCGTCGCTGGCGCTCCTCAGCGAGCTGCTGAAGGAGCCCGCGGGCCAGCACCTGCTCGTGGTGGGGGCCTACCGGGACGAGGCGGTGAGCCCGGAGCACCCGTTGAAGGCGCTGCTCTCGGCCTCCGCGGCCCCGGGCGCCGTGACCGGACGGATCGCGCTTTCGCCGCTCGGCGCGGAAGCGGTCGCGGCGATGGTGGCGGACATGCTCGATCGGCCCGAGGCCGAGGTGGAGGAGCTCTCGCGGCTGGTCAAGGACAAGACGGACGGCAGCCCGTTCTTCGTCGGGCAGTCTCTGCAGCTCTTGCACGAGCGGAAGCTGCTCTCGCGCGACGCGGAGACGGGGCGGTGGCACTGGCAGCGAGAGGCGATCGAGCGGGCGGGGATCACGGACAACGTCGTCGCGCTGCTGACCCGCAGGCTGGAGCGGCTGTCGCCCGAGCTGCAGCGGGCGCTGCAGACGGCGGCGTGCGCCGGCGACCGGTTCGACGCGGAGCTCCTGGCGCACCTTTTGGGGCAAGAGGCGGAGGCGGTCAGCGCCCTCCTGGCGGAGGCGGCGCGCGAGGGGCTCCTGGTGCACGAGGCCGATCGGGGGCACGAGGCCTACGCCTTCGTGCACGACCGGGTCCAGCAGGCCGCCTACGAGGCGCTCACGGCAGAGCAGCGGCTGTCGCTGCACCTGTGGATCGGCCGAGCGCTGCGGGCTCGGTACGGCGTCGCGTGCGCCGATGGGGAGCTGTTCGCGACGCTCTACCACCGCAACCGGGCCGCCGAGCGGCTGACGGACGCCCAGGAGAAGCGCGATCTTTCGGAGCAGAACCTGCGCGCGGGGCAGCGGGCCAAGGCCAGCGCGGCCCACGCGCAGGCCGTGGCGTTCCTCGGGACAGCCGCGTCGCAGCTGGGCGAGGAGGGGTGGACGGAGGCCCCGGAGACGACCTTCGAGGTGCACCTGGCCATGGCCGAGGCGCTCTGGCTCGCGGAGCGGGTCGACGAAGCGGAGCGGCTCTTTCAGCGCTGCCTGGAGCGATCGCGGGACGCGCTCGAGCGCGCGCGCGTGGCCAGCGTCCTGATCGTGTTTCTCCATGTCACCGGCCGCTTCGCGCAGGGCATCGAGCTCGGCCTCTCGGCGATGGCGTGGCTCGGGCGGCCGCTGCCGAGGACCCCGGAGGAGCATCAGGCGCTGTTCGACGCGCTCATCACCGAGATCGAGCCCGCCCTGCAGCGCATGACCGTCGAGGACTGGAAGGCGCTGCCGATGAGCACCGACCGCGCCCACGCGCTGCGGTGCAGGATCCTGGAGGTGCTGGGGCCCTGCGCCGCCTTCTGGATGCCCTCGCTGAGCCGGTGCTGCTCGCCGATGCTCGCGCTGGAGACGCTGCGGTACGGGCTGACGAAGAGCTCGTTCGCGGGCTGCGTGTGCACGGCGTTGCTCCTGGCCTACCTCCTGGGGAAGCTGCCTTTGGGGCGCCGGCTGAGCGAGCCCATGCTCGCGCTCGTCGATCGGTACGACGTCGCGCGCGCCACGGCGCGCTTCAACGCCACGGTGGCCGCCATGTACTGGACGCCGCCTCCGGAGATGAGGGAGCTGTACGCGCGCGCGGCGCGCACCGCCGCCGAGGAGCGCGACCTCGTCGCCGAGGCCTTCAGCGAGATCCAGGGGGCGATGTTCGAGCTGATCGCCGGAGATGACCTCGATCGCGTCACGCGCGACCTCGACCGCATGGCCTACCGCGACCCGATGGCCATGGACTTCCGGAACGTCCTTGCCCGCTCGGTCGGCACGCTCACGCAGGCCCAGGCCGCGCGCGCCTTGGAGCAGGCGCTCGAGGAGATCGCGCGACCCGCGCGGGACGCGAAATCGATGGCGCTCCTGACCGCCTCGATGGCCATCGCGGGGTGGACCGGGGTCCATTTCGGCGCTGACGCGTGGGCGGTCGAGGCGGTCCTCGTCGTCGAGCCGGAGTGGCAGGTCTCGTGGGGCACTCCCATGCTCATCGCCCTGACGTTCGCGCTCTGCGTCGCCGGAGCGCACGCCCTCCCCACCGCCAGCGCCGAGCGGCGCGCGCTGCTCGAGGATCGGCTGGCCTTTCACGGCGCGCGCCTCGCCCTCTGGGCCCAGGGCTGCCCCGAGAGCTTCGAGGCCGTGCGCCTGCTGATGGAGGCGGGCCGCGCTCGCGCCCGGGAAGAGCACGAGGAGGCCGGGCGGCTGTACGACCAGGCCATCGAGCAGGCCCGCGACCAGGATCGGGTCAACACGGAGGCGCTCGGCCTGCGCCTGGCCGGCGAGCACCGCCTCGCCCGCGGGCACCGCGCCCTGGCCCGCGCCTATCTCTCGGCCGCGCACGACGCCTACCTGCGCTGGGGGGCGCGCGCGGCGGCCGCGCGGCTCGCCCAGCGCTACCCGGACAGCATCGCGGCCTCGGGCCACCCGGCGCTCGCGGGGGACGAGCCGCCGGACGGGGCGCCCGTGCCGACGAGCACGACCATCACCGACCGCACGCTCCACGCGTACCTGGAGATCGCCTCGGCGCTGCGCGCCGCGCAGGCGCTCTCCGGCGACCGCAACCTCGGCTCGCTCGTCAGCCACATGCTCCGCCTGCTCGCCGAGTACTCCGGCGCCGAGCGCGCCGTGCTCGCCCTCACGCGGGGCGGCGAGCTCGTCATCGCGGCGCTGCTCACCGTCAATCCCCAGCAGGTCGAGCTGGCGCTCGACGAGCCCGTCGCCGGCTCGACGCGGCTGCCGGCGACGCTCGTGCAGTACGTCGCGCGCGGCAAGGAGCCGGTGGTGCTCGGGCAGGCCGCGTGCGACAGCCGCTTCGACGAGGACCCTTACCTGCTCGCCCGCCGGCCCGGCTCGGTGCTCGCCGTGCCGCTCGTGCACCAGGGGCGCCTCTCCGGGGTGATGTACCTGGAGCACCCGAGCGTGGAGGACGCCTTCCCCCAGGCCCGCGTCGAGCTGGTGACGCTCCTCGGCGCGCTGGCGGCGACGGCGGTGGAGAACGCCACGTTCTCTACCGAGCTCTCGGCCTACAGCGAGCGGCTGGCGCGCGAGGTGGAGCAGCGCACCGCCGAGCTGGAAGCCGCGAAGCAGGCGGCAGACCTCGCCAGCCGCGCCAAGAGCGAGTTCCTGTCCAGCATGAGCCACGAGCTGCGCACGCCGCTCAACAGCGTCCTCGGCTATGCGCAGGTGCTCGGCCGGCTGCCCGACCTGCCCCCCAAAGCCGCCGACGCGGCCCGCGTCATCCACACCGCCGGCACGCACCTGCTCGGCCTCATCAATGACGTGCTCGATCTGGCCAAGATCGAGGCCGGCAAGATGGACGTGCGCCCGACCGCGGTGGACCTGCCCACGCTCGTCCGGACCGTGGCCAACCTCTGCCGGGTGCGCGCCGTGGAGAAGGGTCTCTCGTTCGCTTACGAGCGTGTCGGCCCCGAGCGGCTGGGGGTGCGCGCCGACGAGAAGCGGCTGACGCAGGTGCTGCTCAACCTGCTGGGCAATGCCATCAAGTTCACCGAGCAGGGCGGGGTGACATTGCGCGTCGAGGTGCTGGAGCCGCCGGAGGACCGATGGCGCACGGTGCGCTTCCAGATCGAGGACACCGGCCCCGGCATCGCCCCCGAGCACCTCGGGCGCATCTTCGAGGCCTTCGAGCAGGTCGGCGACGAGGAGCGGCGCGCCGAGGGCACAGGGCTGGGGCTGGCGATCACGAAGAAGCTCATCGAGCGACTGGGCGGCAGCATCGAGGTCGACAGCCAGCCCGGCCGAGGCACGGTCTTCACGGCGACGCTCCGGCTGCTCGAGGCGACCGCGCCCGAGGGGCGCGCGGGGCTGTCGTGGGAGGCGATCACCGGGTACGAGGGCGAGCGCCGCACGATCCTCGTGGTGGACGACAACGCCGAGAACCGCGCGCTGCTGCGCGACTTGCTGGAGCCGCTCGGCTTCGAGCTGCTGGAGGCCGACGGCGGCGAGCGCGCGCTCGCGCTGGCCCTCGACCGGACGCCGGACGTCATCGTGATGGACCTGGCCATGCCGGGCATGGACGGATACGAGGCGACACGGCGCTTGCGGCAAAGGCCCGAGCTCGCCCGAACGGCGATCATCGCCTCGTCTGCCAGCATTTCGGAGGTCGAGCGGCACAAGAGCCTGAGCGCGGGATGTGACGACTTTCTGTCCAAGCCGGTACAGGCCGGCGCGTTTCTGGAGCTGCTCCGAGGCACGCTCCAGCTCGAGTGGCGGCGCCGAGCGGGGCAGGGCGCGGCCGTGCTCACGCCCGCCATGGCCGATGCGGAGCTCTGCGCGCTCCCCGCCCCACCGGCCCAGGAGCTGGCTCGGCTCGTCGAGCTGGCCGACAGAGGGCTCGTCACCCAGGTGCTGAACGAGCTCGATCGGCTCGAGGAGGCCGACCCGCAGCTCGGAGCGTGGAGCGGGCAGGTGCGCGCGGTGGCGCGAAGCTTCCAGATCAAGCGGCTCCGCGGTATGCTCCAGGCGCAGCTCCGGTACGGCATCACGACAGCTCCCCCGACCGCGCAGCCCGAACGACGGCCATGGCGGGCGCGCCCAGGCGAAGAGCCCTAGCGGGCGGATGTGTCAGAAGGTTGTCGCGACCGGTTCACGCTGGCGCTACGTTGCCATCGTCTCCAATGAACACAACCTCAGAGCCTGGTGCCCCGTGCATACCATCCTGATGGTCGACGATGTGCCGGAGAGCATGGCCGCGACAGCCGCTCAGCTCGAGGAGCGAGGCTTTCGGGTGGCGGTCGCTCAAGATGGTGAAGATGCGCTGGAGCGGGCCGCGCTCCTTTCTCCCGATTTGATCCTGCTCGATGTGTTGATGCCGGGAATGGACGGCTTCGAGACGTGCCGGCGCCTGAAAGCGTCTGAAAGCACCAGGGGCATTCCGGTGATCTTCATGACCGCGCTGGAAGAGACGGCCCACAAGGTGGCCGGGTTCGAGGCCGGCGGCGTCGATTACGTCATCAAGCCTCTGGAGCTCGACGAGGTCCTGGTGCGGATCAAGACACACCTGGAGCTGTATACGATGCGCGCGGAGCTCGAGGCGCAGAACGTGCAGTTGCGGCGGGAAATCGAGGAGCGCCAGCGATTGGAGGCCGCGCTGCGAGGCGCCCACGACAAGCTGGAGCGGAGAGTGGAGGAGCGCACGGCCGAGCTTGCGGCGGCCAACGATCTCCTGAAACAGGAGAACTGCGAGCGAAAGCGGGCCGAGGAGACATTGCGCGAAAGCCAGGCCATGCTGCAGGCCATCATCGACAATTCGGCGGCCATGGTCTACGTGAAGGACCTGCAGGGCCGATACCTGCTGAGCAACCGCCGTTTCAGGCAGCTGTTCCACGCGGCGCTGGGGTCGAACGAGTCGGTCAAGTCGATCGTCGGCATGACCGACCACGATCTCTTCCCCCCGGAGCAGGCCGAGCTATTCCGCTCTTTCGACAGGCGGGTGCTGGAGGCCCAGGAGCCCCTGGAGACCGAGGAGGTGGTGCCGCAGGGCGACGGGATGCACACCTATATCTCGGTCAAGTGCCCCCTGTTCGACGCGGAAGGCAAGCCCTATGCGGTGTGCGCCATCTCCACGGACATCACCGAACGCAAGCGGGCGGAGGAAGAGCGGGAGAAGCTGCTGGCCAGCGAGCAGGCGGCGCGTTCCAGGGCCGAGGCCGCCGACCGGATGAAGGACGAGTTCCTCTGCACGCTCGGCCATGAGCTGCGAACGCCTTTGACCTCTATCCTCGGCTGGGCGCATATTCTTCTCCGCACGGACAAGCCCGACGCAGCCAGGGTGCAGCGCGGCCTCGAGGTGATCGAGCGCAACGGCATGGCCGAGCTGAAGCTCGTCGAGACGCTGCTCGACGTCTCCGCCATCCTCTGCGGCAAGGTGGAGCTGAAGCGGCAGCCGGTCAGCATGGCCGAGGTCGTCCAGGCGATCATCGACTCTGTAACTCCAGCCTCGGAGGCGAAGGACGTCTGCATTTCGCTGTCGCTCCGCTCGACGACCGGCCGGGTCTGGGGCGATCGCGGTCGCCTGGAGCAGATCGTGAGCAATCTGCTGAGCAACGCCGTCAAATTCACGCCCGCTGGCGGGCGCGTGACCGTGTCGCTGGAGGAGATGGGAGCGAAGACCCAACTCCGCATCAGCGATACCGGCGAGGGGATAAGCGCGAATTTTCTCCCCCATGTGTTCGACAAATTTCGCCGTGCAAACAGCTCGACCACCCGGTGGCACAGCGGGCTCGGCCTGGGGCTCTCGATCGTGCAGGATCTGGTGAGAATGCACGGCGGAGAGGTTCGCGCCGAGAGCGCCGGTGAGGGTCGGGGCGCGATGTTCATCGTGGACTTGCCCCTGATGCCGGTGGTCGACGAGGCCGCCGCTCCGGCTCCGGCCGACGCAGGGGAAGCGCGCTCGGTCTAGCGCTGCTGCGGGGAGGCGGACGGCGCCTGGCCCGTCAGACGCCGTCGCCGGCGAGGTGGACCTTGAGGACGCTCTCTTCCGCCGGCACGCCGAGCCGAAGGGGAAACCCGTAGTGTCCTGTCCCCCGGTGGACGTAGAGCCGATCGGGGCCGCGGGCCCACAGGCCATGATCCGGCATCTTCACGAAGAGCTGGAGGGCGGTCCAGGAGCCTCCGAGGCTGACCAGGCCGAGCTGCCCGCCGTGGGTGTGGCCCGAGAGCACGAGATCGCCCTCCCCCTCGCCGAGGTGGCGGAACGCGCCCGGATCGTGGAGCAGGACGAGCCGGAGCGCGCCCTTCCTGCGCGGGTGGCGGGCGCAGACCGCCGCCATGCGCTCGGCGCGATCGCGGTAATGGAAGTCCATCCCCAGGACCTGGACCGGCCCGGCGGCGGTCTCGACGAGCGCCGCGTCGTCCACGAGCAGGCGCGCCCCAGCGCGCTCCAGCGCGGTCGCGACGTGGCGGGGCGACTCGTGATCATGGTTGCCGTGGCACGCGAACACACGCCCCTCCAGGGCGCGGAGCGGGGAAAGGGCCTCGGCGAGGTGATCCGCGGTGTCCTGCGATTCCATCGTCAGGTAATCGCCGGTGAGCACGACGAGATCGGGATCGCGCTCCACCGCGCGCTCGCAGATGCCGCGGAGCCGAGCGACCGACATGAACGGACCGAGGTGAGGATCGGTGATCTGGACGATGCGGAGGGCCCGGCGCGCGCCGGGCGCCCCGTCGCGCGGCAGCGGGTGGCGGCGCAGCCCGTCGACCGGGGCGCGGTCGACGACGAGCTCGATCTCCTCGCGGCGGGCGGTGAGCGACTGGAGGATACCGACGACGGCGAGCGCGAAGGGCACCCAGAGGCCGTACGGCGTGGCCCCGAGCCCGCTCGCGATGGCCCACGGGAACGACAGGAAGATGGCCGCCACGAAGTAGGACGCGGGGATGCTCACGAGCGCGCGGTAGGCGAGCGGCCGCATCCGGGGGCGCGAGAGCAGGAGGAAGTGCAGGTACACCGCGCCCTGGAGGTACGCGAACCCCGGCGCGAGCGGGCCGACATGGCGGAAGAGCGCGCACGAGATCAGGGTGTGGATGCCGAGCAGCACGCCGACGAACCGCGCGTAGAGCCCGCCCCGGCGGCGCCTCGCCGCTGCTACGACGACGAGCCAGGCCAGGGCGGAGGCCGCCCAGAACAGGACGATGGGGGACGGGAAACTCAAGCGGCAGCTCCAGGCGACTCAGGCGTGCAGAGCCACCGCGGTCTGCCTGCCTGGTCGGACGTCGAGTCTCCCGCGTCCCGCGCGTCCGCGCCAGACGGCAGCGGACCGCTCGATGCACGGATGAGCCGGCTGGAACGGGGCGGCCGCGCGGTCCGGCCGGCGTTGCGGGACAGGCACCTTGCTGATACGGAGGAGGCGCTCGCTGGGGTCGCCGCCCGTGGACGGTACGGCGATGCGGCCTCTCTCCACCATGGCTCCTGCCACGAGGGTCGCGCCCGATGATCCCCTACGCGAGACGCGATTGGCTCCACCTGCTGGTCTCCCCGCGCGGCTCCCTCTCGCCGGGCGTGATGCGGCGCGTGCTGATCTTCGGGGCCATCGCGACGGCGCTGTGGCTCACGGACAGGTATATCCCTCGCGTGGGCCTCTCGATCGGCCTGTACGAGGTCGCGGGCGCGGTGATCGCGCTCATCCTCGCGTTCCGCACGAACACGTCCTATAACCGCTTCTGGGAGGGCCGGACGCTCTGGGGCTCGATCGTGAACGCGAGCCGCAACGTCACGCGCATCGTGAACGCGCATGCGGCGGTGGCCCCGTCGGCGGCGCGCGAGCTCGCCGTCTGGGTGGTGGTCTTCGCCCACGCCACGCGGCGGTCGCTGCGCGGGCAAGCCGAGCGCCCGGAAATCCAGCGGCTCCTGTCCGCGGAGCAAGCCGAGGCGATGGCGGCGCACGTCCACCCGCCGCTCTACGCCGCGCAGCAGGTCTCGGATCGGATCGCGGCGTTCGCGCGGGCCGGGAGCCTCGAGCGCAACATGGCGGTGTGCGCCGAGGAGGAGCTGAACATCCTGGTCAACTGCCTCGGGGGCTGCGAGCGCATCCTCAAGACGCCGACGCCCCTCGGCTACGTGCTGCTCTTGCAGCGCGGCGTGGTGCTCTACCTGGCCACGCTGCCCCTCGCGCTCATCGACGCGATCGGCGCCATGACGCCCATCGTGACGATGATGGTCGCCTACCCCGTCCTGATGATCGAGGCGATCGGCGGCGAGCTCGACGACCCGTTCGGCCACGAACCGAACGACCTGCCCCTCACGCGCATCTGCGACACCATCGAGCGCAACCTCCTCGGGTCGTCGCCGCTCAATCTGGTGATGGCGTCGAAGCCCGAGAGCCACCAGGACTGAGCGCAGCGCGGCGATGGGGGCGCCTTTGGATCCGCGGAGGCGCCGCGCGCTCTTGGCAAGTCGCTGGACAGTATCGTAGATCTGCGGCGCTCGCGGGCGTGGCCCCGCGTCGCTCAGGCCTGGACGCACCCATGACCGACCGCTACGCCATCATCGGCAATCCCATCTCCCAGACCAAGTCGCCGGCGCTGCAGACCGCCTTTGCCAGGCAGTGCGGGCAGGACATGGTGTACGGCGCGATCCTCGGCGAGCTGGATGGCTTCGCCGCCGCCGTGCGCGAGTTCCACGAGAGCGGCGGCAAGGGCATGAACATCACCATGCCCTTCAAGCTCGAGGCCTTTGCGCTGGCCGACGAGCTGACGCCGCGCGGCCGCGCCGCCGGGGCGATCAACATGTTCACCTTGCGCGCGGACGGCACCATCCTCGGCGACAACACCGACGGCTTCGGCATCCTGCGCGACATCACCCACAACCTCGGCCGCGAGCTCAAGGGCGCGCGCGTGCTGCTCCTCGGCGCGGGCGGCGCGGTGCGCGGCACCTTGCTGCCGCTCTTCGATGAGCAGCCGGCCGAGATCTTCATCGCCAACCGCACCGCCAGCAAGGCCGTGGCGCTCGCCGCCGAGCTCGGCCCGCATGCCGGCGCCATCCAGCTCGCCGGCGGCGGCTTCGCCGACATCGCCGGGCGCTTCGACGTGATCATCAACGGCTCCGCCTCCTCCATGACCAACGAGGTGCCGCCCCTGCCCGCCGGCGTGTGGAGCGAGCGATCGCTGGCCTACGACATGGCCTACAAGAAGGAGCCGACCGCGTTCGTGCAGGCCGCACGCGCGGCCGGCGTGGGTCAGACAGCCGACGGCCTCGGCATGGTGGTCGAGCAGGGCGCCGAGTGCTTCACGCTGTGGCGCGGCATGCGGCCCGACACAGCGCCTGTGATCGCTGCGCTGCGGGGAGCCTGAGCGGCGCGCCCGGCATGGAAGAGCGATGAGCGATCGAGCGCAACCCAGGACGGCGTCCTCCCGCAGTTGTGGCTTGACGTCTACGAAGCAATTGGGTTCCCTGCTCCCCGTGAACATGGGTGAGCCGCGATGACGGTGAAGGGCAATGGCTTCGAGGTCGTCTTCGGCCGTCCGGCGAAGGTCCTGGCAGAGGCGCCGGGGCGCGTGAACCTGATCGGCGAACACACCGATTATAGCGGCGGGTACGTGCTGCCGACGGCGATCCCGCAGAAGACGCGCGTCGAGCTCGCGCCCCGGGAAGACAGGCTCATCCAGGTCGCGACGACGAACGTGCACGGCGGCGCCCAGCTCTCGTTCCGCGCCGGCGAGGAGGCGCGCCGCGGGCTGTGGCTCGACTACATTCAGGGCATCACCGCGGTCCTCCGCGGCCGGGGCGCATCGATCCCCGGCTTCGACGCGAGGATCGAGTCGACAGTACCGCTCGGAAGCGGCCTGTCGTCGAGCGCCTCGCTGCTCGTAGCGCTCGCCCGCGCCCTGCGGTCGATGCTCGGCCTCGCCATCGACGACGTGGAGATCGCCCAGATCGCGCACGCCGCGGAGCACGACTTCGTGGGCGCGCCGGTCGGGACGATGGATCAGATGGCCGCGAGCCTCGCCGACGAGAGCACGGCGCTCTTCATCGACACGAGGACGCTCGCGTTCGAGCGCATCCCGCTGCCCGCGGAGGCCGAGCTGCTCGTCGTCGACTCCGGGGTAACTCACCAGCACGCCAGCGGCGACTACAAGACGCGGCGCGCGGAGTGCGAGCGCGCGGCCGCGGCGCTCGGCGTCCCGGAGCTCCGGGACGTCGACGCGATCGTGGAGCCGCGCATCGCCTCGC
Organism: Sorangium sp. So ce327; assembly: GCF_051530205.1. Lineage (NCBI taxonomy): Bacteria > Pseudomonadati > Myxococcota > Polyangiales > Polyangiaceae > Sorangium > Sorangium sp. So ce327. The sequence goes on along the minus strand of NZ_CP150330.1, from coordinate 3,256,769 downwards.
TGCCGGCGCCGCTCGATCGGCGCGCGCGCCACGTCGTGACCGAGAACGCCCGGGTGCTCGCCGCCGTGGCCGCGCTCCGCGCCGGGGATCTGGGCCGCCTTGGCGAGCTCTTCGACGCGTCTCACCGGTCGATGCGCGACGATTTCGAGGTGTCCGTGCCGGCGGTCGACGAGCTGGTGGAGAGCGCTCGGGCGCAGCCGGACGTCTTCGGCGCCCGGCTGACCGGCGGCGGCTTCGGCGGCGCGATCGTGGCCCTTGTGAAGCGCGGGCGCGCGGCGAGCGTTGGGCGGGCCGTCGTGGAGGCCTACGCGCGCACGCCGGGCCGCCGGGCGAAGGTGCTTGTAGGCGGGCCCGTCCCCTAGCGGCGAAGCTCGGTGTCGGCGTGAGGCTCGTCCACCACGGGGAGGGGCCTCCGCGGGGAGGCAGGGCCCATCAACCGGGGTACCACGTGACGCGCGGGTCATCGGGCGCGCGCACGTGGTCGAAGGCGGCGTCCGTGAGCCGCGCCAGGTCGTACTGCGGCCGCCAGCCGAGCAGAAATTTCGCCTTCGAGTTGTCCAGCCAAGTCGAATGGAAGGGCGTCTTCACCCTCACGCTCGGCAGGCCCCGCGTCGCCTCCAGGTAACGCGCCAGCTCCCCGTAGTCCACCGGCTCGTCCATGCAGATGTTGAAGGTCTGCTGGCGAGCCTTCTCATGATTGATGGCCTTGAGGATCGCGGCGACCAGATCGTCCACATGCACGAAGTTACGCTTCACCGGCTCGCCGCGGCGGTCGAGCATCACCGGCACGGCGCCCGAGCGGACGTACCCCTCCGCCGCCTCGGCGCCGACCAGATCGCGCCACCTCGGCCCTCCGAACACGTCGTCACCGAAGGATAGCTGCGCCTTGAAGTCGTCCTTCTCCATGATCCACGGCGCGCGCAGGCAGCATCCGTTGAGCTCATATTGAATATAGTACTGCTCGAGCATGACCTCCTCGAGCACCTTGGACAGCGCGTAACAGCCCGGGTAGGCGCTGTGCCGCTGCGCCTCCGTGACGGGGACGGGGTGCGGATAGAAGAAGTGGCCCATCCCGGCGTCGCCCCCGACCAGGATGAATTGCTCGAACGCAGGGCTGACGCGGCAGGCCTCCAGCAGCCAGAACATGCCTTTGACGGCCACGTCCATGATGCTCTCGGGGGTCTCCTTGCTGGTCGCCAGGTGCAGCACGTGGCTCACCCCCTCGGTCGCCTCGTTGACGACGGTCCTGTCCTCGATGGCCCCACGCAGCACCTCCACGCGCGCCGACCGCTCCAGCATGCGGTTATGGCACAGCGCACGGACCTTCCACCCCTCGAACGCGGGGTTCGACAGGAACTTGCGGATGAACGCCTGGCCGACCTTGCCCGCCGCCCCGGTGACCAGAATTCGCTTGGCCTCGATCATTCTATCGCTCCTCGTTCTCGAGCATCATCCACGACGACCGTACTCTACCCCCCTGGCTGCGGGGGCCGAGCGGATCAGGACCTCTTGCATGACGATGAAGACGAGCAACAGCAGCCCGATGCTGATGTGGTGCCAGGGCGACGGCAGCCGTCCATCCAGGTTGATCACCGCCCGCACCATGCCCGTGATCATCACGCCCATCACGGTGCCGACGACGCTGCCAGCCCCCCCGGTCAGCAGCGTTCCGCCGATCACCACCGAGGCGATGGCCTCGAGCTCCAGGCCGGCGCCGATGTTCGGCTTTCCGGCGCTGTCGATCAGCGCCGTCGTGACCCCGCCGAGGCCCGCGCACAGGCCGCACAGCGCGTACAGACACACCGTCGTGGCGCCCAGCGGCACCCCCATGAGCAGCGCCGCGTGCCTGTCCCCGCCGATGGCCAGGACGTTCCGGCCGAAGCTCGTGCTGCGGCCGACAACCACGCCGAGCGCGAGGACGACCAGGAACAGGAGCGCCGTCGCCGGGACCCAGGTCCGGTCCAGGCCCGGGATCGCCAGCGCGAAGCCGAGCTCATCGACGATCCAGTCCAGCGCAGGGTGATCGATGCCGATGGGCTGCATGCTGACGAGGAACGCCGCGCCGCGGGCGAAGAACATGCCCGCGAGCGTCACGAGGAACGGGGGCAGGGAGAAACGATGGATGAGGTGCCCCGTCATCGCGCCGAACGCGACCGACACCGCGAGGGCGATACAGAACGCCAGCAGCGGGTGGCAACCACCGGCCACCAGCGTGCCGACGAGGACCGTCGTGAGCGCGACGACGGAGCCGACCGAGAGGTCGATCCCCCCCGACAGGATGACGAAGGTCATGCCCACCGCGCAGAGGCCCATCGCCGCGTTCCCCTTGATCAGGTCGACAAGGAAACGCAGGCTCCGCGCCGCGTCGTAACAGACCAGCACCCCCGCGTAGAGCGCGATCAGGAGGACCGCGGTCACCACGAGCGGCAGATCCCGCCGATCCCAGCTGAGCATCGCTACTGCCCCCGCTTGAGCCCGAGCAGCTCGACGAGCCGCCGGCGCGACTCCTCCGAGACCAGCAGGCAGCTGAGCAGCATCACGCCGGCCTTGGGCATCGGCTCGATCTCGGAGGGGACATGCTGGATGTACATCGTTGTGGAGAGCGTTTGTATCAACAACGCGCCTATCAGGGTGCCACCCAGATAGAAGCGCCCGCCGGTGAGCGCCGTACCGCCGATCACCGCGGCGAAGATGGCATCCAGCTCCCGCAGGCGCCCCACGCGATCGGGATCGGCCGTGGAGATGTAGGAGGCGGCCACGAGCCCGGCGATGCCGGCGCACAGGCCGGAGAAGCCGTACAACCAGAGCTTGATGCGGCGGTCGCCGACGCCAGCGAGCCGGCTCGCCCGCTCGTTGTCGCCGATCGCTTCCATGAACAGACCGAGCGCCGTCCTCCGGCAGAGCAGCGCGGCGACGACGAACACGGCGGCCACCAGCACCATGGAGAACGGCAAGCCGCCGACATGACCGTTGCCGATGAACGCAAACGTCGCGTCCGTGTGCGTCACGGGCTCGGCGCGGGTGATGAGCATGGCGACGCCGCGGACACCGACCATGCTGATCAAGGTCACGATGATGGGCTGGATGTTCAGCCCCGTCACCAGCGCGCCGTTGAACAGACCGACGCCGGCGGCGACGGCCAGGGACAGGAACGCAGCCAGGAGCGGCCCGAAGTGGGCCTCCTTCATCAGGATCACGCAGGTGGCGCCGGACAGCGCCATGACCGAGCCGACCGACAGGTCGATGCCCCTGACGGCGATCACCAGGGTCAGGCCGATCGCGAGGAGCATCACCTCCGAGCCCTGGTTGAGCAGGTTGATGGGCGTCCCGTAATAAGCCCCGTCGCGCTCGACGATGGAGAAGAAGTTCTTGGACAGGACGGAGTTGAACAGAAGGAGCGCCAGGAGGCCGAGCAAAGGCCAGGCCTCGCGGCGCCTGCGCAGGAGCAGCAGGGCGCCCGCGCACGCGGTGAAGAGGAGGATCCCGATGCCCGTGGGGTTGGCGTTGGTGGGCGCCGCTTCCGTGATCTTCTCAAGCATCGGGCGGCGCCTCCTTCTGATGGGCGATGGCCTGGATGATGGACGAAGGCGTCACGGACTCTCCCACGAGCTCGCCCTGCTGCTTGCGGTCTCTCAGGACCACCACCCTGTAGCAGTTGCGCGCGACCTCCTCGAGCTCCGACGAGATCAAGACCGTGGCGACCCCCTTCTCGCTGAGCGACTTCACCAGCGCCTCGATCTCCAGCTTGGCGCCGATGTCCACGCCGCGCGTGGGCTCGTCGAGCAGCAGGATCCGCGGCTGCATGGCCATCCAACGCGCGAGCAGCACCTTCTGCTGGTTGCCGCCCGAGAGCAGCTTGACGGGCGTCTCCGGGGACGGCGTCTTGATGCTCAGGGTCTTGATGTAGTGCTGGACCAGACGCTCCCGCTCGTGGCGCGGGAGCACCCGCAGCGCCCCCTGGGAGGCCTGCAAGGCGAGCAGGAGGTTCTCTCGCACGGAGAGGTTCGGGATGATGCCATCCACCTTGCGGTCTTCCGGGCAGTATGCGAGGCCGGCCCGGATCGCGTGCCGTGGCGTCTTGATCTCGGTCGCACGCCCGTTCACCGCGAGCTCGCCGCGATCGGCGGGCTCGATCCCGAAGAGCATCCTGGCGGTCTCGCTTCGACCAGAGCCGAGCAGCCCCGCCAGCCCCACCACCTCGCCGGGCCGCAGCGCGAGCTCGATGGGTCCGATGACCCCCTTTCTCTCGAGGCCGCGCGCGGCGAGCGCCGGCTCCGCGGCGCTCGCCCCCCCTCCCGGACCGGCAGGGCCGGCCGGCGCGGCCCTGTCTTTCGCGCCGAGCTTGACGCCCAGCATCGCCTGGACGAGCTCCAGGCGAGGCAGCGCGCTGCTCGCGTACTGCCCCACCAGGCAGCCATTCCTGAGCACCGTGATCGTATCGCTGACCGCGTAGACCTGATCCAGGAAGTGAGTCACGAAGAGGATCGCCAACCCCTGCGCCTTCAGCCCCCGCATGACGTCGAAGAGCCGCAGCGTCTCCGCTTCATCCAGGCTGGAGGTGGGCTCATCCAGGATCAGGATCCGCGCGTCCACGGCGAGCGCACGGGCGATCGCGACCATCTGCTGCAGCGCGGTGGGCAGCGCCGCCACCGATCGTGACACGTCGAGGTCCAGCGAGAGGCGCGCGAGGGCCTCACGCGCCTTCGCGCGGACGGCGCGCCCGTCGATCAGGCCGAAGCGCCGAGGCTGCCGGCCCAGCATGATGTTGTCCGCGATGGAGAGGTGCGGGATCAGGCTGATTTCCTGGTGCACCGCGCTGATCCCCAGCGATTCTGCGTGGCGGGGAGAGGTCGGCCGGATCACCGTACCGCCGAGGCGCAAGGTCCCGGCGTCGGGAGAATAGACGCCGGTGAGCAGCTTGATCAGCGTCGACTTGCCGGCCCCGTTCTCCCCCATCAACGCCTGGATCTCGCCGGCGCGCGCCTCGACGTGCACGTCGTGCAGAGCGCGAACTCCGGGGAAGGATTTGCTGAGGCCCTCGACAGAGAGCAAGGCTTTCGAGACAGGCATGCGGCTGCTGCTCCGTACGTGAGCGCCGCGGACGAGCGAGCTCACGAGCGTGATGGCGCCCGCGCCGCCCCAGCGGGGCGCCGGCGCCGATCTCTCCTCAGTAGGGCCGCGAGCCGATGGCCGCCGCCGCCTGCTCGCGTTCGAAGATCTGGCCAGGGACGATCGTGCGCTTCGGCACCTTCTCGCCACGCACGATCTTGTCGATCGTGTCGAAGAGCAGGGGGCCGTGCAGGGGGTTGCACTCGACCGTCGCGTTGAGCTTCCCCTCCATCATGGCCTCGAATGCCGGCTTCACAGCGTCGATCGATATCACCTGGATATCCTGCCCGGGCTTCAACCCTGCCGCCTGGATCGCCTGGATCGCCCCGAGCGCCATGTCGTCGTTGTGAGCGTAGACGGCGTTGATCTCGCCCTTGTGGGCCGAGAGCAGCGTCTCCATCACGGCCTTTCCCTTGGTGCGCGTGAAGTCACCGCTCTGGCTCGCGATGATCTTCATGTCCGGATGCTTCGCGATGGCCTCGGCGAAGCCGGTCTTGCGCATCACCGCCACGTCCGCCGCCGGCGTGCCCACGAGCTCGATGATCCGCGCCTTGCCGTTCGTCTGCTTTGCGAGCCACTCCCCTGCCCGCCGCCCCTCCCAGACGAAATCCGCGACCATCACCGTCTCGTACAGATCTTCCTCGGCGTCCACGCCCCGGCTCGTGAGCACCACCGGGATCCCGGCGCGCTTGGCCTCCTTCAACGTCGGCTTCCAGCCCACGGATTCTTGCGGCGCGATGACGATGACGTCGACGCCCTTGGTGATGAACCCGTTGACGGCGTTCACCTGGTTGTTGTGCACGTTCTGACCGTCTGCGAAGAGGAGCTGCACGTGGCGCTTCTCCGCTTCCCCCTGGATCGACTTGCTGTGCGCGATCCTCCAGGAGCTCTCGGCGCCCGTCTGCGAGAAGCCGACGACGATCTCGGTCAGCGCCTTCGGCTTCCGCCGCGCGGTCTCGGCGCCCGGCGCCGGCGTCTGGCCGGCGCGCGCGGCGTCGCTCTCCTCGCGGGAGCAGCCGGCGGCGACGGACGCCGAGCCCAGGATGGCCAGGAACATCCTCCGTGACACGTGGTTCTGTGGGTTCATGTTCTTCAACATAGATCACGCCGCCCCAACGGTTGTCCACCGGCAGCGTCGCCAGCGCCGCCGGATCTTTGAAGGAATCATCTCCGGTGAACAGCACTCGAGATGTCACGACAGCCGCCGAACAAGCGCGGATGCGGTGTTCTCTGGTGGAGCACCCTCGGCTCGATGCCAATCCCCACCGTTCGGCGATCGCCTCCGCGACGACCGACCCAACGGAGTTGGTGCAAAAATCGATCAGACGACGAATGCCTCGGTACGCGTGGAAGCCCGAGCAAGGCACAGCAACAAGGATGCTCCTCGGCAGCAATGTGAACGATCACATGGGCAGCGTCAATTCCAATCGACCGGTCTGCAACGAGCCCGAGCCCGAGGGAGCGCGAGGCTGGCGGGGCTCCTCCGGAGCGCCGCGGCGAGAGGCGCGGGCGCGTTACCGCCGGCCCGATCGAGGAGCGCGAAACCGATCAGCGCATCGGCGGCGGGCGCGCGACGCGGGGTGTGGCGTCCGCATCGCCAGCTCGACGTCGCCGCGCGCCGGAGGTGGCGCTCCAGCGCCTGTGTGACCGAGGCCCGATGCCCGCCCCTCTTGACGCGGCGCTCCGGAGGAGACCTGTCTGCCATCGGGGCGCGAGGACGGTCGCTGGCGGTCGTTTCAAGTTGACATCGAGAATGTGAACGTTCACATGCCGTCTCCGGCGCCCCGCCTCGACCCGCTCGGCCACGGGCCGGACGACAAGGCGAGAGGAGGAGAGTACTCCACACGCCAAACGATCGGCGCCTCCGAAGAGCTGAACGCTGAACCCCGAGGTCGGCCCCGAGCGTGGTGTTCTCCAAGGCGTTGTTCGATCTGCAGCTCTCGTTCGCGGAGAAGGTGCGAGCCCTGTCGGGGATGTCCCTGGCAAACGCCCTCTTCGAGTACACGAACCTCTATGTCCGGTTCGGCCTCGGGCGCGAGCTCGACGCGCAAGACGAGGCGTGGCAGACCCATGTAGCCGGCCTGCCCGGCGCAGGAGGCGGGGAAGCGGGCCGCGATTACCCACAACCTCGGCGGCGATCCCAGGGGCACGCGCCTGCTGCTCCTCGGCGCGCTCCGGCGCGCCTTGGCACAGAACGCACCACGCGCAGCCACGTAAGCACATGAAATCACTCGTCTCTAGCCCCGGTACGCGCCGTGCATCGCGGCATCCCCGGCCGCGTCCGACGTCGGCGCGTGACGACCCTGGCGGCCGAGGAGATCCACATGCACACCCGTTTCCGCTTCGCTTTCATGGTGGGAGGCCTTCTCGCGCTGGGAGCGTGCTCGGGCGGATCGAGCTCAGCAGAAGGCGGTGACGGGGAGATCCCCGGGAGGGGCACCGGCGCCGACCCCGACGCCGGTCCCGATACGGGCTTCGGCACAGGCGCCGCGGTCGGCTCAGCCGCTTCGGGAGGTGTGTCGGATGGAAGCGGTCCTCCGAGCGAAGGCTCCCCCGGCGGAAGCCTGGGCACAGGAGGAGGCGGCGGCGCAGGCGGCGCAGGCGGCGCAGGCGGCGCAGGCGGCGGAGCCAGCATCGAGCCTGGCACGCTCACCGCCGGCGTCTGGGACGACAATCGCAACTTCGACTTCTTCCTCTCGTACCGGAGCACGCTCTATTCGCAGCAGCTCCCGGGCCTCTTGCCCTTCACGGAGGCCGATCACCAGGCCGCGCACAGCCTCTTCGCGGCGCCTCCAGGAAAAAAGGAGACGCTCGACGTCTCGCTCGTCATCGACACGACCGGCAGCATGAGCGACGAGATCACGTATCTCCAGACGGAGTTCATCGCGCTCTCCGACTCCATCTTCGCCAGGTACCCGAACGCCCAGCAGCGCTGGTCGCTCGTCCTGTACAAGGACACCGAGGACGACTACATCGTCCGGTGGTTCGACTTCCGCTCCGATCCCGACGAGTTCCAGGAGAAGCTCGCCGAGCAGGCAGCCGGCGGCGGCGGCGACTTCCCGGAGGCGCCGGACATGGCGCTCTCCAAGGCGGCCGACCTCTCCTGGCGCACGGGCGGCGACACCGCGCGGCTCGCCTTCTGGGTCGCGGACGCGCCCCACCACGAGGAGAACGCCGCGGCGATGGCGAGCGGGATACGAGCCCTGAAGGACCTCGGGGTGGCTGTCTATCCCGTCGCGTCGAGCGGCGTGGATGAGCTCACCGAGCTCAGCATGCGCTCTGCCGCGCAGGTCACGGGCGGCCGATACCTCTTCCTGACGGACGACTCGGGGGTTGGCGGGGCGCACAAGGAGCCGACGATCCCCTGCTATTTCGTCACCAAGCTCGATCGCGCGATCCTGCGCATGGTCGACATCGCGCTCTCGGGCGTGTACCGCGAGCCGGAGCCGTCCGAGATCCTCCGCACCGGCGGTGATCCCCAGGACGGCGCGTGCCAGCTCGCGTCAGGCGGCGAGGTGCTCGTGTTCTGATCGGACCGCCGCTCGTCGCCCCCGCTGGCCCATGGCCGTTCCTCTCACGCCTGCAGCACGCGCAGCGACCCGCGCACCACCCCGTAGCTGCCCTCGGCCCGCAGCCCGCGCGCGACCTCGGCCGGCGCCACCTCCCCGGCGAGCAGCCGCCGGTACGCCTCCACCACCCGCCGCGCCCCCTCGGCGTCCTCCCGCACCAGCTCGATCCGGAACCGCCGCACGCCGCAGCTCGCGAGCCTCGGCACGAGGTGCGCCGCGCTCTGCGGCGCCGCGTGGAACACCGTGTTCCGACACCCCACGTCCGCCTCGAGCGGGTGATCCATGCCCGCCCGGTCCCGCAGCGACAGCGCGTGATGGTCGCACGGGCGGCCGCAGGTGCGGTGATCCTTGCCCTCGGACAGCGTCGCCGCGATCACGCAGTGCTCCATGTGGAAGAGCGGCATCGGGTGGTGCACAACCACCTCGGCGAACGGCCCGAACGGCGAGTCCAGCAGCGACTCGAGCTGGGCGGCGTCGAGGTCGAACGACGGCGTGAACGCGGCGAGCCCCCGCGAGAGCACCTCGCGCGCGGCCAGCTTGTTCGTGACGTTCAGCGAGAAATCGCCGATCCGGGGCACGCCCGGCGTCTCGTCGAGCAGCGCGCCGAGGCCGCGGACCAGGATCGCCGCCGGCCCGAGCGAGAGCAGGTAGCGGTCGATCTTCTCCTCGCCCGGCTTGCGGATCCGCGGGGGCGCCACCCCGACGGAGGCCCCGGCCGCCATCAGCTCGCGCGCCGCGGCGCCGAGGCCGACCATCTCCAGGAAATCGAGGTAGACGCCGCTCGCGCCGGCGTCGAGCGCCGCCCGCGCCTGCGCCACGTTGCGGCACAGCACGAAGAGGCCCGGCGCCGGCGGCGGCGCGTCCGGCGGAGCGACGCCCGCGACGAGCGCCTCGGCCGAGAGCGGCGCCGACGGATGGGGGCGGTGCGACGCCTCGATCAGCGCCGCGACGAGCGCCCGGCGGGCGCGGTTGAGCGCCGACGGCGGCACGAGCGCGGGCCCGTCGAGCGACAGGCCGACGCCGCGCAGGGAAAACGGCGTGTCGCCCAGCCGATCCAGCTGCTTCCGCAGCGTGGCCTCGTCGAGCGGCGTTCGATCGGCGCGGCCGAGCGGGGTGTCGACCTCGACCGACGCCGACGCCCCGCCCTCCGTCGCCGCCGAGAGCCGCGGGCGCTCGCCGAGGCGGCCCTCGAGGCGGACGTCGATCGCCACCCGGCGCTGGGCGCGGTCGAGGGCATCGCGGACCGCGCGCGTGGCGACGGGGTCGCTCGTGCGAAAGACCCGGCGCCCGTGCAGCCCCCGCGCGCCGCTCAGCACGTCCTCCGGCAGCGGCCGGTCCGGGCCGAGCCAGACCTCGACGTCGCCCCCCGCGGGCGCGCGCTCGACCTCGCGGCCATCCGCCCACAGGCCCCAGATGCGGCCGCCGATCTCGCCCTCGCCGGCGAACCCGCCCTCCACGAGGATCCCCTCGCCGCGCGCGAGCGGCCTGGCGGCGCGGACGACCAGCACCTCGTGGCCGCGCCGGCGCGCGGCGCCGCGCGCCTCGCCGACCTCGATGCCGCGGTGATCGCAGGTGCGGCCATCGACGAGGCGCTGGTGGTCGACGCCGCGCAGGAAGCCGGGGCCCGAGCCCCGCGAGAACGCCTGGAGCGCCGCCTCGCGCTCCGCGGGCCCCGGACCCGCCCCCTCGCCCAGCGCCGCGTCGATCGCGGCGCGGTAGAGCCGCGCGGTGGCGCCGACGTACTCCGGGCCCTTGAGGCGCCCCTCGATCTTCACCGAGGCGACGCCCAGCGCGACGAGGTCGGGGATGACGTCGGTGGCGTCGAGATCCTCCGGCGACAGGAGGTAGGCCGCGTCGCCGAGGTCGCGCAGCGCGCCGTCGACGACGAGGCGGTACGGCAGGCGGCAGGCCTGGGCGCAGGCGCCGCGGTTGGCGCTGCGGCCGCCGATGGCCTCGCTCGTCAGGCACTGCCCCGAGTAGGCGATGCAGAGCGCGCCGTGGACGAAGACCTCGAGCTCGACGTCGGTCGCCCGGCGGATGGCGGCGATGTCGTCGAGCGAGAGCTCCCGGGCGAGGATGACGCGCGCGGCGCCGAGCGATCGCGCGAGCTCGACGCCGGCCGCGTCGGTGCAGGTCATCTGCGTGGAGGCGTGGATCGGGAGCCCGGGCGCGATCGCCCGCGCGAGGCGCATCACCCCGAGGTCCTGGACGATGACCGCGTCGACGCCGGCCGCGGCGCACGCCTCGATCGCGCCGCGGACCGCCGGGAGCTCGTCGTCGAACACCAGCGTGTTCAGGGTGACGTAGCCCTTCACGCCGTGGGCGTGGAGGAAGCGCACCGCCTCCTCGAGCTCCGCCGCGTCGAAGTTCGCGGCCCGCGCGCGGGCGTTGAAGGGCGACGCCGCGCCGCCGCCCGCGGCGCCCCCCCGGAGGCCGAAGTAGACGGCATCGGCCCCGCCGCGCACGGCGGCTTCCATGGCGGCGCGATCACCGGCGGGAGCGAGGACTTCAGGGCGCGCGGGCCGCGACATGCGGGCGGTTCTAGCAAGGGGTGGCGCGGTTGTCGCTCTTGTCGCTCCCTGGCGCGGGCCAGCCCTACCGAAGAGCCCGCCGGACGGCGCGCCTTGACCTCGCTTCGCGACGTGAGGCACGATCGTGAAGCGGCCTACCCGGCCGAGGTGCCGTCGGGTCGCCGGCCGGCGCAGCGAGGCCTCGACGACAGGGTCGGATGAGCGGAGCGGCCACGTCAGCCATCAACCACCAGCGCGGAGCCCGGGAGCCGAACGTCGGAGAGGCGCGCGCGTTCTCCGCCGGCTCGCGCGCGTCGACGGCGCGTGCCGCAGGGGGATCTCGATGAACAGACACGGATTTCGCTTCGGACGCGCGCTCTCGAGGGCCGCGCTCTGGCTGCCTGCCGCGATCCTCGCGGCGGCGTCCGCGTGCGGCGGCGACGACGCCCCGGCGCCGCGCTGCGAGGCTCCCTACTCGGTCTGCGGCGGGGCCTGCGTGGCGCTGCACGCCGATCCGGAGCACTGCGGCGCGTGCGGCCAGGAATGTCGGGCCGGGGAGGCGTGCGTGAAGGGCGCCTGCGAGCCGCTGGGGACCGGCGGCGGCGGCGGCGGCGGCGACGGAGGTGGCGGAGGTGGCGGAGGTGGCGGTGGCGGCGGTGGCGGCGGCGGGCCATCCGAGTGCCGCGAAGGCCGCTACGTGAAGCTCTGCGGCGACGAGTGCGTCGACACGCGCACCGACCCGGACCATTGCGGCAAGTGCGGCGCGGCGTGCGCGCCGGGGCGCGCGTGCTCCGGATCCGTCTGCCGGCAGACCTGCCTCCCGGGCCTCACCGACTGCGCTGGCAGCTGCGTGGACCTCGCCGCAGATCCGCAGCACTGCGGCCGGTGCGATCGCGCCTGCGACCCCGGGCGCCCCTGCGAGGGCGGCACCTGCGCGTGCAGCGCGGAGCCCTCCCAGGACATCGGCTCCGCCGTCCCGCAGCGGGTGAGCGGCACGACGATCGGCGCCGACGACGGCCGCTGGCTGACCTGCTCGGGGCCTGGCGCGGCCGATCAGGCGTTCCTGTTCACGGCGCCTCACGCGGGGACGTACCTGTTCGACACCTTCGAGGCCCCGTACGACACGGCGCTCGGCGCGCTGCGGGCGGACACGTGCGAGGAGCTGGCCTGCAACGACAACGCGGGGAGCGTCCAGTCGCAGATCGCCGTCGATCTCGCCGAGGGCGAGCGCATCCTCGTGGTGGTGAGCGGCGCGCGCGACGCGCAGGGCGACTTCACGCTCCGCGTGGCCGAGCTCGGGCCGGTCCAGTGCGCGCCGACCGCCCTCGATCCCGTCGTCCCGCAGACGGTGACGGGCACGACCGTCCTGCGCGAGGACACGGTGGTCGCCGAATGCGACATCAGCGCGACCCCGGACGCCACGTACACGTTCACGGCCCCGTCGGACGGCACGTACGTGTTCAGCGGGCGCGCCCCGTCGGACCTGATCGTCGAGGTCCGCGAGGGCGGCACGTGCACGGGCCGCTCGCTCCGCTGCCGCTACGGCTCCGGCGTGTCGAACGCGTCCGCGACGCTCGAGGCCGGTCAGACGGTGCTCGTCGCGGTGGCGGATCCGGCCGGCCCGCTGGCGAGCTTCACGCTGGAGATCGTCGAGGGCCCTCCGTGCCCGGCCGTCCAGATCGGCGCCACCCTGCCGCAGACGGTGACCGGGAACAACGAGCACCTCCGCGACGTGATCTCGGCCTGCGCGACCTTCTCGACCGGGGGCGAGGCGACCCACGGCTTCACCGCGCCGCGCGAGGGCATCTACACGTTCGACGCGAGCGGCTCGAGCTTCCCCGTCCTCATGGAGGCGCGCCGCGCCTCGTGCGACGGCGATCTCATCGCGTGCGCCGACGGCCTGTTCGAGCCGGCGCGCATCACGCTCTCGCTCGCGGCCGGCGAGACGGTCATCCTCGTGGTGGACACCGCGGGCCCGACGGGCGACTACCGGCTCGAGGTCGACGAGGTGCCGTGCCCGCTCATCGATCTCGGCCGGATGGTGCCGCAGACGGTCACGGGCACGACCGCGGATCTCGCCGATCACCTCGCGCCGGACTGCGCCTCTCGCGGGGCCCCCGAGGCGACCTATCGCTTCACCGCCCCGGCCGACGCGCTGTACATCTTCGACACGGAGGGCTCGGCGCTCGATACGGTCCTGGACGTGCTGAAGGGCTCGTGCTCTGGCCCCTCGCTCAGGTGCAATGACAACGTGGACCCCGCGGGGGTCGTCACCCACTCGCGGGCGAGCCTGTTCCTCTCCGCCGGCCAGACGGTGATCGTCTCCGTGGACAGCGTGTCGGCGAGCGGCGATTACACGCTCAACATCACCCAGCGGGAGGCGCCGCCGTGCCCTCTCTTCGCGCTCGACGCCGTGGTCCCGCAGACGGTCACGGGCAGCACCGAGGGCTATCCCGATCTCCTGGCGCCCTCCTGCGCCACCGTGCCCGGCGGCGAGGCGACGTACAGCTTCACCGCGCCTGTAGATGGCTTCTACCGCATGAACACCGTGGGTTCCACGGTCGATACAATCCTGTCCGTGCGCGACGGCGGGTGCAAAGGCGACGAGATGGCCTGCGTCAACGACAGCAGGGACTCGAGCAAGCTCGTGTGGCTCGACGCCGGCCAGACCGCCCTGATCAGCGTCGACAGCCACGGCGCGGAGGGCGACTACATGCTCAACGTGGACCTCTTCGACGGCACCGGCACGTGCGATAAGCCCATCGAGCTCGCGCCCCTCGCCTCCCAGACCGCGACGGGGACGACCAAGGGGAGCCTCGCCAAGGTGGACGCGAGCTGCGGCGGCATCGACGCGCCTGAGGTGGTCTATCTGTTCACCGCGCCGGAGGCGGGGACGTACACGATCGACACGGCCGGCTCCGACTACGACACCGTGCTCGCCGTCTTCAACGGGAACTGCTACGGCGAGGAGATCGCGTGCAGCGACGACGTGCACGGGGAGGACCTGCACCTGTTCACGTCGGAGGTCACGGTGTCGCTCGACGCAGGGCAGACCATCGTCATCGCGGTCGACGGCGCGTTCGAGGCATCCGGCGTTTACGAGCTCAACATCCATCCGTGACTGCGCACCGCCGCCGTCGAGCGGCGCGGAGCGCCTGGCATCCTCGGTGCAGGTCAACTACCTTGGGGCCCTATGATCAACGGCGTGGTGGAGCCCGTCCGGCTCGGGAAGACGGCGCTTCCAGACGGCCGGCGGCTGGGCTGGGCGGAGTGGGGACCGGAGGACGGCATCCCCGTGCTGCTCTGCCCCGGCGGCGCCACGGGCCGGTCGATGGGGTTCGGGGGTGACGTCGTCGATGGGCTCGGCGTGCGGCTGATCTCCGTGGATCGCCCGGGGCTCGGGGCGTCGGACCAGGCCCCGGGCCGCACGCTCGGCGACTGGGCGCAGGACATACGGCGCTTCCTCGAGGCGCGGCAGCTGTCCGGCGTGGCGGCCGTCGGGTTCTCGGCGGGCGCGCCGTTCGCCCTGGCCTGCGCCGCGGCCGGCGTCGTGGATGGCGTGGCCGTGGTCGCGGGGACCGATGAGCTGGCGAATCCGGTGTTCGCCGATGCGCTGGCGCCGGACGTGCGGCGGCTCGTGGAGCTGGTGGCGACCGACGCTGGGCGCGCGGAGGCGTTCTTCGGCGGGTTCAGCGCCGAGGCGATGTGGAGCTTCGTCATCTCGACGCTCCCGGACGTCGACCGCGCGGTGTACACCGCCCCGGTGTTCGAGCGCGCCTACCGGCGCGCGATGGATGAGGCGTTCTCGCAGGGGCCGGCCGGCTACGCGCGCGACACGGTGCTCACGATGAGCCCGTGGCCGTTCGATCCGGCGAGCATCCGCGCGCCGGTCGATCTGTGGTACGGCGCGCGGGACACGAGCGCTGTGCACTCGCCGGACTTCGGGGCGTCGCTCGCGGGGCGGCTGCGCGCGGCAGAGCGGCGCGTGCTCCCGGAGGCGGGAGGGTCGCTGCTGTGGACGCATGCGGAGGAGATCCTGCGTTCGCTGCTCGGGCGCACGCGCGGGCGGTGAGCCCCTGGCGACGATCGGAGATGACCCTGGCCGCCGTGGCGGTCGCTGCCGGCGGCGGAAGCGGCCAGGGTCAGAGGGCGGTCAGTAGAAGCACACCTCGAGCGAGGGGCGGTTGGTGAGAATGCCGTGCTCGCTCGAACGGTAGCTGGTGAGCGCCGTCAGGTCCTCCTCCAGGAGCAGACCGTGGTTCGGGTGCACGCCGTCGACCCACGCCTGGACGAGCGCTGTCAGGTCGACGGTCGCGACGCCCGACGACGCCCCGACGAACGTCGCCTCGACGGCCGGCTCGAAGCCGTCGGCGAAGCTGCTCCAGGTGACCGTGGACTCCTCCCAGGCGCTGCTGATGCGGTGCACCCGGATCTCGCCCGTGCCGGAGCTGTAGAGCGTCGTGCTGAACGTGGCCGACTCGACCGTGGCGCCGTACGGGATGGAGTCGAGCGCGAAGCGATACAGCGCGTTCTTCTCCGCGCCGCTGCTCAGCCCCGTGTGGAGGTAGGGTGAGCTGCCCTCGTTGTAGCTCGGGTACAGCGCCCAGATCGTCGAGTCCGCCACCTGGCCGTGGACGCCCCGCCGGATCGTCACGCAGGTGACGTCGCAATAGCCGTCGCCGTCCGCGTCGGGGCAGCCGACGGTGCAGTCGGCGTCGCAGCCGTCGCCGCCGTCGGTGTTGCCGTCGTCGCACTCCTCGCCGTCGTCGACGATGCCGTCGCCGCAGACAGGCGCGTCGGCGACGCTCGCATAAGCGAAGACGAACGTGTTCGGCTCCCCGAGCTCCGGTCCGCCGGCGGTGTTCGGCTGGCCGAACGAGTAGGCCTCGGCCGCGACGGCGGCCAGGGCGCTCCGGGCGTCGTCCTCGGTGCCGGCGGCGCCGTAGAACGTCTTGAAGACCTTGCTCTCGCCGGGCGCGAGCTCGCCGAAGTCAAAGTCGAAGAGCGCGCCGTGATCGGTCGGGCCCGCGTCGGTCACCGGGCCAGGCTGAAAGCTGCTGAACGAGAACGGGTTGGCGCTGTTGAATCCATTGGTGTCCGTGCGGAACAGCTCCGGGGCCGTCCCCATATCGATGGTCACGTACTCGTCGAACGGCGTGGGATAGGTGTCCCAGTCCATGACGCGCCGGTAACGCAGATCCACCGGATCCGGGCTGATGTTGTCGATGGTCACGACCACCTCGTAGAGCCAGGGGGTCAGCGCCGACGGGCGGTAGTCGTGGGTGACGATGAACGTCGAGCCCACCTGGACCGTGGAGACCGCGGTGCTCCCCGTGGACGAGAAGCTCAGGACCGTCATGTTCACGGCGCCGCCGTCCTGGGACACGTTCGCGTAACCGGTCACCCCGGAGGTGGCGTCGCCGACGCCCCACCCTTCGGCCTGCGCGCCCGGCTCGACCGACGGGTTGGTCGTGGGCAGGTAACGCAGCCCCAGGTACCCGAGGCCCAGAGGATCCCCGGGGAACGGGTGGTTCAGGTGGCCCTCGCAGTTGACGCCGAGCTGGACGTTGCCGTTGTCGATGATCGCGCCGCAGGGATCGCAGGCGTCGCCGTGGCCGTCACCGTCGCGGTCCGCCTGGTCGGGGTTGTAGCTGAACGGGCAGCTGTCATTCCCGTCGCAGAGCCCATCTCCATCGCTGTCGTACGCCCCCGATCCTGCGCAGGAGTCGCAGGCGTCGCCCACGCCGTCGCCGTCGCTGTCCGCCTGGTCGGGGTTGGTGTTGTCCACGCAGTTGTCCGCCGAGTCGCAGGTCCCGTCGGAGTCCCAGTCGGATTCCCCGGCGGCGTAGCAGGCGTCGCACGCGTCGCCTCGGCCGTTCCAGTCGCTGTCTTCCTGGCCGGGGTTCGGCGTCTCCGCGCAGTTGTCGCAGACGTCGCCCACGCCGTCCTCGTCGGCGTCGCTCTGATCCGGGTTGAAGAAGTAATAGCAGTTGTCCGCGCCGTCGCAGAGCCCATCGCCGTCGCTGTCGTACAATCCCGATCCTGCGCAGTAGTCGCAGACGTCGCCGATGCCATCGCTGTCCGCGTCGCTCTGGTCCGGGTTGTAATAGTAGTGGCAGTTGTCTGTCCCATCGCAGGAGCCATCACCGTCGCTGTCGTACGACCCCGATCCTGCGCAGGAGTCGCAGACGTCGCCGCGCCCGTCGCCGTCGCTGTCCGCCTGGTCGGGGTTGGTGTAGCCCGCGCAGTTGTCCACCGTGTCGCAGACCCCGTCGGCATCCCAGTCGGGATCTCCGGAGGCGTAGCAGGCGTCGCACGCGTCGCCTCGGCCGTTCCAGTCGCTGTCTTCCTGGCCGGGGTTCGGCGTCGCCGCGCAGTTGTCGCAGGCGTCGCCCAGGCCGTCGCCGTCGGCGTCGCTCTGGTCAGGGTTGGCGGCATAGTAGCAGTTGTCCGCCGAGTCGCAGGCCCCATCGCCGTCCGAGTCGGTGCTCCCGGCGGCGTAGCAGGCGTCGCACGCGTCGCCTCGGCCGTTCCAGTCGCTGTCTTCCTGGCGGGGGTTCGGCGTCTCCGCGCAGTTGTCGCAGGCGTCGCCCAGGCCGTCGCCGTCGGCGTCGCTCTGGTCGGGGTTGGAGACGTAATAGCAGTTGTCCGCCTCTTCGCAGAGCCCATCGCCGTCGCTGTCGTACACCCCCGGGCCCGCACAGTAGTCGCAGGCGTCCCCGATCCCGTCGCCGTCCGCGTCGCTCTGGTCAGGGTTGTAATAATAACAGTTGTCTGCCCCATCGCAGGACCCATCGCCGTCGCTGTCGTACGACCCCGATCCTGCGCAGTAGTCGCAGGCGTCCCCGATCCCGTCGCCGTCCGCGTCGCTCTGGTCAGGGTTGTAATAATAGCAGTTGTCCGCACCATCGCAGGCGCCATCGCCGTCGCTGTCGTACGCCCCTGATCCTGCGCAGTAATCGCAGACGTCGCCGATGCCATCGCTGTCCGTGTCGCTCTGGTCAGGGTTGTAATAGGTGAAGCAGTTGTCTGCGCCATCGCAGGCGCCATCACCATCGCTGTCGAACCACCCCGATCCCGCGCAGGAATCGCAGACGTCGCCGGCCCCGTCGCCGTCGCTGTCCGCCTGGTCGGGGTTGAAGTTGAAATAGCAATTGTCCACCGTGTCGCAGGCCCCGTCGCCATCCGAGTCGAAAACCCGGGAGGCGTAGCAGGCGTCGCACGCGTCGCCTCGGCCGTTCCAGTCGCTGTCTTCCTGGCCGGGGTTCGGCGCCTCCGCGCAGTTGTCGCAGACGTCGCCCACCTGGTCGCCGTCGCCGTCGCGCTGGTCCGGGTTGTAGGCGTAGTAGCAGTTGTCCGCGCCATCGCAGAGCCCATCGCCGTCGCTGTCAGACACCCCCGACCCCGCGCAGGCGTCGCAGACATCGCCGACGCCATCGCCGTCGGCGTCGCTCTGGTCCGGGTTGTAGTCGTAGTAGCAGTTGTCGCTCCCATTGCAGAGCCCATCGCCGTCGCTGTCAGACACCCCCGGCCCCGCGCAGTCGTCGCAGGCGTCGCCGAACCCGTCGCCATCCACATCGCCCTGATCCGGGTTGGCGGTCGCGCCGCAGTTGTCGCATCCCTGGCCCGCGCCCACCGCGAGGCCGTCGCCATCCACGTCCGCGCTCCCCACGGAGCCGACGTCGAACGTGTAGCTGCCGCAGAGCTCCCGATCGGCGCAGCTCGGGCGGGTGTTGGCCGGGTCGCCGTCGAACAGGCACGCTGACGCCGCCCCCTCGTCCGACGCGACGTCGACGCGCACGTGGCCCCACGCAACGGCATCGTCACCGACCGTCTCGACCTGGAAGTCGTTACAGCTCGCGGGGTTGTAGAGCTCGAGCAACGCCGGATCGGTGATGCTCACCTGGAGCGGCGTGCTGTTGCAGAAGCAGTCGTTCGAGCTGGGTACGGTGTCGAGCAGCGCGCCGTTCATGTACAGCGCGAAGCTGTTCACGCCGCAGTCCGCGTGGCCAATGGTGTACGTGATCGCGGTGGTGGCCGCGTGCGCCGCATCGGGCAGCAGCACGCAGCCGAGTAACAAGCCAAGCGTACGGAATAACAAGAAGCCAATTTTGCCGCGACGGCGCATGGTTCCTCCTGGGTCTCGGGGCGCTCGCACCGGAGCGCACGGGGGCAAGGTGCAGATCCGATCGCCCGGCAAACACGCCTATCACAGGTGCCGTCACAGCGACGATGACAAACGATTACAGCCGTCGACGACGCCAGCGGGTCGCAAAGGCGCCTTGACGGCCGTCCCGCACATTCGTGACCACGGCGCACCCTGGGCACCGCGGCCGGCGCATCACCTCCTCCAGGGACCTACGCAGACACGGGCGATATCGACTTCGTGCTGCGGGATTGACAGCGGACTACACATGCGGCGGCGCGAGGCCCGCGCTCGGGACGGGAGCTCCGAGCGGAGCCCGGCCCCCGACCCGATCCCGGCCTTCGTGTCGAGCGGGGCGACTTTCTCCGTCGCGAGTCTCGCGCGGAACATCCTGCGCGCGCCGCTGTCCCGCCGGTCCATGCCTCGTTCCGTGGCCCGGTTCTTCGTCCTCACGTACGCCATCACATGGCTCTGCCAGCTGCCCCTGCTGCTCCAGCAGTGGGGCGCCGGCATCCCTCCCGGCGTCGCCATGGCGCCGCTCGTGCTCGGCGCTGTCGGCCCCTCGCTCGCGGCCATGGTGTGCGCCTGGAAGGAGGGAGGTCGAGCGGGGCTCTCGGGGCTCCTGTCACCCCACCCCGCCCCGGCGGGCTGGGGCTACGCGCCGCTCGCGCTGTGCATGCCGGCGGCGCTGCACCTCCTCGGCCTCGCGCTGCTGGCGCTCGCCGGCGGGAGCCTTCCGGCGACGCTCCTATATACGCCTGTCACACCGGAACACCGCGGTATCGCCGTGCTCGCCCCGCTGGGGGAGGAGCTGGGATGGCGCGGCTATGCCCTCCGGCGGCTCCTTCCGGCGCAGGGACCCGTGCGCGCCAGCCTCGTCCTCGGCGTCGCGTGGACCTTCTGGCACCTGCCCGCCCTGTGCCTGCCGGGCGTCCCCTGGTGGTCGTGGGCGCTCAGCCTCGTGTTCATCACGTCGCTCAGCGTGCTGATGACGGCGCTGCACCTCCGATCCGGCGGCAGCGTGCTCGTCGCGTGGGCGGCGCACCTCGGCATCCACCTCGACAACGTCTCTCGCGCGCACATGTCCGGCGACGGCGCCGCGCCGCTCCTGGTCACGACGATCGCCGCGCTCGTGGCCGCGGTCATCACCGCTCGGTGGATGCAGATGCAGGCACGAGGCGCCGTATCGCGAGCCGACGGAGAGCGTCAGTTGTCGCTGAAATCACCATAAAGATCTCCTCGAGGGGCGTCCGCCTTCATGAGGTCCAGGAGCGCGGGCCAGAACGCCGCCTCCGCGTCGATGCCGGCGTCTCCGATCGCCGCCGCGTCGGCCGCGAAGCGCTCGAGCGCGGGCTCCAGGGTGGCAATCGCCGCGGCGGGGTCCGAGCCGTACGCTTGCGCCGCGTCGTGCATCGCTTGCACGAGGAGCGCGAGCGCCACCGTCTTGTCGACGCTCGCCTGCGGCATCACCACGCCGCGCTCGTCGAGCGCCTCGCCGTCATAACGCGCCGAGAGGGAGCTCGTGACCGGCTCTCCCGAGCGGTCGACGTAACTGAGCGCGACCTCCACCTCCGACCCGGCGATCTCCTCTGGCGACGCCGGCGTGAGGGACAGGAGCAGCGCCCCCTTGCGCTTGCTGAGGAACACGCTCGCCACGTCGAGCGAGGCGATCGACGTCGCGCCGGCCTCCCCTGTGGGGAAGCCATACGCGTGAGAGAGAGAGAGGCCCGGCGAAGGGGTCGCGACGAGGCTGAGATCATGGGCGATCGGCGTCGCCATCCACGGCCAGTTGTCTTCCATGAAGGGCCCTACCTCGTCGGCGTCCATCAGGCTGAAGGCGTTGGCTCCGCGCAGGTGCGACATCCGGTTCATGACCTCGACGCCCAGCCCCAGGCCCAGGCCGAAGACGGTGATCCCGATGCCGTCTTCCGCGCCCTCCGCGACCAGGCGCTCGAACTCGCTGCCGTCGATGGCTCCCACGTTCGGCTGAACGTCGGTGAAGAGCATGACGCGGACCTCGTCGGCCGTGCCCTTCGCCTCGCGCGCGAGCTCGTACGCCTGAATGAGGCCTGCCTCCATGTTGGTGGAGCCGTTCTCCGAGAGCTCGTCGATGGTCTCCTTGATCTCGGGGTCGTCCCCTTGCGTCCAGTCGAGCGGCGTGCTCACCGACGAGCCATACGTGACGAGCGCGAAGCGGTCGTCCGCGTCGAGGCTGCTCGCCACATTCCCGAGGAGCGAGCGGGCGATCGCCGCGGGCATCCCGCCTTCGCCATCGCCGTAGCCCCACGACATCGAGCCGGATACGTCGACCGTCGCGACGATCGCCATCGACGGCCGCTTGAACGTCTCGGGATCGATCGTCGACGACATGCCGACCTGCACCCACGCGGCGCTCTCGCCCTGCGCGTCCGGGGCAATCCCCATCGCCGCGCGCACGCAGAGGAGCGTCGCGCACGGCGCGCCCTCGAGCGGCAAATCGTGCTCCGAGAACATCGCCTCGACGACGAACGCCTCGGCCGGCGGCACCCTGCCGTTCTCGACGAGGCCCCGTGCGAGGCCCATATCCTTCACACCCCCCGGCGTCGCGCCGAACTCGCCGGAGCCGCCGAAAGAGGCCATGTCGCTCCCGCCGATTTCTGCGCAGCCGACCATCACGATGCCCGACGCGACCGTCATGATGAAGCCAAAGAATCGGTTCATGCCATCCCTCCTTCGAACGCCGGGCGCTCAGGTTCGCGCAGGATCGCGACACGTCCTCGCCCCGCGTCCTGCCGCGCGGCGTGCAGCTTCAGTGCCAACGCCGCGACGCACGCTTCGTCTGGTTCGGGCGCCCATCGACGCGCCATTCCGGCACGATGCATGACAGCGGCGTCAGAGCGCAGGCGCGCTCCGGTGAGCCACCCCTCGCGACGACCGCGCCGGCTCAAGCACCCTGAATCCATCGGACTCACGCGTTTGCGGAGCCGGGCGCCGCCCAGGTCGGGCTGTGGGTGACTTCAGATTATCTGAGGCTATCGCCGACCTGCCCGCGCATCGAGCGGGCCGCCTTCAGCCGACGATCAGCGGGGCGGCCGCGCTACGTCGCGGCGGCGAGCGCCCGCGCCTGGGCGAACAGGTCGGGGCGCGCCCGGTCGTGGGACCAGCCCTCGGGGTACGAGGCAACCGCCGAGGGGCGATCCCGCACGCGGCGCTCGTAGGCGTCGAGCGCCGGATGACCGGCGAGCGACAGCCCGCGCCGCTGCATGTAGGCGAGCACCGGGTAGAACGCGCAGTCGGCGAGCGTGAAGGCGTCCGACGCGATGAACCGTGTCTTCTGGGCCCGCGCGTCCCACAGCGCGAGCTCCCGCTCCACCCCCGAGAGCGCGCCCAGGATGGCTGCTCGCCGGTCCGGCGACACGGCCTCCGGGCCAGCCTCGAAGAGGCCCTCCAGCGGGTCGTAGACACACGCCGTGGCCTCGGACTCCTGAGCGAAGGCGAGCGCGCGGGCGAGCGCCCCGGGCTCGGCGAGCGGCGGGAGGAGCGGCGGGTCGGGATACCGCAGCTCGAGGTACGTCAGGATCGCCAGCGACTCGTTCATGGCGGTGCCGTCGGGCTCCACGAGCACCGGGGCCTGGCCCCGCGGGTTGAGGGCCAGGAACTCCGGGGTGCGCGTCTCGCGGGGCTCCCGCATCACGCGGAGGCGGCGCGCCTCGAAGGCGAGGCCCTTCTCGTGAGCCGCCATCAGGACGCGCCAGCTCGAGATCGAGCCGTTCACGAAGTACACCGTGCGCTGAGCGCTCATCGGTCGCCCCCGGGCTCGTGCGACGCGCGGAGCGTGCGAAAATTGAGCGCCTCGAAGCCCGGGCGGTACGCGGCGACATCGAAGGTGGGGTCGACGTTCTCGGCGCGGAAGAGCTGCAACATCCGCTCTGCCTCGCCGCGCTCCGCCGCCTCGCGCTCCGGCTCGGGGACCGCGGCTCGGGCTCGGGCGCGCGCCTCGGCCTCGGGGCGATCGGACGCGGGCGCGCCGACGCCCCAGACAGCGCCGGTCGCCGGATCGTGAAACGTGCCGATGTGCCGGAACGTGAGCGAGATGCGCGATGGCGACACATGGCCGTCGCCCTCACCCTCCGTGTCCCCCTCCTGGCGAATGGCGTGATAGAAACGGCGGTTCGTCCCCAGGTCCATGACGAGCAGCGAGCCGTGCGGCAGAGGGACCTTCTGGACAGCATTCCCGTCCTCGGCGCGCTTGGGCCGGAGCACCATGGTGCGCTGTCGTCCGAGCGAGACATTGACGATGAACGACGGGCGCACGAGGTCGAGCGTCTTGTCGGAGTGCTCGCTGATCCAGTCGCGTCCCGTGCGGTAGAGCTGGAGCAGGCAATGGTTGAGCGGGTGTCCGACGCGGCGCTCGACCTCCCTGCGAATGCGGTCGACGGCGGGGGTGAAGGGGCAGAGCTCGGGCTGCTCGTCGACCGGGTGGCGATAGAGCGGCATGGCGCCGTCGGGCGAGCGCTCGCCCTGGATCGCGACCAGGCGGGGCACCTCCCCTCCGCGGTGGCGCATCGTCGTCCAGGCGACCTCGCGCTCGACAGCGGCGAAGGCGCCGGCGTCCCCGGCGAGGCGCTCGTCGAGGGCGCCGCACCACAGCGCCGTCTCGCCCGCGCCGATGCCGGCGATGTGCACCGGCCCGGGTCCGTCGGAGAGCAGGTCGGCCCAGCTGCGGCGCCGGCCGCCGAGGCCCTCGATCTCGCGCAGCGCGACGGCGTGTTTGCCCGCGGTCCCCGCCGCGGTCGCGTCCCCGAGGATGTCGACGTCATAGCCGAGCCGGCGCGCGTCGCGGGCGGCGGCGAGGACACACACGTTGGTCGCGACGCCGCACAGGACCACGCCGGTCACGCCCGCCTCCGCCAGCCGGGCGTGCAGCTCGGTCTCACGGAACGCCGAATACCAGCGCTTCTCGACGTGCCATTCCGCGGTCCCCGCGGGGCGCTCGGCGCGCACCGGGACGAGCGCCGGGAACAGCTCGGCGCCCCACGTGCCGCGGGCGCAGCACGCGCTGCCGGTGTGCGTCTGCCCGCGGAGCGCGTCCGGCGCCGCGTCGATCTCGCCGTAGACCGACGTCACCCACACCACGACCCGCCCCTGCGCGCGCGCCGCGCGCGCGAGCCAGGCCACGGTCTGCGCGAGCTGGTGCGGATCGCAGTGGCGCTTCGAGAACGCGCCTCCCTCCGCGAGGAAGTCGTTCTGCATGTCGATGATCAGCAGCGCCGTGCGCGCAGGATCCTGGGAGGGCGCCCCAGCTCTCACGTCCATCGTGTCCTGGTACCACCGGCCGGCTGCTCGGCCAAGCTCCGCGGCCGCGACGCGGGGCACACAGCAGAGAGCGCCAGGCCGAGCTCACCCAGGATCAACGAGGCTCCAGCGTCGAACACGGTAGCGTGGGCCTCCATGACGATCGAAGAGGTCGAAGCTGGGACTCGACAGCTCGTCGAGAGGGCCAACGACACGGATGTCGTGGTCTTCGCGAGGCACGCGGCGGGTTTTGCAGCAGATGCAGCGGATACGACGCTGGCTTGGCCCTTGCTTCAGCTCGCGCCCGAGCTCTAGAGGACCGATCAGTTTGATTTTGTGATAATCCCGAGCGTTTCGATGGAAGGCTCGACGGTCTCGCCGAGCCATGATCTCGTCCGCGCCCGGAGGTGCACGGATGGAACGATGGTCGCCGCCGGTGGAGCTGTCGCGGCAGGAACAGGCGCTCATGAAACGGTTGACCCGGGTGCGAGCCCTGTTCGGCTTTCTCAGGCTGCACCGGCACGAGCTATTCGACGAGACGTTCCAGGAGCAGCTGGAGAGCATGTACCGGACCACGGGAGCAGGTGAGCCGCCGCATCCGCCGGCGCTGATGTGCATGGTCACGCTGCTCCAGGGATACGTCGGCGCATCGGATGCCGAGGCGGTGGAGCTGTCGATCGTCGACCTTCGCTGGCAGATGGTGCTCGGCTGCCTGGGGGCGGCCACGCCCGCGTTTTCGCAGGGCGCGCTGCAGGCGTTCCGAGAGCGGATGGTCGAGCATGAGATGGACCGGGTGCTGCTGGAGCGGACCGTGGCGCTCGTTCGGTCGGGCGCGATGACGGAGAGCGAGAGGCGTGCGGTGTCCAAAGCGCTGCGCGTGGCCATCGATAGCCGCCCTTTAGCGGGAGCCGGGCGGGTTGAGGACACGATCAACCTGCTCGGCCATGCAGCACGCACCATCGTCCGCGTCGTGTCGAAGATCACGGAGCGCCCGCCCGAGGAGATCTGTCGCAAGGCGGGCATCCCGCTACTTCTGGCTCCCAGCATCAAGGCCGGGCTCGACCTCGATTGGAGCGACCCGAAACAGAAGGCGGCGGCGATTCAGATCCTGGAACGGCAGGTCTCGTCCCTGCAGCAGTGGGTGGACCGCCATCTGGACGACGTCGTCGAGCAGCCGCTCCGCTTCTATATGGATGCGGTCACACAGGTTCGGGACCAAGACCTGGAAACGGCTGAGGATGGGACCGTTCGCATCCGTCAAGGTGTTGCACCTGACCGCCGTGTCTCCATTGAGGACGCTGAGATGCGCCACGGAAGAAAGAGCCGCTCGAAGAGGTTTGATGGCTACAAGGAACACATCGCACGCGACCTGGACCTTCCCGTCATCGTCGCCTGTGCGGTCACGCCAGCGAATCGCCCCGAAGAAGAGGGGGCCGCACCGATCGCCAAGGACATCCAACGTCAACGGCTGCGCCTCGGCGAGCTCCACATCGATCGCGCCTATGTGAACAGTCCCGTCGTTGACGACGTGATCCGCGACGGTGGCCAGGTGTTCTCGAAGCCTTGGGGACAGCGTGCTCGCAGCCCCAACCTGTTCAGCAAGCGCGACTTCAAGATCGACCTGCGCGCCAAGACGATCACCTGTCCGGCAGGACAGGTCGAGGTATTCGAGCCCGGCGACACGGTCGAGTTTGATCCTGAGGATTGCGGCGCGTGCCCCCTCCGAGCCAGGTGCACCCAAGCCGCCTCGGGACGGGGGCGGACCGTGTCCATTGCGGAGGACGAGGCTCTGCAGCGCAAATTCCGGAAGCTGCAGCAGACGGGGGCAGGTCGCGCCGTGCTCCGCCAGCGGGTGGCTGTAGAGCATGCGCTCGCCCACATCGCGGCACGGAAGGGCCACACTGCACGCTACATCGGCGCCAGGAGAAATCTGTTCGACCTCCGGCGCGCAGCAGCGATCCAGAATCTCGAGGCAGCCCAACGCCTGCTGCAGCAGGCAGCGTAAGCTGCCGGAATTAAATGGTTTTCAATATGTTTGTCACTCTAGGATGAGGAGGTGGTGAAAACCCGACGGCGGCGCACCTCGCGAAGGGGGGTCTTCTGGCACGTGCAGTGCCTCGGCTTGATCATGAGCGCGCGGGCATTCGCTCAGGCGCCCGACTCGAGCGCCTTTGAGCCCGCCCCCGCGCCCCCTGCACCGACACAGCCAGCGCCGGCTCCGCCTCCTCCGCCACAGCTCGCGCCCGTGGAAGCTCCGCCGCCCGCCCCTGCACAGCCTGAACCGGAGCAGCCCGCGCCGCCTCCTCCGAGCGCCGCCCAGCCGTATCCATACCCGTATCCGTATCCATACCCGTATCCGTATCCGTATCGAACCCCGTATCCGTATACCTATCCATCGCAGCCTTACCCGCCTGGGCCTCCACCGTTCATGCCCCCGCCGGCCCCTGAGCCTCCACCGTCCATTCCCCCGCCGGCCCCCACCGCTGACGCGCCGTCGAAGCCAGCGCCTCCGGCCAAGAGGAAGCCGCGGAGCGTGCCCTTGTCCGTGTTTCGCTTCGGCTACGGCGCCTACGCGAGCGGCACGCTGAATTTTCAGGGCCAGTGCGCCGGCAGCTGCCCGCTGTCCTTGCGCTCCGGGAGGGAGGACGTCGACGATCACACGCCGGTGCTGCTCGGCTTCGATCTGATGTTCGGGCCCGAGCCCGTGAGCCTCGGGTTTGGCTTCTGGTTCACCACGGGCACGACCCTCGAAGGACGAGAGCCCAGCGTGCCGGAGCGGGGCATCGGCTGGGAGTTCGCGACCCCCTTCATGCTCGGCGTCGCGGTCCCCGCGACGGAGTCCCTCGCGCTCCGACTGGGCGCCTTCGCCGGTCCGGAGTTCCTGTTCGCGCACGACGGCAGCGCGCAAGGCAGGGACGGCGAGGCCTACGAGAGCTTGTGTGACGACTTGCGGGCCCGCGGGCAAGTCAGCGAGTGCGACGTGACCTATCCGACCCGCTTCAGCTGGATCTACGGGTTCCAGGTCGGCCCTGTCTTCCGCACGTCGCGCCTCAACACCATCGGCGCCGAGCTCCTCGTCCAGCACGTCGATTATCGCCTGTTCGGGGTCGACGCGGAGGGACCGAGCTGGCGAGCCAAGCAGACGTACGACTACAGCGCGTGGAGGTTCTGGCTCATGGTCACCGTCGGGATAGGGAAATGACGTTGCGCTACGGGCTCTCGGCGATGGCCCTTTCGCTGGTCGTCGGGTGTGCAGACGACGGCGACAAGGCCCCGCCGCCCGACTGCGGCGAAGGCCGCGTCTGCACCTGCGCGCCGGGAGACGACCGGCCTGGATGCAATCCGTGCCGGGAGGGATACCGGCCCGCGCTGATCGGGTCCGACTGTGTCCCGACCTGCAACGCCCCCGACGTCGACTGCGGCGAGGCGGGAGTCTGCGAGGAGACGGCGAGCGGGGCCGCGTGTCGCTGCGATCCGGGGCACGCGGGCGAAAGCTGCGAGCGCTGCGAGTCAGGGCTCACGCAGAACGACGCCGGCCAGTGCGTGGCCGCGCTCTCGGCACCATCGCTGCTGACGCTGTCCATCGTCGGCTCCGAGCGCGTCCTCGGCGCGCTCGTCCCGCCCGGCTGGTCGTTCCGCCCTCTGGCGAGCGTGCCGAGCACCGTGACCGACGTCGCCTATGACGCGGGCTCCGGTCGCGTGTTCGCGCTGAACGGCGGGCGCCTGGCGACCCTCGATCTCGCTTCCGGTGCGGTCATGGATCTCACGAGCGCCGACGTCGATCTCGGGAGCGCGCTGTCGCTGGATCCAGCCGGAAACAGGGCGCTCTCCGCCTCGGCGGACGCCATTTACGAGATCGATCTCGACACGTTCCAGGCCGAGGAGCTCTCCGCTGTGGGCGCTCGCGCGCTCGAGTACGACCCGGGCCGCGCGAGGATCCTCGGGCTGGACGAGGCGGGCGCGACCTTCGAGCTCGCTGATTCCACGCCGGAGCTCGTCGGCCAGGCGCAGGGCTCCGACTGGCTCGCCATGGCCTTCGATCCCGGAAGCGCGCGCGCCTATTTGCTCCGCAGCGACGCGGAGAGCCGTGAGGACCGACTCCTGCGTTATTGCGCCGGGGCCCTCGCGCGCTTCGGCGCCGTCCCGGCGTGGCATGCGAACCGCGTCGTCGACGCCGGCGGCGGGAGCACGGCGCCGCTCACGCTGGCGTACGAGGGCGCGGATCCGGCGCTGATCGTGGCCGATCTGGGCACCCAGCCGATCGACGCGGTGACCATCGCGGTCGACCACCCCGACGCGGCCGTGTGTGTCGTCGACGACGGCGGCGGCGGGGCGGCCGAGCTCGAGATCGCGCTGTCCCCGAGCCTCCGGGCCGGCTTCCTCCTGGTCGCCGCGCCGGGCCGAGCGGTGAGCGTCGACGCGACGGCGCGCCCCGCCGACGCCAGCTACAGCTTCATCGTCCACACCAATGAGGGCCTCAGCGTCTCGGGGCCGCTCGAAGGCATCACCGGGCACGACACGGCCTCGTGGGAAGCGCTGGCCCTCGACAGCATCACGAACTTCCCCGAACGGCGCGCCGCCACCCTCGCGCTGATGGACTGGGCGTCTCAGGCCACCCTCGAGGTTCGCCTCGCGCACGAGCCTGCGGGCAACGCGCTTGCGTGGGTAGCGGAGGTGCCATGAGGGTCCTGCGCGTCTCCTGGCCGCTCCTGCTGCTCTCCCTTCCGGGGTGCGAGGACTCGGTCTCTGGCTTTCTGAGCTGCGGCGTCGAGATGTGCAGCGCCCGGCAGGAGTGCGTCAGCGCGGCGCTGGGCCCGACCTGCGTGTGCACCGAGGGGTTCGTCGGCACCGAGTGCGCGACGTGCGCGTCCGGTTACAAGCTGGTCGACAACCGCTGCGCGCTCATCCCGCTCGACTGCGCTGTCAACCCGGAGCGGTGCGGTCCGCACGGCACGTGCGTCGCGACGGCCGGCGCGGACGAATGCGCGTGCGAGGCGCTGTACGAAGGTCGGCTGTGCGATCAATGCCAGAGCGGCTACCAGGACAACGACGCGAACGGCGACTGCCGCCCCACCTGCGCGGAGGCCCAGCTCGACTGCAAGGCGCCGAGCCGCTGCTCGGACGCGGGCGGCGCGGCGCTGTGCGAATGTCCGACGGGGTACACCGGCGACGACTGCTCGCGCTGCGCGCTCGGCTATCGGGACAGCGGGACGGGCTGCGTGCCCACGTGCGCCGCCTCCGGCTTCACCTGCAGCACGAACCAGATCTGCGTCGACACGGACACGGGCGCCCGCTGCGGGTGCGCCGAGGGGTACGGCGGGATCGGCTGCGCGAGCTGCGCCGAAGGCTACCAGCAGGATTCGACGACGGGCGCTTGCCTGCCCTCCTGCGACGGGGCCGGCGTCCGCTGCGGCGAGCACGGCAGCTGCGACGATTCGATCGGCTTCGCGCGCTGCGTCTGCGTCCTCGGATACACGGGGGAGCGCTGTGACCTCTGCGCCGCGAACTTCGAGCAGGGCGCCGGCGGGACGTGCGGCCGTACGCCCACGGCGAGCGAAACGCTGGTGATGGCGGGCTCCTTCGAGGGGCGTCCGGTCCTCGCCACGCTCGATCCGGGCTCGGGCAGCGCGCTGCCGCTGGCGGAGCTCGAGGTCACGGGGCTGTCGGGCGGCGCGACCCCGCGGGCGCTCTTCGTCAACCGCGCCGGGTCGATCTCGTCCTACTCGCTCGCGACCGGCGCCGTCGAGGACGCCGTGGATGGCAGCGGCGCCGTGGGTCCGCTCACCTGGGATGAGGCGACGAACCGGCTCTACGCGCTCGGTGGACCGAGGTCGTTCTCCCTGCTCAGCATCGATCCCGCCGCGAAGACGGTGGTGCCGCTATTCGACACGGAGCTGGCCGGGGCGGTGGATCTCGCGTTCGACGCCGCCAACCAGCGGGTGCTCGTGCTGCGCGACACGTTGTTCGCGGTGAGCCTCGCCGACGGCGCGGTGACCGAGCTCGCGCCGCTGCCCCCGGCCACGCTGGGCATCGAGATCGGCGCCGACGGCGCGCTCCTCGCGCTGTCGGCGACCGACGCGGACGAGGCCGCCGCCCGCGTGCAGGCCTGTCGCTCGACCGCGGCCGCGCTCGGTCTCGACGGCTACGCGGGCGCGACCGGCCGCTTCGTACAGCCGGACTCCGACGTGGACCAGGTGACCCTCGCGGCCGCGACGCCGGACAAGCTGGAGGTGCAAAGCTATCTGGGCCGAGGCGGCGACAGCGCCCCGCGGACCGTGCAGATCACCGCGGACAACCCCGACGCGTTCCTCTGCCTGGCCCTCGAGGAGGCGACCCTGGTCGGCGTGGCGGCCGGGGCGCGCTTTCGAGCGCTCGTCATCTACGCGGCGGACGACCCGATCGAGCTGCAGATCGAGGACGGATTCGCGGGCGGCGCGGCGCCCCTGATCCATCTGGGCGGCTACGCTCCCGCCTTCACGCGCCCGGATCGAGACGACATCGTTGTCTACACACCAGCGGAGTGGGCCGCGCGCGGGCTGGCCGTCGATCCGCGCTTCCACCGCCCGGGGCCCGGCGTCCTTCACACGCTGGACGGCGCGTTCGCCGTGAGATCGAGCGTGCCCCTCTCGGGAGGCGTCATTCCCGGAGGGCCGCTGGCCCGCTGGGAGCCGGTCGCGCCATGAAGCGGGCTCATTCATGACGATCGAAGACGTCGGCGCTGCGACTCGACATCTCGTCGAGAGAGCCAACGCTGCCAGGCCACTGCCCTGAGGCGACGCAAGGCGCGCCTGCTCCATCACCTCCGCCCCTGACGGCTCGCAGCGCTTCGATCTGACCACGGCGCACGTGCGCCGCGCGGGCACGTCCACGTCGAACGCTTCAACTGAGCGCCTGCGCTCACCAGAGAACACCGTCTCCCGACCCAGGGGAGCCCGGAGCTCTGCCCTGTCCGCCCACATCGTGAGCGGCCGTACAACACGATGGCTTTGTTGCGTCCTCTTCCAAAGGGTCTTTGCGCCTCCGCCAGACACCGACGCTCTCGCGGTGGCGTCCGGCCCTCGCACCCGCGCTGTCGAGGAGGTCGGGGCCGGCGCGCCGACCCGCCGGCCCGCCAGCCCGTCAGCTCAATAGAAAGATGCTGTATGTCCGAGTGTTCTTGCCTCGATTGATGTTTACTTGAGGCGTGACCCGATCGTACCTTGGGCAAAGGCGACGCCCCTTGGGGAGAGGGGGCGTGCGAGCCGCGCGGGCGAGCGCTCGAGTGGCCTTCGTTGCCTGCGAGGGGAGGCGGTGGTGTCTCGAAAGAAAATCCTGCTGGTGGACGACTCGGAGACCGTCCTGATGATGGAGCAGATGATCCTCCGGAAGAGCTATGACGTGGTCACTGCCAAGGACGGCAGCGCGGCGGTGGCCAGGGCGCTCGCCGAGCGACCTGATCTGATCCTGCTCGACGTGATCATGCCGGCCATGGATGGATTCGAGGCCTGCCGGAGGCTGCGATCGGAGGAGGCGACGCGGGAGACGCCCATTGTCCTCGTCACGAGCCGAGGCGAGGTCTCGCACAGGGAAGAGGGGTTTCGCTGTGGCTGCTCCGACTACATCACGAAGCCCATCGACTCCCTCGAGCTCCTCGAGAAGGTCAAGAGCTGTCTAGGCGAATGAGGTGAAGACCGACATGTCGCGTGATGGACAAGCGGAACGCGGGGTGGAGCAGGCGGTGCGCCGCGAGCGATCGTCACGAGCGCACGTGAGCGCGCTCGAAGGGCAGAAGAAGCGGCTCGCGCGGCGCGCCCGCGCGCTCGGCCGGCTGCTCGGCCGGGTCCGGAGGGCCCGCGGGCGCCTCGAGGCCCGCGCCGTCCGCGCCGAGGCGGCGCTCGCGCTCGCCGCCGATCGATGCGCCGAGGAGGAACAGCAGCGCTCGCAGCTCGCGAACCTCTATGTCGCGAGCCGCCGGCTCCTGCCGCTCCGGACCCGGGAGGAGGCGTGCCGCGCCCTCCAGGACATCATCGCGAACCTCGTCGGCTCCGAGGAGATCGCCGTCTTCGAGATCGACAACAGCGGGGCGGCGAGGGTCGTCGCGGCCTACGGCGTCGCGCCGTCGTCCGCCGTCCTGATAGCGCCGGAAGAGGGCATCGTGGGGCGCGTGGCGCGGCGGATCGAGCCGTATTTCCGGCAGGGCGCCGCGCTCGGCACCGACCCGGCCGCCCCCCAGGCCCCCTGCGCGCGCGGCGAGGGCGACGTCATGGCCTGTGTCCCGCTCACGGTGGACGAGCGCGTGGTCGGCGTCATCGCCGTCTTCCGCCTGCTCTCGCAGAAACCCGAGCTCGGGCCGATCGACAAGGGTCTCCTCGAAGCGCTCGGCACGCTGGCGGCCGGGCCGTTCTGCGCGGGGCGGGAGCGCTGCGGCGCCCTGGAGATGCGATGACGATGCTCAAGCCCCCGTCGCAGCGGTACGGCGCTGGACGAGCGCGGCTGAGCGCGCCCCCCCCGAGCAGCCCGCAGCCCCACTACCTCACGCCGGGCAACGTCTTCGCGTCGGGCGAGCCGACGATCATCACCACGATCGTCGGCTCGTGCGTCGCGATCTGCCTCTGGGAGCCGGCGCTCGGCGTGGGCGGCATGAACCACTACGTGCTCCCCAGCTGCCCCAACCTCACGCTGCCGCTCGGGCGCTTCGGAGACACCGCCTTTCAGCAGCTCCTCGATCGTCTGGCGGCCCTCGGCGCCACGCCCCGCTCGCTCCAGGCCCGGATCGTCGGCGGCGCCTGCATGATCTCCGCCTTCCGGGAGCGGGACTCGCACCTCGGACACCAGAACGTGGCGGTCGGGGTCATGGTGCTGCGCGCCGCCGGGATCCGGGTCGTCCAGCAGGACACGGGCGGCAGCCAGGGCCGGAAGCTGATCTTCCGCACGGACGACGGCAGCGCGGCCATCCAGCCCCTGTGATCGCGATGGATGCCGAGCGGGCCGCGCTCATGCAGATGTTCGCCGCGGCCTGCGCCGGCCCGCGAGAGCGTGGTCGTGGTGGCCCACGAGGGGGGGCCAGGCCGGCCTCGTCGTCGACTCGCTCGACGGCGAGGGCAGGGCGGTCATCAAGCCGCTCGAGGTGAGCGGCTCGATCCAGAAGAACGCCAAGAGCAGCCAGCAGACCGGCGAGCTCGCCACCGGCGCCGCGGCCGCCGCGGAGCAGAGCCTCGCCGCGGTCCAGCGCACCGTGGCCGCGATGCGCGACATCGCCGAGAAGGTCTCGATCGTGCAGGAGATCGCGTACCAGACCAACCTGCTCGCGCTGAACGCGTCGATCGAGGCGGCCCGGGCCGGCGAGCACGGCCGCGGCTTCGCCGTGGTCGCGAGCGAGGTCCGCCGCCTCGCGGAGCGGAGCCAGGCCGCCGCCAAGGAGATCGGCGCGCTCGCGTCGGCGAGCGTGCAGGTCGCCGATCGCTCGGGGCAGCTGATCGAGGAGATGGCGCCCTCGATCCGGCGGACCTCGGCGCTCACGCAGGAGGTAGCGATCGCTTCGCTCAACCAGGCCGACGCGGTCGGCCAGGTGAACAGCACCATGCGCCGCGTCGACGAGGTGACGCAGCGCAACGCCGCGATCAGCGAGGAGCTCGCCAGCACGGCCGAGGAGCTCGCGGCGCAGGCGGACGCGCTCTCGGGCATGCTGCGCTTCTTCCAGGTGGGCGACGAGCTCGCGTTCCCCGAGCGCCCCCGCGTGCCGCGCGCCCCCGGCGCGGGCGCGCGGCGCCTCCCGCCGCCTTCCCGGGAGGGCTCCGCGGCCTCGCCGGGCGCCTCGAACGGCGCCGCCGTGCTCGCGACGCTCGCCCGGGCCAGGACGAACGGGGCCCTGCGCTCCCCCGCGGCGCTGCACGAGGACGCCGAGCTCGAGCGCTCTCGGCCGCGGGGCGCGGATCGGGCCGCCTCCGCGCGCGCGGAGGTCCCGTGAGCGCCGCGCCGGAGCCTCGATCGTCGCAGTACATCTCGTTCTTCGTGGGCGGCGACGAGCTCGCGTCGCAGGGCGAGCCCGCGGGGGCCGGCGCGCTCGGCGCCGGCGAGGGCAGGCCGCGGCCTTCCCCGTAGCCGTCCGCGGCCAGGGGGGAGAGCAGCCGCAGCTGCTCACTTCACGACGCGGTGGCACGCGCGCCGCTCATCGCGAGCGACAACGTTCGCGCTCAGCGGCGAGGGCGGTGCAGAGCCCCGGCCTCGTCCGCCGCAGCGGGTTGTCCGGCCACGCCGGCCGCCGCGGCGCGCAGCTCGGACATCGCTTCGTTGTAGGCGGGGCTACCTGGGGCGCAGGGCGCTACATTCCGCGGCCCCGACAACGGATTGCTCTCCAGCGCGCGGATGGCGCTGTCGATCGTCTCGAAGTGAGCGAACCACCGCCGTGCGGCTGCCACGACCCGAGGGGCGAGCAGCCGAAGGACCTCGACCTGCTCCGATTCCGACAGGCGAAACGACCAGGGGATCTCCTCCCAGTTGAACGAATGCCCCGGCTGCGCGCGGAACTGGCAATGCCACGGAGCCGGATTGTTCCGGACGGCTTTGCGCAGCCCACAGCCAAACTCGACCTGGAAGATGCCGGCGCGAGGGCAATGAAACCAGACGACGTCGACGAAGTACGGGCGAAGCCGCCACATGGCACGGCCCGGGTTGTGGAACCCGAGATCGACCAGCCGCGGGCCGACGATCTGCGAGATCAGCCGCTTCACTTCAGCCCAAGAAAGCATCGCCTCCCCTTCCCTGCCGAACGGGGCCTCTGCCGCGAGCGGGGACGCGCGCTCACCCTCTCATCGGCAGCAGGCCCAGGTCGGCCAGCGTCGGCGACACCGAGAGCCACCGCGATCACGGGTCGTCTCCGGGCTGGAGCGGAAACTCGAGCCAATCGAAGCGATCGAGCAGCGCTGCCTCCGCGTCGTCATACTCGAGATTGAAGCAGTGATGGTGCGGGACAGGGATCTCGATCGCGCGCCGCGCCAGGCCGCGCGCCTCAGCATGGCCGACAAACTGCTCGAGCGGGCCGTACGCGTAGACAAGGTTGTGGTTGTCGTAAACGATCGTGCTCTGCGAGGGCAACGACGTGACCCAGACGTGATGGCGGCCATCGCGCTCGAAGAACTCTTCGAATTCGCGAAGAAAGCCGGCCACGTCTCGCAACTGCATCGGGGCTGGTTCCTGCCGCCGCGCAGCCGCGTTGCCGCAGCGGGACACCACGAGCACGTGGAGAACACCGAACGGCGCCGGCAACGGTCGCAGGAGATCGAGGATGAGGTCGATCTGGCGTTCGGCCGGCGCGAGCACCAGGCGATCGGGGCCCGTGGTGCGCTGGAGATCCCACGCGTCCGGGTATCGATGCTCGACCCAGCGGTCATCGGGTGCCAGCGAACCGAGCTTGTAGGGTTGTACCTTCATGGCGAACGGCCTCAATCGAGCACCGCCGGGGCGCTCACGTGGACGTGCTCGACCGGGATCCCGCCGACAGCATGCCGTCGTCAGGCGCTCGACCCGTCAAGTCTGTGGCTTCTGGCATCGCGGATCCCATCTTCGATCCTCTCTCCCGTCGAGGTCCGCTCTGACCTCTCCGGACTCGTCGAATTGCCAGGCTGAATATCCATAGAAGAACCACTTCTTGATCGGGATCGGTCGCATCCCGCGGAGCTCCTCCGGCGTGTGATGCCAGTGGGGTGGAATGGCCGAGAAGAAGAGGTCGTTCGCGATTCGCCTCGCTCGAAGGGACATCGACAAGAAACAGTGCTTGAACGTCCCTCGCGGCGCGACCTCATCACAGTCCGGATGAGAGTAGAAGTACCGGACGCCCTGCATCACTTGCCCGATGTTGAGCGCCGTGTGCTTCGCGTACTCCTCCAGAAAGATTGTCAGCCTCATTTCTCTGCCCTCGGACAAGCGGCGCAAAGGTCAGCAGATTCGACCGAAGCCGCGGCACCAGCGCTGTCCAGTTCGTCACCTCTTGGGACCTCGCTCACACAAAATCTCACAGACCGGCTCTGCGCCGCAAGGCGCAAATGGTGTCCAGCGCGGTGGCGTAGGTGCGCCTGACACGGGCGGCGATCGCTGCCTCTCCGGGGGCCGCGAGCGCCGGCAGGGCGGCCGGGCCGGAGGAGCCGCCGCGCGCCGAGCGCCGGCGCTGCGGCGCGCAGCGGGGGCGAACAGGGGAGCGCGCGCCGTGTCAGGGCTCCCGGTAGCTCTCGTACTCCCAGGCGAAGTAGCGCCGGAGGTTCTCGACGCAGGCGGGCCAGGTCTCGGCCTCGCAGGACGCGACGGTCTGCTCGAGCCAGCGCCAGAGATCGTCGAAGTCGTACCGGCGCATCACGAGCAGGGGGCGGGTGGCCAGGATGCCATCGCGAGCCTCCAGCCGATCCAGCCCGGCGGGCGTGGCCACCCTGAGGGTGAAGGAGTCCGCGCCCGCCCCCTTTCTGGGCCCGATGTCCAGCATCACGAGCTCGGCGAACGCGTCGGGATCGTCGGGCGCCCATGTCCGGAGATTGGGATGCCCCCAGACGCCAGCGGAGCGGATGACGAGCTTCATGGTCGGGGAAAACGAAGAGCAAACCGGTTCTCTGGTCAAGGGCGTCAAGGGCGTCACGCGTGTTTCGCCGGTGAGGCGCTCGGCTCGACCCGCGCGCGAGGCGTGGAGCGCGGCGCCACTCCGGGCGTCAGCCAGCATCGATCCACCCGCGCGCGTCGCACTCGTTGCAGGGGAGCTCGATTCCGAATCCGGGGGCCGGTTCAGCGATGCGTTTGCCGTCGCACGTCGAGCAGACCGACGACCCCGGAGGTGGCTGCGGGATCAGCTCGAGGAGCTCGACGATGCCCGTCTTCCGGGCGCCGGCGATCAGCGCGGAATGTGCGTGCAAACCGCCGACCTCGACGATCTCATCGCCGTCCCAGCCACGGAGGTCCTCGAGGACGCGGCCGTCGGAGGTCAGGTAGGTCATCGGTCCCATGCCGGGGTCGAGCAGGAACGCGTCGTACTTGTCTTCAACCTCGTCCTGCCAAGAGTTCATGGCCGCGACGTACCGTCCGGCCGCCTGATCGACGGAAGAAGCTCCGGAGAAGAGGCGTCGAATGGAATCGATGAAGTTGCCGCCCGCCTGCGCGCGCGGCGCGCCGGCAGCACTGCGGGTCGCCCGCAGCTGACGTTGCTCAAGACGTCGAGCGCGCAGGCGTTCGAGCAGGGGCGGAGGGATTTCGAAGGGCATGCGGGGACCTCCTGCGGGGTTGCCGTGTCTGCCTGGCGACTGGCGTTCTTCTGCGTGGTCCCGAGCGGAGCGAGGGCCACATCAGCAGCAACGACCTGGTCAGCCGGCTTCTCGCCGTCCGACTTCGCGCGTCGGCTGCAGCGCGTTGTTTGGTCGATCAGCGGCTGCCCAACCATTCCATGAACTCGTTTGCCGTTTCCGGGGACAGTTCGAGCACCGCTTCCGCGACGGCCGGCTGGTTCTTCGAAGCGGCGAGGGCGCTCAATGCACACAAAAGGAAGTTAGCGTCCCAAGGTCTTGATGCCGCCGCCGCGACAAGAGATGGCAACTGTGACAACGCGTCGAAGTAAGCCGGGGCAAGATCCTCTGGAACTGCGATACTCTTCTTAGCTCGACAGATCTCCACCCAAGCCGGAAACTGAAAGTACGTGAAATCGGCAGAGGCCGGAGCGGACGCCAGCGCTTTCACCACGTAGGGGACTGCAGCAAAAGAAGCCGAGTAAACGTCCCCTTGGTGCGCCAGGGAGCTCCAGAGTGAGAACCAGGGTTCTTGCTCTCCCTCCGCAGCGGGCAAGCCATCGAGTTTGCGCAACAACTCTGGAACATCTGAAGCAGCACCGTATGCGTGCTCCAGCTCTGACCATCGAGCACTCGTGAGACTCAGCATCTTCGCTCTCGAACGGTCAAAAGGAGCATTCCGGTGGAGATGGTCATGTTGCTCTGGCGCGGCCGTCTTGCCTGCCCAACTATCCGTCGATCGGTCAACCGAAGCCGCGGAACCAGGTCTGTCTAGCGCGTCGCCTTTTGAGGCGTCCCCCACGAAAAATCTCACAGACCGGCTCTGCGCCGCAAGGCCCAAATGCTGTGCGGCGCCGCAGGGTAGATCCGTCTGACACCGGGCGCAGTCGCCGCCTTTCCGGCGGGCCGGGGGCGCCCGGAGGGCGCCCGGCGGGCGCGCAGCCGGAGGCATCGCGCCAGGCTGATACCGCAGCCGCCTCATCAGGAGTTTCCGGACACCTGGTCCTGGGCGTCGGCGAGGGCCACCCAGACGGCGCCAGCCGCGACATCGGCGGCGTGCTGGGCGCGCACGGCGCCTCGCTCGCGCGAGTTCGTTCGGGTGAAATCGACGTGCTGCGCGCGGACCGTTCAGCCCTCGCTTGACCTTCGCGGGTCACCCGGGGAGCATCCCCGCAGCACCCGGGACGGGTGCCGGGGGCCCCGCGGATGGGAGGGAGTACCAGATGATCGACCTGTACACGTGGACCACGCCGAACGGCTACAAGCCCGTCATCCTCCTCGAGGAGCTCGGGCTCGCTTACCAGATCAAGCCCATCGACATCGGGTCCGGCGCGCAGAAAACGCCGGAGTACCTGCGCATCAACCCCAACGGGAAGATCCCCGCGCTGCAGGATCACGACCACCCGAACGGGCCAGTCACCGTCTTCGAGTCGGGCGCGATCCTCATCTACCTCGCCGAGAAGACGGGCAAGCTCTTGCCCGCGAGCGAGCCGGGCCGGTCGCGCGTCATCGAGTGGCTGATGTTCCAGATGGGCGCGGTAGGGCCGATGCTCGGCCAGCTCGGCCATTTTCGCAGCGCCGCGCCAGAGAAGATCCCTTACGCGATCGAGCGCTATCAGAACGAGCAGGACCGCATCTACAAGGTGCTCGACGGCCGTCTCGCCGAGTCCGAGTACCTCGCTGACGAGTACTCGATCGCGGACATCGCCACGTTTCCGTGGATCTCCGGGGCCGCGCGCATGGGGGTCGCGCTCGAGCCCTATCCGAACCTCGCGCGCTGGGAGCAGGCGATCAAGGCGAGGCCGGCGGTCGCACGAGCGCTCGCGGCGAAGATCAAGCCCTGAAGGCCGCGCGCAGGTAGAACCTGCAGCAAAGCGCCCGGCGCTCGCGTACACTCCGGGCGCTCGGCATGGATCAGCCCGTCCCCGGGGACAGCAGGGCGCAGCAGGCAGACGTCGCGGGCGCGCTCGCGGAGCGGGCCTTCGACGCGCTCGGCGTCCTGCTCCGCGGCTTCGAGGACGCGGCCGAGCGCGACGGGGCGGGTGCGATCGAGGACGCGCTCGCCCGCGGCCCGGAGCACCTCCACGGCGGCCTGCTCACCGCGATCCTCCGGCTCGTGTTCGTGCTGCACGCGGAGGACCGCGGGCTCCTGCCGGCCTCGGACCCGTACTACGCGGCGCACCTCGGCGTGCGCCCGCTGTTCCAGCAGCTCGCGGCGGAGCGCGGCGCGCGCCAGGGCGCGCTGCGGCGGCGCTTCGGGGCGTGGCCACGGCTCGTCGCGCTGTTCCGCGCCATCTTCCACGGGCTCCGCCGCCCCGAGCTGACCCTGCCGGCGCGGGGAGGCCAGCTCTTCGACCCCGAGCGATACCCGTTCCTGGAGCACGCGGCCCTGGACGACGCCGCGGCGCCACGCGCGCCGCGCGCGCCGTCGGTGGACGACGGCACGGTGCACGCGGTGCTCGAGCGGCTCCTCGTGCTGGACGGGCGCCCGCTGTCGTACCGGGCGATCGACGTCGAGCAGCTCGGCGGCCTCTACGAGGCGCTCATGGGCTACCGGGTCGAGCGCGCGGCCGGGCCGACGGTGTGCCTCCGGCCCGACAGGGTCTGGGTGGGCGCGGCCGAGGCGCTCGCGCAGCCGACGGCGCGGCGGGCGGCGTGGCTCGCGGAGCGGGCGGGCATCTCGCGGCGGGAGGCGGCGAGGCTCGGGGGGGCGCTCGTCGCCGCCGAGACCGCGGCCAGCGTCCTCGAGGCGCTCGGACCGCTGCGCGCCAGGGAGACCGACGTGCTCGGGGCGGGGCGGCTGTTCCTCCAGCCGATCGCCGAGCGGCGGCGGACGAGCTCGCATTACACCCCGAGGAGCCTGTCCGCGCCGATCGTCGCGCGGACGCTCGAGCCGCTGCTCCGGCAGCTGGGCGAGGAGCCCGCGTCCGAGGCGCTCCTCCGGCTCGCGATCTGCGATCCGGCGATGGGCTCCGGCGCGTTCCTCATGGAGGCGTGCCGGTACCTGGCCGACCAGGTGGTGGCCGCCTGGAC
Organism: Sorangium sp. So ce327; assembly: GCF_051530205.1. Classification (NCBI taxonomy): domain Bacteria; kingdom Pseudomonadati; phylum Myxococcota; order Polyangiales; family Polyangiaceae; genus Sorangium; species Sorangium sp. So ce327. Next base: position 3,215,893 of record NZ_CP150330.1, on the reverse strand, counting down.
GCGCGAGGCCGCGCGCGGCGACGGGGCGGCGGCGGCGCGGCTCGCCCTGCCGGGCGAGGGCGCCGTGAGCCACGCGCGGCGGCTCGTGGCGCGGCGCTGCCTCTACGGCGCCGACAAGAACCCCTTCGCGGTGAGCCTGGCGAGGCTGTCGCTCTGGCTCGTGACGCGCGCGCAGGACGAGCCGTTCACGTTCGTCGATCACGCCCTCCGGCACGGCGACTCGCTCGTCGGCCTCGACCTCGCCCAGCTGCGCGGCTTCCACTGGAAGCCCGCGGCGCCGGCGCCGCCGTTGTGCGAGGCGATCGACGCCGCGGTGGCGCGGGCGCTCGAGCTGCGGCGGCGGCTCGCCGAGGAGGCAGAGCATCCGGCGAGCCTGCGAGACCCGGGAGGGAGGGACGTCCCGGAAGGCGGCGGCGCGCAGCTCCCGGCGAGCCTGCGAAACCCCGGTGGGCCGGGCGTCCCGGAAGGCTACGACAGCGACGCTGCGCGCCGGCGAGCGCGGCTCGCCGAGGCGGCGGACGAGGCGATCGCCCGGGCGCGGCTGCTCGGCGACCTCGTCGTGGGGGCGTTCTTCGCGCACGAGAAGGACCGTGACCGGCTGAAGGAGCGCGACCGGCGGGCCGAGCTCGCGATCGCGTGGCTCCGAGGCGGCGGTCCGCCTTCGGAAGAGCTCCTGTCGATGCAGCGGGCGCTCCGCGAGGGGGCGCCCGGGGGGCCGCCGCCATTGCCTGCGTTCCACTGGCCGCTGGAGCTCCCGGAGGTGTTCCAGGGGCCGCGTCCGGACGAGCCCGGCAGCACCCGCAATCCGCGGCCGGCGCGGCTCGGCGCGTTCGTCGGGAACCCGCCGTTCCTGGGCGGGAAGCGGATCTCGACGGATCACGGCGAGCTCTACGCCGCGTGGCTCGAGCAGCTGCACGGCGCCACGAAGAACACCGATCTGGCGGCCCACTTCTTCCGCCGCGCGGCCGCGCTGCTCGGGCGCCGCGGGACGGTGGGGCTCATCGCCACGAACACGATAGCTCAGGGCGACACCCGGCGTTCGGGCCTCAGGCCGCTCGTCGAGGCGGGGGGCGCGGTCATCTACCACGCCGTGCGCAGCGTCCCGTGGCCAGGAGACGCCGCGGTCCACGTCGCCGTCGTCCACCTCGCGCTGGGCATGTCGCCGGGCGACGGCCTGCCGCCGCCGCGGCTCGACGGCGTGCCCGTGAGCCACATCAACTCGCACCTGCGCGCGATGCCCGAGCGCCCCGACCCGCGCCCGCTCGGGGCCAGCCGGGATCTGTGCTTCATCGGCTGCTTCCTCCGGGGCGACGGCTTCGTCCTGACCGACGGCGAGGCGCGGGCGCTCCTCGCGGGCGATCCTGCGGCCGGCGAGGTGCTCCGCCCGTTCCTCGGCGGCGAGGAGGTCAACTCGTCCCCTTCGCACAGCCCGCACCGTCACGTGATCGACTTCGGCGAGCGCGGGCTCGAGGAGGCCGGCCGGTGGCCCGCGCTGCTCTCGATCGTGCGGACCCGGGTGAAGCCGGCGCGGGATCGCCTGAAGGGCACCGGCATCGACGCGGGCCACCGGGCGCGCTGGTGGCAGTTCGCCAACACGCGGCCCGAGCTCCGGCGCAAGATCGCGCCGCTCGAGCGGTGCCTCGTCGCGGCGCGGGTGACGAAGCACCTGTGCTTCGCCTTCCAGCCCGCGGGCCGGACGTTCTCGGACCAGCTGTGTGTGTTCGCGATCGACGACCATGCGCGCTTCGCCGTCCTCCAGTCGCGCGCGCACGAGACGTGGGCGCGGCTGCTCTCCTCGACGATGGGAGAGGGCCTCCGGTACGCGCCGTCGGACTGCGTGGAGACGTTCCCCTTCCCTCGCCCCGACCACCTCGCCGAGGGCGGCCGCGTCGAGGCCGCCGGCGAGCGCCTCTATGAGGCCCGCGCGCGGTGGATGCTGGCGTCGTGGCTGGGGCTGACGGAGACGTACAACCTCATCAAGGACCCAAGATGCAAGGAGCCGAGCATCGTCGAGCTGCGCGCCCTCCACGAGGAGATGGACCGGGCCGTCCTGGCGGCCTACGGCTTCGACGACGTGGAGGTCCCCCCGTGCGCGGAGCCCGCGACCCCGGGAGAGCGGCAGGCGCGGAGCGCGTTCGAGGACGCATTGATCGACCGGCTGTTCGCGCTGAATGAGGCGCGCGCCATGGAGGAGAAGCAGGCTGGAGCAGAGGGCCGGTCGTGACGGAGAACGCCAAGAAAACGGGGAATGCCATTCGTGTTCTCGGAGCGACGCTCCTGCTCGTCCCTGCCTTTGGCGCTGGCGTACTGGTCGGCAGGTCCCTCCTGGACGGGAAGCCGCCATCGAAGGAGAAGGGAGCGGATCCTGCTTCGGATCCCGGGCTGCGGAGAGACCGGAGAGAGCTCGCTGCATGTCGAGAAGAACTGGCAGCCCGTTCGGAGCCGCGAGCGACCGCCTCGGCGGCCGAGGCTCCTCCGGGGGAAGAGAGACGGGACACTCCCGAACGAGCGGCCACCGTGGATGAGCTCGAGGTGGAGCTGAAACGGTGCAGAAAAAGCGAAATCCTTGTCGACGCTGAGCTTTGCATCGCCGCGGCTCGCCAGTTCAAAGCGCTGATGGCTTTACCCAAGGATGGATTGATGTGCGGGCCGGAGTCCAGGTCTGCCGATCTCATCGAGAAGAACTTCGAGAGCTGCGCCGCGCTTTCGGACGTTCCCGCGGATTATCGCTCGAACGATCTCACCAAGGAAGAATCGAGCCTCATCGCGGACGCGATCCGGGTTCGTGAGACGCTCACCGAAGATGATCTGCTCCGCAGCCTGAAAGAGTTCGTCTGGACGCCATCAGACGCCCAAAGACGCCATAAGACGCCAAAAATTTAATAATCTTGGCGTCTTTTGGCGTCTGATGGCGTCTTTGGGCGGCTCCATCATTCCGGCAGCCTGGGGTAAGTACTCCACCACCACGCTCTCGGCAGCGCCGCCCTACTCGCAGCCTGTGAAGCGCAGACGGGGGTTGAGCATCACAGCCGCTCGTCTCAGAAATTTCGCCCAGATGGAATCCTGCATTGCGCATTCCGGTGTATCCGGCCGCCCGTTCCGACCTGGCCCGGCCACCCCCTCGTCGACCCCCTCCAGATCGAAGTTCAACTCTCCGGCAAGGAGTCGACCCCCTCCGGGGAGAGCTTCAATCCTCCCGCCAGACCCGGCGCGTCGAAGTCTGACGCTGTGTGCCAAATGCAAGCCCTTCGAGAGCTCACGAAACCGCGTAGCACGCTTCCGGCGCCCGCACTCCCGACCGTTCCGCTATCACCTCCTTCTTTCGCCCACACCACACGCACCCGCAGCCACACGTGCGCATGGCTGCGCCCAAGACACCGCGAGGGTCGATCACCACGCTCGTAGCTCGTATCGTTGCTCGCGCCTGTCCGGCCGGTTGAGCATGGGGCGACGCTCACGCCGGAGCTGTCGCGCAGGGAGGTCGCGCGGGTGGCGCTGGAAATCAAGCAGCCTGTAGCGCTTCGGGTGGAGAGCCTCCCCCATTTTGGCTCTCCGGCCAGGCGCGGGGAGTGGTAGTCTCAGGGATCATGACAAGACTTCATTTCGCGACGCGTTGCTGCGCTGTGCTCGCAGCGCTCTGGCTGCCCGTCATCGCCTGTTCATCGGGCGGCAACGGCAACACCACGGGGAATGGCGCGGTCGCCCAGGGCGGCGGCGGCGCCGGCAGCGTCAGCAGCGTCATCAGCACCAGCACCGGCGACGATATCGGCGGCGAGATCGGGCTGACGAGCACGGGGCCGGGCGGCGACCCGCCGCCCGACGCCGGTCACCAGACGACCTGCGACGACGCCGGCAACTGCACCTGCATCAACATCGCGTCGATCGGCCGCGAAGGCGTCTGGGGCCCGTGCAGCAGCGACAGCACCACGGCGCTCCAGGATTGGCTCAACACGCAGAGCACGGCCCAGGTCGACAACTACAACCGGGAGAAGCCCACGCTCACGGCGGAGTTTCTCGCCAAGTACGACGTGATCCTCCTCCAGTGGATGGTGACGAAGGGCGCCCAGAACGACGACGGGGAACCGTGGCAGTTCTCGCCGGACGAGGTGAACGCGCTCAAGGACTGGGTCAACAACGGCGGCGGCCTCATCGCGCTGAGCGGTTATCAGTGCAATGGACAGGGATGCACCATCCACGACATCACGGCGACCAACCAGCTCCTCTCGTTCACCGACATCCAGTTCAATGCCGACGGTCTGATCGACCCTGCGCAGAGCGGCTGCGCGAACTGCAACTGCTGGGGCGGCTCGCTGCCGCTCGGAGGCGATCTCCCCGTAGCCGTGGGCACCTGGAACCAGGACACGCCGCTCGGCAGGAACATCCAGAGCGTGGGCGCCTACATCGCGCGCTCGATCAAATCGACGACCGCGACCGTCGACAGCACCGATGGCAGGAACAACTTCGCGGTGCACGAGGAGATCGGCAAGGGCCATGTCGTCGCGTTCGGCGACGAGTGGGTGACCTACTCGGGCCAGTGGCGCGGGACGGCCGCGTGCCTCAATCCGCAGATGTACACGGACCCGAACAGCCCCTGCTACGAGAGATCCGCGGCGCAGGTCTTCCAGATCTCGCAGTTCTGGTACAACGCGATCAAGTACGCGGCGTCGTCGGTCGAGTGCTTCACGATCGAGGACCCGGCGATCATCAATTGACGCCGCGCCGCGCGCGCGACGACGGCGGCTCATCGAGCGCGCCGCTCGTCGCGGACGGCCCGATCACACGGCGTGGAGCGTCCTCTTGAGCCCACGGCGCGGCCACCATAGGCGTTCACCACGCTTCTGGCCGCGTTCTCCTGCATCCGAACGTTTACGTGGTCGTGGCCGGCGCGCCGTGCGACGGGCCCTCGCCGTCACGGCGCCTTCGGGCGCGCGGCGAGGACCCGCGCCTTCAGCCAACCGTCGATCGCCAGGTCGATCTCCTCGAGCACGCTCTCCCTGGTCCGCCCCGCGGACTTGAGGAGATCGAGCGAGTGGTCGCCGCCCTCGATGACGTGCAGGCTGGCCCGCTGCCCGAGGCGCTTCAGGACAGGCCGGAGGAGCGCGAGATCACACAGCGGGTCGCGCGTGCCCTGAAGGAACAGGAGCGGCGCGGGGATCGCGGGCAGGTGCGCGTCCCGGAGCGGGGAGCGCTTGCCCGCGGGGTGGAGCGGATAGCCGAGGAACAGCAGCCCGTCCGCGCGGACGCCGCGGGCCGCGAGGAGCGACGCGATCCGCCCGCCCATCGATTTGCCGCCGATCACGAGGCGCTCCGGCCCGTCCTCGAGCACCCTCTCGATCGCCGCCTCGAACGCCTTCTCGAGGAGCGGCTGCCGATCGGGCGCCTTCCGGCCGAGCTCCTTGTAGACGAAATTGAAGCGGAGCACGGTGTGCCCGCGCGCCAGAAGCCGCCCGGCGACGTCGATGACGAGCGGCGCGTTCATGTCGTTGCCGGCGCCGTGGCCAAGGACGACGGCCACGCCGGAGCGCTTCGCCCGCGTCCTCGGGACGTGGATCACGCCCGAGACAGGGCTGCTATCGACGATCGGGATCGAGATGGAGCGCTCGGCCATGAGGCCCATCCATGCCATGGACCGGCACCGCTCGTCGAGGTGCACGCCGGTCGGACGCCGGGAGAGGGCGCGGCCGCGCCGTGTTCGGCAAGATCCCGACCTTCACCCCCGGGTTCCTGGAGGTGCGCTCGCCTCGATCTGGTAGGCTGCCGCGCAGGCGTGCTGGCGCGCGGGTGTTGCATCATCCACGCGCTCCGTGGCCGCGCCGAGGATCGAGAGCACATGCAATCTTCACAGCCACTCCGCGCTTCACACGCGGCGGCAGGCGCAGGCCGGCGAGCGCGCGCAAAGGCCCTCTTCCTGCTCCCGGCGCTCGCCGCCGCCGTGTCCATGTGCGGCGGCCGGAGCGACATCCTCCTGGAGCCCGGCCCCGACGAGCCAGGCCCGGAAGCGCCAGGCCCGGAAGCGCCAGGCCCGGACGAGCCTGGCCCGGGGTGCGTCCCGGCGCCGGAGGTGTGCGACGGCCTCGACAACGACTGCGATCGGATCGTCGATGAAGGCTGCCTTTGCGCGGAGGGGGAAGCACGGAGCTGCTACTCGGGCCCTTCGGGCACCCAGGGCGTCGGGGCATGCAAGGCTGGCGTTCAGGTCTGCTCCGGCAATGCCTGGGGTCCGTGCACCGGCGAGGTCGTGCCGGTGCACGAGGGCGCGTGCGACTTCGCCGACAACGATTGTGATGGGCAGACCGACGAGCACGCGTGCCCCGCTGGAACCGCCTGCGGCGTGAGCCTCGCAGCGGACATGGCCTCGCCGCCGGAGGGGTGGTCCTTCAATGGAGACGCCTTCTGGGATGCCGACACACTGGCTGGCGTGCTGACCGAGGACAGGCACGGGCAGGCCGGCACCATCATCTACCGGAATCCCATCGCCGCCGACGCCTTCACCGCAACGTTCGAGTTCCGCCTCGGCGAGGGCGACGGCATGGGGTTCATGCTCCAGACGACAGGAGAGACGGCCGTGGGTGAGCCCGGCGGCGGCCTTGGTATGGCCCGGCTCGCCGGCTACGGCGTCGAGCTCGACACCTACTACAACCTCAATTGCACAGATGCCTACAGGAACCACGTGGCCGTGGACAATCTCGCGGAGCCTTGCAGCGATGGCGTCCTCGGCTCGGTATCCCAGGCAGCGAGCAGCATCGCGCTCGGCGACGCCGCGTTCCATACGGCGCAGATCGAGCTCGACGAGGGCGTGGTGAGCGTGAGCATCGACGGCGTGCGGCTGATCCAGGGGTTCGAGATCCGCCGTTTCCCTGTCGGTTCGAAGTTCTTTTATGGCTTCGCCGCGGGCACGGGAGACGCCACCGCGCGCCAGGAGATCCGGAATGTGAAGATCACGTTCCCCTCTCCCCGCTGCCTCTGAACGCCGGCGCCAGAGGACGTTTCGCCGCGCGATCGTCGAGGTCTGCGGCGACCTCCTGCTCGTTCCGGGGAGCAGGTGCGCCCCAGCAGCAGGTGCACCCCAGGAGCACGGCGAGCCGCGTGTGGGGCGCCCTACCGACTCGGTCTCGGGCGCACATTATCCCCATGTCAAAATTCTGGAACGGCTCTGGAATTCCCTTCCGGAGCCCCTTATCCTTCGGGTCCGCCTCGTGAAGCTGTATGCTTGGGAGACAGCGGCCCGATATACTGCCGGTTCGGCACCACCTCGGGTGCCGCCCGCGCGCGACCGTGGACCCGCGGATGATCAAGGCACCAGGTCGCGTGAGTTAGTAAATACATTTTACTTTGGAGCATGCGAGCATGAGATCAGCACCCTTTACACTTCTCCTCTCGGCGTTCCTGTGTGCAGCCGGCTGCTCGGACAGCGGTGAGGGCAATGGAGACGAGACGAGCGGCAGCGGCGGCGCGACCGGCGCCACCAGCGGCGGCACGACGAGCGGCACCCCCAGCGGCGCGACGACCGGCACCGGCGAGACGACGAGCGCCAGCAGCGGCGCGACGACCGGCAGCGGCGACACGACGAGCGCCAGCAACGGCGCGACGAGCGGCACCGGCGGCGGCGCGACAACCGGCGGCGGCGCCGGCGGCGAGGGCACGGGCGGCAGCGATGGTACGGGCGGCGGCGCCAGCGCCAGAGTCCCCGCGGCGAGCGCCAGCACGCTGAGGGAGGCCGGTGAGAAGGCGAACCCCCCGCTGCTGATCGGAGCGGCCATCTCCGGCGGTGGTCTCGGTAACAACGACTACAAGCGCGTCGCCGCCGCCGAGCACAACTACGTGACGGCGGAGAACGAGATGAAGTGGGACGCGCTCGAGCCCAGCGCGGGGAATTTCAGCTGGGGCTCCGCGGACAACATCGTGAACTGGGCGCGCCAGAACAACATGAAGGTCAAGGGCCACACCCTGGTGTGGCACAGCCAGCTGCCTGGCTGGATGAGCTCGATGACCGGGAAGGCCAACGTCGAGGCTGCCATGCGCAGGCACATCGTCCAGGTGATGGGGCACTTCAAGGACCGGCTCGACCACTGGGACGTCGTCAACGAGGCCGTCCAGACCGACAGCGACACCGGGGTCGGCAATCCTCGCATGAGGCCCACGGTGTTCTACAACCAGATCGGGGCGGACTACATCGACCTCGCCTTCCGGATCGCGAGAGAGCAGGATCCGAAGGCCAAGCTCTATTACAACGATTACAGCATCGACGCGCGCAACGACAAGGTCGAGTTCGTCTACAACATGATCAAGGGCATGGTCGATCGGGGGGTCCCGATCGATGGCGTCGGGTTCCAGATGCACATCGGTCCGCCGAACAACGAGGCCACTGGCGCGGATGTGGCGGCGAACTTTAAGCGCTTCACCGACCTGGGCCTGGAGGTGCTGATCTCCGAGATGGACATCAACCGCTGCGGCGGCGTGGTCACGGCGGAGGAGCAGCTCACGTACTACCACGACATCGTCGCGGTCTGCTTCAAGGAGCCCAAGTGCACCGCCGTCACCTTCTGGGGGATCAACGACGGCAGGTCGTGGCTCAACAGCTGGAGCGGGGCGCTGTGCAACGGGCAAAGCTCGCAGTCGCTGCTCTTCAACGACCAGTACGGGAAGAAGGAGACCTACAACAGGGTGATGAACGCCCTGCTGGGCAAGTAGCGTCCTCCGCGAGCGCGGCGGCCACGGCGCCGGGGGGCCACCAGGTCACATTGTCAGAGAAAAATTGAACAGGGAGGCGGGGAGACGGGGAGATTGATGGGATTTTACTCCCCGTCTCCCCGCCTCCCTGTGAATCTCCCCGAACAACTCGGGGGGATCGAGCCCTACGCCTCGCGACCTGCAGCGCGCAGCGCCTCCCCGAGGGACCAGACCGAGATCGCCAGCAAGGCCACGTCCTTGATCAGGAACTGACCGAGCGCGCCGATCGCGGGGAACCCGCCGAGCTCATCCGCCCACACCCCGGGCGTCGTGATCAGGAAGCTCAGCGTGCTCAGGAACGTGAGCACACCCAGCAGGCTGCCGGCGGCCGCGATCCGGGCGAACCACGGCCGGGACAGGATCGCGAGCCCGATCGCGATCTCCGTGACGCCGAGCAGGTTGGACATCCCCTGGACACCCAGCACAGGATACGTCCACGAGAACAGCGGGCTGTTCTCGATGAACGGGCGGATCGCCTGCGCCTCGATCCCCGTGAACTTCATGCCCCCGATCCACAGCAGCGTGAGCGCCAGACCCGCGCGGAGCAGGCGGCCGCCGACGGCCTCGATCCGGACGCCCCACTCGGCTAGGCTGGGCTCGGTGCGGTTCGTAACCTGGATGTCGGCGAGCTGGACGGTACGATCGGTGGTCGACATGGTGGCCTCTCCCTCGTGGATTCGGTCGCTCGGGGCTGCCTCGTCGGCGGCCCCGTCTCCGTCCCTGAGACGCCACGGGGGCTCCGGCTCTTACCTCCGGAGGGAGAACCTTCTCGAGGCGGCCGGATGAACGAGCGGGAGAACGAGGAGTGGTTGCGGCTCCTCCGCGAACCTGGCGCGCAGGCGAGCGCCGCCATCGCCGATCTGCGACACGTCGTGCGGGGAGGCCTGCAGCGGGCGCTGGCTGGACGCGCCGGCGTGGGGGACGCCCAGATCGACGACCTGACCCAGGACGCCACGCTGAAGGTGCTCGCCACGCTCGATTCCTTCCGCGGCGCCAGCCGCTTCACCACGTGGGCGATCACCATCTCGATCCGCGTGGCGCTCACCGACCTGCGGCGAGCTCGCTGGAAGGACGTGTCGCTGGATCAGCTCACCGAGAGCGCGGGCGAGCCGAGCGCTGCCGCGACGCCCGACGCGAACGCCCATGTGGCCAGGGAACGGATGATCGCCGCCCTGTACCAGGTGCTCGATACCGAGCTGACCGAGCGGCAGCGCCGGGCGTTGATCGCCGAGCTCAAGGGCATGCCCCAGACCGAGGTCGCCGCGCAGCTCGGGATGAACCGGAATGCCCTGTACAAGTTGACCCACGACGCTCGCCGCAAGCTGCGACAAGGCCTCGCCGCGGGCGGCTTCAGCGAGGACGACGTGAGAGAAGCGTTCGAACTCCCCTCCCAGGAAGGGATGCCCCCGAGAGGAGCGCCATGAAGCGCCTGTCCCAGGAAGAGATCCGCGATCTGGCCTCGGCCGTCCTCGCGACGAAGCCCGACGAGCTGACCTGCGACGAATGGCTGGAACACGCGCCGCGCTACGCCGAGCTCGTCGCGGAGGGCGCGCCGGTGCCGGAGGCGCTGCGCAAGGCCGCGCAGCACCTCGACCTGTGCCCCGAGTGCGCCGAGGAGCTGCGCGCCTGCCTGCTCGCGCTGGCCGCGCGCTGACCTGGAGCGCCTCACGCCTCAACCCGTCACGGGAGCAGCCCGAGCCTCTCGTGCTGCGGGCTCCCCTCCGGCGGGCGGAACCGAGGACCATGGCCTCGCTCGTCAGCACCTCCCTGGCGCCGGCGCGCCGGCGCCAGGGACATCACCGGCTCACTGCGGGATAAAGATCGGCTTGCACACCCCGCTATCGCAGACGTCGCTGTCCGAGCAGCAATCCGTGTTGGCCTTGCACGCCGCACCCGACTCCTTGCATTCCTCGCCTCCACCCGGATCCTCACCTGCATCGCTGCCCCCGCCGCCGGCGGGCGGGTCGTCTCCCTCACACGTCGTGTCGCACGGCCCCCGCGTCACGGTGACCGTGTCCGACGGGTACTTGCTCGGAGAGGCGTGCACGTAGCTGATGGTCGCGTCGCCGAAGCCCGCCGCGCCGAACGCCGAGGCGCTCACCCACACGTCGTAGACAACGCGGTAATCCCAGTTCGGCGTCTCCGAATTGGGGGTGTAGTTCTCGTCCGTCTCCGGGGAGTCTTCAAGGTACGCGCCGTACCCGCACGCGTTGAGATCGCGGTCGAGCGAGGTGGTCGCCGCGACGACGGCGCCGGCGTCTCCGAGGAGCATCTTGCCCTCTCCGCCGACCACGCCGAGCGACGCATAACCGGAGGGGCTCGCCTCGTCGACCGAGATGTAGTCGACGTAGAAGTCGAGCACGAGCTCTCCCTCCCCGTTCGTCAGCTGGAACTGGGCCTTGTCGCTGCCCACGAGATCCTTGAACGTGTGGCCCCCGTGCCCCTTCGGCTTCGGCGCGTCACCGGGCTTCGGCGCGTCACCGGGCTTCGGGCCGCCAGGCTGCGCGCCGCCGGGCTCCTCGCCGTCGCCCCACCCGATGGCCGTCTCGCCATACGTGTTGTCGACGAACGCGGGGTTGAGCGTCAGCCGCACGTGCACGAGCTCCTCGCTCTCGGCGATCTCGACGACCCGCTCGACGAAGGCAATCGGGGTCGTCGGGTTGTTGTTCGTGTAATAACAGTCGACCTGGGCGGTCCCGTCCACGGGGACGCCCCGCGCGCTCGCGCCGCACGACAGCGGATCGAGGTCCGCGGTGATGGAATCGCCGGCGCCCGACATGCCGGATCCCGGGAAGCTCGGCGCCGGCGCGCTGCCCTCGCCGTCCGAAGGGACGCAGTCTTCCCCGGAGATGATGCGGCCGTCCGCGTCTCCTGTGCCCGATAGGGAACAGCCCGCGCCGAAGGCCGCGAGCGACAACAGCCCACCACAGAACCACCCTGTCAACGCGAATGAACGCATCGGGATCCTCCCAATTGGAAAGAAAGCACGACCTGGAGCGCAGCCGGCGAACCCGATCGCCGGCGCGATGATCTCCTCGATGAAGTGAAGGTCGCCGGAGGCGCCGGGAGCAGGCAGGGTTTCGTCAAAAATCGACACCGCCCCGCGCGCGGGCGCTCAGGGGCGAGCGCCGCCGGGGCGGGAGGAGGACGTGGCCTCCTCGCGCCCGAAGCCCTGCGGGTAGTCCTTGAGGTACCGGCGCGCCTCGGCCGCCGTCCGGTCCTTGTCGCCGAGCATCTCGATCGCGCGCAGGCGTTCCACGCGGGCGATCTCGGCCAGCGGCGAGTCCGGGTAGCGGCCGAGGAGGAGATCGAGCCGCTCGATCGCCCGCCTCGGCTGCCCGCGCCGCCGCGCCGCCATCGCGCCCTGGAGCAGCTCGTTCTCGGCCGTGAGCGAGGCGCGCGACGGGGCCTGGCGCGCGTCGCGCGGCGCGCGCGGCTCCCCCGCGCCGCCCTCGCCTGCCCCGTCGCCCCTGCCGCCCTCGCCGGCGGCGCTGTCCTGTCCGGGGTCGCGAGGCGGCGCCGGCGCGTCGCCCGGGCGTCCCTCGGCGGCCCGGTCCGACCGGCGCTGCTCGTCGCGGGACGACCACGTCTCGCCTGGGCTCAGGAAGCGCTCGACCTCGCCGCGGTGCACGGCGACCCGCCCTTCCACGACCGACACGCGCGTCTCGGCCGGCTCTCCCGCGGTATCGGGCCGCCGCTCGACGGAGAAGCGCGTCCCGTGCACCGTGACCACGGCGTCCGACGTGCGCACCGACAGGCTCGTGCCTGCCGGGAGCGGCGGGACGTCGACGGCGATCCTGCCCTGCTCGAGGGCGACGACGTCACCTGCGCGGTCGCGCCCGGCGCCCACCGGCGCGAACCTCACGCGCGTCGAGGGCCCGACCTCGACGGTGGCGCCCGTCGCGAGCGACGCCTTCGCCCGCGCGCCCTCGCCGGTCCGGAGCTCCTCGTCGCTCGCGAGCGGCACGAGGGCGAGCGACGGCGGCGAGCGGGTCGCGCCCCCGGCCGCGATCTCGACCGAGCCCTGGAGCGCCGTCACCTGCGCCGCGGCGGGCGGGGCGTCGCGCGGCCGGACCACGACGAAGACGCCGGCGGCCGCCGCGGTCAGGGCGGCCGCCAGCGCCGCCGCGCCCAGGGCGGCCCGCTTCCGCCGGGCGGCGCGGGCGCGCTGCTCCGCCGCGTCGGCGACGAGCTGGTCGATGCGGCCGGCGATCCGCTGCTGGAGGTACCTCGCCTGGATCCTGGGCAGCGGCGGCACCGGCTGCTCGACCAGCGCCCGCAGCGAGGCCTCCACGCCGTCCACGCCAGCCGCCGCGGCGCGATCCTCCGGGGTGGTGTCAACGTCGTCCTGCTTCATCGTGGCTCCTCGGGTCCAGCGGGGTCGCGTCGCGCCGCCGCCTCGGGTTCAAAGCGCGCCTGGAGCTCCCGCCGCCCCCGCGACAGCCGCGACTGGGCCGCGGCCACGGAAACACCGGTCAAGTCAGCGATTTCCTTGAGAGAATAGCCCATGGCGTGGAGCAGCAGCGCGGTCGCGCGGTCGCCGTCCATCGCGGCGAGGTGCCGGCGCAGGGCCTCGAGATCGCGCTGCGCGCTCACCTCGCGCTCGGGATCGGCGCCCTGCGAGGGCGGCTCGGGCCCGGCGCCAGGCTCCGGCGACCCCGGCGTGCGATCGATGACCTTCCGCTCGCGCCGGCGGGCGCGCAGCGCGCTCAGCCCGACGTGGCAGGCGATGACGGACGCCCAGCCCGCCAGGCTGCACTCCCCCGCGAACCGCTGTTTGGTAAGTGTGCTCACGATCTGCTCGAACGCGCCCTGCACGAGGTCGGCGTGGTCCTGCTCGCGGCAACCCAGGATCCGGTACAGGGTCCGGTCGACGGCCGGCAGCAGGTGCTCGTAGAGCCGCAGGCCGATCCCTCGTTCCCCGCGCTGGAAGGCGAGCAGGATCTCCTCGTCGCTGGCGGGCGCGGGCGAGGGCTCGCCCCCGGCGCCCTGGCTGGAGACGAGCCTGAGCCGGCGGCTGGGGGGGTGGGGCTCGGCGGTTCCCATGCTCAAGGACAGTAGCCGGTCCGCCCGAAAGCAGGCTGAACGGCGGAGGATCTTCCTCGATCCCGCCGCGGAGGCGCTGCGGCCAGCGTCAGAAGCCCCCTCTCGCGCCGAGGACTGCCCCCGCCGGCCCTGCCTCCAGCACCCCTGCGCTGACCCACGTCCGGCGCCCGCTGGACGCCGCGCCGGTGTGCTTCGGCTCGGTCAAGTACAGCACCGCCGCCGCCCCGAGCCCGGCCAGCCCCACCCCGAAGGCGACGGTGCTGACCTGGGCCATCGTGATCGCGCTGTTCCCGGCGTCGACCCCTGCCGCGTCGCAGTCGCCCGGGTCCTTGAACCCGATTTTGCTGCCACAGTGCTCGGCGATCACACCTTTCTCGCCGAACACGAGCGCGCCCATGACGCCGCCGAGCACGAGCCCCGCCGCCCCGAGCCCGCCCGCCACGTAGACGGCCGTCCGGCGGGCTGCCGGGGCCGCCGGCACGTCCGGCCCGACCGGGGCAGGCGCCGGCGCGATCCTGGCCATGGCAGGCGCCGGCGCGGCTCGGGGCGCGGCCGGCGGCGGGGCGGCCGTCGGCGGCGCGGGGGCGCCGGGAGCCGGCGTTCCGTTCAGCTCCAGCGTCAGCTTCCTTGTCTCGCCCTCGGCGATCGTGATGCGTCGTTCCCGGGCGGGCCCTCCCGGGGCCTCGATCGACAGCACATGCTCTCCCGGGTCCACGGGCAAGGGAATGCCGAGCGCGGCCTCGCCAAGCACGAGGCCGTCGCGCCTCACCACGGTCCCGGCCGGTGCTCCCGGCGGCAGCGAGAGCGCGAGCCGCGGGACGCGCGGCGACAGCTGGTCGCGCCGCCGTCTGGCGAGCTTCGGCCGCTCGCCCTGACGGGCCCCCTGCGCGGGCGTCATCCGCTCGAACAGCGCGAGGTACTCCCCGAAGCGCGTCACCGCGGTGGCGATGCGGCCCCAGTCGGCCTCGCACGCCGCCAGCGTGAAGAGCGTGCCTGGCTGAGGATCGAGGCGCTCGCTCTCGGCCAGGGCCCCGCAGCCCGTCTCGTAGCGGCCTGCCTGCATGTCGGCCAGCCCTCGATTGAAGAGCTCCTCGGCGGCCGCGATGTCCCGCGCCGCTGCGGAGATGTCCTGCGCCGTCGCGGGAACAGAGAGGGAGAGCAGGCCGATGACGGCGAGGAGATGCGTTGAGCGGCGGAACCAACGGGACATGCTCTGACACTCGGCAGGTAAGGAGACCTAGAGGTGCGGGCGGAGATGCAGGTCAATACCGCCCGTAGGGGGAAGTCGATGCCGGCTTCGACGGGGGCTGCTTCTTGTCGCTCGGAGATGGCCTGGCTCCGGTCGGCGCCTTCGGGCGGAGCGCGGTGGGAGCGGGGGTCGTGGAGGCCGGCACAACCGCCGGAGGCGGCACACGCGGGGCAGCGGCGCTCGGTGCCGCCGCCGCGGAGGGCGGCGCCGGTGCCGTGGCGCTCGACGCCGGCACGGCGGCGCTCGGGTCCGGCGCGGCAGCGCTGGATGCCGGCGTGGCGGGGGTCGGCGCTGCTGATGCCTTCTTTTCCGGCGTCGCCCGTCCTGGCTCAGGCGCTGCCGCGTTCGCGCTCGCGGAGGCGGCGTCCGTCGCCGCCGCCGGCTCGTCCCCGCGGCCGGCGCGCAGCGCGAGCCCGGCGCCCAGCACGCCGAGCCCCAGCACGCCGAGCCCCAGCACGGTGAGCGGCCCGCGGCCGGGTCGTTGCGGTCGTGCCGGCGCGGCGGCCACCGCGGCGCCGGTCGACGTCCCCGCGAGCCCCAGGCCGGAGGAGCGCGCGTCAGGCTCCTGGCCCGGGCTCCTCGCCGGCGCAGGCTCGGTCGTCATCAGGGCGGCGATGGGAGGCATCGGCACGGTGGTGGCGGGGTAGACACCCGGCGAGGACGGCGCGCTCGGGAAGGTCCCCCGGTTCCCGGCCGCCGGAACGCCGAGCACCTCGCCGAGGGCCTGCACCGCCTCCATGGCCCGGCCGAACCGGGCCGCCGGATCGGGCGCCGTGGCGCGGGCGAACCACGCGTCGAAGCCCGGCGGCAACACAACGCCTTGCGAGCGCGCCCGCTGCACCGCCGGCTCCTGCGGGCCGCGGGCGGCCACCATCGCGAACGCGAACACGCCGTCGGCGCTGCTCGCCTCCGGCGTCCAGTACGGGGTGCCCACGAGCAGCGTGTAGGCGATCATGCCGAGCGCAAAGATGTCCGCGGCGGCGGTGAGCTTCGTATCGCCGTGGAACTGCTCGGGAGCCATGTAGATCGGCGTGCCGATGCTGCCGGTGGCGCCGGCCCTTGTCGCGCCGTCGGCGACGAGCTTGGCGATGCCGAAGTCGAGGATCTTCACGCGGACCGAGCCGTCCTCCCGCTGCGTCAGGAAGAGGTTCGCGGGCTTGAGGTCGCGGTGCACGATGGACGCGGCGTGCGTGCGCTCGAGGGCCAGCGCCGTCTGGTAGACGTAGGTCATCACCTCGGCGGGCGGCAGGCGACCGGCGCGCGTGAGGCGCTCACCGAGCTCTTCGCCGCGGAGCAGCTCCATGACCAGGAACGGCATCCCGGTCGCCTCGTCGACGCCCGCGTCGAAGACGTCGACGATGTACTCGCTCTCGACCTTCGCCGTGATGCGCGCCTCGCGCTTGAAGCGCTCGCGCATCTCCTCGCTCTGGAAGAGGTGCGGGTGCATGACCTTGAGCGCCCGGTGGCGATCGGTCTCGAGGTGAATCACCTCGTGGACGGCCCCCATTCCGCCGGCGGCGATGAGTCGCACGACGCGGTAGCGGCGCGCGAAGACGGTCCCCTCCGCAAGTATGACCGACACGGCGGGAGGCTCTCGCGCCGGCCGGGCGGCGTCAAGGAGCCAGGCGGCGCGGGCGCCTCCGCCAGCGAGCCGCCATGCTCGCTGTCAAGGCAGGCGTGGAGGAGGCGATCGCTACCGCGTCTTCACGCACCGGGCCCCGACTACGTAGTGGCGTTCGGACGGGTACCCGCGGATGCGGCTCCAAGAGGGCAGGAACGTCGCCTCATCGAAATAGCCCCCGCCCCGGACCGCACGGGTCGAGGCGTCGGCCAAACTGGCACAATCATCGCATGGGTTGGGATAAGGTGCGTGCGAGTCCAGTACCCACTCCCACAGGTTTCCGCTCAGGTCCGCCTGCCCCCACTTCCCATCTCCCGCCGGCGACCGCGACCCGGCCGGCTGGATATCGCCGGGCTTACAATCGCCGGGCGCTGACCCGTCCCCAGTGCAGTGATACACCGCATGGCTCGGATCGGGCAGCGTCGAGCTTGCCGGCGTCGACCACGGGTACAGCCGCTGCTCGATCCCTCCGGCCGCCGCGTAGTTCCACTCCGCCTCTGTCGGCAGCCGGCCCCCATCCCACGCGCAGAACGCGAACGCCTCGTACCAGCTCAGGCAGTTCATCGGCAGGTGCTCGTTCCCGCCGGGCTCATCCGTCCAGGTCTGGTCGGACGACTTGCACCCCGCGACGGCGGCCTTCAACGCCGTCGCATCTGCAGGCAGATTGCTGTCCCAACCCGCATCCCAGCCGGTCCCCTCGATAAGCGGGTGCACCCCCTCTCCCGCCACAGGACGGCTCCCGGGATACGCCTCCACGAACCTCCGGAAACGCCCCACCGTCACCTCGAACCGATCCAGCGAGAACCCGCTCACCGTCGCTCGATACGCCGGATTGTTGTCCCGGTTGAAGGTGCCACCAGGCACCGCCTCGCTCGCGCAGCAGTCCTCGTCGCCCGCTGGCCCGCACGTCGTCGCCATCCCGACACAGCTCGGCGGTGTCGTCCTGCACGTCCCTCTGCTGCAAAGGGGCGCTGCCTCTTGGCACGGCGCCGCGTCCTCCCACTGCCCGCGCACATCGCACCGCTGCGGCCGGTTCCCCCAGCAGCGAACGACCTCCGGGCGGCACTCCCCGACGCACGTCCCCTCCACGCATGCCTGCCCATCGCACTCCGTCCCGCCCGGCGTGCACGCTGCGCCGCCTCCGTCTCCCCCGCGCCCGCCGGCGCCCGCGCCGCTGCCGGTCCCGCCGCCCCCCTCCCCGCCGGTCCCGCCGCCCGCGCCGCTGCCGGTCCCGCCGCCCGCGCCGCTGCCGGTCGTGCCGCCCCCCTCCCCGCCGGTTCCGCCGCCCGCCGCCCCGCCGGTCCCGCTCCCACCACTACCTCCTTCCGGCACACGATAGCTGTCCTCCAGCCCCGCCAACGTGGCACACCCGCCCGCCGTGAGCGCCCACGCCGCCCACAGCCATCTCGCGCGCTCGCTCTTCCTCTTCTCCATATCTTCCCCTAAGCCGCCGCGCAGCCGCTGTCCACCGCCGCGCGTGATCGGCTTTGCCCTGCTCCGCGAGCCGGCCTGCATGCGCTTCGCAGCGTGCGCGCTCCCCGCGCAGCGTCGATTGATCGAATGCACTGCTCGCGGAGCGCTCATGTCACTCGCGCCCGACCCCGACGTCGCCGCCTGGTGCGCAGCGCGATCGAGACCGGCTTCCTAGCGTGTCGCGCAGAGCGGCCCGAGCCCGCCCTGCAACGCGGCGACCGGCAGCCCTCCGCGCACGAGCGCCGCCTCGGACACGCGCGTGCACCCGGCCACGGCCGCCATGAGGGCCGGGCAGAGGCGCGCCGCCGCGCCGAGCGCCGCCTGGCCGGGCCGCCGCACGAGGCCGTGAGAGAGGCCGGTCGCGAGCAGCACCTGCGCGAGCACGTCGCGCGAGAGCCGGCGCTGGAACGCCTCCGCGCTCGCCCCTTCGAGGTACGCCGTGGCCGCGAGCCGCGCGCTGTGCAGCGCGATCGACATGCCGTCTCCAGAGAAGGAGGGGATGACCGCCGCCTGATCGCCGAGGCGCCAACTCCCGTCCGCGCGGCGCTGGACATGGCCGTACGGGATCGCCGAGAGCGCGAGCGGCCGCTCCCGGCACGGCTCCGCGCCCGCGAGCCGCGCGTCGAGGTGCGGCGACCCCTCGCGCATCGCGCGAAGGAGGCGGTCCCAGCGCCGCCCGAGCGCGGCGAAGCGGCTCTTGCGGACGAGGAGACAGAGGTTCGCCCGGCCCCCCTCGACCGGCTGCAGACCGGCATAACCGCCTTCGAACAGCACGAGCTCCACGTGCCTGTCGAGCTCCGCCGCCTGCCGCGGCGACAGCCGCCAGTGCAGCTTGAAGGCGACGAGATCGTCCTGCAGCCCGGAAGGCCGCCTCAGGCCCCGGACGTCGTGCTTGCCGGTCGCGAGGAACGCGGCGCGCGCCTCGATCGCGCTGCCGTCCTCGAGCCGCGCGCCCCAGCCCGCGCCCGCCCGCGTGAGCGCCTGGACCCGGACGCCCCGCCGGATCGACGCGCCCGCCGCCGCGGCGCGCGCGAGCAGCGCCTCGTCGAGCACGCGGCGCGACAGGCTGAGCGCGGAGAACGGCAGCGCGGCGGCCGCGACCCGATCGCGCTCGACCAGGCGCACGGCCTCGATAGGCACCGCGCCGAGCGCCCGCAGATCGAGCCCGAACGAGGCAAGGTAGAGCGCGGCCTCGCGCGACAGGAACTCGCCGCAGACCTTGTCCGCCGGGCTGGCCTCGCGCTCGATCAGCGCGACCTCGCGCCCCGCCTGCGAGAGGAGCAGCGCGACCGCCGCCCCGGCCAGGCCTCCTCCGACGACGACAGCGTCGTTCACGGAACCTTGAGCCTCCCGACGGTGAGCCGGAACGGCATCCACCATCGAACCTCGACGGCGCGCGGATCGAGCCCGGCCTCGGCGATGAGACGCCGCCAGTCGCTCGCCGAGAAGGCGCGGGCGATCGACACAGGGCCATCGTGCTGCACGAAGCGGTGCCAGCCCGCGAGGCGCGAGAGGTGGCGGAAGAAATGATACGGCAGCGGGTGGCGGTGCAGATCGTTGACGAACCAGCCGAGCCGCGCCTTTGCCTCCATCCAGGCGAGGAAACGGACGACCCCCGGATCGGGGAGATGATGCGTGAAGAGCGAGCTCAACACGACATCGATGCCGCCGGGCGGCTCGTACGCGAAGGCGTCGGCGGTGACCCAGGTGATCGGGCGGCCCGGCGGAGTCGCCTCGGCGGCCGACCGCCGCGACCACGGGTTGAGGTCGACGCCGGTGAGCGAGACGGCGATGCCGCGCTCTCTGGCCCACGCGTCGATCCGCCGCAGCATGTCGCCGTGGCCGCTGCCGACGTCGATCACCTCCAGCGGCCGGTTCTCGGGCAGACCGCGCAGGCCGCGCGCGACGAGGCGCTCGAGGAACGCAAACGTCGGCCGGTAAGCGAGCGTCAGCCGGTTGACCTGCGCCAGATCGACGAGGCAAGCGCGGAATTCCTCGAAGCCCACGGCCTGGGTATCCATCAGCTCGTCGAGCGTGGATCGACGCGAGAAGTCGAGGGCGCTCATCGGTCTAGGCCGTATGGAACAGCATCGTCTCGGCGGTCAAACCCGGACCGAACGACATGGCGCATCCGCGCATGCCCGGCCGCGCGTGAGCGACGATCGACTGGAGCACGAACATGAGGGTCGCCGAGGACATGTTGCCGAAGCGCGCGAGCACGTCGCGCGACGCCGCGAGCGCGACCGGCCCGAGCTCGAGCGCGTGCTCGACCGCGTCGAGCACCGACCGCCCGCCGGGGTGCACCGCCCAGAGGTCGATCTCGCCCGGCGCGGCGCCGTCGAGGATCGCACCCGCGGCGGCCTTGAGCCCCCGGTCGATCGCGCCCGGCACGCGGCCGGACAGGAACATCTCGAAGCCGAGGTCGCGGATGTTCCACGTGATGAGCTCGCGCGTCCCGGGCACCACGACGGCGTGGAGCCGGTCGAGCGCGAGCCCTGTAGGCTCGGCGCTGACCACGGCCGCGGCGCAGCCATCGCCGAACAGGAGGAACGACAGCACCTGATCCATGGCGATGGCCTCCTGCAGGTGCAGCGTGCACAGCTCGACGTTCACCACGAGCACGCGCGCCTCGGGCGCCGACCGCACGATATGCCGCGCGAGCTTCAGCGCGTTGATCGCCGCATAACACCCCATGAAGCCGATCATCGTGCGCTCGACCGATGGATCGAGGCCGAAGCGCTCGACGAGATCGAGGTCGATGCCCGGCGCGGAAAAGCCGGTGCACGACGTCACGATGACATGGGTGATCCGGCGCGCCGTGCTCCCGAGGTCGAGTCCGGAGACGGCCTGCGCGGCGAGCTCCGGCGCGTGCTTCTCGTACAAACGCATGCGGTCCGCGGTCGTCGGGAAGCTGCCGCGCAGGTAGAACCGCCCCGCGTCGATCGAGGCGCCGCCCACCTCGACGCTCGGGGCCAGCACGGAGAACCGGTGTGAAATCTGCGCCTTGTCCGCCATCCGCCCGAACAGCACGCGGCTGCGCTCGTCGCTGAACAGCGTGCTCGCGAAGCGGACAAAAGAGGAGTGCACGTCATGCGGCGGCACGGCCGTGGCAATGCGGTTGATGTAGGCGGTTGCCGGCGACCGTCCCTTTGCGGCCGAGCCTCGGCCGGCATCCTCGCCGTGCACCAGGCCTCCTCGTGAGTCGTTAAAATTGGTCACGCTCGCAAGGAGCAGGCATCGAGTATGCCACCTGCGGTGTTGCGCTGCCGACCGACGGAGGGGGAACGTGGCGTCCGCGACGTCGACCCTGCGTGGCCGACGGAGACGTCGGCCGCTGTCATGGCGGCGCCGTCGTGAGCCGGTCTGCCGCCGTTCACGACGCCATGGTGCGCCCCGCTGCCTGTCAGCTCCCGAAGGCCGCGAACCGCCCCGTCCGCGCCTGGATCACCTCGTCGAGCCAGCGCAGCAGACCCGCCAGCGGCGGCTGCTCCTGCGCCTCCCGGTGCCATCGTTGGATCTCGCGGCGCCCGGAAGGCGTCTCGATGTCGAAACCAACCTGCGTCTCCCCGGGGACGCCCATTCGCTTCGGCGCCGCGTCCACCGTCGCGGCAGAGGCCAGCAATCCATCGAGCGCCGCCAGCTCCGACTCCGACAGGGGCTCCGGTCCCCGGTGGATCTCCTCCCCGAGCGCCTGGCCCGCGAGCGTCACGCTCCCCCCGGCGTCGACGCTCACCACCCACGCGCCGAACCGCCCGTTCGGGCCGTACGCCGCGCCGCCTCGGAAGACCATCCTCATGACGAGCATTGTGCCCCGTCGAGCCGAAGCTGAACAGCGTGGAGTCGACGGCGTCCCGGCGCCCCACGGCCAGTACCGGAGAGCACGTCGGCCTGATGGATCCGAGTCCTGCGTCCGCTCTCCCGGAGGCGGCCGCGGGACGGCCGCCTCCGGGCAGGTCAGCAGGCGTGGAACAGGTTCGCGAAGTAGGTCTGCGTGAACTGCGTGTCCACGAGAGACCCGCTCGCGTTGAAGCACCGGACACCGACGTCGAGCAGGTCCGGATCCGAGGCGGGAGTGCTCCAGCCGGTCACGTTGCAGTATTCGGGACCCGTGCCGTACGCGGTGGCCAGGGCCGCCCCGCTCGGGACCGCCGTGCCGCTGCCCATCTCCGGATACTTGATCAAGTAGCGCCCGGTCGAGAGCCGCTGCGCGGTGAGGATCTCCGTGATGTCGTTGCACTCGGACGTGATGCGGTGGTGCTGGAACGTGAGCGAGGGTGTGTAGCTCGCCGCGGTCGGGTCGTGCGCCCACACGAAGCCGCCGCTCTCGGTCGCTGCGTCACGCACGTCGCGGATGTACCTGAGCGAGAAGCGCGAGTCCGCCGGCGCGCCGCCCGGACCGAAGCAGCGCACCTCGACGTCCGTGTCCGTCCCCACCCGCTGCCATTCCGCCGTCTTGCAGTACTCGGCCCCGGTCCCATACGCCGTCACGAGCATGGAGCCGCCGTCCGACGCCTGCCCGGCGAGCGTGACGATGTAGCGGCCCGTGCGGGTCCGGTTGACGGTCGACGGCGCGCCCCACTGATACGTCGGCGAGGGGGTGAACACATCGGTGCTGGGCCGGTCTACCCACACATAGGCTCCGTCGCTTGAGACCGCCGTGCCCCCCGCGAAGCGAGCATACGAGACGATGAAGGGAGAGTTCGCCGCCTGGCCAGCCGCCGCGTGGCAACGGATGTTGACCTGGAGCGCCGCCCCGGCGGTCCCCCACGAGGCCACCTTGCACCGCTGGCCGTCTCCCCCCGCCGCGTTCACCTGGACGTTGCCGCCGCTTCCGCTCAGGCCATCGAACGTGGCCGTGTACACCCCGACGCCGGAGCTCACGACACGCGTCGCGCCCCCGGACGAGTTGAACGATCGCACCGGGACGAGCCCGGATCCGTTGTAGAAAGCCCAGCCGGCGGCGTCGCCCGAGCGCAGCGCTTCTTCGCTCGCATCAACGCTCTCGTCCGCGGGATCTTCCACCATGGGCTCCTCCGCCGGCGCGGCGGCGCACGCCGGCACGGCCGCCACGAGGAGCAGCGCGAGAACGGACCGGGGACCACGGCGGAGCGACTCGATCTTGAGATTC
Source organism: Sorangium sp. So ce327 (assembly GCF_051530205.1). Taxonomy (NCBI): domain Bacteria; kingdom Pseudomonadati; phylum Myxococcota; order Polyangiales; family Polyangiaceae; genus Sorangium; species Sorangium sp. So ce327. The sequence continues at coordinate 3,192,646 of NZ_CP150330.1, read as the reverse complement.
GTCTTCATGTGTTTCTCCATGGCTGCCATCGCGGCCTTCTCTGGCCGCACGACCCGAGGGCGGAGCTCCGCTGTCCAGACGACAGCTGCTCTGCCCTCCTCTACGTCGGGCGCCGTCCCCACCATTAGCAACGGGTGTACCAGCGCGATCGGGCCGAAAAGCCGGGGCATCGCGCCAGCCGTGAAGCGCCGTTGCGCGCGCCGCTGCGCAATTGCGCGGGCGCTCGCTCAACGCGCTCCATGTCGTTGCTCTCCCCGCCGCCCTGGCTGCCTGCAGCTACGTCGAGATCCCCCGCACGACCCTGCAGACGTCACGTTCGTAGGATGCTTTCCCCCCTTCGAGCCGCTTCCCGCGTTCTGCCCAGAACGAGCAACTCTTGCAGCCCGCCTCCCACGCCGCTGCGGTTCGTGATTTCGTGCTGAGCCATGGGTGCCTTCCTTTCGCCGAGCCTCGGGCTCGCCGGGAACGTAGGCTTCGTCGCAGCGCCGCGGGAGTAACAAAGCTGTCGCGATTCGCGATGCGCGCGATGTGAAGTAATGTAAAGGGTGCTTGAATCGATGGACCCCGGAAGCATTGATGGGCTGGCGGGAGCCTATCGCGATGGCTCCCGTCCTGGCGTGCTCGCGGCGAGCGCATGAATCCGACGACTCGCTCGCGTGGGTACGCCCTCTAGACGCGCACAACGAGGAACATGACACGATCGATTCATCACAGTACACGCAAGCTGCTGAGCCGAGCGAGTCTGCTGCTGACGTGCTGGGCGCTGAGCGCCTGCGCCGTCGCCGGGGAGCCCCATGAAGAGGCCCCGGTCGAGACAGCCGAGCTCGCGCTGACGCAGCAGGACTCGGTCTTCGGGTTCGAGAACGTGGCCGACTGGACGGCCTCGGACGGGATCCTAGAATCCTCGACGCACCACACGGAGGGCGCGGCCGCGCTCGGGCTGCGCGACTTCTCGTACGCGGAGCTGACCTCTTCGGCGCTCTCCACCCTGTCGGGCGTCACGGACGAGCTCGCGCTCGACATCCGGGTCCCCGTGAGCTCGGTCTGGGGTCAGGTGCACATGTACGTGAGCAGCCCGACGCTCGGCTTGAACAGGGCCTGGGTGGGCCTGGCCTCGCTGGAGAACGTGCCGGTAAACACGTGGAGCACGCTCTCGTTTGCGGTGCCGGCTCACCTCGAGAGCGCGTTTCAGCAGCAAGTTTCGGATCTCCGGATCACGCTGGCGCTGAACGTGCCGCGCTCCAGCACGGCCACCGTGCTCGACAACCTCCGCTTCGAGGGGGGCACGCCAACTCCGGCTTGCGGCGACGGCAGCCCCTACACCCTCAACGTCACCACCGTCCCAAACTTCAATGACGTCATCCTCGAGGACATGATTTGCACGTTCTACACCGTGTACCCGCAGCTCGTGCAACGCTTCAACCCGGCCGCGGCCACCACGGTGGGGCTGCACATCACCGACCAGCCCGGCATCGCCTGGGCGAGCGGCACCAACACCTTCTACAACAGGCAGTTCATGCTCGACAACCCGCTGGGCGCGGACGTGGTCGTGCACGAGACGATGCACGTCGTCCAGCTCGGGTACTGGGGCGAGGTCCCCGGCTGGATCATCGAGGGGGGCGCCGACTATGTGCGTGACGCCTACGGCCTCAAGAACGAGGAGGCCGGCTGGTCCATCCCGAGCGGGTGGACGTACGGGTCGCATTACCTCTTCGGCTACGGTGATGCGGCCGCCTTCTTCAAATGGATGGACGCGACGTACCGCGTGGGCCTGCCGCCAGTGGTCGACGCGCTCGACGACATCCTGCGTCAAGGGGAGTACTCGAGCGAGACGTGGGTCGACTTGACGGGCTACGATCTGGAGACCCTGTGGCAACAGTACTCGAACTACAACGCCCCGCCGCCTGCCACCTCGGGAATCACCGTGTACGAGCACGACGCCTTCGGCGGCAGGGCGGTCGTGCTCGACCGCGGGCAGTACGACGTTCTCGACATCCGCGCTCGCGCGATCGCAAACGACTGGATCTCCTCGATCCAGGTGCCCCCCGGCTACACGGTCACGGCGTACTACGACGCAGGGTATACCGGCACCTCGGTGCAGTACACCTCCGATGCCCCAACCCTGGGCGCCATGAACGACAAGATCTCCTCCATCGTCGTCGAGTGATGGCCTCGGGCGTTATCGCCGAAGCGCTCTCCTGAGGCTCCCCCCAGGGCTACCCCTCCACCTCGGCCGCCGCCCCCGAGCGCGCCTCGGAGCATCGAGGACGCGCGGCTCGGGGGAGTCGGCGATCCGGATCTGAAGGCCACCGCACGCGGCGAGCTGGAAATAGGGCTTGATGGAGTAGCCCGAGCGGACACGCTGCGCCTCTCCTTCGTCACCGCTTCGGTGGAGCAGAACGACGCTGGGATCGCGGCGTTCGCCGCTAACATCCGCGAGAACCTCGCGAGGACCACGCCATGCTCAAGATCGGGGCCGCACCTCCTCTATCAACGCGCGTAAGGTGGTGTTCACCGCGCAGCCGCTGCATCTGCCCTTCGAATGCATCGACGCCGGCGCAACCTTCAGGATCACGAGGACGCCGGAGTACCTGGCGCGCAACCCGAACGCGCTGGTGCCCACGCTGGAGGACGACTACTTCCGTTTCCAGCAGGTCGACTTCTTCACCGAAGTGCCCGGGCCTACACGCGCTTCTTGATTGACATGATGGCGCGGCCTGCGCGGAATGACGCCCGCGCCCGAGTGCGCCTCGTCGAGGGGTGCGCGCATTTCTTCGAGCCTACGCACCCAGCCGCCCAGGCCAGCCTCGACCCCTCGCGTAGCGCATGATCGTGAGCTCACCGGTTCATGGCAGCGCACCGGACACCTTGACGAGGTCTTGGCTGGGTACAGGGGAGTACTTCTGGAGCCCGGCCACGGCGGCGGGCTCATCACTGGCGGCTCGGCGCCGACTTCTGCAAGAGCTGTCCGCGCCTTTGCCTTGACTTCTCGCAGATCGTCCGGGACGCGCCGCGCATCGAAGAAGCCAGCACGGTACCGCTTGCGCACCACGCCGTGTTGGAGTACCCTGCCCTCCTCACGACGTCACTGGCTCTCTACACGATGCTTTCTCTCCCTCTTCGCGGGGAGACGTTGCTCGCGCGGATGACTGGACGACGCACCGTGTGCCTGCGCGAGATTCGTCGCGCGGCACGTCATCGTTCGATCCGCAACGGCTTCATCGAATGACGGGCGAAGAGCGCTCACGAGCGCAACTGCAGGCCGTGAAAGCAACGTTCCATGGGTAATCGTCTTTACGTCGGCAATCTCTCGTACAACACCACGCGCGAGTCCCTCGAGAGCGCGTTCGCCGGCAGCGGCGAGGTCCGCGAGATCTCGATGCCGACCGATCGCGAGACCGGCCAGCTGCGCGGGTTTGCGTTCGTCACGATGGGCTCGGCCCAGGATGTGAACAGCGCGATCTCGCAGCTCAACGGCTTGATGCTCGACGGGCGCGCGCTCAAGGTCAACGAGGCGCAGGAGCGCCCGGCCGGCGGCGGCGGGCGCGGCGGCTTCGGCGGCGGCGGGCGCGGTCGTTACTGATCGCGCGGCTCGTCCAGTCGAAACAGGGCGGCGGACCCGAAGGTCCGCCGCTTTTTTTGCCACCCCGGGAACCTGCACGCGAGCCAGCCGAGCTCGAGCGGGCCAGCGAGCCGCGGGAGAGGGCCTCTCCGCGTGCTCGTCTCGTCGAACTTGCCAGAGAAACCAGGCTGCTCGTATAAAGTGTGGGCACACGCTCCGGCACGACCGCAACCACATGTCGGTCTGTCCGGGCGTGCGCCCACAGATCTCACCGAGAAGCCTATTTCAGGACGCTCGATCAAGGGCGTCCTGAGGCTGGAGTCATCATGCAACGACAGACCGCGTTGAAGCGCCAGAAAGAGCGCGCCCGTATCGAGAAGCAGCGCGAGAAGACGGCGAGCCGCCTCCAGCGCCGCAATGACAAGGGATCGAGCGGCGGCCTGGCGCCGGGTGAAGATCCGGATATCGCGGGCATCGTCCCAGGACCGCAGCTGCCCGCCGTCGATTGAGCCCGGTCACCGCGCCGCGCTGCTCCGCGCGGCGCAGGTCGCGAGCCGGATGAACTCGGGTTTGACCACACTTTCCAGCTACGGGCCTGCCGTCGCCAATTGTTCCTCCCGAGGAGTTTGGCTTTGAAGGCCTTGACCATTCACAGCTTCAGGCTGCGACTGGAGCGTTTCGAGCGTAGTCCGCCATTTGGTCGCGCAAGGCCTTTTGGAAGGCTGGCCGCGCCTCACAGCGCTTGACGTAGGCGTCGAGCACGGGAAACTCGGTCACCAGGTCTGTGTGCCGAAGGAACCTCAGCACGGTCGTCATCAGGACGTCCGCCGCGGTGAAGCGATCGACCAGATAGTCGCGCCCGTCGAGCCAAGCGGAGAGCGCGCCCAGCCGAACTTTCACCGCATCCACAGCCGCGGGACGCCGCAGCTTCGCCCACTGTTCCTCGCTGTGCTGCAGGTCCATCGCGAAGAGGTTCTGGATCGGCAGCTCAACCGTGTTGAGCGCGGCGAACATCCAGGCGACCGTGTTGGCGCGGTCGTGCCGATCGGGGGGCATCAGAGCCTCGGAGTCCGCAGCGATGTGATGCACGACGGCGCCCGATTCAAACAGCCCCCGACCATCCGCCTCGAAGGCCGGCACCATTCCGAAGGGGTGCTTCTGACGGTATGCGTGCGAGCTCCGCTCCCCGCCATCGATCAGTCTGACCTCATAGGGAAGCCCGGCCTCCTCGAGCGCCCAGCGCACGCGCAAGTCGCGAACAAGCCCCTGCGCGAACGGCGGAGCCCAGGGCAATCCCGTAACGGTGATCTTATCCATTTGAATTCTTTGCCTCTGTGGAGCTGTATTCCTTGGAGATGGCGCCGATCCTCGGACGATCTTCGCTCATGCTCTCGAGCGAAACATCGTTCTTCGTCGTGCAGAAACCGGCATGCATCAGGCGAATCCGGATGCCGTCGTGGACTTTGGTGAGCGTCCACGTGACGACGGTCTCTCGAACAAATCGCGGAGCGACGCGCGGCCGCTCGGCCCACGAAGACGTACTCCTTGTCGATCTTCATCCAGGGGAGTTCGTGCCGCTCCGCGGAGAGCGCGTCGCGTGCTCACGCGCCGCCCGCCGGCAACGAAAGGTTTAGCGCAGGGGCAGCGCCCCGGGGAGCAACAAATCTGTCGCGAATCCGGTCAGCGGCGGCGCGAGCACGACGACCTCGTACGAGGCGAACGACGCCGGGCGCGGAGATGGGAGCGGCCTGCATTGTTGCAGGTCCCGCCGCGCGGATGAGCAACATTTCCCGCTGTAGCGCCCGCGCCCTACCTCAGGCTCGAGCCCTGGCCTTGCCGATCCGCTGCCGCGCGGGCGGTGACGCCTGCGCGGGGGCCGCGGCCCAGCGGCCGCGGGTCCGGCGGCAGGGATAAGCCGGGCGGTATGCGCCTTCGCTGCGGCCGGGCGAGCGGGGAGCTGCTGCGCCGCCGCCGTGCTCGACCGCTTACCGTCGATCTGCGTCGGGTACACGGCCGGCGGGAAGTCGAACGAGAGGGCGTTGCAGGTCAGCACGTCGACCGGCGCGCGCAGGGACGACCGGCCGGCCACGACGCCGACGTTCGCGCGCGCGACGCTCGCGGTGGCCGTCGAGCTCTCGCCGCCGATCACACGACGAAACGGTGGCTGGTATGCCGCTATGGCTGCGAGCACCGTGTCAATCCCGCCGATGACGAGGTGCGTCTGGTTCTTTCGCCAGAGCTCCGCCTGATCGCGGAAATGTGGGCTCTCGGCGTCCCAGACATTGCCTCCGGGAATGGCGTTCCACGCCTTCGGCCCCGCCGGGTCGAGCTCCACGACGAGCCGTTGCGACGGGCCGTGGACATACCGGAAATCCGGTAACTCGTCGAGCGCCCACGAGAGGCGGTAATCCGAGGAGTCCACCGCGAACTCGTCGCCGCCGCGCGGAAAGCCGCCGCTCCAGAGGGGATCGCTCGGCGGAGGGATGCTGAGGCTGCTGGAGAGGGGGACGAGCGCGTCGAAGGTGACCGTGTGAAGGCGCCCCAGCGGGGCGCCGCAGCCCCGGAGCCGCCCTGTCGATCGAGCCAGGCGAGGGCGTCGAGCAGGGCGCGCAGCACGCGCTCGTCCCTGGACTCGACCGCTGGCGTGCCCATGTCGTCCCACAGCGCGCTGTCCTGCACGGCCGGATCAAAGGTGGCGAGCTGCTCCCGATCGGCGGAGAACAGGTGGAGCAGCGCCTTCGCCGACAGCTCCCGGGAGAACGACGAGAAGCCCATCTGGCCGAGCTCGTCGCCCAGCACCCGGCGCACCACCCGGACGAGCCAGAGGTTGAAGACCAAGGTCGCCTCCGAGGCGCGGGCGTCGATCGCGCCGGGGCCATCGCCCTCGTCCGCGAGCGGCATGGCGGTATCGAGATCGATGCCGGCGGCCGCCTTGTAGTCCGCCTCCTTGCCCCAGCCGTCGAGGAGCGCCCGCAGGGCGGCGAGGCGCTGCGGGACGTATGTGGCGTCCGCGACGATCACGGTCAGATCGGGGTGAGTACCGGGCGTCGCGCGCTCCTCGTCGGCGCGGTCCATGGCGCCGAGGAGGTGAGGCACGAGCCTCGCGCCGAGCGCCGACTTGATGTCGCCCTGGATCGCCGCGCAATCCTCCGGCGACAGAGGTCCCTCGTGGGCATCGATCCGCTCCTGGATGCGGCCCTCGCGAAACCCGATGTCGAAGCTGCAACCCAGGTACATGGGGGTGCCGTCGGGGAGCGCGCCGTTCGATGGATCGTTGTCCAGGGAGTCCCCGATGGGGTCGTTGTTCGCCGTGGCGATGTATCCCGCCGGCGGGTTCTTCGCCCGGGGGATGAGGTGCTCGGGGAGCGTCCCGGTCCACTCCGCGGTCCCGTCGCCAGGGAGCACCATGCAGGGGAGGACGCCCGTATAGGTGGCCGCGTCCCAGGCGAACGCCTCGCGAGACCGCGTCGGGATCGCCGCGTGCGTCGTCCAGAGGATGTCGCCCGCGGCGTCGCCCATCACCCAGTTCTGCGCGCCGACGCTGAATTTCGAGAGCGACTCCTGCGCATCATCGACCGAGCGAGCGCGCAGCAGGCCGAAGATGGCCTCCAGCTCCTTCGTCGGCGTGAGCCCCGTCCAGCGGACGCTGAGCGCCCCCACGGCGGGGTCCGGCTCCACCACCGCGTGGTCGACGATGGTCGGGTCCGGGCGGCGTCGAAGAACTGCTGCATGGTGATGTCCAGCTCGGCGTCGAACGACAGGAGGTAGCTCTGGAAGCGGCTGATCACGAGCGAGGCGTCCACGAGGTTCTCGGCATAGATATGGGGCCTACCGTCCCTGTCCTGGACGACATCGACGGCAGAGAGCAGGCCGTCGACGGTGAGCCGCCCGTCGACGGGCAGATCCGGCCGATCGCCGAGCGGACCGAACGTCGCGGAGGAGGGCGGGCTGCCGTCGGGCGCGCCCGCGTCGGGATCGCTGGGCGCGCCAAGCTGTCTAAATCTTACCTTGGTCCCCCGGGTCGCCGAGGAAGCCAGCGACTGCGGTCGCGCTGCGGCTGATTCATGAGCGCGACCAGATCGACCATGGCTCCGTGGAGCTCGCGGAGCTTCTCTGTTTTGTAATCTGTGTATTTTGCACAAAGTTTCTTGACGCCTCACGGGGGACGATTATATGTACAATACACATATCCAAAACGCCGTCGAACAAACCGTGGCTCCTTACCAAGCGACCGGCCCCTTCGCTCGTGAAGGATCCGGATGCCCGGAGGTCTTATGCCTGCTTCACTGCGTTCGCGTTCCGTCGCCCGAGTCTCGCTGTCCGCCCTCACCCTCGCCCTCGCCCTGCCAGCCGCCGCCGCGTTCACCGGCTGCTCCGGGGGCGACGAGCCCACGGAGCCCCAGGCTACCGGGAGTAGCCCCACGTTCCACAAGGACGTCGAGCCCATCCTGCAGAAGAGCTGCATGGGCTGCCACTCCGCGGGCAATATCGCGCCCTTCAGCCTTACCGCGTACGACGACGCCAGGGCTGTCGCGGCGCTCATGGTCCAGACGACCAAGGCGGGCACGATGCCGCCCTTCGCCGTACGTGACACGGACGAGTGCTCGACCCGTCACGCGTGGAAGGGCGACATCCGCCTCTCCGACGCGGAGATCAGCACGCTGGAGGCCTGGAGCAAGGCCGGCACCCCCAAGGGTGATCCGAAGGACGCGCCCGCCTCGTTCGTGCCGAAGAGCCCCGGCCTGCCAGGCATGACCCTCGAGGTTCATCCGAACGAGCCCTACGTCACCTCCGGTGAGCAGGACGAGTTCCGCTGCTTCATCATCGATCCCGGGCTCACCGAGGACCAGTACCTCAATGGTCTACAGATGGTGCCCGGCAACCACAAGGTCGTTCACCATGGGATAATCTCCATCGATCCGGAGGGGAAGTCCGCGAGCCTGGCCGGCCCCGACGGGAGCTTTCCGTGTGGCGCCGGCGAGGTCCCGAATGGCGTGGAGATTGGATCGCTCCAGATGCTCACAGCCTGGGCTCCCGGCGCCGACCCGGTCGATCTGCCCGAGGGGGTGGGTCAGCTGATCCCGAAGGGGTCGCTCATCATGATGCAGATCCACTACCACCCCGCCGGCACGACGGCCGACCCGGACCTGACGCGCGTCCAGCTCAGGCTCACCAAAGAGAAGCCGAAGTACGGCTTCCTGTACCACCTGATCGGCAACTTCGATGATCCGGTCGGTCAGTTTGGCTTCGGGCTGCTACCGGGTCCGGGCGACAAGAACGGCGTCGAGTTCCTGATCCCCGCGGACAGCAAGAACCACGTGGAGACGGAGCAGTTCACGGTCCCGGCCCCGGGCTCGCCCGGATCGCAAGAGATGCCGTTCCCGCCGGGCACGCGCATCTATGGCGACTTTCTGCACATGCACTACCTGGGCTTCGACGAGAAGGTGACGGTCACGCGGGCGAACGGCTCACCCGAGCAACCCAAGGAGGAGTGCCTGGCGCACGCGCCGAAGTGGGAGTTCGGCTGGCAGCGTTCGTACTCGTACGACGCGCCCATCGAGACGCTCCCGACGCTCGAGCCGGGCGATGTGCTCCAGATCCGGTGCACGTACAATAACTCGACGGAGAACCCGTACGTGGTCAAGGCGCTCAAGGAGGCGAAGATGATCTCGACGATCGACGTGGCCTACGGCGAGGGGAGTACGTTCGACGAGATGTGCGTCGCCGGGCTCTCGCTCGTGTACCCGATGCCCTGACGGGAGCGGACGCGGAAGGAGTACAAGGCATGGCATGAGGCCGCGGATCGGGTGACGCTCTGCCGCCAGAAGATCCATGCCGGGTTGTGACGGGCGAAGGCGCGCCAGAACGCCTCCGCCTCATTCGGTGGTGCAGTCGGGCGCCGAGCTCGGGTCGGCCACCCACGCCGCGAGGCGCGCGGTCCCGGCGTCGCCCCACGCCTCGTGCGCGAGCTGATTGAGCCGGCACCACTCATGACGCGTCTGCTGGATGGCGAGCGACTTCGCCGCGAGGTGCTGCTCGACGCGATCGGTCAAGGAGGTCTTGTCCTTGCTGAGCTCGTCGTGGGTCATCGCCACCGGGGGCGGACAGTAGTCGCCTGGCTCGTAGTCGACCGTGCCCGAGACGAGGCCATGGGCGGTCGTCCGCCGCTGGCGGAAGGTCACGATCGCGTACTCCGGGTACGGCGCATCGTCGTCGCGAGTCACCGCCGCCCCCCTCGGCTGTCGGCCCTGCACGACGATGAAGCCCGTCGACGGCACCGTGGAGTACGGCGCGAGCGCGGGGAACGCCGTGAGCGACTGGTCCACGAGGACGTCGCCGCCGAGCTCGACCCAGTTCGTGTGTGCGTAGAAGTCCTGCATCGCGTGAAGCGAACGGGAGAACGCCAGCAATGCCAGCGCATCGCCACTCAGCTGCGCGATGCCCGGGCCCAGCGCCGCCACCGCCTCGGCTTGCTTCTCGGCGATGAAGGCGGCTCCTCCGCTGAAGTTGCAGTCATCGAAGTGCGCAGCATTGCTGAAGTGGAGCTCGGCGTCCGTCGACACATTGCCGATCTTCAGCGCGCTGATCACCGCAGGCTTCAGGAACGACAGCGCGGTGCTGGTGATCTCTTCGTGGTTCGGCTCACCCGGCGCCGTTGAAAACGCGTCGCGGCTCTCCTGGAGCGCCTCTTCCGTCCCAGGCTCGCCGGCGCAGCCGAGCGTCAGCGAGAACCCCATGACTCCAACGATGAACGCAGCGTGCTGATGTATGTCTTGCAGCATGCCTTGTATAACTGCAAAGCGCGGTCCAGGCGTGCGGGCTGAGCGTTCATTGAGAGACACGCGGAAGGAGCTTGCGTGAACGCGCTCGCGCCCGATGAGCGCACCTCATCGCCTGCCATTCCCTTCCACGCGCGAACCGCACGCGTGCCTCACTGCGGCATTCCGCCACACGCCTCCCCTTCTCCCTTACCGCAGCGTCGAGCCCGGGTTGACCAGGAGCAACATCGGGCGGAGCCGCGGCCCCGCCTGTCGCCACGTCACGCGCCGAGCGTGGACGGGTCGTAGCGCGTCACCCAGGTCTTGATTTGCAGCTCGCAGAAGATCAGGCGAGGCGCAATGAAGCCTGCCTGGGCCAGGAGCGCGAAGACCTCGGCGTCCGAGGCCGGCATCTTCAACGACGCCATGGCCTTCCGTCGTTGCTCCGCCGCCTCGGGTGGCCGCCCCTCCGCGAGGGCCCGCCGGTCCTCGACGGCGCTCAGCAGCGGATCGTCTCCCGTCCGACAGCCGATCACGAAGGGCGCCCCCGGCTTCAGACGCCCGGCGACCTCCCGCAGGAGCTCGAGGCGCGCCTCATCGCCCGGGACGTGGTGCAGGACGCCGATCATCTGGGCGCCGTCGAACAAGGGCCCGCGCGCGAGATCGCGCAGCTCGCAGGCATGCAGGCTCGTCCGCTCGAGGAGGCCTTCCGCCGCGAGCTTCTCGCTCGCGACGGCGACCATCTCCGGCGAGGGGTCGACGCCCGTGAAACGAACGCCGGCCCCCGCGTAGCGCGCGAGCGGCTTCACCTCGCTCCCGGTCCCGACGCCGACGATCAGCAGCGACGCGGCCTCCTCGTCGGGGAGCGCAGCGGCGATCACCTCGGCGATGACCTGCTGCATGACGCCATAACCCGGCCAGAAGCGGCGCACCTGGTCGTCGTAGCTCAAGGCTCGCTCGCGCCCGAAGCTCACTGCGTGTTTCCCGTGCTCGTCCGTCTTCATCACGCCTTCTCCTCGGCGGACGGTCGCCCGGACCGCCCTCAGAAGGGGAGTATCACCCCTCGTGCAGCCTCGACATGGCGGGGGTTTCGATCCGATTGGCAGGGCTTTCTGTCGCACCCCCCGCGGCCTTGAGCCCACCCGTGCCGGCGCGAAGGTTCTCGCCCTGGCCAGGCGGGGCCCTCTGAGCGATCATGCCCTCGTGGAAGCCCTGCTCCTCTCCGCGCTGGGTGTCGCGCTGACGCTCTGCCTCGGCGGGGTCGGGCTTCGATGGGCGCTGGGGCGCGCCGAGCGAGAGCGCCTGCGCCGGGCGCGGGTCGAATCGATCGCGCAGCTGCGGCCAGCCCGCTTTGCCGCCGCGAGGGGCCGAGCGGTGCCCGTCGGCGAGCCGCTCGTTTCGCCCTTCAGGGGGCGCCCGTGCGTCGCGTTCCGGGTCGTGCGCTGGCGGCAGGAGCGCAAGGGCGGCTTCGGCCCCAACGGCATGGGCTTCGTCTGGGTCGTCGACGACGACGCCGAGTGGGCCCCCGACTTCGCCCTCGACGACGGCACGGGCCAGGCGCTCGTCCGCCCGAGCGGCCACGTGCGCTTCGACCTCGCGGACGCCGAACCGCCCCCGGACGCCGCCGACCACGTCGACACCTTTCGCAAGCGCTACGGCCACGAGCGCGCGTCGTTCTTCGCCGGCTTTCACGGCGCGGTTCGCTATCGGGAGACGGTCGTCGAGGTGGGGCAGCCCGTGCTCGTCGCGGGCACCGCCGCCGTGTCGAGCGGGCTCGACGCGAACGACGAGCGGGACGGCCATCGCGCGTCGCCGCGGCCGATCGAGCTTCGGCCCGGCGACGAGCCGCTCTACATCGGCGACGGCCGACGACCGGACGCGTGATCCCCTGTGCCGGGAGGCAAGCGCGGCGGCGTGCGCAGGCGACGCCCCTCTCGCCGCGATGCTGCATGGCGACGCCATGGCGAACCTGCGGACGTGAGGCACGAGGTCCGGTAGGATGAAAGCGATGCATCTTCGCCGAGGCCTTCCCACGCTGCACGCCGCAGTCACCGCGCTTGTCTTCTCCGTCCCCTCCGCGAGCGCCGTCGCGGCCCCGCTCACGGAGGGGAACCTGCTCGTATCGCAGGACAACATGATCCTCGAGTGCACCACGGCAGGTGACGTGGTTCAAACGTTCGCGGTGCCCTACGGCGGCGGCGGCGCACGGCCGGGAACCGAGTGGGTCCGCGATCTCGTGGTGGACGCGACCGGGCTGGTCCACACCTATGATGGGACGTTCGATCCGTTCCTGAGCATCCTCGACCCCGTGGGCGCGACCTGGTCCGCATTGACCGACCCGGAGTGGAGCACGGCCAACAATGTCTCCTACGGCGGAATCGCCACCTTCCGCGGCTACACCTTCGTCACCAACATGGCGACGGCGGGGGATCCCGCAACAGGGGTCGTCCGGTTCGAGCTGGCCACCGGGACCGCAACCACGTTCGCGACCGGGAGCGCACCCATCGATCTGACGCTCGGGCTGGACGGCCTGCTGTACGTCCTCGCGGGGGAGCGCAGGGTCGAGGTCTATGCGCCGTCCACGCTCATGCGCGTGCGGACCTTCGACCTGGCCTTCCCCTGCCGCGGGATCGCCGTCAACGCCACCGGAGACGTCTTCGGCGCCTCCTGGGACGGGAGCATTTATCATTTCGATCCGGAGGGGGCGCTGGTGGCCAGCATCATCGCGGACCTCGGGAGCCTCTCGGATCTCGATCTCAACGATGACGGGAAGATCGTCGTGGGCAGCCGATTCAGCGGTGTCATTCAGACCGACGAGACGCTGAGCAGCGTGACCACGTTCTCCTTGGGGCGCTCGCAGACGTTCGTGACGTTTGTCAAAAGCAGCGACGGAGGCGCGGGCGGCGACGGCGGCGCGGGCGGCGACGGCGGCGCGGGCGGCGACGGCGACGGCGGCGCGGGCGGCGACGGCGGCGGCGACGGCGGCGCGGGCGGCGACGGCGGCGGCGGCGGCGACGGCGGCGCGGGCGGCGACGGCGGCGCGGGCGGCGACGGCGGCGGCGGCGGCGACGGCGGCGCGGGCGGCGACGGCGGCGCCGGAGGACTGGATGGCGCTGGTGGTGAGGGCATGGGCGGCTCCGCCGGCCAGGGATCAGGCGGTGAGACGAGCGCATCCAGCGACGGTGCCGGTGCCGGCGGCGCTGGCACGCCCGAGGAGGACGGTGGGTGCGAATGCTCGATGCCGGGTGGCCAGGCACCTGGGCGCCCAGGTCTACTCCTCATGACGGCCGCGGGCGGACTCGCCTTCAGGCGACGCAAGCGCGCTTGATCGGCGTCCCGAGCGCGGGCGCGCTCGGCGTTGTTGAGGCGGCCGGGCGCGAGCGGCGCCGAGACGCCGGCGGCGGCCCCGATCGCGGATCAGGCGACGGAGGACGCCGGCCGGCGGTCGGGCGCATTCGCGGGTGTGGCGCCGAAGCGCGTCGCCACCAGGTAGTCGCACCAGCGCTCCACGCTGGTGTGGAACGGCGGCATCACCAGACCGACCGCGCGGGCGTGGGCGTCGGCCGCGCTCGTGTCATACGCATCCTCGGCGAGGAACGACAGGCTCTCTCGCGTCACCCCGGTGAGCGCCTCCGGCAGCAGGCGCACCAGGCCGAGGGGCAGCATCCACGCCGGGGGGCTGCGCCTCAGGTGGGCGGCGATGCCGCGGACCAGCGCGGGCAGCCGCGGAGTCGCCTGGTCGAGGACGCACAGGTCCTGTTCCGCGGTCTCCGGGCGCTCGGGCACGCTCGCGAGGAAGCGCGCCAGGTAGTCGACCGTCACCAGCGGCAGGAAGGTGCGCTCGCTGCCGACAAGGGCCGGCAGGCGGCCCCGCCAGAGCTGCTCGACCATCTCGCCGACGCCCGTGAGCTGCGTGGTCTCGCCGGTGCGCGAGTCGCCGATGACGCTGCTCGGATGCACGGCCGTCCAGCGCAGCCCGCGCTCGGCCGCGAAGCGGCGTACGGCGAGGAACGACTCGTGCTTCGACCCCTCGTACGCGCCGTGCTGGCGGTAGAGCCGGTCCCGCGCTCGCTCGGTCAGCACGCTCTCCGCGCCCGGCCGGGCGCTCGCGTGCATCATGCGGTAGCCGCCGAGATAGACGAAGCGCCGCAGGTGGGGCCGCCCGAGCGCCCACTCGGCCGCATGCAGCGAGCCCTCGACATTGCAGCGCCGCGCCTCCTGCACGCCGAGCCCGAAGGCGAAGCGCGCCGCCAGGTGATAGACGTCGCGCACCTGCTCGAAGCGCTCCGACAGACCGAGCGACGCCGCCTCGACATCGCCCTCGACCACCAGGAGCCGCCGCGAATCGCCGCCGTGCGCGTCGACGAACGCGGAAAGCTCGGCGGCCCGCTGCCGCGCCCGGCGCACCGGCGCCGCCACGGCCTTCGTCCGGGTCAGCTCGGCCAGCAGCCAGCGCCCGATGAACCCCGTACCCCCCGTCACCATGACCTCGACATCGCACGCTCTCATAGGCGCCCAGCATGCGCCGCTGGACCCATGAGGAAAATGGGATGTATCTCATGCCAGGCATGAGCGAGATCGATGTCCGGAGCATCAACCTGAACCTCCTCCCCGCCCTCGAGGCGCTGCTCGTCGAGGGCAGCGTCAGCGCCGCGGCGCGCCGCGCCCACGTCAGCCAGTCGGCGATGAGCCACTCCCTCGCGCGGCTGCGCGAGCTCTTCGGCGATCCCCTCCTCGTCCCGCTAGGCCGCGGTCTCACCCCCACGCCGCGCGCGCTCCAGCTCCGCGCGGCCCTGCCCGCCGCCTTCGAGCAGCTCCGCCGCGCCCTCGCTTCCCCCGAGCCCTTCGATCCGCGCACCTCGGCGCGCACCTTCCGCGTCGCCACCGTCGACTACTTCGAGCTCACGACGCTGCCCGACGTGCTCGACCACCTGGGCGAACACGCCCCCTTCGTCCGCCTGGAGATCGAGCGCTTCTCCCCTGACGTCACCCCCGCGCTGGTCCTCGGCGACATCGATCTGGCCCTGTTCGGCGCCTCGCAGCCGGTGCCGGCCGCCGGCCTCCGCCGCGCCCCGCTCTACCAGGATCCCTTCGCCGTCATGGCCCGTAAAGGCCACCCGGCGATCAAGCGCCGCCTCGATCTCGACACCTATGTCGCCCTCGGCCACGTCCTCGTCAGCGTCGAGGGCCACCGCGACGGCGCCGTCGACCGCGCCCTGGCCCGCCTCGGCAAGACCAGGCGCGTGGCCCTGCGCCTGCCTCACTTCATGTCCGCGCCCCTCGCCGTGCGCAGCTCCGACCTCCTCTGCACGATCCCGAGCAGCGTCGCCCACCGCGCCCGCGAGCTCTTCGGGCTTCGGGTGTTCGCGCCCCCCTTCGAGCTGCCCGCCGCCCAGGTCGTCGCCGTGTGGTCGCAGCGCCACGACGACGACCCGGCGCAGCGCTGGTTCCGCGACCTCTTCTTCTCGGGCCGCGCCCTCTCGCCGCGCCTGCGGGCCCTGGTCCGGAGGGGCGCGGCTTGATCCGGGGATGTGCCGGCCTCCGTCTGCTTGAATGCGCCGAGCTCCGCGTGAAGGACCTCGACCCCGAGCGCCGCGAGATCCTCGGCGACTACGCGATACGGCAGGCCTCTTCGAAATCGAGGCGGGGGTTGCGCGGGTAGAGCTTCGCCGGGTCGCCGTGGCCCAGGTTGATGAGGAGGATCGATCTCCACGGCACGTCGGCGAAGAACGCGGCGTCGACCTTCTCCCGGTCGAAGCCGCCCATCGGCCCGCAGTCGAGCCCGAGCGCGCGGGCCGCGAGGATCAGGTAGCCGGCCTGGAGCGAGGCGTTCTGGAGGAGAAAGAAGTCGCGCTGCTCCGGCGGCATCCCGGCGAGGGCCTCGCCCATCGTCGGGCGCGCCGGGAAGAGCTTCGGCATCTTCTCGTGAAAGCGCGTGTCGTAGGCGATGATCGCGGTGACGGGCGCGCTCATGGTCTTCTCGACGTTGCCCTCCGCGAGGCAGGGGCGCAGGCGCTCCTTGGCCTCAGGGCTCTTCACGAAGACGAGCCGCGCCGGCACGCTGTTGGCCGCGGTCGGGCCGAGGCGCAGGGCCTCGTAGAGGCGGTGCAGGGTCGCGTCGTCGATGGACTCGGCGAGCCAGCCATTGTGCGTGCGGGCTTCGAGGAGGACTTGCTGGAGGAGTTGGTCGCTCATGATGCTCTCTCGGTGGTACGTGGGTGAGGTGGGGCGAAACGTGCCGTGAGATCCCGCCTCAGGTCGCGAGCGCGTGCTCGCCGACGCCGGCTGATCCAGTTAGCCGATGGTGCGTGCCTTGTCGTTCATGAGCGAACATTCTGAGGCCTGGACACGCCTGCAACAATGCATCAACAATTGGAAGCACCTGCCAGGATTTGATCCAGATGGACGAACCCCTCGAGACCTCCGAGCTCCTCGCCTTCTCGAAGACCGTGGAGGCCGGATCCCTGTCCCGCGCCGCCGCCGAGCTCGGCGTCCCTCGCGCCACCATCAGCCGCCGCCTCGCGCGGCTGGAGGAGCGGCTCGGCGTGCGCTTGCTCCGCCGGACGACGCGCAGCCTCGCCCCCACCGACGCGGGCGAGGCGCTCTACCGCCACGCCCGCGTCGTGCTCGACGCCGTCCACCACGCCGAGGCGAGCGTGCGCAAGGCCGACGGCGCCGTGCGCGGCGAGCTGCGCGTCTCGGTGCCGCCGATGGTGGACACGAGCTTCAGCGCGATGCTCTGCGATTTTGCGCGGCGCTACCCCGATGTCCGCCTGCACGTCCACAGCACGACCCAGCACGTCGACCTCCAGCGCGGCGGCTACGACGTCGCGCTCCGCGCGAGCAGCGCGCTCGAGCCCGGCCTCGTCGCCCGGACGCTGGCGCGCATGCCGCTCCTCGCGGTCGCCTCGCCCGCGTACCTCGAGGCCCGCGGCACGCCGCGCACGCGCCGTGATCTGCGGAGCCACCGCTGCATGATGGGCTTCGCCCGGGGGGAGCTGCCGCAGACGCACTGGCCGTCCTCCGGCGGCAAGTTCCAGGTCGAGGGCGCGCTCTTCACGAACGACCTCCTCCTGCTCTGCGACGCCGCGCTCCAGGGCCTCGGCATCGCGCTCTTGCCGGAGCAGGTCGTGCGCCCTCACCTCGAGAGCGGCGCCCTCGTGCACGTGCTGCCAGGCGCGATCCAGGCGGACTCGCACATCGCGGTGGTCTACGTGGAGCGGGAGTTCATGCCGCCGCAGCTCCGCGCCTTCATCGACGCGGTGATGGCGTGGGGAGGGGAGAACCTCCTCCCGCGGGCGGACGCGCCGAAGCCGAAGCGGGCGGCGAAGGGCGGCCCGCGCCCGCGCTCGAGATCGCCCGGCGGCGCCCGGCGCGCCTCCGGATAGCCTCGCCCCGCAGGCTGTGGAGGGAACGCGGTCCTTCGATATAGCCCCTCCGGACGCGGCCATTGGGATGGGCGCTCGGGTGGCTCCTCCTCGCTGTCATCGCGCGGCGAGCGCGGCGAAGAGCGCGCGAACGTCGCCGCCGGAGCCGTCGAGCAGCTCGCGGACGAGCGCCGCAGCCTTTCCCCAGCCTGCGCGCGCGGGGGCGCCCGCCCCGGTGAACGCTGGCCGGAGCTGCGCCGTCACCCACGCGCGCGTCGCCCACAACCGCGCCGCCGGAGGGAGGTTTTCTTCGGGAACGCGAGGCCGGACAGGCGGCTCCTCGCCGAGCGCCGCGAGCACCTCCCGCGCCTTCGCCACGTCCCGCACCGTGATGGCGTCCACGAGTCGAGCGACGGAGGGCGGCGGGGCTCCCCGTGCGGCGAGCTCATTCCGGAGGCTCGCGGCCTCTCGGTCGTACAGATCGAGCAGAAGGTGGGCATCGGAGTCCTCCGGCGCAGGGCATGGATCGAACGCGTCCAGGGTCTGCCTCAGCCATGCGACGAACCTCTTCCCTGCAGCGCCGAGCTCGCCCTCGTGCCGCTCGAGCTCGCGGCCGAGGAAGCGGGCCCTGTCGAACGAGCGCCGCGCCTCGAGCACGGGATCGAGGCCGCCGAGCGGGCCGAATGCGCCCTCGAGCTCCGCGGCGCGCTGCTCCACGGCGCGGAAGAAGAGCGCCAGCGCCGTGTAGACGTGCATGACCGTGAGGCACCGGTGCACGCGCCAGTCATGCAACCCGTCCGGCTCGATCCGGTGCCAGGCGGGGCGGATGATCGGAGAGCTGTCGACTCGGTAGCCTGGCCGCAGCATCGAGTGCGTCTGCTCGATGTCCATAAACTTCAGGTGCAAGGACTCGTGAAGAAGGTATTCGGCAACCGACCAGGCCGTCTTCAGGGTTCGCGGAGAAAGACAGATGACCCCGAAGATGCCAGGAGCCGTCATCGAGGAGAAACCGGCCGACCAAGGCACGGAGGACTGCAGCGCATCGGCCACCACGACCCAGTGGGTATGCGCGAGCGCGCTGCGCGCGAGCCGCGGCAGGAGCGCTTCGAGGAGCCTCACGCCGTCCCGCAGGGCGAGCTGCTCCCGCTCGGTAGGCTCCTTGGGCACGACGTCCGTACGTGCGCTCTCCCAGAGCGCGGTGAAGCTCCGAGTCATGCTCGTGTCCTCGAGCTTCCCGCCGTGAATCCAGCCATGGTGATGCGCCTCGCCGAGCCGCCTGGCGCCGCGGTCGGCAGCGCCGAACGGCGTGTCGCCCCGCTGCACGGCGAGGAACGGGAGGGCGTCGCGGAACACCGCATCGAGATCGTCTGCGCGAGGATGTTCGATATCGAGCTTGTAGTGAGCGAGCGCGCCGTGGACGGCGCCGCGGACCGCCGCGTCGCCGAGCACGCGGTACCGGCGCTCCAGGCTCGCGCCGCGGACGGCGTCGAGCAGCGCCCCGGCCGACGGAACCTGCTCCTTCAACATCTCGATCCGGCGCTCGAGATGGCGCCACGTGCACCGATGGATATAGTCGCAATCACCGAAGGGGCGGCTCTCGGCCAGCGTTCCCTCGATGTCCTCCAGCGACACTGGGTTGTCCTTCTGCATGGGCAATCTCCTGAGTGCGATGTGCCGTTCGACCAGCAGGGTCGTTCCAGCTCCCAGCGCCGCCAGGCCCGGGAGAGCCTGGCGGCGCCGGGATACCGCGTTTCACCGGGGTTTGAAGCCGTAGACGCTAAGATAGCATCTGGAGCATCTCGGCGGCCGCGCCCCGCCGGCCACGACGTCGAGATCGTCGAGCTCGAGCTGGAGCTCCACGACGTCCTCTTCAGCTTCCATCACAGCCTCTTCGGCCGCTCCAATCGACTTGTCCATCATGGTTGTTCCCTTTCTGCCGGGTCACCTCGACCCGGCGGCGGCGCCCCTAGCGAGCCGTGTGCCAGCGATCGAAGCTCGCGCCGCGCGCCGCAGATCCCCGTATTCGCAGGGTCCAGCAGGCCGGCTTACACCCGCGGGCGCTCTGGCCGACCGAGCGCGGCGTCATCCGTGAACGTGAGCAACCCGTTGCGCAATTGAGCAACTCATGAGCTCAGCGCCCTCCACGACTGGCGCTCTCCAGCGCGCGCACGCCGGCACATGCGTTGCAGCCGCGGCCACGATGCTCTGGCCCTACAGGAAACAGCAGCTCCTCATCGCCGGCGCTGCCCTCTCGGTCCCGCTCGCCGGCGCGCTCGCCCTGGCCGGCCTGCGCGCGCCGGACGTCGCAGCCCTCCAGCCGCATCTCGGCGCCTTCCGCGCAGCGGCCCTGCCGGCCACCCCGGCCAGCACCGTATCTCCCCGGGATACCAGCGAGAGGCCGCGGCTCGCTCATCGCGGCTTCGTCGGCGTCCTCCTCTCGCATCGATCGGTCAACCTCGCCGCGCGCAACGACGGACGCCTCCGCGCCGTGCACGTGCGCCTCGGCGATCGGGTCGCCGCCGGGGATCTCCTCGCGACCCTCGATCTCCGGACCCTCCGCTCCGACACCGCCGTCGCCGCAGCGGCCCTCCGGGGCGCGGAGGCAGACGCGGAGATCCGCGCCCCCTTCGCCGGCCGGGTCGTGGCCCGCTACGCCGAGCCGGGCGAGAGCGTCAACACCACGATGCCCATCCTGCGGCTCATCAGCGACGACGGGCTGCTCGTCCGCTTCGCCGTCCCGGAGGAGCACCGGGGCGAGGTGGACGAGGGCGCCAGCGTCCGCGTCCGCGCCGGCGGCCTCGAGCTCCGCGGCACCGTCGAGACGATGGCTCCGGAGATCGACGCCGTGTCGCGGGCCCTCGTGGTCGAGGCGCGCATCGAGCCCGGCGACGCGCCGCGCGAGCTGCTCGTGGCCGGCGAGATGACGCGCGTCTGGCCAGCCGAGGACGCGCCGTGAGCCGCGCCGCCAGGATCTTCCGCCCCGAGGCGCTCGAGTTCATCGCGGCCGGCAGGAGCGCCGAGGGCGAGGTGCTCGCCCTCGCCTCCCCCTGGACCGGCTGGGCGTACTGGCTCGTGCTGCTCGCCTTCGCCGCCGCGCTCCTGCTCTGCGCCGCCGCCCAGGTCCACCAGATCGCGAGCGGGCCCGCCGTCGTCCAGATCGCCGGCCGGAGCGATGTGACCGCCGCCGTGGCCGGCTCGGTGAGCGCGATCGAGGTCCGCGCCGGACAGCGCGTCGAGGCAGGACAGCCGCTCGTCCGCCTCGAGGCCGCGCGCGAGTCGGCCGAGCTCGACCGTCTCCAGCGCGAGCTCGACCTCCAGCTCGTCAAGCTGCTCCGCGACCCGGCCGACCAGGCCGCCCGGCAGGCGTTCGCGTCGCTGCGCCCGGAGCGAGAGCTCGCCGCCGTGAAGCTCGAGGAGAAGACGATCCGCGCGCCGCACGCGGGGCGCGCCGGCGATCTCCGCATCCGCAGCGGACAGCGCCTCGAGGCGGGGGAGGTGGTGCTCACGCTGCTCGGGGACGACGCGCGCGGCTCGGTCGTGGCCATGCTGCCGGGCCAGTACCGCCCGCAGCTCCGCCCGGGGATGCCGCTCCGCTTCGAGGTGACCGGGTACAGCTACGCCTACCTCGATCTCGAGATTGCGTCCGTGGGCACCGAGCTCATCGGCCCGGGCGAGGTGCGCCGGTCGCTGCGCCAGCCCATCGCCGATACGGTGAAGACCGACGGCCCCGTCGTGCTCGTCGAGGCGTGCCTCCCCTCCGGCAGCTTCCGTGTGGACCGGCGGTCGCTCGACTTCTATCCAGGGATGAGCGGCGTCGCCGAGGCGAAGGTGCGCTCCGAGAGCCTCCTCGTCGCGCTGATCCCCGGGCTCCGCCTGCTCGACGGAGGCGGCCGATGAGCACTGCCGGCGACGCCGGCGGGCTCGTGGCCCGGCTGCCGGCCTTCAAGCGGCTCCGGATGACCGCGCGACCCAGGCGGATCCCGTTCGTGCAGCAGCTGACCGACACCGAGTGCGGTGTGGCCTGCCTCGCGATGGTGCTCGCCTATCTCGGAAAGAGCGTGGCCCGCGACGATGTGCGAGGGGTCCTCGCGGCCGGGCGCGACGGCACGACCGCGCGGAAGATGATCCTGGCCGCGCAGCACTTCGGGCTCCGCGCCCGCGCGGTGAAGCTGAAGCTCGAGGCGCTCGCGCACCTCGCCCCGGGGGCGATCCTGCACTGGGGCTTCAACCACTTCGTCGTGTTCGAGCGGGTCGGCGGGCGCGGCGTGGACATCGTGGATCCCGCGGTGGGCGGCCGCCGGGTGCCGCTCGAGGAGGTGAGCCGCCTCTTCACCGGCGTCGCGCTCGTCTTCGAGCCTTCGGAGCGGTTCGAGCCGGGCGCCGCGGCGAAGGGCCGCCGCCCGGTCCACCAGGTGCTCCTCGCCTCCGGCAGCTGGGCGCGCATCTTCACCACCTCCTTTTTCCTCCAGCTGCTCGCGCTCGCCTTTCCCCTGCTCACCGGCGCCGTCGTCGACCGCGTCGTGCCCCGGGCCGATCGCCACCTGCTGCTCGTCGTATCCGCTGGGCTGGCCTCGATCGTTTGCTTTCATTTCCTCGCGTCGATGGTCCGCTCGCACCTGCTCCTGAAGCTCCGCGCGGTCTTCGACGCGAGGATGACCGCGAGCTTCCTCGACCACCTCATCTCGCTCCCCTACGCCTTCTTTCAGCGAAGATCCGCGGGCGATCTCATGATGCGGTTGAACAGCAACACGACCATCCGCGAGATCCTCACCGCCGGCGTCCTCTCGGCGCTGCTCGATGGAGCGATGGTCCTCCTGTACCTGGTCCTCTTGCTCCTGGTGAGCGCCACGCTGGGCGCCGTCGTGATCGCGCTCGGCGCGCTCCAGATCGCGGCCGTGCTGCTGGTGCGCCCGAAGCAGAAGGAGATCAACGCCACCTTGCTCACGAAGCAGGCGCGCCTCCAGGGCTATCAGATCGAGATGCTCGCGGGGATGGAGACGCTCAAGGGCATGGGATGCGAGCAGCGGGCCGAGGTCCACTGGTCGGACCTCTTCGTCGAGGTCCTCAACACCTCTTTGCGGAGCGGCCGGCTCAGCGCCCTGTCCGAGTCGGTGAGCGCCACGGTGAGCATGGGCGCGCCGCTCATCGTCCTTTTGATCGGCGCCAGCCAGGTCCTGAGCGGCGCGCTCTCGCTCGGATCGATGCTGGCCCTCAACACCTTCGCCGTCGGCCTGCTCAACCCGCTGTCGAGCCTCGTCGCCACCGCCGCACAACTCCAGCTCCTGGATGGCTACGCTGAGCGCATCGACGAGGTGATCCGGGCGCCGGTCGAGCAGGAGCCGACCGCCGCGCGCGCGCCACACCAGCTCCGCGGCGCCATCGAGCTCGATCGGGTGTCGTTCCGCTACGGGCCGCTCGAGCCGCTCGTCGTCGACGACGTCTCGGTGCGCGTGGCCCCCGGCCAGCTCGTCGCCATCGTGGGGCGCTCCGGGTCGGGCAAATCGACGCTGGCGAGCCTCCTCCTGGGCCTCTACGTGCCCTCCTCGGGCCGGGTCCTCTACGACGGCGCCAACCTGCGCGAGCTCGAGCTGCGCTCGGTCCGGCGGCAGCTCGGCATCGTCTCCCAGCGCCCTTATCTGTTCGGCACCTCGATCAGGGACAACATCGCCTTCTCCGATCCGGACCTGCCCTTCGAGGCGGTCCAGCGCGCGGCGGAGCGGGCGCAGATCCACGACGAGATCGCGGAGATGCCGATGGGTTACGAGACGCTCCTGCTCGACGGGGGCGGGTCGCTCTCCGGCGGCCAGCGGCAGCGCGTCGCGCTCGCGCGCGCGCTCGTCCGCGAGCCGGCCATCCTGCTGCTCGACGAGGCCACGAGCGCGCTCGACGCAATCACCGAGCGCAAGGTGCAAGAGCAGCTCGCGAGCCTCCGCTGCACGCGCATCGTCATCGCCCATCGGCTGAGCACGATCCGGGACGCGGACGTCATCCTGGTCATGGACCAGGGCAGGCTCGTCGAGCGGGGGACACACGCCGAGCTGCTCGCGCAGCAGGGCCTGTATGCGGAGCTCATCGCGGGCCAGCTCGCCGCGCACGAAGAGGTGATCTGAGCCGCCCGGCCTCCCCAGGGCTCTTTGAGCAGCTGGCGCCCTCGTGCTCCGCCGCAGACTGCGCCATGCGCATCGCGGAGGGCGCCCCGAAGTGCGCCGTCTCCGCCTCCGGAAAGGTCTCCTGCTGGTGGGGCAGAGCCCTGCTGAACGAACGCCTGGCCGCCGCCGGCCCGGTCGAGGGGGCATCGACGATGTCGTCGCTGCGTCTGGCTCGTCCTTATTCGCTCGGTTCGCGTTGGAACACGCGGAGGACCTGGCCCGGGCGGGTGCGGAATTCGGTCGGCCGCTCCAAGCCTGGATACGCGGCACAAAATGTCAGGCGGTGGTCCTGCAGGGAGTAGATCGCGAGCAAGGTTTTTCCGGCGTCCTCCCCGATCGTGTCGGTCCAATCGACGGTCTTCGGATTCTGCGAGGGGTCGATCTTGTAGGTACCTCTAATCGGGACGCTCCCGTCAGCCAGGGTCACGATGAACTCGGTGTCGGTGAACGTCGTGGTGGGTTCCCAACCCTGCTCATCGAGCGGCTCCTTCACGCCGTCTCGCTCGTACGCGATTTGCTTCCAGACGCCCCGAAATCTTCGGAGCTCCTCGATGATGGACGCCTTCGGATCGAGACTCATCGAGCACACTCTTTCGTTCGTGTCCACGCAACGTCAAGCCGTTCTGCGAGCAGGGACGCAGCGCACCTCTCTGCTGGGGGTTTTCGGTTTGGAACTGCGCGAGGCGCTCGCCCCGGTCCACCCTCCACCCTTCCCGGCTCCGGCGCGGCGTCCGTGGGTCGGTGGCCTTGCCGTCGGGCTCAGCGCAGCAGCGGAGGCTCAGGAAGTAATAGTAGAGCCCTCGTCGTGCGTGTCGATCTTCGGGCGGCGCTGGTTGCGAGGTGGATACCGTTGCACTTCGTTGCATCGCGGGAGTACCCGGAGGGGAACGGCTTGAGCTCGGGGCCCTCGCAGGCCAGCGTCCACTCCGACTCGGTGCAGATGCGCTCGCCCACGGCGGCGCGCTTGAGTTTTCGGCGACCGCTCGCCATCCGCCGGTTTCTCTGGCGAGGTCTCCGACACGCGGAATCAGCGCAGGCGCAGCTGCACCCCCAGCATCCCCGTGACGCCGCCCTTCGGCAGCGCCGCCTCGGGCTTCGGGCGGACGCGGAGGTCGGTCTGATGGATCCGCACGAACGCCTCGGCGCTCCCGAAGAGGGCCACGCTGCCCTCGGCCGGCCATACGAGGTCGATCGCCGTGCGCGTCCCGAGGGTCCACGCGTGCCCTGTCTCTTCCGGCTTCTTCGGGTCGACCGGGGAGGCGATCACCCAGTCGGCGGCGGCCTCGATCCTCGCCCGGACGAGCGCGTCGAGCGGCACGATGGGCGCGGCGATGCCGCCGCCGCCCCCGAGCGCGAGCCACTGGACGGACAGCCCCGGGGCCGGCTCGCGCAGGGTCGTGGCATAGGACGCCGAGAGGGTCCCGAAGAACCCCGAGCGCCGGTCGAGCGCCGTGGCCATGACCCAGGCGCCGGCGCGGGCGGGGCCCGCGGCGCCGGCGGGGCCGCTATCGAGCCCGTTGCCGACGAGCCCGCCGGCGGCGAGGAACCAGCCCAGCGGGCGCGGCGGCGGCGCGGCGGCGACCGCCGGCTCGATGCCGGCCGCCGCCGCGCCGGTCGGCTCGGGCGGCGCCGGGGCGCCGGCGCGCTCCGACGCCAGGGCCGCGACCAGGAGCCCCGCGGTGCGGTAGCGGTCGGGCAGCGGATCCTCCTCGCGGAACTCGATCTCGCGCGACGACAGCGTGCCTTCCGGGGCGCCGACGGAGGCGACGTCGACCCGCAGGCGGCGGTAGTCCGGGCCGTCCAGCCAGACGACGGCGAGCGCCCGGACCGGGGTCCCGGCGCGCGTCGGGTCGCCGAGCGCGCACCCGCCGCCGCCGGCGGCGCGGGAGCACGCCTCGACGAGGAGCGCCGGGAGCTCGCCATGCACGGCAGGGCCCGACGCGATGTCGACGACGATCGGGGCCGGCACCAAAATCTACCCGGGACCGACGCTACCGAGCGGGAGGGGCGAAGGCAAGCCGGAGGCGGCCGCCGCCGGGGTGACCGACCCCACGTCGACGCGCAGGTCGAGGAAGACCCGGCGATCGTCGCGGGTTTGCTCGAGCGCATCCAGGCGGCGATCGAGGAGCTGAAGCGCGACCTCCAGACCAGGACCGGAACGGCGCTGTTCGACTTCATCGTGGAGGACAATCCGAGCTGGTGCGGCGGGCGCGCTCGCCGGTTGTCCCTGGTCACCGGATACGATAGGTTCAGCTCATGGCCACCGCCTCCCTCCGGCTGCGCTGAGCAGGACAGCGCGTCCAACCCCGCGCCCCGCGCGTTCCGCGCAGGCGCGGTGATCTGCCGCGCTGTCGACCCGTCCCTGAACCCTTGTCGGAGGTCGGGGGCGTGATGCGCGCGCAGACGCGGGGGAGCGCCATCGGGTAGCCCTCGCCGCCATCTGCTCCTGCTCAGCGCTCGACGACCTCCTCGGACGTGTTCGCCGGAGGTCGTGTCATGCCTGCATCGAAGCGCTCAACCCGCGCGTGCCGCAATTCCCCTGTTCACAAGGCGATCGTCATCGCCGTTCAGCTCCCGGAGGCCGCAGAGGCCGATACTCATCGATCGCTCGCCGAGCTCAAGCAGCTGCTGCTCGGCCTCGACATCACCGCCGTCGCGGAGGTCGTCCAGAAGAGGAGCGTGCGCTCGTCCCCCGCGTATCTCGGCGAGGGGAAGCTCCGCGAGCTCGCCGCCCTCACGGGCGGCACAGGCGAGGTACCGAGGGGACCGGACGCGCGCCGGGCCGACCGCGCGGCGTCCCAGCCGGCGGAGCGCCTCGTCGTCGTCGCCGACGACGAGCTCAGCCCCGGCCAGCTGCGGAACCTGCAGGCGGCGCTCGGCGTCGACGTGCTCGATCGGACCGCCGTCATCCTGCGCGTGTTCGAGTCGAGGGCCCGCACCCGCGAGGCGAGGCTCGAGATCGAGCTCGCCCGGATCGAGTACGAGCTCCCGCGGATCCGCGACGATCACACGCTCGGCGATCGCGAAGGCGGCGGCGGCCGCGCCTCCCGCGGCCACACGAACGTCGAGCTCGCCAAGCAGCGCGCCCGGGACCGGATGGCCGCGGCGCGCAGGGAGCTCGAGCAGCTCAAGGCGAGCGCCGAGCAGCGCCGCCTCGCCCGCGCAGACAGCTTCCGGGTGGCGCTCGTCGGCTACACCAACGCGGGCAAATCGTCGATCATGCGCCAGCTGACGGGCAGCGACGTCCTCGTCGAGGACAGGCCCTTCGCCACGCTCGGGACGACGGTGCGTCAGCTCTCGCCGCCGGCGACGCCGGCCGTGCTCGTCGCCGACACGGTGGGGTTCATCCACCGGCTGCCCCATGCGCTGGTCGCCTCGTTCCACTCCACGCTCTCCGAGGCGCGGGAAGCGTGGCTCCTGCTCCACGTGGTCGACGCCGCCGATCCAGCGTTCCGCTCGCAGATCCGCGTGACGGAGCAGGTCCTCGCGGACATCGGCGCCGCGGAGACGCCGGCGCTGCTCCTGCTCAACAAGGCGGACCGCCTGGGGCGCGAGGAGCGCGACGCGCTCGCCCGCGAGCACCCGGGCGCGCTCCTGATGAGCGCCCTCGATCACCGGGACGGCGACGCGCTCCGGGCGCGGATCGAGGCCTTCTTCGCGCAGCACCTCGTCGAGCAGACCGTCTCGATTCCCTACGATCGTCACGGCGTGCTCGCCGAGCTGCGCGATCGGCTCCAGGTGGTCCGGGAGGAGTACGGCGACGCGGTCTCCGTCACGGTCCGCGGCACCCCGGAGGCGCTGGGCAAGCTCGCGGCGCGGCTCTCCGGCGGATGACAGCGCGATCCTGCCAGTCCTGACGAGCGACCCTGGTGAGCTCGAAGCGCTGGGGGCACCTGCCGGGAGGCGGGGAGGTGGGGGATGGGGCTCAGTCCTTCGAACCATCAGGTTGATGGTCTCCACCTCTCGCCTCTCCACCTTGGTCTGGATACATCCCTCGCCTTCCCGTCCCCCTGAGTACTCTCTCTCCTCCCCGCCTCCTCGCCTCCCTGTGTACTCTCTCTCTTGCTCTGCCTCAGACCGCCCTTCGCACGGCCGAAGCCTGGGCCGTTAGACGAGCTCACGCATGTTCTGGCCGTTCCAGGGAAGCACCTTGACGCTCGCGTGCGTCACGGGCTAGACGGAAGGTTGTCATGAACGCAAAACACCTCGTGGCCTATGTCGACGTCGACGATACGCTCGTCCGTTCCTTCGGTTCGAAACGGATCCCGATGCCGGCGGTCGTCGAACACGTGCGCCAGCTCCATGAAGAAGGATTCATGCTGTATTGCTGGAGCACGGGTGGCGCCGACTACGCCGAAAACTCCGCGCGTGAACTTGGCATCGAGCGTTGCTTCATGGGCTTCCTGCCCAAGCCCAACATCCTCATCGACGATCAGGCGCCCGCCGACTGGCGCGGGCTCGTATGCGTGCATCCGAACGAAGCGGTATCGAAGAGCGCCCATGACTACGCCGTCCTCGTCGCCGCCGGCCGAAGCGGAGCGATGCGGTGCTCGACGTGACCGGCGCTCGGCCGCGCTCCTTCGCCGAGTTCGCGCGCGAGCACGCGTCGAGCTGGCTCCCGTAGGACTGCGGCGAGCTTCCCCGGCAAGCTCGTCAGGGGCGGGCACCCTCGCCTCCTGGTCGGCCGCAGTGACGCGTCGCCGACGCCTGTGGTGCCCTCGAGAGCCGCCAGCGCTATCCTGCGGGCATGTCCGGAGCCACTTCCTCCCGTCGCCTCGCCACCTCGGACGATCTGTTGGCCATCCCCGAGCGCGAGCGTTTCCACGAGGTCATCGGTGGCGAGCTCGTTCGCAAGGCCATGTCGAGCGGCCCGCATGGGCGCGCCCAGCTCCGGATCGGGAGCCGGATCAGCGGACCCTATGACCGGCGGCCCGGCGGCCGCTGGCCCGGAGGCTTATGGTTCGCGACCGAGGTCGAGGTCGAGATGGAAACCCACGAGGTCTATCGTCCCGATGTGACGGGGTGGCTGCGCGAGCGCTTGCCGGAGCTGCCTCGCGAGGTGCCCATCCGGGTACGGCCGGACTGGGTATGTGAGGTGCTATCGCCGTCGAACAGCCGCAACGATCTGTTCAAGAAGCTTCGAACGTACCAGCGCTGCAAGGTGCCCCACTACTGGATCGTCGACCCCGAGACGGAGACGCTCATGGTCTACCGGTGGACGACAGAGGGATATCTGCTGGTGCTGGCGGCCGAGCGGGAGGATCGGGTCAGGCCCGAGCCTTTCGATGCGATCGTCCTGAAGGTAGGCACGCTGTTCGACGAGGACGACGAGGACGAGGACGAGGACGAGAAGGAGCGGCAGCGGTGACGGACCGCGGCCCCGGGACGCGGAGACAAAGGCACCGCGAGAGCGCCGATCACGTTGGAGTCCGCTACCGATAGGCCGGCCTCGTGGCGAATATCGGCGCGCGGCCTCCGCCCACGTCAGTCGCCGGCGAGCTCGAACGCGCCTTCGTACACCGCGTCGATCGAGATGGTAGCGCCGTTCGCCAGCGTCAGTGTGTCGCCGGCCTCCAGCACCCGGTAGCGCCAGGAGCCATCCGCCTCGCGACGATAGTGCTCGACCCGCGCAGACGTCTGCGAAACGAGCACGTAGTCGGTCAGCGAGGCGAGGCGCTGGTACGCCGCCCACTTCTTGCCGCGGTCGTAGGGCTCGGTGCTCTGCGAGAGGACCTCGACAAGGATGCACGGGTTCGTGAGGACATCGCTCGTGCCAGGTTCCGTGTCCATGGGGCCGCACACCACGACCGAGTCCGCATAGACGTAGCGCTGCCCTTGCTCGGCCGAGATCCGCTGATCGGACGTCAGCACGTGGCACCCCTTGCCGCGAACGGCCGCTCGAAGCTCCGCGATCATGGCGCCTGACAGCAAGTTATGCCGAGGGCTGCCACCCGCCATCGCGAACACCTCGCCGAGATGGTACTCGTGCTTCGCAGGCTGGCTCCGCTCCCACGCCAGGTACTCCGCGGCGCTCATGTTCCGCATCGTGGCGGATCACCCATGGCGCCGAGCCTAGCGCGACCCCGCATGGGGAACCAGCCCGGGGAGGCCCCCATCACTTTGGGTCGCTTAGCTCATCGGCTCGAGCGAGGACGCGCGCGCGATGGCTGCACTCGCCCTGGTCACGAGAGCACGGTGCGTGGGCAGGGAGGACCGAGGTCGGAATGGCCCCGCCCTACGGGACCACCTCGATCCACTCCGACGCTCGCACGGCGGTGTCGGACGTCGGATCCATCCGGAAGACGCTCGCTCCGAGGACGCCGGTCCGGCGGTTCCGGGCGAAGGTCACGGGCGGCGCCGGGCCCGCGTCGAAGTCTCGCAGCCGCTCGAGCGCCGCGATCAGCCCCTCTCGTGTCGCGTGGGCGCCGGCGCGCTTCAGCGCCTCGATCGCGATCTGCGCCGCGACGTAGGCGCTCGCCTGGACCCCGAGCGGCCCCGGCGCCACGCCCGCCCGGCGCAGGAACGCCTCCAGCGCGTCCTCTGATGCCCGCTCCCGCTCGCCCAGGGAGCCTGGGTACAGGAACAGCGCGCGGCCGGCGAGCTCGCGGGACGGCGCCCTGGTGCTCCCGGCGATCGATCCCAGCGAGGCGTAGATCGGCGCGGCCGATCCCGCGTCTTCCAGCGCCGCCTTGACGCTCGCGAGGTCCGCGCCGGGGCCCCAGAAGAGCACCGCCCGCGCCCCGTGCGCCCGCACCGCGCCGGCCACGTCGCGCGGCGAGAGGTGGCCTGGCTCGAAGGAGAGCACTGGCGGCGCAGGAAGATCGCGGTGAGCAGCTTCCGCGCGCGCGCCTGACGCCCAGGCCTCGCCGGCGCGGTCGCGCGTGTGCACGACCAGCGTGAGCGCCCCCGCGTTCGCGGGAGCGCCGGCTAGGTGCTTGACCGCCACGCGGGCCAGCACGTCGGACCCCGGCAGCACTCGGAACACCATGTCGTCGGCCCCTGCCGCGACATCCCGCGCGCGGCCAGGGGCGCCGCCGGCCAACCCGGGTGCGCCCGCCCCGCCAGCCAACCCGGGTGCGCCCGCGCCGCCGGCCAACCCGGGTGCGCCCGCCAGCGCCAAGGGCCCCACGAGCGGCGCCCGCTCCTCCGAGAGGCGCGCCCGCAGCGCCGGATCCCCGTCGAAGGCGCTCCCCACCAGCGCCAGCACGCCCCGAGCCAGGAGGCGCGCCGTCGCCTCGGCATCGCCCGCCGGCCCGGCGCTGTCCTCCACGCGCAGCTCGAGCCTCCGCCGGTAGAGGCCGCCCCGCGCGTTCACCTCAGCGAAGGCCGCCATCAGCACGTCGCGCGCGGCCGCGCCCACCGGCGCATCCGGCCCGGTCAGCGGCAGCGCGGCGCCCAAGGCCACTGAGCCCGCCGTGACGCCAGGGTCCAGATCCCGGCCGACACAACCCAGATAGTCAACAAGATCCGACAGATCCGCGTCCGCCAGGCGGTACCGCGGCATCACCGGGCTCAGCCGCTGCCCCGCGGGCCCTCGCCCCTCGCGGATCGCCGTCACCAGCGCGGCGGCGGTCATCGCCCCCTCGCCTGTCCCGCTCCCCCGCCCTGCTCCCCCACCCCGCTCGCCGCTGGCCGCCAGGCGCCGCTCGGCCGCGAGCGGCGGTGCCGTGACGCCCCCCTCGGTCGTCCCCTCCCCGCTGGGGCCGTGGCAGCCCGCGCAGGCGGCCTCTCGGCCGGAGAGCGCCGCGGCGCCGCCGGCGATCGCGCCCTCGATGGCCCGGCCGTCCTCGGTCGCGCCGCGCTGGTAGATGCGCTTGCCGCGCCGGGCGGCCGGCGAGAGATCCTCGCACGACGCCACCTCGCCCGCCGCAGGCGCGTACGCCCGGGGCGCTCCCTCATCACGGCCGAGCGCCCACGCCGCGACCGCGCAGAGCGCCACCGCCGGCACCGCCGCCAGGAGGCCGAGCCGCCCCCTGCCAGAACGGGCCCTCGCCCTAGCCACCGCCCGCGCTCCGCGCCGCAGCCCCTCGCGGCGAAAGGAACGCCCGGACCTCGTCCGCGAGGCGCCCCGGCGGCGCGATGCCCTCGACCCGCGTCCAGCGGCCCTCCGCCTCGCGCCCGATGAGCGTGATCGGCGCGTGCCGCTCCTTGATCGGCGCGCGCCCTCCGAGCGCGTCCAGCACGCGGTTCACGCGCTCGCGCCGCCCCGTCAGGAACGACCAGCCCTTCCGCCGGCCGAACTTCTCGGCGTACGCGTTCAGCCGCTCCGGCGTGTCCATCGCGGGGTCCAGCGAGATCGAGACGAGCCGCACGTCCCGGTCCAGCGCGCCGCCGAGCTCGGCCTGGAGCCGGCCGAAGATGGCCGTCATCGGCGAGCAGATCGTCGTGCAGGTCGTGAAGATGAAATTGACGGCGAGCACCCGGTCCCTGGCGAGCTCGCGCAGACGGACGGGGCGGCCGTCCTGATCCACGAGCTCCTCGTCCAGCACCTCGACGCCCGTCGCCGGCGAGGCGCGCACCTCCGCCGCGCCGTCCGCGGAGAGCCCAGGCGGCCCCGCGGCCGCGGAGACGTCCAGAGCATGCCCAAGCGGCCCCGCGGGAGCGGGGGCGGCGTGCTCGCCGGGAGGCGCGCTCCCGCGGCCGCACGAGGCCGCGGCGAGCGCGCCGGCGAGGAGAACGACCAGCGCTTTCAATGCACCGAGCGACAGGAAACGCATGTCGGCCTCACCGTGGGTCGTTGAGGTGCCGGACGGCGCGCGCGAGCGCCTCGGGCTCCTCGGTGGCGAACGCCTTCAGCCACATGCCGGTCGACGTGTCGCCGACGAGCAGCGTCATCGTGTGCTCGTCGGGCCGCTTCACCTGGCCTCCGAGGCGCTTCAGCACCGTGGCGACGTTCTCGGGCGTGCCGGTCAGGAAGTACCAGCCCTCGCCCGCCTTGAACTTCGCGGCGTACTCCTTCAGCGCGGCCGGCGTGTCGTTCTCCGGGTCGACCGTGATCGTCAGCATCGTCACCGCCTGCCCGCGCGCCCGCAGCAGCGCCTGCACGCGCGCGAGGTTCGCCGTCATCGTGGGGCAGACGCCCTTGCACGAGGTGAAGGCGAAGTTGATGAGCACCTTCCGGCCCCGCAGCAGCCCGTCGTAGAAGCGGTGCGCGCGGCCGTGCTGGTCGACGAGCTCGGTGTTGGTGAAGTACCGCGCCGCGGCGGCGTCGTCCTCCCGGGAGACGCCGCCGATCTTCATCCGCTCCACGCGCGGCGCCTTGCCCTCCGCGGGCGTGAAGCGCGCGGCCGAGCAGATCGCGAGCGCGAGGGCCGCCGCGGCGAGGGCCGCCCCGGGCCTCATCGCGCACCTCCGCGCTGCGCGCCGGCGCCGCGCGCGGAGACCCGCAGCGGGACGAACGGGAGCGCGCCGACAGGCGCCCCGCGCCCAGGGACGGCGGCGAGGAAGCGGTACTGGCCCGGCGCGGGCGGGGTGAACGCGACGGAGAACGTGCCGTCCCCCTCGGCCCGCGGCGCGCCGCGGAAGCGGTACCCGGCCGGGAACCGGACGACCATCACCTCGATGTCTTCCGCGTCGAGCGCGTCGAGCGGAGGGCCCCCTTCGCCTGCGGTCGCGCGGAAGCGCAGCGTCGCGGGCTCGCCCGCCGCGAGCCGCAGGTCGGGCTCGAAGAGCGGCGCGATCGCGATGTCCTTCACGGGATCGCCCCCGCAGCCGGACGCGTCGGCCTCGCCGTCGTCCGGGGCGCAGCGCGCGGGCGCCACGGTCGCCTCGAGGCACACCCCCGTCCGCGGGCGGTCGAGGAGGAGCTCGACGTCATAGAGCCCCCCCTCGCCGAGGCGCACCGTGGTCGCATACACGCCCGGGCGCACCTCCTTGAGCGACCTGTCCTCGACGAGGATCGATCGCGGCTCGCGGCCGTAGCTCGGCAAGGTGCCGATCGGGGCCATCATGCCCTCCACGTAGACGTAGAGCGCCTTGTCGGCCGGGCTCGCGACGAGGGCGCCGTTGCCCTCGGGCAGGGGCGCGATGGGCGTGGCGAGCGCGGCCGGCCCTGGCGGCGCCGCGGCGGCGAGAGGCGGGCCCTGGCCGACCGCGATGTCGACGAGGGGCGGGGTCGCCGGGCCGCCGAGGGCCGACCGGTCGACGAGCGAGACCCGCGCGGCGCCCCGGTTGCGGATGTAGGCGAAGGCCCCGGTGAAGGTGACAGCGTCCGGCGCGGCCAGCCCGGTGAGCGTGTGCGCCACCGCGCCCGTCGCGCCGTCGAGCACGGCGACCTCGTTCGCGGACGGGTTCAGCGCGAACGAGAACCGCCCGCGCGGGTCGAACTGGAGCGCGCCGAGCCCGGGCTTCAGGGCGACGCGCCCGGCGACGGCCCGGCGCGCGACGTCGAGGATCACGACCTCGCCGCGCGCGGCGTTCGCCGCGTGGACCACGCCCGCTTCATCGCTCGCCGCGATGGAGACGACCCCCTCGCCCACCGCGATCTCGCCGAGCGGCTCGAGCGTCTCGCCGTCCACCACGGCCACCGACTCCCCCTGCTGGCTCGTGATCCACGCGGCGCGGCCGCCGCCGGTGAAGGCGATCTCGTGGTGGCCAGGGCCCACCGGGAGCGTCCTTAGGACGTCCGTCGAGCGGGCGTCGATCACGCTCACCGTCCCGTCGCCGTCGTTGCCCACCCAGACCGTGCGCCCGTCGGGGGCGACCACGACGCGCGACGGATCCTGGCCGACGGGGACGTTCGTCCGGACGAGCCCCCGCCGCGTGTCGACAACGGCGAGGCCCTGCCCGCCCCGGAGCGTGACGTAGAGGCTCTCCCGGTCGGGGTGCATGACGAACGAGACGCCGCGGCCCGCGAGGCTGACCACGCTCCGGAGCTGCGTCCTGGCGAGGGCGACCTGCGGGTTGATGGCCGAGAGGGAGTTGTCCTGGTTCAGCGTCCAGAGGAGGTAGGCGTTCATGTCGACCTCGGGGCGCACGGACAGGAGGCCCGCCATGAAGCTCTTGATCTTCCCCCGGCACGCCGCCTCGTCCGGCGCGGCGTCGACCGCGCCGCTGGCGAGGCTCGCCGCGGGCGCGCCGCCGGAGAAGCTCGCCGCGGCGGCGCCGTCCGCCCCGGCGCGGCGCGACATCCAGCCGAGGGGCGTGAGGCCACGGACCGGCGCGCCCGTGGACGCGTCGGTGATGGTGAACTCGGCCACGACGTCGGAGCCCGCCACCGCCGCGGCCGGCGCCGCCCCGGGGCCGGCCCCCCCGCCCTGCTGGCCGCGATCCAGCGGCCGCAGGGCGAACGCGATGGAGAGCCCATCGCGCTCGACCCGGCTCTCCTGCAGGGGAGCCGCCGGCTCCTCGGGCTGCGCCGGCGGCGCGAGCTGCGCCGGCTGCGCCGGCCGCTCGGCCCCCGGGTCCTGCGAGGCAGGGAGCGCCTCTCTCCGGCCGCAGCCGAGCGCCGCAGAGGCGCTGAGCCAGGCCAGCGAGAGCCAGAGTCCGCGCGCGCCCATCGAGGCGCCGTCCATCGAGATCCGTCGCATCACAGGCCCCTCCTCCCGCTCACGGCGTGACCCGCCAGATGCCCCAGAGCCCGCCGGTGAGCATCGCGTTCGACTGGTCCATGTAGAGGCGATCGCCGGGGACCTCGAACATGCCGCCCGACCTGAAGTAGGGAGTCACCGTCCACGCGGTCATGGGGCCGATGCCGCTGTGCGCGCTCACGGCGAAGCTCTTGCTGTTCCGGCCCTGGTACCGGGATCCCGAGCCTTGCGCCCACGGGTTGTACGCCCACTCCGTGTTCGAGAGCCCGAACGAGTGCTGGCGCCGGTGCCCCGAGGCCTGCAGCACCCGGAAGCGCACGCGGTCATAACGCCCCGCCGTGAAGACCGGCGTCGCCGGATCGCCGCGCCCCGCCGAGCTGAAGACGCCGCTGACGTCGAGGCCCTGGCGGGCGCCGAGAGGCGCGTCCGGCCCCGCGCCGAGCCGCGCCCAGATGGGCTCGGCGCGGTAGTTGAACGCCTTGTGGCCCGTGAAGTCGGGATCGGGAGGGCCAGCGACGTTCGCGAGGGTGTGGCCGCAGCCCAGCGCCCGGTTGAGGCAGTGGAAAGCCTCCTGATCCGACTGCAAGGGCACCTCGTCCTGGTAGAGGAGCACGAACTCGCGGAACCAGATCTCGGAGCCGTTCTCGTCCCTGTACTTCACCTGGGCGGCCGCGCGGGAATTCCGGCTCGGGTACCAGACGGCGCCCTCCGGCTCGACGATCAGCGCGCCGATCCCGCCGTGCATCGGGTGGTTCACCACGTCCGCCATGTCCTTGAGGTTCACGGCGCCGAGCTCGATGGGCTGCCAGCGGACATCGCCCCGCGCCGTCACGGAGATGTCGCCGGCATACCAGGTGTACGTCCGCTGCTTCCCGCGCTCGACCGTCTGATCGGGGTTCTGGCCCACGCTCGCGCCGTCGCTCGCCGTCACGTCATACGCCACGAGCTGCGGGTGCAGCGAGACGCGGTTCGACGGCTTCACCTGGTTGACGTTGAACCCGTCGACGATGGGAGCGTTGTAGTTCCAGTGAGGCGACTTCGGCAGCTCCTCGGGCAGGTCGTTGACGAGCGTGACCTCGACGCACTCGCCGGCCGCCGCGCGCAGGACGAGCGGCTCGGGCGGGCGCGCGCCCGAGCGCAGGGCGGCCAGATCCTCCTCGAGGACGAACAGGATGGCGTTGGGATCGTGGAGCCCGTACGTCGTGTTGTACGTGAGGCGATCGCCCGGCAGGTTGCCCTTCGCGGTGATCGCGTGGACGACATACGGCCTCTTCTGCGCCTCCGGCGGGCACACCTCGACCTCCCGGCGCCTGCCCCTCGGCAGCGACGCGCCCGAGAGCGGCAGGAGATCCGCCTGCCGCTCGCCGTGGACGCGCAGGATGCCCCACCGCCCCTCCCAGAGATCGTCCGTCGGCGCCCCCGCATAGAGGTAGTCCGCGCCGCCCGCCGCGTTCTTCCGGAAGAGGGGCGCCGCGTCGAGCGCGAGATCCGCCTGCTCCGAGACGCCGATGACCTGCCCGTTGGCGTAGCCGCTGTCGGGATCGGTCGACTCGTTCAGCCACTTCTTCCCGTGCACGGTGAACACGTGCTGCTCCGCCTGCGCGCCCTGGGTGAGGCGGATCAGCGTGCGATCGCCCTCGTACGCGCGGAGCAGCGGCGTCGCGGGATCCCCGTGGACACGCGAGCTGAAGACGTTGTGCATGGCGCCGGCGTCGCCGCTCTTCTGGACGACCGCGCGCGTGCTGCAGTTGCGCTCTGCGATCCGGAGCGGGATCGGCTCGTTCCGGTAATTGATGAGCCCGACGCCCGAGTCACGCCACGAGATGGCGTCGGGGGTGGAGGGCCCATGGGTGATGGCCACCGGCAGCGGCGCGGGCGCCTGCGACGACGGGTTCACCGGCCGGCCGCACTCGTCGTAGACGGGGCCATAATCGGCGATGCTCAGGTTGAACTCGCGGAACGGGCTCCGGGGGTCGCCCGGCGGAAACAGGATGTCGGCGCGGTAGCTCGTCGGCCCGCCGTCGCTGCGATCGCCGAAGAGCGCTCCGGTCTCGGGATCGCGCCAGATCGAGCCGGCCGGCTCGACGACGAGGCCCCCGTAGAGCCCGTGGTGCTGGTGCGATGAGGCCGAGAAGTGATCGTGGGTGAAGGCCGTGCTCAGCGCGCGGTCCTGGCCGGCCTCGCTCATGATCGGATCGGCAAACCAGCGCTGTGTCGTGGTCTGCGCCCCGAGCGACGCCGTGGTCATGCGCGGGTGGCGCGTCGGGTCCTCGAGCCGCACGCGCGCCCCGGGCTCGCCGCTCCTGACGCCGGCGGCGAGGGCCCCGCCGAGCGCGTTGGCCGCCTGGATGCGCGCCGCCACCTCCTCCATCGCGAGGGCCCCGTCCTCGTAGTTGAAGCCGTTCGCGCCGCCGTCCGAGGAGGTGACGTCGAACTTCACGAGGTGGATGTGCTGGCCGATGACGTCGGTGGGCGAGAAGACCTGGAAGTCGTCCGCCGCGAGCGCCGCCGGGATGAGGTTCGTCGCGTGGAACACCACGCACTCGCCGGATTGCGCGCGGATGAACAGCGGCTCCGGCGCCCTCGTGCCGTCGAGGGTGGCCTCGACGTCCTTCTCGAGGACGATCATGCGCGCCTGCGCGTCGTGCCAGCCGGCCCGGTTCACCGGGGCGTTGGTCTGGACGTAGGCCGCGCGGTAGGTGCGCACCGGCGCGTTTGGCGGGCACGGGTCCGCGAAGGGGGCGCCCGCGGCCGGCGGCTGGCCGTTCACGAGGAAGAGCGCCGGCTTGCCGTCCGCCGTGAAGGCGGGGTAACCCTTGACGGGGAAGCCGTAGCGCTCCGGCGCGCGCACGGCGCCCGGGAACGCGCC
Source organism: Sorangium sp. So ce327 (assembly GCF_051530205.1). Classification (NCBI taxonomy): domain Bacteria; kingdom Pseudomonadati; phylum Myxococcota; order Polyangiales; family Polyangiaceae; genus Sorangium; species Sorangium sp. So ce327. Next base: position 3,154,413 of record NZ_CP150330.1, on the reverse strand, counting down.
CGCGTGGAAGTTGGCGGCCGCCACCTCCGACGCGGTGCCGTCCTTCGGCAAGAGCTGCACGTCGGCCTTGGAGAGCTGCACGTCGAAGAGGCCGCGGCCGCCGACCGCCGCGCCTCCCGGCGGCACGTTCGCGATGTAGTGGCGCGGGAGCCCGCCGTCGTGCTCCATGTCGCGGGGCGGCTGCGACGGCCGGTGCCCCGCGACCGCGGCGACGTAGAACGGATAACCCGGCATCGGGTCGCGCTCCACGGTCTTCCCGTCGGCCATCCTGACCGGCGTCCGCTCGTAGGTCGGCATCGGCGCCAGCGCGACGCCGGGGATCGGCACGACCGCGGGCGTGGGCGTCCCTGCCTCGAGCTCGCCGTCCGGGAGCGAGCGGTCCGGCGTGCCCGCCTCGAAGACGTCGTGCGTGCGCCAGAGCCCCCACATGCCCTGCGCGAAATGGGCATACAGGTGGCAGTGGTAGATGGCGTCTCCCACGGAGAGGTTGCGGTTGCCGCCTCCGCCATAGGTGATGTCATACGTGTAGGCGGCCCTCGGGCCGATGGTCTGCGAGTCGATGTACGCGCTCTTCTCGTTGCCCGGCGACCGCAGCCACTGGTGGCCGTGGAGGTGGAAGACGTGCGTCTCGCTGGGGCCGGCGTGGAGGTTCCTGACGCGGACGGGATCCCCGAGGTAACCGTGGGATACGTTCGAGGGGTCGTCCGGATAGAGCGCCTCTGTCGCGTTGCCGGCGTCGTCCCGATCGATGTTCAGCGCCGGATCCCCGTTGACCCACGAGCTCAGGAAGAACTCCTCGAACTTGCACTCCTCGCAGCGCTTGCTCGGGCCGATCTTCCGCTTGTTGGCGAAGACGGCGCTGCCCAGGCTGGCGGCGCCGTAGTTGATGCCGAAGCCGGTGCGCACGCCGTTGTAACGCGGGTCTGCCTGGTACTCCGCGATGGGCTGCACGACGCTCAGGATGTCGTGGAAGAGCACCGTGAACTCGCGGAAATAGCCCATGTTCTCGGAGGCAGGGGACCCGGCCTCCGTCTCGTCAAAGCCAGCGATGATGGCGTTGACGTCGCCGTGCACGATCTCGCCGGCGTCGTCGATCATCTTCAGGATCGGCTGACCGGACGCGTCGACCGCGTTGTAGTCGATGCGCGGCGTGCCGTCCGGGTTCGACGGGTTCAGGGAGGCGGCCGAGAGCTCGGCGGCCGTCACCTGCGAGCGGTACGCGACCGCGCCCGGCGGCTCGACGGTGACGGCGCCGTACAGCGTCTGGGAGATCCGCCGCCCCGGCCCGGGCTCCGAGCCGACCATGGCGCCGCCGCTGTGCATGAGGAACGTTCCCTCGCGGCCGGCGAAGAGCTCGTACGTGCGCGTCTCGCCCGGCGCGGCCAGGGAGCTCTCGTTCTTCCCGACGTCGCCCGCCAGCGCGTCGAGGTTCCGGATCTGGAGCCCGACCACCTGGATCGAGGCGTCACGGGTCGACGCGGAGGTGCTCGGCAGCGGGCCGGTCGCGGGCGTGAGCCAGTTGGTGAACGAGATGGAGAGCCTGTCGCCGGCGTTGACCCGCAGGACGAGGGGCCTCGGGCGCTTGCCCGGACGCAGCGTCGCGTTGCCAGGACCGATGGACTTCGACGGATCGGCGGCCACCACGTCCCGGCGGAGCGCATACACCATGCCCCCGGGGTTGAACGCGCCGAGGCGATCGTAGACGAACATCTGATCGATGGCCACGACGTCCGCGAACACCGTCCTTCCAGACGCGGGTGCATGGAAGTCGTAGCGCACCTCATCTTGGCTCTCCAGGACGCTCTCCTCCTCCGGAGGAGGCCCTTCGGAGCCGGAGCACCCAAGGACAGCCACCATCGTCATGGCCCATCCGGGCCGCCAGGGAAGCCTCATCAGCACGGGGATCTCCTTGCTCCGGGTGGAGCCGAGCAGGAGCGCTCGCGTCGAACGCTTTTTGTATGAACGCCAGGCACGAGCACGCCGACGGATGCGCGCAATGCAATGCGCGGCCATGCGCCGACCGAAGCCTGGCAGTTGTAATAAAACTCTGTCTCCCAGCCCCCCTCGGGTCAAGAATCTTCGCGATCAGGGGCTCGTCGAGCCGAGAGAACAGGCGCTGTTCCGAACAGACACGCGCGGGACATGCGCTGTCCCCGCGGCGGGCGGAGCGCTGCCTTCAGCGGCGGTTCCAGGCGTCAGAAGCCGACGCAGACGGGCTCGTCGATGCGCAGCACGGATTCCTGGTTGAAGCGAACCTTGTATTCCTTGCGGATCGCGTCGATGGCGTCCGAGGCGACCTGGCCGCCGTCGTGGAGGAGCATGATCAGCCGGCTGTCCTCGCGGATGAGCTTCCCCGTCGTCGCGAGGTACTGGCCGTCGACATCGAACTGGGTCAGCCCGTCCTTGAAGCGCGGGGTGATCGCCGTGTCGACGAACCCCTGCCACTCCGCCTGCGTCACGGGGGGCAGCTCGAACCGGTCCAGGCCGAAGAAGAGCTCGGTCCGCGTCATCGGGTCGCCGCGCCCGCAGGCGGCGCCGGCCCGGCCGGGCGAGGGGTGCGCGGCGTCCTGGGGCGCGCCATGGCACGCGGTCGTCGCGAGAGGCGTCGCGAGGAGCACGGCGAGCAAGGCACGCGGGAGCGTTCGGCTGCGCATGGCGGCGGTCTCCGGGGTGAGGGCGTTCGGGCGCGAGGCGCGCGCCACCGTACCACGGCCCCACGCCGAGGGCGGGCGGACCGGCAGGCCGGTTTGGCAGTCCGGCGTCGCGCCGCGGAGGCCGGCCGGAGGCCTAGGCGATGTTGTACGCGAGCAGCGCGATCCCCGCCGCGATCAGGACGATGCCGCCGATCTGCAGCGCCGTCAGCGTCTCGTGCAGGACGTAGACGGAGAAGACCGAGATGAGCAGGAAGCCGCCCGACGACATGATCGGATAGGCGATCGACAGGTTGATGCGCTTGAGCGCCAGGACGTAGAACAGGATGTTCGACGCGAAGAGCACGAGCCCCAGCACGAGGTGGTAGTTCGTGACGAGCGCGAGGCACTTCTCGACGAGGGACAGCCCCTCCATCGAGGGGACGCGCCGCGACGCCAGCTTCATCAGGATGTTCGCTGTCGCGTTGAAGACGAGGGCGATGATGAGGAAGAGGTAACCTTGAGCCATGGCTGACGTGCGGCGAGCGCGCTCCCCGGGGGAGCTCGCCGTGCCCGGGAGGGCACCGGCGCGGCGCGCAGCAGTAGCAGATCCGGGAGGGTGGCGGGAACGACAAAGGGTGGGGCGAGGCCGTCGTGGCGCGGCCCCTCGGCGCCTCAGGCGGGCGGGGCGCCGCTCTCGTCGCCGAGGAACGCCATCACGGAGGCCACGTCGTACGCGTTCTCCCAGTGCTCCGTGATCAGGCCCCCGCGGAAGCGCCAGACCCCGCAGAACGGCATCGCCAGGCTCGCGCCGCCGAGGTGGGCGCGCAGCACGCCGAACGCGGCGCCGAAGTGATCGTTGGCGAAGATGTGCTGCACGTCCATCAGCAGCGTGCCGCCGGTCATGCGGATCAGCTCGCGCTCATGGGTGGTGGCGGCCGCCTTGCCGACGACGCGGCCGGCAGCCCTGTCGCGGCAGAGCTCCCGGTGCGCTGTGTGCAGGACCATGTCGTCGGCGACGAACTCCCCGATGCGCGACAGATCGGCGTAGAGGGTGCGCAGCTTCTGGACGTTCGGGTGGGCGGCGCTGGTTTGCAGCTGGGTGCTCATGGCATCTCCTCCGTGTGGGCGGACCCCGATTCCGACGCCGATGGACGCCACGTCTTCGCGGCGGCGGCGGCGTCCTCGATGGCGGCCAGCTCGCTCTCGTCGAGCTTCATGTCCGCCGCGCGGCAGTTCTCTTCCAGGTGCTTGATGGACGAGGTGCCGGGGATGGCGAGGATGGACGGCGACCTGTGCAGCAACCAGGCGAGGGCCAGCTGGGCGGGCGTCGCGCCGCGCTCCTTGGCGAGCCCGGAGAGGACGCTGCCGGGCTTGGCGAGATCGCCGTGTCCCATGGGGAACCACGGGATGAACGCCATGCCGTGCTGCTCGGCGTACCGAAGGGCCTTCTCCCCGGATCGGTCCGCGACGTTGTACAGGTTCTCCACGGCGGCGATCTCGGTGATCTCGCGCGCCTTGGCGAGCTGCTCCACGGTGACCTCGGGCTGCCCGGAGAGGCCGATATGGTGGATCTTGCCCTGCTCCTTGAGCCGCGCGAGCTCGCCGAGCTGATCGGCCAGCGGTACGGCCGGGTCGATGCGGTGGAGCTGATAGAGCTCGATGCGCTCGAGCCCGAGGTTTCGCAGGCTCATCTCCACCTGCTGGCGGAGGTACGCCGGACGCCCGCACGGGACGATGTACGGGCGCCCCTGGACGGTCCAGTCCTCCGGTCCGGAGCGCAGCAGCCCGCCCTTGGTGGTGATCACGAGCCCCGCCGGGTACGGATGGAGAGCGCGGCGGATGATCTGCTCGTTGGTGTCCGGGCCGTAGGCGTCGGCGGTGTCGATGAAGTTCACCCCGAGGTCGACGGCGCGACGCAGGAGCCGGACGGCCGCGTCCGGGTCGGCCGGCGGCCCCCAGTAGCCCGGCCCGGTCAGGTACATGGCACCATAACCCATGCGGCATACGGGACGGTCGCCTCCGAGCATGAACCTCAGCGACGGCGTCTTGAGCGATGCGTTGGTCATCAGCCTTCCCTTCCTCTTCTCACACGATTTTCATGGCAGGAGCGACAGGGCCGCTGTCACGCGGCGGAGGACGAACGCGCTCCGCCCCTGCTCTGGCCGTGATCGTTCACCCAGGAACCGACGGCCATCTCCGCCGTGATCCCCGGGCCGAACCCCGCGATCACGCCGCGCGCGCCGTCGGGCATCGGCCTGTCCGCGAACAGGCGTCCTAGAGAGTCGAGCACCACCGCGCTCGCGATGTTGCCGTATTCCGTCAGCGTGGCCCTGCTGTACCGGAACGCCTCCTGCGGCACCTCCAGGTACCTGCACAGATCGTTGAGGATGCGCGGACCGCCGGCGTGGACGATGTAGAAGTCGAGGTTACCCACGTCCCAGCCGTGGCTCGAGACGAGCCGGCGCATCACGGGGGCGAGGGGCTTCATAGTCCCGGGGACCCGCTTGTCGAGCCGGAAGTGAAAGCCGGTGTCCTTGACGGCGTACGAGATCCACTCCTCGGTGTCCGGGATGAGATACGCCTCGTTCCGCTCCAGCCGGATGCCGGTGCCCCCGCTGCCCCGGACGACGACCGCGCCCACCGCGTCCCCGAAGAGGCCGTCGGACAGGAGCGATCCGACGTCATCGTCCGTCGGCTGGTAGCAGAGAGAGCAGAACTCGCAGGCCACGATGAGCACGTTGGCCTTCGCGTGAGCCGCGCAGAAGTCGTGCGCGCGGCTGATGGCCGCCGCCCCGGCCGCGCAGCCGAGCTGCGCCATGGGGATCTGGCGCGTATCGTGCCGGAAGCCCATGGCGTTGATCAGATAGGCCGTCATAGACGGCATCATGAAGCCGGTGCACGAGACGAAGATGATGGCGTCGATGTCCCGCGCCGTGAGCTCGGCGTTCTCCAGCGCCTGCCGTATCACTGGCGGCACCCGTCGCTTGGCCTCCCGTTCGTAAATTCTATTTCTGATCTCGAAACCAGGGTGAGCGAGCGCCTGCTCCAGCGGCTGCACGATGTGCCGCTTCTGCACCCCGGTGCCGTTGATGAGCCGCAGTACGAGCTTCAGCTGCGGGTTTCTCGCGTGCAGCCGCTCCGCCAGCTTCAGCGTGTCTTCCCGCGTGATGATGAACTCCGGAACCGCGACCTCCGGCCTGCACAGTGTGGCCATACTTCCCCCCTACACATGATGAACTCGGAACGTCCGGCGTCGGCCGAGCCGCAGCGAACGGCGCCATGGAGCGGCACACGGAAGCAAGGACGTCGCGTCGATCGACCGCCTACCGCGCCGCCGGCTCTACAAAGCCCGGAATCCCCTCCGGACGCCCATGGCGCCGCAGCGTCGGGCCGCCAACGATTCCATCGAATACCGCAGGAAACACACATCGTCAATGGAAGGCGTGCGATTCCTAACAAGCCCTGTCCGACCAGCGAACATCCGACTCGCCATCCGTGCTCAACGTCGATTGTCCCTCATCCGCGCGCGCGTGCGTCCGCGCTCCCCGGCGGAGCGCAGCGCGGGCGGCGGCGCCCCGCGCCCCGCGGCGCGAGCGCGCCAGACGCACCGGGGTCTGCCCAGGGCAAGCCACCTCTCGCGCTCGCACCGCGGACGGCGCCCCCCGCGGGCGGAGCATTGGCGCGCACACTCAGAGTTGCAGTCTCGCGAGAGCGCCCCCTCGGCGTCGACCGGCGGCGCGCGCGAACATGGGTGTTCGCGCGCGAACGACCGATGAAGTGATGCCCTTTATCGGAGCCCTGCTATCGTGGGGTCAGGGGCCGATGTGGTCCGCCTCCACACTCCCCTGGCAGGTGCCATTCCTGCTTTTTTGCCGTCAACTTCGTCTCGCGACGTATATCCACCGATGCCTGCCGCGGCGACGCGCGGCATGAGCTCGAGATGAACAGCACCTCTCGCGCGGGAACGAAGGACGAAGGCGAGAAAACCGTTAAACGACGACGGGGATCCACCGTGAGTGCGCACAACATGACATCGCTGCATACGGACAGCACGACGAGCACGACGACGCCCGCATCGGCCGAAAACCACGAAAGCCACGCGATCGATCGGCCATCGCTCCGGAGCGCAGCGCCTCCGGAGCGCGAGGCGACGCTGCACCGAGCGCCCGAGGACGGCCAGGGGCGAGGCGCCGACCCCCGGATGACCGCGAGCCTCTTCTCGACGTCGACATCGAAGACGCCGGGAGAGATCGACTCGGCGATGAAGATCCTGGCCAAGTCGGTCGCGCGGGAGCTGAGCAAGCATGGATATGGCCCTCGGGAGGCGATCGTCCTCTCGACGGAGCTCGTGCGGCTCATCTCTGCCGAGCTCGAGCACCGCAGGAAGGTGCATCAGGCCTCGCCGCCGAACGGCGCAGGCCACGAGCGGCTGTCGTAGGCAGGCTCACCCGCATCGCGAGCGAGCGCGGGACCGCGCGCGGGCGGATCGATCCCGGAGCGGATCGGTCCCTCAGCCCGGTCCCTCAGCCCGGTCCCCTGCCCAGGTCTTGGAGGCCGGGGCTCGCCCCGGCCCGGCCGCGCCTTGTGGGATCACGGCCGCTCGGATAGGCTCCCGCCCGCTCAGCGCACCGGCGCGAGAAGGATGGATCCGGATGATCCGGCGAGAAGGAGCCTGCAAAGTGCAATTGCCTGTTTCGGGTGTCGCAGAGGTGAGCGCGAAGAGGCGCGCCGAGGCCTCCCCTCCCCGCGCCCTCCGGGCCGCTTTGGCCGGGCGCGGCCTGGCCGCGCTGGTCGCGTCTGCGCTCCTCGCCGGGTGCGGTTACACCGAGTTCGAATGGCAAGCTCAGCTCGACCGGTCCGAGCGCCTCCAGCGCGAGCTCGCGACCAGCCAGGCGCGCGTCCGCCAGCTGGAAGAGCAGGGCCCGCGCGGCGGCGCCGCGGCCGATCCACACTGGGCGAACGATCCGATCTCGGGCCTCGACGTCGGGCTGGGCGCGACGCCGCCGCGCGGCGAGCCGGCCGGGGCCCGCCCGGCGTCGGAGCGTGACAGCGACGTCCTCAGGGCGTTCTTGCCGGTCGCCGCCGGAGACGTCACGGTCGCGCCGCGCGACGGCCGCGTGGTCATCTCGATCCCGAGCCGGGTCCTGTTCAAGGGGAACCGCGACGCGCTCTCCCCGGCGGGGGAGAAGGTGCTGAGGGACATCGCCGCGATCATCCGCAGCAACGAGCCGCTCAAGGGCCTCGGCTACCAGGTCGTCGGCCACACGGCGAGCGGCACGCCCGGCGTGGCGTGGCGCAACGGCTGGGACGTGACGGTCGCCCAGGCGCGCGCCGTGCTGCTCTTCCTGGCGCAGCCCAAGGAGGCCGGCGTGCCGCTCGCGCGGCTCAGCCTGGCGAGCTTCGCCGATCTGCCGGCTGCCGACGCAAGCGGCGGCGCCCCGGCGCAACCGGCGGAGCCGCGCGTGGAGATCGTCATCGAGGGGACAGCGCAGCTCCCGGAGGGCCCTGCTCGCCCGGCTGGCGCGGCACCGGCTGGCGCGGCACCGGTTGGCGCGGCCCCCGCTGGCGCAGCCCCGGCTGGCGAGACCCGCCCGGGCGGTGCGTCCCGCCCGGCTGGCGAGACCCGCCCGGGAGCCGGCACGAAGGGCGGGGACGACACGTACCCGTGAGGGCGGCGCGAGGGCTGCCGCGGCCGTCCGGCCGCGGCGAGCCTGTCATGCGCCGCGCAGCTCCTCGACCCTTCGCCTGAGCACCTCGGCGTCCCCGAGCTCGCCCAGCAGCGCGCGCACCGCCTCGGGCGCGGCGGCCGCCACGGCGTCGCGGACCTGCGCCCGCAGCCGCCGGCCGCTCGCGACGAGGTAGGCCGCTGCGAGCGCGGCGGCCACCGCCCCGTCGGCGCCGCCTCGCTGAAGGAGCGACTCGGCCAACGCGCAGAGCGCCTCGATCGCCTTGGCCACCTGAGCGCCGTAGATGGGGTGGGCCGAGTCGACGCCCTCGTCATGGCACGTCGCGAGGCACAGGGCCGTGCTGGAGAGCCGGCCGAGATCGGTCGAGTCTCCGCGCTCCCAGAGCCCGGACGCGAGCTGCTCCTCGAAGAGGAGCCCCAGGCCGCCGCCCTTGGAGGAGACCCCGCCAGGAACGGCGCTCGGCGCCGGCGCAGCGGCCGCAGGCGGCGGCCCGTGGTGCAGCGACGCGGGTCCGCCCGGCGCGGGGGCGCTGGGGGGCGCAAAGGAGCCCGCCGACCTGTCGGCCGAAGCGGGCGCGGCCACGGCCGCTGCGCTCGGCTGGAAGAGTTGCTTGGCGCGCGCCAGCAGACCGCCCGCGGCCGGCGCCGGCTTGGGCGGGCTGGGCGGGGCGGCGGCCGCCATAGGAGCGGGCGCAGAGACCAAGGATCTCATGACATCGGGCCCGCCTCGCCTCCGGCCGCCCCCGCCCACCGGCATCGCGGCGAACGCGGCCTCGGGCGCCGCCAGGAGGTCGAGGCTCGACGTCCCCCACCCCGCCGGCGCGCTCACCGGCACGGGCCGCGCCTCGGGCTGCCCGTGGGCCCGCCGGTCGCCCGTGCGCCGCTCGATCACCACGAACGACGCGTGCTTCGACGCCACCCGGTGCCGGACCGCGAGGTCCACGATGCGCTTTCGCATCGCCTCCGCGCGCTTGGCGCCCAGCCCGCGCTCCGACTCCTCGAGCTCCCGCACCCGCGCGCCCGCCCACAGCGCCTCGAGGCCGGGCCGCGACGCCTCCGCCGCGAGCTCGACCGGCACCTCGAGATGGAAGCGCTCTCCGCGCAGGGTTCCGCGGAGCGAGAGGCGCCCCATCCCCGGCTGCCCGTAGCGGCCATAGAGCACCCACGGCTCGCCGTCGACGAGCGCGGGGCGCTCGGCCGGCGCGAGCTCGCCGACGTCGATCCCCTCGAAGCGCGCCTCCAGCCCGGTAACCCGGACCGCCGTCGCCCGCGCGAACTGCGCTGTGACCTTCTCGTCGATGCGCTCGCCGGGGTGGATGAACTCTGCGGCGCCCTCCGTCCTGCGCGCGAGATCGTTCACAAGCACATCGCTCACGTTCGTGCCGATACCGAACGTGTAGATCCGCGCCCCCTTGCCCTGCTTGACGACGCGATCGACGATCTGCGCCTCGTTGCCCACCTGGCCGTCCGTCAGCAGCACGACCACGCGGTCTCGCTCCGCATCGCCGAGCATGCCCACGGCCGCGAGCAGCGGCTCCAGCATCTCCGTTCCGCCGTCCGCGCGGAGGCCCTCGACGAACGCATCCGCGGCCTTCAGGGTCGTCTGCGTGAAGGGGGTGATCGCCTTCTCCAGCGCCTCGAAATCGCTGGAGAACGCGATCACGCCGAACCGATCCCCCTCGGCGAGGTGGCGGAGGCACAGCCGGAGCGCGCGCTTCGCCTGGTCGAGCGACTCGCCCTGCATCGATCCCGACACGTCGACGACGAACACGACGTCGCGCCGGGAGGACGCCCGCTTCGCGTGCACATCGAAGAGGTCCGGCACCACGGTGAGGGCGAAGGTCCCCTCCTGGCCTTTGGTCCTGTCGCACACCACGCCTGCCTGCACGCCCGGCGCGCCCGCCGCGAGCAGCACGATGTCCCGATCGAGCGCGGCCTTGTCGTTCCGGAGCGAGACCCGCTGGCGATACCCCTCTTCGCGGCGCACCGAGAGCGCGTGCGACGGGCTCTCGATCGCGACGTCGCGCCCGAGGTCGAAGACGATATCCACGGTGATCCCGTAGTCGACCCGCGCGATCTCGGGGGAGATGCGGTCGGCGTCGGGCACGTCGCCCGTGGGCTCCTGGACGCCGTGCGCGGTCCGGTCGCCCCCGGCCGCGCCCGGGATGTAGCGGGGCGCGACGAGGGTCGGGATCATGAGCCGCAGCGCCCCCTCGTCGGCCGTGAGCGCCTGCACGAACGTGACCTCGACGACCGTCTCCTCCCCCGGCAGGAGGTTGCCGACGCTCGCCGTGAACACGTTGCGCCGCTCCTCGTCGAGCAGCGCCGCGCCGTGGCCGGTGGCGATGGCCTCGTCGTAGGCCTGGAACGCAGCTTCGCGCTCCTTGACCTCCCCCTCGAGCCTGCGGCCGGCGCACTCCATGGCGAAGCCGGCGATGCTCGCCTCGCCCGGGAGCGGGAAGGTGTAGATCGCCTCGATCGGCCGGCGCTCCTCGTTCCGGTAGCGCTGCCGCACGACGAGCCGCGCCGCGCCGCCGAGGACTTCGCCCGAGAGGGAGACGCCGAGCAGCGGCACGGGGTGGCCCTCGGAGGTGCGGAGACACGACATCGGCGACGGGTGCGAAGGATCGTGGGAGGGGTTCATCGCGAGCCTTTCGGGGCAAGGGTTGTGTAACGAGACTCGATATCGAGGGCGATGCGCCGCGAGCTCTCCGGGGCGTCGGTCCGCACGTGGAGCTCCACCCCGTCGGCGATCTCGACCCGCTCCCAGCGCGCGCCGCGCGGCGCGGCGGCGGGCGGGCTCGCCGCCGGGGCCTCCTCGGGGCCGGCGCAGCGCGCCTCAAGAGCGCGCGGCGGCGCGCCCGCGGCGATGCGCTCGATCTCGTCGAGGCCCGCGCCCGCGAGGCGCGCCTGGATCTCCTCGAGCGGCAAGTGCGCCTGCTGGAGGACCTTGATGGCGCGCAGCCGCGCGAGGTGCTCTCGCCCGTACGAGGTGTCCTTCCCGCGGAACTCCGGCGCCGGGAGGAGGCCGCGCTGCACGTAGTACCGCACCGTGCGCGGTGCCACCCCCGCCTCGCCCGCGAGCTCGTCGAGCTTGTACGTCATCACGAGGGGCATCCTGCATCGAGACACCATAACTGTCAAGTATACAGTCATAGTTCCTCCGCGCACCGGCATCTCGAGCGGAAAATTGAACAGGGAGGCGGGGAGACGGGGAGACGGGGAGATCTGGGATTTTACTCCCCGTCTCCCCGCCTCCCTGTTCAATTTTCCCGAATAAATTCGAGGGGATGCTTCAGAGAAGGTACTTGACCCCGAAGCCGAATTCGATGAACCCGAGCCCAGCCGGGTCCGAGAGGACATCGTCCTTCTTGTTCCAGAGGAACTTGTAGCGATAGCAGGTGCCGTCGCACCCCTCCTGATCCTTCTTCTTGAAGGGCGCCGAAAGGCGCAGGGAAGCGCCGCCGGAGACGACGAGGTGCTTCGAGAGGGCGGGCACGCCGACCATCACCTCGATCCGAGGGGTCACGGCGTTCAGGAGGACACGGCCCGAATCCTCGTACTCGACCGCCTCCGAGCGCCGGAGCGCGAGCTCGCTCAGCGGGGCGAGGAGGTCGATGAAGGAGGGTTGGATGGCGAAATAATAGGCGTCCGTATAACGCACGACGCCGCGCAGGTTGATGGTGTTCGCGGAGGGCACGATCCTCGGCGATCCGCCCTCGCCGTCGACGTAGCTCGGGCTCCACGACACGCGCAGCGCCATGTCGGGCCTGTAGAAGGCGTGACCCCACGGTCGATCCATGCCGCCCCCCGTGCCCAGCTCCCGGAGCACCTCGACGGACGCCTCCCGGAACGCGGCCCGGTCGGCGTCCGAAGGGTTCTTGTCGTTGACCGTCGCGAGGACATAGACGATGACCGCCTCGGCGAAGCGCCGGTAGATCTCGACCTGATCCCCCTCGCCTCCGGGCCGCGAGGAGAAGAACGTCCTGATCGCGCGGCTCGCTGCCTCCCCGTATTCTCCCTGGCTGGCGAGCCGGATCGCCGGCCAGAGGTCCGCCTGGAGGTCGCCGATCTTCGTCAGCGCCGACGACTGTCGCTCGATCTGGGCGCAGATCTGGCCGATCAGGTCCTTGTCACAGAGATCGCGGAGGGCGCCGCCGGCGGCGCCGATGACGTTCACGAAGCTCACGAGATCGAGGTTGTTCGCGCCGCCCCGCGTGCCGATGTTCCACTGGACCCGGAGGCGCTCGAGGTTGCTCAACCTCGAGCGCAGCTCCCGGGCACGAGCGGCTGCGTCTGCCCCGGCGGTGCCTGGCGCGGCGGGCGCGGCGGGCGCGGCAGACAAGAGGACAGGGATGATCTCGTCGAGCTTCTTGCCGCCGCGCAGGACGTCTCTCGTGACCAGGACCGCCTCGTCCAGGAGTGTTCTCCTCACGGCGTCGTCCGTCACCTCGAGGGCCTTCGCGGCGGTCGCGCCGACCACGACGGCGGCTGCCCTGATGAAGTGCTCCTCCGCCAGGGCGTCTTTCCTCTGGAGAATGGCGCGAACGGCGAACGCGAGCTCACACGCGTAGCTGGTCCCTGACGCTGCGCTCGCGCCGCAGTCCTTCTCGAGCGGCGACGGCGCGCCTGCGTCCGTGACGCCCGAAGCGAGATGCTCCTTGAGCACGGAGACACAGGTGTTCAGCGACCGCGGGTCGAGCCTGGTCCACGTCAGCTTGCTGGGCGCCGCGCGCTCGGCGCGAGCGTCGTCGGCGCTCGCGAACTTGTGCAGGAGCTCGATGCTCTGCGTCCCCTGCGGCTTTCTTATCTGGCCCTCGCTCGACGTCAGCCCGACGTAGACCATGTGCCCCGCGAAGCCCGCGGCCTCGTCCGTGACGCTCGTCCGGATCGCGTTGAACTGCCGCCGGAAGACCCGCTGGAGCGTGAGAGGGAAATAGGTGAGGATCGGGAACCCGCTCTTTATGCTGAGCCTCAGCTCGCCGCGCTTCTTCTCCAGCGCCTCCTTCGCAGGACCGTCGGCGGCATCTCCGAGCTGGTCGACGATCCCCACATAGTCGTTGAGTTGCTGCTCCGTGCTCGCCCGGCGCGCCGTCTGGCACACCAGGTTGGGGACGACCGCCTCGGCGACCTCCCGCTGGATGAGATCCTCGATGATATCCCTCACGTCCTCGTAGACGGCGTCCGCGATCTGAGCGCTCGCCGTTCCAGCGAAGCTCGTCACCGCCATCGCGGCGGCCGCGCACAGGGTCGCGATTCTCCGGGGGTATCTCGCCATGGCGCTACATCTTCCCGAGCGACGCGCGCACGTGCCCGATGAACACCTTGATCTTCGGTATCTCCGACAGCGCCCCGGGGACGCTGAGCCGCACGGGCCGCTCCTGCCCGACCACGTCGGGCAGCACGGGCACGAGCACGTCCGGCCCCACGTCGGGGTCGGGCACGAGCGCGTCGGGGACGAGGCCGATGCCCAGGCCGGAGATGCAGCAGTGCCGGATGAAGTGGATGTCCGTCGCGATGAGGGCCGGCTCCACGGTGAAGGGCGCGCCCCGCCATGTCCGCCAGGTGCGCGCGTCCTCGCCCGGGGCCTGCCACGCGAACAGCTCATGGTGCTTCAGATCGTCGATCGTCTGCGGCGTGCCGCGCCGCTCCAGGTACGCGCGGCTGGCGATGAGCCACTCGCGGACGCGCAGGACGACGTGCGATATCCAGTGTCCGCTCGGCGCGTCCTCGCCGAAGTGGACAGCGATGTCGATGTCCGTGAGCGCCTCCCCCAGCGGATCGTTGCTGAAGCGGCAGTGGACGTGGAGCCTCGGATACGCGCTGCGAACGGCGGCGAAGAGCGGCGTCATCATGTGCGGCGGCAGCCCCACGGGCAGGATGACCCGCAGGGTGCCCGAGGGCGCGTCGCCCACCTCCCGGATCGAGGCCAGGAGCGCGGCGGCCTCCTGCACCATGCCGCGCCCCTTCCGGGCGAGCACCTGCCCGGCCTCGGTCGGCACGACGCCGTTCCGCACGCTCTCGAGCAGGAGGACGCCGGCGCGCGCCTCCAGCGACGCGACCTGACGCCGGAGCGTCGTGCGCGACGAGCCGAGCGCGCGCGCCGCGCCCAGGAAGGAGCCGGCCTCGACCACGGCGAGGAAGGCGCGAAGCTCTTCGAGGTCCATACACCCTGCCACTGTCCGCATTCTAGCCAGGGGTGACCGTCTTCGGCCATCCACATGCGGCGCCGCTCGATAGTGTCGCGAAAGGAGGAGACAAGTTGATGGCACGAGACGATTCGCACGCGCTCAGGCGCACAGGCTCGCTCGCGGCGCTGGCCCTCTCCCTCGCGGCGCCCGCGGGCTGCGGCGGAGGCGAGGAGACGAGCACGACGAGCACGACGCCGCAGACGACGTCCACGTACGAGGACCCCCCCGAGCTCCAGCCGGGCGCGGACGGAGCGTACGAGCTGCGTTTCGGCCCGAGCGAGGTCGAGATCGACGGGCGGCGGTTCTGTCTCCGTGCGTACAACGGAATGACGAGCGGCCCCACGATCCGCATTCCGAAGGGCGAGGATCGCAAGGTCCACGTGACCCTGCATAACGACTTCACGAAGAGCGACTTCCGCGAGATCGCGAGCATGATGGGCCATGGCAACAGGTCGTGCCACGACTTCAACCTGACGAACTTGCACGGCCACGGCCTGCACGTGCAGCCCAACTTCGCGACGGACGATCCCGCGGACCCGTGCGAGGGGGACGGCTGCGCGCCCGAGGGGAGGTATTTCGGCGACCACGTGCTGCACGCGGTGGGGCCGGGCGAGAGCGCCCGGTACCGCTGGGACCTGGACGAGGACGGGATCCACCACGAGGGCACGGACTGGTACCACCCTCACATCCACGGCTCCACGGCCATCCAGGTCATGGATGGGGCCGCCGGGGCGCTCCTCATCGAGGGCGCGCTCGACGAGCTGCCCGGCATCGCCAGGGCCAGAGAGCGGGTGATGGTCATGACGCAGGTGGCCATCGATCACCAGAACACGGTGCCCTTGAAGGAGGGAGAGGCCTGCACCGAGGACAACCTGTCGGTCACCGACTTCCTCGCTGTCGAGTCGCTCCGGGCCACGCTGATCAACGGCAAGCTCAGGCCGCGGCTCACGACGCCGCCCGGGCAGGTGGAGCGCTGGCGCATGGTCTACGCGGGCAGCCCGGACGAGATGGGGATGAAGCTCCACGTCGCGAAGGACGCTTCGTGCTCCGACTTCGACAAGGCGCCCATCGAGACGACGCAGATCGCGCGCGACGGGCTGACGCTCCCGCAGCTCTACAGGAGCGACACGGTGTGGGTCTCCCCCGGCTACCGCGCCGACGTGATGGTGAAGATGCCTGAAGGCAAGCAGACGCTCTGCCTCGTCGGTCGCCGGCCGAACGATCTCCTGGGGAGCGTGATCGCGATCGTCGACGTGGACCCGAGCGCGGGCGAGCCCACCGAGGTGAACCTGCCCGCGGAGGCGGACGTGGCCGCGCTCGCGCCGCCCACCTCGTGGACCGGCGCGGTCGACGGGAAGGAGATGGAGGTGAGCTGCGATTCGGTCGAGGCCGTGCACCAGAAGGTGGTGCTCCTCGTGCCCACGCCGGGGAGCAACCCGCCCGACCTCAGCAGCGATGTGGCGCTCATGTCCTGTGACCCGGGAGACCACCCGCACGAGGTCGATCCGGACGCGCCGGTGTGCATCTGCCCGGATCCGAACATCAGCTGCCGCAAGTTCGACGAGCGGCGCGCCCGCGGCTACCGGAGCGATCGGGTCATGACCGTCGGCAGCGCGGAGCGGTGGGAGATCCGCGCGTTCGACGGGCACCCTTTCCATATCCACATCAACCCGTTCCTCGTGTGCCCCAACAAATCGAACAAGGAGCCCAACTTCGCCCACTGGCGAGACACGATGTGGGTCCAGGTCGAGGACGGGCCGCGCGACGTGATCATGAACCCCCGGAAGTTCACGGGCCAGTTCGTGGCGCACTGCCACAAGCTGAACCACGAGGACGAAGGGATGATGGAGCTCGTGGAGATCTGCGACCCGGGAGATGAAGAGTGCCTGTGTCAGGGGACGGACGAGAGCGGCGCGTGCATCTCCCAGGCGGGGTGTCAGCCGGACGATCTCGCGTGTCAGTTCGCGAAGACGGCGACCGACGCGTACCCGGCGCCGCCGCCGCCGAACCTGGAGCTCTGCGGGCCGTGATGGCGCCCGTCGCGTCGACCCGCTGACGGGAGGCCGGATCAGACCGCCGGCGGCTCGGTCTGGCGCTGCCACGCGCGGTGCATGGCGATCGCCTTGACGAACGCCGGCGCCGCGGCGGCCACCGCGTCGTCCGGCAGGACGAGCAGGCCCGGGTCGGCCCCCGCGGCCGCCTTGATGCCAGCGGCCTCGGCGAGCGGCGCCGCCGACGCTGGCACGAGCAGCGGCTTGCAGTGGCGGTACTGGAGCTGGACGAACTCGACAGCGAGCCCGTCGCGCGCCAGCGCCGCCGCGCCCTTGCCGGGCAGCAGCGCCGCGGCGTCGAAGAGGACGCTCGGGGCCGCCTCGATCGTCACCTCGACCGGCAGCTCGTCGCCCTCGGCCGTGCGCACCACCCCGAGGCGCGCGCCGACGTAGCGGGGCACCGCGCCCGCCAGCAGCAGCGCCTCGTAGAGCGCGCCCGCCTCCGCCCCGCTCACGCCGTCGGCGACGACGAGCGCGACGCGGCGGCCGAGGATGCGGCCATCGCCGGGCCGGGCGAACAGCGACAGGGCCGGCGACACAGCGACCTCCGGGTCCTTGACGGGCGGCGCCACGATCGAGAGCGGCTCGGGGAGCGGCATGCCGAGGTCGGCCGCGACCTGCGCGGCCAGCCCCTCGTCGACGTTCCGCAGCATCCGGACCATGCGCTCGCGGATCGCCTGCGTCTGCACCCGCGTCAGCTCGAAGCGGAAGGCGCGGGCGATGTGCGCGCGCTCGACGGGCGTCTGGCTCGCCCAGAAGAGGCGCGCCTGCGTGTAGTGGTCCGCGAACTTCTCGGGCTTCGCGCGCAGCTTGCTCGGCTCGGTCGCGGCCTGCTGCGCCAGGAGCCGCTCGGCGACCGAGGCGAAGCCGCGCGCGCCGGCCTGGAAGGGGCAGCCACCGGCGAGCGAGTTGGGCTCATAGTTCACGCGGCCCCGGTTGATCGCCTGGCGGTGGAACCCGTCACGCTGGTTGTTGTGCACCTCGGCGACAGGCGCGTTGATGGGGATCTCGTGGAAGTTCGGCCCGCCGAGGCGCGTGAGCTGCGTGTCGAGGTACGAGAAGTTGCGCCCCTGGAGCAGCGGGTCGTTCGTGAAGTCGATGCCAGGCACGATGTGCTGCGTGCAGAACGCGACCTGCTCCGTCTCGGCGAAGAAGTTGTCGGGGTTGCGGTTCAAGACGAGCCGGCCGACCGTGCGCAGGGGCGCGAGCTCCTCCGGCACGATCTTGGTCGCGTCGAGCACATCGAAGCTCCACCGCTCGGCCTCGGCCTCCGTGAACGTCTGGATCTGCAAGAGGTACTCGGGGAACGCGCCGCCCTCGATGGCCTCCCAGAGATCGCGGCGGTGGAAGTCGGGGTCGGCGCCCGCGATCTTCACCGCCTCGTCCCAGTCGAGCGAGTGCGTGCCGAGCACGGGAGTCCAGTGGAACTTCACGAGCGTCGCTTCGCCGGCCGCGTTGACGAGCCGGAAGGTGTGCACGCCGAAGCCCTGCATCGTCCGGAAGCTGCGCGGGATCGCCCGGTCGCTCATCTGCCACATGACCATGTGCATCGACTCGGGCATGAGCGAGATGAAGTCCCAGAAGGTGTCGTGCGCGCTCGACGCCTGCGGCATCTGGTGGTGCGGCTCGGGTTTGACGGCGTGCACCACGTCGGGGAACTTCATCGCGTCCTGGATGAAGAAGACAGGGATGTTGTTGCCGACGAGATCCCAGTTGCCCTCTTCGGTGTAGAACTTCACGGCGAAGCCGCGCACGTCGCGCACCGTATCGGCGCTGCCGCGCTCGCCCGCCACGGTCGAGAAGCGCACGAAGACAGGCGTCCGCTTGCCGACCTTGGCGAAGGGCGCGGCCTTGGTGACCGAGGTGATGTCCTCGGTGCACTCGAAGTAACCGTGCGCGCCCGAGCCGCGCGCGTGCACCACGCGCTCGGGGATGCGCTCGTGATCGAAGTGCGTGATCTTCTCGCGCAGGATGAAGTCCTCGAGCAGCGTCGGGCCGCGCAGCCCCGCGCGCAGCGAGTTCTGGTTGTCCCCGACGGGCACGCCCTGGTTCGTCGTGAGCGCCCGACCGAGCGAGTCGACCCGATGCTTCTGCAGAGGCCCCTGGTTCGGATTTTCGCCCGGCGCCGCCTTGGCGCCGTTCTTCTCGGACTCGTTGCTCTCGGTGATCGTGCTCGCGGTCGCGTCGAGGTTCTCGGGCTTCGCCGTGGCACCTTGCGGCGGCTGTGGCATTTTGCCGCGTAGCGCGTACTCGGCGCCTTTGTTCACGTTCTCGGGGATCGCGGCGACGAGCGCTTCCGTGGCGTCGATCTTCGCGTCGAGGCGGTCGGCTGCTGCCACGTGGCGCACCCGGGCGTCCTCACTGCTCGTCCCGCTGCCGAGCGCGGTCGCCGCGCGCTCGAGGAGGCTGCGTTTCGTCCGTGCCGCCCGCGGCTTCGCCGACGGGCCACCCATCGATTGCTTCGCGCTGCCCGCGCCCTTCTCGGTCGGCGCCGGCACACTGGACGACGGCTTCGCGGGGTCTTTGCGTTCGGTCATGAGATGTCCTCCGGGGAGCCGGGGTTTCAGCAAAGGGCGCACCAACGCGCGGGGCGACTTTCAGGCAAGCCCGGGCGGCCGGCGCGCGGCCGAGCCCGTTATGGCGCCTCGGTCGGCCCGCCGCGTCCTGGCGGGGCGTCGCCGTGCCGCCGGCCGCGGGCGCAGACGGGGCGCGCGTGAGCCCGAGCTCCTCCGACCGGAAGGCGCGCCGGAGAGACTGCGGAGTTTCCACCCCACCGCATGGTGCCCGCACCCGCATCCATGCGTTGTCACACCATGGATGACGACAACCTGCGCCGATGGTTGTGGACCGACGCGACCGCGAGCGCGTCGGACGATCCGGCAGGGGTCCTCTTGTCCGTGGAGCGGGACCACGTGGACTCGGTCTGGAGAGAGCACAGCCAGACCAATGTTCGCGTCCTGATCCGGAACGAGCAGCGCCCGGTGGACATGGATGTCTTGCCGCGCCGGGTCGATGCGCCGTCGCGATGCACCGTGCCCGAGCGCCTCGCCCGCCACGAGCGCGTGCTCGTCGTCGGCGGGCGAGGCTCGGGAAAGACGGCGCTCATCGCGCGGCTCGCCGCGCAGGCCGCAGCAGACCAGCTCGTCGAGCTCCCCGTGGAGCCGCTGGCCGCGCTCCTGCGGCAGCAGCTGGACGGCGCTCGCTGGGTCGAGGGGCCGCGCCTCGTCCTCCGCAGGGCGGACGAAGAATGACGAAGAACACATGGATGAGGATGAACACGGCGACAGCGACCGCGATCCCCGGGACGGCCCGCTCGATCGCGAAGCGGCCGGCGACGCCCGTGAGCTCGGAGAGCTCGCGCAGGACATCGACGGGATGGTCGAGCGCGTCGTCGAAGAGATCCGCCGGCACCAGGGATCGCTGCTCGAGCCACGCCCCGGGTTCTTTTCGTTCGCGGACCTCTCCTACCAGGCGTACCTGAACGCGCTCGAGCACGTCAGAATCGGCGCGCTGCGACCGAAAGGCCGACGACGGTAGGGTTTGGAGCGCCCGCCGAGGAGCTCGAGGCGGTGGTCCGCCGCATCGGCGAGAGCTACTTGGATTCGAGGTACGTTCGGTAGTGGTCCGGTTCGAGGATGGGGATCGCGTCGTTCTTCGTGACGCACGACATCCAGTACGGACCGGCGAGCCTCATGAACGCCTCGAACTGGGCCTCGGGCGTCGTCTCCTCGATGAAGTAGAAGAGCTTGTCGCGCACCATGTTCTCGATCTGGCTCTTCATCTCCTTGGGAAAACCCTTCGGGTCGCCCCAGAGGAAGACCTGTTCGCCGTGGCGGATGGCGCGCGTCAGGAGGATCTCGCCCTTGCTGTAGGCATCGACCGACGGGAATGCCGAGATGGTCCGGCCCGAGATCAGCTCGCGGAAGTTCGCGACGGTCTTCGTCCGTCCGGCGTCCTGGTAGAGGCCGAGACGGCTCTTGCGCGCCTCGTCGATGAAGCGCAAAAACCCCGGCCCCGCCTCGGTCCCCTTGACGAACTCCTCGAAGTAGTCGAGCGCAGTCTGGCGCTCGGGGCCGAAGGGGAAGTCCATCAGCGCCCAGCTCTGGACGAAGACGCCGTCCTCGAAGGCCGGGTCGCTCATGAAGAGCCTCTCCAAGTCCTTCCAGCAGCGGGTCAGCGCCGGGTACTTGTTCTCCGCGACGCACGCGATGCCGAAGAAAAGGAGAAAGCGGTACGCACGCATGTAGTCGGCGAAACCAGGCGGACCCTCGATCCTCTCGGTAAGGAAGGCGTGAGCTGCCTTGACGTTCCGAAGCTGGTCGAGCGTGAAGCGCGACGGATCCAGATTGCCCGGTAGAATCGAGAGCCATGCAGGCTTCTTCTTCGCCATCGGGCCAGCGATAGCAGGCGGCGCGGCGGGCTTCCATCCCCAGCGCGGCGGAAAGTTCAGCGGTCCAGCCGCCGGGAGGGCCGCTGAACGCGCAGCCGGTCGTTCGGACCGAGCCGAGTAGCCGACCCCGAGGAGAGCGAGGAGAAGGGGCGGAGCAAGAGACTTCCGTCGGCAGCGGGTCACAGCCAGCGACGCCGCGGTGGCGGGGTCCAGTCGACGAGCCACGTCATCGAGGACGAGAGGCCGTGCGCCCGCGGGCGCGCACGATCTCCTCGTACTCCGCCAAGGCGCCCTCGGCTTCCGCTCGCCGCCGGATCTCGGCCATCACCTCCTCGTGCGGGATGAAGGGCCCCGCCGCACCGGCCGCGACCGCCTCGCGCTCCTCGTCCGAGATCTTCTCGTCGGAGACCATGGGCGCGAGGCGGAACGCCCGCAGGACCGGGGCCTTCTCGTCGAGATCGGGAGCCATGGCGGGCGCGGCGCTGTCTCGTCGGGGGCTCATGCCGGAAGGCTACTACGGGCCCCTCGTCGGATCGACGGTGCAGGATGTGGAGAATGCAGACCGCGGACGGCAATGCGCGTCGTCAGCGGAGCCGCTCCCGTTCCCAGCGCTCCTGCTCGGCGATCGACGCTTCGGCCACGCGCACGCCGTCGACGAAGAGCTCCGCGTCCGCGTTGCTGCCTGTGGTGGTCGCCCCGTCGAGCGCTGCGGCGTGCTCGCTCGTGCGCCGAGGTGCTTGGGTATCTGGTCGCCGCCATGGCCAAAGACGCGCTCTCGGCCCATTGCCTCGTCGTCGACGCCACCGGAGTGCTCGTCCAGGCCAAGGACAAGTGCCGGCGTGGACACTTCTGGGTGCTCGTGGCCGATCGGGACCACGTGCTCTTCCGCTTCACGCCGCGTCACAACCAGGATGGCCCCAAGGAGTTTCTCCGCGGATACAAGGGCTACGTCCAGGCCGACGCATCGAGCGTCCACGAGGAGCTGTTCCGGACCGAACAGGTCACCGAAGCCGGCTGCTGGGCCCATTTCCGCCGGCGCTTCTTTGAAACGATGTCGTCGGACCGGGAGCGTGCGACGACGGCGCTCGGCTTCATTCACCAGCTCTTCGCCATCGACGAGGCGACCAAGGACCTGGCTCCCGGTCGCCGCACCGAGCAGCGCCGAAGCCATGCCATGCCCAGCCCGTGCTCGATGCCTTCCGCGCATGGCTCGACAGCGAGGAGCTGCTCGTGCTGCCCAGGAGCCCCGTCGCTGGCGCCATCGGGGATGCGCGCAACCAGTGGCCCGCGCTCATCCGCTTTCTTGAAGATGGGTGGCTCCGCCTGGACAGAGAGCTCGATCTGCTTGGTGGTGAGGGGGCGCGCTTCGAAGCTCGCGTGACCGGAACATCGTCCGCTTCACCCTCGTACTGCGAGATCGGAGCGACCTTGGCCCTGGGTATGCAATGCTTCTTGTGGTTCCACACCAGCATGTGATCGGAAATGCAGAATTTCCGAGCAGTACCCCGGAGGGAGAGCTCGTTCGTTCGGAGGATCCTCTCGATCTCCGCACGAGCCACATGTCTACAAACCGCACAAACCATCATACGTCTGGAAGCATGACGTACGTAATCAAACAAACAAGCAATTACGGCTTTCCTACATCAATATTTCACGCTGAAGAGACGAGAAGAATGGCGTTGAACAGCCTGGCAGGCTCGTCCTTGACGTGGCCAGGGGCCAGGCTCCACGTGCTCCTCGGGGGAAGCACATGAGACGGCTGCTGTGCGTGCTGGGTCTTCTCGGAGCCACAGGCCTGGCGACGATGGTAGGATGTGGAGCATCGCCAGAGGTGGACGAACCTGAAGCGGCCAGCGGCGAGGTCGAACTGCCTGACTCCCTGGACGAGTGCAACCGGGCATGTCGGAACGGACAGCAGGCGATGGAGCAGTTTTGCGCCCAGCTACCACCGGACCCTCGCTTGAAGGCGGGTTGCTGGGCGGCGGCGAAGGGTAGCTTGGTCGCGTGCCTCGGCTGGTGTTACTGGCACTACGGTACGTGAAGAGGACGTCCGCTTGACACCCTGCGGGAAGGGGCCGCAAGGTGCGTCCTATGCAGGACGACACCCCGCTCGAACCCATCGCAGAACGCCGCCTTTCGGTCGTGGGCGAGCCCGGTCGGGTGGTGACTGTGACTATCGGCAAGCCGGTGCAGAAGGCGTCCGGCGACTGGGCGTGCCCGGTCGATATTCAGGGACTTGGGGAGGCGGTGCGAGATTCCGCCTACGGTGTGGACGCCGTGCAAGCTCTACAGCTCGCCTTCGAGACGGCTCGTCAGTCCCTCAAGAACTCTGGGCTTCCGGTCACCTGGTGCGACGGAGAGCCCGGAGAGACGGGATTCCCCGTCGCCGTGCCGTACATCTTTGGACGCACCTTCGAGGACAGGATGGAGCGGCTGATCGAGGATGAGATCGAGAAGGCCGTGGAGGCGAAGAAGAAGGGTGCGCCCGGCTGAAGCCGCCTCCCTGCGCACCTGCTCCGAGAGGGGGCGTGACCGCGGGTGTCTCGATCGCCTGGTCTTAGGACGGGGCTACACCGGGTCGTCCTCGTCCGGGGAGGCGAGCATGTGGGCCATGTCCTCAAGCGCGGGGCCATCCCGCCGGAGCTCGTCGAGCGGGCCCGCGAGATCGGCCTGATCCCTCTCAACGCCGCTGGGCGATCCGCTTGTTGAGAATCTCCAAGAGATGGCCGAGCCGGACCCCGCGGAGGAGGGGGTCTTCCTCCACTCGTACTGCTGCGAGAAGCTCCAGCAGCTCGTCCACGCCGAGAAAGCTCACTCGGGCTAGCCGTGGCCGTGCCCCCGATCCCGTTGCCTCACCGTTGCCACGTCGGGTGGGTCGTAGCGTCCCGTCCTGTCGCGTCCCGTCCGGTAGCCGATGGGGGCTAACCCTGCGGAATGACCTAGATTTACCTAGAGGACCGATCAGTTTGATTTTGTGATAATCCCGAGCGTTTCGATGGAAGGCTCGACGGTCTCGCCGAGCCATGATCTCGTCCGCGCCCGGAGGTGCACGGATGGAACGATGGTCGCCGCCGGTGGAGCTGTCGCGGCAGGAACAGGCGCTCATGAAACGGTTGACCCGGGTGCGAGCCCTGTTCGGCTTTCTCAGGCTGCACCGGCACGAGCTATTCGACGAGACGTTCCAGGAGCAGCTGGAGAGCATGTACCGGACCACGGGAGCAGGTGAGCCGCCGCATCCGCCGGCGCTGATGTGCATGGTCACGCTGCTCCAGGGATACGTCGGCGCATCGGATGCCGAGGCGGTGGAGCTGTCGATCGTCGACCTTCGCTGGCAGATGGTGCTCGGCTGCCTGGGGGCGGCCACGCCCGCGTTTTCGCAGGGCGCGCTGCAGGCGTTCCGAGAGCGGATGGTCGAGCATGAGATGGACCGGGTGCTGCTGGAGCGGACCGTGGCGCTCGTTCGGTCGGGCGCGATGACGGAGAGCGAGAGGCGTGCGGTGTCCAAAGCGCTGCGCGTGGCCATCGATAGCCGCCCTTTAGCGGGAGCCGGGCGGGTTGAGGACACGATCAACCTGCTCGGCCATGCAGCACGCACCATCGTCCGCGTCGTGTCGAAGATCACGGAGCGCCCGCCCGAGGAGATCTGTCGCAAGGCGGGCATCCCGCTACTTCTGGCTCCCAGCATCAAGGCCGGGCTCGACCTCGATTGGAGCGACCCGAAACAGAAGGCGGCGGCGATTCAGATCCTGGAACGGCAGGTCTCGTCCCTGCAGCAGTGGGTGGACCGCCATCTGGACGACGTCGTCGAGCAGCCGCTCCGCTTCTATATGGATGCGGTCACACAGGTTCGGGACCAAGACCTGGAAACGGCTGAGGATGGGACCGTTCGCATCCGTCAAGGTGTTGCACCTGACCGCCGTGTCTCCATTGAGGACGCTGAGATGCGCCACGGAAGAAAGAGCCGCTCGAAGAGGTTTGATGGCTACAAGGAACACATCGCACGCGACCTGGACCTTCCCGTCATCGTCGCCTGTGCGGTCACGCCAGCGAATCGCCCCGAAGAAGAGGGGGCCGCACCGATCGCCAAGGACATCCAACGTCAACGGCTGCGCCTCGGCGAGCTCCACATCGATCGCGCCTATGTGAACAGTCCCGTCGTTGACGACGTGATCCGCGACGGTGGCCAGGTGTTCTCGAAGCCTTGGGGACAGCGTGCTCGCAGCCCCAACCTGTTCAGCAAGCGCGACTTCAAGATCGACCTGCGCGCCAAGACGATCACCTGTCCGGCAGGACAGGTCGAGGTATTCGAGCCCGGCGACACGGTCGAGTTTGATCCTGAGGATTGCGGCGCGTGCCCCCTCCGAGCCAGGTGCACCCAAGCCGCCTCGGGACGGGGGCGGACCGTGTCCATTGCGGAGGACGAGGCTCTGCAGCGCAAATTCCGGAAGCTGCAGCAGACGGGGGCAGGTCGCGCCGTGCTCCGCCAGCGGGTGGCTGTAGAGCATGCGCTCGCCCACATCGCGGCACGGAAGGGCCACACTGCACGCTACATCGGCGCCAGGAGAAATCTGTTCGACCTCCGGCGCGCAGCAGCGATCCAGAATCTCGAGGCAGCCCAACGCCTGCTGCAGCAGGCAGCGTAAGCTGCCGGAATTAAATGGTTTTCAATATGTTTGTCACTCTAGCACCCCCGGCAAGAATTGAACTTGCGACCTTCGGTTTAGGAAACCGCTGCTCTATCCACTGAGCTACGGGGGCAGGGGCGACAGCCGCTACGGGCGCCGGACCCTGGCACACCTCGCCTCACGCATCAAGCCAGATCCCGAGCCGCGCCCTCGTCCAGCCCGCTCTTCCGCCGCGCCTCACCGTCCCGCGCTCCTCCGCCGGCCGCCAGCCCGCGCTCTCTCGCCGGCCACCGCCCTCCGCGCGCCTCGATCACTTCCACACCTCGCCCCAGAGCGCCGCCCCGATCGCCAGCGCGCCCGCTCCCCGCATCAGTCCTGCCCTCAGCGCCGCCACGGCGCGCTCGCGGTTCCCCCTCACGACCCGGGCGATCTGCTGCGCCCCCCGGTAGGCGTGGGTCGGCCTCACCACCTCGACCTGCACCTCGTCCCCGAGGCCGAGATCGATCCTCTCCCCCGTCCCCTTCCCCCCGGCCCACGCATCGCTCCCCGCTGCGCCGTCGTCTCCCGCCGCCATCACCCCCATCGCCCCCGCCTCGATCTCCGCTGCGATCCGCTCCGCGACCTCGTCCCCCGCCCCGCTCCGCTCCCGCGGCAGCTTCAGCACCCTCGCGATATCCATCGCGTCCAGCGCGCACATTCCCCCCACCACGCCGAACCCCATCGCCGCCACGAGGCGCCCCAGGTCGGGCGCCGCCGCCCCCGCCAGCCCCGACCCCAGCTGCAGCGCCACCGCGATCACCGCCGCCGTGGCCGCCCACACCGCCCGCCGATCCGAGAGCGCCACGATCGAGCCGGCGCGCGCCCGCCCGACGCGGTTCGCGGCGCTCAGCACCACCGCGAGCGCCGGGACGAACGGCAGCGCGATCACCGCGCCGGCCGCCGCGCCGAAGATCATCGCTGCCGGCCCCGCGACGAGCCCGATGATCAGCCCGTTCACGGCGCCGGCCGCCACGATGGCCCACAGCGCCGGCACGCCCTCCACGAACGGCCCCCGCCGGGTCCATTTCCCCGGCGCGTCGACCCACGGCAGACCGTCCGCCGGCGCATCGCCCGCGCCGAACGCCATCGATCCATCACCCCGGACGCCTCCGCTCCGCGGCGTCAGGTAGTAACCCAGCAGCGCCGCGACGATCGGGGTCACACCCGCGAGCCAGAAGCGGAGCGCGTGCTCGTCCGTCGCGAGGACGTCGGCCGCGAGCCAGCCGCCCACGAGCCCGATCGCCCCGCAGGGGAGCACGAGCGACACGGGCGCATCAGGTGACATGGAATCGGGCGTTGAACGCGGCATCTCGAAGCCCTCCGGCTCGTTCGTTCCCCTTCGACGCGCAGGCCCTCGAGCAGCTTCCAGGTCCCTGGCGCGCCGCCCGACCTTCCATCATCTCACCACGGCGCTCCATGCGCACTGCACACGGTCCGCGCCATCAGCCCGGCCCTGCCCGCGGGTGCGGGTAGTGGCTGAGCGCCACCAGGTTCCCGTCGGGATCGCGCGCGTACATCGTGTAGGCGCTCTCCCGCTCGACGATCACGCCGCCCGCGGCCAGCCGGCGGCGCCACGCCTCCCGCTCGGACGGCGTGATCCCGAGGGCGACGCAGTGCCAGCCAGGCGCCTCGTCCGCACGCATCGGCCCGGCGGCGCCCGCCCGCTCCACGGCCAGAAAGGCGCCGCCCCCGAGCTCCAGCCATACCGATCGAGGCGCTCCGGCCTCGTCCGTCCAGCGCCGCACCACCGGCAATCCGAGGACGCCCGCGTAGAACGCCTCGGCCCGCACCAGATCGCGCACGACCACGGCCAGGTGATGGACCGACAGCGGCGCGACTGTCCCGCTCATGCTGCGCCCTCATTTCAGCGCCTTTCTCGCGGCGACGCACCTGAAAAGCCACACGGGCGCCGCGCGGCCGACGCCTCGCCGACGCCGGGCGCTCGATCGGCCGGCGCCAGGCGCTCGACGCGCTCGACGCTCGGCGCGACCTGTCTTGCCCCGGCAGGGCGCCTCGTCTATGGTCCCGCTCGCGGACGCGCTCTGCCCGGGGAGTCGCACAGTCCGGTAGTGCACGAGCTTTGGGTGCTCGTTGTCGCGGGTTCAAATCCCGCCTCCCCGACCCTCTCCGACGATCCTCGCCCCTCGCGGGCCCTGCGGCCTCGAAGCCCGGTGGCCCCGGCCTTGCGGCTCAGCTGGCTCGCCGCTCGCGTCCCCGTCGCATCCGTCATCGCACCCGCCGCGCATCGAACTTGGCCTCCTCGGGTCCGCTGCGCATAGTCCCGCCGATGTCGACGCCCGTAAGACTCCTGCTCGGCGCATGTCTCTCCCTGTCCGTCGTCGCAGGGTGCGGCGGGCCGCAGACGGCCGCCCCGGCAGCGGCTCCGGCGCCGCGCGCGCAGAGCGCAACGCCGCCCAAGCAGGCGGTGCCCGCCGGGCAGCTCGCCCGCGCCGACGTCGACCGGGTGCTGCTGCAGGGGCCGCCCTGGATCCTGCGGCGCGTGCCGGTCGAGGAGGTCGTCCGGGCGGGCGCGTTCATCGGCTGGAAGATCCTCGCGCTGCCCGCGGACTGGAGCAGCATCGAGCTCAAGACCGGCGACGTCGTCACCCAGGTCAACGGCACGACCCTGGAGCGCCCGGACGACCTGTTCGCGGCCTATCGCGCCCTGGCCAGCGCCAGCGAGCTCAAGATCACGTACGAGCGCGAGGGCGCCGCGCGCGAGCTCGTCGTGCCCATCGTCGGAGCCCCGTCCAAGGAGACCGTCGAGACCTTCGCGAGCGACAGCCCCCCGCGCCGCGCGACGACCGCCCGGCCGCGGGGAACGACGGTGATCGAGGAAGACGACGGCGGCGCGCCGCTCGAAGGCAGCGCGCCGTGAAGCGCGTACCGGCGCCGCGCGCCGCGCACCCATTGCGCGGCGCCGCGCCTCACATGTCGAAGGCGAGCCCCAGGACCCACGTCGAGGTGCCGACGTGCATCTGCGGGCGCGAGCCCAGCCCGTCGAGGTTCGCGAACATCCACTCGCCGAACAGGTACGTGTGGTTGATGCCCGTCGTCTCATCGAGCTGGGAGGCCGAGCGGCGGTCCAGCCAGTTGAGCGCGAGCATCCCGCCGAACGCGAGGTGCGTGCCCCACGTGATGCCCTCGCCCCGGACGCCATCGGGCTTCGGCGTGCCAGGGCCCGACGTCGTGGTCCATAACCCCATCCCCAGGCCCACCTTCGCGTAAGGCACGATCGGGACGCCCGTCTTGCGCATCAGCTCGTCGGCGCGCAGGACGGCGGACAGGTGCATCGGCATGATGGTGAGCGAGGTCTCCTCTGCCTCGGCCCTCTGGTCGCTGCCCGCCACGAAGGCGCTCGCCGACGCCGACGTGTACCCCCAGCCGAGCCCTGGGCCGATCGCGCCGACGTACGGGATCCGGAGCGGCAGCCAGTCGACCTCGACCCCGAAATAGAACTCCTGGCCGTCGCCGAAGGTCTTCCCGTAGGGGCCCGCGCCGGAGAACTCCTCGTCGACCTGGGGAGAGTACGGGGCGAAGCGGAGCTCGAACGCGAAGCTCTGAGGAGACGCATAGCGCTCCTCTCGCTGGATCCTCGAGCGATCGTGCTGCCGCCAGTCACCCATCCCGGGGCTCGTTTGGGCGCCGGCGACGGAGGCGGCGAGGAGCGCCGCGCTGCCGGCGAGGCAGGCGGCCGCCTGATGACGGAGATGACAGCTCATTCGCTCTCCTGCGTGAAGGAACGCGCGTGCGTGTGCG
Organism: Sorangium sp. So ce327; assembly: GCF_051530205.1. Taxonomy (NCBI): domain Bacteria; kingdom Pseudomonadati; phylum Myxococcota; order Polyangiales; family Polyangiaceae; genus Sorangium; species Sorangium sp. So ce327. The sequence continues at coordinate 3,125,039 of NZ_CP150330.1, read as the reverse complement.
CGTGGCGTCGACGACGGCGCCTGCGCAGCAACCCGAGCGCCGCGCCGGCCGCGACGGCGGCGAGCGGCGCAGCGGCCCACCGGCCCGCCCCCACCGGCCCTTCGATGCTGCAGAAGCCCCCACCGGCTTGCCCGCCGGCGTCCCGGTACTGCTCGAAGAACCCGTCGACGTCGGTCGCGGTCGCACAGGAGATCGCCGACAGCGGCCCGGCATTGCCCACCTGGTCATAGGCCGCGACGCCGACGACATACGACCTGCCGTTGACGATGTTCTTCGTGGCCTCGCCACGGCTGCCCCTCCCCACGCTGCCGCACTGCTGCGCGGAGTCCGGGATCTCCCCCGGCACCAGGAGCGACGAATGGCAGCCGGAGCTGCCGCCGCTCGTCGTTCCCCCGCCGGTTCCCGCCGCGCCGTCGCCTCCGCCGGCTGCCCCGCCGCCGGCTCCCGCCGCGCCGTCGCCTCCGCCGGCTGCCCCTGCCCCGCTCGAGGCAGGCGAGGACTGCCCGCCGTCGTCGCAGTAGAGATAGTAGCCGAGCACTTCATCGGCCTCGTTCTGCGTGTAATCGACGAGGATACGCCCATCGCCGGAGTGCGCTTGCACGTCCGTCGGCGGCTTCGGGCCCTGGAGGTCCACCTTGGTCTGCTCCCATTTCGCGAACTCCGGCTCGCTGTCGTCCGCGCTGGAGAGCCGCAGGAAGTAAACGACCATCTTGACCGCCTCGGTGCTCCCCCGCGACGTGTCCTCGCAGTCGTCGGCGCCGAGCAGCTGCTTCGCGATCTCCTTGGCCGGCAGCGTGACGACCACCGTCTCATCCACGCCGGGCGTCACCGGGAGCCGCTTGCAGTAATCGCCGGGCTGGCGATTCTCGGCCTGGGTGCAATCCGTCGACTCGGTGACCCACACCTCGAGGCTATCGCTGCTCGTCGGGTTGGTCAGCGTGAGCGTGAGCTCCAGATCGTTGCCGGTGACGCAGTCCTCATGGCTGATCCAGAGGGGGTTCTGCGCGTCCGGGCGAGTGACCTTGGTGCGCACCACCTGGCTGCTGATGTTCACCGTCGCGCCGGCCTGTCGCGCGCCTCCGGCGAGCGCCGCCGCCGCGAGGGCCACCGCGCACAGCCGGGGGAGATGCCGCCGCCCTCGCGGCCGGAGCCGGACGGGATACCTTGTCGTGTCCATGGGCGCGTCCTTTCAGCACAGCTCGTACCACGCCGCAAATGCCCCGCACAGCCCTTCGAACGGCGCGGAAATCGTTCGTGCGCCCGCGCCGGATGCCGCGTCGAACGCGCCCTCGGAGGCCCCTGCGGTCCCGTCGGAGGCGTCCTTGGAGGCGTCCTCGACGCCCCACCTCGGAGGCTCGGAGGCGCGCCGCATGACGAGCTGGCCATGGTCACCGTCCATTCCTGACAAGTTGGCATCGGTGCCGCGGAGCAGGGTGAGCGGACCGCCGCGCAGCGCCATGGGCCGACGGACGGGCTGCGTGGCCCGAAACACGCGCTCTTCGAGAGAGCTCGGCTAGCTTGAGGCAGGTGGATTCGACCGACGCCGCTCCCCCGCAGCCGGGCTCGAAGGCAGGGCCGAGCGCGAAGGAGCGCGCCGCGGCGCCGGAGACGGTGCGCCCGACCTCGAGCCGGCCCAGCCGGCTGGCGCCGAGCGGCGCCGCCCCTGACGCCCACACGGCCGTCCTCGGCGTCCCCCTCGACCGCGTCGAGCTGCACCGGACCGCGCTGCTCTTCTGCCTGCTCTTCCTCGCCGCCCTCCTCTTCGTCGTCGGCCGCTCCGCGCGCGACGCGCTCTTCCTCACCAGGTTCCCCGTCACCTGGATCGCGCCGATGTGGATCGTCTACGGCGTCGCCTCCGCCGTCGCCGCGCTCGCGTACGACCGCGTCGCCCGCCGCCTGCCGCGCGCCCAGCTCTGCGTCGCCTTCGCCCTCTTCGGCGCAGCCACGTTCGCGCTGCTGCGCGTCCTCATCGGCCAGGAGGTGCGCGCCGCGTACCTGGTCTTCTACATCTGGTCCGAGATCATCGCGAACTTCACCGCCGTCCTCGTCTGGGCCGTCGCCCAGGACCTGCACGACCCGCGCAGCGCCAAGCGCCTCTTCGGCCTGATCGGCAGCGGGCGCGTCGTCGGCACCGTCGCCTGCGGCTTCGCGACGGGCGCCGTCGTCCGGTGGATCGGCACCGAGAACCTCCTGTTCGTGCTCATCGCGGCGCTCCTCGCCATGGCCGCGCTCACGAGCGCGCTCGCGCGGCGCTACCCGCTCGGGCGCCCCCCGTCCGGCGACGAAGAGCTCCTCCAGGCCCGCCTTCCGCGCATGGACGTGTGGCGATCGCGCTACGCCCTCACCGTCGCGCTGCTGACCTTCCTCCTCTTCACGGTCCTCACGATCGGCGACTACCAGTTCAAGGCGATCGCCCTCACGGCCTACCCCCACGTCGACGACCTCACCCGGTTCATGGGGTTCCTCTACGGCGCCGTCGGCGTGGTCGGCCTCCTCGTGCAGCTCGTCGCGACCCCCCGGGTCCTCCGGCGCCACGGCGTGCTCGGCGGGCTGCTCGCCATGCCGGCCGCGTTCACCGCGAGCACCGTCGCGCTGCTCGCGGCGCCGTCGCTCGCCTGGGGCGCGATCCTCAAGCTGAGCGACAACGCGCTGCAGCTCACGATCTACGACGCGACGATGCAGCTCTTGTTCTTCCCGTTCCCGCCGGCGCTGCGGGAGCGGGTGCGGACGCTCGTCTCCACGATCGCCAAGCCCCTCGGCTACGGGCTCGGCGCGCTGATCCTGCTCGTCGTGGCGCCCACCGCCGCGACGGGCCCCGCGCTCGTCGAGGAGGCCGCGTGGATCGGCGTCTACTCCCTCCCGCTCTGCGCCGCCGCCATCGCCCTCCTCCCGCTCGTGCGGCGCGGCTACTTCGACGCCATGCGCCGGACGTTGATGCGCCGCCAGATCGAGCCGGACAGCGTCGCGTACGGCCCCCAGACGCGCGCGATCCTCAAGGAGGCGCTCTACAGCCGCGCCATGGTGCAGGTGCTCTTCGCGGTCGAACAGCTCCAGCAGCTCGACCCGACCCTCGTGCGCGAGGCCGTGCCCGCGCTCGCGCGCCACGGCTCGGCCAGGGTGCGCGCGCTCGCGGTGCGCCTCGCGGCCGAGCTCGAGCACGAGGAGGGCGCGAGCATCGCGCGCGCGGCGATCCACGACCGGAACACCGACGTCCGCGTCGCCGCCGTCGCCGCGCTCGCCGCGCTGCTGCGGGAGGACGCCCACGACGAGCTGCTCGCGCTCACGCGGGCGGGCGCCGCGCCCCGCGCCGCCGCGGACGCGCCCGGCGGCGAGGCGCTCCGGGCCGCCGCGATCGCCGCGCTCCTGCGCTACTGCGGCCTCGACGGCATGCTCGAGGGCGCGCCGCGGCTGCGCGCGCTGCTCGACAGCCCGTCGCCCCGCGATCGCGTCGCCGCCGCCAGGATCCTCGGCCTGGTCGGCCACGCGTCGCTCCAGCGCGCGCTCGCGCGGCTCATCGGCGATCCCGATCCCGCGGTGCGGCGCGCGGCCGTGCGCTCCTCGTCGAGCGTCGCCGACCCGCGCCTGCTCCCCCTGCTCGCGGACGCGCTCGCCGAGCGCGCCCTCGCGCCGGCCGCGGCCCGGGCCATCGAGGCGCTCGGCGACGACGCCATCCCGGAGCTCGCGGCGCGCCTCGACGACGACGACACCCCGCGGGCCGTGCGGCTCGCGATCCCGCGGGTGCTCGCGCGGCTCTGCAGCCACGACGCGCTCGACGTGCTGCTCGCCCGGATCGACGACCCGAACGAGGCCCTCCGCCAGAAGGTGCTCGCGTCGGCGTCGCGCCTGCGCCTCGCGCTGCGCGCGCCGCCGGCGCCTCTCCGCGTGATCCGCGCCTGCATCGACGACGAGACGCTGGAGCACGTCCGCACGCGCGAGGCGTACATCGCGGTGCGCCCCCGCGTCGTCGGCGCGCTGCTCGATCAGCACCTGCTCCGCCGGCTGCGGAAGGGGCTCATCCGCGTGCTCCGGCTGTGCGAGCTCGCCTACCCGCGCGAGGTCGTCGCCCTGGTGCGAACCCACGTCTTCGGCCCGGATCCCGCGCTGCGGGCCAACGCGTTCGAGGTGCTCGAGTCGCTGCTCGACCGCCCGCTGCGCGAGCGCCTCGTCTCCCTCGTCGAGCGGCTGCTCGAGCTGTCCGCGGCGTTCCCCCGGAGGCCCCTGCCGCCGGAGGCCGGGGTCATCTCCTGGATCCGCCACGAGATCGTGCGCGGCGACCCCTACAGCGCCGCGCTCGCGCTCGATGCCGTCGCCCGGAGCTCCATCTCCGGCGCCGCCGGGGACGCGCTCGCCGCGACCTACGATCCGGACCCGCTGGTCCGCGAGGCGGCCGCCATCGCGGTCGCCGTCACGTCGCCGCCGGGCGCCCGCGAGCGGCTGGACGCGCTGCGGGCCGATGAGGATCCCGCGGTGGCCCGTTACGCACGATACTGGGCGGTCACCGGCGGCACCGGCATCGACCCCGAGGACGAGATGTACACGACGATCGAGAAGGTCCTGTTCCTCCAGCGCGTTCCGCTCTTCTCCCGCGTGGCCGGCGACGATCTGGTGGCGCTGGCGCGCGGCTCGCTCGTCGTGTCGCTGGCCCGGGGCGACGTCATCTTCCGCCAGGGTGAGCCTGGCGGCGCGCTCTACTCGATCATCTCGGGCGAGGTGAGCCTCACGCTGGACGGCCGCGAGATCGCGCGCCTCGGCGCGAACGACGTGTTCGGCGAGATGTCGCTCTTCGACAGCGAGCCGAGGGCCTCGACCGCGGTGGTGACCGAGGACGCGGAGCTGCTCCGGGTCTCCGCCGAGGATTTCCACGAGGCGGTGCGGGAGACGGCCGAGATCGCGGACGCCGTGATCCGGGTGCTGAACCGGCGCCTGCGCGAGGCCGACCGCAAGCTGGCCGACGCGCACGCGCGGCTGTCGCTCCTTCCGAGGCCGCCGGCGCTGCCCGGCAGAGCGCCGCCTCCGGGGGACGAGACGCCGGCGCTCGACGACAGCGATCTGGACTGAGGAGCGCCGCGCGCTCGCTCGATCGAGCGAGCGCTGCCGGTCCACGCCGCCTGGTGCGCGGCGCGGGCGATGTGGACCGTTGCTTGCAGTGCAGCTGCAATATTCGAGCGCTCAGGGACGTCCAAGGGCGGCCGAAGAGGTCTCGGGACCCCCGAGGCCAGCCTGACCTCTCCCTCGCACGTCTCTCCGGAAGGACCCGCATGGTATCGATGTATTTCCCGCTGTTCGCTTCCCTTTCGCGCCCTTCGGCCGCGGCGCCGCGCCGCTTCGGGGCGCGGCTCCGCCGGCTCGGGGGCGCGCTGCCGCTGGCCGCCGCGCTCATGGCCGCGCCCGCATGCGCCGCCGCCGAGGGGTATCCGCAGGGCGCGAGCTACGCCCCGTACGGCGCTGACGAGACCTTTCCTTCACAGCCCGCCGCGACCCGGCCGGTCCAGATCGAGGTCCGCGTGAGCGCGCAGACGCAGCTCGAGGCGGACGAGTACGAGGACACGGATCCGAGCGCCCTGATCGAGTTCTACCGGCCGCTCGCCCCTTACGGCACCTGGGTCGACGACCCGAGCTACGGCAGGGTCTGGGTGCCTTCCTGGTCCGAGGTTGGCCTCAATTTCGCGCCCTACCAGACCGACGGGCGCTGGGCGCTGACCGACGAAGGCGAGTGGCTCTGGGTCAGCGACTACGCGTGGGGTCACATCCCCTTCCACTATGGCCGCTGGATCCGGACGACCGGCCACGGCTGGGCGTGGATCCCGGGGCGCGCGTACGCGCCGGCGTGGGTCGTCTGGCGCGTCGGCGATGACGGCTATGTCGGCTGGAGCGCGATGCCGCCCACCTACTCCTGGCGCGACGGCGTCGCGGTCCCGCTGGGGACCGTTCCCCCTGAGGCGTATGTCTTCTGCCCGACGACGCACGTGTTCCACGATCACGTCGACATGCATGTCGTCCGCGATCGCGATGAGATCCGGCGCATCACCAGGCGCTCGCGCACCTACAGGCCGGCGCTGCCGACCGCGGGCAGGCCCCAGCGCAGCTGGGCCCGCCCGGATGGCGCGGAGCGATCGAGCCCGTCCGGCCGGAGCCGTGCTGGCGGCTATCGCCCGGCGTCGCCCTCGCTCGTGGAGGTCGGCATTCCGTCGTCGGACGCGCCGAGGTTCCGCGGCAGGCCGGACCCGCGCGCTCTTGCCTATTCGCGCAAAGCGGCGACGCCGAGCGCGCACGTCGCGCCGGCGCCGGTGCCGCGTCTCTCGGCGCCCCCTGCTCCCTCGGGCGGCGACCGGCCCCAGGCGCGCGTGCTGCACGCCCCGAGGACACCCGCTTACCCTGCCCCGACCCCGGAGCCGCGCGTCAGCGCCACGCCGCACGTCGTCGCCACGCCGCCTGCTACCGCCGCGCCGCGCGTCGGCGCCACGCCGCGGGTCGGTGCCACGCCGCCTGCTACCGCCGCGCCGCGGGTCGGCGCCACGCCGCGCGTCGGTGCCACGCCGCGCGTCGGCGCCCCGCCGACCACGTCACACGCGGTCCCGCACCACGCGCCGTCGGTCTCGGCGCCTCGACCGATGCGACCGGCGACACCGGCACCGTACGCGGGCGCGACGGTCGCGAGGCCGCCTGCGAGCCCGAGCGCGCCGCCGTCCCCGGCGCGCCCGAGGATTCGCATCCCGTCAAGCCCGGCTGCGGAGGAGGCGGCGCCGGCGCCTGCATCCGGTCGCCCGCAGTCGAGGTGACGCATGGTCCACGTATTGCGACATCCGCGCGCAGGAGAAGAACCGATGACTGCTCCCGCCGACTTTATGAAGCGTCGTTCCGTGGGGATATGGTCGTTCCTGCTCGTCGCTGCGCCCCTCGGCTTGGGCGGCTGCGTTCTCGCCGACGACGAGGATGCCCGCCGCGATGAACCCCCGGTGCACAACGGCGACGAGGACGAGGGGGACAGCCGCGTCCCTCCGCCACGTGCCCCCGCGGGCGACCCCCGGCTCGTCGCCATCGATACGGGCGCGGTCCTGAGCAGCCCGCCGGGCGAGGGCATCGGCATCTTCATCGAGTACGCCCCCGGCGGGACGTGGAAGCTCTGGACGACCTGCGACAGCAACACCTCCAAGGTCATCTGCAGCTTCGATCTCTATGTCTCGGTGGACACGTCGTCCCAGCTGTTCGACGTCGTGGGGATCGAGCTCGAGACGAAGGACTCGACGCGCCTCGTGAGCGATGGCGTCGCGCATCTCCACGCAGAGACCGGCTCGGACATCGACGCGATGGAGTTCACCACGACCCAGGGCGCCATCATCCGGCTGGAGGCCTACGTCGACGGGGTCCTGCAGCCTCGCTTCGTCTACTGGTTCGGCGACGGCGTCCTGCACCAGGGCGCGCCCAGCAACCCCCTCGACTTCAAGCCGACCGCGCCCTGAGGGCGATCCCGCCGCTCCTCCCGCTGCCAGCGCTGCGGGAGGAGCCCCCGGCGAGGGCGCGCGCCGCTGCCTCAACCTCGGTCGGGCGCCGACACCTCAACCTCGGTCGGGCGCCGACACCTCAACCTCGGTCGGGTGCCGCTGCTGCCTCAACCGCGGTCGGGTGCCGCTGCCTCAACCTCGGTCGGGTGCCGCTGCCTCAACCTCGGTCGGGCGCCGCCGGGTGCCGACACCTCAACCTCGGTCGGGCGCCGCCGGGTGCCGACACCTCAACCTCGGTCGGGTGCCTCGGCGCATGGCACGTAAGCGCGGCGCTCCGGATGGTGGCCTGCAATGTGCAATGTCGGGCGCGCAGGGACGTCTGAAGAGATCTGAGGGCGCCCGAGGCCAGCCCGACCTCTCCCTGGCACCCCCCTCCAGAAGGACCCATCATGCTGCCGATGCCTTTCCCGCTGTCCGCTTCCCCCTTGCGCCCTGCACCCGCGGCGCCGGGCATCCCCGGGGCCCGGCTCCGCGGGCTCGGCGGCGCCCTGCCGCTGCTCGCCGCGCTGATCGCCGCGCCCGCGAGCGCCTCCGCCCAGCCCGCCGAGCCCCCGTCGGTTCAGGTCGACGTCCGCGTGAACGCCGAGATCGCGGCGGACGAGTACGAAGACACCGACCCGAGCGCCCTGGTCGAGTTCCAGCAGCCGCTCGCCGCGTACGGCACCTGGATCGACACCCCGGGCTACGGCACGGTCTGGGTGCCCTCCGCGGTCGTGGTCGGCCCGGATTTCGCGCCCTACCAGACAGCGGGCCACTGGGCGCTGACCGACGACGGCGACTGGCTCTGGGTCAGCGACTACGCGTGGGGCCACATCCCCTTCCACTATGGCCGCTGGGTCTGGATCTCCTCCCACGGCTGGGCCTGGATCCCGGGGCGCACGTACGCCCCGGCGTGGGTCGTCTGGCGCGTCGGTGACGCCGGCTACGTCGGCTGGGCCCCGATGCCGCCCACCTACTACTGGAGCAGCGGCGTCGCGGTCTCGCTGTGGACCGTTCCCCCGGCGGCGTACGTCTTCTGCCCGACGACGCACGTGTTCCATCGCCACGTCCACACGCACGTCGTCCGCGATCGCGCGGTCGTCCGGCGCATCGCCGCGCACTCGCACACCTACAGGCCGGCGCGGCCGACCGCTGGCAGGCCCGGGCACGCCGACGTCCGCCCGCGCGGCGATGGTGGCGCGGGCCGCCCGAGCCCGCCCCACGGCATCCGCCCTGGCGGCTACCGCCCGGCGTCGCCGTCGCTCGCGGAGGCCGGCGTTCCCTCCTCGGCCGCCCCGAGGCACCGCGACAGGCCGGATCCTCGCGCCCTCGCTTACGCGCGCAGGAGCACGACGCCGAGCGCACGCCTCGCGCCCCCTCCGGCGCGCCGTCCGGCGTCGCCTGCAGGCGACGACCGTCGCGCGGCGCCCGCGCTGCGCACGCCGCTGCACCCGCGGGGGACGCCCGGCGGCGACGCTCCGGCCCCGATCGCCAGGCCCGGCCTCCCCGCGCGGGGCGTCTCCGACGCGGGCGCGCTGCCCCGCACCGGCGCGAGCCCATCGCACCGGCCCTCGCGGCCCACGGTCACGCCGCCGTCGCCCGTACCCGCCCCGGAGCCGCCGGCCGCCACGCGTGCCCTCCCGCACCGATCGCCGTCGGCCACGGCGCCGCGGCCGCTGCCGCAAGCGACGCCGGCGCCGCAGCCGAGCGCGAAGCCGCGCGCGCTCCCGAGCGCGCCGTCGTCCCCGCCGCGCCCCAGGATCCACCTTCCGTCAGGCCCGGCTCCGGGGAAGACGGCGCCGGCGTCCGGTCGCCCACGGTCGAGGTAGCGCTTTGGTCCACGTCTTGCGACGTCCACGAGCAGGAGCAGATCCGATGACTCTTTTCGCTGACTTTGTGAAGCGTCGTTCACTGGGGCTGTGGTCGTTCCTTCTCGTCGCTGCGCCCCTCGCCTCGGCCGGCTGCATCATCGTCGACGAGGACCGCGACCACGATGGCCATCACGTCCACGACGACTGGGACGACGGCGACGACGACACCGTTCCCCCGCCGCCCGCGGACGACGTGCGGCGCGTCGCCATCGACACGGACGCCACCCTGAGCACCGAGCCGGGCGAGGGCGTCGGCGTCTTCGTCGAGTACACGGAGGGCGGGACGTGGACGCTCTGGACGACCTGCGACACCAACATCTCGAAGGTCGTCTGCAGCTTCGATCTCTATGCCTCGGTCGACACGGCGTCCGAGCTCATCGACCTGGCGGGGATCGAGATCGAGAAGACGGACGAGACGCGCCTCGTCGACATCGGCGTCGCGTATTTCCACGCCGAGACCGGCTCGGACATCGACGCGATGACGTTCGCCACCACCCCGGGCGCCATCGTCCGGCTGGAGGCCCACCTCGACGGGGCGGAGGAGCCCCGCTTCGTCTACTGGTTCGGCGACGGCGTCCTCCACGAGGGCGCGCCCAGCAGCCCGATCGACTTCGAGCCGACCGCGCCCTGAGGGCGCGCTCGTGCCGCCCGCTCCTCCCGCTGCCCGCGCGGCGGGAGGAGCCCCCGGCCAGGACGCACGCCGCTCAGGGCTCTTTCTTCGGCTGGATCGGCTGCCCCTCGACGTCCCACGCCTCCGGCTCGCCGAGGCCGATCCCCTGGAGCTGCGGCAGGATCTCCTGCCGCGGTCCCACCACCACGACGGTCGCCGTCTTCGGATCCACGGCCCTCGCGAGCTCCGCGAGGCTCGCCAGCGTCGCGCTCTGCCGCGCCTTGCTCGCGTCGCCGTCGAACGTCTCCGGCAGCTTCAGCCGCGCCAGCGTACCGAGACGCTGGGCGGTGCGGTTCACGGTCTCGTAGGCGGAGACGAGATCCGCGCGATCCTGCGCCTGCACCTTCGCCAGCTCGTCCCGGGTCAGCCCGGAGTCGGCCATCTTGGCGAGCTCGGCGAGCATCTCCTTCAGGGCGGGTCCGGTCGCCTCGGTGACGACGGAGGCCCGCGCAACGAACGCGCCTGGCAGCCTCGTCTCGGTGAACGTCGAGCCGGCGCCGTAGGACCAGCCGTGATCCTCGCGCAGGTTCTGGTTCAGGCGCGACGTGAACGAGCCGCCGAGCGCGGAGTTGATCAGCTGGAGCAGCGGCCGCCGAGGATCGCTCGCCGCGACCCCCTCCCGCACGGCCGCGATCACCGACTGCGGCGCCCCCGGGCGGTCGACGAGCACGAGCCGCGGCGGCTTCCACGCCGGCGCGGCGGCCGCCGCGCCCTTCGCGGCCGGCGCGGCGCTCGCCGTGGCGCCCTTCGCCGACCACGTCCCGAGATCGCGCGAGAGCGCCTGCTGCAGCTCGTCCCGGGTGATGTCGCCGACCACGGTGATCACCGCGTGGTCCGGGCGCCACGCCGCCTTGTAGAACGCCTTCACGGCCGGCAGCCCGATCGACCTGGCGTCCGCGACCAGGCCGTCGACGGGGTGCCCGTACGGCGTGCCCGGCCCGTAGAGCGCGGCCATCGAGACCAGCCCCGAGACCCGCGTCGCGTCGTCTCCGCGCTTCCTGAGGTCGTTCTGCCAGAGCTCGCTGACGCGCTTCCACTCCTTCGCCTCGAACCGCGGGCGCGCGACGACGTCGGCGAGCAGCGAGAACGCCTTGTCGAAGTTCTTCTTCAGCACGGAGAGCGTCGCGACGCTGCCGTCGGCGCGCGCCCCGACCGAGAGCGTGGCGCCGAGGTCGTTGATCGCGCTGGACAGCTCCACCGCGCTCCGCGTCCCCGCGCCCTCGTCGAGCATGTCCGCGGTGATGTGCGCGAGCCCCGCCGCGCCCTTCGGATCGTCCGCCGCTCCCGACGCGACGCCGATGGCCACGGACACGATCGGCAGCGTGTGGCGCTCGAGCAGCCACACCTTCGCGCCGTTCGGCCCGTCGAGCACCACCGGCGCCGGCGGCGTGAACGGCTGCGGCTTCGGCAGCTCCGGCCTGGGCCCGAGCGGGTCCGCGGGCTTCGCGGCCGCCGGCGGGGCGCTCGGACGCGGCGCCTCCGCCCGGGCAGCGGACTGCGCCGGCGTCCTCGGCTCGCAGCCGAGGGCCGCGGCGACCAGCGCGATCATCGCGCCTGCGTGTCTCGCTCTCATTTCGTCACCGCCTTCTTCGCCTCTTCGCTGCCCTTCGGCACGACCCGCAGGATCACCCGGGCGTTCGGGTCCAGGGTGCTCTTCGCGTACGCCTGCAGCGACTCCGCCGTCGCGTCGCGGTAGCGCTTCAGATCCTGCTCCACGAACCCGGGCTGGCCCTTCGCCGTCTCGTACTGGTTGAGCATCGAGGCCCGGCCGGCGACCGACTCGAGCGCCGTCACGAAGGCGGTCTCGTACTGGTTCTTGGCCCGATCGAGCTCCTCGCGGCTCAGCTTCGCGTCCCGCACCTTGGCGAGCTCGGCGTCGATCGCGGCCTCGACCTTCTCGAGCGGCACGCCCGGCCGCGCGATCGCCTCGACGGTGAACGTCGAGCCGAGATCGCCGGAGCGCTGCACGGCGCTCACCTCCTGGGCGAGCTGCTTGTCGTAGACGAGGGCCTTGTAGAGGCGGCTCGCCTTCCCCTGCTCGAGCGCCGTGGCGAGGAGGTCGAGCTCGGCGTCGCCCGGCGCGAAGTGCGCGGGGCTGTGCCAGGCCATGATCACCTTGGGGAGGTTCACGTTGTCCTCGATCGTCTTGCGCACGACGCCGCTCAGCTTCACGGGCGAGGGCGTTGTCGCCGCGGGGACGGGCCGCTCCGGGATGCCGCCGAAGAGCCGCTCGATGAGATCGCGCGTCTTCTGCGCATCGAAGTCGCCGGCCACGACGAGGGAGACGTTGTTCGGCACGTACCACCGCCGGAAGAACGTCGTGACGTCGTCGACGGTCGCGGCCTGGAGATCCTCGTGCGAGCCGATCACGGGGTGGTGGTAGGGGTGCCCCTGCGGGTACATGAGCGAGGGCATGAGGAGGTCGACCTTGCCGTAGGGCTCGTTCTCGCTCGTCTGGCGGCGCTCGTTCCGCACGACGTCGCGCTGCGCGTTGAGCTTCGGGAGGTCCATGCTGTCCGCGAGCGACGAGAACCGATCGGCCTCGAGCCAGAGCAGGAGCGGCAGCGCGTGGGCCGGCGCCACCTCGTGGTAGGCGGTCCGGTCCTCGCTGGTCCACGCGTTGTTCCAGCCGCCCTCGGCCTCCATCCAGGCGTCGAACTGCTTCGTGGGGACGCGGCGCGTGCCCATGAACATGAGGTGCTCGAACAGGTGCGCGAAGCCGGTGCGCCCCGGCTCCTCGAACCGCGAGCCGACCTTGACCATGAGGTTCAGGGCGACCATCGGCAGCGCGCGGTCCTCGTGGAGGATCACGGTAAGGCCGTTCTTGAGGCTGTACTTGGTGAACGGGATGTCGAGCTTCGGCGCCTGGGAGGCCGCGGCCTGAGCCACCGCGGCGGGCGCGGATGCCGGGGCCGCGGCCGGCGCGGCCGCCGGGGCTGAAGCTGGCGCAGCCTTCGGAGCCGCGGCCGGCGCGGACTTCGGTGGCGAGGACGTGGCCTCGGGCGGAGCTGCCGGGGCAAGCTTCGGCCCGGACAGAGAGAGGGCCGCGGCCACGGCGACCAGGATCGGCCCGGTGGAGCGCGGGAGCGGCGGGTGACGCGCGCGGGTCTGCATGAGCCCGAGGGTTGCGCCGGTCGCGGGCGGGGCGCAAGCGGGCGGGAGCACGGATTGCGGAGACGCGCCCGGCCAACGGGTGCGGTTGTCAAGTTGTCACGGAGGAGGGACGCACGGCAGAACGGAAGGAGCGCGCGGCGCGGGCGGGACGGCGGAGCTTGCGAGGGCTGAGCGCCGGCCGAGGTCGCGAGCCCCGCGTGATCGCGGAGCCCCTGGGAGAGGGCGCTGGAGCGCTGGCCGTCCTGCGCGCGGAACTCCTTGATGCGCGCGAGCTGCGCATCGGCGGGCTCGTCGACGTCATCGTCGAGCAGGAACTCGAGCGCCGACTCGAGCTCATCGACATGAGTTCGCTCTGACGGAGTGGAGTAACAACCTCGTCTACAACCGGGCGTTGCACTGCGGATACCCCCCGGAGAATCAGAGGTTCCACTCGAACCTGCGCGGCCAGTACGACGTCGCCGGTCCCTCGACGCCGGTGGCTCGACCCGAACGACGCGAGCCGCGACCGCCGATGGCGAGGCGCCGACAACCTGCTGTGAAGAACCCTGCGCACCTGGGTAATGCATTGCTCCTCATTCAGGGGTCGCCGCGCTGACCACTTCGCACCTCGCCCCCGCGAAGCAGTCGGCACATTCTGAATTATCGGAATTTTTGGCATGCGCGGCGCGCGCCCCGACACCGTCTGGCAGGGCACGACGCGTGCTTTGTCGCCTCCGGCGCCCGCGAAGCGCCTGATGAATCGCTCGCGTACAGCGCGGGCGGCTTTGCCGCCGTGGAGCTCCTTTGCCTCGTGAGGGTGCTTTGAGACGACGTCTGCCTTGGATTCACGCGTTGCTCGCCCCCCTGTCGGCGGCGATGCTCTGGTCCGCGCCTGCTCGCCCCGGCGAGCCGCCGCAGCTCTCCTGGGACAAGCCGGTTCGCTGCATCCGGTCGCCAAAGGGCGGCGCGGTGCGCGTTCAATGCGAGCCAGGCCCGGAGGGCGAGCGCTGCCTCGTCGCGCCCGATCACCTGGCCCACGACGGCGGCGCGCTCGACAAGGTGCAGCCGTGCAACGTGGTTGAAGACACCGAGGCTTACCGGGCCCTGACCGCGCGCGGCGCCCGCCTCGTCGCCGCGATCCCCGAGGCGCCGCCGGGCTACGCGCGCTCGGCCGAGGGCAAGGCCTTTCAGGTCAAGTTCGATCTCCTGAACCGGCTTTACCTGGGCGCGTCCTGGCTGCCCACGTTCCATGGAAACAACGGGCTCCCCGTGCCCGCGAGCTTCCCCCTGGGCCGCGGGAGGGCCGAGGCCGGTATCCACGTGAGCGTGCTCTCGACGCGCTCCCGCGCCCGCCATGACATGCGCATCCTCGAGGGGGCGGCCACGTTCGACGATCTCGAGCTCTCCGGGGTGCTCTTCAGCTACGATTACCAGCACCTGCACCGGCGGCCGGCCCACTGGATCAGCACCTTCGTTGGCAAGCCGCGGCTTCACGCGATCTCGCCGCGGATGGGCTGGGGCTTCCGGGTTGTGTCGGTGAACGACCGCCCTCCCGCGCGCCGCGACACGCTCGACGTGGAGTTCGGCGAGGTCCACCTCGCGTGGAGTCCGTGGCAGTCGAACGACATGTACAGCCACATCCGGCTCGAGGCGGGCGCCGATCTGGGGGAGTACTGGGAGCGCCGATCGGAGATCGACGACGGCCTGGATACAGGCGCTCTGTACGTCGGCCCGACGGGCGCCCTCAAATCGCGCTTCAGCCTCGGCGAGGGCGGCCTCCACGCGCTCTCGACCGCGTTCACCTACCGGCGCCCGAGCATCGCGGCCGGGAGCGGGAGGGGAGAGGCGATGAACCGACTCGAGGCCACCATCGCCTACGAGGGGATCCTCCTCGCGATCAACGATCAGCCCATCTCGCTGCGGCTCGCCGCGATGGGGGTGAGCCGCAACGACCTCGACAGCGACATTCGCGACGTGGAGGTCAAGGCCGCCGCGGGCCTGCGGGTGTCGTTCTGGGCTCCCCCACGGGTGTTCGAGCCGATGCCCGCCTTCGAGGACCCGTGACGGCTCGGCGCCTCGCCGCGCTGCTCGTCATGGCGGCGGCCGCGGCGCTCTCCCCGCGCGCCGGCCGCGCCGAGCCGGCGCGCGAGGAGAGCGAGGAGAGCGAGCACGCGGACGGCGGCGATACCGCCGTTTCCGAGGAGGGCCGGCGCTTCCGCGTGCGCTTCGACCCGGCGAGCCGGGTGTGGCTCGGCGTCGCGTCCGCGCTGCACCGGGGCGCGGGCGGGGCGATCGAGATCGAGCCCGAGATCGACGCGGGCCTGTCCTACCGCGCGCGCAGCGTGACGGGCTCCGGGCCTGGCCGCGTGGTCTGGCAGGCGGATCACCGCGTCCTCGCCGGCCGGGTGTCTCCGGCGGGGCAGGCGCTCGACGGCGTGCCCGCGCTCGACGCGGCGCTGTACGGCGCGTCGTTCTTGCGGCACGACGAATCGCCGCGGGTGGTCTTGCCGATGTCGCCGCCGATCGCGGTCCCCTTCCCCTTCGACATCGGCGCGGAAGCCGAGGTGGGCCGGGTGAGCATCCCCTCGATCCCGCGGCGCCAGGGCGACGGATCGCCGGCGCCGCTGATCCGGCTCGGCGTGGCGCGCGCCACGGCGATCCTCGATCCGTGGCGCACGGGCGAGGCGGGCCGCAGCTTCGAGATCGGGCTCGGGGTCCGTTACGACATCGACGCTTACGCGGAGTCCCCCTCTCCCCGGGCCGCGCCCGCGCGCCGCACGCTCGGTGAGCCCAGGGTCGTTCACCGGATCGCACCCATGACCGCGGGCTCGCTGCGGCTGCGGCTCCAGAGCGGCGACGGGCTGACGGTCTTCGATGGTCGAGGCGACGTCGTCCCGCACTGGACGAGCGAAGAGCGCTGGCGAGTCCTCGTGCGCTCGGCCGCGCACGTCGAGAGGATCCTGGCCGCGATCGACGATCAACCCATCGCCGCGGTGATCGAGGGCGAGTACCGGCTGCTGCCGCCCGCCCTCGATGTGCAGGCGGTCCATGATCTGCGCGTGAGCCTCGGGCTCGCGTTCACGCTGGCGCTGCGTTAAGGCGACGACCGGGTTGAAACCGCCTGACGACCGCGTCTCGCCCCCGTGCCGTCGGCGACGTGTCCGGATGGCCGGGCTGGGCGCTGCTCAGAAAAGCGATGGGCTAGTTCAACCGCACGAGTCGCCCCACGAGGCGGAAGAGCCCCCGTGACACCGCGTTGATGGTGCCGCCGACCAGCTCGATATCGCCGCTCTCGTGGATTCGGAGCGCGCCGAAACCCGAGCGAAGCATCACTTCCTTGCTGCCCTCGATCGAGATCTTCTCCCCGCGGAGGCGGAGCTCGCGCGGCCTCCGCGTCCTGAGCGCGGCGATGATCAGCGGCGGCTCACCCTCGCAGGTCTCGACCAGAACGGCGTCGCCGTTCGCGCGGGCGTCCTCGATCACCTCGAGATCGACATCGGGTGCGATCTCGGCAAGTACGGGCACATTGGCGCTCCGGGCGAGGATCGACGCTCTCCGCGTCTTGCCCTCCATCGATACGACACGCGCCGTGCACATTGCGACGGCAGCGATCGGCGGCGCCTGTCGTTCCGGGAGCACCGCCGCCGTCGTCTCGACGATCTCGTCCAGCGTCACGCCGGTCGTCGCGAGCTCCCCGACCGCTTCCGGCTTGCCCTCGGTCTCCGCAGCGCCCGGCGAGACCTGCTCCGTCTCGGAGCGAATGTTCCAGGTGCTCATTCCCCTACAAGGCACGCATCAGAAGCTCCAGTTTCGACGCGGCAACGCCTGCGCCAGCGTACAGGGCCGTACCGCTGCCGGCCACGACCGCCTCGCTCCTGCCGCATCGAACCACAACCTCTACCGTTGTCCAGCCGTTTGGGTCGCCGTGCCACCGGTGTGCTTGACAGCTCGGAGGAGCTCGGGCCTGCTCCGAGCTCCTTACCAGAGGTGCTCCCTTGGCGCGAACCGCTCCCGTACCCAACATCCCCGCGATTCCCGGCACGGCTGGACGCACACGTTCGCGTGGGAGGTGGAGCTGAGCCGCGGCGGGAACGCCAAAGTCTGGACGGAGGACGGGCTCGACGTGCCGTTCGGCATCGTCGAGCGGGATACGGGCGTGATGGGGCCGCACGGATGGGTGCTCCACCGGCACGAGGAGGGGTTCGCGCTCGACATGCCCGACGGCACGCGGCGGATCTTCGAGCCGAACCTGGGCGACCCGGCGCGCCGGCGCCTCCGCCTCACGGCGGTCGAGGATCGCGCCCGGAACCGGATCCAGCTCCACTACAGCGGGGCATCGCTGTCGCGCATCGTGGACTGCGTAGGCCGGACGATCCGTGTCCTGACGACCCGCGAGGGGCGGATGGCGGCGCTCGAGGTCGTGTGCGCCTCCGGGCGCGTCGTTCGCTTCGCGACGTACGAACACGATCCCGCAGGAAACCTCGCCAAGGTGACCGACGCGGACGGACACCCGATGGTGTACATGTACGATGGCGACCATCGCCTCGTCTCCTATCGCTTGCCGACTGGCCAGGTCTTCTTCTTCCGCTACGACGACGAGGGCCGCGGCGTCGAGTCGTGGGGCGAGCATGAAAGCGGCATCGACCCCTGCCTCGCGGACGACCTGCCCGAGCTCCTCGCCGACCGGCGCACCAGGGCCAAGGGCATCCACCACGTCAAGGTCGAGTATGGCCCTCACGGCTACAGCGAGGTCGCCGACACGGCGTGCACATTCCGGTACGTCGGCAACGAGCACGGCAAGGCCGACAAGGCTGTAGCGAACGGGCGCGTCTTCGGCCGGACCTACGATGCACGCGGCCACCTGACCTCGTACACGGACGCGATGGGCGCGACCACGCGCTGGGAACGCGATCTGTTCGGCAACGAGACGCGTGTCGTCGACGCGCTCGGGCACGTGACGTGCATCGAGCGCTTGCCGAACGGCGACATCACCCGGATCCTCGATCCGGACGGCGGCGAGACGGTCGTCGAGTACCTGAAAGACGCGCTGCTCATCAAGGAACCGACGGGCGCGCTGTTCGAGGTGCGCTACGACAAGCGCGGGTTGCCCATCGAGACGTTCGCGCCGAACGGGCGAGGGCGGCGCTATCGGTACGACGACCACGGCAACGCCGTTGAGGCCTCGGACGAGCGCGGCGTGGTGCTCTGGCAGGCGACATACGACGAGCTCAGCCGATGCACGTCGGTGCGCGATGAGGCGGGCGCGGTCACCCGCTACCGGTACAGCGAGAAGGGGATGCTCCTCTCGGTGGAAGAGCCTGGGGGCCTCATGTGGCGGTTGAAGCACGACGGTCTGGGCAACATGATCGAGGAGGTCGATCCCAGCGGGCGGCAGACGGTCCTCGTGCGGGGAGGCACGGGCTCGCTCGCCGAGGCGCGGCTGCCCGACGGGAGCACCGTCCGGCTGCGCTACGACCGCAAGGAGCGGCTCGTCCGCATCGTCAACGCGCACGGAGAAACGTGTGCGTTCGAGCTGGGGCCGACCGGCCTGAAGCTGGGCGAGCGCACGTTCGACGGGCGCGAGATGCGCTACGATCACGACCTGGCGGGCCGCGTGGTGCGCGTGTCGTTCGCGAACGGTCACGAGGTGTTCCTCGAGCGCGACCTCCTCGGGCGGATCGTGAAGCGGACGCGAGCCGACGGCAGCGAGGAGGCGTTCGAGTACGACTTCCGTGATGACGTGCTAGCCGCCGAGAATGCGTCCGGGAGGGTGGAGTTCGTGCGCGACGCCGGGGGCGCGATCGTCAAGGAGCGGCAGATCGTCGACGGCCAGGGGTTCGAGGTCCACGTCGAGAACGACGCCATCGGCCTCCCGGTGCGCCTACGGACGTCGCTCGGCCACAGCGCGGAATGGCGGCGGGACTACGCAGGGCGTCGCTTCACGGTGCGGCTCGACGGGACCGAAGAGATGGCGGTGCGGCTCGACCTCGCAGGGCGGGAGATCGAGCGCGCGCTCTCGCGCGGCGGGCGTGTGCTGCTGCGCTACGATCTCGCGGGCAGGCTCGCCGAGCGGTGCGTAACGTCGCCGGCGCTGGAGCAGCGCACGCGCCCAGGGGAGCCTGCGTGGATGGGCGCGCTTGAGGCCGGGGCGACCATCCATCAGCGCATGGAGTACAACGGGTCGTCCGAGCTCACAGCCCTGTGGGACGCGCGTTTCGGATTGACCCGCTACCAGCACGACGCGCTCGGACAACTCCTCGCCGCGGTCCCGGACGGCGCGCGCGGCGAGCTCTTCGCATACGACCCAGCGGGCAACTTGCACGACGCGAGCGGGACTGACGCGGGACGGGAATACCACGGCGGAGACGTGCTCGTACGCGCGGACGCGACGGCGCTTCTTTGGGATGAGTTCGGAAGGCTCGTCGAACGGCGCACCCAGACCAGCGCGGGCGAGCGCGTCACATCCTACAGGTGGGCGGAGGCGGGCACGCTGTCCGAGGTGATCCTGCCCGACGGGAGCGTGGTCAAGTCGACCTACGACGCGTTCGCGCGGCGGCTCAAGAAGGAGGTGTACCGGAGAGCGGTCGACGGTCGCTGGGCGCTGCTCCGACGCACACGCTTCTACTGGCACGGAAACACGCTGCTGCACGAGATCGTCAAGACCGACACGGTGAGCTTCGAGCGGCGCTACAACTTCGGTCCGGACGGCGAGCCGTGGGCGCACCGGGAGATCGTGCGGCGCGGCGGCGAGGTCCACGAGGGGGCGTGGGTCTACTACGTGAACGATCTGGCGGGTTTCCCGGAGCGGCTCGTCGACGGAGACGGCCAGATCCTGGCCGAAATCGCAAGGACGGCGTGGGGAGCAGCCGCGATGCGGGAGGGGGCGCAGGCGGCGACGCCGCTGCGGTTCCTGGGGCAGTACGCCGACGCAGAGACGGGGCTCCACTACAACCGCTACAGGTACTACGATCCCGCGCTCGGCCGGTACATCTCGCCGGATCCGGCGGGACCGCAAGGCGGGCTCAACGCGTTCGCGTACGCCAGGAACAACCCCTTCGATTACGGGGACCCGTGGGGGCTCGTCTATACGCGCATCGTCGACAACAGCACGCGGCCGGCGACCGTGCTGTACGAGGGGTACAACATCGACGAAGCAAGGCACAAACGACCTGAGGCGGGCGGACAGATCCCGCACGACTACCACAAGAACTCGTGCGCAGAGACCCAGGCGCTCCAGCGCATGAAGAACGACATCAAAGCTGAGGTCGAAAGCGAGCAGAACGCGGCGAAAAAGAAGGGAAGCAGGAAGAGCCCGTTCACGCCGATGACCCCTGAGGAAAGAGAAGCAGAAGTGAACCGCCGGCTCAAAGCGAAATTCGACAACCCCAACATAGCGATCGAAACGTTTCAAACAAAAGGGGGAAATCGCGTCAACCCCTGCGACCTCTGCCAACAAATGTTCGCGAACCTCGAGATCAGCCATGCGGTCGTCGGCGAGGAGGGGAAGCGCGGCAAATTCGGCAAGTACAGACGAAGATGACGATGCATCTTTCTCATGCTGAGGGGAGCCCGATGGTGGGACGGTTCTTGGGAGAAGGCCAGTCCAGAGCGCTGAGCGCCCTCCGTTCCTGGCACGAGGCAGGGCGTCCGGCGGCGTGCGTCGTCCACGGCCCACCCGGCGCGGGAAAGAGCACGATCATTGAGCGCTTCTTTGGCTCGATCACGGATCCTGGGACGTTGAAGCTCCTCGTGCACGCCGGACGCGCGTTTGGCGCTGCCTTCGAGGAAGAGGCGCTCGCGCGGCTCTCGGCCGGCCCCTGGCCCGAAGGAACAGGGTTTGACGATTTTCACTTCGGCGTTCGATCGAGCCTCAGAAATCGGATCGTGAACTGGGATTGCGACGACGGCCAGCCGCAGCTCCTGATAGGTCTCATCTCCCCCGACGCTTGCGTGGACTGGCCGGATGACGCCCGCTACTCGGTGCTTGGCGAATTGGGGCCCGCCGCCCGTGTCGTGGTGGCGGTCTCTGGCGCGCGAGACGTCGCTGAGCGGTGGGCAGAGCGGTTCGGTTTCCACCCCGAGAGCGTGGCGTATGTCTCAGTCGACGGGTTCCGCATGGACGAGATCGACCCGCCTCTCCGCAGCGAACTCGCCTGGGCGGCGATCGATGGGCCAGGTCCAAGCGCCTATGGGGACACAGTGGCGACGTCGCTCGGCGACCGCGGCGCCGAGCGGCTGGCGACGCTCGTATCGCTGGTCGCGTGCGCGTTCGCACCGCTCGACATCGCCGAACTTGCGTCGCTCCTCGACGTACAGGCAGACGAGGTAGCCAGATGGCTCGACGCGCACCGCGACATCATCGGCTCGGTGCTCCAACGGCGCACGGAGGATCACCGGCTCCGCTTCCATCACGAAGCGTTGCGCGCCGGCTGGGTGGCAGCGAGACCGGAACAAGCCGCGTTCGCCGCGCGGCGGTTCGCAGAAGCTGCCCGAGCGTTCGTCGGCGCGTGGGAGGACATCGGGTCACCCGAGATCGGCGCGGCCACCTATCTCCGCCGTTACGCCGGCGACCACCTCGTCAGATCGAGCGCGCGGGGCGCCGATCCCCTCTCGCTCTGCGATCCGCGGTGGGCCTGGCCGCGCTCACGAGAAGATCTCGCTGCGCGCCGTACGGAGCTTATGCACGTACGACGCTCGATGGCGGCGCAGCTTCACGCGTCGGACGCGCTGACGTTCCCGCCCGAAGCGGTGACCAGCGTCGTGAGGCTCGCGATCGCGCAGGGCGCGCTCGCGACCCTGCATTACGCGTGGCCCCCTGGAGCGGACCAGCCCGCCAACGAGGCGTGGAACGACACGCAGCGAGCGCTCGCCGTCGCGCTCTTCGGGCTCGCGGAGCACGCTTCTCCGCCGATCCGCGAGCGCATCACAGGACGCGCGCTGGGCGTGGTGCGGCGAAGCGGCGCGTCGTGGTGCGGTGATGGATGGGAAGATGCGTCCGCATTGCTCGCTGCGGCGCGCGCCGCATCGGGCAACGAGGCGGCGATGTGCGCGCGGTGGGCAGTCTCGGCCACCTGGCGCGCAGAGAAAGGGCCCGACATCTACTTGGATGCGTGGCTCACCGCCGCCAACATCCTGCCTCGATCCGAGGCCGAAGCCCTCGTCCAGCAAGCCATCGAGCGCGCGCTGTCGAGCGTGAAGCCAGGGCACGCGCTCGCGCGCCTCGCCGCAGCGGAGTGGCTCGACCAGGACCAGGCGCTCACCCTCTTTCGCGCGGCGCTGCCTCTTCCACCGACATCGCGAGCGAACGCGCTGGCGCCGCTTTTGCGAGTACTTCCCAACGAGGAGCGAGTCCTCTCGGTCTCGATGTCGCTCGATGCGTTCTTCGTCGACTACGAAGAGGACGCCGAGAGGCACGATACCGACGCGTGCACCGCGGCGCTGCTTCCGTACCTCGGGCTCGCCGAGCTTTCCAGGCTGCTGGAGGAGGCCTCCCCCCTCCCCAGCGCCGTGGCCATGCGCTTCGCCGAGCTCGGCGCCACGGAGCGCGCGCTCGACGTCATCCAACAGCTCTGTGGCGGCGGCATCCACGGCGCTCGCCCGCTGCTCTGCGCGGCGGCGACCGAGGGCGGCCGCTCCCTCGTGCAAGCCGCGCGCAAGGCGGTGGCTGCGCTCGATCCTGCATGGGTCGCCGCGAAGGTCGTCCGCGAACACCCAGCCGAAGCCATCCAGGTGCTCGGCCTCGATGCTGCGGTCGAAATCGCCGAACGGGCAGGCGGAGGTGGCTCCGAGGCTGCGCGCATCATGGCTCTCGCGGCGCTCTGTCGCGCCGCCCCCGAGCCATCACGCCCCGCGCTCGCCACGCGTGCCGTCGCTGCCTACCACGACGATCGAGATACCGACGGGCTGGAGAGCGTGGTGCGCTGCGCACCCTGGATGTCACTGGCGGACGCAGCGAAGCTGTTCTCCGTGAGCCTCGGGGACGCAGCCGAGCAGGTCACGCTCGTCGCGACCCTGAGCCGCTGGGGCGGCGTGGAACAGCTCGCGCCCCTCATCGCGCGCATCGGCGGGGACGACGCGCTCGCCGCCGTCGCCGACGTCCTGCCCGAGGCCCTCCGGTGGATCTCGCGGGCGGAGGCCGGCTAGCACTACTGCGGGAAGTTGCCCCGGATCGGCAGAAAAACCGCCATGGCGCTCGGGTAGCCCTGGGGGATTGCTCCCCCAGGGCCCCCACAGATCCGGACGTGCGGGGCTACCGCATCCGGCTCGTCGCAACATGGATTCGCTACGCGGGAGAGTACGGCCTCGCGACCCGGGCAGGTGGGAGGGGTAGCGTTTCAGCAGCATATGCCTGCGGTCCCAGTTGATCCGCGCTCTCTGGGAGCGACGACCGAGCCACTTGCACCAGATGCCGATGACCAGCTCACGGAAGCGGCTGATCGCCTCGGAGTTCCCGTGATGCCGAAGTACCCGAAGTGACCTCGCAGCTTCTGCGCGAGCGCTCGCTGCTGCTCTCCGATCGTCTGGTGTCGATGCTGCCGACACCACTCCGCGACCCGCTTCAGCGCGCGGCGGAAGCGACCGGAGGCGGTCTTCTGCTTGACCACCCACCTGCCTCGACGAGACAAGCCCCGCAGGCGGTCCATGATCTGCGCGTGAGCCTCGGGCTCGCGTTCACGCTGGCGCTGCGTTAAGGCGACGACCGGGTTGAAACCGCCTGACGACCGCGTCTCGCCCCCGCGCCCGTCCCCCGCGGCGCGCCGCGGGCGATCTTTTGCAGCTCACCGCCGCACACCTCGCTCCGGATGAACCATGGCGCTCGCGCTCGTCGTGGGGTTCCTGCTCGGTTATCTCGGCTCGATCCCGGCGGCGGGGCCGCTGGCCGTGCTGCTCGTGGCCGCCGCGCTCGCGGGGCAGCCCCGGCGCGTCTTGATGCTCGCCGTCGGAGGAGCCCTCGCGGAGGGGCTCTGGGCGCTCGCCGCGGCGCGCGGGCTCGGGTGGGTCCTCGAGGCGCACCCCGCGATCGATCGCGCCCTGCGGACGGGCGGCGCCGCGCTCGTCGTGGCGATGGGTCTCGCCCTGGCGCTCGCGCCTCGGCGCGCCTCGGAGGCGCCCTCCTCCGGACGCGCGACATCGGCGCTCCTGACCGGGTTCGTCCTCGTCGCGCTCAACCCGTCGTTCCTGGCGTCGTGGATCGCCTCGTGCGCCGTGCTCCGCGCGTACCCTGCCCTCGCGCCCGCCGTCGCGCCGGCCCACGCGGTCGCGCTCGCAGTGGGCGCGGCCGCGGGTGTGGTGAGCTGGTTCACGACGCTCGGGCGCTTGCTGGCGCGCTACCGCGAGCGGCTCGGCGCATGGCACGGGCGGCTGGTGCGCGGCCTCGGGTGGGTGCTCGTGGCGCTGGGGCTCGCGGGGCTCCTGCAGCGGCTCACGTGAGATCCGTGCCCTGTGTGGACGCCGATCGCGCGCCCGCATAACGTCGTTCGGATGCGGGTAGGCGCCGGCAGCCTGCGTCGTCCGGTCGTATGAACGCCCTTCATACCCCGGCATCAGACCGCGCGGCGAGCCCTGGATCGCGCGCTCCGGACGCATGGCCGCGCGCGATCTACCGCAGGCTGCGGGCCGGCGAGCCTGCCCCGGAGGATCTCGCGGACGAGCCCGCGCCGGAAGCCGCGGCCCCCGACTGCATCGAGGCGTTCTTTGCGGCCCTGACCGCGCTCCGCGACGAGGACGAGCGATGCGGCGCGCCCGGCGACGAGGGCGTCGACCCGGCGCGGGTCCTGCTCGGCTACGCGCCGACCGCGATGCTCGACGGGTGCTGGCTCGCCGCGGCGGTGCGCGTGCGCCACGCGGACGGAGCGCTCGGTGCGGCCTGCCTTGACGCGTTCTATCTCGAGTGCGGCGAGGGCGACCCCGCGCGGCACCACGGCGCCCTGTACGGCGCCGCGCTGGCCGCCGCGGGGCTCGCGCTGCCCGATCTCGGGAGCCCCACCTTCGAGCGCTCCGTCTGCCTCGCCGACGCGGACTTCGCGCTCGCGATCCCGGGACTCCGCGCCGCGCAGCTCGGGGCCGCGAGGCTGCCCGAGGCGCTGGGCCACCACGCGGCGGCCACGGTGCTGGGCCCGCCCGCAGCGGTGCGCCGGGCCGCGTCGCGCGCGCGCTGCGACGGCCTGTATTTCGCCGAGCACGCGGAGGGCGCGGAGACGGCCCGCCGGGCCCGCGATCTCGCGCGGCGGTGCCTCGAGGCGCACGCCGCGGGCGGGGCGCCGGACTGGTCGCGCGTGTGGCGCGGCGCGTGGTCGCTCTGGGCCGCGCGGCGCGCGTGGCTGGCGTCGCTCCGGCGCGCCGCCCCGCCGTCCGCGTGGGAGGCGATGCTGGCGCTCGTCGAGGCGAAGGCGCGCCACGCGTTCGGATTTCACGGCCGCGTCCGGAT
Source organism: Sorangium sp. So ce327 (assembly GCF_051530205.1). Classification (NCBI taxonomy): domain Bacteria; kingdom Pseudomonadati; phylum Myxococcota; order Polyangiales; family Polyangiaceae; genus Sorangium; species Sorangium sp. So ce327. The sequence goes on along the minus strand of NZ_CP150330.1, from coordinate 3,099,497 downwards.
CGACGGACAGGCGCTCGACGACGCGTTCGATCCGGCGCGGCTCGACGCGCGCCGCGTCCTCCTGCGCCTCGCGCGCTCGCCCTGGATCGTGCCGGGGAGGCCCGACGAGAGCCCGCTGGTCACGCGCTCCGTGCAGTTCGGCGGGCCGATGTTCGGCGTGTTCACCGACGCCGAGGTCGACGTGATGCGCGCCTGGATCCGCGCGCTGATCGAGGCGCCGGAACCTCCGGCCGCCCTCCGCGCGGCGCGCGTCGCAGAGGAGCGTGAGGGCTCGCCGCGCGTCGATCACGAGGGACCCTCGATCGACGTGAATCGCCGAGGCGGATCCACGCCTCGCGCGCAGGTGCGCGCAGGGCTCCCCCTGCCGGAGCTGTACTACCGGCTGCTCTGCGCCCGCGGGCCCGGGGACGTGGACCGCGAGGCGGGCGCGCTCGCGCGGGCACACGTCGAAGCGATGCTCCGTGAGGTGCACACCGAGGTGTCCCCCGCCCGGCTCGCCGCGGATGGGCGCTGGCCCTGGTCCGCCGCGGGGCTCTCGCGCTGGGTCGACGCGCAGCTGCGCGAGCAGATCTTCGAGGAAGGGCACCCCCACGCGCGGTCCACGGTGGGACCGCATGCGGCCCCACACCCCGCGCGTGACCCCATGCAGCCCCCGGACGACGCGGGCATCGCGCGCGAGATCACGCGTGACGAGGCCGTCTGGCTGCTCACCCAGCTCGCGCCGGCGGCCGTGATCGACGGCGCCTGGCTCCAGGGCATGACGGCCCCCGGCGCGCTCCACACGCCGGTCGCGCCGCTCCTGCTCCGGATCTACCGCGACGAGCTCGGTGCGGGCGTGCCCGCCCAGCACCACGGCAACGTGCTGCGCAGGGCGCTCGCGGAGCAGGGCGTGACGCTGCCGCCGTGCGACGCGCGCGCGTTCATCGAACGGCCCGACTTCCTCCCACAGGCGTTCTCGATGCCCGTGCTCTGGCTCGCGTTCGCGCAAGGGTCCACCGACCTCTTGCCCGAGCTGCTCGGCCTCAACCTGGCGATCGAGATGGCCGGCATCGGGCGCGGGTACGCGATGGCCGCCGCGATCCTGCGGCGCCACCGGATCGACCCGTACTTCTTCGACCTGCACAACACGATCGACAACGCCGCGTCGGGCCACACCGCGTGGTCGATCGAGGCCATCCGCCGGCTCATGGACGCCTGCGCGGCGCCCGGCGACGCGCTCGCGATCGAGCGCGCAACGCTGCGGATCTGGCGCGGATACGCCGCGTACGCGCGCGCGAGCCGGCCGCTCGTGCGCGCCGTCGCGGTGCGCCTCGGTCCCCGCCTCGGCTGGCGCTGGCTCCGGCGGCATCTGCTCGGGGACACGGGGAGGTAACGCTCGATCATGTGCGGCATCGTCGGAGCGCTGGACCTCGCCGGGCGACGCACGTTCGATCCGGCGCGCCTCGACCGCATGGCGGCGAGCGTGCGGCACCGCGGCCCGGACGACGGCGCCTCCTTTTCAGCGCCAGGGATCGCCATGGCCACGCGGCGCCTCGCCATCGTCGACGTCGCAGGCGGCCGCCAGCCGATGGCCGACGCGGGCGGCCGCGTGTGGGCCTCGTACAACGGCGAGCTGTTCAACCACGCCGAGCTGCGCCGCGAGCTCGCTACACGTGGGCACACGCTGCGCACGCGGTGCGACACCGAGCTGTGGCCCGGGCTCTACCTCGACGCGGGCGAGGGCGCGTTCTCCCGCGCGCGCGGGCAGTTCGCCGTGGCGCTCTGGGATCGCGAGGCGCGCACGCTGCTGCTCGGCCGCGACCGGATCGGGATCTGCCCGCTCCACTACGCGGAGGCGGACGGCTGGCTCCTCTGGGCCTCGGAGATCAAGGCGATCCTGGCGAGCGGGCTCGTACGCCCCGAGGCCGATCCGGCGGGCATCGACCACGTCTTCTCGCTGTTCGCCGCGGGCACGCAGCGGACGTGCTTCCGCGGCGTGCGCTCGATCTGGCCCGGGCACTACCTCCGCGCGCAGGGCGGCGCGGTGGAGCAGCGGCGCTACTGGGACCTGGATTTCCCGGCCCAGGGCGAGGAGCGGCGCGTGGCCTCGCTCGACGCGCTGATCGAGGAGACGCGCGCCTGCCTGCGCGACGCCGTGCAGCGCCGCCTCGTCTCCGACGGCCCGGTGGCGACGTACCTGAGCGGCGGGCTCGACTCGACGCTGGTGCTCGGCCTCGCCCGGGAGGCCCGCGGCGACGCGCCCATCGCGTCGTTCACCGTCGGCTTCGACGGCGCCGGGCCCGACGAGCGCCGCCGCGCGACCCGCAGCGCGGCGCGCCTGGGCGCGCGGCTCGAGACCCTGGTGCCCTCGCCGACGGAGATCCTCGAGGCCCTCCCGCGCGTGGTGGAGGCCGCCGAGGGCCCCGTGATGGACACGGCCGACGGGTGCGTGCTCCTCCTGGCCGAGCGCGCCGCGCGCCGGGGGTTCAAGGTCGCGCTCACGGGCGAGGGCGCGGACGAGGCGATGGGCGGCTACGTCTGGCACAAGACCCACCGCGCCATGGAGCGCCTCGCCCGCGTCCACCCCGCCCTGCCACGCGCGATCCGCACCACGCTGGCCGAGCTCGCGGCGCCCGGCACACCCGCGCCCACGTTCCAGGCCCACTTCGGCGACGTTCGCCCGAGCCTCCTCGACCTGTACGAGCCGCTCTCCCGCGCGCGCTGGCTGTTCTATTCGGATACGATGGCCGAGCGCGTCGCGGGCCACGACCCGTTCTCCGAGCTCGACATCGCGCCAGCGCGGATGCGCCGCTGGGATCCGCTGAATCGGTCGCTCTACGTGGAGTACAAGCTGATGCTGGCCGGACACCTCTTGGTGGGCAAGGGCGACCGCGCGGCGATGCGCTCGGGCGTGGAGCACCGCTACCCCTTCCTCGACGAGACCTTCATCGACCTCTCCAGCGGCCTCTCGCCGGCGTACAAGCTCCGCGGGCTGCGGGAAAAGTGGCTCCTGCGCGAGGTGGCGCGGCGGGTGCTCCCGCGCGACATCGCCGACCCGCCCAAGGGCATGTTCAAGGCCCACGCGCTCTGCGCGCTCGGGCCCCAGCCCCGCTGGATCGCGCAGCTCGTGAGCCCCGAGTCGCTGCGCAAGACGGGCTATTTCTCGCCCGCGAAGGTCGCGCGCGAGCAGCGCTTCCAGCGGATCCTGCCCGCGCTCGCCCCGCGGCGGATCGTCGCCGACGGGAGCTACACCGCCGTGGTCACCACGCAGCTGTGGCACCACCTCTTCCTCGGCGGCGGGCTGTGCGAGCTGCCCACGTGGTCGCCGCCAGCGCCCGCGGCCGGCCCAGCGCCCGCGGCCGCAGACGAGCGCGCGGTCGCGTCGATCGAGAGGATGGTCCCATCGTGAGCCTCCAGATCTCCGCCGATCCCGCGCTCTCCGGCCACGAAGGCAGCCCTCGGACGCCGCCCCACGACGGAGAGGCCGCCGCGAGGGAGGACAGGGTCCACGCGGCGGTGCGCCGGCGCTGGGACCGCATCGACTGGACGCGCCCGATCCCGCCCGGAACGCTGGTGATCCCCGAGGCGCACTACATGGACGTCGCGGGCCTCGGGCTCACCGAGCGCCAGCGCGTCGCGATCAACCGGCTGTTCGCGTGCTTCACGTGCGAGCTGTTCATCCACTTCGAGGGCTACGTGATCCGGTACCTCGATCGGTCGGCCCACCGCGCGCCGTACCTGTCCGCGCCCGTCGTCGCCCGCTTCGTCGCCGAGGAGCGCACGCACGCGGAGATGTTCGGCCGGCTCCTGCACAGGCTCCGGCCGGATCTCTACCCGACCGACGCGGCCCCGCCGCGCTTCCTGCGCTGGAGCCGCGGTGACGACGCGGCGCTGCGCCTCGCCCCGGCGGGCACGTTCTTCCTGCTCGCGTGGTACTTCGAGGAGATCACGCTCTTCGTGCCGCGGGCGATCGAGGCCCGGCCCGATCAGAGCGCGGCGCTCGTCGCCGAGATCATGGCCCTGCACGCGCGCGAGGAGGCGCCGCACGTCGCCATCGACGAGCGCGTGCTCCTGCACCTGAACGAGCGCTGTCCGCGCTGGCTCGCCGCGATCCAGACGGCCCTCGCGCTGCCCTTCCTCGTGTACGTCGACGGCGTGGTCGGCGACGCCTGGCGCCGCCTGGTGGCCTCGGCCTGCAGCGAGCTGGGCCTCGACGCCGCGCAGCGGCGGCGGCTCGGCGCGCGCGCCCCGACGCAGTCCGATCGCTGGGGCACCGAGAGCTTCACGCGCAAGCTGGAGGGCCGCGGGCTCGCGGGAGCGCGGCCCCTCTGCTGGGCGCTGCGGCGCGCCCTGCGCACGGATCCCGCGTGAGCTCCGGGCTCGCGTACATCGGCGACAGCCACGGCATCCTCTCCGCGTGCCGCGACCTCATCGAGGCCGCCGAGCGCAGCGTCGTCCTGCAGATGTACCTCTTCGCGGCGAACGGCGACCAGACAACGCTGCTGCCGCGCCCGGGCGCGTTCCCCTACGCCGACACGGTCGCCAACTGGCTGATCGTCAAGAAGCGCGCGCGGCCCGACGTGACCATCGTCGTGATCCTGGACAGCAACACGCCCGCGAACCCCGCCCTGACGCGCCGCCGCGGCGCGCTGGTGCGGAGGCGCCTCGCGGACGCGGGCGTCCTCGTGCTGAACGCCTGCCTGTTCGGCGCGCGGTTCGAGCGGCGCCGCCGGCTCCTGCCCCGGATGAACTTCCACCTCGACCACGCGCGCGTGCCGATCGAGGACTGGGTCGAGCACCAGAACCGCTGGCAGGTGCTGCACAACGTCGAGGATCACCGGAAGAACCTGGTGATCGACGGCGGGCGCGCCGGCGCGATCACGTCGCACAACTTCATCGACGCGGCGTTCGACTGGCACGAGAACCTGTTCTGGCTGACGGGCGCCGTGGCCCGCCGGCTCTGGCGCGTCGCGATGGCGGCGATCGGCGAGGCGCTCACCATTCCGCAGGCGATCGGCGCCGAGGGCCGCGCCGCGCTCCACGCACTCGTCGCAGACGCCGCGCGCGCCGCGGCCGGGCCCGACGATCTCCGGACCGAGCGCGCCTCCCCGGCGCCCACACTCGCGCCGGTGCCGGGGTACGCCGGCGGCCTGCGCGTCCCTCTCCCGCCGCCCGGCGCGCTCACCGCAACGGGCGACGAGACGTGCGCGCTCGTCGAGCACGAGGCGATCCGCGAGCGCCTCACGGACCTGTTCGACGGCGCGGAGGCGGGCGACGAGCTCCTCGTCGCGACCACGTACCTCTCGGACCTGCCGATGCTCGAGGCGCTCGAGCGCGCGGCGGCGCGCGGCGCCCGGGTGCGTGTGCTCATCGACTCCATCGACGCGCTGCCGCTGCCGCCCGCGGCGGCGTGGCTCATCCGCAACCTGGTCAATCACCACGGGATCACCCGCGCGCTCGAGGCCGAAGCGCGGTGGCCCGACCGCTTCGCGCTGCGCGTGCACGACTCGCGCGGCGGGGCGATGATGCACCTCAAGACCGCGGCGCGGCTGGGGGCTCGGCCGATGCTCGTGGGCGGCCAGGCCAACTTCACGCCCAACTCGTTCTCGCGCGCGTGGCTCGAGACCGACCTCGAGACCCGCGATCCGGCCTTCGTCGCCGCGTTCGCGGCGCACTTCGAGCGGCTCTGGGATCTGCCCGCCTCGCGGCGCGCGTCGAGCGGCCGGGGGTCCTGGACGCGCTCGGCGCTGCTGGGCGCGTTCGATCTGCTCGGCCTCCGGCCCTGACGCGCTCAGCGGAGCATGCCGATCACCAGGGCGGCGATCGTCGCGTCCGCGACGATGTGCGCGAGCACGGGCGCAAGGAGCCCGCGGGAGCGCTGCCGCAACAGGCCCAGCATCACGGCCCAGCTGCCCGCCAGGAAGACGCCCAGCAGCCCCCGCGGGAACCCGTGCGCGTGCTGCGCGCCGAACGAGGCGGCCTGCAGGACCACCGCGACGCGCGCGCCCCACGCCGCCGCGAGGCTGGGTTGGAGCACGCCGCGCCAGATCACCTCCTCCAGCGTGGCGTTCAGCACGGCGAAGACCGCGCCTCCCGCGATGAGCAACGGCGTCGACACCTGGAGCAGCTCCGAGCCGGTGATGTCGCGGAGGTCGGGCCGGGCGAGCGCGAGCCACCCGACGAGCGCGACAGGCGTGACGCCGCCGACGAGCGCCGTCCAGCGCTTCGGGAGCCCGCCGGCCGCGCGCCAGCCCTCGGGCGGACGCAGCGCGGGCGCGAGCCGCGCGAGGCCGCCGTAGGCCGCGAGCGCCAGGATCATGGCGAGCTGCCAGACGACGCCGAGCCGCATCGCCACCACGATGCACGCCACGAGCGCCGCGACGGCGCGCGACGGCCCCTGCGCCACGCGGACCGCGAGCAGCGCCACCAGGGCCGCGACCACGGCGACGGCGAGCGTCGCGCGCGGGAACGCGGGTGCGTCGAGCGCGGCCTGGAGCGCCAGGAGGCCGAGGGAGACCAGGCTCAGCGCGCGATCGGCGCGCGCCTTCGGCTCGGAGAGGGCGGACGTGGGCTCTTGCATCGGGATCGCGCGGACGAGTCCAATCTACCTGGTTCCACTCGCCAGAAGGCCGACCAGGGATCCGGAGGGAGAATTCAACGCAAAGGCGCAAAGGCGCAGGAAAGACAAATGTCCTGCATTTTTGCGTCTTTGCGCCTTGGCGCCTTTGCGTTGGGCTCTCTATCCGCTCGCGACGCAGATCCCTCGCGGCATTCCGACCCGCGGTAACTACTCGCGCGGCACCAGGCGCGACAGGACGACCCCGGGGATCGACGCCGCGAACGCGATCGCGAAGAAGGCCGTGAACCCCGCGCTGGCGGCCAGGTAGCCGCTCGCGCTGCCGGCGAACGTCGCGGAGACCGACATGAGCGCCGACCCGATCGCGAAGTGCGACGACTTGTACCCGTCCACGCAGCGCCGCATCAGGAACACCGCGAGCACCGCCGTCCCGACGCCGGCGGCGAGCTGCTCGAGCGTGACGAGCGCGACGACCCACGGGAGCGCCGGCCGCGCCCACGCGAGCGCCACGTACAGCAGGATCGCCAGGCTCTGCACGAGCGCGATCGGGAAGATGGTCCGCGCGAGCCCCCACCGCTTGATGATCACCCCGCCGAGGATCGAGCCGGCGATCGAGGCGACCGTCCCGACCCCGCCCACGTTGCCTCGCGCCGCCGTGTCGAGGCCGAGGCTCTTCAGCAGCGGCGACGACATCGCGAACATGAGCGCGTCCCCTGCCCGGTAGCAGAGGATGAACGCCAGGCTCGATGCGATCTGCGGCTGCCGCAGGTACACACGGAACGGCTCGATGTAGCGCCGCAGCCCGGTCGCTCCGGGCGCGGCGCCGGCCCCGGGCGTCGCGGCCGGGCGCGGCAGCCCAGCGGCGTGCGCGATCGCGAGCAGCGCGAGCCCGCCTGCCGCGACCGCGAACGCCGCGCCAAAGGACGCCCAGCCCGCGAACGCGACAAGCAGCGCGCCCGCGAGCAGCGCGAGCCGGTACGCGCCGACCCGCAGCCCGGAGAACGCCGCCTGCGCGTCCTTGTCGAGCGCCTGCAGGTAGAAGCCGTCGACCGCGATGTCGTGCGTCGCCGCGGCGACCGCGACCGCCCCGAACAGCGCGGCCACGAGCCATATCGCGCCGCTGTCCGCCGCCGCGGCGAGCCCGAGGACGATCGCGACAAGCGCGATCTCGACCGCCACGAGCCAGCGCCGCGGGCTGCCGTGGAGGTCGACCAGCGGGCTCCAGAGGAACTTGAGGTTCCACGGGAGCCCGTAGAGCGACGTCAGCCCGATGATCTCCAGGCTCGCCCCCGCCGCCGTGAAGAACTCCCCCGCCACCTTGTGCGCGATCGCGTAGGGCAGGCCCTCGGCAAAGTAGGTCGACGAGATCCACAGGCCCCGGGGCGCCCCTCCCGCGACCGCGCCGGGCGACGCCGCCTCACCGGGCGCCTCCGAGGAGGCGTCACGCCTCGGCGCCTCCGCTCCCGGCTCGGGCAGCGCGGTGCGCGCCGGGGCCGCGGGCTCAACGGGCTTGTGGGATGTAACGGCAGCCTCCACGCCTTCTCCGCACCCTTACACGATGCGTCCCGGGACGGAGCAAGTTCCAGGACGCCCGACCGCCGCGCCCGACCATGGAAGCAAACACGACGCCGTGAGGCCGCGGCGCCGTGAGGCCGTGAGGCGGCGAGGACGCAGCGGACGCCATCGCGAGCGACGCTGTGGTATCGGTCCGGCATCTGGTTTAAACGGTGAACTGCATGCGACGGGCTCACGCTCCCTCGGTGTCCCCCTGCCGTCACGGCGGCGACGCCGATCGTGGCGCTTCGTGCCGCTCCGGCCGTGCGGCTGCGCTCACGCGCGCCGACCTCGCGCCGACGCGGCCGGCGCCTTGCTCATCTCCGGTCTTTCCGAGGGAGCCAGCGTGAACGAGTACACCCGGCGCGAGGAGGTCCGCGCCACCTTCATCGCCTCGGCCATCCTCGTGCTGTGCATCGCCGTGGCGGTCCTCCGGCTCGTCACCGTGGAGGGCAGGCTCGTCCCCGACCCGGGCGCGCGGCGCCAGGCCGAGGAGTCCGAGGCCCGCGTCGCGCCCGCGCGGGCGTGCGCCCTCGCCGGCGAGAAGCTGATCGTCGAGATCGACCTGTTCAAGGCGGCCGCGAAATCGGCGCGTATGCCCGACCCGGGCGAGGCGCCCCCCGCGCCGCCGCCGCCGCCGGCGACCAGCACGAAGGGGCGCGCGCCCCGCAACGCGCCGCCGCCGCCGAAGCCCAAGGAGCCGGACAAGCAGGGCGCGTGGGCCTCCGCCCAGCCGCTCTACAAGCAGATCAAGACCCTGTCGGGCTGCCGCGAGGCGACCGAGGCGCTCCTCGGGGCTCGGGTGAACGCCATCCCCGCCTGGGAGGCCATCGCCAAGGCGGCCGCGATCACGCCGCCGGGCGCCGCGGAGGCCGAGCAGTTCGAGGCGGCGAAGCAGCTGCTCTCGCTCGTCGCCGACATCCCGGCCGACAAGGTCGCGCAGGCCACGAAGGACGCCGAGGCGGCGTTCAAGGCGAACGCGGAGCGCGACCGGGATCGCGCGCTCACCGCGATGGTCCGCGAGCCGCTGCCGCAGGGCGTCTTCTCGCGGCGCGTGGCCGTGAGCGTCGGCGTCGGGCTGACGGTCTGCGCTCTCTTCATCAGCTACCTGGGCGTGCGGGCCGCCTCGATGCGCCGCCTCGCGACGCTGCTCCCGCTGCGCGACGCGGTCCGCAGCGGGCGCCCGGGCATGCAGGCCGCGGAGATCCTGAAGACCGCCGCGACGCACAACAGCGGCGAGCCCGGCCTCGTGATCGGCGCCGCCATCGGCGGGTTCTCCGCGGCCCTCCTCGCCCCGAGGGACGCCGACCTGTTCGTCGCGGGCGTCATGGCGGGCCTCCTCATCGGCCTCGGCGCGCAGTGGGCCTTCCGCCTCGCCCTCGGCGCGGGCCGCTGGCGCGCCCGCACCACGGAGCTCGCCGAGGTCGAGAAGCCGGCCATCCCCATCGTGCTCGTCCTGAGCGGCGTGAAGCCCGGCCTCGAGCTCGAGTTCATCCAGTTCCTCCGCTCGCTGCCCCCCGCCGACGCCGCCGCGGCGGTCGAGAAGCTCGCCTCCCAGGCCGAGGAGCGCATCCTCGCCGCCGCCGACGCGGGCGCCGCCCTCACCCACGGGAAGCCGCCGCCAGGGTGACGCCCGCAGCGTGACGCCGGCCGGCGCAAGGGGGCGCGCCTCCCCCCCGCACGACCACAGAACTCCCGCGGGGTGTCCCCGCGAACACAGCGCGGCGGCGGCCCTGCACCGAGCGCTCGATCCGCACGCCGTTCCATGGAATGGAGGCGCTCCCGACATGAGACACCCCCTGCAGGCCCGCCGGCCGTCCGGGCGATGGGCGCTCCTCTCGCTGCTCGCCGCCACCTGGTGGCTCGCCGCGCCCCCTGCAGCGGCGCAGGACACGGCCACTCCGAAGGCCGCCGCGCCGCAGGCCGACAACGCTCCGCCCGCGACGCACGCCGCCTCGCTGCAGGCCGACGGCCCTCCGGCCGCCGCGCAGGCCGCCGCGCCGCAGGCCGACAGCCCTCCGGCGGAGGGCGGCGCGCCCTCGACGGACGGGGCCGGCGCGCCGTCGGGCGGCGCGGGCGGCGCCGGCGGCGCGGCCTCGGACGCGCGGGATCCGGCCGAGCGCAGCGCGGCGCGGCGCGACAGGCCCGGGGCGACGAGCAGCCGCGCCACCCCCTCCAAGAAGCGCCGCGGGGACATCAACCCCTGCATGACGCCCGATCCGGGCTGGGGCGTGTACGACCGGTGGTCCCGCGCGCCCTCGATCGGGCAGATGATCATGCCCCACCGGGGCGGGGTCACGAAGCGCGGCGGCTTCGACGTCATCATCCACTTCCACGGCCACGAGGCGCTCCGCAAGGAGTTCGTGAAGACCGCCGAGGGCGCCGTCCTCGTCGGCATCGATCTGGGCATCGGTTCCGGCGCGTACTCGAGCGCGTTCTCGGCGCCGTACGTCTTCGAGAACCTGCTCGACAGCATCGAGCGCGCCGTCGCGAAGAAGACCGGCAAGAAGAAGGCCTACATCCGCAAGCTGGGCCTCTCGTCGTGGAGCGCGGGCTACGGCGCCGTCGAGCAGATCCTGCGGCAGCCGGCCGGCAAGCGGGTCGACGCCCTCGTGCTGCTCGACTCGCTCCACGCCGGGTACGCCGACGAGCAGCAGCACAAGCTCAAGGTCGCGCAGATCGAGCCGTTCATCGCGTTCGCGAGGCGCGCCGCGGCGGGCGAGGCGTTCATGTTCATGAGCCACTCCTCCATCCTGCCGCCCGGCTACGCGTCGACGGCGGAGACGGCGGACTTCATCGTGCGGCAGCTGCGGGGCAAGCCGAGGGGCTCCTCCCGCGCCGACGTGCTCGGCCTCGACATGATCCAGCGCTTCGACCGCGGCGACTTCCACGTCCGCGGGTACACCGGCGACGACAAGCCCGATCACTGCGCCCACCTCGGCCTGATGGCAGACGTCGTGCGGGTCCACCTCAACCCGCGGTGGAAGTCGCCGCGAGGCCGGCGCTAGATGGGCGGCATCGGCGTCATCATCAACCCCCGCTCGCGGCAGAACCTGAGCGATCCCCGCGCCGCGGTCCGGCTCGCGCGCGCGCTCGGCGACCACGGCGTCGTCCGCGCCGCGCGCTCCCGCGAGGATCTCGCCCGGATCGCGGAGGACTTCAGGAAGCTCTCCATCGACGTGCTCGGCATCTCCGGGGGCGACGGCACGAACCACGTGACCATCACCGGCTTCCTCGACGTCTACGAGAACGAGCCGCTGCCGCCGATCGCCTTCCTGCGCGGCGGGACGATGAACACCGTGGCCAACGCCGTGGGCGTCCCCCGCGGGCGCCCCGACGGCCTGCTCGCGGGGCTCATCGCCCGCTACACCGACCGCGGCCGGCACCCGCTGCGCTGGATCGAGCGCCACGTGATGCAGATCGGCGCCCACTACGGCTTCATCTTCGGCACCGGCTGCGTCCACGGCTTCATCGCCGAGTACAACCGCAGCGAGGAGCGGAGCGCGCTCTGGGCCGCCAAGGTCCTCGCCCGCGCGAGCGCCGCCGTGCTCCTCAACACGGGCACCCAGGTCGCCGCGCGCTGGCAGGGCCGCGTCCACTTCGAGGACGGCTCCGCGTTCCCGGACCGCGACTACCTCGCCGTCGCCGCCGGCACGGTGGACCAGATCGGCCTCGGGTTCCGCCCGTTCCACCGCCACGACGAGCGCCCGGAGAGCTTCCACATGCTGGGCATCCACACCTCCGCGCTCGGCTTCGTCAGGAAGCTGCCCGATATCTGGCGGGCGCGGCCGATGGGCGAGGCGCACACGTTCGAGAAGATCGCCCGGCGCGCGGTGCTCGAGGCCAGGTCGGGCGTGGTCCACTACGTCTGCGACGGCGACGTGCACGAGCACGCGGGCCCGCTCACCGTGCGCATCGGCCCGCGGGTGAAGATCCTCGTGGAGCACAAGTCCGGCCATCGCCCCGCCGGCGCACGGCGCACGTCGCACGATGTGTGCGCACGCGCCGAGCGCTCGCATCCCTGCGGAATCGTACGCTGATCATGCATGGATCACGCGCTGACCATGCGCCGACGGCGCGCCGGCGCGCGGGCAGGCAGCGGCGCGCGGGCAGGCAGCGACGTACAGGTGCGCGAGACCATGGCTGTGCGAGGCCAGCAAAGTTAGACTGCGTTCGCTCCATGCCGCCGCGCTCCTCCTCCGCGCCCGCCTCGTCGACGGACTCGACCCCGCGGCCCGAGAGCGCGAACCGCTCGTTCGCCTCGTCTGCGGCGTTCCCGCGCGCCAGCGCTCCGGACTCGCTCGACCCGGAGCTCATCGATCCGTCCCTCGTGACACCGCCTCCGGAGGCCGGCACGCCGTCGCCCGCTCCGGGGAAGGCGGCGCGGCGCATCTACCGCGAGGGCGACGTGATCGGCGGCAAGTACCGCCTGCGCTACGTCCTCGGCGAGGGCGGCATGGGGATGGTGTGGCTGGCCCACAACGACGTCCTCAACATCGACGTCGCCATCAAGTTCATCCGGCGCGAGGTCAACTCGACCGAGGCGACGGTGCGCCTCCACCAGGAGGCGCGCGCCGCCGCGCGGATCGATCACCCCTCGATTGTCCGCGTGATCGACTTCGGGGAGTCCGAGCACCGCGACCCGTACATCGTGATGGAGGTGCTCCGGGGAGAGCAGCTGGTCGAGGCGATCGAGCGCAGGAAGCGCTTCTCGCCCACGGCGGCGCTCCGCATCCTCCTGCCCATCGCGAGCGCCGTCGCCGCTGCGCACGACCGGAGGATCGTCCACCGCGATCTCAAGCCCGAGAACATCTTCCTCGTGAAGAACGATCGCGGCGACATCACCCCGAAGATCGTGGACTTCGGCATCGCCAAGGTGTGGAGCGAGACGGCGAGCGGCGAGATGACCAAGGCGGGCACGGTGCTCGGCAGCCCCGATTACATGTCGCCCGAGCAGGCGCGCGGCATCACCGACGTCGACGGGCAGACCGACGTCTGGGCGTTCGCCGTGGTGCTCTACGAGACGATCACCGGCCAGAAGCCGTTCCAGGGCGGCAACTACCACGACCTCGTGGCGGCGATCCTCGTCAAGGATCCGACGCCGATCACCGCCCTCGGCGTGGGCGACGAGGCGCTGTGGGCCATCATCGCGCGCGGCCTCGGGAAGGAGCGCTTCAACAGGTGGCGGACCATGCGCGAGATGGGCGTCGCGCTCGCGCGCTGGGCGACCGAGAACGGCGTCGTGGAGGACGTGACCGGGACCTCGCTCGCCGTGCACTGGCTGAGCGACGGCGAGCAGCGGCCCCTCTCCGAGCGCCCGGCGCTGCGGGCGCAGCAGCGGCGCATCTCCGAGCGGCCGGCGGTGCGGGCGCAGAGGAGCAGCGAGGACCACCAGGAGGTCGCTGTACACCCTGTCCACCAGGAGGCCGCTCGCCCGACCGGGGACCGGCGGCGCGTCGCCGTCGTCGCGGCGGCGGGGCTGGCGACGCTCGTGATCCTCGGCGCCGCGCTGTTCTCCCTGCGCGCCATGACCGCGCGGGACGGCAGCGCCGAGCCCGCGCCTGCGGCGCCGCCCGCTGCGTCGCAGGTCCAGCCGCAGGCCGCCGCCGCACCATCGACCGCACAGGGCCCCGCGCCCGAGAGCCGCCCCGAGCCAGCCCGCACGGCCGAGCCGCAGCCCTCGGCCGGCGCGGCCCGCCTCGGACCGGCCGAGAGCCCCACCGCGAGCGCCCACGCGCGGGAGCCCGCGCCGGCGCCCCGGAGCGCCGGCTCGCGACGGACCGCGCCCTCACGGGCGGGCGCGAAGACCTCTGGCGCTGCCTTGCCGGTCCCGGCCCGGCCGAACTTCTAGCGTCGCGATGTCTTCCCAGGAAAGCCCCGCGCGCGAGACGCGACATCGAAGGCCGACGACCGGCGCGCGCTGGCCGCTGCTGCTCGCGCTGGCCGTGCTCACCGGCGCCTGCTCGCTGCTCGCGGAGAGCGCCCTCTCCGACAAACCTTCCGAGGGCGGCCAGCAGGCGACCTCGACGGGCGGCGGCTGCGCGCCCGACTGCCCGGACGGCGCCTGCTGCGGCGGTACGTGCGTCGCGCTGGGCGAGAACCGGGAGCACTGCGGCGCCTGCGGCAACGCGTGCGGCGACGGGGAGTCGTGCTGCGGCGGGTCGTGCACCAACGTGCTGAACGACCCGTCGCACTGCGGCGCGTGCGGCGTGCCGTGCCCGCACACCCTCTGCGTGGGCGGCCACTGCTCGTCCGAGTGCGTCTTCGGCTTCGACAACTGCGACGGGAACGTCGTCACCAACGGCTGCGAGGTCGATCTCAAGAGCGATCCCGAGCGCTGCGGCGGTTGCTCGCTCCGTTGCCCCTCGGGCGCGATCTGCGACGCGGGGCAGTGCGCGTGCGCGCCGCCGCTCCTCGACTGCGACAACCTCCACGACACCGGGTGCGAGATCGACGGCTCCTCGGATCGCGCGAACTGCGGCGCCTGCGGCGTCACCTGCGGGCCGAACATGGAGTGCCGGGCCGGCGTGTGCGGGTGCGCTCCGGGGTACGCCGACTGCAACGGCTCGCCCGACGACGGCTGCGAGGCCCCGCTCGGGACAGAGGCGGACTGCCGGGCCTGCGGGGATGCCTGCGCGAGCGGCATGATCTGCGATGGAAGCAGCGGCTGCGCCTGCGCGAGCGGGCGCCTCGACTGCGACGGCGCGCCCGGCTGCGAGGCGATCGCCATCGACCCGACGACCTGCGGCGCGTGCGACGTGCGGTGCTCGCCGGAGGCGGCCTACTGCGACGGCGTGGCGTGCGCCGCCGGCTGCGCCCCCGGCCTCGCCGTGTGCGACTCCTCGTGCGTCGACACGCAGCTCAGCCCGTTCCACTGCGGCGCGTGCGGCGTCGCCGCGGGGCCGCACCAGCGCTGCGACCGAGGCGAGCTGGTGTGCGACGAGGGCTTCGCGGACTGCGACCCGATCGCCCCGGGCTGCGAGTCCGATCTCACAAGGGATCCGCGGCACTGCGGCGCGTGCAGCACCGCATGCAAGCCGGGCGCCGTGTGCGTGTCCGGCGCGTGCGCGTGCGGGGCGCTCACGCCGCACGACTGCGGCACGGCCTGCCGCGCCTGCTGCTCGGACGAGGACTGCTCGGACGGCGACGGCTGCACCGCCGACGTGTGCGAAGACGGCGGCGCGAGGTGCAAGAGCACGGGCTGCGCCGACGGAGAGCAGTGCTGCAGCCTCGTCGCGTGCCGCCAGTGCTGCACCAGCGCGGACTGCAGCGGGGGCGAGATCTGCTCCGGCGGCGCCTGCATCCCGCCCTGCGGAGGCGGCCTCGTGGCCTGCGACGGCAAGTGCGTCAGCCTGGGCTCGGCCGAGCACTGCGGCGCGTGCGGGAACGCCTGCCTGAGCGGGCGCGAGTGCCGCACCGGCCAGTGCACCCCCGCGTGGGCCCCGATGACGAGGGCCGGCGCGCCCGCGCCGCGGCAGATGGCCGCGGCGACCTGGATCGGGAACGCGCTCTTCCTGTGGGGCGGCCGCACGTCGGTCGGGGACGTGGGCGACGGGGCGCTCTACGATCCCGCGCGCGACACCTGGTCGACGCTGGGCAACGAGGGCGCCCCCTCGCCGCGCGTGCTCGCGGCCGCGGCGTGGACGGGCTCCCGGGTGCTCGTCTGGGGCGGCGGCTCGTTCGCGAGCCCCTTCGGCCTGTCCACCGGCGGCGTGTACGACCCGGCGACGCGGACCTGGCGCGCGATGAGCACCACCAACGCCCCCGCGGCGCGGCGGATGCCGATCGGCGTGTGGACCGGCACGCGCCTCCTGATCTGGGGCGGCAACGAGGGCGGCGCCCCGGTCGCCGGCGGCGGGCTCTACAACCCGGTCGCCGACGCATGGACGCCGGCCTCCAGCGCCGGCGCGGCACCCGCGCGCGAAGGCGTCGCGTGGGCCTGGTCGGGCACGGAGCTCTACCTGTTCGGCGGGGAGGCCGGCGAGGCGACAACGAACGAGGGGTACGCCTACAACCCCACCACCGACGTGTGGCGGTCGCTGCCCAGCGCCGACGCGCCGAGCCCGAGGACCGAAGCGTTCGCGGTCTGGATGGGCGATCGGCTCCTCGTCTGGGGCGGGCAGGACCAGGAGGGCGGCGCCCGCAGGGGCGGCGCTATCTACGATCCGGTGGCCGACGCGTGGCGCGGGATCGACGACAAGGGGGCTCCCTCGGAGCGCAGCCGCGTCGAGCGGCGCACCGGCTGGACCGGGTGGACCGGCGCGCACGCGCTCGTCGCCGGCGGGCGGAGCGGCCTGACGCTCAGGCGAGACGGGAAGCTGTACGATCCGATGACGATGGCGTGGGGAGCGAACATGTCGGCCGCGGGCAAACAGCACACCTACGGCGTGGGCGTGTGGACGGGGACCGAGCTCATCTTGTGGTCCGGGCTCGAGGGGTTCTCGCTGGTGCCCGACGGGGAGCGGTTCAGGCCGTGACGCCGCGGCGGACGCGCCCGCTCTCGGGCGCCCTGGCGCTCCTCGTCGCGGCGGCGATGCTCGCCGCCCCCGCGCCCGCCGCGGCCCAGAGCGCGGCCGACGTCGCCGTCGCGCGCGAGATCTTCATCGAGGCCTCCGAGCTCGCGAGGCAGGGGCGCTGGGAGCAGGCGCGGGAGCGGTACGAGCGCTCGCTCGCGATCAAGCGCGCGCCGATCACGCTCTACAGCCTCGGGGTGGCCCAGCAGCAGACGGGGCAGCTCGTCGAGGCGCTGGAGAACTTCCGCGCGTTCCTTGTCGAGCCGTCCGCGCCTGCGACAAAAGGGTACGAGAAGCTCGCGCGGCAGGCGATCCAGGAGCTCGAGCACAAGGTCTCGGCGCTCGAGCTGCGGCTCTCCCCGGGCGACGCCGTCGGCCTCGAGGTGAAGATCGACGGCGTCGTTGTGCCCGCGGCGGCGCTCGATCGCCCGCGCCCGGTCAACCCGGGGGATCACACGGTGACCGCGAGCGCGCCGGGCTACCGCGAGGCCGAGCGGAGCGTCGCAGCGGCGCCGGGGAGCCGCGCCGTCGTCGTGCTGAGCCTCGAGCGCGAGGTCGTCGCGCCGGCAGCGCCCGCCGGGCCGAGGGTGTCCTCGACGAGCGCTCCAGCGAGCGTCGCTCCGGCCAGACCGGTCCTGCGCGGCGCCGCGCCGAGCTCCGCGCCCGACGCTGCGCCGAGCCGCGTGGTGCCGATCGTGCTGGTCGCCGGCGGTCTGACCACCGTGGCGGCCGGCGCGGCCATCGGGCTGCTCGGGGTCGCGAGCGCGTCGGACGCACCGACGCGGGACGGGGATGCGGCCGACGCCGCGCGCGCCCAGGCGCTCGCGGGCGACATCGTCGCCGGCGCCGGCCTCCTCGCGGCGGGCGTCGGCGTGCTCGTGATGGTCTTCGACCGCGATCCCGCCGGCGCCCCGCGCAAGCAGCCCCCGCCGCGCGCCGCCCTCGACCCGTTCCGCCTCACCGTGCGCTTCTGACCTCCGACGCGGGAGCTAGGCCTTCGGCATCTCCCTGCGGTCGAGGTTCACCACCACGAACGCGCCGTAATTCAGGACCGTGAGCGAGTCCTCGTCCACGATGAGCACGCGGACGCACTGGGGCGGAGACGGCGCGAGCAGGTCGACGTACGGATCGAACGGCGCCTCGTCCACGGGCGGCAGCACGGCGTGCAGGAACTCGTGGAGCCGCGCGCGGTGGTCGACGATGACGCCCGCGCCCGGCGCCTCCGCGCTGCCCCGCGCGTCGATCCGGAAAAACGCTCGGCGCGCCGCCGGGGACACGACGAGGATGGCCGCGTCCGTCACCTCGATCTCGCTGGACGTGCACAGCCGCTCCACGCGACGGCTCACGGCCTCCTCCACCGTCTGGAACAGCCGCAGCCGCCGGCGCTGCCCTTCCGTGAGGCCCGGCTCCTCGATGTACGCCTCGAGGCTGCACCCGCGCATGTTCCGCTCGCACCCGTACGTCATGCGTCTGCACCGTGGCTCGGTCTGCTCACCCGCCTCTGGCAGCCGGGTCGGACAGCCGTCACGCCTCCCCGCACGGGCGCTCATGCACGGGATTAGCCAACACCCCCGGCACCTCGGCGGCGCTCCAGGGTTGGTCGCGGCTGCCATGGTTTCCATGGCTCGCGGGCAGCGACCGGGACGCACGCCTGCGTCCTGGAAGGCAGCACGGCCGCGGGGCGGGAGATGCATGCGCGAACGCCCGCACGGAAGTGCACAGCCGCCAGGGCGATGCGCTCACACCGCCCGATGCGCGAGAGCCGCTCCGTGTGCCCCGGGCGGCAGGGCGTGGCCCCGGCGAGAGCTGCCGCGCCCCCGCCCGGCGGACCGGCGCTACTGCGCTGCCGGCGCCGCGAACTTCGCGGTGAGCTCCACCTGGGCGACGCTGCGCTGAGCGGCGGCCTGCTGGGCGGTGGCGCCGGGCGGCACAAGCAACGCCTGGAGCCGCTGCGAGGCGTCGGCCACGCCGGGCACGAAGCTCGACGGCGACCAGGTGAGCGTGCCCTTGCCCGAGGAGTCGAGCCGGTCGATGGTCATCGTGACCTCCCCGTTCGGGCTCGGCAGCTTGAGGTCGGCCCCTTCCGCGTACTGCCGCGTGTCCACGCTGAGCGAGACGACACCTCCCTCCACCTTCTCGATCTTGAAGACCCGGTACCGCAGCACCGGCAGCTGCGCGCCCGACGCCACCACGCGATCGGTGACCATCCAGTAGGCGCCTGCGCCGACGGGCTTGTCCGGGAGCGGCGGCGTGAGGAGCGTGATGGCCTCCCCGAGCGCGCCGATCAGCGGCTGGAGACCTGGATCGGCGTCCTTGGAGAGCTCGAACTGGAGGTTGCTGACCGCGTTCGCCGGCGAGAGCTCGTACCGCAGCGCGCTCCCCTTCAGCTTCGCGAGCGCGTCGGCGAGCTGCTTCGGCGGGCCGCCGATCGACATCGAGGCGAGCATCGCCGACGTGATCTTCGCGATCACCCTCGTCGGAGCCGCGCTCGCCGTCGACGCCACGCGCGCGGCCGCGCCCTCCTTGGGCGCGTCCGCCGGCTTCTCCGCCTTGAAGCTCACGCCGAGCTCCAGGTTCGGCAGCCCCTGCGGCCCGCCCATGCGCAGCCCGAGCGTGATGTCGAGCTTCTGCTCGGATTTCGGGTCGATCTTCGGGGCGAGCCTGGCCCGCGGCTCGCTGCCGTCGCCGATGACCTCGATCTTGTAAGGCACGTCCTTCGGCAGCGCGGCGGCCGCTTCGGACGCCGAGAACACGCCGCTCTCCGGCGGCCCACCCGCCGTGCCGCCCGCCGCGGGCCCCTTCTTCTCGGTGCTGCCCGACGCCGCCTCCGCGAGCTCCGCGCCCAGCTTGCCGCCGACGACGGGCAGCGCCGGCCCGGCGTCGAGCGCGCCGGCGTCGGCGGCGACCTGCGCCTTGCTCTTTTCCCCCTCGCAGCCCGCGAGCCCCGAGAGGGCGACCGCCGCGAGCGTCGAAGCCATGACCCAGCGCCACCGAGTGTGCATGACGGCCGGGTGTAGCCAAATCGGGCGCCATGTTCCAGCGCTCCGTTGCGTTGTGCCGGACGGACGGCTCCCGCCGGGGCGGGGCCCCGCTTCAGGCCCGCCGCGTGGCCTTGAGCCCGCCGATGTGCTCCAGGAGCTCTAGGGGCCGGAACGGCTTGGCGTAGTAGGCGGTCGCGCCGAGCTTCAAGGCGCGGGCGCGCGCCTCGTGATCGTCGAGGGCGCTGATCACGAGGATCGGCAGGCTGGAGGTGCCCGGGTGCGCGCGGAGGCGCTCGCAGACCTCGAAGCCATCCATGCTCCCGGGCAGCATCAGGTCGAGCAGCAGCACGTCGAAGGGCTCGGTCAGGGCGCGCTCCACCGCCTCGCGGCCGGTGCCCACGCCGATCACCTCGTGACCACTCGCTCCGACCAGCGCCTCGATCATGCGCCGGATCGCGTCCTGATCTTCGCAGAGGAGGATTCGCATGGTCGCGAGCACCGGGAGCGTCGCACCCGCCCCATCGCCCGGTCAAGCGGGAACGCTACGCGCGGCGAGGGCGGGCCGCTCTGTCTGCTCTGTCTGCTCTGTCTGCTCTGTCTGCTCTGTTTGCTCTGTCTGCTTCCCTGTCGCGTCCCTGTGGACGCGCGGCGCTGGTTGGCGGACGCAGCGCGAGCTCGATGCCGACGCGCGCCCCGCCGCCCTCGCGGCGCTCGGCGAACGCTCGGCCCCCGTGCGCCTCGGCGATGCGCTTGCACAGCGCCAGGCCGAGGCCGAGCGAGCCGCGCTCGGCGCCGCTCTCGCCGCCCTGCCCCCGCTCGCGCCGGAAGAACGCCTCGAAGATGCGCGTCTCCTCCCCGTCCGCGAACCCGGGCCCGCGATCCTCGACCTCGAAGACGACGTTGCGCTGGCCGCCGGGACGGACCCGCAGCCGCTCGGCCCCGCCAGCGTGCGCGCGCGCGTTCTCCAGCAGGTTGGCGAGGGCGCGCGCCAGCAGCGTCGCGTCCGCCTGGAGCGACGGCGTCCCCTCGACGACCTCCAGCAGCGTCGGATCCAGCCCTGCGCGCTCCAGGGCGCGGATCCCGGCCTCGGCCGGGTCGAGGCGGGCCACGGTGAGGGCCGCGAAGTCGAGGCGCGAGCTGGCCAGGAGGTCGCCGACGAGCGCGTCGATCTCCATGACCTCGCGGTCGAGGTCGTCGAGCACGCAGGCGCTCGGCCCGCCGCCCTCGCGGGCCATCTCCGTCAGCAGGCGGATGCGGGCGAGCGGCGTGCGGAGCTCGTGCGACACGGCGGCGAGGAGCTCTCTCTGGTCGGCGATCTGGCGCTCGATGCGCGCGGCCATGTCGTTGACCGCCTCGGCGACGATGCCGACCTCGCCCTGCTGTCCGTGGCAGTCGAGCCGGACGCGGCTCGACAGCTTGCCGGCCCCGATCTCGTGCGCGACGTGGGCGAGATCGACGAGCGGGCGGGCGAGGCGGCGCGCGATGAGGCCCGAGGCTCCCCACATGACGATGGCCACCGCGAGCAGCGGCAGGGCGAACCGGAGCGATCCGCCGGAGCGGCCGCGGGCGGGGCAGAGGAGCACGGTGCCGAGCGGCCCCCCTTCGTCGCGGACCGGGGCGACCAGGGTCTGCGCCCGGCAGGGCTGGCCGTACCTCGCGAGCCGCCGCCCGGCCACGTCGACGAGCTCCAGATCAATCTCGAGATCCTCGGCGAACGCGCGGGCGAGGGCGTCGCGGGCCGCGGGATCGCCCCATACGCGCTCGAACTCGTGGGCCACGAACGACTGGGCGCGGGCGTGCTCGCGCCGCCAGCCGGAGTTGCCGACGCGATCGATGGCCCCGATCGTGGCGACGGCGGCGAGCGCGGTGATCAGGATGGTCGCGCCGAACCACATGAAGATCCGGCGGTGCAGCCGCGCGCTCAGGAAGCGGCCGATCGAGACCTTGCGCCCGTTCTCGTAGAGCCAGGACCGGTACCGCCTCCTCACACGCGGTCCTTGGCGAGCACGTAGCCGACGCCGCGCACCGTCTTGATGAGCCTCGGCGACCTCGGGTCGTCGGACAGCTTCTGCCGCAGGTGCGAGATGTGCACGTCGACCGTCCGCCCGCCGACGTTGACGTCGCCGCGGCCGGCCTCCTCGAGGAGCGCGTCCCGGGCGACGACGCGGCCGGCGCGCCGCGCGAGGGCGACGAGGATGTCGAACTCGATGCCGGTGAGATCGGCGGGCTTGCCCGACACGGTGACGACGCGGCCGGGCACGTCGATGGCGATGTCGCCGGCCACGATCCGCTCGCCGGCGGCGTCGGGCGTGGCCCGCCGCAGCACCGCGCGGAGGCGCGCGAGCAGCTCGCGCGGGCTGAAGGGCTTCGCGATGTAGTCGTCGGCGCCGATCTCGAGGCCGACCACGCGATCGGCCTCGTCGCCGCGGGCGGTGAGCATGAGGATCGGCATCGAGCTCTTCTGCCGGATGCGGCGGACGACCTCGATGCCGTCCATGCCCGGCATCATCACGTCGAGCAGGACGGCGTCGAAGGTGCCCGCGGCGAGCGCCGAAAGGCCGCGCGCGCCGTCGCACGCGACGGTCACCGCGAACCCGTTCTGCTCGAGGTAGCTCGCGAGCAAGGCGTGGAGCCGTGTGTCGTCGTCGATGAGCAGGAGCCGCAGCGCCATGGAAGGACCCGGGGGGCAGGTGCGGCGGCGACCGGCCGCCGCTCACCCCTTGTATAGCTCAGGGGCCCGCGCCGGTGTCGGCGTCGGCCGCCGCGGGCGCGTGGACCGCGCGCGGGGCGCCCCGCGGCCAGGAGCGATCGGCCTCCCGCGCGGCGTCCACGCAGATGGAGGCGACGTGGCGCTGGAAGGCGTCGCGGCGGGCCTCCGCCCGGCAGCGCAGCGAGGAGAAGCCGGAGGCGAAGCCGGCGACGGCGCCGAGCGCGAGCAGCGCGATGGTGATCTGGCGTCGCATCATGGTCTCATCCCCTCCTTCACGCCCACCGGCCGTGGGTCCTGTAGGGATCGTCGCCGCGCCACCCGGCCCGGCCGGACCACATGTCGCGGAACGCGGCCGGCCCGATCTCGATGAGATCGGCGAGCTGCTCGCGCTGGCGGTCCTCGAGCACGGCGTGGACCTTCCCGAGCGCGCCGACCGCGGCCCTGCGCAGCGACTCGATGGCCGTGTCGTGGCGCGCGAAGAGCTCGCCGAGGCGCGTCTCGTCGAAGCTCGGGCTCCGCATCGCCGCCGCGACGTCCGCGCGCGTGCTGCGGATCTCGCTCCGCTGCGCCTCAGCGGCGGAGCGGAGCTCGTCGATGGCCGCGACGATGACCTTCTCCTGCGTCGGCGAGGTGCCGAGCCGATCGAAGAGGAAGGACAGGAAGAAGCGACGGCGGAAGCCGTGCCCCCCGAAGCCACGCCGCCCGAAGAAGCGCGGCCCAGCGCCCCAGGGCGCACCGCAGTCGTACCAGCAGCCGCGCTTCAACGTCATGACGAGGCCTATCAGACAGGCCGTTCCAACCACGAATCCCAGCATGATGCGTACCCTCCGTGAGCGTCTCCGCCGTCGATCCGTGCACGGGGCGTGTGCGCGCGGCTTCGGTTCGTCCGAACGCGGGCGCCGCCCCGGGCAGCAACGACCGGAGCCGCAGACGCGCGGCTCCGGGACACCTCGAAGCTGCGCAGCGCGTGTGAAGGATGTTCAGGAGGGCGTGTGAAGAAACATGAAGATCGCCGCGGGCAGCGCGGCGCGGCGCCATGACGGAGCGGCGCGCCATCCGCTCGCGGACGGCGCTCCGCGCCCCGGCGGCGCTACTTCACCGACTCGACATCGCCGATGTCGTCGAGGTCGTCCTTGGGTTTCCCGTCGCCCGAGGTCGCCCACGGATTCGTGCGCTCGCTCTCGGGCGCGCCGCGGTCGCCGTCTTCGTCGTCGTCCTCCTCTTCGAGGTCGTCGAGCGACTCGACCTTGGCCCCGTCCGGCGAGGCGCTCGGCGCAGGCGGCGTCGACGCGCGCGACGCCGGGGGCGCGGGCGGCGTCGATGCGCGCGGCGCAGGAGGCGTCGACGGGCGCACCGCCGGAGGGGGCGGCGTCGATGCGCGCGCCGACGAGGTGCCAGGGTCGCTCGGGAGCCTGTTGCGCGACGGCTCACCCCCCTGCGGTGAGACCGCCGCCGCGGCGCCCGCCGCTGCGAGCGGCCTCGCGGCGATCGCGCTCGGCGGCGTGATGCCGCCGGCGGCCTTCGGCCCCGCGGGGGAGCCGGCCGGCGGGCTGCTCACCGACGCCGCGAGGCCCCCCGGCGGCGAGCCGGCCGCCCCGAAGAGCGCGGCGCTCACGCCGGCCTTGCCGGCCTGGCCCGCGTCGGGCGCGCCGCCGGACGAGCCGGAGGCCGGCGCCGACACGGGCCCGCCGCCGGACGACACAGGCGCTGACGCCGCCGGGCCCGACACGGGCCCGCCGGACGCCGACGCCGCCGGCTTCGACACGGGGGCGGAGGCCCCCGGCGCCGATGCAGGCGCTGCCGCTCCGGCCGGCGGAGCGGCAGCGGGCGCGCCGCCGCGGCCGGACGACAGCTCCACCGGCGCCGCCGCCTTCGGCGTGGCGGCCCGCGGCCCGTCGAAGCGCATCGCCTTCTGCGCGAGCTGCACCACGGGGAGGATGTCGCGCGGCGGGATGTTCGCGGCGATGACGTCCGGCCCGGCGATCGCGAGCTCGCCGTCGGCGTGGAACGGCACGCCCGGGCGCTCGCGCTCCTGCTTGAGCCGCGCGTTGTCGATGGCGACGCGGATCTCGAGCGGGATGCGGGTCTGCCACAGCCGGCCGTCGATCGCCGTGCGCACGTCCCACGGCGTCAGGATCGGCGTCCTGCCGATGCCCTCGAACGGGCTGCGATCCGCGAGCAGCGCCTTGAGCAGCCAGGCGACGATCTCCTGGAGCTGCGGCGTGTCCTGATCCCACGGCATCGAGTCCCGGAAGAACTGCCAGTAGCCGCCGGCGGGGCCGTACACGGCGAGATCGCGCGGGTCGAACGCGTCCTCGAACGCGCGCGGGGTGATGTCGCCCTCGTCGATGACGGAGTCGATGAGCGCGCCCTGGAAGTCGGGCGTCTTGCGGCGGGCGGCCTTGGGCGAGAGGCCGGTGAGGGACGTCGTGATCTGCTGGCGCACGTCGCTCCGCTCGCGGAACCAGCCCATCCGCTCGACCGCGCCGAACTGATCGCGCAGCTTGACCGGCGTCCACCACGGCAGATCGAGCTCGCGCAGCCGCGCGATCAGCTCGGCCACGAGCTGCAGCGCCGGCTCGCTCGCGAGGTGCACGCGCGCCTCTCTCCTCAGCGTCTCGTCGTCCTTGCTATCGGGATCCCGGTGCTGCAGCGATCGCTCCGCCATCGTTCCTCCGTGCTCCCCCGGCCGCACTGCTCAATACCAGAACCGGATCCGCGGCGGACAGCCAGCCCGCGCGCGGCCGCGAAGAGCGATCCGCGCGCCGCGGCGCAGCGCTCGACGCGGCACGGCGCGCGCCTTCAGCGGACCGTCAGGATGTCGTTCTGCAATGGCACGCGAACAGCCCGTCCGCGTGGCCGAGCCAAGCGCCCGGGATCACCCGACCCCGTCGCGCGCCGCCTTCGACCTCGGCGCTGCGTCGATCCGGGCTAGGCTCTCGCGGCCATGCAAATGGATGGGGGAGGAAGCGCGCCCGGGCGCGCCGCGCGAGGGTTTGAGCGGTGGGAGCGCGCCGGGCGCGGGCTCTCGCCGTGGGCGCGGCGCGTCGCGTGGGCCGCCGCCGAGGCGATGCTCTGCGACGAGGACGAGCGCGGGGAGCTCGCCCCGCCGGGCGCCGAGGTGTGCGAGCGCGCGGTCGCGGCGCTGGATCTCGCGCTCCGGCAGGGCAGCCCCGAGACCCGGCGCAGCTTCGCGCTGCTGGCCGCCTGCCTCGAGCTGCTGCCGCCCTTCGTGATCGGCGCCTTCGGCCGGATGAGCCGGCTCTCTCTCGGCCGGCGGCTCGCGTACCTGGAGGCGCTCGAGTCGAGCCGCTCCGGGCTCCTCGCCATGCTGCTCCTCGCCTTCAAGGTGCCGATGTGCATCGCCGCCTTCGAGCAGGGCGCGGAGCTCGCGCTGACGGGCTTCGACCGCGAGAGCACCGCGGCGCGGCGCAGGCTGCCCGGGCTCGGCGCCGGGGGCGGCGCGTGAACGGCGGCATCGCGTCGAGCGAGCCGATCGTCCGCGGGCGCGACCTGCCCGCGGGGTTCGACGAGGCGTGCGACGTCGTCGTGGTCGGCTCCGGCGCCGGCGGCGCGGTCGTCGCCGCGCTGCTCGCCGAGGCGGGGCGGCGCGTGATCGTGCTGGAGGAGGGCCCCTACGTTCGCCCTGACGACTACCAGCGCTGGAAGCCCAGCGAGTCGGTGCGGCGGCTGTTCCGCGAGGCCGGCCTGTTCACGGCGTTCGGCGTGGGCCAGACGCCGATGATCTCGCTCACCCTGGGGCGCGCCGTCGGCGGATCGTCGGTCGTGACCGGCGGGGTGTGCTTCCGCATCCCGGGCAGCGTCCACGCGCGGTGGACCCGCGACCTCGGCCTCGACGAGCTGTCGGAGCGCGCCCTCGAGGCGGCGTACGACAGCGTCGAGCATCGGCTAGAGGTCCGCGAGGTCCCCGAGGCGCTGCGCTCCGCCTCGACGGCGCGGCTCGTCGAGGGGGCGAGCCGGCTCGGCATCCCGATGCGCCCGCTCCGCCGCAACACCGGCGACGCGTGCGAGGGCAACGGCCGGTGCAACTTCACCTGCCCCGCCGGGGCGAAGCGCTCGGTCGACGTCGCCTACCTGCCGTCGGCGACCGCGCGTGGCGCGCGCGTGGTCGCCGACGCGCTGGTCGAGCGGATCGCCGTGAAGCGCGGGCGCGCCGTCGGCGTCGAGGGGAGGCTGCTCGGCGGCGAGCCGGGGGCCCCGCCGCGCCGGTTCCGGGTGCGCGCGAAGGCCGTCGTCGCCGCGTGCGGCACGCTGCACACGCCGCTGCTCCTCCGCGCGACGGGCGCGTTCGGTGCGAGCTCCGGGCTCGGCGACGGCGTGACGCTGCACCCCGCGGTGCGCGTGGTCGCCCGGTTCGACGACGCGCTCAACGGCTGGGACGGCGCGCTCCAGAGCGTCTACTCCGACCACTTCGACGCCGAGGGGATCAAGCTCGTGGGCGTCTACTCGGCGGTGAACGTGCTCGCGGCGGGCCTGCCCGGCGTCGGGCCAGCCCTGCGGCGTCGGGCCGCCGCGCTGTCGCGCTGCGCCGTCTTCGGCGCCATGATCCACGACGAGGGCGGCGGCCGCGTCCGCCCCGGCCCCGGCCGGGAGCCGCTCGTCTCGTACGCGATGGCGCCGCGGGACCTCGCGCGGCTCCGCCGGTCCATCACGATCCTCAGCGAGATGGCGCTCGCCGCCGGCGCGCGCGAGGTCTACACCGCGCTGCTCGGCGCGCCGCCGGTCACGTCGATGGACGCCGCGCGCGCGGCCGAGCGCGCGGCCATCGACGCGCGCCGCATCGAGTGCATGGCGTTCCACCCGCTCGGGAGCGCGCGGGTGGCGAACGATCCGCGGCGCGGGATCGTCGATCAGAGCGGCGAGTGCTTCGCGCTGCCGGGGCTCTTCGTCGCCGACGGCTCGATCCTCCCCACGAGCATCGGCGTGAACTCTCAGGTGCCGATCATGGCGATGGCGACGCGCATCGCATGGCGGATGGCCGAGCGATTCCCGCGGCTCGCGGCGGCGAGCCCCGCGTAGCGGGCGCGGCGCCACGCGGTGCTACAACGTCGGCCGACGCCGACAGCCGAGGTTCCAGGATGCAAGCGACGATCGATCTCCGCTCCGACACCGTCACCCGACCGACCGCGGCCATGCGCGCCGCCATGGCCGCGGCCGAGGTCGGCGACGACGTGTACCGGGAGGACCCCACCGTGCGGGCGCTCGAGGAGCGCGTCGCGGAGCTCACGGGCAAGGAGGCGGCGCTCTTCGTGCCGAGCGGCACGATGGGCAACCAGATCGCGCTCCTCTGCCACACGCAGCGCGGCGACGAGGTGATCGCGGGCGAGGGCGCGCACTGCGCGTTCTACGAGAGCGGCGCCGCGCCCGCCTGGAGCGGCGTGCAGTTCGTCTTCGCCGGGCGCGGCGGCCTGTTCAAGGCGGCCGACGTCGAGGACGCGATCAAGCCGCCGCAGTACTACCTCCCGCGCACGCGCCTCGTCGCGATAGAGAACACCCACAACCGCGCGGGCGGCCGCGTCTTCCCGCAGGAGGACGTGCTCGCCATCGCGTCGGTCGCGCGCGCGCACGGGCTCGCGCTGCACCTCGACGGGGCGCGCCTCTGGAACGCGGCGGTCGCCACCGGTCGAACGCCCGCCGAGCTGGCCGCGCCGTTCGACACGGTGAGCGTCTGCTTCTCGAAGGGCCTGGGCGCGCCCGTCGGCTCTGCGCTGTGCGGCAGCGCCGACGTGGTCCGCGCCGCGCTGCGCTTCCGGAAGATGCTCGGCGGCGGCATGCGGCAGGCCGGCGTGCTCGCGGCCGCCGCCCTGTACGCGCTCGCGCACCACCAGGGCCGCATCGCCGAGGACCACGAGGCCGCGCGCGCCATCGCGCGGGCGATGCGCGCGGCGGCCCTTCGCGCGGTGGCGCGGTCCGCGACGGGCGCGCCGCCCGCGACGATCGAGGAGCCCGAGACGAACATCCTCTACATCGAGACGCCCGGCATCCCGGCCGAGCGGCTCGTCGAGGCCGCCCGGCGGCGCGGCGTGCTCGTGGGGGCGACGGGCCGGAGCGCCGTCCGCGCCGTAACCCACCTCGATCTCGCGCCGGAGCAGGTCGCGCCCGCGGCGAGCGCCCTCGCCGAGGCGCTCGCCGAGGTGCTGGCGCTGCCGCGCGATCGCGGCGCCGAGGGCGCGCGCGCATGAGCCGCCGCCCCAGGAACGCCCCCGCGCCGGCGCTCGCCCTCGCGATCGCGATCGCCGCGCTGCTCGGCCCCGCGTGCGCGCCGGTGCGCGGCGACGCCTACCTCACCGCGATGACCGCCGGCGAGCGCGCCTACCACGCGGGGCGCTACCGCGAGGCGGCCCGCTCGTTCGACGACGCCGCGTCGCAGGCGCTGCGCGTGAAGGACCGCGACGAGGCGCGCCTCATGCAAGCGCGCTCGTTCGAGCGCGCGGAGTCCTGGGGCGAGGCGCGCGCGTCGTACGAGCGGCTGCTCGCCGACTCGCCGCGCGGACCGCGCTCGGAGCGCGCGGAGTTCGAGCTCGCCGATCTCGCGATCGAGCACGGCGACGCGGACGCGGGCTACGCGATGCTGCTGGCGGCGACGCTGCGCCGCCCGTCGCACGGGCTCGCGCGCAACGCGCTGAAGCGGCTCATCCAGCGCGAAGAAGACCGTGCCGGCGCGGCGGGCGCGCTCGCGTGGCTGCGGCAGCACGGCCCCGCGCTCCGCGGGACGGAGCTCGATCAGGACGTCGCCTACCACACAGCGCTCGTCCTTGAGCGGAGCGGCGATCGAGAGGCCGCGCTGCGCGCGCTCGTCGCCGCCGCGCGCGCGCACCCGTATCCGGTCGGCAGCTTGACGGACGACGCCCTGTTCCACGCGGCGGAGCTCGCCGCGTCCCTCGGGCGCCCCGAGGAGGCCATCGGCTACCTGAGGGAGATGCTCTCGGCGCGCGAGCCGGCCGTCACCGGCAGCTACGACCGCGAGAAGTTCGACGACGCGCAGCTCGAGATCGCGCGCCTCTACCGCGACGCGCTCGGCGATCGCGCGGCCGCGCGCCGCGAGCTGCGCAAGCTCTACACGGACCACCCCGCGTCCATCCTGCGCGACGACGCGCTCTGGGCCGAGGCGAAGCTGTGGCGCGAGGAGGGTCGGAACGACGAGGCGTGCGCCACCGCGGCCCGGATTGCCCGGGAGCTCCCCGACTCGCGCTACGCGCGCTGCGCGCACGCGATATGTCCGTCGCTCCCTGCGGCGCCTCGCCCGTGCGCGGACTACATCCTCCGCGAGCTCGACGGCGGCAAGGACCCCTGACGCGGGGACGCCGCGCGGCGCGCCGCCGCGGCGGCGGGCCGACCGCGCTCAGTCGTCCTCGTCGTCCTCGGGCTCCAGCTCGGCGTCGTCGTCGCCGTCCTCGTCCTCGTCGTCGTCGGCAAGGTCATCGTCGTCGGCCTCGTCGAGGTCGTCGTCGTCCTCGCGCGGCTCGTACTTCAGATCGATGCCGATGTCGCCGAGCTGGGTCTCGAGGAGCTCGAAGAGCTCGTCCACGTCGTCGCCCCCCCACTCGTCGAGCACGTCGGTCAAGAACTCAAAAAAATCACCGCTGTCCAGACGACGCTCGATCTCTTCGACCTGCTCCTCCGAGAACGCCTCGAGGACGTCCTCGCGCAGCGCTTCGGTGTCGCCTTCCTCAACGGCATCCGCCGCAGAGAGGCGGATCTGCTTTACGGCACGCTTGTCGAGGTGAATCTCCATGAAGGTGGCTTCGTTTAGGCGACCCTCGCAGCTGCCGTCAAGCGGCGTATGGTGTCGAGCTTCAAGAGACCGCTCGCCTCCCCCTTCCGTCGCGTCTTTTCCTGGGGGGCGCGCGAGACGCGAAGGAGGCGCGGCGGGCACGTAGAGGCGCGGAGGTGCCCCAGGCGGCCGCGCGCGCCCACGTCGGAGGTCGGCGCGGGCGCGCTCCCGCGCCCGCGCGACGGAGGAGCGTTGCCGGCGGCAGATCTCTCGCGTATCTCAAACGACTCGTGCGTTTGCGATCTCCGCCCGGCGCGCTCTCGGCCGCGATCATCGCGGCCGGCGCCCTGCTGTCCTTGACAGCGCGGGCCGCGCCTCCGTACCCCCGGGCCGAGGGCGCCCTCCACGACGCCGCGCCAGGCGCTCCCCCCGGCGGCCGGACGGGAGGAGGCCCCGGCGAAGGGGCCGAGGACGGCCGCGCCACGCCCGACGGGAGCGCTCGGCTCGACGCGGCACGGGGCGAGGCCGCCGCCGAGCACGAGCCAGCGCCTGCCGTCAAGCCGCGCGTCGAGCTCGCCTCCCGACCGCCGCCGCTGCACGTCGAGTACGTGCAGTACGGCGTCGCCCTCGTGGCCGAGATGAGCCTCGATCCTGGCGCTGCCTGCCCGCGCTCCGGGCCCCTCTACGCGTGCATCCTGGGCAGCGGAGGCGGGCTCGCGATCCGCGGCGGATACCGCTCGCCGGGCCCCTGGTACTTCGGCGGCGCGTACCAGTTCACCAAGATGGACTCGAGCAACCTCTACCGGCTTGGAATCTTCCAGCAGCTCCGGGCCGAGATGAGGTACCTGCCAGACATCGGCTACCGGGCGGCTCCCTACTTTTCCGCC
Organism: Sorangium sp. So ce327; assembly: GCF_051530205.1. NCBI lineage: Bacteria > Pseudomonadati > Myxococcota > Polyangiales > Polyangiaceae > Sorangium > Sorangium sp. So ce327. Next base: position 3,068,561 of record NZ_CP150330.1, on the reverse strand, counting down.
GGCATCGGCGGCGTCGCCTACGGGAACGAGTGGGGCGTCGAGACGGGCGGCGCGCTCATCTTCGGCGGCGTCGGGGTCGAGCTGGAGGTCTCGCGCCGCGCGGTGCTCGGCGTCAGCTGCGTGTACCGGCCGGTGCTCCTCGCTGGCTGGAGGGACACGGCCAACTACGAGCGGGCCACCGCCATCGCGCAATTCGTCGGCTTCGAGCTCCTTCTCGAGGTGCGGACCGAGGTCGGCCGGCGCTGAGCGGTTCCCCTGTCCGCTCGAGAGAACGCACCGGCTACTTGACTCGACCGTCGCTCCGCGGTCCCCTCGGCAGCGTGATCTGCGATGTGTGCGGCCGCGACAACGCTGGCGATCTGACGTTCTGTCAGGATTGCGGCCGACGGCTGAAGGCTCGAGAGGCGCGGGTCGTCCCGCCGACGCCGCCGAGCGGCTTGCCGCAGGTGTCGCTCCCGGCCCTGCCCGCGCCCGCGCAGGCCGAGGCGCCGCCGGCGAACGACGCCCGCGCGGCCGCCAGGGCGCCGGGGCCTCGCGGCGCGCCGGGGCGCCTTCGCCCGGAGGCGCCCGTGTTCTCCTTCAGCCCGCTCAGCGCGGCGAGGACGGAGCCAGCGATGCCGGCGGTGCACGGCCGCGCCGAGGGCGCCACGCGCCCGGCGCGCGAGGGCGCCGCGACGCCGGCTGCTGGCGCGCTGGACAGCGCGATCCAGATGGTGCCAGCCCTGCAAGGGCCGAGGGTCACCGAGCGGGGTGACGCGCCAGCGCCGCCCGCGACGCCCTCGATCACCGACGCGATCCTGGGGCTCTCCTGCGCGAACTGTAACGGGGAGAACCCTCCGGGCTACCGCTTCTGCGTTACGTGCGGCGCGGCGCTGAACAGGAGAGAAGGCGGAGCGCCGGCGGGCGCCCCGCAGCCGGCGAGCCAGGTGTCGAAGCGCGCCAGGGGAGAGCGCGGCGAGCCAGGCACCGCGCTCTCCCCTGGCGCGCCGTACATGGCGCCCCCGCCCCACGAGGAGATCGGGACGACCGCGCGAGGTCTCCACGACGTCACGCCCGCCGCGCCCCGGCACGCGCCGCCTGCGGAGGCCGCGCCGCCGCCCGCGGCGCGCGACGAGCGCTCCGGCGCCGTAGACGCGCATCAACGGGCCGGCGCGCCGGCCAGGCCGGCTCCGCCCCCGCTGCCCCCGGTCGCCCTGCCCCCAGCGCGCCTGCCCCCGCCCGCGGCCAGCGGGAGCAACGCGGACAAGATCGTCGGTTCGCCGGTTGTCGACATCGCGTCGTCGCAGCGGGCTCCCGTCCCGCCGGTCGAGTGCGCGCGCTGTCGCGGTCAGTGCCTGGCGGGCACGCGGTTCTGCAAGTATTGCGGTGCGCCCCTCGAGGGCGAGCGGCCCGCCTCCGAGCGCCCCTCCAGGGCCGCCTCCGAACGCCCGCAGCCCGCGCCCGCGCTCGCCCCGGACGCCCGGCGCGACCCGCAGCGGCCCCCGCAGACTGCCGAGCCCGCCGGGCCGATCTCGAATGAGGCGAGCAGCGCGCCGCCGGCCTCCCAGCGGCCGCTCGCGCCGCTGCGCGCGTCCCTCTCGGTTCGCCCGCCGGCGTGGGTTCCGGCTGACACCCAGCCGACCCGAGCGCCCGAGGGCAAGCTCATCGTGATCGTCGAAGACGGGACCGAGGGGAAGAGCTTCCCCCTGGCGGGGCCGCAGATCGACATCGGCCGCACCGAGGGGGATATCCTCCTCGAGGACGACCAGTACGTCTCGCCGCGGCACGCGCGGATCATCCCGCAGGAAGGGTCCTGGGTTCTCCGTGACCTGGGCAGCGTCAACCGCATCTACCTCCGCATCCGTAAGACGCACCCCCTCCGAGATGGCGACTTGCTCCTCCTGGGCCTCGAGGTGTTACAGTTTCAGACCGTGAACGACGGCGAGCGAGGCCTCGGCCATGCCATCCAGCATGGAACGTTGCTGTTTGGCTCGCCCGCCATCCACCGCCGGGCGAGACTCTGCCAGCGGACGGTGGAGGGCGTGACGCGGGACGTGTACCACCTCTACCGGGATGAGACGGTGATCGGACGGGAGACGGGAGACATCGTATTCACGGCCGATCCGTTCCTCTCGCGACGCCACGCCGCCATCCGGAGGAACCCGGCCACGGGGGAGTTCACGCTCAGCGACCTGGACTCGTCGAACGGGACCTACGTCGCCATCCGCGAGGACGTCGGCCTCCTCGATCGCGATTTCGTGCGCATCGGGCAGCACCTGTTCCGCGTGGATCTCCCCCGATGAGCGACCAGACCGTCCGCGAAACGCCGACCGAGGCGCTGGAAGTCGAGGGGCTCCCCGGCGCGACGTCCGCAGGAACCGACTCGAGCAGCCACGCCGGCAAGGCGCTTCATGACTCCCCGCACGGCGCCGCGTCGCTCGAGCCCGGCAAGGCGGGGTCTGTGGAAGCAGGCAAGCCCGTGAACTGGAAGCCCCCGCCGCCCAAGACGCGTCCGGCCGCGAACGCCGCGCACAAGGCTGGCATCGCCGTGAAGCCCGTGAAGGCGCCCAGCACATCGAGCCCGGAGAAGGTCGGGCGGAAGCTCCCTCCGCCGCCGCGGGTGCGGCTCACCGCAGGCGGGTCGCGCGAGGAGGAAACGGATGGAAGCGCCGCACGGTCGGACGACCTCGGAGACGCAGTGACCCCCGATGCTCCGCCGGCCGCCGCTCAGGCGCACGCCTCGCTCGCGGCCGCCTCGTACGATGGCGCGCTCGACGAGACCCCTGCTGCGGAGGCCGCCCACGGCGGGCGCTTCGCGGGCGAGGCGCCGGGGGGTGGCGAGCCTGACGAGGGCGGGCAGCGCCCCGACGGCATGGACGGCGCGGCGACACCGCCCGACGAGCCGCGTCGCCCCGAGGTCGTGCTGCGGCTGTTCGGCCGGACCGACGTGGGCCAGGTCCGCGAGCACAACGAGGACAACTTCATCGTCGCGGATCTCACGAAGGCGAGCCGCGGCCTGATGGAGATGGATCGCTACCAGGTCGTCGGCGAGCGGGGCGCCCTGCTCGGCGTGTGCGACGGCATGGGCGGCGCCGCGGCCGGCGAGGTCGCGAGCCAGCTCGCGGTCGACATCATCTACCAGCGGATGAGCGTCGCCGGTCCCCCGGAGAACCACGACGAGCTCGCGGCGCGGCTGGTGCAGGCGATCGAGGCGGCGGGCCTCCGGATCTTCAGCGAGGCGAAGCTCGATCGGACCCGGCGGGGGATGGGGACCACCTCGACCATCGCCGCGCTGATGGACGATCACCTGTTCCTCGGCCAGGTCGGCGACAGCCGCGCGTACGTCCTCCGCGGCGATCGGCTCGTGCAGGTGACGCGCGACCAGTCGCTCGTGAACCAGCTCATCGAGGCGGGCCAGCTCACCGAGGAGGAGGCCGAGACCTTCGAGCACAACAACATCATCCTCCAGGCGCTCGGCACCGCGGACTCGGTGCAGGTCGACCTCACCTTCGTGGAGCTCAAGCGGGGCGACACGCTGATGCTCTGTTCCGACGGGCTCTCGGGCATGGTGCGGAACGAGGAGATCCGCGAGGTGCTGCGGAGCGTCGACGATCCGATCGAGGCCTGCAAGGTGCTGACGGATCGGGCCAACCAGGCCGGCGGGCACGACAACATCACGGTGGTGGTCGCGAAGTTCGACGGCGACGGGCTCGCCGTGCCGGAGCTCGAGGACATCGAGGACCTCCGCTACCAGAAGTACGCGCTGCCCGAGCACCTCCTGGCCCAGAACGCCGCCGCGTCCGAGCCGGCGCGCAAGGTGAAGGAGCTCGACGAGAAGAAGATCTCGCAGCGCCCCCCCTCGCCGAAATCGTGGCTGAGCAGCGCGGACAGCGACATGGACGACGACGGGGACGACTACGACCACGTCGCCTCGCCCCTGCCGCCCGACGACGCGCTGGACGAGCGCAACGCCCGCGCGCCCGTCCAGGGCGACGAGCCGATCATGATCCCGACCGACGGCGCGCCGCAGTGGCTGGTGATCTTGATGATCGTGAGCGCCGTCGCGTGCGTTACCATCGCCGGCTACTACCTGCTTCGTTAGGGTGCGCGTAGCGCACGTGCGCGCGCCCCCCACCGCGATGCTGCGCAGCAACGACAAGCGTGGCCGGCAGACCCCGGCCGCCCCGCAGGAAGAGTGGCCCCCCGGGCGCCCCGACGCGGACGGCCGCGTCGACGTCGAGACCGCGCAGCGCATCGTCAAGGATGCCGTCGTGCAGGCGATGCGGCGCGAGGAGAAGGCGCTCGCGCTCGTGCGCGCCAAGGCGGACGAGGCGAGGCGCAAGGTGTCGCGCCACAACCTGCTCCTCGGGCTAGGCGTCGCCGCGGCGCTCGTCGCCGTGGCCGTGGCGTTCGTGGTCACGTACCGGTCGCGCCAGGCGGCCGACGCGCTGGCGCGCGAGGTCGGCCTGGGGATCGCGCCCGCGGCGCGCCCGTCGGGCGCGATCCCGGAGCAGGTGCTCTCGGGGCGCGCCATCTTCGAGCAGAACAGGCTGGCGCTCTACGTGATGGGCTACAAGGTGGACAACCGCATCGGCGGTTGCTGCTCGGCGTTCGCCATCGCGCCCGATCTGCTCGCGACGAACGCTCACTGCGTCCGCGACTGCCGCGCCCGCGGCGGCACCTCGATCGTCACGCAGAACGACTCGATGGGGAAGATCCGCTTCCCCATCGTCGCGATGTCGGCCCACCCGGCGTACAAGCCGGGGCAGGCGGGCGCCGGCTCGCCGGACGTCGCCCTGCTCCGGATCGCCGGCAAGGCGACGCGCACGGTGAAGCTCGCGAACGACGCCGAGCTGCGGGCCATCGGGCCGGGCGACGACGCCTACGTCATCGGCTTCCCCGGTCGCCTGATGGACCCGCTGAGCCCCTCGGCGACGTTCCTGGAGGGCCGCATCGGGCGCGTGACCGGCATCGACGAGGAGGCGACGACGCCGGACCGAGCGGTCCTGATCCAGCACGACGCCGTCACGCGCGGGGGCAACAGCGGGAGCCCCATCTTCAACCAGTACGGGCACGTCATCGGCATCCACGCGGCGCACATCGACGACGAGGACAACGTCACGATCGACGGCCGGAAGGCGACGGTGACGCAGAGCTCGCCGTTCCGCATCGGGATGCGGATCGATCTGCTGCAGGGGGTCCCGGCGCCGTGATGTTACGCGTCGTACATACCTTCGGGCGCAACGCCGGTTCTGTGGAGATCCATGACCGGCGCGCGGTGCGCTTCGGTCGAGCGCCGGACAACGACGTCGTCTTCGACCCGAACCACGATCGCGACGCGAGCAGCCACCACGCCGAGGCGCGCCTCGAGGCGGCGGGCTGGGTGCTCTACGACCTCGACAGCCGCAACGGGACCTACGCGGGCGGGCAGCGGATCAAGCGGCACCCGATCGCGTCGGGCGACGAGATCACGTTCGGCGCCAAGGGCCCGCGGGTGCGGCTCGAGCTCGTCGAGCGCCGCACGTCGGGTCCGCCGCAGGCGCACGCTGTGGCCCATCACCCCTCTCCTGCGGCCGCTTACCCTGCGCCAGTGACGGGCCATCCCGCGCCCGCCGCGTACCCCGTGCCCACTGCGGGCTACTCCGCGCCCGCTGGATACCCGGCGCCCGCTGGATACCCGGCGCCCGCTGCGTACCCCGCGCCCGCTGGATACCCGGCGCCCGCTGCGTACCCCGCGCCCGCTGGATACCCGGCGCCCGCTGCGTACCCCGCGCCCGCGGCCGCCCCCCCTGGGCATGTCCCGGCGGCGCCGCCCGCCGGAGCTCGGCGGGTCGGCGAGCGGACGATCGCCATGATGATCTCCTCGGCCGTCGCGGCTGCCACGGGGCGCGCGAAGCCCCGCGGCACCGTCGAGATCAACGCCATGCTCCACAAGGAGGTGCACGCCGCGACGGCAGGCCAGCGCCGCACGACCTACATCCTCGCCGCGCTCCTCGTGATCGCGCTCGCCAGCCTCGCCGCGCTCATCGTCTACAACCGCTCCTCCCACGACGAGATCAGCCAGCTGCGGGGGGAGCTCGCGGGCCTCTCGCCGGAGGACCCCCGGCGCAAGGAGATCGAGCGCCGCCTCGGGACGCTCCACCCCTCGAACGCAAACTTCGGTCGCAACCTCCACGACCGCTCCAGGAAGGGGATCTTCATGCTCGCCGCCGGGCGCGAGGGGTTCTGCACGGCGTTCGCGGTGCGGCCCTCCGTCCTCGTGACGAACGCCCACTGCATCACCGCGGCCAAGCGCCGCGGCGGCGCGATCGCGGCGCTCGAGAACGAGGGCCGGGGCCAGATAAGCTTCGCCGTGACCGGCATGCGGACGCACCCGCAGTACCGCGACAGCGCGGATCAGCTCACCCCGGACATCGGCACCGTGACGATCGCGGGGCGCGCGGCCGCCGTGCTCGAGCTCGCGACGCGGGAAGAGCTCGCCGCGGCCGGCGCCGGCGACGACGTGTACCTGATCGGCTTCCCGGAGCGGCTCACGGACACCGCGAACCCCGTCGCAACGTTCCTCGCCGCCAACATCGGCCGGATCACGGGCGCGAACGGCCGGCCCGCGCCCGCGGCGGAGGCCTGGCTGATCCAGCACGACGCCCGCAGCACGAGCGGCATGAACGGGAGCCCCATCTTCAACGGCCAGGGCAAGGTCATCGGCATCAACGCCGGCGGGTACCTCGAGGGCAACGACGAGACGATCTCTGGCCAGAAGATGGAGGTGGTAAAGGCCTCCCCCTACAAGTTCGGGATGCGCATCGACCTGGTCGACGCCATCCTGCGCTGACTCCGGGCCGAGAGAGATGCTCCGCCACGCGCTCCGCAGGCTCCTCTGGACGCTGCCGACCCTCGTCGGCGTCTCGCTGCTGACCTTCTTCGTGCTCTCCTTCGTCCCGGATCCGACGGACGATCCGCTGCTCGCCAGCTCGCTCTCCAGCGCGGAGCTCGCGCGGCTCCGCCGGGAGCGCTTCCTCGACCTGCCGCGCTTCATCAACCTGGCGCCGCGCGACGTGCGCCTGCGCGCCCTCGCGGCCGCGCAGGCCATCGCGGCCGGCGGCGACGACGCGGCGGCCGCCGCCGACGAGCTGCGGCGCCTCGGCGGCGCCGCGCTGCCGCACATCCTGCCGCTCGACGCGCTCGCGCCCGAGCCGCGCACCCGCGTCGCGCTCGCGCTCGCGCCGGTCGCGGAGCGGATGGGCCTGCCGCGGGCCGACGACGCCGCGGACCCGGCGCACGCGGTCGCGTTCTGGACGCGCTTCTGGGACGACCGCGGCATCGAGTTCCGGAGCGCGTCGGTCCGGAGCGCCGTGCGGCGCCTGGTCCGCTACGGCTCCGCGTCGCGCGCCGCCGAGCTGCTGGAGCTCGACACGTTCGCCCTCCAGGCGGTGATCGCCGCGCTGCCGCCGCCGCGCGACGCCGCCACGCTCGAGCAAGCGCGCGCCCTCGTCGACGTCGCGGCCCACATCGCGGAGATCGACGACCGGATCGCCCCGGGCGACGACCTCGCGGAGGCCCGCGCGTGCGTCACGCGGTGGAGGTCGTTCTGGAACGTGTACCGCAGCGACTTCGAGGTGTTCACCGGCCCGGCGCAGCTCGCGGCGACCGTGCTCGAGACCCGCTACGGCAAGTGGGCGCTCGGCGCGGTCACCCACCGGCTCGGCGTCGCGGCGACCGGAGAGCCGGTGCTCGACGAGCTCGCGCGGCGCGCGCCCGTCACCCTCGCGCTCGTCTTCGGGGCGATCGCGCTGGCCTACGCCGTAGCGATCCCGCTCGGCGCGCTCAGCGCGGCCTCGCAGGGCCGGCGGAGCGACTCCGCGATCGCGGCCGCCGTGCTCACCGCCGCCGTCCTCCCGACCGCCGTCGTGGCCGTGGCCGCCGCGCTCCTCTCGGGCGGCGCGCGGACCCTGCTCCTGCCGACGTGCATGATCGCGCTCTCGCTCGTCGCCGCGCCGACGCGGCAGCAGCGCGCCGCGCTCGTCGCGGTCCTCGCGCAGGACTTCGTCCGGGCCGCGCGGGCGCGCGGCGCCGGCCCCGCGCGCGCCATCGCCGTCCACGGGCTCCGCAACGCCGTGCTCCCGGTCGTGACGCTCGCCATGCTCGAGCCGCCGATGGCGCTCGGCGGCGCCTTCGTCGTCGAGCGCGTCTTCGAGCTCCACGGGCTCGGCGAGCTCACGCTCCTCGCCGTCCAGGCGCGCGACGTGAGCTGGCTCATGGCCATCTCGATCGGCGCCGCGGCCATCGCCGCGCTCGGCGTGATCGCGACCGATCTCGCCTATGTGCTCGTCGATCCGCGGCTCGGCCCGGCGGTGCTCTCGCGGAGGAGCGAGGCGTGACCCACGCGACCGCGTTCCTCCGCCGGATGGTGGGCAGCAAGCGCGTCGCCATCGGCGCCGTGCTGCTCGGCGTCCTCGCCCTGCTCGCCATCTTCGCCGAGCTCCTCGCCGCCCCCGCGCCCATCGCCTGCTTCGGGCCGGGCCGCGCGGAGATCCTGCCCGCGGTCACCGAGGGCGCCGCGCTCGAGTCGCTCACCGAGGCCGAGCTCAGGGTGCGCTTCGAGGGCTTCGCGATCTGGCCGCCCATCCGCTACGGCCCGGAGCAGCGCACCGACGCCGGCCCGAACGCGTCGCCGTCCCTCGACCACCCGCTCGGCACGGACTTCGAGAGCCGCGATCTCGCCGCGCGGCTGATCTACGGCGCGCGCACGGCGCTCGGCCTGTCGCTCAGCGCGGTGCTCGTGGGCATGTTCCTCGGCGTCGTGCTCGGCGGGCTCGCGGGCACGCTGCGCGGCGTCTGGAACGACGGCCTCGTCCGCCTCGTCGAGACGGTCGACACCTTCCCGGCGATCCTCGTCGTGGCCATCGTGCGGGCGATCGAGCGCGAGCCCTCCGCGCTGTCGCTGGTGCTCGCGGTCGCCTTCGTCCGCTGGGCGGAGATCGCGCGCCTCGTGCGCGCCGAGGTGCTGCGCGCGTCGAGCGAGGAGTACGTGGCGGCCGCGCACGCGCTCGGCAGCACCCGGCTGCGCGTCTTCTACCGCCACATCCTCCCGAACGCGCTCGGCCCCGTGATCGTGAGCTCGGTGCTCGGCGTCGCGTCCGTCGTCCTGCTCGAGGCGGCGATCTCCTTCCTCGGGATGGGCGCGCCCGCGCGCGTGGCCTCGTGGGGGGAGACGCTGGGCCAGGCGGCGCGGCACCCGAGCGAGATCCGGCTGCTCGTCTTCCCTTTCGTGCTGCTCCTGGCGACGGTCGGCGGCTCTTACCTGATCGCCGACGCCCTGCGCGACTCCATCGATACACGCACCGTGCGCGCGCGCGTCCCGCGCTGACGGGGCGGGGCGCGGGGGCCGCACGTCCGCAGGCGCCGCCGGCCGTGCAGCGCTCTCGCGCGCCGAAATTGCGCTGAAATCGCGTTCATCTCCGCGATCTCGGCGGCGGAGCCCTCGCGCCGCTCGATCTCGCAGGAAAGGCCCGCTATGAATTCGCCCGCCATGGCCGTTCCCGAGATCAACGAGCAGGAGTTCGAGCGCGAGGTGCTCCGCAGCGAGTTGCCCGTGCTCATCGATTTCACCGCCACCTGGTGCGGACCGTGCAAGACGGTCGCGCCGGAGGTCGACGCCATCGCGCGCGAGCTCGAAGGCAAGGCCAAGGTGGTCAAGGTCGACATCGACCGGTCGAAGCGCATCGCCACCACGCTGCGCATCCAGGCCGTCCCGACGTTCATGGTCTTTCATCGAGGCCGCCCGGTGGCCGCCGAGCAGGGCGTCCTCAACCGGAAGCAGCTCCGCGAGCTGCTCGATCCGTTCCTCCCGCGCGCCGAGGGCGCCATCCGGGCGGCCGAGCTGGCGCAGCTGATCCGGGAGGGTCAAGTGGTCCCCGTGGACACGCGCGAGACCCCCGCCTACGGCCGCGCCCACATCCCGGGCGCTGTGCACATCCCGATCGAGGAGATCGAGGGCCGGCTCGCCGAGCTCCACATGCTGGCCGGCGCGCCCGTCCTCTATTGCCGCTCCGGCGACAAGTCGAAGGACGTCGCCGCGAAGCTCGCCGAGGAGGGCGTGCCCGTCGCGTTCCTCGAGGGCGGCTTCCTCTCGTGGGAGGCCGAGGCGCTCCCGATCCAGCGCCCCGACTGACCGCTACGGCAGGGTGACGCAGCGCCGCTCGGCGAGCTCGGCGCCGCGCGGCAGCACCCTGCGCGGCGCGGCGTCACCCCTTGGCGGCCGACAGCGCAGCCGAGACGACCTCGCGCACCGGCACGCCGTGCGTCCTCGCCGCCGCGGCGCAATCGTCGAACTCCGGCTTGATCTGCGGCGGCCCGAACGGCCCCTCGCTGATCTTCACCCGGATGGCTCCGTACGCCGTCTGCACCGTGATGATCCGCCGCGGCCGCTCGGTGCGCGCGACCGGGATCTTCCGTAGCCCGATGCTGGTCGTCTCGCGGAGCAGCGCCGTCGCGACGGCGTCGGCCTGGGGGGCGGCCGCGAGCGCCGCGATCGTCAGGGCGGGGCGCCCTTTCTTCATGGTGATCGGCGCCGCCCAGGCGTCGAGCGCGCCCGCCGCGAACAGCGCCTCGATCGCGTGCCCTGCCACCTCGCCCGTCAGATCGTCGACGTTCGCCTCGACGATCACGTGCGACGCGCTGCCGAGGCTCTCGCCTCCACCCGTGCGCGTCCCGAGCACGACCCGCAGCAGGTTGGGGCGGTCCGGCAGCTCGCGCTGACCGGCGCCGAAGCCGATCCGATCGGGGGCGAACGTCGGCCAGCGCTCGAACCGGGTCGCCAGCGTGGCGATGATGGCAGCGCCGGTGGGCGTGACCAGCTCGGCGTCGAGCTCGACGCCGTAGGTCGGGACGCCGCGGAGGCACGCGACCGCCGCGGGCGGCGGCAGCGGGAGGATCCCGTGCCGCGCCTTCACGAACCCGCGCCCCATGGGCAGCGGCGATCCGACGACCTCCGCTCCGATGTGCACGATCGCGGCGGCGGCGCCCACGATGTCCACGATCGCGTCGACGGCGCCGACCTCGTGGAAGTGCACGTCTTCCAGGCGGATCCGGTGCACGGCGGCCTCCGCCTCGCCGAGGCGCCGGAAGATCCGGCGCGCCAGCGCGGCGACCGGTGGATCGAGCGGCGCGGCGGCGAGCATGGCGTCGATGGATCCGTAGGTGCGCTCCGGCTGCGGCGCCTCGACGTGCACGTCGAACGAGGTCGCCACGATGCCGCTCCGATGGGCGTGCCCGCGGTGCAGGTGGAACCCATCGAGCGGCAGCGCGGCGACGGCGCGCTCGATGACGAGGAGGGGCACCCCGAGATCGAGCAGCGCGGCGATGGTCATGTCGCCCGCGATCCCGCTGAAGGCGTCGAAGAACAGGACCTTGCCCGTGCCCGCGCCCTCCTCGAGGAGCGGCGCCCGCGGATGGTCGTGCGCGTGCCCGTGGTCGTGATGGCCCCCGTGCGCGTGCACGTGATGGCCCTCGTGCGCGAGCCCGTGATCGTGATGGCCCCCGTGCGCGTGCCCGTGATCGTGATGGCCCTCGTGCCCGTGTCCGTGGTCGTGATGGCCCCCGTGGTGGAGCTCGTCTCCGTGCGCATCCCCGTGCGCGTGGTCGTGATCGTGCCCGTGTCCCATCTCTCGCCTTCTCCGTTCCCCGGGCGCCTTCGCGGCGCGGCGCTCCCGCGGTCGCGCTCGCTCCGAGCTACTCCTTCGGCAACATGCGATGCGCCACCATCGCCGCGCCGAAGCCGCTGTCGATGTTGACCACGGCGACTCCGGAGGCACACGACGTGAGCATGGCGAAGAGCGGGGTGAAGCCGCCCAGGGCCGTGCCGTAGCCGACCGACGTCGGCACCGCGATCACCGGCGCCGCCACGAGCCCGCCGACCACGCTGGGCAACGCGCCTTCCATGCCCGCGACCACGATCACGGCCGACGCCTTGCGCAGCTCCTCGACGCGATGGAGAAAGCGGTGCAGCCCCGCGACCCCCACGTCGTACAGCCGCTTCGCCTCGAGGCCCACGGCGCGCAGCGTCTCGATGGCCTCCTCGGCGACCGGCAGATCGCTCGTGCCCGCGGTCACGACGGCGACCGCCCCGGCGGTGCGCTTCGGCGGCGGCGCGACCTCGATGCTGCCGGTCCGCGCGAGGGGCACATAACGGAACGCGGGCAAGAGCGCCGAGACCGCCGCGCCCTTCGCGGCGTCGACCCGGGTCACGAGCACGTTCTGCCCCGCCCCCGAGATCTCCCCGGCGATCAGGGCGATCTGCTCGGGTGTCTTCCCTTCGCCGAAGATCACCTCGGGGACGCCCTGCCTGAGCGCGCGGTGGTGATCGACGGTCGCGACGCCCAGGTCCCGGAAAGGCAGCCCTCGGAGGGCATCGAGCGCCTCCTCGACGGCAAGCTCGCCGGCCCGAACGCGCTCAAGCATCTCCCGGACGAGGCGCGGCTCCATGCGCGCAGCCGCTTAGCGCGGCGGCGTCCCCAGAGCAAACGTTCCGCCCCGCCTGCCCAGCGGCGCCCGGAAGAGCCCTTGTGTGGGCCGCTGGAGCCGTCCTGGTCAGGAAAAGGTCCAGGCACTTTGCTCAGGAGGGGGCGACAGGACTACTTTCGGCGCCGCGTGCCCGCCTTCGTCGCTCCCCTCGTCGGCTTTGCTCTCGGTGCGCTGCTCGCCTGGTTCAGCGCTGCAGCCCCTCACCGCCTGGGCGCGCTGCGCGCGTCGGAGCCTCGGCTGGCGCCGGGCGCGCGCGCTCGGCCGCTCGCGCTCGTCTCCTTGTTCGCCTGCCTCGTCTTCGCGCCGGTTTGCGCGTACTTCCTGGTGTTCGCCCCTGATTGGAGCTTCGCGTACCTCGTCGACACGCGTCGCATCCCGTCCGCCGTCGACCTCGTGCTCGTCCTCGTCAACGCCGCCTCGGTGCCCGCCGGGTTCGCCGCCGCGAATCGCTTCGCCGGGAGCGCTGGCGGCAGGTGGACCGCGCAGCGCGCGGTCCATGCGCTCGCCGTCCTCGCCGGCGCGCCGCTGTCGATCGCCTTGTTCGCCGTCCTGGCCCTGTCCCGGCGGCTCGCGCTCGACGGCACCTACCGGCAGGTCGAGGGCGACTTCGGCGTCCACCCGGTCGCCGGCGGTCCGCTCGGGTATGCGCTCCTCTGGATGTACACCATGCTGGCCGGCGGCTTCGCTGTCACCGTGAGCGCCCTGCTCCGGCGCGAGCCCCCGGGCGGCGCGCCGAAGGTCGAGCCCTCCCCCGGCGCGCGCCCCCGCGCCGTCCCGAGTGAGCCAGCGCCTGAGGTCGTTCCCCCCCGGCCCGCCTCGACACGCCCTCAGCGTCGGCTCGGCGTCGGCAGCGGCGGGCGCTCGAACCGGCCGGGCTGAGACGCCCCTGGTGCGCGCGGGGCTGACGCCCCTGGTGCGCGCGCGCGCGGAGGCGACCGCGTCACCGCGTTGACGGAGCCAGCCCGCTCCACCACCCTGTCGCCCCATGTCCGAACGAGCCCGCGTGGAGCAGCAGGTCGAGGAACTCATGGAGCTCGCCGAGCAGGTGGTGACGCGCGCCAGGAAGGGCGGCGCCGACGTCGCGGAGGCGATCGCCCGCTCCGGCTCCGAGCTCACCACCAAGGTGCGCCTCGGCGAGCCCGAGCTCGTCGAGGAGGCCGTCCACAAGGGCCTCGGAATGCGGATCATCAAGAAGCAGCGCGTCGCGCTGACCTCGACGTCCGACCTCACGCCCCGCGGCATCGATCGCTTCGTGGCGGACGCGCTCGAGCTCGCCGACATCTCCCAGGAGGACGCGTTCGCCGGCCCCGCCGATCCGGAGCTCATCGCCAACGGGCCGTTCCCCGCGCTCGATCTCTACGATCCCTCGGGCGGCGAGGTCACGGCCGCGCAGGCGATCGACATCGCGCGCCGAGGCGAGCAGGCCGCGCGCGACGCCGACCCGCGGATCACGAACAGCGAAGGCGCGACGTTCTCGCGGAGCGCGGGCGCCTTCGCCCTCGTCCTGTCCGGCGGGTTCCGCGGCGGCTTCGCCGGCTCGTACGCGCAGCTCGTGGTCTCCCCGATCGCCGATGACAGCGGCGACAAGAAGCGCCGCGGCTTCTACTTCACCGGCCGGCGCCACCTCGCCGACCTGGACGCCCCGGACGCCGTGGGCCGCGAGGCGGCGCGCCGGACGCTGCGCAAGCTCGGCGCCCGCAAGGTGGCGACCTGCGAGGCGCCCGTCGTCTTCGACCCGGACGTCGCCCGGTCGATGCTCGGGTTGCTCGGCTCCTGCATCATGGGCAGCTCGATCTGGCGCAAGTCGAGCTACCTCGTCGGCCGCGAGGGGACGCGCATCGCCAGCGATCTCATCACGGTCGTCGACGACCCGCTGATCCCGCGCGCGCCCGGCTCGCGTCCGTTCGACGGCGAGGGCCTCCTCGCTCGGCGCAACGTCGTGGTCGAGCAAGGCATCCTGAAGACGTACCTGTGCGACAGCTACAGCGGCCGGAAGCTCAAGCGCCCGCCGACCGCCAGCGCCTCGCGCGGCGCTGGCGGCGGCGTCGGGCCGTCCACGTCGAACTTCCTCCTCCAGCCCACGTCCACGCCGGCGGCGGAGATCGTCCGTTCCACGCCGCGCGGGCTGTACGTCACCGAGATGATGGGCTTCGGCTTCAACGCCGTGACCGGCGACTTTTCCCGGGGTGCGTCCGGCTTCTGGATCGAGAATGGAGAGCTCGCCTATCCGGTGAGCGAGGTAACCATCTCGCTCAACCTTGACGAGCTCTTGCAGCGGATCGACGCCGTCGGGGACGATCTGGATCTCCGGACGTCGACGTGCTCACCGACGTTCCGGGTCTCCTCCATGACCATCGCTGGAAGCTGAAGCGCCTCCGTCCGAGGAGCCGTGCTCCTCGGGCGCGTCTTTCTCCAGGAGACTCCGAAGCGGACTCGACAGCAGGGTTGCGAGCGACCCATCAACCGGCCCCTGGTTGTGCTGCAGGAGGGGGTCCTGACCTCAGCGGCTCGCTCTACAGTGCTCCGGCTCCTGGCGGAGCCTCCTCGGGCGCGACCGGCCGTCCTAGCCCAGCCTCTTCTGCTGGGCGTAGGACGGCCGGGGCCCTGGCTCAGCGCGAGGACCCGCCTGCGGCGAGGCTCCGCGGCGGCTCTTCCGACGCCGGACCGCTCGCCGCCTGGAGGGGCGCCGCCGTCTGCGCGGCCGCTTCGGGCACGAGGAAGCCCTTCAGCTGCTGCGCGTCGCTCCGGCCGATCCGGCCGACGAACGACGGCAGGCTGATCGGCTCATCTGATAAGGCGACGAAGGTCCCCTGCGAGTTCGCTCGGTGGAGCGCCTCGAAGAGAGAGGGGACGTCCACGTCGCTGGACACCGCCCGCACGTCGACGATGTACACGTCCGCGGGGTCCGCCCCCGCGAAGATCAGCGCGTCATACGGGTGGCTCGCGTGCCGGATGGGCACGCCTTCCCCGAGGGCTCGCGCCACGTGGGCCATCGTATCCTTGGTGCCGATGGCCATCATCGACTTGGAGGTCGCCTTGGCGAGCTCCCTGGGCACCGAATAGCCCCATGCACGGAGGAACTCGGCCACGTCCGCCGCCTTGAAGCGCAAGTGTCTCCCCGGCGTACGGAAATGGGCAATCCTCCCCCGATCTACCCAGTTATGGATTGTCTTCAAGTCGACCTCGCACAAGGCTGCGAGGTCCGATGCCGTCAACAGCTTTTCACGAACACCAGCCATCGCCGAACTCCACGCGAAAGGCACCTGCCGCACAGCTCGCGTTCACAGCGCGGCAGCGTCTCCTCAGGTGGCGGCCCCCCCACCCGTCTGTCTACTCGATTGAAACCTAGCTCTCATAGACGGGTCCGTCACCCGCTTTGCTCGAATTTTCTCGGCCCCATGGCGAGTTCGCCCCGCGCGGAGGCAAACTCCCCATCCTTCAGGGGATCTCCTTGTTCATTATGTTCACGCGACCGGGCGTCGGCCAGCTGGTCGCGAAGGAGCCAGCCGAGCCGTCTGGAGCGCGCGGAGCGACGCGGGCCAGGCTCATTCCCGGCTTTGGCACGGGCGCGGCGGGCGACCTGGACAAGACAACACCTCCTCGATCCTTCAATTTGAGCGGTTCTCCCGAGTTCGACAGCCCGTGGCTGCCAAGTTTGGGAACGCGGAGAAGAAGCGTCTCGGGAGGAGGCGGAGGGTCGAGCTCATCATCAGAAACGTAGTCCTCGTTGACGACCAGAGCGTACGCGCCGGGCATGAACGAAATAGGGGGCAATTCGGTCTCACCACCCACATCGGCGAGTACAACCCCTGTGAGCTCAGCAGGGACGTCTCCGTCATTGTAGAGCTCGACCCACTCCTGCCCTGGCTCTGGCCCGGCGGGGTTCGCCAGCACCTCGTTGATGATCACATGGGGCATGGGCGCGAGCGTCATGGCCGAGAACGTCCGGCGCTCCACGACCCCGGCGTTGTCGACGGTCGCAATGGCGAGCTCCACGGGGCTCGAGGGCGGCAGGGGAGCGAGGACGAACGGCTCGCCCGGCGGTACCGCGAGGACCTCGTCGAACCCCGCGCCCGCGATCGCCCAGAGCAGCGGCGCATCCGCCGAACGAACGAGGATCCGATCGTCGGCGACCCGAGCACAGCCCGGCCCGAGCGCGAGCTCGTCCGGCGCACACGCCGCCGCGATGGCGGGAAGCGGATCAGATTCCAGCATGAACGGACGCGGGTCGAGGCTCACTGCCGCCGGCTCGCCCGGTAGCGCGACGGGAGGCCCCACGAGGCGCACGCCGTCGGCCTCGGGCGGCGCCGTGGCGGTTGGCTCCCCTTCGAAGCGCAGGCAGCGCGCGCCGATGTCGTCGACAGCGCCGCGGCGCAGCTCGCCCGCCGGTCCGCCAGGCGCGAGTGTCGCTGCGGCGACCACCTCCGGGAGGGGCGCGTCGCCGCACCACACCCCCAGACCGAGGGTCGCGCCGGCGTCGGGCGGTGGCCAGAGCCGTGAGAGCACGGGCGGTGAGCCCTCCGTGGCGATCTGGATGTGGTGCGAGAACACAGGGCTGCCGCTCGCGATGGCGTAGGTCTCCCCGGCAGCGAGCGGGGCGAGCGGCGCCACGGTCAGCGAGAGGTCGCCAGGGGGAGTCCCGTTCAGCCAGGCGATCGAGGGGACGACGCGCTCCGACAGCGCCGTCGACAGCTCGCCTCGCTCTATCTGCCGGAGGTGCGCCGCGCTGAGCTTGCCGCGGACGACCAGCGCACGGGCGGGATCGACGCTCCCGAGAGCGGCGCCGGGGAGGAGCACCCGCGCCCGCAGCACCGGAGGCGCGGCGTCCAGCGGCGCGGCGGGCTCGATCTGGAGCTCGGGGCCCGCGTCTGCGGGGCCGGCGACCTCGGCGTCCTCTTCGTCACCGCCTTCATCGAGTTGCGGGGGAACGACGAGCTCCGGCGCGCAGGACAGGGGTGAGGCCGCGAGCGGCGTGAGCGCGAGCGCAAGCGGCAGCGCGCGGAGCGTGCGGGGAGTCCACGAGGGGCGAATCGGGCAACGATGGGTCATGACGCGGAGTTCGGCGGGAGCTCGCTGCCGGTTGCTCGACGTCGCTTTCTTTTTTCGAGGCCGCTACCCTCGCCCCGCATGGCCCCCGAGGACATCAAGAAGCTCCGGCAGGAGCTCGGCTGCACGGCCCGCGAGCTCGCCGGAGCGCTGGGCATCGAGCAGGAGACCGTGCTCGCGTGGGAGCACGGAGATCTCTTTCCCACGAAGCGCTTCGTGGGAATGATGGAGGAGCTGCGACGAAAAGGTCCGGAGGCGATTCCCCGCAAGAAGAGGAAACAGGTCGCTGCCTCGCCGCTCCAGCTGCTCGCCGATCCCGAGCTCTGGCGGCTCTTCCGCAAGCTTCTCGCCCACCCCGAGCTGAGGAGCGCCGCAACGAAGCTGGCCGAGGCCTATCCGGATCCGACGGATGCTCCACCGCCGTGAGCGACGGGGCGACGCGCTGGACGTTCAGACAAGGGTGAACGTTCAGTCCTCGTCATCTTCGTCGTCCTCCTCGTCTTCGTCGTCCTCATCCTCGTCGTCCTCGTCTTCGTCGTCCTCGTCCTCGTCTTCGTCGTCCCCGTCGTCTTCGTCTTCGTCGTCCTCGTCTTCGTCGTCCTCGTCCTCGTCGTCCTCGTCGTCCTCGTCCTCGTCGTCCTCGTCGTCCTCGTCGTCTTCGTCGTCTTCGTCGTCTTCGTCGTCCTCGTCGTGCGGTTCCTCCGCGACGTCGTTGGCGTGCTGGAAAGCGTCCTTTTCAGCAGGCTCACCAAGCGCTGCGTCCGCTCCCACGACAGAGATCTCCTCAGACATTTCGTCTTCCCTTGCTTCCATCGCGACCTCTCCCTCCCGCGGCGCAGCAGACGACGCGCCGACGTCTTCCGATAGGTTCTCGCTCGCACTGGCGACGCTCGTCCGGAGCGATCCCTCCGCGCCGGCGAAGCTCTCCTGTCCCGGCGTCACCCCCCCCGTCTCGGGCGGCTCTTCGCCGAGCTCACGCTCATAGGCACGGCGCGACTCCTCGGTCAGCTCGGTGAACTCACGCAGGGTGGGCAGCTCGCCGAGCGCCTTCAGGCCGAAGAACTCGAGGAACTGCGCCGTCGTGCCGTACAGCATCGGGCGCCCAGGCTCGTCCTTCTTGCCCAGGATCCTCACGAGATCACGCTCCAGGAGCGACTT
Organism: Sorangium sp. So ce327; assembly: GCF_051530205.1. Taxonomy (NCBI): domain Bacteria; kingdom Pseudomonadati; phylum Myxococcota; order Polyangiales; family Polyangiaceae; genus Sorangium; species Sorangium sp. So ce327. The sequence goes on along the minus strand of NZ_CP150330.1, from coordinate 3,049,856 downwards.
GAGCGCCGCGCCGGAATCCACACCGCGGATCTCGTCGATCTCGGGCCTCGTGATCGGTTGCCGGTACGCGACGATCGCGAGCGTCTCGGTCTGGGCGCGAGACATCTTGACCGGCTTCTGCTCTGTCACCTCGCGAACGAAGGGCGCAAATGCGGGGCTCGTTCGAAAGACGTACCCTCCGGCGACCTCGTCCAGCCGAAATCCTCGTCCGTCGTACTCTGCGACGAGCTCGGCCAGCAACTCTCGCACGACGCGGTGCTCTGCGTTCGCCGAACGCGCGAGATCACGCGCCGGCACCGGTCGCTCCGCCACGAAGATGAGCGCTTCCAACACTCCCTTCAGGTGCTTGCGCGCGACGGCAGAGAGCCCGGGCGCCGTGGTTGCGCTCCGGACAGGAACGTCGGCGCGGCGCGCCGGATGACCGAGCTGGTCCCATGCGCCAGCGCGGAAGCGAGCGACCGGATCTTGCCGTGTCCCTTTCGGTGCACGCGGCTCCTTCTTCCCGCCCCTCGGCCGCTTCGTTCCGCCGAGCCATGCGTGCGCCGCCGCCCTCAGCCGCGCCGGCGTGGCCTGCGCGCTCGCCTTGGCCGGCGTGCCCTGCCCTGCCGTCTTCGGTGCACGCGGCTCCTTCTTCCCGCCCCTCGGCCGCTTCGTTCCGCCGAGCCATGCGTGCGCCGCCGCCCTCAGCCGCGCCGGCGTCGCCTGTGCGCTCGCCTTGGCCTGCGTGCCCTGCCCTGCCGTCTTCGGTGCACGCGGCTCCTTCTTCCCGCCCCTCGGCCGCTTCGTTCCGCCGAGCCATGCGTGCGCCGCCGCCCTCAGCCGCGCCGAAGCGCCCTGACCTGTCGTCGTCTTTGCTATGCGCCGCCGCTTCGCCGCGGCATCAGCCACCGTCACGGCCACTCCCCGCGTCTACCTCATCCACCTCTGTCGGCGGCGCTGCGAAGTCCTCAGCGGTCGAGTGCGCGTTCGGGCCCACCACCGCATCGCGCTCCGCCTCATCCGGAGCCGGACCGGCATCGGCTTCCGCCGCGTCCACCGCAGGCTCGCCCCCGGCGACGTCGTGCGCACGACTCGCCTCGTCCGCCATCCCGGGAAGCTCCGTCCCCGATACTTCGCCGCTCGACTCCTCAGCTGGCTCGGCCAGCTCCGGGCCCGTCGGTTCGCCGGTCGGTGACTCCGCGGCCTCTGCCAGGTCCGCGTCACCCGCCTCGACGTTCCTCTCTTCCACGGGCTCCACCAGCTCCGACCACGCCGGTTCGCTGCTCGACGCCTCCGCAGCCTCCGGTTCTATCTCCGCGACGCTGACGTCCTCCACCTGCTCCACAGGCTCGGCCGGCTCCGACCACGCCGGTTCACTGCTCGACGCCTCCGCTGCTTCCGCGGGCTCCGGTTCTACCTCCGCGAGGCTGACGTCCTCCACCCGCTCCACAGGCTCGATCAGCTCCGACCACGCCGGTTCGCTGCTCGACGCCGCCGCAGCCTCCGGTTCTATCTCCGCGACGCTGACGTCCTCCACCTGCTCCACAGGCTCGATCAGCTCCGACCACGCCGGTTCGCTGCTCGACGCCTCCGCTGCTTCCGCAGGCTCCGGTTCTGCCTCCGCGACGCTGGTGTCCTCCACCTGCTCCACAGGCTCGGCCGGCTCCGACCACGCCGGTTCGCTGCTCGACGCCTCGGCAGGCTCCGGTTCTGCCTCCGCGACGCTGGTGTCCTCCATGTGATCCGCGGGCTCGACCGGCTCCAGGCTCTCCGGTGCGCCGCTCGGCGCCCCCGCGAGCTCCGATTCCGACAGTTCACCGCGCGCCTGCTCGATCGGCTCGACGAGCTCCGGACCAGGCGGCTCGCTTCGCCCTACCTCGACCGCCTCCGCAACCTCGCTCTCGGCGGCAGAAGGCGGCGCTCCTGCCTCCTCGCTCCCCGCCGTCTCGATCCGCTCCGCCGCCGGCGCGACGTCCTCGAATCCGTCATCCGCCACCGGCGCGCCATCGGCTACCGCGAGCTGGATGTGAATGGGCGCCAGCGAGTCCGTCTGATGGACCCGGATGAGCCTCAGCTTGCACATCTCGAGCACGGCCAGGAACGTGATGACGACCTCGAAGCGAGGGATCACTCCCCCCTTCGAGACGCTGTCGAGCAGCAGATCCTCGAACCGCATGGCGCGCCGCGCCGAGAGCTTCTCCGTGAGCTCGACGATGCGATCCGTGATGCTGATGCGATCGAAGACGACCTCATGATCAATCTGGACGTTCGTCCGCTTCAGCACGCGCTCGAAGGCGTCCAGCAGGCTGAAGATGGCCGTCTGCGCGAACGGAGCCGGGCCCTTCGGCACCTCGCTCTCGCTCATGCCGCGCGTGAACACGTCGCGCCCGAGCGTCCCGCGCTCGGCCAGGTCGGCCGCGGCGACCTTGTACTTCTGGTACTCCAGGAGCCGCCGGACGAGCTCCTCCCGTGGATCCTCCTCCTCACCCGGCATCCCGTCGTCGTCCTGCCCCGCAGGCACGCTCGGCAGGAGCATCTTCGACTTGATGTGCGTCAGCGTCGCCGCCATCACGAGGTACTCGCTCGCGAGGTCGATCGAGAGCGAGCGCATGATCTTCAGGTACTCGAGGTACTTTTCCGTGACGAAGCTCACGGGGATGTCGAGGATGTCGAGCTCGTGCTGCTGGATGAGGTGCAGCAGCAGGTCGAGCGGCCCCTCGAACGTGGGGAGCGTGACGACGTACTCGCCCTCGCGCGGCCCTGCATCGGCCCCCGGCGAGGCGACCTCCCGGGGCGGCGAGGCGGCCTCCCGGGCCAGCGAGGCGGCGGCCTGGCGCGCGGCGGGCGCAGGGGCGGCGCCCGCGTTGCCGCGCCCCTTGCCGCTGCGCGCCCGTGCTGCACCCGCCTTGGAACCGCTCACGCCGCGACCGTAGTCGCAAGGCGCCGGTCGGTCCACGTCCGAGCGTCCTCGGGCGCCGCGGCGCGCCGAAACGCCGCTCCGTCCGAGAATTTATGGCGGGAGCGGTGCTAGGATCAGCGCCGTCGATGGAGCCGTCCCCCGCGAAGAGCTGCCCCTCGTGCGGCGAGCGCTACGACGCGGGCGTTCTCTACTGCCCGCGCGACGGCACCCCGCTCGCGAGCTCGCGCAAGAGCCCCAGCTTCGGCGCCGCGGAGCGCGACCCGTACGTGGGCATCACGCTCGGGGGGCAGATCCAGACCCGCCACCTCATCGGCATCGGCTCGATGGGCCGCGTCTACCGCGCTTTCCAGGCCGGGATCGAGCGCGACGTGGCCGTGAAGATCCTCCACCGCGAGCTCAGCAGCAATGCCGAGCTCGTGAGCCGCTTCCACCGCGAGGCCAAGATCTCGAGCCGGCTCGTCCACCCGAACGTCGTCCAGGTCCTCATGACCGGGAGCGTGCCCCCCACGGCCGACCCCCGGATCGGCGGGGAGCTCTACCTCGTCATGGAGCACCTCGACGGCATCTCGCTGCTCTCCGCGCTCGCCGCGGCAGGGGCAGGCGGCGAGAGCGAGGCGCTGCCGCTCCCGAGGGCGCTCCACATCGCCCTCCAGGTGTGCGACGCGGTCGGCGAGGCGCACGCGCAGGGCATCGTCCACCGGGATCTCAAGCCCGAGAACATCATGCTCGTCCGCCGCGGCGAGGACCCGGATTACGTGAAGGTGCTCGACTTCGGCATCGCCCGCCTCGACTGGGCCGACAAGGCGATGACCACCCAGGCGGGGCTCATCTTCGGGACCGCCAAGTACATCTCGCCCGAAGGCGCCGAAGGGCAGCGGGTCGGTCCGCCGGCGGACGTCTACTCCATCGCGACGATCCTGTACCAGTGCCTCGCGGGGCGCGCCCCGTTCGAGGGCGACTCGCCCGTCGCGCTCCTGGTCCAGCACACGCACGCCCCGCCGGCGGACCTGCGCAGCATCGCGCGCTCCAGCTACGTGCCCGAGCCGATCGCGCGGATCGTGATGCAGAACCTCGCCAAGAAGCCGTCGGACCGGGCCCCCGACGCGCGCGCCCTCGGCCGCGACCTCGCCCTCGCCGTCCGGGCGAGCGGGCTCGACCCCGATGAGATCGCCGCCCAGCCCGGGCTCCTGCGCGCCAGCGCGGTCATGAAGCTGGCCTCGAAGTCGCGCACCAAATCGCTCGACCTCTCCCCCGCGCTCGCGGCCCAGATCGGCGGCATCGCCGCGCCGACGCTCGAGAGCGCCCACATCGGCGACCTCGATCCCCGCCTCCCGGGGGGCGAGGCAGCGCGCTACAGCGACCCCGCGTCGCACCGCCGCGAGAGCGACCCCACGTTGCACCGCCGCGAGAGCGACCCCACGTCGCACCGCCGCGAGGAGGAGCGCTCCTCCTCCAGCGGCGTCGAGCGTGCTTCGTCCAGCTCGATGAGCTCGGCGCCCTCCTGGACAACGCCGCTCGCAGCGTCGTCCCAGGCCGAGCGGCCGTCGAGCGGCGCGCGGTTCGGCGGCGCGCTCGCCGAACCGATGGAGCGGCTCGACGCCGGAGCGCGCGCATCGTGGAGCGCCGCTCACCACGTCGGCGCGGCGGACGAGCCCGCGCGCACGGCGATCGGCCTCGGCATCGATCCCATGCGCGACGCCGCGCCCGTCCCGTCGACCATGCAAGGCGTCGAGTCCGCGGCGCGGCCGCTCCCCCGTCGAGCGATGATCGCGCGCGCGACCGCCCTGCTCGCGTGCGCCAGCGCGGTGGGGTTCGTCGTGTTCCTCGGCGGGCGGCACCTCGGCGCCTTCGGGGGGCCGGCCGCGCGCGACACCCTCGAAGCACACATCGAGCGCGCGCGCGACTGCATGGGCAGGCACGCCTGGGACACCCCGCCCCGCGAGAACGTCAAGGAGATCGTCTCGCAGGCGCTCGCGCGGTGGCCGGGAGACGCGCGCCTCGCCGAGCTCCGCCGCGAGTCGTCCGAGCGCATCGTCGCCGACGCCCTCGGGCGGAAATACGCCGGCGACAAGGCCGGCGCCATCCGGCTGGCGAAGCTCGCGCTCGAGCTGCAGCCGGCCCTCACCACCGCCCAGCACCTCGTCGCCGAGCTCTCCGGCGGCCCACCGGGCGCCGCCCCGGCGCCGCCACCCCAGGTCGCTCCACAGAGCTCGGGGCCGCAGGCCGCAGGCGCCGACCGCAGGCCTGCGCCGCGCCGCCCCGCGGCGGCCGAGGTCCGCGGCGCTCCCCAGGGCCAGCCGCCGGCGCCCGTCCCCCGGGGCGCGCCGGCCCCGTCCCCGACGCCGGGCGGCACGGATTCGCCCCACAGCACAGGCGCCGCCTCGCCGCCGGCCAGCGCCGCACCTGCGCCGGTCCTTCCGCCCTCGCCGCCGCCGCTGCCCACGGACGCCGCCTCGCCGCTCCCCTCGTCGACCGGTCCTTGGTTATAATCCAGAGAAGGTGAGTCCAGGCGGCCGGTACCCGACGTCGCAAGCGCCCGCCAACGCCCGCGCCGGGCAGGGCGGCCGAGCAGCGCTGGTGGGGCGTGGCAGCGCGCGAGCGCCGAGCGTGCGCTCGCGCGGCGCCGCGTGCGCCGCCGCGCTCGCCGCGCTCCTGATCTCCGCCCCCGGCCGGGCCGACGAGAGCAGGGCCGCCCGCCGCGCCGTCGCCGCGCGCGAGCGCGGTTTCCCCTACACCATGGTGGAGGTGAGCAGCGGCGTGATGACGCTCCCGGGCGCCGACGTCTGCCCCGTCTCGCTGTCTCCGGGCGCCTGCGAGCAGGGCGAGACGAGCGTCTCCCTCGGCATCCACAACCTCTACCGCTTTCGCGACATCGGCTTCGGCGCAGGCATCTTCTGGGCGGCGACGCTGACCTCCGACGCCGCGCGCGGCGCGCGCGGCCTCGAGCGCGATCACGCGCGCAGCTACTTCATGCTCGACGGGCTGTTTCGCTACTACGCCCTCCGCATCCGCAGCTCGGAGTGGTGGGCCGGCGTGACGGTCGGCGGCGTCGTCGTCAACGACTCGTGGTCGGTCGAGGCCGATCGCAACCCGTACTCGGACACGGCGTACGTCGGGCCCAGGGCGGCGACGATCGGCACCGAAGGTGTCGCCGCGGGGCTCGCGATCGGCGGCGACTGGGCCTTCGCCGACAACTGGAGCGTCGGGAGCCACATCCGCTACTCGAGCTGGTTCCTCCCCGAGCAGCGCAAGGTCTCCCCGACCGGCGATCTCGCCTCGCTCTCCGAGCGCGTCGACATGTTCAACATCGGCGTCCTGATCGCGTACCGCCTCGCGCTCTGACGCCGCGCCAGGCGCCGCCTGCGGCGCCTCACGCCCTGACGCCGCGCTCCGCTCGGCGGGCGGCAGTTGACGCGACATCGCCAGGTCGGTACGCCTGCGCGGCCGTTTCCATCCTGCGAGGAGCCCCCGATGCCGCTGAATCTCTCGAAGGTCGGCTACACGACCCAGCCCAGCGCGTTCACCTTCAACTGGAAGACCCTGGCCACCTACGCGCTCGGGATCGGCGCCAAGCGCGAGGAGCTCGAGTACCTGTACGAGGGCGCGCCGGGAGGCATGAAGGTCTACCCCACGTTCGGCGTGATCCCCTCCCAGGGGACCGTGTTCGAGGCGCTCGAGGTGGCCGGGGCCGAGCTGGCGCTCATCGTCCACGGAGGGCAGACGCTCCGGGTGCACCGCCCGCTCCCGACGAGCGGGACGCTGTTCACGACCGCGACGCTGGCGGCCATCTACGACCTCAAGAAGTTCGCGCAGGTGATCGTCGAGACGAAGACCACGCTCAACGACGAGCCGCTCTTCGACACGGTGTGGTCGATCATCGTGCGCGGCGTCGGTGGCTTCGGCGGGCCGCGCCCGCCGCACGCCGAGTCGGAGGCCCCCGTGCCGAAGGACCGCGAGCCCGACTGGGTCGTCGAGCAGGCGACGGCGCCCGAGCAGGCGCTTCTGTACCGGCTCTCGGGCGACGAGAACCCGCTGCACGCCGATCCGGAGGTCGCGGCGAAGGCGAGCTTCACGCAGGGCCCCATCCTGCACGGCCTCTGCACATACGGCTTCGCGGCGCGCGCGATCATCCAGAAGGCGGCGGGCGGCGACGCGAGCCGGCTGCGGGCGTACGGCGCGCAGTTCCGCAAGCCGGTGTGGCCAGGCGACACCCTCATCACGCGGGGCTGGGCGCTGGCCGGCGGCAAGGTCGCGGTGGTCACCTCTGTCAAGGAACGCCCCGATCCGGTGCTCACGAGCGCGTGGGCGGAGATCGGCTGACGGCCGGCGTGGTCGCGTGCTAAGGGCCGAGGCCCGGATCGGGGAAGCGTTATGAGCAAGACGAGCGAGAAGGACAGGGCCAAGGACGACGAGGACCTCGACGACGAGGCCGGGTCGACCGACGAAGGCAACGACGACGGCGAGGAGGAAGAGGCGAAGGCCACCGCGGCCCGCGCCCGTGGACACGGCCACGCGCACGACGACGACGACGACGCGGAGGACGACGGCGCCGAGCCGGAAGATCCGTACTGGTGGGCGCCGCACGCCGTGCTCAGCGCGCTCGTGCTGATCGGGCTCCTCGGCTTCTTCGGCATGTTCAACAAGACGCCGCTCGCCCGCCTCGCGGCCCCCGTCGCCCCGGCGCCCGACGAGCACGAGCACGCCACCGCCGCCGCTCCGCCGCCCGCTCCCACGCCCCGCCCGGCGCAGTCGGCGCAGGCGCCGAGGGAGATGTTCGGCGCGAAGCACCTGCTCGTCATGTACAAGGGGAGCCGCCGAGCGCCCCCGACCATCGAGCGCACGAAGGACGAAGCCAAGGCCCGCGCGACCGAGGCCATGACGAAGGCCAAGGCCGATCCGAGCAAGTTCGCGGACGTCGTGAAGGAGTACTCGGACGAGCCGGGGGCGGACAAGCGCGGCGGGGACCTCGGCAAGTTCCCGAAGGGCGCGATGGTCCCGGAGTTCCAGGCGGGCCTCGAGAAGATCAAGGTCGGCCAGGTGAGCGACCTCGTCGAGACGGCGTTCGGCTACCACGTCATCCTCCGCACGCAGTGAGCGCGCGGCGCCGCCGGGGCCGCGGCGCCGCAGCGTCGCGAGCCCCGGTCGGCTCGACCCCTCCCGCCGTGTCAGCGCGCCGGAGCGCTGACGAGCTTCTTCAGCCTCGCCGTCTTCTCTTCCTTGGTCAGCGTCAGCTTGGCGTGCTCGTCGGCCGTCATGCCGTTGCGGAGCACGCGGGCCTCGTCGCCGATGCCGTAGACGGTCTTGTCGGCGCGCGCGAACACCCACTCGGTCGCGGAGCCCTCGCCGTCCTTGTTCATGAGGCGCACCGAGCCGTCGCCGATGCCCTTCTCCCTGGCCGCGCCCGGCAGCTTCGCCAGCGTCGACACCACGTCCTTGGCCTGGTCGACGTCGTCGCGCACGATCGCGACCACCCGGTAGCGTTTGTCGACCTCCTTGTAGTAGCCGAACGCGCCGGGCCCAGCGCCGTCCACCCCGAGCACGTCCTTGGTCTCGTAGCGGATCCCGAGCTGGATCATGTTGTCCCTGGGCAGCGCCGCCGCGGCAGGCGGCAGCGACGGCTCGCCGGGCAGCTTCGCGCCCATCTCCTTCACGAGCCCAGGCAGGACCTTCTCGCTCGACGACTTGAGCGCCGCCTCGGCCAGCGCCTCGTCGTTGTAGGTGATCTCGGCGAGGTACTGCCCGCGCCAGAGGTACGCGTTCCCGACCCCCATCGCGGCCGCGCCGCCCCCCTCGATCGCGCGGGGCGTCGCCTCGTCGGCGGGGTCACCGTCGCCCACGGTGCGCTTCGTGAACATCCCGTAAGCGCCCTCCGTGGATCCGAATTTCGAGAGGTGGACGTCGACGGTCGCGGAGCCGCCCTCGCCGCTCACGTACCGCGCCTCGACCACCCGCCGCACGCCGAATCCCTTGTAGATCTCGCACTCCCCGTCGAACATGTCGCAGATGCTGTCGAGCGGCAGGGGCGCCGATTCGCCGAACGTCTTCTCCCCGCCGTTCGGGTCGAGGCAGAACCCGCCCGTCGTGCGCGGGAAGAACGGCGCGCTCGCCGCGTCGCTGATCGTCCCCCCGCCGCCAGCGCAGGCGGCCGGCTTCGCGGCCGGCGGAGGCGGCGGCGGCGCGCCGAGGGGCTCTTCCTTCTTGCTGCAGCCCGAAGACAGCGCGGCCACGAGCGCGCCGGCGAGCAGCGCGCAGCTCCACGCACGGGAACGCAACGACCTCCCGGGGCACGCGCGCGTCGCGCGAGTCGCGCGACGCGCAGCTGACACGCTGTGGTCCAATGGGCCTCTCGGTGAACACCTTTCGGGCGGGAATCGCATGGCATGTTCGCCTTGCACCTTTTTTCATAGCGCCGCAATCGTTAGCGCCCGCAGCGATTCGCTTTGAGAGATTCACCATGAAGTTCAATGACTTAGCGCCGCCCGTCGAGGGCATACAGCTTGCCTTTGCCGATCCTTTGGTGCGTCCTCCCTCCTGTTCGCGACCTCCTCCTCGTGATTCCGATCGACCGCGGGCCTGCGCTCCGGCGCAGCGCGCGCTGCGCCGCCGTGGCGAGCGCGGCTTCACCCTGCCGGAGCTGCTCGCGGTGGTGGTCCTCATCGGCATCCTGGCCGCCGCGGCGTCGCCGAGCTTCGTGAGCGGCATGCGCGATCGCCGCGTGAACCGCACCGCGATGGAGATCAGCGGCATCTACCGGCTCGCGCGCTACCAGGCGATCGGGCGCGGGACGGCGGTCCTCGTGCGGTGGACCGCCTCGACAGGCGCGTTCCAGGTGCAGCAGGCGCTGGTCGATAGCACCCCCGCCGGCCCGCTGATCGCGAAGAGCTGCCTCAGCGTCGTCGACTGGATGAACCCGGCCGAGACCGAGCCGGTCACGACGTTCCACACCCAGGGCGTCGATCTGGCGGCGATGCAGCTGCTCGATCCCACCGGCGTGGCGCGCGCAAACGCCGACGTCTGCTTCACGCCGCGGGGGCGGACGTTCGTCCGCTACGACACCGCCGCCGGGTTCGCGCCGCTGCTCGGCGCGCTCCGGGTCGATGTGACCAACACAAGGACCGGCCTCCTGCGCTCGGTCTTCGTCCCGCCGAACGGCGTCGCGAGGCTCGGGCTGTGAGCGCGGCGCGTGCGAGGAGGGCGGCGAGCCGCGGCTACACGCTCATCGAGGTCATGGCGGCGCTCGGCGTGCTCGCGATCGGCGCCACCGGCGTGCTCGCGCTGCAGAAGGCGACGCTCATCAGCAACACGAACGCGCGCAACCTCGCGATCGCCAACAGCATCGCCATGACCTGGGCAGAGCGGCTGCGGGTGGACGCGCTCCAGTGGAACGATCCCATGCGGGTCCCCGACATCAACAGCGACACCGACTGGCTCGCCCTCAGCACCACCTCCCCGTTCCCCGCGAGGGTGACCCCCACGGAGATCCCCGCGCTCGGGTCGCCGAGCGCCGACGTGCTCGGGGCCGACATCTACGCGGGCGACACATCGCCGTCCGCGTTCTGCACGCACGTCCGCTTCCGCCAGTTCACCGATCCCGTGTCGGGCGCGCTGATCTGGGACAGCCTCCTCCGCGCCGAGATCCGCGTCATCTGGGAGCGCAACGGGGACCCGATCAACTGCGGGATCGCCCCGCTCGCCGTCGACGCGGATCCGGGGCGCTTCGGCGCGGTCTACCTGACGACCGGCGTGCTCCGGAACACGAGCGAGGACAGGCGATGACGACGAGCCGACGCACCACCCGCACGCGCGCGCGCGCCTCAGGACAGCGAGCCTTCACGCTCGTGGAGCTGCTCGTGGCGATGGCGGCCGGCCTCATTGTGTCGCTGGCGGCCTTCCTGCTCTCGAAGAACGCGACGCGCTTCTTCCAGAACGAGTCGAGGGCCTCCGCCTCGCACCTCGCGGCGACGATCGGGATGAACCGGCTGACCGCGGACCTGCAGCGCGCGGGCTATCTCTCGTCGCCCAACATCCTCCAGGACCCGGAGGTCTGTCAGGTCCCGGCCTCGCCGGTCGGCCTGCGGCGCCTCGCCGGGATCTCGATCCTGCCTCAAGGGTCGGTGGGCCTCCACGGGTCGGAGCTCGACCAGAGCGTCGCCAACGGGCTGAATCCGGACTCCATCATCATCGGCGGCAGCTTGAACAGCACCGAGCTGTTCGAGTTCAGGAAGATCAGCGATGAGTCGGGCGACTGGGTCGTCGAGCTCAACCCGAACAGCTCCGCCGTGCAGCGGACGCTGGAGCGCTCGCGGGGCGGCGGGCAGAGCCTGACCCAGATCTTCGCTCCTCACCGCTTCCTGCGCATCATGGTCCGCGGTCAGGAGAAGTTCCTGTATGGCGTCATCGATCAGGTCAACGTGATCGGTACTCCGCCCATCCAGATCTCCATCACGCTGAAGGCGGATCCCGGCCTGCCGACGCTGGTCGGGCTCGCCGATTGCGGCGTGACCCCCGGCGGCGCCACCGGCGACGGAGGATGGGTGAACGTCGTCTCCCGCGTCCGCTACGACATCCGGAGCCTCGTCGGCAACACGACGGCCTACGCCCCTCTCGTAGCGCCCGTCACGCCGGCGCTCACCGGCGACAACGGCCGCACCGAGCTCGTGCGGGTCGAGCTCGACGAAGAGGATCAGGAGCTCCCGGACACGCTCGAGCTCATCGCGGAGTACACCGTCGATCTGAAGTTCGGGATCTCCACCGCAACGGCGGGCACCGTGCCCGGGGTGACCAACCCGCAGATCACGCGGTTTCCGATCACCGCGATCGACAACGCGTCCGTGTACACCAACGCCGCCGCGAACGACCAGCCAGGGGCCATGCCGCAGCGCGTGCGGTCGGTCCAGGTCCGGCTCTCGACCCGCACCCGCGCGCCTGATCGCGACGTCGGCTTCCCCCTGGGCGCCGACGGCCGCAGGCTCAGGTTCCTGATCCCCGGCATCTCCGCCAGCGCCAACACCTTCGGGGACACGGCGCCCTCGGGATCGCCGCCGGTCTATGCCCGGATGCGCACGCTCTACGCCGACATCGCGCTCCCCAACCAGGCCTACGTCCAATGGTGAACGCAAGCATCGCCCGGTCCCGCCGGCGCTCCCGCGAGCGGGGCGCCGCCGTCTTCATCGTCGTGCTGGTCATCACGATGCTCACCGCCATCGGCCTGTTCGCGGCCCACGCGGCGACGCTGTCGACCATCGCCAGCGGCCACGAGCGCCGGATGACGCAGACCCACTATCTCACCGAGTACGCGATGCAGCTCGCGATCGCCGAGATCGAGCAGAAGGGAGGCCTGGAGATGATCCCCAGGTCGACGAGCTGCTCGGTCATCACCGACGAGTGCTGGTCGCTCCTGCCGCACAGGTTCAACGCGACAGAAGCTCTCCTGGAGCCGCCCGCGGCCGGCCCGCCGGAGACGCCCGGGAGCCTTGGTCGCGCCCCCGTCCAGTGGATCGCCAAGGTGGAGATCACTGATAAGATAAGGCCTGCGATAGGGAACCGCGCCGGCAGCGACATGGGCGGGCCGAACCCGGTGAGCGTCGATTACTGCACGGTCACCATGAACGCGCGGCTCATCGCCTGGCCCGGCGGCTCCGCCATCGCGACGGCGGGCAGCCAGGAATCCATGTCCGTCGTTGCCGATATCCTTTGCTCGAAGTGACGAACCGGAGCGCACGATGCGAAACCTGACGAAGGTCCTTGTCACCATGAGCTCCGCGGCGACGCTCGGCCTCGTCGCGGGGCGCGCACGCGCGCAGGCCATGGATGTGGAGCCGCCGCTGCCCAACGTGCTCTTGCTCGTCGACACGTCGGGCTCGATGGAGAAGACGGTGGCGGGCGGGGAGCCGGACTGCAACCCAGGCACTCCCCCCGCCTCCGAGGCCCTGAAGAGCCGCTGGACGAAGCTCGTCGAGTCGCTCACGGGCCCGATCCAGGACTTCAGCTGCGTCGCGCAGCCCCGCACGGGCACCGCGTTCGTCAACGAGTTCAGCCTCGCGGGAGAGCCGCCCTACGACAGGAACTACTACATCCCGTTCCATCGCATGATCTCGGGCCACTGCACGAAGGGCCCGGGGGCGACCTACGATCTGCTGGGAGAGCATCGCTGGGACAACGCGGCCACTCCTTGTACGACGCCGTTCACGCAGCTCAACGCCGGCCTGCTCGACGTCTATCAGGATCGGATCCGGTTCTCGCTCATGACGTTCGACACGCTCCCCGACGCGAGCACCGGGCTCCTCTCCGGCGTCCCCGATCCCGTGGGTGGCATCGAGGGGATGTGGAGCTACTTCCTCGGGTTCGAGACCGGCGCAGGATACCCGGCGCGGGGCAACCCGCCCGCCTGCGCTCCCGCGGACATGGAGGTCGGCGCCAGGAACCCGTCCGCGCCGCTCTGGGAAGGGCCGCTCATCCCCTTCCCGACCTACACGGCGGACACCACCGAGATCCGCAGCGTGAACGAGAGCATCCAGAACGCGCTCATCGCAACGCGCCCCTACGGCGCGACGCCGCTCGCCGGGATGCTGTCCGACGCGCGCGACTACATCCTCGACGACGCCTCGACATGGGCGGGTCGGCCGCTCGGGCCGCGCGACGATCCGTTCATCAGCGGCGGCTGCCGCAAGACCTCGATCGTGCTCATCTCCGACGGCGAGCCGAACCTCGACCTGCGCCCGACCTGCGCGAACGGCGCCGGCCCCGGCCGCGATGGAACGGGCTGTCCCTACGAGGAGCCTCAGGTCATCGCCCACTCGCTCAACACACACGTCAACCCGAACCGGCGCGTGCCGACCTATACCGTCGGGTTCGGCCTCTCGACGGAGGCGGGCATCGACTGCTCGACGATCTCCTCCGCCGATTTCCTGGCCGGCGGGCGCTGCGACGGCGCGTCCGGCGCGCTCAAGGCGTGCTGCACGCTCTCGCGCATCGCCATCGAGGGCGGGACCGACCGCGGCTATTTTCCGAACGACGCCAACGAGCTCTCCGCGGTGATGTCGCGGATCTTCGCGCAGATCGCTGCGAACTCGACGAGCCGCACCCTCCCCGTCTTCGCCAACGCGACCGCGACCGCGAACAACGGCAGCACCGACGAGGGGGTCGCCTACCAGTTCGGCTCCTCGTTCAGCCCGCCGCCGGACGGCTCGCTCTGGAGCGGCAACCTCGAGCGCAAGCGCTTCGTCTGCGAGCCCGTGAGCGGCGTCATGACGACGCAGCTGAAGGACATCGACCCCGGCAAGGGCGATGACTTCGCGGCCAACGTCAACTCGAACGCCGGGCAGCCGCGGCGGTTCTTCACCGTGATCGGCGAGCTGGACACCACCGCGCAGCGCATCTGGTCGAGCCGGAGCATCCGCCCCGCGGCCGCGGCCGCGAACGCGGACAATCTCAGCGACTACACCGGCACGGTGACCGGCAGCGGCGCGCCCGCCCAGGCGACGGCGTTCGCGACCGAGCTCTCCAGCGCGTCCCGCGCGCTCGATCTCGATCCCAGCGCGCCCGTCCCGCCGCAGTGCTCGGGCGGGCTGCAGGCGACCAACGCCGCGGACTGCGCCCGGCGCCTCATCGAGTGGGAGGTCGGCCAGCCGATGCCCTCGGGCGTCGCCTCCCGCGACGGCAACGAGCTCGGCAGCATCTATCACTCCACGCCGGTCGTCGTGGGGCCGCCGAACGACTACATCCCCGACGAGTCCTACCGGGCCTTCGCGGAGCACCCCGATCAGGCGGCCCGGCCGCTCGTGCTCTACACGGCGACGACCGACGGGCAGTTGCACGCGTTCCAGGTGACCGCGGCGAACGCGGCGGACCCGCTCAAGGTGGACAAGGTCGAGAACAACGAGCTCTGGTCGTTCCTGCCGCCTCACGTGCTCCCCCGGCTGCTCGCGACGTTCAACCAGCAATCGCTGCTGCTCGACGGCGCGCCCGTCGTGAAGAACGTCGTCTTCGAGCGCACGTCGGCGCAGGTGAGCAGCGCCAACGCGACCTGGAACACCGTGCTCCTCGCCAGCGGCGGCGCGGGCGGCAGCTTCTACTACGCGCTCGACGTGACGAACCCCCGTGATCCGCGGTTCCTCTGGCAGCTCTCCACGGACAGCAGCGGCACCCCGCTGTTCGGCGACGCGACGCCGACGCCGGCGATCGGCATGGTGGAGATGGAGTCCGGCGGCGCGATCAAGGAGATCGCGGTCGCCATCCTGCCCGGCGGCTCCGCCCCGCTCGATACGAGCCAGCCCGCGTGCAACCGGAAGAACACGGCGCACCCGCTCTTCTATCCGACGGGCACCCTGGCGGTCCGCGACTCGGTCCGGTGCTGGGGCAGCGCGGGCACCGGCGGCCCCGTCGGCCCGTCGCGCTCGCTCACGATCGTCCGGCTCGACACGGGCGAGATCATCCGCACGTTCCGCGGCCTGCCCTCGGAGGCCCCGGCCGGGATCGCCTCGCGGACCACGGAGGTCGACTTCGACTCGCCGATCACCGGCGTCCCCGTGCCGTTCCCGGCGGGCGTCGGCGAGGTCGCCGAGCGCATCTACGTCGGCGACGCCGACGGGACGCTCTGGCGCGTCAGCCTGACGAGCACCAACCCGGAGCTCTGGACCGTGGACCTCGCCTGGGACGCGTACTCGTTCCCGACCGACAGCGCGGCGAAGAGCCAGCCGATCCAGACGACGCCGATCGTGAGCACCGATCCGCTCGGCAACAAGGTCATCCTGTTCTCCACCGGCGATCAGGAGGCGTTCACGGCGAGCGCCGCCATCGAGACGCGGGTCTGGTCGATCACCGAGCGACCGCACAACACCAGCCTCCGCTTCAGCGAGAACTGGGTCGTCCCCTTCACGGGCGGCCAGCGCGTGACCGGGCCCATCTCCCTCTTCAACGGCTGCGCGTACTTCGCGACGTTCACGCCCGTCGCGCCCGGGACCTACGCGTGCGCGGACGGGCGCGGCGCGATCTGGGGCGTCGACTACCTGCTCGGCAACACGGACACGCCGGCGTACCCGCAGGCTTGCCTCGTCGTCGATCCGGCCGCTCCTCCGGAGCACTTCGAGCTGCAGTCGCCAGGCACGATCGTCTTCGGCGTGGCCGTGACCCAGAAGCCGACGTGCGTGGATACGACGGAGTACACCGATGCGGTCTTCGGCCAGCAGACGATCGTCCAGCAGTCCACCCCGCCCGAGTACCAGCTCGTGTTCCACACCGGCGCCGCCGGCGACGCGGACGCCCAGGGGGGCGCGACGCGAACGAGCACGAGGACGCTGCAGCGGCCGCGCAAGGTCGTTAAGATCGACTCGTGGGCCACCCTCATCGAATGACGCGAGCCAGCCTGTCGCGCGCCGCCGGCGCGCTCGCCGCGCTCGTCGCGTGCGCTTCGGCCGCGCCCGCCTGCCGCAGCGACGCCAGCGCGCCGGCGCCGGCGCCGCAGGCGAGCGAGGCCGCGGCCCCGAAGCCGCCGGTCGACCAGGCGCTGCCGGGCGAGCTCGCCGAGGGGGCCGAGCAGGCGTTCGGCCTGCCCATCCCGCGCCGCATGAAGGTGCGCGCGCGCTTCCCCGATGCCGTCTTCGCTGTCGGGGAAATCCCTGCCGAGCGGGTGGCGAACTACGTGCGCACGCGCGTCCTCGCAGGAAATGTCGAGACCGGGCCTGCGAAGACGATCTTCTCGCGCGCCACCGTGAAGAGCGCGCCGCAGCGGATGATCCGGATCGAGGTCGTCTCTCGCGCGCACATCTCGGAGCTCGTCGTCCGCGACGAGACCCGGGCGCCCGCGGAGCAGGGGCTGTCGGTCGAGGAGCGCTGGCGCCGCAGCGGGCTCACGCCGGACGGCAAGGTGATCGATCCCACCCGCCTCGAGTGAGCGCGGCGGCGGCGGCCTCGACCTCCAGCGCCGCGGGGGCCGCTGCGCCAGTCGGCGTCAGTCGGCGCCAGTCGGCGCCAGTCGACATCTCCGACCTTTCGAAGTAGATCGCGGCCGTGTCGACCAAGCCGCTCCCCACCGCTCCGCTCCGAAGGACGCCGCTCTACGACGAGCACATCAAGCTCGGCGGCCGCATGGTCCCGTTCGCCGGCTGGGAGATGCCGGTCCAGTACAAAGGCGTCACCGAAGAGCACAAGGCGGTGCGCACCGCCGCCGGGCTGTTCGACGTCTCGCACATGGGCGAGATCATCCTGAGCGGCGAGCACTCCGGACAGGTGGTCGACTACCTCGTCACGAACGACGTGAAGAAGCTGGAGGACGGACACGCGCTCTACACGTGCGCGTGCAACGAGGCCGGAACGATCCTCGACGACCTCATCGTGTACCGGATCGACGCGCGGCAGTGGCTCATCGTCTGCAACGCGTCGAACCGCGACAAGATCGCCGCCCACATCCGGGGCGCGGCGCAGGGCCACTGCAGCTTCGAGGACGCGTCGGATCGCACGGCGATGATGGCGCTCCAGGGGCCGAAGGCGCTCGACATCGTCGCGCTCGCGGGCGGCGACGGCCCCGCGCTGCGCGAGCTCGCGCCGTTCCACTTCCGCGATGCGACGCTCGCCAACGTGCGCTGCACCGTCGCCCGCACCGGCTACACCGGCGAGGACGGCATCGAGATCTTCTGCTCGCCGTCCGACGCGCAGCGGCTCTGGCGCGCGCTCGTCGAGCTCGGCGGTCCGCTCGGGCTCGAGGCGACGGGCCTCGGCGCGCGCGACACGCTCCGCCTGGAGGCGCGCCTGTCGCTGTACGGCAACGACATCGACGAGACGACGAACCCCATCGAGGCGGGCCTCGGCTGGGTGGTGAAGCTCGACAAGGGCGATTTCGTGGGGCGCGCCGCGCTCCAGCGCATCAAGGACGAGGGCCCCGCGCGCAAGCTGGTCGGCTTCGAGATGACGGGGCGCGGCATCGCGCGCCACGGCTACCCGCTGCTCGACCCGAGCGGCGCGAAGGTCGGCGTCTGCACGAGCGGCAGCCCGGGGCCGACCGTCGGCAAGAACATCGGCCTCGGCTACCTGCCCGCGCCGATGGCGGCGGTAGGGACCGCCTTCCAGGTGGACTGCCGCGGGCGCTCGGTCGAGGCGGTCGTGGTCAAGACCCCGTTCTACAAGCGGGCCTGACCCGCGCCGAGGCGCGCCGCGGCGAGCCGATCCGAGCGACCGCACGCGGCGACCAGAGATCCAGGTTGGCAAAGGGAGAAGAAGTCACATGGCGAGCGACAATGTCCGAACGGACCGGCGGTACACGAAGGACCACGAGTGGGCCAAGCAGGAGAACGATCTCGTCGTGATCGGGATCACCGCCTTCGCGGTCGAGCAGCTCGGCGACATCACGCTGGTCAACCTCGACGTGAAGCCGGGCGACACGATCACCGCGGGCACGGCGTTCGGCACGATCGAGAGCGTGAAGACGCTGAGCGATCTGTTCGCGCCGGTGAGCGGCAAGATCCAGCGCGTGAACGCGGATCTCGAGAGCCGCCCCGAGCTGGTCAATGACGACTGCTACGGCAAGGCGTGGATGATCGAGGTCGTCCCCTCGGACCAGGGCGAGCTCGGCACGCTCATGGATCCCGACGCGTACAGCGAGCTCCTGAAGACCGCGGCGCACTGAGCGCCGCTCCCCTCCGCGTTCCGCATCACCCTTCCCGTTTCCCGCTGCACAAGACCATGCGCTACCTGCCCCACACGCCCGAGGAAATCAGCGAGATGCTGCAGGCCGTCGGCCTGTCGTCGCTCGAGGAGCTCTACAGCGCGATCCCGAAGGAGGCGCGCCTCACGCGCCCGCTCTCGATGGAGCCTTCGCTCGACGAGGCCTCGCTCATGCGGCACCTCGAGGAGCTCGCCCAGAAGAACCGCGCAGGGCGCATGCTCTCGTTCCTGGGGGCGGGCGCCTACGAGCACCATTTCCCGCCGGCCGCCGATCAGCTGCTGCTCCGCAGCGAGTTCTACACGGCCTACACGCCGTACCAGCCCGAGGTCTCCCAGGGCACGCTCCAGGTGATCTTCGAGTTCCAGACGATCGTGAGCGAGATCCTCGGGCTGCCGATCGCCAACGCGTCGATGTACGACGGCGCGAGCGCGCTCGCGGAGGCCGTGCTGATGGCCCGCCGGCTGACGGGGCGCGAGCGCACCGTCCTGTCCGGGGGCGTGCACCCCGACTACATCGGCACCGTCGAGACGTACGTGCACGGCATCGGGGCCGGCAAGGCGTCGCTGGTCGGGGTCGACGTCGGCCGCGACGGCACGGCGGACGTCGAGGCGCTGACGCGGGCGATCGACGAGACGACCGCCTGCGTTGTGGTCGGGTATCCGAACTTCTTCGGCGTCGTGGGTGACATCCGGAAGGTGGCCGAGGTGTGCCACCAGAAGGGCGCGCTGCTGATCACGGTCACCCTGGACCCGTACGCGCTCGCGCTGCTCGAGTCGCCGGGCGCGCTCGGCGCCGACATCGCGGTGGCGGAGGGCCAGCCGCTCGGGCTGCCGCCGCAGTACGGCGGCCCCAACGTCGGGCTGTTCGCGTGCCGGAACGACCGCAAGTACCTCCAGCAGGTGCCCGGCCGGCTGGTCGGCGAGACGGTCGACAAGCACGGGACCCGCGGGTACGTGCTGACGCTCGCGACGCGCGAGCAGCACATCCGCCGCGAGCGGGCGACGAGCAACATCTGCACGAACAGCGGCCTCTGCGCGACGGCGGTCACGATGCGGATGTGCATGCTCGGCAAGCGCGGCTTCGTGGAGGCGGCGAAGCAGTGCCTCGCGAAGGCCGAGCACCTGAAGCGGGAGATCGCGCGGCTCGACGGCTACTCGCTGCCGATGTCGGCGCCGACGTTCCACGAGTTCGTCGTGAAGGTCCGCGGCGGGGACGCGGGGAGGCTCACGCGGGCGCTGGCCGAGCAGGGGATCATCGCGGGGCTCGATCTCGGGCGGATCGACGCGCGGCGGCGGGACGAGCTGCTCGTCGCCGTGACCGAGCGGCACAGCCGCGCGGATCTCGATCGGCTCGTCGAGGGGCTCGCGGGGTTCACGGGCTGACGCGGGCGCGGGCCCCCACAAGCTGGCCGGCTGATGCCTAGACGGCCGAGATTTCCTCTGATGCAAGTATTCCTCGATCCGGGGGATACTGCGCCCCCATGCGGGGGGGAGAGGTAATCGCCGGGCGATTCGAAATCGAAAAGCTCGGGGGAATCGGCGGCATGGGGGAAGTCTACCAGGCTCGCGATCGAGCCTCGGGCGAGCCCGTCGCCGTCAAGCTATTGCAGCAGCTCGACCCGAGGAACGTCGAGCGCCTGATGCACGAAGCCGCTCTGCTCGCCGAGCTCGAGCACCCGGGCATCTGCCGCTATGTGGCGCACGGGGTGACGGCGCAGGGAGTGCCCTACCTCGCCATGGAGTGGCTCGAGGGCGAGGATCTCTGCGCGAGGCTCGGGCGTAGAGGGCTCAGCGTGGACGAGACGGTCACGCTCGTGACGCGCGCCGCCGAGGCGCTCGCGGTCGTGCACGCGCACCGGATAGTGCACCGCGATCTCAAGCCTTCCAATCTGTTCCTCGTGGAGCGCGACGTCGCGCGGGTGAAGCTGCTCGACTTCGGGATCGCCCGGTTCTCCGACGCGTCACGAATGACCCAGCCGGGGATGATCGTCGGGACTCCCGCCTACGTCGCGCCCGAGCAGGCCCGGAGCAGGGCGGCGGTCGACGCGCGCGCCGATGTATTCGCGCTCGGCTGCGTGCTGTTCGAATGCCTGACCGGCGTACAGGCCTTCAGGGGCGACAGCTTCATGTCCATCCTGCTGAAGATCGTGCTGGAGGACGTCCAGCGGGCGAGCGAGCTGCGGGCCGATGTGCCGCCGTCCCTCGACGTGCTGTGCACCCGGATGCTCGCCAAGGACCCGGCGGAGCGCCCGTGCGACGGCGCCGCGGTGGCCGCGGCGCTCAATGCGGTGAGCCTGGGAGCGACGCTCCCCATTGCGGAGGTGTCGACCCCGGTGGCCTCGGTCCGCTCGCCGCCGTCCTCCCCCTCGCCATCGCTGACCCACAAGGAACGAAGGGTGACGTGCGTGCTGCTGATGGCCCCGGAGCCACCCATGGCCGGCGGCGCGGGGCGATCGGACGCGGAGACCGAGATCGCGTCCGCCGCGGAAGAGATGACCCGGGAGGTCGCTGCGCTCGGCGTTCAGCTCGACCTCTTGATGGACAGCTCGATCCTCATGACGTTCACCGGGACTGGCCTGGCGACCGATCAGGCCGTGCGAGCGGCCCGCTGCGCGCTCTCGCTGCGCAAGCACGCCGGCGGCCGTCAGCTGGCGCTCGCGACGGGCACCGCAGAGCTGTCGGGGAGGCTGCCTGCCAGCGAGCTGATCGACCGCGCGACACGGACGCTGGCGCAGTCCGCGCCCTCGGCCGGCGCCGCGCACGCGGCAGGCCAGGCGCGGCCGATCGCGATCGACGAGGTGACCGCCGGGCTGCTCGACGCCCGCTTCGATGTCTTCGAGACGGAGAGCGGCCTGTGGCTCCAGGGCGAACAGGCGCTCGCGAAGGGCGCGCGAACGCTGCTCGGCAGGCCGACCGCATGTGTCGGGCGCGACTGGGTGATCGCGGCCATCGAGGCGCTGCGCACCCAATGCATCGAGGAGTCGAGGGCGCGCGCGGTGCTCGTGACGGGGCCGGCCGGCATGGGTAAATCGCGCGTCGCCTACGAGCTGCTGCTCCGCCTCCGCCAGCGCGACCCCCCCTTCGCCTTGTGGGTCGGCCGAGGGGACCCGCTGCGCACGGGCGCCGCGCTCGGTCTGCTCGGTCAGGCGCTGCGGCAGGCCTGCGGCGGCATCCAGGGCGGAGAGCCGCTGGAGGAGCGCCGCGAGAAGCTCCGCGCCCACGTGAACAAGCATTTCGACGGGGCCGACGCGCGGCGCGTCTCGGAGTTCCTCGGAGAGCTCCTGAATACGCCGTTTCCCGACGAGGACAGCATTCAGCTGCACGCCGCGCGCCGGGACGTCCGGCTCCTCGGCGATCAGATGCAGCGCGCCTGGGTGGATTTCCTCGAGGCGGTGTCCGGGGAGCGCCCTTTGCTCCTGGTGATAGAGGACCTGCACTGGAGCGACGCGCCGACGGTTCAATACCTCGACGAGGCGCTGCGCCGCGTCCGCGATCGGCCATGGATGCTGCTGGCGCTGGCGCGCCCGGACGTCCACGAGGTGTTCCCCCGGTTGTGGGCCGAGCGGCAGCTCCAGGAGATTCGCCTCGAGCCGCTGACCTCCAGGGCGAGCGCGCGGCTCGTGAGGCAAGTGCTCGGCGACCAGGTGAGCGAAGCGACCCTGGAGCGCATCGTGACGCAGGCCGAAGGCAACGCGTTCTACCTGGAAGAGCTGATCCGCGCGACCTACGAAGGGAACAAGCAGAGCACGCCGGAGACCGTGCTGGCCATGGTGCGGTCCCGCCTCGAAGGGCTGGACGACATGGCGCGCCGGCTGCTGCGCGCCGGGAGCGTGTTCGGCGACGTCTTCTGGCGAGGCGCGATCGACTCGCTGCTGGGTGGCATGGACGACGGGTCGATCGACGATCACCTCGCCCGGCTGGAGGGCCTGGAGTGGATCATCACGCGTTCTGCTTCGAGGTTCCAAGGCGAGCGGGAGATCGCGTTCCGGCACGCGCTCGTGCGCGAGGCGGCCTACGGGATGCTCACCGAGGAGGATCGCGCGCTCGGGCATCGGCTGGCGGGGGCGTGGCTCGAGCGCGCCGCCGAGCCGTCGGCGGCGGTGATCGCCGAGCATTTCGATCGCGCCGGCGAGCTCGCGCGCGCCGCCGAGCTCTACATGGCGGCCGCCGCGCAGGCGTTCGCCGCGAACGACTTCGCCGCGGTGCTGCGGTGGGCCGAGCGCGCCCTCTCCCTCGGGGTCAGCGGCGCGGCGCGGGAGGAGCTGCTCTTGCTGCGCACCGAGGCGCGCCGGTGGCGCGGGGACATCGCGGAGTTCGGTCGGTGCGCCCACGTGGCCTTGCGCGTGCTGCCGAAGGGCACTGCGCCCTGGTATGTAGCGCTGGCCGAGGCCGGGCGGGCGGCGAGGCACCTCGGGCAGCCGGAGGACCTCCTCCTGCTCGACACGATGCTCGCGGACGCCTGGCGGCCCGACGGGCAGGCGACCGCTCCGGCGGTGACGACGGCCGCGTCGATCGCGCTGGACCTCCTGCTCGCGGGTCTCCACGAGCGGGCCGAGGCGATCGATGCGCGCATCAGGTCGGTCGCGGAGCGCTTTCGCGACGACCCGAGCGTGAGCGGGCCGATCTACCGACAGCGCGGGATGCGTGAGCTCTTCGCCGGCCATCTCGAAGAGAGCTGCGCGTTCGCCGCGCGCGCGCTCCGTTGCTACGAGGAGGTGGGCGACCTACGGAGGGCGTGCGTCGAGCGATGCAACCTCGGATTCCGGGAATCCCTGCTCGGCGCGTACGCGGAAGCGAGGACGCGCCTGCGCGCCGCGGTCGCTGAAGCCGAGCAGATGGGGCTGGACTACGTCCTCGGCTTCACGTTGCACGACCTGGGTCGTGTCCTCGGCCGTACTGGCGCCCTCGAGGAGGCGTGCGTGGTGGAGGCGAAGGCCGCCGCCCTGTGCGCCGCGCAGGGCAGCCGGCGGGGCGAGGGCTGGTCTCGCACCTACCTGGCGGGGATCCTGCGAAGCGCGGGCCGGCTCGACGAGGCGGAGGGCGAGGCCCGCCGCGCGGTGGCGCTGCTGGAGACCGCGCAGCAAGCCCAGGTCGCGGCTCGAGCGACGCTGGCTTCTGTGCTGCTCGCACGCGGCCGGTCGGCCGAGGCGCTCGCGGAGAGCCGCGCGGCCATGGCGCTGCTGGCCACGGTGGAGAAGGTCGAGGAGGGAGAGGCGCTCGCACGCCTCGTGCACGCCGAGGCGCTCTTTGCGGCGGGCGAGCGCGGCGCGGCCCGCGCTGCGATAGCCGACGCGCGCGACCGGCTCCTCGCTGTCGCCATGCAGATCGCAGACCTGCGGACGCGCGACAGCTTCCTCCGCAATGTCGAGGAGAATGCCCGCACGCTCGAGCTCTCGCGGGCGTGGGTGGAGCACGGCCCAGGTGGACAGCCGGCCGGGTAAGGCCAGGGTACGCGTTGCCGCTGTCAGCGCCGACGTTCCACGAGTCCGTCGTGAAGGTCCCCGGCGGGGACGCGGGGAGGCTCACGCGGGCGCTGGCCGAGCAGGGGATCATCGCGGGGCTCGATCTCGGGCGGATCGACACGCGGCGGCGGGACGAGCTGCTCGTCGCCGTGACCGAGCGGCACAGCCGCGCGGATCTCGATCGGCTCGTCGATGGGCTCGCGGGGTTCACGGGCTGAAGCGGCAGGCGGGGCAGGTCGGGGAGCGCCGAGCTGCCCGGCCCCGGCCGAGCCCGGAACGCACCGGCGTCGCTGCGTTCAGAGCACGTCGGGCGCAGGCGGTGCGGCGGGGCCCGGCTTGACCTTCGCCTTCGTCTTGCGGTGCGCCACGCCGAGCCGGACCAGGAAGTCGCGCCGGGGGCGGGAGCGCCTCACCGGGCCGAGGCGCCGGGGATCCGTCCGGCTCGCTCCACTCGGTCACCTGCTCGAGCACCGGCTTCGCCGTCGCGATCTCGTCGACTCCGGCGCCGACGCACGCGCCGCCCGCGATCGCCGAGGACGACGTCACGAACGGGGACGTGCCGTGATCGAGGCGATGGCTCGGACGCGGCGCGCCTGCGGATGCGCTGAAATCGTGCTGGGGAGCGGGCGGATCTGGCAGCTTTTGTGGCGGGGTCGCGCTGTCTGTTATCGGTTGTAATTGCTATTTACTCGTCGCACTGGTCCCTTCGCGCCCGCGGAGGAGAGCAATGATGCCGGGATGGGTGAAGCGGAGCGCGCTCGCGTGCTGCGCTCAGGTGCTCCTCGTGGGGGGGCATGTAGCTCCGGATCGTGACGATGAGGGGCTGCGCGGTACGGCGAAGCTCGCGGCGGGCGCCGAGGACACGACCTGCGTGACGATCCAGCGCGGTACGGCCGGCGCGGTGGAGGACGGGACGATCTGGGAGACGTTCACGGCATGGATCGACTCGACCGTGCTCCTCCGGACGGGCGCGCTAGCCGGCTTTGGCGTGCGGCACGCCCGTCTCCTTCTCGACCAGCTCCACATCGTGCCGCGCCGCCGCGGGCAGCTCCATCACGGAGCGGGCGCTGTCGATCGGCTCGCTCCACTCGGCCACAATTCCAGCGCCGGCTTTACGATCGTGATCTCGTCGCTCTGGAGCTCCCGTGCGCGCCCCGACGGCGGGATCACGCGCGCGCGTGGATGCGGCGCCAAGACACTCGGATTCGCTTCGCATGACAAAACGTGGAGTTCAGTTTTTTGAATGTGGAGCTCCCAGGTGGCCCTAAGGTGCGCCATCAGTCCTGCTCTGCGCAATGGCGTTCAGTGCAAAAATCAATGACAAGGCACAGGGCGACAGCGTCTGGTCGTTAATGTTTAATGCTTTGCGGTTCAACGCGTCCGCCATCCAGCGGTGACGCGCAGCAGTCCGCTTTTCTCTTCGTCAATAAGGAGCTATTGAGTGAGACATCACGAACCATCATCCCTTCGACCAATAGGATCCATCAGGGTCTTACGCAACGCTTGGCGGAAATACTCCCTGCTGATGGGGGGTGTCCTGTTCAGCGCAACTGCGACCGGCTCCGCATGCAGCTCGAGCTCACCGGAGGAGGAGCTGCACGGCACCGCGAAGCTCGCGGCGGGCACCGAGGACCCGACGTGCGTGACAATCCAGCGCGGGACGCTCGGCGCGGTTGAGGACGCAACGATCTGGGAGACGTACCCGACCTGGACCGACTCGACCGTGCTGCTCCGCACAGGCACGCTGGCCGGCTTCGGTGTGCGGCACGCCGTCCTGCGCTTCGACCTCTCGCCGGTGCCCACCGAGGCGCAGGTCGTCTCCGCCACGCTGCGCCTCCGGCAGATCTACCGGGACGATACCAGCACCAGCACCATCAACATCCATCGGATCCTCTCGCCGTGGACCGAGTCGACAGTGACCTGGCAGAGCCTGGCGAACGGCACCGATTTCGACTCGGCGATCGCGGCGTCATTTCAGTCGCTGCCCGGCGTCGGGATGCGTTCGGCCGATCTGACCGCGCTCACCGCGGCGTGGCTCGCGGGAACCACGCCGAATCACGGCGTGTTGATGGAAGAGGAGCCGGTCCTCACCACCTCCTTCCGGAGCAGTGAGGAGCCAAATGTGGCCGAGCGGCCGAGCCTCGAGGTCTGTTACACGACCGCGCCGGCTTGCACCGGCACGCTCGACGACGGCGACGCGTGCACGACCGATACCTGCGACCCGGTGCTGGGCATCCTGCATACGCCGATCGCGACCGACGACAGCGACCCGAGCACGATCGACACGTGCGACCCGGCGACCGGCGCGGTGACACACGTCGCCTGTCCGGCGCTGAACCCGACCGTGGCCACGCGGGTCATCGACGCCGTGAGCTGCATCTACCAGGGGCCGAACGCGCCGCAGACGGGCGTGACGGCGACGATCGCCCCGGCCTCTGTGGCGGTCGTCAAGGGCAAGGTCGCGACCCGGGCGGGCGTCCCGATCTCGGGCGTGAAGGTGAGCGTGCTTCACCACGGCGCGGGCAACGCGGAGAGCTTCGGGCAGGTCCTCACGCGCGCGGACGGGGCCTTCGAGCTGGTCGTGCGGGGAGGACAGCCGCTCACGATGAAGTACGAGAAGACCGGCTACCTGCCGGTGCAACGGCAGGTGGACACCCAGTGGCAGCGCTGGTCCGAAGCGCCCGACGTGGTGATGATCGGGAGCGATCCGGTGGTGACGCCCGTCGCGCTGGGGGGCTCGGCAGGAGCACAGGTGGCGCGCGGGAGCGTCCAGTCGGACGCGAGCGGCACGCGCCAGGCGACGTTGCTCGTCCCCTCGGGTACGACGGGGATGATGACCGTGCCGAACCCCAGCGGTCCGCCGGGGACCACGACCACGGTGGCGCTGCCGGCCGAGGTGCACGTGCGCGCGACGGAGTACACGGTCGGGCCGAACGGTCCCGAGGCGATGCCGGCGACCTTGCCGCCGACCAGCGGGTACACGTACGCGGTTGAGCTCGGGCTCGACGAGGCGGTCGCCGCCGGGGCGACGAAGGTCGAGTTCAACCAGCCCATTCCGTTCTATGTCGAGAACTTCCTCGATTTCCCGGTCGGGATGCACGTACCGCTCGGGTATTACGACGCGCAGAAGGCGGCGTGGGTGCCGGCGGACGACGGGCGCGTCATCGAGATCCTCGCCGTGAGCGGCGGGGTAGCGTCGGTCGATATCGATGGCGACGGCGTGGCCGACGGCGCGAGCGAGCTCGACGAGCTCGGGATCAGCGCCGAGGAGCTCGCGCAGCTGGCCACGGTGTATGCGGCGGGCACGAGCCTCTGGCGGGTCGAGGTCACACACTTCACCCCGTGGGACTGCAACTGGCCGGCCGGCCCGGGTCCCGGCGCCGGGCCGCCGCCAATCGGTCCTGGCGACGACGACGATGGGGGCGGCGACGGCGATGGGGGCGGCGACGGCGACGGCGACGGCGATGGGGGCGGCGACGGCGACGGCGACGGCGACGGCGACGATTCGGACCTGGACGAGCCCAGCCGCGAGTGTGGATCCATCATCGAATGCGAAACGCAGACGCTCGGGGAGCGGTTGCCCATCGTCGGGACGCCGTTCGGCCTTCACTACAAGAGCGATCGAACCGAGGGGCGCACCCGGGAGCTCCGTCGTCTCGTGATCCCCCTGACGGCGTCGACCGTGCCCCCCGACATCAAGCGGATCGAGCTCAAGGTGACCGTGGCGGGGAGGACGTTCGGGTCGACCATCGACTGCCCCTGCGGGCCGGACCAGCAGTACACGTTCGAGTGGGACGGCAGAGACGCGTTCGGGCGCCTGACCGTTGGAGGGCAGACGGCTACGGTGGACATCGATTACGTGTACGAAGCATTTTATTACGAGCCGGCCGCACTGGCATCGTCGAACCGGTCCTTCGGTTTTCCCTCCGATGTGATCCTCGCCGGGTATCGCGCGCGGAATGAGATCACCGTGGGCCGACGCTGGGAGAGCAAGCTCGGCGGATGGACCAACGACTCTCTCTCGCTCGGCGGCCTCAGCCTGAGCCATCACCACGTCTTCGATCCCAGCGTCTCCACGCTCTACCGTGGCGACGGCGGGCGCCGCACGGGCCGGAACATGGTCCCCATGGTCCGGCGCATCGCCGGCAATCCATCTCCTCCCATCGGTGGCTTGGACACCAATGGAATCCGCGCCGATTCGGTGTATGTTCAACGCCCCTTCGGAGTCGCGGTAGGACCGGACGGCAGCATCTACTATTCCGAGGATTCAACCCCCCGCGTCCGAAGAATCACACCCAACGGGATCGTCGCCACGATCGCCGGTGGCGTATCCGGTGGATTTAACGGTGATAATCAACCGGCGACGCAGGCGTGGCTGAGCGGTCCCAGGCAAGTTGCGATTGGGCCTGACGGTAGCATCTATATCGTTGAACAGCTGCGCGTCCGCGTGATTTTGCCCAATGGGATCATTGCCACCATCGCAGGAAATGGCTCCACAGGGACCCCGCCGCCCAATGGTGCGCTTGCCACTTCAGGTCCGCTGGCCGCTACTGCCGGCGGAGTGGTCGGCATTGCCGTGTCCAGTGACGGCAGCCTGTTCCTGGCATTCAACAGGGCAATTCGCAGGGTGGCAGCTGACGGGACCATCACGACCATTGCAGGTACGTTGGACAGCGTGCCTGCTGGGAGTTCCGGCGACGGCGGGCCCGCTGTCCAGGCTCGGTTCACCCTGATTCAGGGTCTGGCGCTCGGGCCGGATGGGTCGATCTACCTCTCGGATGCATCTGCAGGAGGAGTGGTCAACAACCGGATCCGACGAATCGATCGCAACGGCATCATCACCACGTTCGCGGGCAACGGCGGGACGAGCATCTCGGACGACGGCGTGTCCGCCGAATCGGCTCCGATCGGTGTTCCCGGCCCGTTGGCCGTTGGACCGGACGGCAGCGTGTACTTCGTCGCAGACCACACCAGCAATGTGGGCACTCCGACGGCCAAGTTCATCCGGCGCATCTCGCCTGCTGGGCTCCACCTCACCACGGTCGCTGGCAACCGAGCTACTCCTCCACTTCAGCAGTGCGGCGCCTCGCCCTGCGGTCTCGGCGGCCCACCGCTCGGGATCTGGTTCCGGGTGCCGACGGCGCTGGCGCTCGCTCCGGATGGCAGCTTGGTGTACACGGACGTCCGCCTCAACGGCATCTTCTACGGTGACATCATCGGCCGTGTCGAGAGGTCGCTCCCAGACGTCAAGGCGACCGACATCTCCGTCGCGAACGAAGACGGGACTGAGGTGTACACCTTCGACCAGCAAGGCAGGCACCTCACCACCCGCGACGCGCTCCTCGGCACCGTGCGCTATGCGTTCGGCTACGACGTCGCGGGCCGGCTGGTGACCATCACCGACGTCGACGCGCAGGTCACGACCATCCAGCGCAATGCGAACGGCGACCCGGTGGCCATCGTTGCGCCGACCTTACAGAGCACCTCGCTTACACTCGATGCCGAGGGCAACCTCTGGACGGTTACGAATCCGGCGAACGAGACGACGACACTCTTGTATTACCCGAACAGCGGCCTGCTCCAGTCGCTCGAGGACCCGCTCGGACGCCTGCACGGGTTCGAGTTCGACGGGAACGGACGCCTCATCAGGGACGAGGATCCGGCGGACGGCTACAAGCAGCTCACCCGGACCGAGACGGCCTCGGGCCAACGCGTGACGATCACGACCGCGATGGGGTTGACCCGCGGGTACGAGGTCGCAACGCTCCCGGACGGAAGCAAGCAACGCATCCGCACGGGATCGGACGGGCTCTCGACCGTCGAGCAAATCAGCACGAGCGGAGCAAAGACGACCACGGGGACGGACGGAACCCTGACCTCCGTCATCGTGCAAGGTGACCCGCGCTTCGGCATGCAGTCGCCGTTCGTCAGCAGCGAGATTACGACGACCCCCCTTGGACGAACAAAGCAGGTCACCCGGTCGCGCTCGGCGACCTTCTCGAATCCGAACGACGCGCTGACCATGAGCTCGTTCACCGAGATCATGTCGATCAACGGGCGAGCGTCCTCTCTCGTGTTCAACAAGGCCACGAGGGCGACCGTCCACACATCCCCTGCGGGGCGCCAGTCCACGGTCACCCTCACACCCGAGGGGCGCACCCAGCGCATCGCGGTGCCCGCGATCCTGCCAATGGATTTCACGTACTATCCAGATGGTCGCTTGAGCGCGCGAACCCAGGGAGCCAGGACGTGGACGTACACGTACGAAGATAACGGCTGGCTCACGACGGCAACCGATCCACTGCTCAACACCGTCTCTTTCCTTCACGATGCGGTCGGCCGCTCCACGCAGGTGACGAGGGCCGACGACGAGGTGATCGGAACGAGCTACTATCCCGGCGGGCTCGTCCACACGGTGACGCCGCCGGACCGGCCGGCGCACACATTCGGTTATACGCCGGCAGATCTCCTGGAGGAATACCTGGCTCCGGCCGTCGGCGGTGCTCCCGGAAATACCTCGTGGTCCTACGATCTGGACGGCATGCTCACGAGCTCGGCGCGGCCGGGTGAGTCCGCGACAGGCTACACGCGGGACCCGTCTACGGGTCGCCTCAGCCAGGTGGCGCTGCCGATGGGGATGGGCACCATCAGCTACGCCTATCATCCGTCGACTGGAAGACTCACGACCATCGCCGGTCCTTCAGGTGTCTCGCTCAATTTTGCCTACGATGGCATGCTCTTGACCGGCCTGACGTGGACAGGAGCCGGGTTCGGGGGCAATTCCTCGAGTGTGCAGTGGGTCTACGACAACGACTTCCGCATCGATACGGAGACCGTGGGCAGCGGTGCGACCATCAATTTCGACTACGACGCAGACGGCCTCCTCACCCAAGCGGGCGGGCTCACGCTCTCCCGGCATCCCAACAACGGGACGTACACCGGGAGCACGATCGGCGTCGTGAGCGATACAATCACCCGCGACGCCTACGGCGCAGTGGCGACGTACGTCGCGCAGGCGAGCGGCTCGACGCTGTACGAGGTGGCAACTACGCCCGACGCTCTAGGGCGCATCCAGAGCATGATGGAGACGATACAAGGGCAGACCGCGACATACGAGTATGTTCGCGACCTCGCCGGCCGTCTTACCGACGTGTATCGCGATGGCGTGATCGCGGCGCACTACGATTACAACGCGAACGGGAATCGCCTGTCGCGAACGTCGCCCGCGGGGACGGAGAGCGGTACGTATGATGACCAGGATCGGCTCCTGAGCTATGCGCTCAAGACCTACGGGGTGAGCTCGGCGGGCGACCTTACGAGCATCACCGATACGGTCACGGGAGCGACGACGACGCTCACGTACGACGCACGCGGTAACCTCCGCCAGGCAGTTCTGGGCACCGGTGACGTGATCGAGTACCTGGTGGATGGGGGGGACCGCCGGATCTGGAAGAAGAAGAACGGCGCGGTGGTGCAGGGGTTCATCTACCGCGACGACCTGCGACCCGCGGCGGAGCTCAATGCCGCGGGCGCGGTGGTGGCGCAGTTCGTCTACGGTCAGGGTCGCAACGTCCCTGATCTCATCCTGAAGGGTGCGGCGACCTACCGGATTCTGACGGACCATCGGGACAGCCCGCGCCTGGTCGTCAACATCGCGACCGGAGCGATAGCGCAACGCCTCGACTATGATGAGTTCGGCCGCCTTCTCCAGGACACGAACCCGGGCTTCCAGCCGTTCGGCTTCGCCGGCGGGCTATACGACGCCGACACGAAGCTGGTGCGCTTTGGAGCGCGCGATTATGACGCGGAGGTGGGGCGGTGGACGGCGAAGGATCCGATTCGGTTTGACGGCGGGGACACGAACCTGTACGGGTACGTGCTCAACGATCCGATCAGCTTCACGGATCCGAACGGCCTCGGCCCCGTCGGGTTGTTGGATTGCCTTCTGAGCGGACGTAGCTTGACGGATTGCTTGGGGGAAGAGAAGGCCAAGTTCGGTTCTAATTCTGGATCCGATTCTGAGCCTGGGTCCGATTCTGGGCCGGGATCGCATCCTGGGGAAAGGCCGAAACCGAAGAATGGATTTGGGATGTGTCCCGCGAACCCATACCGGGATCCGCCGGAGCCCGATTGGAAGAAGAAGATGAAGAGCTGCAGCGGGACGTCCGGTAGTGCACGCGTCAAGTGCTGCGCGGACGTGTGCGACGCGCGCGATCTTGGCGCGGTCGCCAGTGGCATGTGCTTTGGTCAATGCCTGCTGCAATGAACGCTGCGAGCGAGAGATGAACAAGTCGATCGACGAGATTCTTGTCGAATTCACCAGTGGGTATGGCCCAGAGGAATTCTGGATTCTCTCGCTGAGCGACGCTGAGATTGTCGAGCGACTGCGGGCTATCGGGAATCATCCATGCTCCGCCTTGGCCGAATACCTTGAATCGTTGCTCGTTCGGGTCCAAGTTGATCCAGCGTCGATCAAGCGCGAGCTAGAGGAGTCAGCGGGTTCCGTATCTGGTGGCTTTACGAGTTGGCTAGATCCCAATGAGAAAACGGCCGACGGCCTCGACGCATGGGTCGCCTATCATCTGGCCAATTGTCGGGCCATCGCCCGAAGCTTGATCCTGAATTGGGTCAAGCAGGAATCCTACTTGTCGAGCGTGCCCCCCTCCTCCACCCCCTCCGATCCGGAATGATCTACCGCGGGCTGCGGCTGCGTTAAGCCGTCATCGACGGACGAGCGCCGGCCGCGTGCCCGCGGGCGCCCCACACCCGACCGCGCCGCCGCCAGCGACGGACTCCTCGGCGAGGCGCCCACGCAGGCGGCGCGCCCTTAGCCCAGCCGCATCACGCGAACGCGTTGTGCCGCACGATGGTCGCCTCGCGATCCGCGCCGACCGACACGCCGGTCTCCTTCTCGACCAGCTCCACATAGTGCCGCGCCGCTGCCGGCAGCTCCGTCATGGAGCGGGCGCCGTCGATCGGCTCGCTCCACTCGGCCACCGACTCCAGCACCGACTTCGCCGTCGCGATCTCGTCGACCCTCCGCGCGTGACATCCGATCCGGCGAGGCGCAACGTGAATGAACGCGATGAGGAGGATGGCGAGCGCGGCGACGTCATCCCTGACGCCCCCCTGGCCGCACCCTGCCGGGGCACGACTTCGCGGGTCAACCGGCGTCGGCGGCGCCAATGCACGTCGCGCACCCGATCCTCGACTGCCCCTTCCCGGCTTGATGGCTCCCCATCATGTCCGGAAAGACGCTCGCGCGCCCTTCAGCGCGAGGCGACGTCCTGCCCGCGCTGCTGCGCGGGGAACGGGTTCGGCCACAGCGGCAGGAGCGACTGCCGGTAGACGGTGAGGCGCAGCAGGTCGATGCCCGCGATGGCGGCGAACGCCATGGCCTTGTCGGTCCCGTAGCTCCCCTGGAGCGAGAGGCTGATGCCGAGCGGCGCCCCCAGCGTGAGCGCGCCGGCCACGCCCGTGGAACCTGCGCCCCAGAAGCGGCGGTAGCCGCCCGCGTCGAGGGCGAGGCCCAGCTGGCCTGCCTGGAAGCCGCGCGTCGCGACCCGGGCGAGCAGCGCGAGATCGATGCCGCTGTCGAGGATCGGCGTCGCGCGCATCAGGCCGCCGACGATGACGGGCGCGTCGGGCGTGGTCCCGACGCCGACGTCGCACGACAGCGCGCCGTCGAAGACGAGATCGCTTTCGCCCTGCTTCCAGCCGATCGCGCCGGCGCCCACGAAGGTCCACGCGGAGGCGTCCGCGCGCGACGGCGAGGACCAGGCGAGCGGGGCGAGCAAGGCCCCGAGGGCGGCGAGGCAGGCGATGGGCGAGCGCACGCGAGCGAGCTACCACGAAGCGCCGAGCGGGGATAGGTCACCGCGCGGGGCCGCGCCGCTCGACGATGCGCCGCGCCACGAGCGCGGCCACCTCGGGATCGAAGAGGAGCGTGTTGTGCCCCCGCCCCTCCATCACCCGCACCTCGCCGCCCGGCAGCGCGTGCGCGATGGGCGAGCGGACCAGCGTGTCGGCCCCCGCGACGATCGACAGGTGCGGGATGCTCGACCGCGCCGTCCCGAGGAGGACGCGCCGGAGGACCGGGCTCGACGCGTCGAGATCGCGCGCGCCGCCGAAGCCGAGCAGCCCTGCGCGCGGGATGCCGCCGAACGGGCTCGCCATGGAGATGGTCTGCACGACGCGCGGATCGCCGACCTCCTGCGCGAAGAAGCGGCACACGATGCCGCCCATGCTGTGGCCGACGAGGTGCAAGCGCGCCCCGTCCGGGAGCGCCGCGACGAGCGCCGCGAGGCGCGCCGACAGCGCCTCGACGCCGGGCCCCGGCGCGTAGGACATCGTCGCCGTGTGGACCGACCACGACGGCTCGGCGCGCGCCGGGTCCGTCCGACCGCGCGCCCGCGAGGCGCGAGACATCGCGGCGTGGCGCTCGATCGCCGTGCGCAACGGCCGGAGGACGCCGGCGGAGGCGAAGAGCCCGTGAAGGATGACCACCACCTCGTCGCCGTCGCGCGCCCCGTCAGGGATCACCGGCGCGAGGGTGTCGTACGGCAGGAGGACCGCCTGCCTCGCGAACGAGGCCACCTCCCTGCCAGCTGTCGCCGCGAAGGCCGACGCACGGAACCACCTCGCCACGTGGTGGCTCTTACCATGGATCCGTCGCGCGACGTCCTCGTGGCTCGCGACGCGCTGTGTCGCGGGCGCGCGCCGCGAGGACGCCGCGCGGGCCGCACGGAGGCCGATCACGGCCGCAGCAGCCAGACATGGAAGCTGCGGAACGTCCCCCGGAGCGCGCGGATCCGGACAAGGTCCCCCGGCGCGACGTCGCGCAGCGGCACCCGGATCTCGGACCAGCGGTCCAGAGGGCGCTCTGGCACCTCGACGCGCGCCTCGTCCGCGGCGCGCTCGACCGCCACGCCGATCGCGATCGGGCCGCCCCCGTCGGTGCGCAGCGCGAGCACGGCGGGCCCGAGGGCGCTCGCGGCGGCCGCGGCGGCCGCGGCGGTCGCTCCGATTGCGAACGACTGCTCGCGCCCCTCGGGGATGATCCTGCCGGCGTCGAACCGCGGCGCGCCGCCGCCGTCGCTCCCGTCGCGCAGCACGGCGCCGACGACCCAGCCGCCGCGCGGCGACGGGAACGCGTAGCCGTGCGCGCGCTCGTCGACCAGGTCGGCGATGTCCACCTCGTCGATGGCCCCGTCGCGGCGCTCCCCCGGCGGCGCGAGCGCCGACCAGTCCGCCTCGTAGATCACCTTCTCGTCCGCGGCGCACATCACGTTGTCCTCGATCTTCACCGCGTCGACGCGCCGGCCGAAGACGTCCGCGAGCCCGCCCCACCACGAGGGGTACAGGGCGAAGACGTCGGGCCGCTCGGCGGCGTCGAGCCGCTCGATGAGCTCGACGACGGCCGGCACCCCGTGCACCGAGGCCCGCGCGAACGGCATCCCCCGGTACCCGCCGAGCCCGAGCCCGTCGATGGCGGGGATCCCCGACAGGTACGGGATCGCGCCCGCGTCGCCGACCAGCACCCGCCGCGGCGCTCGGTGTTGGCGCGCGCGCGCGGCCAGGCGCCGCGCGACCTCGACCTGCTGCCCGGCGATGTTGGCCGAGGAGCGGGCGAAGTGGTCGATCTGCCGCGCGAACCACGCCGAGGGCGCCGCGAGCGCCGCGAGCGCGAGCGCCGCGGCGACGCCGGCCGCGAGCCGCCCCCGCCGCGCGAGCGCCTCGGTCCCGAGGGCCGCGGCGACGAGCAGCATCGCGAGCGCCGGGGCGGCGTAGCGGAGGTTCTGGTAGCGCGCCGTCGCGTTGAGCGCGACGAGGAGCAGCGAGCCGTAGGCGCCGATCAGGAGCGGCACGGCGAGGCGCCGCGTCCGCCGGTCGAGCGCCGCGATCGCGCCGAGCAGCGGCAAGAGGAAGGCGTAGGACGGGCCGCCGAGCGCGCTGTCCAGCGCCTGCACCCGCAGCGCGGCGAGGTTCTTGATCACCTCCAGCGCCTTCTCGAGCGGCGCCGGGTACGGGTTCGAGAGGATGAGCTTGCGCACCGCCCCCGCGGCGCTCCACTCCCCCGTGAGCGCGCGGTTCGCGGCGGCCTGCGCGCCGAGGAGCAGCGCGGTCGGCAGGGACGCGCGCGCGAGCGACGCCGCCGCGCCCAGCGAGCCCGCCGCGTGGGCCACGGCGACCGCGAGCGGCGCCGCGAGCGCGACGGCCTCGGGCCGGGTCGCGACGAGCAGCGCGGCGAGGAGCCCTGCCCGGAGCTGCTCGGCCGGGCGCTGCGCCGGCGGGGCGAGCTCGGCGCGCCGCACCGCGACGAGCGCCCGGCCCATCACCGCGCCGAGCAGCGCGACCTCCATCCCGGAGAACCAGCTCCAGTCGAGCAGCGGCACGGCCACGACGAAGAGCGGCGCGGCCCAGGCGACCCAGCGGGAGGAGGCGGCGCCCGGCCCGCCGCGCGGATCGAGGAGCCACCGGAGCGATCGGCAGAGGTCGAGCAGCGCGGCGCACGCGAGGAGCGCGGCGAAGAGGCCGAGCCACGCGCCGCGAAACCCGAGCAGGTACCCGGGCGCCAGGGCGAGAGGGTACGCCAGGCTGGTCCCGCCCGAGGAGTAGCCGTTGCCCGGGATCCACGAGAACGGGTGGCCCAGGGCCGCGGCGCGGGCGAACCCGAAGTGGATGTAGACGTCGTCGAGGGGCGCCGGCCAGACGCCGCCCGTCCTCGCGAGCGCGGGCCCGTAGAACGCCGCGGCGGCGCCGAGCACCGGGATCGCGGCGCTCGCGTGCCACAAGAGCGGCCGGATCCGCGGCGGGCGCCTCACCGCCCGGCCGGTACCACGAAGGAGCCCAGGACGGCGCGCCGATTCTGGCTAGACTGCGCGCCATGGTGCTCAGAGCCGTGGTGGACGAATCGATCGACGCCGCCCACTGGGAGGCCGTCGAGGAGGCGGCCGAGCTCCTGCAAGAGGAGCAAGTCCAGGAGGCGCTCGTCGCGCTGCGCGACGTGATCAAGGCCTCCCCGTCGAACCCGTACGCGTACAACCTGCTCGGGCACGCGCTCTACGAGCTCGGCCAGCTCGAGCCGGCGCGCGACGCTTACCGCGCCGCCGTGCGGCTCGCGCCGAGCTTCCTCGGGGCGCGGGTCGCCCTGTCGCACGCGCTCCGTCGCCTCGGCGACACGGACGGCGCGACCGCGCAGGCGAAGGAGGCGCTCCGCCGGTTCCCGAAGGACGGCGAGGCGATGCACGCGATGGGGCTGGCGTACGCGGCCCGCGGCAACCGCGCGCTCGCGCGGAAGCACCTCCAGGGCTTCCTGGACGCGGGCCCGGAGGTCGAGGCCGCGATGGAGGTGCGGCAGATCCTCGAGATGCTCGGCGTCGGGGGCGACGACGAGCCGCTCCAGTTCGAGTAGCCTTCTCCCGGCGCACGCGCGCGCTCGGCGCGCCGGAGGCAAGGAACTCGATGGTGACCACCCCGCACTTCGATCTCATCATCCTCGGCACGGGGCCGGGCGGCGAAGGCGCCGCCATGACGGCCGCGAAGCACGGCAAATCGGTCGCGGCGATCGAGCGCTACGCGCGGGTCGGCGGGGGCTGCACCCACTGGGGGACGATCCCCAGCAAGGCGCTGCGCCGCGCGATTTACCACATGAACCTGATCAACCAGAGCCCCATCTACAAGCGGATGGATGTGGTTCCGGAGTACCCGTTCGCCGAGCTCCTCGCGACCGCGAACCGCGTCATCGACGAGCAGGTCGACCTGCGGGAGAGCTTCTACGACCGGAACCGCGTCCAGCTCGTTCCGGGGCAGGCCAGGTTCGTCGATCCGCACACGATCGAGGTGGAGAGCGACGGCGGCCAGCGCCGGCGGTACACGGCCGACAGCTTCGTCATCGCGACCGGCTCGCGCCCGTACCGGCCGGCCGACATCGACTTCAGCCACCCGCGCGTCTTCGACAGCGACACGCTGCTGCGCATGGATCACACCCCCCGGAGCATCACCATCTTCGGGGCCGGCGTCATCGGCTGCGAGTACGCGTCGATGCTGCGCAACATGCAGGTCGCCGTGAACCTCGTGAACACGCGCTCCCATCTCCTGGAGTTCCTCGACGACGAGATCACCGACGCGCTCGGCTACCACTTCTGCGACAAGGGGATCCGCGTGCTGAACGGCGAGGAGCACGAGGCGGTCGAGGCGACGAAGGAGGGCGTCGTGCTCTCCCTGAAGAGCGGGAAGAAGCTCCGGAGCGAGGTCTTCCTCTGGGCCAACGGGAGGTCGGGCAACACGGCCGATCTCGGCCTGGAGAGCGTCGGCATCACGCCGAACAAGCGCGGTCAGCTCGAGGTGAGCGAGACCTTCCAGACGAGCCAGCCGCACATCTACGCGGTCGGCGACGTGGTCGGCTTCCCGGCGCTCGCGAGCGCGAGCTACGACCAGGGCCGGTACGCGGCCAGCCACCTCTGCGGCCACGCCGACGACAAGCTGGTCCGGGACATCCCCACGGGCATCTACACGACGCCGGAGATCTCGTCGCTGGGCAAGAGCGAGCGGGAGCTCACGGCGGAGAAGGTGCCCTACGAGGTGGGGAAGTCGACGTTCAAGACGCTCGCGCGCGCGCAGATCACGGGCCAGCAGGTCGGGATGCTGAAGCTGATCTTCCACCGCGAGACGCTCGCGCTGCTCGGCATCCACTGCTTCGGCGAGAACGCCGCGGAGATCATCCACATCGGGCAGGCGATCATGTCGCAACCTGCGCCGCACAACACGATCCGGTACTTCGTGAACACGACGTTCAACTACCCCACCATGGCCGAGGCGTACCGCGTCGCGGCGCTCGACGGGCTGGGGCGCGTGTTCTGAAGGCGCGGCTCCCGGGCGCACCCGGGCCCGCCCCTGGCAGCGTCCGGCGAGGCCGTGGCGCGCGTCAGGACGGTCGAGCGGGGCAGCCGTGCGCGGGCGCTCGGATCGGCGGTTGCCAGGGTGCGGCCCGGCGGCGATACTCTCCGAAGGAGCACGCTGTCATGGCCGCCGCTGCACCCCTCCTCGCCCCCGCTGCCGGCGCCGCCGACGCTGTCGCGGCGGACGGCTCGGAAGACCAGCTCTTCGTCGTTCATGACGTCTCGTGGGAGCAGTACGAGGCCATCCTGGCCGCCCTCGGCGACCGGGCTGGCGTGCGGGTGACGTACTGCGAGGGAGTGCTGGAGCTGATGAGCCCGGGCGGACCGCACGAGGGGCGGAAGACGATCCTGGCCCGCCTCGTCGAGGCCTACGCGGAGGAGGCGGAGCTGCCGCTCAGCGGGTACGGCAGCATGACCGTCCGCAAGAAGCTCGCGCAGCGGGGGGTCGAGCCGGATGAGTGCTATGTGCTCGGGACGGTCGAGGACGGGGAGATCCCGGAGCTCGCGATCGAGATCATCGAGAAGAGCGGGACGATCAACAAGCTCTCCGTCTATGCGGGTCTCGGCGTTCCCGAGGTCTGGTTTTTGAAGAAGGGAGAGCTCTCCATCCACCTCCTCGGCCCGGACGGCTACGCGGAGGCGGGGCAGAGCCGGCTCCTGCCGGGGCTCGACGTCGCGGGGCTGACGGAGTTCATGCTGCGCAAGGGCGATCAGACGACCGTGGTGCGCGCGTGGCGCGCGAGGCTCCGGGAGCGGGGCGAAAGGTGAGCTCGGTCCGCTGAGCGACGAAGCGCCGTCTACCGAGGCGCTTCGAGGCCAGCCCCCTACCCCCTGCCGCTCGCCCGCGCCGCGCACGCCGCGGCGATCGCTTCAGCCCCCGCCTCCCGCGCCGCGATCTCGCATGCGCGCCACGCCGCGAGCCGCTCCGGCCCCGCGGCGCCCCGCGGCGCCGCCGCGATCCGCGCCTCGACCGAGCGCGCGAAGGCGTCCAGCGCCGCCTCGTCCCCGCGCTCCGACAGGAGCCCGCCCAGCGTGAGCGCCGCGTGCGCGACCTGCCGCTCCGCGCCCGGGTACATCTCCTCCGCGAGCGCCTCGACGAGCGCCGGGACGTCGCGGCGCGCCGCGGCCTCGCGCGCCCGCACCTCGGGCGCCGCGGCCTCGGCCCCTGCGACGCCGAGGCGCCGCTCCAGGTAGCCGACCACCGAGCGGGCGACGCGCTGGAACGAGGCGAGGCCGTCGGTCGGCGCCTCGAGCACGCCGCCCCCGGCGCGCGCGCCCGCGACGTCGAGGTCGAGCACGATGACGAGATCCTCCCGCTCCCCGATGACCAGGAGGTCGCGCGCCCAGTCGAGCGAGCGCTCCTCCGCGAGCCACGCCGTCGCCCGCGCGACGTCGCCACGCGGCAGGATGAGCGTGCCGTCCGGGAGCGCGATGCCGTCCGCCGCCGCGTAGAGCGCCGCGAGATCCGGCGGCTCGGCCAGCGCGAGGGACCACGCGCCCGCCCCTGCCGCCGGGGGCCGCGCCTCGACGCCGGCGCATGCGAGCAGCGCGGCGATGCGCGACGCGAGCACGCCGGCCGCGCTCACGGCGCCCGCCGGCAGCTGCAGCGGCAAGCCCCTCGCCAGGGCATGCATCTCGGTGCCGCGGGGCGGCGCGAACGTGTCGCCGGTGCCAACCGGTTGATGCTCTCGGTCATGTAGATGCTCTTCGGCGCGACGCCGTCGTGGGGCGCGACGAACAGGCGCGCAGCGTAGTGGATCGGTTCGACCACGTCGACGATCGACTGCGCGAGCGAATCGCTGGGTGGAGCTCGTGCTCCGCGCTCCGGTGAGCCCGGAGCAGCCGTCGAGCCGGACCAGGCCGCCCTCGCGGCGCAGGCTGTTCGGCCATGGCCGCTCTGTTCTTCGTCCATGCTCTCACCCACTACGTTCCAGACGACGACGCGCAGCGTACGCCGCGCGCGGCGAGCGCCAGACGAGCGCCAGACGGGCGAGGAGAGCAAGGAGAGCGAGGAAAGCGAGGCCGATCCGCGCGTTCCGTCGCGACGTGGCCGACTCCGACCTCGGCGAGCGGGCGCCGCAGCGCGCGCCGACCGGGGTGACTTCGGCTTGTGCTTCATATATATATGATTTAGGTGCTCCGGATGTCCCTGGAAGGCAGGATCGCGCTCGTCACGGGTGGGGGTCGCGGCATCGGCCGGGCGATCGCCGAGCGGCTCGCGCAGGGCGGCGCGCGCGTGGCCGTCGCAGGCCGCACGCAGGCCGAGATCGAGGAGACGGCGGCGGCCATCGGGGGCGTCGCCGTCCGGCTCGACGTCGGCGATCGCGAGGGCGCGCCGCCGGCGATCGCCGCGCTCGAAGCCCAGCTCGGGCGCATCGACGTGCTCGTCAACAACGCGGGCGTCGCCGAGAGCGCGCCGTTCGACAGGACGAGCGACGCGCTCTGGGACCGCATGCTCGCGGTCAACGTGACCGGCGCCTTCGCGCTCTGCCGCGCCCTGATCCCGAAGATGATCGCGCGCGGGTTCGGGCGCGTCGTCAATGTCGCCTCGACCGCCGGGCTCGTCGGGTGCGCCTACTCGACCGCGTACTGCGCGTCGAAGCACGCCATGATCGGAATGACCCGCGCCATCGCGCTGGAGATCGCCCGGACGCCGGTGACCATCAACTGCGTCTGCCCCGGGTGGGTGAACACGAGGATGGCGGACGAGGCGATCTCCCGCATCGCGGAGAAGACCGGGCGGGGCGAGGACGCGGCGCGGCGGTCGCTCGAGTCGATGTCGCCTCAGGGCCGGATGGTCGAGCCCGGCGAGGTCGCGCTCGTCGTGGCGATGCTCTGCAGCGACGAGGCGCGCAGCATTCATGGCCAGGCGATCCCGGTCGACGGGGGGCAGGTGATGCGATGAACGGCGATCTCGAGATCGTGCAGCCGACCGGGTGGCCTGCGCCGCGAGGCTACGCCAACGGCGTCGTGACGAGCGGCAGGACGCTGCACATCGCGGGGCAGATCGGGTGGGACCCGGCGTCCGGGCGGTTCCGGAGCGACGATCTGGCCGAGCAGTTCGCCCAGGCGCTCGACAACGTGCTCGCGGTCGTCGCGGCCGCCGGCGGGGAGCCGGGCGACGTCGCCCGCATGACCGTCTACGTGACCGATCTCGAGGCGTACAGGGGCTCGCTCCGCGCGATCGGCGCCGCGTGGCGGGCGCGGTTCGGCAAGCACTTCCCGGCGATGGCCCTCCTCGGCGTCGCGGGGCTCGTCGAGCGGCGCGCGCTCGTGGAGATCGAGGCCGTCGCGGCGCTCGACGCGCGCCGCGGGGGCGAGGGCGGCCCGTGAGGCGCGGGGCGCCGGCGAGGCGGCCGCTCGCCGTGGTCCCCCCGCCGGAGAGCGCGCGCGGCGACCAGGCCGCCGTGCGCGCCTGGGTGCGCATCCTCGCGGTCCACAAGCGCGCGCTCGCGGCCATCCGGGAGGACCTGGAGCACGAGATGACCCTCCCGCGCTTCGACCTCCTGGCGAACCTCGTGCGCAGCGACGGGCAGACGCTCGCGTCGCTCTCCCGCAGCATGCTCGTCACGGCGGGCAACCTCACCGGGCTCGTCGATCGCGCGGCGCGCGACGGCATGGTCGAGCGGCGGGCCGACCCGAGCGACCGCCGCGCGTGGCGGGTGCACCTGACCGCCAAGGGGCAGCGCGCGTTCCGCGACGCCGAGCGGCGGCACGCCGCGCGCGTGGCGAAGGTGTTCTCGGGGCTGAGCCCGGCCGAGCTCTCCACGCTGACGCGGCTGCTCGACAAGCTGCGCACCACGCTCCGCGAGCCGGACATGCCCGTCCCGTCGCGCCCCGGCAGCGCCCGCGCGCACGCCGAGCGGAGCGCGCGGAGCCCCCCGCGGCGCACGCGGACGAAGCCCTGATCGCGCGAGGCTCGCGTCCGGCGCCCGCCGGACCCAGGAGATGCCCATGACCCTCACACCCCGCTCCTTCCATCTCGAGCTCAGCCGCGGCGTCGCGGAGATCACGCTGAGCCGCCCCGACCGCCTGAACGCGCTCACCTTCGAGGTCTACGGCGAGCTCACGGCCACGTTCCGCTCGCTCGAGCGCTCGGCCGCGCGCGCGGTCGTGCTCACGGGAGCGGGGCGCGGCTTCTGCTCGGGCGGCGACGTGGAGGGGATCATCGCCGAGCTGTTCGCGCGCGACGCGCGGGGGCTGCTCGAGTTCACCCGCGCGACCGGCGCGCTGATCCAGAGCATCTGCGAGCTCCGGCGCCCCGTCATCGCCGCCGTCAACGGGGTCGCCGTCGGCGCGGGCGCGGTGATCGCCGCCGCCTGCGACCTGCGCATCGCCGCGGCGA
Organism: Sorangium sp. So ce327; assembly: GCF_051530205.1. NCBI lineage: Bacteria > Pseudomonadati > Myxococcota > Polyangiales > Polyangiaceae > Sorangium > Sorangium sp. So ce327. The sequence continues at coordinate 3,006,593 of NZ_CP150330.1, read as the reverse complement.
GCGCCCGCTTCGGGTTCATCTTCCCCAAGGTCGGCCTGTCCGGCGCCGACATGGGCGCCTCGTACCTCCTGCCGCGCATCGTCGGCCAGGGGCGCGCCGCCGAGCTGCTCTTCTTCGGCGATCTCATCGGCGCCGACGAGGCGCTCCGCATCGGCCTCGTGAACCGCGTCGTCGCCGACAGCGACGCGCTGGGCGTGGCGCGCGGCTGGGCCGAGCGCCTCGCGCGCGGGCCGGCGTTCGCGCACGCGATCACCAAGCAGATGCTCGAGAGCGAGCGCACGATGCCCCTCGCCGCCGCGATCGAGGCCGAGGCGCAGGCGCAGGCCATCTGCATGGCCCACCCCGACTTCCGCGAGGCCCACGAGGCGACCAGGGCGAAGCGCCCGCCGCGCTTCGAGGGCGCTGACCACGGCGACGCGCCGGCCGCGCCCGGCGACGCCGACGCCCCCCCCACCCCGCGGTCCACCGGCCAGGAGACGCCCCGCGTATGAGCGGGCTCGCGCTCTCCTCCGCCGAGCTCCCCGTCTTCTTCGAGGAGCGCCACGCCGCGCTCGCCGCGCGGCTGACGCCCGAGGCGCTCGCGCCGCTCGCGCGGCTCGCCAGGACGCACGACGCCGCCGCCGTCGCGCGCAGCATGGGCGAGCCGCTCGGGCTCTACGCGCACCTCGTCCCCGAGGCGCTCGGCGGCGCGCCGAGCGGCGGCGGCCTCCCCGCGGACGCGACCGCCGTCGACGTGCGCTCGCTGGTCCTCATCCGCGAGGCGCTCGGCCAGGTCGCCCCGCTCGCCGACGCGATCTTCGCGGTGCAGGGGCTCGGCTCGTACCCGATCGTGCTGGCCGGCTGCGACGCGCAGCGCCGCGCAATCCTGCCCGACGTGATCTCGGGGAGGCGCATCGGGGCCTTCGCGCTCACCGAGCCCGAGGCGGGCAGCGACGTCGCCTCGCTGAGGACCGAGGCCCGCCGCGAGGGCGACGGGTGGGTCCTCGACGGCGAGAAGGTGCTGATCTCGAACGTGCCGCTCGCGCACCACCTCGTGGTCTTCGCCCGCACGGGCGCGCCGCCGCGCGACGGCGGCGCGGCGGGCGAGCGCGGCGGCGGGCGCGCCGCGATCACGGCGTTCCTCGTCGACAGCGGCGCGCAGGGCGTCACCTCCGAGCCGCTCCCGATGTCGGTCCCGCACCCGATCGGCCGGCTCCGCTTCGAGCGCTGCCGCGTGCCGGACAGCGCACGGCTCGGCGAGGTGGGCGGCGGCTTCAAGCTCGCGATGCAGACGCTCGACGCCTTCCGGATCTCGGTCGGCGCGGCGGCGAACGGGATGGCGGCGCGCGCGCTCCGCGAGGCGATCGCGCACGTCACGCGGCGGAGGCAGTTCGGGGCGCCTCTGTCCGAGCAGCAGATGGTGCGCGCCTACCTCGCCGAGATGGCGACCGAGCTCGACGCGGCCCGCCTGCTCGTCGCCCGCGCGGCCCACAAGCGCGACACGGCTGCAGCCGGGGCGGCGGCGCGCGTCTCGACCGAGGCGGCCATGGCGAAGATGTTCGCTACCGAGGCGGCGCAGCGGATCATCGACCGCGCCGTCCAGCTCCACGGCGGCATGGGGGTCATCGAGGGGACCGAGGTCGAGCGGCTGTACCGCGAGATCCGGCCGCTGCGCATCTACGAGGGGACGACGGAGATCCAGAAGCTCATCATCGCGAAGGGCATCCTCGAGCGCGCCGCCGCGGAGCCCCCGGTCGACGAGCGCGCTCGCGACGAGGCGCGGTAGCCATGTGGAGGCCGCCGGAGAGGATCCGCCACGCGCTGCCCCGCGAGGAGCCTCCCACCGCGGGCGAGGCGGCGCGCGCGCGCCTCTTCTCGCCCCTCCGCCTCGCCTCGGGCCTCGAGCTCGCCGAGCGCTCGTGGGTGCCCGCGATGGTCCCGTGGCGCGCGACCGAGGAGGGCGTCGTCACGCAGGACGTGCTCGACTGGTACGGCCGCTTCGCCGAAGGCCAGCCCGGCGCCCTCGTTGTCGAGGCGACCGGGATCCGCGACGTGCCGAGCGGCCCGCTGCTCCGCGCCGGACACGATCGGTTCGTCCCGGGGCTCCGGGAGCTCGTCCGGACGGTCCGCGCGCGGAGCGCCGGCAGGACGCGCGTGTTCCTGCAGCTCATCGACTTCCTCCGCATCCGCAGGCGCCCGGCGAAGGACAGGTTCCTGCGGGAGTTCCTCGAGATCACCAGCGCGCACCGGCGCGCCCTGTCCGAGGCGCTCGGGGAGCCGCCGCTCCGGGACGCGCCGGAGCGCGAGGTGCGCGAGCGGCTCATCGCGCTCGACGACGCGCGGCTCGAGGCCGTGCTCGCACCCCGTGAGCTCGAGGCGCTGCGCTTCGGCGAGCGCGAGCGCGTCACCGACGTCGCGCTCCCTCACATCCGCGATCTGCCGCGGACGCTGCCAGGCCTCTTCGCCGAGGCCGCCGTCAGGGCGCGCGAGGCGGGCTTCGACGGCGTCGAGCTCCACTACGCGCACGCCTACACCATGGCCTCGTTCCTGTCCGCGCTGAACACCCGCCCGGACGGCTACGGCGGCGATCGCGAGCGCCGCGCGCGCCTCCCGCTCGAGGTCTACGCGGCGGTGCGCGCCGCCGTCTCCGCTCGCTTCACGGTGGGCTGCCGCTTCCTCTGCGACGACGTCATCGCGGGGGGCAGCCGGGTCGACGACGCGACGTTCTTCGCGCTCGCGTTCGCGCGCGCCGGCATGGACTTCCTCTCGCTGTCGACGGGCGGCAAGTTCGAGGACGCGAAGCAGCCCAAGGTCGGCGAGGCCGCGTACCCCTACACCGGCCCGAGCGGGTACGAGTGCATGCCGACCGCGCTCTCGGACGCGGCGGGGCCGTTCGGGCGGCAGGTGCCGAAGCAGGCGCAGATCCGGCGCGCCCTGCGCGAGGCCGGCCTCGGCACGCCGGTCGTCGTGGCGGGGGGGATCTGCACGTTCGCCCAGGCCGAGGCGATCCTCGCGCGCGGCGAGGCCGATCTCATCGGGGCGGCACGGCAGACGCTCGCGGATCCCGACTGGTTCCTGAAGGTGCGGCTCGGGCGCAGCGGGGAGGTCCGACGTTGCATCTATTCCAATTACTGCGAGGCGCTCGATCAGCGCCACCGACCGGTGACGTGCCAGCTCTGGGATCGCGAGGGGCTCGACGAGCCGGGGGTCGCGACCACGGAGGGCGGAAAGCGGCGGCTCACGGCGCCGCGATGGAGGCGTGACGATGACGGCACCGACGTTCCCTGACGAGCTCAACCTCGCCGACTACTTCCTGTTCGATCGGCTGCGCGAGGGGCTCGGAGACAAGGTCGCGCTGCTCTTCGGTGATCAGCGGCACACCTACGCCGACGTCGCCGAGAAGGTCCGGATGCTCCAGGCGCACCTCGCCGTCGAGGGCGTCGCGATCGAGCAGCGGGTGCTCATCGTCCTGCACGACTCGCCGGCGTTCGTCTGGGCCTTCTTCGCGGCGCTGAGCCACGGCGCCGTCGTTGCGATGGGCAACCCCGAGGCGCCCGCGCCCGACCTCGCGCACCTCGTCGAGTACACGCGGGCCGCCGCGGTCGTCACGATCCCGCGCGTGGCCGAGGCGCTCGCGCTTCAAGGCGCGCTCGCGGCCACGGACGTCCGCACCGTCGTGCTGGTGCCCGAGGTCCCGACCGGCGGCGATCTCGAGGCCGATCTCCCGGTCTCGCCGGCCCTCGCGGCGCTGCGGGGCACCTCGCTCCGCGGCGCCCTCGCGCAGGGGCGCGCGGCGCTCGCGGCGAAGCGCGCCCCGGCGGGCCCCCGCCCCACCCGGCGCGACGACATCGCCATCTGGCTCTTCACGTCCGGCTCCACCGGCAGGAGCAAGGCGGCCATGCACACGCACCGCGACTTCGCCTTCAACACCGAGCGCTACGCCAAGGCGACCGTGGGCTACCGCGAGGACGACATCACCGTCTCGGTGCCGCGCCTCTTCTTCGGCTACGCCACGGGCACCAACCTGATGTTCCCCTTCGCCGTCGGCGCGACGTCGGGCCTCTTCGTCGAGCGGCCGACGCCGGAGTCGCTCGCGCGGTACATCGAGCGTTATCGCCCGACGGTGGTCACCAACGTCCCGACGATGATGGGCAAGCTGCTCGATGACGACGACGCCCGCGCGGCGCGCGGCGCCCCGCGCCTCGACCTCTCCAGCGTCCGCTTCCACCTGTCCGCGGGCGAGGCGCTGCCGCCGGCGCTCCTCGAGCGCTTCCGCGCGCGGTTCCACGCCGACGTCTATGACGGCATCGGCTCCGCGGAGATGTTCCACATTTACTGCACGAACCGCCCTGGCGACGTGCGCCCGGGGTCGCTCGGCCGCGTCGTGGAGGGGTACACGATCAAGATCCTCCCCTCGGACGCGGCCGGGGCGGGCGCGCCCGAGCTCCCGCCCGGCGAGACCGGCGTCATGTGGGTGAAGGGCGACTCGGTCGCGCTCGGCTACTTCCAGGATCGCGAGAAGAGCTGGGGCACCTTCCATGGCCACTGGTGCCGCACCGGAGATCTCTTCCGCATGGATGCCGAGGGCTACCTCTGGTTCAGCGGGCGCGCCGACGAGCTGCTCAAGGTGGGCGGCGTCTGGGTCGCGCCGGTCGAGGTGGAGGAGTGCCTGACCGAGCACCCGGCCGTCAGCCTCGCCGCCGTGATCGGCGCCGAGGAGGCGGGCCTCGTGAAGCCGAAGGCGTTCATCGTGGTCCGCGACGACGCGCGCGGCCGCGTCGCCACCGACGAGGGGAGGGCCGAGCTCGCCCAGGAGCTCAAGGTCTTCGTGAAGGACCGGCTGAGCAAGCACAAGTACCCGCGCTGGGTCGCCTTCGTCGATGACGTCCCCAGGAACGATCGCGGCAAGGTCGATCGCAAGGCGCTCCGGCAGCGCGAGGCCGCCGGCGAGAACCCGGCGGGCCTGTAGCCCATGCAGGCCGCGCCGCGCCTCGCGGAGCTCACGACGGAGGAGCTCGCCGCGCTCCTGGCGGGTGGCGCGCCGTGCGTCGCGCTCGTGCCGGTCGGGTCGGTCGAGCCGCACGGCCCGCACCTGCCGCTCGGTACGGACACGCTCATCGGCGAGGCCGCGGCCGAGCAGGCCGGCCGCCGGCTGTGGGCGCGCGGCGTCGCCGCGCTCCTCGCCCCGCCCGTCGGGTATGGCGTGACCGACTTCGCGGCGGGCTTCGCCGGCGCGATCTCGATCCCGGCGCCCGCGCTCACCGCCTTTCTGCGCGCCGTCGCCGAGGCCTACCTGTCGGCCGGCCTGTCGCATGTCTGCTTCATCAACAACCACCTCGAGCCGGAGCACGACAGCGCCGTGCGCGCCGCCACCAGCGGCCTGCCCCTGGGCCGCGCCTCGGTCGCGTGCCCGCTCGCGCGCCGCTGGGCGCGGACGCTCTCCGCGGAGTTCCGGAGCGGCGCCTGCCACGCGGGCCGTTACGAGACCTCGCTCGTCCTCGCCGCGGCCTCCGCGCTCGTCCGGAAAGACATCGCCCAGGCCCTGCCGGACCTCGGCCTGAGCCTGTCCGAGGGCATCAAGGCAGGAGCGAAGAGCTTCCGCGCGCTGGGCATGGACGCCGCCTACACTGGATCTCCGCGCGAGGCGTCCGAGGACGAAGGCCGCGCATTGCTCGATCTGCTCGCGACGATGATTGTCACCGAGGTCGAAGAAGGCCTCTCCAGCGCTTCCGGCCACGAGCCCCCGCCAGGAAAAAGCAGCAGGTAGGCCAACGAGCGTTCAGGTAGACAAACGCAGGCATTTCTACTCCAGCACCACCCCCCGCACGCTCGACTGAACGGCAGAATCCGCCATCGACTCACGCGCCCCGGCAAGCTGATCAGGCTGCTCAGGCTGATGGGGCTGCTCATGTCGCGCGGCACGCGCAGAACGTGAGCAAGACGTGAGCAAGACGTGAGCAAGACGTGAGCAAGACGTGAGCTGCATCACAAATGCGCCTCACGGTGCTCGACAATCACCAAGGACTCGATCAATAATGATTAGTTTTGCTCTGACATCACAATCAACATCAACAGATTTTTGGCAACAAACCTCGCTTCCCAATTGACGTATTCAATTAGAAGCCGTAAAACGGTATCGTTTTCCTCGCGCGCTGTTTGACGCCAGAACGATCCGACGGCTGACCTGATGAAGGTGATGCTTTACGGCGCGCAGGCAGATGGTGGGGTTTTGGCGGGGGCGCTCTCTGGCGTTCCTGCGCGACGGCATCACACGCAGCCTCGCGGGCGGAGCTGGCCCGACGACGCGGATCGGAGAGCATCATGAGGAATCGAACGATCATGAGAGGGTCTCGGCATCTGCTCCTGGCGTCTCTCGCCGCCGCCTCCGGCGCGGCGCTCGCCGGGTGCGTCGGCGTACAAGACGAAGGTGACGAGCTGCTCGGTGAGGCGCAGCAGGCCGCGACGGTCTGTGTGACTCTCCAGCGCACCGGCACGACGGGCGTGGTCAAGGATGCCCTCATCAATTCGACCTACCCCACCTACACCCCCACCGGAGCCGACATGTATGCTGGCGAGAGCTCCGGCTCCCAGCTGCGTGGGCTGATCGCGTTCGATCTCTCGTCGATCCCTGCCAACGCCTCCATCATCTCGGCGGATCTCTACCTCTACCTCGGCGCCGTGACCCCCGACGTGATGCGCGTGCACCGGGTCACGACGGCCTGGGACGAGAACACCGTGACGTGGAACTCGCACTCGAGCGCCTGGGATCCCACCGTCCTGGGGACCTTCACGGCGAGCTCGGGATACACGTATACTTACCACACGCTCAGCCTCACCAGCACCGTACAGAGCTGGGTGAACCGCACCGTCGCGAACAACGGTGTGTTCTTCGAGCAAAGCCTGAATCGCACCCACATCCGAACGAGCGAGGCCTCGCTGGATCGGCGGCCGTATCTCCGCGTCTGCTACGACAGCGAGACAGGGGGCACGACGGCGACGTCGAGCTCCAGCGCCTCGACGACCTCCTCCACGACGTCGAGCTCCAGCGCCTCGACGACCTCCTCCACGACGTCGAGCTCCAGCGCCTCGACGACCTCCTCCACGACGTCGAGCTCCAGCGCCTCGACGACCTCCTCCACGACGTCGAGCTCCAGCGGCGCGGGCGGCGCGGGGGGTGCCGGCGGCGCGGGTGGCTCGGGGGGCGCGGGCGGCGGAGGCGGGGGCGGCGTGCCTGGCCTGCCGATCAGCTGCAACAGCAGCACGCCTGGCGCAGGTGCCAATTGCGGCGTCGAGGGGGGCGATAACTGCTGCTCGACCCTTCCGGTCCCGGGCGGCACGTTCAACCGGCTCAACAATGCGGGTCTGCCCGCGACGGTCAGCAGCTTCTACCTCGACAAGTACTCGATCACGGTGGGGCGCTTCCGGCGGTACCTCGAGCAGACCGGCGGCCCGACCCAGGCCAACCCGCCGGCCGCAGGCGCGGGTGCGCACCCGAAGATCGCGAACAGCGGCTGGGACCCGTCGTGGAACACGTATCTCGCGGCCAACACGGGCGCGCTCAAGACGGCGCTCATCTGCGATCCCTATGGATGGCCGTCCTGGAGCGACACGCCAGGAGCCAAGGAGAAGAAGCCGATCGTCTGCGCGACGTGGTACGAGCTGTTCGCGTTCTGCGCGTGGGACGGCGGCCGGCTGCCGACCCAGGCGGAGATGAACTACGCCTCTGCCGGCGGCAACGAGCAGCGCATCTTCCCGTGGGGCGGCTCGAACGTCGAGAGCATCATCGGCGTCAACCAGGACGGCTCCACGGATGTCACACGGTATGCCTCCTGGTGCTGCCAGGGCGACGGCACGGTCGCGGGGGATGGAACGAACCGCTGCCTGGGTGAGCCGTACCCGAGCAACTATCCCTGCGCGCACTCGGATCTCACGGACGTCGGCAAGTTCCCCCAGGGCGCCGGGCGGTGGGGGCAGCTCGACCTGGCTGGCAACGCGTACAAGGCCACCCGTGACGGTTCGGATAACTATCAGCTGCTGATGCCCTGCAACGACTGCTCGCGGCTCGACAACAGCTCGAGCGGGCGCTTCATGCACGGCGGCAGCTTCCTGGCCGCCGGGTACAAGCAGACGACGGACTTTCGGGCTTCCTACGCGGGCACCTCGCGGCGCTACTACGTCACGGCGACGTGCGCGCGCGATCTCCCCACGCCGTGACGCCGCTCCGGCCGGCGGCCCGGCGAGGCGAATGCGCGCCGCGCTGATGAAGCCGGCGGGCGCGGGTCCGCCGCGCACCTCGTGCCAAGGCGCCCGCCGGCCCCGCCGGGCCTCCCGCGCCTCCTGCCGGCGAGCCGCTCGCTCCCTGCCTTCCCGCTCTCCTGGGTGCCCCCCTTGAACTTGGCCCTCGCGGGCGCCCCCTGATACGCGCGCTCCATGCGCGTGAGAGGCACTTTCCTCCTGCCGGCGATGGCGCTCGCGACGCTGAGCGTGAGCTGCCCGCGCCCTGCCTCCGAGCCCTCCGCGACGTCCCCGGCCCCTGCGCCCGCCTCCGCCGTCACCGCGCCGCTCGCCGCAGCCGCGCCGGCCGTCGCTGCCCCGGCGCCCTCCGCCGCCCGCGCGGAGGACGCCGCGCCGCCCGGCGAGGAGGCCGCGGCGGCGCCGGGCGCGCTCGCCGCGGCGCCGGGGGGCGACCCGCTCGCGTTGCCGGCGCTGCCGCCGGAGCTCGTCGATGACGGGTCCGACAAGCTGCCCGAGATCGATCCTCCCCCGGCCACCTCGCCGACGGCGGCCGAGGAGGAGGTCCACGAGCTCGCGAGCATCGCCAGGGAGACGTGGGTTTTCGCCGAACCGCGCTGGACCAGCCGGCGCATCGGGTACCTGCGCGCCGGCGCCGTGGTCGCGCGCAGGCCGGAGCCGTCCGGCAGGACGTCGTGCGCCGACGGCTGGTACCACATCGAGCCGAACGGCTACGTCTGCATCGGCGCCAGCGCGACGCTCAACATTCACGACCTCGCGGTCGAGGCATCGTCGCGCCGCCCTGTCCGCCGGTTCGCTTCGCCCACCTTGCCGGTCGCTCGTGGCGAGGCCGCGCCTGCCACGACACAGGCCGGCGAGGCCACACTTGCCGCGGCGCAGGCGGGCGAGGCCACACTTGCTGCAACGCAGCCAGGCGAGACCGCACTTGCCGCGACGCAGCCGGGCGCAAACGCACTTGCCGCGACGCAGCCGGGTGCAAACGCACTTGCCGCAACGCAGCCCGGCGCAAACGCACTTGCCGCGACGCAGGCAGGCGACGCGACAGCCCTGCTCGGCGGCCTGCCCTACACGTACGTGATGTCTCGCTCCCCCACCCCGCCGCTCTATGCGCGCCTTCCGGACGGGGACGAGCAGCGCGGCGCCGAGCCCGACCTCACCGGGCACCTGCTCCGCGCCGCGGCCGCCGCGCGCGCGCCCGACTTCGTCGCGCCGCCGCCTCCGGACGCGACCCCCTCGGTCCTGCTCTACGGGCGGCCGGCGCCCGGGCTCGCCGGCGATCGCCGCTCGCCGGACGCGCTCGTCCTGGGCCGCGCCCGGACGCGCTCCGGCTTCGCCCTGCTCTCGACGTTCGATCATGACGGGCGCCGCTTCGGCCTGACGACCGACCTCGCCGTCCTGCCGCTCGACCGGACCCGCGTCATCCGGCCGAGCGCCTTCGCCGGGCTGGCGCTCCCTGAGGGCGTCACGTTGCCCGTGGCCTTCGCCAGGCGCCGCCACGCCGCGCGCCTCGTCCCGGGCGAGCGCGGCGGCGCCACCCGCGCTCCGCTCCGCTTCCGCGAGGCGATCCCGCTGTCCGGCGCCTCGCGGCGCCTCGGCGGCATCGACTACCTCGAGGCGCGGGACGGCTCGCTCGTCCGCTCGGACGAGGTCGTGCGCGTCGACCCGCTCCCCAGGACGCCCGCGTGGGCGGTGCGCGGGCGGAAGTGGATCGACGTCTCGATCGACAAGCAGAGCCTCGTCGCTTACGAGGGCACCCGGCCGGTCTACGTGACGCTCGTCTCGACGGGGGCGGATGGCCTCGGCGATCCCAAGACGACGCGCTCCACCATCCAGGGGCTGTTCCGCATCCACACGAAGCACGTCACGGTCACGATGGACGGCGACGAGGAGGACGAGGATCCGTTCGACTTCCGCGACGTGCCTTTCGTCCAGTACTTCACGGAGGGCTTCGCGTTCCACGCGGCCTACTGGCACGACGATTTCGGCACCCCGCGCAGCCACGGCTGTGTGAACCTCTCTCCGCTCGACGCCGCCTGGCTGTTCGAGTGGACGACCCCCGAGGTCCCGGCCGAGTGGCACGGCGCGCTCTCGCTACGGAAGGGCACGCTCGTCTCCATCCGCCCCTGAGCCGGCGGCCCGCCGGCGCTGCCCCTTCCGCGCCGCGCGCAGGCACGCTACACGCTCGCTCCATGGCCATCCAGGAGCCCCTCTCGCTCGATCAGCTCATGGCGATCGATCCGCTGCTCTCCGAGGAAGAGCGCATGATCCGCGATGCCGTCCGTCGCTTCGTGCGCGAGCGGTACCTGCCGCGCGCCGCGGACCTGTTCGCGCGCGAGGAGTTCGCGACCGACCTGATCCCCGAGATCGCCGCGCTCGGCCTGCTCGGCGGCTCGCTGACCGGCTACGGCTGCGCCGGCATGAACTCGGTCGCTTACGGCCTCGCGCTGCAGGAGCTCGAGTATGGCGACAGCGGCCTGCGCAGCTTCGTGAGCGTCCAGGGCTCGCTGGCGATGTATCCGATCTGGAAGTACGGCTCCGAGGCGCAGAAGCAGCGCTGGCTGCCGAAGATGGCCGCCGCCGAGCTGATCGGGTGTTTCGGCCTGACGGAGCCCGACAGCGGGTCGGATCCGAGCTCGATGAAGACCCGCGCCCGGAAGGACGGGGGCGCGTACGTGCTGACGGGCACGAAGATGTGGATCACGAGCGCGCCCATCGCGGACCTCTGCGTTGTGTGGGCCAAGGTCGATGACGGAGGGGCCGAGTCCATCCGCGGCTTCGTGGTGGAGCGCGGGATGAAGGGGCTGGAGACCCCGCTCATCCACGGCAAGATGAGCCTGCGCGCCAGCCCGACCGGGGAGATCGTGCTCAACGAGGTGCGCGTGCCGGAGGAGAACGTGCTCCCCGGCGTGGTCGGCCTGAAGGGCCCGCTCGGCTGCCTGACCCAGGCGCGCTTCGGCATCGCGTGGGGCGCGCTGGGCGCCGCGCGCGCCTGCTACGAGACGGCGGTCTCCTACGCGCGCGAGCGCATCCAGTTCGGCCAGCCGATCGCGTCGCGGCAGCTCATCCAGTCGGAGCTCGTCGAGATGGCGATGGAGATCGCGAAGGGGCAGCTCATGGCGCTGCACTTCGGGCGGCTGAAGGACACGACCGGCATCAGCCCGGTGCAGGTCTCGCTGTGCAAGCGGAACAACGTGGGCTGGGCGCTCAAGATCGCGCGGACCGCGCGGGGCGTGCTCGGCGCGAACGGCATCCTGCTCGATTACCCCGTCATCCGGCACATGCTCAACCTGGAGAGCGTGTACACGTACGAGGGCACCGACGAGGTGCATTGCCTGATCCTCGGCAACGCGATCACGGGACACAGCGCGTTCTGAGGGGATGCCGGCGGGTGGCCCGCGCTGGTGGGCTGCTGCGCGCGACCCGCCGCGCACCGAGGTAGGGCTCGCCTGCCGGCCAGGCGAGCGAGAGGAGTCGTGGTACGCTCGCGGCCTGGAGGCTAGCGGAGCGTGGTCCATCGGAAGCCTGTCACCCTGCTGCACCTGTCCGATCTGCAGTTCGGCCCGCACCATCGCTTCGAAGGACCGAGCTCGCCCGGCAGTCTTCTCCAGCGCCTCCGCGACGACCTCGATCGGCTGCGCGAGGAGGAAGGAACGCGTCCGGACCTCGTTCTCCTCACCGGCGACCTCACCGAGTACGGCATGAAGTCGCAGTTCGATCAGCTCCTCTCGTTCGCCCACGGGCTCACCGAGGTCACGGAGCTCGCGCCGCGCCGGGTGGTCGTCGTGCCCGGAAACCACGACGTCAACTGGAAGCTCTGCCAGGCGTACTTCGCGGAGCGCGAGGGCAACGAGGAGCGGCCGTCGCTGCCGTACTGGCCGAAGCTGCGGCCCTACGCGGAGTTCTTCGCCCGCTTCTACGAGGGGCAGCCCGGGATTCAGTTCACCGAGGAGGAGCCCTGGAGCCTGTTCGAGTACCCCGACCTCCGGGTGGTGGTCGCCGGCGTGAACTCGGCAATCGCCGAGAGCCATCGGCCCGAGGACCACTACGGCTTCATCGGCGAGCAGCAGCTCCGGTTCTTCGCGGGCAAGCTGCGGCCTTACAAGGAGCAGCGGTTTCTCAGGATCGCGGCGGTCCATCACGATCCGCTTCACCCGGGCGAGAGCGACGCGGCGAAGCAGGACGCGAAGGACCTGAAGGGGATGCTCCGGCCCTACCTGAACCTCGTGATGCACGGACACCTCCACGAGGAACAGCTCGGGTGGCTCGACAACGACGTGCCGGTCCTCGGGATCGGCAGCGCGGGCGTGAAGGTGCCGGAGCGGCCGCCGGAGGTGCCGAATCAGTACCAGATCGTGCAGGTCTTCCCGGACCGGCTGGCGTATGGCACGCGGGCCTATGTCCCGGACCAGAAGCGGTGGATTGGGTGCCTGCGATCCGACCCGGAGGGGCGCGCGTGGCGCATTGAAAAGAGGGTGGGGTTCGAGCGGGTCGAGGGCACTTTCTCCGGCAGCGCTGAAGCAGTTGCATCCCCGCTCGCCGATCTCGCCCAGATGGTCGATGCGTACCGCCGCCACTGGGCAAACGCGTACCGGCGCGAGGCGCTGTTCGACCTGGCGACGATGGGCGAGGACGCGGACATCCCGGCGGGACTCGACCTGCTGCACGTCTTTCTCCCGCAGACCGCGCGGCGCGAGCCGCCGCAGCTGGATCTGCCGCGCGATCTAGGCGGCGACTTGGTCGAGGAAGAGAGCTTCGTCGGCATCCCGCGACGGGATCGCTCAGAGGATGCGATGGCTCGCATCGCCCTCACCGGTCCACCACGGCCGATCGATCAGGTCGTGACCTCGCCGGGAGAGCCCTGGGTCCTGCTCTTGGGCGCGCCAGGGGCGGGCAAGAGCGCGCTCACGCGCTGGCTCGTCCTCAGGCTGTCTGCTCCAGGCGAGTCGCTCGGCGACCTGCCCGCCGATCTCGTACCCGTGCGCATTGAGCTCCGCCGGTTTGATCTTCATTACCGTTCGTGCCGACAGGCGGGCCGCTCGTGCGACTTCTTCGATTACCTCGACGTGGTCCATCGGGAGCGCAACCTCTCGCTCCGCGGAGAGCCGTTGCGTCGGCTCGCAGATGCAGGGCGCCTCCTGTGGCTCTTCGATGGGCTCGACGAGGTGGCTGCCCCGCACGCCCGGCGGGACTACGCTGCCATGATCGTGGGTTTGCGTGACCGCTACACGGGGCGGGGCGTCGTGACGAGCCGGATCGTCGGCGCTCGCCCGGCACAGCCGCTCTTCCAGCAAGCCGGATTCGTGGCCTACACACTGCAGGAATTCGATGAGCAGCAGATCGATGCCTTCCTGGAGCGCTGGCATAGCCTCGCCTTCCCCGGAGCGCCCGAGGCCGCGGCGCGGAGGCTGGAGCGCCTTCGCCAGACGCTCAAGGAGAGCAGGCCCGTGCGCGAGCTGTGCAGCAACCCTCTGCTGCTCACGCTCATCGCGCTGCTCAACCGCGGCGCGGAGCTGCCCCGGCAGCGGCACCGGCTCTACGAGCGCGCCGTGGACCTCATGGCCGAGCAGTGGGAAGCGAACAAGCTCCTGGCCGCAGCCGGCGCGGTCCAGTTCGATCTGGCCAGCAAGAAGCGATTCTTGCGGAAGCTCGCCTTCCTGATGATGACGGAGCTCGCGGGCGGCAGCGGCAACGCCGTCCGGCAGCGGGACCTGAGCGCCTTCGCCGCGTCCTTCTGCGCCGAGGCATACGGCATCATGGCCGAGGAGGCGCAGGCGAGGGCAGAGCAGCTCATTCAGCACCTGCGGGAGAGGAACTACATCCTCGCCTTGATCGGCGGGCAGACCTTCGGGTTCGTGCACAAGACCTTCCTGGAATACCTCGCCGCGGAGGAGATCCATGCTCGGTTCCGGACCCATGAATGGGGGCTCGACGAGATCAAGGCGGTCTTCAGGACGAACTGGCAAGACCAGGCGTGGGCGGAAACGCTGACCCTGATCTGCGGGATGATCGAGGAGGAGCGTCCGCAGCAGGTGATCGAGCTGCTGCAGTCTGTGCTAGAGGACGTGGACCCCTTCAACGAATATAGAGTATTCCACTTCGTATCGTTCGCAATCCGATGCATGTCCGAGATCCGCCTGCTTGATCAAGAGCCCATTCGCTCTTTCGCGCGCAAGCTCACCGATTGCATCCTCGGATATCGCTTTACCCCCTGGTTTCCCACGAACGATCTCCCTTCGGCGCTCCGACTGCGCGGACCGGAATGGCCCGACACCGCACGCATCGTCGCCGCCGCTATCGAAGCAAACCCACGCCACAACGACCAGAACACTTTCTTCATACTGAACCAATGCGCATTTGCGGTTACCACAAAACAAGAACGTGTCACACGATTAACGGAAATCACATTCAACCAGACAAATGATTCTCATCTCAGCAATGGAATCACGGAAGCAGGGCGCTTGGGAGAATGGACATCAGACGAGACATTATTGCTGCACGACGCCATAGAGAAGCTCAAGGAACCGGCAAAGACCAGGGCGTGGATCGCGTTCCTCAACAGTGGCATGACCTGGGCAGCGAGACTCGTCGCCGCGGCTATGCGTGGCCACGATGATCCGCGCTTGCGCTACTCTGCGGCGCTCGCGCTGCTACGTATCCCCGAGTGGCGAAGCGAAGCGGTGAGTACCGTGGTAGATGTGCTCCGCTCCGGGAACAACCAAGTATCGAGCGAGAATCTCGAACTTTTGCTGGAGGCTGCGGAGGAGCCGCCCCTTCGCGAGCGAGTGCGTTCTTTACTCCACGTCGATAGCGATCACGTGAGGGAGCGGGTCGCCCGAGAGATCGCTTTGCATTGGCACGACGAGGAAGCCCTCTCGATCTGGATGGAAGCACTCTTCAGCGAAGGAGACGAATCGTTATTCAGAGGCGTTGACATCGCCACACTAGAAAGACTGACTCGCGAGCACACTAGGGCACAGCAAGCCCTGTCGCGCGCGCTAGAGGACCTCACCAAGGTTAAGAGGCTTTATGCGAGGATAGTCATCGCGCAGTGGATGGGCACGCGGAATGACCCTCGTGGCATAGAAGTATTGCGCGAGATGGCGTTCTCTGACTCGTTACTCGTCCAGCTCCGCCGGTCGGCAGCGGAAGCCCTGCTCGATATCCATTCAGGACGCCGACTCGGCGTGGACGCACTCATTCTACTCATCCACGAGGGAACAGGACTCGAAGCAGATTTTGCATTCTATCATCTGCTCCAGCGCGCGCACAGTATGCCGGAGGCACGCGCTGGGCTTTGGCGTCTCATCGAGGGCGAGTTCCATGACAATCTCCGGCTGACGGCGTGTCGAACGCTGCCCTCTCTCGACAGCGAATATACAACCGAAGCCCTCCGTCATATTCGCCAACTCGCTGCAACTTCGGACGATGAGGCCGTCCGCGTTCACGCCGCCGCGTATCTCCGTGACACAGGCCTTCCCGATCCAGAATGGCGCCCCGCCCTCGTTCGTCTCGCCCGGCACGCCAAGCGCAGCTCTACCCGTCTCCTCGCCGCGAAAGCGTTCCGCGACGAGGCGCGCATCGCCCGCCTCGCCGCACGCTCCAGGAGCGCCAAGGTTCGCCAGAACGCCACCGCCGCCCTCGAGCAGCTACGCATCTACCGCGCCCTCCTCGAGGTCGGTCGCCCCCGCCGCGGCATCGTCTCCATCGACGGAACACGCGCCGGCGTCATCGAGGAGATCCCCGGTGGCTCCCGCTTCATCTACGACCGCGCCTACCTCGCCCGTCCCGACGCCGTCCCCCTCTCCCCGACCCTCCCTCTCCGCCCCGAGCCCTACGAGAGCCGCGGCCTTCACCCCTTCTTCGAGAACCTCCTCCCCGAGGGCTGGCTCCTCGACCAGACCTGCCGCAAGCTCGGCCTCGACCGCACCGACGCTTTCGGCCTGATGCTCGCCACGTGCGCCGACTGTGCCGGCGCCGTGGAGATCGTGCCGGAGAAGCTCTCGGTGGCCGCGTAGCCGCATGGGCGCCTGCCTGATCTGCCTGGGCGAGAGCCCTCCCGACGACTCCGGAGGCCGCTATCACCGCGCGTGCCTGCGCCAGCTCTTCGGCGTCGAGGAGGCTCCGCGGATCGACCTGGACCTGCTCCACCTCCCAGCCCGGATCGAGCCCGAGATCGGCAAGATGTCGATCTCCGGGATGCAGCGGAAAGCGCTGATGCGGCTGTCGAGAGACAGGAGCTGCCTGCAGGTCGCCGACGCGAACAGCCGTTACATCCTCAAGCCGCAGCTCGAGACGTACTCGCATGTACCCGAGAACGAGCACGCCAGCATGCGCATCGCCGCCCTCACTGGCATGCAGGTGCCGCACCTCGGCCTCTTTCACTTGGCGGACGGGAGCCTCGCCTACGTCATCCAGCGCTACGATCGCACCCACCACAAGAAGCGATCGAAGCTGCACCAGGAGGACTTCTGCCAGCTCGCCGGCCGGCCGGCTCACGAGCGCGGCCAGGGAACCGCAGCGGAGTGCGCAGCGCTCGTTGCGCGGTACTGCGGCGAGCCCGACGTCGAGCTACGCCGGCTCTATCAGCACCTGCTCGTCACCTACTGGATCGGCAACGGCGACCTGCATCTGAAGAACCTATCGCTCCTGCGCGGCGAGGACGGCGTCTACCGCCTGGCGCCGGCCTATGACCTGATCTGCACCTGGGTCTACGGCGACAAGACGCTCGCCCTGCCCCTCGGCATCCGCAACCGAGATCTGCGCCGTCATCACTGGCTCGATTTCGCCGAGCAGCACGCGCGTCTTCCACGCGCCGAAGCCGCGGCGATCCTCGACGCCATGCTCGGCTGCACCAGCGAAGCGCTGACCCTGCTGAAGCGCTCGCCGATACCGGAAGAGCTGCGGAAGAGCTACGCGCGCCTGCTCAAGAAGCGGGGCCGCGCGCTCGAGTGACGCCACCGTCTCCGTTCCGAGCAGCCCTGCGGCCAACTCGCCCCGCCCCTACCCCGTCTTCCCCGCCGCCTTCCGCTTCAGCCCCACCAGGAAGATCTCCACGCTGCTCGCCCGAGTCCCCTCGGGCCGGACGCTCCGGACCTCCTCGCAGAGGTTCCTCAGCGCGTCCCGGGCCTTCACGAAGTCCTCGCTCATGAAGATCTTGCCGACGAACGCCCCGCCCGGCGCGAGCAGCGCCTCGGCCACGGCCACGGCGCGCATGAACAGCTCGTAGCTCCGCGCCTGGTCGGCGATCTTGCTGCCGCTCGTCGCGGGCGCCATGTCCGACAGCACCACGTCGTACGGCGCGAACTGCGCGAGCGCCTCGTTCGTCAGCGACAGCGCGTCCCCCTGCACCACCGTCGCCTGCGGCCCGAACGCCGCCGTGATCGGCGACAGATCCACCGCGAGCAGCTTGCCCCCCGCGCCGATCCGCTGCGCCGCATACATCGACCACGACCCCGGCGCGGCGCCCAGGTCGAGCACCCGCTGGCCGGGGCGGAGCAGCCGCACCCGACGATCGATCTCCTCGAGCTTGAAGACGCTGCGCGCAGGATAGCCCTGCGCCTTCGCCGCCTTCGTGAAGGCGTCAGGGCGCTTGTACGGGTTCTTCGGCTTCTGCGACACGGAGGGACGCTCGGCGGGCACGACCGGCGGGGCGCTCGCTCATGGGAGCTGCCCCGCCGGCGGCCGGGATCAGCCGCCCTTCTTCTTGGTCGGCTGCTGCACCGGCACGATCCCCTTGCCGCCGCGCTTCTTCACGGCGCCGCGGATCGTCACCAGCTGGTTCTTCGGGCCAGGGACCGGGCCCTCGATGAGGATCAGGTTGTCCTCGGGGAGGAGCTTCACGATCTTGAGGTTGAGCGCGCTCACCGTCTCGTCGCCGTAGTGGCCGGGCATCTTCAGGCCGGGCAGCGTGCGGCCGGGGGTCATGTTCGTACCGATCGAGCCGCCGTGGCGGAAGTACTCGTGCGTACCGTGCGAGCTGACCGCGCCGGCGAAGCTCCACCGGCGGATGACGCCGCTGAAGCCGCGGCCGCGCGAGCGGCCCTGCGCGTCCACCCGCTGGCCCACCTCGAAGATCTCGTCGACCTTGAGCGTGCTCCCGATCTCGTACTTCGCCGCGTGCTCGGGGCTGCAGCGCAGCTCGCGCACGATCCGCTTCGGCGTCTGCCCCGACTTCTTGTACGCGCCGGCGACCGGCTTCGTCGTGTGCTTCTCCGCCCGCTCGCCGAGGCCGAGGATGAGGGCGCTGTAGCCGTCCTTCTCGAGCGTGCGCTTGCCGATGACGACGCAGCCCGCCTGCACGACCGTGCAGCGCAGGACCTCGCCCGTCTCGTTGAAGATCTGCGTCATGCCGATCTTCTTGCCGATGATGCCGGGATGCTGATTCATGATGGGATTGCCTTTCGCTCCGTCTGGGGTGGCTGAAACTGGCTCCGCGCGGCGCACCGCGAGAGCGATCCCCTCGGCGCGCCTCGTCACGAGCCGGTTCGGAGCGAAGAACCGGGGCGGCTTCCCGCCGGGCACGTTGGGGGGCGCAGAGCTTACTCACGGGGCCCCCAAAGGGAAGCGAAAACCACCACCACAAAGGTAATACAGACCACACCAAACTGAGACGCGCCGCGTCGCGACCGCTCGGACATTGTCCTTCTGCGCGGACATTTCCTGTCTCTCCCTGGCATCGAAGTTCGGAGGAGCGGGCCTCACATTGGGTCGTCGGAGGTCAGGGATGACAGACATCATCGCTCACGGTGAGCCGCGCGACGTCGAGCGCCTCATGGATCGTTACTGGTTCCTGTTGAGAGGCGAGGCGCACGGCGCCGGCGAGGACAGCGCGAGCGCGGCCCGGACCCGGGTGGTCCGCGACGGCGAGTACGTCGTGGTGAGCATCGAGGCGTCGGCGCTCGGGTGGCCCGAGGGCACGCTGCTCTTCAGGTTCCGATCGGAGGTGGCCCCCTGCGCCGAGTGCGTCGAGCGCGCGGCCGCGATCGCGCGCCACCGGACGCGCGGCATGCTCCGCTCGGGCGACGTGCAGGAGATGCTCGGCTTCGCCGTCGCCCGCTGCGCCGCCTCCGGCATCGACCTGGCCCACGCCGGCGCGCGCGTTCGAGGCGACGGGGCGCGCCGGGACGACGCGCCGGACAGCGCGGGGGAGCCCGCCTCCGGGAGGCGCCGCGCGGCGCAGGACGCGGGCGGCGGCGCGAAGCGCTACAACGCCGAGCTCTGGCTCATGCTCTGACGGCGCGCGCGCGCTTCTCGCGACGGGCGCGGCCGCGTCACGAGCCGACCACGTTGATGGTCGCCTTGACCATCGCCATCCAGCACTGAAGCACCATCTTCCCCTCCTTCTGCGGGGTGACGGCCACCTCGACCTGCGTGTTCAGCGGCAGGTCCTTCTCGATCTTCAGATCGGGAATCGCGATCGCCTTCAGACACTCGCTCTTCGTCGTCCGCGTGAAGCGCAGCACCACGGGCTCTCCCTTCTTCAGCTCGATCGTCGACGGGGAGAAGCCGCTGTCGTTCACCGCGATGTCGATGCGCTTGACGTTCGCCGGCGCGGCGAGCTCGGCGGCCGCCACCACCGGCGCCTCCTCGGCGGGCTTGTTACAAGCGAGCGATGAGAGCGATGAGAGGGAGAGGGCAAGCGCGGTGACGAGGAGCTGCAGGCTCATGGTCACCGCGTTCTTACCCGGCGCAAATCGCGCGTCAAGCCGCCCTCCAGCCGTCCGCCCCGGGCGAGAGACCGCGGGACGGTCGGGCGCAGACGGGCGCGCGCCGCGACGTGAACGCAGCGCGGCCGGCTCAAACGTGGCGGCCCGAGAGGATCTGCAGAATCGCCGAGAAGAGGTTGATGAAGTTGAGGTAGAGGTCGAGCGCGCCGCCGACCGGGTCCTCTTCGTTCGAGTGGAGCAGGCGCGACGTGTTGTAGAGGACGTATCCCCCGAACACGAGGACGGACACGCTGGCGATCGCGAGGCCGAGGAGCGTGCTCCCGAGCAGGATGTTCAGCAGCATCGCGCCGAGGACGACCATGGCGCCCATCACCAGCCCGCTGGCCATGAACGACAGGTCCTCCCGCGAGAGGAAGACCCCCAGCGTGAGGCTCCCGAACGTGAGGACGGTCAGGATGAAGGTGTCCCGCACCGGGGCCGACGACAGGGTGCCGCCGAGGCCCGCCGCCGCCTGGGCCATGTAGAGCGCAGGCGCCGCGGTGACGCCCAGGATGGCCGCCATCCCGAAGAGCGCGAGGACGTTGACCCCGGGGATCTTGCGCACCGCCCGCGCGCCGAACATCACGCCGAACACGACGCCGATCGAGAGGATCGGGTGCTGCGCGAAGAGCTCGACCAGCGGCGGCATCTCGCGCCCCAGCGTCCCCTCCTCCACGTCCGGCGCCCCGATGTACAGCGCGCACATGGCGCCCAGGGAGGAGACCACCAGGCTCGCCGTGAAGAGCCCGTACACCTTCTTGAGAAAGTCGATCCGCAGCGCCAGCTTCGGGCTGGCCGATACGCTCGCCCCGAGGGGACTCGCCTGGCGTGAGTTCATCTGCTGCGCTCCTCCTTCAGGGCGATTCGCCGCGGCTGCACGAGCGCCTAGTCGTGCACCATTCACCACGGACATGCAACACCGCCAGGCGAAGCCCTCGGGCATCCGCTGTCCACAAAAAAATCACGCTCCAGCGGCATCGTGCGCGCGCGGAGGAACCGGCGCGGCGTGAACGGCGCGCCGACATCGCGCAGCATCCGGCGAAGAGCAGCCCGGATCCAGAGAAAAATGCTCGGCTCCGACGACAATCCGCTCGGCTCTCCGCTCGGCTCTCCGCTCGGCGGCAACGCCGGCGCCGAGCGACAGCGCCGTCGACCTGGCTGCGCGCGCCGTGGGAAGGAGGAGAACGAACTCCTGTCTTCCGAGGTCCGGAAGAACGGCCGCGCACGCCTCCCAGCGGACCCGGAGCACGACCGATCACGACCCATCACCAATCGATGCCTCGGAACAAGCACCTTGCCGGGCCCCAGCGCTCACGCCGGACAGCAGAAATGGGCCGCGCCCGGGCGCGCTCCGCCCCATGCGACGACGCCGCGGTGGGCGCCTGCGCGCGGCCCGTTGTCGCGCGCCGCACGCTCGTGTACGAAGGACAGCGAAGGATCACGAGCTCGCCGCGCAGCCTTGGGGAGGACGAGGTTTCATGAACGTCACGACGATCGCCGTTGCCGACGTCGAGCCCGCAACGGCGCCGTTGCCGGGGTTCGATAGCGAAGCTGCGGTGCAGAGCCTGCTCGTCTCGAAGATCGAGGCCTCCTACCGCCACCGCCTGCCCCTCGTGGGACGCACGGACCTCCACCCGCTCGTCCAGGCCGCCTATACCGCCTTCACCCAGCGCTATCCCCTCGTGCTCTCGCCCGACGTGGTCTGGCTCTGCCTGGCGCGCGGCTTCACGTTCCACCTCGCCGCGAACGACGAGCATCGACGCCGCTTCCTCCCCGACGATCACGAGTTCTCGCTCGTCGTCGATCGCCCGGACTTCACCCTCGGCGAGGTGAACCCGTGGCCAGCTTTGTTTCCGGACTTTTCCAGGCAGGTTTCGGCGCGGGTCGGCTCGCTGCGGGACCTCGTGACCTCCAATTTCTCCACAACGGGGCCTGTCGAGCGGGTGTCGTCGGAGCTCACGGTCGCGACCCCGCTCGCGCCGCACTACGCGTGGGAGCCGCCGTTCCCGGGCGACATGGTGTTCCCGCAGCGCGGGATCCCGCGCGTGTACCTGCTCGGCACGTCCGACGACTGGCGCTGGGTGCGCCAGCGCGTGGCGATGCTCGGCTCCGTCGGGCAAGATCGGTGGACCCGCGCGCTCCTGCCCGTGCTCGACCAGATCGCCGCCTCGGCGGAGGGGCGCGCCGACACGATGTTCTGGCGCGCGTTCTTCAGGTACGAGAGCTCGGCCGACGAGCTGACCGGGTGGATCCACGTGCTGTTTCCCTACCTGCGCGCGTGGCCCAACGACTACTTCGCCCCGAATCCCTATCTCGAGAGCTGGCACGAGCGATGGTTGACGGCGGAGGCCCGGAGCGACGCGCTCGGGGGCCTCGGCAACCCGCAGGGACCAGGGCTCTCCGAGATGCCGCCCGGCCTGACCAGCGCCCAGCTGCGCTTCATCGACGGGAGCAGGCGCGAGCACCCGATGGAGTTCATCAGCGGTCTCATCGGCGTGACGCAGGATCCGCACTCCCTCGCGCTGCTGCCGGAGTTCGTCTGGGCCATCGCGCACCAAGCCCCCGAGTCGGCGGCGCAGCGCCCCGCCGAGGCCTCGTGAGCCACGCGGCCCCGTGAGCCGCGCGCTCGATCACGGCGATCACGGCGAGCGGTTCGGCGTGGACGGGCGGCTCACGCTGACATAGGATTGTGCGGTCCGCGACACGGCGACGCCTTGCGTCGTCCATCACGCTCGGAGGCTCCAGTGTCCGGAGGCAAGTTTGCGCTCCTCGAAGTACCGGATCTGAATGGTGGGGAACCGTCCTACCTGCGCCTCGGGGCCGCCGCGCCGCTCGGCGAGAGCGCGGGCGACGATCTCGCCGAGCGGATTCAGACGTTCACCGACGACGACCGAAAGCGGGACGGCTCGCCCAATTTCGTGCCTGTGGGCGAGCGAAAGGCCGAGACCGCGAAGCTGCACACGAAGGGCGGCTGGCGCGATCACACCGACGGCAACCGCATCTCGACCACCAAGGGCGACAAGGTCGAGGTGATCGGGGGGAACTACCGCCTGCTCATCCTCGGCCGCGGGGAGCACCAGGCGGGCTGGGACGTGTCGGGAGGGCACGTCACCGAGGTCAGCGAGACCTTCGGCGGCGGCACCACGATCGAGTGGGTGCAGAACTACGGCGGGACGTGGAAGGTCGTCGAGACGACCATCAAGGGCGAGGTGCACACCCTCTACCACGGCGACGTCTACGACTATTACTTCGGGAAGGTCAAGGAGAGCCAGACCGGCACGGACACGTTCCCCACGCTGAATGTCACCGACGACTTCATCGATGACAAGAACCCGCCCTCGCCCCAGGCGATCCCGACGGACAACCCCACGATCGTCGACAGGACGTGGGCCAAGAGCATCTCGTCCTATACCGGCTCGGAGAAGCTGCCGGTGCCGTCGATCTCGGACGAGACCTGGGCGGAAGTGATGGTGACGAAGACGAACGCCACCTCGATGACCGACGAGACGACGGTCAAGGCGGAGTCGAAGTCCACGATGAAGGCCGCGTCGATCACGTCCTCCACCAAGGTCGACGGGACCATGGATGACCACACCGAGGCCGACATCATCAAGAGTTATACGAAGGCGAGCAAGATCATCTCCGAGACCCACGCCGACACCGAGGACGATATGTACGGCGACGCGGACTCCTACACGCAGGGCAACAGCAAGACCGTCGTCGAGGGGATCGAGACGACGATCAACCTCGGCATGGTCAACGAGGTCGTCCTGGGGGGGATGATCGAGGCGACGCTCGGCGCGGAGGTGACCTTCACGGCCGGCGGCATCGTCGACGTGACCGTCGGGCTCAAGGCGGATTTCAGCTTGACCGGGAGCATCGAAGTCTCCGCCGGCCCCACGCACAAGATCAGCCCGGCGGACGTCGAGCTCCACATGAGCAAGACGGAGATCGCGCTCGCCAACAAGATCGTCTCGGCGTTCAACCTCTTCGTTTGAGGGCGCGGGCACAACGCTCCACGCGCCACCGGATACGGAGCTCCCATGGCCGGCGATGGCAAGTACGGTATCCTCCATGTGCCTGATTTCGGCGACGGCATGTCGTCGTACCTGCGCATCGGCGCGGCCGAGGGCGACGAGTACACCTGGCGAGATCACACCGACGGCAACCGGGTCATCACCACGCGGGGCGACAAGGTCGAGGTCATCGGGGGCACGTACAAGATGACCGTCCTCGGCCGCCGCGAGTTCGAGGGCGGCTGGAAGGCGGAGGACGGGCAGATCAACGAGAAGAGCATCACCTTCTACGGGTCGGGCGAGTTCGACTTCATCCAGGGCCCCCGCGGCGAGAAGCGCCTGCGCGAGAAGACCGTGAAAGGCGAGGTGCACACCACCTACCACGGCGATGCCTTCGAGTTCCATTACGGCAGCAAGCTGGAGAGCGTCACCGGACACGACAGCCCGCCGCGCAACCTGGACGAGATCACGGACCCCTGGGGGCTCCCGTCGTCAGGCGTCCTCGGGGAGAACCCCACGATCGTCGACAGGACGTGGGCCAAGAGCATCTCGTCCTATACCGGCTCGGCGAAGCTGCGGGTGCCCTCGATCTCCAACGAGACCTGGGCGGATACGATGGTGTCGAAGACCCACGCCACGTCGATGACCGACGAGACGACCATCGACGGACCGTCGAAGTCGACGATGAAGGCAGGGTCGATCACGACCTCAACAACGGTCACCGGGACCATCGATGACCACACCGAGGCCGACATCATCAAGAGCACCACGAAGGCGAGCAAGATCATCTCCGAGACCCACGCCGATACCGAGGACGACAAGTACGGCGACGCGGACTCCTACACGCAGGGCAACAGCAAGACCGTCGTCGAGGGGATCGAGACGACGATCAACATCGGCATGGTCAACGAGGTCGTCCTGGGGGGGATGATCGAGGCGACGCTCGGCGCCGAGGTGAGCTTCACGGGCGGCATCTCGGCGAGCGCCACGATCGGCCTGGAGGCGTCCGTCACCGTCGCCGCGTCGCTCGAGGCCAGCATCGGGCCCACGCTCTCGATGGGGCCGGAGAAAGTGAAGGTCACCCTGGACCGGGGCAAGTTCGTGCCCGTCCGCACGAACATCGCGGCAGTCCACCTCATGACGTGACGCGCAAGCGCGACGACCCTCACGGATGGCGAACAAGAATCTCACCCCGTTCCTCTTCGGCAGCAAGGTCACCTCGCGGAGGCCGCCCCAGCCGGAGATGACCCTGATCGTCCGGGCGAAGTTCATCCTCACGCCCGGAGCGCCGCTCTCCCTGCCCGAGGGCCACCCGGCGCTCGCGCAGGAGACGCTGCGCGGCGACGTGTTCCACGACGACGATCACGAGCAGACCGGCGAGTGCCTGTACCCGAGCGATCTGGCGGACTTCAAGCCCCACGCCGACGTGCTCCTGCTCGGCACGTGCCACACGCCGGGCAAGGCGCGCATGACCGAGTGTCCGGTGCGGTTCGGCGTCGGGTCCTGGTCGAAGATCCTGCGCGTGGTCGGCGAGCGCGTGTGGATGGATGGCCTGATCGGGCCCGCCATGAGCGATCCCGTGCCGTTCGACCGGATGCCGCTCGGCGATCGGCGCAGCTTCGGAGGGCCGGGGCACCCGCTCAACCCGGAGGGCAGAGGCCACGGGACGCGCGAGCTCCCCAACGTCGAGGGCGCGGACGATCTGCTGCTGTCGCGCTCGGATCGGCCGGCGCCCGCGGGGTTCGGGCCCCTGTCGCCGAACCGGCCCGATCGGCGCGCCCGGGTCGGGAAGAACTACGGCAAGGCGTACCGCGAGAAGCGAGCGCCGTATTTCGCCGACGACTTCGACTGGACCTATTTCAACTCGGCCCGGCCCGATCAGTGGCTCCCGTACCTGCGCGGCGACGAGGAGCTGCTGTTCCAGAACCTCCACCCGGACGCGGAGGTCTTCCGATCGCGGCTGCCGGGCCTCCGGATCCGCCTCTTCGCGAACGACGCGGAGCGCGGGTTCCGGGAGGTGCCGATGCACCTCGACACGCTGCTCGCCAACCTGGACGAGGGGGCCCTGTTCCTCACGTGGCGCGGCCTCACGGAGGTGACCGACGACGACCTCTCGCGCGTCACCACGCTCGTCGCCTCCGAGCCGCTCGACGGGCCGGCGCTGCCCGAGGAGCATTACCGGGAGATCCTCACGCGCTTCGAGGCCGATCCGCTCGAGATCGAGGAGCAGCTCGCCCCGGAGCTCAAGGAGGAGTGGGGGGCGCTGCAGGCGCTGCAGAAGAAGGGCGACGGCGCGGCGCCGCGCGACGGCGGCGACGCGGCGGCGCTCGACCCGCTGTCGACGCTGCTCAAGGCGCGGCTCGGCGACGTCGCCAAGCCGCAGCAGGAGAGGATCGGCCGGGCGATGGCGGGGCTCGCGGGCGTCGCGCTGCCGGGGGGCAAGGTCCTCGGCAGCGTCATCGCGGAGGCGCTGCGCAACCTGCCGAAGGCCTCGCAGGCCCTGCCGCCGATGAGCTCAGGCGCGTCCCCCGTGCTGATGGACGCGGCGCTCCGGACGGCCTTCCGGCGCGTCGCGCGGGCGGTGGAGGAGGCGAAGGCGCTCGCGGCCGCGCGCGGGACCCAGGTCCCGGCGCTCGCGGCGTGGGACAAGCTCGCCGGCGATCCGAAGCTCGCGTCGATGGGCCTCTCCATGGCCCCGCCGCGGCCGCCCGGGCAGATCGGGCCCGGGAGCGACCTCCGCGACCAGGACCTGAGCGAGCAGGACCTGAGCGGCCGCGACCTGACCGGCGCGGACCTCACAGGCGCCATTCTCACGGGCGCAAACCTCCGGGGCACCAGGCTCACGCGCGCCATCCTCAAGCAGGCCGTGCTGTTCGACGCCGACGTGAGGGAGGCCGATTTCACGGGCGCGGACCTGAGCCTCGCCACCCTGCAGAGCGCCTGGGCAGAGCGCGCCGTCTTCCGCGGCGCCACGCTGGAGGGCACCACGTTCGACGGCGCGCGGCTCATGGAGGCCGATCTCTCGGGCACGCAAGGGTCGCAGCTCGTCTTCTCGAGGGCGGACATGACGGGGGCCGTCGCGCGCGGGGCGGCGTGGGCCGTGGCCTTCCTGGAGGACACCGTGCTCGAGCGCGCGGACCTGTCGCAGGCCTCGCTCACGCGGTGCTTCGTGTCCAAGGTCAAGGGCGCCTCCGCCACGTTCGCGGGCGCCACCCTCACCGGCTCGAGCTTCTCCGGCTCCGACCTCACCGGCGCGGTCTTCACGGGCGCGCGGGGCGACGGGAGCGTGTGGATGGGCGCGACCCTCACCGGCGCGGATCTCGGCCTCGCCGTGCTGACGGACGCCCTCTTCAGCGAGGCCACGGCCGAAGGCGCGAGCTTCTTCGGGGCCAACGTGCGAGGCGCCCGGTTCGACCGGGCAAACCTCACGCGCGCCGACTTCACGCGGGCGAACCTCTTCGAGGCGGACCTGCTCAGGGCGCGGGTCCCGGAGGCGAAGTTCGTCGACGCGAACCTCTACGATGCAAAATTCTACGAAACCTCGGGATCCGGCTGTGATTTCAGGGGGGCGAACCTGAAGAAGTCGACGCTGGAGCGAGATCGATGACCCCGGACGAGCTGAGGGCGCTGCTCCAGGCGGGCGAGGCGCTCGAGGGCAGGACGCTCGGCGACATGGATCTGCGGGGGGCCGATCTCCGCAAGGCGCGGCTGCGCGGCGTGAAGCTCGGGCGGGTGCAGCTGGAGGGCGCGGACCTCTCGGGGGCCGATCTCCGCGGCATCAAGATGGCCTGGTGCGCGCTCCGCGGCGCGGACCTGTCGGGCGCTGATCTCCAGGGCGCGGCCGTCGCCCAGAGCGACCTCTCGGGCGCGAACCTCGCCGGGGCGAACCTGACGGGGGCGAGCCTGGTCCGCGGGCAGCTGACCGGGGCGAACCTCCGCGGCGCGCGGCTCCAGGAGGCGAACCTGGCCGAGTCGAAGCTCGCGGGGGCGGAGCTGTCCGGGGCGACCCTGAAGGGCACGCGGCTCGACCTTGCCGACCTGTCGGGCGCGGCGCTCGACGGGGTGACCGTCTCGCAGTCGTCGTTCACGCGGGCGGATCTCTCGGGCGCCTCGCTGTCGCAGGCGCGGATCGAGGGCTCGTCATTCACCGAGGCGAACCTGACGCGGGCCGATCTGTCGGGCGCAGAGCTCGATACGGTGGTGTTCCTGAAGGCCGATCTCCGGGAGGCCGTGCTCCCGAAGAAGCTCACGAAGACGGTGTTCGACGGCGCGCGCCTCGGCCGGCTCGACCTCTCCGGGGCGGATCTCGCGGGCTCGGCGCTGGAGGGGATGGACTTCGCGGGGGTGAGCTTCGAGAACGCGAACCTCACGCTGTCGTCGCTCCAGGGCACGGACCTCCGGGGCGCGAGCTTCCGGGGCGCGACGCTCGACCAGACGGTGCTCGCGGGCTGCGATCTCACCGGCGCGGACTTCCGGGGCGCGACGCTGAGGTCGTGCATGCTGTACCGGGCGCGGCTGCCGGGCGCGGATCTCTCGGGCAAGGACCTCGAGATGGTGGTCTTCAAGGAGGCCGATCTCTCGGGCGCCGACCTGTCCGGATCGCGGCTCGTGCGCTGCGTGCTGGAGGGGGCCAACCTGACGGGCGCGAACCTGACGCGCGCGCTCGTCTCGCAGACCACGCTGCGGACCGCGGTCGTGGAGGGAATCACCTTCGAGAAGGCGATCTTCGACTGCGTGGACTTCTCCGGCGTGGACCTGACGCGGGCGTCGCTCTCCGGGCTGACCATCTCGCGGTGCTTCTTCGTGCTCGGGAACCTCTCGGGGATGGACCTCTCGGGGTGCAACCTGTCGAACAGCGACTTCACCTCGTGCAACCTGGAGCGGACGCGCCTCGACGGCGCCATCCTGGCGAACGCGAACTTCAAGGGGGCGAACCTGCGGCAGGCCTCGCTGGCGGGCGCGATGGCGAAGGCCGCCTTCTTCGGCGACGGCGTGCTCGCCGGCGCCGGGCTGACGCAGGCGATGCTCCGCAATGCGATCTTCGTGAAGGCCGATCTCTCGGGGGCGAACCTCGCGGGGGCCGACATCCGGGAGACGGTGATGCACGAGGTCCGCGCGGCCGGGGCGCTGTTCGTGGGGGTCAAGGCGCACCACGCCGATCTGTCGCACGCGGACATCTCGGGCGCCGACTTCACCGGCGCGGACCTGCACTGGGCGAACCTGCACCACGTCCGCGACGAGAAGACACGTTATCTCGATGCCAACCTCGCCACGGCGAGGCGCACGGACGTCGATCGGCTCGAGGCCGAAGCATGGATGCCGCCCGAGCGGCGCTCGCAATGAAGGAGGAGCGATGTCGATGGGAGCCATGAAGGAGAGCGATCGCGCGGCGGCCGTGCGGGTGGACGCGGCGGCGGGCGAGGAGCACGCGCCTCGGGCGTACGGCGCGCACGGCTCGCGCGGCGCGGACGTGCTTCGGATCGGCCTCCCGCGGGCCGGGGGCGGGGGGGCCGGCGACCCGGGCCAGGAGGGCGCCGCGGCGCTCCCGAGGGAGTACCTGGGCCCGGGCCAGGTCACGGCGGCGGAGGGGGGCGCGATCGCGGTGGAGCTGCCGGGCGGCCAGCCGGTCGCCGTCGAGATGGCGCTCGCGCTGCCCTACGAGCCCGCCGTGGGCGACACGCTGCTCGTCATCGGCAGGGAGGAGCGCTACTACGCCATCGGCGTGCTCCACGGCGCGGGTCGGACGGTGCTGTCGCTCCAGGGGGACGTGGCGGTGCACGCGAGGGATGGAGAGCTCTCGCTGTCCGGGGACAAGGGCGTCGCGATCCGGGGGCCGGAGCTCGAGGTGCAGGCGGGCAAGATCCGGATGGTGGCCGACGCCGTGGTCCAGAGGTTCACCTCGATGGTCCAGCGGGTGAGCGCGCTGCTGAGCGTGCAGGCGAGCGAGTCGCACACGATCGTGGAGAAGACGGCGTTCACGAAGGCGAAGAACGCGACGATCCTGACCGAGGAGACGGTCACGGTGAACGGCAAGCAGATCCTCTTGGGATAGGAGGCCGGCGCGATGCTCCCTGCGAACAACAAGTGTACCGGCATGAGCGCCGGGTACCCCGACGTGTGCCTGTCGCCT
The DNA here is from genome assembly GCF_051530205.1 of Sorangium sp. So ce327. Lineage (NCBI taxonomy): Bacteria > Pseudomonadati > Myxococcota > Polyangiales > Polyangiaceae > Sorangium > Sorangium sp. So ce327. The sequence continues at coordinate 2,976,510 of NZ_CP150330.1, read as the reverse complement.
GCGCTCGGCCCGTTCCCGTTCCCCAATTTCGACCCGAACGCGGTGAAGTTCCCGTTCTCGTTCAACGTGTGGTTCTCGATGGGGCCTGCGCTGAGCCTCCTGGCGCGCGCGATCCTCACGATGGGCGACTGGCTGGGCACGCTGCACTGGACCTTCATGGGATCAGGCCAGTACACGTTCGGCAACGTGCGGGTCTTCGTCAACTATGCCCCCGCCACGTCGCTGCTCTCTCCGAGGGCCGGCAACAATTACAACTGCTTCATCGGCGTCCAGGTGTTGCCGAGCGTGACCAACGTCTTCATCACGTACAACGGGGGCAGCGCCGGGGGCGCGCGGCCCGCCGGCGCCCCGATGCTGGCCGATCTGGACGCGCTTGTCGCGTCGCTCCACCCGTGCGGCGGCGCGTCGCCTGTCGAGAGCGTCCAGCTCGAGCCGGGGGTCGGGTACGTGAAGATCCGCACCTTCTCGCTGGACGTGCCCGCCCGGGTCCACACGGCGGTGAGGGCGCTCGAGGCCGAAGGGCTGGAGACGCTCGTGCTGGATCTGCGCGACAACCCCGGTGGGGACCTGAGGGCGTTCCTCGAGCTCGCGGGCGACTTCCTGGAGCCGGGGAGCGTCCTCGGGAGGGCGATCGACGCGGACGGCGACGAGATCGTGTACCGGTCGAGCCACCGGGATCCGTGCCGCGCGCCGCTGTGGATCCTGGTGAATGGCGGGACGGCGTCGGCGGCGGAGCTCTTCGCCGGCTGCCTCCAGTGGCACGGGAGGGCGGTCGTGGCGGGGGAGCGCACGTACGGGAAGGGGACGGCGCTGAAGGTCGCGGCGGATCCGGAGGATCACGCGCCGGTGCTCGCGGCGGCCGCGAGGATGGTCCTGCCGGGGGGAGAGGCGATCCAGGGGACGGGGATCCGGCCGGATGTCGAGCTGGGGGCGATTGAAGGGGCCGATCGTGGCGGGGAGCGGCGATCGCTGATGGACTTGATCGCCGGCGCGAAGGCCTGAGCGCTGGCCGCCGCTCGGCTCAGGGGCGTACCGCGAGGTACACGGTGCTCCATAGCTGCACCGCGTTCGACTCGTCGTGATGCAATCGCTCCGCGCCGAAGGGGACCAGCTTGTAACAGCCGCCCTCGAAGGCCCAGCTCCAGAGCTCCCGCGTGCTCGCCTCGCGCGTCGCCGCGATGACCTCCCAGAGCGCGCTCCGCGCCCGCTCCAGCGCGCCCCGCGCGCGCGCCGGCAGATCGCCGCGGCCGAGCTGCCGCTCGAGGCCCGCGGCCAGCATCGCCTGCTGCCACGACCACGTGACGGTCCCGTGGTAATGGGCCGCCGTGAAATCCCTCTGGATCGCCGGATCCTGCGCGAACGCGGGGTTCGCGACCAGGATCCCCACCGGCGTCCGCAGGCCGGCCGGGAACGGGCGGATCAGGCGGCCCGCGATCTCCTCCAGCGCAGCGGGCGGCGGCTCCGTGAACAGGAGGACGAAGCTGTCGTCGGAGTGCATGATGGGAATCGGCTTCCCCTCGCTGTCGAGCGCGACGGCAGGAAACGAGAGCATCCCCGAGAGCGACGCGAGCGCCGGCGCCGCGTCCAGGCCCAGCGACGCCGCATAGGACGACACCCGCCGCCTGGCCTCGTCCTCCGGCAGCTCCACACGGAAGAACACGCCGGCGTCCTTCCACGCGCGCGCGAGCCGCTCCGCCCGGCCGGCGCGCTCCGCGTCCGCGCCGAGCAGCGGGCTCGCGAGCAGCCGCGCCGACGCGCGGAGCGCGGCCGGAACCAGCGCGGCGTTCACGTCGTAGGGGATCCGGCCGCCCGCCAGGCCCTCCTGGCTGTCACGCCACTCGCCCACCTTCGTGCCCGCCTTGAGCCCGATCAACATCATCGGATCCCCCGTCTCGGCGAACGGGGCGGCGAGGTGGAGCACGAGCGCCACGTTCCGCGCGAGCGCCTCCGCATACGTGTCGCCCCCCGGCGTCCGGCGCGACAGGAACTCGGCGGCGCGCTCCCGACCGGCCGCGCTGCCGAGGAGATACTCGGCGGCGACCGGCGCGAGGAGGAAGTCGTCGTCGATCATCTTGTAATCGTAGATGGGCTCGCGCAGCGCCCCGGGGATGCCCGAATCGAGGTGCATGAGCGCCGCGTACTCGCCGATCGCCTCCTCGTGCGCGACCTCACCGGCCAGGCTCAGCCGATCGAGGACCGAGCCGAGGCCCGCCTCGACCACCGCCGGCTCGAGGACGGGCAGGAGCATCCTCACCGCGAGCAACGTGTCCCGGCCGAAGTACGTAAGGAAACGCCAGGACCCGGCCAGCAGCTTCTCCCGGTACGCGAGGAAGCCGAGCGCCTGGCGGTGGCGCGGATCGTCGCTGGCGCGCTCCGTCACGAGCTCCTTGAGGGGCACCGGCGTGAGCGGCGCCTCGTCCGAGAGCGCCGTCACCCGGATACGGAGGCCGCTCGGCCCTGCCAACAGCTCGATCCGGCCGTCGTCCCCGAGCGCGGCCGTCGTGCCGTCCTGCGGCTCGATGAGCAGCTCGAGGTGATGATCGCCGTCCAGCATCGTCCGCCGCACGGCGATCGCCGCGCCCCGCTGCGAGGCGATCGCCTCGACGTCGTTCCCGAGCCAGGCCGGAACCTCGGCGTCGCGCCCCACGTCGCGGAGCGTACGGACACTCCCTAGGAGCACCCGATGGACACGCAGCACCGGCGCATCGCTCGCGAGGAGCGCCGACACGCCGCGCATGACGCCGGGCCGCTCCACGCGCTCCACGTCAGAGACGTCCCCCTCCACCGAGAGATCGACCGGCGCGGGCAGAGCATCGAACCACACCGCGATTCCCATGTTGCCTGCCGGAAAAGCGACGATGAGCCGCGGCGACACGCCCGAAGTCGTCAAGAGATGGGCGGCGATATGACCACGACGGAAGAAATGGTTGTCTATCTGGCCTTCTTGCAGATCGAAGGCCAAGAGCTCAGCAGGTGGCGGCGCGGAGGGCGCCTCGCCGTGCGGTGCGCCGGAGACGCAGGAGGCGGCAAGCAGCGTGGACAAGGTGGCTCCCCTCAGGAATCGCTCGATCTTCGTGGGCCTCGTGGGCACCGCGGGACCGTACCCAGCCGGAGCGCGCCTGCCAAGGACCAAGGGTCTTCGGTGGCCGCCAGCTTACGTCTCCGACGCGCTGGCCGTTTATCGCGAGTTTTCAGCGAAATTTACCGAGGCAGGGCGGATTCGGCAGGACGCCTGGGAGGGCGTCGCCACGGCCTCACTCCGCGCGGCACGTCTGGCTCCGGGTACGGACGCAACGGACGCAACGGACGCAACGGACGCAACGAACGCGACGGACGCAAGATGCAACGAAGCAACGGACGCGACCGACCAGAGCACCAGAGGGCACGATCGCGATGACGAGATGACGAAGAAAGAGTTCACGCCTTTGTTGCCCTGTGATAACCCATCCGAGAACTCAGTTGTTGATAGTGGGTTCGCAGCAGGCGAATGGCCTGCGCGCCATTTTGAGGAAGGGGGTTCGAGATGGACGAGAGCATCTCCGGCCAGGCCGCGGCCGGCAGCAATGGTTCCGAACGCGCGAAGCTCAGCGTTCCGCAAGAGGGCCTGATCACCACCTGGGTTGATGGCAGCCTCGGCGTCGTCGAAGAGGTCGTGCGCGCGGGGTTCGGCTTCCTCGAGGACGTGCGCGTCGAGACGCAGGAGCGGCTCGGCGCCACGCTCGACCTGCTCGAGGGGATCGATCGCAGCATGTTCCGGGTCGCGCGCAAGACGCTGGCCCGCGTGGACGGAATCAGCGAGCGCGCCATTTCGAACAGCCAGCTCGGCTGGTTAGCGCTGCTCGGCACGATCCGCCGCACGTCGCAGGGCGCCGCGGGACTCGCCTCCGAGACGGTGGTCGCCGTCGTGGGCGAGCGCAAGGCGACTCAGCAGCTCATCATGCGATCATCGTGAGCCCGACGGGCCCACAACGCCGTTCCATCCGCCGGCAATAGAACCGCTCTTCATAGCGGGGTGCAGGTTCGTGGGATATGGGCGCAGCCGCCAGGCACGCAAGCGAGGCGTACGCCGGTCAGCGCCCCTCGGCCCCCCGCCCTGGCTTCCGCCGGCGGTAGAGCCCGATGACCAGCGCCAGCACGGCGGCGCCCAGCCCGGCGACGGCGATGAGCCGCGCCGTCGTGCTCCACCGGCCGAACGGCCACCGGCTGGCCTGTCCCGCGCTGTCCGCCTCGCCGCCCGCGCGGGGGAGCGGGACGAGCGCGCGGCGGGCCGCCGCCGCCTCGGCGAGCGCGCGGCGGACGCCGGCGGCGTCGAGCGAGGCGCCCGCCGGGATCAGGGCGCGCAGCGCGGAGCGCGCCCTGAAGAACGGGGCGCCGTCGCTGCTCCACGCGGCGGGCGCGCTGTCGAGCGCCTCGTCGAGCGCGGCCGGGATCACCTCCTTGACGATCGCGTCCACCGCGCCGGGCGACGCCGACCTCGCGAGCGCGATGTAGCCGGCGTCCTGGATCCCGCGGCGAAGGCTCTTCAGGCGCATCGAGGGGAGCACGCCGGGAAAGCCGATGGATCGGGAGGAGAACGCGCCCCGCTGCGTCCCGGGATAGAGCAGCATGCCGTCGCCGAGGCACGCGTCGCCGTCGCGGTTGTGGAAGTTCTCGGCGACCGTGAACGGGTCGATGGGCCCTTTGCCGCCGCGGTTGCCGTCGTGCCAGAACGCCGTCTCCCACAGGAACCAGCGGTCCACCTCGTGGGAGGCGGCAATCCAGCCGTCGGCCATGAGCCCGGTGAGCGGCGCGTCGATCATGAACGTGCCGGTCCGCGGCAGCGCGCCGTTGTACACCCAGAGCCGCTGGCCCGCCTCGCGCGCAGCCCGCGCCCACGTGGAGTCGAAGCGGTTCGCCGGCGTGAGCACGAGGTCGACGTCCTGCTCCACCGGAGGGACCTCGCCGCACGAGTGCCCCACGAGGACGCGCGACGACACGCGCGAGCCGCGGATCAGCCGGCGCCAGCCGGGCCCGCGGGGGCTCTCGCACTGCTCGTCGATCGCATAGAGCATCACGTCGTCGACCGCCGGCGGGAGGAGGTCCGCGACCGCCTCGACGCGGTGGAGGGTCGCTTCCGCCGGATCGCCGAAGCCGCCATAGGCGCCGAGCGCCACCGCCCCGGGCGGCACGCCCGCGCCAGGCCCCCGGTAGCCGCGCGCCTCCGTGAAGAGCGAGCCGTCGATCGCCGCGCGCAGCCGCTCGACCTCGGCGGGGCTCCGGACCGACGCGAAGCCGTCGACGTGGTGCTCGTGGAGCAGCTGCCAGAGCTGCTGCTCGACGGCGGGCCCGTCGCCGACCCGCTCGGCGACGCGATCGGCCTCGTAGAACGCGATGAAGTCGACAGCGCCGTACGGCAGCGTCGCCGGGGCGACGTCGAGCTTCAGCTCGAGCGACGCGAGCTCGCCGTGCGACGCCGATCCGACCACCACCCTTCCCTCGTAAGCGCCGGGGAGGGCGCCCTCCGGGACGTGGAGATCGATCCAGACCGCCCGGGTCTCGCGGGCGCCGACCTCGAGCGGGTACGGCGCCCAGGGGGGCGCGAGCTCGACCGGGATGAGCGCGTCGGGGAGGAACCCGAGGTGAACGTCGTCGGGCGGCCGCGCCGCAGGGCTCCACCCGAGCGACTCCCGGGGGCGCTGCTCGTTGCGCGAGCGCTGCGTGATCTCGACGTAGTGCTCGACGAAGCGGCGGATCGAGATCGTCTCCGCGGGCGCGGCGCCCTGCCCCTGCGCGGGCTGCTGCGGCGCCGGCGGCGCCTTGGCCGGCGCGCCCGGGCCGGCCGCGGGGCCGAGCGCGGAGAGCTCGACCGTGACGCCGCGCACGGGCTCGGCGCCGGACTCGACGACGACCTGGAAGGCGACGACCTCCGCGCGGAGCGCGCCGAGCCGGATCGGCTCGCCGGGCCGGAAGACCGCGTTTCCTTCGCCGCGCGAGAGCGGCAGGCCGACGTCCTCCCGGCGGACGCGCGTGCCGTCGTCGGCCACCCAGACGCGCGCGCGCTCGGGCTGCCCCTCGCCGGCGGCCGCCGGAGCGAGCGCGCCGCACGCCAGGGCGGAGAGCAGCGCGGCGGGGAGGTGCGGGAAGGATCGCGGCATGTCGCTCGGCTCTCCGAGAAGGAGCGACCGCCAGGATCGGCCGCCGTTCCATCCTAGGGGCGCCGCGCCCGCTCCCTCAAGCGCAGCGTGGCCAGCGGCGCGCCGGTTGACAGGCCGGCGGGGCTCGGGCGATCTCGCGCCGTGGATCTGACCAGAGCGGCACTCCTCGCCGGCGGCGCCGCCGTGGCCGGCGCCATCAACGCGGTGGCCGGGGGCGGCACGCTTGTGTCGTTCCCCGCGGCGATCGCGGCGGGGCTGCCCCCGCTCGCGGCGAACGCGACGAACGCCGTGGCGCTCACGCCGGCGTCGCTCGCGTCGGCGTGGGCGTATCGCCGCGAGCTCTCCCGGGACTACCGGGTCCTCCGCGTCCTGTTCCTGCCCTCGCTGCTCGGCGGCGTCGTGGGCTCGGCGCTCCTGCTCGTGACGCCGCAGCGCGTGTTCGACGCCGCGGTGCCGGGGCTCGTGCTCGTCGCGACGCTGCTCCTGCTCTGGCAGAACCTGCGCCCGGCGAAGCCCTCCGCGAACGGCGGCGCTGCGGATCCCGGCGCGGAGCGCTTCGCGCTGCCCTCCCGGCCGTGGCTCGTGTTCCTGCTCCAGTTCCTCGTGAGCGTGTACGGCGGCTACTTCGGCGCGGGCATCGGCATCATGATGCTCGCGCTGCTCTCCTCGTTCGCGGGCGACGTGGACATCCACCGGCTGAACGGGATCAAGACGGTGCTCGCGAGCCTGATCAACGGCGTGGCGGCGCTCGCGTTCCTGTTCGCGGGCGCGGTCGACGCGGTCGCCACGCCGATCATGATGGCGGCGGCGGTGGTCGGCTCGCTCGCCGGCGCCGTGGTCGCCCGCCGCATCGAGCCCAGGAAGGTGCGGTGGTTCGTCGTCGCGCTCGGCCTCACGCTCACGGCCAAGCTCGCGTGGAACCAGTTCGGCAGCTAGCTCGGCGGCTAGCTCGGCGGCTCGCCCGGAACGCTACGCGACCCGCGGCGCCTCGAGGCTCATCATGAAATGGGAGGCGGGCATCCTGAGGGTGTCGCCGACGAAGCGCTCTTCGATCCGGGCGAAGGACCGGTCGGCGAGCCGCCGGAACGCCTGCGGGGTGCGGATGTAGTCGCCGCGATCGTTCTTCGCGATGAGCCGCGCCAGCGACGACTGGCCCTCCCAGAAGGCGGTGTCGAGCGTGATCACGCGGCCCGAGGGGCGGATCGAGCGCGCGACCAGCGAGAGCAGCGAGCTCGCCACCTCGTCGTCCACGTGGTGCAGGAGGCCCAGCATCAGGACCCGGTCGAAGGGGGCCAGCGCGCGCGCGTGCAGCTCGCCGAACGGCTCGTCGTAGAACCTGGCCCGATCCCCGTGGCGCGCGCGGGCCGCCGCGATGTGGCGGCGGTCGGTGTCGAACCCGTGGTAGTCGACCGCCGGCAGGCGATCGAAGTAGTACGCAGGGCCGCAGCCGATATCGAGCACGCGATCGCCGGGGCGCAGATCGAGCGCCTCGAGGCACGCGCGCCGGGCCAGGTCGGCCCCGACGAGGCGCTGGGAGAGGACGTACAGGGCGGCATGGCCGCGATCGAGCAGGTGGGAGGAGAGCGCCATGAAAGGGCGGCGAGCCTAGCTCGCGCCCGGCGGCGAGGGTAGCCCCTGCGGCCTCACGTCCTCGGCCGGATTTTCCTCGAACGCCTGGCTGAGCGGCGCGCCCTCCACCGCGAGCGCGATCGCGCCGAGCAGCACCACGAGCCCGACCTGCAGCGAGTAGGTCGAGAAGACGAGCGCCGAGCCGGGGCCCATCACGACCTCCGGCGCGAGGTAGAGCGAGAGCCCCGCATAGACCGCCATCTGGAACGTGCCGAAATACCCCGGCGCGTTCGGGAGGAGGACGCCGAGGTGGAGCACGCCGACGAGGACGGCCGCCCGCGGGAAGTCGATGGGCAGAAGGCCGCACCCGAAGGCCACGACCTGCATCGCCCACACGTTCAGGAGGAAGTACCCCGCCGTCGCCAGGAGGAACGGGGCCGTGTACCGGAGCCGGGGCAGGAAGCCGAGGCCCGAGGCGACCCGCTCCACGGCGTCGGCCAGGCGGCCCGCGAGCTTCGGCGAGACGAGCCCGACCACGCGCTCGGTCGCGCGCCGCGCCCAGGCCCTGCGGAAATAGAAGACGCCGATCGCGACGAACGCCGCGCCGAAGACGGCGAGCGCCAGGTAGGCGGCGCGCGGGACGGCGGCGGCGGGGACCGCGAGATCGCCGATCCGATCCGGGAGCGGCTCGCGGGGGCGCGCGAGCGCGAGCCCGGCGAGGAGCAGCGCGCTGAGGAACAGGCCGTCGATGATCCGCTCGGCGGCCACCGTGCCCGCCGCCGCCCACGCGGACAGGCCGCGGCGGCGGATGAGCAGCGGGCGCACCGCCTCCCCGGTGCGGAACGGCATCAGCACGAGCGCGCCATAACCAATGAAGGAGACGGCGACGACGCGCCGGAGCGGCACGGGCTCGATGGGCGCGAGCAACCACGTCCAGCGGTGGGATCGAAGGTAGAGCGCGGCGACATAGAGCGCGCCGTGCAGCGCCAGCGCCCACCACGAAACGCCCGCGAACGCGGCCCTGTCCGGCACGACGGGCAGCCCCCCGACGCGCAGCACCCACGCGCAGCCGAGCGCGACGAGGAGCGACGCCGCGATCGCGAGGCGATGCCTTTGCAGGCTCCGGGACCGGAAGAGGCCTCGCAGCGACGCCGGCTTCGCCATGCTCATGCGGCCGCGTCTACCACGGCCCCGCTGCCCGAGGTAGCGAAGCACCATCGCGCACGGTTCGCGCCGTGTAAGTTCTTTCGTTCTGATCTATCCTCCGGCGCCCCATGGAACCCATGAAGGTCGTCCTGCTCGCCGGAGGCTTCGGAAGCCGGCTCGCCGAGCACACCGAGGCTCGCCCGAAGCCGATGATCGAGATCGGCCCGTATCCGATCCTCTGGCACATCATGCAGATCTACGCGGACCACGGGTTCAACGATTTCGTCGTGGCCTGTGGCTACAAGGGCGAGGTCATCAAGGATTACTTCCACAACTTCTACGTTCGCAGCGCGGACTACGTGGTGAATCTGCGAGACGGCGCCCAGCGCTTCGTCCGGAGCGCCGCGCCGGACTGGACCGTGGCCCTCGTGGACACCGGGCTCAACACGATGACGGGCGGCCGGCTCCGGCGGCTCGACGCGTGGCTCGACGGCCCGCGCTTCATGTGCACCTACGGCGACGGCGTGGGCGACGTGGATATCCGCCGCCTCGTCGAGTTCCACAAGTCCCACGGCAAGCTCGCGACGGTCACGGCCGTCCGCCCGCCGGCGCGCTTCGGCGGGCTCTCTCTCGAGGGCAACCTCGTCCGCGAGTTCTCGGAGAAGCCCCAGTCCGGCGAGGGCTGGATCAACGGCGGCTTCTTCGTGTTCGAGCGGCGCGCGCTCGAGTACATGACCGACGACACCACCGTGCTCGAGCGCGAGCCGCTCGAGCGGCTCGCCTCGGAGGGCCAGCTCGCGGCGTACCGGCACGACGGCTTCTGGCAGCCGATGGACACGCTGCGGGAGAAGCGGCTCCTCGAGTCGCTGTGGGAGTCCGGCAAGGCGCCGTGGAAGACCTGGGCATGACCGGTCGCGGCGCCTCGTTCTTCGCCGGGCGCGCGGTGCTCGTCACCGGGCACACGGGCTTCAAGGGCAGCTGGCTCTCGCGCTGGCTGACGCTCATGGGCGCGCGCGTGGTGGGCTTCTCGCTGCCGCCGGAGGGGCGGCCGAACCTGTTCGAGCTCGCGGGCATCGCGGGCGACGTCACGTCCGTGACCGGCGACGTGCGGGATCTGCCGGCGCTGCTCTCCGTGGTCGAGGAGCACCGGCCGGAGATCGTGCTGCACCTCGCGGCCCAGCCGCTCGTCCGGCGCTCGTACCGCGAGCCCGCGGAGACGTTCGCGACCAACGTGATGGGGACGGTGAACGTGCTCGAGGCGTGCCGGCGCGTGGGCTCCGCGCGCGCCATCGTCGTCGTGACCTCGGACAAGTGTTACGAAAACCGCGAGTGGGTCTGGGGCTACCGCGAGGACGAGCCCATGGGCGGGCACGACCCGTACAGCAGCAGCAAGGGCTGCGCCGAGCTCGTCACGGCGGCCTACCGGCGCTCGTTCTTCTCCGGCAGCGGCGCGGCGGTGGCGTCCGCGCGGGCGGGGAACGTCATCGGCGGGGGCGACTTCTCCGAGGATCGGCTGGTGCCCGACATCGTGCGCGGCGTCGCCGCCGGGGAGCCGATCGTCATCCGCAACCCGCTCGCGACCCGGCCCTGGCAGCACGTGCTCGAGCCGCTCGGGGGCTACCTCCTGCTCGCGCGGCGGCTGTGCGAGGCGCCCGCGGCCCACGAGGGCGGGTGGAACTTCGGGCCGCGCGACGGCGACACGTGCGCGGTCGGCGGCGTCGCCGAGCGGCTCATCCAGCAGCTCGGGCGCGGCGAGCTCAGGCTCGTGCCGCCCGAGCACCGCTCCGGCCCGCACGAGGCGCAGCTGCTGCACCTCGACATCAGCAAGGCGCGCGCCCGGCTCGGCTGGACGCCGCGGCTCACGCTCGACGAGACCGTCGCGCTGACGGCGCGCTGGTACCGCGCGTACCTCGACGACCCCGCGTCGAGCCGCGCCGAGCTCGACGCGCAGATCCGCGCGTACGGGGTCGATTTCGCATGAGCGCCGGGCTCGGTGCGGTCCTCGTCACCGGCGCCACGGGGTTCATCGGCGCGGCGCTGGCGGCGCGGCTCGCGGCGACGGGCGCGCGGACGGCGTGCATCGTCCGCGCGGAGAGCCCCCGCCGGGCGCGGCTCGCGGACATCGCCGGGGTGGAGGTCCTGCCCGTCGCGTCGTTCTCGACGCCGGAGCTCGCGCGGGCCGTCGCGGCGATCCGGCCCGAGGTGGTCTTTCACCTGGCCGCGTCCGGGGTGAGCCCGAGCGAGCGGGATCCGGAGCTCGTTGTGGACGGGAACGTGGGGTTGACGACGCGCCTGCTCGCGGCGCTCGCGGAGATCGAGCCGCACCGGCCGGCGCGCTTCCTCCACGCGGGCTCGTGCTCCGAGTACGCCCCGGCCCAGGAGCCCGCGCGCCTCCGCGAGGATCACCCGCTCGATCCGGCGTGCGTCTACGGCGCGGCCAAGGCGGCCGCCTACCTCTGCGGCAAGGCCGTCGCGGCGCGGCTCCGGATCCCCTTCGTCGCGCTGCGGCTCTTCGGCGTCTACGGCCCGGGCGAGGGCCCCTCGCGCCTCATCCCTCACCTCATCGCGCGCTTCCGGGCGGGCGAGGCGCCGGCCCTGACGCCGGGCGCGCAGGCGCGCGACCTGACCTACGTCGACGACGTGGTCGAGGCGCTGATCGCCGCCGCGACGTCGAGAGGCCTCGAGTCCGGCCGCGCGTACAACGTGTGCTCGGGCGCGCCGGTGCGCGTCCGCGAGGTGGCCGAGCGCGTCGCGCGCGCGGCTGGCTGGCCCGGCGACGACCTGGGCCTCGGGCGCCTCCCCTACCGGGACGGCGAGCCCATGTGGATCGTCGGTGATCCATCCCACTTCGCGGAGGCGACCGGGTGGCGGCCCCGGATCGCGCTCGACGAGGGGGTGCGGCGCATGATCGAGGCCGCCGATGCGGAGAGGGCGCCGTGAGCGACGCGGAGAGCGGGCGCAGGCTGATCTCGATCGTCGTGCCGGTCTACAACGAGGAGCGCAACGTGGCCCCGCTGTACGAGGCGGTCGCCGCGGTGATGCGCCGCATCGCGGATCGGTACGACTTCGAGCTCGTCTTCACCGACAACCGGAGCACCGACGGGACCTTCGACGAGCTCGTGAAGCTGGCGGCGCGGGACGAGCGGGTCCGCGTCTTCCGCTTCTCTCGCAACTTCGGCTTCCAGCGCTCCATCTACACGGGGTACATGAAGGCGCGCGGAGACGCGGCCGTGCAGATCGACTGCGACCTGCAGGACCCGCCGGAGCTCATCCTCGATTTCGTGAAGGAATGGGAGGCGGGCGCCCAGGTGGTTTACGGGATCCGCCGCAGCCGCAAGGAGGGTTATCGGATCACCCTGCTCCGGCGGGTGTTCTACCGCCTGATCGATTTCCTCAGCGAGGATCACCTGCCCCACGACGCGGGCGACTTCCGGCTGGTGGATCGCCGGGTGCTCGAGGTGCTGCGCCAGGTCGACGACACGAAGCCCTACCTGCGCGGGATGCTGGCCACGCTCGGGTTCAAGCAGACGGGCATCGCCTACGATCGGGCCGCGCGGGAGCGGGGCGAGAGCAAGTTCCGGATGAAGGATCTCGTCGGGCTGGCGCTCGACGGCATCCTCAGCCACTCGACCGTGCCGCTCCGGGTCGCGACCTACACGGGGCTCGTGGTCTCGGCGCTGACGCTCCTCGCGATCGCGGGCTACGCCGTCGGCAGGGTCATCTATGGCGCGGACTGGCCTGCGGGCTTCGCGACGACGACGCTGCTCATCCTGCTCTCGCTGAGCATCAACGCCCTGTTCCTGGGGGTCATCGGCGAGTACGTGGGCCGCATCTACCAGCAGGTGCGCAGGCGCCCGCTCACGATCATCGACCAGAGCGTGGACCGGGCGCCGCCGCGCGAGGCGGGCGCGGCGCCCCAGGCCGAGATCCGCTATTCGCGGACGTCGAGCACGGTGAACCCGCTGTTGGAATAGACGGTCTTGTAGCGGTCTATCGCCTTGTTCTGGCCGCGGCGCAAGACGACGTAATCCACGCCATAACGCTCCCGCAGCGTCCGGACGCGGGCCTCGTCGAGGCTGTCATAGCCGTCCAGATCCTTCTGGCCGCGGACCTTGCGCCCGGTGACGGCCTCGAGCCGGCGGAGCCACTCGAGCACGTCGGCCGGGACGATGGGGTTCGACTTCCAGTCGACGACGATCGGCCGCTGCCCGTGGAAGCGCATCTTCTCGCTCTCCGGCGGCGTCAGGAAGATCGCGTCGACAGGGGTGCTTGCCTGCATCCAGGCGTACAGGGCGCGCTCGTCGGCGCGCAGGCCGGAGAGGACGCTGGAGTGCCGGCGGATCTCCTTGAGCTTCGGCACGAGAAAGACGAGCAGGACGGCGAGCGCGCCGGCGAGCCCCACGAGCGCGCCGCCGCGCTGCCAGAGCGCGCGGGCGCGCGCGAGGCCGGGTTCGGGCGCGAAGCGCCGGGCGGACTCCGAGGCGAGCCGGGACAGCGCGGCGGCGGCCACGACGCCGACGGCCAGCGCCGGGACACGCGCGGACTTCTCGACGCTGCCGTACAGGGCGAGGACCCCGAGGCCGCCGACGATCAGGGCCATCGCGGTGACGCCGTAGCGACGCCCGGCGGAGGGCTCCAGGAGGACGCGCACCGCTCCCGCGCACCCCAGCGCCGTGAGGAGCAGCTCCGCGTGCGGGGCGACGCGCCACGCGAAGAGCTGCGTGACGGGGCGCAGCCCCGCGAGGGCCGAGAGGCCGACGCACGTCCAGATCACGAGGACGAGCGCGAGGATCAGGGTGACCAGCCTCGCCGCAGGGCTCTTGCGGTTCCTTGTGAGCGGCAGGGCCGCGCCCAGCCCGAGCAGGTGCCACGCGATGAAGCCGAAAAACTCGCGCTCGCGGCCCTGGATGACGAAATGATGAGGGGCCCGGATGGTGGTGTAGATCTCCTGCGCGAGCCTCGCGTCCTTCGCCCCGGCGGTGGCGAGGATCATCGGCGCAAAGAGCGCGAGGACGGCGAGCGGCGGCAGGAGCTGCCGCGAGGCGCGGTGAAAGAGCTCTCTCCGGTCGCGCACGCCGAGCCCGAGGTGCGCGAGCGCGTAGGCGCCGAAGAAGAGGATCAGGTAGTTGGCGTGGAAGAGGCCGCTCGCAGCGAGCGCGATGCCGGAGGCGAGCCACTGGCCCCGCACGAAGAGGGGCACCGAGATCAAGAACGCCGCGGAGCCCAGCGACGAGGGCTGGAGGATGAAATCGAAGACGTAGGTATCGCAGGGACCCCAGGTGCGCGTGAGCGTGGCGAACGCGACGAGCAGGAGGAAGCTGGGCAGCGCGTGGCGGCGATCGACGAGGGCGCGCAGCAGGAAGTAGACGGCTGTCGTGCCGACGCCGATGACCACGGTCTGGGCGATGCCGACGCCCCACCCCTTCTCATTGAGCGCGAGGAGCCCGGCAGCCAGGTACTTGAACGCGGGGTGATAGTGGGTCGTGCTGGTCGCAAACCAGTCCCGCGCGAGGATGTCGGGGTGCACGAGCCGCAGCGACCCGAGCATGTACACGACCTGATTGTTGACGCCGCAATTCCACCCGAACGAGGCCCCGAACAGCAGCGATACCACCGCCGCCAGCGTGACCTCAGCGCGATCCCAGATGCGTTCCAGCACGGACATGGCGGCGCGAGACTACCGCGCGGCCGAGCGCACCGCCAAGGGGCAGCTCGCTCGCTCGCGCGGCGTATCCGCCGGCGCCTTCGTCGGCCTCGTCTGGCTGGTCTGCTTCGTCTGCCTGGTCTGCTTCGTCTGCTTCGTCAGATTGCGGGCGGCGACGTGACGACGGCCCGGCCCGGCCTCGGACCCACGAGCACCGGATAGAGGGCGCCCGCGAGCACGCCGCCGGCGAGCGGGGCGAGCCAGAAGAGCCAGAGCTGAGACAGCGCCCCTCCGCCGACGAACAGGGCAGGACCGGTGGAGCGCGCCGGGTTCACCGACATGTTCGTGACCGGGATCCCGATGAGGTGAACCAGCGTGAGCGCGAGCCCGATGGCGATCGGCGCGAACCCGCGCGGCGCGCCGTGATCGGTCGCGCCGAGGACCACCATCACGAAGCCGAACGTGAGGACGATCTCGGTCAGGAGGCTCGCGAAGAGCGAGTATCCGCCGGGCGAGCGCCCGCCATAGCCGTTCGACGCGAAGCCCGCGTGCACGGCGAACCCGGCGGCGCCGCTGGCGATCGCATAGAGGATCCCGGCGGCGACGATGGCGCCGGCGATCTGGGCGAGGACGTACGGCAGGAGGTCCCGCGCGGGGAAGCGCCCGCCCGCGATCAGGCCGAGCGTCACGGCGGGGTTGAAGTGCGCGCCCGAGATGTGGCCCACCGCGTAGGCCATCGTCAGGACGGAGAGCCCGAACGCGAGCGCCACGCCGAGGAAGCCGATCCCCAGCCTGGGATACGCCGCGGAGAGCACGGCGCTCCCGCAGCCGCCGAGCACGAGCCAGAACGTTCCGAGAAACTCTGCGGCCGTACGCCTGGACAACGACATCTCCATCTCTTCATCTCCCCCTGCGGCAGGCCCCTCGGCGCGGATCGACGCGCGGCAGCGGCCGCGCCCGACCGTGGAGCCATCCCGACGGCTGGCGCAGGCCGTACGGTCGACCGGCGGGCACCCCGCCGAGGCGACGCTCCGCCAGCCCTTCGTCGACATTGGATGAGCCCCGGCCCGCCGCGTTGCGGTCGGACCGCTCCGGATCGGTTCACCTGATCGAGAGCGCCTCCCCGGCGGCGGCCGGACGGGCCGCGCGGCCCAGAGGCCATGAGGCCCCCGCCGGCGGCGCCTTCGGGAGCCTCGCGCCGCGGACCATCGCCGCGGCGACCTCGCGAGATCGGAGCGCCTTACAGGCCGACGAGCTGCGGCGGGCAGCTGTACGCGTTGCCCATGTGGGTGACGTCGGTCTGCTGGCCAGAGATGCTGTCTCGGTCGCCGGAGAGGGTGGTCCCTGCGTTCGTGTTCTCCAGGACCACGTAGTTGCCGCCCAGGTCATGGGCCTTGTTCTTCATGTCGTTGACCGCGCCCTCCTGCAGGTTCGCATTGCTGGTGAACGCTCCAGACACGGAGCCGCCCTGCTCGCCGATCACCGTCCCCAGGAACCGGCACCCCTGCGGGGCCGACTGCTTGGTGACGATGACCTTCTCGGCGCCGGGGTTGAGCCCGACGGCGGCACACGCGGGGAGGGTCAGGCAACACAGGAGGAGAGCAAACGCACCGTGGATCGATGTCTTCATGGCAAGCACCTTGTGTCGATTGCTACGTGCGCGCGCGAGCGCTTCTTCCTCGCTGGACCGCCGGGCCGGCAGGATTCCGACAGGCCTCGTCCTCGGTCGGCCTTGTGTCGTTCTCCCGCGTGACGTCGCGGTACGAGCGCGCCTCACCGGTGGTCGTTCTTCCGCAGCCGGTACGCCCGCGCGTCCCACAGCGAGAACGCCCGCTCGCCGCTCGCGAGGACGTCGAACCCGTGGCGGGCCCCGAGCCGCGCGACGTCGGCCGCGTCGCGCGCGGGGTCGCCGCGGTACGAGTAGCCGAGGACGACGAGCTCCCCGCCCGGCCGCAGCGCCCGGCGCGCCTCCGCGACGAGCCGATCCACGACCTCCGCGCCCGCGGCGACGGCGTACGGGAACGAGTCGACCGCGTACACGAGATCGAAGCGGGCCGACGGAGCGTCGCCCAGATCGACGCCCGACGAGACCGCGAGCACGACGTTCGAGCGCCCCGCGCAGCGACGCCGCGCGGCCTCGATCATGCGCGGCGAGACGTCGAGCCCCCACGCCTCGCGCACCCTCGGCGCGAGCGCCGCCTCGAAGCGGCCGATCCCGCAGCCGATCTGCAGGATCGCGCGGTCTTCCCCGATCGCGCCCCACCGCTCGAGGAGCTCGACCACCTCCCGCGTCGCGCGCTCGAGGATCTCCGGATCGCCGAGCGAGTACGCGGCGACGCTCGCCTCCTCGGAGCGCTCGCAGAGCTCGTCGAACAGCCGCGCGGCGGAGTGGCAGGCCCCCCGCGCGTCCTCCCCGGCGAGGCGCGCGTCCCGGTGCGCGCCCAGCATCGCCGCCACGGTCGCGCACGCGGCGCGCCGCTCGTCCAGGCAGCGGCGCAGCGCCTCGAGGCGCGCCGCCCGCTCCCCCGCCGCCGGCCGCGCGGCGTGCGCGGCGTCGATCGCGCGCGCCGCGGCCGCGAGGTCCCCCGCGGCGCCGAGCAGCCGCACCAGGCCGACCTCCGGCGACGCCTCGCCGGACATCACGGCCTGCACCGCGCCCTCGCCCTCGCCCTCCCCGACCTCTCGCCCGGGCCCGCGCGCGCCCCGGCGCCGCAGCCGCCGGCGGAACGTCCAGTGGTCGACGGCGCCCCAGTCGTACTTGTACGGCTCGCGGCCGCGGAGGAAGTCCACGGTCCGCGCGCCCTCGCGCGCCGCGTGCTCGATCGCGCTGGCGAGCATCACGAGCCCCGGGCTGTACCACGCGAGCTCCGGATCGAAGCCGGTGATGTACGACGCGAGCCCGCCGCGCTCGGCGAACCCGTAGAGCGACGCGATGATCCGCCCGTCGAGCCGCAGGCCGAAGAGCCGCAGCGCGCCCCGCGCGCACAGCGCGCGCGCGGCCTCGCGGTGGAACGGCCGGAGCGCCTCGTCGAGCACGCCCCCCTCGCCGCGCGAGCGCCAGCGCGCCTTGTGGTTCGCGAACAGCGCGTCGAGCAGCTCGTCCACGCTCGCCGCGTCGGCCACGTCGAGGCGCAGGTCCCCGGCCCGCGCGAGCCGCTTCCGCGCGCGGGCGACGCGCGCGCGCATCCCCGGCGGAAACAGCTCGTCCGGCGCGGCGCCCTCGGGGATCATCACCGCCGGACACGCCTCGTGCTTCTCGACCTCGTCCGACCAGCCGGGGGGCGCCTCGGCGAGGAGCAGCGGCGACGACGCGCGCAGGTCGTGGAGATCGGCGACGTCCCACGCGCCGGCGCGCTCTTCGAGGCAAGCGAGCGCCGCGCCCGCGACCGCGCGCTCGTAGCCGGACGCGGCCAGGACATCGTTGTAATCGGTGATCCCGGCGCCGAGCAGCGCGACGACGCGCTCGTCGCCGATGCGGTGAACCGCGAGGGGCGCGAGGCCGACGAGCCCCTCGTCCGACCGGAAGACCAGGGCGAGCACCTCCTCGGGCCCGAGCGCGCGGCACCACGGGATCAGCCACTCCGGCCGCTGGAACGCCGTCGCCGCCGGGCAGCGCTGCCACAGCGCGCTCCACGGCTCCCGCAGCGCCTCGAGCTCCTCGCGGCGGCTCAGCACCTCTACGTCGAGTCGTTCGCTCACCTGCCCTCCGAGCGGCGGGCTCGGCGCTCCTCGGCGCTCCTCGGCGCGCATCGGTCCTCGTCGAGCGCGCGCGGTCGCTCACCGGGCTCCCCTCCCCTGCCGGCGCCGTATCCTCGCAGAGGCGCGCGACCACGCAACCGGCGTGCGCTACCTCGGAGAGGGCTCTGGAGAGCTCGCGCCTGCCGGCCCGTCGCCTCTGGCCGCTGGTTGCCGAGCTTGCCAGCCTCCGCCGGCTCAGGCGAGGACGGCGCGTCCCGGCCGGTGTATCCTCCCGCGGGAGATCCTCAGACCATGCGAAATTTTGACCGGATCACCGCGCACCCTGGCCGCATGAACGGGCAGCCGTGCATCAGGGACCTCCGCCTGACGGTGAAGCGGGTGCTGGAAGTGCTGAGATCATCGAACAGGCCCGGCAATCGAAGTCAGCCTTTCGCGCGCGCCACGGCGAAGATCAGGTGACGTTGCAGCCGGATCCCCTCCGGCGCGCGGCGGCGCTCGAGCTCGGCCGCGAGCGCTGCCTTGACCCGCGCGGCCTCCGCCCGATCGAGGTTGGACAGGAAGTTGCCGAACGAGCTGGCCAGGTAGAACGCGATCACATCGTCCGTGTCCGCGAAATGGTCCGTGAAGCTGCGGATCTGGAGCCTCGGATCCTCGAAGCCGGCCAGCAGGAGGGTGCTGGTCAGGTCGTCCGAGGTCACCTTGTAGGTCGTGCTGCCGAGCGTCTCCGCGGTGCCGGTCAGGCCGAGAGACGACAGCACACCCTCGATCACCCGCTCGAACTCGTGCGGGCGCTCCCTGGCGGCCGAGCTGATGCCGAGGCGCCCTCCCCGCCTGAGCACCCGGCGCGCCTCGCGCAGCGGGCCGAGCTTCTCGGGCAGCCAGTGGAGCACGCTGTTCAGGAACACGACATCGAAGCTCCCGGCGGCGAACTGTGAGAGATCCTCGGCCTGGCCGACGCTGGCGCGGAAGTTCGGCCGGCGCTTCCCGTTCGCCAGCTCGACCCGGAGCGGCAGCGGATCGACGCCGGCCACCGCGCCGGAGGCGCCGACCCGATCGGCGACGTAAGCCCCGAGCCGGCCCGTCCCACACCCGACGTCGAGGACCCGCTCGCCCGGGGAAATCTGGAGATCTTCGACGAGCAGCTTTCCGTGGTTGAACTGCCGATCGCTGACGCGATCGTACGTCTCGGCCAGGACAGCTGAATCGAGCGAAAGGCTGACCATCATGGCTCCTTGGGAGAGGAGGTGGAGATCGGCGAAAGACGGGTCCGACTGGAGGGTCTCTCCCGAGCACCACGCGTCTGTTATCGAGGACAATAGTCCGCCATAACGGACCGAGCAAGCGCGATCTCGACGGCTGCGCGCGATGGCGGCGATGCGCCCGAGGCGCGCGGTCCCGGGGGTGGCGCGCCGGCCGTGACGCCGCGGTGATAGCGGCCGTGCTGGCCGGGTTTCGCCGTCGGGAGCGGGCGTGGTAGCGTTCGCGCCTGCTCTCGAACCACGAGGAGTCGCTCATGAGCTGGATCGACCAGTACCGCGCCTTGGCTCGCTACAACCGGTGGATGAACGACAAGCTCTTTGCGCTGGTCGGCAAGCTCGACGACGCGGAGCGCAAGCGCGATCGCGGGGCCTTCTTCCGGTCGATCCACGGCACGTTGAACCATATCCTGCTCGCCGACCGCACGTGGATGGGGCGCTTCACCGGCGGCGCGGAGCGGTTCACCTCCCGCGATCCGAGCGGGAAGGCCATCGAGATCACCGCGCTCTCGCAGGAGCTCTACGCGGACTTCGGCGATCTCTCCCGCGAGCGCGCCAGGACGGACGCAGACATCCTCGCCTGGGTGCACGAGATCGATGACCGGGCGCTCGCGGGCGACCTGACGTACACGCGGAGCGGGACGGTCTACACCTCTCCGCTCTGGTGGTCCCTGGGGCACCTCTTCAATCATCAGACCCATCACCGCGGTCAGGTGACCACCCTGCTCACACAGATGGGAATCGACCCTGGCGCGACCGATCTGATCGCGATGCTGCGGGACGAGAGCCGCGCGTCATGACGCGCGCACGCGCGCCTCGCCCCGCGGCGAGCGCGGCTGTCCGGTGGTCCGATAGCACCTTCGGCAGGCGGGCGAGGCCAACCCGGGATCACCGGGCGGCGCGCCGCCGCCCGTCCTGTCGCGCCTGGCTCGCCGCCCTGACCTCGACGAGCGGATTGCGCGCCTCGGCGGCGCGCAGCCGCTCGAAGCGCTCGATCCGCGCGCGGTTGCCGCTCTGCCGCAGCGTCCGCGCGAGCACAACGCTCTTGGCGAGCCGGATGAACCGCAGGCGGTGGGCCGAGTCCACGTCCTCGACGTCTCTCCTGCCCGCCCGGGGCCCGAACTCGCGATCGTAGGCGGCCCGGAGGCGGTGCTCTCCATGGAGGCCCAGCGCGTCCGAGAGCCCCTCGAGCGCGGCCCGCTCCGCCGGGGTCGACCACGAGAGGACCCTGGAATAGGGCGTCGCCATGGTCTCGTGATCGGGCTTGTTGACGAAGCGGCGCAGGAACACATCGGACGTCGCGACCGGCACATCGCCCGTCTCCTGGTGGAGGAGGGCGTACGCGAACGCCTCGTTCATGCCCACGAGCTGGTTCCGGTCGTAATCGGCGCCGTCGACGCGCTTCCCGAGGCGATCGACGCCCGAGAGGGCTGCAAAGAAGAAGCTGCTGAAATCGGTGTAATCCGCCTCGTCGATCTCGGGCGTGCAGCCCGACGCCGGGCGGTCCCGGGTCGCCGCGAAGAAGCCGACGATGTCGCGCTCGACCAGCTCGCCGTCGGGCCTGCCGCCCTCGAAGAGGAGGTTCGCGAACGAGCCGGAGTAGCACTGGGCCATGACGAGGACGACGGGAGTGCCGGCGGGCAGCTCCTTCATGCGGGCAGCGAGGTCGCGCACGGACAGCGCTCCGCCGCCCCAGAGGTCGAATACGTTGTTGTCGAGATCGTTCCCGGGATCCGGGCTCCCATGGCCGGCGAAATACAGCAGCAACGGGTCGGCGGGGCGCGCGTGGACGAACCTGCGCCAGATCGCGTCGAACCCGGGGCGTGTGGTCGCCCCGTCGATGCGCGGCAGCCTGGGCGCGCGGTAGCGGGTCTGGTCGCCGTCGAGGAACTGCACGCTCCGCGTGCCCCGGCGCCCGTCGGCGAAGAGGACGCGCCGCTCCGCCCTGGCCGGGAGCAGCGACTGGAAGTACCGGATGTGCCCTTCGATGGCCACCTGGTTCATGGGCGGCCTCGGGCCGCCACCCACGACGAGCGCGCGCCAGGCCGCGGGCTCGGGAGAAGCCGCGGCAGGCAGGGCAGGCGGGGCGGGCGAAGCCGGGGGCGCCTGCGGGGCGGCCGGCGCGGGCAAGAGGGCCTGCGGGGCGGCCGGCGCAGGGCGCGGCGGGCGCCCCGGCGAGGGGGAAGGCGCACGGCGCGGCGGGCGCACTGGCGAGGCCGCCGGCGCAAGGCGCGGCGGGTGGACCTGCGGGGCGGCCGGCGCGGGGCGCGTCGGCCGCGCGCCCGCCGTCGCGGCGGTCGCCGTGGCGACGGCGATCACAGCGACCCGGAGGAGCAGATGGTGCGCGGCGGTCACGTCCTCGGCCTCGGCAGCGCGCGCATCGCGGCGCTCGATTCTAGGTAGCACGACCGGCTCCCCCGCGTCGACACGCGCTCTCTCGATCTCTCGGCCGCCCAACCGGGTTGGCCCGGCCCACGTGGGTACCATCGAGCGCGAGCTACACTGGGGACGCCTGGTTCCGTGGCGAGCGCCACCGGGGTGCCCTCACGGCGTACACGTGTGCCTCCATGAGGGCGCCGCGCGTCGCGTGTCGGTCTGTTTCTGTTAGTTAGGCAGTCTATCTGTCAGCACTCAAGCAGGCAGTCTTTCGGCCTGTCTGCTTCAGATTCAAGCGGCTCCAGGGGAACGCGATCTCCGACGACGGCCTGCGCCAGCCGGCAGCATTCCGCCGCAGGCGGGGCAAATTGCATCGCCGAGCCCATCCTCGACCACAGCAGAGATCCCCTGCTTTCACCACGGACTCGGCCTGGTGACCTCGACGCGCCGCATGCACGAAGGCACGGTGGTTCGGCAGCGCGACGGGCTCCGCGGCGCGCCGCGCTCGGCCCAGGGAGCCGCGGTATGGCCGAGGTCGGCCATCGCGTGCCCGGATCTTCTCATCGGCCTCTGGCATGCAGATTGCCGTTCCCCGCGCCATCGATGCACGAGCACAGGAGGGAAGACCATGTCGGCCAGCTCATCGAAGACGACCATCGTTCATGACGAGATCCGCCAGTGGGCCGAATCGCGCGGAGGCCGCCCGGCGACGGTGAAGAGCACCGAGGAGGGCGGTGAGCCTGGTATCCTCCGCATCGATTTCCCAGGGTACAGCGGGGAAGACACGCTGGAGGAGATCTCGTGGGAGGACTTCTTCGACAAGTTCGAGGAGTCGAACCTCGCCTTCGTGTACCAGGAGAAGACGGCGGACGGGCAGCCGAGCAACTTCTCCAAGCTGGTGAGCCGCCCGGACGACGCCGGCGGCAAGAAGGCGAAGCAGGGCAAGCAGAAGTCGAGAAAGGCGGCCTGAGCCCGGAAGCCAGAGTGCGGGGGGAGACCGGCAGAGACTGGCAGGCTCCAGGAAGTGCGATGGCGGGGCTCAGCGCCGGCGCGCGGGCGCCGTCGGGGCGGCGTCGGGCGCGCCTGACGCGCCCGACGCGCCCGACGCGTCCGACGCATGGTTTCCCTGCCACGCCGCGGCGTGCGCGAGCAGCGCGCCCCGGAGCTCCGCGGCCGCGCCCTGGAGCTCGCCGCCGCGCCGACGGACGAGATAGAAGACCTTGCGCGGCAGCTCGGGCAGCGGGCGCGCGACGAGGCCGCGGGGGAGGCGGCAGCAGGCGTTGACCACCGCGATGCCGACGCCGAGCTGGACGAAGTGGAGCATCAGCTCCCAGCCGTTCGCCTCGACCGCCGGCTCCCAGCGGACACCGGCCGAGAGCAGCGCCTGAGCGAGCAGGGCCCGGTGGGGCCGCGACGGGCCGGGGACGACGAGCCGCGCCCCCTCGAGGTCGCGCAGCCGGATGTGGCGCTTCCGGGCGAGCGGGTCGCCGTCGGGGACGACCAGGACCTGCGCCACCTCGGTGAGACGATCGGCGGCGAGCCCGTCCGGCGCCCCCTCGAGCGGCGCGACGCCGAGGTGCGCCTCGCCCGCCGCGACGGCCTCGAGCGTGCCCTCGCGGTCGCGCGTGAGCAGCCGGAGCGGGGCGGCGGCGCGCGCGGAGAAGGCGCGGATCCCCTCGCCGAGCAGGTAGAGGTACGAGCCCTCCCCGGCGCAGAGCACCACCGGCTCCCGGCTCTCGCCGTGGCGGAGCACGTCGAGGAAAGAGCGCGTCCGCTCGCCGACCTCGCGCCCGAACGCGGCGACGCGCTTGCCGTCGGCCGTGAGCTCCAGCCGCTGCCCGCGCCGCTTGTAGAGCGTGACGCCGAGCGCCTCGCCCAGCTTGCCGATCTGGGCGTGGAGCGCCGGCTGCGAGACGTGGAGCGCCTGCGCCGCGCGCGTGAAGTTGAGGTGCTCGGTGAAGACCACGAAGGCGCTAAGCCAGTCGAGGTTGAGCATGGCGGCAAGCTATCGCGAAACGCGATAGCGGCTCCAGAAATACTTCTTCCGGATGATAGCCGGGCGTCTATTCTTTCCTCGTGCCGATTCCCTTCACGGTTTCGGTCCCGGTCCCTGCACCGTCCAGGGACCTCCCGGAGGCGCCTCTGCGTGCCCGCGCGGATCGCGGGCCGCGGCTCCGGCTCACGAGACGAGAATGGAGCTTGACGATGGGCCGCGATCGCTTGACCGACACGAGCAAGAAGCTCTCCTGGCTGCTCCGCCACGCGGCGCCCTCGCAGGGCGTCGCCATGGACGACGCCGGCTGGGTGGCCGTGGACGACGTCCTCAAGGCGCTCCGGATCTCCCGGCCGGTGCTCGACGAGGTGGTGGAGAAGAACACGAAGAACCGCCTCGAGATCCGCGGCGACCGGGTGCGCGCCTCGCAAGGGCACTCGCGCGACGGGATGCCGGTGACGCTCGCGGGCCTCGAGGCGTCGTGGGAGGAGATCCACGGCGACGCCTCGATCTGGCACGGCACCAGCGTGGACGCCGTGAGGGGCATCGCGCGCGACGGGATCCGGCCGGCGGCGCGCACGCATGTCCACTGCACCGACGCGCTGGGCAGCGCGGTGGGCAAGCGCGCGAAGGTCGACGTGATGCTCGAGATCAGCCCGGCGAGGCTCCGGGCGCGCGGCGTGCGCGTGTTCCGCAGCCAGAACGGGGTGATCCTGGTGCGGGAGGTGCCGGTCGACTGCCTCGTGGGGCTGATGCCCATCGTGGCGCGGGCGCAGCGGGAGGCCGAGGCGCTGCGGGCGATGCTCTTCGGCGACGGGTCGCGCGGGGCGGCGTGATGGCCTTCACCGGATACTCGCGCTCGCGACCTGTCCCGCGCGGTTCATCGCCGACAATCCGTCGCCACGTGGATGGGTTCCCGAGGCGGACAACGACAAGGCCAAAAGCCCTCTATACCCCGACGAGGACAAGCGCCTCACGGCTGCGGTGGATATCCACCGTCTCATCGGATCGATTGCGGGTTTCTGATCCGTGAGGGGATGCGCGCAGACGAAGCTTGCAGGCTGGAGCGCTCATCGGCTCCGGGCGACGGCGGCGGTGCTCTTGCGCAAGACCAGCTCGGCCTCGACAACGACGCGCGAGCAGGAGCGGCGGCCGCTCTCGATCTGCCCGAGCAGCAAGTGGAGGCACCTGCGCCCCAGCTCGGAGAAGTCCTGGCGGACGGTGGTGAGCGGAGGCGTGAAGTAGGCCGCCTCCGGGATGTCGTCGAAGCCGACGATGCTGATGTCCCGCGGCACCGCGCGTCCGATCTCGTGGAGGTAGCGGAGCACGCCCAGCGCCATCTGGTCGTTGGCCACGAACAGGGCGGTGACGCCTGGCGTGCGCGCCAGCTGCGGGGCGAGCTCGTAGCCCGAGCGTGCGCTCCAGTCGCCGCGCAGGAGAGGCGGCGGCTCGACGCCCGCGGCCTCCAGCGTCGAACGCCAGCCGTCGATGCGCTGCTCGGCCTCGAGCGACTCGATCGAACCGGCGATGTGCCACACCGTCCGGTGACCCAGGTCGAGGAGATGGCGCGTGGCGGCCGTCGCGCCGCCGTGCTGGTCGACGGCGACCACCGGGACCGAATCGTCCGGCCCCCCCTCGACGGCGACCACCGGCACGTCGGAGGTGACGTGGCGGAGCGCGTCCACCGCCGACCGCAGCGGGGCGACGACCATGATGCCGTCGACACCCTGATCGCACAGCCCCTTCACCGCATCCACCACCGGCGCGCGGCTGAGCGATTTCAGGCTGACGACGCTGACGCCGTACCCGGCGTCGTGCGCCGCCGTCTCGAGCCCGTGGAGCGTCGACGCCGGGCCGTAGTGCGTCGTGTTGAAGCTGACCACCCCGAACGTCCGCGAGCGCCCGGTGACGAGCGCCTGCGCCACCGAGCTCGGGCGGTAGTCGAGCTGGCGGATCGCGTCGAGCACGCGCTCCCGCGTGTCCCGGTGCACGTTGGGGCTGTCGTGCAGGACCCGAGAGACCGTCTGGTACGAGACGCCGGCGAGCTTGGCCACGTCGACCATGACCGCGGCCCGGCGCCCGCCTCTCTTGACGCGCCGCTCGGGAGGAGAGTTTTCGTCCATCGGCGCCAAGCTTAGTCGGGCGCGGGGGGAATGGTATCGACATCCACCACGACCGCGCCCCGGCGCCCGCCTCTCTCGATGCGCCGCTCGATCGGCGCCTCGCCATTGGCCGGGCCCGATCTCGGCGGCGGAGGGGCGGACCGGCGTGAGCGCCCCCGGTCAAGCCTCGTCCTCCGGCTTTGCCCTGAGTGGGTCGTCAGCCGCCGGTGGTCGCGCCGCTCGCCTCGAGCCGGACACGATCAGCCCCCGCACGCATCGGCGACCCGACTCGCACCTGCCTTTCGCGCGCGCCGCTGCGCCACGACCGCGCCCAGGGCACTCACGGACTGATCGCAGCCCCGACCGTCCCGCTCCCGACGACCCCGGTCGTCGTCTTGACGCCAGGGTGTTGCCGCACGAGCTTCCAGTGGCAATAGCACAGGTACGGCGGATTGATGCGACACTCGAACCTGTCGATGCAGTACTGAGAGAGCCCCCAGCAATCTGACGACAGCGTTCCCCCCTCGCACGTGCAGGTCCCGTCGTCGCCGCACCACCAACCGAGCGAACCAGCGCCGCCTCCGTTGTTCACGAGCGCCTCTGCCACGGCGGTCGTCTCATCCGGAGTGGTCGTTTCGTCGGGGGCCACGACGCAGCCGGCCAGGAGGCCGGAGGCAAGAGACAGGATGGCGAGCGCGGCGCGAATGGTGTTCTTCATCTGAGCAGCTCCTCGTGAAGGTTCGCTGCTCCCTCAGAGCAAGGCCGGTGCCCGCGCATCAACCCCCCGCGTCTTCGGGCCATTCCCGGCGGGCCGGGGCCGCCGGACGCCTGCCGGTGCTTCGGTGCCTCGTGGGAACGATACGACGGCCCTCGGAGGTGCGCGTGGGCATGTTGAGCGAAACCTCGCTCACCTGCGCGCGTAGTTGAGCGAAACCTCGCTCACTTTCGCGCATGGTTGCGCATCGCCGGCGCTCCGCCGGTCCCGGGCTGCGGTCGCGAGCTCAGGCCCCGCGGCATGCGCGTTGTTTGAAGGACCGCGAGCTTCGGAGGGTCAGCACGAGCGTGCCCGCCTCGTGCTGCGCGCGTTCGAGCGCTGGCTCAGGGTGCAAGATCGCGGGAGAGCGAGTGTTGCTGTCGCTCGACAAAGGCGAGAGCAGAGCGCTGCGCCTCAGAAGGCGGCGTCACGGAGCTTCGCCTTGTACTCCGCCTTGTACAGATCATGGCAGACCTTGCAGCTCGCCTTGGCGCCGTCGATATCGCCCTTCTTGGCCTTCTCCGCGCCCTCCTTCGATATCGCGACCCACTTCGACATCCCGGGCGGCGGCTTCGATGCGACATAGTCCAGCGCCGACGCGATCTTCGCGCCGTCGCCGCTCGTGGTCGCCGACTGCATCACCGTCTTCATCCAGCCCTGCATCGGACAGGCCTTCTGTCCTTTTGCGCCGCAGCCGAAATCCTTCCCCTCGGCGACGGACGCGGGGACATCCGCCTTCTCGCTCGCGGCCCACGCCGCGCCCGCAAAACCGCCGGCAGAGCCGATGCCGACGCTCATGATCATGGCCCCCATCAGCTTCCTGCTTATCGACATCTGGCGTCTCCTGATCCGGTGAAAGGGCAAGCTCGACAACCCCATCGCAGCTCGAAATGTGACCGTTCACATCGACAACGTCAATCCAAATCGGCCGATGATGGCGCCAGTGATTGGCCGGAGCGCGCGCTCGAGTCGTCGCGCACAAGAGGCGATACCCAGGGAGCCGACCGCCTGCGGCATCGAGCGCCGGCCGTCCGTGCGCAGGCCGCCATCGAGCGCCAGCCGTCCGTGCGCAGGTCGGCATCGAGCGCATCGAGCCTGCGATCACCGCGGTCCGGCGCCCGCCGGCCCCCCGTGACGCGGCGCGCCGGATGAGCCCGCCAGCGATGTCCTCCCTTCGGGATCGAGGATGCCGCCGGGCCGGTCGATTGGGTTTGACACCAGGAATGTGATCGTTCACATTTCGAAAGGGTATACTTGTTCTTTGCCCTGGAGGGTCGTCCTGCGTGCCTTTGCGCGGGCCATCCTCTCATTGATGGCGCCTCCGTCGAGTCAGCACCAGGGGTGCGGGGCGCCGGCAATTCGCTCGCGAGAGGATTCAACGTGCGCTTAAATACAACGTTCTACCGAGCAAGAAGAATGACCCTGTCGGCGATGGCGCTGGGCCTCGTCGCCGCGATCCCCTCCCCCGCTCGGGCGGACAACCCGATCGTACAGACCTTCTACACGGCCGACCCCGCGCCCATGGTGCACGAAGGCAGGTTGTACCTCTACACGTCCCACGACGAGGACGTCACGGTGAACAACTTCTACACCATGAACGACTGGAGGTTGTACTCCACCACGGACATGGTCAACTGGAGGGACCACGGCTCGGTGGCGGGCTACAAGAGCTTCAAGTGGGGAACCGACAATGCGTGGGCGCCGCAGGGTATCGCCAGGAACGGCAAGTACTATCTGTACGTGCCGCTGAACAACAACAGCGGCGCGAAGATCGGCGTTGGCGTATCGGACAATGTGGCAGGCCCGTTCATGGACCCGCTGGGAAAGGAGCTGGCCGTGGCGCCCGGAGGCGGCAACATCGACCCGACGGTGTTCGTCGACGACGATGGACAGGCCCACATGTACTGGGGGAATGCCAAGCTCCGGCACGTGAAGCTGAACTCGGACATGATCAGCACCTCGGGAAGCATCACCGAGGTGCCGTTGAACGGCTTCACCGAGGGGCCGTGGCTCCACAAGCGAGGGTCGCTGTACTACCTCGTCTACGCCGCCATCGCCGGGACCGAGAAGATCAGCTACGCGACCAGCAACAGCCCGACCGGGCCCTGGACCGTCCGCGGCGACATCATGGGCGCTGGCCGGACCTACACCAACCACGCCGGCATCGTCGACTACAAGGGGCACTCGTACTTCTTCTATCACAACAGCGCATTGCCGGGCGGCAGTGACTTCAAGCGCTCGGTCTGCGTGGAGGAGTTCACCTACGGCGCCGACGGCAGCATTCCGAAGATCATGATGTCCACGAACGGACCGTCCGCCGTCGACACGCTGAATCCGTTCGAGCAAGTCGAGGCCGAGACCATCGCCTTCTCGTCCGGGCTCAAGACCGAGGTGTGCACCGACACCGGCGCCGGCATGAACGTCACGTCCATCAGCAATGGCGACTACATCAAGGTGAAGGACGTCGATTTCCTGGACGGGGTGACCTCTTTCGAGGCGCGGGTATCGTCCGCAGCCGGCGACGCGAAGATCGAGCTCCACCTCGACAGTCAGAACGGCACGCTCCTCGGGACGTGCGACGTCTCGGGCGCGTCGGCCTGGACCACCAAGACCTGCGCGGTCAGCGGGGGCAGCGGGAAACACGACCTGTTCCTGAAGTTCGTCGGTGGCGGCGGCGACCTCTTCAAGTTCAACTGGTGGCGGTTTACCGGACCCACCATGCCGGGTGACGGGGGCGACGGAGGCGGAGGCGGTGCCGGCGGCTCGGACCCGGGAACGGGCGGCAGCGATGCCGCCGGCGCCGGGGGCGCGACCTCGGGCACCGGTGGCAGCGACGCCGCCGGGGGCACGACCTCGGCCAGCGGCGGCTCGGTCACCGCAGGCACCGGCGGAACGACCGGCTCCGCCGTCGCGGGCAGCAGCGGCAGCGCCGGACCCACCGGTGGGAACGACGCGACCGGCGACGACTCAGACGGCTCGTGCGCTTGCCGGGCGGGCGCGAGCACCGGGGGCGGCGGACTCGCCGCCGCTCTCTGGCTGGCCGCTTCTGCGCTCGTTCTTGGGCGTCGGCGCCGGTAGGCGCTCGCGATCCGGTTTACTGATCGCTGCGAACGGCCGGTATCGTTTGCCACGTTGGCGATAACCGTCGCTTCGCCTTGCCCCTGCGGGGCCGAAAACCCAGGAAAAATCGAGGGCGGGGCGATCATCGGTGTACGAGAGCGCTCCGCCCCGCCGTCGGGTCCCCCGGCGGGCGTCGCGCCCTTGCGGTGCAGGTAGCGCAGTTCGTCCTCGTCGGGCTCCCAGATGAGGTTGTGCGGCGCATCGTGCACGAGCGTGCTCGCGACCTCGCGGCCAAGAACCTCCCGCATCGCAGGTCCCGCCCTTCCGCTGCGCCGAGGTCGATTTCCGGTCACACGGACCGGGCTCCCCGTCTCGAACCCGAGTGAAAGGCTGAACGTCGCGTGCGTACGGCCGGGAAGGACGGGGTCCTGTGGGTACCAGCTCGAAGAAGAGAGTTTGCATCGAGGGCCACGAGATGGCCTATGTCGACCAGGGGATGGGCGCGCCGGTGGTGTTCCTCCACGGGAACCCGACGTCGTCGTACCTGTGGCGGAACCTCCTTGGGCCAACCTCGGCGCGGCATCGCTGCCTCGCGCCGGACCTCATCGGCATGGGCGACTCGGACAAGCTGCCGGAGATGGGCAGGGAAGCCTACGGGTACGCCACACATGCGAGGTTCCTCGAGGCCTGGTTCGACGCGGTCGTGCCAGAGGAGCCCGTCGTGCTCGTCGTACACGACTGGGGCTCGGCGCTGGGCTTCGACTGGGCCCGGCGGCATCCCGATCGCGTGCGCGGCGTCGCTTACATGGAGGCGATCGTCGGATCGATGCCGCTCGGGAAATGGCCCGCGCCGGCGAGGGAGTTCTTCGAGGCGATCCGCTCCGACGCGGGCGAGAGGCTCGTCCTCGAGCAGAATGTCTTCCTGGAGCGGACCCTCTCCGAGGGCAGCATGCTGCGTCCGCTCTCTGACGAAGAGCGCGCCGAGTACCGTCGTCCGTTCCTCGTGCCGGGCGAGGGGCGGCGGCCGACGCTCTCGTGGCCGCGACTGCTGCCCCTCGACGGAGAGCCAAAGGCGATCTGCGCGCTCGCCGACGCTTACGTCGCTTGGCTCACGGCATCGAGCGTGCCCAAGCTGTTCGTGAACGCGGAGCCGGGCCGCATCCTCACGGGGGAGCTCCGCGATATCTGTCGCAGGTTCCCGAACCAGCGGGAGGTCACGGTGCGCGGTCTGCACTATCCTCAGGAGGACTCGCCGATGGAGATCGCCGACGCGCTTGCAGGCTGGCTCGATACCCTCGCTCCGCCGACGCACGCGCGACCGGTGGCGTCATGAGCGAGGCGGGCCTCGACGCGCTGGCGACCCGCGCCTGCGCGGGCGACCGAGAGGCGCTCGAAGCGCTCGTGCGAGGACTGCAGGATCCGCTGTTCCGCCTCGCGCGCAGGTTCCTCGGCCACCCCGAGAACGCGCGCGACGCGACGCAGGAAATCCTCATCCTCATCGTGACAAAGCTCTCCACGTTCCGAGGCGAGAGCTCGATCTCGACGTGGGCGTATCGCGTCGCGTGCCGACACCTCCTCCGCGCACGCGCGACGTACCGCCGCCTGACCTTCGAGCAGCTCGTCGACGAGGATCTCGCCAGGGCGCCGAACGCCATCGGCGCGGAGGTGCTCGTGAGCGCCGAGGCGCGTCTGCTCGAGGAAGAGGTCTTCCTCTCTTGCACCCAGGCGATGCTCCAGGCGCTCGACAGGCCGCTGCGGATCGCCTACGTGCTCGGCGGCATCTGCGAGCTCGAGTCGACCGACGCGGCCTACGCGCTCGGCATCACGGAAGCTGCCTTCCGCAAACGACTCTCCCGGGCGCGCGCGGCGCTCGACGCGTTCGTGTCGAAGCACTGCGGTGTCGCGAATCCAGCGAATCCGTGTCGCTGTGGGTTCCAGGTGAACCACAACGTGGCGCTCGGGCGCCTGAACCCGCGCGGCCTGGTTCACGCGAAGCCCACGGAGCGGACCTCTCTCGAGGCGCTGCAGGCCCTCGGCGAGATCCGCGCCGTGCGCCGCTCGCTCGAGCTCTACCGCGCGCAGCCCGCGTTCACCTCCCCCGAGGACCTCGCCGCGCGGGTGCGGTCCATGATCGCAATCGGTCCCGGGAGCAGGCTCTTCGATGCGTGAAGGCGGCTGACGTAAACGGACGCAAACGGACGCAAACGGACGCAAACGGACGCAAGCGGAGGTGAACGGACGCAAACGGACGTGGACTGACATGGAGGCGGGCAGCACGGGCGAGCAGTTGACGTCGCTCACAGGCCGTGCGACCTTCGGCAGTGTCGCGCAGACCTCGCCCCGTGAGCTCTCGTCCGGGGATCGGCCCGCTCGTGAAGCCGGAAGGCGAGCGCACGCTGAGCGTCGGCGTGAAGGCGTTGCGGAGTGTGCTCGGAGCCGCAGAGGCCGTTGGGCTCGACGCAAGCGCGCTCGCTCGAGCGCACGGGCTCGCGCCGGAGGAGCTGCGCGACCCGGACTTCCGACTCTCCTATCGCCGGTGGATCGCGCTCTGGGACGACGTCGTCGAGAGGGCCGGCGATCCGGGCGTCGGGCTCCGTGCCGCAGAGGCGCTCACGATCGGACACTGGGATGTGATGGACTACGTCGTCGCGTCGAGCGACACGGTGGGTGACGCCTTCCACAGGTTCTCGCGGCACTTCGCCGTCATCAGCACAGCCGTGCGCCATGTCCTCCAGGTCGACGAGAAAGAGGCCCGGATCGTCCGGGAGCACGTGCCGGGCGCGGCCCCACACCGGGTCGCGACGGAGTTCGGCTTCGCGAACATCGTCCTTCGCTTCCGCACGCTCGCCGCCACACCGTGGTCTCCTTCCGCGATCCAGTTCCGTCACCCGTGCTGCGCCGAGATCGAGGCATACACCCGGATCTTCGCCTGTCCGATCCAATTTCGAGCGCCCCACGACGCGATCGTCCTCCCGCGGGCGGTGCTCGCGACGCCGATGAGAGGGGCCGCCCCCGAGCTCTGCGCCGTACTCGAGCGCCACGCCGCCCTCATCGCGCAAAAACTCCCCCCCGCCCAGGCGAGCCTCGTGGAGCGCACGCGGCACGCGCTCGCCCTCGAGCTGCACGGCGGTGCTCCCAAGCTGGCGGCGGTCGCGAAGCGCCTCGGGCTGAGCGCGCGCACGCTGCAACGGCGGCTTTCGGAGGACGGCTTCCCCTTTCGAGATCTCCTCGAGAAGACACGCGAAGAGCTCGCCCTCCGCTATCTGGAGGATCCCGCCATCGGGCTCGCCGAGGTCAGCTCCCTGGTGGGCTTCTCTGATGTGAGCGCGTTCTACAAGGCGTTCCGGCGGTGGACAGGGAGCACGCCGGGCCAGCTCCGCGAGCGCTCCGTGTCGTAGCCGCGGGCACCGGCGGACAATCGATTGGCGTGGCGGCACAATGCCGAGGGCGGCCCGGATCCGTACGCTTCGGGCATGAATTGCTTCGCCCGCGGATCTCTTCTCACGTGCCTCTTGCTCGGTTCGGGCTGCCTGGACCCGAGCGAGCCGGGAAACCTCGTCCCGAAGACGGTCGCGGAGGACGACACGCTGCCTCGCTACACCCTCCGCGACGGCGCCCGCATTCACCTTCGCACGCAAGGGGATCCGAAGAACCCGAGCCTCATCACGCTTCACGGCGGCCCTGGCGGCGACATGCGCGGCATGCTCGGCCTCGGCGCGCTATCCGAGCGGTACTTCGTCGTCTACTGGGATCAGCGGGGCACCGGCCTCTCGGAGCGTGTCCCCTCATCGGACTTCACCGTCGAGACGTACGCGGAGGATCTCCACGAGCTCGTCCAGCGCTTCTCGCCCGACGCGCCGGTCACGCTGTTCGGGCACTCGTGGGGCGCCATGTACGCGGCGCTCTACATTCAGAGGCATCCCGACCGTGTGGGAGAGGCCGTCCTTAGCGAGCCGGGCTTCCTGAACGCGGCGATCGCGAACGAGACCGAGCTCTTCACGTTCGGCCTCACCGACGAGGGGCTGAGCGATCTCGGTTGGTCGGAAGGCGCCATGAGCCCCGACGGAGACGCGCGCGCAGACTTCCTCCTCTCCCTGGGACAAGGCTGGTCGCAGCCAGGTTATTACGAGGATCCGGACGACCCCGACAACTTCAAGGCCTTCCGTCTGGGCGCGCGCGCCATGCGGGATCTGCAGAGCTCGGCGAAGGCGGACGGAAAGTGGAGATTCGATTTCTCTTCCGGCCTCGATCGCTTCTGCGAGCCGGTGACGCTGATCGGGACCACGATCAACACCGTCATCGGATTCGAGCACCAAGCGAGCCGCCACGCCCCTCTCTTCTGCGACGTCGAGCTCGTCCGCGTCGAAGGCGAAGACCACGGCTGGGTGAACAGACACCCCGAGCGTGTCATCGAGGTCCTTCGCGCTCATCTCGGCGCGTACAGGGGGGCGAGGTGAGAGCCGCCGCGATCGCGGCCGCGATCGCCGCCACGGCGGTCCCAGCGGTCGCCTCGGCTGCTCCGATCAGCGGGTATCAAGGCGAGCAAGAGAACGCGATGCGCGCCAATATTGGCTGGAACTCCGCGCCCGATCTGGAGCTCACCTACGGACGAACGATTCCGACGGAGCGCTTCGTGCGCCGCCTCGACGTCGAGCTCGGACTGACGCTGCCGGTCTTCCTCGTGAAGGACCTGGACTCCTTCCGCCTGGAGCCGGCGGTGCGCGCGATGCTCTTGCAGCGCGGCGGCTGGGGGCTCGCCGGGCGGCTCGGGCTGCCGCTGCAGGCGGGTGACAACCAGACGTTTCACTTCGTGAGCATGGGCGCGCACCCCGGGCTCGCCGGCGGCTACTGGAAGCGCGGCGGGTTCATCGCGCTGGAGGTGGAGTATACGGCGATCCTGAGCACGTACATCGCCGCGAGCGATCGCGCGCGCGCGATCTACGACGGGATCCGCGACGGCTTTTATGCGCCGATGGGGGGCTACCTCGACGCGAACCTCGCGTTCGCGTTCTCGATCGGGTCGAGCTTCGAGATCGGACTGCGCGCGGGCTACCGGTCCACCCACGGCTTACAGCCACCTCCGCTCGTCCCCTTCCGCGCCGAAGTGGGCCTGTCCTACGCGTTTCCGCTGGAGCCGGAGGTCGCGCGGGTCGTCGACTCAGCACAATAGGCGCTCTGGCACTCGAGCCACGCCGACCAGAAGCGCAGACGGCGCCCGTCAATCGGAAGGAGGCAGTGCTACTTGCGCAGCTCTTCGATGGCCGCAGCGAGCTCCGCGGGGGGCAGACTGTCGGCGGCGCGCCAGGGCGGCATGCGCAGCGGCGAGGTCGCGGGCTCCTGCAGCCGAAGGATGGCCGCGTCCTTCACTTCTCGCGGCATGGTGTCCAGGTTCTTCACGTTGAACGCGGAGCGCCTCAGCGCCGGGTTCGAGCGGCCGTCATGGCATCGCGAGCAGAGCTGTGTGAGCACGGCGCGCCCGCTCGCTCCCGGCGGCGGCACCAGGCCGAGCTTCACCTTCGCGTCTGCGGAGAAGAGGTCGCGCAGATCGAGCAGGGACTGTCGCGGGGCCGCGCCCGTCACCACGTCGAGGTAGGACCTCGTCCGCTCCGCACGGAGCGCGGGATCCGTCACGTCCACGAGCGGGTAAGGCACCGAAATCGAATCACCCGCCAGCGACACGGTGAACTGCTTCTCCCAGATCGGGCTCGACGGGCCGGCCTTGGCCTCGGCCTCAATGCGCGGGTCGAACGCGTTCGGCTGCGCCGCCTGGCCTTCGGCCACGAGCAACGCCTCGAGCTGCGCCCCGCTGCCCTCGTCGATCGCATTCTGGATGGTCGCGATGGGGATGCCGCCGTACTGCGCGTCGTGCGCGTGGGCTTCCAGGAACTGCGCCGTGAGCACCCGATCGGAGTCCGTGCGCTGCACGAAGCGCTGCGGGAACCAGTGCGTCCAGGGGAACTCCAGCTCCTGCATGCGCAAGATCTTCTTCGCGCCGTAGCCGTCGGGCTGGTGGCACGAGCGACAGTCGAACGAGGTGTTCTCGACGTCTTCCTCGCCGTAAATGCTGAACGCGGTCCAGCCGTGCTCTATCTCCTCGGTGAGCAGGCTCGCCAGATCGCAGCTGCCGTCGTAATCACACTGCCGCTCGAACGTGAACAGGTAGAAATTGTAGTCACCGGTCGAGAGGTCGCGGCTCACGATCTCGACGAAGGGCTCGCCGCGAACGAAGCCGAGCGCTGTCATTTCAGCCGGCCTCTCGCGCATCTCGGTCACGCGCGGAAAGACGATGAGGCGCGGATTGACCGCAGAGACAGCGCCCTTCACGAGCGAGGTGGAGTTGCCGGTGAGCGCGAAGGCGCGATCCTCGTCGAGCTTCGCAACGCGGAGCAAGCTGGCGAAGTCGGTGATGCTCGGTCGCGGCGTGGCGCACACCGCCTGGAAGAAGCTGTCGCCGCGCGGCGCGGCGCAGAACGCGCTGTACTGCGCCTCGCGCGTGGGTAGGGCCGACAGCTCCGGGTCGGGAGCGCTCACGGGCGGCAGCGTGCCCCAGTCGGTCGTCGCCTCGTCCGTGGCAATCACCTCGCCGATGTCGCCGACGACGCATGCCGGTAGCAGCAGCGAAACCAGGCACAGGCTCGGAAGGTGCTTCATGACGGCCTCCTGCGGCGAGCGCCGAACGTCATCAAACTGGCCACGAGCGCGAACGCCAGGAGCGGCGCGCGACGGTCCGAACGCCCGCCCGTCACGCTGCAGCCTAAGCCTAAGAAGCCTCCGTCCTCGCTCGGCGCCTCCGCATCGTCCTCGCTCGGCGGCTCCGCGTCGACGGTGCCGTCCAGCTGCTGCACGTAGGCGATGAGCTGCCCGAGCTCGGCCTCGCTGAGCGCGCTGGTGAAGGCGTGACGATCTTCGGGGTTGGCCGTGACGAGGACATCGCGCAGCGTCGGCGCGGAGCCGTCGTGCAGGTACGGCGCCGCCTCCCAGACGCCGTTCAAGGTCGGCGTGTCGATGCCGAACAGCGGCTCACCGGCGCGCATCCCGGAGGACGGCTTCACGGTGCCGACGTCGTGCAGCTTGCCACCCGCGCTGTCGGTCCCGTCGGCCCCCGTGTGGCAGAAGCCACAACCCAGGCGCTTGAAGATGGCGCGACCCGCGACGCCGTCCTGGGTGAGCGAGCCGTCGGGGTTGCGAAAGGGGCTCGGCCGGTACGTGTCGAGCGAGCCGAGGAACGCCGCCAGCGCGTCGAGCTCGGGGCTCAGGCCGGCCTTCTTGTCTCCGCGCGGCGTGCCGACCGTCCCCACAGCGAGCTGCTCGGCGGTCAGGAAGCCCTTCCCGCCGAACAGGTGGCGGATGTTGTCGTCCGAGTCCTGGATCTCGTCGAAGCTGCCGCTCCAGTTGACGTTGCCGTGGCCCGTGCCGCGCCGCCCCAGCAGCGAGACGGTGTTGCGGAGCCCCTCCCCCGCGCTGCCGAAATCCCAGACTCGCCCGTCCTCCGCGCCGTCGAAGTGACACGACGCGCAGCTGATGTAGCCCTGGTCGCTCATGCGGATATCGGCCGAGTTGAAGAACAGCTGCTTGCCGCGCAGGACCTGCGGGTCGAGCTTCTCCACGGCGACCGTCGGGATCTCCGTCAGCTTCTTGGTGATGAGGTCGTGCGAGCTGACGATGTCGGCGACGTCGTAGACCGTCACCGTGCGGCTGAGCGACGCGTGCACGAACAGCTTGTTGGTCTCGGTCAGCGCCAGGCCGCGCGGCGCGAAGCCCGCCTCTTTCAGCGCGGTCACGAACTCGCCCGTGTAGGCGTCGCGGACCTCCACCAGGGCCGAGCCGGCGACGCTGATGAACGCGTAGTCGCCGAGCGGCGTGAACACGACCTGGTTCGGCAGGTTGCGATCGTCCAGATCGATGCGCCGCGCGACGTCCTCGGCGCCCTCCGCGAGGTTCAGCAGCGCCACGAGCGGACGTACCGTGTTGTCGTCGGTGAGGTCGAGCCCATCGCGAAATGGACCGCGAAAGATGTTGTCCTTCTTGCCCGGCACCCACGCGAACGAGCCGTCGGGCGAGAGCCCCACCGAGAACAGGTAGTTCGGCAGGCCGCGCCCTTGTTGGTCCGTGTCCTCCGTCGTGGTGTCCGCGGCGAGCGCGAAGCGCGTGCTCACCTGGAAGGTCGCCGCGTCGATGCGCGCCACCTCGCCGTGGCTGTCCTCGGAGAGGAAGCGCGTGACGTAGATCTGCGAGCCGTCGTGCGACACCGAGACGCCCCGCGGCGTACCGCCGAGCCAAAGCTCGGCCACGACGGCGCCGCTCGCCACGTCGAGCTTCAGCACCTTGCCGACCGCCATCAGCGTCACGTACGCTGCGTCCCCGGTCGGGCTGATCGCGAGGCCCATCGGTTGCGACGCGTACGGCAGCGCGATCTCGCGCTCCACCGAGAGCGACGCGGTGTCGAGGATGGAGACGGAGTGCGCATCCCGGTGCAGCACCCACAGCGTGCCTTGCGCGGTGAGCGCGAGCCCGACCGGGCCGCGCGCCACCGGCACCTCCGCGACCTTGGTCAGCGCGCTCGCGTCGAGCACGCTCACGCTGTCGTTCTCGTAATTGGCCGTGTAGACCTTCGCGTTCGGCGGGTCGTACACGAGGTCGGTCGAGCCCGCAGCGCTGCCCGTGACGAGCGGCCGGTGCGCCGTGTGCACGAAGGCGACGCTGGTGAACCCGACATCGTCTTTGACCGTCACGAGCACCGGGTAGTGGCCGGGAGCGGCGTAGGTGTGGACCTGCTGCACGTCGTCGACCATGAACTCGGTGCGCGTCTCGTCTCCCATGTCCCAGCGCACCTGAACGGGGCCGACCGCGTCGCCGATCGTCAGGTCGAACGTGACGGCCTCGCCGGCGAGCGAGGGCGCGCGCACGGGGACGCTGGCCGTGACGGCGCGCGCCTCGGCCGGCCAAGCCGCCGCCGCGCAGAGGCCTCCGAGCAGGCCGAGGAGCTTCGGGAGCGAGCGCATGCTCAGGGACCGGTCGTGAACGTCGACTTGAACTCAGCCGCCATGCCGTTGCCGACCAGATCCTTCATGCCGTCCTTCGGCAGGACGATCTCGTAGGTCGTGTTCGGCATCAGGTCCTCGTCGGGATCGAAGCTGACGATGCCCATGTACAGGCCGAAGCTCCCCTTCAACGGCTG
This sequence comes from Sorangium sp. So ce327, assembly GCF_051530205.1. NCBI lineage: Bacteria > Pseudomonadati > Myxococcota > Polyangiales > Polyangiaceae > Sorangium > Sorangium sp. So ce327. The sequence continues at coordinate 2,937,599 of NZ_CP150330.1, read as the reverse complement.
CCCGCCCACCGGCCTTACGATGAAGCTGCCGTGGTGAACCGTGGCGATCTCGACGTTGTCGGTGAGGCTGAGGCCGATGCGCGACTTCCTGGACAGCCCCGTCGCTCCGTTCTTCGGCAGCACCGTGTCGACCGCCGGAGGCGTGGTGTCCGGCTCGGTCGAGTGCGCGGCGATGACCATGCCGCGGTAGGGCAGCTCGTCGTCGGCCAGCACCAGCAGGCTGCCGACCGGGATCGAGAACTGGTCGTCGCCGTTCGTGAACTCGAGCCGCCCCCAGACCCGGCTCTTGATCGACATCTTGTGGATGTCGCGCACGTCGATCTTGGAGACGCCGGCGTCCGGCCGCAGGTGACCGAGGAACAGGGTGCCGTCGGAGAAGCTCATGTACTCGGACCCGGCGGGGTAGCCCATGGCCCTGAACGCCGAGTCGGGCAGCGTGGCGATGGGTGAGTTGGCCGAGCCGATGTCGGTGGGGTCGGTCAGCACGTCCCACACGCGCAGCGGCGACTGCACGTAGATGTGCTTGCCGTACAGACCGCAGATGTAGCTCTTGCTCGGGGTGATGAAGTCGAGCGCGACCGGGTTCATCGGATCGCTGATGTCCATCGTCGCGATGCCGCCGTTGTCCTTGGGCGTGGTGATGACCAGCGTATTGCCCACGGCCCACAGCGGACCGGCGCTCACGCCGCCGAACTGCGAGATCGGGATCTTCTTGACGAACTTCACGTCCTCGGGATCCGCGGCGTCCAGGATATGCAGGCCCGTGTTGGTGCCGCCGACGTAGATGACGCTGCCCTGCCAGTACATTCCCCAGACGGAGTCGGTGAAGTCCCCGTAGTTGATGCCGTCGAGCTTGACGAGCCTCACGTGACGAGGCGCGCGGGCGTCGGTGACGTCCCAGATGTCGACGCCGGTGCCCGAGGTGGTGACCTGGTAAAACTTGTCGCCATAGCGGCCGAGCGAGGTCTGATGCGACTCCGCCTCGCCGACGCCCTTGGGCCCTCCCTTGGGATCGAAGCCAGGGCTCTGGATGCGCGACAGCATTTTCGGGTTGGTCGGATCGGCGATGTCGTAGAAGACGATCTCGGCGTTGCCGGCGCCCTGAACGTAGCCGTTGATGACGATCGGCTGGTTCTGGTGATGGCCCGCCTCGAGCGTCGGCGACACCAGGCCGTCTCGCCAGCTGTTGCGCGGCAAGTTGATCTTGTTCGCCGGCATGGGCATGTTCGGGATCTTGCCTTCCGGGGCGGTGATCATTTCCGAGCCGATGGGCTCGGAGCCGCCGCTGCCGGTCGTGGCGCCTCCGCCCGAGCCGCTCGTGGAGCTGGAGCTGGAGCTGGAGCTGGAGTTGCCGGTCGTGGCTCCTGTCACAGGCATCGGCGCCCCGCCGCCAGAGCCCGTCACCACGGATGTGGTGACGCCGGAGCTGCCGCCGTCGTTATCTTCCGGCGTCGGGCCGAGCTCGGCGCCGCCGGAACACGCCGCGAGCAGAGCGGCGAACGAAGGAAAGCCCACCCAACGCATCCTTATCGTCTTCGAATGCATTCCTATCCTCTTCTGTAGGCGGAAATCATGACAGATGGTCACCCCGCGGTAGCTTGAAGCCGACAGTGTCCGCCCGCTGCCGCGCGGCCCCACCGACGCGCGGACTCACCGACGCACGGACTCGCCGACGCACGGACACACGGACTCGCCGACGCACGGACTCGCCGACGCGCGGACTCACCGACGCACGGACTCGCCGACGCACGGACTCGCCGACGCACGGACACACGGACTCGCCGACGCACGGACACACGGACTCGCCGACGCACGGACACACGGACTCGCCGACGCACGGACACACGGACTCGCCGACGCACGGACACACGGACACACGGACTCGCCGACGCACGGACGCGCGAGGTGACCTGTTGAGGAGCGATTGTGAACGTTCACGTATTGTTCGTCAAGCTCAATCACCGCTCGAGTTCTCGAGAACTTATGCCGTGTGAAGGCGGCGTGACCGTTCACAACAACGCGGGCCAGCATGCCCTCGCCCCGCGGGGGATGACGCACCCCTCATCGCGTTCGCGATGCGTGCCTTCAGGCTGGCCAGCGCCGCTGGCAAGGCAATGCACGGCGCGTGCGGTGCCGAGCGACGAGAGTCCGCGCCCGCGCGACGGATTGCCTGGATCGTCGGGGACACGGAACCACGAGACCGGCCCTTGTCGGATCGATCTCCGTGATCAGGTTGATGCCGAAATCATTGGGATGGTCGACGTCCCATTGCACAGGCCGTTTTTGATGAGCATGTAAGTCTTGCAGCTGTCGGGATCGACGAAGACCTGGTTGTCAAAGCCGGTCCCTCGCTCGTACGACATGTCGCTGCCGGGCGGCGTGTAGGGGAAAACATCGACCTTCTTGGGCTCTGACCACGGGCCGTCGAGGCTCGAGTCCCGCTCCATCCGAGGAAGTTATAACCCGGGGCGGGCGCCGCGGTCACGGTGACCGAGCTGCGAAATTCCTATTCCAAGTCTTGCCAATTCATAAAAAATATGTTCCAATATCAAAATGTCCACCGCATTCCTCAGCCCCCTGCACGAAATGGCCTCCACCACCCCCACGGACTTTTGGAGCGACTCGTGCGCGGTAGGCGAGCTCAAGTATGCCATCGAGCACGGCGCGGTCGGCGCCACCAGCAATCCCACCATCATCGCCAGCGTGCTCAAGACCGAGTTCGGCGACTGGAAGGCACGCGTCGAGGAGCTGTTTCAAGCGCAGCCCACGTGGACGGAGGCGCAGATCGCCTGGAAGCTGATGGAACAGATGTCCGTGAAGGCTGCCGGCCTGCTCATGCCCGTGTTCGAGCGGACGGGAGGCAAGAAGGGCTGGTTGTCGATCCAGACCAATGCGGAATTTCACAAGAGCCCGGATGCGCTCGTGAGCCAGGCGCTGCATTTCGCGTCGCTCGCCCCCAACCTGCAGGTGAAGATTCCGGCGACCGCGGCCGGCATCCAGGCTATCGAGGAAGTGACGGCGCAGGGCGTCAACGTCAACGCCACTGTCTCGTTCACGGCGCCGCAGGCCGTCGCCGTCGCCGAAGCCGTCGAACGAGGGCTCAAGCGCCGTGAGGCAGCGGGTCATTCCACGGCCAACATGGTCCCGGTCTGCACCATCATGGTCGGCCGCCTCGACGACTGGCTCAAGGTCGTGTGCGAACAACAGGGCAAGGTGCCGACTCCCGGCACGTTGGATTGGGCCGGCGTCGCGGTGTTTAAGAACGCGCTCAAGACCTTCAAGCAGTCCGGTTACCGCACGCGCCTGCTCGCCGCCGCCTACCGCCATCACCTGCACTGGTCGGAGCTGGTCGGCGGGGACGTCATCCTCACGATTCCTCCGGAGTGGCAGCGCAAGTTCAACGCCTCCACCGTCCCGGTCATCCCGCGCATCGACAACCCGGTTCCGCCGCAAGCCATGACCGAACTTTCCGAGCAGTTCGAGGACTTCCGGCGCGCCTACGATCCCAAGGGCATGAAGGTGGCCGAGTTCGACGGCTTCGCCGCCACCCGCCGCGCGCTGCGCGCCTTCCTCGATGCGTATTACGGGCTGCTCAGCTTCATCCGCGACCTGCGTATTCCGAATCCAGACAAGTGAGCTGACCAGCGCCGGCCGGCGGCTGGGGCCCGGGGGGCTGCCGCGTCGCAGCCCGCCCCCGCGTCGTCGCACCTCTCCGCGACCGCTTGCCTGACGCCTGACCACGCCTGAAGCCTTCAGGACAATCATTTCGACTTCTTGCCGTTACTGTGGCTGCGCTTGGCCTCCACGGCGCGGCCGACGCCGACGATGAGCGTGACGGCCAACGTAATGGTGACGGCGAGCGAGCGGAACATGCCGACCGAGGCTTGCTGTACTTCCAGGCTGACGTCGGCGTGCTCGGCGAGCGGGCTGAGCGGGCTGTCGGTCATGGCGATGATCTTGACGCCACGCTGCTTGGCTTCACGCACGACCTGCGCCACGTCCGGCGAATACGCCTTGGAGCTGATGGCGAGGATGACGTCGCGATTCGTGGCGTGGCCGACCTGCTGCATGAACATGCCGCCCACGCCGTCCACCAGCACGTTTCGCACGTTCATCTGGCTGAAGGCGTAGGCCAGGTAGCAGGCGATCGGGAAGGAGCGGCGGTGCGCCACCAGGTACACGATCTCCGAGTCCGTGATCAGCTGGTAGGCTCGCTCCAGCAGCGGCCCCATCCGCTTTTGCTGCTGCAACCGGCGCAGGCCGTCGATGTCCGCTTCGATGAACTGGTCGAGCAGCGCGCTGGCGTCGTCCTTGGCTTCTTCGCTCGGGGCGCCATCGGTGCCGTTGAGGGAGCGCAGGCGCTCCTTATAGTCCGGCATGGCGTCGGTCAGCCGCGTGCGGAACACGCGCTGCATGTCGCTGTAACCGGAGAAGCCGAATTCCTTGGCGAAGCGGATGAGGCTGCTGGGTTGCACACCGGCGCGCTGCGAGACCTGCGCGATGGTATCGAGCGCGAGCTCACTGGGGTTGTCGAGAGCGTGGCTGGCGATCTGCTGGAGACGCTTGCTCAGGCTGGGGAATTGCTTGATGATCGCTTTTTCCAGCTGATCGTACGTCTCCGGATGCGGAGGTTCGCGCGGTCTCATTTATTTCACCGTCGGCATGGCGAAGCTCGCCCCGACGCTGGCGCCTCGCGGCCAGCGTGACGTGACGGTCTTCATGCGCGTGAAGAAGCGGACGCCTTCCGGACCGTGCATGTAGTGATCGCCGAACAGCGAGGCCTTCCAGCCGCCGAAGCTGTGGAACGCCATCGGCACGGGGATGGGCACGTTCACGCCCACCATGCCGATCTGGATGCGCTTGGTGAACTCGTCCGCAGCGTCGCCGCTGCTGGTGAAGATGGCGCCGCCGTTGCCATAGCGGTGGGCGTTCACCAGCTGGATGGCGGCGTCGAGCGTCGGCACGCGGACGACGGCGAGCACCGGGCCGAAGATCTCTTCCTGGTAGATCGTCATGGCCGAGTTGACGTGGTCGAACAGGCAGCCACCCAGGAAGAAGCCGTTTTCAGATCCCGGAATCTTGAGGCCGCGCCCGTCGACCAGCAGCTTGGCGCCTTCCTTGACGCCGAGGTCCACGTAGCCGGAAACCTTCTCGAGGTGTTGCTTGGTGACCAGCGGCCCCATGTCCATCCCCGGCTGGTTGCCGGGCCCGATCTTGAGCGCCTTGACCCTGGGGATGAGCGCCTCGACCAGGCGGTCGCCCGTTTCCGGGCCGACCGCGACGGCCACCGAGATGGCCATGCAGCGCTCACCGGCCGAGCCGTAGGCGGCGCCCATCAGCGCGTCGACCGTGTGGCTCAGGTCGGCGTCGGGCATGACGATCATGTGGTTCTTGGCGCCGCCCAGGGCCTGCACCCGCTTACCGGCTCGCGTCGCGCGCTGGTAGACGTTCTCGGCCACGGGCGTGGAGCCGACCAAGCTGATCGCCGCGACGTCTGGATGCTCGATGAAGGCGTCGACGACTTCCTTGTCGCCGCTCACGACGTTGAACACGCCCGGCGGCAGCCCTGCCTGCGCCCACAGCTCCGCGAGGCGCAGCGACAGCGACGGCACCTTCTCCGACGGCTTCATGACGAAGGTGTTGCCGCAGGCGATGGCGATCGGCGCCATCCAAAGCGGGATCATGGCCGGGAAGTTGAACGGCCCGATGCCGGCGCAAACGCCGAGCGGCTGGCGAAAGGACCAGCTGTCGACGCCGCGCGCCACGCCCTCCGAGTACTCACCCTTGAGCAGCTGCGGAATACCGGCGGCGAATTCCACGACCTCCATGCCGCGCGTCACGGAGCCGCGCGCGTCCTCCAGCACCTTGCCGTGCTCGGCGGTGACGAGCCCCGCCAGCTCGTCCATGTGCTGGTCGATCAGGCCCTTGAGCTCGAACATGACGCGCGCGCGCCGCACCGGTGGCGTCGCCGACCAGCTCTCGAATGCCTGCTTGGCGACGGCCACGGCGCTCGACACCTCGGCGGCCGTCGACATCGGCACCTTGCTCGTGACGGCGCCGAGCGCCGGGTTGAAGACGTCGCCCCAGCGCTGAGTGGAGCTGTCCGTCATCTTGCCGCCCACGTGGTTCTGCAATTTCTTGATCATGTCTTCGTTACCTATCGAGGCTCGGGCCGCGCTACTGGCAGGCCGTCAGGCCTCCGTCGACGTACAGGATTTGCCCGGTCACGAAGTCGCTGCCTGGGCCGCAGAAGAACAGCGTCGGTCCGACGACGTCCTCCGGCTCCGCGGCGCGACCGAGCGGGATGCGCTCGAGCAGCTTGGCTCGTTGCTCGAGGTTCTTGAGGACGTGTTGCGCCATTTCGCTCTGCACGAAGGTCGGCGCCACGCCGTTCACGTTGATGCGATGCGGCGCGAGCTCCACCGCGTGCTGTCTGACGATCATGGCCAGGCCGCCCTTGCTCGAGGTGTAGGCCGAATAGCCTTTACCCCGCAGGGCCAGCGAGGCGCGCACGGACAGGATCTGCACCTGGCGTCCGCCTTGCCCTTGCTGCACCTGACGCCGCGCGACGGCCTGCCCCAGGAACATGGCCGCCTTCAGGTTGAGGTCGAGCACGCTGTCGAAGCTCTCCTCGGTCGCCTCGAGCACGCTCTGCTCGCGATGAATGCCGACGGCGTTGACGAGGATGTCGCAGCGCCCGAAGTAGTCGCAGACCGCGTCGACCGAGCGCCCGATGTCCTTCACCGAGCGGGCGTCGAAGGCGACGGCCTTGGCTTCCGCCCCGGTAGCGAGCACCGAGTCCGTCACCGCGCGCAGCTTGAGCTCGTCGGTGCCGCCCACCACCACCTTGGCGCCGGCTTGGCCCAGGCCGCGCGCGATCGCCGCGCCGAGCACGCCGGTGCCGCCCGGTACGTACGCGACCTTGTCGGGCAAGGTTCTTGAGATGCTGGGCGCGGTGGTCCTCATGATGGCCTCAATCCAGGTGCAAACCGCCGTTGATGTCGAGCAGCTCACCGGTGATGAAGCCGGCCAGGGGCGAGGACAGGAACACCACGGCGTGCGCGATCTCCTCCGGCTCGCAGAAGCGGCCGACGGGGATCTGCTTCAGCGTCTGCTGCCGCTGCTCCTCCGTGAGCTGCTCGGTGATCATCCTGGTCTTCACGTAGGCCGGCGCGATGGCGTTCACGGTCACGCCATGCGGCGCCAGCTCTCGCGCCAGCGAGAACGTGAGCCCGCCGAGCGCGCCTTTGGACGCCGTGTAGGCGGTGCCGGCCGTGAGCCCGCCGGTCTTCATGGCCACCGAGCACATGTTGATGATGCGGCCCCACTTGCGCTCGCGCATATAAGGCACCCACTCGCGGCTCAGGTGGTACGGTCCGTCCAGGTTGACGGCCATGATCTTGCGCCACTCCTCCGGAGTGGTCTCCGCCAGCTTGTGGTTGGAGAGCACGCCCGCGTTGTTGACCAGGATCTCCACCGCCCCGACGCGCTCGCGCACGTCGGCGCACGCGGCCTCGATCTGCGCCGGGTCGCTCAGATCGAACAGGAGCGGGTAGGAGCCTTCGCCAAGGGAGGCCGTCACCGCATCGAGCGCCGCGCGATCTGCGTCGGCCAGCACCACGCGGTGGCCTTCGGCGTGCAAGAAGCGCGCGATCGCCGCGCCCATGGCGCCGCCGGCGCCCGTCACCATCGCGACGCGGCTCGGGTTGTTGCTCTTGTTCTTCGTTTCGATTCTAGGCGGAGTCATTTTCGTTGCTCAGCAATCTGCGAGCGCGCCCAGGTAGTCGCGCACGCCCGTATGGTCCAGCAGCCTGCCGTACGTCGGCAGCTCCGCGACCTGACCACCGGCCACGAACAGGAAGCGCTCGCAGTGGTCACGCATGATGTCGATGTGAAACGGCTCGTAGGGGTGAACGCACAGCATGACCACGCGGCCGCTCGCGCGGAGCTCCTTGAAGAAGCTCAGCATGAAGCCGATGTAACCGTCTTGCGTGCTGAACTGCGGCTCGTCGAAGATGTGCACCAGCGGGTAGTCGGACCCCGCCGGCTGCAGCATGAAATTGGGCTTGGTCTTCTTGACCGAGCGCACCTGATACGACTGGTGATAGTGAATCACCATGCGGTCACGCTCGCGGTACTTCACTGATTGAATGTCGCGCCCGCCGCACAGGATCTGCCCGCTGGTCGGCACGTTGCTGCCCGACAGCATCTCGAACAAGGTCGTCTTGCCGGCGCCGTTCGGCCCCATCACGCCTATGATCTCCGGCCCTTCGATGGTGAACGAGGCGCTGAGGCTGAACGTCTGCTTCCTGGTGAACAGGCCGCGCGAGTACGTCTTCTTCAGGTTCCGCACCTCGAGGATCGGCGCCGTCATGACAGCTCTCCCAGCAGGTGTTCGTCCTGCAGCAACGCCCTGGCCGGCCCGTGGTGCACGACCCGGCCGCTGCGGATGACGTACGCGCGATCGCACACCGCCAGCACGCTACGCACGTTTTGTTCCACCACCAGCACGCTGATGCCCTCGTCACGCAGGCGCGCGATGGTCTTCATGACGTCCTGCACCAGCTTGGGCGCGAGGCCTTGCGAGGGCTCGTCCAGCAGCACCAGGCCGGGACCGCCCAGCAGCGCCCGGCCGATGGCGACCATCTGCATCTCGCCGCCGGAGAGGTTCTCGCTGTCGCGATCGAGAAGGTACTCCAGCGCGGGGAACAGGCCGAACACGTCCTTCTCGCTCCAGCTGCGGAACGCCGTCTTCTTCTTGCCCAGCTGAAGGTTTGTCCTCACCTTGAGCGCGGGGAAGATGCGGCGATCATCCGGCACCCAGCCGATGCCGGCGCAGGCGATGTCGCTCGTGGCCGCGCGCGTGATCTCGCTGCCGCGGAAGCGGATGGCCCCGCGGCGAGCCGGCGTGAGACCGAGGATGGAGCGCAAGACGGTCGTCTTGCCCGCTCCGTTCGGTCCCAGGAGTGCCACGGCCTCGCCCTTGCCGACGCTCAGATCGACGCCGAACAGCGCCTGCGTCTCGCCGTAGAAGGTCTCGATCCCCCGGATCTCAAGCATCGGCCGGCGCTCCCAGCTTCGCTCGGCGCACCCAGGGATCCGAGCGCAGCTCGTCCGGCGTGCCCTGCGCGATCACCTGGCCCCAGTGGATCACCGACACGCGATCGGCCAGGCGGAACAAGAAGTCCATGTCGTGCTCGATCATGACGATGGTGAAGCGGCGCTTGAGCGTGAGGATCAGCTCCAGCAGCCGGTCGCGCCCTTCGGCGCCCATGCCTTGCGTGGGCTCGTCCAAGAAGAGCACGCGCGGCTCCGCCGCGAGCGCCACGGCGATCTCGAGCGCGCGGCGCTGGCCGTAGGACAGGTTGATCGATCTGCTGTCCAGGTGCTGGCCGAGCCCCACCTGCTCGACGATGCGGATCGCCTTGTCCATCGCGGCGGAGTCGGCGGCGACGCTCTTGAACGGGTTCATGCCGGAGCGGCGCATCTCCGGCACGGCGAACAGCACGTTCTCCAGCACCGTGAACCCGTCGAACAAGCTCATGATCTGGAACGAGCGCGCCACACCCCTCTGCGCGATCTGCCGCGGCGACAGGCCGGTGATGTCCTGTCCATCCAGCAGCACCTGCCCGCGATCCGGCGGAAAGTGACCGGTGAGCACGTTGAAGCAGGTCGACTTGCCGGCGCCGTTCGGGCCCATGATGCCCGACAGCTGGCCCTCTTCGAACGACAGCGTGATGTCCTCCAGGACCACCCGATCGCCGAAGCGCTTGCTCAGGTGAATGGCCTCAAACAGAGCCATTTTCCGCCTCCGTGGGCAGCTGCTCGGGTCCGGCCGCGCGAGATCGGCCCAAGAGCTTGGCGCGGTGATGTTGAAACGCGCCGGCGATGCCTTCGGGCTGGAACAGCACCACCGCCATGAAGAGCAGGCCGTACCAGAGCAGCCAGGTCTCGGTCGCGGCGCCGAGCAGGTCGCGCGCGACGATGAACACCAGCGCGCCCAGCACCGGCCCCCAGAAGCTCACGGTGCCGCCGCCGATCAGCACCGCCATGACGATGAAGCCGGAGCTGTGCACGCTCATCACGTCCGGATAGGCGCTCTCTTGTGACACGGCCAGGAGCCCGCCGGCCAGCCCAGCGAACACGCCGGACAGCGCTATCACGGCCCACTTCGTGAGCCACACGTTGTAACCGACGAAGCGCGCGCGAGACTCGTTCATGCGGATGGCTTGCAGCGCCTTGCCGAACGGCGAGTGCACCAGGCGCCACAGCGCCACGATCGCGAGCGCCAGGATGGCGAGCACCACGTAGTAGAGCGTGACGTTGTCCCCCAGATCGAGCCCAGCCAGCGCCGGCCGGCGAACGTTGAGCAAGCCGTCTTCCCCGCCCGTGATCGAGTGCGCCTTCATGGCCACGAACCAGAACACCTGCCCGCAGGCGATCGTGAGGAGGGCAAAGTAGATGCCGCGCCGGTGCGCCACGAGCGCCCCGACCAGCGCGGCGCCGACGCCGCCCGCGACCGCGCCGAGCGCCAGGCAAAACAGCGGATTTTGCGACCAGTTCAGGTAACACAGGCCGTAGACGTAGGCGCCGACGCCCAGGAACGCGCCCTGGCCGAACGCGGGCAGGCCCGTGTAGCCCATGAGCAAGTTGTAGCCGAGCGCGTACAGCGTCCAGATCGCGACCTCGATGCCGAGGTACTGATAGAGCCCGACGTGCTCGGCCCAGAGCGGGAAGCTCGCCATCAAGGCCAGCGTGATCAGCATGGGCCTCGTGACCCAGGCTTGGCCGCGAGCCTGACTGTCTCTGGCGGTGATGGGTGTGTAAAGCGACATCGATCAGGCCTCGAGCGCGCTCTTCTTACCCATCAGCCCGCGCGCGCGGACGCTGAGCACCAGGATGAGCAAGAGGTACATGGACATGACCGACCACTCGGCGGCGTATCCACCGGTGATGCCGACCGTGATGCCGACGAGCATCCCGGCGAGCACGGCGCCCCAGAAGCTGCCGACCCCGCCCAGCACGATGATGAGAAACGACGGAATCACCGCGTCGACGCCCACGTGCGGGCGCAGGCCCCAGATCGGCGTCAGGATGATGCCGGCCAGCGCCGCCAGGCCGGCGCCGATGGCGAACACGAACAGCCGCAGCCGACCGATGTTGATCCCGAGCGCGCGCACCATCTCGGCGTCGTGCGCGCCGGCCTTCACGCGGGCTCCGTAGGGCGTCTTCTCCAGGAAGAGCCACACCAGCGCCATCAGCACGATGCCCAGAAAAGCGGCGAAGAACCGGTACTTGGAATAGAGGAGGTCACCGGCCATGAACGCGCCGTTCACGGCCTCCGGCACCGGCAGGTTCTTCTCGCCCGGGCCCCACGCGATGCGAATGCCTTCTTCGAGCACCAGGGAGGCGCCGAAGGTGAGCAGGAGGCCGTACTCGGCCTTCTTGCCGTAGGTGCGGCGGACGCAGCGCTCGAGGCCCATGCCCACGACCCCGAGCACCAGGGGCGCCACGATCAGCGCCAGCGCGTACCTGAGCGCCAGCGGCAGCTCCAGGTACGTGCTGGCCGCCTCACCCATGAACCCGGGATTGATGATCTCCACCGCCAGGTAGGCGCCGAGCGCGAACAGCGAGCCGTGCGCCAGGTTGATCACCTCCATGACGCCGACGATGAGCATGAAGCCGAGCGCCAGCAGCCCGAACAGAATGCCGAGCGAGACGCCGTTGATCAGGTGGGGCAGCACGGCTCACGGCTCGTAGACGGGCGTCGACTCGATCGGCTCCAGCTTGCACTTGGCGTCCGCGTCCCTGTCGACGACCTGGCTGGGGTCGGCGTGGCTGAGGATCTTGAACAGCTCGTCGGGGTTCTGCGACTCGAGGTCGGCGGTGGCCAGGTAGATGGTCTGCTGCAGCTGGTGCGTCGCCGGGTTCATGTAGGCGTCGTGGTGCTGCATGCGGTCTTTGGCTGGAATTTTCAGGCCTTCCAGCTCCTTGATCACCGCGTGGTTCTTGGTGGTCTTGGCGCGCTCGACCGCCTCCAGCAGCGAGCGGGTCGCCCAGTAGCCGTTGTAGAACACGTTGCCCGGCGTCTTGATCTTGGAGTCGGGGTTGGCCTTCGCGTACCTGGCGTTGAACTCCTTGACCCCAGGCAAGTCGAGCCCCTGGTACCAGGTCGTGCCGAACACGCCGAACAGGTCCGTGCGCGGCAAGCCGTAGATGTCCGGCCAGTCTTGCTGGTTGTTGATCCAGGCGTACTTGTCGCCCAGCTTTATCTGCGCGACCTGCGCGCGCAGGGCCTTCAAGTCGTCGCCGCCGACGGCGGCGGCGATAACGCTCGGTGCCTTCTGCTGCACTTTGAGCAGGATGGCGCTGAAGTCACGCGTGCCTTGCGGCACCAGGATCTCGTCGATGATCTCGCCGCCGTTGTCCATGACCACCTTCTTGGTAGCCTTGGCGGTGTCGTGACCCCACACGTAGTCGTTGGTGAGCAAGAGCCACTTCTTGCCGAACTTCTCGATCGCGCCCTTGGTGGAAGCCTGGGTGAAGTTGCTGCCGTTGGCGTCCCACACGAACTTCACGCGGTGGCAGTTCTCGCCGGCTTCCGTGGCGGAGCTGCTGTTGGTGTTGAGGTAGATGACACCGTACTTCTGCGCCACCTGGGATATGGCGTTGGCCACACCGGAGCTGACGCCGCCGACGAGAAAGGCGACCTTGTCCTGCTTGATCATGCGCTCGGCGACGCGCGACCCCGTGGCGGGCGTCGTCTCGGTATCCATGTGAACCCACTTCACGGGGCGACCGAGCACGCCGCCCCTGGCGTTGGCCTCTTCGATGGCCATGATGATGCCGCGCTTGTCGGAATCGCCGCTGTTCGCGTACTGGCCGCTGGCGTCCGCCGTGATGCCGATCAGGATCGGCGGCTTGCCTGACTCCGCTTGCGAGGAAGCTCCCGCGGCGCCAGCCTTCTTGTCGCACGCCGCGGCGAGCGCGCACAGCACGCCCACCCCCACGAGGCTCAGGATGCGAGAGGTCATTTCCTGAGCTCGATGCCGTTTTGCTTGCAGTGGGAGGCGACCATGTGTCCGACCAGCCCGTCGGAGAAGCCGGAGTTGAGCGCGGACACGAGCGAGTTGAGCACCGCCGGCCCCATCGGCGCCGTGAGCGGCACGTCCGCCACCATGCGGTTGTAGTAACGGAGATCTTTCGCGGCGTTGGCGAGCGTGAAGTTGAGCCCGCTGAAGTCTCCGCTCTCCAGGATCTTCGGCACGATGAGCTGGAAGATGCCGCTGTTGGCGCCGCCGCCGCCCACCACCTTGGCGAACTTGCCGAGGTCGACGCCGGTGGCCGCGCACGCGCACAGCGCCTCCGCGATCAGCGCCGCGTGCCCCATCGTGATGAGGTTGTAGATGAGCTTGGTGCGGGCGCCGGCGCCGACGCCGCCCATGTAGAAGACGTTCTCACAGAACGCTTCCAGCACCGGCCGCACCTCACCGAACGTCTGCTCGTCGGCGCCGACCATGGTGTTCAGCCTGCCCGCCTCGGCGTCCTTGGGGCTGCGCGCCAGCGGTGCGTCGGCGTAGGACGCGCCGAGCGCCGCCAGGTCCTTCGCGACGCGCTCGCTCATGGCCGGCTCGCCCGTGGAGCAGTCGAGCAAGATCATGCCCTTCTTGACGGCGCCCAGGATTCCGTTGTCTCCGTACACGACCTGTTCGATTTGCGGGGCGCCGGTCACGCACAGGATGACGACGTCGGAGGCTTCGGCGATGGCGCGCGGCGTCTTGGCTTCGCTCGCGCCTTGCGCGAGCAGGTCCTCGATCGGCTTGCGATTCCTGTGGGCCATCACGGTGACGGGGAAGCCTTTGGCCAGGAGGTTCTTGGCCATGCCGTGCCCCATCAAACCCACGCCGATGAACCCGATCTTCGTTGCCATGATGGACTCCTACCAGGGCGCCGATCGCAGGATCTTCGCCTCCACGCGCTCTGATTTGCTCTCGCCAGCAGCTCCGGCTCAGGAACCCCCTTCGTAGAATATTTGTTCCATTTTGTCAACCGATAGAATTCGGTTCCAGAGCGGCCCGCAGGCGAGCCTGGAACGCCCGAGCTCGCCACACAGAGCTCGTGACACAGGATGTGCTTTGGGGGGCACGCAGGGCCCTACAGCCTCAGGACGAGCGCATCAGGACCTCTAACTATCCGACAATACTACTGATCTTTGTCGCGGATCACGCTGGTCAGACTGCAGTGACGCTGCATGTTTGCATGGTTTGATGCGCTCGCCCCGCCTATGACCGCGACCTGCACCAGCGAATCGTCGAGGCTCACGCCAACGGCGAGGGGAGCCTCCGGGAACTGGCCGAGCGCATCGCCGTCGCTCCGAGCACCGTGCGGTAGGACTTTTAGAATTTCTATTTCAAAATTTGTTCGCTTGGACTATTCGTTCTGATCGCTGCATGTGTCGCCGGCTTGCGGTCCAGGCCGGCCTTCGTTCGAGATCCAGGCAGAGGAGGTCGGCAAACGTGCTTCGTTCAATGAGAGTCGTGCGAGCCCTCGTGGTCTGCGCGGGCGCCCTGGCCGCACTGCTGTCCTCGTCGTCGGCGCGAGCCGAGATCTTCCTGCTCAAGAAGGAGAAGGTGGACGACTGGGAGGTCTCGACCAACGGCCGCGTCGACGCCTACCTCAACTGGATCGGTGGTGAGACGATCAACGCGGACAACATGGGCAACAAGGTCGACCCCGATGACCCTGCCTCGACCGATCGGTACATCTTGGTAGGACCGCAGATCGCCATCCGCGGCAACCCGACGCCCGCTGGCGCCGTCGGCAACACCGTCACCGACACGGATCTGAATACGTTCCGCATCCGTGGCGGCTTCGCCAGCACGATCCTGGCGTTCAACGTCTACAAGCAAGTTTTGCCGGACGTGAAGCTCACCATCAAGCTGGCGTTGTGGGCCGGCATTCAGAACGCCCAGACCAACAACGTGCGCCAGTTCAACGATGCGGCCTCGGTGGACTTCCGCGAGCAGTATGTGGACCTGTCCGGCAGCTGGGGCGCAGCGTGGGGCGGTCGCCGCCTCGGCTTGTTCAATCGCGGCGGCATGAGGATGAACTGGGCTCTGATCCACCAGCACGGCGTGGGTCATCCGTGCAACGTGGACTCGTCAGGGGCGGCCACCTGCGGCCACACCGGCGTGGGCTCGATGTTTCCGTCGCGTCACGCGCAGCTCGGCTACGCCACGCCGGAGCTCGCCGGCGTGCAGCTCTCGTTGGCGGCGCTCGACCCGGCCATGATCGACAGCTCCTGGAATCGCACCGTCGCGCCGCGCTTCGAGGGCGAGCTCACCTTTCGCAAGGTGTTGAACGACAAGCCCGTCGTGAAGGACGAGGTCAACGCCTGGGTCAACGGCTTGACGCAGATGGTCGGCCGCACCACGGCGTCACCGTCCGACCCCGCCACGCAGGATCCCGGCATTCCGGCGGACGCGGAGCGCAACGTTTGGGGCGTCGGCGTCGGCGCTTGGGGTCGCTACGCCGGCTTCGGCATCGGCGCCACGGGTTGGCTCGGCCAGGGCCTCGGCACCGCGTGGGCGCTCGGCAACACGGCCATCGACAGCATCGGCGAGCTGCGCACGCACCACGGCTACCTGGCAGCCGCGAACTACCGCGCGGGTGATTTCGAGGTCGCAGTCTCCTATGGCTCCACCAACGTGACGGAGACGGATTGGGACAAGGCCGCATCGAACCCGGTCAAGATCAGCGTGATCAAGGAGGTGCGCGGGATCGGCGGTAAGATCGCCTACTATATGACCCCTGTGGTGTTCTCGATCGACGGCATGAATCTGAAGCACACCTGGCATCGCGGTGAGACGCAGGACGCCAACGTCGTCAGCGCCGGCGTGCTCGCAGAGTGGTAGCTGGAAGCATTGCCGCGCCTCCGCACACCAGCGTGCGGGGCCTCATGAGGCGCTCGGCGTAGCGCATCAACCGGAAGCCAGCGCGGGGAGGATCTCGGCGAGGCGATCGAACGTCTCGCGAGGGCCGCTCGCGGGAGGAGCGCTCGTCCGGGTCGTGCTCCTATCCCTTGAGCGTGACGAGCGGCCAGAGTCGCGCCACGCGCCGCGCGATCCCCGCCTCCTCGACGGAGCGCACCACCGGCGTGATGGGCTTGTAGGCATACGGCGCCTCCTCCTTCATCCGCTGGTGGTACTTCGCGAGGATGTCGCGCCGCCGCCGCACGTGGGGCGCGTCGGGGTCGAGCGGCGTCACGACGTGCAGCTTCTCGACCGCGCGCCGGTAGACGTCCTCGTCGGCGTGCGCGGAGCGGCCGCGCGTGAGGCTGCGACCCGCGCCGTGGCACGCGCTCGCGAGCAGCCCCGCGTGCCCTGCGCCCGCCAGCACCCAGCTCGAGTCGCCCATCGAGCCGGGGATGATCACCGGGTCACCCGTGTACGAGAACGCCCCGCCCTCGCCATCCGGCCCCCCGGCGGGCGTCGCGCCCTTGCGGTGCAGGTAGCGCGGCTCGGCCCCATCGGGCTCCCAGATGAGGTTGTGCGGCGCGTCGTACACGAGCGTGCTCGCGACCTCGCGGCCAAGGACTTCCCGCATCGCGCGCACCACCATGAGGCCCAGGAAGAGGCGGTTCGCGAACGCGAAGTTCGCGGCGTTCCGCATCGCGTCGAGGTAGACGGAGGCCTCGTGGGCGTGGGGGCCCACCGCCGGCAGCACATAGAAGCCGTGCGCCGGATGGGGCACCCCCGCGGGGTACAGCGCGCGGGCGCGCTCGTTGAAATAGCCGCCGACCGCGTGTCCGAGCCCGACGGAGCCCGCATGGGCCATGATCGTGACAGCGTTCTTCGAGAGCCCGAACGAGCGCGCCGTCGCGCCGTCGACCAGCTCGTCGACGGCCTGTATCTCGACGAAATGGTTGCCGCCGCCGACCGTGCCGATCTGGATGTCACGCCCGTCCGCCCGGCCCGACGCCTGGATGTACGCGTCGAACGCGAACGTCCCACGCGCGGGGAGCCCGCCGTGGAAGTGCACGCGATCGAGATCCGCGCGCTGGGCCCGAGGATCGTAGTGGGCCCACAGGCCGGTGCGGGCGTTGTCCGCCGCCGTCTCGTGCAGCCCGGACAGGCCATCACGGAGCATCGCCGCGCGCTGGCGCGGCGACATGGGGATATCGCGCTGGCCCTGGAAGAAGATCGCGCGGAGCCGCTGCTTCAAGGCGCCGATGTGCGGCGCGAGCTCGTCCCGGTCCACGTCCGTCGCGAGCAGGCGCATGCCGCAACAGACGTCGTTGCCGACGGCCTGCGGCACCACGAACCCGCGGGCATCCACGACGGTGCCCACGGGGATGCCCGCGCCCTTGTGAAAGTCGGGCGTGAGCACGATGGAGCGGATCTCGCCGGCTGAGCCGCCCCAGAACGGGGCAATCCTGCCGGCCTTTTCCCAGGTCTGAAGATCGCGGAGCGTGCCTTCAAGCGAGGCGAACCGGAGGAGCTCCTCGATGCCGTCGGCCTCGACGACGACATCTTCCCTCGCCACGAGGGTGATCGGAATACCGAACGGATTGTCGATGCGGGCCGTCGCGCCATCCAGGCGACGCACCACCGCATCGAGATGCAATTTGCCAACCATGCTGCTGTCCAATCCACGAAGACGCACGCGGCCGGCGCGATCACGCGACGGGGCCGCGGCTCACTCTCCCCCGATTTGGACCCGGTGCGCGAACGAGGGGATCGCACACCGCAGCAGCGGGGCTCACTATAAACCAGGAGCGCCGGTCGTCAAGCGGCTCGGGCTGGCTCGGCCTGCCCGCAAGGGCCAGCAGGGCGCCCACCTCTACGAGCCGGAGAGAACTCGGGCGACTGAGACATCTGGGGAGCCACACCCAGCCTCTCGGGTGGGGCCCGGCCCCCTCGACCTTCGCCTCTTCGCGGCCTACCGCAGACGGAGGGACTCGAGGGGGTCGTCGAGTTCCCGGCCCGGGTGCCGCTCGGCGTCACCGGGGGCCCTCGTCCGCGGGACGGTAGTTCCCGACCCATGTCTCGAGCGGCTGGTTGAAATGACGGCGATAGGCGCACGGAGGGTCGTCACGGACAAGCCAGTCATGCTCGGTGGGGAAGACCTCCAGGAGCATGGCATCCTCTTCGGCCACACAACCGTCGAAGATGCAGGTGTCAAAGCGGTGCTCCTTGCGAGGGGCTGAGACATCAACAAGACTGCGCGGCAATAATAGCAAACGCAACGAGCCGCAGCGCTTCTCGGCTTCGGCGCACGATCCCGAATCTCACCCGTCTTCGCCTGCCGAACCATCAGTCGTTCGCTCAACCGAAGCCGCCGGACCAGATCTGTCTTCGCCTTCTGCAGCCTCCCCCCACGGAAAGTCTCATGGATCGGCTCTACGTCGCAAGGTCCATATGCTGTCCAGCGCCATGAGGGTCACTCACCCCCAGGTGCAACATGTGCCGTGCGGGTCTCCGCGCCCACGAGTCCCACGGCTCTCTTGAGAACCGCGGCGCGCGTGGCGCCATCGGGCAGCGTCGCAGCGACCCCGAGCAGGGTCTGCGCGACCACGACATGGAGCTCCGGGCGCTCCGGCGTCAGCCTCTCAAGCAGTTGGTGCACGCGCCGCTCGTTCGCCGTGGAGACATGCCGCTTGGTCTCTTCATGGGTGATCAGCGCGAAAGTCGACTCAAGATACGCCGCGCTCTCCAGCGCGCGGAGCGAGCGCTTCCACGGCGGCGCCCGCGGTCGGGAAGCGCTGGCTCGGCGCGAGCGCCGTCGCGCGGGCGAACCACGCGTCGAACGCGGGCGGCAACGTCACGCCGTACCGCGCGGCGCGCTCGCGCGCAGGCTCCTTGGGGCCCTGCAGCGCGACGAGCGCGAACGCGACGGGGCTGTCGCCAATGCCCGCTTCGTCCTCCCAGTAGGGTTTGCCGACCAGCAGCGTGAACGCGATCATGCCGAGCGCGTGGATATCGGCGGAACGTGTGATCCTGCCGCTCTGGAACTGCTCCGGCGCCATGTAGATCGGCGTCCCGGCCGCGCCGGTCGAGCCGCGGGTCGCGCCCTCGCGCAGCACCTTCGCCACACCGAAATCGAGGATCTTGAGGCGCGGGGCGCCGTGCTCTCGCTGCTCCAGAAACAGGTTGCTCGGCTTCAGGTCGCGGTGGACGATGCCGAGCTGGTGCATCTTGTCGATGGCCGGCGCGCCCGCGCCCAGGCGACGCAGGATGCGATAGCGAGCCGCGATGACCGTCTCCAGCGTCATGCCCGCCTCATCCCACGAGCGTGGCGCAGCACCTCACTGGCGGAAGTCATCGGCGTCGATCTCGTAGCGCTTCAACCAGCGATGGATCTGCATCCTGGCTTTGCCCGTGGCGGGCGCCACGCCAGCGATGTTGCCGCCGTGCACGCGCAGGAGCGTCGTGAGCTCCTCGGGCCGGGTAGGATCGTCTCCCTGGTCCGTGGCATCGGCGCCGTTGCGCCTCAGCGCGCTGTTCAGGTGATCGAGCTCGATCGTGCCCCGCTGCGCCAGCACCACCGCGGTCGTGATGCACTGCTCGAGCTCGCGCACGTTGAGCGGCCAGCCGTACGTGACGAGGGCGCGCGCCGCGCGAGGGTGCAGCTGGATGTGCTCGGCGCGCTCTCCACCGACGCGCCGGAGGATCGTGCCGAGGATGAGGCCGAGGTCCTCCCGGCGAGCCCGGAGTGGCGAGAGCTCGACGGCGTGACCGGAGAGCCGCGCGAGCAGGTCGGAGCGGAAGTCGCCCGACGCCGCCATCCGCTCGATCGGCCGGTGTGTGGCCGCAACGACGCGAAGGTCCACGGGGATCGAGCGCGTGCCGCCCACGGGGCGAACCTCCCGCTCCTGGAGCACGCGGAGCAAGGCCACCTGGGCGGACAAGGGCAGGTCGCCGATCTCGTCGAGGAAGAGCGTCCCGCGATCGGCGCTGCGCACGAGCCCGGGGCGATCCTCGGTGGCCCCGGAGAAGGCGCCCTTCCTGTGCCCGAAGAGCTCGCCCTCGACGAGATCCCGCGGCAGCGCGCCGCAGTTGATCGCCACGAACGCGCCCGGCCTGCCCGAGAGCGAATGGATGGCGCGCGCCATGACCTCCTTGCCGGTGCCCGTTTCGCCCTGGATCAGCACGGGGATGGTGGAGGCCGCCACCACCCTGAGCTGCTCGAACATCTCGAGCTGCGACGGGATGAGGGAGAGCAGCCCAGGGACGTGCGCCGCGAGGCTCGACGCTTCCAGCAGAGTGACCTGCTCGGCGCCGCGAGGAATCGCCGCGCGGTAGAGGAAGAAGGTGCGGCCCAGCTCGAGCACGTCGCCCTCCGCGAGCTCGGCGTGCTTCCTCGGGGCCCCATTGAGGATGCTGCCGTTCTTGGAGCCGCAATCCCCGAAGCACCACCGGCCGAGCACCCGCATGATCCGCGCGTGCCTCGACGAGAGCCATGGGTCGTCGAGGCGGATCTCGACGCGCCGGCGTGAGCCGCCGTCCGCGACCTCCAGCCTCCGGACATTGCCGCGGCCGATAACGACCTCCTCCACGTCATCGAGGGCGATGCGCGCCGACGACGCGAGCGGCCGATGGCTGTCCTCGATCAGAAACAAGAAGCTGCCGTTGCCTGATTTGTCCACATACCGCTGTCCGCCCGTGGCGGATAGCGTTCGTTGTTCAGGTTCACCAGGCACGAACCCAGTCGTACCCAGTCGGGCAGACGCGGTCAATATGCCAGGGGCGGCATTGCGAGCGGCTGCCGCGCGGGTTGCTGGTCCTCCACGGGCGTGCGCTGCGCCTGGTCGTCCATGTGGTCGCGTGCCGCCGTCATTGCAGGCTCGATCGGTTAACCGAACGCGCTGCGCTCCTTCTTGAGCCAGGTAAGCAGCGCCTTCTGTTGCGCCCGCAGCGCTGCTTCGCGCTCGAAGAGAGCCTTCTCTTTCGTCAAGACGAGCGTCTGGGGGCTTCCGCGGCGAAGCGTGGTGTGGGTGACGGGCAGGCGGTGAGCATCGATCACACCGTGGATGTGCCGCCGCCGTTCCTTGGCCAGAGGCCACGCGAGCTGGACCTGGGCTCGATCGACGAGGAACGCCGCGAGCACCTTGCACAGCGCACAGGAGCACCCGGGCGGGGGCTCGATCGACCAGTCGTCCGCGCTGCGCGCGTTCGCCGCGACGGCTCGTTCGAGCAAGGCCTCGACGCGGCGGACCAGCGCCTGCAGCCCGAGGGCCCGCACCGCGGCGGGCTTGCGCCCTTCCCGGCACCTCTTCAACAGCGCGCCGGCGGTCATGAGCGGCAGCGCCGACTCGGGCGCCGTGAGGGAGGCGATGAGGTCGTCGCGGATGGAGGGCGCCCGGATCGCGGCGGCGGTCTCCAGCAACGAGAGCAGATCGTCGAGGAGTCGATCGGTGCTGGCCTCCCTGACGGCTTCCGGCAACAGGAGCGCGCCCTTGCAGCCTTCTACGAGCGAGGCCACCTCGCGCGCGAGGACCCACGCGGCGAGCGCCTTGCCGTGCTCTCCGCCGGCCCGGAGCGCCTCGCCGAGGCGGGGGAGCAACGAGAGCCAGGGCGGAGTATTGTAGAGCGCGCGCTCGGCCCACGCGGAGAAGACCCGTTTCGACCACGAGAAGCCGTAGCGTTCGACGAGGGCCACGAAGGCGGGCACCACGCCGGGACTCAACCGATGCGGCCCCGAGGGCGAGACGAGCCCGAGGGCCAGATCGGCGTCGCCGAGCGCCGCCGATACCTCGACCAGCCGCTTGAAGGACGCCTCGCTCAGCTCGTCCGACGCGGCCGGATGCCAGGAGGACAGGAGCCTCTTCGCCTTGTCGCGGGCCTCGTCCGCCCTGCCCGCCTCGACGTGGGAGGCGAGCTCGTCAACGGCCCATGACGGCGAGAGCTTCGCGCGCACCTCGAAGGCCAGATCCCGCGGCCACATCACGACGGCGGCCCGATGATACCAGCGGTCCACGGTGTTGCCGTAGTTGCCCATGTACCCCTCGTGCTCGGACTTGAACGGCGCCATCTCGGTCGAGGCCCTCGTGAAGCAGACATCGTCGCCCGCCCGCATGGTCGCGATGCCCGGCGCGCTCCGCCCATCCGGGCCGACCCAGTGGCGAAGCACGACATCCGTATCGAGGAGATCGATGAGGTCGTGCTCGTCCGCGTCGCTGGCCCCCTCGGGATCGTCGTCGTGACCGCGATCGCCGCGCCAGCGACCACCGTAGTCATCCCAAGCGCCCTCGCACGACCAGCTCTCGTGCACGTCGGCGAGGGCGAGGTACACCTCGCAATCGAGGCGCTCGGCGGCCTCTTGCAGCGCCGAGGCGCGCAGCCGATCCGCATTCTTGAGATGGCCCCATCCGAGGCTCTTCTGCGTGTACTCGTGGTCCAGGAGGTAGATCAAGCGGTCCGGCCGCCGTGGGGGAGACTGCGCGTACGGCCGCGAGATCGGCGTCGAAAGGTAGGCTTTGATGCCCGCCTCGATGCGCTCGATCGCGGCGCGGCAGAGCGGCGCGCGAGCCTCCGCTGCCCCGCGGTAGAGGAGGTGGTACGTGAGGGAGATCCGGTGGCCTGCGTCGACCGGCCTCACCTCGTGGCGACAATCCGCGTAGAAGGCGAGCAGCGATAGATCTTTCGGATCCCGCGCGGCCCCGCGGAAGACCTTCTTCTTCCCGTCGTGCTCGACGACGATGGATCCGCCCTCGTGCCTGGACGGCAGCTCCACCACGAGGGTCCCCACCATGTCGTCGGCGCGCTCCGAGTCCTGGTGCGGCGCGAAGAACTGGCCGGGCCCGTACACGAGCATCTTGTCGAGCTCGGCGTGGAGCTCACCGCCCTCGGGCAGCCCGAGGCGCTGACGGACGAGCGCCAGCTTCGGAGCGAGGGTGCGCCGCCACCGCTGCGTGTCGATCTTGAGCTGGCGCCGGCCGATCTCCCAGCTGTCGCGCACGCTCGTATCGAGCAAGGTCTTGTCGCGCCGGCCGAACGGGGCCGGACGGGCGACGGAGCACAGCTTTCGCGCGGTGGCGGCGGAGATCGGGAAGCGGATGGGGCCGACCCCCTCGACCTCGATGTGCAGATCCTCGCCGCTGCACCCGAGCTCCGTTGCGAACGTGCCTTCCGGCTCGACGGCGGCGAGCGCCGCGGCGATCTCCTTCAACAGACCAGCTTGCAAGTGGGTGTCTCCTGCCAAGGACGCATACCACGGCCCCAGACGCATCGGATATCCAATTGGGCCGTTCACCGGCGCAATGGGGCGCTGAACCAGAGAAAACGGAGCGAGCGGGCCGCGCGGATTCGCTGAATGACGTCAAAAAGCGATCTTTCTTTCGTCGGCATGAGAATTTGCAGCACCCGAAGACAATGCGCTCGGAGCAACGAGGAGGCGCTCGTCATCGCGTATCGCTCCGCGGGCGTCCTCGTCCTGTCCGCGTTCCGGACGCCGGACGCGCTGGCCCCCTCGAGGACGTCGAGGGAGGGCGCAGCGGCGGGGCCTCTCGCGAAGTCGCCGTCGAGAGCCGGAGGGCGTCGCGAGCCGATTCGTTGGCCGATTCGACCAACTCCCTGGCCGGCGCGACCAAGCAGCCCATCAGGCCGTTCGCTACATCTGCCTCATGTCCAGCCGCGGAGGCGCGCGTCGCGCCTCGCCGGACGCGTGGAGGCTCAAAGCCATGATCGGTCGAATGGAACTCTCGCGAAATTCAAGGAGGGGCTCAATGGCCCTCGCGCTCGCCACCACCCTCGCGGTCGCAGGGGGCTGCCCCATGTCGAATGATGATGATGGCGCCGGCGGCAGCTCGACGAGCGCTGGGCACGGCGGCTCGTCGGCCTCCGGTGAGGGCGGCTCGTCGAGCTCCGGTGAAGGCGGCTCATCGAGCTCCGGTGAGGGCGGCTCGGTCCGCTGCCCGGTCGCGACGCACAACGGGATCATCTCGATCCAGGATGTATCGATTCAAGGCGCGCCGCAGGCGGGCCACGGCCTCACGGTGCAAGTCCTGTTCACCCCCTCCAGGCCTCCCGCTTACGAGCAGATGCCCGGGGAGATCGAAGGGTGCAAGGCGTGGGTCTACGACACGCAGGACAATCCGCCGCCTGCGCTGACGGATCAGGGGGTGATCACGATTGCCGGCCTCGAAGGCGGGCCCCTCGCGTGCCGCTTTGCTGGCTCGGGTTATGTGTGCCCGACGTCGACGGGGGCCGGACAGGCGAGCGTCGCTCCGGGGCAGACGGGGACCGCGGCCTACACGATCGAGGGCGCGACCTTCTCCGCAGCAGATGTCGGCCGTTACCTGCGCGTCACCGGCGCGGCGAACGCGAAGAACCAGGGCGCGTTCCCCATCGTCGCCGTGGAGTCGAGCACGACGGCGATCGTGGTCAACCAGGGCGCGGCGGAGGACGCCTTCGCGGCCGAGTACACCGTGCTCGCCGGGGCGGGGCCCGTTCCGAACAACCCCGTCGACCCGATCGAGGGCGGCGACGAGGTCGTCGTGGGCATCTCGCCCGGCGGCGAGATGGCCTTCGACTTCCCCGACAGCGCGCCGATCGTAGCCGGCGAGGCATTCACCCCCGACACGGCGTCGGCGGCCGCCCTCGTCGCGGTGCCGCTCGACGGCAGCCCATTGACGCTCGGCTGCGGCGGCCCGGGCGGCAGCTGCGGGCCGGCGCAGGCCACGCTCGTGCGCCTCACCAGCACGGACGGCGACGTCGAGGGCGCGTCGCCGTTCGCGATGCCCCCGCCCGCGCGCAAGCAGGTCGAGATTCAATGCGTCGCGCTGGGGGGTGATGGCACGCTGACCATCCCGGCCGAGGCGATGAAGCTGCTCCAGGAGGCCCACCAGGTCTCCCCGATCTCGCGCATCCGGACGGCGCTGATGCGCGAAGGATGGGCGGGCCCCACGAACGCCCCCTCCCTGCCTCCGAACATCACGACCATCCTCGTCGGCCACGGGCTCCTCGGCTTCACCAGCCCCTGACGCCGCGGTGCGTGCGCCCTGATCGGCGCGTCAGAGCGCGCTCGCCCCACCGCGCTCTCGCGCCGCGGCGAGCACCGGCGAGCGACCGCCGGTGCGGATCCTGCATAATCGCGGGCGCATGCACCGCCCGCTGCCCACCGTGATGACGTCCGTGGCCAGGCTGGTCGTCGACCTCGGGCTCCGCGACGGCATCCGGCTGGGCGCGATGGAGCGCGCCGCGCGCCTGCCGTCGCTCGCCGCCGATCCCGACCGGCGCATCGAGATCGACCGGCTGCTCGATCTGTGGACCTATCTGGGTCAGACGCTGGACGACCCGTCGCTGCCGATCCGCGTCGCGCAGCGGGCGACGGTGGAGGACCTGCACGTGCTCGGCTTCGCCATCATGAGCGCGCCCTCCATCCGCCATGCGTTCGACACCGCGGCGCGGTACAGCGCGCTCCTGACCGACTCGGGCCGATGGGAGGCGATCGAGAGCGGGAAGCGCGCCGAGGTGCGGTGGCATCGCCTGCGGCCGCTCACGCTGGGGCACCGCCTCTCCAACGAGACAGCGCTGGCGCAGAACCTCGGCTGTCTGCGGCAGATGGCGGGCGACGACCTCACGCCGCTGGAGGTGAGCTTCCGCCACGCGGCCCCGCCGCGCCGGACTGCGCACGTGGAGTTCTTCCGTTGCCCCGTGCGGTTCGACGCGCCCTGGGACGGGATGGTGTTCCGCCGCGAGGTCCTCGACATGGTGCCTGTGGGCGCGAACCAGAGGTTATGGGAGTACCTGTGTCGCAGCGTGAGCGCCCTCTGCGAGCAGCTCGCGCCGCCGTCGATCGCGGACGGCGTGCGGCACCAGCTCGTCCGCGCGCTCGCGAGCGCCGAGGGCGGGATCCCGACGCTGGACGACGTGGCCCGCTCCCTCGGCACGACGGAGCGGACGCTGCGCCGGCGCCTGGAGGTCGAGCGGACGAGCTTCCGGAAGCTGGTCGAGGAGGTGCGCCGCGACCGCGCGGCCGACCTGCTGGCGAGGAGCAGCGTCACCGAGACGGCGCTCCGGCTCGGCTTCTCCGACACGACCGCGTTCAGCCACGCGTTCCGGCGCTGGTTCGGCTGCCCTCCGCGCGAGCTCCGGGGCGCGAGGGGGGCTGCGGGCAATCAAGGGACGTGAGCGGGGGCAAGGCTGGGACGGCGGCCACGGCTGCCTCGCGAGCCACGATGCGACGTGCGTGAACCGCCGCGTCGCCGGGCCGACTCGCAGTTGTCGCTAACGCGCTCGCGTCCGCGAGCTTCGAAGGCTGTGTGGCGATGCCCGCCGCCGGGTAGACGGTCGGCCCGGACCATGGGTTCAGTCTCGTGAACGACCGTGGGGCCACCCCGACCTCGGTCGGGTCGTCCAACCTGGGCCGGGTCACCAACCCGCGTCGAATCACGGCCTGACGTGCTCGCCACGGGGTCGCAGGGAAAAATGTCACCGGCGCCCCGCAGCGGCGCACCAGCCGGATGCAACCTTCGAGTTGTTCGTCGCACCGTTCGAGATCACCGGCCCCCTGATCTCATCGCAGTCAGGAAGCGTTGGATGGGCACCGATACAACCGACATCCACATGGTTAGTGTGCTCCCCGGTCCGCCGATCGCAGTGCGCGTGACACCCCGGCACGTCGTGGTCTCGCGGACGCCACCCGCCACCCCGCTCCCGCGTCCCCCCGACACCGCGGAAGGGCTGCTGTCAGCCGAAGACGGCCGCAGCTGAGCCTCAGCACGTTGGGCCGGCGGAGGCCCTGGGGCGGTACGATCGGGGCATCCTAGGAGGCATACCGTCTGCGATGTTCTGTGGGGCGGATGTGGATCGTCGCCTCCGGCTGGGCTCATCGGCGGGCCGAGCGACCTTCCTTGCCTGGGATTCATTACCGTGGTACTGTGCCAGCATGAAGCTCGCGCAATCCAGGGTAACGGCTCAGGGGCAGATCTCGGTTCCCGCCGAGGTGCGCAAGCGCCTCGAACTGGTGCCAGGATCGATCTTGGAATGGGATGCCGAAGGTGATCGAATCACCGTGCGGCGCGTTGGTCGGCACAGTTTCGAAGACCTTCACCGGGCGCTGTTCTCGCAGGAACCCCAGCCGCGAAGCCTTGAGGATCTCAAGGAAGGCATCAGGCAGCGCATGAGGGCCCGCCATGCGCGCCGTTGACACGAATGTCCTCGTTCGCTTGCTGGCGCGCGACGACGCAAAGCAACTCGCTGCGGCCGAGGCCTTCGTGCAAGCAGGAGCATGGATCTCCCATCTCGTGCTCATGGAGGCCGTTTGGGTCCTGGACTCGGTGTACGGCGTCGCGCCGGAGCAGATCGGGGACGGAGTGGAAATGCTGTTGGACCACAACTGCATGGTGGTCCAGGACGCCGACGTGGTAAGGGCGGCAGTCGCGCAGTTCCGCGAGCACCCCGGCCTGGGATTCTCCGATTGTTTGATCCTCGAAGTCGCGCGCGCAGCGGGCCACGTTCCACTTGGAACGTTCGATCGTGGACTCGGGAAACTGCAAGGCGCTCAAAAGCTATGACCAGGTCGCCCATTGGCGAGAACGGGGTAGTCCAACAAGCTGCGGCGAGCGGCGGCGCTTCGCGTCGCGTCAGACCGGCAGGTCGTTGGGCAGACCGGCTGTGGGCGATTGATGAAAACGGATGCTTCACTCGCGTTCACCCCCGGCCTGAATGCGCCCGCTCCTCACCGCGGCCGCCAGCGCCTGGTGGTCGCGCTCCGTCTGATCGGCGTAGGCGTTCGCGAACGCCGCCACCGCCTTGTCGAACGTGTCCGCCTTCCCGAGGTAAGCCGCGATAGCGATCCGATCGCCCGACCTCGCGTGTGCGCGCGCCAGGGTCCAGCCGCAGAGGCCGCCGTACGTCGTCAAGAGGACCCGATCCAGCGCGGCGATGTCCACCGAGAACTTCCAGTCGCGCAGCTGGCGCACGTAGAAGTCGCGCTCGATCCCGTCGGCGCCCTTCACGCGCTGCCAGCCGAGGAAGATGTCGCTCGCTGCCTGCATCAGCCGCTGGCCCGCCACCACGCGCTGGCCGCTGTTGGGGTACTCGCTCTTGCCGAGGAACCGCTCGAGGACCGACGCTTGCGCCTCCTTTGCCTGCAGGAAGAGAGGGTCCTCCTCGTCACGGCCGAACAGCAGAAGGATCCAGGCGCGCGCGCCGACGCTCCCGACCCCGACGACCTTATGGGCCATGTCCGCGAAGTTGTACCCCTCCAGCACGTGCCGCCGATCGGGCTGGAGCGTAGCGCGATAGCCGCGCAGGATCTCGCGCACCTGCTGCTCGAGCTGCTCGCGGTCCACCCCCTTCACGAAATCCTCCATCGGGACGATCAGGGGAGGATCGCTGATGATTCGCCGCCGGCCGCCCACCTCGCGGGTCAGCTTCTCGTAGGCCTGAAGGCTGTCCTTCGTCCGCACCTTCGCGACGTTGCGCTCGGTGACGTTCAGGCGCTCGCGGCCCACCTGCGAGCGGAACCGGTCGAGGATCTGCTGGATGTCGAGGCTCGCGTACCAGACGTCGAGGTTCCGGAGCGCCGCGAAGCTCCGCATCGCCTCGCGGTACGCGCGGACCGTCGTCAGGACGATGTCGGACCGCGCCGCCTTCGAGAAGCCGTTGTCGCGCCCGGCGAGCTCCAGGCTGGCGGCCAGCCGCTTGACGTCCCAGTCCCACGGTCCAGGGAGCGTCTCGTCGAAGTCGTTGATGTCGAACACCATGCGGCGCTCGGGGGATCCGAACACCCCGAAGTTCGAGAGGTGCGCGTCGCCGCAGAGCTGCACCCTCAGGCCCGAGCGCGCCGTGGCGGCCAGATCGGAGGCCATCACGCACGCTGCGCCCCGGTAAAACGTGAACGGGGAGACCAGCATCCGGCCGTATCGGATCGGCACGAGCTCTGGCACGCGGGTCTTCGCTTGCTCCTCCAGAAGTGCGATCGGATCGGGCCGGCCGGGCAGCGCCTCCCAGATCGCATGCGCGGCACGTGGGATCTCCGCGCGCTCGGCCTTGCCGCGAGCCGCGTGCTCCTCGGCGGAGAGGTGCGGCATCGCCCACTCCCCCGTGACCGTGGATGATCCTTCGACTGTGGCCATCTCCGTCTTCCGTCCCTCCCTCGGTGTTCGACGTCCCGCGGCCGTGCGGGACGCGCCGTTCAGATCCTCGCACGTCCGCCAGACGCACGAGGGATGCTCAATCACCGATCTTACGCCGCAGATCGTTCATCGCCTGCTGGCTCACCTGCAAAGCCCCCTCCTGCGGGCGGTCGAGATCGGCGGTCAACAGCATGACGACCGAGAGGCTCGTGACCAGCGTCGCGACTGCGGGGGACCGGCGCGTCTTGACCAGACCGGCATGATAACCGACCGCCATCAGGTTCAGGATCGCGACCGCGAAGAGCGCTGCCCA
Organism: Sorangium sp. So ce327; assembly: GCF_051530205.1. Classification (NCBI taxonomy): domain Bacteria; kingdom Pseudomonadati; phylum Myxococcota; order Polyangiales; family Polyangiaceae; genus Sorangium; species Sorangium sp. So ce327. The sequence continues at coordinate 2,908,203 of NZ_CP150330.1, read as the reverse complement.
CAGGACCCCTGGAATACCGCTCCGGACGGCCACCTTGACGCGCGTCGTGTGGAGTTCGATCGTCCGGTTCAGCGACTCGATGAAGAGCGCCACGACGGGCGAGCTGGGGTGCTCTCGTCCGGCGGTCTCCGCCTCTTTCCAGAGCTCCCGGTGCAGCTCCTCCGAGCGCCGCACCGCGTGGTCGACGTTGTCGGGCCTCACCCCCTCCAGACGCGACGCCACGTAGTCGCGCAGCAGCGCGCGGACCTTCGCGCCGCGGTCGCCGGGGAGCAGGGCGGCGCGCAGGTAGGTCGTCTCGATGGCGTTGGCCTCGTCGACGACCATGTGTTTCCTCGCCTCGAAGCGGGTCGCCGCAAAGCCGAACGTGAACGCCAGGACGAGCGCCAGCAGGCCCATCGTGGTTGTGACCAGGGCGAGCACGTGGGCACCGCCCTCCCCTCCGGAGCGGCGCAGCCGGTATCCTCCCAGCCGATAACCGCCCTCGACGGCGAGCACCAGGACCACGATCATGATCCCCAGGAGCAACCAGAGCGGAATTCGATCGAGCAGTCCAGGCACGGGCATCGACGCACCTCGCTTCAATCACGGCGCTTCGCCGTCGCGAAGACGGCGCATGTCGCCGCGGCGCCGGCCTGGGCGGTCGCCTTCAGTCCGACAGCCCGGCTGGCGCTGACGTCATGGTCGCGATTCCTGGCGGAAGGTCAACCAACACGACATCGTTCTGTCAAGCGCTTTCAGCGCGAACGCAGGGCTGCAAGATCCGGAGTTTCTCCGATCGCAGCAGGGGCGGCCTGCTCCCGAGCGCGGCTCACCGGACAGCGAACCTACACCGCCCGCCACCGGGTCTTCCGCATTTTTTGCTCGGACGCTCGCGCAGGCGGCGGAGCTGCGGATAGCGTGGAAGGATGAAGAATCCTCTGCAGTTTCCCCTGGTGATCGCGCTGTTCCTCGCCGCCTGCGACTCCACGCCGGGCTCCGGCGGCGACGGCGGCTCAGGGCCTGACGTGCCCTCGCCGCACCCCGCCGGCGGCGGAACGAGCGATGGCGGCGGCGGCGGCGGAACGAGCGATGGCGGCGGTGGCGGCGGCGACACGTCGCCGTCCGGCACGCTGAGCGAGCGCTACCCGGACGACGTGGGGCTCGCCGGCGACCCGGCCGTGCTCTTCCACGACGACTTCGAGCAGGGCTGGGGGCGCTGGGACGGGCCAACCGCCGACACGCGCTACCTTCATATCGAGACCGACCCGGCCACAGCCAACGCCGGGCAGGGCTACCTCCGCTCGACCGTGACGACCGCCGATCTCGCGGAAGAGACGTACATCTCGTCGTCCACGTGGGTCACCCATGAGCGCGTCGACGCGCTCTACTGGCGCTTCCATGTGCGCTTCCCCGAGCTCGCCCCGAACCCGCACCACTGGGTGCGCATGGCGGCGGGCACCGAGAGCTGGGACAGCAGCGGCCTCGCGAACACGGTGCCGTCCGGAGACGACGGCTTCTGGTTCGACTTCGACACGACGACCGACGACGTCTTCAACTTCTACGCCTACTGGTACAAGATGCGCTCCGGGCGCTGCAACGACGGGACCGCCACCCCTGGCTGCGCCGGCGATCAAGGCACGACGTACTACTACGGAAACGTCTTCCAGCCGCCGGATCAAGCGTCGTTCCCGCGCGATCGATGGTTCTGCGTCGAGATGCACGCTCGCGCCAACACGGTCGGCCAGAGCGACGGCGCCCTCGCGTTCTGGATCGACGGCGTGGCGATCGGCGACTACCGCCCCGGCTACCCCGACGGCACCTGGCTCCGCGCCCAGTTCCACACGGGAGGGTGCGACTTCAGCGCGTGCACCCAGCCCGAGCCGTTCGGTGGCTTCGACTTCCGATCGAGCGATGACGTGCGCTTCAAGAAATTCATGCTCGACGCCTATTACGAGCGCGACTCCGACGCTCGCCGGCGGGCGGAGATGGAAGAGCTCGGCATGACCGTCTCCGACACACACACCATCCTCTACGACGATGTCGTCGTCGCGACCGAGCGCATCGGCTGCCGCCGCTGAAGCACGCTCCGCGCTCGGCCCTCTCCATGGTACCCTCCCGCGCATGGGTACCGCGAACGCCCCCGCCCCCCGACGGCGCTCGGCCCTGCGCTGCGCCGCATGCGCGGCCCTCCTGCTGGCCGGGTGCGGCCCCGCGCCCACGCTGGCCGAGCCGCGCGCGCCGGAGCCGCCGCCCGCCGCCGAGACGGTCTACATCGTCCTCCAGGATCCGCCCCCGGCGGCGGCGATAACGGCGGCCGACGGCTGGGTGCCGGAGGAATTCCCAGGCGACAACCCGTTCGAGCGGACACGGACCTGGATCGGCGATTACGACTGCCCGCAGGGCACGACCGAGATGACGTTCCGGATCCTGGAGGTCAAGGGCGACAGGATCAAGGCCGTGTTCGGCTTTCATCATGCCGACTCCGGCGCCGCCGGCAAATACCTCATGAGCGGCCGCTACGACGCCGAGACGCGGACGGCATCGTTCTCGCCCGGCGCCTGGCTCGAGCGCCCGCCCAACTACGTCACCGTGGGCATGAAGGGCGACCTCGCGTTCGACGGCTCGCTCTTCGCCGGACGCATCGAACATCCCGACTGCGGCGCATTCCGGCTCCGGCCGGCGGGGTAGCGCCGCCCCTCGCGCGGCTCGTCGCCGGGCCACGCCGAGCGACGAGCAGCGCTTCCGTCATGTGGGCAGTCGCGCGAGCGAGGGGCGCGGCGCGACCTTCAGGGCGTGCTCGACGGGTCTGCCGGGTCGCTGCCCTCGTCTTCCTCGTCGCCGTCGCGGAATCCATCGCCGTCGCGATCCAGCCCGATCCGCACCCCCGAGCCCGGCGGCGCGCACGTGTACGTGAGCTCGCCCCGATTGCGCGAGGCCCGGTGCCGCAGCGCCGCGTCGCGGATCGGCGCGTCGCAGAGCCGGTCGCCGACGAACAGGCCCGCGCCGACGTAGAGGAACCCCGCCGCCTCGTGGTCGTGTGATCCCTTGACCACCAGATCACACTCCCCTGCATCAGCCCGCGCGCGGAGCAGATCGATCCTCGGCCCGACCGCGGCCGCGTTGTGGCGGGTGAGCGTCACCTGCTGCCCGACGATCGGCGCCAGGTTGCTGTCGAACGCGAGCAGGAACTGCTCCAGTTCGCGCCGCATCACGTCCCCCTCCGGCCCCGGCGGGAACCCGCCCGGGGTGAGCGGCGACTGGTTGAACCCCATGTCGGGGGTCGCCGAGCTCACGAAGCGGAAGAGCGTCGGGACGCCCCCTTCGTTGTTGAAGCCGAAGCCGCGGACCTGGTCGCCCAGGTGCGCGTCGCTGCCCGGGAAGAGATCGTTGTTCGCCATCCCGAACATGCCGACCTTCTGGTACAGATTGCGGAAGTGCGGCGATTTGAAGGCCTCGGTCTCCAGGTCGAACGTGTACCGGCCATCGCCGCCGAAGAAGCCCGGCGCATCGACGCCGAACTCCTCGTTCGCGTGGCGGTCGAGCACATGGCACGAGACGCAGGTGCCCTCCTCGCTGAAGTCGGACACGTTGTTGAAGAAGAAGCTGCGGCCGGCCTGCTGCGCCGGGGTGAGCGAGTTGTCGAGCGCCCGGTTCGGGTTGGGCGGATAGGTGACCTGCAGGATGAAATCGGCGAACGCCCGCATGTCGGCCTCGGGGATGAGCTCGCTCCTCCCCAGGAGATCCGGGAACGCGGCCTGGAACTCCAGGAACGCCGTCACCTCGTCGAACGTCCCGCTGTCCGGGTGCGCGCTCGGCTCGTCGTCCCCCCCGGTGCGATCGCCGCGCCAGTGCATGGGTCCGTGGTTCGCCATCCCGCGGAGGCTCTGCGTCGTCATCGGCCCCTTCATCGGGTGGTGGGTGTCGGGTATCCCGAAATCGAGGGGGTGTGACTCGAACGGCCCAGGGATGTCGGCGACCACCCCGTCCGGATTGCCGAGATCCCAGGACAGGCTGTCGAAATCGCCGTAGACATGGCAGCTCGCGCACGACGAGTCGCCGTGGCTCGACTCGAACGACGCGTCGTAGAGGAACCGGCGGCCGGCGACAACGCTCGGCGGCTCCGGGTTGTGCATCGGCACGTGCGCGATCTCGGACCTGGTCGTCGTGCTGAGGATCGAGATCGCGTTGTCGAAGCGCGTGATCGTGTAGAGGCGCCGCCGCGCCTCGTCGAGCAAAAGCCCCGTCGGGCCGCCGCCGGGCACCGGGATCTGCCTGGAGGCGCTCGGCACGAAGGTGTCGTTCTCCAGGGCGGCGGTGCTGAACACCCCGATCTTGGACGAGCCTATCGTCGCCACGTACAGCGTCTTGCCGTCGCTCGTGACGGCCATCTGCTGCGGGAGGGCGAGGCTCTTCTGGTTCTCGGCGTTCGGGACCGGGGCGCAGCAGGCGTCATAATCGATGTGTTTGTTGAGGTGCCTCGGCCTGACGCTGCCCGCCGGGCCGAGGACGGTGATCCTGCTCTCGTGCAGGTGGCCTCGTACCGTCTGGCCGGCGAAGATCCCGGGCCCCTCGAAGCGCTTCTCGTTCCCCGCCTCGGTGTTCGACACGTACACCTTCCCGCTGACCGGGTTCACCACCATGTTGTAGAGGATGGTGCCGACGCCGGTGTAGAACCCGGCGGACCCGGGCAGCTGCCTCGGCGGGCTCGCGTTCGCGTCGATGACGAACACGTCCTTGTCGGGCAGCGAGAGCCGGACGGAGCTGTCCCAGACGCGGTTCAGCTCGTCGACCCAGTGGGAACCATTGAACTTGACGATGAGCCCCGTCTCCGGGTGCGGGATCCCCTCCGCGTTGGTGGCCGGCCCGGGCACGCCCCCCGCCGCCTCTCCGCCGTTCGGGATCAAGCCCTCGTGGATCGCGGTTGTGCGGTTCCCGGAGTGGAAGGCCGCCGCATACACCTTGCTGCCGTCCGGCGTCACCGCCAGCGCCCTCGGGGTATCGCTGAACAGCGTGACGATGGTGAGGGGCACGCCTGCGAGCGTCGGCCCGAGGCGATCGGCGTCGAAGACCCATACGTCGGCCCGGCCCACGCCGGGGGTCGTGAGCTGGGGATCGAACGGGATGTTCTGTCCGCGGTGCGCCGTCGTGATGAACGCGCGGCGCCTTCCAGGACCCGCGAACACGATATCCCGCGGCTCGTCGCCCACGAGCAGCGTCCGCACGACCCGGCCCGAGCGCGCCCCCTGGGTCAGCTCGACGACGCTCACGCTGTCCGACAGGTGGTTGACGACCCAGACCTCGGTATCGCTCCGCGCCGCCACGGCCACCGGCTCGAGGCCGACGGGGATGGAGGCGCGGTGCTCGATACCCTGATCCTTGACCCGATACACCTCGAGGTGGTTGTCGGGCGTGTTCACGGCGAATAGCAGCTTTCCGTCGGGCGAGAGCGCGAGCGGACGCACATGGCCGCTCTCGAAGAGGGTGAAAGACGACGCCGCCTCGGCGGATCGGCCGGCCGCGAGGGCGACGAGCAGCGCCGACGCCGCCACGAGACGGGAGAGGACATCGCGCACGACAAAGTACGAGGCCATGAGTCACCTCCGATGAGTGGGGTTCTCTTCAACTGATTTCGAATGGCAAGCAGACGATAAGGCGCGAAGGTTGAGTTGGAAGGTAGTCGTGGCCGGCTCGCATTGCAATATCGCAATGGGTTTGCTTCAGCAATCGATGCCTTCGGCACACCTGCGCCGAGCTACCTACCGAGGTGTCGCGACGGTGCGAGGCAGTCCAGTCGGGCAGACGGCGCCGGCGACCTCGAGACGGCCCCCCGGATCGCCGTGATCCGGTCGCAGAGCATCGCGGCGCCGCGGCGGTTCATGGTAGGCTGCGCAACATGCAGGGGGCCTCGCAGTCGGGCCGTCGTCTCGGCGCCGGGAGCGCGGCGCGCGGCGATCGGCGCGCATCGCGCGCTGTCGCGCCGCCGGGTGGCGCGCGCTGCCCGCACGACACGCCCCGGGAAGGAGCCCCGAGAGACCATGAAGACATCGGCTGTGCGGCGCACCATCGCCGGGCTCACGGTCGCCGTGTTGTCCGTCCTCGCCTCGGCGTGCCAGCCGGATCCCTCGCCCGGTGACCGGGGCAAGGAGGCGCGGCCGCCTCTCCGCTTCAGCCACGGCTACTGGCTCGGGTATTTCCCGCTGTCGATCGCCGAGGAGAAGGGCTTCTTCGACCAGCAGGGCGTCGACGTGGAGCTCGTCTTCAACCCGGATCTCTACGGCATGATCTCCGATTTCACCGCGGGCAAGGTCGACGGCTTGCCGTGGACCATGGAGGTCGTCGTGCGCATCCTCGCGAGGGAGCCCGATGCGCGGGTCGTCCTCTACTCCGGCCAGACGGCGGGCGCCGACGTCATCATGGCGCGGCCGGAGATCCAGACGATCTCCGATCTCAAGGGGAAGAAGATCGCGGCCAAGACCGGCGCCATGGGCGAGATGCTGGTCAGCGAGATGCTGGAGAGGAACGGGCTCGCCATCGACGACGTGACGCTTGTCAACGTGGGCGAGACGGACGTCGCCCAGCTCCTGGCGAACAATACGATCCAGGCTGGGCACACCTGGGAGCCCTATGTCACGCAGGCGGCGAAGTCCGGCGCCAAGGCGATCTTCTCGAGCAAGGAGACGCCCGCGCTGTTCGCCGACTTCACGCTCTTCCGCAGCACGGTGCTGCGCGACCGGCCCGACGATGTCCGCGCCTTCATCCGGGCGTGGTTCCAGGCCGTCGAGTTCTGGAAGGCCCACCCGCTGGAGGGCAACGAGATCATCGCGAAGGCGCTCAAGATCCCGGCCTCGGACATCAGCACGGACGGATACGAGCTCTTCTCGCTGGAGGAGGTCCGGCGGCGGTTCGCCCCGAACAACGACCCGACGTCGCTGGCCCCGCTCGTCAACAAGCACATCGACTTTCTCGTCCAGGACGGGCAGCTGGGGCGCCGCCCGGACCTCGACAGCATCTTCGATTCGTCCTTCCTGCCGCCCGCCACGAGCCGCGAGTGACCGCCGCGGCCCGCGGAGCGCCTGGAGAGCATCGCCACGGAGGTTCGACGAACGCCATGAGTCGCGCAATGCAGCAGCAGGCCCCGCTCATCACCCTCCGCATGAAGCTGATCGTGGCGCTCTTGACGGTCGCGCTCGCGCCGCTCTCGATCCTCACGCTCCTGAACAAGCGGACGAACGAGATGGTGTTGACCGAGAGCGCCAACCAGGCGCTCGCCGCGGCCGCGTCGCAGGCCACGACAAGCGTCGACGACTTCATCGAGAGCAACCTGGACGCGGTCCGCGTCGAGGCCCGCCTGCCCGGGCTCACCAGCTACCTGAGCCTCGACGACGAGGCCCGGAGGAGCGGGAGCGAGGCGCACGCGTTCGCGTCGAGGACGCTGCACGGCCTCATCCGGAAGGACACGATCAACATCCTCTCCTATGCGCTGCTCGACGAGCGCGGGCACAACGTCCTCGACACGGTGCAGACGCCCGCGGAGAGGGACGAATCGAGGAGGGACTACTTCGTCCGCGCGACGGAGACGGGCCTGCCGTACGCGTCGTCGGTCGTGTTCGCCGGCGAGGTGCCCCAGCTCGTCTTCAGCAGCCCCGTCCGCGACGCGCTGAACAAGAAGAAGACGATCGGCGTGCTCCGGTGCACCTACAACCTGTCGGCCGTCCAGCGGATCATCCTCTCCCAGACGCGCCTCCTGGAGGCGTCGGACGCGTTCGCGATCCTCCTCGACGAGCACCACGTCCGCCTGGCGCACGGCCGCTCCCCGGAGCTCGTGTTCAAGTCGCTGGTGCCGCTCGCCCCGGAGCTCGAAGGCCGGCTCAAGGCGGAGCGGCGGCTGCCGGACAGGCCGGCCGCGGAGCTGTCGACCGACGCGCAGGCCTTCGACGAGGGGCTGCGCCGGTTCGAGCGCGACAAGGACCCCGCCTCGGCGGCGAGCCGCTTCCTGCGGGCCCGCATGGCCGCGCGGGACGCCCCCATGAGCGCGGTGGCCCTCGCGCGCGTGAGCGCCTTCGACGGCATGAAGAAGCCGCCGTGGACCGTGGCGTTCGTGCGGCCGGAGGCGGCGTTCCTCGAGCCCATCGAGGAGAAGACGACGCGCGACGCGCTGCTGCTCGCCTCGCTGATCGCCGCGATCGTCACGGCGGTCGCCGTCCTGATGGCGCAGGTCCTGACGAGGCCGATCACCCGCCTCGCCCAGGCGGCGTCGCAGCTGGCGAGCGGGAAGCTCGACACCGCGGTCGAGGTGCGATCCCACGACGAGATGGGCACGCTGGCGGAGTCGTTCAACCGGATGGCGCGCCAGCTCCAGGGGTCGTTCGAGGAGCTCGAGCACCGCGTCGAGCAGCGCACGGCCGAGCTGAAGGAGGCGAAGGTCGCCGCGGACGCCGCCAACAAGGCGAAGAGCGACTTCCTCGCCAACATGAGCCACGAGCTCAGGACGCCGCTCAACGGCATCCTCGGCTACGCGCAGATCCTCCGGCGCTCGCGGGGGCTGAGCGAGCAGGACCTGCGCGGGATCGACGTCATCCATCGCTCCGGCGCCCACCTGCTCACGCTGATCAACGACGTCCTCGATCTGGCGAAGATCGAGGCGCAGGCGATGGAGGCCCACGCGAACGATTTCCACCTGCCCTCGTTCCTGCGCTCGACGGCCGAGATCTGCCGCATCCGCGCCGAGGAGAAGGGCATCACGCTCGTGTATACGCCCGATCCCGAGCTCCCCACCGACGTGGTCGCCGACGAGCGGCGGCTGCGGCAGGTGCTGATCAACCTGCTCGGCAACGCCGTGAAGTTCACCGAGAAGGGCAGCGTCTCCTTCACGATCAAGCGGCTGGGCGACGGGCCGCGCCCGCCGCACGGCTCCGCGCCGGACTCCGCCGCGATCCAGAGCGCGCCGCGCAGGACGCACCGGGTGCGCTTCGAGATCGAGGACACCGGGACGGGCATCAGCCCGGATCAGCTCGACCAGATCTTCCTCCCGTTCAAGCAAGCCAGCGACGGCAAGCGCCGCGTCGACGGGACGGGGCTCGGGCTCGCGATCAGCCAGCGCATCATGAAGCTGCTCGGCAGCTCCATCGAGGTGAGGAGCGAGCCCGGCAAGGGGAGCGTGTTCTGGATGGACGTGATCCTCGCCGAGTCGCCCCGGCGAACCCAGCCCACGGCGCTCCGGCCCGCCTCGGCGGTCGTCGATTACGAGGGCAGGCGGCGCCACGTCCTCGTTGTCGACGACCAGCCCGAGAACCGCGCGGTGCTCGTGAACATGCTGCAGTCCGTCGGGTTCGAGACGTCCGAGGCCACGGACGGCAAGGAGGGCCTCGCGGCGGCGTCGGAGCGCGAGTTCGACCTGGTGATCACGGACCTCGCGATGCCGGAGATCGACGGCTGGGAGATGATCCGGCTGCTCCGGAAGGCGCCGGATCGAGCAGGATTGAAGATCTTTGCGTCGTCCGCGAGCGTCTTCCTCTCCGATCAGGACAAGAGCCTGGCCGCGGGCGCCGACGATTTCCTCCCAAAGCCGCTGCAGCTGGAGGAGCTCTTCGACAAGATCCAGCGGCACCTCGGGCTCTCGTGGATCTACGAGCAGCAGGGCGATCCTGGCGCAATGGGCGAGGCGCCCGCCGTCGCCCACCGCGACCCGAGCTCACCCGCGCTCCCCGGCGGCGCAGATCTCCCGATGACCGCCCCCGCCGCCGAGGATCTGCGGCTCCTCTTCGATCTCGCGCACCGGGGGCTCTCCCACCAGCTCCAGAAGCACCTCGACAGGCTCGATCGCGCCGATCCGAAGCTCGCGCCGTTTTGCAGGCACCTGCGCCGCCTGATGCAGGATTTCAAGATGGAAGCCGTTGAAGATTTCATCAAGATGCACCTGAGCGATTGACGTTGCTTGGACGGCGTGCGCCTTGGTCGTGGCAATGGGAGCGCGCGCTTCCTGGAGGCTAGAACGATGGATGCCAGTGAAGCCGGAACGATACTCATCGTGGACGACAACCCGAGGAACCTCGGTCTCTTGTCCGATACCCTGACGGGCTCAGGCTTCGAGGTCGCGGTGGCGGTGGACGGCGCGCGCGCCCTCCGGCTCGCCAGGGAGGGGATGCCGGATCTCATCCTGCTCGACGTGAAGATGGATGGGATGGATGGGTTCGAGACGTGCCGCCGGCTGAAGGGAGACCCGGCCACGGCCGCGATCCCCGTCATTTTCATGACGGCGAGCACGGACCTGTCCGCGGACCGGGTGAAGGGCCTGAACCTGGGCGCCGTCGATTACCTCGCCAAGCCGTTCCTGGACGAGGAGCTGCTCGCGCGCGTCCGGGTGCACACAAAGCTCAGGAAGCTGACGATGCGCCTCGCCGCGCAGGTGGAGGAGCGGATCGCGGCGGAGGCGGCCTTGCAGCGGCTCACGCAGGAGCTGGAGAGGCGCGTGGGAGAGCGCACAGTGGCGCTGGAGCGCGCGCTCGAGGGGCTCACGCAGGCGCAGGCGCAGATGGCGACGGTCATCCGCGCGGCGCAGGCGGTCTCGGGCGAGATCGTCCTCGACGACGTGCTCGACCGGCTGATGCGGCTCACGCTGGAGCACGCCGGCGCGCGGAAGTGCGTCCTCGTCCTCTCGCGCGAGTCCGGGCTGGTGATCGAGGCGTCGATCACGAGCGATCCGGACACGGTGGTGCTCGGGCTCTCGACGCCGGTGGGCCCGGGCGCCGATCTCGCGGTGTCGCTCGTGGAGGAGGTCGCGAGCAGCCGTCAATCGGTCTTCGTCTGGGACACGAGCCGCGACGCTCGCCCGGAGGACGCGCGGTACCTCGCCGGGAAGGGGCCGAGGTCGATCCTCTGCCTGGCCATGATGTGCCAGGGCGAGCTGATCGGCGTCCTCTACATCGAGGGCGACGCGGCGCCCGAGCCGCTGCTCGCGACGCAGCTGGAGACGCTCGGGCTCCTGGCCTCCCAGGCGGCGGTGGCCGTGAAGAACGCCCTGCTGTACGGGCACCTGGCGGACATGACGTCCGAGCTCCGCCGCTCGAACGAGCGCCTGGAGACCGAGGTGGCGCGCCAGACGGAGGAGCTCCGCCAGACGAACGAGCGTTTGCAGCGGGAGCTCGTGGAGCGCGCCCGGGCCGAGGAGGAGCGCGCGCGGGCCGAGGAGGAGCGCGCCGCGCTGCAGGCGGAGGTCATCGACGCGCAGAGCGCCCGGCTCGCCGAGCTCTCGACGCCGCTCATCCCGATCACCGATCACATCATGGTGATGCCGCTCATCGGGACGATCGACTCCGCGCGAGCGGAGCAGGCGCTCGAGGCGGCGCTGAACGGCGTCCAGGCGAACCGGGCGAAGGTCGTCATCATCGACGTCACCGGCGTGACGGTGCTCGACTCGGCGGTCGCGAGCACGCTGATGAGCACGGCGACGGCGCTGCGGCTGCTCGGGTCGAAGACGGTGATCACCGGCATCCGCGCCGAGCTGGCGCAGACGCTCATCGATCTGGGCGTCGATCTCGGCGCCGTGGTGACCAAGGGGACGCTCCAGAGCGGCATCGGTTATGCGCTCCGGCAGGCCGGCGACGGCGTGGCGGGCCTGCACGTCAACGGCAACAGCGCCCGCAACGGCGGCGCGGCCGGGCGCAGGAACGGCCATTATTAACGATTAACGACCGGCAGATCGCTGCCATTCACTCGCCGCGCCGGGGAGCGCCGCCCGGTACCCCAGGTAGCGCCCGAACGCGCGCATCGCCTGGTTCCAGTGCTTGGGCTCCTTCACCAGCATCTCCTTCACGCCGACGTCGGCCAGCGCGTCGCCCACCTCGATCCACCGCGGCTCGCGCGTCAGCGCGTAGGCGGCGCCGAACACGGGCACGATCAGCAGGTTGAGGTCGGCGGTCCCGCTGTCGTCGTACGCGTCGGTCTCGCAGCCCCACAGGTACCGGAACGCGCGCCCGTCCGAGGTGATGGCGCGCTCGGCGAGCCAGCCTGCCGCGCGCGCGACCACCTCGCGGACGCGCGGATCGCCGGTGAGCGCGTGGTAGTCCATGAGCGCGTCGACGAGCAGCGCGGTCATGAACGGGGAGCCGCCGCGCGGGCCGCGCTCGCACTCCGACGGATCGGCGCGGGTCAGGTCGTGCTCGAACGCGCCCGACGCGCCCTGCCGCTGCCACGCGACCGTGCGGTCCGCCAGCCCGCGCAGCGTCGACAGGAGCTCGGGCCGCGGGTCGAGCGCGTAGTAGCTCGACAGGGTCATCATCACCCAGGCCATGTTGCGCTCGGTCACGCGCAGCACGTCTTCCCTTCCGCCCGTGAGCGCGGCCTGGTTCTGCCGGAGGGCCTCGCCCATGGCGAGGACCGCCTCCCTGGCCGCCGGATCGCCGGTGAGCAGGTAGTCGTCGACCATCCCCTGACCGAGCATGCGCCGGAGGACCGGCCAGGAGAGGGGCGCCGCCGGGCTCCAGTCGTCGCGCTCGCAGACGTGGACAGCGAGGCGGCGATCGGGCGAGAACCTGAGCTCGTGCTGCCGGTACCAGACGGCCTCGGCGCGCGCGCGCCGGTAGCGCGCGGCGTCGCCGTTGCGGAGGAAGCGCTGGTAGAGCGCGTGCGGACCGTCGTAGTACGTGCGGTACGGGGCCGAGCAGGTGACGCCGTACGCGTCGTAGGCGGGCGTCATGCGGGCGAGCGCGCCCTCGATGCGGGCCTCGAAGCCGGGGAAGCGGCGATCGTCCATGGCCGGCAGCTGCGGCCCGGACACCAGGCTCGCCGCGTACCACGACGGCGGCAGCACCGCCGCGATCGGGCCGTCCGGGTTCGGCAGGAGCGCCTCGTCGAGCACGGCCGCCGGAGGGACCTGGAAGGGCTGCGGGACCTGGGCGAGCCCGGGGGCCGGGGCGGCCGGGAGGGCTGGGCGGTCGGCGCGCTGCGAAGGTGACGATGGCGAAGGGACGCTGAAATCCAGCGTGTAGATCGCTCGTTCTCCGGGCGCGAGCGCGGCGCCGAAGACGAGGAGCGCGCTGCGGATCGAGCGGTCCCTGGGCCAGACGGCGAGCGGCTTCGCGCGGAGCGGGACCGCCGCGCCGCGCGCGTCGCGCAGGCGGATGAACCGGACGTCGCGCAGCGCGCCCGGCGCGAACGGCACGGCCGCCGACACGACGGCTTCCGGCGCCGGCAGCGCGGCTCCCGGCGGGCGCTTTGCGGGCGCGCTCGGCGCGGCGTCGGCGACGAGCAGCAGCGGGACCGAGTCCGCGGGCGGCGGCGCCGGCAGCGCAGGCGCGCCGTGGGCCTCCAGGACGGCCCGCACGCGCGGCTCCACCCGGCGGGCGGCGGGCGCCCGGCCGCAGCTCGACAGGAGGAGCGGCGCTGCGAGGAGCAGCGCCGCGAGCGGGCGGCAGGCGGCGGGACTCGCCTTGGCGCGCTGCGCATCCATGCCGCATCCGATGCTCCGCGCCCGCCGCGCATCGCGGCAGCGCCATCGAGCGCGCGGCCGCGACGAGGCGGGCCGCTCGGCACGGCGCGCTCGCCCGATCGCGCTCGCCGGCGCCGCGGGAACGAGGGCCAACGGCGCGTCGAGCCCGCTCGGCAGGCCATCGGCCCGAACACCTCGGCCCCTCGCCGGCATCGAAGGGGAACCTGCCGCGATGCTGTGGGCTGTCCTGAGCGTGTTCGTCGGAGCGCTGCTGGCGCCGGCCCTCTACCGCGGGCTCGGGCGCCCGGCCGGCTGGCTCTTCGCGGCGCTCCCGCTCGCGGTGCTCGTGTTCGCCGCGCAGCTCGTCCCGAGGCCCTTCGCCGAGGGGGAGAGCCATCACGCGTCGCTGCCGTGGATCCCGTCGCTCGGCGTGGAGCTCGCGGTGAGGCTGGATGGGCTCTCGCTCGTGTTCCTCGGGCTCATCTGCGGCATCGGCGCGCTGATCTTCGTGTACGCGAGCGAATACCTGCGCTCGCACCCGCGGCTCGGGCGGTTTTACGCCTACCTGCTCCTGTTCACGGGATCCATGGCGGGCCTCGTGCTCGCCGACGACGTCATTCTCCTCTTCGTGTGCTGGGAGCTCACGAGCGTGAGCTCGTATCTGCTCATCGGGTGGGACCACGAGCGGCCGGAGGCGCGCAAAGCCGCCTTGACGGCGCTCCTCGTGACGGGCGGCGGCGGGCTCGCCATGCTCGCGGGCCTCGTCCTCCTCGTCGTGGTCACGGGAGAGACGCAGATCTCGCGGTTCTCGGGCGGCGTCGTCCGCGAAGGCCCCCTCTACCTGCCGATCCTGCTCCTCGTGCTCTCGGGGGCTTTCACGAAGTCAGCGCAGGTGCCCTTTCATTTCTGGCTCCCTCGGGCGATGGAGGCGCCAACGCCGGTCAGCGCCTACCTGCATTCGGCCACGATGGTGAAGGCCGGTGTCTATCTGCTCGCGCGCCTGCATCCAACGCTGGGCGCGACGCGACAATGGTACCTCGTCGTGACGGGCTTCGGCGCCGCCACGATGGTGGCGGGCGCGGCGCTCGCGGTGACGCAGAAGGACCTCAAGCGGATCCTCGCCTATTCGACCGTGAGCGTGCTCGGCCTGCTCACGATGCTCCTCGGCATCGGGACCCGGGCGGCCGTCTCCGCGGCGGTGGTCTATCTGGTCGCGCATTCGCTGTACAAGGGCGCGCTCTTCATGACCGCGGGGACCCTGGACCACGAGACCGGGACCCGCGACGTCACCCGCTTGCGGGGCCTCGCGCGGCTCATGCCGATCACCGCGACGGCGGCCGTGCTGGCGGCGATCTCGAGCGCTGGGGCGCCGCCCCTCCTCGGTTTCCTGTCGAAAGAGCTCTTCTACGAGGCCGTCCTCGGGCCGCCCTCGATGACGGAGGTCCTCGCCGGGGCCGCGGTCCTGTCGAGCGCCCTCCTGGTCGTGGTGAGCCTGGTCGTCGGCCATCGCCCCTTCTTCGGGGGTCCTCCGGCGGCGCCCGCGCTCCCCCACGAAGCGCCGCTGTCCTTGTGGCTCGGGCCTGCCGCGCTCGCGGCGGCGAGCCTCGTCTTCGGGGCGGCGCCGGCGCTCCTCGGTGACCTCCCGAGCGCGGCGGCGACAGCGATCCTCGGCCGGCCCGCGCCGCTCGAACTGCACCTGTGGCACGGCCTGACCCCCGTGCTCGGGCTCAGCGTCGCGACCCTCCTCGCCGGCCTCGGGCTCTTCCGTGCTCTCTCCGGCCGCGAAGGGCGCCTCCTCGACGCCGCCGCGCGCCTCGGGGCCTGGGGCCCCGCGCGCGTGTACGACGCTGCCTTCGCGGGGCTCCTCCGGTTCGCGGAGTGGCTGACCGCGCGGCTCCAGACGGGGCATTTGCGCCGTTACCTGCTCATCACGGCCCTGACGACGGTCGTGCTCGTCGGGACGCCTCTGCTCCGGAGCCTCCCTTTCACGATCCCGTCGCTCACGGTGGAGCTCCCGGAGCTCGTGCTCGCGGGCGTGATCCTCGCGTCCGCGGCCATGGCGACGCGCACGCAATCGCGCCTCGCCGTCGTCGCCGCGCTCGGCGCGATCGGCCTCTGCGTCATGCTCGTCTACGTGATCTTCAGCGCGCTCGATCTCGCGCTGACGCAGATCATGGTCGAGGTGCTGACGGTCGTCATCTTCGTCCTCGTCCTGCACCACCTTCCGCGCTTCGTGCCCCGATCCCCCGCGCGCGTGTGGATCCCGGACGCGATCGTCTCCGTGATCTTCGGGGCCACGGTGACCCTGTTGATCCTCATGTCGTCGACGCTCTCCCCGGAGCCGATCCTGCGCGAGTTCTTCGTGGCGAAGGGATACCCGGAGGCCCACGGTCGGGACATCGTCAACGTGATCCTCGTGGATTTCCGGGCGATGGACACGCTGGGGGAGTCCACCGTCCTCTGCGTGGCCGGGATCGGGGTCTATGCCCTGCTCGCGACCCGCACGCGGAAGGGGGCCTGAGCCATGCCCTCCGTCATCCTGCGCGCCGCAACGCCGGTCCTGATGGTGCTCCTCATCATCGTCTCGATCTATGCGCTCCTCCGCGGTCACAACGAGCCCGGGGGCGGCTTCCTCGGCGGGCTCATCATCGCAGCGGCGTTCTCGCTCCACATCCTCGCTCACGACGTCCCCTCGACGCGGAAGCTGCTCCGCGTCGCGCCTCAGACGCTCATGGGGCTCGGGCTCTCGACGAGCCTGCTCTCGGGCGTCATCGGGCTCGTGGCCGGCGGATCCTTCCTGCAAGGCGTGTGGGCGACCGTCCCTGTGCCGGGGCTCGGCGACGTCGCGGTGGGGACGCCGGTGCTGTTCGACGTCGGCGTGTATGCCGCCGTGATGGGCATGGTGCTCATGATCCTCCTTATGGCCGCGGAGATGAGCTCATGACGGTCCTCCTCGCGATCGTCGTCGGCGGGCTCTATGCGTCGGGGCTGTTTCTCATGCTCCGGCGCAGCATCGTGAAGCTCGCCTTCGGCCTCGTGCTGCTCGGGCACGGGACGAACCTCCTCATTCTCACGGCGGCCGGCGTCGTCCGCGGCCGTCCCCCGCTGATCCCCAAGGGCGAGGGGGCCTTCCACGCGCCGCCGGCCGATCCCGTGGCCCAGGCGCTGATCTTGACGGCGATCGTCATCAGCTTCGCGGTCGTCGCGTTCGCCGTCGTCCTCCTGCATCGCGTTCATCGGACGATGGGCAGCGACGACATCGACTCTCTCGAATCGACCCGCCCATGAAGGTGCTCCTCGTCCTGCCCGTCCTCGTCCCCCTGGCCACGGCGGCCCTCTCGCTCCTCTCCTTCCGGCGCGTGGGGAGGCAGCGCGCGCTCGGGCTCGTCGGGAGCGTCCTTCAGCTCACCGTCGGGTTCGCCTTGCTCCGCGCCGTGCACCGGGGAGGCATTCAATCGACCCAGCTCGGGGGCTGGCCCGCGCCGTATGGCATCACCTTCGTGGCCGACCTCTTCTCCGCGCTGATGGTCCTGCTCTCGGGCGTCATCGCGGTCGTCACGTCGATCTACTCCCTGTCGGACATCGACCGCGGACGGCGGGCGCACGGGTTCTACCCGCTCATGCACGTGCTCCTCATGGGGACGAACGGGGTCTTCGTCACAGGCGACCTCTTCAATCTGTACGTCTGGTTCGAGGTGACGCTGATCGCGTCCTTCGTCCTCCTGGTGCTCGGCAACGAGCGGCCGCAGATGCAGGGCGCGATCAAGTACGTCGCGATGAACCTGATCTCGAGCGCCCTGTTCCTCACCGGCCTCGGCATCCTCTACGGGTCCGTGCACGCCCTCAACATGGCCGATCTCTCGCTCAAGCTGCCGAGCCTCGCGCCGCCGATCCGGTTCACCCTCGCGATGATCTTCCTCGTCGCGTTCGGCATCAAGGCCGCTGTCTTCCCCCTCTTCTTCTGGCTGCCGGACTCGTATCACACGCCCCCCGTGACGGTCACCGCGCTGTTCGCGGGGCTCTTGACGAAGGTGGGTGTCTACGCCCTCGTGCGCAGCTTCACCCTCCTCTTCGTGGGCGACAGGGAGGCCACGAACGCGCTCCTCCTCGGGATCGCGGCCTTCACCATGGCCGTCGGCGTGCTCGGCGCGGTGTCCCACCAGGAGGTCCGGCGCATCCTCGCGTTTCACAGCGTGAGCCAGGTCGGCTACATGGTCATGGGCCTCGGCCTGTTCACGCTGTCGTCCCTCGCGGGGGCGATCTTCTTCGTCCTGCACCACGCCATCATCAAGTCGAACCTCTTTCTCATCAGCGGGATCATGCGATCCGGCGGGAAAGACGCTTCCCTCGACCTTCAGGGCGGGCTCCTCGCGCGGAGCCCCGGGCTCTCCGCCTGCTTCCTCGTCACGGCCCTCTCCCTCGCCGGCATACCGCCCCTGTCGGGGTTCTGGGCCAAGCTCATCCTGGTGCGGTCGGGGCTCGAGGTCGGCTCGCGGGGGGCCGCGGCCGTCGTCGCCACGAGCCTCGCCGTCGGCCTCGTCACCCTCATCTCGATGACGAAGATATGGAATGAGGCCTTCTGGAAGCCCGCGCCCGCCGAGGCCGACCTCGCCCCGCGCGAGAGCGGGGCGCGGCGTCGCGCGCTCCTGTACGTGCCGGTCGTCATCTTGACCGCGCTGGGCGTCACGCTCGGAATGGCGCCCGAGCCGCTCCTCGCCGTCGTCCGGCGGGCCGCCGCGCAGCTCGCCGATCCGACCGACTACGTGCGCGCCGTGCTGGGGGAGGGTCGCCCATGAGAGCCCTCGTCCTCAATCTGTTCCTGGCGATCGTCTGGGTGGGCCTGACCGGCCGCGCCACGGCAGGGGGCCTCGTCTTCGGCTTCCTCCTCGGGTACCTCTTGCTCCTCTGGCTCCGGCGCCTGCTCGGCCCCACGACCTATTTCGAGAAGCTGCCAGGGGTGCTGTCGTTCATGCTCTTCTTCGCGAAAGAGATGGTGCGGGCGAACCTCAGGGTCGCCCGCGACGTCATTTCGATCAGGCGAAAGAGCCGCCCCGGCATCGTCGCGGTCCCCCTGGATCTGACGACCGATCTCGAGATCACCGTGCTGACGATCCTCCTCGCCCTGACGCCAGGCACCTTTGGCCTCGACGTCTCGGGCGACCGTACGGTCCTCTTCGTCCATGCGATGTTCGTGGACAGCGCCGACGCGCTGCGCGCGACCATCAAGAGCGACCTCGAGCGCCGCGTGAAGGAGCTCTTCCGATGACCCCGCTCCTGCTCGTCGCGATCGCCGTCGTCACGGTGGCGTTCGTCGTCGCGTTCATCCGCCTCCTGCTCGGGCCGAGCCTCCCCGACCGCGTTGTCGCCATGGACCTCATGGCGACGGTCGGCAGCGGGGGCATCGCCCTCTACGCGATGGTGACCGATCACGGCGTCCTCCTCGATGCGGTCATGGTGCTGTCGCTCATCTTCTTCCTCGGCACCATCGCGTTCGCGTACTACCTCGAGCGGCAGGGGGAGACGTCGTGATCCTCGAGTTCGTCGAGGGCGCGCTCCTCATCGTCGGATGCCTCTTCATGCTGCTCGCGGCCGTGGGCATCCTGCGCATGCCGGACCTGTTCACGCGACTCCAGGTGACATCGAAGGCCTCGGTGTTCGGGATGACGTGCATCATCGCGGCCTCCGCCCTTCATTTCTACGACCCGGCCGTCACCACCCGGGCCATCGTCATCATCGCGTTCGTTGCGCTGACGATGCCCGTGGCGACGCACTTGCTCGCTCGCGCCGGCTACACGACGAGCACGCCCCTCTCGCCGGAGACCGTGGTGAACGAGCTCGCCGCGCATTACGATCCGGCGACCCACACCCTCGCCGGCACGGAGCCGAGGACCCGCACGTTCGAGCTCGCGCCCGGGGCCTCCGTCATCGGCAAGCGTATCGCCGAGCTCGGCCTGCCTGCCGGCGTGCTCATTCGCGCCGTTCACCGCGAGGGCGGGACGGTCGTGCCCCGAGGCCAGACGATCCTCGAGGCCGGCGACAGGCTCGACGTGCTCGTGGAGCCGGCGGAGCTCGGCCGCGTGCGCGACATCTTCGAGGCCTAGCTCGATCCCTGATGAACCGGCTCCGTATCCTCACGCTCAATCTCTGGAACCGCAAGGGCCCCTGGGACGCGCGCCTCTCGCTCATCCGCGAGGGCCTGGGGAGCTGGGATCTCGAGCTCGCCGATCGCATCCGTGCAGGCTGGCCAGACGGCCCTCCCAGGAACCAGGACTTTCTCGCTTGGCTCGGTCGAGACTACGATCGTCTCGCTGCCAGGACAGCCACAGCCTCCTCCACGCGAGCGCTCAGGGCTGGATAGAGCCCACCGTGCACGCCGGAGCGCCGAAGCAGGGCAGCGGGGCCACATCTTTCTACGATCAACGGAATTCCGTCGCCGGATAGGCGACCGATGCATGATTTTTGTGACGGAACTGCTTGGACGCTCGCCGTGTTTGGACATACTCGTGCCCTCGATGGCTTGATCGCGTCCGGGGGGCAACTGCCTGCCTGTTCGGGTCACGCCGAGAAAAGGAGACTTATGTCACGGTGGTTGAAGCTCTCGTTGCTCGCCCTTGGGGCCAGCACTCTCTTGGCCGCGTGCGGGGATGACGGGGAATCGCCCGCTGGCACCAGCAGCACGTCGTCCACGGCCGGCTCGGGCGGGGGCGACGCCTCGACGAGCACATCCGCGTCGGGGAGCGGCGGCGGTGACGGCGGAAACGGCGGCGGTGACGGCGGAAACGGCGGCGGTGACGGCGGAAACGGCGGCGGTGACGGCGGAAGCGGCGGCGGCGCGTCCCTGCGGGCCGAGGCGGAGATCCAGGGGCTGAACGCGAGCGGCCTGACCGGGACCGCGGCTTTCGCGCAGACCGGAGAGGAGGTGACGCTCACCATCATGCTGTCAGGCTGCCCTGAAGGCGAGCACTCCGCTCACATCCACGAGAACAAGAGCTGCGGCAGCAACGGTAATGATGCGGGCGCCCACTGGGTGCCCAACGGCGAAGGACTCGGCAGCTTCACGTGCGATGCGAGCGGCAAGGGCACGCACACGGTCAAGCGCGGGACCGACGTCTGGACCGTCGGCGACGACGCGGACACCGACGTGACGAAGTACGCGATCGTCGTGCACGCCGCGGCAGACCCCGACGCGGGCGGCCGCATCGGCTGCGGCCTCATCGAGCAGGAGTAACCCTCCGCGGAGCTCGTCCGTCCGGGCCTCCGGGGGGCGTATCGGCCCCCCGGCTACCATCCCGCGGCGGGTGGCCAGCTAGCGAGACTCGGAAACTTTCTTCGAAGGCATCACTGCGCATGCCGGACCTGTTCACGCGCCTCCAGGTGACATCGAAGGCCTCGGTGTTCGGGATGACGTGCATCATCTCGGCCTCCGCCCTCCATTTCTACGACCCGGCCGTCACCACCCGGGCCATCGTCATCATCGCATTCGTTGCGCTGACGATGCCCGTGGCGACGCACTTGCCGCGAGGCCAGACGATCCTCGAGGCCGGCGACAGGCTCGACGTGCTCGTGGAGCCGGCGGAGCTCGGCCGCGTGCGCGAGATCTTCGAGGCCTAGCACCAGAGCCGCACCTCGACGCCCCCGGCGCTCGGCGAGAAGGCGTGTTTGCCAGCCTCGTCACCCTATCCTATCCTATGCGGTTCGTCCGCTTGCGCCGCTTCCATGGGGCGAGCCGGGACGAAGGGGGGTTGTAATGAACAGAATGATGCTGGTCGCTGGGTCGCTCCTCGCTCTCACGGGGTGTGCTGGGAACGTGGACGCTCCCGGCGCAGGCGGAACCGACGACGCAGACGGGTTCGAGACGGCGCCCGGGCCGCTCCGGGCGGGTGACGTCATCGCGTATGCGGCCGAGACGTCCCACCCGTACGCCGGTGGCTGGAAGCAGGCGATCACCTCGCCGGGCGCCACGTTCGTGCGCGTGCACTTCAACGACTTCTCTCTCGCGAAGGGTGATTATGTCACCGTCTCGAGCCCCGACGGCGCGCAGTCGTTCCGGTACGAGGATCGCGGCCCGAACGGGGACGGCGACGTCTGGGCGTTCGCCATCGACGGCGAGACGGCGATCGTCGAGCTGCACAGCCGCACCGGCGGTGGCCACGGGTTCTCGATCGCGGACATCGGCCACGGGACGCTCGCGCTCGACCCGGATCCTGTGACGTCGGGCGAGGCGACGCCGCACAGCGTCTCCCTCGAGAGGAGGCCCGGCGGAGGCACGCCCGATATCGTGTGCGCCACGGAGGGCCGCGAAGCCATCGCGTGCCACGAGCTCAACGCCCAGCAGAGACCTGTGGCGCGGCTGAGCTTCGTGAGAGACGGGGGCATGTACCTGTGCACGGGGTGGCTGATCGCCGGGAAAAACCGCAACACGCTCATCACCAACAACCATTGCATCAGCACCCAGACAGAGGCGACCAGCGTCGAGGCCCGCTTCGGTTACCAGTATATGGACTGCCTTCGCTCGACCATGGCAACCGATCAGCGCTTCGCTGGCAGCACCCTCCTCAAGACGAATAGCCGGACCCGCACCCGTTCCAGAGGTGGCCTCGATTACACGCTGATCCAGCTATCGGGCGACCCCCAGACGACCTGGGGCGTGCTCACTCCGACGACGAAGGCACCCAGCGTCGGCAACCTCATCAACTTCATCCAGCACCCGGGCGGGCGCCCGAAAGAGATCGGCTTCTGGAGGGATGACGCGCATACCCTCCGCTGCCAGATCGACGCGATCGATCAGACCTACTCCGGCACGCTCTCTGGATCGCAGATCGGCTACTCGTGCGACAGCGAAGGCGGATCGAGCGGGTCGCCGATCATCGACGCCGGCACGGGCAGGGCGTTCGGCCTCCACCATCTCGCCAACGTCGCCTGGTTCTCCTGCAGGAACGGAGGAACAGAGATGTCCGCGATCTGCGCGGACGCCGGCGACCTCATCAGCTGCGTCAACAATTGAGTCGGACACAGTTGTGTCGCGCCTCCGCTGCTCCAGGCCAACGGCGCCGGTGTCGAGCGCCTTGAGCCCGCCCGCCCCTCGCGCCGCGATCGGGTAACAGCGGCGATCGTGCGCGCCAGGCGCCGTGTTAAGCGTCGCCGCACCATGCAGGCGCCCGACACCGATCCCCCCCCGCCCTCGGAGCCGCTCCAGGACAGCGCCCCCCCGGCCGAATCCCCCACGCTCGCCAGCCGCGGCGCCGCCTCCCGGCGCCCGCCCGGGCGCCGCTGGGCCGTCGGGCTGCTCAGCGCCCTGCACGCCCCCGTCTTCGCCTGGGCCGCGCTCTCCCTCCCCTTCCGGCCGTGGACGCTCTTCGCCGTGGCCACCGCCGCGCTCGCGCTGCTCCACGCCGCGACCGCCGTCCTCTCGCTCCTCCCCCACCCGCTCGCGCCGCGCGCCTTCCGCGCGACGTCGTTCTGCTCGCTCGGCTACCTCGCCTTCCTGAGCTTCGGGCTCCTCTCCTCCGCCGTCTACGTCGCCTCGCTGAACCGCGGCCTCGGCACCGGCATCGCGGCGGCGCTGCTCGCGGTCTGGGCGGTCGTCGCGCTGCTCACGCTGCCGTTCGCGTGCTGGGGCGTCGCCTCGACCGGCGGCCTCCGCCTGCTCCGCGCGAAGCGCCGGCCCTCGCGCGCGCTCGCCGCGCTCGCCGCGCTGGTCGTCCTGGCCGCCCTCTCGCTGCTCTTCCGCCACCGCGTCGCCAAGGCCGACGTCGTGCCCGTGCCGGGCGGCGCGCCGTCGCGCACCGGGGCGGCGCTGCGCGAGGCGCTCGCTTCCTTCGACGCGCTCCCGCCGCCGCCGGCCAAGGCGCCCTCGCTCATGACCACGGCGCCGGCCGCGTGCGCCGCGCCCCCGGAGCCCGGCCGCCCCACCCTCGTCGTCACCCACCTCACCGGCGGCCGCGACCCCGAGCGCGCCGCCGTCGCGAGCCGCTGCCTCCAGCCCGCGCCGGGCGAGGACGCCGCGGCGGCGCTGCGCGGCGCGCTCGCCGAGGCCCTGCGCGGCCCGCTCAAGATCGACGTCGTCTCGGCCACGCAGCCGCTCGCCTCCCCCGGCCCGGGCCTCGACGGGCTGTCGCTGCGCCCCGGGCTCGACGGCCTCTGCCTCGCGGAGCGGTGCCTCATGCCGTGGCAGCTCATCGCGCTCGACGCGTTCAACACGAACGCGCCGCTGGCCGGCGTCCCCGACTTCCGCTTCGGCGTGGATCTCGCGGTCCTGCGCCGCGCCCTCGGCGAGCCCGAGCCGCCCGGCGGCCCCACCGCCGGCGGCGCCGCGCTGCGGGACGGCCTCGTGCGGATCGAGACGCTCAGCTACGCCGTCGACGCCGACGGCGGGCTCCACCTCCTGTCGCGGATCGGAGAGCCGTCGGTCCCGCTCACCGAGGCGACCGCGCAGCAGGCGGCGGCCGCGGCCCAGCGCTACATCCTCGGGGCGCAGCGGAAGGACGGCATGTTCCGCTACATCGTCGACCCCTTCACCGGGCGCGCCTCGTTCGACGGGTTCTCGATCGCGCGGCAGGCCGGCACGACGCTCGCCCTGTGCGAGCTGGGGGTCGGCGCCGAGGGCGTGCCTGCGTCGCCGGAGCTCGCGAAGGTGGTGCAGCGCTCGCTCGGGCTGCTCACGAAGCTCGAGCGCCGGGCCGGCGAAGGCGACTCCGTCGGCGCGCTCTTCTACCCCAAGGACAGCCCCGGGACGATCGCGGGCCTCAACCCCACGGCGCTGAGCCTTGTCACGTTCCTCTCGTGCCGCGACGCGCACGGAACGCACGACGCGCTCATCGGGCGGCTCGCCCGCATGGTGCTCGCCACGCAGCGGGACGACGGCGGCTTCGCGCCGCAGCTCGACCTCGTGCGCGTCGCGCCCGTCCTCGGCCCGACGCAGCTCTACGAGGGAGGCCAGTCGGTGCTCGCGCTGACGCTGCTCGAGGCGCTCGCCGCCCGCGAGCCGAGCCCCGAGTACCCGCCCGCGACCGCCGTGCGCGCCGCCGTCGATCGCGCCATGGACTACTACGCGAACCGCTACTGGGACCATTTCGCCAGTGATTTCGTGTACATGGAGGAGAACTGGCACTGCCTCGCGGCGCGCGCGGCGCTCGGGCACCACCGCCGCGACGACTACGAGCGGTTCTGCCTCGACTACGTGGCGTTCAAGTCGCGGCTCGTGCTCGACGAGGACAGCAAGGTGACGCCCGATCTCGTGGGCGGGTACGGGTTCGGCAACGTGCTGCCGCCGCACAACACGGCGACGGCGGGGTTCGGCGAGGCGCTGGCCGCGGCGATGGCGGTCAAGGAGGCGCGCGGCGAGGACCTCGCGCCCGACCAGGCGCTGATGCGGCGGGTGCTCGGGTTCCTCGTGCGGCAGCAGTGGTCGCCCGCGACCTGCTTCGCCTGCAGCCGCGACGTGATCATCGAGGGGGGCTTCAGCGAAAGCATGGCGTCTCCGCGGATCCGCATCGACTACGTGCAGCACGCCTGGGCCGCGCTCGGCCACGGGGGCCGGATGCTCGGGCTCGTGCCAGGGCGGAGCGCGCCGGCGGCGGGGCCTCTGTGAGCGCGGGCGGCGAGGGAGAGGCCGTCGTGAGCGCTGGCGCCGGCGGTGGACCGAGCCCGCAGGGCGGCGCCGTGAGCGCCGGAGCCGGCGGTGGATCGAGCCCGCGCGGGGCCGCTCGCTTCGGCGAGCGCCGGGCGTACGCGTACGGCGTGACCGCCGCGTTCCTGCTCCTCATGCTCGCCCCGCTGTTCCGCCGCCCTCCGGTCGACAGCTTTCCGCTGTCGACCTACCCGATGTTCTCGTGGGGCCGCCACGACGCGCGGACCGCCGTGGAGCGCGCCGTCGGCGTGGACTCCCGGGGCGGGCGGCGGCCGATCCCGCCGCGCCTCGTGGGCAGCGAGGAGGTGCTGCAGGCCAAGGCCACGCTGGCGCAGAGCATCCGCCAGGGCGCCCGCGCGGCCCGCGCGCTCTGCCGCGGCATCGCGTCGCGCGTAGCGGCGCAGGACGGCTACGCGGATGTCGTCGCGGTCGAGATCCGGACCGACACCTTCGATGCCGTCGCGTTCTTCGAGGGGCAGGAGGCCCCGATCGACGCCAAGCTCCACGCGACGTGCAAGGTGGGCGCGCGATGAGGCGGCTTTTTGCGCGGTTCGACCGCGCCTTCTTCGCGGAGGCGCCCGCCGAGCGGCTCGCGCTCTTGCGGCTCCTGGTCGGCGGCTTCGCCCTCGTGTACCTCTGCGTCCGCGCGGTGCACTTCCAGCGGGTCAGCCACCTGCCGCCGGAGAGCTTCAGGCCCGTCGGCGTGGTCGCGGTGCTGTCCGCGCCGCTCCCCCTCTGGGCGGTACAGAGCCTCCTTGGCGCGGCGATCGCCGCCGGCGCGGCGTTCGTGGCGGGCTACCGGTTCCGCGTCGCCGGGCCCGTCTTCGGCGCGCTCCTGCTCTGGGTGCTGAGCTACCGGAGCTCCTGGGGCATGGTGTTCCACACCGAGAACCTCCTCGCGCTCCACGTCATCGCGCTCGGCCTCGGGGCCGCGGCGGACGCGCACTCGCTCGACGCGCGCGCCGCGCGCGCGTCGTCGGAGCGTGCCCCCGCGCCGGCGCCGGACGGCCGCTATGGCTGGCCGATCCGGCTATTCTGCGCGATCACGGTGATGTCGTATTTCATCGCCGGGGTCACGAAGCTCCGGAACAGCGGCCTCGACTGGGCGACGAGCGACATCCTCCGCAACTACATCGCTTACGACAACGTCCGGAAGATCGCGCTCGGCGACACGCACTCGCCGCTCGGCGGCGCGCTCGTCCGCTATCCGTTCCTGTTCCCGCCGCTCGCGCTCGCCAGCCTGGCCATGGAGCTCGGCGCGCCGCTCGCCCTGTTCAGCCGGCGCGTCGCTGTCGTCTTCTGCGGCGCCGCGTGGCTCTTCCACCTCGGCGTGCTGCTCACGATGGCGATCCTGTTCCCGTACCCGCTGCTCGGCGTGGCGTTCGCGGGGTTCTTCGAGCTGGAGAAGCTGCGCGATCTGAGGCGCCCGCGCCGCGCGTGAGCGCAGCCATCGGGGACGGGAGGTCGTGAGGGGCGCTCCCGGGCTCGCGCGCCGCTACGAGGGCTCGATCGGCTCCTCGTCGAACGGCTCGCAGACGAGATAGACCTTCTTCCCGCTCGGATGGATCGCGAGCGTCGCGTAGCGCGGGCAGGCGAAGCACTCCCGCGCGTCCACCGTCGCCGCCCGCCGCGGGCAGCGCACCCGCCGTGGCTCGGTGCCTCCCCCCTCGACCTCGATCCACACCAGCTTGTCCGATTCCTCCAGATGACAGGCCATGGCGCCCTCCTCCCGCGGCATCCGCCGATGAAAGGAGGTTTGCAATCATCGAGCCGGAAGATGTCGACCCGCGGCGCCGCCATGGCGAGCCGCCAGGACCGCACCCGGCTCGCGCCTGTTGCCGTCGATTCCCATGCTTCTTCACGGCTCCTCACGTCGCCGCTCGGCGGCGGGGCGGGCTGCTGCGCCTCGCCCCGGGCTCCGGGGCGCACGCCCTGCGCCGAGAGGCGCGCGGAATGCATTTACGATGCACGAGGGACGGGCCCTGCCGCGCCGGCCGGGCCCACGCCTCGGCGAAGCGCGTGGCGCACCCCTTGCTGCGTCGTACCTGCTGCGGTGGACGCCGCAGCGCTCTTCACAGGGGGGTCGCGATGGCAGACTGGCTCGTCGTGCTGCTGGCGGCTGCTGGAGGCGTCGTGGGGTTGATCGTCGGGACGAGAAGCCTGCTCGCCCGGCGGCATTACCACACCTCGGAGACCACCCTGGTCTGTCCACGGACCGGGGCTCCCGTGCGGTGCCGACTCGTCGTCGACGGCCGCTCCGAGGAGTCCGTCGAGGTCGCACACTGCTCGCTTCTCCCCGGCGGGCGGCCCACGTGCGAGCAGGACTGTGTGAAGCTCCTCAACCTGGGCATCCGGCTCGCGCCCCTCGAGCCGGCGCGTCCACAACGAACGCACGAGCGCCCTGACGCGGGCGAGCCCGGCGCGGGCGAGGAGCCCGGCCCGCCCTCGCCCTGATGGGACCGGGGGCTCGTGGCGCGCAAGGCGTGCGCCGCCCCGCACTCCCTGCATCACGCAACGCGCCGGCCGCCCGCGGCCGCCTGGGAGCCGTGATGGCACATCGCGTGCTGTCGTGGCCGGAACCATGGCTTTCCAGATACCGAAGATGGCGACCCGCTCCTCGGCCAACCTGCCGATCGCGATGGTCCTCCTGGCGACTGGCTCCCTGCTGTGGATCCGCGCCGCGCTGCGCACGCCGGGCGCGCTGGACATGACCCCCAGCGTCGACGGCTGCCTCACGGTGGGGATCGTCGGCGTGCTGCTCGCGTTGCTTCACGGCGTCACGTACCCGACAGCGCTCCTGTCGATCGCGGCCCCGATCGCCCTCGTGCAGTTCCTTGCCACCGGGGGTTCGGGGTTCGCTTTCCTGCCCGTGCTGGGGATCGAGCTCACCGCGTTCGGCCTCTTCGGCCTGCCGCTCTCCCGGCTGCCTCGCCGCCGCCCTGCCGTCGCGGCGCCGGCGCGCTCGCTGAGCGCGGCGCACCCGTCGCCCTCGTGAGCAGCCAGCCGTTTGCGGGTCGAGCGACGCGCCGCGGTGTCGCCGCGGCGCGGTTCTACAGGCGTCGCTCCGGCCCCGCGCGAGCGGGGCCTTCGCTTTCGCCGCGGATCAGAACTCGAACTTGTCGAACGAGTTCAGGTCCTTGCACGCGTCGACGAGGCGCGCCGCCACGCCCTTCTCGCCGAGGTGGAGCCAGCCGCGCGGGTCGATGTACTTCTTGTTGGGCTTGTCCTCGCCCTCGGGGTTGCCGAGCTGCGACTTCAGGTAGGCGCCCTTGTCGTCCATGTACTTCTTGATGGGCTGCGTGAAGGCCCACTGCGTGTCCGTGTCGATGTTCATCTTGATGACGCCGTAGGACACCGCCTCGCGGATCTCCTCGCGCGACGAGCCGGAGCCGCCGTGGAACACGAAGTCGACAGGCTTCGGGCCCGTCTTGCGCTCCTTCTGGATCGCGTCCTGGGAGTTCTTCAGGATGGGCGGCCGGAGCTGCACGTTGCCCGGCTTGTAGACGCCGTGCGTGTTGCCGAACGACGCGGCGATCGTGAAGTTGCCGATCGGCTTCAGCGCGTCGTACGCGGCGAGCACCTCCGCGGGCTGGGTGTACAGCTTGGAGTTGTCGATGCCGCTGTTGTCGACGCCGTCCTCCTCGCCGCCCGTGACGCCGAGCTCGATCTCGAGCGTCATCTTGAGCGCCGCCATCTGCCGCAGGTACTTCTGGCAGATCTCGAGGTTCTCGTGGAGCGGCTCCTCGGACAGATCGAGCATGTGAGAGGAGAACAGGGGCTCTCCGTTCTTCTCGAAGAACTTCTTGCCGTGCTCCAGCAGGCCGTCGATCCACGGCAGGAGCTTCTTCGCGGCGTGATCGGTGTGCAGGATGACCGGCACGCCGTAGGCCTCGGCCAGGTTCCGCACGTAGTGCGCGCCCGCGACGGCGCCCGCGATGGCGGCTTTCTCACCCTTGTTGTCCAGGAACTTGCCGCCGAAGAAGTGGGCGCCGCCGTTCGAGAACTGGATGATGATGGGGCACTTGGCCTCTCGGGCCGCCTGGAGCGCGGCGGTCGTGCTGTGCGAGCCGATCACGTTCACGGCCGGCAGCGCACACTCGACGCTCTTCATGTACTCGAACAGCTCCTGAAGAGCGGAGCCAGTGATCACGCCGGGCTTGAGCTTCATCTTGGACATGGCACTTGAATCCTTGTTCGTTGCTCGGGTCTCGCCCGAGCATGCAACGCGGCGAAGGAAAGAGGAAGGGTGGATCGGATCCGCAGGGCGGGCGGGTCCGGGTACCATCGCCAAAGCCCAGGGAGCAAGCGGATTCTCCGCTGGCTCCACGGTGGAATGATCACCCCACGGCGAGCTTGCCCTCGCCGAGCAGCCGCCCGGAGATCCGCATGCAGGCCTCATCCATCTCGCCCGAAGAGCTCCTCGCGTCCCTCGCGGAGGCCGCGCAGGGCCTGCTGTTCCCCAGCGAGTCCGATCACGAGCTGCGCCCGTTCCGGTCGCGCGGGGACGCGTCCTCGCCGGCCGCGCTGCTCGCGGCCGAGGGCCTCGGCGCGGCGACGCCGGTCGAGGTCACGACGGCGGGCGATTTCTTCGCGCCTGTGATCGACGTGCCCGGGGACACCGGCGACGCGGCGCTGGCCGAGGCGGGGCGGTACCGGCGGCTCGTGGACCTGCTGGAGCGCCACCTGACCGACGTCCGGGTCTACCGCGTCGGGCGCGTCGCGATCGATGTCTACGTCGTCGGCCGCCATCCGTCCGGCGCGTGGCTCGGCCTCGTGACGAAGGTCGTCGAGACCTGAGCGCGCCGCTCAGCGACCGCCGGCGGGCCCGTCGTCGACGCGCGCCTCGAGCGTCCGCTGCACGGCCTCGGGGAGGGCGGTCATGAGGTCGTAGCCCGCGCGCCGCTCGATCTCGTCCACCGTCGTCCGGTACTGCCCCCAGCCCTGATCGAGGATGCCCGTCTCGTTCGGCATCACCACCGCGATGACCCGCGTCGCCGGGCCGACGTCGCCGGGCCCCTGCCCCGGCTCGAGGACCACGGCGACCTTGAAGAACGCGTCCGGCACGGCGACGTCCTTGCCGATGGTGGCGGCCGGTCGCTCGCGCTCGTCGAAGAGGCCGCCGGCGATCAGGAACAGCGCCCGCCGCTCCTTCTGCGCGAGCTCCTGGCACGCCTCCTCGAGCCTCAGCCACGGACCGGCGTTGAGCTCGTGCCGCTGCGGCAGGATGTTCGTGAGGAGGAACGTCGCCTTGTTGTCGTCGGGGTTCCGCGTCCGCTCCTCGGAGCGGACCATGTGGCCTCGATCGAAGCCGGAGCCGGTGTAGTCGTCGTGCTGCACGCGGTACCAGCCGTCCGGCAGCGCGCTGTCGGCCAGGAATTTGCCCCGATGGCGGGGCGCGTCCCCGAACGACGCGGCGTCGAGCCTCCAGCCGACCCAGTTCGCCACGTTCCTGGAGCGGTTGTAGGAGAGGGCGTACTGGGGCTTGATCATCAGGTGATCGTCGGACGCGTCGGCCCGCGCGGCGCGCGCTCCCGTGCGGGCCGGGACGCCGAGCTCGAGATGCGGGCTCGGCGCGGGCGGGCGCGAGGAGGGCGCGTCCTTCGGCGGAGCGCCCTTCGGCGGAGCGCCCTTCGGCGGCGAGGCGCTGCCGGATCGGCCGGGCGTCGGCGATGGCCTGGAGGGGCGGTCGCCGCCGAGGTCGAGGCCGAGCTCCTCGAGCACGCGATCGAGGCCGCACTTGACCCCCACCGCGCTGAGCCCGGTCACGAGGAGCGCGACGAGCACGCGCGAACCCCAGGACTTCTGTTGTCGCTTCCTGTTCGAGCCCACGTCGACGCTGCCAGCTATCTACGGCAGGGACGGCGCGGTCGTCCAGCGCGACCTCGGCGAGGCGAGCAGCGCTCGGCCTGAAAGGCGCGCCGGTACGTTTTGCTTGAGCGTGCCGCCGCGACTCTCCATGGTTTCCGGAGCGCCGATGGAGGAGCCGGAGCCCAGCGATCTGCGACGCCGGAGGACGCGCGGCTCCGCGGCCGTCGCGGTGGCCGCGGCGACCGGCGCCCTCGTGGCCTTCACCGACGGCGAGGCCACGGCGTCTCCCGCGCAGGAGCAGGCCCCTGCGGCGCCCGCGGCGGCCACGCAGGGCGCCCGGGTCACGATGCCGTCGCCGCTCGGCCCCACCGAACCGCCTTACCCGCCCGGCGGCGTCGGCGATGCGACCGTGGTCGCCCGCATCACGGTGTACGCGGACGGTACCGTGGGCGCGGTCGAGGTGGAGGGCGAGGAGCCGTTCGCGAGCGCGGCCGCGCGCGCGGCGCCGTCGTGGCGGTTCGAGCCCGCCCGGCGCGACGGGCGGCCCATCGGCGCGCGCATCCTGTTCCCCGTGAGGTTCCGCGATCCTCGCGCCGCGGCGCCGGCCGCGCCTCCTGCGGCGCCCGCCGGGCCCGCGCGGCCCCTCGGGAGCGTCGCGACGGTGCCGCCCTCGCCGCCGGCTGCCGCGCAGGCCATCGACGTGGTGGTGGTGGGCGAACGCGGGGCGCCGATGACGACCTCGATGACGCGCGAGGAGGTTCGCCAGGTGCCCGGCGCGTTCGGCGATCCTTTCCGCGCGATCGAGGCGATGCCCGGCGTGACGCCCATCGCGTCCGGCGTGCCGTACTTCTTCGTGCGCGGCGCGCCGCCGGGCAACGTCGGCTACTTCATCGACGGCGTGCGCGTCCCGCTGCTCTATCACGTGGCGCTCGGCCCCAGCGTGATCCACCCGGCGCTCGTCGAGCGGGTCGATCTCTACCCCGGCGGCTTCCCGGCGCGCTTCGGGCGCTACACCGGCGGCGTCATCGCCGGCGAGACCCGGGAGCCGGCGCGCCTGCTCCACGGCGAGGCCAACCTCCGGCTCTTCGACGCCGGCGCCCTTGTCGAGGCGCCCTGGGCCGACGGCCGCGGCACCGCGCTCGTCGGCGGGCGCTACGCGTACCCGGGCGCGCTGCTCGCGCTCTTCTCGCCCGGCATCGAGCTCGGCTACTGGGACTACCAGGCGCGCGTCACCTACGACGCCTCGCCGTACGACCGGGTCGGCCTCTTCGCCTTCGGGTCGCACGACTACCTCGCCCAGATCGAGGACGACGGCGACAAGGACGTGGTGCTCGCCGGCGACTTCCACCGGCTCGACCTCCGCTACGACAGGTTCTTCGCGCGCGGCGGCCGCCTCCGGCACGCCATCACGCTCGGCCACGAGGAGAGCGAGAACCAGGACGGGGAGCGGGCCGGGCGCGCCCGCCTCGTCGGCGCGCGCGTGGAGCTGTCCGCGCCGGTCTCCGAGCGGCTGACGGCGCGCGCCGGCGCCGACGCACAGCTGGAGCGGTTCGACATCGACATCCGCGAGAACGACGGCGACTTCCCGACCCGGAACGACAGGGCGCTCGCGCGCCTCTTCACGAGCCGGGAGGACCTCGCCGCGGGGCTCTGGGCCGACGTCGTCGTCCGCGTCGCGCCCGGGTTCGAGGTGGTCCCGGGCCTGCGCGGCGACCTCTTCGCGTCCGGCGGCGCGACGAGGGCCACGGTGGATCCGCGGCTCGCGACGCGGCTGCAAGCGACCCCGCGCGTCGCCCTGCTGAGCGCCTTCGGCGTGACCCACCAGCCGCCGAGCTTCCTCGGCGCGGTGCCCGGCATGCAGGTGGGCGGCCTGCGCGGCGGCGTGCAGACGGGGCTCCTGGCGAGCGCCGGCGTCGAGCTCCGCCTCCCCGGGGAGATCAAGGCCACGATCACCGGGTTCCGGAGCGGCTTCCTCGACCTGAGCGACGCTCTCGGCAACCGGCCTCCCGGCACCGACGCTGGCCTCGCGCAGCGGGCCGAGCTGCGCGGCGACGGCAGCGCCCACGGGCTGGAGATCCACGCGCATCGCAGCCTGTCGAAGCGCATCGGAGGGTTCGTGTCCTACACCCTCTCCCGCTCCGTCCGCCATGTCGGCCGGGAGAGCTTCGACTCGGCGTTCGACCGCCGCCATGTGCTCAACATGGCGGGCGCTGTCGACGTGGGCCGCGGCTGGAAGCTCGGGGGCAGGGCGGTGTTCTACAGCGGCATTCCCATGACGGTCGATTACGACCTCTGGGACAACGACGGCGTCGATGGGCAGCGCCCGGATGGCAACGACGACCGCCCCGACACGGAGCAGGACATCCGGCGCCGCGAGCAGCTGCGCGAGCGGATCGCCCAGGTGGTCCGCCGGCTGAGCCTGCCAGAGCGGCTGCCGGCGTTCTTCCGGCTGGACGTGCGGCTCGAGAAGCGGTGGATTCTCCGCGAAGGACGGACCCTCTCGCTCACGGTCGAGGTGCTCAACGCCACCGCTGGAAAAGAGACGCTGCAATACGAGTGCTCGCTCCTGCGCGGATGCGAGCCGGAGACGCTCGGACCCATCATCCTGCCGAGCATCGGCGCCGAAGCGACCTTCTGAGCGGCATTGACGTCATCGCGCCGCGGGCAGCGCTCGCGCTCACCAGGAGCGCCGCGGCTGCGCGCCCGCGCCGCGCCGAGGATCGCCGGGATCACCCGCGGGGGCGCGATCGCCCGTGCCCCCGCGAGCGCAATGCAGCGGAGCCACAAAAATCCCATATCGATTCACCCAACGACTTCCGTGCCGCGATGGCGTCTCCTGGCCATGACATCCGGCAAGAGCGATAAAGCAGGGAGAGATTTGTTCGCCAGCACAGAAGTCGTCGTGATGACGCCTTCCCTGGCACATGTGCCGGGACCGGCAGCCGGCGTCACCCCCGTGCAAATCATTGCGGCATCCCGCAAAGCCTCGTGCAGCGTCCACTCCTCACGACGGGCCGCGAGGGCCCGGCGAGCCCGCGGTCAACGCGCTGGAGACCAAACAGCGCTCCGAAATGGCGGCAGATGGCGGCAAACGCCGGCGCGGGCGGAGATCGTGCGCTATCCTGTTGACGTAGACGCTTTCTGGTCCAATGTTTGCGAACATGGCGTGGCGGCGCTGGAGCTGAGAGACCACGGGCTATCGCACCGCGATAGACGTTGCCTCACCTCCAATCACCTGCCGTAACCATGAGGGTCAATTCATGAACTTGTATTATCGCGCACTCAGCACGGTACTCTTCTCGGCGACGCTCGCGGCCGCCGCGCTCTCTCCGGTCGATGCCGAGGCGTCGTCGTCGAGGCAGCCCACCAAGGTCGAGCGCCTCGTGTTCCCGGTGACCCTCTCCGACGGCAACACGTACGACGTCGTCGGATACCTCTACTATCAGGGTCACGCCAAGTACCGCCCCCTTCAGGTGCTCGTCCACGGCCTGACCTACACGCACGAGTACTGGGATCTCCCGTCGTTCGGCGGACACGATTACTCCTATGCCCGGCACATGGCGAAGGAGGGATACGCCGTCCTGGCGCTCGATATGCTCGGGGCCGGAGAGAGCAGCCGGCCCGACGGCGACTCCCTCGACCTGGCCAAGACCGCCGACAGCGTCCATCAGATCATCACCGAGATGCGCACGCCGGGCGGCGTCTACAAGACGCCCTTCACGAAGGTCGCGCTCGTCGGTCACTCGAACGGCGCCATCATCAACACGTTCGTTCAGAGCACCTACAATGACGCCGACGTCCTCGTGAACACCGGCCTCGCCTTCACGCCGCACCCGATCCCCGTCCCCCCGGAGGCGATCTCCGCGCTGCTGCAGACGCCCTATATCGCGATCCCGCCGGACATGCGCACCGCCATCTTCTACGACACCGCGAACGCGAACCCGGCGCTCATCGATTTTGACAACGCCACCGTCGCCGACACGTTCACGCGCGGGCAGTTCCTGAGCCTCCTCGCCGTCTCCGAGGACCCGACGCTCGCCGGCATCGACGAGGTGACGAGCCCGGTGTTCATCCAGTTCGGGGAGACCGACGCGCTGCAGCCGGCGTCGTACGCGGACTCCGACGCGGCGCTCTATGCCAGCGCCGAGAGCGTCACGACCGCGGTCGTCCCCGACACGGGCCATATCCTGAACGCCCATTACCGCGCGCGGGTCGGCTGGGAGCAGATCGACTGCTGGGTCCACCACAACATGGGCTGGTAGGGCGCGATCGGCGCCTCGGGCAGCGCCGCCTGCCCGGACCGCCGCGGCCGGCGGCCGCCGCCCTCCCCCGCCCGGGCGGCGGCGCGCAGGCTTGGCGGCCGCTGTCCGGGGCCTATGCTGCCCCCATGCGCGAACAGCTCGCCAAGACGCTCGGGGAGGTCTTCTGGACCGATCTCCGCACCCATACAGCGCGCGACGCGGTCATCGTGGTCGCCGCCGATCTCGACCTCCTGGACGTCGGCGAGGCCATGGCCGCGAACGACACGGCCGCGGTGGAGGCGTGGATCGCGGCCGGCAAGCTGACCAAGCCGACGGCCGCCGATCTCGCGCGCTGGCCGCAGCAGCACGATCTGCGCTTCCTGTCGGTCGTGGTCGCGCCGTTCGTGCTGATCCGCCAGCCGCCCTCGCCGCCGCCCTCTTGAGGCGCGCCGACGGCGCGACGTGATATCGTCGCCCGCATGCGCCGGTTCGAGTTCGTGCAGGGGACGAGCGCCAAGTTCTGGATGGCCGACGTGGACGACACGACCTTCATCGTCGTCTACGGGCGGCTGGGGACCGCCGGGCAACGCAAGGAGAAGGCGTTCCCCACGGCGGAGGCCGCGCAGCGCGAGTGCGACAAGAAGATCGCGGAGAAGCTCAGGGAGGGCTACCAGGAAGTGGCCGCCGCCGGGGGCGGCGCGCCCGCCGGCGGCGCCCCCGCAGCCACCCCCGGAGCGGCCGCGCCCCCGCAGCCGCCGAAGCTCGATCTGCCGCCGCGCGTCCAGCCGGGCGAGGCCACCGAGGCGCGGCGCAAGGCGGCCGTCCACGCGCTCGCCGCCGTCTCGGCCGCGCGCGGCCGGCGGAGCTGGGTGCTCGGGCGCGCCGTCCGACGCGCCCGCCGGGCGCTCGAGTCGCTCGGCGGGCTCGATCCCGCGACCGACGGGGCGCTGTCCGCCGCCCTGGACGCGCTCCTCGACCGCGTCGTCGCGCCGAGCGCGCGCGATCGCCTGCCGCTCGTGCGCGCGATCGAGCTGCTCTCGGAGCTCGACGCCGCGGCGTTCGCGCGCGCGGTGCGCGACACCTGGAAGGCCCCACCGGCGACCTCTCCTGCCGCTGGAGCGCTCGCCCTCCTGAAGCGGCAGCTCGAGGAGCTCGACGATCCCGAGCTCGGCCTCCGGCTCGGCGCCCTGCTCGTCGATCGGCCACACAACGGCTCGATGAGCGCCGAGGCCGGGTGGGCGCGGCGCTGGAAGGCGCTCTCGCCGCACCTCGAGGCGCACCTCGCCCACCGCGGGCGCTCGCTGAAGGACCTCCTCGCGAGCATCGACGCGGGCGGCGACCCGCACGTCGCCGAGCGGGTCGCGCGGATGCGCGCGGCGTGAGCTGCTCGGCCTGAGCTGCGCCGAGTGAGCTTCGCGGCCCGAGCTGCGCGTCCGGCGCGCGCCTCGAGGCGACGCTCCGGGCGCCGCGCGGCACCCCGGCATCGGCGACCACGCCCCACCCACAGGCGCACACCGGGGGGAAGCGACGACGCTTCCGTCATCGTCAGATCGACTCTGGCTTGACCTGCACCGCGGGGCTCGCGATTCTCCCAGGCCATCCCGCCGCGGGAGGGCGCCTTGACGAGCTCACCGAACCCGATCGACATCGCGAACGTCAAGCAGCTCGCCACGAGCGGCTCACCCACCCTGGCCGAGGTCGTCGAGGCGTACCTCGAGCAGCCCGATCCAAAACCGGAGACGCCGCCGCGCGAGGGGGCGCTCACCTTCGCGGCGTTCCTGCAGCTGCTCTCGCGCGCGCAGGGCATGCGCTCCCCCGAGCAGCGGCGAGAGCAGTCGACCGACGCGTGGAAGCGCTTCCTCGCGCAGGTCGACGCCGCGCCGCCGCCGCGGCTCGAGCTCGCGGACCTGCTCGTGCGCATCTACGACGAGGGCACGGACGCGGGGCGCAGCGCGCTGCGCGACATCGCCACGAGCGCGCCGCTGGTCTTCGGCGCGTGGGGCGGGCTCAAGCGCATCTACAAGCTGGCCGAGGCGCGGCTCGACGCGGAGCTCTTCGGCGCGCTCGCCTTCCGCTTCGACGTCGAGCTCTCCCGCAGCCGGCGGCGCGAGGTCTCCAGGGGGACGTTGATCTACATGCGCCGCCGCGCGTGGCGCTTCCTGCGCGAGCTCGGCCGGAGCACGCCGGAGCTCTACCCGCAGTTCGCGGTCGAGGTCCTCCGCCACTACGCGCCGGGCACGAGCTTCAGCGACCTCTGGGTCGCGAACCACGTCTGGGCGCACGGCACGGGCAAGTACGACGGGCGCTCGTTCCACGGCAACGTCCCGCCGAACGACATGGTGAAGCACCGCGCCTTCGACGAGGCGTGGAAGCGATCGCCCGATCCGCTGATGCTCCTGCTCTCGGCCTGCCAGGCCGATCCGCCGGCCAAGTTCGCGATCCAGGGGCTCAAGAAGGACTTCGCCGACACCCTGCGGAGCGTCACGCCCGCGTGGCTTTCGCGCCTCGCGTACCGGCCGCTCGCGAGCGCGCACGAGTTCTTGATCGAGACGCTGCTCGGCTCGCCGGAGCTCCACCAGAGCAAGCTGCGGGGCCTCGGGCTGCACGACGCGGCGCTCGCGCTGCTCGGCTCCCCGAGCCCGAAGGCGCGCACGTTCGCGATCGAGTACGCCCGCGCGCACGCGACGGACCTCGACCCGGAGCGCCTCGCCGCGCTGCTCGACTCCGAGCACAAGGACACGCGCGCCTTCGCGGCGTCGGCGCTCCAGGGCAAGAGCCCGCGCGCGCTCGGCCACGCGTTCCTGGGGCGGCTGCTCACGCACAGCGAGACCGAGGCGTGGGCCAGCAAGGCCCTGAGCGAGAGCTTCGACCGCGCCGAGCTGCCCGAGGGCTTCCTCATCGACATGCTCTACGGCGAGTCCGAGCAGAAGAAGTGGGCCGCCGCGTACTTCAAGGCCAAGTACCGGCCCGGCGAGCCGGGGGCGGGCTTCTGGGTGCGCGTGCTCGACGACCCGCGCCACGAGGACGACTACCAGGCGACGAAGTCCGCGCTCGACGCGCTCGGCAAGTACCCGATCGCGGCGATCGGGACGCCGTGGCTGCTCGGCGCGCTCACGCGCAAGCGCCTCGGGTCCACGGTCGCGACCTGGCTCCAGAAGGCCGACGCCCTGCCCGACCTGACGGCCGAGGGCGTCGAGCGCCTGAAGGGGCTCGTCTTCAGCGCCGAGACGCGCGCGGTCGCGCTGGAGGTGCTCGGCAACCCGAAGATCGTGTCGCCGCGGCAGCTCACGCTGCCCTGGCTGCTCGCGCTCGCGCGGCGCGCCGATCCGACGCTCAACGGCTTCGCGCGCCGCTACCTCCTCTCGCACATGAAGCCGCAGGACTTCGACGCGGGGCAGGACGCGAGCGGCCGCGGCGACCGCGAGGCGGGCACGGCGAGGCTGTTCGCGCTCGCGCTCGGCGAGAAGGAGCCCGAGCCGATGCGCGCGTTCGCGCAGACGTACCTGCGCTGCCACCACCCCGTCCTCGGGCCCGAGCAGAGCGAGGCCAAGGAGCTCGAGCTGAAGCCTTCGCTCAAGCGAGGCGCGTTCACCGCCGAGCGCATCTGGCCCGCGCTCTCCGACAAGCGGGACGACGTCCGGCGCTTCGCCGCGCTCATCACGCGCGCCGAGCTCCGGGCGTGGGGCTACCAGACGCGCGTTTACGAGCTCGCGCACAGCGACGCGAAGGAGGTGCGCAACATCGCCTTCGACGCGCTCCGCAAGGTCGGCGATCCGTCGGCCGATCCGGCGATCGCGCTCACGCCGGAGGAGCTCGATCCGGCGCAGGTCTTCGCGCTCACGGAGAGCCTGAAGAAGAGCGCGCGCGAGCTCGGCCTCTCGCTCATCCTGAAGCACTACGCGCGGCTCGGCGGCCCGGAGCGCCTCGGCTGGCTGATGCAGAGCGCCGACCGCGAGGTGCGCCTCTTCGCCGTGCGGATGCTCTGGGAGAAGCACCGGCCGCGCCATCTGCCGCCGGGCTGGCGGCCGCGCGGGGCGCGCGGAGACGACGCGCGCCCCGCGGCGGAGCTGCCCGAGGACGCCGGGCGGTTCGCGGACGTCGAGGCGCTCCGGCGCTTCCTGCGGTACGTGCTGTCCGGGATCCCCGCGGGGCGGTCGCCGGAGCCGGGCGACGACGCGGGCTCGCGCAGGCGCCTCTCGGCGAGCGAGGCCAAGCGGCACGTGATCGAGGTCGTGCGCGATCTCGCGGTCGAGGACGCGGCGTTCGCGGCGCTCGTCGCCCCCGTCATCGCCGAGTTCACCGGGTCGATCGCGAAGGGCGAGTGGCAGGCGTGCCTGGCGGCGCTCCTGCGGCTCAAACACGCGCACCCGGGGCTCGAGATCGAAGGCCTGGGAGCCGTCGGCGAAGGCCGGGCGCTCCCCGGCGTCGGACAGGAGACCGCATGAGCCACGCGATCGGCCATTACGAGAAGGTCCGCGCGCTCGCGATCGGCCCGCGGCTCCTCGCGGTCGGCGGCGTGCGCGCGCCGGTGCCGGGCGAGACGCACGGGACGCGCGAGACGCAGACCACGCCATCCCCCGCCAGCGCGAGCCAGGTGACGCTGTTCGATCACGTGGCGAACAAGCCGGTGCGCTCGATCGACGTGCCCGCGCACGTGCTGGGCCTCGCCTTCGCGGGCGACCTGCTCGCGGCGGCGTGCTCCGACGGGGCGCTTCGCCTCGTCGCGGGCGGCGGGACCGACGTGCGGGCGATCGACGCGCACCCGGGCGGCGCCACGGCGATCGCCGCGGGCGTGTCGCAGAACGCCGGCGCGCGCCTCGCGACCGTGGGGGTCGACGGCGCGCTGCGGGTGTTCCGCGTCGGCGAGGCCGCCGGCTCCCCTGCCCCGCAGCCCGGCGCCGCGGTCGAGATCGCGTCGTTCGCGCTCTCGGCCGCTCCGCTCCGCGCCGTCGCCTTCGATCCTGCCGGCGAGCTCTGCGCGGCGGCAGGCGACGACGGCGTCGTCCGCGTGGTCACGCTGGCGACGGGCGCCGTCCGCGCCATGCCGGGCCACGACGGGCCGGTCACGGCGCTCGCGTTCACGCCGCGCGACGGGCGGCTGGCGTCGGGCGGCGACGACGGCACCGTGCGCCTCTGGTACCTCGTCGGCGACGTCGAGTGCGAGGTGCGCGGCGCGGACGGGAGCGGTCACGCGGGCGGCGTCCGCGCGCTCCTGTGCCTGCCCACCCCGCCGCCGCAGGAAGACGGCAAGGAGAGCGGCGACCGCCTGCTGTCCGCAGGCGCGGACGGCGCGATCCGCATCCACCGGCTCGAGGACAAACGCAAGCCGCGCACGCTGGAGACGAGCGCGCTGGCGCTCCACGCGCTGGCGCTCGCGCCGGCCGCCGCGCGCAAAGGCGCGCGCGGGCAGGCCGCCCGCGGCGGCGCGGACGCGAAGGACGGGCTCGGCGCCGTCTTCGCCGCGGGGGACCGGCGCACGGTATGGCGCTTCCCGATCGACGCCGCCGGCGCGCCCGCGGACGGCACCGCCGAGCTCGCGCACGGCTTCGATGTGCTCGCCCAGGCGCTCTCGGGCGCCCGGCCGGCGCGCGAGAGCGCCGTCAAGACGCTCGCCTCGCTCGACGAGCCCGAGGCGCTCGAGGCCGCGCTTCCCGTGCTCCGCTCGGACCGCGACGCCGAGGTGCGCGCGCTCGCCGCCCGCGAGCTCGGGGCGAAGGGGCGCCGGGGCGCGCGCGCGAAGCTGCGCGAGGCGCTCGACGACGAGAGCCCGAACGTCCGCATGGCCGCGCTCGAGGCGCTCCGCGCGATCGAGCGCGACACGCCGCTCGCCCCGCTCCGGGCGGCGCTCGATGCCCGCGCCGCGGACGTCCAGCGCCGGGCGCTCCTCGAGCTCCGGAAGCTCTACGGCAGCTCGCCGCTCATCCCGGGGCTCATCGCCGAGAAGCTCGCCGGCCGCGACGCCTCCGTGCGGCTCACGGCGCTCGACCAGCTCCAGCAGATCTACCCGGACGGCCCGCAGCCGCTCCGCGCCGCCTTCGAGCGCGGCCCGGCCGACCTCCGGGTCGAGGCGCTCATCCGGGCGGCGCTCGCCGGCTGGCTCTCGGCGCCGGAGTTCGCGCCGATCGCGGCGCGCGCGCTCGACGACGAGGACGCCGAGGTGCGCCGCATCGCGTTCGCGGCGAAGGTGATCGAGCGGCGCGCGCTCGCCCACGCGCTCGAGGCGCGCGACGAGGATCTCGGCCGCGCGGCGATCGACATCGCGCGGCGCGCGGCCGAGGTCCTGCGGCGCGCCGGCGCGGGCGGCGCGGGCGGCGCGGAGAAACCCGCGGCGAACGCGAAGGAGGGGGCGAAGGACGCCGCGAAGGCGGCCGACGAGGCGGCCATCAAGGCGGCGCGCGCCCGGATCCCCGGCGTGGGCAGCCCGGGGGCCGAGCCCGCCGAGGCCGACCTCGAGCCGCTGCTCACCGCGATGGCGTGCCGCACGCCGGACACGGCGGTGCGTGGGGCGCGCGGCCTCGCGCAGCTCGGCGACACGCGCGCCCTCGGCGCGCTGCTGCAGCTCACGCGCGAGCAGGACCCGTCGCTGCGACGGCAGGCGGCGACCGCGCTCGCCGAGCTCCGGGACACCCGCGCCGAGAAGCGCCTCATCTGGATGCTCGACGACGCGGACGGTGCGGTGCGCGCCGCGGCGCACGACGCCTACGCGCGGCTCCAGCCGTCGGCCCCGCTCACCGTGGCCGAGGCGTCGCTCCGGTCGTCGCAGGAGGACATCCGCGTCCGCGGGCTCGACCGGCTCGTGGCGCTCGCCGGCGAGGGCAAGGGACCGAGGCCGCCCGAGGCCGAGGCGCTGCTCGCCGACGCGATCGAGGACGAGTCGCCCAAGGTCCGCCGCGAGGCGTTCCGGACGCTCTGGTCGTGGCACGCCTCGGATCCGCAGACGGCGCTCGACCGCGCCCAGCTCGCGCGCTTCCCCGACCTGCGCCTGCGCGCCGTCGAGGAGCTCAAGGCGCACGGCGAGCAACCGTGGGCTGCGGAGCGGCTGCACGCGGCCATCGGCGACCGCGACCCGAGCGTGGCCCAGGCCGCGTACGACGCCGTCGTCAAGCTGCGCGGCAAGGAGGCCGCGGAGCCGCACCTCGCCGCCATGGCGTCGATCCACCCCTCGGTCCGGGAGAGCGGCGCGCGCGGGGCCGCGGGCATGCCGGCGGGCGACGACACGCGCAACTCCCTGCTCCGGCTGCTCGCCACGCGCGTGCCGGTGGGCGAGGCCGCGCGCAGCGCCCTGAGCAAGCTGCTCGAGGACGAGCACGCGGGGCCGCGCATCGCCGCGATCGAGGCGCTCGACAAGCTCCTGCCGGGCGAGGCGGGGCCGCTCCACATCGGCCTCCAGTCGAGCCACCTCGACCTCCGGGTGCGGGCGGCCGAGCTCTGCGCCGTCCGGCGCGACGAGCAGCTGATCAACCCGATGCGGGCGCTCCTCGCCGATCAGTCCCTCTTCAAGCAGCTGCCGATCCAGGTCCTCGGCCCGCTGCGCGCCCGCGCCGCGACCGCGCTGGCGACGCTGGGATCGCCGCGCCTCGTCAAGTACTTCGCCACCGAGCTGCTCAAGGACGAGTACCCCGACGTGCGCGAGCAGGCCGCGCGCGGGCTCGCGATGGCCGCCCGCCGCGGCGAGGAGGGCTACCTGCTCGACGCCATGGGCCACGCCGA
Organism: Sorangium sp. So ce327; assembly: GCF_051530205.1. Taxonomy (NCBI): domain Bacteria; kingdom Pseudomonadati; phylum Myxococcota; order Polyangiales; family Polyangiaceae; genus Sorangium; species Sorangium sp. So ce327. The sequence continues at coordinate 2,865,410 of NZ_CP150330.1, read as the reverse complement.
CGTCGCGGTGCGGTCGTGGGCCGCCGACGGGCTCGCGCGGCTCGGCGACGTGCGGGCGCTGCCGGTGCTCACGGGCACGCTGCGCCACGAGCACCCGCCCATCCGCGTCGCGACGATCATGTCGTTCGCGGCGCTCGGGCCCGAGGGCTACGGCGGCATGCTGCAGGGCCTCGAGGACAGCTCGCGCGAGGTGCAGGAGATCGTCTTCGCGATCGTGCTCGCGCGCGACCTCAGGGCCTTCCGCCGCGGCGACCCGCCGGACCTCCTGACGAGCGCGCTCTCGTCGCAGCGCTCCGACGTGCGCTTCGCCGCGGCGCGCGCGCTGGAGCTCCGCACCGATCCGGAGCTGTACCTCGCCCACCTCATCGAGGCGCTGATGCCCCCGCGCCCCGACACGGCGGAGCAGGGCCGCGCGGCCGACGGCGAGAAGCCCGCCGGCACGAAGGACTGGCCGCCCGAGGTCGCGCGCGGGCGCATCCTCGTCGGCCTCGCCGAGGCGCTCGCCAGCGACGACCCGCAGCAGCGCTACGCGGCCGCGCAGGTGCTCCGCATCCGGCGCAAGCCGGTCGAGTACTTCCGCGAGGCGAAGCGCGTGGCCGCGCTGCGCCCCGCGGGCGCCCACGTCGTGGCGGACACGACCCCGCGCGCCGCGGAGGAGACCGACACGAAGCCCGCGAAGGGGTGGCTCCGCCGCCTCTTCGCGCAGCCCGAGCCGAGCGGGCAGAGCGGCCAGAAGCAGAGCGACAAGCCGGCCGGCGACGCGGTCCCGGAGGGCGAGCAGCGGCGGCTGCGCTGGCTCGCGTTCGGCGCGTACATGGGCCTCCTCCGGCAGGTCTCGGCGGGCGACGACGAGGCGCACCGCACGCGCCGCGACGCCATCGATCGCATCGTCGACGTCTGCGCCAAGGGGCACGTCAGCAGCACGGCCGCCGTCCCGCCGCTCGTCCGGGCGCTCGACGACCCGCACCACCTCGTGCGCAAGGCGGCGTTCGCGGGGCTCAAGGCGCTCTTCCCGGCGGGGGCGGGCGAGCCGCTCGCGCTCGGGCTCGCCTCGGCGTCGGCCGACGTGGCGCGGACCGCGCTCGACGAGATCGCCGCGCGCGGCGGCGACGCCCGCCCGGAGATCGTGCGCGCGCTCAGCTCCGCGCTGCCCGACGTGCGCCGCTACGCCTTCGAGCTCCTGGAGCGGCTCTCTCCGAAGGGCAGCCTCGACCCGCTCCTCGCGGCGCTCGGCAGCGAGCACGCCGACCTCCGCCTCGGCGTGCTCGAGCGCCTCGCGTCGTCGAGCGATCCGCGCATCGTGCCCGCCCTGTGCCGCGCGATGGAGAGCGATCACGACGACCTGCGCCTGCGCGCCGCGGAGCTCCTCGCCCGCAGCCGCGACGATCGCGCGGTCGACGTGCTCTCGGCGTTCCTGCGCGAGGGCGCGGCCGCGCCGGCGGCGCGCGCCCGCAAGGCGCTCGTCGCGCTCGCGAGCGACGCGGCGGTGCGGGCGCTCGCGGCGCGCATGGATGAGGCCACCACGCCGGCGGACCGCGCCGCGCTGGCGAGCGCGCTCGGGAGCACGCGGAACCCCGCGGCCACCGCCCCGCTCGCGGCGCGCTTCGACGACGAGGCGGCCGAGGTCCGGAGCGCCGCGCTCAAGGCGTGCCTCGAGATCGTCGACAAGGGGCGCGAGCGCGAGAAGCGCGAGACGGCGCTCGCGCTCGCCTTCCTCGCCGCCGCCACGCGCGCGAAGGACCCGGCGCTGCGCCTCGCCGCGGCGCGCGAGCTCGATCTCGGCGACGATCCCGCGCAGAACGACCTCCTTGTCGCGCTCTTCGCGGATCGCGATCTCCCCACGCGCGTCGCGGCCGTGACCTCGTACGCGAAGCGCGTCAAGGGCGATCGACAGGAGCGCGCGCCCTCGGGGCCGCTCGAGGCCGTGCTGCGCGCGGGCGCGCGCGAGCTCGTGCTGCCCGCCGCGGAGGGGGTGGCCGAGCGGGGCCTCGCGTCAGCGCTCCGGCCGCTCCTCCTCGTCGTGCGCGCGGGCGAGCCCGGGGAGCGGGAGCGCGCGCTGCTCGCGCTAGGCACGCTCGGCGACGCCCGCGCCCTGGAGGAGCTCGAGGCGGTGGCCGCCGGCGGCACCAAGGAAGCGCCCATCGAGCCGAGCATGCAGGCCGCCGCCACGGAGGCGCTCGGCCGCATGGCCCCGAAGCTCGGGAGCGCCGAGCTCCGCAAGCGCGCCTCGGAGCGCGTCGAGCAGGCGCTCCACGCGGACTCCATCGATCTCCGCGAGTCGGCGGCGAAGGGCGTGCGCTGGATCGGCGGCGAGCGCGCCCGCGTGCTGCTCGAGGAGCTCGTGCGCGCCGGCGACACGCCCGACAGGCTCCGCGTCGTCGCGGTGAACGAGCTCGGCCTGCTCGGCGACGGCGCGGCCGAGCCCGCGCTCGCCCGCGCGCTCGACTCGCGGAGCAGCGAGGTCCGCAAGAACGCGCGCAAGGCGCTGGAGAAGCTCTTCCCTGGCGAGCGGACGCGCGTCGAGCTCCTCGCGGTCGGGAGCGAGTACGACGACATCGCGGGCCCGGCGGCGAGCTACCTCGCCGCGGAGGCCGACCCGGCCGAGCTCTTGCCGCGGCTCGCGGCGCTCAAGGACGAGGACCTGCGGCAGCGCCTCGCCATGGGCCTGCTCCGCCGCGGCGCGCTGCCTGTGGCCGCGCTGCTGCGCATGCTCGAGGACGAGCGCGCCCCGGCGCGGCAGGAGGCCGCGCGGCTCATCGCCGCAGGCACCGTGGCCGGCGATCGCTCGGCCCTCGCGGGCGCGCTCGCCGCAGCGGCGCAGCGCACCGCGGAGCGCTGGTCGGCCGCGCACGGCGACGAGCGCAGCGCCGAGGCCGCGGCGTGGCGCGAGCTCCTCTGGGCCGCGGGGCGCGCCGGCGCGACCGCGACGGCGCCCGCGCTGCGCGCGCTCCTCTCGAACGACAGCGCCCCCGGCGAGGTCCGCCGCGAGGCCGCGCGCGCCCTCGGCGCGCTCGAGTCGGCCGCGAGGTCCGCAGGGGCCGCGCCGCCCGCGGGCGCCGTGGAGGCGCTCACGGCGGCCCTCAAGGACATGGACGCCGGCGTCCGGGCCTCGGCGTCGGCCGCGCTCGCCGCGCTCGCGCCGGACGGCTCGGCCGCGATCGCCGTGGCGGTGAGGCCGTTCGACCCGGTCGCCTTCGGGCCGACCGCGCGCGTCGCCTCGCCCGAGGCGCTCGCGGCGCTCGCCGCGACCGAGCCGGGCCGGCGCCTCGCGCTGCCGTCGATCCTCGCGCGCCATGACGTCGCCGCGCTCGCCCCGCTGATCTCGCTCGCGCAGGGCAGCGGCGGCGACGCCTCCGCGCGCCTCGACGCCATCGCGGCGCTCGGCCGCGCAGGCGGCGAGCGCGCGCTCGAGGCGCTCGCCGCGCTCGCCTTCGACAAGGAGAAGGCCAAAGAGAAGGCCGACGTCGCCGTCCGCAAGGCCGCGTACCGAGCGTACCGCCGCGCGAAGCGCAAGGCGGCGGATCCCCGCGCGGCGCGGCTCGCGACCGCGCCCTCCCCCGCATCGCCCGAGACCCCCGAAGGAGTCAACGCATGACGGCCGCACTCGCCCGCCCGATCCTCCTCCGGTACGCCGCCCCGAGCGAGCTCGCCGCCGCCCCGCTCCACTCGAGCGTGCGCCTCTCCCTCGACGGCGCCCGCGGCCCGGTCGGCGTGCGCGGCACCGTCCGCGACGCGGCGCTCTTCCGCGACGCGATGGCCGCGCTGGCGACCATCCTGGAGAGCGATCTCCGGTACAAGGGCCGGGATCGGACCGCGTACCTCGCCTACCTGATGAAGCAGGGCAAGAAGGCGACGGCGGCCATCTGGGAGGCGCAGAAGGCGTTCCTGGAGGGCGCCTTCCCCGACGACGCGGCGACCCAGGGCGACGGCTCCGCCGCGAAGCCGCGGGCCTCCGGCGCGCTCGATCCCGTGCTCACGGTGCACCCGGACGAGGTCTCGATCGAGGTCTTCTCGCGCGACGAGAGCGCCTACGCCCGGCTCGCCTTCTCCAGCGACCTCTTCGAGGGCCGCGAGGCGGCCCACGGCACCGCCTTCGTCGATCTCTCGCCGCGCATCGTCGAGCAGATCGATCGCCTGCGCGCCTACGCCAAGGTGGAGCTCGACGCAGGCGTGGCGCGCGGCGACGCCGCGGCAGCCCGCGCGACGCCGATCGAGCGCTCGCTCGAGGTCCCGACGACCTGGCTCCGCGGCTTCCTGCAGGTGCAGTCGGCGGCGACGCTGCCCGCGGTCTCCTGCGAACTCGCGCCGATCGATCTCTACAACGCGCTGTTCGTGCTCCGCACCCGCAAGGCGAAGAAGCCGCCCCGCGGCCTGCGCTTCGAGCTCGTCCCCGGCAAGCCGCCGCGCCTCATCCTGGAGCCCTGGGAGATCTTGATCGAGGGCCACGGCCCTCCGTACGAGGGCCCGGCGCGCGTGGTCCGGACCTTCGGCCGGCAGCGGCTGCTCGCGCTGTCGCGGCTCCTGCCGCACGTGCAGCGCGTGCGCGCCGAGCTCCGGGGCCCCGGGCTGCCGGTCTTCTGGGTGCTCGATCTGGGCCGCGCGACGCTGACGATCGCGCTCACGGGCTGGACCGACAGCAGCTGGGCCAGCGCCGCCTCGTTCGACGCCCTGATGCCTCGCGAGGGGAAAGGCGGCGACAAGGCGCGCGCGGCGCTCGACGCGCTCGCGGGCAGGCAGATCGCCCTCCTCCGCGAGCGCGGGCCGCTCCCGCTCGCGGCGCTCGCGGCCGGCGGCGGCGCCGAGGACGCCCGCGCGGCGCTCCAGCTCGAGTGCCTGCGCGGCCGGGTGCTCTACGACGTCGCGCGCCGCGTCTACCGCCCGCGCGAGCTGTTCGCCGATCCGGTGGACGAGCGCGACATCCGCTACAGCTCGCCCCGCGAGGCCGCGGCCCACCGCCTGCTCGGCGCGCCCGGCGCGGTGAGGCCGACCAAGGTGCACGAGATCGCCGGCGAGGGCACCGAGATCCACGGAGAGGTCGCGGACCGGGAGGCGCACCGCGACTTCGCGCCGCGGTTCACGATGGATCTCGAGGGCCGCGTCTCCGACGCGTGGTGCAGCTGCCCCACGTTCCGCCGGAGCGGCCTCCGCGAAGGTCCGTGCGAGCACATGATCGCGCTCCGCGTCGCCTACGCCCGCGAGCGCGCCGAGCGGGACGCCCTGCGCCAGACGGCCGAGGGGCGGTCGCTCATCCGCGCCGAGACCCGCACGTACGTGCGGCGCGAGGCCTCGGGCGCGGAGGTCGTCTACCGTGTCTCCCTGGACGACCGCGTAGTACACCTGTCGTGGGGGGCGCGCGCCGAAGCGCCTCGACACCAGCGCATTTGGTTTGACACGGACGGCGAAGCGCGCGACGCGTATTTCAAGAGACTGGATGCATTGACGTCCTCCGGGTTCGTGGACGCCGACGCGTCGTCAGCATGAGAGAGGAAAGGAGGTCAAGAAAAAGAGATTGTTCGTGTTGCCAGGAGAGGTTCTGAACGCACCAGCCTCCACGCCTCGAGCGTAGGAGCGGCGTCGCGCCGCTCTGGAGGAACCGCCAGTCACTCTCCGCAAGGTAGCCTGTTCTTGGTTCTCTTCGGCTAGACGAGCCCTACGGCGTCGGGAGAGCTGAGACAACCTCGCGAACGCCGTTTCTCCCGACGCCGTAGGGCTCGTCTAGCCGGAGAACCGGTGAGGCTACCGTGCACCAAGCGATGAAGGTGATGCGCTTGGAGCCTCTCTTGGCGACATGAGACAGCGATCGACGGTCCGGTGTCCCGAGGACAGATCGCTTCCATCGTGACTCACCACCACGCTCCCACCGAGACATGACCGCGAAGATCGACGCGACCGTTCAAGCCCGAGCCCCCGTCGTTCTCCCCATCACGACGCCGCCTGCCCCCGGCGGCGCGGCGGCGCGCTTCCACGCCGCCGCAGGCGCAGAAGCGCGCCGGCTCGCCCACGAGGAGCGCGTCGCCCGCTGGAAGGCGATCGACGAGGCGGGCGGGATCGACGCGTGGGTGAGCGCGGAGCTCACGTCGAAGGGCGCCCTCGCGACCGGCGATCCCAAGGCGATGTCCGACCGGGAGCGCGCGCAGTGGAAGGAGCGCAAGAAGGTCGAGGCCCGGGAGCGCCGCTCGCTGCGCCGCCTGGCCTGGGAGGCCTACGTCGCCACGCACGTCAACCACCTCGGCGCGGGCGTGCACTGGAGCGACCGTGGCGGGCCGGACAGGCTCGATGTGCCCGGGCTGAGCGAGCGCGCGCGGGCGCACGGCCTCCCCGACCTGCCGGGCGCGGCCGAGCTCGCGAGCGCGCTGGGGCTGTCGATCCCGCGGCTCCGCTGGCTCGCGTACCACCGCGAGGTCGACACGGGCACCCATTACCGGCGGTGGCACATCCCGAAGCGCGACGGCAGCGCGCGCACCATCTCGTCGCCGAAGCGCGATCTGAAGCGCGCGCAGCGCTGGGCGCTCCGCAACCTGTTCGAGAAGCTGCCGGTCCACGCCGCGGCGCACGGCTTCCTGGCGAGCCGATCCATCGTCACGAACGCCGCCGCACACGCGGGCGCCGACACGATCGTCAAGGTGGACATCAAGGACTTCTTCCCGACGATCACGTGGCGCCGGGTGCGCGGCCTGCTCCGCAAGGCGGGCGTGGCCGAGGGTCCCGCGACGCTCGTTGCGCTCCTCTCGACGGAGGCGCCGCGGGACGTCGTGCAGTTCCGAGGGCAGACGCTCTACGTGGCGACGGGCCCGCGCGTGCTCCCGCAGGGCGCGCCCACCTCCCCGGCGATCACGAACGCGATCTGCCTGCGGCTCGATCGGCGCGCGTCCGGCCTCGCGCGCAAGCTGGGGCTTCGTTACACGCGGTATGCCGACGATCTCACGTTCTCCTTCCGCGCGCCCGAGGCGCCGGGCGTCGCCGGCGCCGCGCGGCCGCGCGCGCCGGTGGGCGCGCTGCTCCGCGGGCTCCGGGAGATCCTGAGCTCGGAGGGCTTCCGGCTGCATCCGAGCAAGACCGTGGTGATGCGCAAGGGCAGCCGGCAGAAGGTGACAGGCCTCGTCGTCAACCAGGCGAGCGAGGGGGCGCCGGAGGCGCGGGTCCCGCGCGAGCGGGTGCGCGCGCTGCGGGCGGCGATCCGCAACCGGGAGCTCGGGAGGCCGGGCAAGGGCGAGACGCTCGCGCAGCTCAAGGGGCTCGCGGCGTTCGTGTACATGACGGATCCGGCCAAGGGGCGCGCGTTCCTCGGGCGCATCGAGGCGCTGGAGCGCAGTCAGCCGGCGCCTGCCGGCGAGGCGGGCCCCCACGACGCGCGCCCCGTGCCGACGTAGGGCGGGCTACTCCGCGGCCGACGAGCCCCGGGCCAGCGACGCGGCGCCGGCCGTGCGCCCGCCGCCCCCGCACGTGCGCGTATTCGTGTGATCGCGCGCCGCGCGCCGGTAGGCCGCGGGCGTCGTCGCGAAGTGGCCCCGGAACAGGCGCGTGAAGTGGCTCGTGTCGCGGAAGCCCCAGCGCGCGGCGACCTCGGACACGGCCTCCAGCGGGCGGAGCGAGAGCTCGCTCGCCGCCCGTTCGAGCCGGCGCCGCCGGATGTGCGCGGCCAGCGAGCAGCCCAGCTGCTCGGCCATCACGCCGTCGAGGTAACGGCGGCTCACCCCCTGCGCCCGCGCGATGTCCGCCGGCTGGAGCGTCGGATCGCCGAGGCGAACCTCGATATCGGCCAGCGCCCGCTCGACCCTCGCCTGCGGAAGCTCGGGCGCGCGGCCGCACATCCCGATCGCCTCGAGCACCACGCCGACGGCCGCCACGCAATCGCGCTCCGACAGCGACGAGCTCTCGCACAGGATCTGCCGCAAGAGCCCCGCCACGACCCGCTCGCCCGCGTGCTCTTCGCCGCGCGTGACGGCCGTCCGCAGGTCGACAGGGCCGGTCCGCACCGCGCGCTCGAGCATCGACTCCGGAGGTGTCGCCACGTGGGTCAGTTCCATCGTGGACCATCCGCCGCGTCGAATCGGGCCAGGCGAGGGCCGCCTCGACACACCACCTTGGGGCCAGGCGTTCGACCCCGGAGGAACATCATGTCTGCCGCCCAGATCATTCGCGTGCCCATTCTACGCTTTCGCATGCTCAACGCCCACCTGCTCGTCGGCGCCACGGGTTGCGTGCTTGTCGATGCCGGCGTGACGGACGCGACGCCCAGGGTGGGCGAGGCGCTGGCGCGCGCGGGCCGTGGCTGGTCCGACTTGAAGGCGATCGTGGTCACTCACGCCCACGTCGACCATGCCGGGAGCGCCGCCGAGCTGCGCGAGCGCTCTGGAGCGCTCGTCGTCGCCCACGAGGCCGAGGTCGAGCACCACAACGGGCGTGCTCCGATGACGTTCTGTCCGACGGGTTGGTTCGGCCGCTTGTTCGTCCGGGCCCCTCTCGTGCACGAGCGCTACGCGCCCGTCGCGCCCGACATCGTGCTGTCCGGCAACGAGACGCTCGACATGCTGGGCGAAGGAAGGAGCGTGGGGCCGCCGACGTATACGCTCCATGGCCAGGTCCCAACAAGGGAGTGGCGAGTCGACCGATCACGGCCGTTGCCTGTTGAAGCAACAGCGCTCCCACGCTGCACGAGGACACTCCCCGACAGCGTCGAGCGGGCGTCCCGCTTGCGTGGTTCAAGCGTGAACCCCGCGTGAGGTCATGCCGCTGCGATGCTGCTTTCTCCGCGAGGTGCCTGGACATCGCGAGTGTGGAATGGATAGGATGGTCGGCTATGCGAAAGCCATCTGCTCGTCTCCTTGCGCTTCCGGCCGTCCTGCTCTTCGGCGCCCTGCTCTCGGGCTGCCCCAACCCGAACACCTACGGAACCCCGCGGACCGTGGCGCCCGGCAAGGTCGCGCATTCGGTGTCACTCGAGAGCTTAGGCTACATCGGCGAGAGCACCGAGGACGAGGTGAATCCAGAGACCGGCCAGGCGGAGGCGAGGAGGAGGACGACCAGCGGGTTCGTGCCGACGCTGCCCTCGTATCAGCTCCGTTCCGGCTTGACCGACATCCTCGACGTCGGCGCCCACGTCCATAACCTCAGCTCGTTCGGCGTCGATCTCAAGGTGAACCCGGTCCGCGGCGTCTTTGATCTCGCCGTCGATCCAGGGGTTCAGTACTTCTACCTCGCGTCCGACGAGGCATCGGTCCACATCGTCTACCTTCACGCGCCGGTGATGCTCGGCGTGAACCCGACGGACTGGTTCTCGATCGTGCTGACCCCTGGCGTCACCTACGGCCTCGCCTCGGGCAATATCGTGGACGACGGTGAGGCCGCTGCGACCGCGGATGGCCTCCTCCTCCGAGGCAGCGTCGGGTTCCAGTTCCGGACCTCCGACAACTTCGCGATCCACCCGGAGCTCACGATGATGAAGAGCCTCGAGGGGCCGGGGCTCGTCTACAACTTCGGCATCGGGTTCAACTTCGGCGCGCTGCCGAGCTACAAGGACCTTCAAGAGCCGATGTGACGAGCCCGCCGAACTAGCGGGCTGGGCTGGTCGTCGAGAAGAGGCGGATCGCGTCCTTCGGGGTGCGCATCGTGACCATGCTCGACAGATCGATGCCCAGCGAGGTCATCGTGTGCGCGACCGCCGGCTGGATCCCCGTGATCGCCGCGCGCGCGCCGAGCAGGCCTATTGCGCGGACGATGCCGACCAGCCGGTCGGCGGTGCGCGTGTCGATCGTCTCGAGCGCCGAGAGGTCGAGCACGACGCTGCGCACCTGCCGCGTCGCGATGATGTTGAGAAGCGCTCGGTGAGCGTCGCCGTCCGCTCCTCATCCATGGCGCCGATGAGCGGCACGCCGACGACGCCATCTGCGACCTCCAGGATGGGCGCGGAGAGCGCCAGGATCTGCCGGTGCTGCGCCTGGATGACGGCGAGCCTCCGGTCGAGCTCCGCCGCGAGCGCCGACTTCTCGTCCGCCTCGCGCCGGGCCGCCGCGGCCATGGCCTCGAGCTCGCGCGCCGAGCTCTGGAGCGCGTCCTGCGCCCGCTGGCGCTCGGTGGATGGCTGACTACGGCGCTGTCGGGTGGGGGGCCTGGCTCCCCTTCAGGGGCAGCCGCGCCGCGGGATCGCCGAGGAGCACATAACCCCGCAGATCGTTGCGCAGCATGAACGCGCTGCCGCGCTGCATGGGATCGACCGGGGAGGGCCGTTTCCACACGCGCGCGTCCTCCTCGGCGTGGTAGCCGGCGAGCAGCTCATCGTTGACCTCGCGGTAGGAGCGCATCAGCGCGTCGAGCGCCACGCCGGCGCGGCTGCCGCGGGCCATGGCCTGGATGCTGCTAAAGATCCGGGAGGCGCGGCTCTGGGTCATCCTGCTGGGATCGACGAAGCCAAAGGTCCAGGCCAGATCCAGATGCGCTATCACCGAGAGCGGCCCCTCTGGATTCCGGAGCGCGGCCTGCGGCAGCGCGGCGAGGAACGGGCGCTCGCCGCCCTGAGGCAAGCTCGCCAGCACCCGCTGGACCTGGCCGCCGTAGCCGCCCTCGCGCGCGAGGAGCGAGAGCCAGGGATAGAACGCGCTCTCCTTCGGCGTCCCGGCCCCGAAGCAGGCCAGACAGAACCACAGGCCACCTGGGAGGAAGGGCGCGTGTTGCAGCATGTCCGCCGTGAGCAGCGGCGCGGAGCTGCCGTGTGCTCCGATGCACAGCGCCCCCTGGAGAGCGTGCTGCTGATCGACGGAGGCCCACCCGCCTCGGGGCCGGCCGAGCCCGTGGCTCACGGACAGGAGCACGGAAGGTCTCGGCGTGCTCCCCGCGCGGAGGAGATCGTCTGCGCTGCCGGCGCCTGGGATCTCGATGACGTTCGCGGCCGGGAACGGTCGCCTGCCTTGCCTCTGCGCCATCGCGACGCAAGGCCCGATGAGCAGGCTGCGGCCGAGCTGGGTAGCGGCGGTGCCGTCGTCCGCGACGAAGAACAGCGCGTCGGGCCGGTCGTGTCCAGAAGGCTCCTTGGCCCAGCGCACCACCTTGTCTGCGTACGCGGCATAGCCGCTGGGATCCGGCTTGCCGTCGGCGCCCGCGATGTGGAGGCGGCCGACGAACGCGCCGTTCGCGAGGACGTGCTGGAGCTCGGCGGAGACGGCGTCGAGATCCCCGAGGAGGAGCAGATACCGGGGCCTCTCCTCCTCCGGAATCGACTCGTCGCGCAGCACATCGGTCTTCCAACGGAGGGCTTCCGCCACGCCCATTCCGGGCTCGACGCGGTAGGGTGTCACTGGCGCGCCTTGCTCCGCCTCCCTGAGCCGGAGGAGCGGCGCGATCGCCTCGAGCGCCTCGTCGCCCAGCGCGCCTTCGGGCGCGATCACCGACCAGCGCTGGAGAGCGAGATCGTTGGGATCTGCGTCGGGCATCTCGCGCACGAGCGCGTCCACGCGACGAGACGTCTTGTCCGGCCGCGGCGCAATGCCCGCCGCGACCTCGGGCAGGCCCGCCGCGAGGGTGGGGCGGAGCTCGGTGGCGTCCGCGAGCAGGAGCTCCAGGGTGCTGGGGAGGACAGCGTTCATGGAGGCGACAGGGTGCCAGCGGTATTCGGGTGGGTCAATGCGCGGTGGGGGTGTGGTTCAACCTCTCTCTTCGCGCCACGCTCCCCCCTGCATCGCGCTCTGCTCGGTGTGCTCGGGGGCCAGGCGAACGGCCTGGATCTCATGCCGTGCGATCGCGAACGCCGCTCGCCCTTCCCCCTCGGCGACGAGGACATCGTTGAAGCGGAGCTCGAGGATGCGGACGCGCTGCGCTCGCGACCAGGGCTCGGCCCAGCCAGGCGCCACGCCGATCACCAGATCGATGGGCGTGCCCGTCTCGCTGGCGCTCTTCAGCTGCCGGTAGAGGCTCACGTCGCCGGGCAGCGCCCACTCGGTGGTCAAGCCCTCGTCGATGAAGCCCCAGCGGAGCCGGACGAAGCCTTGGATGACACCGTAATGGTAGAATGCATAAAGCGCCTTGACGTCGCTCTTGAGCCGGCGCGCGAGCTTCGAATGGTCTCCTTCGACCAGGTAGCCCGCCATCTTCTCGAGGTCGCCGAGCGGGCGGCTGATTCCGGTGGTGCCGGCGATGAGGAGCTCCGGCGTGATCTCCAGCGTGCGGCCCGCGCGGTTCAGCCGTCTCGACTTCTTCGGCGGCCTGATGTCCACGACGCGGCGCCGGTCGGCGTCGAGCCCGAGCGCGCGCAGCGTGTCTCGGATGTGGAGGCCGGCGATCACGTCGAACCGATCGAGCACGCCGGCGAGCTCTGCCATGTCGCGGCCAACGAAGACTCGGATCGATCGCTGGCCGACGTCGAGCACCGCCGCGGCCTGCGGTTCCTCCGCGAAAGGCACCACGCGAACGATGGCACGGCGCGCCCTTCGCGCGATCTCGGCGTCGCGTCGTGCCTCCGCGTCGAGCTCCGCCCGGCGGACCGCGAGGCGCTCCGCGGACGCCGCGCGCTCCGCCCGCCGGACGAGCTCCGGCCGCGACAGCTTGCGGATCGCCCGCCGCATCGCGGTGAGGCCGGGCGCGAGCGGGTCGAGCGTGAGCCGCCCGCCGTCACCGAAGAGGAATAGGTCGCTCTTCTCTGGCCCGTTGGTTTCGCGGAGCGGCGTTCGGTACCTCGTGAGCGCTGCGAGGAAGGCCTCGATCTCCTCCGCCGTCATCGCCGTCTGCCGTGCGTCGAGCACGGCCGCGGCCTGGCGGACCCATGAGAGGCTCGTGATGGACCGATCGCGGAATGCCGCGTCGAGCTCCTCGGCGGACAGCGGGACGTCGTCGCCAGGCGCGGGAGGTGTCGGCGCGGGAGGCGGAGGCGCCGCGCGCGTCTCGCAGAGGCCGGTGACCTGCATGATCATGCGAAGCGCGAAGGCGTCGAGGTCGAGGCCGAAGTTGCCCGTCGCGTCGCGGTACACCGGCGCCATGCCGTGCCACGCCTTCTTGAGCGAATAGGCGAGATCGCCGGTCTCCGCGACCACGCCCGCCGATTCGAGGCGCTCCGCGATCTCGTCGAGGGTCATGGGGGCGCCGCGCTCGAGGAGGGCGACGATCATGAGGTGGAAGAGCTTCGCCGCGCCCCGCGCTGCGACGTCCTCGACGCGGGGAACGGCGATGCCCAGGCGCTCGCAATACCTGTTCTGCGCCGGGGTCATGGAGCCCTCGGGATGAGCTGGACGCTGCGTATTTCCCGAGGGATGGGGCGGGCCTCGTAGCTTTCCGTGGTTCTCGTGGTTCGGGGCGTCGGCTTCGGCATGCGCGCGCAGGCTACCGCAGGATCCACGCTGAGTGACCGGCTCCCGGCGTGAGAAAAATAGGAGCGCAAATGCAATGCATGTTGAATGCGCCTGCGGCATTCCGGCGAGCCGTATCGATTTTCCGCGCGATCGACGTTCATGCGGGGGAAACGGGGCGAGCGCCGGCGAACGGCCGTTCGCACGTCAGCCCGACGACGTCGCTGAGCAGGTAGGGAGTCCAGAGAGGGTTGGCCGATCCAGGGCCATCTCGCCCCACCATGCGGGTTGACATCGTCAGCCGCCATGCGCCCAGCGACACGCCGGACCCCCTGCGCAAGGAGATCGAGCAGCGCCTCGGCGCGAGCGCTCGATCGCGAGCATGGGCAGGCGCTCATCGCTCGCCGAGCATCCACCGCGGAGCACGACCTGACAGCGCGCCGAGAGCGCTCACGAGGCGCTCCGGTGATCTCCCGAGTTTCCGTCGCGTGTCGTCCACCGGCTCGGGAGGGGCCTCGTGCAAAGTCGATTGACCCGGCTCGGCGCCTCGACTCCGATGCGCCGCCATGACTACCGCCGTGACCCCTCTGCAGATGCTCGCCGGCACGAACCACTTTGGCAAGGCGCAGCCGCACTGGAACCTCCTCGGACCGCCCAGCGAGGGGATCGATCGGGAGTTCTCGGCACGCGTCGACTTCGAGCGCGAGTTCAATAGCCCGCCGGTCGTGCACATCGGCATCGCCGGTCTGGACGTGGAAGGCAGCGACGCGGTGCGCGTGCGCGTGCGCGCGCGCCACATCGATCGCGCCGGCTTCACGGTGCTGCTCAGCACCTGGTTCGGCAGCCAGGTGCACGGCGTCGACGTCAACTGGATCGCGCTCGGCACCTGAGCCGATGCCCCTCCTCTGGACCGCACGATGTGGCGCGCTCTCCCAGGGGCTGTCACCGACGCGAGCGCGCTGTAGAAGATGGCATCCCGTCGTAGGCGTGCTTCCCGACGAGCCCGTCCCCGCGTCCTTCTACGACCGGCGAGCCCCGCAGCTGCCCGATTCGCTGCCGGGCGGCCGGCCGGTCGTTCGATGTCGAGCAGGCACCTTTGCGGCTCACGGCAGGTCAACGTCTGCGTAGAACGGGACCCGACCGTACGAGCGCTCGCAGGACTCGTAGCCCCGGCGGGCGTCTTCGTCGCTCTCGTCGAGGTAGGTCCGGCGCATCTCAGGAGAGATGCAGTCGCTGGTGGCGGCGCGAAGGGCCTGCCGAAGCGCGTCGGTAGAGATGGCCCACACCCGCGCCGTCTTGTCCGACGTGGTGACCACGCGCTGCCCGTCGGCGCTGAACGCAGCGGACAGAAGCGATCCTTCATGGCCCCCGAGCACGATGGGCATGCCGCTGCCATCCGCGTTCCATACACGCGCCGTCCTGTCGTGCGAGGCCGTCACCACCCGCTGCCCGTCAGCGCTGAACGCCGCGAAGCTGACCCCTGCCTCGTGGCCGCGGAGCACGACGGGCGCGCCGCTGCCGTCCGCGTTCCACACACGCGCCGTCTTGTCGTGCGAGGCCGTCACCACCCGCTGCCCATCGGCGCTGAACGCCGCGGAGAGCAGCGAGCTCTCATGGCCCCGGAGCACGACGGGCACGCCGCTGCCATCTGCGTTCCACACCCGCGCCGTCCTGTCGTGCGAGGCCGTCACCACCCGCTGCCCGTCGGCGCTGAGGGCCGCGGACCAGACCGGGGCCTCGTGCCCCCGGAGCACGACGGGCGTGCCGCTGCCATCTGCGTTCCACACACGCGCCGTCCTGTCGTGCGAGACCGTGACCACCCGCTGCCCATCGGCGCTGAACGCCGCAACTCTGACCCAGTCCTCGTGCCCCCGGAGCACGACGGGCGCGCCGCTGCCGTCTGCATTCCACACACGCGCCGTCCTGTCGTTCGAGGCCGTCACCACCCGCCGCCCATCGGCGCTGAACGCCGCGTACCCGACCCCTGCCTCGTGGCCGCGGAGCACGACGGACACGCCGCTGCCGTCCGCGCTCCAGACACGCGCCGTCCTGTCGTGCGAGGCCGTCACCACCCGCCGCCCATCGACGCTGAACGCCGCCGACCACACCGGGGCCTCATGCCCCCGGAGCACGACAGGCATGCTGCTGCCATCCGCGCTCCACACACGCGCCATCTTGTCGTTCGAGGCCGTGACCACCCGCTGCCCATCGATGCTGAACGCCGCCGACCACACCGGGGCCTCATGCCCTCGGAGCACGACAGGCATGCTGCTGCCGTCCGCGCTCCACACACGCACCGTCGTGTCGTTCGAGGCCGTGACCACGCGCCGCCCGTCAGGGCTGAACGCCGCGGAGCTCACGTCGCCCTCGTGGCCACGGAGCACGATGGGCACGCCGCTGCCGTCCGCGTTCCACACACGCGCCGTCCTGTCGAACCCGGTGGTGACTACCCGCTGCCCATCGGCGCTGAACGCCGCGGACCCGACGCCTGCCTCATGGCCGCGGAGCACGACAGGCGCGCCTCCGTCCTCCGCGTGGTCGTGGTCGCAACCGGTCTGCGCGTGCTCGGACTCATCCGCGTGAACAGGGCCATTCCGGGCACTCCCCGCGCTCCACACCCGCGCCGTCTTGTCGTTCGAGGCCGTGACAACACGCTGCCCGTCAGCGCTGAACTCCGCAGAGCTCACCTCGCCTTCGTGGCCCCTGAGCACCACCGGCGCTCCACTGCCATTGCCATCCGCGCTCCACACCCGCGCCGTCTTGTCGTTCGAGGCCGTGACCACACGCTGCCCATCAGCGCTGAACTCCGCGGAGATCACCGCAGCCGCGTGGCCCCGGAGCACCACGGCCGTGCCGCTGCCATCCGCGTTCCACACCCGCGCCGTCCTGTCGTGGGAGGCCGTGACCACACGCTTCCCATCCGCGCTGAACTCCGCGGAGCTCACCTCGCCTTCGTGGCCCCGGAGCACCACGGCCGTGCCGCTGCCATCCGCGTTCCACACGCGCGCCGTCCTGTCGTGGGAGGCCGTGACCACACGCCGCCCATCCGCGCTGAACGCCGCGAACACAACCGCGCCCTTGTGGCCCCCGAGCACCACAGCCGTGCCGCTGCCATCCGCGCTCCACACCCGCGCCGTCCCGTCGTCCGAGGCCGTGACCACACGCTGCCCATCCGCGCTGAACGCCGCGAACATGACGGCGCCCTCGTGGCCCCGGAGCACCACGGTCGTGCCGCTGCCGTCCGCGTTCCACACCCGCGCCGTCTTGTCGCCCGAGGCCGAGACGATGCGCTTCCCATCGGGGCTGAAGTCAGCACGCAGCACGTTGCCCCGATGGCCGCGCATCGTGAGCATCAAAGGAGCCGAGGCAAGCACATCACGTGTCAGCTCGGTCCAGCCACGTACGTTTTCCGCCTCTCTCACCTCGAGCAGCAGCTGCACCGCTGACTCTGGCCGATCTCGCGCCAGCAGCTCACGAGCGCCGGCCATCAGCGAGGATGCTCGCATCAGCGCCGCCTGGGTCGCCGCCTCCCGCTGCGCCTCCTCCGCCCTCCGCGCGGCAGCCTCCGCATTCCGTGCCGCGGCCCGCTGCTCCAGCGCCCGGACGACGATGACCGCCACCACCACGGCCACCGCGGCGGCAACGGCCGCACTCGCCACCAGCCTCGGTCGCGGCGCACGCTCCCGGGCCGCCCGCCGCTCCTCTTCCTCTTCCTGATTCAACGTCGCCCGCTCCCGTTCCTGCCCTCGCTCGCCTCGCGCGCGACGGTAGCAGGCCGCAACCGGGTACGTGCCCCGGTCCCGCCAGCCCGGGAGCGCGCCACGCTCCGCCGGGCAGGGTTGCCGCCCTCCTGCGCACGCGCCGCGCTGGGACCGGAAGGGGGATCGAGACGGCCGGCGGCGGCGAGCCGGACGATGCTGCGAAAGCGCGGACACTCCATGTGGCTCGGCGCGGTACACGCCGCCGCGTGGCGCAGGCCGTCGCGCAGGGCGACCAGGCGCTGGATGGTCCGGTCCAGCTCCTCGGCCTTGGCCGTCAGCCGCTCTCGCTCGATGCGCGGCCGGCCGTCGGGCGAGAACATCCGGGCGATCTCGTCCAGCGAGAACCCCGCCACCTGGCCGAGCGCGATCAGCGCCAGGCGCTCCAGCACCCCGGGGTCGAACAGGCGCCGCAAGCCCCGCCGCCCGGTGGACGCGATCAGCCCCTTCTCCTCGTAAAACCGCAGGGTCGAGGCGGGCACGCCGGAGCGCCGGGCCACCTCCGCGATGTCCAGCTGTTTCACGCTTGACCTCAAGTTGACTTGAACTTGCAGACTACGGCACATGAGTTCCGACTGCAAACCGAAGGAGACGCCGATGTCCGAAGCCCATCAACCGAATCGCGACCAGGCCACGCTGTGGAACGAGGCCAGCGGGCGCACCTGGGTGGAATTGCAGGAAGTGCTCGACGGCATGATGGCCCCGCTCGTGGCGCCGCTCATCGACGAGGGCTTCCCCGGCGAGGGCGGGCGGGTCCTCGACGTCGGCTGCGGCGCGGGCGCCACGTCCCTCGTGATGGCGCGGCGCCTCGGGCCAGCGGGCCTCTGCCTCGGCGTGGATATCTCCGGGCCGCTCGTGGCGGCCGCCAGGGCACGCGCCGCCGCCGAGGGGCTGGCGTCCGCCGCGTTCGTCCAGGCGGACGCGCAGACCCATGCGTTCGAGCAGGGCACGTTCGACGCGGTGATCTCGCGCTTCGGCGTGATGTTCTTCGACGATCCCGCGGCGGCGTTCGCCAACATCCGGCGCGCCGCCCGGCGCAAGGCGAAGCTCTCGTTCGTGGCATGGCGCAGCGCGGACGAGAATCCGTTCATGACCGAGGCCGCGCGCGCTGCGGCCCCGCTCCTGCCGAGCTTGCGCGTCCCGGACCCCGACGCACCCGGCCCATTCGCCTTCGCGGACAGAGAGCGGGTGCAGCGGATCCTGGACGCGAGCGGCTGGGCCGACGTCGACATTCGCCCGATCGACGTGCCGATCGGCGTCGCGGAGAAGGACCTGCTCGCCTACCTCACCCGGCTCGGACCGGTGGGTCAGGCGCTGCGGGACGCGGACGAGCCGACGCGCGCCCGGACGGCCCAGGCGGTTCGCGCTGCCTTCGACGCGTACGTCCAGGAGGGCGCGGCCCGCTTCACGGCCGCCTGCTGGCTCGTGAGCGCGCGCGCCTAGAGAAATCCTGCCAGAACAGCCGGTCGATGACGAGCCGTCGCCCGGCGCGCCGTGCCCGGCGCCGGGCCGAGACCGACATGCCGCGCGTCGCGAGGCGCCGGGCCGCACCTCAACCAAGGTCGCCTGTGAAGCGGATCGGCACGCGAAACGCCGCGAACATGGCCTTCACGTGCCTGGGCGAGAAGAGCGCGCCGAGCGTCGTGTCCTCGACCCCGCGGCTCCGCACCAGCTCGTGGAGCTCGAGCAGCGAGTACGCGCAGAAGAGCTCGAGGCGCTTCCCGATGTGCTTCAGGATTCTGCCGCGACTCCTGTAATACGGCGCGTAGTCGCCCTTGTACCGGAGATCGAGCGCTTCGACGCGGACCTCGTACTGCACGTAGGAGCGCTCCCCGAGCGCACGATTGCAGAGGAGCTCGGCTTCGACGTGCGCGCCTGTGTCGTCCACCACAACGCCGGGCCCATCCCCGAAGACCCAGAGCCCGTCGAAATGGGGAGCTTCGGCCTCTCGCGCCTCCTCGTGCGTCTTCGGGTGTCCGGGCGACACGGAGAAGCACGCTCGAAACTCGTCGCGTATCTCGGCTCCGCGCGCGCAGAGCGCCTCCATCTGCCGCTCTTTCGGGACCGAAAACAGTTTGGCCGTCTTGCCCATGAGCCGTGCTCCTCAGCGATGTCTCGCCCGCAGCCCGAGAGTGCCCGATTCAGAACCTCCCATGTTACCCGATCGCAGCGGGCTGCGAGCGCCGGGCCAGCGCGTCCCCGGCGGCTTCCCGTCCAGGCTACGGGCGGATCAGGTCACCGCGCCGCGCTGGTGGAATTCCGGCTTGTCCCAGGCGCCGCTCTCCAGAAGGTCGCGCAGCGCTTCCACCGCATCCCAGACGTCGACGAAGCGGGTATACAGCGGGGTGAAGCCGAAGCGCATGATGCGCGGCTCGCGGTAGTCGCCGATCACGCCACGGGCGATCAGCGCCTGAATCACCGCGTAGCCCTGCGGGTGCTCGAAGCTGACCTGGCTGCCGCGGCGGGCGGCGTCGCGCGGGGTGACCAGGATCAGCGGATGCTGGCCGCAGCGCGCTTCCACCAGCTGGATGAACAGCTCCGTCAGCGCCAGCGACTTGGCGCGCAGCGCGGCCATGTCGGTATGGCGGAAGATGGCAAGCCCGCATTCCACCAGCGAAAGCGCGGTGATCGGCTGGGTGCCGCACAGGAAGCGGCCGATGCCGTCGGCGGGGGTGTAGGCGGGTTCCATCGCGAACTGCCGGGCATGGCCGAACCAGCCCGACAGCGGCTGCCCGAAGCGGCTCTGATGACGCGGCGCCACCCACAGGAAGGCCGGCGCGCCGGGTCCGCCGTTCAGGTATTTATAGGTGCAGCCGACGGCGAAGTCGGCGCGGGCGCCGTGGAGGTCCACCGGCACGGCGCCGGCGGAATGCGCCAGGTCCCACACGGTCAGCACGCCGGCTTCGCGCGCGAGCGCCGTGACGGCGGCCATGTCGTGCATGGTGCCGGTCTTGTAGTTGACATGGGTGAGCATCAGCACCGCCACGTCGTCGCGGATCGCCTGCGGCAATTCCCTGGGCGAGTCGATCAGGCGCAACTCGTAGGCTGCGCCGCCCATCTTCAGCAGCTCGGTCAGGCCCTCGGCGATGTACAGGTCGGTGGGGAAGTTGTCGCGCTCCGACACGAGCACCCGGCGCTCGGGCGCGGTGGTCTGCTGCTGGCGCAGCGCCGTGGCCAGCACCTTGAACAGGTTGATGGACGTCGTGTCGGTGACCACCACTTCGCCGCTGCCGGCGCCGATCAGCGGCGCCAGGAGGTCGCCCAGGCGCCGGGACAGGTGCACCCAGCCGGCCGTGTTCCAGCTACGGATCAAGCCGTCGCCCCATTCCGCTTCGATCACCTCCCTGGCGCGGGCCAGCGACGCCTTGGGGAGGGCGCCCAGCGAGTTGCCGTCCAGGTAGATCACACCGTCCGGTAGCGCGAACTCGTCGCGCAGGTGGCGCAGCGGGTCGCTCGCGTCGCGGGCAAGGCAGGTGTCGCGGGTGGTCTGCAGGCTCATGTAAAGCGTCCTTCGGTTCCGCAGCGCAGGGTGCGCAGCATGGCACGGACCGGCCTCGCGCCCAGGGGGGTCGTCGTCGATGCGTACGGGAGCAGCGCGACCACAGCCGCGCGCCCGCACGTGAATGAGCCGGGAACGGCGCGCTCACCTCGTCCGCTTCAGCGCCGCCTTGAGCACGTGCTCCGCGATGAGGTAGCCGAACCCCTCGCCCTCGATCCGCCGGATCAGCTGGTCGCGCGTGGTCCGGAGCGCCGCCGCCGTGGCGTTCAGGTTCCACCCGTGCGCCGCGAGCTGCTGGAGGAGCCGGGCGCGCCTCACCTGCCCCGCCGCGAGCCGGTACGTCTTCGCGTACTCCAGCGTGCCGTCCTCGCGCACGATCGCCTCGCCGATATGGTTGTCCAGCGACGGATCGAGCTCGGTCATGAACCGCTGCAGCGAGAACGGCCCCGCCCGGTACACGCGCTCCGCCGCGATCGGCCGGCCGAAGAGCCCCGCGGCCGTGTCCACGTGCAGCGCGCCGGCCTCCGCCCGCGCACGGCCGAGCGCGGCCCGCAGGTCGTCGAGCGAGCCGATCTGCGCGGCGTCGAAGGTGTGCTCGAGCGCCTGACTGTCGCCGTTGTGGCGGGCCGCGTAGAGCAGCGTCTGCTCGTAGAAGTCCTCGATCAGCGTGCGGTGCAGCGCGCGGTAGTCGTCGGGGTGCGACACGACGAACACCGACGCGAGCAGCTCGCCGACGAAGAGCAGGACGCCGCACTGGCTCTCGTGGATCTCGAAGACGCGCAGCGCGTCCTCCAGGCTCGGGATCGCCCGGCCGGAGAGCGATACCTCGGTGCGCGGGTCGAGGCCGCGGGAGATGGCCCGCCGCGAGTACTCGGACCAGGCGATCTCGGGGGCGTTGAAGTGCAGCGCGAGGAAGCCCTCCATCGCGAGGTGCAGCGGCAGGAGGCGCAGGCGGTTCCGCTCGGCCGGGTCCTCGCCGCGCGCCTCGCGCCGGGCCATGCGGTGGAGCAGCTGGACGCCGCAGCCCCACTTGCTGAGCGGGTTCCGGACCTCCGGCCCCGCGAGCGCCGCGCCGAAGGACGCGACCGGCGAGCCGTCCTCGGTCCACCCGATCACGAGCGCGTGCGGCACGTAGGAGCAGTAGGCCGTGCCGTCGCCGAGATCGACGATCGACCAGGCGTCCTCGTGTCTGCGGCCGGCGATGCGCAGGTCGTCCCGCGGCGCGTCCCGGAGGAGCGGGACCAGGCGCACGCCCGCGAAGACCTGGGCGTGCGTCGCGGAGAGGCCCCGGAGCGAGAGCGACCGGAGCAGGGCCGGCGCCTTGGCCATCAGGGCACCTCGAGCGCCGCGGCGGGCGCCTCTTCTGCGGGCTCGGCGGCGTCAGCCGGCTCCAAGGCGTCAGCCGGCTCCATTGCGTCTGCCAGCTCCATTGCGTCAGCCGGCTCCATTGCGTCTGCCAGCTCCACGGCGTCTGCCGGCCCCGCGTCCGCAGCTGGCTCCGCGGCGCCCGGCGTCCGGGCGTGCCGCGAGAGCAGCGCGGCCGCGCGCTGCGCGAGGTAGCGCTCGAGCTCCGCGAGCGGGGCCGTGCCCTCGGCAAAGCGGGCGAAGCCGAGGACCGTCGGCAGGTCCTCGGCGTCGCGCAGGCCGACCGTCGGGATCGACGGGCCGAGCGCGCGGGGCGCGTAGCGCTCGCTGTCGAACACGGGGTTGATGTGGACGATCGACGTGCGCTGCCCCGGATCGAGCCGCGCCCGGAAGCAGCGTGCGACCTCGGCGGCGGCGCCGGGCGGGTCGTTCTCGAAGCCGTCCGAGAGGACGACCACGACGTCGGGTCGCCAGGCGAGCGCGTCGAGCAGCGGCGTCGCGAGATCGGTCTGGCCGCGCGCGCCGACGAGGATCTCGTCGGGCGTGGGCGCGGTCCAGAAGGCGCGGTACTCGCGGGCGGCGGCGCGGAGCAGGTAGCTCACGCCGAGCGCGACGGCGAGCGGGCGGCGGCGCTTCTCGCTCGATCCGGACGCCGAGTAGCTCCTGTCGAGCACGGCGGCGACGCGCCCGAGCGCGGCTGGGCTCTTCCTGAGCGCGCGGGCGGCGGCGCGCTCGAGCGCCGCGTGGAGCTCGTCGCGGCGCTCGCGCCGCACCTTTTCGGGCAGCGAGAGCGCATAGAGCGCGACGCGCGTGAGCGGGGCGCGCCCGAGGTCGACGGCGAGGTCGACGTCCTCGCGCCCGGCGGCGCGCTGGAGCCGGAGGCGCTCGCCCTCGGTCATGCGCGGCGCGGCGCGGCGCAGGAGCTCATCGCGGGAGACGCCGCGGGCGGCGGCGAGCCCCTCGGCGACGGTCAGCGGCAGGTCGAAGATCGCCTCTTTCGCATAACGCGCCTGCCGCGCGCGCTCGAGGAGCGGCGTCTCGAACGGCGCACGCCGCTTGGGCTCGAACAGGAAGGGCCCGATCTCGCCGGGCAGCTGGAGGTGGGCGTGCACCGCGAGCGCGCGGAGGTGGGCGCGGTACTTGACGGCGTCGAACGCCGGGTCGGGCCGGCCGGCGAGGTAGCCGCGGATGACGGCGCGCGCGCGGCGGTTGTTCACGCGGCGCTCCCGGAGCTCGCGCAGCGCCCGGAGCGCGCGCTGCGGGGGGAGCTCCCGGAGGGCCGCCGCGATGAGCGAGCCCTCCTCGCGCCGGTCGGGGGCGGGCGTCTCGGCGCCGGTCGCGAGGAGGTTCACGGCGATGCGCGCCTGGTTGAAGTGGTTGATGCCGGCGGCGAGCGTGCGCGCGTAGAGGCGGCGGTAATTGCCGAGGATGTACTCGTGGAGGAACTCGATGGAGACGGCCTGGCCTCCGGAGGTGCCATAGAACTCGGCCTGCCCGGTGCACGCGAAGCAGGCGTTGATGAACATGACGAGGTCCTCGCGCTCGACGCGCTCGGTGTGAAAGCGTGCGGGGGGCGCGGGAGGGACGGGGGGCATGGCAAAGAGCCGCCCGGGGAATGGTGGGGCGATCAACCTACGACAGTTTCCAGACTGGGATCGGAAATCGCCCCGAAGTCCCACGGGCGGCGACCGGCAGCATACACCTGGAGGGGCGCCTCGCGAAACGGGCCGAGCATGTTTGCTTCGCCGGCGCACCGCGGGGGATAGCTGCCTGGATCGGGGCGGCGCGAGCCCACCTGGGTGCGCTGCGCGTTGCGCGCCCGGAGACGCACCTTGTCTTTCATGCAGGACCATCCGACAACCCGTCGATCGCTCGCGGTGGGGGGCGTCGCTACTGCAGCGCGATCAGGATCGGGCACGGCATAGCCGGCGTCCACCTTGCAATAAGACTTTTGCAATAGACTTTTCCGAGAGGGCACGATGCCTGTGGTTGCGACCTTGATGTCCCGCGGACCCCTCGTCCCTTGACCGCTTTCCCCGAGGGAGGCAACGCGGCGTGTGGGGCGCGAGCCGCCCCTGGCACGCGTGCCCGCACGGATGAGTTGTTGGTACAGCGTCACTTTTCCAGGGGGAGCGGCAGGACGCGATGGGGCGGGTTTCAGCGGATTTCGAGGGGGTCGAAGCCGGCGTCGACTCGGCGATCGTGGGCGCTAACCCCGCGATCTCTGGTCGGCCGGACGATTCCGTGACGCTTCCGGCGATGCCCTCAGCGGTTGTGAAGCAGACCGCGCTGACGACCCCTCCCCGACCCGAAGCAGCCCCGATCACGCCCCCGGCGAGCAGCCCGCGCCAGGTGCTCGTCACGACCCTCACGCAGACCATCGCCGCTGCCCACGTAGCGGGCGACCTCGCGACCGCGCAGATCGCCGCTCGCACCCTCTCGGCGCTCCTCAGCGCCCCGCAGCAGCCCAACCACGTTGCGCCTGTCGTCGACCTCGCCAGCGCGCGCCGCGCGCGATCCTGAGCCCATCCTGAACGCCACCGCGGCCGGCTGAACGCCGTCGCCGTCCACCAGGCCGCAAGTCCCACGACGGGGTCTGCCGCCTGGAGGTCGCCGTTCCGCTGATCTACGTCGCCGGTCGGTAGCGGGCGCCGTCTCCCTACGGCGAGGTAGAGGTTCGCGCCATCGTGGACCTGCTCTGGGAGGTGCATCAGTGGGAGCGCTGGGTGTTGATCCTCGTCGGCGGCGGTGAGCAGGTGAGCGAGATCGCCCGGAGCCTCGGGATGCCGATCGGGACCGCCCTCTCGCAGCTCCGCCGAGGGCGCAGCCACCTTGCCGCCATGCTCAAGCAGCGGCGTCGCGTATTCGGTTACACCGCCTTGCCATCAAACGTTCGCGAGGCGGCCGCATGCACCCAGCGCGGCGATATCGAGGCGCTGCTGCGCCGCGAGGGCATCTACAGCTCCCTCCTGACGGCGTGGCGCAAGCAGCTCGCTCTCCACGGCAGCGAGGCTCTCGCGGGCGCAAGCCCGGCCGCAAGCCGAAGCAGGACGCGAAGGACCGGCGCATCGCCGAGCTCGAGAAGCGCTCGGCCCGACTCGAGGAGAAGCTCGCGCTCGCTGAGAAGCTCATCGATCTCCAAAAAAAAGTCTCTGCCATTCTGGGCATCAACCTCACGAGCGACGAAGAGCGCTGATGGACGTTATCGAAGAGCTCGATGACCCGCACGTCCCCATCGCGCAGGCGTGCGCGACACTCGGCGTCAGCCGCGCTACGCTCTACCGGCAGACCCAGCCCGCGAGGCCACCCGCGCTGCGGGGGCCCGTTCCGAGCCCACGCCGTCTCAGTGACCCCGAGCGGCAAACCGTGCTCGATGTGTTGCACAGCGACGAGTTCGTCGACCAGCCCCCGCCGGAGGTCTACGCGACGCTGCTGTCGCGCGGCGTCTACCTTGCCTCCATCCGTACGATGTACCGCCTGCTCGCGGCGTCCGGCGAGAGCGGCGAGCGACGCGCGCAGCGTGGGCCGACGAAGCATGCCAAGCCGACGCTCACCGCCACAGCCCCCAACCAGATCTGGACGTGGGATATAACCAAGCTGCGCGGGCCGCTGCCCGGGGTCTTCTACTGCCTGTACGTCGTCCTCGACCTGTTCAGTCGCATGACCGTCGGCTGGCTGCTCGCCGAGCGCGAGAGCGCGGAGCTCGCCGAGCACCTCTTCGCAGAGACGGTCGCCCGCCACGGCGTCGAGCCCGGTTCGCTCACGGTGCACGCCGACCGCGGCTCCGCGATGAGGTCGGAGGGGCTCGCTCAGCTCCTCGGCTCGCTCGGCGTCGTTCGAAGCTTCAGCCGGCCTCACGTCAGCGATGACAACGCCTTCTCCGAGTCGCAGTTCAAGACGCTCAAGTACCAGCCCGACTATCCGGACCGCTTTGCCTCGCTGGCTCATGCGCGGTTCGAGGCGAAGCGCCGTCGGCCGCTCACGGTGGAGCTCGATGGTTTCAACGTCGAGGCGGCGGTGCGCATCGAGGGCTACGACGACGAGGGGCGCGAGCGGCTCGTCCGGTATTGCGCGCGTCCCTGCTTCGCTTTGGAGCGGCTCAGCATCCTCCGCGACGGTCGGGTGGCCTATCAGGTGAAATACCCGCGGCGAAAAGGAACGCATCGGGTGATGACGCCGATTGTGTTTTTCGCGAGGCTCGCCGCGCTGGTGCCGCCGCCGCGCCATCCGCTGGTGCGCTACCACGGTGTGCTCGCGCCGCATGCGAAGCAACGCAGCCTCGTGGTGCCGAAGGCGACGGGGAAGGCGCGTAAGGGCGAGCAGCGCGCCGGAGCTGATAGCGCGGGCAGCGATGACAAGAAGAAGACGACGACGATCACGCCCTTGCCGGCGAGGCAGGCGCCGAAGGGGCCGGCGAGAGGCATGGAGACGCCGTAGCGCAGAGGAGACGAGCGAAGCGAGGCGGCGCCGTCGGCAGTGTCGGAGCGAGGCGCTCGGGACGTGGCGGTTGGGGCGCTGCTGACGATGGTGCATGGCGCGGTCGAGCGCGAGCGGGTGTCGACTGCGCTGGGCGCTGTACTGCCGTGGGCTGATGTTGGATTCGTGTCGGAGGGGATCTCGGTCCGGCATCTTGATCGGCTGCTGGATGGGCTCCTTCTGGCGACGTCGCCTCGCGTCGAATGGGCGAAGCTTTTGCGGCGGACTTACGCAGTAGATGTTCTCGCGTGCCCGCGATGCAGCGGGCGGATGCGACTCATGGCCGCGATCACGGACAAGGCGACGGCGAGGAAGATCTTGAGCCACCTCGGTCTGTTCGCCGAGCCGCTGGAGTGCCGCGCGCGGTACCCGGCGGACCCCGCGTGACGAAACTGAAAGGAGAGGGACGCTGCTCGACGACCTGGCCGGGGGGAGGTCTGCCCTGAGGTGCGTGCGCCGGCCATCACGACGCGCCGCGAAACGCGACGGCGGCCGTTTGGACGAGCTCAGTAGTGTACAGCTATACGGTAGGATGCCTTCCGCTTGGTGCCAGCAGTGTACAGCTATACGGTAGGATGCCTTCCGCTTGGTGCGACGTCGCGGTAATCGCAGGCGTTTCACGAGAAGGCCTGTCTGATCGCATAAGGCCCGTTCTGTCGATAAGCTCGTACAGTCGGACTGCACGAGCCAGGAACGGCTCCGAGAATCTTGACTTTGCGGAACGCGTTTGCTTGTCCTATCCGCACAGAGACAGCTGATGGACCTGGTGGAAGACTTCGCCGAGCCTGGGGTCTCGGTGGTCGCCGCGTGCGCCGCGCTGGGAGTGAGCCGTGCGACGTTGTACCGAGGTACGAGCCCGCCGCGGCCACCGGCGATACGAGAGCGCGTGCCGAGTTAGGATTCTCGTGACCGCTGTCTCATCCGCGTTGACAAATTCCACCTCCGTCGACCGAACGAGAATTCGCCGACGTACTTTGGGTTTCGCAGCATCTCGCGAATGGCGGAGTGCATCCAGCCCGCGCCAGCTCGGCATCGCCCACGAGCGCCCACGTGCTCACCCGCGGATCGGACCGAGGGAGCGAACAGCGAAGGAATAAATTTCTAGACCGTGACTCAGGTACTTACAAACGGTAGGTAAACCCGTACGTCCCCTTTATGGAGAGGCCTAATGAACCGCGCTTTCCTCGTCGTCATTCTCAACTCGTTCGCGTGTGCCTCGGCGCTCGTCGGTTGCTCGTCCGATTCGGGCGACACGCAGGGCTCTGGAGGTAGCGCTCCCAATGGTTCCGCAGGCACCGGTGCCGTGGGCACGGGCGGCTCGGCCACGGGCGGCTCGGCCACGGGCGGCTCGGTCACGGGCGGCTCGGCCACGGGCGGCTCGGCCACGGGCGGCTCGGGCACGGGCGGCTCGGGCACGGGCGGCTCGGCCACGGGCGGCTCGGGCACGGGCGGCTCGGACACGGGCGGGGCTGCTGGCTCAGGTGGTAGCGGAGCCGGCGGGGCCGGGTCCGGTGGTGGCGCTGGTGGAGGCTCGGACACGGGTACGTTGTCCGCCGGGTGCGGCAAAACGCCGACCATTGACGCCAGCATGTACAATAACGGCAACCCGATCTCGATTACGGCGGCGAATCGGCAACGTCGATACATCCTGAGCGTGCCGGCCAACTACGACAATAAGAAGCCGTACAGATTGGTCATCGCTTGGCATCAGCTCGATGGAAACGACAAGCAGATGTATCAGCAGAACTACTACTGGCTGAAGGACATCGCCGACGCCGCCAGCAGCACGATCTTCGTGGCTCCCAATGGGGAGAAGAACGGAACGCCGTGCACCGGGAATGGCAACGGGGAAAGCGGCTGCGGGTGGCCCGACTCAAGCGGCGCGAACGTGGCACTCGCGGACGCCGTGGTAGAGCAGGTCGAGCAAAATTTCTGTATCGACAAGAGCAAGATCTTCGCAAACGGCTGGAGTTACGGCGGCAGCATGTCCTACCGGACGGCTTGCTCGCGTCCACTCGATGGAACCGGCACTTGGGGTGTCCGCGCCGTCGCCGTCTACAACGGAATGGCGCAGCTCAGTGCCGGCAACTGCAAGCCGAGCGAAGCGGTCGCCTTCTACGCATCCCATGGCACCAACGACAACGTCCTTCAGTACAGTGCCGGTGTCTCGATGGCGCAGACGTACGCCGGGCTGAACGGTTGCACCTGGAAGGAGCCGACAAGGGCCACCGGAAACCACGTGTGCACCAACTTCATGGGCTGCACGACGGGTTATCCGGTCGAGTTCTGCTCCTTCGTGGGACCGCACACGCCTGATCCGCCGCGAGAGGGTGGTCAACGTTGGCAACCGCAAGAGGTTTGGAAGTTCTTCAGTCAGTTCTAGGCTGCCAAGAGTCGAGCCTAAAACCTCTTGAAAGGTCGGATCGAGTGTGAGCTACAGCGCTTTGTGGAAGCCAAGTTTGCCGACGTGCCCGACGCTCTGTTAGCACCGGGCTCGGAGAGCGATCTCCGGGGCCGTCGCGCTTCTCCCCCACGTTTCCGCGACCTTCGGCGCTCGGCGAGCACCACGCACGCGTAGACAGCGCTCGCGCAGAGAGCCAGTAGTGTACAGCTATACGGTAGGATGCCTTCCGCTTGGTGCGACGTCGCGGTAATCGCAGGCGTTTCACGAGTGGAAGGCCTGTCTGATCGCATAAGGCCCGTTCTGTCGATAAGCTCGTACAGTCGGACTGCACGAGCCAGGAACGGCTCCGAGAATCTTGACTTTGCGGAACGCGTTTGCTTGTCCTATCCGCCGCGTGCCGCTGCCCGAGGGCTTGAGGGGCTGCCGGCCTGGGCGGTGCGCCGGCGTCTGGATGCGCAGGGATGGGGCGCCCCGCCGCAGGGGCGCTGCGCCGCGCGGGGGCCTACTCGTGGACGGCGGCGTAGCGGCCGCTGGGCGTGACGATGACGTGGGCGGTGAGCGGGACGTGCAGTTCCTCGGAGAGGTGGCGCAGCTCCAGGGTCATGTCTTCGTCCTCGCGGGTCGGCGTCGGGTCGCCGCTGGGGTGGTTATGGGCCAGGACGAAGCTGTGGGCTGCCATGTCGAGCGCCGTGCGCCGAACGGTGGAGCGGCCGACGTAGAGGCCGTCGTCGATGCCGCGGGCGAGCATGCGCGTCTCGCGGACGCGGCCGTGGGTGTCGAGCGCGGCGATCCAGAGCTCCTCGTGGACCAGGGAGGCGAGCCTCGGGCCGAAGTAGCGCGCCACGCGGGCGGCGTCGGTGAGGAGCGCGCCCCGGCGCGCGCGGGCGGCGTGGGTGCGGCGGCCGAGCTCGAAGGCGGCGGCGAGGCGGGTCGCGTCACCGAGCGCGATCTGGGTGCGCTCGGCGAGGGCGGCGGGCGAGAGGCGACCGAGCGAGGGGAGAGCGGCCGTGCCGAGGATGCGCGGGCCGACGCCGGGCAGGCCGAGCACCATCTCGAGGAGGGCGGCCTCGGTCGCGGTCGGCAGCTCGGCCGCCGTCGGCGGGGGGCAGACCTTCAACTTCGGGTTCCCCAACACCGATGTCTTCCATTACATCGGACCGTACTCGGCTGCGCCCGATACCCAGCAGCCAAGTCAGACCATCAAGGATGCGGCTGCGGTCAAGAACAACGTGAAGCTCATCTTCATCTCTTGCGGCAGCGCAGACAACCTGATCAACAATAGCAGGAATTATCACGACTTCCTGGATCAGAACAACATCGACCATATTTACCAGATCGAGGCGAACGAAGGTCATACCAAGACCGTCTGGAACCGCAGCTTCTACAACTTCGCCCAGCGCATTTTCCTCGAGGGGAGCGCGACGAGCGGCGGTGGGGCGGGTGGAGCCGGTGGGGCGGGTGGGGCCGGTGAGACCGCGGGCAACGGCGACAGCGCAGGGGAAGGAAGCGGAAACGGCGGTAGCGCAGGGGAGGGAAGCGGAAACGGCGGGGGCGTGCCCGGAAGTGGTGCCGTCACGACAGGCGGTTCTGCGACGACTGGCGGGCAGGTTTCGAGCAGCGCGAGCGGCGGCACCGACGAGGATACGCCCGTGACGGAGGACTCTGGCTGCAGCGTCTCGGTCCCCGGGTCCGAACCCGGAACGCCGCCTTGGCGCTTCGGAATCCATCTTGCGGCGATCGGAGCCCTGCTCTTCGGAGCGCGAGCGAGACGGAATCGCGGCTGAGCGACCGAGCGTCGCCCCGAAATCCCCGCTTTTCAGGCAACTTCAACCCGTTTGTCGCTCTACAGCGGTTCCCGCCCCCTCTGCACCACGCAGAGCAGAGCGACGGTCTCCCGCACAGGAGACGGGCCCAGATCGGCGTTTTCGGCGCGGAAGCGCACTCCGGTGCGCTGAGCACCGAAAACGTCGAGGTGGGCCCGTATCCGAAGCGGGTGACCTTCGCTCCGAGCAGGCGTCTACTCGGGCCAGACCTCGATCCAGACGAACAGCACCTGTCCGGCGGCCTGGTTGTCGACCGCCACCGGATAGACCGTGCGCGCTCGGAGCGCCTCGACGAGGTGACCGTGGTGGATCGCGAACCGCCCGATGAAGTCGTCGTTCACGAGGTCCCTGTCGATGAGCTCACCGCTCAGATGGACATCCGGCGTGAGCGGCACGCGGTACCAGGTCGGCGGTCCGTTCCATCCGGGCGTGCAGGTGTCGCGTTGCCCCGGGCGATCCAGCGCGCGCCTCCCCAGCGATCGGCCGCCCACGAACAGCTCCGCCGAGCCGAAGGGCTCCGGCGGCTCGGTCCCCGCCCCCGCCGCCTCCGCCGCGAAGCCGGCCACGCTGGCGGCCGCCGCGACAGGGTGCTTCGTGCGGAGCAGGCCGCCGATGGCGGTGAGCGCCTCCGCCGGGACCGCGCCCATGCCGTCCCATTGACGGCCGTCCGCCTTCGCCGGGCTGATGACGGCGCCGTCGATGGAGATGCGGACATGCGCCGGCAGCGGCGGCGCCGCCGGCTTGCACGCCGCGCAGCCAAGGGCGATCCCGCACAGCGCGGCCGCTCCGAGAGGACGTGACGCCATGCCTCGAGAGCGTATCCCGGCGGCCGCGCCGCACCAACACCGAAGCGCGCGCGGGGGCGCGGCCTGGTGCGCTGGTCGCGCGGCGGCATCTCGCAGCAAGCCTGTCTGGACGTCAACCGCGCTGGAGCCGGAGGAGGCGCTCCAGCGCCTCGACATCAGCGCGATCCTGAGGTCGATCTGCGGCGCGCTTGTTCGCGATGAGGTCCTCGAGCGCGATGACCGGACAACGGACGTTCTCTGCAAACCCTACCTCGACGCGGCGTGGCCACGCCTCGCCAAACTCGACGCCGGAGATCTGCGTCAGGACATCGATACGTCGCGGCGGCACGCCCATCATGAACCCGATGCCCGGCGCAGCGAGCTCCTGCTCCGTCAGCTCCGAGAGCGGTGCCCCGAACCGACGCAGGGCATCCATCACCCGCGCCGCGTTCTCAGGGCTCGCTTCGACCCAGATATCGAGATCCTTGGTCGCGCGCGGGCGGCCATGCACGCCGACGGCGTAGGCCCCGATCACCAAGAACTTCGCGTCAGCGGCGCACAGGGCGGAAATCAGATCGAGGAAGTCTTCGTTCATGGGCGGATCCCGGGAAGGCCAGCTCGAACAGCTCCTGACTTAGCTTCCAGGTGGCCTCGGCACGCTGGTGGATGGGGATGGAGCTCCAGAAGAGGGCGTCCGCTTCCGCTTGCGCCTCGTCCTCTCCTGGACGAAAGACACGCATCATCCAGCCCGCGCGAGCCAACCGCCGCGCTTCCGCAGCCTCATCACCTGCGCTCATGGCCACACTGTACCATGCCGCTTGGCGGAGCCCATGGACAGGCCAACGCAGCTGCGACCGCATCGACCCGGCGGACGTCCACAGCGCCGTCCACGCAGCTTCCGCCTGATGGACACGGCCCTCTTCCGCACAGCATCCGGGTGCCGCCCGCCGCAAGCGCGGCTCACCCCCGGCTCATCCGCACGATCGCCTCGCCCAGCGCGCCGTCGTCCGCGCCCTCCGCGTCGCCCGAGAGCGCCTCCTCCGCGGCGGCGAGCGCCGCGTCGCGGAGGCGGTAGAGCTCGGGCTCGGGGATGCGCTCGCGCGCGGCGAGCACGCCCGGCGGGACGCCGCGCAGCATCTCCAGGACCAGGCCCAGGCGGCGGCGGGCCTCGGGAAGCGGCGGCGCGCCCAGGCCGAGCCGCCGCCGCGTGGCCCGCGGCGCTCCGGCGAGGCGGCGCGCGGCAGCCTCGGCGACCTCCGCGGCGAGCGCGTTGTACGCGGGCGGCGACGGGAGCCGCGCCTCCGTCCAGACGAGCAGCCGCACGAACTCGCGCGCCCCCTCGAACGCCCGCCGCCCGTGCAGCATGCGCCGGTTGTCGACGACCAGGATGTCCGCCGGGCCGAGCGACAGCTCGATCACCTCGCGTCGCGACGCCTCGATGAACCGCGCGAGGCGCGCGGCGAGCGCGTCTCCAGGCGGCACGACCGGCGCGTGCGTGAGCGCGAGCGCGCCGCCGCGGAGCGACACCGTGGGCCCGAAGAAGTCGCCGAAGACGAACGGGATGCGCCTGTACACCGTGAAGAGCGCGCGGAAGAGCCCGGGATCGGCGCGCTCGATCGCCGAGAGCAGCGGCCAGCCGTCGAGCAGGAGGCAGCCGCCGCCGCGCTCCGCCGGCCTGACGCAGGCCATGATCTGCACCGCCGGAGGCGCGCCCGCGAAGCACTGGCTGTCGGTGTGGAGCGGCGCCGCCGCGGAGCTCGCGGCGAACGACCTGCCGCCCGGCACGGCCTTGATCGGCTGCCGCTCCACAAGGAGCGGCCTTGCCCCGAGGAGCCGCTCGGCGAAGCTCCACGGCGCCCGCGCGGCCTCCTCCGGCGCCAGCGCCGCGTCGCCGCGGAGGACCGAGAAGCCGCGCGCCGCGAGCTCGTCGAAGAGCCTCGCCGGACCGCCCTCCGGCCCGGGCCAGATCCATCGCTCATTCATGGGCGCGCTCCGCGAGGGGGCTCGAAGGGGAAAATCATCCTGTTTATCCAGCACAACCAGACCCGCTGGTCGCGCCGTCCACCCCGTTCACGCATCGAGAAAGCGCGCCTCCCGGAAGCCGGCCCGGAGCAGGTCGCGCGGGATGGGCACGATCCGGAGCAACGGCGCGCCCTCGGGCACCTCGATCGGCGCCCCGAGCCGGCGCACGTGGAACACCGCCGGGGTCGCGAAGAACGCGTCGGTCGCGACCACGCCGCGCATCACGTCGTAGCCGTCGCCGTTGACGCCGTCGAGCAGGCTGGACCAGCCCGGCGGCGTCCGGGTGAAGGCCCACGGCTTCACGAAGAAGTGAGGCTCGCCCGGCGGATGCGGCGTGAAGTACTTCGTCAGGTACCAGAGCGCCCCGCGGTTCGCGGCGATGAAATCGTCGCCGAAGGCCTGCGCGAACGCGCGCTCCACCGCGGCCGCCCCGTCGGCGAGGCGCGGCGCCTCCGGCGCGACGGCCAGCGTGTGCCCGTCGAACGTCGCGCGGAACGGGACGGCGTTCCTCACCACGATCGACGCGAGCCGCCGAGCACCCCCGCGCCAGGGGACCGGATCCGGCCCGGCCGCGGTCGTGACCTCGGTCACCTCGGTGATCTCCGGCGCCGCCGGCCCGGCGACGACCAGCCGCACGCGCGCCGGCCCTGCGCTCCCCTCGCCCGTGCTCTCCCCGCCCGCGCTCCCCTCGCCCGCGCCCCCGCCCGCGCTCCCCTCGCCCGCGCTCCCCTCGCCCGCGCTCCCCTCGCCTGCGCTCGCGTTCCGCCCACCCGCCGTGCCCCCGACGAGCCGTCGGTACTTGCGGGTCACCTGGCCCTTCTTCACCGCGAAGTACTTCGCGTCGTAGAACTCCGCGTGCGCCCGCCCCACCTCGGGCGCGTCCGCGAGCGAGCACGCCTCGATCTGCACGTCGGGGAGCACGGGCGCGATGCAGCCGATCTCCCCCTCGAGCTGCAGCCGCTGCGGGGCCTCGTCGCGGACGCGCAGCTCGACCACCAGCGGGACGAACGCGCCGTCGTCGGCGAGGTACGCCTCGCTCACCTCGATGAGCGCGTTCCGGCGGTTGGCTGCCCCCGCGACGCGCAGCCACAGGCCCGGGTCGGGGCGCACCAGGAGCCCGGTCCACAGGCGCAGGCGGGGCGGCCCCAGCCCCTTCCGGCACGTCCAGGCGAGGCCGCCGCGCAGCGCCCGGTGCCATGCCCCTTCCGGCGCCAGGAACCCCTGCGAGACCAGCCGCGTCAGCGCGGCGCGGTGCGCGCGGGCGAGCGCCTCGCGGTGCTCTCCCGCCGGCTCGGCGCGGAGCGACCCGAGGCGCCGCCGCACCTCGATCGGCCGCGCCAGCGTGATCTGGAGCCCGAACGCGTTGCCCTCGAGCAGCGGCACACACGCCTTCGCCACCCGGAGCGGCACCGCGCCGTCGAGATCGCCGGTGCGCCGGGTGAGCCGGCACAGGCCGAGGGCGTCGAGCACCTCGAAGCGGGCGTCACCCGCCGCAGCCACCACCACCGCCGCAGCCGCCGCCGCCGCCGCAGCCGCCGCCGCCACCGCAGCTCGACGAGCTGCAGCTCGATCCGCCGGACGAGCCGCCCCCCGTCGAGACCGGGGGGGGCGGGGTCATCGCGTAGACCATCGGCCCGAAGAGCGGCGACATCGCGAGCGCCGCCGTGCCGCTCGCGGCGACCGTCAAGCCGATGTCCACCGCCTGCCGGCGGCGGCCGCTCGCGACGTCCGAGCGGAGCGAGACGGTCGAGTCGTCGAGCCACCTGAGGTAGTCCGACTTCATGGTGCTGTAGGCGCTCGCGGTCCGCGCGACGATCCACGTGGCGACGAGCAGCGCGATCATCTCCACCACCAGGAACGCGTAGGGTCGGTCGAGCTCCTCCGCGCGGATGGCGCGGATCAGCCCCACGCCGAGCAGGCCGACGCCGACCGCCCACACCACGGCCGAGAGGGCCGTCATCGTCCCCCGCGGGCGCAGCATCCCCGCGGCGGTGAGCTCGAGGCGGAGCTCCTGCTCGAAGCGGGCCGCGATCTGGTCGGCGGAGGCGCGCACCTGATCGAGCGAGAGCGTCACCGTCTGCTGGCCGTGCGCGCCCCTCGACGAGAGCGAGCTGAAGAACGCCGCGAGCACCCGGTCCGGCGGGGGCGAGCCGACCAGGAGGTGGAGCGCCTGCGGCGCGTCCTTCGCGTCCCCCGCGGGCACGAGCCAGCCCGCGCCCATCGCGACCGCGATCAGCGTGGCGGCGACGCCCTTGTTCCCGTCGCGGAGGTACGCGATCGCCCAGTACTCGTCCGGCTGCGGGATCCAGCCCGCCGAGAGCCGCTGCCGCCACGCCGGTGAGCGGTACGGCGCGCCCCCCGCGGGGACGCTCGCCTGCCCCGCTCGATCCAGGGAGGCGCCGACGGCGCTGCGCACCAGGATGGCGACGACGAGGCCAGAGACCGAGAGCGCCAGATAGAAGAGCAGGAACGCCGGCCCCGACGCCATGTCGAACGGGAAGAAGTCGAAGATCTCGTGGATCATCGCGCCGCCTCCGGGTGCTCCAGCCGGTCGACGTCGTCGAGACCGCGCGCGCGAGCAGCTCCGCCAGCGCCGCGTAGGCCGCGCCCGGCGCCTCGTGGACGCGCTTCAGCGGGGCCACGTCGACGCCGAGGAGCTTGCCCGCTCCGGCGAGCACCGCGCCCAGATCGTCGCCGCCCTCGATCCCGTGCAGGCCGAGCAGGGCGTGGAGCGCCCCGCGGATCTGCTTCACCTTGCGGGAGACCGCGCCCTTCAGGGCGTCGTCCGCGCCCATCCCGTCCACCACCGCGCGCCGGAGGCGGATCTGCGCCTCGCGCAGCTCCTGCTCGACCCGCAGGCGGCGGTTCTTGCCGTCGATCACGAGCGCCGAGAACGGGTCGCTGCCGGAGAGGAGCACGTGGCACCGGCGGATGTCGTCGTAGAGCAGCGGGAACACGTCCGCGGCCCGCGGGATCTCGGCGGCGGTGAGGATCATCGCCTCGATGCGGGCCGCGTAGCGCGCGATCTGGAGCGCGTTGGCGATCGCGTCGAGGCTCTGGCGGGAGGCCTCCTTGAGCACCACCATCAGATCGACGTCGCTCTGCCCGTCGCGGTAGCCGCCCCGCGCCGCGCTCCCGTACACGAGCAGGCACGAAAGCTCGTCGCCGAGCGTCCGCTCCAGGCTCTCCTTGAGCTCGACGAGCCGCGCCTGCACCGGCGCCGGCAACCTGGAGACGGCGCTCTCCGTGGCGATGGATCCCTCGTTCATGGTCTACCTTCGCGGCTCGACGAGCCGGACCTCGGCGCTCGAGCCAATCCCCTTGATCGCCCAGACTACCCGACCTCCCGGCAGCCGCTCTCGCCGAATGAACGGCAGGAGCCTGGGCCTGACGCTCCCGTCGCCCGAGGGCCCGACGAAGCGGGCGCGGAGCAGCAGGCGGTCGACGATCGCCTCGGGCGCGAGCCGGGCGTCGTCCGCCGCCGCCGCGGCGATGCGGAGCGCGTCGGCGACCGCCGTGAGGCGCGGGGCCCGCGGCGACGCCTCGACGCACCGGGCCCCGAGGCGCGCGGCCGCCTCGCGGTGAGACGAGAGCCGCGGCAAGAGCGGGAGCGCGTCGTCGACGCGCTTGCGCTGGAGGATCGCCCGCGACCGGGCGACGTCCCCGGCGTCGAACGGAGCCACGGCCTCCGGCGGCGGATCGACGGGTGAGGTGAGCAGCTCGGCCACGCGGGCCTGGACCTCGGCGAGCGCCGACGCCTCGAAGGGTGAGACGTCGGCAGAATTTTGCACCAAGGCGGCACGAGAGGCGGGCAACCCCGGTCGGGTCGGCGCCAACGTGGATGCGGCCAGCGTGGGTCGGGGCAACGTCGGTCGGGTCAACGTCGGTCGGGTCAACGTCAACGTCGGTCCGGCCAACGTCGGTCGGGACGGCGCGGACCGGGCGATCGCCCTCGCGGTCGCGATCTCGGCGGCGAGCGCGGCGAAGGGCGGGAAATCGCCGTCGCGCTCGAGGAGGATCGGGAGCGGGCCGGTGCGAGCGACGACCTGCGCCAGCAGGTCGAACACCGGCGCGGGGACCGGATGGGCATGCGTGTCGAAGTAGAAGCCGTGCTCCAGGACGCCGCCGGCGATGTGGATCATCGCCACGCGCTCGAGCGGGTAGGAACGGACGAGCTCCCCGGGATCGACGCCGGCGTTGACGGCGTTCGCGTAGACGTTGCCGACGTCGAGGAGCAGATCGCACCCGGTGCGGCCGACGACCTCGGCATAGAAGTCCCCCTCCCCGAGGGCGTCGTCCGGGAACCGCAGCGTGCACGCCGCGTTCTCGAGCAGCAGGGGGATGTCCGGGAGCGCCCGACGGGCGGCGGCGACGTTCCGCGCGACGGCGCGCGCCGCCTCGAGCGTGTACGGCAGCGCGGTGAGGTGGCCGATCTCCCGGCCGCCGCCGCGCACGAACGCGACGTGCTCGCTCACGACCGGGGCCGAGAGCTCCCGGCAGAGCGCCCCGAGGCGGCGCGCGCGCTCCATGTCGATGCCCGAGGCGCTGCCGAGCGAGAGCTTCACGCCGTGGGGCACCACCGGCCAGATGCGCGCGATGGCCGAGGCCTCGCGCCGCGCGGCCGGGCTCGCGAAGCAGGCCTCGGCGACGACCTCGACGAAATCCACGGCGCCGGGCGCAGACAGGAGATCGGCCGCGATCTCGGGGCGGAATCCAACGCCGACGACGCCGACGCCGGCGAGGGGCGAGCTGGGAGCGGGCACGAGCACGCGGGGACCTGCCTCAGTCTGCCCTCGCGGAGGGATCCGGAACAGAGGACATCACCCATCCATGGCACGGGCATCAAATCTCGCCCTGCTCGATCCGGCCCCCCACCCCGAGGTGCGCGCCCATGACGTGGGCGACGGTCGCGGTGCCGAAGAAGGATCGAGCCTGCGGCGGGAAGGCCAAGACAGGTTCGGGAGCGCATCGCTCCGCATCCTCGGGGGAGATCTGCCCCTGATAGCTCCCATAGGAGCCCTGCATTCGCGGCCCGCGCGTGCTTTCTTGGCCCACCCTCCTGCCGTGTGGTTCGGATGACCGGAACAATGGAAGCTCACCTGGACCGGCCGTCCGCCGGCCCTACCGCCGAGCCGGTGGTGATCGAGCGGGGATCACGGCTCTCCCGGTCCATCCTGTGGAAGCTCCAGCGCGACTATTTCGAGCGCGCCGGCGTGGGCGCCTGGCGCACCGGGCAAGTCCCCCACTACATCACCAGCAACCCCTTCGTGGCGGGCGCCTACGCGCGCATCGTCACGGCCTTCCTGCGCGATCTCGCGGCCGCTGGAGCGCTCGCGCCCGGCGAGCCGCTCACCGTGATCGAGCTGGGCGCGGGATCGGGGCGCTTCGCGTATCACTTTCTGCAGAAGCTCCTCGCCGAGCCACGCATCCCGCTCCTCCAGGGGGCACCCATCCGCTACGTGATGACCGACGTCTCGCCGGCGAACCTCGCCTTCTGGCGGGCCCACCCGCAACTCCGCCCCTTCTGCAACGCCGGCGTGCTCGACATAGCCCGCTTCGACGCCGAGCGCGACACGTCGTTGATGCTCGAGATCTCGGGCGTGACGCTCTCGCCCGGCGGTGCGCAGCGGCCGCTCGTGGCGATTGCCAACTATGTTTTCGATGGGTTGCCGCAGGACGCGTGGGTCCTCCGGGGTGGCGTCCTGCACGAGAGCCGCGTCACCCTCGCCGCGCCCGCCGGGACAGGCGATCTCGCCGACCCGGCCCCGCTCGATCAGCTCGACGTCGCCTACGAGCACGAGCCCGTGGATGGCGCGCCGTACGTCGATCCCGACCTCGAGTTCCTCGTCGCCGAGTACCAGCAGACCATCGGCGAGGGCGCCCTCCAGCTCCCCATTGCCGCGCTCGAGTGCGTGCGCGCGCTCTCGCGGCTCGCGGGCGGCGGCTTCCTCCTGCTCTCTGCCGACAAGGGCTATTGCCACGAGGAGGAGCTGCTCCACCGCGATGCGCCGCACATCGCGCGACACGGGAGCATCTCGCTGGACGTCGACTACCACGCCATAGGTCGCTTCGTGGAGCGCCTCGGCGGAGAAGCGCTGTTCCCCGCGCACGCTCCGCGGAGCCTCTGCTTCGGCGCCTTCTTGCTCGACGCGCCCGCGGGAGGCGCCGAGACGCGCGCCGCGTTCGCGGCGACCGAGGTCTTCGGTCCGGGCGACTGGTTCATGCTCAAGAAGGGTGTCGAGGCTGCCGCTGCCGGGATGGACTTACCCCACGTGCTCGCCGCGCTCCGCGCGGGCGGCGACGACGCGAAGCTGTTCATGGACGTCTTCGATCGGCTCCTTCCGCTCTCGCGCTCCGCCTCCCCCGCCGAGCGGCGCGCCTGCTTCAATCTCGGACGGCGGCTGTGGGAGCTGCACTACGAGATCGGGGAAGAGCGCGATCTGGCGTTCCACCTGGGCGTGTGGATGCGCGAGCTGGACTATCGCGAGGAGGCCATTCGCTACTTCGAGCGCTCGCGCGCGACGCGCGGGACGAAGGGGGTGACGGCCTTCAACCTGGCCTATTGCCACCTGGGCCAGCAGCGCGCCGCCGAGGCCCTGCGCTGCGTAGAGGAGGCGATCGCGGCCGATCCCACGCTGCCCGAGGCGCGGGCGCTGCGCACGGAGATCCGGGCCATCCTGCGCGACGAGGCGGCGTGAGTGACGAGAAGCTACCGCCGCACCCCGCGACCGTACGGGTGTCGAGACCGGCGCACCCGGCGACGGTGCAGAGGAAAGCAGCGCCGTTCTGGATGCCGAGGGCGCCGCCGCCGCACCCGGCGACGCTGCCGCGCGTGGTGGTGCAGCCGAAGGCGATCCAGCAGGGGCCGCCGCACACAGCGACGGTGCAGAGGACGGCGGCGCGAGCGCCGGCCTCGGACACGAAGGACGTGCCGGACGTCAAAGCACCGGCGGCAGCGAGCGACGTCACACAAGCTCTGCTGAAGATGCTCAAGAACGCTTACCAGATGAAGACCTTCAAGCGTCAGGGCTTCACGAAGGACCAACGCCTTGATGCCTGGCTGGCCGAAGCAAAGAAAGACGCCGAGGCGCTCAAGGCAGATTTCGACAAGAAGGCGGCACAAGAAGCGATCACGAGCATGAGCGAGACGCTCGCCGTCAAGGGGATGCACCTGCGACATGTCATCCCGTATTCCGACATCGCCGGTGTGTTCTACATCGCGACATCGGACGCATCCTTCAAGCTGCTGGGCGAAGACAAGTACAGAGAGCTTCGCCAGCTCGTCACGACGCTCGTCGACCTCCTCGGCGAGAAAGAAGATCAGGCGACGTGGAGAGGCCTCGTCAGCGCGACCGGCCTCCTGACGAAGAGCGCCACGCGATCGGCGGTGAGGGTGCTCTGCCGCAGGATCGCGAACGCCAAAAAGAACCTCTTCGAGGGCAGCGGGACGGTCAACATGGCCATCCAAAACAGGCTGGACCCCAGCGTCTACGCCGCAGCGCTCGAGAGTTCTCATCTGGAAAGCCTGTGCAAGTGGTGGTTCGACTGCTTCACTCTCTTGGGTATGAACCCGCGTCTCGAGAAGGCGCGCATCTACAGCATCACAAAGAAGACATACATCGATACCAAGGTCTACTCGCACGAGGGCTCGCGCCCCTTGGGGACTGTGTACGAGCCGGATGAGGAGCTAGAATGGTTCGATTTCGATCTCAAGGAATTTGATGCATGAGCAAGGTCATGCCCTCCGCGACGTCACGCGAGATGAGCGCGCCCACGCCCGGTAACGGCGTGTAAGTGAGGGATTTTGCGCGCTGCGAACTGAGGGAATTTTGCGGCCGACTGGGGTACCTCCCTCACTCCCCGCTGCCGAGCGAGAGCTTC
Organism: Sorangium sp. So ce327; assembly: GCF_051530205.1. Lineage (NCBI taxonomy): Bacteria > Pseudomonadati > Myxococcota > Polyangiales > Polyangiaceae > Sorangium > Sorangium sp. So ce327. The sequence goes on along the minus strand of NZ_CP150330.1, from coordinate 2,824,126 downwards.
ACGCCGTGGGGCACCACCGGCCAGATGCGCGCGATGGCCGAGGCCTCGCGCCGCGCGGCCGGGCTCGCGAAGCAGGCCTCGGCGACGACCTCGACGAAGTCCACCGCGCCGGGCGCGGACAGCAGATCGGCCGCGAGCTCGGGGCGGAATCCAGCGCCGACGGCGCCGGCACCGGAGAGGGGCGATCTGGGGGCGGGCACGAGCACGCGGGGACCTGCCTCAGTCTGCCCTCGCGGAGGGATCCGGAACAGAGGCCATCGGGATCGGCTAGAAGTCGAGCTCACCCGAGATGCGAGAGGCAGCACCCATGCGCGTGGCGATCCTCGACGACTACCAGGGCGTGGCGCTCCGGATGGCCGACTGGCGGAGCCTCCTCCCGGCGGCCGAGGTGCAGGCCTTCACCGACCACCTCGACGACCTCGAGGCCCTGGCCGCGCGGCTGCGCCCCTTCCAGGCCGTGGTGCTGATGCGCGAGCGCACGCCGTTCCCGCGCGCGCTGTTCGAGAGGCTCGACGGCCTCCGGCTGCTGGTCACGGCGGGCATGCGCAACGCCTCGATCGACCTCGCGGCCGCGACCGAGCGCCGCGTCCAGGTCTCGGGCACCGACATGCTGCCCTACCCGACGGCGGAGCTCACCTGGGGGCTCATCCTCGCGCTCTTCCGGCACATCCCGGCCGAGGACCGCGCCGCGCGGGCGGGCCGCTGGCAGACGACGCTCGGCCTCGGCCTCAAGGGCAAGACGCTCGGGCTCGTCGGGCTCGGCAAGCTCGGCGGCCAGGTCGCGCAGGTGGGCCGCGCCTTCGGCATGGAGGTCATCGCCTGGAGCCAGAACCTCACCGCCGAGCGCGCCGCCGAGGTGGGCGCCCGCCTCGTCCCGAAGGACGACCTCTTCGCCGGCGCCGATGTCGTCAGCATCCACCTCGTGCTGAGCCCGCGCACCCGCGGGCTGGTCGGCGCGGCCGAGCTCGGGCGGATGAAGCCGACCGCGTTCCTCGTCAACACCTCGCGCGGACCCATCCTCGACGAGGCGGCGCTGCTCGCCGCCCTGCGCGCGCGTCGCATCGCCGGCGCGGCGCTCGACGTCTTCGAGCCCGAGCCGCTGCCCGCGGATCACCCGCTGCTCGCGCTCGACAACACGGTGATCACGCCGCACCTCGGCTATGTCACCGAGGAGGGCTATCGCCTGGTCTATGGCCAGGCGGTCGAGGACATCCGCGCCTTCCTCGACGGCAAGGCGCTGCGGCCCTTGAACCAGCTCCCGGTCGATGTGGCCCCGCTCGGATAGGCTCCGCCGCCGCGCCCCGCGCGTCAGAGGAACTGGCTGCTCCACTTGCGGAACGTCATGATGCCTTTCTCCCCGGCGCACAGGACGGGCTGAGCGCGGTAGATCTTGTTCTCCCAGATCGGGATGTCCTCCTCGATCTGCCGGCAGACCTCCGCGGCCACGGCCTGGCCGAGGCGCTTCGCGCCGTCGTTGCGCAGCCAGAAGGCGACGCGGATGTCGACGAGATCCTCGTCGATCGGGGTGACCGTGTTCACGAAGAGGAGCTCGACGATGCCGGTGAAGCGGATCGTCCCGTACCCCATGCCGTGGCCTTCCCATGTGATCGTGCCGTCGACCACCTGCCCTCCCGGGCCCTTCTGCTTCACCGCGGACCTGGATCGGATGATGTGGCCCTCGATCTCGATCTCGGTCCGAGGCGGCACCAGCATGCCGTGCACCGCGACGAAGTGCGCCGGATCCACGATGTTCTCGAGGGTCTCCTGGACGTGCGTCCGGACCCTCCAGCGCTTGCTCAGGCTCAGGGACCACTCCGGCGAGCGCGCCTCGGCGAGCGGCGGGATCTCGAAGGCAGCGGGCTCGCCGCCGAGCGCGTGGTGGACCAGGATCAGGCCGTCGAGCTCCCGTACCTCCCAGGCGCGGGTCCTCGCTCTCGGCGGGATCGTGTCCGCATAGGGGATGTGCACGCACTTCCCTTCGCCGGAGATCACCCACCCGTGGAACGGGCACCGGATGCCGCCCTGCTCGACGCGGCCGCCCACCCCGAGGTGCGCGCCCATGTGAGGGCAGTGGGCGTCGAGGACCCGGGCCTGTCCGTCCTGCGTCCGGAACAGCACCAGATCCTGCCCGAAGCAGCGGAGCGAAACGGGCCCGCCCGCGGGCAGCTCGTCCGAGGTGGCGACCTGGAACCAGCCTTGGGGGAAGGGCTGCAGAGGGATTCGAGCGCTCACGTGGGTCTCCTCGGCTCAACGTCTGTCGGGGTCGCCCGTACGCTCATGCAGCGCGGGGCGGAGGGGCCTTGTCGTACCGTTGATCGCGGCATGAGCTCGTCATCTTACGAGACCCGGACGCGCCGAGGTACCGCCAAGCTGGCTCCTGCGGGCCTCGCGCGCCCGAGCGGGCGGCCGCGCTCCTGGTGAGGCCGCCTGTCCGCCGCTTGCCCTGCCCGCCCGCGAGCTCTCTGCCGATCGCCGCCGGCGGGATCCCCGGTGTTCACCGCCCGCGGCTCGTCCCCTGTCAGCGCGCCGCCGCGAGCTGCTCCAGCCCCTCGTCCACGCCGATGACAGGCGCATACCCGAGCTCGGCGCGGGCGCGGTCGGTCTTCACGGTCACCGAACGCGACATCATGGCGGCGGCGAAGCGGGTCATCGGCGGTGCCCGGCGGACGCCGAGGAGGCGCCAGGCGCCCTCGATCGCGGCCGCGAGCGGGAGGACGACGGCGCTCGGGATGCTGCGCCCGGGCAGCGCCACCCCTTGCGTCCGCGCCAGAGCCGTCAGGAACTCGCGAAGCGTGCGCGTGCCGTCGTCGGCGACGAAGTAGGCGCGCCCGCCCTGGCCGCGCTCCAGGGCGAGCAGCAGCGCGTGCACGAGGTTCGCGACGTGCGTCGTCGACGTGCGCGCGCCGCCGCCGTCGAGCCAGGCGAAGCTCCCCTCCCGCGCCATGCGCAGCACGACGGGCAGCACCGTCGCGTCCCGTGGGCCCCAGACGAAGCGCGGGCGAATGGAGACGGTGGTCATGCCGCCGGGTTCGTGCGCCGCGAGCACGCGCCGCTCCGCCTCTGCCTTCGTCTCCGAGTACAGGAAGCGCTGCCTCTCGGGATAAGGGTGCGTCTCGTCGATATCGATGAGATCGTGGCCATCGAAGAGCGCCGCCTCGGTGCCGACGTGGACGAACCGGCGCACACCGGCGGCGCGCGCCGCGGCGAGCACCCGCCCCGTCCCCTCCACGTTGCCCTCCCAGAACTGCGCGCGCGTCCCCCACTCCTCGACAACCGCGGCGCAGTGCACCGCGGCCTCGGCGCCCGCGAGGTCCTCGCCCTTCAGCGTCGCGAGATCCGCCGCGACCGGCGTCGCGCCATAACGTCGCACGACGTCAGCGCTCCTCGGCGAGCGCGCCAGCGCGCTCACCTCGTGACCGGCGCGCACGAGCCCCTCGATGAGATGGCCTCCGATGAACCCCGAGCCCCCTGTAACGAAGACCTTCATGGCCGCCACGATGCCCGCGCTCTCACTGGATGTCCAATGCGACCAGCGGCGAGGCCGGGACGGGCGCAGCGGTCGCGTCGTCTCACCTCTCGCCTCCACCAAGCAAAGCGACCACGACTGCCCGCAAGCGAGCGATCTCGCCTTGGAGTGCATCATTTTCCCGCCGCAGACGCGACTCCGCCTCTCGTGACCGCGAGAGGTCGGCTTTCTGCTGTTGAAGGACGCGGTGCAACTGGCGCCGCTCGACGAGCAGCGGGCGGTTCAGATGAAGACGCTGGATGTGAAACCAGCCGCGAGGCGTCAGCCCGATCAGCCGACCGTGAACTGTCTCCTCGACGTGCGCGCCGAGATCGTCACGCTGAGGGCGAAGAAGCCGCAAGCTGTCCGGTGCGCCGTGTGCGGGGGCATAATCGCCCTTGAACCGATTGCACGCGGTGCAAGCGTAGACGAGGTTCTCGATGTCGTCGGAACCACCCGCCGCGAGCGGGTAGAAGTGATCAATCTCCAGCTCGCCTCCCACCGACGTTTCGGAAACGCCGCAGTAACCACACCGTCCACCGAAGGTGGCCCGCACGATTGCGCGCGCTTCAGTGGAGACGGCCATTCATGCAGCGGGGAGCGGCCCGCCGGCGACGCGGGCAAGTCCGTCGAGGATGGACGCGCGGCGCCGATCGAACTCTTCGAGGAACCTGCGCGTGTCGGTCACGAGGGCCTGTTGCTGTGCCATGAGCTGGGCCAGTTGCTCGTTCTCGCCCTCGACGCTGGCCAGCTCGACCGCCAGCTCGCCGGCCTCGGCACGCAACCGAGCCATCTCCGGGGCAAGCACCGCCGCCTCCTCCGCCTCGATCCGGGCCATCAGCGCCGCGAGCTCCTCCTGCTCAGGCTGTGTCAGCGTGCCGGAAAGCTCCCTGTCACGGAGGCGGTCGAGCTTGCTCTGGTCGTCCTCGGTCCAGCTCATGGCAGCCACCCTACCCATACCAGGCTGGGAGCGCAGGGGCAACGGCAGGCGCTCGCGACGTGTGGCGACGCAAATGGCACAGCCGCCGCCATCTCCAGTCTGGCAGCACGCGCATGCAGGCTGACTGCACACGCACGTGGCCCCCGGTGCCGACTCGTTGGTCGCGACCCACTTATCGTCGGCGGGATCGTCGGAGGGAGTGCTCCGGCGCCAAGACCGGTCCTGCCGCCGAGCTGCGCAACCCGAGCCATTTCGCCCGGTTGCACGAATGTACAACTTCGTGTACATCTATGGAATGGCGCATCGCTACTCCGTCGCAGAAGCTCGGGCCCATCTCCCCTCTATCATCGAGCAAGCGGAAGCGGGTGAGGTCGTCGAGCTCACCCGGAGAGGTCGCCCCGTGGCGGTCGTCTTGTCCCGGGAGGAGTTCGAGCGGCTGCGCTCGGATCGACCGAGCTTCGGCGACGCGTACCGTGCATTCCGGAAGAGGCACGACCTCGATGAGGTGGGCCTGGAGCGCGACTTCGCCGCGTCCGTTCGCGACCGTTCGCCGGGTCGACAGGTCAAGCTGTGAGCCCGCGCTTCTTGCTCGACACCTCCACGATCTCGGAGCCGATGAAGCAGGCGCCCGACGAGGCGATGCTCGCGAAGATCGAGGCCCACGCGCACGAGAGCGCGCTCGCCGCCCCCGTGTGGCACGAGCTGTGGTACGGCTGTCGGCTCCTGCCCTCAGGCAAGCGGCGCACGGCGCTGGAGGCGTACCTGCGCGAGGTCGTCTACCTGTCTCTTCCCATCCTGCCGTACGATGCCGCGGCCTCGGCATGGCATGCCGACGAGCGCGCTCGGCTTGATGGAAAGGGAACGCCGGCACCGTTCGTGGACGGCCAAATCGCCGCCATCGCGAAGAGCAACGACCTGATCCTGGTAACGGTGAACACCCGAGATTTTCGGCGATTTCAGGGCCTGCCGATCGAGAACTGGTCGAGCAGAAAGAAGCAGTAGGCGCCGAGTCATCGTATCGACAGCGAAGGCAGGTGCCGCCGCGCAGCCGCGCGCGACAGCCGCTCAAGGGCGGCGCGGCTCAGCCGAGGAAGTCGAGGACATCCTCGTTGAACTTCTCGGGGTTCTCGAGCCACATGAAGTGGCTGCCCCCCTCGTCCGCGCCGAAGAGGAGGAGCTCGGCGCCGGGGATCTGGTCGGCGACCCACTGCTGGGAGATGGGGTTGAAGATGCTCGCATCTCCGCCGACGACGAGCGTGGGCACGTCGATCCGCGGGATCACGTCCCTCCAGTCCTGCTCGGCCTGGTTTACGAGCAGCTTGGCGGCGTACTCGCGCGGGAGCTTCAGGTTCTGCTCGACGACCAAGGCGAGCTGATCCGCCGGGTAGCCGGGGGTGAACATGGTGGCCACGAGCCCGTAGGTCGTGGCGATCCCGTCGGGCCCGCGCAGCGCGGCCGCCGTCTCGTGGAGCGTCTGCGGGGTGAACAGGGCCCCCGCCTCGACCGCCTCTTCCGCGGACCAGTCGGGCCAGGCCGTCATCGCAGGGCCCACGTCGACAAGGATCAGGCGGTCGATGTAGCGTCCCCCGTAGTTGTCCCAGTAGCCGTAGAGCGCGCCGCAGCCCATCGAGTGACCGAGGACGGAGAGGTGCTTGAGCCCCATCCCGCGGATGAATTCGTAAAGATCCCTGCTGAAGCGCGCCATGCGGTAGCCGTGCTCGGGCTTCTCCGACTCGCCATGTCCGCGCCAGTCGAGCGCGAAGACATGGTGGTGCCGCGCGAAGGCGAGGATCTGCGCCCTGTACAGCGCGGCCGACTGAGACCACCCGTGCAGGAGCAGCAGCGGCCTCCCCCTCCCCGCCTCCAGGTAGTTGAGGGCGACCCCATCGCTCGTCGTGAAGGTCCCGGAGCGGATGCGCGGCGCCGCCGACGCCTCGCCACCGAGCAAGCTCGTGGCGGCCAGCCCCGCGCCGAGGCCCACCGCCTGCTTCAGCACCTGGCGACGGGTAGGGGTCGAGCTGGACGAAGGTGCTGCTTGCTTCTTGTCGGTCATGGCTCTTGATCTCCACTGCCGGCCGCGCGCGAGGCTGCCCCTCGATCACACGCTGCCACAGCCAAAAGGAAGAGTCTCGACGCGACCGCGGCGATCGCCCGGATTGACGATCATCTCGACCGCGCCGTCGGGCAGATTGTTCACGAACGGACCAAGGCCGCAAGTAAATACAAATTATAAACGGCGCAAGCAAATCTCCGACGCCGGGGCGTGTCCACGCAGGAGACAGGCCGCGCGGCGCCGCGATCGCGACGGCGCGCGCTGTATCATGCCATGAACCGGACGCGATAAATCGGAGGGGGGTGGCTTGAGATCAGCTGCCATGAATCGCCTTGATCTTTTCTGCGCGGTAGCGTCGCACGCCCGTGACATGTCACGGTCGCGGCGTGACACGTCACGGTCGCGGCGTGACATGTCACGGTCGTGGCGCGTGGAGCGCCGCGGTCACCCCCGAGGCGCCGGCAGAGCGCTGGCCCTGCGCGCGGGATGGAAAGCGCCTTCTTCGGTCGATATCCCCAGCATCTGCGGCGTGCGGCGCCCCGAGCGCGTCCGCCAAGGCACCAGAGCCGCCGAGCAGAACCACGGCGGGCACGGCCGTTGCTAACGCGGTTGCTAACGCTGCTGACGACAGTTCAGGAAGCGGATTGACCGGCGCTTCCACGGTATTCTGAGCCATGCAACACGACCTCCTTGCCCGACGCGCGGCGCGCGCCGTGCCATTCTTCTTCTCCCTCTCGGCCCTCTCGGCGAGCTGCTCTCGCGGCGCGCCCGAGCCTCCGAGCGTCGACGGCACCGGCGGCACCGGCGGACATCCGGCGACCGTTGACGCGACCCAGGCCAGCACGCACGGGTCCGGGACTGCAAGCGAGGCGGCGGCCGGCGCCGGCGTCCCGGGTGACGCTGGCCCGGACGCTCCCCCCGAGGCGCCTCAAGATCCAGGCGACAGCACCTGGAGAGCCACGGGTTGGCTCGAAAGGTGCCAGGTCGACGTCGCCGACGAGCCCAGCAAGGCGCTGCCGTCCTTGCGCTGGGAGCAGTGCCCGGGCAGCGCTCCGGGCTGCACGTCGCTCGTCGTCGACTGGGACGCCGGCAAGTATCCGTGGACCGCCTCGCCGACCGTCGTTCGATGGGGCGACGGCTACCGCGTCGGGCTGTATTTCGAGTACCGGGGTGAGCGACGGACCGGCGTCTACGACGCCGACGGGACACCGCTGGCCGCATGGCGCTACAAGGACCTCGAGCCGACCGTGCCCGAGACCAACCCGAGACAGGAGTACTGCATACCGACGGTGCCCAGCGTCGGTCATGAGCGGGTCTGGCTCGGCGCGCAGAGGGTGAGCGTCGAGGCGCCCGGCTCGGCCTACCTCGTCTCCGGCTACGACGCGCTCGCCACCGCGAGCCAACCCATCCCGGTCGACGCGCCGAGCCACGGCCTCTACACGACCGACGACACCCTCGCGCTATCGGGGCCCGGGTCCGGCACGGTCAACATCTACGACAGGATCAGCGGCCAGGCCAAGAGGTTCGGTCGCCAGTCTGGCAACGACGCGCCATCGTTCTACGAGATGGTTCCAGTCGGCGATCATGCGCTCGGCCTGGCGACCCTCGAAGACGCCACGTCCGAGGGGTGGATCTGGAGCCGCCAGACCCACACCATCGAACCGCTGCTCCGGGCGGAGTCGCCTCGGGTCATCGCCGACGTCAAGAGCGACGGCCAGACGCTCGTGTGGCTGGAGGCGGAGCCCTACTCCGACGACGGGCTCTACGGGGCGTCCAGCCTCTGGACCAGCCCCTTCGCGGCGACGAAGGCGGCTCTCGCTCCGGAGGAGCGCCGGCCGGGCCCGATCATCGGATACCCGATCTCGGCCGCCGGGGAGGGCTTCTATGCCGTCTATGCGATCGGCGAGGACGTGATCCACGTCTACCGCCTGTCCGACGCCCATCACTGGTCGTTCACGACGCCGCCCGAGCTCTTCGCTATCCAGAACATCGCTCACGTGGACTCCCGCGAGGTCTGGGTCTGGGTCCGGGGCGGTATCGTACGCCAGGCGATCTCGGGGCTCGGCGCCGGCGATCCCGCCCCGTGATGTCCGCCCCCCACGCCCGGGACGAGCCTGGACGATAACGCGGCAAGTCCCATGGCGCGGCCCGCATGCCCGTACCAGGGCGCACCCCCTGGCGCCTGCGGCCGCGCAAGCGGCGGCACGGGTTCGCACGGGTTCAGGGATCGCGCGCTCCCGCGACACCTGGCTGGCGGGAAGCCTGCCTGGCTGGTAGTAGCCGAGCTGGTAGCAACCTCGTGAGCCCCCTCCTCTCCACCGCGGCGTCGTGGGAATGCGCATCACGCCGCCTGTCGGCTCGAGCGGAGCGGGGCTATTGCCCTGGAGAGCAGACATGTTGAAGGTGGCGATCATCCTGGGGAGCACGCGGCCGGGCCGCAACGGCGAGGCTGTCGCGAAGTGGGTGCACGACGTGGCGACGAAGAAGGGCGGCGCCGACTACGAGCTCGTCGATATCAAGGATTTCGACCTGCCGTTGCTCGACGAGCCGGCGCCCCCGTCGATGGGACAGTACACCAAGCCTCACACCAAGGCGTGGGCGGCGAAGATCGATTCGTTCGACGCCTTCGTGTTCGTCACGCCGGAGTACAACCACGGCACCTCGGGCGCGCTCAAGAACGCGATCGATTACCTGTACAAGGAGTGGAACAACAAGGCGGCTGGCTTCGTGAGCTACGGCAGCGCGGGAGGCTCACGCGCCGTCGAGCACCTCCGGCTCGTCATGGCCGAGCTCCAGATCGCGGACGTGCGCTCGCAGGTCATGCTCTCTCTGTTCGACGACTTCGAAAATTTCAGCGTGTTCAAGCCCCGCCCCCGCCACGAGAAGTCCGTCGGCACCTTGCTCGATCAGCTGCTCGCGTGGGCCGGAGCGATGAAGACGCTGCGCACCGGGTGAGCAAGGCGCGCTCGCGGAGCCTCACGGGCCCGACGACGCCGACCCGCAGCGATTCTCGTGGCGTTCGCCGATTCTACCGCGGACGTTGCAGGAGGGTACCAGGAGCACCCCGTGGAGGGGAAATCGGCGCCTGAGACCGCCGACAGGAAACCAGCGCCGACCTCGATTGTGTAGGGTGTCAGATGGCGCAACCCTTGGTCGGCTCGTGGGGCTTCACGGCGGACGGGACCCTCGCTCGGAGGCGCCGGTGAACCTCGCCGCGCGGCCTCATTTCGAGGGCCAGACCCGGGCGGAGGAGCTGCTCCCCCCTCCCGGGGACGGAGGCCGGAGCGCTCCGCCGGACGACATCGCCGTGCCTCCGGAGCGGAAGCTCCCACCCGCCGTGACGCAGCGCTCCGGCGAAGAGGCGCACGAACTCGGCGCGCTCTACCGCAACCACCATCGCCTGGTGTACCGCCTCGCGCTCCGCTACGGCCGCGGCAACGTGGCCTGGGCAGAGGACGTGACGCAGGACGTCTTCCTCGACCTGATGAAGGCGCTCGAGACCCTGACCGAGCGAGACAACCTCGAGGGGTGGCTGTACAGGACGACCTCGAATCGCTGCCTGAACCGGCTGCGACGGGACCGATTCCTCGCGCTCCCGCCCATCCGCTGGCTGCTCGGGCAAGGCGAGGGCGAGCGCAGCCCCCTCGATGAAGTGACGATCGCGCGCGACGATCTGCGCCGCGCGCTCGAGACGCTGGGCACGCTGCCTCCCAAAGAACAGGTCGCTTTCTCGATGTTCTATCTCGACGGCAAGGAGCAGGAGGAGATCGGGAAGATACTCGGCCACTCCAAGGGATACGTCTGCAAGCTGATTCAAAAGGCGGTTGCGCAGCTCCGCGACGCCGGATGGGAGGTGGGCCATGACGCGAAACCGTGATCTGCTCGCGTTGCTGCGCGAGGTGGACGAGCAGCTCGCCGCGGTGAAGCCGTCGCCTCGGCTCGAGGCGCGCCTCGTCGCGGAGCTCGACGGGCGCGGGCGGCGGCCTTTCATGGGCGGGAGCGGGGGGCGCTCGCTCGTGCTGGCGCTGGGCGCCAGCGCGAGCGCCGTCGCCCTGGGCACCGCGCTCCAGGGCCTCACACCCGGCTCGATCTTCACAGAGCGCCCCGTCGAACAAGCGATCGAGCTCGCCGGCGATCCGCCTCCCGCGGACGGCGGGCTCCTGGAGCGCACGCCGGCCCACGGCCCGACAGCGCCGCCTCCCCGGATCCGCGCCCCGCTCCTCCAGGAACCTCCCCGCCGGCTCGCTCCGGCGCCGCCCGTGCCGCGCAGCGCCGTGCCGCCGCGGGACGCGAACGACACCCCAGGGCTCCTGGACGACAGCCGGCTCCCTGTCGACCGCGCCTCGCCTCCGCCGGCGCGCGGGCGCGTCGAGCCGCTGACCTCCCCGCACACGCTGGGACGGAGATGGGTTGATGGCCCGGAAGGGCTATCTCCTCTCGCGCAGCGCGGCCCTCACGCCCCGCTGCGCCGAGGCTCCGGAGGCGTCCCCGCGGAAGCGGCCGCGCACGAGGGCGAGAGCGGAGAAGGCACCCGTGCCACGGACGCCCAAGGACCCACGACCGAAGATCCGGCGGCCCCGCGGGACGAGGCGCTCTGCCAGACCGCGGACGCGTTGCGGCGTGAGGCCAGGGCACGGTGCGAGGCGCAGGGCCTCATCGTCGCGGATTTGACGCTGCTCGATCCCTGCGATCACGGGAGCTACCTCGACGCCGAGTACACGTGCGGGAGGATGGCGCTGACCACGTGCTGGAAAGGGGTGCTCGGCGACGGCGTCACGTGCTTCGACACGACGTATGTCAAGGACGAGGTCTACATGATGTGCAGGGAAAGGGACACGGAGCTCCGCTCCCTCGATCAGGAGCAGCCCGACGGGGCCTGCGGTGACCACGAGACGACCAGGGTCTACTACGAGTGCTGTCCCCTGGGGGATCCGCTGCCTTCGCCGTCGTGCTGGACGAGCGAGATCGACTTCGGTGAGGCATGCCAGCCGTACGAGAAGCTGGATGCCGAGGCCACGGCGCTCTGCAGGGGCAATGGCCACTATCTCTTCCGTCGCGTGTTCGGGGACAAACACGTCGCCTGCACCGACGCCACGGCCACGAGCCTGAGCTACACCTGCTGCCCCTTCTGATCGCGAAATCGCCCGCCCGAGGAAACCGCCGGCCTCGTCGCGGTTGATAGATGGAGAGCGACACGACGGAGAGGGCGCGCTGACCCGAGCTCGAGCGGCGCGCGCTCGGAGCTGTCCGGCGCAACGCCGGCTTTCACGGAGGATCACGATGCGGACTTCCCTTGCGATAGGTCTATTGCTCAGCGTCTCGATATCCAGTCTCCTCGTCGGCTCGGGGTGCACCATCACCCTGGCGCCGGATCCCGATCCACCAGCGGGCTCGACGGGCGGGGAAGGCGGGGACGCCAATCCTGGGACGGGCGGCGGCGAGGACCCGGGGTCGGAGGGCGGCGGGGGAACGTTGCCTCCCCCGCCCTCGGCGTGCTGGCTCGGGGACATGGGCGACGGGTTCACGTGCCACGACACGGCCATGCTCCGGGATCACGCCCAGGCGAGGTGCGCGAGGATGGGCGCGGAGCTCGCGAGCTTCGTGAGCGACACCCTCAACCCGAGCTGCGCCGAGCACGAGAGCAGCGAGGTGGTCTTCGAGTGCTGCGGCGGCGAGCCGCCACCTCCGCCGCCGCCGCCGAACTCGTGCTGGAAGGGCGAGCTGGGCGACGGGTCCTCCTGCATCGACCTGGGCGCCATCAAGGATCGGGCTTACGCGATGTGCGTGAGCGCGGGCGCCCAGCTCACCTGGCTCGACGCCCTGCCGGACCCCGGGCGCTGCGGCCCGAACGAGGCCACCAAGGCCACCTTCGAGTGCTGCGGCTCCACGCCGCCGCCCCCCCCGCCGCGCGCGTGCTGGAAGGGCGAGCTGGGCGATCGCAGATCCTGCGTCGATCCCTCCGCGCTCAAGGATCAGGCCTATGCGGCGTGCTCACGCTCGGCCGCAGACCTCACCTTCTTCGATTACGAGCGGAACAACCCGAGCTGCGCAGCCCACGAGACCACCTGGGGTTACTTCGAGTGCTGCGGTAGCGAGCCTCCTCCTCCGCCGCCTCCTCCGTCCGGCGCATGCTGGAAGGGCGAGCTCGGCGATGGCCTCTCCTGCGTCGACCGCTCGGTCATGAAGGATCGGGCCTATGCGACGTGCGTGAGCGCGGGCGCCAGGTTCACCTCCTTCACGTACGAGGAGGACAACCCGCGCTGCACCGGCTACGAGACCAGCAAGGCCGTCTTCGAGTGCTGCGGCGCCGAGCCTCCTCCTCCTCCGCCGGAGGCCTGCTGGGGTGGTTCTCTGGGCGACGGCACCTCGTGCATCGACATGGCCGCCCTCAAGGAACGGGCCTACGCCACGTGCGCGAGCGACGGCGCGGATCTCTCGGCGTTCGACTACGGGTACGATGGCCGCTGCGCCGCCCACGAGTCGAGCTACGCCAAGTTCACTTGCTGCGCCTCGAAGACCCCGCCCCCTCGGTAGCGCCGGCGCGACCGCGCGGAACCCCGGGCTCGCACCTGCACCGCACAGCTCGCCCGGCGCGGCCGGCCGCGCAACGTGTTTGCACATCGGCGCGACATCGGCTCTGATGGCCGAACTTCTTCCGAGGTTCTCATGGCCGTGGCCCCGCCCCTCGTCCGCGCACGACTCACGATCGATGGACTCAAGACCTCGCTCGAGGTGAAGGAGCTCTCAGGCGCGGAGGCGATGTCGGAGCTCTACGCCTTCGATATCACCGTCGAGTGCGCCGACACCGACCTCGACCTCGACGCGCTCGTCGCCGAGTCGGCCGTGCTGACGCTCGATCACGGCGCCAGCGGCCGCCACCTGCACGGGATCGTCAGCCGGTTCGAGCAGGTCCACACCTCGGAGCACCACGCCGCCTACCGCGCCACGCTGGTGCCCGAGGTCTGGCTCCTCGACCAGCGGTACGATTGCCGCATCTTCCAGGGCGTCACCACGGCCGAGGTCATCGAGCGCGTGCTGAAGCTCGGCGGCGTCCGGCGTTACCAGATCGTGCTCCAGCGCGGCTACGAGGCGCGCGACGTCTGCGTCCAGTACCGCGAATCGGACTGGGCGTTCCTCGGCCGCCTCATGGAGGAAGAAGGCATCTTCTATTACTTCGAGCACACCGACGCTGGCGCGACCCTGATGATCTCCGACACGGCGCAGGTCCACTCGCCCATCTCCCCGAAGGAGCTCCGGTATCGGCCGGTGACGGGGTCGATCCACGCCGGAGAAGGCATCGATACGTTCCGCTTCGCGCAGCGGGTCCGGCCGGGGAAGGTCACGACGCGCGACGTGCCGTTCGAGAACCCCGCCTCGGTCGTGGACACGGCGGCCGAGAAGGGGCGGCACACGGACCTCGCCGTGTTCGCGTACCCGGCCAGCCCCGCGGCGGAGGTCCGCCTCGACGCGCTCCAGGCGACCGCCGCCGTGGGGCAGGGCGAGGCCTTCTCCGTGCGGCTCGCGCCCGGCGCGCGGTTCCGGCTCGAGGATCACCCGAGGGAGAGCTTCAACGCGGAGTACCTCGTCACCCGGCTCCAGCACGCGGCCCGGTTCGACAGCAAGGAGGGGTACCGCTGCACGTTCGAGTGCGTCCCGGCCGGCGTCGCCTTCCGGCCCCCGTGCAGGACGCCAAAGCCGCGCATCGCCGGCCCGCAGGCCGCGACCGTGGTCGGGACGCAGGGGGCCGAGATCGAGACGGACAGCGACGGGCGCGTGAGGGTCAGGCTGCACTGGGATCGCAACGGCAGCGCCTCGGAGAACGCGTGCTGGGTCCACGTCGCGCAGATGGCGTCGGGGGCCGGCTACGGGGCGATGCACATCCCGCGCGTCGGGAGCGCTGTGCTCGTCGAGTTCCTCGACGGCGATCCGGACCGGCCGATCGTGACCGGGCGGGTGTACACGGTCGTGAGCCCCTATCCGTACGCGCTGCCTGCCGAGAAGACCAAGTCGGCCTTGCGGACCCAGACCACGCCGGGAGGCGGCGGGTACAACGAGCTCCGCTTCGAGGACCAGTCAGGCCGGGAAGAGGTCTACCTCCGCGCCCAGCGCGACCTCAAGGTCGAGGCCCTGAACGACGCGCGCCGCAACGTCGGCGGCGACGACGCGCTCGCGGTGACGGGCGACCGCACGAAGACCGTCGGCGGCGCGGAGACGGTGACGATCGCGGGCGCGCGCACCGTGACCGTGGGTGCGGCCGAGACCAGGACGGTGGCCGCGGATCGGACCACCTCGGTCGGCGCCGACAGCTGGCTCTCGGTCGCGGGCGATCACACGGCGAGCGTCGTCGGGGACCGCCGCGACATCGTCGCCGGGGACCGCAGCGCGTGCGTCGGCGGGGACGAGTCGGTCAAGGTGAGCGGTGATCGGACGGTCATCGTCACCGGGGCGCACGCGATCTCGTCCCTGGACGACGAGTCGAGGCGCGTGGCGGGCAACCTCACCCTCTCGGTCGGCGGCACGATGCAGCAGGTCGTCGACGGGCACTGCACGCTCAGCGCGGGCTCGCTCGAGTGGGCGATCACCGACGGCGCGCTGGAGATGACGTGCGCCGGAGAGGTGCGCGTCGAGTCCGAGCAGGAGGTCCAGATCGGCGGACCCGATCTCACCCTGTTCGCCGACTCGACGATCCGGATCCGCGCCCAGAAGAAGATCGTCCTCGAGATCGGCAATTCGACCGACGCCGAGGGCAAGTCCGCGAAGATCGAGATCACCTCGGACGGGATCTACGTGACCAACGGGAGCGCCACGGAGAAGCTCGACGGCGGCGCCGTGCGCCTGAACTGCTGAGCGCGGCGCCGCGGCGGAGAGGGCTCGATCCGTGAAGCTTCGCAACGAGACAAGGCACCTGGCGCGCCTCCTCAGGACAGCGTCGGCGCGCAGCGACGACCACATGCTGGGCTGCGCGATCGCGCGGCCCACCTTCCGGGTCGCCGGCGGCGCGCTCGTCGCCACGCCCGACGAGCCGTGGCCGATCTCGGGCGAGCCCGTCGCGACGGCGCTCGGCAAGATGCCGGGGGACAAGCCGTTCTACATGGGCGGGATCGACGTGCTGCTCGGCGGGAAGGTGCGCCAGCCCGGCGGCGCTGCGAGGCCGCGCCTCGACGTCGAGCTCGAGGTGGGGCGGAGCTTCCGGCGGCGGATCGCCGTCTTCGGCGACCGCTCCTGGGTGCCCGGGGCCGGCGGCGCCCTGGTCCCGAGCGAGCCGGAGTCGTTCGTCTCGATGGAGCTCGACTACGGGCGCGCCTTCGGCGGGACCTGCCCTACCGACTACGGGCTCGACATGCCCTTCACGCCCAACCCGGCGGGGCGAGGGTTCTACCTCGACGCGAAGAGCGCGCTCGGGAAGCCGCTGCCCAACCTCGAGGACCCGAACCGGCTGCTCCGCTCGTTCGGCGACTCCCCCGATCCCGTCGGCCTGGGGTATTACCCTGGCGAGGGCGCGCTCCGCGTGAAGGCGGCGACGAGCGCCGCCGCGCCGGACCCGAGCCGGCTCACGCCCGACAGGGCGCCTGAATTCAAGGTGGGGCACAGGGACATCCTCCCCACGTTCTTCAACATGGGGCACCCGGGCATGATGATCGAGGCAGGCGGCGAGCCGAGGCCGGGCGACGGGATCCGGCTCACGCACGGCCTGCGCGGCGGGGAGCTCGCGTTCGCGATGCCCGACCTGCGGATGCACATCCATGTGCAGCTCGAGGAGCGAGAGGTCGTCTTTCCCATGCACCTCGATCAGATAGGGATCGTCGCGGGGGAAGGCCGGGTGTTCTTCTCCCTGCGCTGCGTGTTCGAGTACCACGTCCGCAAGGAGGAGCGGCGCACGGCGACGCTGTACGACGGGCCACCGCCGGCGGTGATCCCGGGGAGTTACCGGATCGCGCACGACCGGTGAGGCCGGCGGTCGAGGCTCGTCTCGAGGCGCCAGAGGTGGACGGTGTCACGGCGCAGCCTGGCATGTGCGTTCGGGCCCGCTTCAGGACCCGACTCGAAGACGGAACGGCGCGCTTGCGGACGACGATGCACCGGGCTAGGATGCCCTCCTCACGATCGTCCCTGGCCCTCTATAACGACGCTTTCCCTCTTCCCTCTCTCGTGGGGGAGATTGCAGCTCGCTCGGACGACTGGACGACGCACCGTGTGCTCGCGCGGGAGTTCCGCGCCGCACGTCTCCGTTCGATCCGTCACGGCTTCGTCGGATGGCAGGCCGAATGCGCCGCAGAGCGCACCAGAAGGCCGTAAAAGAGCAGGATGGCATGGGAAATCGTCTCTACGTAGGAAATCTTTCGTTCAACACCACCCGCGAGACCCTCGAGGCTGCGTTCGCCGCGGCCGGCGAGGTCCGTGAGATCGCGATGCCGACCGACCGCGAGACGGGGCAGCCGCGCGGCTTCGCGTTCGTGACCATGGGCTCGGCCCAGGCCGCGAACAGCGCCATCTCGCAGCTGAACGGCGCCATGCTCGATGGCCGCGCGCTGAAGGTCAACGAAGCGCAGGAGCGTCCGGCGCGCGGCTTCGGCGGCGGCGGCGGCGGCGGCGGTCGCGACCGGTACTGATCACGGGCGCGGCGTGGCGGCGCTCGTGCGCCGCCACGCCTGCGCTTTCAGGACGCACCCATGAGGTGCTGAAGAACGCGCCCGGAGGCGCCGAAAGGCCGGTTCGGCATGCAGAGACAGGGAGCATTGAAGCGGCAGAAGGAACGCGAGAGGCAAGAGAAGCAGCGCGAGAAAGACGCGAACCGTCTCGCGCGCCGCACGGGAAAGGGCTCCGCCATCAGCGGGACGCCGGGAGAGGATCCGGACATCGCAGGGATCGTCCCGGGGCCTCAGCCTGCGGTCACCGAGTGAAGCGCGCAGCGCCGAGCCAGGGCGCCGAGCGCGCCCCGTCCGAGCCAGGAGCCGACCAGGACGGCTCGGCGCAGGCGGCCGTACGGCAACGATTCATCGAGCAGAGCGCAAACGCGCTGGGCCAGGCGTGGGCCAGGCGTTGGCGTCAAGACCTCCATCGAGAGGGCCGCCCCGCCGCCGGCGGATGGCCCGGCACGCTGCGTGAAGCACGAACGCAGGTGGAGATCACCCTTCCCGGGGAGCTGTGCCATCGCAAGATGCCCGCCATCACCGGCGTGGAGCGCGAGCTCGCCGCCCGGACCGCCTACTCAAGCGCGCGGGACGAGTGGCGAAGGCACACCGACCCCGAAATCCCCTAGTCGGGTAGGCCGGGGTCGACTACCCCCCGGCCCCTCCACAGATCCGGACGTGCGGAACTGCCGCATCCAGCTCGGCGCGTGCTGCGCATCGAGGACTGAGGGCGCACGCCGGGGAGGCGTCGAGCGCACCTGGTCGAGCCTGAGATCCAGCCGGATCGAAAGGCGAATGCGCGTGAGTACAGTTTGTTAGGCTGGTCGCATGATTCCAACGAAGAACAGCTGGCTAGTTCTCAGTCTTGTTGCGATCGCCGCGGGCTCGACGTCGGCGTGCACGATCGAGACCGCGTCGCCCACCGGCACATCGGGCACGTCCGGCGGCGCGGGCACCTCCGGCGGCGCGGGCACCTCCGGCGCCGGGGGCGCTGGTCCCAGCGGCTCCTCCGGCAGCACCGGCACATCGGGCGGCACGGGCGCTTCCGGCAGCGGTGGCTCGTCCACCGGCGCGGGTGCCCTCCCCGCCGGCACGTTCCTCTACGTGCGCGCGGAGACGGCCGATCACGATCACCTCATCGCGCGAGACTTCGCGACCGGCGCCGAGCGCGTGGTCACCGATCTGCGCGGCGACGGCAGTGAAGGTTGGGAGATCTGGGGCCACACCCTCTCGCCCGACCGCACCCGCATCGTCCTCGCTTCGCTCTACGGCCCCACCAAGGAAGACAACGACACCCGCCTCGCGACCCGCCGCCTCTGGAGCCTCGCCACCGACGGGACCGATTTCCGCCGCCTCACGCCGGTGTTTCCCAACGACGGCGAGGGCCTTACGAACTTCCAAATCTCGGTGGACGCACCGATGTTCACGGCCGACGGCACCGGCATCATCTACGACTTTGGCAACTGGTGGTACGAGGGAACGAGCCTCCAAGGAGGCTCGTTCCCGTGGCGCGTGGCGGCGGGGGGTGGCTTGCCGGAGCCCTTCCCCACGGTGTTGAGCTGCACGGTGATAGAACCTTCGGTCAACCCGGCCACCGGCGAAGTCCTCCTCATTCACAGCGTGTGCGTGAATTCGGAAGATCAGGGCATCTTTCTCTATCCGAGAGCGGGTGGCACCAGCCCCGTGAAGCTCGTGGATGAGGGCTACGGCGCAGGCCAGGTGCGGCCCTCCCTTACGCCAGCGAGCTGGCTCGGCGACGGAAGCGGCTTTGTCTTCGCCGGAACCATCGATATCCCGGCCGACGACACCACGGTAGCCACAAGCGCCCTCCTGGTCTACGACATGGCCACAGCCATGATGTCCCCCCTCGTGCTCGCCGAGCCCGGCACCTACATTGATAGCGTGACGATCGCTCCCGACGCGACGTCCCTCGTCTACTGCCTGCGCCACGACGACGTGACGGATCTCCACGCCATCGACCTCACGCAGGCCGAGCCCGAGGACAAGCCGATCACCACCGACGGCAAGAGCTGCTCCCCGGCCTTCTGAAGCGTCGCTGGCCTAGCCTGGATTTTCACCGAGATAGTTCGCCTAACGGCGCAGCATGAGGCCGGCCCTCCGGTTCGGTAATCGAGGGACACGGTTTTACGCCGAACGGCGTGAGACAGACAAGCGGTGGCATCAAGGATGCCGTGAGGGAAAAGGGTGCGCTATGGGCGAATTTCTCGTCCGTCAGCCTCTCCCCCTCAGCGGACGCAGCTGATGCGCCGGCAGCGCCGATCGACCTTGAAATCCAGCAGAAATCGGCTTCATCGCTTCTCTGCACCGCTCTTCTCACCTTGACGTGATGCCTTATGTGTGGGTCACGTTTTTTACGATGAGCGCACCAACTGCCCTAACTGACCCCGCCCGCTTCTTCCTGGCGCCCACCCAGGCGCGGCACCGCCAGTACGAGGCGCTGCGCGCCTACTTTGTGGAGCGTCGCTCGAGCGCCGAGGTCGCGAAGGCCTTCGGCTACACTTCCGGCTCGTTCCGCGTGCTCTGCCATCAGTTCCGGCACGATCCTGACCGTGCCTTCTTCGCCGAGCCGATGCGCGGCCCGCACGAGCAACCGAAGAAGTCCCGCGCCCGGCGCCTGATCATCGCGATGCGCAAGCGCAACCTGTCGATCTACGACATCGCCGAGGAGCTCCGGGGCCAGCACATCGAGCTCAGCCCCACGGCCATCACCGAGGTGTTGCGCGAGGAGGGCTTCTCCAGGCTGCCGCGTCGCAAGGACGACGAGCGCCCCGCCAGGACGCGCCCCGAGCGCGCCAGCCGCGCCGATGTCCGCGATTTTCAGCTCGTCCCTGCGACGTTCGAGACCCATGTCGGCGGTTTGTTCGTGCTCCTCCCGCTGCTCGTCAAGGTGGGCCTTGATCGGCTCGCCGACGAAGCAGCCCTGCCTGGCTCGAAGGCGATCCCGGCAGCCCACGCGCTGCTTGCAGCGCTCGCGTTGAAGCTGACGTCCATCGAGCGCAAGAGCCACGTGATGGATCTGGTCTTCGACCAAGGCCTGTCGCTGTTCGCGGGGCTCAACGTCATCCCGAAGACGACCTTCCTCGCGCAGTACTCCGATCGCCTGGGCCGCTCCAGTTCGGTGCGACTGCTGCGCGGCTGGCTCGAACACCTGCGCGCGCATCTCGCGCTCGCGGGCGCGTCGTTCAACCTCGACTTTCACGCCGTTCCCTTCTTCGGGCAGGACGAGTTCGTCGAGCGCCACTACCTTTCCAAGCGCAGTCGCCGCGACAAGGCCGT
Source organism: Sorangium sp. So ce327 (assembly GCF_051530205.1). NCBI lineage: Bacteria > Pseudomonadati > Myxococcota > Polyangiales > Polyangiaceae > Sorangium > Sorangium sp. So ce327. The sequence goes on along the minus strand of NZ_CP150330.1, from coordinate 2,803,700 downwards.
GCTCACCTTCATCGCCCAGGACGCCGACACCGACGTGCTCTGCTACGCCAACGCCGACCTGCGCAAGGGAGAGGAGAGCGATGAGGTCCTGCGGTTCGTCGACTTCTGGAAGAAGGCGCACGGCCAAATGCCCCCGCACCTCGTGTTCGATTCGAAGCTCACCACCTACAAGAACCTGAGCCGCCTCGATGCCCAGGGGATCACCTTCGTCACGCTGCGCCGCCGCACGGATGTCCTCAAGCGCCACGTGCTGAACGCTCCGGCTGCAGCCTGGCGCCGGGTGGAGCTTGATGTACCGCACCGCAAGTTTCGCAACCCCAAGGTCCTCGACGAGACGATCCGGATGGGCAGGGACTATCCCGCGCCGATCCGCCAGATCTGCGCGCGCGATCTTGGTCACGACGAGCCCACGGTCCTGCTGACCAACGACACCCGCTCGACGCCGCGCACGATCCTCGAGCGCTACGCTCGGCGCATGCTGATCGAGAACAACCTCGAGGACCAGGTCCACTTCTTCCACGTCGATGCGCTGTCGTCTGCGGTGGCCATGAAGGTCGACTTCGACGTGACCTTGACCGTCATCGCCACCGGTCTCTACCGGCTGCTCGGCAAGCACCTGCACGGCTTCGAGCACGCCAAGGCGCGGCAGATCTTCCGCCGCTTCCTCGACACGACGGCGAGGGTCGAGGTCAGCCCGCAGCGCGTTCACGTGCGCCTCCCTCGTCGGGCTCACAACCCGATGCTGCTTGAATCCGGCTTGCTCGCGACGCCCGTCGCTGTCCCCTGGTGGGGAGGAGCTTCGCTCGAGGTCGCGTTCGCTTGACCGCCGTCAGTGGCCTTTATGTTAACCGATCTTCTGCTGTGAAAATCCAGGCTAGCGATCTCCCGCGCCGTGGGTCACGTCGATGCCTCGCAGCGCCTGCTGGGCGATGCTCAGGAAATCCGTCTCGGTGATGATCCCGACGAGCTGCTCCTCGTCGCCGACCACGGGCAGACAGCCGATCTTGTGATCGAGGAGGATCTGGGCTGCATCGGCGGCCGGGGTCGTCGCTCGCACGGTGCGGACACGCCGGGTCATGATCGACTCGATCGGGATGGGCTTGCCGTCGAGGCGGCTCACGTGGCGGAGCAAATCGCGATCGGAGACGATCCCGACGACGTGCCCCTTCGCGTCGACCACGGGAATATGCCGGATCTCCGCGAGCTTCATCTCGAGGTTTGCGGCGCTGATCGTGTCGGCCTCCTTCAGCGTGATGACCGCGGTGCTCATGTAATCCTCGACCCTGCAGTTCTTCTTGGGCTTCATCGAACAGGCTCCTTGCGCTCTCGGCACGCATGAGTACGCCCGCCCCCATTGCGAGCTCCGCTCCCCCGTGCCCGCTCGACGGAGCATGCAAGAGGCCGACCAGCGTGCACCCGCGCCCCGGAGCCGCTGCGCCGCCACGTCGCCGGGGCGCGGGCGCAAGGCCTGCGGACGCGGTGAAATTGCTGCGCCTCGCGCCTCACCGGGCGCGCCGTCTGCCGGGACTCGGCCAGGGAGCGAGCGCTCGTGGAGATCATCGGATGGAGTCTCGGAGTCGCGAGCCGCAGCATGCGTCTCCCGACGTTCTCCTCGCTCGAGGTGCTCGCGGCCGAGCGTCGTGCGGTGGCCGCAGAACGCGGATAAGATGAAATCTAGAAAGGCAGGCAGCCAGCCATCGCGATGGGGTTCCCGACGCGGGGTTCGTCAGGGTCGAGCGGCAAAGATCTCGGCGTGCGCTCGCAGCGCCTTCGAGCAGCGGCGCCACGCATCGCACAAGCGGCATCGAACCGCTGCGCGTCTCGTGGTGGGTCGGTTTGCCGCAGCGCTCTCGGCGCCGCGACGCGGAGCGCTCGCGCGCCCGCGACGTCCATCGCCAACACTGGAGTAGCCTCATGGAAGACTCTATATCACATATCGACGGAGAGAAGGGAAACGAGCCTCATCGGCCCTTGACAGGACTTCGCGACAACCCGCACATCCAGCGGCAAACCCGGCTCACGTGGATTCGTAGCATCATGCTGCTCATCACGACCGACCCGGACTCGAACGCGCGCGGCGTGGCGGTGCACGCGGGCGCGGGCGTCCCGATCGCGGAGCAAGATGACGTGTCGCTGCTCCTCGCGGCGCTCCTGGATCGGGTCAAGCTTCGCCGGGACATCTGGGTCCCTCTGAGCTTCGGGGTGCTCGGGTTCATGCCCATCGTCTGCCTGGCGCTGGCGATGTTCGAGATCGTCCCGCTGCACCTCTCGGGTCCTGGCGTGGCGCTCCCCGCAGCGTTCGCTGCGATCGCGCTTGGCGTCCGCTTCCCGCGCTACGGGCGGCTCGCCGCCCGCGGGTACCTGATGGCGCTCGTCGCGGTGTGGATGTACGACGTCACGAGGGCGCTCTCGATCCTCACCGGACAATGGAACGACTTCATCCCGAACATCGGCGCGCAGCTGCTCCATCGACACGAGGGCCACGCGCCGCTCGGTTATGCGTGGCGCTGGCTTGGAAACGGGGGTGGCATGGGTGTCGCGTTCTTCATGGTCTACCCCGTCTTCGCCAGAGGGCGTGAGGTCGTCCAGGCTGCCGTGAAGTACGGCGTCTTCGTCTGGACTTGCCTCATCATCACGGTGCTCGCCGCGCCCCGTGGCGAGGAGCTGCTCTTCCGGCTCACGCCGAAGACGTTCGTTCTGAGCCTGATCGGTCACCTGGTGTTCGGCGCCGTCCTCGGTTACCTCATGCGCTGGACCGGCCTGAACGTACGTCCGTACCCGGCGGATCGCGCGTCCCGATCGAGCCAGGGCTAGCCGGTCCCGGCGCGCTGCGCGGGACCGTCGCGCTCCAGGCCTGGCCGGAGCAGCGCCGCGGCGCCGCGGGCTCGAGCGGCCGGGCCTCCCGTCGGAACCACAGCAGCGAGCAGAAGGCGCGTTGCTCCGCTGCCAGAAGGTTTGTTACGCTGGCGAGCACGATGGCCCGTGTTCTCCTCGCATGGATCGGGAAGGCCGATATCAAGGCGGCGTCGGGCGACGCCACGGTCGGCGAAGGCCCCATCGCGCACGCCGTCGCCGAGCGCGCGTTCGACCACCTCGTCCTGCTGAACAACCATCCAGGAGAGGAGGTCGCGCCGTTCACGCGATGGCTCAGGACCAAGACGAAGGCGAGCATCGTCCTCCGGCAGGAGGCGCTCTCCACCCCGGCGCGCCACGCGGACATCTACCGCGCCGTCATGGAGGCTGTGGCCTGGTCGATCGAGCAGTACGGGAAGAGGGCCAAGCGGACCTTCCACCTGAGCCCGGGCACGCCCGCGATGGCGGCCATCTGGATCCTCGTCGCGAAGACGCGCTTCGAGGCGGAGCTCATCGAGTCATCGCCCCAGACCGGCGTCCAGACCGCCGACGTGCCCTTCGAGCTCGCCGCGGAGCTGATCCCCTTCGAGGAAGAGCTCGCCCGCCTCTCGGACGGCTTCCGGCCCGACGAGCCGGCGTTCTCGGACATCGTCCACCGGAGCGAGGTGATGAAGCGGCTGCTCGACCGCGCGCAGCGGGCCGCCGGCACCATGGCGCCCGTCCTCATCCAGGGCGAGTCCGGGACTGGAAAGGAGCTCCTCGCCCGCGCCATCCACCAGGCGAGCCCGCGCGCCGAGGGCCCGTTCGTGGCCGTCAACTGCGGCGCCCTGCCCAGGGAGTTCGTGGACTCCGAGTTCTTCGGGCACACCCGGGGCGCCTTCCCGGGCGCCGTCGCCGACCACCAGGGGCACCTCGGGCGCGCGACCGGCGGGACGCTCTTCCTCGACGAAGTCGGCGAGCTGCCGCTCGATACGCAGGTGAAGCTGCTCCGCGCCCTCCAGGAGAAGAAGATCCGCCCCGTCGGCGGCAGGCAGGAGGTCCCCGTCGACGTGCGCGTCATCGCCGCGACCAACCGGGATCTGATGCGTGAGGTCGGCCAGGGTCGATTCCACGAGGATCTCTTCTACCGGCTGGCGATCCTGGTCCTGCACACGCCGCCCCTCCGCGAACGCGAGGGCGACGTGGGCCTGCTGATCGACCAGTTCCTCGAACGCCTCAACAACGAAGCGGGCCCCGGAGGCACCCAGAAGAAGCTCTCTCCCGCCGCGAGGAACCACCTGCTCCGTCACCCCTGGCCGGGGAACGTCCGGGAGCTCGAGGGGACCCTCTGGCGCGCCTTCGTCTGGGCGCGCGGGCCGGTGATCGATGTCGTCGAGGTCCGCGAGGCGCTGTTCGTCCGCGAAGACACGCCGCGGGATGCGGTGCTGGGCCAGCCGCTCGGCGAGGGCTTCAGCCTCGAGGAGACCATCGCCCACGTCGTCCGGCACTACCTGGAGCGGGCCATGAAGGAAGCGAACCAGAACAAGACGCGCGCGGCGGCGCTCATCGGCTTCAGGAGCTACCAGCGCCTGAAACAGTGGCTGGCCAAGTATGGGGTGGAGGCGTGATGGAACGGGCCGCGCTCGGCCGAAGGCGTGGTCTCCGCACTGGTGCGGCGGAGGATTGGACGCTTTTCTAGCGGTTTGCCGCTCTAACCGTAGGTCGCGACGCCATTGGCGTAGGTGTTGCGACTTTGCGCCTTTGCGTTAAAATCTCTCTCCGGATCCCTGGCCTGACTCCTGGTGGGTGGAGCTACGCGCCGGACGCGGCGGCGTCGCTCACCATCCAGGCAAAGCGGTCGTCCACCCCCGCCCTCGCGCCGCTCTCCTCGCTCTGATCGGACCACGAGAAGCGCTCGCTCACGCGCGCCGTCGCGCTCGCGTCGCCCCTCCAGGCGAACCGATCGCCAACCACGGCCTTGGTGGTCTTGTCATCATCGTCGTCGTCATCATCCGTGTCCCCCACGGGGTCCCCGAGGTCGTCGTAGACGCCGCTCCTGCTCCCGAGCGCGAACGGCCCGAAGCTGTACCCGTCCGACCCAGCGTCGAGATCCCCGGGGTCGTGGTACTGCGCGTCGATGGAGCTGTAGAGTTTCCCGCCGACCTTCTTCGAGTATTTGAACCCGTTCGCCAGGGCCGTGTACTTGAGGATGCTGCTCACCTTCCGCGACTGCAGGAGGTTCTGCTCGGTCACCTTCTTCCACGTCTTCACGGCGATGATCGTGTCCTTCACCGACTTGGCCGCGGCGCCAAGGCTCTTCCCGAGCTTCTTCATGCGATCGGCGGCGCTCTCGCCAAGCTCCGCGGCGCCCTGCTTGAACGACTTCCACACGCTGCCGTCCGCGGCCTCCGCGAGCTCCTCGAGCAGCTCGTCGCTCTGCGATCGCAGCCGGCTGAGCGAGTCCGAGAAGCTCTCCGCCGCCTGCTTGCCCACCTTCGACGCGACGTCGTCGGCCGCCTCCTCGGCGGACTCCTTGAGGATCTTGGCGAGCGTCCCCTCGGCGCTCTCCCGCGCGAGCGCCTTGCCGGCCCGCTCGAAGAACGGCTGGGCGAGATCCGCGCTCTTGGCGGCGGCCATCTTCGCGCCCTTCACCAGCCCCTTCCCCGCGGCCTTCGCGCCCTTCCACAGCTTGCCCGCGATCTGGCCGCCGAACTTCATCAGGATGTCCATCGCGATCTCGATCGCGATGTCGACGAGGCACGCGATGAAATCGGTCCAGGTGAAGCCGGCCTTGGCGGTGCCCCAGACGATGGTGAAATCGAGCGGCAGGCTGATCGGGCTGTTGCACGCGAGGTGGAGCGAGAACGGCACGGTCTTGAACGGCGAGCACGCGAGATCGCAGGTCGTCTCGCCGAAGATCGGGTTATCGCATCCGATCGCGACCCCGCTCGTCCCCCAGACCGAGATGGAGCTCCCGAAGAGGATGGTCCAGGGCAGGAGCGGATTCCACCCCTGGACCACGTCCACGTGCGGGACGACGAGGCTCGCGTCGCTCCCCCGCCCCATCCAGTGCACGCCGTCGAGCTGTATCTCGTGCTTGTCCTGCTCCGACCAGAACGAGAAGAGGTGCGTGCCGCTGACGAGCCCCGTCTGGAGATGAGGCCAGTACTTCTGGGGCACGTAGGCCCCGGGCGGCGGCATCGGCCACCAGAACAGGGCCTCGTGCCACGAGAGGCCGAGGAACACGTTCCACCGCGTGACGGTCAGGCAGCCGTACGACATTGTCCGCGCTCCTTCATCGGGTCGATCATCGCGTCGATCGCGCGGCCGAGGTCCAGCGCACCTCGCGCCGCAGGTTCATCATCTGCTCCTCGGTGAGATCCAGGGCCACGGGGGCCCTGGCGCTCCAGACCACCACGACCTCGCCCGGGACCGGCCGCACGACCACCGAGCAGAGGTGGGACTCCGCCTCGGTGAGCGCCCGGCCGGGCGCGAGCTCCAGCATCACCCGGGGCACCTCGCCGGGCAGGTGGAAGGAGTAGACTTGCCGGTTCGGGTGCACGTGATGCAGCTCGAAGTACTCGTCCGGCGCGAGGTCGGAGACGCTCATCCCGGGCGACGCGACCTGCGCGTACTCCGGCCGGAGCGGGCCGCCGGGGTCCTGATAGAGCGGCGGAATCGAGAGGACATCCCGGGCGGCCCAGCCGCGCTCGACCTCGGCGGGGAGCTTGCCGTCGCTCTGGCAGGTCGGGGCGAGCCCGAGGTAAGCGAGCCGGGGAAACCAGGCCATGGACTGGTAATCCCAGCCTGCCGGCAGCGGCGCATGGATCCACCGGTACGGCTTGCCCACGGCGAGGCGCTGGGGCGTCAGCGGGTCGAACGGGAACTCGAGGTTGGGGATCGGCCGCCCCGCGAAGCTCTCGGCGTCGAGCTCCATCAAGTACCCGTAACCACAAGGATTTCTCGGGTAATGGTACACCGTGTCGGCGAGCCGGTCGATGCCTCGGCGGGCCTCCTGGACGAGCTGGCCGAGGAGGTCGCCGTTCCGGCCGAGCGCCGTCAGATCGACGCCGCCGTAGGCGTAGTCGTAGCGGATCGGGACCACCTCGATCGGCGCAGGCTCGGAGAAGCGCGGCCGGCCCGCGCGGTCGATCTCCCCCACGCGGTCGCCGTGGACGACGATCTCGCGGTGGTGCTTGCCGAACCGGACGCTCGCGGTGAGCGTGCGGGTGTCGGGCTTGTAGGCGTGGGCGAAGGCCTGGATGACGACGTCGGTCGCGCGCCGGAAAGGGAGCATCTCGTCGACGGCGATCGGCGGAGACACCCGCGGCGGCTTGCGATCTTCGCTGTACGGGATCTCGTCGTCGTGCAGGACCTCCTGCTGCCCGGGGGCGTCGAGCTCGCAGCGCCCGTTGTGGATCCGGTAGGTGCGCTTCGAGATCCAGGCGATCCACCGCCGCCCGTCGGGCTCGCCCTGCAGGAGCAGCTCGGTCTTGCGGCGCGGCCTGCGCGGTCTGTGCGCAGGCGCGCGCGCGGCGGGCGGCGTCGGGTCGTCGCTCACGGCCGTTGCTCCGCGCTCACTCTGCCTCGTAGATGCGCCACCGGCCCCGCCAGAAGTTCTTCTCCGGCTCCTCCGCGTCGCCTGGCTGGCGCCGTGTGTCGGTCAGCAGCGGCTCCATCTGATCCCAGAAGCCCTGACCCACCGCGGGGCCGAAGATCGCCATCACCGTGTCGCGCATGAGCTCGTGGCGCTGCGCTTCCGGCAGCACGTGAAAGGGGTCGGTGAGCCTCTTCGTCATGCGGTCATGGTACGTGGCGCGCGCGGGCGGCGACTCGATATTTTGTTGGGATCTCCCGCCGCAGGCGCGCACCTCTGGCCGAGCTCGGCGGCCAGGTGATGAAGCCATCCGCGCACCGCCACACACCGGCGACGACTCCGATGGTCGTTGCGGCCCGCGAACGCTGGAAGAGCCCTTGACCTCGGGAGGCGCGGTTGCGACCGTGCATGACGGGGACATGAGCGAGCCGAAGGGGACACTCCCGGTCGACGACGCGCAGGCCGCGCAGTTCGCGGCGCGCGCCTTGCCGTTCTTGCCAGGCACCGCGGGCGGCGTCGCGTGCGCGTCGCTCACGCCGTCGGCGTCGGCGGCGGCGGCGCAGGCGACCGTGGACACGGTCCCCTGGCGCCACGAGGGCAAGCTCCGGCTCACTGTCGTCGTGAAGGCCAGCTTCTCGCTCGACGCGTCGCCGATGCGGCCGGCGGAGGTGGCGGCGCCGTTCCACACGAAGGATGTTCACGACCGCCGCGGCCCGATGACCCACGTGACCGCGGCGAGCGATCGGGTGCCGTACCGCCAGTACGTGGACGTGACCGCCCTCGGGCACGCCGCCGCGCCGGGCGGCCGCCCCGTCGCCGAGATGAGCGCGCGGTTCGCGCTCGTCCAGCGCGAGGGGCAGGGCCTCGACAAGACGGTGCGCGTCGTCGGCCGCCGCAAGGAGGCCGGGGCGGCGCCGGAGCCGTTCGTGCGGATGCCGATCGTGTACGAGCGCGCCGCCGGCGGCGTCGGCGTGCCCGAGAACCCCCTGGGGTGCAGCGAGCGCGACGGCGAGCTGCCGAACGTGCTCGACCCCGTCGATCCGCAGAGGCCCGCCGGCTTCGGTCCGCTCGCGGCGGCGTGGCCGGCGCGCAGCCGCCGCCTCCCGGCCGGCGCCCGCGCCAGGCTCGACGCCGAGGTGATGGAGGTGCCGGGCGCCTTCGACTGGTCGTACTTCCAGTGCGCCCCGCGCGACCAGTGGGTCTCCGCGCTGCAGCCGGACACGGTCGTCGTGCTCGAGGGCTTCCACCCGGATCGCCCGCGCATCGAGAGCGCGCTGCCGGACGCGCGCGTCGCCGGCGCGGTGTACGGCCTCGACGACGCCGATCCCGACGCCCCGGCGCGGCTCGCGTTCCACGCCGACGGCCTCCACGTCGACGCGGATCGGCGGCTCTGCACGATCACCTGGCGCGCCCACGTCGAGCTGCGCGACCCGGCGCAGCGGGAGCGCCTGGTGGCCGTCGCCGGCGTGGGCATCGGGAGCGCGCCAGCCGTCCCGCCGCGGCGCCCGCCGGTGCAGCGCCCCGCGGCGGCCGCGGCGGCCGCGCCGGCCGCGCCGTCGCGCTCCAGCGAGCCGCGGCGGCGGGAGGCGTCCGCGGGCGGCACGCTGGCGCTCGACGGGCCCGGCAGCGCGCCGGGGTCGGGCACCTTGCCCGCCACCCCACCCGCGGCCACGACGCCCGGCCCGGCGGCGGGAGCGGTGCTCGCGGCGCTCGACGTCGACGGAGCTCCATCGCAGCCGCCCGCCCCCGCGAGCCCCGCGCCGCGCGCCCCGGCCCCCGCCCCGGCGCCGCAACCGCCGGCCCCGCTGAAGGCGCCGCCGGCGCCGAGCGCAGCGCGCCCGGAAGAGCCGGTCACGATCGAGCGGTACGCCACCGTCTGCGCGGAGCTCGCCGAGCGGGGCGCGCTGCGCGGCGAGGTGCTCTCCGCGCACGACCTCGACGAGGCCACCTGGCGGAAGGCCGAGCGGCGCTGGCGTGACGAGCTCGAGCGCGCGCTGAAGCACGGGGACCGCGCGCTGCGCGAGCGCTTCGACGACGCGTACGCGAGCACCTGGGAGCGGCGCCACCCGGACCGGTTCGGGGCCGAGCAGTACGCCCGCCTCGTCAGGGCCGAGCGGCGGGGCAAGCTCTCGCTCGAGATCGCGGAGCAGGGGCTCGACGCGCCGCTCGGCCTGCGCCTGAAGCGCGTGTGGCAGCGGCGCGTCGCCGCGCAGTCCGCGCTGGCGGAGCAGGTCGAGCGCGCCCTCTCGGCCCTCTGACGCGCGGTCGACCCCGCCCTCGCCGCCCGCGGCACGCTGTCGGTGAGCGCAGACGCCGCCCGCGGTACGCCGTCGGTGAGCGCGGGCGCCACCCACCGCGCCCCACGCCGCGTGCGGCGCTCAGCAGTTCAGCTTGATCCGCTCGCCGAGCAGCTGCACGTCATCGTTCGCCGCGATCTGCACGTCGCCGCGCGTGGCCTCGAGGTTCACCTGACGGGCCTCGGCGCGCAGCTCGCCGCGCGCCCGCGTCGTCACGTCGCCGGCGACCGTCTGCGCGAGGTCGCCGCCGGTCTCGTGCACGATCCCGTGCTCGGCGCGCACGTGGAAACGATCGCAGTCGACGCGCACCGCGCCCGGCGACTCGAGCTCGAGCTCCGCCGCCCGGATCCGCAGCACCGGCCCGCGCTCGGTGAGGCGCACGTCGAGCTCGATCTCCCCGGACGCGCTCCGGATCGTCACCCGCTCCTCGTCCCCTGCCGCGGATCGCACCTCGACGACGCGCCCCGACGGCAGCTCCACCCGCCGGTCCTCGACGTCGCGCCGCGTCTGCTCCGCGATCCGCTCGATCAGCGCCGGCAGCTGATCCACCTGCTCGGGCTCCGTCACGATCTCTGGTGCACGAGCTTCGTACAAGGGCTTCATCGCGGCGCGCTCGCGGGAGAGTCTCCCGCTTCCTGCATCGAAGGAGAGCGCACCCGGGCGCGCCGAGCAATCGCAATCTGAACGTCCCGGTTTGCGACCGCGGACACCACGGCGCAGGCCCCTTCCACCGCCTTGCTGCTCCCCGCATGGTCAAACGCTGGCACACAGCACGTGGAGGATGGCGAAGCGTCGTTCGGTGCGGCGCATACCCACGAGGCCTGGACCGCCGCGGCTTCCAATTTGTCCAATACGGCGGCGCGCGCGGGCAACAGGATCGGCGCATGAAGATCATCGTCAAGATCATCCTCATCCTTGTCATTCTCTCTCTCGGAGGTTGCATGTCCCGTACCACCGGATCGACCTCGGCCATGGAAGGCCCCAATGCCACCGCGGCCGTCGTCCGCTACCAGGTCACGGACGTCGATCGCGCCGTTCGCTTCTACACCGAGCGACTCGGCTTCACGCTCGACCTGCAGGCCGGCACGGCGTTCGCGACGGTCTCCCGCGGTGACTTGCGCTTGCTCCTGAGCGGCCCCGGCAGCTCCGGCGCGCGCCCGATGCCCGATGGCCGCGCTCAGGTCGCGGGCGGCTGGAACCGCATCGTCCTCTACGTCGACGACCTCGCCGCGATCATCGAACGGCTCCGCGCGGCCGGGACCCCCTTCCGAAACGACATCGAAAGCGGCGTGGGGGGCGCGCAGATTCAGCTCGAGGATCCCGACGGCAACCCGGTCGAGCTTCACCAGTCGCCGGAGGAATCGACCTCGGCCGCGGAAGGCCCCGATGCCAACTCGGCCGTCGTCCGCTACCAGAACACGGACATCGATCGCGCCGTTCGCTTCTACACCGAGCAACTGGGCTTCACGCTCGACCTGCAGTCCGGCACGGCGTTCGCGACGGTCTCCCGCGGTGACTTGCGCTTGCTCCTGAGCGGCCCCGGCAGCTCCGGCGCGCGCCCGATGCCCGACGGCAGCGCTCAGGTCGCGGGCGGCTGGAACCGCATCGTCCTCTACGTCGACGACCTCGCCGCGATCATCGAACGACTCCGCGCGGCCGGCACACCCTTCCGGAACGACATCGAACGCGGCGTGGGGGGCGCGCAGATTCAACTCGAAGATCCCGACGGCAACCCGATCGAGCTTCACGAGCCATCGGCGGGGTAGCTATCAGGACTACGTCTTCGAACACTTGGCCGACGCCTTCCCTCGGCTCGTGCGCCATTCTCGCTTCGTCGAGCTCGAGAAGCGCGCTCTGCTCCTGATGTACGCCTTCGCTCGCAGCCCGTTCGGGCTGCGAAGCTCACCGGACCAGCTTCCGAACTGGCGTTAAGCCGCCGGAACACGCCCTGGAGGGGCAGGAACCGCAACACGGGCGCTGACCCGGCACCATGGCCGGGTCAGCCGGTCAGCCGCTGCGGTGGGAGCGGGCCAGAGCCAGTCGACCGAGGACCATGCCGATCAGCCCCAGCACCAGGGCCACGATGGCCCCGCCTCGCCCATTGCCGGTGCCGATACCACCGGTGGAGGTGGCCAGGTGCAGCCCAGCGAGGACCATGCCGATCAGCCCCAGCACCAGGGCCACGATGGCCCTGTCTCGCCCGCTACCGGCGCCGGTACGACCGACGGAGCGGGCCAGAGCCAGCCCACCGATGACCACGCCGAGCAGCCCCACCACCGCGGCCACGGTGGCCCCGGCTCGCCCGGAGCCGGTGCCTATAACACCTTGCGCGGCCGCCGGTGCGGCAACCCCGACCCCCGCGAGCAGGGCGGCGGCAGCGGCGGCGACTCGGATCAGCGATCGGGTGCGTGTCATGAAGCTCTTCCTTCCCCCGATCACCCTGATGGCCTCGCGCAGCCGCGCGTCCGCCTGCGGAACTACGTTGCACTTCTTGCCAGGATCGCCGACCTCTGTGTCAACTTGGACCGAGCATTGCGTCATGACCCACGTCTACCCACGGCGGGCAACCCGGTCTTGGACGAATTGGAAGCGGCGGGGCTCGCCACCGATCGCGCTGCGGTGCGTCCCGGCACCGCGCTGATCCTTCGCGGTCATCGGGTCGAGACACTTCGAGATCGCGCGTGTTGCCGGTCCGTTCGGCGCGCCCCGTCCGGCGCGGCTGGCGCCGCGATGGCGATGTGGTGCAGCTTGACGCGTTCGCGGGAGGAGTGGGCGACGAGCGCGGTCGGCGAATTGCCGGAGAGCGCCACGAACTCGCGGATCAGGTGCGACTGGTCGCAGAACCCTGACACGGCAGCGAGCCGGGCCCAGTCCGGCTCGCGCTCCCTCTCGGCCTGCAAGAGCGCCCGTCGAAAGCGTGTGATCCGGGCGAAGGCCTTCGGGGCGAGGCCGGTCTCGGCGGTGAACACGTCGACGAGCCGGCGGTGGCTGATGCCGAGCGTGGCCGCCACGTCGGCGACGCGCCTTTCGCCTCCATCGAGCGCCGCGATCGCGTGCGGAACCAGGGGATGACCGGGGCGCGCGACCGAAAGGCGGTCGAGCAGCGCGCGCTCGAGCAGCGCGAAGCGAGCGCGCGGCTCCGGCGTCGAGCACAGGCGTTCACGGAGCTCCGCCGCTCGCAGCCCCCAGAGGTCCGCGAGGTCGGCGTGCGTGTCGGTCAGCGCGCCGAGCGGCGCGCCGAGGAACGGCCACGCGCCGCCGGGGCGGAACTGGACCCCGACCATCGACGCGTGCTCGCGTGTGTCGACGCCGAAGGCGGACTGGTACGCGCCCGAGACGACGGCACCGGAGTAGCGGCGAATGGTGGGGCCGTCGTAGACGCGAACCTCGTCCTGGTCGAGGTTGACGACCAGCTGGAGGGTACCGGAGGGCAGGATGCGCTCAGCCGCGTGAGGCGGAGCAGCCGAAAGGTACCAGAGCTCGGCGACGTGCGCCGAGAGCGGCGGACCCGGCACGTGGCGGACATACAACACGTGGACACTATGGCCGACGATCACGCCGCCGGCCACATCGCCGCGCGGCGGTCGCGAGGCCCGAGCGCTCCCGTCGCACCTTCGCCTATGCCGGCGTGAAGCGCGCGAGGTCGGCAATCCCGAGCGCCGCCTCGAGCTCGTCAACCTCGGCGACCGCCTTCTCGAAGCCCTCGTCGCCGAGCATGGGGTGACTTCGCCGCCTTCGCCAGCGCCACTGTCCAGTTTCGGTTCCCGGGATGGATCACGATGCCAAGGAGCGCCGAGCCGGCCAATGCGGAGGCGCCGGATTCGATTGTAGTACCGAGCCGGAAGGCTGCAGGCCGCGTCCGAACGGCAGCGGGTCGCGATTGACGGGATTACGAAGATCGTCTACGCGCTTCGAACCATGATCTCGACGGCGGATCGTGAGATCCGGGCGGGCCTCTGGAAGATCCACATCCACACTCCCTCGACAGGGGCTGAAACGAAAGTATGAACCACCTGCGCAAGATGCTCGATTCCGAGGCGCCTTCGGCGACGCTCCTTGTCCGCCTCTCGGTCGGGGCCGTCTTCTTGTCCGAAGGGCTCCAGAAGTTCATCTATCCAGCGGAGCTCGGCGCCGGAAGGTTCGTCAAGATCGGCATCCCCTGGCCGGAAGCCGTGGGACCTTTCGTCGGGGTGGTCGAGATCGTCTGCGGGGCGCTCGTGCTCGCGGGGCTCCTGACCCGGGTCGCCGCCGCTCTGCTCGTCATCGACATGGTCGTGGCGCTGATCTCGACCAAGCTTCCGATCCTGCTCGGCCGAGACATCCTCGGCTTCCACGTGCGCAAGCTGCCGCAATACGGCTTCTGGAGCATGGTCCACGAGGCGAGGACGGACTGGGCGATGCTGCTGGGCGCGCTCTTCCTCGTCATCGTCGGCGCGGGGCGCTGGTCCTTCGACGCGCGTTTGGCACGGCGCCGGAGCGCGCCTAACACTCCGGCAGATTGACCCCCACCTCCACCGGCACCTCGAGCACGTTCACCGCGAGCCCCCCGCGCGCCGTCTCCTTGTACTTCGACTCCATGTCTGCGCCGGTGTCGCGCATCGTCTTGATCACCTTGTCGAGGCTCACGAAGTGCGCCCCGTCGCCGTGCAGCGCCATGCGCGCCGCGCTGATGGCCTTGATCGCGGCCATCGCGTTGCGCTCGATGCACGGCACCTGGACGAGCCCGCCCACCGGATCGCACGTCAACCCGAGGTTGTGCTCCATCGCGATCTCGGCCGCGTTCTCGGCCTGCGCCGGCGTGCCGCCCAGCCCCTCGGCCAGCGCGCCCGCGGCCATCGAGCACGCCGAGCCCACCTCGCCCTGACACCCCACCTCCGCGCCGCTGATCGACGCGTTCTCCTTGTAGAGAATGCCTATCGCGCCCGCCGTCAGCAAAAAGCGGATGACGCCCTCGTCCGTCGACGTCGGCACGAAGCGCCGGTAATAGTGCAGGACCGCCGGGATGATCCCCGCAGCGCCGTTCGTCGGCGCCGTCACCACGCGGCCCCCGGCGGCGTTCTCCTCGCTCACCGCGAGCGCGTAGAGGCTCACCCAGTCCATCGCCGTCAGCGGATCCCGGAGCCCCGCCTCCGGGCTCTCGATGAGCTTGCGGTACAGGGCCGGCGCGCGGCGCACCACCTTGAGGCCGCCGGGCAACACGCCCTCTGCCCGGAAGCCGCGCCGCACGCAGTCCTGCATCACCCCCCAGATGCGCAGGAGACCCGCCCGGGTCTCCGCCTCCGGGCGAAACACCTTCTCGTTCTCCAGCATGACCTGGCTTATCGACAGGCCGCTCGCCGCGCACGCCGCGAGCAGATCCGCGGCGCTGTGAAACGGATACGGCAGCGGCGTCGTGTCCGCTTCGATCGGGTTCTCCCCCTTCGCCGCCGCCTCGTTCACCACGAAGCCGCCGCCCACCGAGTAATACACGCGCGCGCGCAGCAGCGCGCCCCCCTCGTCCAGCGCCGTGAAGCGCATGCCGTTCGGATGAAACGGCAGGCTCCGGTGCAGGAAGGCCAGGTGTCCTTTCACCTGGAAGCCGATCTCGTGGCGGGAGAGCAGCGACAGCCGGCCGCTCTGCCGCACGCCCTCGACGATCGCGCCCGCCCGCTCGACGTCCACCCCGTCCGGCGTCTCGCCCATGAGCCCGAGGATCACGGCCTTGTCGCTGCCGTGGCCGCGGCCCGTGGCGCCGAGCGACCCGAACAGCTCCACCGACACCGCAGCGGTGCGGGCGAGCAGGCCCGCCTCGTCGAGATCCACCGCGAACATGCGCGCCGCGCGCATCGGCCCGACCGTGTGTGAGCTGCTGGGCCCGATACCGATCTTGAAGAGGTCGAAAATGGTGACTGCCATGTGACGTGGAACGCCGTTCAGCTGGATCTCCGGCGCCTTTGCCGGAGCGCGCTCGACGCTCGACGGTACACCCTACACCGGTGCAGGCCGGCGCGCAGGGCAGCTCGCGCCGCGAACACACGGCACATCACCCCGCCGCTCCACGACGCGCGCCTTTTGGTATGCTCGGGGACGTCTTCCCGCATTTCCCTCACCCTCCAGAGATGGGGATCCCCATGCGCCATGCCCCGGCCGTGCTCCTCGCCGCCTCCCTGCTCGCCCCCGCCGCCGCGCGCGCCGACGGCCCCTCGCCCGCGCCCTCACCGCCGCGAAGCGCCCAGGCGAGGCCGCCCGCGCTCGAGGTGACGATCGACAGGTCCAAGGTGGACGTCAAGGGCCGCCAGATCGAGGTGAAGCTGTCGCGCGCCGCCAGCAAGGTGCGCATCAAGGTCCTCGGGCAGTCGGGCGCGGTCCTGGCCGAAGAGGAGAAGCCGTTCGGCGGGGCCGCCGCCGGCTCGCCGCTCGCCGTGACCTGGTCGCCCTCGAGCGACGAGCCCGTCGCGCGCATCGAGGTGTACGGCCACGACACCGAGGGGTACTGGGCGGGGATCGCGATCATCCCCTGGAACGTGAGCATCCCCCACGAAGAGGTGCAGTTCGAGACCAACTCCGACGTCATCCGCGCCCCCGAGGTGCCCAAGCTGGAGGCGAGCCTCCAGAAGATCTCGGAGGTCGTGGCGAAGACCAGCGAGCTCGGCAAGATCACGCTGTTCATCGTCGGCCACACGGACACGGTCGGCGGCGTGGAGCACAACCTCACCCTGTCGCGGAAGCGCGCCCGCGCGATCGCCGCCTGGTTCAAGGGCCGCGGCGTGAAGCTCCCCATCGCCTTCGAGGGGCTCGGCGAGTCGGCGCCGCTCGTGAAGACCGCGGACCAGGTGGACGAGCCGCGCAACCGCCGGGTCGACTACATCCTGTCGGTCGAGCCGCCGCGGCTGCCGTCGGGCGACGCGTCCTGGAAGGCGCTCTGAGGCGAGGCGGCCCCGTGAAGACCACCGTCCTCGCCCTCGGCAGCCGCGGAGATGTCCAGCCCGCGATCGCGCTCGGCAAGGCGCTCGCGGCCCGCGGCCACGCCGTCAGCGTCCTCGCCGGCAAGAGCTTCCAGCCCTGGATCGAGGCGCACGGGCTCGCCGCCATCCCGGCGAGCGTGGACTCGGTCGACATCATGGAGAGCGACCTCGGCAAAGAGTGGGTGTCGCGGGGCACCAACCCGATGGCCCAGTCGCGGATCCTGCAGCGGATCATCGACCGCTTCGGCGCGGAGATGGCCGACGACGCCCTGCGCGCCTGCGAGGGCGCCGAGCTCATCCTGAGCAGCTTCACCTCGGACACGTACGCGGCCTCCATCGCCGAGGCCTCCGGCGCGGTGCAGGTCAGCATGCCGCTCCAGCCCTCCATCCTGGCGACGCGCCACGGGCCGACCGCGCTCGCGGCCCCTGTCCCGCGCCGCGACAGCGTGCTCAACCTCCTGTTCGGCAAGCTCCTGATCGAGCCGACGGTGTGGCGCTGGTACGGCGGCGTGACGGCCCGCGTGCGGCAGAGGCTCGGCCTGCCGCCGCAGGATCGGCGGGCGTACATGGCCGCTCTGCGCCGCATGCTGGTCGTCCACGGCTACAGCGCCCACGTCGTCCCGCACCCGCCGGACTGGCCGCCCAGCTACCACACGACGGGCTACTGGTTCCTCGACGAGGGCGAAGAGTACAGGCCGCCCGAGGCCCTCGAGCGGTTCCTCGCGGCGGGCGAGCCGCCCATCGCCCTCGGCTTCGGCAGCATGACGTCCCACGATCCCGGCGCCACGACGAGGCTCCTCGTCGACGCGGTCGCGCGGAGCGGCCAGCGCGCCGTCCTGCTCTCGGGCTGGGCCGGGCTCGGCGACATCGCGCTGCCCGACACGATCCTCCGGATCGACGCCGCGCCGCACGACTGGCTCTATCCGCGGGTCGCCGCGGCGGTGATCCACGGGGGCGCAGGCACCGTGGCCGCGTGCCTGCGCGCCGGGCGGCCTGCGGTGGTCGTCCCGCACCTGGGGGACCAGCTCTTCTGGGGGCGCCGCGTCGAGGAGCTCGGCGTCGGCCCGCGCGCCATCCCGCGGCCGCGCCTCACCGCCGACGCGCTCGCGGCCGCGATCCGGACCGCCGCCACCGACGCGGGCATGAAAGAGCGCGCCGAGGAGCTCGGACGCAAGATCCGCGGCGAGGACGGCGTGGGCACGGCGATAGGCCACATCGAGCGGCACCTCGCGGCGCGCGGTCGCGTGACAGCGTAGGAATACAACGTCCGAGGACATCGGCCCTCGGGCGCTCACGCCGTTTCGTGTGCCTCGCGCGTCCACACTGTGGGCGGTTGGGCGTCCTGGGAAGAGGCCTCTTTCCAAACTCTCGTCGCCGGGATCCGGGCTCATGTACTCTCGTCCGATCAGCGCAGCGGGCGCCCCGTCCGCCGCGCGACTCGGATACCGCCGCTCGATCGGATACGCCCCTCACGTTGACGAGGCCACGATGCAGCCGGATCTTCTCTCCAGCACACCTGCCCGCGCCACCGCCGGCGCCGCCCCCCGCGCGAGCGCGCCGCCGTCGGCGCGCGGCTTTCCGCTCGTCGGCGTGCTCCCGCATCTGCTGAAGGATCGGCTCGATTACCTCGTCTCGGCGAGAGAGCAGCTCGGCGATCTGTACACGATCGATCTCGGGCTCGCGCGGCTCGTCGCGCTGAACCACCCGAGGCACGCGCAGCACGTCCTGCGCGACAACGCGCGCAACTACTCCAAGGGAGGGGCTCTATGGGAGAGCATCCGCGCGCTCATCGGCAATGGGCTGCCCACGAGCGAGGGTGACCTCTGGCTGCGGCAGCGGCGGATGATCCAGCCGGAGTTCCACAGGGACCGGCTCGCCGCGATGTGCGACCTCATGGTGCAGGCGATCGACGACGGCATGGCCGGCTTCGGCGTGGCCGCCGCCGCGGGGCGCCCTGTCAACGCCGAGCGGGAGCTCCCGCACATCACGATGAAGGTCATCCTCAACACGATGTTCGGCTCGGGGATCACCAAAGAGGAGGCGGACGCCGTTGGCGGCTCGATGCAGTACGCGATCGACTACATGCTCCTCGGGGCCGCGCTCCGGGCGCTGCCGAGCTGGATACCGGCCCCCGGGCGGCGCCGCTTCGAGCGGTCGGTGAAGACGATCGATGACAACGTGTTTCGCTTCATCGCGCAGCGCCGCGCGCAGCCGGGGCGCGGCGGCGATCTGCTCTCGATCCTCCTCGCCACGGTGGACGCCGAGACCGGCGAGCAGATGTCCAACCAGCAGCTGCGGGACGAGGCGGTGTCGATGTTCCTCGCGGGGTACGAGACGACCTCGGTCACCCTCGCGTGGGCGCTCCACTTCCTCGTCGAGAACCCCGACCTCCTGCAGGCGCTCGCGGCGGAGGTCGACGCGGCGCTCGGCGACAGGCGGCCCGGCTTCGCAGATGTTCCCAGGCTGCCGCTCGCGCTCGCGGTCGTGCAGGAGGCCCTCCGGATCTACCCGCCAGCGTACTGGATACCTCGCACCGCGGTCGAGGACGACGAGATCGACGGCTTCCACATCCCCGCAGGCACCCTGGTGGGCATCATGAGTTATGTCCTCCACCGGCACCCGGACCACTGGGAAGCCCCGATGCGGTTCGACCCGGGCCGGTTCACGCCCGAGCGCGCGCGCGCCCGGCACCCGCTCGCGTTCATCCCGTTCGGGATCGGACAGCGGCAGTGCATCGGCAAGGAGTTCGCGCTGATGGAAGGGCAGCTCATCCTCGCCCGGCTCCTCCAGCGCTACCGGGTCAGCGCGGTGCCGGGGCGGACGACACGGCTGCACGTCGCGACAACGCTGCGCACGTCCGGCGGCGTGTGGCTCCGGCTGGAGCCGCGCGCGGGCAGATGACCGGCGGCGCGGCCAGGTCGGCCGCGGCGACCGGCGCCGTCGCCGGCACCACCTCCGCAGGCTTGCTGCAGGCAGACGGCCCCCGGGAGGAGGCCCGAGGGCCAGCATGACAAACGGACCGAGCGGCGCATGGGGAGCGCGTTCTTAGGCAGGCGAAAAGCGACGTCGAGTAAGCCGCGGCCGTGGTACAACTTCTGGTTTCCGACCGCGAAGCAGGGTGACGGCTCCGACTTCATCATCGAAGACAAAGAGTACATCACCGACAAGCAGGGTCACCTCTACTACGGCACGATGAGAGGTACACCGAACAACCCAACGGTGCACGGCGGGAAGTACGTGCCCACAGCGTTGAAGCGATAGCCCTATGCCTGTATGGCCCATCCTGCCTTTTCCGCCTCCGCAGCAAGCGGATGTGGACCGCGCCCTCGGCAGCGCGACGGCGGCGTGGCTCGTCGCAAACGATCGCCGCCGCGTTCGCGTCGCTCGTTCGGAGCTCGACGCGCTTCGCCCGCTGCTTCGCCTCCGCGGGAATACGCCTCCGCGCGGCGAGGGCACAGATCTGGAGGCGGACACGCTGGGGCCGGTCACGGTGGAGCTCGAGCGCCAGGGACGGCCAATCGCCGCGCTGCGCGTGGGTGCTGACCTATCGATCCAGCTTGCGTGGGATACCGCCGCGCAGGTGGACGCGCCCGCCGCCCTCCGCGCCTGGCTCACCGCGCACGGTGTAGCCGTACTGCGCCCTGAGCCAGGACGCGGCCAAGCCCCCGCAGGCTTGGCGTCAGGAGGTGCGCTCGTTCCTCCGGGGACAACCCTCGTTGCCGCAACGTCGTCGTCCTATCGCCGCCTTTGCACGGATGGCAGCTGGGTTTTCGCCATCGACGGCTGGACGCTCGTGCGGCTGAAGAAGGACCACGGGGTCCTCGAGGTGCGCCCGGTCTTCAGGCCAGACACACCTATCGCAATCCGCAATCGCGCGGTGCTCTTGCTCGACCCGAGCGGCAGGCGCTGCATTGTGACGGAAGAGGGTGAGTCTCCCCCAGACCGGCGACCGCTCTGTGGCCTCCCGGCGCTACGCCTTCGCCATGCCCTGCCACGCTTCATGGCGGCGCGCGACGCGGCGCTCGCCCGCCTCGTCCCCAACGACGCCGACCTGCTCCCGCTCGACCCCGGCTACGACGCCTGCGACGCCTACGAGGCATTCGGCGGCCCGCTGCCGGCCGCGCTGCGGCTGCGCTCGTTCTGGGGCTGCGACGTTCCGCGCGGGCTCCTGCACGAGGTGCCGAAGCGCGGCGCTCCCCGGAGCACCGCGCTCGGCGGCCGCCCTGTCTGGCTGGGCGCGACCGATACGGGCGTGCTCGTCGTCGTGGCGCGCGATGACAACGAGGTCGCCGTGCTCGCGGTCGACAAGGGCGGTCCGGCCCGCTCGCTGGGCGCGTTCCGCGGCCGGGCGGACGACGTGCTCGCCGCGCTACGCGTGGGCGGCGAGGCGTGGCTCCGCCTCGCTGCGCCGCTCGGCGACATCGTCGTGGCGCTGGAGGGTGCCGCAGGCGCATGACACCACTGCGCGGGCACCTCTCCTTCTGCACGATTGCGAGGGCGCGCGCCCACGAGGCCGACGAGTCAAAAGGGCGACCGACCAGCTGCTGTCGGAGTTCCTGACGCGATCGAAGCCCTGACCGGGGCGTCAGCGCCCCGCGCGCCGGCGACGATCGATGAGCGCGGTCGCGATCGGGAACAGCGGCAGCGCCATCAGCACGTAGAACCCCGGCTCATCGAACGCGGGCCCCCGCGGCCGGTAGATGCCGCCGCTGAGCAGACACGTCGCGACGTACGCCACCAGGATGGCCGCCCCGCACAGGCTCCACAGCCGCAGGTCGATCGGCGCTGGTGACGAGGCACGCGCGGCCCGCGGCGCGGCGTCCGGCGCGTCGAGGACTCCGCGCCACCGCTCGACGTCCCACAGCGCCAGCCCGACCAGGCCGGCGAACATCAGCGTGACGACCGTCGCCGTCGGGACGACCGCCGTGCTCCAGCAGAACGCCAGGATCGCGCCCGTCACCGGCAGCGCCAAGAATGCCCCGACCGTCGCGAACCGCTGCGTCATGAGCAGCGTCGCGGCCACCAGCTGGACCACGCCCACGAACGTGTAGAAGTGCCCGGTCGCGTGGAACGCGTGCAAGAACTCATGGAACGGGCCGCGACTGCCCGGATCCGTGAACGGCTCGCCGAGGATCTTCTTCAGCCCCGCCGGCAGGAACGCGAAGCCGATCAGGATGCGCAGGTTCACCACGGCGAGGTGCGCCCACCGGCGCTGCCGGAGCCAGGCGACCATCGCCTCGATGCTGTCCATCACGGAGTCCACGGGCCGCGCAGTGTAGCCGCGCCGCGCGCGCCGCGGATCTGAAACCGTGGAACTGGAGCGTACCATCTCAGCCTCCGTCCGGCGTGAGAAGCATGCCACAGGAGGGATACCCGCCGCCCGCGTACGCCACGCCCCGCCGCCCGACGGCTGGCGCGCTGGCCCACGGCAGCCCGGGAATCACGGCCCGGGCACGAAGCGCACGTCGCGGCTCGTCTGGTATGGGTGGAAGCACGTCATCGTGCTCGGCGGGAGTCTCCTGCTCGTGCCCGTCGCCCTCGGCGCCGAGACCCCTGAGATCCTCGTGGTGAGCCTCAGCGGCATGGTGGTCCCGTACGAGGAAAGCGAGCCGGAGAGCCATCGTTCCACCCGCCTCCGGCTCGAGCCCCAGATCGGCTTCGCGCCCGGCGGCGCCACCTTCGGCCTCGGCGGCACCTTCTGAGTCGCGAGCCGCTCGGGCTGTGGGGCCAGGGTCGAGAGGGTCCCCTGGGCAACGGGGAAGTCCCCCGCGCGCTCCTTCTCGCGTAGCCGCGATCGGACGGCTCTGCTCCACGACCATGTTGAACGACTTACCGAACTGTCCACTGGACAGACCTCGTCCTGCGGCCTCGGCCGACCAATCGACGGATAGTTAGACAAACTAACATCTGGCGACTGGCGTCCCGGACTGGCTTGCAAGGGCCCATGGATCGACGTGGTCCGTCACGTGGCACCTCGATTACGAAGCCAGCTCCCAGTCCTACCGCAAGAGCGATGCCCCGGTTCGTTGCGAGAGAACTGACGGTGTTCAGCGCGCCCTCGGAGATCCAGGCCCGAATGCCCGAGCCACGCTCATCCCCGATACCTCATGCCGACCTTCGTACTGGCAGAGGAACGCGTAGCGCATCGTGCAGGTGAGCACGTGCCGTCCAACCCGGCGTTGCCACCGATGGGCCCTTCGCTTACGCTCGGGTCCCACGGCCGCACGCTCTCTGCTAGGCGAAAAAGGACAAAAGCGGGACTCTGCTTCGGCCGTGGATCTGGAGATTCTCATGACGACGCTGCAGGAGCTCCTTGCGATCGATCTTCCAATCATCCAGGCGCCCATGGCCGGCGTGCAGGGCAGCGCGCTCGCGGTCGCCGTCTCCAGCGCTGGTGGGCTCGGCTCGCTGCCCGGCGCCGTGCTGGGCCCGGACGCCCTGCGCAAGGAGCTGGCAGCCATCCGAGCGCAGACCACGAGGCCGTTCAACGTGAACTTCTTCTGTCACACGCGGCCCGAGCCCGACGCCGAGCAAGAAGCGATCTGGCGTGCCCGGCTCTCGCCGTACTTCGCCGAGCTCGGCGTCGATGCAAGCGCCATCCCGACCGGCCCCGGCCGGTTGCCCTTCAGCGATGAGACCGCTGATGTGCTCGACGAGCTCAGGCCTGCTGTGGTGAGCTTTCACTTCGGCCTGCCCTCGGAGGCCTTGCTCTCGCGGGTGCGCCGCTCGGGCGCGAGGATCCTGTCCTCTGCCACGACGGTCGACGAGGCGCGCTGGCTGGAGGCGCGCGGCGTCGACGCGGTCATCGCCCAGGGCATCGAGGCGGGCGGTCATCGCGGCAGCTTCCTGTCCGACGATCTCAGCGTCCAGCTCGGCACTTTCGCGCTGGTGCCGCAGATCGTGGACGCCGTGAAGATCCCCGTCATCGCCGCGGGCGGCATCGCGGACCCGAGGGGTGTCGCAGCCGCCATCGCGCTCGGTGCGGCCGGCGTGCAGGTCGGGACGGCCTACCTCTTGTGCCCGGAGGCCACCACGAGCAGGGTGCATCGCGCGGCCCTCGCGAGCGGCGCAGCCGGCATCACGGCGCTCACCAACCTGTTCACCGGGCGACCCGCTCGGGGCATCGTGAACCGCCTGATGAGGGAGCTCGGGCCGATGAGCGGCGCCGTGCCAGCCTTTCCCTTGGCGACGTCGGCCATCGCGCCCCTGCGCGCCAAGGCCGAAAGCCAGGGCAGCGGCGACTTCTCGCCGCTCTGGGCGGGGCAAAACGCCAGCGGGTGCAAGGAAGTGCCAGCGGCGGAGCTCACGCGACAGCTCGCGGGGGCACGCCCAGGTGCACGCTGACGCCGCCCAACCTGCCGGTGGACCCGACGGGCACCTGGGGCGCCCGCGGCGCATCGGCCGACGCCAGGCCGCAGGAGGAAGCAATGAAACGCACGTGGACAATCATCGGTGTTGCTGATGTTGCTCGTAGCTTCAAGTGGTATCAGTCGCTGTTTGGTCAACCGGAGACGAAGCCCGCTCATGATAATTTCGGGCAAATACTGGACTCCGACGGAACGGTCCTGCTTTGCCTGCACCAGTGGGGAGCCCACGAGCATCCACCGCTGACCAGCCCCGATCACGCTCAGCCTGGCAATGGGCTGCTCTTGTTCTTTCGTGTGGACGACTTCAATGAGACGCTGCTTCGGGCACGCGCCCTCGTCGCCGGACTGGAAGAGGAACCCCGTTTGAACCCCGGTACCGGCACCAGCGAGTTCGCGCTCCGCGATCCTGATGGGTATTACGTCATGGTCAGCGCGCTCGCCGCGGCCTGACAGCTCACTCCCGGCGTGCCGCCAGCGCAGGGCTCCGGCTGGACCCGCGCGCGGGCAGGTGACCGGGCGCCGCGCGGGGGCCATGGGGTGAACGGCTCCTGTTCGTGTATCCTGCGGCGACCATGTGCTGCACCTTCTCCCCCGCGAGGCTCTCCAGCACCCTCCTCTATGCCGGCGATGCGCAGTGGAACGGCCTTTACGTCCACGTCCTCGCCTACCAGAACACGGCGTCGACCTCCGGCCCGAACGCCATGATCCTGCCGATCCCGGCCACGCGGCTCGGCCCGCAGAACGCGGTCGACACGCGCCCGTTCCGCACCTTCCTCGAGGACATCCGCCAGGCGACGCGCCGGCCGATCCCGCCAAGCTATGGCCCGCCGCCGTTTGGCGCGCCCCCCGCCGCCCGGGCCGTGGTCTTCGACGTGGGCAGCTATGCGGTGGTGCTCGCCGAGTCGCCGCGCGCGATGCTCTCCGTCCTCGGGCAGGTCCCGGAGCCCAAGCGGCCTGCGATCAACGATCGCCTGCTTCAGGCGTTCGAGGCCTACTACCCCGGCTGGCCGGTGGCGGTCTGTTGCTGGAACGGCAACCTCAAGCCCGAGCCGCTCCTGTGGTGGTACGAGCCCAGGTACCCGGAGTGGCTGTTCGCGCCCGCGCTCGACGCGCACGACGGCAACCCGCCGGATCTCCAGGCGACGGTCGAGGTCGATCACCACATCGCCTTTGGCTCGGCCCTGAAGCCCGAGGGCCAGGCGGTCCGTTACCGCGATGAGGCGGGGGCGCACCGGCCGCTCCTGCCCTCGAGCGTGCACGGCACGGAGCTGCGGTCCGGGATGAGCAACGGCGATTTCTGGGCGCGGCGCGACCAGCTCGGCGGGCCGGCGCTGCGTTGCGCGCCGGGCGACAGGACGGGCGCGCCGATCGCGCTGAACGGCTGGGAGGGAGCTCCACCGCCCTGGCTGCCGCCGGAGCCCATCGTGTGGAACTGGAATCCGCCGTCGCCCCGCCCGCCCATGCCGCCGCGTCCCGATGGAAAGAGGTACTGCTCGAACTGTGAGTTCTTGCTCGATGCCTCGGTGAAGCTCTGCACCATGTGCGGAGCGTGGATCGATGTCGAGGGAGCAGCCCAGCGCTGAGCTCGACGGCCACGGACGAGCGATCTGAAAGCCGTCGACCCCGAGCAAGCAGACGCGAAGGATGGTCCCCACCTCTCGCCTCTCCACCTTGGTCTCTCGATATATCTCCTCCCCGTCTCCCCGTCTCCCTGTGTACTCTCTCTTGCTCTCTCTCCCGCCCGACAAGCCGACGGAGCCACCTCCGAGCTGAAGATCGCGCGGTCATCGCCCGATCTACACCCTCGTGACGACCATCGCGCCATCGTATAGAGTCTGCGAGATGCTCCCAGCCCCGCTCGTCCTGTTTCCGAGCAGCCCGCTGCACCCGACCGCGCCGGACAGCGCCTTCGAGGAGGAAGCCCGGCATGCCGCCAGCGCCGGCTTCGACGTCGGCCTCATCGACCTCGAGGTGTTCCTCGGCGGCGACGTGAAGCTCCGCCGGGTTCCGGAAGGCCCGGGCGAGGTGATCTACCGCGGCTGGATCCTGGGCCTCGATGCTTATCGATGCATGAGCGAGGTCGTCGCCGCGCGTGGCCGGCGGTTGATCACGCAGCCGGCAGCGTACCAGCACTGCTATCACCTGCCCGAGTGGTACGAGGCGATCGGCGGCGCCGAGCACACAGCGCGGTCGATCTGGATCCCGGGCTCCACGTTCGACCTCGAGGCCGTCGTCGTTCACGTGCGAGAGGCGTTCGGCTCGGGCGCCGTGATCCTCAAGGACTATGTGAAGTCCCGCAAGCACGAGTGGTTCGACGCGTGCTTCATCCCGGCGGCGGACGACGAGGCCAACGTGCGGCGCGTCGTGGGCAACTTCCTCCGCCTCCAGGACGACCACGTCGTCGGCGGGCTCGTCTTCCGGGAGTTCGTCGAGCTGCGACGCATCGGGCTGCACCCGAAGAGCAGGCTTCCGCTGGTGAACGAGCATCGCTTCTTCGTGCTCGACGGCCGGCCGTTCTACTCGGCGCCGTACTGGGCCGACGGCGCCTATCCGGGTGAGCCGCCGAGCGCCGACGTCCTCGCGCCCGTTCTCGACCGCGTGCGCAGTCGTTTCTACGCGGCCGACGTCGCCGAGAAGGAAGGGGGCGGCTGGATGCTGGTGGAGCTGAACGATGGCGGATCGGCGGGCATCCCCGAGGGCGGGGCCGCGGACGCGTTCTACCGGCACCTGCACGCGGCGCTCGGCTGAGCATGGCGCAAGAGACAGCGTTCGCTCTGTGGCTCATCCCCGGCGGAGCGCCGGCCGCGCGGCTCGAGGAGCTCATCGAGGCGCTCGCCCGGGAGACCGGGGGCCCGGCGTTCGCGCCTCACCTCACCCTGCTCGGCGGCCTGCGCGGCGACGCTGGCGCGCTGGCCGCGAAGCTCGGCAGGCTGCGCGGCGACGGCGGCGCGCTCCGCCCCGTCGCGCTCGAGGCGCGGGGCCCCGCGACCGGCGACACCCGCCACCAGTGCGTGTTCCTCGACGTGACGCCGTCCGAGCCGCTGGCGGCGCTGCGCCGCGCGGCCGAGGCGGCGCTCGGCGCGGACGCGAGCGAGGCCCCCTTTCGCCCGCACGTGAGCCTCGCGTACGGCGAGCTGCCGGCCGCGCGCCGAAAGGAGCTCGCCGCGGATCCTCGGGTGCTTGCGCTCGCGCACGAGGTATGGTGGGCCGACCGGCTCGAGCTGTGGGCCGTCGGGGGGCCGACCGACCGCTGGCGCTGCGTCGAGGGCGTCGCGCTGGAACGCCGGTGAGATCTCGCCGGCGCGGGTGTCATGCCTGCCCACCACGCGCCGAGACGCACGGTTCCGCCGCAGGGGAAGCGTCGACGAGGGATTTCCGCCCTGCGCGCAGATCGCGGCGCGCCGAAGTATGTGATCTCGTGGATCTCGGCTAGCCTAGGGCCCATGGCGATGGCTCCCGTTGCTGTGGGCGACGTCCTCGCGGGCAAGTACCGCGTGGAGCAGATCGTTGGCGCCGGTGCGATGGGCACGATCGTCGCCGCGTGGCACCTGGAGCTGGAGCAGCGGGTCGCGATGAAGTTCCTGCACTCGCTGCGGTCGGACGGCGGCGACCCGGCGGAGCGGTTCCGGCGCGAGGCGCGCGCGCTGGCCAGGATCAAGAGCGAGCACGTGGCGCGCGTCCTGGATGTCGGCTCGCTGGAGGGCGGGATGCCCTACATGGTGATGGAGTTCCTGGAGGGGAACGACCTCGCCCACGAGATCCGGGCGCGCGGTCCGCTGCCCGTGATGGAGGCCGTCGGGTACATGCTCCAGGCCCTCGACGCGATGGCCGAGGCGCACGCCACGGGGATCGTGCACCGCGATCTCAAGCCGGCCAACCTGTTCCTCTCGCTCCGGCCCGACGGCGATCGGGTCATCAAGGTCCTCGATTTCGGTATCTCGAAGTCGCTGCTCGGCATATCGCGCGACCAGGTCGCGCTGACCCAGACGGCGTCGCTCCTCGGGTCGCCGCTCTACATGTCTCCCGAGCAGGTGCGCTCCGCGCGGGACGTGGATACGCGCGCGGATATCTGGTCTCTCGGCGTCATCCTGTACGAGATGCTGACCGGGCGGACTCCGTACGACGGCGAGTCCGTCGCTCAGCTCTTCCACGCGCTGCTCTACGAGAACGCGGCCCCGGTCGCCCAGCTGCGCCCCGACGTCCCGCGCGAGCTGGACGCCGTGGTGATGCACTGCCTCGCCAAGGAGCGCGAGCAGCGGTGGACGAACGTCGGCGATATGGCGGCCGCGCTGCTCCCGTTCGGCCCCGCCACGGGCCACATGCACGTCGACCGGGCGCGCCGCATGCTCGGCAGCTCCTCGGACATCGCGCGGCCGTCCCTCCTCCACACCGGCGTGCCGAGCGGGGGCGCTCAGGGCACCGGATCGCGCCCGTCCCTACCGCACGGGGGCCCGCCCTTCGCGTCGGGCACGCCGTCTTCACCGTCCTTCGCGTCGGGCACGCCGTCTTCACCGTCCTTCGCGTCGGGCACGCCGTCCTTCGCGCCGGGAACGCCGTCTTCGCCGTCCTTCGCGCCGGGCATGCCGTCCTTCGTGCCGGCCTCGCCGACCGTGCCCAACGCGGAGACGGGGCCCACGGTCAACTCGTGGAGCAACTCGGGCCATCCGGTGCGAACGGTCCACAAGGGGGCGCGCGTCGTCCTGGCCATCGCCGCCGGCGCCTTGCTGGCAGGGGCCTCGCTCGGCGCCCTGTTCTTCCTGCGCTCCGGGCTCTCCACCGACCAGGCAGAGCCCCCCGCTGCCGCGGTTGCGCCCACCGCCGAGGCCACGGCGGCGCCCACCGCCGAGGCCGCGGCGGCGCCCGACTCCGAAGCCACGGCGAAGGGCGACGCGCGCGAGGCTCCCGCCGCCACCGGCGCCGCGCCCGAGGTGGCCGGCGGTTCGCCGGCCCCGACCGCGCCGGTGGCCTCCTCCAGCGCGCCCGCGGCGCCGCCGGCGGCGTCCTCCGGCCCGGCGGCGCCGCTCGCCGCGCAGCCAGGCGCGCCTCGGGCGACCGCCACGGGCCGGCCCGTCGAGCGCGCGCAGCCCGACGCGGGCGCGCGCCCGGAGCCGACGCGGGGCAATTCGATCAGCGACTTCGGCGGGCGGCGCTGAGCGTGGCGCTCGCGTCGATCCGGCGACGGCCCCGAGGCTCGTCGTGGCCAGCTTGGAGGAGAACACGGGACGTATGAGGCGTACGAAACGTCGTCAGCGAAGCATCGCACACTGCGTCGGCCTGGGTCTGTGCGCGGCGTTGATCTCCGGGGGGCTCCCCGCGCGGGCGGAGCCGAGCGCCGCCGACAAGGCGACGGCGGAGGCGCTCTTCGACGCGGCGCTCGACCTGATGAAGCAGGGGCGCAGCGCAGAAGCGTGCCCGAGGCTGGAGCAGAGCCAGCGCATCGATCCGGGCATCGGCACGCTCCTCTACCTGGCCGAGTGCTACGAGAACACCGGCCGCACGGCGAGCGCGTGGGCCACGTTCCGGCAGGCCATGTCGGAGTCGCAGGCGGCGGGGCAAGCCGACCGCGCCCGCAAGGCGCAGGCGAGGGCGGCCCGGCTGGAGCCGGCCCTGTCGAAGCTGAGCATCGGCGTCGCCGCGGAGAACCTCGCGATCGAGGGCTTCAAGGTGCGCTCCGCCGGAAAGGCGGTCGATCCTGCGGTCTTCGGCGTCGCGATCCCCGTGGATCCGGGCGAGATCGCGATCGAGGCGAGCGCCCCGGGCCACGAGACCTGGACGGCGACCGTGAAGCTCGGGGGCGACAGCAAGGGCCCTGCGAGCGTCGATGTCCCGGCGCTCAAGCGGCTCGCGGGGCCGCCGCCTGCGCCCGGCGATGCGCGGCCTCCCGAGGCGGCGGGCCCTGCGCCGGCGCTCGGCGCCCCTGCGCCTCCGCCGGCGCCCGCGGCGTCCGGGGGCAACACGGCGCGCTTGATCGGCCTCGTCGTGGGCGGCGCGGGCGTCGTGGGGCTCGGCGTCGGGACGTTCTTCGGCGTGAAGGCCATCTCGAAGAACAGCGACGCGGAGGCCTACTGCAAGGGCGGCAGCACGTGCGAGGACGAGCGCGGCGTCACGCTGACCGAGGAGGCCAAGAGCGCCGCCACCGTGTCGAACGTCGCGTTCGGGCTCGGGGCGGCGGCGGCGATCGGCGGCGCCGTCCTCGTGTTCGTCGTCGCGCCGAGGCAGGCCCCGCCCGTCCAGGTGGGGGCGTTCGTGGACGCGCGCAACGTCGGGTTGCGCGTGGGAGGTACGTTCCAATGAGACGCATGACAGGGCTCCTGTCGCTCGCCCTGCTCGCCCCGCTCTCGAGCCTCGCGTGGCTCGGCTGCCAGGCCATCGCCGGCATCGAGGACCGCACCTTCGACCCGGGCAGCTCGGAGACGGGGGGCGGGCAGGCGCCCGTGAGCGAGCAATGCGCGTCGTACTGCGCCGACGTGATGGCGAACTGCACGGGAGAGCACCAGGTCTATGCCACGCTGGAGACCTGCCAGGGCGTGTGCGCGCTGCTCCCGGCGGGCGATCCCCTGGAGCCCGTGGACAACACGGTCGCCTGCCGCGCCCGCCAGGCGGAGCTGGCGGGCGCCACCGGCGAGGTCGGGGTGCACTGCCCGGCGGCCGGCCCGGGCGGCGACGGCGAGTGCGGGAGCAACTGCGAGAGCTACTGCGCGCTGCGGGCCGCGGCGTGCACGCTCGAGGTCGCCACCGAGGAGGAGTGCGTCGCCATGTGCGCGGGGCTCAAGGACGTGGACATGTTCGACGTCATCGAGAACCACGACGGCGACACGCTGCAGTGCCGCCTCGTGCACGTGAGCTCCGCGACGGTGGACCCCGACGAGCACTGCCCGCACGCGAGCCTGACGCCGGTGCAGCCCTGCGGCGATCCGGAAGGGACGGCGCCGAGCTGCGAGGACTTCTGCCAGGTGGTCATGACCTCGTGCACGGGCGATCTGGCCGTGTACGAGTCGAGAGCGCAATGCCTCTCGGTCTGCGCGGCGCTCCCTCCCGGCGCGACGGAGGACCGGGTCGAGAACACCGTGGGCTGCCGCAAGTACCACGCTTACAGCGCGATGCTGGCGCCGACCACCCACTGCCCGCACGCGGGGCCGGGCGGAGACGGCCATTGCGGGGTCGAGGAGCCGGGCTCGGGCACGACGGGCAACTGCGTGTCGTACTGCACGCTGTTCGAGGCGGCCTGCAAGGAGGCCCTCGGCGAGGCGTACGATGGCTGGGGCGCGGCGTGCCAGGACCAGTGCAGCACGATGGCGGGAGCCGCCCACGATTCCCACTACGCCGTCGCGAGCGCCGAGGGCGGCGACACGGTCTCTTGCCGGCTGCTCCACGTGAGCCGCGCGCTCGAGAACCCGGATGAGTGCGCGGCGCTGGCCGACGGGACCGCCTGCCAGTAACGGCCCGCGGTGGGCCCCACCGCGTTCCGGAGGGCGCGGGTGGTGCGGTCATTTGCTCAGAGAGGTTCCACATGAAGGCGGGAAGGCGGGAAGATCATCGAGGTTTGTAGAGTAGCCCCCCGGACCGACGGGTCCGGGGGGCCCTCGCCAGATCCGGACAAGGAGATTTCCACCATCCGGCTCTTCCGCCGAGAGGGCTCAGGGGGACGCCCAGAGCTGGACGCGGATCCTCGGCCTGGGCAGCGGGAAATCCCGCAGCAGGGCCTTGAATCGCTCCCAGTTCAGGTACGCACGCTGGCTCCGCCGGCATAGCCACTTGTGCCATGCCCGTTCGGCCTCACGGATCAAGAGCGCGAGGCTCCGGATGTTTCCGTTTACGCCGAAGTAGTTGCAGTGCCCGACGATGCGTCGTGTGAGCGCGGCGTGTTGCTCCTTGACCGGCAAGTGCCGATGGCGTCGGCAAAAGTCGACGACGGCCGTGATGGCCCGTCGGAGGCGCGCCTTGCGTGTCTTCATGCTCGGCATCCATCGACCCGATCGGCTTCGCCGCCAGTAGTGCGTGAAGCCGAGGAAATCGAAGGTCGCCGGCCCCTCGCTCCCAGGTCCCCCGTTGTCCGGGCGGCCGAAGGGCAACAGGCGGGTCTTGTCCGGATGCAGCTTCAGTCCGTACCGCTCGAAACGCCGCGGCAGCACCTCCATCACCCGCTTGGCGTCGTCCTCCCTGTCGAAGCCGATGACGAAATCGTCGGCGTAACGGATCAGGGTGGCCTTGCCCGCGAGCCGCGGTTGGACCTCGCGCTCGATCCACAGGTCGAGCACGTGGTGAAGGTAGACGTTGCCCAGCATCGGCGACAGGACCGAGCCCTGCACCGTCCCGTCCTCCGGCGCCGAAAACTCCGCGCCGTCGAGGACCCCCACATGCAGACACTTGCCGATCAGCCGCAGCAGCGACTTGTCGGCTACCCGGGCCTGGAGCATCTCCATCAGCTTCGTGCGGTCGATGCTGTCAAAGAAGGACTCGATGTCGGCCTCCAGGATCCAATCCACCCCGCCGAGCAGCATCCGGTTCAGAGCTCGCAGCGCGTCGTGCGCGCTGCGACCGGGCCGAAACCCGTACGAGACGTCTCGAAAGACCGGCTCGTAGACGACCTCCAGCACCTCCCGCACCGCGGCCTGGACGATCTTGTCCTCGGTGCACGAGATGCCGATCGGTCGTGTCTTGCCCCGTTCCTTCGGGATGTGCACCCGCCGGATGGGCTGGTGCCGGTAGCGCATCGACTTCATCCGCGCGTGCAGATCGCCGACGTTGCGCTCCAGGTCCTGCCCGTACTGCTCCTTCGTGATGCCATCCACGCCCACCGCAGCGTCCTTACGAAGG
Organism: Sorangium sp. So ce327; assembly: GCF_051530205.1. Classification (NCBI taxonomy): domain Bacteria; kingdom Pseudomonadati; phylum Myxococcota; order Polyangiales; family Polyangiaceae; genus Sorangium; species Sorangium sp. So ce327. The sequence goes on along the minus strand of NZ_CP150330.1, from coordinate 2,770,846 downwards.
CTGCGGTACGCACGCTGCAGCGCTTCTTCGTCGATGAGGTGCGCCAGCGCGAGGAGGACCCCTTCCGGGTCTCGCTCCGCCCTCTCCCTTACCTTCAACAGTCCCGGTGACATGGTGTTCGCCGTCGTGGCAGCGCTCATGGTTCCCTCCTGAAGTTCCTCTCGACACGGGTCCCCTTTGCTTGACGGGCTCCGGTGCCCTCCGTTCGCCCGCGTCCTCGCTCGTATGGGACCCTCCGACTCCCTCGTCTCCTTCGGCTTCGGCTCCGGTTCCCCTTGCTGTGGGCCTACCGCGAGGCGGATGCGCATTTTCCTTGCGGAGCCCGCTGGGGCTCGGCTGCGAGACACGGGCATCCGCGGCGTGTCTCGCCCCGGGGACGGATCACCGGCTCCCCGTCGTACCGGCGTTTCTCGTGGAGAGACGAGGGCCTCCCAGGTGCCTGGGCCGTCCTCTTGCTGCGCGCCGCAGCCAGATACCCCGCCGGGTGCGTCCCCCTCCCGCCCTTGCGAGGTAGGACGCTGTTGCCTTCAGGCGGAAGAACACCCTGGGCACCCGGACGTTGGAGGATTTCGTGGCTGACACGCTGCGGCTCGCTCGCTCGCCTGCCTACGCATCGCCGAGCCCCTCACGGGACCCGTCGCAAGGCTGGCTTCCGGCTGGTCGGGCGTGACCTTGGCCGGGCGGGATTCGCACCCGCTGGACAGCAAACCCGATTTCAGAAGCTACCGCTCACTCCTTTCCTTCGGGACCAGCCTTGCCTGGTCGCACTCTTCCCGCCTTCATGTTCAAATCCGGCCACCACCCGCAAGGTTGCGGAGCGGAGGTGGCCGCTACTGCAGGCCGAGCAAGAACCCCCGTATGCGGGCCGACACCACACCCCCTGCCTCGAGGAGCATCGCGTGGCCTGTGCGGGGCACGATCATCCACTCGGCACCCGGGATGAGGCCGCGCAGCGTGTCGAGATCGGCCCGCAAGGCCATCACGTCGCGCTCGGGCGCGATCACCAGGACCGGCACCCGCACATGGGGCAGGACGTCCGACGCGCGTGCCTCCATCAACGACCGCAGAGACGCCCAGTAAGCGCGAAGGTCCATGGTCCCGACGGCGCGGAGGAAATGCTCCAGCTCCTCCCGAGGCGCCTCGGGCCCGAAGACGCCCGCGGCCTGGCCCAGGGGGAAGAGGGCCCTGGACGCCGTGACGCGGCGCACGACCGGCGCCATGCGAGGGATGATGGGGGCCGCTGTCCGCAGCGCCACCCGGAGGGCCGTGCGCGCGCCGGGGATCCTGAAGGCGGCGCTCGACGCGTAGGGGTGATCGGCGCCGCCGGCGATGAGCACCATCGCGCGCACGAGATCTGGGCGGCGGCGATAGAGCTCGAGCAGCACCGTGACGCCCATGGAAAAGGCGATGTGCACCGGCGCGTCGGCGAACGTGCCACGAGCACGGACCGCCTCCGTCACTCGTAAAAGGTCGTCTGCGTGGGTCCGAATGGCGTAGTCGCCCGAGCGCGCTATCTCGCTCTGCCCGTGACCCCGGTAGCTCCAGTGGACCAGGTGGGTCGTCATTGCGAGGGCGCTGACGAGGTGCTTCCAGAAGTTCTCCGTCGTGCTGAGGCCGTTCGTGAGGACGACGGGCGCTCGATCTCGCAGCTGCACCTCGTCGCCTGGGCGCTGGTGCGTGTGCCACGCGATGCGCGTCCCATCGCTTGCAACGATGTGCCGCAGAATCGAACCTTCCATGATCGGAACGGACAGTAGCATGCGCGACCTCGCGACCAGCGATCGACAAGGGTAGCGTTCCACCTGCCGCATGGCGTCCCAGGTCCGTGTCGCCGTGGTCGGCCTGCCGTGCAGCGCAGCCTCGAGCGCCATGGTGCCCGCCGTGAGCCGTACGTTCCGGTCGCTATCCCTGAGGGCGCGGCGAGGCCTCGCTGGCGCGTTCAGGCGTGTGCGCGCCCTGGGAGGCCCCGCGCACCGCGACGACGTCGGCGCGCCCGTGAAGTCATTGAAATTGTCGACCTTTCCGTTGTCCGCTGTCCGGCACCAGGGAAGAAGCCCAAGGACGAATTTGCGTTGGCGAACCGGCGCGATCCGTCGTTATCGATGGCATTTCGGCGGGGCATGGCGACGGATCGCAGCCCCTCGGAAGGTGTTGGCCCAACGCGGGCCCAATGAATAGGCGTTTGCGGGACTGCGCCTGAGCAGCAGCGGCGGCGAGGTCCCGGCGCAGTCCTGCAAACGTCGGGTTGGACCGGGCCGGTTCGCGGCCGGGCGAGGCGGTCGCGGGGTCTATGGGGATCCTGCCCGAGAAGGCAGCAGAGGGCGGGTGCGGCGGGGCTTGCACGCGTGGTGCATCCCGCCGCCACGACGTCGGGCGCAGACGTGCCGAGACAGAGCGCGATGCCGACGGAGGCCCAGCAGCACGCACGCTGCCGACATGGACGGCGCAGAAGGCGGATCGATGCCTGACCGCCACGCGACGGAGGTGGTGTTGTTGCTCCTGCCCAGGCCAGCGATGCTCATGACGTGTCCGGAGGAGCAGCGGAAGAGGCGACGACGCACGACGGCAGCGGGCGGCGAGCCATCGCAGCCTGGCCGCAGCGAGGGCAGATGGACAGGTCGATCCCCGTGAGCGCGGTGAGCAGCGTGCACCAGTCGACCTTGACGACGTGGCGCGCAGAGGGCTCGTGCTCGTGAGAGCTGCCTTCCCGGTGCTCATCTCCCCGGACAGCGCGCTGCCCTGCGTCTCGCGCCGCCAGGATCCTCGTGCGTGCCACCTCGAGCGTGGTGGTGGCGTGACACGCAGCCATCAGGCCGAAGTGTCGGATCTTCACGAAGCGATGAGGCAGCACGTGCAGCAGGAAGCGACGCAGAAACTCCTCTGCGGAGAGCGTCACGGTCTTGTCTCCGCGGGTCCGGAAGCACACGCCGCGCTCATCCATCCACCGCAGCCGGTGATTGGACAGCCCGACGCGGTGGGTATAGCGACCGAGGTAGGCAAAGACCTGCTCGGGCCCAGCGAAGGGCGGCTTGGCGTACACCACCCAGGGCTTGCGGTAGAGCGCGTCGAGCATCGCCGCGAAGGCAGCGGGGTTGGCCAGCGCGGCGGCCCCGCCGGTCAGGTCGAGCTCTCCTTGGTCATAGGCCTGCCGGAGCGCGGCGAGCAACTTGCCGCGGAAGAGCTTGCCGAGGACCTGCACAGGGAAGAGGTAGCCGCGCCGCCCCTCGATCCAGCGCGAGCCGTCGAGCGAGAGCCCGCCGCCGGTGACGATGCAGTGCAGGTGTGGATGGAAGCTGAGGTTGCGGCTCCAGGTGTGCAGCACGGCGGTGACACCGAGGTCGGCGCCGAGCCGTTTGGGATCGCGGCCGAGCGTGAGCAGCGTCTGCGAGCCGCACTGGAAGAGCAGCCCGAAGACCGTCTGCGGGTTGACGAGCGCCAGCGCGCGCAGCTCGGCCGGGAGCGTGAAGACGACGTGGAAGTAGTGCGTCGGCAGGATGCGCTGCTGCCGCTCGGCGATCCACCTGGCCTGGCTGAGGCTCTGGCACTTGGGACAGTGGCGGTTGCGGCAGGAGTTGTACGAGGGCTGCTCGTGGCCGCAGCTCGTGCACACGTCGACATGGCCGCCCAGCACCGCGGTCCTGCACGCCGCGATGTCGCGCAGGACCTTGCGCTGGGCGGCGGAGACGGCGTGGGCGCGCAGGTAGGCCTCGCCGTGGGCGCGGACGATATCCGCGACCTCGAGACGAGGCCTACCCGTCGCCGCGGGCCGCGGCGCCAGGCGATGCGTGAGCACGCGACCTCAGCCGAGCTTCTTCTTGGCCTCCTGGGTGCCGAGCACTTCGGCCGGGCTGCGGGTGCGACCGACGTGAGCCTGGCTGACGCGGACGTAGCGGACGGTGGTGCGGATGGAGCGGTGGCCGAGCAGGGCCTGGATGACGCGGATGTCGGTGCCGAGCTCGAGCAGGTGGGTGGCAAAGCTGTGCCGCAGCACGTGCGGGGTGACGCGCTTGTGCAGCTTGCAGCGCCTCGCCGCCTCGCGCAGCGCGTTGCGCACCGCCTCGTGCGAGATGACCGAGCCCTGCTTGCGACCCGGGAACAGCTCCGGTCCAGCCGGTCTCTCCGCCCGCCAGTAGATGCGCAGCGCGGTCAGCACGGGGGCGCTGAGCATCACGTACCGATCACGCCCGAGCTTGCCATTGCGGACGTGGATGAGGTTGCGCTTGCTGTCGACGTCCTCGACCCGCAGCGAGCAGACCTCATCGATCCGCAGACCGGCACCGTACGCCGTCAGGACGATCGTGCGCTGCTTGACCGAGCCGATCGCGTTGAGCAGCGCCTCGACCTCGGTGCCGCTGAGGACCGGCGGCAGCTTCTGGGGCACCTTCGGCCAGGGGATCGCGACGGCGACCCCGGACGCCCGAGCGTGGTGGCGTAGAGGAACTTGATCGCCGCCACGTACTGGTGCTGCGTCGCCTCCGCGATCTTTCGCTGCTCGGCGAGGTAGAGCAAAAACGCGCGCACCTCGTCGAGACCCATCTGCTGCGGCGGCTTGCGGTGGTAGGCTACGAAGGCCCGTGCGCAGCGGAGGTAATTGTCGCATGTCGACGGCTTGTATCGCCGCAGCTTCAGGTCTTCGGCCATTCGATCGCGGAGCTGTCCCATCGCTGCCCTCCTGGTGGACGCGGCGCCCGGGCAGGGGCGTCGCGAACGGCAGGGTGGGCAGGGAATGCGGTGGCGGGCGGCCAGACCTGCGCTGCGCCGGGCGTTTTTTTCGCAATGAACACCGGCAAAATCCACGCTGCGGCAGCAATGAGTGCCGTCACAACCGCAGCGAAGACAAGGAGCCGAGCCGCAGCAGGAAATCGCGGCTCGGTATCCGCAATGCTTAACGGAGCAGGGCCCGCAGCATCTTCTTGAGCCTCACGCCGAGCTCCTGCACCTCGTCAGCATCGAGCTCGCTCGCGGCCCCGAGCGCCGCCGCCAGGTCCATGGCTCCCAGGGTCTCGTGGCGGCTACGCGGGGCGCGAGGGCGGCGTCTTCATCGCGGTCGCGGTCGTCGTCGCGATCGACCTCAGCAGGGACAGGAGCTGCCGCGAAGCGGCTTGGTCCAATCACCGAGCTTGGCGCCTGGCGAACTCGGGATGACCGAGATGTCGCCTCGGGCCGCCGTCGTCGCCTCGCTCGCCAGCACGCTGAGCCGCGCCGTCGCCCTCGGGGACGTCGCGGCAGCCCGGGTCGTTCACGAGGCGATCGCTCGGCTGCTCGGGCTGCCGGTGGTCGAGCTCCGCAGGGTCTGAACTGCTGGCTTGTCTTCGGGGGGACGTTCAAGCGAACCTCAGAGTATGGCGCGCACGGCTCCGGTCCCGAACATCCCGGCCATTCCCGGCATGAACCCCGGCGTCTTCGTGATGGGCGGCGGCGGTGGCGGCGGCGGATCGGGAGGACCCGGAGGCGGCGCAGGAGCGGGCCGGCAGGGCGCCGGCGTCGGGAGCGGCGGGAACCATGCGCAGGGCGGCGGCAAGGGCGCCCCGGATCCGCAGCGCTTTCCGCTCTGCGGCACGAAGTCGCACCCGGTCGACGTCGCCACGGGGCGCGCGTTCACCCATCCCATCCTCATCGTCGAGCTGCCCGGACCCTTGCCGCTCCAGCTGACGCGCAGCTACAGCGCCCATGCGCACCGCCGCGACGTCGGCCTCGGGTGGGGATGGGCCCACAGCCTCGGCTGGCGCGTCGAAGAGCGCCGCCGCTCCATCGACGTCTGGACGGACCAGGGCACGCGCGTCTCCTTCCCGAAGTCGCTGCGCACGGGCGATGACGTGGTCTCCTCGTTCGGCTTCCGCCTCCGCCGTGAGCCGTGGGGCTATGTCGTCGACCCAAACGACGGGCGACTCTACGCCTTCTCGGAGAAGCTCGGTGAGCACCTCTACCTGCTCACGGCGATCGAGGACAGGAACAAGAACCGCATCGCGCTCGTGTACGAGGACGGCCAGCTCGTCGAGGTGACGGACAGCGCCGGCCGGAAGCTCCGCGTGCGCAGGGACGGCGCTGGGCACATCGCCTCGATCGAGGTGAAGAACGCGCTGGAGCAGGGGCGGTGGATCGCCCTGGAGAGATACGATTACGACGCGCGCGGACGGCTCGTCGCGGCGACCGACGCCGACGGCTTCTCGGCGCGCTACGAGTATGACGACGAGGCCCGGCTCACCGCCGACGTCGATCGAACCGGCCTCTGCTTCCATTTCGTGTACGACGCCCAGGGGCGGTGTATCGAGTCCTGGGGTGACTACCTGTCCAGCCCCGATCCGAGCCTGGACCCGGACGTGCCCTCGGTGCTCGCCTCGGGCCGCCACCCCGCCAGGGGAGTCCACCACTGCGTCTTCGAGTACCTCGACGAGGACTACACGCACGTCATCGACTCGACGCACGTCGGGCATTTCGCGCACAACGCGTTCGGCCTGCTCACCATGGCGCACGACGCCGGGCCGTCACCCGTGCGCGCCGTGTACGACGCGCGCGGGTTCCTCGCCGTCCTCGAGTATCCGGACGGCGGCTTCGAGCGCTTCGAGCGCGACGGGCGCGGGAACCTGGTTGGCTACACGAACCAGCTCGGCGCCCGCACGTCGATCGTCCGGGATGAGGCGGGCTCCCCCGTCAAGATCACCGACCCGCATGGAGGGGTGACTCAGATCTTTCGCGACGCGTGGGGGAACCCGGAGCACATTGCGAATCCGCTGGGGCAAACCACCACCTACCGCCCCGACCAGCGGGGCCTGCTGCGCGAGCGGATTGATCCGAACGGGGCGAGGACATCGTACCAGGTTGACGCGCAGGGGAACTTGATCGCGGTCGCGTCGCCGAACGGCGCGGTATGGCGCTTCCGGTACGACGCGCTCGGCCGGGTCACAGGGCGCACCGATCCGGCGGGCGCCGAGACGCGCTTCGTCTACTCCGATCGCGGCGACCTCATCGCGGTGATCGACGCTCAGGGAGGCGTCTCGCGGTATCAGTACGACGGGGAGCGGCACCTCGTGCGGGCCCAGAACCCGAGCGGGCATGTCACCGAGTGGGGGTGGGGCGGGTATCACCGGCTCTGCTGGCGCAAGGACGCGAACGGCCACGTGTCCCGCCTGCTCTACAACCGCGAGGGCGAGCTCACCACGGTCGTGAACGAGATCGGGGAGAAGCACCAGCTCCTTTACGATATCTATGGTCGGTTGATCGAGGAGCGCACGTTCGATGGGCGCATACTGCGCTATCGCCTCGACGCGGCGGGGCGCCCGACGCGGGTCACGACGGGCGAGTCGATGGCGGTCGAGGCGGCGGGGCCGGCCGTGCATACCGATCTCGCGTACGATCTGGCGGGCCGCCTCGTCCAGCGGACGACCCCGGCGGGCGACGAGCATTTTGAGTACGACATGCTCGGCAACCTGATCGAGACGCGCTGGCCCGGCGGGCGTATCGAGCTCGAGAGGGATCCGCTCGGCCAGATCGTCAAGGAGATCCAGGTCCTGGGGAGCGAGGCGCACGCAGTCGAAGCGCGGTACGACGCGCTGGGCAACCGGATCTCGCGGCGCACGACGCTCGGGCACAGCGAGGCGATCGCGCGCGACGCGATGGGCTCGCGCGTGCGCACAGTGCTGGACGATGCGGCGTCGATCGAGCACGGGCTGGATCCCTTCGGTCGCGAGGTCTTCCGGCGTCTCCCGGGCGGCGGCGCGATCGGGACCTCGTACGACCCGCTGGGCCGCCTCTCGCAGCAGCGCCTCACGCGCCCTGGGGAGCGCCCGCCGACCGCGCCGGGCCATCCGGCGTGGGTGGGTGAGCCGCCCGACGCCGTCGTGGCGCTGATGAGCTACCGCCATGATCCGACCGGCGAGCTCGTGGCGCGGAGCGGCGGCGCGCGCGGGGCGACGGAGCTCCGCTACGATCCCGTGGGCCAGTTGCTCGCGATGACGCCCGAGGTGGGGCGGCGCGAGGTGTTCCGTTACGATCCCGCGGGCAACCTGCACGAGGGAGACGGCGCTCCGGAGCGCAGGTACGGCAGGGGCGGGAAGCTGCTCCGGAAGGGGAACACGGAGTACCGCTGGGACGCCGAGGGGCGGCTCGTCGAGCGGCGCGAGGACGCAGGAGGGGACAAGCCGCGCGTCTACCGCTACGGCTGGAGCGGCGCAGGGCTGCTCGAGCGCGTCGATGCGCCGGACGGCGCCCGCGTCGAGTTCGAGTACGATCCGCTGGCGAGGCGTGTCCGGAAGCGAGTCCTCGCGCGGGACGAGGCGGCAGGCGCGCTGCGGCTCGCGCGCGAGACCCGGTTCGTGTGGGATGGAGACGTCCTGGTGCACGAGATCACGCGCTCTCCGGGCCAGAGCGCGGCCGCGCCTGGGGGCGTTGCGGCCTCGGTGCGGACCTATTGCTTCACGGACGACTCGTTCGTCCCGGCGGCGCACCGCGAGGCCGACGGGCGATGGATTCATTACGTTAACGACCCTGTCGGTACGCCGGAGCACCTCCTCGACGACTCGGGCGCAATCGTTGGCTCGATGGATCGGCAGGCCTTCGGGCTCGAGGCACCGCGCGACGGCGGCGCCAGCACCCCGCTGCGGTTTCCTGGGCAGTACGAGGACGCCGAGACCGGCCTCTACTACAATCGCTATCGCTATTACGACCCGGCCGACGGCATGTTCGTCTCCCCGGATCCGCTCGGCGTGGCCGGGGGGTCGGGGTACTACGGCTATGCGGTCAACCCGTTTGCATGGATCGATCCCTTCGGCCTCGCGTCGCTGCGCGAGGCCGAGCGGCTGCTGGAGGACTCCGAGAATCGCAGCTTCGGGAACAACGTGGGGCACGCGCGCGCGCACGTGCCGGGCCCGGGACAGGATCCGTCCGCGCTCGCGACCTCGCGGCCGACAAAGCAGACGAACACGGTCTTCCGCTCGCGCAACCAGGCGCTGCGCTCGCTGCGGGACATCATGACCCGCGACGACGCGGCCCTCCGCTCCCTCGCGCCGGGGCAGGTGCACTCGGGCTCCTACACGCCCAGGGAGACGCTAGAAGGGCTGGAGTCCCAGTCAGGGCAGCCTGCGCAGCGCGCGTGCGTGAATCGCGTCACCTACTCGATCGGGCGCCTTCCGAACGGTCAGCTCCACCTGCTACATTTCGCCCCACGCCAGTCATGAGCTCATCCAGCCAGCGAACCCTCGTCATTCTCGACGAGCGCGGCGCCGCCGCGCGCCTCCCGTCGCAGATCGCGTCGCTCGTACAGGGGTACCGGATCATCTACCTCTCCGACACGCGGCACGCCCCCTACGGCACGCTTTCGCGGGTGTCGGCGGCCCGCCTCGTGCTCCTGTGCCTCGACCTGGTGCGGGGATACGGCATCTCCGCGGTGCTGCTGGCCAGCGCGGCGGCGTCCCGCGCGGCGCTCCCGGCCGTGCGGATCGCGTGCGCGCGGGCAGGGATCGCGCTCCACGAGGGCGCCTCGCTGGCCGCCAGGGAGGTGGTCCGCCGGCACCGCTTTGGCGACGTCGCCGTGCTCGGAGGCGAGATCGTGGATGAGCACGCCGTCGCCAAGGCGCTCGCCGAGGCGGGGCTCTCGGCCCGCGCCCGGGCGGTGCCGCTCGAGCTCGCCTCGCTGGGCGAGGCGGGCAAGGACGTGCTGGGCCGGCTCGTGGAAGCGCAGCGCGCGCAGGTGGGGACGTACGTGCTCGGCTCGTCGGGAGCCGCCAGCGTCGCGGATCTGATCCGCCGGTCCGATCCAGACGCCGTGATCGTCGAGGCGGACACGGCGCTCGCGACGGAGGTCGCCGTGGCGCTGGAGGCCGAGCCGGCGGCGGGGACGACGGCGTCCTCGGTGATTCGCTGCGCGACCGAGGCGTCCGAGCACTGGCAGGAGCGCATCGCGGAGGTCGCCGGTGTCGCGCCCGACGCCGTGGTCGGCCGGTGGGTCATGCCGGCGGGACCGAGCGAGGGGCCCTTCGCCGTCGCCATGGATGAGGAAGGGGATCCGCTCGACTGAGCCGGCTGCGCGACCCGGCCCGGGCTCAGCGACCCTCTGCTCCGCCGCACCAGCGACGAGGCCCAAGTTCGTCCCTGGTTCTGCATGCGCTGTAGGCTGCCCGGCGTCTCGGCAGGACCTCTCGCTCGCAACCAGGGACGACCCCAGCGAACCCGGTGCTGGTCTGCCGGATCGGACGAGAGCCTGTCTCTTTCCTCGAATTTGCGTCTCCAGCAACGGATCGCCCGCATGGCCCTCGACCACCGAGCGGCTGCGACCATCCCTCGTCACGCCCTCCGGAAATCCCGGGAGCACCGACGGATGGCGGCGGTCCGGCGCCACGAATTCGTCCCTGGCCGACGAGGTATTCGCGCGCTCGCCACCCGCGAACCGACCGGAGCCCCCGGTCCCGCGACGCCCGCGCTCCGCCGTGGGAACGTGCCGTCATCCTGCTGCCCAGGACGAGGCCCCGCCATGCGTCCGCGCGATGGATTAGTGATCCCGGCGGCAGGGGGCGATGGACGAAGGAGGGGCGGTCAGGTCATGAAGAGCGCGGAAGCGAGACGGTGGCTTGCCCTAGTAGTGCTCGGGCTGGCGGCGGCGGGGATCCTGGGCCTCGTGTTGTGGCTCCGCGCCGGAGAGGCGCCGGCGGACGGCCCCGCGCCTCCGGCGAGCGCCGCTTCGACGCGGGGAGCGCGGCGCCTCCGCGCAAGGGACGCGCCGCCCCCGCAGCTCGGGAGCATCGCGGGGCGGGTCGCCAGTGCGGCCGGCTCGCCCGTCGCCGGAGCGCTTGTGTGCGCCAGCGCGAGCGGCGGAGCGAGCGGACTGACGCCGTTCGATCTGGGCGAGCCGACGTGCGCGCCCGCAGGAGAGGACGGCCGCTACCAGATCGCGGATCTCTCCCCCGCGCGCTGGACGATCTTCGCCTCGGCGCAGGGCCACCGCCCGGCGAGCTACACCTCCCCTGCCCCGGACCGCGCCGGCTGGCTCGATCTCCGCCAGGGAGAGGCGCGCGCCGGCGTCGATCTGACGCTCGTCCGCGGCGGCGTCGAGGTCCGGGGCCACGTCAAGGACGTCAGCGGCGGGCCCATCGCCGGGGCGCTCGTCATGATTCATGGCTTCCTGGGGTCGCACCAGGGCGCCGCGGTGACCCGCTCCGACGCACAGGGCTCCTTCTCCGCGTGGACCGAGGAGGGCTACTGCCTGGCCCGCGCCACAGCCGACGGGTACGCCGAGGGGTCGCAGCACGGCATGGCGCCGGGGCCGCCGCTCGAGATCTTGATGACGCCCGGCTCGGCGATCGAGGGGCGGGTCGTCGAGGCGGGGTCGGGCGCGCCGATCGCCGGCGCGACGGTCCGTCCCGGGATGGCGCAGCGGTGGGGCCCCGGGGAGGTGAAACCCGTGTCGAGCGACGCGGAGGGGCGCTTCCGCATCCCGGGCCTGGCGCCCGGGCGGTACAAGCCCACGGCGCGCGCCGCGGGCGGCTATGGCCAGGCGCGCGCGAGCGTGGTGCTCGGGATCGGCCAGACCTCGAGCGAGGTGGTGATCGAGATGCACCCCGCCAGCAGCGTGGCCGGCCGCGTGGAGGTCACGCCCGGGGGCGGGCCCTGCGCGAGCGGCTCCGTCACGCTGTTTCACGAAGGGAGCGGGTGGCTCCCGACGGTCCTCGGGGCCGACGGTTCGGCGCGCTTCGAGGGGGTGCTGCCCGGCTCGTACCAGGTGATGGTGTTCTGCCAGGATCACGCGTCGGAGCCGGCCTACCCCGCCGTGGAGGTCGGCGAGGCGGACGTCGAGGGCCTCGTGTGGACCGTCCGCGCCGGGCTGTCGCTCCGCGGCCGGGTGGTGGACCGCGAGGACAAGCCCGTGCGCGCCATGGTCCACGCGAGCCCGACCAACATGGGGGCGATGCCGCCCGGCTCCATCGGGCAGAGCGATGACGACGGCCGCTTCGTGCTCCGGGGGCTCCTCCCTGGCAAGCACAGGGTCATGGCGCGCTCGAACGATCACATTCCGCCCGAACCGGTCGAGGTCGAGCTCGTCGATGAGCGCGCTCCCGAGATCACCCTCGTGATGGATAGCGGCGGCAGCGTCGAGGGCACGGTGACCGACGAGGACCGCCGCCCCGTCGCAGGCGCGGACGTCATGCTGAGCGCGCCGCGGCCCGGGTGGAGCGGCCCTCCGGCTCCGAGAACGTCCCTCGCGGACGGGACCTTCGTGTTCAAGGGGGTCGCGCCGGGCGCGTACCGGATCTGGGCCATGCAGGGGGGGATGCCCATGAGGGCGCCAGGTCAGGCCGACGGCGGCGATCTCGGGGTCGCGGTGACCGTGGAGGCAGGGGCGGCCGCGCGCGTGAGCCTGGTCGTGGAGCGCCAGAACGGCGAGATCCACGGGCGCGTCGTCGACGGGAGCAGCAGGCCGGTGGCGGACGCGTTCGTCAATGTCCAGCGGGAGCCCGAGGGCGCGGGCGAGCCGGGCGCCTCGACCCCTCCGCCCCCGCCGATGGAGAGCATGGGGCCCTACGCGCCGGTGCTCACCGATCCCGACGGGGAGTTCGTGATCGGGAACCTGGGCCGGGGCACGTACACGGTCCAGGCGCAGCGCCGCGGAGGGGGCCGCGCCGTCGTCGAGCACGTCACGATCGGCGGCACCGTGACGCTCATGATCCAGGAGACCGGCACCATCTCCGGCGCCGTCTCCAGCCCCGGCGGCGCGCCGCCCGATCAGTTCACGATCCGCGTCACGGACCGCGAAGCGCCGTTCTTCCGGAACGAGTCCTTCGCATTCACGGACGGGGCCTGGACGATGAGCGATCTGCCGGCGGGCAAGTACGAGCTCGCAGCCGACGCCCCGGAGGGGACGGCCACGGGCGAGGTGACGCTCGCGCAGGGGGAGCAGCGGAGCGGGGTGGTGCTGACGCTCGCCGGGCGCGTCGCGCTCCGGGGTCAGGTGGTGTCCCTGGAGGACGGCGCGCCCATGGCCGGGGTGACCGTGCACGCGTACCCGCGCGCCGGCGGAATGGCGCCGTCGCCGGTGCGGCAGCACGAGGTCACCGACGGAGCGGGTCATTTTCACCTCGACCGCGTGCCCGGAGGCCCCCTCGTGCTCATGCTCATGCCCGCGGATCCGATGAGCTCGGCGTTCGACGCGGCGATGATCCCGGTCGATGTGCAGCCGGGCACGGAGACCGACGTCGGGCGGCTGCTTATGGCGAAGCGCCGGGTGAAGCACGACGAGCCTCCCGGCGATCTCGGGTTCACTGTCGAGCCGCCCCGGTCGCCGATGGATGTGGCCATGCGGCCGCACAAGGTGGTCGAGGTGCGCCGCGACGGTCCGGCCGCGGCGGCGGGCCTGCAGGTCGGGGACGTGATCGTCTCGGTGGACGGCCACGATGTCACAGGCAAGCTGGGCTATCTGGTCGGGTCCCTGATCCGCGTGCCCGCGGGGACGCGGGTGACCCTCGGCCTCTCGCGCGGGGCGCGCGTGGCCGTGGTGGCCGCGGCGATGCCGCCGCCCCCGGGCGTCGGGCAGGGCGGCATCGAGGCCGCGCCCTCGCCACCGTAGGCGCCGCCCGCCACGTCGCGACGGCAGGCGCGTGGAAGAGCTCGCCGCCCGCGCTCTCGGCGGCGGGTGTCGGGGCAGCGCTACCCTCCCCCCATGAACGCACCGCCGCTGCCTCGCCTGCGCGCCGTGGACCTGAACCTGCTCACCGTGCTGGACGCCGTGCTCACCGAGCGCAACGTGACGCGGGCGGCCGAGCGCCTCGGCATGACCCAGCCGGCCGTGAGCAGCGCGCTGAACCGGCTGCGCCTGCTGTTCAACGACGATCTCATCGTGCGCCGCGGCAAGGAGATGGCCCCGACGCCGCGCGCCCTCGCGCTCGCCGGTCCGATCCGCAGGGCGCTCGACATGATCCATGCCTCGCTCGCCCACACCGGCGCCTTCGATTGCACGGCGAGCCACACCTTCAGGCTGGGGATCACCGACCTCGGAGAGGCCCTCCTCTTGCCTCGTTTTCTGCAGTGGCTCGAGCAGCTCGGCGCCCGCGTCCGGCTCGATCTCTGTCGCGAGCCCGGAGCCTCGCTGCGAAATGAAATGCGGCTCGGCAAGGTCGAGCTCGTCCTGGATCACATCGCCATCCCGGGCGAGGAGTTCCGGCGAACCCGCGTGCTCGACCTCGAGTTCGTCTCGCTGGTGCGCCAGGATCATCCGACCGTTGGCCCCTCGCTGACGCTCGACGAGTACATGGCGCTCGAGCACGTGATCATCGAGCCGCGCGAGGGCCAGACCAACCTGGCAGAGCAGATTCAGGCCGTCGTTGGGCGAGCGCGGCGCGTGCGGGTGCAGGTCCCCCGCTATCTCTCGATGCCGTTCATCGTCTCGCAGTCGAACCTCGTCTGCACGGTGCCGCTCCCCCTGGCGCGGCTGTTCGAGCAGCACTTCCCCGTGCGGGTGGTGAGCTGTCCGCTCCCCATCCAGCCGATCCCGCTGTTCATGATGTGGCATGCCTGTCAGGACGGCGACCCGGCCCACGAGTGGCTCCGGCGATCCCTCATCGAGCTCTGCAGCCGCGTCTGACGCGTCCCATGCGGGCGGGCTCGGCCTGAACAGAGGCGGGCGGCCAGGGATTCGGAGGAATATTCACGCCGGTAATCTGCCTCATACCATTTCCTGATTGGGCTTTTCGGTGGCCGCCTCCATGAAGCCACGTGCAACAGGGAGCCATGACATCGTGAAAGCCATCTCATTCGGCGGCCGGGCGAGGGGTCGAGCCGGGACCCTCCACCTCCTGGGCAGCGATCGCGCGGTCCGTATCGAGGCCGGAGAAACGCTGCTCAGCGCAGCCGTGCGCGGGAACATCCCGTTTCCACACATGTGCAGGGTGGGCGAGTGCGGCAGCTGCAAGTGCCGCCTCATCAAGGGGCATATCCGCCTCAAGAGCGATATCTCGCGCCACGTCGCGCCCGAGGAGATCTCTGCCGGCTTCGTCCTCGCCTGCCAGAGCCTCGCCGTGTCGGAGGACGTGGCGGTCGAGGTCCCGGGGATGGGCCGCGGGCGCTCGACGGATCGAGCGCCCGCGCAGATCGACGCGAGCGTCGCGCGCGTGACGCGGCTCGCGCCCAGCGTCGTCGCGCTCGAGGTCGACCTCGCCGCGGACGTCCGCTACGTGGCCGGGCAATATGCGCAGCTCACGGTCCCCGGCGCACCCGGGCTCGGCGAGCCGCGCTGTTACTCGTTCGCCGAGGCGCCGGATCGGGCCTCGCCGCGCAGGGCGCTCTTTCATATCCGCCACGTGCCGGGCGGCGCCTTCACCGAGTGGCTCTTCGGGGCCGATCGCACGGGCGCGCGCCTCTGCTTCTCGGGGCCCCACGGCAGCTTCCGTTATCACGAGGCCGATCGGCCGCTCCTCTGCGTGGCAGGAGGCACCGGGCTCTCTCCGATCAAGGCGATCCTGGAGCAGGGGCTCTCGGATGGGCTCGCCCGCGACGTGACGCTGGTCGTCGGCGCGCGCGCCCGGCAGGATCTCTATGCCCTCGACGCCATCGCCTCGATCAAGGAGCGATGGCGAGGTCGATTCGTCTTCATGCCCGTGCTCTCGCACGAGCCCGAAGGCTCGAGCTGGACAGGGCGGAAGGGGCACGTCACCGACCATCTCCGTGAGGTCGCCGCGGGCCACGCCGATTGCGCGGCCTACGTGTGCGGGCCGCCCGGGATGATCGACGCCGTGCTCGACGTGCTGCGCGGCGCGATCCCGCCGAAGCACTTGCATCACGACAGATTCCTGGACCGCGGCTCGGTGGCTCGCGCCGCCGCCGCCGCCGCGGTCGCCTGAGCCAGGCCACGACACTCGAAACGAAAGGAGAGCCCTCATGCTCCACGGGACGGTGTTCGTCCTCGTCTTCCTCGCGCTCTTTGCCGCCCTCGAGCTCGCGCTCGGCCTGTATCGGCGCACAGGCGTGCTCACCATGCGGGAGCTCGGCGCGAGCCTCGTGTCCGTCGGCGCCTACCTCGTGATCCGCGGCGCGTCCTTCGTCGCCGTGACCTGGGCGCTCGGGGCGCTCTGGCCCGGCTCCGAGGGCGCGCTCGCCAGCGTGAGCTCCTTGGTGGTGTTCCCGATCTACGTGCTCCTCGACGAGTACGGGATCTACTGGGTACACCGCAAGAGCCATGAGTGGCCCTGGCTCTGGCGGCTCCACAAGCCGCACCACGTGCCGCGCAACATGAACATCGCGGTCACGTACCGGGAAAACTGGCTATGGCATGTCCTGTTGCCGGGCACGTGGATGGCCCCGCTCGTCGTCTGGCTCGGCCACCCTGGCGCCTATGTCGTGGGATTGGCCTTCAGGACGGTGATCGTGCTGGCGGAGCACAGCGATCTCCGCTGGGACGTGCACCTCCAGCAGGGCCGCTTCACGCGCCCTGCCATGCGGGTCCTCGAGCGCATCGTCTCGCTGCCCGACACGCACCATGTGCACCACGGAGTCGGCCGCTTCGGAAACGCCACGAAGAACTATGGCGCCGCCCTCATTTGCTTCGATTGGATCCACGGCACGCTCATGATCCCGCACGCGCGCCAGGAGGGCTTCGGGCTCCCCGAGGGCGCGCCGGTCGAGCCCTGGGCCGAGCAGCTCTTCTGGCCGTTCGTGCGCTCGACGAAGCACGAGAGGGCGGATCGCCGCGGCGCGATCGAACCGACGCAACCGACGCAACCGACGCAACCGACGGCCGACCTCGCCATGGCGGAGGCGGTGATTTACACCGCCGATGGCCGCGCTGTCGTCGTAAGGTGAGCCCTGCCAGACGGCTCGCCCTCGCGCGCCGCCTCACGGCCGCGCGCCGCCCTCCGCCTCACGGCGGCATGACGAACGACGCCGGCCCCGCCACGGCGGGCGACGGGTCCTTCCGGTAGCGCTCCAGCAGCTCGCGCCGCTCCGCCGTCCAGCCGTTCTTCGGCGACGCCGCCTGCAGGAGCGCCTCCAGCGCGAGCCGGCGCAGCCGCGGATCGGCGCTCGCCCGGAGCTCCTGCTCGAGCTGCGACGGGTGGACGCAGCCGTGCACCGCGGACATCGCCGCGACCATCGCGTCGTGGTGCAGGAGGTCCCGCCGGCCGAGCTCGACGAGCGCCTGCCCGAGCGCCTTCCAGGGAAGGAGGCGCGCCGCGAGCCCCAGGTACTGGGGCACGGCCAGGGCGTCCGCCTTGAGCGCGGCGAGCAGCCCCTCCCCGACGGCGACGTGGTGCTTCGCGGCGTACGAGCCGAGCCGCGCCGAGAGCGCGGGCAGGAACGCCACGAGGTGCCGGCGCCTCGGCGAGAGCTCCGCGAGCCGCTGGACGACGATCGCGACCTCCCCCGGCTGCATCCTGGCGAGCGCCGCGGACAGCGCCTCCGCCGCCTCCTCGGGCGCGGGCGCGGCCATGTGCTCGAGCAACCGGCGGAAGAGCGCTCGCGCCTCGTCCCGGAGCGGCAGGTGCGCGGCGCGCCGCAGCAGGTCGAGCCGCGCCTCCGGCTCTGCCCGCCCGAGGATCGCGGCGAGCAGGTCCACAACGCGCCGCTCGGCCTCGGGCGACAGCCTGCCGAGCGGGATGTCCGCGAGCTTCGAGGCCACGATCCAGTCGGGATCCCGGGCGGCGCGGCCGAAGACGTCCCAGGTCTCGGGCTTGTCCAGGTGGTCCCAGAGCGCCCGGAGCAGCGCGATCCGCACGTCGCGGTGGGTCTTCGGGGCGTCCAGCCGGAGCAGGTCGCGGTAGGCGTCGTTGCCGCCCAGCTCCCCGAGCAGGCGCACGACCTCCTTGGCCACGGTCACCTTCGTGGTCGGCACCGCCCGGAGCTCGGCGAGCACCCGCTCCCGGGACATCTCCGCGAACGCCTTCCGGAGCGCGTAGATCGCCCAGCGCGCGCGATCGTCGCCCAGGCACTCGATCAGCACGGGGACGCCCTGGCCGGCGTCGAGCCACGGCAGGCCCCGGATGGCCATCTCGCGCAGGGGCGGCCTCGGATCCGAGGCGAACGGGGTGATCGCCGACGCGTCGACGTACGCGAGCCGGACCAGCGTGGAGATCGCGAACCGCAGCGTGGGGACGTCGCTGGTCTCGTCGCCGAGCAGCGCGCGGAGGCCGGCGGCGTACTTCTCCTGCTGCCTCGCCGTCCAGCGGCCGTGGCCCCCGCCGAAATCGAGCACCCAGCGCGTCTTGCCCGTCGCGAACCTGCCGGTCATGGGCTGCGTCCGGTCCAGCAGGGGGTCCAGGAGATCCTGGCGCCTCTGGCTCACGTGCCGGGCGACGGCGCCGATCAGCACGAAGCTCCTGTCCTCGCGCAGCAGCGCGGGCACGAGCCGCGCGAACCGCGGCCTGTCGTGGGCGCGCAGGAGGCCGAGCGCGCCCGCAGCGACGCCGACGAACGGGAGCTCGCGGGACAGCCGCTCGAGCGCCTCGAGCAGCGGCGTGACCACCTCGAGGCGGATGCCGAGGCTCTGCGCGAGCGAGAGCACCGCCCCTGCCCGCTCGCCGGTGCACCAGGCGCCCGCGAGCTGCGCGAGCGCCGGGCTGAGCCGCTCGGCCTCCGCGCGGGTCAGCCCGTCCCCGAGGCCCGCCGTCGAGACCGAGCCGCGCACCGCGAGGAGCTTCGTGAGCCAGCGCGCCCCCCACGCCCCGTCGATGCGGAACAGGCGGACCACGAGCCGCTCCACGGCCGAGGCCGTGGCGTGGGACAGGTCCGCGGCGTCGAGCGCGTCCTGCGCCACGGCGCCCACGGCCTCCAGGTGCTCCTGCGCGAACCGGCCGATGGGCAGCGCGGCGAGGGCGCCGATCATCGCCCGCCGCACCGGATCCTGCTCGAACTTGCGGGCGCGCACGTTCGCGAGGGCGTCCGCGAGCGCGCCCCGGTCGTGCAGGACGCTCGCGAGGAGCAGCGCCTGCGCCTTCGCCCGCTCGTCGCCCTCCGGGTGCCCGAGGAGCGGCGCGAGCACCTCCTTGGCCTCGGCGAAGGACAGGAGGCGCGCGTAGCTCATCCGCCGGTCCGGCTTCGAGACGAGCGACGGGCAGCTCGAGAGGTGCCGCCTCGCCTCGCGCTCGCGCAGGTCGCGGGGCAGCGCGTCGAGCACCTCGGGCGCGATCGTGCCGTCGGTGGCCTGCGCCGCGCACGACCAGCGCACGAAGGCCCGCTCCCGGAGCGCCTGCTCCTTGGCCGACTCGGCCTTCACGTAGCGGAACAGGAAGGCGCCGTAGCCCCCGGCCCCTCCGAGCAGGAAGGCCCGCAGCACGGCCTTCTGGTCGTCGGGGCCGAGCCGCAGGAACCACCGCGGGCCCTTCTTTCCGTCGCTCAGCGCGCCCCAGGCGTGGCGGATGAGGTACTCGAGGCGCTCGGCGCCGAGGGCGGGCGCGCCCTTGTCGAAGCGCACCACCCCGAAGGCGCCGGGCGGCCGCGCGGGTCGCCCGCTCTCGTGGCGCGCCTTGAGGAGGTCGAACGTGGCGGCCGGGCGCGATCGGGCCAGGAGGTGCAGGGAGCCGGCGAGGAACGAGGGCTCCTCGCCGCGCTCGAAGAGGGCCTGGATCAGCGGCAGCGCCGCGTCGGGCGCGCGCCGGGCGAGCGGGACGAGCAGCGGCGCGAGGCGGTAGCGCAGGCGGGCGTCGAGGGACTGAGAGCGGGCGAGGGCCTCCCCGAACCAGCGCGCCGCGGCCGCGGGGTGCCTCACGCCGAGCCGATCGAGGCAGCTCGGGCCGCCCGCCTCGTCGATGGCGCGCCGGTGCGCCGACACGAGCGCCTCGGAGCCGAACGGGAGCAGATCCACGATCAGGGGGTCGCGCCCCGCCTGCATGCGCGCGCCGAGGAAGGCGTCCACGGCGGCCTGGCGCTTCCGCCGCGCGAGCTGGGCGACGGTGCGCCGGAGGGTGCGCCGCTCGAGGAGGGCGCCGAGCGCCGCGAGCGCCTGCGCGTCGTCGCAGAAGCGGGCGACCATGCGGCCCGCGCGCCGCCGCACGGTGCGGGACGGGTCGGAGATGGCGGCGACGACGCGCGCGCCGTCGCCCGAGCCGTAGACGCTCATGAGCGCGAGGAGGCGCTCGTAGGGCTGAGTGCTGCTCCAGAGCGCGCCGAGGAGGGTGCTTGCTCCGGCGTCGCCGCGCGCGGCGGCGCGGCCCACCTCCACCACGCGGCGGACGCGGTCGTAGTGGGCCAGCGGCTCGATGTCGGCGAGGAAGGAAGCGGCGTCCATGGAGGGCGATGATAGCGTCCCGGGGCCGGAGGCTCGCAAGGCCGAGCGCGGCGACGCTCCGGAGCGTCGACACCCTCCGGCTCAGGTTTCATCTCTCCCGGGAGGCCATCGACAGGTTCGGGCCGCGATGGTTCAACCCGGGTCGGGTCGCGCGCGCCTCACTTCCAGTTGACGGTGGCCCAGCCGCGGGCAGGAACGCTGAACTGGAGCTTCTTGGAGGCCACGCTGAGGGTGGTCGTCTTCGCGGAGCTGCCGGAGTTGTAGATGACCGTGACGATGCTGCCGTCAGGGTTCTTGAACGCCAGCGCGTCGCCGCCGGTCGTGTTGACGCGCATCGCTCCAGGATCGACGTACTGCGAGACGTGGCGGAAGACGTAGTAGGCAGGCGTCAGTACCAGCTCCTTCGTGTCGGCTTTCACGTTGAGGAGCGCGTTCTGGGGCCACGGCCGCTGCGAGTCGATGTTCTTCCCCACCGGGTCCAGCACCATGTTCCAGGCGTTGTACGAGTTCACCCCCGCCTTGATCCAGTCGCGGATGAGCCCCCAGCTCTCCTGCCCGTAGGCGTGGTCGTTCGCTGCCGTGTTCGGGTTGAACGCCGGCACGCCCGGAGGGTTCCAGTTGTAGTTGCCGCACTGGTGCTCCGTTTGCACGATCGGCAGATTCCGCGATTTCAGGCCGTTCACGCTGCCCCGCATGTTCCACTGCAGCCCGAAGCCCTTGACGTACTTCATCGCGGTGGCATCGCCGGTCACGGCGCTGAGGATCCCCGGGTCTGCCGCTTCGTTGGACATCGTGCCGAGGAAGATCTGCGCCTTGATCCCGCGCTCTTCGAACAGAGGCCCCAGGTGGGTGCCGATGAACTTGGCCATGAGCTGCCCCGTCCATGCGCAGCTCGGATACCTCGTCTCGTAGGTCGGCTCGTTCTGGGGGTGGACCGCCTCGATGGTCATGCCCTCCGCGGCGTACGCCTCCACGAACTTCGCGAAGTACAGGGCATGCGCCTTCAGGGTGTTCGCGTCGTCCTTCATCTCGCCACCATCGAAGGCGCCGTTGCTCTTCATCCAGGTGGGGGGCGTCCAGGGGCTGGCCCAGAGGTGGAGCCCGGGCCTCACGGCGAGCGCCGCCTTGATGTACGGGATCAACTTCTCCTTGTCCCGCGCGATGGAGAAGCTCTCCATCGTGAAATCATCTTTCTTCTCGTTGAGGCTATAGCGGTCCATCGCATAGTCGCTGGCCCCCATGGGGATGCGCCCGTACGCGAACCCTGCGCCCTCGTTCTTGTCGAAGAGAAGCTTGATGGCTCGCTGCCGCTCAGCCTCGCTGAGCATCGAGAGCATGTTCCATCCCATCTCGTTGAACGAGCCGCCGAAGCCATCCCAGCGCTGCTGCGTTGCCGCGTCGTCGACGGTCACGTCGGCATTGCCGCTCGTCACTTCCGTCGGCGTCCCGATCTTCCAGTACTCGTTCGCGCCCGAGGTGATCAACGTGGGTTCAACCACGTCGGGCTCACCGCCGCCGGTACCGGAAGACGAGCCGCCGCCGCCGTCTCCGCTCGGATCGCCGCCCGCACCGTCCGAGCCGGTCGAGCCGCCCGTCCCCGCGCCGCTGCCTGTCGTCCCGCTGCCGCTCGCGTCTCCGCTCCCGCTCGCGTCTCCGCTGCTGCTCGCGTTTCCGCTCCCGCTCCCGCTGCTACTCGCACCCGCACCCGGGCCGCCCGAGCTCTCGGGTTCTTCCGGGCCGCTCGAAGAACCACAACCCACCAAGAGAGACGCGAGCAATATGCCGACGGTCGAAGCGCGTACCCTGTTCATCACAAAAATCCTCCATCCCAGGGGTGCAACCCCTTGGCGGTGCCTGCAGCAGGCGTCAGAAAGTGGCCGTCCTATATGCCCAGCAGGCCCCACGGTGATCGGGCGGGTGGGATAAAAGGCGGCAAGCCCCACGTCGATGACCCGGCACACGCACGCGCCATGCGCTCGCGTCACACCTCCCGTGCCGAAGGTCCGCGTCGATGTCGCGGATGGCACGGCGACACGCCTTCCAGATCGTGCACAGCAGATCCAACCCGGCCGTATGATTGCTGGGTTTTGATGCGCGTGTTAGCGTCGGCCCCCGATGCGAACCGCGGTTTTCGCCCTCGCCCTCCTGGCCGGTTGCGGGGGCGCATCCGGGGCGGCGCCCGGCGCGGCCCTCTCCCCCTCCTACGCGACGAGCCTGGGCTCCACGTCGGCGAGCATGCCCTCCGCGCCCGCGTTGCCCAGTCGGGCTTCGGTCCAGGCCGATCTGGTCGTCCGCCCCGACGTGCTCGTCCTCGGCTTCGCGCTCCAGGAGACCGACACCGATCCGCAGCGCGCCCTCGCCGCGGCGCAGGCCGCGGTGCAGAACCTGGAGCGGCAGTTCAAGGAGGCGACCGGCGGCGCATCCACGGCGAGGATGCTGGGCGCGTCGTTCACCACGGTCTTCACCGAGAAGGCGGAGAGCGAGGGCGAAGCCGTATCGACCGCTGTCGACGGCGTGATCGAGGTGCGCCTCGCCCCAGAGCTCGACTTCTGGGCGAGGAGCCGGCTGGCCGCAGCCGTGGCGCAGGTCAGGCGCGAGGTGAGCGCCGCGGTGCAGGCTGCGAAGGACGGGCGGCGCGGGGCCACCTTCGGGCAGCCTCGGGCCGAGGTGAAGGAGCCGGAGGGGCACCGCGCGCAGCTGACCGAGCAATGGCTCCGGAGGGCGCGGTCGTTCGCGGAGGCGGCGCAGGCAGCGTCAGCGCCGCTCCTGCTGGTGGACTGCGCGCCGCCGGGGGCCATCGAGCAGCGGCCCATCTCGCTGCTGGAGGTGGGGCTCTCTCTGTCGGTCGCGTGCCGCCTCGACGCGCTCTCCGCAGAGCCGAAGCGCGACTGACGGACGCCGGGCGGTTCACGCCCGGCCAACTACAGCTCGGGTTCGTGCGGCGTCGAGGGCTCGTCGTGCTCGAGAAGCGGAGCTGAGCCGCCAGCGAACCGCAAGAACGTCACCCGGCGATCAGCCGGAACACCGGGAGCTCTGGCCGACAGGTGAACCGCACAGGCAGGACGCTTGTGCCGACACCGCGGCTCACATACACCCTGCCATGGGCGGTGTCGTACATACCCGAGCGAAATCGGCCTGATCCAGGCGGAACCCACACCGGCGTCCCGAGCGCTCGGATCTGTCCTCCATGCGTATGCCCCGCGAGGCCCAGATCGAAGCGCGGCGCGCCGGGAGGGAGCCTCTCGAAGATGCCGGGCGCGTGCGAGAGAAAGAGCCGCACCGGAGCGGATGGCACGTTCGCCAACGATGCACGGAGATCGTCGTGGCCGCTGCAGAAATCGTCCGTCGCGACGATGGAGACACCACGCTTCAGCAGCACAGATTCGTTCCCCAGGAGCCTGGCTCCGGCGCGCGCGTAGACCTCGCCCAGCCGCCGCAAGGGGACGTGCCCCCAGTGTTCCCAGTTGCCGACGGTGGCGAGGACCTCACGCCCCGGCGCGGCGAGCCTGCGGCAGAACTCCTCCAGCACGTCGAGCGAGCGCTCGCTCTCGATCGAGTCGCCGGTCAGCACGACGAGATTGGGCTCCAGCCTCCGGATCGCGTCGATGGCCTTGTCATGGACACGGCCGAGCGCGCGCAGGTGTATGTCAGAGAAGTGGGCGATCCGAAGCCCCTGGAGCGCGGCCGGGAGCCGGGGAATCGGGACATCGTGCTCGGCGATCTCGAGCCACGAAGGCTCGATGGCGAGCCCATCCACCGCGGCAATTCCAGCAGCGCAGCAGCTGGCGTGGAGGAACGCTCGGCGGGTGAACCGTCGGAACATCCAGGAATCCTAGCAAACTCAGCGGGTGGACCGCGGCCAGCGCGTGAGCTGGACCGGCCGCTCCGGGAAAGGCAGAGCGAGCCCCGCTCGACGTGGTCCGCGAGCTCCCGGCGCTGGCCGCCCTCGTCCGAGCGAGGCGCGGCGCACATGCATCATGGAGCAAAGGGGTCGTGCGCCATGGCGTAGGCCCCGTGCTCCGCGAGCGCCATCCCCTGCGAGTACTCGATGCCGTCGGCGAGCAACGCCCGCTGCAGCGTGGCTGACGGCTTCACGGGCAGCGCGCTGGCATCGAGACCCGGCCACTGCCGGAAACGCACGAGCAAGGACGCGCGCGCCGCGGCGGCGGCGACGTCGGGCCAGTAGGCATGCATCTTGGCGCCGCCGATCACGTCGACGTCGCCGAGCGCGCCCGCCAGCGCGACGTTCGTCGGGTTGTCGAAGACGTAGGCGTCGCGCCAGTCAGCCGCGGGCGCGAGCTCGCCGCCTTCGCCGAGCCGGCGCGCCGGCGCCGCGTCCATCAGCGCCGCGAGCCGCGCGCCAGGCGGCGTGCCCGCCGCGCGCTGCGCGCGCACGCTGGCGACGAGCCAGTCCAGCGGCAGGTACAACGTGCGCGCGGCGCGCGCGACGCCGGCGCGCCGTTCGTGGAACGCCATCATCAGCATGCACGACAGCGCGAGGTTCGCCGCGCGCTGCGCATGACGGTACGCCTCGCGGTCGAGCTCGCCCGCGTCCACCGGCGGCTCCCCGAGCGGCGGCCGGCTCGCGACGATCACGTGCTTGAGCTTCTTGTTGCGCGTGAACAGCGTCGCGCGCGCCAGCGCGCCGGCGTCGTTCAGGTACCAGTACGCGTACGGTCGCCAGCCGAGGTCGCCGAAGTTGTTGTGCGTCAGCATCAGACGCACGTGAAACAGCTCCGCGTCGCGCACCTGCAGGTGTCGCGCGTACCAGGCGACAGCCGCGCGCGGGAAGAAGACGTTGGGGCTGGCGTGCGGCATCGTGACCAAGAGCCGCGGCGCCTCGCAAAACGCCGCGAGCGTCGGCGCGTCCCAGCCGAGCAGCGCCGCCGTCGCCGCGGGCGCGCCGGGCAGCAGCGCCCCGGCGTCGGCGACGAGGCGCTCCGCCAAGCGCGCGCGCGCGTCCTCAGGCCGCAAGCGTGCCCCCATGCGTCGCGGCCTCTTTCCACCGCGGGGGCCGGTACAGCCACGCCAGGGCAAACGGCAGGACGCTCGCGCCCAGCGCCAGCAGGCTGGGGCCGACGCCCAGGCGGTTCACGAGAAAGCCGGCCGCCAGCGAGTAGCCCGCCTTGACGACCGACACCACCGCTGTGCGCGTCACGACGAAGCTGCCGACCTCGGACTCCGGCGGCACCTGGTTCGCCTTGACCTGCATGGACACGACGTGCGCCGTCGCCGCGGCGATCAGCGTCACGGCGAACACCAGCGCCAGCGCGGGGCGGAAGGCGAGCGACATCAGCCCCGCGGCCGCCGCCATCACCGGCAGGCCGAAGGTCAGGACGCCGCGCATCGACAGGTAGCCGGCCGACAGCAGCATGCTGACACCGGCGCTCGCGACCAGGCAGGCCATGTTGACGAGCGAGAAGAAGCCGGCGTCGCCGCGGGCCACGCCGTCCGCGAAGGGCGCGAGGATGGCGTTGGCGAACTGCAGGCCGCCGCTGCTCGGCACCGAGAACAGCAGCACCGACAGCAGGCCCGGACCCAGCTGCAGCGCCGGTCGCGCCGGCGCCTGGCGCGGCCTCTCGATGACCGCGGCAGGCGCCTCGGGCCGCGCCATGCGGAGCGCCGTCAGCCCCGCGGCGCCATACGCGAGCGCCGCGAGCAGGAGCCCCCACGCCGTCAGCTCGGTGCTCAGGAAGACGCCGGCGAGCCCCGCGCCCGCCGTCTGAGCGATCAGCGTGATCGACGACTGCGCCGCCAGGAGGCGCGCGCCCGTCGCCTGGTCGAAGGCGCCGCGGACCACCCGGTGCACCGCCGACTTGTTCACCATCTTCGCGAGCGACAGCGCGACCTGCGCGACGCCCATGCCGACGAGCACCAGCGCCACGTCGGACGCTCGCCGCAGCACCAGCAGAGCCGGCAGCAGCGCGAACAGCGCCAGCGTCAGGTTGCTGAGGTGCAGGCGGTCGGCCGACGCCCCGCCGTCGGCGAAGCGAGCGAAGGCCAGCCCGAGCACCGCCGACGGCGCATAGCCGAGCACCAGCATCACGCTCACCAGGAAGGCGTCGTGCGAGAGCTGGAAGGTCGCCCATATCAAGATCACCGACTGCAGGCCCTCGGCGAACGCCGACAGCGCGGTGAACGCCTGCAACGTCAGGGCGCCGGATTGGCGCAGCCACGACGGCCCGCGCTGCGGCGTCATCGCGCGCCCGCCGCCCCGGTGAAGCGCTCGAGCAGCGCCCCCAGCGCGTGAGCGTCCGCCGCCTGGAAGTAAACGTGATGCGAGAAGTCGCACGAGCCGATCGCCGTCACCCCGCGCCGCACACGCTCGCGCAGCGGCTCGATCAGGTCGATGCCCGGCGACGCCGCCGGCGGGCCGGTTGCGTCGCCGACGACGCCGATGACGCCGCTGAAGCCGACGGCGCGCGGCGCCGCGGCGACGTCCACAGGCGCGCCGAGCTGCAGCTTGACGAAGGCGTCCCACAGGTCGACGCCGAAGCGGAGCGCGAGGGATCGCGCGACGCCGCCGCCCGCGGGCCGCAGCGCGACCTCGCCGATGAACAGCGCGCCGCCGCTCGCGAGTAGCTCGATGTGGAAGACGGCGTCGCGCACGCCGAGCGCCGCCAGCGCCGCGGCCGCCTTCGCGAGCGCCGGCGCGCGGCGCGGGTCGTCGTGCGGCAGGTGGATGCTGGCGCGCGTCGTCCCCACGGCAGCCAGCACCGGCCGGTCGTAGGTCGACGCGAACGCCGCGCGCAGCTCGCCGCCGAGGATCACGCCGTCGCAGTGCAGCTCGGCGTCGAGGCGCACCGCCTCCTCGACGAGGAGCAGCTCCCGCGCCTCGTTCTCGAGGTACCGGAGCGCCGCGACCGCCGGCATCCTCCGGACCCCGCGGCTCGACGAGCCGTCGAGAGGCTTCACGACCACCTCGGCCGGCAGCGCGTCGCCGCGCCGCGCTGCGGCCACGAACTCGCCGGAGAGCCAGCTGCTGACGGCCGGCGCGACGCTCGCGAGCCGTTGCCGCATGCGCCGCTTGTTGGTGCACTCGAGCGCCTGGTCGTAGCGCATGCCAGCCAGGCCGTAGCGGCTGCGCAGGAAGCCGGCGAAGGCGAGGTTGCTCTCGGAGGTGGCGAGCACGTGCGTGAACGGCGCGCGCGCCATGATCAGGTCGATCGCCGCGAGGCTCGCGGGCTCCGGCGCGAACGCGATCGCACCGTCGCCGCTCTCTCGGACGCGCACGACGGCGACGTCACCAAGGCGCGCGAGCGCCTCGTCGAACAGCGGCTTGCGCGTGTCGAGCACCAGGGCCGTCTCACCCATCGCGGCCGGCCTCGCTGAAGGCGATCAGGCGCTCGACCTCGCGCGCGAGCTGTCCGCCGCCGCGACCGCGCACCACAGCGTGCCCGACGCGGCCGTACAGGCCCGGACGAGCTGCCGTCGAGTCCGGATAGTCGAGCTCGACGAGGTCGAAGCGCCCTTCGAAATCGCGCCGCGTCAGCGGCCGCGCCGCGCACGCTCTCAGGTAGACGCCAGCGTAGCAGGTGTCCGGGATCCTTGCAGACACCGGTTGGCTCAGCGGTTGGCCCAGCGCGACGTCGAGCTGCGCCTCATACAGGTCGAAGCCGTACGTGTGCTTGACGATCTCCGGCACCAGCGTGCCGCCCAGGCGCGCCGCGCACTCGCTGAACACCAGGTCCTCGCCGTCGTCGAAGCACTCCAGGTGGAACACGGCGTCCGGCGCGCCGAGCCGCCGCAGGCTGCGCGTGACGAGCTCGTGGGCGCGCTCGAACAGCCGCGGCGCCTCGGCGCGCGAGAGCACCTCGACCGCCATCGTCTTGCCCGTGCTCCACTGGATCATCGGCGTGCGATAGCGCCCGACCGAATGGAACACGACGCGCCCGTCCTGCCACACGCCGTCGACGAACAGCTCCTCCCCCTTCAGCGCCGACTCGGCGACGAAGGCGACGTCCGAGCGCTTCGCCCCGCCGCTGTAGTGCGTGTCGAGCTCGGCCTGGCTCGCGACGAAGCGCGTCTCCTTCGAGCCCGCGCCGTTCGACGGCTTGACCACGAACGGCGCGCCCAGCTGCGCCGCCAGCGCCGCGAAGTCCGGCTGGCGCGTCAGGTACACGCAGCGCGCGTGCGGCACGGCGTCGCCGAGCGCATGCTTCTGCAGGTACTTGTCACGAAAGCACAAAAGGCGCGCGTAGCCGCGATCGCCCGGCAGCCCCAGCGCGTCGCGTAGCACCGCCGCGCCGAACACGCCCTCGTCGTGGCCCGTGACCACGCCGGCGACATCGCCGCCGAACGACAGCGCGGCGCGGATGATCTCCTGCGCGTCTTCGAGCTCCGCGACCTTGCGCGTCGGCCAGTCGCCGGTCTCGCCCTTGTCCTTGTGGACGATGCACAGCGGCGTGTAGCCGCGCTTCACCACCGCCGCCGCCAGCCCCGCGCGATACCCGAGAACGATCACGCCCTTCTGCATCCTCAGTCCTCCAGGTCCAGCCGATAGATGTCGTGCGCGCCGCCGGCGGTGAGCTCCCCCTCGAAGCGGAAGCCGCGCCGCCTGAAGAAGCGCACGTTCTCCGCGAGCTCCCGCCGCACGGCGATGCGCACCGCGCGGCGGCCCGCCGCGCGCGCCTGCGCGGCCGCGGCCTCGACCAGCGCCCCGCCGTACCCGCGCCGCTGCCGGTCCGGCCGCACCGCGAGGTAGCTAAACGTCCAGAAGTCGTCCTCGCGCTCGCTCAGGACGCAGCCGACCACGTCATCGCCCGCCTCCAGCACGAGCCAGTCCGCCGCGCGCGCGGCGATCTCCGCCGGCTCCAGCCTCGACGCCGACGGCACGAAGCGCGCGCGAAAGGGCATGTATGCCGCGGCCAACAGCGCGTGCAGCGCCGCAGCGTCGGCCGCGACCGCCGCCCGGATCGTCACGCCGCGCGCCGCCTGCACGATCAGCCTCCGGCCCCCGCGCTCGCGACGCCGAGGAAGAGCTGGCTCTCGTACGGCACGTCGACCGCGCCGCCGGGCGCGTGCCGGGCCAGCAGCGCCGCCAGCCGCTCGGTGAACCCGTCACCGTGCGCCGCGATCGCGCGCTGCACCTGCGTCGACGAACGGCTCATCCCGACGAACGCCTCCGCCGGCATGTGCATCACCCACCGCGTCTCGGCGGCGACGACGACGTCGTACGAGCCGTCGAACACCGCGCGCAGCTCCGCCGCGTAGTCGATCGCGCGGTAGCGGCGGCTGTAGCCGGGGCTGAGCTCCTCGAGCAGCGACTCGTACGCGTCCAGGAACGCGCTGCGCGCGTAGTCGCGGTTGTTCTGCAGAATCGCCATGACGCCGCCGGGGCTCAGGCGCTCGCGCACCGCCGCCAGCACGGCCTCGCGGTCCATCCACTGCATCGCCTGCGCCGCGAGCACCACGTCCATGCGCGGCATCGTGCGCAGCACGTCCTCGGCGCGGCCCAGCAGCCAGGTGACCTGCGGCAGCTTCTCGCGGCCGGTCGCGATCATGTCGGCCGACACGTCGACGGCGTGGTAGCGGTGCGCGGGGCCGAGCTCGGCGATCAGCCCCTCCAGCGCGATCCCGGTGCCGGCGCCGATGTCGACGACGTCCAGCTGCGGCGCCGGCGCCGCCCACGGGCGGATCCCGCGCAGCAGCGCCGCCGGGTAACGCGGCCGGTGCTGGTCGTAGCCCTTCGCCAGCCCGTCGAACGAGCCCGACTTGACCAGGGGAACGGCGCTCATGGCGTGACTCCTCTCGGCGAAACCGGCGGCTCGGCGCCCTCGCTGCGCGCCAGCACGAACGGCAGGAGCCCGCCGGCGCGCAGCATCGCCAGCATCAGCTCCGACGGCGGCGCGAAGCGCGGCAGCTCGACGCCCTCGGCGACGAAGCAGCCGTCTTCGAGCCTGACGCCGAACATCAGGCCTTCGCTGAACCTCGCGGTGTCGACGACGATCGCCGGCAGCCCGAGGTTCCACGCGTTGCGGAAGAAGATGCGGCCGAACGCCGGCGCCAGCACCAGGGCGACGCCCTGCGCCTTCAGCGAGGTCACCGCCTGCTCGCGCGAGCTGCCGATGCCGAAGGTCGCGTCGCACACCAGCGCGTCGTTCTTCGCCAGCGTCGCGGCGAAGCCGGGGAAGCGGTTCGCGAAGACGTGCGGCGCCATCTGCGCAGGGTCGGTGTAGATGTGCTTGATGCGCCCCGGGATGATGTCGTCGGTCGAGATCTCGCCGCTGACGCGGCGCACGCGGTAGACGGTGTCGCTCATGGCAGCACCAGCTCCTCGACGGCCGGGAAGCGGCCGTGCACGGCGACGTTGGCGGCGACGAGCGGCGACGCGAGGAAGATCTCCGCCTCGCGGTTGCCCATGCGCCCCTGGAAGTTGCGGTTCATGGTCGTCACGACGCGCTCGCCGTCGGCCGGGATGCTGCCCTGCGTGCCGACGCAGGCGCCGCAACCGGCGGGGGTGACCAGGGCGCCGGCCCTGGTCAGCGTCTCGACGTACCCGAGGCGCAGCGCGTCGAGGTAGACCTTGCGCGAGCCCGGCGTCACGATGCAGTGCACGCGCGGGTGCACAGGGCGGTTGACGAACACCGCGGCGGCCTCGGCGATGTCGTCGAGGCGACTGTTGGTGCAGCTGCCGACGAACACGTAGTCGACCGGCTCGCCGGCGAGCTCGTCGAGGCCGACGGTGTTCGCCGGGTTGTGCGGCCTGGCGATGCGCGGCGTCAGGCCGCCGATGTCGAACCGCAAGCGGCTCTCGCCCGGCTCGATCGCCCGCATCTGCGCCGGCCGCCCGGGGCCGCCGGGCAGGAAGACGCACTTGGCGCCGAGCTCGACGCCCATGCTCGCCACCGTCGCCGCCGCGTCGGCCGACAGGGCGTGCGACCAGCTGCCGGTCCACTCGATCGATTTGTTGAGGAACGGCGCCTGCCCCATCGTGCCGAGCAGGTGCAGCATCACGTCCTTGGCGCGCGTCGCCTCGTGCGCCGTGCCCTCCACCTCGAGCCACACCGTCTCCGGCACGCGCAGCCAGGTCTTGCCCGTCACCATCGCGGCGACGATGTCGGAGGCGCCCATGCCAAGCGCCAGCGACTGCACCGCGCCGCCCGTGCAGGTGTGCGAGTCCGCGCCGAGCACGACGTTTCCCGGCTCGTACCAGCCCTCCTCCATGGCGATGACGTGACTGATGCCGGCGCCGCGGTGGAAGATGCGCGCGCCGAGCCGCTCGGCGAAGGCCAGCGCCTCGCGCGTCCGGTCGGCGATCTGCTTCTCCGGGATGATCACCGAGTGATCGAAGAAGAAGCCGATGCGCTCGGGATCCCACACACGGCGGATACCGTGCTCGCGGAACAGCCGGGCGATCGTCGGCGAATTCCCGTCCTGGATGTAGACGCGGTCGACGTCGACTGTAACGAAGTCGCCAGCGGCGACGCTCGAGCCGCCGCCGTGAGCCGCGATGATTTGGTTGACCAAAGGCAGCGGGGCGGGCACGTCAGGCGCTCTCCGCCGTCTGGTGGTACAGCGCCGTCAGCGCCGCGGCGTCGACCTCACCGCCGGCCTCGACGGCGCGCGCGCGCGCCAGGTCGAGCACCTGGCCCAGGCGCTGCTCGTCAACGGCGACGCCGGCCTGCTCCAGCACGTGCTTGATCACGGCGCGACCGCTGTGCTTGCCGACGACCAGGCGGCGCGTGCCGCCGACCGTCTCGGGCGAGATCGGCTCGAAGGTCCCGGCGTTGTTCAGCGTGCCGTTGGCGTGGATACCCGATTCGTGCGCGAAGACGTTATCGCCAACGATCGGCTGCCACGGCGTCAACGGGCGCTTGCACGCGTCGGCGACCAACTGCGCGATCTTCTTCAGCTTGGTGGTGTCGATGCCGAGATCGACGCCATAGAACTGCTTCAGGCCCATCACCGTCTGCGCCAGGTCCGGCATGCCGGCGCGCTCGCCGATGCCGTTGACGCAGACGTGGAAGTAACGCGCGCCCGCCTCCAGGCCGGCCAGCGTGTTCGCCACCGCCAGGCCGAAGTCATTGTGGCAGTGCGTCTGCAGGTCGATCGCGGCGGCCTCCTTCACTGCCTTGACCCGGGCGGCGTACTGCGCGCTGTTGAGGATTCCGATGGTGTCCGACAGGCGCAGGCGGTCGGCCCCGGCGGCGGCGACGGCGGCGGCGTACTCCTGCAGGAACGGGATCTCCGTGCGGCCGACGTCCTCGGCGCTGATCGACACGAACATGCCCTTGTCCTTGGCGTACCGCACCATGTCGTGCGCGGTCTGCAGGAGCCACCTGCGGTCCTTCTTGACGCTGTGGTCCAGGTGCACCTTGGAGGTCGGCAGGCCGATGTGCACGGCCTTGAAGCCAAGCCCGATCGACTCCTGGATGTCGCTCAGCACGCCGCGGTTCCATGCGACGAGCGTCACCTCGCCCTTGCGCTCGAGCATCTCCTTGAGCGCGAGCACCTCGTCCCCGCCCATGGCGGGGATGCCCGGCTCGATCCACCTCACGCCGGCGTCCACCAGCGCGTGGAAGATGGCCACTTTGGTCTTGCGCGAGAAGGCCACTCCGGGCGCTTGCTCGCCATCACGCAGGGTCGTGTCTTCGAGGATCAGGTTGTTCAGCAAAGTCATCTCCAATGGCCGAGGCGGTCAGCGCCGGGGCACGGGCCGGCGTAGGCCGAGCTTGTCGCGCAGGGTACCAGGGCGATATTCACGTTGCACGAGGCCAAGCCGCTGCAGCTCCGGCACGACCCCATCGACGAACTCGTCGAGGCAGCCGGGCAGGCTGGGAGGCATGATGTTGAAGCCGTCGCAGGCGCCCGCCTCGAACCAGGCGGCGATCTGCTCGGCGACGCTGCGGTACGAGCCGACGAACACGCAGTGGCCGCGCGCGATGATCATCTTGTCGCACACCTCTCGCAGCGACCGGCGGCCGCCGTCGGAGATGCGCTCGATCAGCTCGCGGCGGCTGCGGTTACCGTTGGACGGCGGCAGCGGCGGCATGGGCTTGTCGAGGTCGCAGCCGGACAGGTCGAAGCCGCCGACCAGGTCCGACAGCATCTGCACGGCGAAACGCGGATGCACGAGCGAGTTGAGCGTGCGCAGCTTCGCCTGGGCCTCCTCGTCGGTCTTGCCGATGAACGGGCAGAGGCCCGGCATCACGTAGATGTGCGGGTTGAGGCGCTGGTACCGCGCGGCGCGCTCGAGCAGGTCGCGGCGAAACTCGACGGCGGGCGCGCTCTCGGGCTGCGCGGTGAACACGACCTCGGCGGTGCGCGCGGCGAGGTCGCGGCCGGCGTCGGACGAGCCGGCCTGCACGAGCAGCGGATAACCTTGCGGCGAACGCGAGATGTTGAGTGGCCCGCGCACGCGGTAGAACTCGCCCTCGTGGTGGATCGGGTGGCAGCGATCTGGGCGGTAGAAGACGCCGCTCGCCTTGTCGCGCGGCAATGCGTCGTCGTCCCAGCTGTCCCACAGGCCGGTGACGACCTGGAAGGCCTCCTCGGCGCGGCGGTACCGCTCGGCGTGGTCGGGGTGCGCGGCGAAGCCGAAGTTGTGCGCGGCGATCGCCTTCGACGAGGTCACCACGTTCCACCCGGCGCGCCCGCCGCTGAGGTGGTCGAGCGAGGCGAACTCGCGCGCGAGCTTGTACGGGTGCTCGTAGGTCGTCGACGCGGTCGCGACCAGGCCCAGGTGCTGCGTGTGCATCGCCAGGGCCGACAGCAGCGTCAGCGGCTCGAACACCGCCACGCGCGCGCCATAGCCCTCGCGGTCGTCCTGGAACACCGACGGCGTGTCGGACAGGAACATGAAGTCGAAGCGGCCGCGCTCGGCGGTCTGCGCGAGGCGCACGTAGTGCGCGGGGCTCTGGGCGCCGTCGGCCGGCGTGCCGGGCAGGCGCCAGGCGGCCGGGTGGTGGCCGGTGCCGTAGGACAGGTAGGCGCCCAGCAGCAGGCGCCGCTCGCGCTGCGCGCTCACGAAGGGCGGCTCCAGCTGTGCACGTCCAGCGCCGCGATCTCGGGCAGCCCGCGCGAGGTCGAGCCGGTCAGCGAACTCGACCAGCCGCCGTCGAACTCGCGCTCGACGCCGTCGTCGCCAGGGCCCCTGGTACGATCGGCGATGATCGCGGAGCGCGGGTTGTGCGCCTCGATGCGGAGCGGGAAGGGCTTGCGGGCAACGAGAGATCGGAGCGACATCAGGGGCTTCCTGGGGTTGGGATCATGGTACCATGGACACAGTGCCGTGACGCTTCCGTTGGCATCGTGGAACGGAGCAGTCGCGGCGCTGGACGTTTCACCGGTCTTCAATTCTTCACGTGCGGCGTGTCGGCCGGGTTTGGCGTCGAGGGAATGGCGCTGCAGGCTCAACTCACCTTCAACCGTTTTCACGCAGGAGCGCCTCGGTTCGTCCCGGAACCTTGGCAAACTCAGCTGGAGGGCAGCGGCTTGCGCGTGAGCTGGACCAGCCGCTCCGGGGAATCGCGCCCGGGATCGGGGCTGTCGAGATCCTCCAGCACGAGCTCGAACAGCCCGTTGTCGAACGGCCTCCCCGCGGCCGGCGCGGCGGGCACGAGGCGCTCGCGCTTGCCCTGCGCGGCCAGCGTGCGCGCGCGGAAGTGGCAGTACGGGTTGTTCCCCGGCCGCCCGAAGAGCGCGTGCGCCGTGAAGGTGCACCCGCCCATGCACACCTCCGCGAAAGGGCAGCTCCGGCAGAAGCCCCAGAGATCGTCGGCCGTGCGCGCCCGCGCGAACGCGAGGCGCGGCGCCTCGTCCCAGATCTCCTGGAGCGCGCGCCCGCGCAGGTCGCCGCCCACGTAGGCGTCGCTCTGGAGCGACGGGCAGCCCTTCACCGCGCCGTCGGACTCGATCCCCAGCACCAGCTTCCCGGCCTGACAGCCGCGAAAGTGGTCGCGGCCGCCCTCGCGCAGCGAGCGCAGGAGCGCCTCCTCCGGGCCGAAGTAGCCCAGGTTGTTGCCGGGCATCACCGTGATCCCGTCCCGGAAGGCCCGCCGCTTCAGCTCGGCGATGCGCGGGAGCACGTCGAGC
Organism: Sorangium sp. So ce327; assembly: GCF_051530205.1. Classification (NCBI taxonomy): domain Bacteria; kingdom Pseudomonadati; phylum Myxococcota; order Polyangiales; family Polyangiaceae; genus Sorangium; species Sorangium sp. So ce327. Next base: position 2,735,613 of record NZ_CP150330.1, on the reverse strand, counting down.
AGGTCGTAGGGCTGGAGCAGCATCGCCGGCCGGTCGGCCGCGCGGCCCAGCGCCGCGGTGATCTGCACCTGCCACGCCTTGATCCCCTGCTCCCGGAGCAGGTCGTAGAGCGCCTCCAGATCGCCCTGGTTCACCCGGTTGAGGTTGGTGTTGGCCGCGGTGAGCAGCCCCGCGCCCCGGAGGTGCCCGAGCGCCGAGAGCGCGCTCCGGTGGCTGCCCGGGGCCTTGCGGATGAGGTCGTGGGCGCGCTCCAGCCCGTCGACGCTGACCGAGACGCTGTGCAGGCCGGCCTCCTTCATCTGCGCCGCGATCTCCGCCGTGATCCCCCGCCCTCCGGTGGTCATGGTCGGCCGCACGCCCGCGGCCTTGAGCGCCGCGATGATCTCCAGAAAGCCGTCGTGCAGGTAGGCCTCGCCGCCGATGAGCACCACCTCGCGCGCGCCCATCGCCGCGAGCTGCCGCACCACGCCCAGCGCCTCCTCGGTGCCGAGCTCCGAGGGCCGCGCGGCCCCTGCCCTGGAGCCGCAGTGCCGACAGGGCTGATCGCAGCGGAGCGTCAGCTCCCAGACGACGTACGCCGGGAAGTACTCGCCGGGGACCACATCGAGACGGCGCAGCGCCATGCCGGAGCCTACCGCGAACTCCGCCACCGGCTCCTGCTCTCCGGCGCCCTTTCGATCGCGCGGGGGATGGAGGGGGACCTGCGCACGCGCACGCCGGGCCGCTGCACCATTCCCCTTCATTTTCCTTGCGCGTCGCCGAGGCGCCTTGCCATAGGATGGGACGGTTTGACCTCCCTGGCTCGGCCTTCCGAGGCGCGCCAGGGCTCGGCCCCATGGCCCAAAGGCGGAGATCCTCATGCTCACCCTCGGCGCTTGTCCTTGCTGCGATGGTTTCCTGCCTCCCGGCGCTTCCGCCTGCCCGCATTGCGGCGCGACGCCCACGGCCGAGCGCGCCAGCTGCGCGCAGGCGCGCCACGGGATCGCGGGCCGGCTGCTCGCGGCGGCGTCGGGCGGCATGATGGCTGTCACGCTGATGGCCTGCTACGGCATGCCCCCGTGCGACGAGCCCGCGACCGACAGCGACGGCGACGGCTACCAGGCGACGTGCGAGGGCTACGGGCCCGAGGAGGACTGCGACGACGGCAATCCGGACATCCACCCCGGCGCGACGGACGTGGCAGGTGACAGCATCGATCAGGACTGCAGCGGCGACGATACCCCGCTCGGCACCGGCGGCGCGGGAGGCGGCGGAGGCGGCGCTGGCGGCGCCTCCTGACAAATCCCCTCACTTTGTTGGCATTTTAACGAGAAATTAAACAGGGAGACGGGGAGACGGGGAGATTGATGGGATTTCACTCCCCGCCTCCCCGCCTCCCTGTGAACTTTCCCGAAAACGGAGCCGCCGCCCATTCGGACAACACACGGCGGACGCGCTCGAGATATCCCTCCTCGCGCACGATCTCCTGGTATCCCGGCACCGCGCCGACCCACTCCCGCATACGCACGTTCGACGCCTCGGTGAGGTACATCGTGGGAAGCCCCATGAGCGCGGGCCCATCCATGCCTGCGGTCGTGACGCCGAGCTGGCCGACGAGGCCGTGCGTTCGCTTCAAGTGCTCGAAGAACTGCAGCTGCGCCCGGCGCATGTCGAGCTGCCGAAAAGTGGGGTCCTTCCAGAAGAGCGTCATGTCGATCGCGCCCTCGGGGACCCGCGCGTCTCGAAGGGCGTCGCCGGTCAGCACAGGCACGAGCCCCGCACGTTGAACGAGGCCCGTCAGCTCCAGGAGCTCGGCGAGCGTCGTGTTGCGGTGCGGGTGGTGGACCCCCTCGCGGATCCAGAGCAGCACCTTCTTCCGGCGTGACGCTCCCGCCCGCGCTTCCGCGAGCCTGCGATCGACCCAGGCGATCACCGATCCCGGAATCGGCGCGTCCGCCAGAAACGCTGCGCGGAGTCTCCCCTGGGCGGAGGACGGATCGGCATTGAAGGCGCGCGCGACGATCTCCGTTGTCTGCTTCATCGCGCGCGGGCGCGAGCGGTACGCCTGAAGGTGATCGCTGAGGCCTGCATCGCGGAGAAACGCCTCGGCTTGCGCCGTTCCCGCTTTGCCTGGCTCGACCTGGATCGCCGCGCCCGCGAGGACGGCGGCCGCGGCGACGTACCACCCCTCGCCGAACGAGAAGCCGCCGTCGGTGTGGAATGTATACGCGTGGTTTCGCTCCTCGATGATCCTGCGCGCCGCGCGGGCGGCGACCTCGGCCTCGTGAGCCGCCGCGCGCGCCGCGCGGGCGACCTTTGACCGCGGAGAGCCGCCCTCGAGCTCCGAGGCGCTGATGGCGGCCGCGCGAGCCGAGGCCTCTGCGCCGGCCACGATCGCCTCCACGCGCCGCCAGCCGTCGTCGCAGGCGTCGCGCGTCGGCGCGCGCTGCGCGCTCAACGAGAGCTGGCCCGCGCCGTGGAGAGCGTCTGCCGCCCGCGCCGCATGGGCCCTCGCAAGCGTCGAATGGGCGCGCATCGCCGTCGCGAGGATTCGCTCTCTTCCCGCGGCGACCTCATGTTCCTGGAGGGCAGCGCGCTCCTGCTCGGCAGCGGCCAGCGCGCGATCCGCCTGCTCGATCGCGCAATCGAGCAGACGCCGGTAGCGCTCGCGCTGCCCCGGCGCGTGCAGCGTGGTCGCCAGGGCGAGCGCGGCGCCGAGGCTGCTTTCGGCGTCGCGCTCGATGTGCTGCGCGGCGAGCGTCTCGGCGACAACCACTCCCATGCACACCGGCTCGAGTCCCTCGATCATCGTGACCTACGCCGGCCCGCCAGACCGGTCAAGCGCTGTCGCCCGCGGGGTGTTCCGCGTCGGTCAATCCATCGCGGATTTCCTGGACTTCATGCTCGCACGCGAGGACAAGCCGCCGGACGCTCGCGGCCAAAGCGCCGGCGCGGCCGAGCACCGGCGGTCTGCGTCCAGCGAGAGCGAGGTTCAGTAGGGGTATCCGGGGATGTTCATCTCCATCGCATAGAGCGACGCGCCCGCCGTGATGTAAAGGGTCTTTCGATCGGCCCCGCCGAACGCGACGTTCGACACCTCGCCCAACCCCGTGATCTTGCCGACCCTCGCGCCGCTCGGCGCGACGATCTCGATGCCCTCACGCCACGCGATGTAGACATTGCCCGCGCAGTCGACGCCCATTCCGTCGGCCTTCGGCAGGTTCGCGGCGAAATCGGACGAGGCGCCGGGCGCTCCGTCGGCGCTCAGCGTATAGCGACGGATCCGGCCGGGGGTGAACTCGGTCACGTACAGCACGCTCTCGTCCGGCGAGAGCGCGACGCCGTTGGGGGTCTCCAGCGTGCCGATGAGGCTCACCGCGCCGGACGGGGACACGCGGTAAGCTGCTGTCGGCAGCTCCGGCCTGCCGCTGCTGAGCTGAAAATCGGGATCGCTGAAGTAGACGTTGCCGTCGCTCCGCACGACGACATCGTTCGGGGAGCTGAACCGCTTGCCCATGTACGACCCGGCGACCTCGCGCCGCGCCTTCGTGCCGAGATCGAACACGGAGATGCTGCGCGTGTCGTGGGTACATGCGATGAGGTTCCCGTCGCTGTGGAGGCTCAGCCCGTTCGTCCCGCTGTCCTCGAGGAACACCTCGAACGCGCCCGGCGGCGTGAGCCTCTGGATCTTCGCCTTTGGACCGTTGAGGGGCGGAGAGTTCTGCGCCTGCAGGTTGATCTCCGAGAAGAACAGCGCCCCGAGCTCGGCGACCCAGACCGGGCCCTCGACGTACGTGAACCCCCCTCTCACCAGCTGCGCCCTGCCGTTCGCCGGCACCGGATCGGCCGCGTACGGGCCGCCCGGGCAGACGACCGACACGTCATCACCGCCGCCCGCCCCGGCCCCGCCCGCCCCGGCCCCGCCGCTGCCGCTGCCGCTGCCGCTGCCGCTGCCGCTGCCGCTCCCCGTCTCGTCGCCCCCGCTGCCGCTCGTCGCCGCAGCGCTGCTCGCCCCCACGCTGCCCGCGCTGGTGCCGCTGGAGCTCGTGGCGCCCACGCTGCCCGTGGAGCCGCTCGACCCGCCAGCCCCAGCGCCGCTGGAGGATCCGCCCGCGCCCTCCGACTCGAGCGGGTCGTCGCCGCCGCCACAGCCATTCGCCGCAGCGAACACGATCCAAGAAACGAAGAGCGAGTACCTGACCTTCATAAGCAAGTGCCTCCAAGCGCGCCCGGATGGTGTGCCGATCGGGCACGCTCATCTTCGTCAGCTCGCCTCGCGCCGCAAGAGCCAGGTGGCCGAGCGGCACAGCGCCTCGAACGCGCGCTCCGCGCAGGCCAAGGACCGGCACGACGCGGTGCGCCGTGAACGGCGGCGGCGGGCGAGGAGGCAACCGGCGGTCTGCGACGATAGGATGCGGAGACACCATGAAAATTGCGGTTTACGGCTTCGGATCCATCGGCGGTTTGCTCGGCGCCCGGCTGGCCAGGGCCGGCTGCGACGTCAGCGCCGTCGCGCGCGGAGAGAACCTCGCCGCCTTGCAGAAGCGCGGCCTGCTGCTGCAAGGCAAGGGAGAGATCACCCGCGTGCCGATCCGCGCCGCAGAGGATCCGGCCGCGCTCGGCGCGCAGGACGTCGTGATCATCGCGGTCAAGGCCACCGCGCTGGCCGACGTCGCGGCGCGCATCGCTCCGCTGCTCCGCGAGGACACGATCGTCGTCCCCGCGATGAACGGCGTACCGTGGTGGTTCTTCGCCCCCGAGAACGTGCCGTATGCCGGCGCCCGGCTCCAGTCGCTCGACCCGGGCGACGTCGTGCCGCGCGCCATCCGGCTCCGCCAGGTGGTCGGCTGCGTCGTGCATCTGTCGGGTTCCAGCCCGGAACCGGGGATGGTGCGCGTCGGCCTCGGCAACCGCCTGCTCCTCGGCGAGCCGGCCGGCGGACCTTCTGACCGGGTGGGCGCGCTTGTCGAGCTGCTGCAGCGCGCCGGCTTCGAGGCCGAGGCCAGCGCCGAACTCCGGACCGACATCTGGTACAAGCTGTGGGGCAACATGACGATGAACCCGGTGTCGGTGCTCACCGGGGCGACGTGCGATCGGATACTGGATGATCCGCTGGTGCGCGGCTTCTGTCTTCAGGCGATGCAGGAAGCGGCGGCGATCGGCGAGAGGATCGGTTGCCCGATCGCGCAGAGCGGAGAAGACCGGATGGAGGTCACGCGCCGGCTCGGCGCGTTCAAGACATCGATGCTCCAGGACGCGGAAGCCGGCAAGTCGCTGGAGATCGACGCGCTGGTGACCGTGGTCCACGAGATCGGCAAGCTGACCGGCGTACCGACGCCGACCATCGACGGCTTGCTCGGCCTCGTGCGCCTGTGCGGCCGCACGCGCGGCCTGTATGCCGGATGATCCAAGCGTCGCTCAGGGCCGGGCTCCACCGCAGTCGCCCGGACAATTGCAGTCGTTCTCACCCGCGCCGCAGGCGCCGTCGCCGCATCTCGCGCAGAGGTGCGCGTCGGGCGCCGTGGTCACGCACGCGCCGTCGACCCGCGCCATGCTCGCGATGGGCGTGAGACCCGGGCAACAGGTCGTGAACGACTTGCTCGACGCCATCCCTCCCTCGCCCGAGCAGCGCGACGCGAGCGCTGCGCACGAGCCGTCGGCTTGCTGGACATACCCGGGCAAGCAGTCGCACTGCGGCCGCCGGGGGCGCAGCACCGGCACCGTGCCGGCCGGGCCTCTCGGCCCGAGCTGAACTGTAGCCGCGGCCGGAGACGGCGCCGGCGCAGCGCCGCCCGGGCTCGCCGGCGGCGGGGGGCTGGCTCCCTCCGGCCCCGCGGGAGGCGTGGCGATCTTGCCGTCCGGCGTCTGGGACTCGATCGGTATCCAGTCGACGATCTGGCCGTCGGGCGTGACCGTGGTGGCCACGACGTGCTCGCGGGGAGGCCGCGGCGTTCCCCCCGGCGCGCAGGGGTTGTCAGCGCCCGGGTGAGGGGGATCCGCCGGGTCGGGCCCCCTGGCGGCGCAGGCCGCGGCGAGGAGCAGCAGGGGGCACAGGAACGGAGCAAGCGCGTGCATGGGCATGGAAACACGAGAGCCCGCGGGATCTTACGGCGCCACGCCGCCTGCGGTGGCGGAACGGCCCGAAAGGAGGCAGAGCGGCCGGCGTCGCGCGGAGGCCTCGGAGATGACGCAGCGTCGGGGGTGTTGTAGCTGCAATCTTCGCTGTGCAGCGCTGTGTACCTGGCCTCGGCTTGCTGATCGCGGGCGCCCTCGCGGGCGCGTGCGCTGCCGCGCCGGACGCGCCCGCGCGGCCGACAGGTGACGTCGAGGCGCCCGCCGGCGGCGCCCTGCCTGGAGCCCCGGAGGTGGCGCGGGTGCCCATGCCGAGGCCGGCGCGGGCGCGGCTCGAGGCGGCGGTGAGCGCGAACCAGGCCTGCGAGGGGTGCCACGAGGAGGTGGCGCGGGAGTGGCGCGCGTCGCTCCACCACCGGGCGAACACCGAGCCGGCCTACCGGCGGGCGTTCGCGATCGAGCCGATGCCGTTCTGCCGGGCCTGCCACGCGCCCGAGGCGAGGCCGGAGGAGCCAGAGCCGGAGGCGCTCGGGGCGCTCGGGGTGGGGTGCGTGACGTGCCACGTGACGACCGACGCCGAGGGTGAGCTCGCAAGGCAGGCGGTGGCGCCGGTGCTCGCGGCGCCGTGGGCGGGGCGCGGGGCGCCGCCGGCGGCGCCGCACGCGGTGATCCGGGACGCGCGGTTCGGGGGCGCGGACGCGTGCGCGGCCTGCCACGAGTTCGCGTTCCCCACGGCGCGAGGGCGGTCGGCCGCGGAGCTGATGCAGTCGACCGTCATCGAGCACCGCGCGTCGCCGGCCGCCGACCAGCCCTGCGCGGCGTGCCACATGCCGCGCGGGCCGGGGGGGCGGCGCGGCCACCGGTTCGCGGGATCGCGGGACGAGGCGCTCGTGCGGAGCGCCGTCGCGGTGACGGCGCGGCGGCTCTCGGCGACGCGCGTGGCGGTGACGCTCGCGCCCGCGAACGCGGGGCACGCGTTCCCGACGGGGGATCTGTTCCGGAGGCTCGAGGTGTCGGCCGAGGCGCTCGGGCCCGACGAGCTGGTGCTGGGGCAAGCGGAGCGCTACCTGACACGGCATTTCGCGCTGCGGCCCGGGGCGATCGGGCGGAAGCTCGTGGCCGATGACCGGGTGCACGCGGAGCCCCTGACGGTGGAGCTCGACGTCGGGGCCGCCGGCGAGGGGCGCGCGATCGCGTGGCAGGTGGCCTACCAGCGGGTGGCGCACCCGAACGGGGTGGACCTGCGCGACGCGGAGATCGAGGGCGAGATCCGGGTCGCGTCGGGGAGGCTCGCGCCATGAGCGAACGAGGGATCGGCGCGAGGGGAAGCAGCCCGGCGTGGCGAGCGGTCCGGGGTGGTAAGCGGCCGGGCAGCCGGCGGGTCGAGGATGAGAGCACGGGAGCGCGGCGCGGCGGTCCGGCGCGGCCGTGCCTGGAGGAGGACGAGCGATGATCGGGCGAAGGACGTGGTGGGGGCTGGGCGGGCTCGTGATGGCGATGGCAGGGTGCGGACCTGCGCCTGCGCCGCAGGCCGCGGACGGGCCGCGCGCGGAGGCCGCGGCGCGGGGGCCGGGCACGGCGGGCACGGCGGGCACATCGAGCACCGCGGGCTCGCCGGGCGCGTCGGGCGGGGTGAAGGTGGACGAGGCGGCGAAGCCGGCGCCGCCGCCGAAGTCGGCGTTCGCGCCGGTGGCGCAGATCCCGGAGGAGGTCGAGCTGCGGCTTCACCCGGTGGAGGGGGCGCTGCTCGTGTCGACCTCCAACCTGACGGTGCTCGAGGGGGAGCAGGAGGCCGTGGCCGCCGCCGTCGGCGTGCTGAAGGACGGGAAGATCGAGTTCCCGAAGCGGCTGCACCTGCCGGGGTGGTGGGTGTCGGTGATAGGCGTCCACGGGCGCTATCCCGACCAGCTCGACCTGATCGCGACGGGCACCACGGGCCGCACCGGCGTCGCCGAGCACTACGCGCTGGGGGCGAAGGGCTGGGTGCAGCGGGTGAGCGACGCGGGGCAGTGGTTCACCGGGGTGGCGAGCATGGGCAGCTCGCTCGTGGGGCTGGTGGGGCCGACGATGATCGGCCCCTCGAGGTTCGTCACGCTGCGCGGGCCCAGGGTGGGACTGACGATCACGCCGGCGCCCAGGAAGGGGGAGTGCCGCGGGTTCGACTTCGAAGGGGCATCGCGTTACTCGGAGACCGAGGTCCGCCCGGAGGCATTCGGGGCGACGCGCGATGGGACCGCGCTGAGCTACGGGCTCAATTGCAAAGCGGAGAGCGCCCTGGAGGTCTGGAAGCCGGGCGAGAAACGCTCGACCATCCTGCCCATCCCGGCGCCGTTCGATGAACAGAAGGCCGACGATGTGCGCACGCTGATCCTGCCGGGCCCCGGCGACGGCGAGGCGTGGATCGTGGACGGGGGCGTGCTCCGCTACCAGGGCGGGGAGGCGAAGAAGATCGACCCGCCGGCGAAGGGAGCGCGCGTGCTCACGGCGTCGGCGGCGCCGGACGGGACGCTGTGGGCGCTCACGGAAGGCGCGCTGTTCGCGCGCAAGGGCGACGCCTGGGAGCAGGCGCCGCTGCCCGACGGGGTGAAGGCCCGCGACGTGGCCGTGGGGAGCGACGGGGCCGTGTGGGTCGCGGCCGGCGGGGCGATCCTGAAGCACGGCGGCGCCGGCGAGGCCGCGGGCGCGGCGCCGGGGAGCATCCAGCTCCAGAAGGGGCCGCCGCCGAAGCCCAGGGAGAACCGGACCTTGCCCAGGCCCGGAGGGCCGAAGTGCCCGCAGAACCTGGTGGTGCTCTACACGTTCAGCAAGACGGCGCCGGACGACTACGACTTCCCGCTGACGCGCAAGGCGCTCAAGGGACGCACGGAGTTCTCGCCGGCGCGCTTCGTTGTGACGCGCGACATGGGGCAGCGCTTCTTCGCCGCGTTCGTACCGACCTGGGATCTCGCCAAGAAATTGGAGGAGCGGATCAAGACCGATGTGCAGGGCTCGACGCCGCAGATCGTGTGCGCCACGCCGGAGGTGGTGCGGGAGCTCAAGCTGGATCTGAAGACGGGAGAGGTCGCGAAGTAAGACGGGCGAAGCCGGGGCGCCGGCGTGCGGCGGCGGCTCCGTCGAGGGGCCGCCATCCACCGCAGCCAGCGGCGGCGCCGTTCACAGGTGCCGGGTCTCTCCCGGCGGCGTGCCCCAGTCGTTGTTGCGTCCGTCGGCGTACCGGATCGGCGCGGAGACGAGCTCCGCGAGATCCACGTCGTCCAGGGAAGCGAGCTGGACCGCCACATAGTCGCCGCCGATCGCCTCGACATATCCGCGCCCGAACGACCGCACGCCGCAGTGTCGACAGAACAGGTGGTGCCCGGCCTTCATGCCGAACTGGTAGTCGCTCAGCGCGTCCTCACCCGCGAGCAACCGGAACGCGTCCGGCTTGAGGATCACGTTCCAGTTTCTCGTCTTGGTGCAGATAGAGCAGTTGCACTTGTTGGTTCCAGCGCTCAGGTCGATGTCGGCCTCGAAGCGGACCGCGCCGCAGTGGCAGCTCCCTGAATAGGTCTTCTTCATGTGCAAACCTCCTGGCAGGACGGGCGTTCGCGTTCGAACGCGCGACCACCTGAAGGCCTGACGGTACCCGAATCCGCGCCGGCGGGAGCCCCCTTCGAAGCGCCGCCGCGCGGTCTGGAGGCGCGCCGCGCCGGCGGCGCCGGGGCGTCCGTCAGCCGAGCCGCGGGTTCGTTGCCCTGACACACCTGTCATGCGCCGCTCGGCGGGTGCCTGGCACAAGGCGTCAGGAGCGCCGGCTTCTTGCGCCCGCGCAGGTGGTCTACGCGTTGCTTCGCCAGCGCCTCCATCCACGGCGGTCCCGCCGGAGAGAGGATGGATCCATGACCTTGTCTCTTTTTTCCCTCGTCCCGCTCGGCTCCTGCGTGCGCACGACCGCCGCGCTCGCCGCCGGATTCGCCATGGTCTCCGCCATGCCCGGCTGCATCCTGAACCAGAAGCAATGCACCGAGATGGCCTGTAGCGACACCTTCACCATCACCGCCGCGACGGCGAACAAGAGCTGGGCGGCGGGAGAGTACACGCTGGAGCTCACGGTGGACGGCAGCGCCGTGTCGTGCGCCTACAGCTGGACGAACACGCCGAACGTCGGCGGCAGCGGCGTGTTCGTCCAGTGCAGCCCGACCGTCAGTGTCTCGGTCAATGCGGTGGAAATCTGCACGGAGACGAGGCGCGGCGGCGGCGTCTCCCAGAGCTGCGTCCCGGCCCCCGGGCAGTTCACGCAACAGCTCGCGATTCGTGGCACGCCGGCGCGCGTCGACGTGGTGGTACGGCGGGACGGCGCGCTCCTCGGAGAGCGGAGCTTCACCCCCGCGTACCGGACGTGGTACCCGAACGGTGAAGACTGCGGGCCTGGGTGCCGACAGGACGCGCAGGACTGGGCGCTCCCGTAACCGTCGGCGCCGGAGGGGCGCCGAGGCGCTTACCTAATCCCAGCGAGCGGAGAGCACGGCCCTCATCCGGTCGATCCGCAGCGCCCTCTCCAGGGCGCGCCCCTCGTAGGCGCTCAGGAGCGCGGGGAGCGCCTGCCGGGCCAGCGCCAGCAGCGCACGGCGGCGGACCTCCGGATCGAGCCTGCCCTCGACGACGATCTGGCTGAAGGCCAGGGCGAGGATCGCCTCGTCGCGGGTGAGCAGGCCGTACTCGTCCTCCTCGCCGAGCGCCTCGACCTCGGCCGCGTCCACGGCGTCCCAGCCGGCATTGCCGACCTCCCAGCGCTCGAGGAGCTCGTCGAGGAGCTCGATCGGGCTCTTCTTCGGGTGCTCGTCGCGGAAGTCGCGGAAGGCGGTGAGGGTCTCGTGCGCGGTCTCGTTGCCGAACGGAGCGGTCTCGTCGGTGAGCGACCAGAAGAACGGGTCGGCGAGGGCAGCGGCTGCCCTGGGGTGGCAGTCGTCGGGGGAGAGGTCGGGGATCTCGGGCGCTTCGGTCATGGGAGAGGGCTTTCCGTCGGCTGAGGCGCGGGCGCGCCGCGCCGCCACCTTACCGCGTCGGCGCGCCCCGTCCGAGCGCGGCGCCCTCCTCCCCGGTCATTTCCAGTGCCCCTTGCCCTTGTGCTTGTGCTTGTGCTTGTGCTTGTGGATGACGAGGACCCGGCCGTCGTCGTCATCGTCGTCGTGCACCACCACGGTCGGCCTGACGTCGACCTTCACGGCCCACGTGGTCGCCACCAGGATGCCGATCACGGGCGCGCTCGGGCCGACCACGATCACCGCGCCTGGACGGTAACCGCAGAGGACCACGTGCGTGTGCCCGCCTTCCTTGAGCACCACCGTGACCTTGGTCGGATTGACCTTCACGTTGAGCTTGCCGGTGAAGTAGAGCCGATCGGGCCCGGGCGCGAGCACGATGACGTCCGGCCCCGACGCCGTCTGGACCGCGAGCTTGATCTCGCGCTCGCCGATCGGCACCGGCTTGAGGTTGAGATCCAGCACGTACACGCGCAGATCGCCGCTCTCCTTGTCGGCGACGATCTCCACGATGTCGTCTCCGACCGGCTGGAGCACGCCCCCGTTCGGCCCCTTGGTCCCGTCGAGCTGGGTTGTCTGGTGCTCCCTGGCGCTCTCCTGGAGCTCCCGGGTCCCGCCGCGGGGCACGTGCAGCACCCCCTTGAACGGCTCGCCCTTCACCTTGAGCTCGTAGCTGACCTCGGTCAGGTCGTCCTCGAGCGGCGGGAGCTTGGCGAGCAGCACGCCCCCCGACTTGGGCTCTGGCACGAGCGCCGCGCTCATGGGGGCTCCGCCCTTGCCAGGCACCTTGACCGAGACGCTGCCCGACACATCCGCCGCGATGGGCTTGCCGTCGCGATCCTTCACCAGCGCCGTCACCTGCCCGTCCTGGGCCACCGTCATGACGACGGACCCGGGCTCGTGCTGCTCCGTCAGCGCCCAGTTGTCCTCGATGCTCTCCGCCGTGATCTGCGGCGATTTGCTGCAAGCGGACGAGACGAGCGCCGCGGAGGCGACCCCGAGCGCGACGACCATGGACCGGAGACAACGTTGGATTCGCATACACCCCTCTCTGGTGACCTCTCGAAGGCGCGATCGCCTCATACCTGCTTGCGCGTCACGGACCAGATGAAGCCGTCGTACCAGAAGTGCATCAGCGCGACGGTCTGCGTGATCGACCACAGCGCGCGGTCCTCCGCCGGCGCGAGCTCGGCCCAGACCCCGTACACAAGGACACCCCCGAGGAAGACCGCCACCGCGATCGGCGTGCCGGCCCGGAGCGCGTCGAGGCGCAGCCGGCGGCGGAGGCGGCCGCCCTCCGACCACCAGACGAGCGCCAGGTACTGCACGGCGTGGAACAGGTTCATGATGAAGAAGGCCTGTCCCCAGGGGTTGAAACCCCACGTGTAGATCGAGCAGAGCCCCGTGCTGACGAGCAGCCACACCTTGGGGAACGACACCCGATAACCCCGCCGGACCATCGCTCGGTAAGCGAGCGCGTAATAGAGCAGGTACGACGTGCCCGCGGCGATGACGGCCCAGCTGAGGACGCGGTGGCTCGACGTCATCAGCGCAGGGACGGCGGTGAAGAAGGCGGGGCCCACGCCCTCGAAGGCGTCGAAGCTCTGGAAGTGGAGGAGCATCGTCGCGCCGCCCAGGATGGGGCCGGCATAGAGGACGAGGTTGAGCCACAGATCCAGCCGGCGGCCGAGCGCCGGCGCGTTCCCCGCGCGCGCGTCGTAGATGCGCCCGAGGCCGAATGTCTGGAGCGCCGAGTGGTAGACGTCCCAGAACACCACGAGGACCGACACGCAGGCGACGGCCCACATGGACAGCATCATCGCGGCGAACAGGGCGACCGGCGCCACGAGGAAGCGGAGCCGGTGCCGCCGGAAGATGTCCGCGTTGCCGTGGCTCCGGAGCAGCACCGCGGCGAGGTGGCCATGGATGAGCGTGCCGATGAAGAGCCCCGCCCAGGTGACCTTCTCCCCGTGAAGCCTGAACCTCGCGTCGGCGAACGGCGTCCCCGCGATCAGGGCGCCCGCGGCGAGCGCGACGAGCGGCGGGAGCAGGAAGAAGGCCCAGTCATACAAGGGGCCGACGATGTACGCGGCCCGGCCTACACCGAGCAGCGCAGCGGACGCGGGCTCGGCCCGTGCGCTCATGCGGGACGAGGTGCCGCCGCGGGCCGCGGCTCCGGTGCTGCTGGCGAGAAGCCGATCGTCCATCCCTGCACGGCGAGGTGATCGACGAGCGAGAGCAGGAAGAGATTCACGCCGAGCATCTCCATCGACTCCTCCACGAAGTCGATGAGCGCGTAGATCAGGTTGTCGCTCCCGGCCCGCTCGGTCCAGTACCCGAGCGGCAGCTCCAGGACGAGGGCCCCGGTGACATAGATCCCGCCCGAGAGGAGGAATCGATTCCGCGTATCTCGCGGGAGGTGCGAGAGGAACCGGAGGTATGCGACCACGAACGCCGCCACCGCGGCGGCCGCCGGGATCACCCAGCTGAAGTACAGGACCCCGCCCAGATCGAGCCAGGAGCTCGCCGCTTCATGGATCTCGACCACCTCGTCGAGCGAGATGTAGAGGAACGCCGCGGAGAGCCCCCACCAGTGCTTCACGAACTTGCCCGTGCGCCGGGCGCCGACGGCGATGACAGCGAGCGTGAGTGAGCACACGAACAGCAGTGACGAGGTGTACCACGTGGGCACGTTCTGCTCGTAGCTCAGCGAGAACAACGGGACGACGCCGCTCTGGCTCCTCAGGTGGAGGAGCGGCTTGAGCACCTCGACGGCGAGCCCGGCGCCCGCGATCACCGCCATCACGGCGAGCAGCGCGACCTGGAGCCGGGCTCGCGACAGGGTGATCTGCATCGAATGAGAAGAACTACGCCAGGACGCCGGACACGGTCAACGCGTAAAGCAGCCGACACCGGCGGGGCGGCGCGGCGCGCTCAAGGAGCGCTGTAGGACACGATCTCGCCTTCGAAGCGGTAGTCACCGCCGTTGGTCCAGAACACGTCCTGACCTTCCGGGGCGATGATGCGCCAGGCGAAGTGCTGGCCGAGCGCGAGCACGGTGGTCTTGTTCTCCACGAGATCATGGGCCTGGACGCTGCGGTTCCGGCTCATGTCCGTCGAGAAGAGCGTCGAACCCCTGAGGGCCAGCCCGCCCATCGAGCCCCCCTGGTAGATCAGCGTCTTCGCCCCTCCGGCGATCGGCGCCTTGAACACGCCGCCGTCGCCGGCGTTGGCCCAGTAGACGAACTCCGCGTCCACCGCGATCCCGGCCGGCTCCCCCTCGTTCTCGGCGATGACGGTCACGTCCCCGCCCGACTTCGCCACCTTGTAGACCTTGTTCGTCGTGGCGCCGCCGGTCCAGTAGATATTCGCGGCGTCCTGCGCCAGGTGCTCCGGCGCGCCGGCGTCGGCTGCGAGCACGACGGGCTCGCCGCCGTCGAGCGGCATCTTGTAAATGTTATGTCCGTCGCCATCGCCGAAATAGACGGACGACTCGTCTCCGGTGACGCTCAGCACGTAGCCGATCTCGATCAGCGTCTCCATCGCCAGGGTCGATTTGTCGACGCGCTTGAGCGCCGAAGGGATGATCGGATCGTTGTCTCCGCCGCTCGCCCAGTACACGTGGGAGGCATTGACCCACAGCGCCTTGGGGTCCGGATCCGCGGGGGTCATCGCCTCCACCTCGGTCGTGCCCGGCTTGACGCGATAGATGTAGCCGTCGTTCGAGTCCGCGGGCGCGGTGGACTCGGTGCCGCCGCTCGCAAAGTAGAGGTAGGTGTCGTCGGCCGCGAGCGCCATCGGGTAGGCGTGCTGGCTCGCCATCGCCGCCGGCGGGACCATCCCGGCCTGGAAGCGGGAGAAATGCGGGGTCTCCGTGACGACGCCGGCAGCGAAAGCGTCATGACGCTCGAGCCGCGTGAAGTCGTCGGAGTCGGCCGGCGCGGTGAAGGCATAAACGTCGAGGAAGGTGTTTTCATCGAGCTCCGCCTCGAGCTCGACGGTGATCGGCAACGTGAGCGAGACCGGCTTGTCGAACGTCTGCCCCTCCGGGCCGAGGAGGTACATGGGCCCCACCCCGCCCTCGCGCGCGTCCTCGACGCGCTCGATGGTGATGTCCGTCGCTGCGCTGACCGCGCCTGGCGGCACCTCGATCGTGAACCCGTCCCTCGCGGTGAACACGCCGCCCTGCGCGTCGACGGAGAACTGCGGCTTGGTCCCCTGCGTGGCGTCGTCCGCCTCCGCCCCCCCGCACGACACGCCGCCCAGCCCGCCCGCCGCGCACGCCAACACCATGAATGAGATTCTTTTCATCGACTTGCTTCTCCGCGGGCGGTCGCCGCCGCCCATGATGGACAGGGTTGCAAGCAGGGGCACGGCCGGAGTCTCCACGGTCGCGAGCCGATGAGATGCGAACATGCCGCAGCGGCGCCTCTCACGAGAGGGTCGTTGGAGCTGGGATCGGGTGCTTTCGGATCAACAGCTTCCCGGGTCGATGGTCCGTCCCGGCGGCCAACGCGCGTGGTTCCGCCCCGGCCAGCATGCGCTCGCCATGAAGACAAAGACACCGTGAGCGCTCTCCGCGCTGGGAGTGAAGACGATTGATGACGATTGACTCTGCCGAGCTCGCCGCCCGCGGCCCCGGCGCCGCCGTCGCTTTCACGCGACAGCAGAGCCCCAGGGTCGCTGGAAGCGAAGCCAGGCATGAGCGTGTGGGACCCCCTGCCCGTCACGCTGGTCCCGGGTGAGCAGTCGCGCCGCGGCTCATGGGCGGCTCACAAATCGGCGGCCCACGAATCGCGCGACCTGGCGTTCGCCCCTGCTGTCCTGCTGCCCGGCATCGCCGCCGGAGGCGCGCGCTCAAGGAGCGCGGTAGGACACGATCTGTCCTTCGAAGCGATAATCGCCGCCGTTGGTCCAGAACACGTCCTGACCTTCCGGGGCGATGATGCGCCAGGCGAAGTGCTGGCCGAGCGCGAGCACGACGGTCGTATTGCTCCCGAGATCGTGGGCCTGGACGCTGCGGTTCCGGCTCATGTCCGTCGAGAAGAGCGTCGAGCCCCTGAGGGCCAGCCCCCCCATCGAGCCCCCCTGGTAGATCAGCGTCTTCGCCCCTCCGGCGATCGGCGCCTTGAACACGCCGCCGTCGCCGGCGTTGGCCCAGTAGACGAACTCCGCGTCCACCGCGATCCCGGCCGGCTCCCCCTCGTTCTCGGCGATGACGGTCACGTCCCCGCCCGACTTCGCCACCTTGTAGACCTTGTTCGTCCTGGAGCCACCGGTCCAGTAGATGTTCTCTGCGTCCTGCGCCAGGTACTCCGGCGCGCCGGCGTCGGCCGCGAGCACGACGGGCTCGCCGCCGTCGAGCGGCATCTTGTAGATGTTGTGTCCGTCACCATCGCCGAAATAGACGGACGACTCGTCTCCGGTGACGCTCAGCACGTAGCCGATCTCGATCAGCGTCTCCATCGCCAGGGTCGATTTGTCGACGCGCTTGAGCGCCGAAGGGATGACCGGATCGTTGTCTCCGCCGCTCGCCCAGTACACGTGAGAGGCATTGACCCACAGCGCCTTGGGGTCCGGATCCGCGGGGGTCATCGCCTCCACCTCGGTCGTGCCCGGCTCGACGCGATAGATGTAGCCGTCGTTCGAGTCCGCGGGCGCGGTGGACTCGGTGCCGCCGCTCGCGAAGTAGAGGTAGGTGTCGTCGGCCGCGAGCGCCATCGGGTAGGCGTGCTGGCTCGCCATCACCCCCGCCGGGATCATCCCGGCGTAGAAGGTGCCCACGGAGGTGGTCTCCGTGATCAGCTCCGCGGCAGAGACCTCGTGCTGCTCGAGCGGCGTGAAGACGTCGGAGCCCGTCGGCGCGGAGAAGCCGTAGGCATCGAGGACGGTATTCTCCCCGAGCTCCGCCTCGAGCTCCACGGTGATCGGCAGCGTGAGCTTGATCGGCTTGGCGAACGTCTGCCCCTCCGGACCGAGGCGGTACGTGGGGCCTACCGCGCCCTCCCGGGCGTCCACGATGTTCTCGATGGTGAGCTCCGTCGCCGCGCTGACGGCCCCCGGAGGCACTTCGATCTTGAATCCATCATCCCCGGTGAAGACCCCGCCCTCCGCGTCGACAGAGAACTGGGGCTCAGTCTCGTGCGTGGCGTCGTCGCCCGCGTCCGCCCCCCCGCACGACACGCTGCCCAGCCCGCCCGCCACGCACGCCAACACCATGAATGAGGTTCTTTTCATCGACTTGCTCCTCCTCGGGCGGTCACGCCGCCCGAGATGGACAGGGTTGCAAGCAGGGGCACGGCCGGAGTCTCCACGGTCGTGACCTGTTGAGAATCGAACATGCCACAACGGCGCCTCTGTGCGAGATATTCGTCGAAGTCCAGGGCGTGTGTTCAGATCAAATGCATCCTATATCGATGTTTCGTCCTGATAGCCAGTGCGCGTGATTCCGCCCCGGCCAGCGTGCGTTGCCCCTGTGGACGAAGACACCGTGAGATGTCTCCGCACGAGCGCTCGAGACCATTGAATCCGCCGAGATCGCCGCGCGCGGCCGCGGCGTCGCCGTCGCGCCCGGACGCCCGCCACGCCGCAGGCGACACCGAACCTGAGCACGCGAGAACACACCTCCCTACTCTCCAGGGCCGTCCCGAACATGCAGTTGCGCCGCGGCTCACCGGCGGCTCATGAATCGACGCGAACGGGACGAGTCCGTCGACCGTCGACGCGATGGCGCGGCGCGCGCCGCGCCACCCTGGGCAGCCGTGGAGAGCGTCGTGCGCCGGCGGAGGCCCGCCGGCGGCGCGTCAGCGCCCGGGGGGGAGCGGCAGCCCGGCCTGCGCCGAGAGCCGGGCCATCGCGAGCTTCGCGGCGACGAGCGCCTCCTCCGGCGTGCGGCCCGTGGCGGAGAGGTGGCCCATCTTGCGGCCGGGGCGGGCGACCCGCTTGCCATAGAGGTGGAGCCGGACGCCCGGGATCTCCAGCGCGGCCTCGAACGGCGGCGGCGCGCCGCCGAGCCACACGTCGCCGAGCAGGTTGAGGATCGCCGCGGGGCGGACGATCTCGACCGAGCCGAGCGGCAGGTCGCACACGGCGCGGACCGCCTGCTCGAACTGGCTCGTCGCGCAGGCGACCTCGGAGGCGTGGTAGCTGTTGTGGGGCCGCGGGGCGAGCTCGTTGATGAGCAGGCGGCCGTCCTTGAGCAGGAAGAGCTCGACGACGAGCAGCCCCTCGACGCGCAGGCCGACCGCGAGGTCGAGCGCGATCTGGACCGCTTGCCCCGTCACCGCGGCCGAGAGCGGGCCCGGCAGCAGCGACCAGTCGAGGATCTGGTCGACGTGGTGGTTCAGCGCCGGCGGGTAGACCGCGAGCTTGCCGCTCGGGCTCCGCGCGACGAGCACCGACAGCTCGGCCTCGAGGTCGAGCGCCTGCTCGACGACGCAGCGCTGCCCGCCGAGCGACGCGAAGAGCGCTGCGGCCTCGCCCTCGATACCGCCGGCGCCGCCGCCGCCATCGTCCAAGCCCGCGTCCCCCGAGAGCCGCAGCTGGCCGCGGCCGTCGTACCCGCCGACGCACGACTTCACGAAGCACGCCCCGCCCATGGCGCGCGTCGCCTCGAGGAGCTGCTCGCTCGTCGCGACCTCGCGGAAGGGCCCCACCGGGAAGCCGTTGCGCGAGAGCCATCCCTTCTGGACGCCGCGATCCTGCACCATGGCCAGCACGTCGGCCGACGGGCGCACCGGCGCGAACCGGGCGGCGGCGACGAGGCCGTCCGTTGCGACCTTCTCGATCTCGAGCGTCACCACGTCGCACTGCGACGCGAGCTCGGCCGCCTGCGCCACGTCGTCGAACGAGGCGACGATGCAGTGATCGAGCACCGAACGGGCCGGACAGTCCGGGTCAGGGTCGAGGGCGTGGACCTTGTACCCGAGCGTGCGGGCGGCCAGCGCCGTCATGCGGCCGAGCTGGCCGCCACCGAGGATACCGAGCGTGGAGCCGGGAGCGATGGGCATTTCCGGAGGACCTGTAGAGGGGGACCGAAACGAGGCCTGACGAGGCCTGACGAGCTAGACGATGACCGAGTCGCGTAGCACCGCCGCCTCCTGGGCGCCGCGGAAGGCGGCGAGGCGCTCGCGGAGCTCCGGGTGCTTGCCCGACAGGACCGCCGCCGCGAACAGGGCCGCGTTGGCCGCCCCGGGCTTGCCGATCGCCATCGTGGCGACGGGGACGCCCTTCGGCATCTGGACGATCGAGAGCAGCGCGTCCATCCCGTTCAGCGCCGTGGCGGGGATGGGCACGCCGATGACGGGCAGCACCGTCTTCGCGGCGACCATCCCGGGCAGGTGGGCGGCGCCGCCGGCGGCGGCGATGATCACCTCGATCCCGCGCTCCGCGGCCGTGCTCGCGTACTCGAACATCCGGTCCGGCGTGCGGTGCGCCGAGACGACGCGCACCTCGTGCGGGATGCCGAGCTGCGTGAGCAGCTCGCTCGTGACCGCGAGGTGCTCGTAGTCGCTCTTGCCGCCCATGATCACGCCGACCCAGGGCTTCTCGGCCGAGCTCGCTCCCATTTCCGCGGGGGTCCGGCCCTCGCCGGCCCCTCCCTGCGCCATCGTGCTCATCGTTCCACCGCTCACCGGCTCATCCGCCGTCCGTCGTCCGTCATCCGTCGCCCCCCCGCCCGCGTCAGCGCGTGAGCTGATCCAGGAGGCTCAGGCTCTCGCGCTCTTCCTCGCCGATCTCGCCGTCGGACGAGATCATCTCGCGCGCGGCGTTCAGGAAGAGCTGCCGGTGCGCGCGCGGGATCTTCATCGGATCCACGTCGTCGGCCGCGGGCGGGACCTCGAGCCAGCCGCGCACCTGCTTGGCTTCCTCCGCGTCCAGGTGGAGCCGCAGGATCATCTTGCGCACGAACTCGCGCTCCTGGTCGCGCACCTGGAGGTCAGCCCAGGCGAACGAACAGATGAACCGCATCAGCTGGAGGCGTTCTTCGCGAGAAAGCTTGTCGAGCATGGGCGGGGACTCTAGCCCGGATCCGCCAGCGTTTTGTGTGGAAATCAGCGAGCCGCGCGCCCTAGGGGGATTCCCGGTTCCAGAGTGCTGCCCCCCGCCCGGGCGCCCGCTCCTCGCCGCTCAGCGGTACGGGCGGGCGGCGCGCGGGCCGCGCAGGAGCGCCGCCACGTGCAGCTGCTCGCCGAGCAGATCGCGCAGGGTGGCGGGGTCCTCGAGCGGGGCCGGCAGCGTGATCACGATGGCGTGCGGGGCGATCCGGAGCGCGCGCGTGCGGGCCTGCAGGCCCTTGACCGCCTCGCGCGCCCTCGGCGAGGCGGCGCGCAGCTGCTCGGGATCGTCGGGATCGAGCCCCGCGTCGAGGGGCGGATCCACCACCAGCGTGATCTCGGAGCGCTCGGGGTGCGGGCCTCGCTCGAAGCAGGTGTCGACGTGGAACGTCGCGCCGTCGACCTGCCCGTCCCGGATGCGCATGCGGCCCACCTCGAAGCGGCCGTGGACCTCGGCCGCGAACCGCTCCCAGGCCGCGCGCATCCCCGCCATCGGCGTGGGCGGCGGGATGCGCTTCTTCGCGGCGCCGATCTCGGCCGCCAGCGCGGCGAGGTGCTCCAGGAACGCGCCGAGCCAGGGCTGATCGTGGCCCGGCGTCCGCGACCGGACCGACACGTGCTCGTCGTCCAGCCGGACGTCGTCGAAGGCGAGCAGCGCCCGGCGCAGCGGCCCCGCGATCACGGCGCGCACCTGGCCGGGATCGCGCCCGCGCACGCGGTAACGGCGGCCGAAGCCCTCGTCGTCCTCGGACGACAGCGCGAGCAGGAAGCGCTTCACGCCGACCTCCAGGTCGAGCCCCCACGAGGGCCAGCGCAGCTCGCCCACGAGCGCGCCGCTCGACGACGAGCCCGCGTCGATCCAGACCGACGCCGCGGCGCCGGAGAGCGTGCCCGAGAGGCGGAGCTCCAGCGCGTCGAGGGACAGGCCGTGGCGCGCGCCGACCGCTTCCCAGACGGCGCGCCACCTCCCGGAGCCGATCTGCCGCCGCATCGCGCCGAGGCCGGGCGGGCTGTCGAAGACGCCGAGCACGAGCGGCGTCGTGTGGACGACGCCGTCCGCGCGCGCGAGATCGACGCGCACCTCGAGCCCCCAGACGAGGGCGACCCAGCCGGCGTCGAACGACGGCGCGACCGAGCGGGGGATCCGGAACCGGAAGGGCAGCTCCCGCCCCTCGTCGCGGCTGTCCGCGCGGCGGAAGGCGGTGAAGCGGTGCGCCTCGGTCGCGCGGTTCGGCGCGGAGCGGTCGGCGCTGAGGAGACGCTCGACGCCGACCAGCGAGATCTCGATCCCGCGCACGCCGCGGCCCTGCACGTTGCCGAGGGCCACCGCCCCCGAGATCTCGTCGCCCGGCGCGAAGACGCGATCGTCGAGCGAGACCTCGACGAAGGGGCTGTCGCCGCGCGCCGTGGTCCCCGCGGCCGGCGACCGGCCCGGGCGCGTGACGGGGCGGGGCGTGACGAGCACCTCGTAGGACTCCTGGACGTCGAGCCACCACGGGATCGCGATGGAGAGCGTGATGCCGTAGCGGATCTCGGCGCGCGTGCCGAGGTAGGAGCAGGGCGCGTCGTCCGGGAGCGGGAAGCTCGCGCGGTAGCGCTGCTCGCCCTCCGGGAGCGTCGTCGCCCCCGAGACGCGGGCGACGAGCGAGAGGAAGTGGGGCGGCACGAGGACGCGCTCCTCGACGCGGGCGACCTGCATGCCCTCCAGGTGGAGCTCGATCGCGTCGACCGGCGTCCTCCCGCGGCAGCGGAGCACCAGCTCGACCAGGACGACGTCGCCCGGGTGGACGGTCCTGGACATCCGGAGCTCGACGTCGGGTCGGGTTCGCATGGTGTCCGGCTCAGCGCGGCGGGCGCGGGCTCACTTCACGAGCGGGGCCGGGACGGTCAGGCGGATCGGCCCTCGGGGAGCGCCGCGCTCGAAGATCTCTCCGCGCCGGTCCGCGACGCCGAGGCGCATGAGCCCGTCCGCGCGCACGAGCGCGAAGGGCGCGCGCGGGGCCGGCGCGTCGCGGACCGAGCCGCCCCGGCCCGCGTCGAACGGGACGATGAAGACCGCGACGTCCTCGGCGCCGGCGGCCGGCGCGCGGGGCGCCGCGGCGCGGGCGCAGCGCCCGGCGACCGTGGCGTTCCTGTCCTCGGCGGCGCAGCGGGCGAGCGCGCGGCGATCGTCGTCGGCGCCGCTCCGCGCGAGGTGGTCGGCGGCCGCGAGGCGGACCGCCTCCGCGGGATCGCGCGCGAGCAGGTCCCGGGCCGCGTCGCCGTCGCAGCGGGCGCCGGCCACGGTGAGGGCCGCGAGCGCGTTGGCCCGCACGTAGGGGCGCGCGTCGGGGAGCGCCGCGCAGAGCGCCGCGGCCGCGCGGGCCGGCTGCCCGGCGCGGCCGGCGGCGCGCCCGATCGCGCCCGCCGCGTTGCCCGCCACGGCGGCGTCGGGGTCCTTGAGGAGCGGCAGGAGCAGCGGCAGCGCGTCCTTGTCCCCCGCCGCGCCCAGCGACCAGACCGCGTTGGCGCGGACGCCGGGATCCGGATCACCCGCGAGCTTGCGCAGCGCGGCGGCGGCCTCCGGGTGCCCCGCGAGCGCCTCGGCGATCTTGCGGCGATCGTCGATGGGCGCCGCCGAGGCCATCCGCGCGAGCGCGGCGCCCGCGGCCTGCCCCGGCATGCGGCCGAGCCCCTCGATCAGCGCGTCGCGCGCGGCGTCCGGCGCGCTCGCGATCGCGGCCGCGACCTCGTGGACGAGGCCCTTGCCGCTCGCGTCGCGCGCGTCCTTCGCGCCGTCCGCGCGCGACAGGGCGCCCGAGAGGGCGATGCCGAGCGCGCCGCGGTCCTGCTCCGCCGCGACCGTGAGGCGCTGGAGCAGCGGCCGGGCGCTCCCTGGGCCGGCGACGCGGGAGAGCGCGATCGCCGCCCGGAGCCGCACGTCGGCCGACTCGTCGTCGAGCGCCGCGAGCAGGGCGGCGTCCACGGCCGCGCCGAGCTGCCCTGCAGCGCGCGCGGCCCCGAGCGCCTCGATCACGGCGAGGCGGAGCGGCGTGGAGCGCGCCTTGGCGAGCGGCAGCAGCGCCGCCTGCGCGCGCGGCGACCCGGTGCGCCCGAGCAGCTGGACGAGGGCGAGCTTCTCGTCGGGCGCGGTCGCCGGGTCGACCAGCAGGGCGCGCGCCGGGTCCACCGCGCGCCCGTCGGGCCGCGCTGGATCGAGCAGCGCGGCCGCGGCGCGGATGGCCTCCGCGCGGACCGCGGGGTCGGCGTCGCCGAGCAGCTCCAGCACGCCGGGCAGCGCCGCGGGATCGCCGAGCGCGCCGAGGGCGCGCAGCCCGTGCCGGAGCGGGACGACGCCCCGCTGCATCCCCCGCTCGATCGCGGGCAGCGCTTCCCTGGCCTTGAGCTCGCCGAGCACGAGGGCGGCGCCCGCGGCGGTGTTGGCCGACGGCGCGGCCGCGAGCGCCGCGACGAGCGCGGGGACGGCCGCGGCGCCGGCGCTGACGAGGGCGTCGCGCACCGCGGAGCGCGGCGCCGCGGGGTTGTCCTTCGCGAGCGCCGCGAGCAGCGCCTTCACGGCCGCGTCGGAGCCGATGCGGCCGAGCGCCCGGAGCGCCGCCTCCCGCACGTCGTTGCTCGAGGTGGCGCTGTCGGACGGCCGCGCCCCCGGGAACGCGCCCGCGGCCCCCGGCGACGCCGTGACGAGATCCGCGATCGCCGACGTCGCGTCGTCCGAGCGCAGCCGGCCGAGGGCGGTCACCGCCTCGACGCGCACGTCCTGGGATGCGTCCTGGAGCGCGAGCAGCAGCGCGCTGACCGCGCGCGGGTCGCCGAGCTCTCCGAGCGCGCGCGCCGTGGCCTTGCGGACCTCCGGCACCGAGTCCTGCACCTTGCCGATCAGCGGCACGACGGCGCGCGCGTCGCCGATCCGGCCGAGCGCGCGCGCGACCTCCGCGCGCACCTCCGGCGCGGTGTCGTCGAGGTGGCCGAGCAGCGGCGAGACAGCGTCCGGGAGCCCCGCCGCGCCCATCGCGGTCGCGGCGGCGAGGCGGACGTGCGGGTCGGGATCGCCGAGCACCCGCCCGAGCGCGACGACGGAGCGGTCCGTGGGCGCCGCGCGGATCACGTCGCAGGCCGCGAGCCGCAGGCGCGCGTCCCCCTCGCCGAGCCACTCGATCACGAGGTCCCCCGCGCGCGGCATCCGGAGGCGCACGGCCGCCCCGGCGAGGTGCAGCCGCACCTCGACGTCCGGATCGCTCATGCCCCGCTGGATCAGCTTGATCGCCGTCTCCGGGGCGAGCTCGCCGACGCGGGTCGCGGCCAGGCGCCGCTCCAGGGCGTCGCCCGACGTGAGCGCGCGCGCGATCTGCTCGGGCACGTTGGGCCAGAGGGTCGCAGCCGCTCCCCCGGGCGACGCGACAGCGGCGGCCGAGGCGGCGACGACGAGCAGGACCTGCGGTAGGCGGCGCAGCGGCGAGGACGAACGGCGCACGAGCCGAGCGTAATACAGCGGGCGCGGCCGCGTCATGGCGTTCCAGACGGCTGGAGCGCCGCGGGGCGACGCGCCGCGGGGCGCGCCGGCGGGGGCGCGCCGGCGGGGGCGCGCGCTGGCGGGGGCACCTCCTCGCCGCGATCGCGCGCGGAGACCGCCACGAGCCGCGCCGGTCCCCGGGCGCTGCCGCAACCGTCCGTGGCGTGCAACAGTCTGGCGAGGTGTCCAACATGATTCCGTTCTCCGTTCTCGACCTTGCCCCGATCGTCCAGGGCGGAGACGCCGCGCAGGCGCTCCGCAACTCGCTCGATTTCGCGCGCCACGCCGAGCGGCTCGGCTATCACCGCTACTGGCTGGCCGAGCACCACAACATGGGCGGCGTCGCCAGCGCCGCGACGTCGATCGTGATCGCGCACGTGGCCGCCGGCACCTCGACGATCCGCGTCGGCGCGGGCGGGATCATGCTGCCGAACCACGCCCCGCTCGTGATCGCCGAGCAGTTCGGCACGCTGGCGTCGCTCTTTCCGGGGCGCATCGATCTGGGCCTCGGGCGCGCTCCGGGCTCCGACCCGCTCACCGCCCGCGCGCTCAGGCGCAACCTGGCCGGCGACGCGGACGGCTTCCCCCAGGACGTCCTGGAGCTGATGGGCTACTTCCGCCCGGCGGAGCCTGGCCAGCCGGTTCAGGCCGTGCCCGGCGCCGGGCTCCGCGTGCCGATCTGGATCCTCGGCTCCAGCCTCTTCGGCGCGCAGCTCGCCGCGGCGCTCGGCCTCCCCTACGCCTTCGCCTCGCACTTCGCGCCGGGCCAGATGACGCAGGCGATCGCGCTGTACCGCAGGGAGTTCCGCCCCTCGGACGAGCTCGCAGCGCCCCGCGTCATGCTGGGGATCAACGTGGTCGCGGCCGGCACCGACGAGGAGGCGCGCCGGCTGTGGACCTCGCTCCAGCAGGCCTTCGTCAACCTGCGCCGTGGCCGGCCGGGGCCCTTTCCTCCGCCGTCCGACGACTTCGAGCGCGACCTGAGCCCCCTGGACCGCGCCGGCCTCGAGCAGTCGCTGGCCTGCTCGGTCGTCGGCTCGCCCGAGGCCGTGCGGCGCGGGCTGGACGCCTTCATCACCCGCACCCGCGCCGACGAGCTCATCGTGAGCTCGCCGATCTTCGATCACGCCGCGCGCGTACGCTCGCTCGAGCTCACGGCAGCGGTGCGCGACGAGCTCGCCCGCGCCGGGTGAAGCGCCTTGCCGAAGGCGCCTCGGCGCGCAGCCCGGCTCGTTCACGGGGCGGTGCTCGACCACCTCCGGCCAAGCCCACCGGGCTCCCGCGACGGTGCTCGAGCACGCTCACGCTCGGACCGGACCGAGGCGGGCGTACGCGTCGTCGGTGCGGCAGTTGCGCAGGTGGTCCCAAGTGTGAAACCGGCAAATTGCGCCGCGGACCGGCGCGATCGTGGAGGGCACGTGAGGCCGACCGACGCCTGAGCGCCGAGGCCGATCACGTGGACCACGCGCGCACCCACGCTGCTCACCGTAAGACCTCCTTTGCATGCAGGACCTGACCCGCCCCCGCGCTATACCCTGCGTCCGACATGCACCGAGCCGCTTGCTTCCTCCTCGCGTTCACCACCCGCCTGTTCGCCGCGTCGAGCCTAATCGCGTGCGACCTATCGTCGCCGGTGCCGCCGAACGTATCCACCACCGGCCCACCGCCGTCTGGGACGTCTCCGCTTTCCTCGTCCAGCGTCACTCCAACCGCATCCGGTGGCGCCGCGACATCTGCCGGCGTTCTCGCTCCGCCGTCCGCGGTCGCGCCGATCCCCGCGATGACGGATGGGCGTCCAAAGGTCGATGCAGCCACGCCGTTCGACGTTGATGACTGGCTCACGGCCCGCGGCGTACGGTGGCGGCCCGACGCTGCCTGCTGGTCGACGCTCGCCGTCAGCCCACCTCAGCCGGTCAACGACTGCAGTTGCAGCGGGACGCTCGTTCTGCCCGATGCCGAGCTGCTTGTCTGCTGGCGCGGGCGCGAGCAGAAGGCCGCGCTCGTCCCCTTTGTCGCACACACGGTGCTCTACGTCGCGGAGGGCAGCGCCCTCCGGCCAGTACTCGACGTGCCCTCCTCGGCGGCACTTGAGGATTGCGCTCCCCAGAACCCGGCCATCTGCAGGGTCGCGATCGTGCCGCGGGTCGAGGAGGGCGTGCTCCGGTTCTCGGACTCGGCCGCCGCTGCCGCCGGCTCGTCCTGCGATGATGCCCTCAACGCCGTCGACGCGGCCCACCGCGGCGCCGCGCCTGAAAGCCGTGCGGCATGGCAATCGGCGCGCGACGTGTACCGGCGCGTCTGCAGCGGCCGCGGTCGTTATACCTGGCAAGGCCGTGCCCTCCGGCGCGCCCCCTGAGAGGCGCATTCAGCGCACTCAAGGGACCATGAACAGCGATTCCTTGAGGAACCGTAGCAGGAACGTCAGCGCGAACGGTCCGGGCAGGGCTATGTAGCCGCCGAAAATCGCAAATTGATGCCGTGTATCGGGATGGCTTCGCAGGTCCTCCCGCTCCTTGAGGACGTGATCCCAGAGCGGGTTGCCCCTGGGCGCATACCCCTCGTTGCTCTCGGGGATCGCTGTCACGTGCGTGAGCGGCCCCGTCACCCCGTTCGTAGTTTGAATCGTTCGGTAGATGGCTTGGTGCTTCGCGACGTTGTACGCGCCACCCACCATCCGGAGCCGCGCTTCGGGACGACTATTGTACCATTGCACGATCGTTCCGGCGCTCGTGTCCGTGCCGACACAATCGAAGGCGTACACCTCATCGACCCGACCAATGTTAGAGGCCAGCGCGGGCCACAGGCTACCGCCACCCCGGCTGAAGCCGGAGATACCGAGACGGCCGAGTCGAACATTGGCTGTCCCCCGGAAGATGTGCTGATCGGCCCAGAGCAGGCGAAGCGCGCCAGAGCAGAGAGCTGGCAGCTCGCTGCCCGCTGCGCCGCCGAAAGCCGTGCCGCTCGGCCAGGGGTGAAGCATCACCACAGCGCGCTGGCTCCGTGCGAGCGCATCCTCGAACCCGCAGCGGATGAGGTTGTATCCGTCGCCGGCGATGTAGTCGCGTTCCCACGACTGGGCCGTTGCATCGTCCGCCTCCTTGGGTTTAAGGAGATACCGGGCCAGTGCGGCCATCTGGTGTGGCTGGTTCACCTGGGTATAGATATAGTTTTCCGGGCGGAAGAATATGAGGCACGAGGCGAAGCCGTTGGTGCAATGAAGGCAGGCGTCCGGGATGCTCGCGAACCAGATGATCGGTGTCGCGCCCGTCGCGCCGAGCACCAGGAGCGTGGTACCCGGCTTATGCTCGGCCTCGTAATAGCTCCAGACCGCCGCGTAGACTTTCCAGAACGGCGTGATGTCGACGAACTCCGTGCGAAGCTTGATGGAGACAGCGGCATGAAGATTGGCCGCTCCGACCATGTGAACGAGCGGATGCGGGCCTGCGTACGCCGGTTGATCCACCGGTCGTAGCCGCGTTCCGCCGTCGACTACATCGAACTCCTGCTCGGCTCGGAGCACGACATGGGTCATCGCTCCGACGTCGATCAGCACATCCGGGTTCTTGGCCGTACCCTTGACCGGACCGAACGCAACCGAAAAACTCGCCTTCAGCGAGAGCTTCGCCGCACCGTCCGGGATCTCGTACTCCCGCCGCCCCGGCGCAGCCTGCTTTGGCGTGAGCGGTGTGCCTCCGGCTTCCAGTCTCACGTCAGCGAGGTTGTCCGGGAGAAGCGGGCTGTTTGCGTTTGGCCAGGTGACCGCGATGCGCAGGGTCATCCCTCCTCCGACGCCGAGTAGGGCGAATCGACCTGCCCCTCGAAGGCCAGGTGGGTCAAGTGAGCTCGAAAAATGAGCTCTTCGAGGATGGGCGCTGGTGCCTGCGCTGGGGGCGGCGAGGGCTCGATGGGCAGGCTCTCCAGGAGGGAGATGACCGTGTCGAAGTCCTTGTCAAACAGCGCTTCATGAATCCAGTCCACGGCGACGCTGAGCCATTCCGGCGCCGTCAGGTCGCCGGCGGGCTGTGGGGGCGCATCGATTGAGGCAGCGCGCAACCAGGGGGGAAGGGCATCATCAGGCATGACGAAGCGGTCGCCCGGATAGATGAGGTCGGGGGTTCGACCCTCGTACGATGCTCGATTCCGTGCCCAGATTTCACCCCAGCGATCCACGGCGCCAAGATGGCGCGCGGCGATGAGACTCAGTGTATCTCCCGGCTGGACGATATAGATATTTGGTGATTCCCAGCGCTCCGCTTCGCCTGGTAGAGGATCGTTCTTCGGGGGCAGGAACTCGGGTAGGGAGAACGGTTGGCCAAGGACTTGAACCTTTCGCTCCGCCGAATCGGCATGCAGGCGCAGCACCGTCTCGGTGCCCCCATGGAAGGTCCAGGGGCCTGCCGCATCGGCAAGTGATAGCCTTTCCCAACCTGCGACAAGCGCAAACACGTCGGTTCGTGTCACCAGCATGAGGTGCTGTCGCTCGCCGCTGGGCACCGTGATCGGATCAAGCGCTCGCGCGAGCGTGCGAATGTGCCACGCGTCCCCGTCGGGTGGTGGAGCCGTGCGGCGTGGCTTGCGCTCGCGCTCCTTCAAGCTCTCCCGCAGCTCGGCCAAGTCGACCACGGACGCGTTACCGATGCCAGGCGGTAGGTCATCGACGCGGGCGACGCCGCCAGCATCGGTCGTCCTCGTGAACGTGCCGGCCGGCGTGCGCATGGAGAAGCGCACGCCCGCAATGGGAGCATCGAGTTCATCGAGCAGGATGATCTCGTAGAACGAAAGCGTGGCCGGCGCCTCCAGAGGCGGCTGTGGCGGCTCCGGTGTTTTCGCACCCACGCCTCGCGGCACGAACGGTGCCGGCGTGCGAGCCTCGCGAAAGGCGACGAGCTCTCCCCTCTGCAGGGCTTGCCGCAGGCGAACGCCGATCAGCTCGCGGGCCACTCGCTGGTCATAGGCGTGCAAGCTCGACAAGCTGCTGAGTGTGAGTTCGCAGAACATGTCCTGCAGGACGCGAACATTGTCGTCCCGCCAGTCATCGACGGCTAACGAAGCGAACATGGCAGGAACAGGCTCGAGATGGGCCCCAGCCGGCTCGGCCGGTGCATCACGTGCTCGCAGCACATAGGTCCTCTCACCGCCGAAGCCGTGGAGCCTCCACGCTCTAAATAACCAGTAATCCCTCACCTCGAGGAGGTGACTACCACCAGGGTGTAGGAAGCGCAAGCGCGCAGGCAAATCAAGCCGGATCCATATCCACCGCGACAGTCCCGTCCGCAAAGGCGCGCTTGAGCGAGAGCCGCAGCAGGCAGTCCTGCTGCGGCTCGACGCGCTCCTTTGCGATCGTGGGTCGCAGCACGTAACGCAGCAGCGCCTCGCTCGCCGCGGCATGGTGCGCACCGGCGCGCGTCGCTGCGTGTCGACCCGCCGCGATGACCCCTGGTCGAGCTTCCGTGACGAGGCGGTCGCCCCCTCTCGGCGCGCCTGTCACGCACCGACGGTCCTCCACCACCTTCGGACAAGCCCGCCCGGCTTCCACGGCGGTGCTCGACCCCCTCCGGGGTCGCCACGCTCACGCTCGGACCGGACCCACGCGGGCGTAGACGTCGCCCGAGCCCGAGCCGGGGGTCAGCGACGCAAGGAAGCGGCGGATGCCGCCCGCGTCGAGCCACGCCGCTTCGCCGAGGACGAGGCTCTCTCCGCGGGACCAGTTATAGCGGTACTCTCCGAGCGAGGAGAGCCGCTCGACGCACTCGAGCGCGATCTCCCGCGCGGCGGGCAGGTACTCGAAGGAGAGCGCGGGCAGCGGCCTCGAGAGGCCCGAGAGGACCTCGGCCTCGAAGCCTTCGACGTCGATCTTCACGAAGGCGGGGACGCCGAACTCGTCGATCAGCGCGTCGAGCGTGCGTACCTCGACCTCTGCGCCCTCGGCCCATCTCACGCCCCGGAACGACGGATCTCTCCGTACCTTATCGATCCAGGAGCGCGACAGCGTCGTGACCGTCGGTGCTCGCTCGCTGACGAAGAGGCGCGCTCGTCCCGGTGCCCGACCGAGCGCGGCGTGCAGGACGACGACGTCCCGGTCACGCCCATAGAAGCCGTGGAGCAGGCGAACGAACGCGGTTTGAGGCTCGACGGCGACGACGCACGCCCCGAGACGGCGAAACGTGCGGATGCGATTCCCCGCGTGGGCGCCGACGTCGAAGCAGAGCGAGCCCGGCGTCACGAACTGCCCGTAAAGGCGAGCCATCCGGCCGGCGCGGAGCGGCACGCCGTAATACATCGCGAGCGAACGCGCGATGCCGAACCAGCTCTCCACGCGCGTCATCGCGCTCCTCGCTGCCTCGCGGGTCGAACCCGGAGCA
This sequence comes from Sorangium sp. So ce327, assembly GCF_051530205.1. Taxonomy (NCBI): domain Bacteria; kingdom Pseudomonadati; phylum Myxococcota; order Polyangiales; family Polyangiaceae; genus Sorangium; species Sorangium sp. So ce327. Next base: position 2,704,613 of record NZ_CP150330.1, on the reverse strand, counting down.
TGGCAACCCCCTCCCAGCGCCCCCGTGTGCCTCGTGCCGTCATTCCACGGCCCGCGGCGCGGCTCCGATCGCGAGCCGCCGCGAGCGACGGTAGCACGGCGCGCGCTCACCCGCCGCGAGCCCGCCGTTCCATGGCGAGCTTCTACGTCCCACGCCGCCGAGCGGTCTTTACGCTAAGGAATCCCCTGATTCAGCAGACCCTTTTCAGCGAAAATTGAACGAGAGGCGAAAGCCAGGGAGCAATTGAAAATTTCGTAAGCGTTCATGACCTGGATTGCGTCCCCCGTCTCCCGTGCGCGTGCGCGCTCCATCTCGATCTCTTGCTCGTGCGCACTGGAGCCGCCCCTTTTCACGCGACTGCGCCCCCTTCCGCGACTATCGGAGCACACGACGCTACCACGAACCCGCGTGGCGGCTCCGAACGGCGGAATCATCGACGTGGGCCTGGTCGCGCCCGTGAGCTTCTGATAACCAGACAGGCATCGTCCTGGGTCTTCCCATCCCCCCGACACCGTCCGGAGAAACGCGCATGAATCGATTCGTGGGCTGCCGCAGCCTGACCGTTCGAGACCCGATGAACGACCTCTCGTTCCCGGTCCTCGTGATGTACCCGACGCACGTCCCTGCCGAGGTCGTATCGATGGGGCCTTACTCGCTGGAGGTCGCCAGGAACGCGCCCGTGCACGGCGGCCCTCTCCCCTTCGTGCTCATCTCGCATGGCGGCGGCGGGACGCCCCTCGCGTATCGGACGCTCGCGTCCCACCTCGCACAGAGCGGCTATGTCGTCGCGATGCCCGAGCACCCCGGGGACAATCGCAACGATCGGTCCCTGACCGAGGCGGTCGAGAACCTGGAGCGCCGGCCCCGGCACGCCCGGCTGGCCGTGGACGCTGTCTGCTCCGACGCGGAGCTCGGGCCTCGCCTGCAGGGCGACGACATCGCCGTCATCGGGCACTCGATGGGTGGCTACACCGCGCTCGCCCTCGCGGGCGGGCAGCCCTGGACGGGGCCGGGGCAGAGGGTCGCTGTCACGAAGGACCCGCGCGTCAAGGCGCTCGTCTTGATGGCCCCCGCGGCGTGCTGGTTCGTGCCCAACGACGCCTTGAAGGACGTCGAGGCGCCCATCCTCCTGCTCGTGGCGGAGCACGACCGCATCGCGCCGAGATGGCAGGGGCAGCTCGTCCTCGACCTCGTCCCCGACCCGGCCCAGGTCACGTTCAAGGTCGTCGAGAACGCGAACCATCACGCGTTCCTGAGCCCGTTTCCTCCCCAGATGCGGCGCCCGGACTTCCTGCCCGCGATCGATCGCGCCGGGTTCGATCGCGAGGCGTTCCACCGTCGGCTCGAGCACGACGTGCGCGAGTTCCTCGACACAGCGCTGCGGCGGAGCCCTTCGTCGCCGCCGGGTCGACAGCCCGTCCCGGAGAGAGCAGGCGACGCGCCGGCGGCCGTGGAATCACCTCAGCCCGGATCGAGCCGGTAGACGCGCCCCGTGTTGAACATCACCACGTAGACCTCCCCGGCCGCGTCCTCGCCGAACGAGGACGGGAGTCCGTTCGGGTTCAACGCCGAGGTCAGCTCGACGGGATCGGTCGCTGCCTTGCCGTCCCACACGAACGAGAAGAAGCGGCCCGTCACGTAGTCGGCGTACAGGTAACGGCCGCGCAGGCACGGGATCTTCGCCCCGCGGTAGACATAGCCGCCGACGATGGAGCCCGCCTCGCTCCGCGGGTGCTCGACCGCGGGCGGGAGGCCGCGCGGCTTGCACGTCGTGCCGGGAGGGTAGCAATGGGCGCCCTCCATCGCTTCCCAGCCGTAATCGTTCCTGCCCTGGCCAGGGCGCTCCACCAGGATCTCCTCCCAGCTCTTCTGGCCGACGTCGCCGATGTACATGTCCCCGGTGAGCCGGTCGAAGCTGAACCGCCACGGGTTCCGGAGCCCGTAGTCCCAGATCATCGGGTCGCCGCTCGTCATGTTGCCCGCCGGCGCCTTGCCCGGCTGATCGACGTCGATGCGGAGGATCTTGCCGAGCTTCGAGGTGAGATCGGCCGCGGGGCTCGGCGATCGCGCGGAGTCGCCGATCGCGGCGTAGAGATGGCCGTCCTTGCCGAAGGCGAGCATCCCGCCGACGTGGTTCCAGGCGCCGTGCTTCACGTCGACCAGCGACCTGACCGGCTCGGGATGGGCGGCGTCGCCGCCCTGCGCCGCGCGCTTCCACTCCTCGATCACCACGTTGCCGCGCGGGGCCGACGAGTAGTGGAGCCAGAAGCGCCCGTTGTTCGCGTAGTCCGGGTGGAACGCGAGCCCGAGCAGGCCGCCCTCCGCGTTCGGCGCCGGGAAGAACACTCGCGATCGCACGTCGAGGAACGGCGCCTGCTGGACGGCGCCGCCCTTGATGAGCCGGACGACCCCCGTCTTTTCGAGCACGAGGAGGCGCGACGGATCGCCGGGCGGCCCGGCGACATACGTCGGCTGCTCGAGCCCGCTCGCCACCAGGGTGAGCTTCAGCTGCGGGACGCCCCCGCACTTCGCCGGGCGAGCGAGATCCGAGGCGCTCGCGGGCGCCGCCTGCGCCGCGGGGGCGCCTTGCGCGGCGGGCGCCCCCTGCGTGGCCGGCGTGTCTTGCGCGGCGAGCGCCGCGCCAGGCGCCCCCGTGCCCCCCTGAGCCGCCTGGACCGGGCTCCCCGCCGCGGCCTGGCCGGGAGGGCCGCCCTCGCGAGGCTCCTCGGGCGGCCCCGCGACCTGCACGCGCCTGTCGCAGGCGGCTACACTGCCAGCCAGCAGGAGGCACCAGGCGGTCCGATGGCACGCTCTCGTCACATAGGCAGCGCGCCCCACGACGCGCCGGTGGCTCGGTCTCTCGGGCAAGCGGGCACCTCCCTCTCCACCTTCACCACGAGAGGCCGCGCCTGGCAAGCCGTGGCCGCGTCGCTGCTGCTGGCCGGCTGCGGCGGCTGCGGCGCGCAGGAGGCGCCCCGGCCCGAACCTCTCCCCACCCCACCGGACCAGGCCGGCCCGGCGGCCGCGACCACCACGCGCGCACCCGGCACAGGCGATCGCCCCGGCCAGGGCGCGGCCCAGGCGCCCGGAGGCCTGCCGCCTTGCAAGGACGGCGACACCGATCCTCACGATCTCCGCTGCACCGGGCTTTACAGCGACCCCGGCGCGCGCACGATCGCGGCGGGTGTCCGCGAGTTCAAGCCGGCCTTCGAGCTCTGGAGCGACGGCGCCGAGAAGACGCGGTGGATCTACCTCCCTCTGGGCGCGACCATCGATGTCTCCCGGATGAACGACTGGACCTTTCCTGTCGGCACAAAGCTGTGGAAGGAGTTCCGTCTGCCCGTCACCGGCGCGAGCCGCCGTATCGAGACGAGGTTCCTGTGGAAGACCGCGGAGGATCGCTGGACGCGCGCCACCTACGCCTGGTCGGAGGACGGAGCGAGCGCGATGCAGGTGAAGGCCGGCGTCCCCCACGTCCCCGGCGCCCCCGACTATGCGATCCCGGCGCAGGTCGACTGCATCCGTTGCCACGCTGGCAAGACCGACAACCCGCTTGGATTCGAGGCGATCCAGCTCGCCGCGCGGGGCGCCGGCGGCCTGACGTATGCCGAGCTCGTCGAGCGCGGCCTCCTGTCGACGACCTCCGGCGGCCCGCTCCCCGACGCGGCCGCGCTCGAGGTGCCCGGGACCGCGACGGAGCGGCGCGCCCTCGGCCTGCTGCACGTCAACTGCGGCGTCTCGTGCCACCACCCGCGCGGCGTCGCGACGCACTTCGAGATGCGCCTCGACATCGACGCCGCCGGCCGGGTGGGCGACGTGCGCGGCACGCGCGTCTACCAGACGGCGATCAACCAGCCCGCGAAGGTCCGCCCGCCCGGAGCGCCGCCGGGAGCCCGCTATGACCGGCTGAGGCCCCTCGATCCGGATCGCAGCGCCGTGCTCCGCAGCATGTCCCGGCGCGACGTGCCCGGCGCGCCGCCCGAGCAGATGCCGCCGCTCGCGACCCGGCGCGTCGACGAGGAGGCCGTCGCCGCGATCCGCGCCTGGATCGAGGCGATGACCCCCGCCGCCGGCTACCCGCGCCCCTCCCCTTGATCGTGATCGCCCGCCGGGGTTGCCCGGCGCGTCGCGAACATGCCCTCTCGTGGCAGCACCTCATGCCGCCGTCCGAGGCGCCGGGAGGAAGGGAGCGCCGGAAACGCGCGAAGGGCGCCCGCGGGAAACGCCACCGCGCGCGCGCCGGGCCCGTGGTGATCGCGGCCCTCGAGCTTCATGCTCCCGGCGGGTCGCAGCGCCGCGCGGCCTCGACCGACCTCGCGCTCGCCGTGCCCACGGCGCCGGCAGATCCCGCCCTCGCCCGGCGAGCGCCCACGACCACGGGGGGAACACGTCACGTGAAGCAGCCGAAAGAGATCAAGACCGCGGAGGGCAAGCTCGGGGTCCTGCTGCCGGGGCTGGGCGCCGTCTCCACGACGACCATCGCGGGCGCCCTGCTCGCGCGGCGCGGGCTCGCGGCGCCCATCGGGTCGCTCACCCAGATGGGCACGATCCGGCTCGGCCGGCGCACCGACGAACGCGCGCCGAGGATCAAGGATTTCCTGCCGATCGCGGCGCTCGATCAGCTGGTGTTCGGCGCGTGGGACATCTTCCCCGACAACGCCTACGAGTCGGCGCGGCACGCGGACGTGCTCGAGCACCGCCACCTCGACGCCGTCCGCGAGGAGCTCGAGCGGATCCGCCCGATGCCCGCGGTGTTCTACCCGCAGTACGTCCGGCGGCTCCACGGCAACCACGTGAAGAAGGGCGCGAGCAAGGCCGCGATGGTCGAGCAGGTCCGGGAGGATATCCGCGCCTTCCTGCGCGACAGCGGCGCTGCGCGCGCCGTCGCCGTCTGGTGCGGATCGACCGAGGTCTATATCGCGCCCGCGGAGGTCCACTCCTCCGTCGCGCGCTTCGAGGCGGGCCTCGCCGAGGACCACCCGGCGATCTCGAGCTCCCAGATCTACGCGTGGGCCTGCCTGAAGGAGCGCGTCCCGTTCGCGAACGGCGCCCCGAACCTGACGGTCGATTTCCCGGCCGCGTGGGAGCTCGCGAGCAAGCAGGAGGTCCCCATCGCCGGCAAGGACTTCAAGACCGGCCAGACCCTGATGAAGACGGTGATCGCCCCGGGGCTCAAGGCGAGGATGCTCGGCGTCGCGGGGTGGTTCTCGACGAACATCCTCGGCAACCGCGACGGCGAGGTGCTCGACGACCCGGACTCGTTCCGATCGAAGGAGGTCTCGAAGCTCGGGGTGCTCGAGCACATCCTCCAGCCGCACGTCCACGGCGAGCTCTATGGCAAGCTCTTCCACAAGGTGCGAATCGAGTACTACCCCCCTCGGGGCGACGCCAAGGAGGGGTGGGACAACATCGATCTCGTCGGCTGGCTCGGCTACCCGATGCAGGTGAAGTTAAACTTCCTCTGCCGCGACTCGATCCTCGCCGCGCCCCTCGTGCTCGACCTGGCGCTCCTCCTCGATCTCGCGCAGCGCGCCGGGCTGCGCGGCACGCAGGAGTGGCTCAGCTTCTACTTCAAGAGCCCCATGACCGCGCCGGCCCTGTACCCGGAGCACGATCTCTTCATCCAGTCGATGAAGCTCAAGAACACGATGCGCTGGCTCATGGGGGAGGACCTCATCACCCACCTGGGCAACGAGTACTACGACTGATCGCCCGCAGCTCCGCGCCGCCCCGCGGCGGCGTCACTGCCAGCGCAGGTGCACGTCGACGACCGCGCCCGTCCGCGTCGAGGCGCCCTCCGAGAACGTGAACGAGGCCCGCTCGATCTCGCAGTTGCCGCGCGCGTCACAGCGCCGCTCGCGCCCGTACGAGAGCTCGATCGCGACGAGCCCGCGCGACGCGATCGGCTCGAGCTCGCCGGCGCTCGACGCGCGGTTCGCGTCGCGGTCGCTCCAGAGCACGAGCCGCGACCACGCCTCGTCCCGCGCCGTGATCCGGCCGTCTCCGTCGGTGTCGAGCTCGCGGAGCGCGGTGAACCCGTTGTCCGCGCGGGCGCCGCTCGAGAGCACCGTCGCCGAGCCGAACAGCTCCTCGCCGCCGTCGATCGCCCCGTTGCCGTCCCGATCGAGCGCGAGCCACGGCGTCGCCGCGGTCGGCCAGTCGGTGGCGATCGTGGCCCCGAGCCCGCTCAGATCGAAGGCGCCGCTCATCGCGGTCACGTACTCGACCGGCCGTTGCTCGAACGAGAGCACGAGCGGCGTGCTGGCGGCGCCGCCGCCCGCCTGGCACCCGGTCCAGGTCGCCACCCCGTCGATGTTCTCGCACTGCTCGAAGCCCTCCGTCCCGTTGGCGGTGCAGCTCCGGGACTCGCCGATCTCACATGCCGCCTCGGCCTCCTCCCCTTCGAGCTCCTCGCCTTCGAGCGCGCCCTCGTCGGTGCCCTCACCGCTTTCCCCTTCCGTCACCTGCGCGGCGCATCCAGCGCCGATCGACGCCACGCCGAGGAGGAGCGCAAGCGAGGCAATTCCCATCGAACCGGAGCGAAGAATGGTCAGCTTGATGTTCATGGCACAGACCCAGAGCAAGCGTTGCGCCAGCCCCTCGCCGCCCGCTCATCCCGCGAAATCCCCGGGGATCTGGCACCAGGAGCCCCTGAAGCGCCCTGACGTGCCACCCTGCGCCAGGAGCACGACGCGAGTCGTGCCACTTTGGTCCAATCCGTGTCGTCTCACGCCCTGCCGGACGGGTGAGCCTTATCCGCGCGGCGGCGCGTAGAAATCGACGATCCGGATCGGCTCGGTCAGGCGCACGCGCACCCGTGATCGCTCCCCGCGGACGTCGCCGCCGATCTGGAAGCTCGTCACCGGGTCCATCTCGATCGTGACCTCGTCCACGAAGTAATCGAACACCGTCTCCAGGTCGTCGTACTCGCCGCTCCAGATGCTCGAGAAGTTCCGCACGAACGTGAACGGCGAGACGACCGACACGCGCAGCTGCATCCGGTCCTGGCGATCGTCCGCATAGGGGAACATCCGGAAGCCGAAGCCGTAATAGGGGATCGTCGACAGCGCCGCGATCTTCGCCGGCCCCTCGTAGATGACGCCGCCCTTCTTGATGGGCGCCCCCAGCATCGCCCCCTTCTCGCCGACGCGGATCGCGTCGTTGCCCTCGTTGATGATGCGGCAGTGCGGTGTTCGCCGCACGAGGTAGCTCGGGATCGTCCGCGTCGTCGCGGCGACGGCGTACGCCACCGGCCCCGGCGCGAGCCGCTTCAGCGGGCCCCGCGCGAGCGCCGACTTCACCGCGTTGTAGTCGCGGAGCATCACCGCATCGATCCCGAAGCCGCAGAACGGCGACAGGATGTCCTCGGCCTCCACGAGCCGCAGGTTCCGGCTCCCGGCCTCGGCGCGGAGCCGCTGGAGGTCGACCGCGAGCCCGGGCTTCGCGCCCGCGCCGCCGGACGCGCCGAGCACCCACGCCAGCGAGTTGCCCGTCCCCAGGCGGAGCAGCCCGAACCGCGGCAACGGCAGCCCGCGCCGCTTCGCCTCGTTCACCACGGCCGTCACCACCACCGTGAACGTCCCGTCGCCGCCGCCCGTGAGGATCGTGCCGTAACCCCGGTCGACCAGGATCCGCGCGATGCCCTCGCTCTCCTCCACCCGCCGCGAGACGAACAGATCCCCCGTGTCAAGGATCTGATCGAGCGTCTCGATCACCTCCGCAGTCACGCTCTTGGCGTTGCCGTTCACCACCACGGCAATCCGGCTGCTCGCCGCGCCTCGCGGTATCTCGCTCGCACGACGCGGCGCATCAGCGACCGCGGCCTTGGGGACGTCATCGGCGGGGCCGCGACCGGCGGGCGGAGAGGTCATGCACCGCGATCTACCACGACCCACCCCTTCGCTTGGAGCGCGGGATGACGCGGGATCGCGCGGGATGCGCTGGATGGCTGCTGGATGACCAACCGCCCGGCCGGCGGCCTGCGCGCGGCAGGCGCCGCGGGCGTGGCCTTCGCCGGATCGCAGCGCCGAGCCCGCCGGGGCCGGCGATCGTGGACCGATGTGACCGGCGCGACCCAGCGGTCCGCCCGACGACCGACTTTCCGCGAGGCCCGATAGCGTGCGATGCTCGCTGGTTTTGGCTCCCGGACCGATCTTGGGTCATGCTGCCCTTCGGGAAAGCGAAAAGCCTCCCCGAAACTTAGTGGACGGGGTGGTCGATTTTTTGGTAAGGCGACGACCTGGTGAGCCAATTGGGCTTGACAGCCGTGCGGGTCTTTACCGCCGCGCGGGCGGCGCGCGCTTGAGGCGAAGGGCCGCGACGATCTCGTACCCAGCGGGGGACGCAGCGACATGCCGAAGATCACAAAGCAGGGCAGCTCCGAGAAGGCGACGGGTATGAAGAAGAAGGCCTCTTCGAGCAGCAAGGGGGGCGCAGAAGCTCAGCTTGCCAAGCCCGTGAATCCGGTAATCAAGGAAGATTCGAAATCGGCGTCGAGCGCGTCGAAGCGTAAGCTCGGCCTCCGTGGCGCTGCGCCATGGGCTGCGCGGCACGCCGCGAAGCACGCCGCCGAGGCGCGGGCCCGGGCCGCGGAGCCGGCGCCCCCTGGCAGCGCCCGGGCGACCATCCGCGTGCCGAGCGGCGCCGAGGAGATCAAGGCGAAGATCGCCGAGCTCCACAACCAGACCCAGAAGATCCGCACGCTCCGCAAGCGGCTCGACAAGGGGTTCTTCGATATCGGGGTGGTGCTCGCCGAGATCCAGCAGCAGGAGCTGTATCAGGCGAAGGGCTACGGCTCGTTCGAGGCGTTCCTCGAGCGCGAGATCGACCTCGGCAAGCAGACGTCGTTGCGCCTCATCAAGGTCGCCCACGTCTTCCAGCGCGAGGTGGCCCTCGACTACGGCATGGACCGGCTGTTCGTCGCGCTCGCCGCCCTCGAAGGCGAGGTGCCCAAGCCCGCCCCCTCCGCGATCCCCTCCGCCCCCGGCTCCAAGCCTCCCCTTCCCCTGAAGCCCCCGATGCGCATCGTCGGCTGATCGGAGCTCACCCACCCCGTCAGGCGCCAGCGCCACGGGGTGGGGTTGAACCCGCCGGTCGCTCGACGGGCTCGGGGACGAAGCGGGGGAGCCTCACCCGGACCGTCGTGCCGTCGGCGGCGTGCGCGTCGACATCCACACGGCCCGCGTGCTGGTCGACGATCTTCCGGACGATCGCGAGCCCGAGCCCCGTGCCCGCCGCCTTCGTGGTGAAGAACGGATCGAAGATCTCGGCGAGGATCGTCGGCGCGATCCCTGGCCCCGTGTCCCCGATCGACAGCCACACCTCGTGCGCGTCCCCCGACGCGCACGCCCGCAAGACCCCGCCGTCGGGCATCACGTCGAGCGCGTTGACGACGAGGTTCAAGACCACCTGCTTGAGCTTCTCGACGTCGCCCAGCGCGAAGCAGTCGTCCGCCAGATCGCGGACGACCTCGACGTGGTGGCTCGCGAACGCCTCCTCCTCGAGGTCGAGCACGTCGCGCACGACGCGGGCCAGATCGACGGGCTCCCGGTGGGGCGCGCGCGGCCGGGCGAGCTCGAGGAACTCGCCGAGGAGCCGGCCCAGGCGGGCGATCTCCGCCTCGACGATGCCGACGCGCCGCTTCATGGGCTCGCGGATCGCCTCGTCGGAGAGGCGGTCGATGCCGCGGCTGAGCAGGTGGAGCTCCAGGACCGCGGCGTTCAGCGGGTTCCTGATCTCGTGGGCGAGCCCGAGGGCGAGCGGGGCCATGGCGTTCAGGGCCTCGGCGTCGGCGGCCCGCCGCTCGAGGGCGCGCCGCTCGGTCACGTCGATGCCGATGCCGTAGACGAGGTCGGTCCTGCCGCCGCGCCCGCCGCCGCGGACGCCGGAGAGGTGCCAGCGCACGCGGCGGACGGCGCCCACCGCGTCCCTGACGCCGACCTCGACCTCGGCGGCGGCGTCGCCCTCGACAACGCTCAGGAACGACTGGTTGAACCGGCGCTGATCGGGCTCGTCGACGAGCGCCTCGCAGAACGCCATGCCGAGCGCGGCGTCGCAGGACACGCCGGTCAGCGCGGACAGGCGCGGGTTGAAGAGCGCGACGCTGCCGCCGGCGTTCAGGCCGAGGATGAGCACGTCCGCCGCGTCGATGATCGCCCGGTACCGGCGCTCGAGCTCTTCCCGCTCCCGCTTCAGCGAGATCTTCTCGATCGCCTGGGCCACGGTGGAGATGAGCTCCTCGGGGCGGAACGACTTGAGGATGAAGGCGAAGGCGCCGGCGCGGAGCGCGGCCATGGCGGCGTCGACGGTCGCGAAGCCGGTCACGAGGACGATCTCGCCGTGGGGGGCGGCGGCGCGGAGCGGGGCGATGAGCTCGAGGCCGCTCGCGTCCGGCAGCTTGACGTCGACGACCGCGACGTCGAACCCGTCGCGCCGGGCGGCCGCGAGCCCCTGCTTGCCGTTGGGCGCGAGGGCGACCTCCACGTCGAGCTCGCGCGCGCCCTCGAGGACCTCGCGGAGGTTTCCGGCGAGGCTCGTGTTGTCGTCCACGATCAGGATTCGAGCGGGCACCTGGGGTCTCCTGGGCGAGCGGTCCGGCGGGCGGCCCGATGCGCGGGGCGCCCTTCCGCTTTGGGGTCTTTCCTAAATTGTATGCTATGAGCCGCCGTCATGCGGTTCGTCGATCGGTGCCGTCTGAAGGTGATCGCCGGGGATGGCGGCAATGGAGCGATCGCATTCCGTCGTGAGAAGTACATCCCGTTCGGGGGCCCCGCGGGTGGAGACGGCGGCCGCGGCGGGGACGTCGTTTTCGTGGGCGACGGAGGCCTGTCCACGCTACTCGACTTCACCTACGCGCGCACGATCGAGGCCGACCGGGGCGAGCACGGGATGGGGAGCGACTGCCACGGGCGCGCCGGCGCCGACCGGGTCGAGAAGCTCCCCGTGGGGACGCAGATCTTCGACGCGGAGAGCGGCGAGCTGATCGCCGACGTGACCGAGCAAGGCCAGCGGGTCATCGTCGCCCGCGGCGGCAAGGGGGGCCGCGGCAACCTGCACTTCAAGTCGCCGCACGACAGGGCCCCGCGGCGCGCCGAGCCGGGCGAGCCGGGCGAGGCCCGCGAGCTCCGCCTCGAGCTGAAGGTGCTCGCCGACATCGGCCTGCTCGGCTTCCCCAACGCCGGCAAGAGCACCTTCGTCGCGGCCGTCTCGGCGGCCCGGCCCAAGATCGGCGACTACCCGTTCACGACGCTCACCCCGATCCTGGGCATGGTCGAGATCGGGGGCGGCGTCCGGGCGGGCGGGTCGAGCTTCGTCATCGCGGACATCCCCGGGCTGGTCCCGGGCGCGAGCGAGGGGGTCGGGCTCGGCATCCAGTTCCTGAAGCACGTGGAGCGGACGCGGGCGCTCCTCCACCTCGTGACGCTCGACCCGGGCGAGGGCCGCGAGCCGCTCGCCGACTACCGGGCGCTCCGCAAGGAGCTCAAGAAGTTCAGCCCGGAGATCGCGGAGCGCCCGGAGATCGTCGTCCTGACGAAGGCCGATCTGACCGAGGTGCGCGAGGCCTACCCGAAGCTCAAGGCGCGGTTCGCGAAGGCGAAGGTGAAGCTCCACCTCATCAGCGCCGCGACGGGCGAGGGGGTGCCGGAGCTCGTCCGCGAGCTCGCGGCGCTCGCGCGCAGGCGGGAAGAGCCGGCAGAGCAGGAAGGCTGAGCGCCTCGGCCCGGACGGCGGGCGCGGCGCGCACCGACGGCGCGGCGTGAGCGCCGCCGCCGTCGGCGCATCGTGAGACGGCTGGGCCCGCTGGCTCGAACGGACACCGGCTCACGGAACGCGTGAAGAACGCTGACGGCGGCGCAGAGCCGGCGCCGTGCGCCCCCTCGTCATCACATCACCCGTCATCCGGCGCACTGGAAAAAGGGGTTCACCCGCCCTCGTGCGCACAGGCACGAAGTGCTCTCACGTGGGCTGGTCCTCCACATCCGTCGTTCTCGGGTTCGAGCGGGCGCGCCGCACCTGGACAGGAGAGCGAAACTCGAGTCCAATTTACGATCCCGACTCACGTGTCCTGTCGGAAGGAGAAGCCCTATGCGCTGGTCGACCCCCAACAAACCGTCTTCTCTCGCGTGGCGTGTCGCCCTCTTCGTGGCGCTCGTCACGGGCGGGACGGCGCGCGCGGATGTGGTGCAGCCGAACGGCACAGTCGTCCCCGCGGTCACGAGCCGATTGAGCGATCTGCTGAACGGCTCGACGAAGAACGACATGCTCGACGAGATGATCGACGTCGTGGCCGACGCCGCGGTGGAGCCCCAGGTGTTCTCGCCGCTCTGCGAGTTCAGCGGCAAGTACATCGAGAAGGGGGGCGGCGCCAACTTCGCGGTCGGCTGGTACAACGTCGACGATGGCCGCGACAGCGGTGACCCGCCGCGGTACGTCCCCGTCGACACCGGAGCCAACCTCAGCACGCCGGCGCCGGAGAGCGATATCCAGATCCTCTTTCCGTTCTCTGGCTCCCTGCCGCCCGCCGCGCAGCGCGAGCTGACGGCCGTCTCGATCCGGGAGAACCCCGCCTACGCGGGCGGCCTCATCGGCTTCGTGCTGATCCCCAACCCGAACGGCACCGGCAACGGCAACGCCACGCAGTACCATTACACCGAGCACCGGTTCAACGTGGAGTGTACGGTGTGCGAGACCCCGGGGCCCTGGTACTCCGATCTCATCTACAGGTCGAACCAGCTCGCCAACACGTTCTACCTGGGGTTCGAGGATCTCGATTTCCAGAACGCCGCCGGCAGCGCCGGCGTCAACGGCAATGATCTCGATTACGAGGACTTCCTGTTCCGCTTCTCCGGCATCACGTGCTCCGCGGCCGGCCAGCCGTGCGAGATCGAGGAGAACGTGGGCGCGTGCCGCGCGGGCATCTCCGACTGCGACGCGCAGGGACAGGCGATCTGCACGCCGATCGTCGAGCCTGGCAGCCAGGCCGAGCAGTGCGACGGCATCGACAACGACTGCGACGACATCGTCGACGAGGAGGCGCCCTGTCCGGAGGACCAGGTGTGCAGCCGCGGCCGCTGCGTGAACCGCTGCGGCTCGGCCGAGTTCCCGTGCGAGCCGGGGCTCGTGTGCCTGGAGGGCCTGTGCGTCGAGCAGGCGTGCGTCGACGCGAACTGCGATGTCGGCGAGGTGTGCCATGACGGCGTGTGCCGCGCCCCGTGCCACGGCGTTGTGTGCCCGCACGGCCAGACCTGTCGCGGCGACCGTTGCCTGGATCCGTGCGACGGCGTGACGTGCGGCGCGGGCGAGGTGTGCGAGAGCGGCGTCTGCGTGGTCCAGTGCGGCTGCCGGGGCTGTCCCTCGGACGACCGCTGCGCCGCGGACACCGGGCGGTGCGTCGAGGCCGCGTGCGCCGACGTCGCGTGCGGCGCGGGCACCACGTGCCGTGGCGGGGCGTGCGTCGACCTCTGCGACGGCGTCGTGTGCCCCGCGGGCGAGCGGTGCGTGACCGGCATGTGCGCCGAGGAGCCGCCGGCTCCTGCCAGCACGACGGCGGCGGGTCCGACGCTCGACGTGGCCGCCTCGGTCGGCGCGGGCGACGCCGGCTCGGGCGCGGACGCCGCTTCAGGCTCGGGTGGGGCTCCCGCCACCGGCGCGGGCGGGGACGCGAGCGGGAGCGGGGAGTCGGCGGGCTGCAGCTGCAGCCTCGGCGGCGACGCGCCGTCCGCCGGCGGCGTCGCCGCGTTGCTCCTCGCCGTGAGCCTCGGGCTCCGCCGCAGGAGGGGCGGAGACCCGGAGCGCTCGGCCCCGGGCCTCCGTATCCGTCGTTCAGGGTGATCCGGACGTCGGCCCGAAGAACTCGACGTCGTCGATCTCGATGGTGCCCGAGTCGGCCTTGTCCTTGCCGAGGAAGCCGTTCGCGCGGACGCCGTTCATCTCCGCGCTGAAGGAGAGGCCGACGATCGACCGGAGCACGTCGTTCACGTCGTCGCCCGGGTCGCGCCCCTGATCGATGGCCCAGCCCGGGAGCGCCATGTCGGCGAACCTGAGCTCGATCAGCGTCGGCTCCGCGGTGAGCCGCACGTCCCATCCGTGGCGAACGCCCGTGAGCCCTTCGCTCTGCGCCGGGCTCTCGACGTCGAAGCGCATCCCGCGCGCCGCCTCCGCCCGCGCCCAGAAGCGGACCCCCTCGAGCGCCGTCGCGTCGATCATGCCCTCGGCGAGAGGCACCCCGAAGTACACGTACTGCCCCCAGGGAGACGCCTCGTCGCGGAAGTCGAAGCGGAGGAGCATGCTCTGCGCGCCGTTCAGCGGATCTTCCTGCGAGAGGCCCTGCACGGCGCTCGACGCGTTGTTGGTGGACAGCACCGTCCCGACGTACAGCCCGAGCGTGTCCGCGGCCTCGAAGTCGTTGATCCCCGTCGCGGTGAACGAGAACGGCGCGAGGGGCGTGCCGCCGGCGAAGCGGCCCAGGCGCTCTCGCAGGATCGGCAGCTCGTTCCTGAGGCGCTCGACCGCGGGCTCCCACCCGGCGAGCCCGGGCCCGAGCGGGTCCTCCTCGACGGCGGTGCGGATCAGCGCCGCGTACTTGTCGACCTGCTCCTCGAGCCGCCCCTCGCTGAACGGGCCCTCGTGGAGCGCCTGCAGCGCGGCCTTGTAGCCCGCTGCGTCCTGGTTCAAGGCGGCGAACAGCGCATCGCAGCCCGGCGGGCGCACGTGCTCGGAGCCCATGAACACCGGGACCACGGCGCTGCAGTCCGCCGGCGTCTCCGTCCATCGCGGCACGTGGCCGAAGTAGGTGCTGGGGCCGAGGGTCTGATCGAGATCCCACGGGATGAGGTGGAACTTGCCCGAGGACGGCTCGTCGTAGAAGTAGAAGTTGTGGTTGAACGCGGCGCCCGCCTCGTTGGCGTAGTAGGTCGTGACGCCGTCCCAGTTCACGATCGTCTCGTCGACGGCCATGTAGCGCTGCAGCTGCTCGATGTCCGTCCACTCCGACAGCGCGGTGAGCCTCTGCTCGCCCTCGGCGGACGCGAGGGCGGTCGAGAACGCGATGAATCGCTCGTGCGTGGCCACGTCTTCGTTCGTCTCGATCCGCTCCGCGTAGTAGCCGGCGTCGTCCGCGACCGGCCACGCTTCCTTGTAGAGGTCGCCGTCCGGGGCCTCGGAGAAGTGGTGTTCCAGGAAGCGGCCGTCCACGTCCTCGACCATCGAGAAGAGCCCTTGGGACTCGCCGTTCACGCGCAGCGTCGCCCACGCGCTCCGCGGGGCGGCGACGCCCATCTCCCGGAACAGGCCATAGGCGATCCGCTCGTGGAGCCGGGTGGGGTCCCAGATCATGGAGTGGAAGTTCAGGCGCTTCTGCGCGTAAAAGCGCTGTCCGTCGACGACCTCGTCGAACTTCACCTTCATGCTGAGCTTCGGACAGGTGAGGTTCCCCTCCCCGTCGAAGCACATGGCGAGGGTGCCGTAACCGCCCTTGAACCGCAGGCCGACCACGCCCAGGCTCTTGCCCTCGTAGCAGGCCTCGGCCTCGACATACTGCTCGTCGCGTGCGTTCTCCTTGAGCTCCGCCCAGCGCTCTTCCGGAAGGTAGAAGTCAAAGCGCGGGACCTCCTCCGCCGCGTACAGCTCGTCCGCGTCGCGGTCGGCCAGCGCGGGGTCGGACGGCTCGCACCGCGGCGTCGGGGGCTGCCCGCCGCTCCCGCCGTCGCTCGTGCCGCCCTCTCCGCCGGCGCCTCCGCCTCCAGCGCCTCCGCCTCCAGCGCCTCCGCCTCCAGCGCCAGCCCCGCCCGAGCCGCCTGGCCCGACGCCGCTGCTCGCGCCTTCGTCATCACCGCAACCTGCGCCCACCGAGGCAGCCGCAAGTGCAAGCACCATCCAATACCCAAGCTTCATCCAACGATCCTCCAAGAGCCTCGACCCTAGTCGTGGCCATCCCGTCCGTCGATGCCTGATTTTCACGACAGGCATGGACGCCTCGCTGGACATCGTGCGTCGCCGCGCCGCGTGACCCCGCGACCCCGCTCATGACCCGGCACGAGGCGCGCGGTGATGGTACTTTTCCAGGCGTGAGCCAGCGCCCGTATCCTGAGCCCCAGGCAGCCCGCCTCTTGTCCGTCGCGGAGTGGGCAGCGCTGCCGGAAGACGAAGCCGGTGAGCTCATCGATGGCCGCCTGGTCGAGGAAGAGATGCCCGATTGCGTCCACGAGCTGGCCGTCGCCTGGCTCATCCACACCCTGCGGGCCTGGCTCATCCCGCGCGGCGGCTTCGTCTTCGGCTCCGAGGTGAAGTACGCGCTCAAGCCGCGGCGCGGGCGCAAATCCGACGTGTCTGCGTTCCTCCCGACCTCGCGGAGGCCCCCGGCCCGTGGCGCCGTCGGCATCCCGCCGGACATCATGGTCGAGATCGTCTCCCCCTCACCGCGGGACAGCCGGCGCGATCGCGTCGAGAAGCTCGAGGAGTACGCCGCGTTCGGGGTGCGCTGGTACTGGCTGCTCGATCCGCAGCTCCGCACGCTGGAGATCCACGAGCTCGCGCGCGGCGGGCTCTACCAGCTTCGCCTCACCGCGCCCGGAGGGGTACTCCGGGAGGTTCCGGGCTGCGAGGGGCTGACGCTCGATCTGGACGCGCTCTTCCGCGAGCTCGACCGGCTCGACGCGACGGATCCGCAGGAGCCGCCGCAAGGCAGCGCGGACGACGAGGCGTAGCAGCGCAGGCGGCGAACGGCGCGGCCGCGCGGCGGTTCACCCGCGATGCCAGCGCGGCTCACCCGCGGTGCCGTGGGGCGCGCTCCCTCGCGGCAGGGGCCGGCGCCTCCGCCTCGACGGCCAGGCACGCCTCGAACCCCTCGATGTAGCTCGGGTAGAGCAGCGCCATCCCGAGGGTGCGCTTGATCTTCGCGTTGTCCACGGCGCGATCGTGGCGGAGCGTCTCGTGCAGATCCTCCCGCGGCGCCCCGGCCGGCAGCGCGAGGCCGAGCCGCGCGCAGAGCCAGCGGACGACCTCGATCTGCGGCACGGGCGCGTCGTCCGCGACCAGGAAGGCCTCGCCGGGGGCGGCGCGACCGGCGCGCTCCAGCGCCGCGAGCGCGAGGCGCGCGAGGTCCTCGACGTGGATGCGCGAGACGACGTTCCTGCCCTGCCGATCGCCCTCGCCGGTCATGCGGAAGTCGCCGCGCAAGAGCCGCTGGTGCAAGCCGCGGCCCGGGCCGTAGATGCCCGCGGCGCGCAGCACCACGGCGCCCCGCGCGCGGTACACGTCCTCGGCCGCGAGGCGCGCCGCCGCGCGGGGGCCGTCGGCCGACGTGGGCGTCGCCTCGTCGATGCGCCCCGTCGCGTCGCCGTACACGGCGGTCGACGAGACGTAGGCGATCGCGCGCGCGCGGCGGAGCGAAGGCGCGATCGCGGCGTCGGTCGCGCCGTCGGGCGGGAAGGCGACGAGCACGTCCGCGCCGTCCGTCACGAGCCGGTCGACGGCCTCGGCGGTGAGCGCCGGGAGGACGCTCACCTCGATGCCCGCCTGCGCGAGCTCCGCGGCGCGCTCCGGCGAGCGCGTCGTCGCGACGACGCGGCCGCCGGACGCCCTCCGCAGGCCGGCGACCACCGCGCCGGTGAAGCCGCAGCCGAGCACGATGAGCGGGGGGGAGGTGTTGAGCATGGGTGCTGGCGACGCTTCTACCAGCAAGCGCGAGAGGACGCCTCCGCGGCGCGAGAGCGCTGCCGGCCGCGCCCGAGGTGCACGGATGGGGGTCGCGACGTCGTCGTCTTCGTGCGGGTGGGTCGCCGGGTCTGCGCACCGCCGCCTAGGATGGTCATGGTAGGGCTGGCCGCCGCGCTGCGACCGCCGGCATGGCGGCGGAGCGGCGCACCGAAGGCAGGAAGGACTGGGAAATGGGTAATAGGGAGAGAGCGAAGAAGCTGCTGCTCGTGGTCGCGACGGCGGGGCTCACCGCGTGTGAGGACGACGATATCTCGATCAATCCCCCGCCTCCACCGCTCGTCTGCGACGAGCTCACCCACGACTCCTGGACAGGGCTCTTTGCGACGGCGAGGTTCAAGAACGATCCCCAGGATCCACAGGCTCTCCTCTTCATCGAGCTGCACATCAACAATGGCGGCGATTGGACCGCCCCCCCCGTCGTGACGGCCTTGTCCGGAATGACCATCAACGCCTACAACCAGTCGTCGAGGACCATCGTCGCCCGCGTGGACGACGGCGCCACGACCGCCAGTTTCCAGCTGCGCGGCCAGCTCGCTGACAGCGCGACGACGTGCGACGTGGACCGCACGTTCACCCTGACGATCGACGAAGAGAACAAGGTTGAGATCACGAGGCACGACGCGCTCCCGTTCCTGCCGCACAGGCGCGCCTCGCTCGATCCGGGCAGGCACGCCTCGTTCGACGTGATGCGGTGCGACGGCGGCGACGCCGGGCCGCGCGCGTCGGGCGGTGAAAACGAGCGCGCCTCACGGACGAAGGCCGCTGGCACCACCGAGGCGACGGCCGACGTGGCGCGGGGCGACGCTGGCCGGAGGGGCCGGGCAACGACCAGGCGAAGAGGCTGAGCGAGCGCGGCGAGCGCAGCCCCGCGCCGGCGTCGTGGCATCTCGACCTCACGGGTCGACGGCCCGCGCCCCGGGGACCCGCGCCGGCCGCTCCCACGGCCCGGACGACGCGGATCCAACGGATGGTCGAGGGCCCGCGCCGCGTCTGGTAGCCTTGTCGGCGGGGAGCGGGCGGCCGGGACGCAGCGTGCTCGCCGCAGCGACGCTCCTCTGCGCATGGCGGTCCACGTCTTCATCTCCTACGCCCCCGCGGATCGGTCGCACCTCGAAGCGCTCGAGGCGCACCTCGCCTCCCTCAAGCGGCAGGGCCTGGTGAGCACCTGGCACCGCGGCCGGATTGGCCCAGGCGCGATGCGCGACGAGTCGATCGCGGCGGAGCTCTCCTCCGCCGAGGTGGTGCTGCTGCTGGTGAGCGAGGCGTTCCTCGCCTCGGACAGCTGCTACGAGCGGGAGCTCGGGCGAGCGCTGGAGCGGCATCGCAGCGGGGCGGCGCGCGTGGTGCCCATCCTGGTGCGCGCGTGCGACCGGGAGGGCACCGCCCTTTCGGAGCTCCAAGCGCTGCCGCGGGACGGCGTGGCGGTGACGAGCTGGGCCAACCCGGATGAAGCGTGGAGGGAGGTCGTGCAGGGCATCCGCGCGGCGGTGGAGGAAGCCGCCGCGAGCGCGCGGCCAGAGGCGGCGCTCGCCGGCACAACCGCGCTGCCCGGCGCGCTCGGCGTGAGCCTGCGAGAAGCAGACGAGACGATCCGCGCCGTCGACAGGCAGATCGCCACCGCGCAGAAGCGGCGGGTGAGGCTGAGGGCCGCCGGCGCGAGCACCGAGGAGGTGGACCGGGAGATCGTCGACCTCCGGCGCAAGCGCCGGGAAGGCGGCCAGCTCCACGTCGGCGAGGAGCTCAGCGACGGCCGGTACCTGCTGCTGGAGCGGATCGGGCGCGGCGGGTTCGCGACCGTGTGGCGCGCGCTCGACGCGGGGCGGGGCGACCTGCCCGTGGCGATCAAGGTGCTGCACCCGAACCTCGCGGGCGACGAGGGCCGGCGGGAGCGGTTCTTCCGGGGAGCGCGCGCGATGGCGGAGCTCGACCACCCCGGGGTGGTGCGCATCCTCGATCCCAAGGGCGAGGACAGCGGCTGGCACTACTTCGTGATGGAGCTCGTCCATGGCGAGGACGTTCACAGCGCGGTCGTCGGGAAGCGACTGCCGGCAGAGCGGGTGATACCGATGCTCCTCAGCGCTGGAGAGGCGATCTCGTTCGCGCACGGGAAGGGGCTCGTGCACCGGGACGTGAAGCCGGCGAACATCCTGCTCGACGCGGCGGGGCTGCCGCGGATCACGGACTTCGATCTGGTGTGGGCGCGCGACACGACGGGGGGCACGAGGAGCGGCGCGATGGGGACGTTCCTCTATGCGGCACCGGAGCTGATGCACCGGCCGCAAGAGGCGGACACGCGCGCGGACGTGTACGGGCTCGGAATGACGGCGGTGTTCTGCCTGCACGGCGCGGAACTGCCGCCCGTCATGATACGGTATCCGGGGCGGGTGATCGAGCGGCTGCCGTGCAGCGACGCGGTGCGGAAGGTGCTCGAGAGGGCGATCGAGTTCGAGGCGTCCGAGCGATTCCCAGATATGGCGGCGTTCTGTGAGGCGCTGCGGGGCGCGGCGGGGAGCGGGGGTGAGGCGCCGCAGACCGCGACCGAGCATACGGCGACGCCCGAGAGCGGCGAGCCGATGGATCCGAGAGAGAACACAGCGTCGAGCGAGCGCGTGGCGCCGCTCAACCGGACGGAGGGCGTGCTAGGGCCACATGGCGGCCTCTCGCGCGCGGTGCTGCGAGACTTCGAGCAAGGCGGCCATGCGCACGCAGCGATCCAAGATGCCATCCTGGCCCCGCGAGCAGGGCGGGTCAGAGATTCGGTCGAGCTGACCGTCGTGGGGTTCGAGTTGAACGGGGCGCAGCTGGTCGTGTCGGGAGGCTGGAGCCTGCTATGGCCAAAGCACCCGGTCCCCGGATCGGCCGAGGTGCCATTCCAGGAGCACGGGACGTTCCGCTGCACCCTCATCGGGAAACCAGGCAGGAGCGGAGCCACGAAGGTGACCTACCGGAGCGACTTCTTCGAGTCGCTCTTGCCATGGGTGGACATCCCCGGTGGCACGTTCCTCATGGGCAACCCCGATGACGGCACGGAAGCCCACAGCGCCGAGAGACCCCAGCGCGAGGTGGACGTCACTGCATTCACCCTGGCCGCGACGCCGATCACGGTAGGGCAATACGCGGCGGTGATGGGCCGCGCCGTCTCCGGGGACGAGGCGTATCGGCCGGTCACGAAGGTCTCATGGGAGAATGCCGTCGCGTTCTGCAACGCGCTCTCCCGGCTCGCGGGGAGGCAACCCTGCTACATACTGACTCACGACAGGCTGGCATGGGTGCACGATGCAGATGGCTTCCGGCTGCCTCGAGAAGCGGAGTGGGAATTCGCATGCCGTGCCGGGACGACGACTCGGTACTTCTACGGCGACGACGAGCATCGCATAGGCGAATTTGCGTGGTACCGCGAGAACAGCGAAGACCGTGCTGCTCCGGTTGGGCTGAAGAAGCCCAACCCGTGGGGTCTGTACGACATGCATGGCAATGTCTGGGAATGGACCTGGGATAGATACGACGAGCTTCGCGACGAGACGCCCCTCGACAGCCCTGACAGAAGAGAGTTCGTCTTCATATCGACACTTCGTGAGAGCACGGGGACGGCGGGGTCCACGGTGGTTCACGATCCGGCCGGCACGACCCGGGTGCTGCGTGGCGGCACGTTCAACGACGAACCCAAGTGGCTATGTTCGGCGAGTCGGGCCGGGCTCAATGCCGGTCACCGGACGGTCATCGTCGGCTTTCGCTGCGCGGGCCCCGCCCGCCGCCGAGGCTGATCCTCGACCTCCGCCGCCATCACCCCCCGGCTTGCGCGTATACCGGTGCTTCACCCCGAGCGGGAAGTACTCCGGATCCCCCGCCGCCCTCAGCGTCACCCGCGGCGCCCGCTTCCCGGCCGGCACGTAGCTCCTGAACTCGCTGTTCAGCCGGACGAGGTGCTCCTCGATCGACCGCGCCGCCGCCTCACGCCGCGCCTCGCTCTCCCCCTCCCCCGGCGCGAGCTCGACCACCACCGACAGGACCACATCCCTGTCCGCGCCCTCGCGGACCTCCAGCACGAACTTCCCCGTCACCCACTCCTTCACGCCGGGCTGCTCGATGCCCACGACCACGTTCTCCGGATAGATGTTCGCCCCGAAGTACGACACCGTGAAATCCGAGCGCCCGAACACATGGACGAACGGGAGCTCCCGGGCCCCGCGCTCCCCGTCGAGCTCCCGCCGCGGGTCGAAGCCGAAGCCGGCCAGGGCCGCCATCATGTCCGCGTGTGAAGTGACGCCCCCGCTGTCGAGGATCGCATAACGAACGAGCGGGACGCCGTTGTCGCCCGAGAAGAGGAGCATCCCGTCGCGCTGCTCGAAGAACCGCTCCGCGGGGTCGTACTGCACCAGCGTGGGGAGCCGGTCCTGCCCGAACAGGGCGCGCGCGGCGTCCGGCCTCCCCGCGAGGAACCGGCGGATCGCGATGCTGAGCGGCGTCTCGTTGCCCAGCACGCCGGCGTCCGCCGTCCCGTACAGCGAAGCAGAGTCGTAGCAGGGCGACGTCGACCCGACGCGCTCGCCGACCAGGGTCCGCCACTCCTCGCTGAACACCTCCCCGGCCATCACGAGCTTGATCCGGAGAGGCGCCCAGTCGACGCCCCGGGCCCGCCCCGTGTCGATGACGTCCTTCAGGAACGGCGGATAGCCGAGCAGGACGACCTGCTCGAACGCCGGCCCCAGATCCTGCACGACGCGGAAGATCTCGTCCTTGTTGTTGCCCGGCGTGACGACCGTGATCGGATATCCCTTCGCCGCGAGGTGACGGCAGCACGCGGCGGTGTACATCCCGCCGACCCACGAGCCGAGCGCGAAGCACACGACCGCGAGCGTGCGGCGCGTGTCGGCCCGGAAGCCGTCGTGGAACACCTGCTCGAAGCGCCGGGCGACCGGGAGCTCGTCCGTGACGGAGCGCGGCCAGAACGTCGGCTTTCCGGTCGAGCCCGAGGAGACCGCGATCATGTCGCACGGCTCGACGCGCCCGCCCCGGCAGAGATCCGCGATGGGGTGCCGGAGCACGTAGTTCTGCTTCGTGATCACCGGCAGCGCCGCGAAATCCGCGGACGTCCGGATCGCTGCCGGGTCCACGCCGTGCTCCGCGAGGAAGCGGCGGTAAGCAGGGACAGCGGCGGCGACCTCGTGGAACAGCGCGAGCGCGCGGTCGGCCGGATCGGTCTCACGGTGTCGCGACAGCGCCGCGTCGAGCGGCGTGCTCAGGAAGGCGTCGATGGCCGCCAGGACCCGCTTGGGTTGCACATCCTGCATCGCGAGATCTCCCTCCGTTCGATGTTCGCAGGAACGCAGGAGCCGGTCCAACGCCCGCCTGCCTTCCTCCCCCTCGCCTCGCGGGCGAAAGCGCCCGCGCAGCGTCAGCGCCCTCCACCCCCGGCCGCGCCGGCGAGCTCCGCCGCGAGCGCGATCTCCTCGGCGCGCTTCTCGTAGCCGTCCGGCGGCTCGGGAAGCGGATTCGCGAGCCGCGACGTGATCACCGTCTCCAGCCAGCGCCGGAGCGGCGTGTGCTGGAAGCCGAGCTCCGCCCTCGCCTTCGCCGGATCCAGCATCGACATCCAGCGGTCGCTGAACGGCGACATCGCGACCGGATCGATCCCGCGGGCCCTGATCGCCGCCGACGGGATCGGCGCGAGCCGCGCCGGCGCGCCGAGCAGCGAGGCGATGAGCTCGAGCAACTCGGTGAGCGTCGGCGTCTCGTCCATGCAGAGGTTGTACGCCTCGCCGAAGGTCGACGGCACGAGGAGCAGCTTCACGATCGCCCTGACGACGTCACCGCTGTAGACGTGCCGAACCGCGTGTCCGCCGCCGTCCGGGACGAGCAGCGGACCGCCGTCGAGCATGCGGACGATGTACCGATCGAGGCGGCGGTAGGGATCGCGCTCCCCGTTCACCATCGGGATGCGCAGGACGGTCGCGGGGAAGCGGTCCCTCTGCCAGGCGGCGGCGATCTCCTCCTCGCAGC
Source organism: Sorangium sp. So ce327 (assembly GCF_051530205.1). NCBI lineage: Bacteria > Pseudomonadati > Myxococcota > Polyangiales > Polyangiaceae > Sorangium > Sorangium sp. So ce327. The sequence goes on along the minus strand of NZ_CP150330.1, from coordinate 2,680,898 downwards.
CGCGCTTGTTGACGCCGTAAGACCACGCCTCGCGGTCCTCTTCGCCCGCCGGCTCAGGGAGGAGCGGTCCGTGGTAGTCGCGCTCGCGCGACGGCCGCGGGCACGCCTCCCGGACGAGGTACACCGAGCCCGTGCTGATCATCACGTAGTGGCCGATGCGCCCGCCGCCGAGCGCCTGGGCTGCCGCGCGGCCGTCCGCGGCCGTGTACGCGGTGAAGTCCACCGCGGCGTCGAACTCGCGACCTCCGAGCGCCTGCGCGAGATCGCCGGCCGCGCGATCGCAGCGGACCCGCGCGACGCGATCGCCGAACGCGTCGGGCGTCGCGCCGCGGTTCAGGAGCGTGACCTGGTGGCCCGCCGCGAGCAGGCGATAGACCAGGAAATGACCCATGAATCGAGTGCCGCCGAGCACGAGGACGCGCATGCGCGGCAACCTATCACCGCCGCGCGCAATGACGATGACGAGGACGAGGACGCCACCACGCGCGGGACGGCGCGCGGGACGGCACGCGGGGAAGGAAGCCGCCGCCGGGCGGGCTCGCGCGCGGCGCGGACCGGGACCAGGTCGACCCCCGGTCGTGCTAGATAGCGGGCCGTGCCGTTCTCCCACATCCTCGGCCAGGACACCGCGGTCGGCACGCTCGCGCGCGCGCTCGAGGCGGGCCGCGTGCACCACGCCTACCGCTTCGAGGGCCCGCCGGGCGTCGGCAAGGAGCTCGCGGCCGTCGCCCTCTCCCAGGCGCTCGTCTGCACCGGGGGCGACCCTCTCGGCTGCGGGCGCTGCGACGCGTGCCGGCGCGCGGCCGCGCGCTCCGATGGGCGCCCCGCGGCGCCGCTCCACCCCGACGTGCAGATCGTCGCGAAGAACTTCTACCCCGCCGCCGTCATCGGCCGGAGCCGCGACGAGCTGACCGAGATCTCGGTCGACCAGGTCCGCGCCATCGTGCTCGCCCGCGCCGCCTACCCGCCCCACGAGGGGCGCGCTCGGGTGTTCATCGTCCGCGACGCCGAGGACCTCAGCGTCGGCGCCGCGAACGCGTTCCTCAAGACGCTCGAGGAGCCGCGGCCCGGCACCCACTTCATCCTCTTGACCTCGCGCGGCGATCGCCTGCTCAACACGATCCGCTCGCGCACCCTGCCGGTGCGCTTCGCCCCGCTCTCCGAGGCCCTCATCCGCCGCATCCTCCGCGATCGCGGCGTGCCCGAGGGGCGGCACGACCTCGCCGTCGAGCTCGCCGCCGGGAGCGCGTCCACGGCGCTCGATCTCGCGGACGAGGAGCAGACCGCCTCGCGCGACGCCTTTGTAAAGGGTGTCCTCGATGCCGCGGCCGCCCGGGACCTCGGGCCCGCCGTCGCGTTCGCCGAGTCGGTGGACCGCGACAAGGGCGCCCTCAAGGACGACCTCCGCGCGCTGAGCGCCGCGCTCGCCCGCGAGGCCCGCGCCGCTGTCACGTCCGATCCGCGCCACGCAGGCCTGTCGGCCCGTCGTTACGCGGCGGTCTCCCGCGCGGTGGCGCAGCTCGAGCGCAACGCCTCGCCGAGCCTCGCGATGGCGTCGCTGATCGCGGAGCTGCGCAGCGTCGTCGGCTGACAGGCGCCGCGCGCCCACGTGGCCGCGCGGGCCGGCGTCAGCCCTCGCCGCCTCCGCCCAGCCGCTCGTACCCGCCGTCCTCGATGCGCCGCCCGGCCCACGCGTGGATCCGCCCCTCGCTGGCGAGCACCACGGCCGCGTCGCGCCCGGCGCCGTCGTAGAGGGCGATGATCCCTGCCTCGCCCACGGAGGGCGCGCCCTGCCCGCACCGCTCGATCGCCGCCGGCAGCCGCGCCCGCCGCCGCATGGTCGCGCCCGCGATCTCGAGCGTCGCCGGCGGCTCGTCCGGCGAATCGGCCGCCGCGGGCGCGAGCCACAGGATCTCGCGCCGCGGCGCGGGGAAGGCCACGACCGCCACGTGCGCGCCGCCCTCGGGCGCGAGGAACACCGCGGCGACGATCTCGCCCCGCTCGCGCGCGACGATCGCGCCCGAGAGCCAGCGCTCCTCGCTCCCGGCGAGGACCACGTCGCCGAGCGCGAGCGGCAGCTCGTGCCACGGCGCGTCCCCCGGGGGCGCCGCCGGCGCGCCTCGCGCGCGCTCGCCGCCGTTTCCTCCCGGCGCCTCCCGCTCACGGCGCGACGCCATGTAGCCCACGGTCGCGGCCACCGCGGCGGCCGCCGCGAGCAGCGTGAGGCTCATCGCGCGCCCCTGTCCACCGGCGCCGCGCGCGCGCCCGCCAGCGCGAGCGCCTGCTGGAGCGCCCGCGCCCGCGCGCTCACCTCCTCGAGGGCGCGCGGCGCGGGCGTGTCGTGATCCGGCAGCAGCGCGGCGATGATCGCGGCGGCGGAGCAGCGCGCGCCGACCTCGGCCGCCCTCTCCAGGGAGATGCCGCCGATCGCAACGACCGGGAGCCCGGGACACACCCGCTCGACCAGGGCGCACAGCGACGCGAGCCCCTCGAGGCCGACCACGGCGTCGGGGCGCTCCTTGCTCGAGGTCGCGAAGATCGGCCCGATGGCGACGTAGTCGAGGCGCTCGAGGGACTCGCCGGAATCACCGGCATCGCGGCGCTCGCTCGACGCCCGCAACGCGGCCTCGATCTGCGCGGACGTGTGGGTCGAGAGCCCGACGCGCAGCGGGACGGAAGCGCGCTGCGCCAGCCTGCGAACCGCGGCCACCGGGAGGTCGTCCTGGCCGACGTGCACGCCGTCGCAGCGGGCGAGGATCGCGAGATCCGCCCTGTCGTTCGCGAACAGCGGCACCCCCGCGCGCGCGGCCAGGGGCTGGATCGCGCGGAGGAGCGAGAGCGTCTGGGCCGCCCCGCCCCGCTTGTCGCGCAGCTGGATGGCCGCGGGGCGCGCGTCGAGGACGGCCTCGGCGAACGCCGCAGGATCGAGCCCGCGGCGCGCGAGCGAGTCGGTGTCGACGATGGCGTACAGGCCGCGCATGACCACGCTTCGAGCGGTGGGAGAGCGCCCGGGCGCTCCGGAGGAGGCCAGGCTCGCTGGCTACGCTAAGGTTGACGCCCCCGGAAAGAAAGCGGAAGCGTTCGCTCCCGAACGGATCCTCCATGCGCACACGTCTCGTCCGGATCGCCTGTCTGTTCACCTCGATCGCTCCTGTTGCAGCGGCCGTGATGGGGCTCGCGTCGAGCCCTGCGCTCGCGGAGGAGAAGTCGAGCCCCGCGCAGCAGACCGAAGGGCCGGGCTCCGCCGTGCCCGCGGAGGGGCCGAAGGCTGCCGCCGCCCCGCCGCCTGCAGGGAGCAAGGTCGCCGCGCCCAAGGCGAGCGTCGGCGCGCCCAAGACGAGCGCGAAGAAGAAGGCGCCCGAGTCCCCGCCGCTGCCGCCTTCACCGGCGCGCCTGTGGCTCATCGCGCCGTCGCCTCACGGGCCCTGGACGTTGCGGATCGACAACGAAGGCGAGCGGCCGATGCGCATCCCGGCGGACGTGCGGCTGCTGCGCCTCGAGGTCGACACGCTGAACAAGCGCACGAAGAAGACGGTCCGCTGCGCCGCGCCCGCGGGGCTCAAGCCGAGCGGCTTCCCGGAGCGGCGCGCGCTGCTGCTGGCGCCCGGCCAGTCGTACATGGAGCATTTCGACCCGCGCCTGCTCTGCTTCGGCAAGGACGAGGCGGCGCTCGTCGGCGGCTCGGTGGTGAGGACCTGGTACGGCTGGGGTCCGCCGCCCAAGTGGTCGAAGAAGCCACCGGCGGCGCCGTTCGCTGCGGAGTCGACGGACGATCCGCCGGCGTTCGCCCCTGCGCCCGGCCTCGCGGCGCCCACCGTCGTGCTGAGCTACGGCCTGCCCCCCAAGGAGGCCGCCGCGGACGATGCGGGCGGCGCCGAGCCAGCCTCTCCGGCGGACGAGACGGCTCAGCCTCCGGGCGACAAGGCCACTCAATCCTCGGGCGACAAAGCCGCTCAATCCTCGGGCGACAAGGCCGCTCAGCCCGCGGACGACAAAGCGGCCCAGACGTCCGCGGACAGGCCAGCTGGCGAGTCCCCGGAAAAGCGCGTTCCGTCGGACAAAGGCCACAGCGCCGGTCCGCCCGGCAAGCCGATCGTGGACGCCAACGCGCCTCGCCTGGAGCTCACGAGCGAACCCTGGTCCGACGCGGCGAGCCCTCGCTCGATCGTCGTCCGGGTGAGCGCCAAGAACGCCGGCAGGCGCCCCATGACCGTCGCCATCCGGTCTCGGATGCTCGAGTTCCACGTCGCCGGCCCGAACGGCGAGACGGTATGCACGGCGGCCCCGCCGACGGGGGCGATCCCGCGCGATCTCTTCAGGACGCTGAAGCCCGGCGCATCGGCCGACGTCTCGCTCCTCCTCCGGGAGGTCTGCCCCGCCGACACGTTCAACCGCGAGGGCCTCTACGAGGTCACGGCCACGCTGCACGCGAACGAGCCGGGCACCGGGCTCGGCCTGGACGCGTACACCGCCGTCGTCCCCGCCAAGAACACGACGCTCCTTCGCGTGAAGAGCGCTCCCGAGCCGTTCTACGCAGCCGCGCCGCGAGCCGTGCCGACGCCCAAGCCGAAGCCCGAGGCCAGCCAGGCGCCGGAGCACGAGGAGCACGACCCGTAGCGCGAGGAACAGGAGCGCGCGTCAGTGCGGCTGGGCCCCCCGTCCCTCGCGCGACTTACACCGGAAGGATCCCCCGCTTCTTCTCCGGCCGCTCCACCCGCTTCTTCCGTGCGAGCTCCAGCCCCCACGCGATCGCCCTCCGGGTGTCCCGCGGATCGATCACGTCGTCGATGAGGCCCCAGCCGGCGACCTTCATCACGTCGATGTTCTTCTGGATCGCGTCGACCATCCCCTGCTTCACCTCCGGCGGCGGCGGCGCGTCGCCGAACATCTTCCTCGCCGCGATCCCGAGCATCCCCTCCGGCCCCATCACGCTGATCTCCGCGGTCGGCCAGCCGACGATGAGGTCCGGCTCGTACGCGCGCCCGCACATCACGTAGTAGCCCGCGCCATACGCCTTCCGCACGACCACCGTGATCTTGGGCACGGTGGCCGCCGCCATGACGTGCAGCATCTTCGCCCCGTGGCGGATGATCCCCTCGTGCTCGACCTTCGAGCCGATCATGAACCCCGGCACGTCCTGCAGGAACACGAGCGGGATGTTGAACGCGTCGCAGATCTGCATGAAGCGCGCGGCCTTGTCCGACGCGTCCACGTCGAGGATGCCGCCCATCTGGGTCGGCTGGTTGGCCACGACGCCGACCGGCTGGCCGCCGATGCGCGCGAGGCAGGTGATGATCGACCGCGCCCACCGCGGCTTCAGGTCGAACCGCTCGCCGTGATCGACGATGGCGTCGATCAGCTTCAGCATGTCGTAGGCGCGCCGCGGGCTCTCCGGCAGGAGGTCGAGCAGCGACTCCTCCCGCCGGTCGATCGGATCCGTGACCGGCAGGCGCGGCGGCTCCTCGTCGCAGCTCGAGGGGAAGAACGACAGGTACCGCTTCACCGCGGCGACGCACGCGGCGTCGCTCGGGTACTCCGCGTCCCCGACGCCGCTCTTCGTCGCGTGCACCTTGCTGCCGCCGAGCTCCTGCTCGGAGATGTCCTCGCCCGTCATCGCGCGCACGAGCGCGGGGCCGCCGAGCGCCATCGAGCCGACGTCCTTGACCATCGGCACGAAGTCCGCGAGCCCCGGGATGTACGCCGTGCCCGCGGCGCCGGGCCCCACCATGGCCGCGACCTGCGGCACGACGCCGCTCATGTGCACCTGCTCGCGGAACAGGTGCCCAGAGCCGGCGAACAGCGAGATGCTGTCCGGGTGCATCGAGCCGGGATCGATGCGCGCCCCGCCCGAGTCGATGAACCACACGATCGGCCAGCGGCCGCGGAGCGCCATCTGCCGCAGGCGGGTCACCTTCTCCTCGCCCGTCTGCCCGATGCTGCCGCCCTTCACGGTGAAGTCGTACGCCGCCGCGCAGACCATCCGCCCGTCGACCTTGCCGAACCCGCAGACCACCGCGTCCGCCGGCGGCCGGTCGCTCCCCTCCGGCCCGGCCGCGAGCCCCATCTGCGTGCCGTGCATCCCCACCTCGAAGTGCACCCCGTCGTCGAAGAACGCCGCGAGCCGCTCCCGCGCCGTCATCTTCCCGCGCGCGTGCTGCTTCGCCACGCGCTCCTCGCCGCCCATCCGCCGCACCAGCTCCCGGCGGGCCTCGAGGTCCTTCACGAGCTCTCGCATGTTCACGGGCCACCTCTCCCTGCGCGCCCCGGCGCGCCTACCTGCCCGACCAGCGGGGCTTTCGCTTCTCCAGAAAGGCCAAAAGCCCTTCCCGCGCGTCGTCCGTCGCGAGGCAGCCGGCGAGCCGCTCGCGCAGGAGCGGCAGCGCCGACTCGAGGTCGAGATCGTCCTGCGCCGCGAACGCCTCGAGGCCGAGCCGCACCGCGATCGGGCTCTTCGAGGCGATGGCGGAGGTCACCTCGTCGACCGCGGCGTCGAGCGCGCCCGGCTCGACCACCTTGTTGAGCAGGCCGCACTGCGCGGCCTCGTCGGCGTCGAGGCGCTGCCCGAGGAGCATCATCTCCAGCAGCTTGCGCCGGCTCACGTGCCGCTGGAGCACCGCCATGATCATCATCGGGAACAGTCCGACGTTGATCTCCGGCGTCCCGAGCTTGGCGCCGCGGGCGCCGATCGCGAAGTGCGACGCCGCGACGAGCCCGAGCCCGCCGCCCAGCGCGTGCCCGTTCACCCGCGCCACGATCGGCTTGCTCGAGTTCGCGAAGGCGAGCAGGAGGTCCGCGTAATCGCCCTTCATCTCGGGCGGCGGCGCCCCCTCGGCGCCCGCGATCTGCGCGAAGTCCCCGCCCGCGCAGAACGCGTCGCCCGCGCCGGTCAGGACCACGCAGCGCACCGCCTCGTCCGCCGCGCCCGCCGCGAGGGCGCCGAGGAGCTCGCTCACCATCGCCGGCCCGATCGCGTTCTTGCGCCACGGGTTGTTCAGCGTGAGCCGGAGGACGCCCCCCGCGGAGAAGGCCTGGATGACCGTATACACGCGCTCCGTCACGAGGCCGCTCCTCCTGCCGCTCCTGCCGCGCCGCCGTCATGAAGGCCCAGGATCTGACGGGCCTCCTCGACGGTCGCCGGCCTGCGGCCGACGTCGCGCACCATGCGCACGGCCACCTCGCAGAGCTCTCCGTTGCTGCGCGCCATCTCGCCGCTCGGCAGGTAGAAGTGGTCCTCGAGCCCGCACCGCACGTTGCCGCCGAGCACGAGCGCCGCCGCCAGCATCCTCCACTGCCCGTGGCTGATCCCGATCACCTCCCACTCCGAGCCGGGCGGCATGATCCTGGTCTGGAGCTGGAGCGACTCCACGTGCGCGGGGATGCCGCCCAGCACGTTGACGATGAACGAGAACTGGAGCGGGGGTTTGAGCAGCCCCATGTCGACGAGCGGCCAGGTGCCCTGGGTGTGCCCCGTATCGAAGCACTCGAGCTCTGGCTTCGTCCCGGCCTCGTTCATCGCGTCAAGGAGCTTGCAGATCTTCGCGTACGTGTTGGGAAACACCATATCGAAATCGAAGGTCTTCCGCGCGCGCGAGTACTTCGAGTAGTTCATGGTGCCCATGTTGAGCGCCGCGATCTCGGGGCGGCTCTCCCGGAGGGTCGCGCACTGCTCGCTCACGTCGTCGAGGAGGGTCCCCGTCGAGAAGTTCAGGATCACCGGGCAGCGCTTGCGCACCTCGTCCTTGATCCGCGCGAACACGGCCGGAGAGAAGGTCGGTGATCCGTCGTCGTTGCGCGCGTGGATGTGCACCGCCGCCGCCCCTGCGTCGTAGGCCCGCTTCGCCTCCTCGGCGATCTCGACCGGCGTATAGGGGATGGCGGGGCATTGCTTGCGGCCGGCGAGCACCCCTGACAGCGCGCAGGTCACCACGCAGATATCGGGATCTCGTCCGTTCGGATCCCTCGGTTCCCCGGTGAACGTCGGCTTCTCTCTCATGCCCCCTGCCTCCCTTTCGCGTCCTCAGCGCCGTCGCTCTTCTTCTGTCCGGCTCTGTCCGACCCGCGAGACCACCTGTTTCTGCAGCTTCGTCAGGATCCGGAGCAGATCGCGCAGGTCGGTCGAGCTCAAGCTGAGCAGCGCGCTCCGGAAGATCTCCATCGGTTCGACCTGGATCTCGCGGGCGAGCCGCGCCCCCTTCTCGCTGAGCCGGATGTGGACGACGCGCCGGTCGGCCTTCGAGCGTTCGCGGCGGACGAGCCCCTCTCGCTCCATGCGATCGACGATCCCGGTCACCGTGCTGTTCTGCGCCCGGATGCGCTCCGACAGCGTGGACAGCGAGAGATCCTGGAACGACTCGAGCAGCTTGAGGATGGTGAGCTGTGGCCCGGTGAGGCCGAATCCGCTCGCCATGCCCTTCGTGAGCCTGCGCGACTCCGTGTAGAGATAGATGATCATCTCCACGATGGCGTCGATCTCCGGCCTCTCGGGCGGCGGCAGGGTCGCTGTCACGATGCTTCGTGTACGAAATATTCGCTCCCCGGGGGAAGCGCAACCTGGATCTACCGCCGTCCCAGCCGCGGCTTCCCTGTCGCCCGGTCTGCCCGGAGCTCCCGGATGCACCACCTCAGCGCCTCCTGGAGGTCCCGATGCACCTGGACGGACGAGAGATCGACGCCGAGCGACGAGGCCGTCTGCGCCACCTGCGGCTGGACTCCGGCCACCACCCCTTGCGCGCCGAGCAGCTCGATCGTCTGGAGCATGTTGATGAGGTGCTGCGCCGTCGTGGAGTCGACCTCCTCGACCCCCGTCACCTCGACGATCGCGTAGCGCGACTTCGTCTCGACGATCGTGCGCAGCAGCTTCTCCGTGATCTCTGTCGCCCGGTGGCGATCGATGCTGCCGACGAGCGGCAGCACGAGCACGCTGTCCCAGACCTGGATGATCGGCGTCGACAGCGTCTCGATCGCGGACTCCTGCCGCGAGATCACCGCGCGCATCGACTCCTGCTGCTCGACCACCTCGCGCAGCGACTCCTCGGCGCGCATGCGCTCCAGCGTGATCGCGAACATCTCGCCGATGACCTGGAGCAGCGCCCGGACGCTCTTGTCCCACGCGCGGGTCGATCGCACCGCGTCGAGCCCCACGACGCCCACGAGCCGCCCCGCGTACGCTGCAGGCATCCGGACGAGCGAGGCGATCCCGAGCTCCGTGAAGGCCCGCCGCTCGCTCGCTGCCTCATCCGGCAGATCGGCCACGCGCGGCACGTCGCACACCTCGAGGCGGAACAGCCGCTCGACGAGCCACGGATACACGTCCCTGGACACGACTCCCCGCTCCGCGCGCAGCGACGGCACCCCGTCGGCGCACCACTCGTGCGTGTTCAGGAACCGCCGCCCGTCCTCCGCGAGGAGGAACAGGCTCGTCCTGTCGGCGCGCAGCGCCTTGCCGAGCTCCGCGAGCGCCGAGTGGAAGCCGCGGTCGACGTCCGAAAGCTTCACGTTGATGAAATGGGCCGAGATCGACGCGACAAGCATCTTCGTCTCGATCCGCTGCATCAGCGCCCGCTCGAGGCGCTTCTGCTTGCCCACGTTGCGCGCCCACCCGTACACGAGCCCCTCGCTCGGTACCGAGAGCATCGACCACGACAGCCAGACGTAGAGGCCGCTCCTGCTCCTGCACCGGTTCTCCAGCCCGAGCGTGACGGGCCCCTGGCGGAGCCGATCCATCTGCTCCCGGGTCGCGACGACGTCGTCCTGGTGCACGAGATCGAGGAGGCTCCGGCCGACGAGATCCTCGGTCCCCAGGCCGAGCGTCCGCTCCCAGGCGCCGCTCACGCGAAGGAACGATCCATCGCTCCGCAGAACACACAGCGGATCGGGACAGACAGCGAAGAACCTCTCTACGTCCGCTTCGTTCGCAGGTGTGCCCATCGCCGGTCGCCTTACCCAGCCCACACCCCCACGCTTAGGTCTCCTTGACGTCCTCGAACGTCGTCCGCGCGGCCACGTGCTCCTCGTTCAGGTTGAGCAGGATGGGCAGCGTCTCGTGCTGCCAGTCATCGTCGAGGATCCGCCGCACGGTCACCCGGCCGGGCACCAGGTTGTACACGGCGTCCACGATATCCATGATGACGTAGAAGCCGTTCGAGTTGCAGAACCGCATCTTCACGAAATCCATCACCGTGGACGTGATCGGGTGCTGCGGGAGGACTCGGGCGAGCTCGTCCAGGTAGCTCGACAGGTACCGGTACGGGTTGTCGATCCGGATAGCGCCCTCGAAGGTCAAGACGAGGCGGTTGTCGTCATCGAGCCGGGCGACCGACTGAAAGACGCTCAGCCCGCCATCCGTGATTTCTCCATAGCTGAGAGCCTTCATACGCGACCTTTCGTGGAAAACATACGCAGCCTTTTCAAGGGAAAGTAGCCTGGACGACGAGGATTCCATCGACGTACTGCGTCGAGAGATGGAACTTGTTCTCGGCGGTCAACCGAATGAGCCCTAGACCGCCCCTGCGTCGATCGTTGCGCCGCTCGCGCACCGTCCTGGCAAAGAGCTCTCTCGGGTCCTCCGCGGCGAAGATCTCGTCGAATACCGCCTTGACGGTCCGGTACTCTTCCGGCGTAACGCGGTTGGATACCTTGATGAGCAATCGATCCGGATCGATGCTCAGATCGAGCCGCACCTCGCTCTCACGCTCGGTCCCGTGCTGGAGCACGTTGGTGACCAGCTCCGTGACCACCACGTTGACCTTCTGGCAGATCCGTCTGGGGTAGAACCTCACCAGCAGCGCGTCCAAAAAGTTCGCAAGCAGGCCGGCCACGTCGCCCGTGATGTGATCGATCGGAGATATATATATCGATGCACCGACCGACGTCTGCGAATGATTCTTCTCGGGCTTCATCAGGCGCACCTTCGCAGGATGATCAGTGTGATGTCGTCGGCGTCCGCCACCCGGAACCGCGTGTAGTCCTCGATGCACCGGTCGAGGATCACCTGCACGGGTTCCTCGCTGTGCTTGACGACGATTTCGTTGAGACGTTGCACGGAATATATCTCCCCGCTCGCGTCCTGCGCCTCGAACATCCCGTCTGTGTACAAGCCGAGGACGTCATCCTCCTCGAACGGCAGCTCGAACTCGTGAAATGGCTTGATGCGCAGACCGATGAAGTTGCTCACCCGGTTGAACGAGCGAGGCGTACCGCGACGGACCAGGAGCCCGTACCCTCCGCCCGAGACGTAGCGGAGGAATCGGTCAGTAAACATGACGAAGTTCACCGTCGCGTAACGGCGAACCTCCCGGAGGAACGAGTAAGCGCTCCGGTTCACCCAGTCCACGATCGCCCCCGGGCTATCCAGCCGCTTGGTAGCGTGGGCGAACTGCGCCTTCAGAAACGCCATGATGAGCGCCGACGATACTCCGTGACCTGAGATATCGTAAACACCTATCGCGTGGCGCTCGCCGGGGAGGTAGAAGAAGTCGTAGTAGTCTCCTCCGACCTGGGCGAGCTGCTTGTGGAAGATGGCCATGTCGAACGACGAGGCGATGGCCCCGCTCGCCTCCGGAAGCAGGGCGCGCTGGACCTGCCGCGCCACCGCGAGGTCGTCGTCGATGGCCCGGTTGTACCCCTCGAGCTCGTTCTCGATGCTGGTCGCGTGTTCCAGGATCGCCTCGTGCACCAGGGAGAGGTCGTCGAAGTCGAGCTTCAGCTTGTCGACGTACTCCAGCAGCGCGCTGCAGCGCTCCATGAAATCGGTGAAGTTCCCCTCCTCGCGGAGCAAGGTGTTCCACGCTTGCCGCTCCTTCACGATCGCCCTGATGGCATCCAGATTGCTCTGCTTCTGCAGGAAGCCTCTGGAGTGTATCGAGCTGATGTCCTTGGGTGCAGTCATGGCTCGACCTGGACGCGATTCGGGTTGGACGGAAGAACCCATCCGATCTCAATCACAGAGTATCATCTCGAAGTTCTGATTGAACTTCTTGAGGTTGGGCAGCGACTTCCCTTGCCACGGGATGGACTTCGACCCGCGGACGATGAGCTGGAGCTCGCCCTTCTTCCTGGTGGCGATGGCGAACTTGTAGAGGACGTTGATCCCTGAGCTGTTCAGGAAGTTCAGCGCCCTGACGTCGAGTGTGATGGTGGGAGGGTTCGTGGCGAGGACCTTGTCGAGCAGCTCCTCGATAGGGGCGTACTCGGTGGTGCCGCCAAGGCGAAGGATTCCTTCCAGGTACACCACCACCTCAGAGGGATCGTACCAAACCCGATAGTTGCCACCCTTGATTTCCATTCTCGACCTTTCATTCAAAATAGGAATCCTGGCCATCGTCTTGATGCTGAAGCTGTTCACCGAGATCGGGTCCAGCTTCCACCCAAGACTGACACCGTAATCATTCATGATGATGAGATACCCGAGCCCCGACCCGGCGTTCTCCGCGTCTTCGGCGTTCGCCTCCGCCTGTCGACGCAGGAGCTCCCCAGGGTCCTCCTGTGTGAGCTCTAGGAGCTTCTCACGAAGCGAGGGGACGGCGGCGTTCGTGATCTGGTTGCTGACGAGGCACACCAGGTCCTCACGCCCGATACCCACGGTCACGGTGATGTCACCGTGCTGATTGAACTTGACGGCGTTCTCAACCAGTTCGTTCAGAACGTACCCGATGGCGCCTGAGACCTCGTCTCGGCTGATGAGCCTGTCCTCGCCGTCTATCTCCGGAAAGAGCTCGCCGAAGTACTCGGCCATGAAATTGGCCGTCAGGTTACAAAGGCTCCATCTCACCGCGAACGAGTCGGGGTACAACGTCAGCGACATGTGTTCGCTGAACGAATCGTCTAAAGAGTAGACGCCGATGATTTCGCTCATGGTAATGCCCAGTCTCCCCCTTGCTCATACCCTCTTAATGACAAGTACAGTGATGTCATCATGGATTTTGTTGTAGCCTACGTGCGCCAAGACGTCCTCGATGATAGCGTCCTTGATCTCCCGCGAGGTTCTTTCGTGGTTTCGCGAGATCACCTGACACAGACGGTCGATTCCGTACTGTTCCTCTGAAGAGTCCTCCGCCTCGGTGATACCGTCGCTGAAGAGCGTCACGACGTCCCCGGGCTCCAGCTTCACCTCGATGCTACCGATGAAGTCGCTGATATCCAGGTCGATGCCTATCGGCAACCCGAGCCCCATGGTCTCGACACGATCGAGGGTCCCGTCCTTCCGGACGATGATCAGATCCTCGTGCTGGCCGGTGAGCTGGAGCGCGCCGTCGCTGTAGTCGAGCAGGGTCAAGGACAGGTTCTTGTCCGACCGGATGCGCTGGATGTTCTGGTAGATGACCTTGTTGACGATGCTCAGGAACTTCTTCGGATCCCGCTCGTTGGCCGCCAGCAGCGTCCGGACGGCCGTCTGGACCATGAGCATCAGCACGCCGCTCTCCAGCCCGTGGCCGGTGACGTCGCCGATCCCGATCTTGACGAGCCCGTCGCTCCGGAGCACGTCGTAGTAGTCCCCGCCGACCTCGTCGGCAGGGGCCATGTAGCCCGCGATGTCGAGGCCCGGGATCTCCTGGAGCTCGCTCGGCGCGGGGAGCACCATGAGCTGGAGCTGCCGCGCGACGTTCAGCTCGGCGCCGAGCCGGATGTTCTCCTGGGCGAGCTTCGCGTTCAGCTCGCTGATCTCCTCGTTCGCCTTCTCGAGGGCCCTCGTCCGCTCGCCGACGAGCTCTTCGAGGTTGTTCGTGTAGGCCTCGATCTCGCTCGCCATCTCGTTGAACGCGACGCCGAGCTGCCCGATCTCGTCCGCGGAGTTCACGTCGATGCGAACGCCGTAATCGCCCTCGCGCATCCGCGTCGCGCCGGTCGAGAGCGCGACCAGGGCGCCCGTCATCTTGCGGGAGATCAGGTAGACGCCCAGCATGAGCACGAGGAACGAGGCGATCGTGATGAGGACCTGGGTCCCGACGATCACCGTCCTGCTCTTCTCGATGCTCTTCTGCGCCGCGAGGAGCGAGGCGTACATCTCCTTCTTCGGGACGACGAAGCCCATCGTCCACCGCTCCTTGGCCACGCGCGCGTCCGGCCCGGCCCAGCCGTTCACCGGCGCGAGCCGCTGGAGGGCGATGATGTACGTCTCGCCCGATATCACCATCTCCCGGTAGTCGACTTTATCATCGTTCGGAAGGACGATGCCAGACACCCCCGCGTCCTCGCTGTCCTTGAAGAAGCGCTGCAGCATGCCGACGCCGGAGTTCTGGCCGGCTCCCGCGTCCGTGCGCAGCCGCAGCGTCTTTGCGCCGAGCTCGTTGACCGCGAAGACGTTCCCGTCCGCCTGCGCCAGGAAGGCGAAGCCCGCCGTGGCCAGCTTGACGTCCTTGATCGACGCGATGAGCTGCGCGAGCGTGAGATCGAGCCCGACGGAGCCCACGAACGTCTTGCGGTCCTTCGCCCAGAGCGGGTGGAACGCCGTCATCACGATGCCGCCGCCCGCCGCGTCGTCGTACGGCGCCGTGACCGTGGTCTGATCCGGGTGCGCGCCCAGCCCGGCGGGGTCCTTCGCCCACTCGTTCCAGCTCTCGGCGATGCCGGGGAAGAAGAACTTGTACCACCCCTGGTCGTTGTGCCCCGGATACAGCTTGTCGAAGGTCGACGCCATGTCCGTGTACGGCGTCAGCCGCACATACGGCTTGTCCTCCGGACCGATGTAATAGATCTGAAGCTTGTCGGCGCCGTACTTGCCGAACGAGGGCAGGATCAGATCCAGAAACGCGGTCTCGTTGACGGCCCGCTGGACCTCGGGCAGGATCGTCCCGTCCTTCCCCAGGTAGCCCCAGACGCTGACGACGCTCGGCTCGCTAGGATCGTTCTGGTACCAGTTCCCTTTCGGGTTGTACTTCATCTGATCGCGGAAATACGGGAAGTCGGCGGCCGTCTGCAGGAACGGGGCGACGTCCTCCTCGCGATCGATCACGGTCTGCAAGACGCCGGCGAGGGTCTGGAGATCCCTGTACGCCTCGCCGAGCCGGAGGTTGACGTGAGTGGCCTTGTCCTCCAGGTGATTGGTGAGGTACTCGCGGTTCGCCGAGTTGAGGCCGGCCTCGATCTCCGCGGCGGCCTCGCTGCTCAGCCGGTGGATGCCTTGCCGCCCGACGACGACGTTCCACACGGCGCCGAGCAGGACGCTCACGCCCGTCACGAAGATGATCTTGGTGCTGAACTTCCTGAACCTGAAGAGCAGGCTTTGAGGCCGCTGTTCGCCAGAGTTCCGAGGTTGAACGCTCACGGCTGGCAATCTCCTAACGGCACGGCCCTGGGCCACTCGATCGGCATCACGACGCGGCGGAGCATGACGACCCGGCCTCCCCTCACATGACCCGCATCGGCTTGCGGCCCGAGCCGGCGTAGATCGGCCACGAGGCGAGGCCGTGCGGGTGCGTGATGGCCGCCATGTGAGCGCGCAGCCCGGTGCTCAGCTCGGCATGGTAGTCCGGCGGGGCGCCGGCGGTCCGGGCCATGTTGGCGGTCACCGAGATCCAGCACTCGACGACGCGCGCGAAGTCGAAGCAGTCCGTGTTCATGTTGTTGATGTCGATCAGGTTGACGCGGATGTCCTCGAGGCCGGCCTCCCCCATGATCTGCCGCGTCTTTATCCCCGTATCGAGATCCATCCCGATCGACCTGCCGAGCTCGACGAACCGCTTGTAGGTCGCGCGGATGAGGTCCTGCTCCGGATAGCCGTACGCGCACGACAGGAGCTCGTTCGTGATGTAGATCCGGCCGCCCGGCTTGCAGATGCGATAGAGCTCCTGCATGATGCGCTCGGGCTGCGGAAAGACCTGGAGAGACAGACGGCAAGACACGAAGTCGAACGAGTTGTCCGGCAGGAGCAGCGCCGCGGCGTCGCCGTACTGATACTCGACGTTCTCCAGCCCGAGCCGCCGCACGTGGTCCTGCGCGTAGCGGAGCGCGGGCCGGGAGTGATCGACCCCGACGACGTGCTCTGGCTTGAACTCCTTCTGGAGCAAGATCGCGAAGTCGCCGAAGCCGCACGCGATGTCGGCGATCTTCATCCCCGGGTAGAGGCCGTGGTTCGTCAGCCCCGTCTTCTCGTGCTCCCAGATGATGCGCTCCTGGAGGCGGAGGACGTCGATGAACTCGGCATCTTCGAGCATTCCCTGGCTCGGGTAGAACGCGACGTCGTAGATCTCGACGGAGACGCTCGAGTAGATCTCCGCGATGACCTGAAACTTGCGGATCGCCCAGGGGATGACGCTGGAGATGATCAGCCTGATCTTGAGGTTGGGACGCGCCTCGACGGCCCAACGGACAAACCTGTTGATCTCCAGGAATGCCACGTTGTTCATGTACTTGAGCCGCTTGAAGTCCAGGCAGAGCTCGCCGCTCGCGTTCTTGGCCGCGGTCTCCAGCGTGCCGCGGATGGCCCTCATCTGATCGGCACCGAACGGCCGCAGCATGCCCGAGAGCGCAACCTCCTGGTCGGTCTGGTCGACGCGCATGCTGAAGGTCACCTGCGAGCGCCACGAAGGGAGGCCGCTCGCAGACGAGGGCGGTACGGCGGATTCGCGACCGATCGGAGCTGTCATAGTTCTTCTACCTCAGTGAACGGGAACTGAATCGCCAGAAGGAGCCAGTCCCCGCTCGTGGGTTCGGAGATACTGAGCTTCGAGCCGTAGACGACCGCGAGTTCGAGCAGCCCGAGCGCTTGAGCGTCATCATCCGGAACGTCGTGCTCGAGCTGCTCTCGATACCACGCCATCGGGTCCGGCTGATTGGCCAGCTGGACGGCGTGGTTGTAGAACTTGGCGCTCTGCTCGTTGATCGGGACCTCCGCCTCGACGAGGATATGGTTCTGCTTCTTGCGGAACCGCATCTTGATCTCGCCGGTGGAGCCGTGATTCCGGTATATCGCTTCCAGCAATTCGTTGAAGAACGTCGAGAGCAAGGTCGCGTGGCGCTCGGGGTCATCCTCATTGGCGCTCGCGTACCTCGCGAGGAAATTGGCTAGCTGATGACAGTGGTTCCACCGTTTACTGAAGCCACCGACCGAGAAGTTCGCGGAAATGACCATGCCGTCCGCCGGTAACGCGGGCGGCGGTCGCAAGGTCGGAGCTATGTCGGCCTGCTTGGAAACGGACATCAAAGCCTCGGGGGTTGGTTGACAAGTGAGGCACGAACGAGGTTACCCGGGTTCGGGGTGCCCCGTCGAGTGCATCGCGAGGTTTCCAGCGAGCGCCATCCGGGCCTTCACGCGGCAGAAACGTCAGCGACCGCCCGGCCGGTTGCACCAGGCATGCCACCGCGCCGTAAAATTTCTGTAATACAGCTCGCATTTACCGAAGACCACTGGTCTCATGACCAGGTGAACTGATGTAGGGTGCCGCCTGCTGGCCGACGGCTCCGTTCGGTCGTTTCGCGCAGTTCCGGGTGAAACGGGCTCCGCTTGCCTCAGCAGGCGATGTTCGTGGGTCACCACGACAGGCAGACATTTTGTCCACAGAGCACCCGCGCCGGCGGCGCCATTTGTAGTTCTCTACACATGCGCTCCCGCTCGCCTCGGCGGGGCGCACAGTCGTTGACCATCAGACCATTTGGAGCAGCAGAAGAGAGGTAATCGAAAGTGCGTCGCTGCTGTCAACCCCTTCCTGCGCGCGGCCGAGGTACGCTCAGACATCGTGTGGTCCCGCGAGTCGCCGCGGGAGTGCGAGGAGATCCGTGCGCCCACCTACCACGCAGCCCAGCGCGCGCCGGAGCCGAGTGCGTCTCTCCGGCGCGGATTCGGTATGCGGCCCTCCCGCGCGGGAGTCGGCGTCTCGCGGCAGCGCCGCGACGAGTCCCGCGCCGGGCGAGCGCTCGCGGCTGGCGCCGGGTATCGTCAGGCGTCCGGAGCGCTTCACAACATCGATGGTCCCGCAGCCGTCGTCCTGCTGCCGGGCGCCGCTCGACGAGCGCCCTCACCTTCGCCGCGAGCGGCGCGAGCGGCGCGAGCGGCCAAAAGACGCGCGGGGTCGGACATGGCAACGATTGAGCTTGACAATCATCCATGCAGGCCGCGTGTGTTCACCGTCGCGCTGTCCGGCGCGGCAGCGCGCAGCCTCCCGAGCGCAGCGCGCAGCGCGCGCCTGACCGCGGGCTCGCGCCGCGCAGCGCCGCTGTGGCGCACGCGACCGGCGCCTCGGCGTCACCGCGGCGGAGCGCCGCGCCGCTCGATGGCGTCGAGCTCGTCCATCACCGCCTTCACGCGCGGATCCGTGGGATCGACGGCGCGCGCCTTCTCGTACGCTGCGCGCGCGTCCTTCAGCTGGCCCGACTGCGCGAGGGCGTTGCCCAGGTTGATCCAGGCGCTCCCGAGTTTGTCGTCGAGCTTGAGCGCCTCGCGGTAGAGCGCGGTCGCCTTCTGCAGGTCGCCGCGGAGGTGGTACGCATACCCGAGGTTCGATCGGTAGGTGGCGCGCGCCGGGTCGCGCGCCACAGCCGCCTCGAGGTGCGGAACGGCGCGCGCGGGATCGTTCGCGGCGAGGAGCGCCGTCCCGAGGTCGTTCTGCAGGCGCGCGTCCGCCGGCGAGAGCCTCGCGGCGCGCTCGTATGCGCGGATCGCGTCGGCCGTCCTCCCCGCGGCCAGGAGCGCTGTCCCGAGGTTCGCCTGCCGCTCCGCGTCCCCGGGGGCGAGCTCTGCGGCACGCGTCAGCTCGCGGACAGCGTCTTGCAGGTTGCCGAGCGCGAGGTGCGCGACGCCGAGCGCGGAGTGCGCCTCGGCGTCGCTCGGGGCGAGCTCCGCGGCACGTATCAGCTCACCGAGCGCGGCGTCGGCCCGGCCGAGGACGAGGAGTGTGCGGCCGAGCTCGAGGTGCGCGAGCGCGTGGTCAGGCTCGAGCGTCACCGCGCGCTTCAGCTCCGGGAGCGCGGCGAGCAGCGTCCTGTCCCCCGGCGCCCCGTTGTAGTCGGTGGACACGCCTGCCCTGGCGATCGCCGCGCGCTGGGCGCCGACGATCGCCGCCGCGTCCTTCTTGTCGAGCTGCGCGGCCGCGCGATAGGCCCTCTCGGCAGCGGCGAAATCGCCGCTCGCATAGGCGGCGTCGCCCTCTTCGAGCTTCCTGTCCGCCGGCGTGCCGGTGCCGCGCGCGACGCGCGGAGGAGGGCTCGCCGCGGCTGCCTCGCTGGTGGACGGCGCGTCGAGCGGGACGCCCGAGCCGACCGGCGGGCCCGCCGCGCCCTGGGCAGCGCCGCTCCCCGGAGGCGGCGCGGGCGCGGCGTTCGCCGTCGGATCGAGCCGGGCAGACGGCGCAGGGGCCTCCGCCGAGGGTCGCGGCGCCGGCGAGCGCGACGCTGGCGCCGCCGGGGCGCAGCCGGCGAGCGCGATCAGGACGCCGAGCCGGCGGATCGCTCCGCAGGCGCTCACAGCTTGTACGGGGTCATCGCGTGCTCCTTGCCGTCGTACCGGAGCAGCACAGGCTTGTTATCCATCTTCGTCGCCACGCCGACCGGCCGCTTCCAGCACCGGACGAGCGCCACGAGCGTCTCGCGCGCGTAGTCGGCCCGGAGGTCGAAGCCGCCGTGCACGTGCTCGAGCAGGAGCTCTCCCCGGTTGCCGTAGTTGGCGTCGACGACACGGATGTACGGGTCGCCGAAGTTCGTCAGCTGGAAGAGGAGCTTCTCCTTCACCTCCTTGAACTCGCGGCTCTCGATCTCGAACCTGTCGTTCCGCCCCGAGAAGCCGAACGTGTACATCTTCTGCTCGATCACGAACTCCGGCGTCAGGAACTCGTCGATGAAGGTCACGTCGTTGTAGAGCGCGCGCACCTGGAAGATCTTCTCGCGGCCGAGGCCGAGCCGCATGTCCCACGTGCGCTTCGCGTCGAGGTCCGCGCACTCCTCCCACTCGCGGCCGAAGCGGCCCTTGTTCCATCGCTCCTCGATGTAGCGATAGAGCTCCACGCCGACCTTGTAGGGGTTGAAGCGCCCCGGCGCCGTCGCCATGACACCGGCGTTGTTCTCGGCGTAGTCGATGATCTCCGACGCATCGAGGACCTTCTCGGTCATCATCTTCGAGTGCCAGTACGAGGCCCACCCCTCGTTCATGATCTTCGTCTGGCGCTGCGGGACGAAGTAGTAGGTCTCCTCGCGGATGATCTCGAGCACGTCGCGCTCCCACCGATCGAGCGGCGCGTGGTCGAGCAGGAACTTGAGCACGTCGCGCTCCGGGCGCTCGGGCACCTTGCGCTCCGGCTTCTTCTGGTCCTGCCGCTTCTTCCGCTGCGCCGCGAGGATCTCCTCCGGGTTGATGAAGGAGTCCATGTACTCCTTGGCCCGGAGCTTGTAGGTGTCCATCGGCTCCTCCGTGGGCTCCTCGTCCTCCCTGGCCACAGGACGGCCGGAGAAGGGGGCCCACGGGTCGATCAGGTTCTCGAGCGAGAGGCAGTGGTCGACGAACGCCTCGACCTTGTTGATGCCGTAGCGCTCGATGTGGCGCGACACGCGCGCGCCGTGGTTCGCCATCTTGTCGATCCACTTGCGGTCCGGATCGTAGGCGTCGCTCTTCCGCACCGGGTCGAGGATCGGGCCGCGATGGTCGAGATCGGTGGACCGAAAGCAGAAGTTGTTCTTGAAGAAGTCGACGTGCGCATACACGTGCGCCATGACGAGCTTCTGGTCGGTGAGCGAGTTGCCCTCGAGGAGGTAGGCGTACGAAGGGTTGTTGTTGATGACCATCTCGTAGATCTTCGAGAGGCCATACTCGTAGCTCTTCGAGAGCTGCTCGTACTCCATGCCGAACCGCCAGTGCGGGTAGCGGCTCGGGAAGCCGCCGTACGCGGCGATCTCGTTCATCTGGTCGTACGTCAGCATCTCGAAGATGACGGGGAAGAAGTCGAGCCCGTAGTCCCGGGCGATCTTCTCGATGCGCTCCTTCTCGGTGCGCAGGTAGCGGGGAAGCGCGGTGTTCAGGGCGAACTTGCTCATACCGCTCTACTTCCCCTTCCCCAGGAAATCCTTGATGCTGCCCACGATGGCGTCCTTGTCCCTGATCTCGCTCACCACCACCCGATCGTCCTGCGAGAAGTGTTCTTTCAGATCCTTGATGAACTGGCCCGAGCCGTACGGGCTCTCGACCTGACCGTAGGCGAACATGTTGACCCGCGGCAGGATCTGGGTCTTGAGCACGTCCACGCAGGAGAGCGTGTCGTCCATCGACCAGTTGTCGCCGTCGGAGAAATGGAACGGATAGATGTTCCACTCGTCCGGCGGGTAGTCGTTGTCGATGATCTGCGAGCACAGCTTGTAGGCGCTCGAGATCATCGTGCCGCCGGACTCGCGCGTGTGGAAGAACGTGTCCCGGTCGACCTCGCGGGCGATCGCGTCGTGGATGATGAAGCGCGACTCGAGGCCCTTGTACTGGCGGGTCAGCCACGCATCGATCCAGAACGACTCGATGCGCACGATCTCCTTCTGCTCGTCGCCCATCGAACCGGAGACGTCCATCATGTAGATGATGACCGCGTTCGCGACGGGCTCGGTGATCGTCTTCCACGAGCGGTACCGCTTGTCGTCCGGGACGGGGACGACGACGGGCGCCGACGGGCGGAACGTCCCGCTCGAGATCATCCGCTTCAGCGCCTCGCGGTACGTCCGCTTGAAGTGGCGCAGCGACTCGGGGCCCACCCTGCGGATGCCGGAGTAGCGATCGTGGGCGTTCGAGATCTTGCTCTTGCCCTTGTCCTGGATGTCGGGCAGCTCGAGCTCCTCGCCGAGGATGCCGGCGAGCTCCTCGAGCGTGACGTCGACCTCGAGGAGGTGGTCCCCCTCGCCGCTGCCCGCCTGCCCCTGGCCGGGCTGCTTGTCGTCCGAGCCCCCCACGGGATCGCCGGGGTTGCCGTCGCCCTGCCCCACGCCGCCGCGTTGCTTGTCGCCGAAGCGGAAGCGCGGGATGTCGATCTGAGGGATGGGAATCGAGACGAGGTCCTTCCCCTTTCGTCCGATGAGCTCGCCCTGCGAGATGTACTTGCGCAGGTTCTCGCGGATGCGGCCGCGAACGATCTGACGGAAGCGCCCGTGATCCTGGTCGATCTTCAACGACACGCTCGCGAGTGTAGCATCGGAAGCCGCCTCGGGTCCGCACGTTCGGCGGGCCGCCGAGGTCTCCCGCCCCGGCGGCGCCGCCTCCCCGCTTCCGTTCGACATCTCCATCTCCACTTCCCCACGTCCCCGCCGTTGCCCCACCGCCACGCCCGCCCGTCATGAACTGCCCCCCGTGTTAGCCTCCGCGCCGTGCTTTTCCGAGCGCGCTGCCTCCTCGTGTTCCTCGTGCTCGTGGTCCTCGCGGCGCTGGCCCTCGGGTGCGGCTCCCGAGAGCAGCTCGTCGGGCTGCCCGATCCCGCGGGCGCAGGGGGCGCCCCCGACGCGCCGCCCCCGGACCCGCCGGTGTGCCGGGAGGACGGGCTCCCCTGCCAGGGCGCGGCGGACTGTTGCAGCGCCGCGTGCGCGCAGGGGATCTGCGGCGGCGACAGCTGCGCGCGGGACGGCGCGCCGTGCGCCGCCCCGGGCGACTGCTGCGCCGGCCTGTGCACCGGCGGGCTCTGCGGGCAGGGCTGCTCGGCCGACGGGGCGCCGTGCCAGAGCGCGGCGGCGTGCTGCGCCGGGGTCTGCATGGGCGGAGCCTGCGGGCGGGGCTGCTTCCGGGACGGGAGCGCGTGCGGGTCCGCGGGACAGTGCTGCTCGCTGAGCTGCGTGGAGGGCGCGTGCCGCGCGCCGTGCATCCCGAACGGCGCGCGCTGCAGCGCGGGCGACGCGTGCTGCAGCGGCGCCTGCGTCGCGGGCGCCTGCGCCGAGGCGTGCGCGCCCGACGGCTCCGTGTGCGGCCAGAGCGCGGACTGCTGCACCGGGCGCTGCAACGCGGGCATCTGCGGCGGGTGCAGCTCGGACGGGGTCGCGTGCGGCTCGGCCGATGCGTGCTGCTCCGGCGTCTGCGCGCAGGGCGTGTGCGGGGGCGCGGCGTGCTCGCACGCGCCCTGCGAGATCGGCGCGCCGCTCGCCGCGGACTGCGGCGGGGGCGCGGCCGAGCTCTGCCGGTTCGACCCGTTCTGCTGCACCACCAGCTGGGACGAGATCTGCGTCGGCGAGGTCCCCAGGCTCTGCGGGCTGGTCTGCGTCGAGTGCGCCGCAGACGGCAGCCGCTGCGCGTCCGGCGAGGCGTGCTGCAGCGGCGCGTGCGAGGACGGCGTCTGCCGGCCCCCGTGCGCGCGCGACGGCCAGCCGTGCGCGGACTCCGGCGAGTGCTGCAACGGCAGCTGCCAGAACGGCCTCTGCGGCGGCCCCGCTTGCCCGTCGGACGGGACGGGCTGCGGAGGATGCGTGGCCGAGCGCTGCTGCGCGCAGCTGAGCCAGTGCCTGCTCAGCCCCACCTGTGCGGACGACGTCGCGTGCTTCTTCGGCTGCCTCGACGAGGGGAGCGGCCCCGCCGTCTGCGGGTTCCAGTGCATCCACAGCCCGGAGACGTTGCAGCTGCTGCGCTGCGTGGGCAGGAGCTGCGGCGGCGGCACCTGCTTCTGACGCGCGGCGCGCGGCGCGGGGCGCGATGGGGCGCGAGGGGAGCGGGTCTCGCGCGGGCGTGGGGCTCGCCGCGCCCGCGGCTCCACCGCGCGGGTCTCGGGCGCCGATTTGCCGAGCGCCTGACGCGCAATAGGCGCTTCCGCCGGGGTTGGCTACAGCGGATCCTGATTTCGATTCCGGTGCTTCCCGCCGACTTTCCGACCGGGAAAGAGGGAAGGCTGTGGCACCATGAGTCCACGAGCGAGCTCATGTCGAGAGAGCTCGGGGGGAGGGCTCAATGCCGAGAGGCGAGACATCGAAGGATACGTCCAAGCAGAGGAAGCGGGTCCAGAGCGGCGAGCGCGAGCAAGCTGCGCCCGCGAACTCCCAGGGCGAGGCGGGTCGGAAGGCTCCGCGCAGGCGGACGAAGTCCGCTGCCGGCGCACGGATGACCGCTGTGTCGACCCGGCGGGTGACCCGGGCGAAGAAGGGAGCGAGCAAGGCAGGAGCGAGCGCCGCGGCGCGGCCGGGCACGGCGCGGAGCACCGCGGCGGCGGAGAAGAAGAAGACCAGCAGCGCGCCGAGGAAGGCGACCGCCGGACAGACGAGCCGGCAGCAGAGCGGCGCGGCCAAGAGGGCGGCCACGACGAGGAAGCGGACCGCCACCGGTAGCGCGGCGGGGCGCGGCCGGAGCGCGGCGGGCGCGACGCCGGCGGGCGGGCGCAAGACGACGCGCGCGGCGGGCACGACGCCGGCTGGCGGGCGCAAGACGACGCGCGCGGCGGGCGCGAAGCGCGCGGCGCCGCAGCGCGCAGCAGCGATGAGGAAGCCGTCGGCCAGCGCCCGCGTCGGGCGCGGAGCCGCGCGGCGAACGAAGGCGGCGCAGTCGGGCGCGCAGAGGGCGGGGCAGAAGCGCGCGACCGCCGGCAAGCGGTCGGCGGCCAGCTGAGCTGCAGCGTCGGGCGCGCCGCTCGCCGCGGAGCGCCCAACCGCACCTTTCCCGTCACATCCCATCTCAAGCATCCCAAGAGGCCGCCGGCAGATCTCGGCCGTCGCGCCTCCGCGCGAGGCCCTCACCTCCGGGCGCAGCGGCACGCCGGCCACCTTCGCGGCCAGCGTGAGGGGTTGGCGCGCGCCCGCTCCGCCGCGCTGGCGACGAACGCGCCCGGAGCGCAGCGTCGTGCGCGTCAGAGCGGCTGACGCGCACGACGCCGCGCCCGGGCGCGGCAGCGCGGCTGACGCGCACGACGCCGCGCCCGGGCGCGATCAGGGCGGTGACGGCAAGGGCTCGCCGACCATGAGGACCACCCAGGTGGCGGCCAGGAAGGGATACGGCGCCCCGCCGAGGCCTGGCATCGTCGACCGCGCGCGCCGCGCGCAGAGCGGGCAGCCCGCGTCGCCGCGCCGGCTGAACAGGTACCGGCGCGAGGACGGCGGCGGCGCAGGACAGACCTGAACTTCATCGCCCTCCATCACTCCGCGCATCCCCCCCATCTCGCCCTGCAGCGGAAGCGCCTCCGTGCGCCCGGTCTCCTGCGACGCCCCGCGCAACCGCGGAGCACGACCGCCCTCGCGAAGCCAACGCTCGATGGCCCGACATGCAGCCGCTGGCTTAGGGCGATGCTGGACCATCGTAGGAATGTCCCTTCTGCCGAGCCGAAGACCAGCGACCAGGCTCCGGATGTAACCCCGCACTGCGGGCGAGATTCATCCTAGCAGGATCCCCGGACCATGCATGGATGACATTCCGTATCTGCGTGGTGCTTCCCACCGCGACAGCCTCTTGTCTCGGCTGTCGTCATGATTGTCGTCTTCGTACGTCTTCGTACGCCTCCGTCTGCTCAATCGATATCTCCGAGGCGCACGCGGAGCGCGGCGCGGCGAAATGGCTGCGCAGCGCGGCAGCGTGTCCCGCCGCCGCGCGCAATGGAGCACAGATGCTCCGCGGCTCGTGGTCTCCAGCGCTCAGGCGAGGCGGATAGCAACAGGATATCCCGGAGAGGAACGAAGGCGACCCCCGATGGCGCGCGGCGCTCGCCGGATCGAGCGGAGAGGACGCTCTCCGCCCATCATCAAGGATCGTTTGCGGGGCAGCTCGGGATGGAGACGACGTAGTTCAGGAGAATACCGACATGGGTCCTTCAGCCCCGGCGGCGCTCCGGGGCCGGCGCACGGGCGCCGGCGGCGCGGCGGACGCCAGGGACGCGGGAGAGGCAGGTCACTGCGGGATGGGGATCGGCGGCGGCTCGTCGTCGGGCACGATGCAGGACGACAGGTCGAACAGCATGAAGAGCAGCGCCTTCTCCTGCGCGCTCAGCTCCTCCGCGGAGCACCCCTCCGGGAAGGGCGGGCCCGTGAGGTCCGCCGCAGAGACATGGATGTCCGTGAACACGAGACGCCCGCACTGCTGATCTTCTGGGGCATCGACGGGCGTGTTGAATGTGAAGTACTGGACCCCGGCCGGCTCGGGCTCGTCGTAATAGATCCACCGGGTCGAGACGTCCTCGGTCACGTCGCTCACCGTATGCTGCGCGCCGTTGATCACGATCTCGCCGGGCACGTCCGACGCGCCGACATTGACGAGCCACTCCGCGAGGGCTTGCCCCTTCGGGAGCGTGGTGTCCACGAGCGCCGTGAGAGGGCTCTCCGGGTCCGTGACGTCGTTGTCCCAGACCGCCGTGTCCGGGAACGGCGCCGGCCCCCGCTTCAGCCAGACGTTGTGCCAGTGGGACGCGAACACCCGCCCGCCGAGCGAGGTATAGTCGAACATGGCCTGGCGCGCGGGCCCGGGTTTGTCTTCCACGTGCGGGTCGCCCTCGCAGGCGAGGATCACCATGTCGTACTGGCTCAGGGCGTCCACGGTCCCCCAGAGGCTCGTGGCCGGCGTGAACTCCGCGCCTTGATTCAGGCGCTCCGCATAGCGCGTCGTCACCTCGTGATCGACGTCCCCGCGGCCGGCGAACAGGTTGATCCGCCCGGTCCCGGTCTCCGGCGTGAACTCGCTCTCATCAATCCCGAGTTTGTGCAGCAAGCACTCGAGCGGATCGGCGCCGCCCGTCGTGAGCGCGATCTTCGGGATGTGCCCCTCCGATTGGTTGCGCGGCAACCGGATGATCCCGGCGTCCGTCGCGGTGTCCTTGCATCGGTCGACCACGGGGAGCGTCATCTCGCGGCGCCATTTGCCCACCTGCACGACGAGCGGGATGTTCTCGCCGACCGGCACGTCCTCCAGGACGAACTTTCCTTCCGTATCGGTCAGCGCCGTCACGAGCGGTGAGCCGGAGAGCGTCGCGCTGCACTGATCGCAGGTCGCGCCGTCGGGGATGGGTTCAAGCGGCGCATTGGGGACGTAGACGATCACGTTGTAGAGCGGCAGTTTGCCCGAGGGGTCGTACACGGTGCCGCTCACCGTGGTCTTCGCCCCGTTCTCGCATTCGACCTGCTGGCATTCGAGGCCCTCGCAGTCGCCTTCGCCTCCGACGCCGCCCCCGCTGGCGATCGCCGGGAAGCCGCCGAAGCCACCGCCAATTCCACCGCCAATTCCACCCCCACCGCCAGGCCCCGCGCCGCCGGATGCTACAGGCGCCGTGCCCCCGGTATCTCCGCAGGAGCAGCCAGCCATGACGCCCGGTGCTACAGCGATCGCAGCCATCAAGACTCCCGCCTTGCCCGACCAAGTCACCATTTCGAGCCTCCCGGCGACGCGAGCAAAGGTGCTCTGCTGCCGCCCAGTCTCTATCGTATGCCAGACTGTAGAAATCGGGAAGTATGTCCAGCAAAGAGCAGGAATGGAGCGATGGGTTATTAGGGCGAGCCCTGATACCTCTGACTACCGCGTCCGCGAAGGACATGCGTGTCGCGCGGTCGGACGGCCTGGACAGTGACTATTCGTGCGTCCGACATGGTGCGTGACGCAATGACAAGAAGGATTGACGGATCGATGATTCGTGACGAGCGCGTTGTTCTTTCGCACCGCGCGCCGCGCGCCCCGTGCAATTGCTCCGCGAGCGAGGTCCCGCGACGAGCGCCGCTCGCGCCTCCGGCTCGCCTGAGCCCGCTTCGGGCCCGTCCGGCGGATTACTGCGGATCGACGCGGGTCAGCCCGAACCAGAGCACGGCGTGCCACCGCTCGTGCCACTTCAGCAGCATCGGCCCGATCGCGAGCCCGGCCTCCACGGTCCGCAGCTCGTCCTTGACCGCGCTCACCGGCCAGGGATTGCCGAACGCCTTCTCGCCATACGTCAGCGCGAGCGTCGGCTTGCCGTCGAGCTCCGAAGCGATCAGCTGCGCCTTGAAGCGACAGATCCGGCTCCCGAAGACCACGTTCGTGCCGGAGTTGCCGCCATGGTCGAACTCGTTCCCTTTCCAGGGCATCCAGCGCGACGCGAGCGCCGTGATCAGCGGGCGCGTCGCCAGGTGGATCCCGGCCGTCGGCTGCAGGGCGAGCAGGCGCCCTCGCGGCAGATCGCCGAGCTCCGCCGGATCCGCCGGCTTCCCTGCCTCGTAGAACTGCCTCAGCGTACCCGGGTGCGCGCCGACGAGGCTATCGAGGGAGGTCGTCCCGGTGACATGACGGTGCCCGACGGACGGGCGTGCGCTCTGCTCGCTCTGGGTGGTCATCGGAACGCCTGGCATTCCACCGCGTCCGACTAGGGTCAACGGCAACCGTCAGCGCTCGTCTTCGCGCGGTTCCCCCGGTTCCGCAGGTTCCCCCGGTTCCGCCGGTTCCCCCGCGCTCGCCGTGCTCGCCGCTCGCGCCTCGCTCGCCTCACCGAGAGACGCCGCGCCGCCCGCGACGATGGCCTCGTACGCCCGGCGCACGCGCTCGGTGATCGCGCCGTAGCGCGCGAGCAGCTCGCGCGCGGCCTCGGCCGCGGTGCGGCCCCGGATGCCCGTCCGACGCGCGAGGGTCGGGACCCCGGGCGCGTCTTCCTCGAGGAGCTGCGACGCGTCCGCGTGCACGATGCGGATCCGCTGCTCCAGCTTGCGCAGGAACGCGTGGCCGTCCCGGAACGTCTCGGCGTGCTCGGCCGAGAGGTGTCCAGCCGCGGCGAGCGCGTCGATCGCCGCGAGCGTCTCGGTGGTCCTGACGCGCGGATCGGCGCCGTGCCGGATCTGCAGGAGCTGCACCGCGAACTCGATGTCCGCGAGGCCGCCCCGCCCGAGCTTGAAGTCGCGGCGGCCGCGGCGCTCGTGCGAGAGCTCGCTCTCCATGCGCAGCCGGAGCCGGTGGATCTCCTCGGCGATCCGATCGAAGTCGTCCGCCTGGAGGTACGCGGCCTCGTGCACGATGGCGATCGCCTCCGCCCCGAGCGCGGGATCGCCGGCCGAGGCGCGCGCCCGGATGAGCGCGAGCCGCTCCCAGATCGCCGCGCGCATGTGCCGCGCGCCGGGCGACGACTCCGGCTCCGCGGGCGCCGGGGAGGCCGCGTCGGCGCGGCGGATGCCGTGGTAGCGAGCGAACGAGTCGATGGACGTGACGAGCAGCCCCTGGCTGCCCGACGGGCGCAGGCGCGTGTCGAGCTCATAGCCTGGGCCCGCCGCGTGCGACATGGAGATGAGCCGGATGATCTGCCGCGCGCGCCGCGCGTAGTACGTGCCGGGGTCGGACGCGGCCCCTTGCTCGCCGGGCGGCGCGCACGCCGGGTCGAACAGGAAGAAGACGTCCAGATCCGAGCCGTAGCCGATCTCGCGGCCGCCGAGCTTGCCCATCGCGATCACGGCGAGCCCTCGCACGGGCTCGCCCGGCGGCGTCCCCAGCGCGAAGCGCGTCGCGGCCTCGAGCGACGCGTCGGCCAGATCCGAGAGCGCGAGGGTCGCCTCGCGCGTGCCGACCTCGCCGCTCAGGTCGGCGAGGCCGACCTCGATGGTGACGCGCGCCTTGGCGCGCCGGAGCGCCCCGATGAGCGCCTCCTCCGGATCCTCGTCCGGCGACGCCTCGCTGAGGCTGGCCTCGATCGTGTGTCGGATCAGCTCGGCGCTCGGCGCGCCGCGCGCGAACAGGACGGCGTCGACGAGCTCGGGGTACCTCACCATGGCGTCGCCGATGAACGCGCTCGACCCGAGCGCCTCGACGAGCCTGCGGAGCGCGCGCGGCTCGTCGCCGAGCATGCGCGCGTAGACGGAGGAGTGCCTGATGCGGGAGAAGCACAGCCGGAGGAAGCGCGCGGCCTGCTCCGGATCGGCGGCGTCGACCACCGCGGCGAGCAGCGTCTCCGCGAGGGACGAGGACGCCTCGCGGCTGCGCGCCCCGAGCAGGCCGTCCGGGTGGCGGGACAGCTCGAAGAGATCGTCGGCGACGTCGCGGAAGCGCGCCGTCAGCGAGGCGTGCGGCTCCGGCGGCGCGGCGAGCCCGGACGCGGCGCCGTCGGCGGCGGTCGCCGGCTCGCCGCCGAGGACGAGCACGGCGTGCTTCGCCAGCGCCTCGGCGAACGCGTCGCGATCGCCGTGGTCGAGCGCGGCCATCGCGTCGATCCACCGCGACGGCCGGGCGCTCCCCTTCGGCAGGAGCGACAGGAGCCGGGCCTTGATGCGCCCCCGGCGCTGCGCGGTGTCGGCCAGGAACGCCGCGGCGTCCTCGAAGCGCAGGGCCCGCGCGAGGCGCGCGATCTCCGCCTCGCTGTCGGGGAGGAGGTGCGTCTGCACGCCGGTCGCGGACTGCACCGCGTGCTCCGCGCGCCGGAGCGCGAGGTAGCCCTCCACGAGCTCCCGCCCCTCCCGGTCGGTCACGTACCCCAGGGTGCGCAGGCGCCGCAGGCCGTCGAGCATGCCCTGCGCGCGCGCGCGGGGCTCGCGCCCGCCCCAGATGAGCTGCAGGGCTTGCACGAAGAACTCCGCCTCGCGGATCCCGCCCGGGCCGAGCTTCAGGTCGCGCGATGCGTCGTGCGGGAGCTCCGCGCGAGCGCGATCGACGAGCTCGATCATGTCGACGGCGAGCTGCGGATCGACCTGGCGCCGCCACACGAACGGGCCGAGCACCCCGAGCGCCTCGGCGCCAAAGTCGAGATCGCCGGCGATCTCGCGGGCGCGGAGCAGCGCGGCGCGCTCCCAGAGGCGGCCGAACGACTCGTAGTAGCGCTCGGCCGCGGCCAGGGAGTTGACGAGCGGACCGCTCCTGCCCTCCGGGCGGAGCCGGAGATCCACGCGCCAGACGAAGCCGTCCTCCGTGACCTCCTCGAGCGTCGACGTGAGGCGGCGCGCGACGCGGGCCCAGAAGTCGTGCAGGGTGACCGAGACGGCGCGATCGCCGGGCAGGCCCACGTGCCCGTCATCCGTGTCGTAGAGGTAGATCAGATCCACGTCGGAGCCCGCGTTGAGCTCGTCGCCGCCGAGCTTCCCCATCCCGAGCACGACGAACTTCGAGCGCGCGCCCGTCGCGGTGCGGGGCTCTCCGAACCGCGCGGTCACGGCGGAGACGGCCTCGGCGAGCGCGACCTCGATCGTGGCCTCGGCGAGCGCGGTGAGCTCGCGCGCGGTGACGTCGATGTCCGCGCCGCCCGCCGACGGCGGGAGCAGCTCGCGCAGCGCGACGCGGATCCGCTCCTCGCGCGCCACGCGCCGGAGCTCCCGCCGGACGCGGTCCGTGTCCGAGACGTCGCCGACGCGGCTCCGGATCCGCGCCAGGTACGTGGCGCGATCGCGCGCCGTCTGGTGGCCTTCCGCCGCGAGCCGCTCCACGATGTCCGGATTCGCCTCGATGATCGCGCCGATCGCGGGGTAGGCGGCCGTCAGGAGCGCCGCGATGGCGAAGGCCATCGTCCCGGGACGAAGCCGAGACGACAGCCGCTCCGCGCGGTCCTTCACGCGTTGCTCATCGATCGCGCTCGCGATCTCCAGGAGCCTCGAGACCTGTTGCATGGCGGGAGGCTAGCAAGACCGTGGGGGCGTGAACGGCGGTTCCGCAGGGCCCGACCGCCGGTTTATCGCGACCTGGCCCCACCTCGCGCCTTGGCGGCGTCGCTCTCAGATCCTATGCTCGCCGGGTGCGATTGCTCTGCGTCTCGGATATTCACGGCCACGCCGACGCGCTCGCGGCGGTCCTGGCCACGGCCGAGCGCCGAGGGTATACCCAGCTCCTGGTCGCCGGAGATCTCTGCTTTCCCGGCCCGAAGCCGCTCGAGACGTGGCGCCGGCTCACCCAGGCCAAGGCGGTTTGCGTACAGGGCGTATCGGATCGCGCCCTGGCGACGCTGGACCTCGACAAGGTCAGGGCGCGGAGCGAGCACGAGCGAGCGCGGCTCGATCGCCTGTCCCAGACGCGCACCGAGCTCGGCGAGCTGATCCTTGCGCGGCTGGCGCGGCTCTCCCCGACGTACCGCCTGCCGCTCGAGGACGGCGGCGAGCTCGTCCTGGTCCACGGCTCCCCGGCGGATCCGCTCGAGCCGATCTCTCACGACATGACCGATGAGGAGGTGCTCTCCCTGCTCGGCGACGATCCGGCGGATGTCGTGATCTGTGGTGGCTCCCACGTCCCGTTCGATCGGATGGTGGGCGGCGTGCGCATCATCAACGTCGGCTCAGTGGGCGAAGCGCCGTGCTCGCTGCGGGGCGACGTGCGGAGCACCGTCGATCACCTGCGCGTCGGTGCGCGCGCGCCTGGCGAGCTTGTGCGGAGCGGCGCCGTCTCGGGGTATGGCGCGGGGCACGCCGACGCGACGTTCGTCGAGCTCCGAGCGGGCGAGCTCTGGGTCGAGCAGCTCGTGGTGCCGCTCGGCAGGGCTGCGTGAGCGCGCAGGTGCGCGGGAGCGCTCCGTCGGGAGCGGGCGCAAGGGGTGGGAGACGCTCGAGCCGCGCGAAACGCGCGACGCTCCGTCACGCACCCTACCCGACAGGGAACATCGCCTGTGCCATGCCCTCGCGCTTGAACCTATTTCAAGGATTTAGGATCATCCTCAGGGAGCATGGGCAGCTACCTCCCCGACGATGACTTCGAGGCCACGCGGGTGGCCAACGTTGGGGAACTCCACAAGGAGCTCCCGGCGCGCTCGCCGAAGGACCGCGCCTACCTCATCGTGCTCGCTGGCTCGAACGTCGGCGAGATGTACCGGGTCGAGGGCGCCGAGATCGTGATCGGCCGAGCATCCGGGGCGACCATCCGGCTGAACGACGACGGCATCTCGCGGCGCCACGCGCGCCTCCTCCAGATGGACAGCCAGGTGCTGATCGAGGATCTCAACAGCTCGAACGGGACGATGGTGAACGGCGAGCACATCACGCGCGTCGCCCTGCACGACGGGGACAAGATCCGCCTGGGCTCGACGACCATCCTCAAGTTCACCTACCACGACCATTTGGATGAGTCGTTTCAGCAGCAGATGTACGACGCCGCGCTGCGCGACGCCCTCACCAAGGCCTTCAACAAGAAGTACTTCCTGGATCGGCTCGAGACCGAGGTCTCCTATGCGCGGCGGCACGGCGCGCACCTGTCGCTGCTCATGTTCGACGTCGATCATTTCAAGAGGATCAACGACACCTTCGGGCACCTCGCCGGCGACTACGTGCTTGCGAGGATCGCCAAGATCGCGAGCCACACGGTGCGGACCGAGGACGTGTTCGCGCGCTACGGTGGAGAAGAGTTCGGCATCCTGTGCCGCGGCGTGGGGCTCGAGAACGCGGGCATCCTCGGCGAGCGGCTGCGCCTCCTCATCGAGGGGTCGGTCTTCGAGCACGAGGGCGTTCGCATGCCGACGACGATCAGCGTCGGCGTCGCGGCGCACCCCGAGCTCGCGGTGCAGACCGGCATGGAGCTCATCGCGGCGGCCGATGAGGCGCTCTACGAGGCGAAGCGCACCGGCCGCAACCGCGTGCTCCTGAAGTTCGGCCCGAAGCCGTAGAGCGGGGCGCGGGTTCATCGCAGCGCCGACCCGCCCTACCGCGGCCGCGGTAGGGCGCCGCGCCGCCCGAGCTTCCGGCGCATGGAACCGTGCGCCCGCAGAACGCGGGCGGTGGGGCGCGCCCGCTGGCCGGGCGCGGTGCCTCAGTCGATCTTGAGGAGCTCCTTGACCTTGGCGATGACCTGCGGGGCCTGGATCGGCTTCGTGATGTACGCGTTCGCGCCGAGCTGCAACGCGCGCTGACGATCCTCCTGAGACCCCTCGGTGGTGATGATGATGATCGGGGTGTCCTTGTGGACCGGATCCGTGCGCACGCGCTTGACGAGCTTGAGCCCGTCCATGATCGGCATGTTGATGTCGGTGATGATCACGTCGTACTTGGTCGAGGCGAGCTTGCGGAGACCGTCGACGCCATCGTCTGCCTCGGTGACGCGGAGGTTCTTCACGCGCGCCAGCGCGAAGACCAAGAGCTGCCGCATCATGGGCGAGTCTTCAACGATCAGACACGAGTACTCGGCCATGATCAGTCCTCCAGGTCCAGGAATGCCTGGACGCCAGGCACCTTCCGGCCGGCGTCGGTGAAGAGCCGCGCGTTGATGAGGGCGGGGGCGGCCTGGGCCCCGAGGAGCTTGAAGAGCTCGGTGTCCACGTTCACGAACTCCGTCTTCTGCGGGAGCGTGCTGAAGATCGCGATGACACCCACGGTGCGCCCGTTGAAATCGAGCGGGATCACTGCAGCGGGATCCTCGATGCTCCCCTTGGAGACGTCCTTGGTCTCGTCGAAGAAGATTTCCCCCTTCGAGAATGCCTGGCCGACGATGCCTTCGGTCACCGGCATGCGCGCGATCTCCTCGACCGCGACGCCTTCGCTCGCGATCGAGACGAGCTCTTTACCATCGGGAGACGCCAGGTACACGGAGAAGGCGCCCGCCCCGAGGAACTGCGCCAGGAGCTCCTTGAGGTTGCGGAGGACATGGCGCACGTTGCGCGCCGCGTGCAGCTGCGACAGCGCGACGTACAGGTTCGCGAGGTTCGCCAGCTCTCCCTCCGCCTCCGAGTAGCGGCTGTTGAAGCGGTCCGAGGCCGCCACCATCCGCACCGACTGCGTCACCAGGTCGCGTTTCTCCTGCTCGAGCTCCTCGATCTTGCGGAGCAGATCGCGGATGGCCGAGTCGCTCGCGAGGTGCGCGCGGAGCTTGCCGTTCTCCGACTCGAGCTCGGAGATCTTGTCACGAAGGCGCTCGTTCTCGCGGAGGAGCTCCTCGGTCAGCTGCGCCCCCTTGCGGAAGAACTGCTGAATGAAGGCATCGCGCTCCTTCTTCAGGTCCTCGGGGGGACGATCGCTCGGACGCCCTTTTTTCTCCGTCATTTTATCCCGGGGTTCTCCAGAGCTTCGGACCGTATCATGCGGGGCTGACCGGACGGAAGCGTCGAGCGCGGGCCGGAGGCGTGCCCGGCGCCCCCGCCAAGGACAGCGACCGCTGGGCGCCTTGCCGTCCCCGCCGACAACGTCGGTTCGGCCCCGCCGGCCCTACCCTGGGGACCGGACCCCGCCGTCTCGGCCCCCCTACCCCCGTTACCGCCACCGCCACAACTACGCCCTCTCCATCTGCTTCATCTGCTTCATCTGCTTCAGCAACCGGGTCCACCTGCGCAGCTCCCGTCCGAGCAGCACGGGTGCCTTCTGGAGTGACGCGATGTCGCGCGCCCCGACGAGCAGCATGACCGCCCGGAGCTCGGCCTCGACGCTCTCGAGGTACCGCACCGCTGCGTCCCGTCCCCCCGCGACGAACGCCTGGAGGACCGGACGCGCGATCCCGGCCGCATGCGCGCCGAGCGCGAGCGCTCGAGCGACGTCAAGGCCGCTCGTGATGCCTCCGGTCGCGATGATCGTCTTGAAGCGAGGACGGATAGCGCGGGCGATGAGCACCGAGGCGGCCGTCGGTACCCCCCACTCGCGCAGCGCCTCACCGAGGGAGCGGGCCGCACCCGCGGCGCGGGCCGCCTCGACGGCGACCCAGGAGGTACCTCCAGCGCCGGAGACGTCCAGGTCGCGGACGCCCGCCCGGACCAGGCGGTATGCCGTCCCCGGGCCGATCCCGCAGCCGGTCTCCTTCGCGACGACCGGCACGCTGAGTCCGCTCGCGAGCCGGCCCATCGCATCCAGCGCGCCGGCGAAGTCCCGGTCGCCGCCCGGCTGGACCAGCTCCATCGCGGGGTTCATGTGGACGCAGAGCGCGTCGGCGCCGACCTGGGCCACGAGCTCGGCGACCGCCTCCGTCGACAGCGATCGCGCCTGCACGGCGCCGATGTTCCCGAGGAGGAGGGTGGTCGGAGCGTGCGCGCGGACCTCGTAGGAGGCGGAGGCGTCGCCGTTCAGCATCGCCCGCTGGCTCCCGAGCCCGAAGCCGTACCCGCGCTCCTCGGCGATCTGCGAGAGCTCCCGGTTGATCGCACGCGCGCGCTCCGTCCCGCCGGTCATGGCCGCGATCAGGAGCGGGACGCGGAGCCGCTTCCCGAGCAGCAGCACCGAGGTGTCGATCGCGTCGAGGGAGAGCTCCGGCAACGCGTCGTGGATCAGGTCGACCTGCTCCAGCAGCGTGGTCTTGGCGCGGAACCCGACATCGCCGGTCGCGCAGAGCTCGATGTGATCCGCTTTCCT
This sequence comes from Sorangium sp. So ce327, assembly GCF_051530205.1. Lineage (NCBI taxonomy): Bacteria > Pseudomonadati > Myxococcota > Polyangiales > Polyangiaceae > Sorangium > Sorangium sp. So ce327. The sequence continues at coordinate 2,644,883 of NZ_CP150330.1, read as the reverse complement.
CTCGGAGATGCCCTTCGCCTCTTCCGTCATGGGGGCACAACTTTACGCGGTCGCCGACCGCCGTCGAAAGGGAAGTGGCATGGACAAAAAAACGCCAAAATTCGCGTCCCCGAGCCAGGCGCTGCCGCCCGGCCCGCCTTCCGCTGCCGCTACCTGGGAACTACCGCGCGACCGCCGCGCAGCGGTGGCATACAGTAGCTGTATGGACCTCCCGGACGAACCGCAGATCCGCTGGATCCTTCGTACGACCGCGACGCTCCTCCAGCACGGCGCGGAGCCGGTGCGCGGGCTGGTGCAGCCGACGGCCGAGTTCTTCCCGGACCCGTTCGACGGCTCGCCGAAGACGGTGGCCGCCCTGATGCTGCGGGTCCAGGAGCACGCCGGGCTCCAGGATGTCCCGGTGGAGCTCGCGGTGGTCACCCCCGAGGGGCAGGCCAGCACGGTGAGCTGCTCGAGCGGCGCATGCGGCGGGATGGCGCTGGAGTCGAAGCTGGAGCGCGTCGCCCCGCGCGGCGACGGCGGGTACCGGGTCGCGCTCTCCGCGGGCGAGCTCCGCAACCCCACGGTGCTCACGACGGCGTTCGTGCGCGCCGTGGCGTACATGTTCCTGAGCGAGGCCGGCGCCTTCGACGCGCTCGCGCCGTCGGACCGCGAGCCCGCTGTGGATCTCGCCGCCGTGCTGCTCGGCTTCGGTGTCCTCGCGACGAACGGCTCCTACCTGTACGCGAAGGGCTGCGGCGGCGTGCAGGTGCACTCGGCGACCAAGATGCCGGTCGACGAGCTCGCTCTCGCGCTCGCCGTCTACTGCCGGCTGCACGACGTGCCCGATCGGACCGCCGCGCGGCACCTCGACGTGACGCCGCGCGCCCACTTCGACGAGTCCGCCGTCTGGGCCAGCTCCAACGCCGCGCTCGTCCGCATGCTGCGCGCCGCGCCGGACCGGATCGCCGCGGACGACTATGCGATCGGCGAGTCGAGGAGCTGGCTGGCCCGCGCGCTCGGCCTCGGCAAGCGCCGGCCGGCGCGGACGGCGGACGACGAGCTGCGCGAGCTCGAGCGAGAGCTCGCGCCCGCGGCCGGCGCGGCGAAGCCGCGACCGCTGGACGAGGGCAAGGCCAAGAAGCTTGCCGAGATCCGTGCTCTCGTGGACGAGAGCCTGGGGAGCTGAATGAGCGTACGACTGTGGGACAAAGGGGGCGCGACCGACGCCCAGATGCTGCGTTACACCTCGCGCGACGACTGGCAGCTCGATCAGCGCCTGCTCGCGTACGACCTGCGGGCCACGATCGCGCACGTCCGCGGGCTCGCGCGGATCGGCGTGCTCAGCGAGGCGGAGCGGGACGCGCTCGTCCGCGAGCTCGAGGTGCTCTCGGCGCAGAACGAGGCCGGCGAGCTGCGGCTCACCGAGGACGACGAGGACGGCCACAGCGCGATCGAGGCCGCGCTGGTCGCCCGCATCGGCGACGCGGGCAAGAAGGTGCACACCGGCCGGAGCCGCAACGATCAGGTGCTCGTCGCCACGCGCCTGTACGAGCGCGACGCGCTGGACGAGCTCGCCGAGAACGCGACGGCCGGCGCCCGCGCGCTGCTCGATCTCGCCAGGCGCGAGGCGGAGACGCCGATGCCCGGCTACACGCACCTGCAGCGGGCGGTGCCGTCGTCCGTCGGCTACTGGGCCGCCTCGTTCGTCGAGGGGCTCACCGATGCGATCGACGTGGTGCGCGCGACGCGGGCGCTCGTCGATCGCTGCCCGCTCGGGGGCGCCGCGGGCTTCGGCGTGAACCTCCCGCTCGACCGCGTCGGCGTCGCGCGCGAGCTCGGGTTCGCCGGCGTGGCGCTGAACCCGCTCGCGTCCCAGACGTCGCGCGGCATCATCGAGGCGCAGATCCTCGCCGCCGCGTGGCAGGTGATGGCCGTGAGCCGCCGGCTCGCGTGGGATCTCAGCCTGTTCGCGATGAGCGAGCTCGCGTTCATCCGCCTCCCGGAGGCGTTCACGACCGGCTCGTCGATCATGCCCCAGAAGCGCAACCCCGACGTCGTCGAGCTCATGCGCGCGGCGTGCTCCGTCGTCCAGGGCGCGCTCGCCGAGGTGCAGTCCATCGTCGCGCTCCCGTCGGGCTACCACCGCGATCTCCAGCTCACGAAGGGCCCCACGATGCGCGGGCTCGACGAGGCGCTCGCGACGTCGCGCCTCTTGCCGCGGCTCGTCGAGGGGCTCGCGTTCGACCGGGAGCGCATGGCCCGCGCGATCACGCCGGAGTGCTTCGCCACGGATCGCGCCGTCGAGCTCGCCGTGGAGGGCGTCCCCTTCCGCGAGGCTTACCGCAAGGTCGCGGCCGAGATCGCGGCGCTGCCGGCCGGCGACGCCGCGGCGAGCCTCCGCGCGCGCGTGTCGCTCGGGGCTCCGGGCAACCTCGCGCTGGACGACCTGGCCCGCAGGCTCGATCGCCACGCGCGCTAGCTCCGCCTGTCAGAGGTCCCGCCATGGGCGGGCGCGCGCCGCGCAGGCGCCGCCCGCCCGAAGGCCGTGCTCCCTGGCCCCGCGTGTCAGCGATCCCTGACGGGATTCGTCACATGCGGAGCTAGCGCTGCCGCGTCAGCTCGCGGACGGAGCCCGGGTCCGCCACCAGCACGAGGGTCGCCATGTCGAGGAACAGCCCCGTGTCGACGACGCCCGGGATGCTGCGGATGCGCGCGTCGACCGCTGCGGGCGCGTCCATCGGGCCGAACGCGGTGTCGAGGATCCAGTTGTGGTTGTCGGTCTGGAAGGGATACCCGTCCGCGTTCTTGCGGATCGCCGGCTTGCCTCCGAGCGCGATCAGGTGCCGCGCGGCCGTCGTGCTCGCGAAGGGCACCACCTCGACGGGGATTGGCACGCGCGAGCCGAGCTTCTCGACGAGCTTCTCGGGGGTGACGAGGATGATGAACTGCGCGGCCTCGTAGGCGACCACGCGCTCGCGGAGGAGCGCGCCGCCGAGGCCCTTGATGAGGCCAAGGTCGGGCGCCACCTCGTCCGCGCCGTCGACGGCGACGTCGAGGCGCTCGACCTCCTCGAGCGACACCATCGGGATGTTCTCGCGGCGGCAAAGCGCCTCCGAGCGCTCCGACGTGGCGACGCCCTTGATCTGGAGCCCTCGGCGGACGCGCTCCCCGAGGCGGCGGATGAAGGCCTCGGACGCCCGCCCGGTGCCGAGCCCGAGCAGCATCCCGCTGTCCACGCGCGCGAGCGCGGCGTTGGCGATTCGATCGAGGTCGGAGGGGTCCGGTCCCGCGGTGCTCATGCGCTGCTCATCGGCCATCGGGACCGTCAGCGCAACGGGATTTTGTCGAGCTGGTCGAGCGGCCCCGGGCAGAGCGGCCGGAGCCTGCAGCCCTTGCACTCGGCGCCGGTCCAGATCGCCTCGAACGTCGCCTGCATCTCGTCGAGCAGGAGGTCGTCGTCGGTGAGCACGCCCGCCTCGAAGTTCCGCCGCCCCTCGCCCTTCGCCCCGAGCCCGGCGCCGGTGAGGTTCGCGGAGCCGAGGTAGAGGAGCGCGCCGTCGACGGCGATCATCTTCAGGTGGACCCGCGGGCAGCGCCGCATCTCGATCGGCGGCCGGGGCCGCCGGCGGAGCTCGGCGCGGAAGGCGCGCGACGGGACGCCGGCGTGCAGCAGGCGCAGCTCGACCCCCCGGGCGGCGAGCGCGTCGAGCAGGTCGAGGAACGACATGTACCGGCCGCGCGCCCGCGCCCTCGATCCGATGGGCGCCTCCACGCGGAGCTCCTTCACGTTCGCCGTCGCGATCCACACGGAGACGCGCGCGTTCGCCACGGCGCCCATCACGAGCGTCTCGTAATGCGCCCTGTCGCGGAGGAGCGTCAGCTCGACGCGCCGCTTCAGCAGCGATCGCGCCTTCGCCTCGGGTTCGGTCCTCGTGCGTGCCCGCGGGCGCGCCGGCCGAGCGCTCACGCCCGTTGACCGGCGCTGGAGGGCGCGTGATCGAGATCGAGGTGAGCGCTGAGCAGGGCCCGGACGTCCTCCGGCATCGGGACCGACACCAGCTGCACGAGGTCGGTGGTCACCACCGTGTGCCGCAGCTCCGCCGACAGCACGCCGTCGTGCGCGCGGTGCATGCGGTACCGGAGCGTGGCGCTCCGCCGGCCGATACGGGCGACCGACGTCTCGATCCGGAGCGCCTGGCCGTAACGCACCGGCGCCGCGTAGTCGGCCTCGACCCGCACCGCCGGCAGCCCGATCCGCCGCTCGAGGATGAGCCCGGCGTAGCCTCCGTCGAGCGGCGCGAAGAACCGCTCCATCGCCTCGTGCGCGTAGCTGAGGAACCGCGCGAAGAAGACGATGTTCGCGGCGTCGACGTCTTCGAACTTGATCGGGCGATCGAGGGAGACCATCGCGGCTAGGACAGGTCCTCGGCGAGCTTCTCCAGGGTCGCTCTCCCGAGCGCCGCCCTCACCGCGTAGCGCGGGTGCCCGACGACGAGCGATACCGTCGCCTTCCTCGCCTTGATCGCCGCCTGCGCCTCGGCCGGGAGATCCGCCTTGAGGTAATGCACGGCCGTCGTGCGGTCTTCCATCGATCCTTCGCGCTTGCCGAGCGCCCGCGCGGCGACGCCGTCGACCTCGATCGACACGGTGTCCTCGAGGCCCACCAGATCGATGAGCATCCGGTCGCGCAGCGCTCGATCGGGGATCTCGACGAAGAGCGTCAAGCTGAGCTGCCCCGCGCCCGGGATGAGATCGTTGTACGTCTCGATCTCGTGGAGGATGCCGCTCTCGCTCGTGATGCGCTCGGTGCGGAGCATCTCCTGGATCTGGAAGAGCACCGAGTCGCGGTTCTCGAACACCGCGGTCAGGTGGTCTCCGATCCGCACGCGGCGGGGCCGCTTCTCCTCGATGATGCGGCCGCGGAATCGCTCGCGGATCGCCTCGTATTCGCCGATCCCGAGCACCTCGTTGCGATCGATGGGACGCATGACGCTCCTCTCCTTGACGACGTCGGACCGAGACTCACGGCGTCGGGCCGAGCCCGTACGCGTGGGCGAGCGCCTCGACCGGGTGCAGCACCTTCGCGCCGTTCTCCTTGATCATCCTGAGACCCGCGAGGGTGCAGTCGCTGACGATGACGTCCGCGCCGGCGACGCCGCGAACGAGCTTCGACGCGTACTTGCGCCCGGTCTCGTAGTGGGCCGCCTTCATCCCCCACGTGCCGTCGACCGCCGAGCACTGCTCGATGACGCGCACGTCGGTGTCGGGGACGACGCCGAGCACCCTGGCGCCCGGGAAGCCGATCTTCTGCGCGCGCAGGTGGCACGCGGCGTGATACGCGATCGTGCCGAGCCCCTTCTTGAACTCGCGGTTGAGCTTCTTCTCGCGGCCGAGCTGGACGAGGAACTCCATCATGTCGACCGTCGCGGCCGCGACATCGCGCGCCTCTGCCGTCTGCAGGTACTCCGGCCACTCCTTCTTCATCGTGTAGCCGCACGTCGGGCCGATCACGACGATCTTCCTCCCACGGCGCACGTGCGGCAGCAGGAGCGCGACGTTGTGCTTCACCTTCGCGGTGAAGGCCGCGAGATCGCCGCCGTCGAGGTTCGGCATCCCGCAGCACGTCAGCGCTCCCCCCGGGGTGTCTCGCAGATCTGCCGCCGAGGAGCAGCCCGGGACGTGCACCGCGTAGCCGTTGTGCTCGAGGACGCGAACCGCGGCCTCGGGGACCGCGGGCGTGTTGTACTCGCCGTAGCAGGTCGCGAAGAGCACCACGTCGCCTTGCTTGCCGGCGCCGGCCGCAGCGCCGTGCTCCGCGAACCAGGACGAGAACGGCCTGCGCGCCATCTCCGGGAGCGGGAACTCCGACGAGATCCCGGTCACCTTCTCCTGCACCTTGCGGAGCAGGCGGCTCGCCTGCACGAGGTTGGCGAGCGGCGCGACGGCGCCGGAGCCCAGCTCGCCGATCAGCTGCGGCTCGCCGAGGATCCTGTCCACCAGCGGGATGCCCTCCCGCTGGGCGCGCACCGCGCGCTCTCGCGCGAGCACGCGCGGGAAATCCAGGAGCTCGTACGCGTGCTCGTCGGCCGTGTACGGGCACTTGATGTAGCAGAGCTTGCATTGCCAGCACTCGTCGCCGACGGCCTTGAAGTCATCGTAGGTGAGGGCCTCGGCGCCTTCGGCGACGCCGGCCTCGATGTCCCTGTCGACGCGCGCGAAGAGCTCGGGGAACGAGCCGCAGTACCCGACGCACATGCGGCACTCGTGACAGATCTGGAACGTCCGCCGCAGCTCTGCCTCGAGATCGCGGGGCTCGAGATATCGCTCGTCGTTCGGCGATGTCGCCGGTGGACGGTCTGGTGCACGCCGGATGACGCTCACTGGTCGGCTCCTCTCAACATCGTCAACGTGGGGTACGGCGCGAAGGGACGGCTCGCCGCGCGGTCCAGCGCCGGACGGCAGTCGGGGCCGCGATGGCGCGCGCGCCCCGGGTCGAGTCGCCGTCGGTCCGGCGCGCCCCGGAGCGCTCGCGCTCTCGCGTCGGCCGATCTCAGAAGTCGAGCGACTGCAGCGCCTTCGTGAAGCGCCCGGCGTGAGACTTCTCGGCCTTCGCGAGCGTCTCGAACCACTCCGCGATGTCCTCGAAGCCCTCGTCGCGGGCCTCCTTCGCGAAGCCCGGGTACATCGTCTCGTACTCGTGGGTCTCGCCGGCGACGGCGGCCTTCAGGTTCTTCTCCGTGCTGCCGATCGGCAAGCCGGTCGCCGGGTCGCCCGCCTGCTTGAGGTAATCGAGGTGGCCGTGCGCGTGGCCGGTCTCGCCGTCCGCCGTGTCCTTGAAGAGACCGGCGACATCGGGGCGACCTTCGACGTCGGCGACCTTTGCGAAGTACAGGTAGCGACGGTTGGCCTGCGACTCCCCGGCGAACGCGTCCTTCAGGTTCTGGTGCGTCTTCGTGCCCGTAAGCTGCTTGGTTGTCATGGGTTCGCTCTCCTTCCTTCGGTTGAACGGCTGGGGTGATGAGTCCCTGGTGCCCGCGCGGGTCGGCTCGGCGGCGCGGTGGATCCGCTAGACACGTCCAGGGCGCCGCGCGCCTCGAGCCCCTGCAGGGCGGAGTCGACTGTTCGCCGCGCTGCGCCGGGCGTCTTGCGCCTTGCCCCGCGCGCCTTCGCCACCCCGGGTGCCCTTCGCGCAGGCAGCGCAGAGCCCGCGGTAGATCCGCTCGACGGCACGGACCTCGAAGCCGGGCGCGGCAGCGAGAGGCGCGGGGGCGATCTCGTCCGAGCGCTCGGCGGATGGATCGGGCGGCTCGCACGGCACATCGCGGACGAGCCCGCAGCGATCGCAGACCGCGTGATGATGCGCCGCCATGTTCGGGTCGAAGCGCGATGCGCCCGGCGACAGCGACAGCGCGGCGCACAGCCCCGCGGACGCCAGCGCGTCGAGCGTGTTGTAGACCGTGGCGAAGCTCATGGTCGGCAGCGCCGGCCGGAGCCGCTCGAACAGCTCCTGCGCCGTCGGATGTGTCGGATCCGCCGCGAGCTCGCGCACGATCGCCAGGCGCTGCGGCGTCAGCTTGAGCCCCGACGCTCGCACGCACGCCAGCATGGAGGCGATCCGGGTATCCTCCTCGACCACGCTGCGCTCGAAGCCGACCGCGCGCCCGCGGACATCACGGGACGCGACCCCCTTTGCAGCACCTGTCCGCGAGGTGGCCACAGCGAGATGTGTACTTAGAAAGTTTCTCAGGTGCAAGTCCCAATAATTACCGACGGACAGCCAGAGAAATCCGGGGCAAATTGCGGATTCCGGCGAAACCTGAAGAGCAAGACGAGTCAGGCGGGCCTTTCGGAACAAGCGAAACAGCCCGGACGGCGCGCTGTGACGTCGTGCTGCGCGACGACCGGGAGGTCTTGCGAGGCTAGAAGGCCTCTGCCATAGTGCGCGCCCCGCGCTGCCGGCCCCCGCCGGCTTGCATTTCGCCCGCCGAGTGGGCCAGTTTTTTCCCAGCAGAGGACGCTTCGAGACATGCCGACAGACGCCATTCAGTGCAAACCGCTCGAGGTCGCCGTGGGCGACAAGGGTATCGAGCGCGCCATCAAACATCTCAAGAGGAAGATGGCCGCCGAGGGGATCCTCCGCGAGCTGAAGCGCCGTCGGCACTACATGAAGCCGTCCGTGAAGCGACGGAAGAAGGCCTCGGAGGCCGCTCGTCGTCGCCGGAAGCGGTCGAAGATGGACATGGTCGCATAGAGCGACCACCCCTCACGCAAGAGCAGCCGGCCAAGACGCAGAAGACGCACACGGACGCTTGATTCGAGCGTCCGCGGCGTGCTCTGCGTCTTGTCATTTTGTTCGTCCAGCAGTTACCCCGGCAGCGTGATGCAACCGCGGCTGCGCGCCTGAGCGACGCGGAGGCGGTGCCCGCGCCGCGTCCAGCTTGGGGAGGTCCCGATGCGCGCCGTGGTGGTCACGACGTCCTATCCGGTCAGCGACGAGGATCCCTCCGGCCATTTCGTGCGGTCGTCGGCGGAGGCGCTCGCGCGCAGCGGCGCCGAGGTCCACGTGATCGCCGCCGGGGGCTCGCTCCTCGATCCACCTTCGCGGGACGGCCGGCTCGTCGTCTATCGGGCAGGCGGAGGCGCGCTGTTCGCGTGGCCCGGCGCCGTGGCGCGCGCGCGCGAGTCGCCGCTCCGGCTGCTCTCCGTGGCGCCGTTCGCGGCCGGCGTGCTCGAGCGGCTCCGTGAGATCGGGCCGGTCGATCGCGCGGTGGCGCACTGGATCATCCCGTGCGCGTGGCCGCTCCTGCTCGCGCTTCCGCGCACGCCGCTCGAGGTGCACGCGCACGGCGCCGACGTCCGGCTCCTGCTCCGCGCGCCGCGCGCGGCTCGCGCCGCGGTGGTGAGCGCGCTCCTCCGGCGCGACGCGCGCTTCGTCTTCGCGGCGCGCGCGCTGCGCGACGCGCTCGCAGGCTCGCTCGCTCCGGAGCAGGCTCGGGCGCTGGATTTCGCCTCGCGCGTCGAGCCCCCCGTGTTCGATCTGCCGCCGGTGGCCGGGCGCGCAGCCGCGCTCCGTCGCGAGATCGTGAAGGGCCCCGGCGAGCGCCTCGCCGTCGTCGCGTGCCGGCTGATCCCGACGAAGCGGGTCGAGCTCGCGATCGAGGCGGTGCGCGCCGCGGGACCCGGGTTGCGCCTCGTCGTCGTCGGAGACGGTCCAGAGCGCGGCGCGCTCGAGCGCCTCGCGAGCCGCGGCGACCTCGATGCAGGGAGCTCGCGCGGCGCGGGCATCACGGCGACGAGCGAGGGCAGCGCGGCGGTGCGCTTCACGGGCACGCTCCCGCGGAGCGAAGCGCTCGCATGGATCGGCGCAGCAGACGTGCTGCTGCACCCTTCATCGCACGAGGCCGCCCCCACGGTGATCCGCGAGGCGCGCGCGCTCGGCGTGCCGGTCATCGCCTGCGACGCGGGCGACGTGGTCGCATGGGCCAGGAGCGACGACGGGATCCTCGTCGCGGACAGCACGGCGCAGGGCCTCGCTGCCGCGCTCCGCGGCATCTGACCGCGCCGCTCGGATCGCGCGCCCGCGACGTCGCGCCGAGCGCCCCGGCGTTTTCGTCGGAGGATCCGCGCCCGGCGCCCGGCTGCATCCAGCGCCAAACGCCCCGTCCGGAGCGAGTCTGCGATCCTCGATGCGATGCCCTTGCAATTCCCAAGGCTTCGACTACGGTGCGCCCTCGCTCCGCACCGAAACGTGGCGGCGGAGTGGCTCGGGGCGTAGCGCAGCCTGGTTAGCGCACTTGACTGGGGGTCAAGGGGTCGGTGGTTCGAATCCACTCGCCCCGACTGGTCCGGCGGAGAGATTCTCCGGCGGACCTTTCGGCTTTGTAGGGCTTCAGCTTCTGTCGACTGTGGACCCGCCGGACAGCGACCAGCGACCGCGCGGCGGCATCATCGAGCTCCGGTGTCGTCCTGGTCAGCCGGCTCCCGGCGCTCGCCGCGTCATCCGGCGAGCGAGGGCGGTGAGACAGGCGTGACGGGCCGATCGGCCTCGCCGGCGAGCTCGTCCTCGATGGCGATCATGGCGGCCATCACCACGTGTTCGGTGAAGGGGAAGCCGACCACCTGCACCCCGACGGGCAGGCCCACGCTCTTCGCATCGACCTCGGCGGCCCGCTTCTCCAGCCGGTCGCGCGGCCGCTCGCGGCGCGCCTCCTCGGGCCGCACGCGGGTCACGGGGACGACGCCGGCCGGGAACTGCGTGAGGTTCCACAGCATCGCGGCGCTGCCCGCGAGGACGAAGTCGCGCGACGCGGCGTGCGGCAGGGCCGGCGTGGCGTACGGCGGGCAGAGCAGCAGGTCGAGCGCTTCGGCGCGCATCGCCGCCGCGATCGCGGCGCGCGCCTCGCGCAGGGCGTGCGTGGTGCGCCAGAACTCCGAGACCGACTTCGGCCCTGTGACCTCGAGGAGACGCTGGAGCCGCCGCTCGCCCGCGAGACCAGCGACGCGCGCGGCGGCGCGGCGCGCGAACGGCGGGAGCGAGGCCATCGTGCGGAGCGAGCGGAGCGAGACGTCGATGTCCGTCCCCTCGCTGCCGTCCTCGCCGGCGTCGAGGAGCGACAGCGCCGTCGCGCCGCCGTCCGCCGAGAGCGCCGCGAAATACGCGTAGACCGCGTCGGGGATCCCGGGCGGCGTGAACGGCACGACCGTCGCGCCCCGCGCGCGCAGGGCCGACGCCGCCTTCGCGACGGCGCGGGCGACGGCGGTCGACGGAGGCACCAGCCCGTCGTCGCAGTAGAACCCGACGCGCAGGCGCGCCACCTCGACGCTCGCCGGCTCGAAGATCGGGAGCGGCGGCACGCGCACGTCGAGCTCCGCCATCGACGCGGGATCGAGCTCGGACATGACGAGCGCGAGGTCGCGGGCGCTCCTGGCCATCGGTCCGATCTGCGCGCGGATCGCCTCCTGTCCGAGGAGCGCCGTGTTGCTCCCCTTGTTGGTCCAGCGATCGAGCGTCGGCTTGAGGCCGGCGATGCCGCAGCAGTGCGCGGGGACGCGGATGCTGCCGCCGATGTCCGTGCCGACGCCGAGCGGCGACATCCCCGCCGCGATGGCGGCCGCCTCGCCGCCGGACGAGCCGCCCGGGCTGTGATCGAGGCTCCACGGGTTCGCCGTCTGCCCGAAGAGCGGGTTGCGCGCCTCGTTGTACAGGAGCAGCTGCGAGACGTTCGTGCGCCCGAGGATCACGGCCCCCGCGCGTCGGAGCAGCGCGGTCACCGTCGCGTCGCTGGTCGCCCGATGCCCCCTGCGGGACGCGACGCCGAGCGTGGAGGCCATGCCGGCCATGTCGAGCGACTCCTTCACGGTGATCGGGAGCCCGTGGAGCGGGCCGCGGACGTCCCCGCGACGGCGCTCCTCGTCGAGGCCGCGGGCGGCGGCGAGCGCCTCGTCGCGGAGCACCTGGGTGAAGGCGCGGAGCCGCGGCTCGAGCGCGTCGATGCGCGCCAGGTGCGCCCGCGTGAGCTCCTCGGAGCTGATCTCGCGCGCCGAAAGGAGCGTGGCGAGCGCGGTCGCTGAAAGATGGGTCGGATCGGTCGATGCGCTCACGGCAATTCGACGAGTATCACAGGTCCGCGCGCGCCAAGGATTGCTAGGCTCCGCTGCCGCGCGCCCGTCGCGCGGAGAGCGCCGAAGCCATGCAGCCGCTGCCGATCGATCCGATCCTCCCCGATCTCTGCGCCACCCTGCGCGCGCGCCCGAGCGTGGTGCTCGAGGCCCCACCCGGAGCGGGCAAGACGACGCGCGTGCCACGCGCGCTGCTCGACGCGGGCTTCGCGGAGCGCGGCGAGATCCTGGTGCTCGAGCCGCGGCGGCTCGCGGCGCGCCTGTCCGCGCGGCGCGTGGCCGAAGAGCTCGGCGAGCGCGTGGGCGAGACCGTGGGCTACACGATGCGCTTCGAGGAGGCGTCCAGCCCGGCCACGCGCGTCCGCTTCGTGACCGAGGGCGTGCTGACGCGGCGGCTCCTCGTCGATCGCGAGCTCCGGGGCGTGAGCGCCGTGGTGCTCGACGAGTTCCACGAGCGGCACCTCGCCGGCGACGTCGCGCTCGCGCTGCTCCGGCGCCTGCAGCGCGGCGCGCGGCCCGATCTCCGCCTCGTGGTGATGTCCGCGACGCTCGACGCGGGGCCGATCGCGGCGTTCCTCGGCGAGCCGGAGGCGCATCTCGCCCCGGCGGCCAAGGCCGAGCGCGGCCACGACGCCACAGCGGCGGGAGCCTCGGTGGCGCCGACCCTGCGCGCCGAGGGGCGGATGTTCGACGTCGCGATCGAGTACCTGCCGAGCGCCCGGGTGAGCCCGTCGACCCACGCCGCGGGCGACCGCCGCGCCCCGGCGCACTGGGGCGACAGGACGCTCGAGAGCCTTGTCGCGTCGTCGGTGCGGCAGCTCATCGAGGAGGGGCTCGACGGTGACGTGCTGGTGTTCCTGCCCGGCTCCGCGGAGATCAGGCGAGCGATGGACGCGTGCTCCCCCATCGCGAAGAGCGAAGACCTGCTGCTCCTGCCGCTCCACGGCTCGCTGTCCGCGGCGGAGCAGGACCGCGCGGTGCGCCCCGCGGATCGGCGAAAGATCATCCTCTCGACCAACGTGGCCGAGACCTCCGTGACCATCGACGGCGTCGTCGCGGTCGTCGACAGCGGCCTCGCGCGCGTGGCCGCGCACGCGCCGTGGTCGGGGTTGCCGACGCTCCGCGTCGCGCCCATCGCCCGCGCCTCCGCGGCGCAGCGCGCTGGGCGCGCCGGGCGGACGCGGCCCGGCCGCTGCCTCCGGCTCTACACGCGCGGGGATCTCGCCTCGCGGCCGGAGCACGAGGCGCCCGAGATCCGCCGGCTCGACCTCGCGGAGACGGTGCTCGAGCTCTGCGCCGCGGGGGTCACGGATCTCGAGGCGTTCGGGTGGCTGGAGGCGCCGCCCGCCGCCGGGCTCGCCGCGGCCGAGGCGCTGCTCGTGCGGCTCGGCGCGCTCGACGAGGGGCGGCGCGTGACGCCGACCGGACGGCGGATGCTTCGCTTCCCGGCGCACCCGCGCCAGGCGCGGATGATCGTCGAGGCCGAGCGGCGCGGCGTCGCCGGCGACGGGTGCACCCTCGCGGCGCTCGTCGCGGAGCGCGACCTCGGGGCGCCGTCGGGCGCGCGGGAGCCCCACGGTCGGAGGAGCGACGCGCGGCACAGCTCCGACCTGCTCGCCGCGCTCCAGGCCTTCGAGGAGGCGGATCGCGCGCGGTTCGCGGCGGACCGCCTGCGGTGGCTGGGCGTGGACCCGGCGCGCGCGCTCACCGTGGAGCGGACGCGCAAGCAGCTCTCGCGGCTCGCCGATCACCGGAGCGCCGCGCCGCCGGAGACCGTCGAGGCGCGCGAGATCGCCCAGCGCATCGCGATCCTCTCCGGATACCCCGACCGGGTCGGGCGCCTCCGCCGGCCGACCAGCGCGACGGGTCGGACCGGACGGGAGGTCGTGCTCGCCGCCGGCGGGACGGCCGCGCTCTCCGAGGCGAGCGTCATCGACGAGGTCGATCTCGTGGTCGCTGTCGACATCGAGGAGCGCAGCGAGGGGCGCTCGGCGCGCACGGTCGTCCGGGCGGCGAGCGCGATCGAGGCCGACTGGCTGCTCGACCTCTTCACGGACGCGATCCGGGACACGACGGAGGCGACGTGGAACACCGCCGCGGAGCGCGTCGAGGTCGTTCGCCGGCTGTCGTACGACGCCCTCGTGCTCGACGAGGCGCGGCCGGCCGCCGGCGCCGGCGGTCCGCTGGCGGAAGCGGCGGCGCGGGAGCTCGCGGCGCAGGCGAGGGCGAAGGGGTGGCGAGCGTTCGTGAAGGGCGACGCCCTCGAGGGCTGGCTGTTGCGGGTCGCGTTCGTGCGCGCGAACTGCCCCGACGCAGCGTTACCGGACGTGGACGAGGACGCGGTGCTCACCACGCTCGAGGCGCTCTGCGACGGGCGCAGGAGCTTCGCCGAGCTCCGCGACGCCGATCTCTCGAGCGCCGTGCAGGCCTCGCTGGGCCCCGCGAAGGCGCGAGCGCTCGCCGAGCTCGCCCCCGAGTCGATCGTCCTGCCCGGCGGCCGGCGGGCGCGCCTCGAGTACACGGCGGGCGCGCCGCCGTCGCTCGCGTCCCGTCTGCAGGACTTCTTCGGCATGGCGGAGGGGCCACGCGTCGCCGGTGGGCGGGTGCCTGTCGTGCTGCACCTGTGCGCGCCGAACCAGCGCCCCGTGCAGGTCACGACCGATCTGTCGGGGTTCTGGGCGCGCCACTATCCCGCCATCGCGAAGGAGCTCCGCCGCCGCTACCCGAAGCACGCGTGGCCGGACGACCCCGCCCACGCCGCGCCGCCCTCGCGCGCGCCGCTCCGCAAGGCTTGAGTCAGCGCACGAGCGCCGCGCTCCGCGCCGTGTCGGCGACCGTGCGGAGGAGCATGCGCACGATCCCCTCGCCGAGGGGCAGCGTGAACGCGACGTCGCTCTCGCGCTGCGCGACCTGCATCGGAGGGACCGAGCCGTAGCCGAAGCCCCACGAGGAGAGCAGGGTCGCGATCCTGGCGATCTGCTCGAGGTTGCGGAGCGCGACGGCGCCGTTCGCCGCGCTCTGCGGATCCGTGTACGTGAGGGCGCCGGCGAAGTTGACCCCGGGCGGCTGGAAGTTGCCGATGACGCGCACGTACTGGAGCCCCGCGAGGAAGGGGAACTGCCCCGCCGCAGACGCGACCGCCGCCTGGCTCGAGAGATCGCCGGCCACGGCGAACGACGCGCCCTTGGTCCCGAGCAGCTCGACCATCCACGAAGGCACGGAGCGCGTCAGCTTGCCGGAGCGGAGGCGATCGAGGGCCCGTCGCATCCCGGTCTCGTTGCCGGTGAGGATCGTGTGCGGCGTGAGCACGACGAAGCCGACGTTGCCGGCCGTGAAGAGATCGTTGTCCGCGTAGCGCGTCTTCACGAGCGGCGCGCCGATCACGGTGACCGACCTGGCGTCGGCGGAGCGGCGGATCGCGTCGACGTCGAAGTTGCCCTGCATCACGGCGCAGAAGTCCGCGCCCTGCATGGCATAGAGGCCGCCGTAGACCTTCACGATGTCGCGCGACGGGACGAAGTTCGACTCGGGGCCCAGCGGGAGCAGGCTCGTGACGATCTGGTTGACCTCGCCTCCCAGGCCGGAGGTGAACAGGGCCGCCGCGTCGAGGTATCCGAGCATCACCGCGCCGCTCGGAAGGACGGCCAGGGGGTCGCGATCGATCGCCGTCGCGTCGATCTTCTCTCCGCCGACCAGCGCGAGGCTGTCGTCGGCGCCGCCGCAGCCGCCGAGCGCCTGGAGGGCGAGCGCCGCGATCGCGATCGCGCCCGCCGCGCGGCGCAGGGCGGCAGCGCCTCGGGAATGGAACAGCGTCCGCACCATCGCGCTCGCCATCAAGCTCGCTCGTGCGGCGGGTCGGGGCGCTCCAGCGGGAAGGAGCCGATGATCTTCAGCATCTTCGTCTCGCGCTTCACGCCCTCGAGCGCCGCGACGAGCGCCCGATCGGTCGTGTGTCCGCTGACCTCCACGTAGAACACGTAGTCCCAGCCCTCGCCGGGGACGGGGCGGGAGTTGACCCGCCGGAGGTTGCAGCTGCGCTCCTTGAAGTGCTGGAGGATGTCGTGGAGCGCGCCGGGCCGATCGTGGACGCTGAAGAGGACCGCCGTGGCGTCGTGGCCCGAGCGCGGCGACGGGAGCCGGGACAGCACCGCGTAGCGGATCCGGAGCTCCCCCTCGTCGCCGACGTTCTCGCGGGCGACCCTGAGCTCCTGCCCGCCCGCGAAGCCGCGGGGGACGATGGCGGCGCTGCCCTCGTTCTCCGCCGCGAGATCCCAGGCGGCCTGCGGGCCCCGCACGTCGAGCACCAGCGCGCGCGGGTGCTGGAGCTCGAGGTAGTTCACGCAGGCCACGTGGTCCTGGGGCGAGGAGTACACCCGCTCGACGTCGGCGAGGCTGCCCGTCCGGTTCACGAGGTCGAGCGCCTGCACCAGCTGGCGCTCGCCGACCACCTTGAGATCGGCGCCGCCGATCGCCTGGATCGTCGGGAAGATCGGCCCTTCCTTGAGCGACTCGTACGGGACCACCGCGAAGTCAGCGCGCGAGCGCGCGACCTCCTCGATGGCGGCGAGGGGGCTGTCCGCGCGGACGAACTCGCCTCCGATCCCGAAGTGATCGTGCGCCGCGGTCCAGCCATAGTCGCCCTCGGCCCCCAGGTACGCCACCCGGGGCGCGAGCTCGAACGCGCGCGAGGCCGCGTCGATGGCGACGAAGATCGGCCGCACCGCGCGCTGCGGGAACGGGGGCGTCACGGCGCGCTCGATCGCCTGCATGTGGGCTGCGTCGGCCGTGGGGGCGAACCGGGCCGTGCCTGTCCTCAGCTTGGCAAGCTCGTGCGCGATGCGAGCCCGCCGCTCGATGCTGCGAAGGATTTCTTGATCCAGCTCCGTGAGCTGCCGGCGGAGCTCCTCAAGTCGCTTTCTCTCATCCATCCAGGGCACCCTAGCACCACGCCCGGCGCCGGTGGGCACGCAGCACTGCCGGCGCACCACGACGGCGCCACTGCGCGCTGCGCCGCGCTGGCCATCCCCCTGTCGCTGCTCGCCGAGTTGGCGTCAGGCCGCCGCGGAGGAGGCGGACGACGCGCTGGAATCGCTCTTGGTGCTGCCGCTCGCCGGCGAGGCGCTGCTCGACCCGGAGTCCGAGCTCGCCCCCTCCGACCCTGAGGAGCTGCCCGACCCGCCGTCCGACTTCGCGGGCGGCTTGTTCGACCCCGAAGCGTAGAGGTCGGAGTACCAGCCACTGCCCTTGAGGATGAAGCCCGTGCCGCGCGAGATCTGCCGCCGGGCTGTCGCGTTGAGGCACGACGGGCACTCCGAGAGCGCGGCCTCCTTGATGGACTGCTCGGCCTCCCATTCATGCGCGCAAGATGTGCAGGCGTACTCGTAAGTGGGCATGACGTTTCTACTCCTCGGAACAACCCGAGGAGTATGGCCACGTTAGCCACCTGTCAAGGCGGCTGCCAAAAGCACACCTTGCGCTTCGGACATCGCTGCACCAGCGGGATGCGCAAGACTTGGTCCTCGGCGCGCTCCTCGGTGCGCGTGAGGAGCCAGGATTCCGCTCTTGCCGCGCGGCGCCAGCCCACGTAGACCCCGAGACGCCAGTTGTGACGGTACGTGGCGTGCTGTGACGATACGTTTAAGCCCGCCCGGCCGGTCCCGGGGACGTCATGCGCATTCGTAAGCTCGAGATCAGCGGGTTCAAATCGTTCGTCGACCGGACGGTGGTCCATTTCGACACGGACGTGGTGGGCATCGTCGGTCCCAACGGGTGCGGCAAGTCGAACATCGTCGACGCCATCCGGTGGGCGATCGGGGAGCAGAGCGCGAAGCACCTGCGCGGCAAGTCGATGTCGGACGTCATCTTCAACGGCTCCGAGACCCGCGCCCAGCACGGGATGGCCGAGGTGACGCTCACCTTCGACAACAGCGAGCCGACGGCGGCGTCGCAGCTGCCGCTGGAGTACCGCGACTACGCGGAGATCGCGGTGACGCGCCGGCTCTTCCGCGACGGGACGAGCGAGTACCTCATCAACAAGACCCAGGTCCGGCTCAAGGACGTGACCGACCTCTTCCTCGGCACCGGCGTCGGCACGAAGGCCTACTCCATCGTCGAGCAGGGAAAGATCGGGCTCATCGTCTCGGCGCGCCCCGAGGACCGGCGGATGCTCATCGAGGAGGCCGCCGGCATCACGAAATACAAGGCCAGGAAGAAGCAGGCCGAGCAGAAGATGGACCAGACGCGGCAGAACCTGCTCCGCGTGGGGGACATCGTCTCCGAGATCCAGCGGAACCTCGCGTCCTTGAAGCGCCAGGCGGCCAAGGCCGAGCGGTACGTCAACTACCGCAAGGAGCTGGAGGACCTCGTGCTCCACGAGGCGTCGCACAAGCTCCTCGAGATCACGGTGCTCACGCAGCACGAGTCGCTCGGCAGGGCCGCGCACGCGGAGCGCGAGCAGGCGTCGCGCACGGCGCTCTCGGCGCGCGAGGCCGAGATCGAGGTCACCCGGCTCGAGGCCCTCGCCTGCGAGGAGCGGGCCGAGCGCGCGCAGAACGAGGCGTTCGCGGCCGACAACCAGGTGCGCACCCACGAGGCGGAGATCGCGCGGGCGCGCGACCGCCTGCGGCACCTCGAGGAGCGGCTCGTCACCGCGGCCAAGGAGCAGGGAGAGCTCGAGAAGACGGTCGAGGAGCTCAGCGCAGAGAAGGCGCAGCTCGAGGCGCAGCTCGCCGGCGTCGACGAGGAAGAGGCGCGGGAGAGCGAGCTCGCGCTCGAGCAGCACGAGCGGCTCGAGGAGCTGCGCCACGGAGAGCGGACCGCCGAGCACGAGGTCGCCGCCCTGCGCCGGCGGGCCGCCGAGGCCACCGCGGCGGTCGCGGCCGCCGAGGCGTCGCTCACCGGCTTCGATCGGCGCATGGCAGAGATGAGCCAGCGGCGTGCGAAGCTCGAGGACGAGCTCGGGCGGCTGATGTACGAGTCGGAGGAGCTCGAGCGGCGGCGCTCGTCGCTGACGCGCAACGTGACGGAGCTCGCCGAGGGGAAGCGGATCTCGGCGGAGGAGCGGTCGCGGCTCGATGTCGAGATGAAGGCGCTGCGCGAGCAGGCGGTCTCGAGCGATCGCGCCGTGGAGCACGCCAAGAACGAGCTCGGGCAGCGGCGCAACCGGCTCCGCGCGCTCGAGGAGCTGCACGCGCGGCTGGAGGGCGTCGGCGCCGGGGTGAAGAACCTCCTCAAGACCAAGGACCCGGCGCTGCTCGGGCTCGTGGCCGACCGGATCGAGGCGCCGGCCGAGCTGACCGCGGCCTTCGCAGGGCTGCTCGGGGACCGGCTGCAGTGCGCGGTCGTGAGCGACGTCGAGCGCGGGATCGCGCTGCTCGCGGATCTGTCGAAGAACAACCGCGGGCGGGCGAGCGTCATCGCGGCGCGGCCCTCGTTCGTGGCCGGCGCGACGCGGCGGCCGCCGCGCGGGGAGGGCGTGCTCGGGCCGCTCGTGGACCGGCTCGTCTTCGCCCCCGAGGACGAGGCGCTGGCGCGCGCGCTCGTGGGGGACGCGGTGGTCGTCGCCTCCGCCGAGGTCGCGGCGCGGCTCGCGGCGGAGGGCGCCGGGTGCACGCTCGTGACGCTCGACGGCACCGTCCTCCGTGAAGACGGCGTGGTGAGCGGCGGCTCGGGCGACGCGGTCGCGGCCGGCATGATCGAGCAGAAGCGGGAGATGCGCGCGCTGCACGAGTTCGTCGCGACCAAATCGGAGGAGGTGACGGCGCTGCTCGACGCGCAGCAGAAG
Organism: Sorangium sp. So ce327; assembly: GCF_051530205.1. Classification (NCBI taxonomy): domain Bacteria; kingdom Pseudomonadati; phylum Myxococcota; order Polyangiales; family Polyangiaceae; genus Sorangium; species Sorangium sp. So ce327. The sequence goes on along the minus strand of NZ_CP150330.1, from coordinate 2,625,499 downwards.
CTCCGCCTGCGCATCACCGAGGTGGGGACGGCGCTGGAGCGGGCGCGGAGCGAGGCGCACGAGGGAGAGCTCGCCCTGGTGACGGCCGAGAAGGATCTCCGCCGGGCGGAGGAGCAGCTCGCCGCGGCGCAGAAGCGCGAGGGCGTGGTGCGCTCCGAGCTCGAGGACCTCGCCGACAACCTCGACGCCGGCGGGAACGAGCAGCAAGCGGCGCGCGACAAGCTCGAGGCGGGGCGAGCGGCGCGCGAGGCGGCGGCGGCCGGCCTCGAGCACGCCGAGCAGGTCGCGGCCGAGTGGCGCGAGCGGGTGCTCGGGCAGCAGTCGGTCGTGACCGAGCGCAAGGTGAAGCTCGCGCGCGTGCGCGAGCGCGCCGCGGCGGCGCGGGGCACGGTCGAGCGGCTCACGCGGTCGTGCAACGAGCTCCGGGGCCGGATCGCTCGGCTCGACCAGGAGCGGACCGAGAGCGCCGTGGGCGCGGGGAAGGCCGCGGCGACGATCATGATCGCGCGCGAGGCGCTGGTCCGCGCCGTCGCGGAGGCGCACGCGGCGCAGGCCGCGCTGACCGAGGCGCGGCGCTCGCTGGACGAGGCGCGGCAGGCGCACGGGGTGCGCGAGGCCGACCTGCGCGGGCTGCGGCAGGAGCTGGCCGAGGTGTCGGAGCGGCTCCGCAAGCACGAGCTCGCGCTCGAGCGGCTGCGGGTCGAGCACGACCACCTCATCGAGGGGGTGCGCGAGCGCTTCCGCGGGCTGGAGCTCGCCCGCGTGGTCGGCGACTACCACAAGCGGCCGCCCGCCGACGCCTCGCACCGCGCGCGCATCCAGGAGCTGACGGAGCTGCTCGACCGCATGGGCCCCGTCAACCTCGACGCCGTGCGCGAGCACGCCGAAGCCGAGGAGCGGTACACGTACTACTCGGGCCAGAAGGCCGATCTCGAGAAGGCGCTCGACGACCTCGAGAAGGCGATCGCCCAGATGAACCGCGAGTCGAAGCGGCTCTTCAAGACGACGTACGACGGCATCAACGCGCGCTTCAAGACGCTGTTCCCCAAGATGTTCCGCGGCGGCCAGGCGGAGCTCCGGCTGACGAACCCCGACGACATGCTGGAGACGGGGATCGAGATCCTCGCGCAGCCGCCGGGCAAGAAGCTCGGGAACATCGAGCTCATGAGCGGCGGCGAGAAGGCGCTCACCGCGGTGTCGCTCATCTTCGCGATCTTCCAGTTCAAGCCGTCGCCGTTCTGCATCCTCGACGAGGTCGACGCGCCGCTCGATGAGGCGAACGTGGCCCGCTACAACGAGGCGATCCGGAGCATGACGAGCCACTCGCAGTTCATCCTCATCACGCACATCAAGCGCACGATGCAGTCGGTCGACGTGCTCTACGGCGTGACGATGCAGGAGCCCGGCGTCTCGAAGCTCGTCAGCGTGAAGATCAACGAGACGGCGAAGCGCCCGGAGCGCGAGGCGGCGCCGGCGGCGGCGGTGGCGTGAGCGCGGAGGGGGCGGCCGCGCAGCGCCTGTCGCGCGGCGCCTCGGGGCTCCGGCACCTCCGCTGGGCCCGCGAGGTGCTGGCGACGCTCGAGGCCCACGTCGAGCACAACACGGCGCTCTCCGGCGCCGATCGCGAGGCGCTCCAGGGCGAGGCGAGCGCGCTCGCGGCGGCGGTGCAGGCGCTCAGCGGGGCGGTGAAGCCGTACCGGGATTTCCTCGAGCGGACGCGGGTCCGCTACCGCGGGCGCGTGCGCGTCGCGGAGTACCTGGTCCGAGAATCCAACGCGGGCGAGGCGGGCGGCGCGGCGCGCGCGCACCTTGGTGCGGCGCGCGCGCACCTCGAGGAGGCGCTCGTGGAGCTCGCCTGGATGGAACAGGCGCAGCGCCAGCCGCTCAAGGCAGCGCTCTCGGACGAGATCGATCGGCTGCGCGAGGCGCTGGCGCGGATGGATGCACACCTCGCGGGGCGGCTCTCCGGGAAGTTCGTCGAGAGCCTGTACCCGCCGCTCACGGACGGCGCGACGAGGATCGCCGATGACGGCGATCCGGACGACGACGCGACGTCCAGCCTTCGATAGCCGCGCGAAGCGGGCGAGCCGACCGGCTGGCGCGCGGCTCGAAGGAGACCGGCGAGGCGCGTGGCAGGCGCAGCGGAACGGATCACCATGCCTGCACGCCGGGATGGAGATGCGGTAAAGGATCTTCGAAGGACTCCTGAAACGGGTCTTCGAAGGACAGCTGAGAGGACGTCGATGGGCTGCGCGGAGCCGGCCGCCATCCTGCTCCTCCGCGGGCGCGCCGCGGCGAGCGAGCGATTCGAAGCGCTGATCCGACGCCATGTGCCGGACGTCGGCGTCACCTCCGATCCCGCGCACGCCCTCGAGAGGTGCCTGAGCGACGCGCCGCCGGTGCTCGCCGTCGACTGGAGCGAGCCCGCCAGCGCCGCCGCGCTCTGCGGCCGCGTGCGGGCGCAGCCCGGCGGCGACGCGGTGTTCGTCCTCGCGATCACCGAGCGCGACGGGGACATCGACGGCATCCTCGCGGCCGGCGCGAGCGATTTCCTCCTCGCGGGCGGCGACGGCGCGGGCCCCCGGGCGCGGCTCTCCGTCATCCGCGAGCGCGCCGCGCGCGACGCCGCCTCGCGCCAGGCGCTCGCGCAGACGCAGGCCCGCCTCGTCGGCGCCGGCCGCATGGCGAGCGTCGGCACGCTGGCCGCCGGCGTCGCCCACGAGATCAACAACCCCCTCGCCTTCGTCATCACGAACGTCGACGCGGCCATCCGGCGCATCGGCTCGCTCGATCGCCGGAACAGCGCTGCGCGCGGCGGCCCCTGGGCGCGCTCTCACGGCGACGGCCGCGCGCCGTCGAGCGAGCTCTCCGACGTGCTGAGCCTGCTGGAGGACGCGCGCGAGGGCGCCGAGCGGGTGCGGCTCATCGTGCGCGATCTCCACAGCTTCTCGCGCGCCGAGGAGGACCGACGCGGGCCGGTCGATCCCCGGCGGGTGCTCGACTCCTGCGTCCACATGGCGATGAACGAGATCCGGCACCGCGCCCGCGTCGTCCGGAGCTTCCAGGAGGTGCCGCCCGTCCAGGCGAACGAGCCGCGGCTCGCGCAGGTCTTCCTGAACCTCATCGTGAACGCCGCGCAGGCCATCCCCGAGGGGCTCGCCGAGCAGAACGAGATCGAGCTCTCGACGCGCTGTGACGCCGAGGGGTCGGTCGTCGTGGAGGTGCGCGACACGGGCGCCGGGATCGCGCCCGAGTCGCTCGCTCGGATCTTCGAGCCGTTCTACACGAGCAAGGAAGCTGGCGAAGGGCTCGGGTTGGGGCTCGCGATCTGCCACTCCATCGTCACGGCGCTGGGGGGTCGGATCGAGGTGGACAGCCGCCCCGGCAAGGGGAGCACGTTCCGCCTCGTCCTCCCCGCCGCCGCGGCCAGCGAGGCGCACGCCTCCGCTGCGCCCGGCTCGCGCGCGTCGAGGTGGCCGCGCGAGAACGGCAGCCTCGACGCGCTCGCGCCGGAGGCGGCGCAGCGGCAGCGGGTCCTCATCATCGACGATGAGCCGCTGCTCACGCGGGCGATCGCGGGTACGCTCGAGCCACGTCACGAGACGACCGCGACCGCGAGCGCGCGCGACGCGCTCAGCCGGATCCGCGCCGGAGAGCGCTACGACGCCATCCTGTGCGACCTCATGATGCCCGATATGACGGGAATGGATTTCTACACTTCGCTTGCCGAGCATGCGCCCGAGCAGCAGCGCCGTGTCGTGTTCCTGACCGGCGGCGCCTTCACGGAGCGCAGCAAGGCGTTCCTGCAGCAGGTCAACGCCCGGCTGCTCCTGAAGCCGTTCGACGCGGCGACGCTGCTCTCGCTGGTCGACGAGGTCGTCGCCGCCCGCTGACGAGCGCGCTGGTCGACGAGGTCATCGCCGCCGCCCTGACGAGCGCGCGAGCTCTCTTCACGCGCCGCCGATCGCCCCGCGCTCCGGGAGCGCGGCGTCGGCGCGCCCTCACCGGTAGTCGCGCGATTTGAGCGCGATCTCCTCGCCGCTGGGCAGCTCCAGCCGATCGAGCTCGCGCGCGAGCACGTGGACGACCTCGCCCTGCCGCTCGATCCGCCCTGCGACGAGCAAGAGCGCCGCGTTCCTCGCCACGTGCTCGTACTCCGCGAAGACCTGCCGCTGGACGATGACGTTGACCACGCCGGTCTCGTCCTCGAGCGTCACGAACGTCACGCCGCTCGCGGTCGCCGGCCGCTGGCGTCCGACCACCATCCCGGCGACCCGCACGCTCTCCCCGTCGCGCGCGGCCTTGATCTCCTCGGCGGTCCGCACGCGCCCGGCCCCGCGCCGCCGCTTGAGCGCCCGCCGCACGTGCCGCATCGGGTGGTCGTGCAGCGACAGACCCACGCGCCCGTAGTCCAGCGCGAGCTGCTCCAGCGGCCTGAGCGGAGGGAGCCCGACGTCCCGGTCCTGCTCGATCGGGACGCCCTCGAACAACCCCTCCACGCGGGGGGCGCGCGCGCGCCAGAGCGCCTCTCTCCGGGCAGGCACCAGCGCGGCGAGCGCGCCCGCTTCTGCGAGCGCCTCCACCTCGTTCTTCTTCAGCTCCGTGCGCCTCACGAGATCCGGGAGGCTCGTGAACGGCGCCTCCTCGCGCGCCGCCACGATCGCCGCCGCGGCCGCCTCGCCGAGGCCCTTCACGAGCCGCATGCCGAGCCGCAGCGCCGGGCCCGCCGAGGGCTCGGCGGAAGGCTCCAGGATCGCGTCCCACGCGCTCTGCACCACGCACACCGGCCGCACGTCCACGCCGTGCCGCTGCGCGTCCTGCACCAGCGCCGACGGGCTGTAGAACCCCATCGGCTGCGCGTTGAGCAGCGCGCAGGTGAACGCCGCCTGGTGGTGGACCTTGAGCCAGGCCGACGCGTACACGAGGAGCGCGAAGCTCGCCGCGTGCGACTCCGGGAAGCCGTACTCCCCGAAGCCCTGGATCTGCTGGTAGAGCATCTCCCCGAACCTCGCCGAGATCCCCTGCTCGGCGAAGCCCTGGATGAGCCGCCCGCGGTGCCGCTCCAGGCGCCCATGCTTCTTCCACGCCGCCATGTCGCGGCGCAGCTGGTCGGCCTCGCCCGGCGTGTAACCCGCGCCGACCATCGCGATCTGCATCACCTGCTCCTGGAAGAGCGGAACGCCGAGCGTGCGCTCCAGGATGGGATCCAGGCACGGGTGCGGGGACACCGGCGGCTCTTGCCCCGTCCGTCGGCGCAGGTAGGGGTGCACCATCCCGCCCTGGATGGGCCCGGGGCGCACGATCGCCACCTCGATCACCAGGTCGTAGAACTTGTTCGGCTTCAGCCGCGGGAGCATCGCCATCTGCGCGCGGCTCTCGATCTGGAACACCCCCACCGTGTCGGCCCGGCCGATCGCCTCGTAGACAGCCGGATCCTCCGGCGGGATCTGCGCGAGCGCCGCGATCGGATCGAACGCGGCGCCTCGGCCCGCGTGGAGCAAGACCCCTGCGGGCGCAGGGTCCCCTGCCGCGTCGACCAAGGGACCCGCGGACGCGGGGTCCCGTGCCGTGTGGACCAAGGGACCCGCGGACGCGGGGTCCCGTGCCGTGTGGACCAAGGGACCCGCGGACGCGGGGTCCCGTGCCGTGCGACCCGCGAGCGCGGCGTACCGGTCCGAGTGGATCAAACCGAGCGCCTTGCGGATCGCCGTCAGCATGCCGAGCGCCAGGACGTCGATCTTGAAGAAGCCGAGATCGTCGAGATCGTCCTTGTCCCACGGGATCACCGTGCGGCCCTCCATCCGCGCAGGCTCGACCGGGGCCACCTTGTGCAGCGGCTCGGACGACAGCACGAAGCCGCCCACGTGGATCGAGAGGTGGCGCGGGAAGCCCTCGAGCGCGCTCGCCATCATGACGGCCTGCCGGACGCGCACGTCATCCGGATCGAGGCCCGCCTCGCTGACCCGCTGCTCGGTGATGTCCGCCTCGTGGTGGAGCACGAGGCCGCTCAGCCGATCGACCTGATCCGTTGAGAAGCCGAACGCCTTGCCCACCTCGCGGAGCGCGCTCTTGCCGCGGTAGGCGATCACCTCCGAGACCATCGCCGCCCGGTCGCGCCCGTACATCTCGTAGATCGCCTGGATCACCTCCTCCCGGCGCTCGTGCTCGAAATCGACGTCGATGTCCGGGGGCTCGTGGCGCTCCTCCGACAGGAAGCGCTCGAAGAGCAGGCTCGACCGGGCCGGGTCCACCGCCGTCACGCCGAGCACGAAGCACACCGCGCTGTTGGCCGCGCTCCCGCGGCCCTGGCAGAGGATCTGCCGCGCGCGCGCGATCTTCACGACCTGCTGCACGCTGAGGAAATAGGGCGCCACGCCGAGCTTCGCGATCAAGGCGAGCTCCTTCTCGATCTGCGCGCGCACGGGAGACGGCGTCCCTTCCGGGTAACGGTCGCGGCAGCCCTCCTCGGTGAGGCGGCGCAGCGCCTGATCTGACGTCTCCCCCGGCATGCAGAGGGCGTCGCTCGGGAAGCTGTAGCGGAGCTCGGACAGCGAGAAGCGGCAGCGGGACGCGACCTCCACCGTGCGCGCGACCCAGGCCGGATGATCGCGGAACAGCGCCGCCATCTGCGCGCCGGACCGCACGTACGCCTCCGCGTTCGGCGCGATCCGCGTCCCCGCTTGATCGAGCGTGGTCTTGGTCCGGATGCACGCGAGCACGTCCGCGAGCGGCTTGCGTGACGGGTGATGATAGAGCGGGCGCGCCGTCGCCACCACGCAGTGGCCGTAGCGGCGCTCCGCCGCGAGGGCCGCCGCGACGCGCTCGCCGTCGCGGCGGTCGAGGTGCTTCCAGGTCGCGACGAGCGCGCGCTCGCCGAACGCGTCGCGCAGCGTGCCGAGGAGCGCGCCGGAGACGCCCGCGGGCACGAGAGGGTCGAGCGGCACGATCGCGGAGAGGCCCCGCTGCGCCGCCGCGATCGCCTCCGCCGAGATGCTCGCCATCCCCTTCTCGCACTCGGCGTGCGCGATCGTGAGGAGGCGGCAGAGGTTCGCGTAACCCTCGCTGTCCTGGACCAGGAGGACCACCGACGGCCGGACCTCCGGCGCGCGCTCGGCGCCCACGCGCGGCGCGCCCAGCGTCAGCTCGGCCCCGACGATCACCCGCTGCTCGACCTTCTTCGCCGCCGTGTGCGCGCGCACGCTGCCGTAGATCCCGTCGCGATCGCAGAGCGCGATCCCCTCGAGGCCGAGCTCCTTGGCGCGGTGCACGAGCTCCTCGGGGTGCGAGGCGCCCTCCAGGAAAGAGAAGCAGGAGCGGCCGCAGAGCTCCACGAACGGGACCGACGCGCCGGCGCTCACTCGCACCACCCCTGCAGGAAGGCCTCGCCCGTCGCGCGGTCGACGTAGATCCACGCTTCGCCGCAGGAGCTCGCGCTCGCGCCGTCTCGAGGAGGGCGCAGCTCGCCGAGGCGCGCCGGGGCGGCCTTGCCGGACGGAGAGCCCGAGACGAGCCAGGCGCGCGCGTAGTCGCGCGACGCCGGCGTGGGCGTCCACCACTCCACCGCGTCGATCCGCATCACGAAGGAGAGCCGCTCGATCGCGTAGAGGTGCCGATCGACGGCCACGATCGCCCCGCGCCCCACCCGGCCGAGCGGGATCGGCTGCGCGAGGAGCCGCGCGGGCTCCAGCGCCGGCGCGTCGGCGCCCCCCGCCAGCTCCGCCGCGCCCCGATCCGCCGCGGCGCGCGCGCGGGCCGCGGCGGACGCGCGCGTCATGGCCGCCTCGCCAGAGGCCGGCACGAGCCGCGAGCGCGCCTCGGGACGGTGCGCGTCGGCGATCTCCAGGATGCCCACCCGCTCCTGGCCGATCTCCGCCGAGAGCTCGGCCAGGAGCGCCGGCAGGCTGTCGGGATCGACCGACCGGTCGCGCGACAGATCGAGCTGCACCCGGCGGGCCCGCGCGATGCGCGAGGCGATGACGTGGACCCCCACCGCGGGCGCCGCGAGCTCGATCCGCTCGAGCCTCGCCTTCAGCGGGCGGAGCAGATCGCCCGCGTCCGAGAGGGGCACCGGCATGTCGACGTGGAAGCGCAGCGAAGGGCCGCGCCCGTCGTCTTCCAGGAGCGCGGCGGCGCCGTCGTCCTCGCGCTCGCCGAGGCGGAGCCGCGCGATCGAGCGATCGTAGGCGATCGCCACGTTGAGCCGCCCGCACGCCTCCCCGCGCGCGGCGAGCCGCGACGCGATCCGCGACGTCATGCCGCGCAGCACGAACAGGAGCGACTCGGCGCTCTCGATCGGCTCGTCGAAGAGCACCTCCTCCTCGAGCAGCCGGGGCACCTCGAACGGCAGGAGCGGAACGGGATCGCGGCCGGCGAGGAGCTCCATCACGTCGGCCGTCCGCGGCCCCAGCCGCGCCGCCACCTGCGCCCGCGGAAGGCGCGCGAGATCCTCGACGCGGAGCACGCCGAGCCGGACGAGGAAGCTCGCCACCTCGCGCTCGACCGGGAGCGCCTGCACCGGCAAGGGCCCGATCGCCTGCGCCCCCTTGCCCGGCGGCGCGATCGGGGCCTCCGCCCCTCCCCCGCCGTCCGCGTGCGCGCCGAAGCGCGCGAGCGCCTGCGCGAGCCGCGGCCCGTCGGCGATCGCGAGCCGCGCCCGGTGGCCGAGCGCCGCCACGCGCTCGCCGAGCTCGCCGAGCAGCGCCTCCTCGCCGCCGACGAGGTGCGACGCCCCGGTGATGTCGAGCCACACCGTGTCGTACGGGCCGTCGCCCCAGGGGCTCCGCGCCTCGCTCACGGCGCGCTCGGGAGCGCGGCTCGCCCGCGCCGCGCCGGCGCGCGGGGCCCCCTGCTCGCCGAGCTGGATCGACGCCGTCGCCCCGAGCCCGAGCGCCACCTCGGCGACCCGGCCGAGCGCCGCGTCGATCTCGGCGAACGTCACCCGGTGGATCGCGAGGTGGGCGACCAGCGCCGCCGCCTCGACGACCTTCTGCCCCGGCCTCACCCCGTACCGCCTCGCCTCGTCGTCGACCACGTCGATCACGGCCGCCGGCGCCTGCGCCTCGCGCTCGGGCTGCGGGGCGAGCGCCGCGCGGCGGTCCTCCTCGCCCCCGAGGATCACCGCGAGCGGCGCCTTCCCGCTCGGCGAGACCGGCCCGCGCTGCTTCACCAGCTCGCACGCGAGCTGCGGGAGCACGATCGCCACAATGCGCCTCACCGCCATCGCCTCTCCTCCCTCACGCCCGCGACAGCGCGGGCCGCGGCTCGCCGCCCGCCGTCCGCTCTGCCCTGTCCCCGGGCCGCTCCCCGAGCACCACCGGGGTCGGCGAGGTCACGCGCCCTCGGCGGTCCTTGGCGACGCGGACCATCAACCGGTTCTCGGCGACCTGCTCTAGCTCCAGCCGCATCGCGACCGGCAAGGGCATCGGCCGCGCCGCCTGGCGATCGGTGAGGAGCAGGATCGTCCCGTCGCTCCCCTCGATCGCCAGGGCGAGCTTGCGCACCACGTTGACCCAGCGCGCGAGGTCCTCCTCGCGGCGCCCCGCCCCGGGCGCGCTCCGCTCCCCCTTCCCAGCGCCCTGGCCGAAGGCCCCCGGGACCCCGGCCACGTCGATCACGAGCACCGCGAACGCCCGGCTCATCGCCATCCGGACCGCGACCTTCGCGAGCACCTCCGGCGGGGGCCGCACCACGAGCAGCCGGCTCAGATCGACCTGCGCGCGCGCGACCGCCGGCGCGTAGAGCGAGCCGCTCGGATCGATCCACGCGCACCACGCCCCCGCCGTCGCGCTCGTCCCGCGCAGCCGCGCCTCCGCTTGCGCCGACGCGCACGCGGAGAGGGCGAGCGAGGTGGAGCGCCCCAGCCCCCGCGGCGCGGCGAGCTCCACCACCCCCCCGCGCGGCAGCCCCCCTTCCGGGAGCGCGTCGTTGATTTCCCGCAGGCCGAGCGGGAGCGTCTTGGCGCGCGCTTCGAACTCGGGGAGGGTATGGCGCAGGAGGTCCCGGGCAAGCGGAGCGGCAAGAGCGGCGGACGACATACTGAACACGATAACAGTGCCCCGCGAGGCTGCCAACTTTGCAGGACGAACAACGTCCTACCCGCGCCCGGCGCGTTCTCCTTTTGTCCTTCCAGGCCTCTGGAACGGCCTCTCCGGCAATTTCTGTGCGGATCGGATGGCAGGACGACGGGGAGGAAGCGAATGCCGTCACGGACTTTTCAATAAGTCCGACCTGGGCAGGTCGACCTCATGGCCGGCGACGACGAGCGCTCCTGCCAGCAGCCCCGCCGCGCGCGCGGCGGGCCCGACGCCTCAATGCGGCGGAGCTGCCGCTCTAGGGACGCCCCCGATGTAGCGTGAGCTCGGGCGAATGAGCCGCCCCGCGCGCCGTTGCTCGTCGATGTGTGCGCACCAGCCCGCGACCCTGCCCACCGCGAAGGTCGGCGCGAAGAGCGCGCGCGGCAGCCCGAGCGCGTCGAGCAGCACCGCCGTGTAGAACTCGACGTTCGCGCGCAGCGGGCGATCCGGGTGCCGCGCGCTGAGCGCGGCCTCGGCCGCCCGCTCGACCTCGCGCGCCAGCGCGAGCCGTGCGCTCCGCGCGCCGCCTGCCGTCCGCTCGAGCCGCTCGATCGCCCGCTCCAGCACCGCCGCCCGCGGATCCCTCACCCGGTAGATCCGGTGGCCCATGCCCATGATCCGCCGGCCCGCCGCGAGCTCGGCCTGGATCCAGCGCTCGGCGCAGCCCGGGGGCGGCGCGCCGCCCTCGCCCGCCTTCGCCGCGACCGCGTCCAGCATGTCGAGGACCGGCCCGGGCGCGCCGCCGTGGAGCGGCCCCTTCAGCGCGCCGATCGCCGCGACCACCGCCGAGATCGCGTCCGACCCCGTCGAGGTGACCACGCGCGCGGTGAAGGTGGACGCGTTCATGCCGTGATCCGAGACCGTCACGAGGTACGTGTCGAGCTCGCGCGCCTCGGCCTCGCTCGCCGCAGCCCCCCGCGCCATGCGCAGGTAGTCGGCCGAGAGCCGGAGCGCCGGATCGGGCGCGACCGGCGCCTCCCCCGCGCAGCGCCGCGCCCACGCCGCCGCGAACGTCGCGACCGCCCCGGCGATCGCCGCGGGCGGGACGTCGCCCGAGAGGTGCGCGACCGCCGCTCGGATCGCATCCATCCCGTCGCCCGCCTGGAGCGCGTCCCCGAGCCGCCCGAGCAGCGCGAAGGCCCTCGTCCGCCCCTCGGCGATCGCTCGCCGGAGCGACTCCCGCTCCGCCGCCCCGGGCAGCGCGCCGCCCCAGAGCAGCCCGCACGCGTCCTCGAAGGTCACCCCGCCGCCGCCGGCGAGCTCCTCGACGTCGTGGCCCGCGAGGGTGAGCCTCCCCCGCTCTCCGTCCACCTCCGAGAGCCGCGTCTCCGCCACCACCACGCCTTCCAGGCCGCTCGCGAGCGGCGCCGCCACATCCCTCATTCCGATCACCTCCGCTGACGACATCTTGGGCACCGCACGAGGTTGATCAACCTTGATTGTACAATCAACCATGCACGGCCTCGAAGCGCGTCGAGGAAGAATCCCGGAGGACGCCGAGGAGGGCGGTGCTAGGAGGGACGTGTGTCGTCGGCGCGCGCGACGCTGGCGCCTCATGCATCGGAAGACAGCATGGATGCGACGTGGATGGGCGCTCATGGTGGATCTACCTGACTCGGGTCAGCGGCCCTCGGCGTACGTGACCGGCGCCGAGGCGGCGGAGCTGCTCGGCGTGAAGCGGGAGACGCTCTACGCGTACGCGAGCCGGGGCGTGCTCCGGGGGGTGCCCGGCGGGCGAGGGCGCGCGCGGCTCTATCTCCGGGCGGACATCGAGCGGCTCAAGGCGCGGCACGACGCGCGCGCCGGCCACGGCCCGGTCGCCGCCGAGGCGCTCCGGTGGGGCGAGCCGGTGCTCGAGTCGGCGCTCACGGCGATCGGCCCGCGCGGGCCCGTCTACCGGGGCAAGGAGGCGGTCGCGCTGGCGCTCGACGACGTGCCCTTCGAGGCGGTCGCCGAGCTGCTCTGGACCGGCGAGCTGCCGGCGGAGGGCGCGCCGACGGCGCGGCCAGGCCGGCTGAGCGTCCGCCCGGCCAAGCTCGCGGCGCTCCTGCCGGAGGGCGCGCCGCCGTTCGTCGCGCTCGCGCTCGTGGTGCCCGCGCTCGGCGCGCACGACGCGACCCGCCACGTGGGCGCGCCCTCGGGCGACGGGCGCATCCCCACGGGCGACGCGGAGCGCGCGCGGGCGCGGGCCCTCGTGCGATCGCTCGCGGCGCTCGTGGGCCTCGGGCGGGACGCGCGCAGGGCGACCGACGCCCTCGAGGCCGACGGGGCGGCGCGGCGGCTGCTCCTCGCCCTCGGCGCGAACCCCTCGAAGAAGGCCGAGCGCGCCGTGAACCGCGCGCTCCTGGTCTCGGCCGATCACGAGCTGAACGCCTCGACGTTCGCGGTCCGGGTGGCCGCCTCCACCGGCGCCGACCTCTACGCCTGCGTCAGCGCGGGGCTCGCCGCGCTCTCCGGCCCGAGGCACGGCGGCATGACGGACCGGGTGGAGGCCCTGGTCGCCGAGGCAGGCCGGCCCGAGCGCGCCGCCGCCGCGGTCCACGAGCGGCTGCGCCGCGGCGAGCCCATCGCCGGCGTCGGGCACAGGCTCTACCCCGAGGGCGACCCCCGCGCCCAGCTGCTGCTCGACACGGCCCGCGCGCTCGCCCCGCAGAGCGCGGCCTTGCGCACGGTGCTCGCGCTCGTCGACGCGCTGCGCGACGCCGGCCTCGATCCTCCGTCGCTCGACCTGGGCCTCGTCGCGATCGCGGCCGCGCTCGGCCTGCCGGCCGGCACGGCGGCGGCGCTCTTCGCGGTGGGGCGCGCCGCCGGGTGGATCGCCCACGCGTTCGAGCAGCGGGAGGCGGGGTACATGCTCCGGCCGCGCGCCCGGTACACGGGGCCCTGAGCCCCGCGCCCGTCCCTAAAAATCGACCTGCATTCCGAGCTCGACCACCCGGTTCGGCGGCAGACCGAAGTACGCCGTCGCCGGCCGCGCGTTCCGCGAGATGAAGGCGAACAGCCCCTTGCGCCACCGGGACATCTTCGAGCGCCCGGTCGTCAGCAGCGTCTCCCTGCCGAGGTAGTAGCTCGTCCTCCCGAGATCGATGTCGAGCCCGTGCCGCTTGCACCCCTCGAGCACCGACGGCGCGTTCGGCGTCTGCATGAAGCCGTAACACGCGGTGACCTGGTAGATCCCCTCCCCCCGCGGGATCACCGTCGTGCGCCGCTCCGCCGGCACCTCCGGCACGTTCGTCACCTGGATCGAGAGGAGCACCACCTGCTCGTGCAGCACCTGGTTGTGCTTCACGTGGTGCAGCAGGATCGGCGGCGTGCCCTCCGGGCTCGACGCCATGAAGACCGCCGTCCCGCGCACCCGGTGCGGCTTCACGCGCTTCACGTCCTCGAGGAACATGTCGAGCGGCAAGATCGCCGACTTGATCGCCTCGGCGAGGTGCTTGCGCCCCGTCTTCCAGGTCGTCATCACCGTGAAGATCGCCGCGCCCATCACGATGGGCACCCAGCCCCCGTGGAAGAACTTGGCGCTGTTCGCCGCGAAGAACGCGAGATCGATCACCAGGAAGAGCCCGGCCAGCGGGAGCGATTTCCAGACCGGCCAACCCCACGTCTTCCGGGTGACCACGTAATAGACCACCGTGGTGATCCCCATCGTCCCCGTGACGGCGATGCCGTAGGCAGCCGCGAGCGCGCTCGAGTTCTTGAAGGTGAGGACCAGCACGATGCACGAGATCAGGAGCCCGCTGTTCACCTCGGGGATATAGATCTGCCCCGCCTCGTCCTTCGACGTGTGGACCACCGTGACGCGCGGGAAATACCCGAGCTGCACCGCCTGCTGGGTGAGCGAGAAGGCCCCGGAGATGAGCGCCTGGGACGCGACGACCGTCGCCGCGGTGGCGATCGCCACCGTGGGGTAGAGCGCCCACGACGGGACGAGCGCATAAAATGGGTTCCCCGCCGCGGTGGGGTCCGCGAGGAGCTTCGCGCCCTGGCCGAAATAATTGATGAGCAGCCCGGGCCAGACGATCGTGTACCAGGTGTATTTGATCGGAACGCGGCCGAAATGCCCCATGTCGGCGTACAGCGCCTCGCCGCCCGTGATGCAGAGGACGACCGCGCCGAGGATCAGGAAGCCATGCAGTTGGTTCTCGACAAAGAAGCTCACCGCGTAGGTCGGTGAGACGGCCCGGAGCACTCCGGGGCTGCTGATGAGCTCCTTGGCCCCGAGCAGCACGAGCGTGACAAACCACACGAGCGTCACCGGCCCGAAGATCGACCCGACCCCGGCGGTGCCGCGCTTCTGCACGAGGAACACGGCGAGCAGCACGCCGCAGGTGAGGATCGGCACGACGGCAGGGTCCAGCTTCGGGATCGCGACATCGAGGCCCTCCACGGCCGAGAGCACCGAGATCGCAGGCGTGATCACGCCGTCGCCATAGAGGAGCGCCGCGCCGACGAGGACGAGGAGCACGAGGAGGCCGCGGCCCTCGCCCTTGCGATCGCCGCTCGGGACGAGCGCGAGCAGCGCGAGGATGCCGCCCGCGCCCTCGTTGTCGGCCCGCGTGATGAACGTCACGTACTTGACGGTCACCACCATCATCAACGACCAGAACATCAGCGAGAGCACCCCGAGCACGTTCTCGGGCGTCGGAGCGACGTGGTGCGGGCTGCTGGGGCTGAAGCACTCCTTCATCGCGTAGAGCGGGCTCGTCCCGATGTCGCCGTAGACGACCCCGAGCGCCGCCAGCATCAGCGGCCACATCTTCTTCGAGCTCCCCAGGTGGGCGCGCTCGGCCATCGGAGAGGACGCGGGGCGCTCAGCGGCAGGGACCGGTCGTGGGCTCATCGTCATCGCGGGCGAATCCTACTCCATCGAGAGCGCGCCTCGCGAGGAGGCGGCGCGCGCCGGCTCAGCCGAGCGCGCGCGCCGCCACGGTGAGATCCTCGATGAAGCGGGAGAGCTCGGCTCGCCTCGTCGCTTCGTCTGGCATGCGGAGGATCGACGCGGGGTGCACGGTCGCCAGCACGCGCGGCGCGAGCGGCGAGGCGACGATCCTGCCGCGCTCACGCGTGACCCGGAACGAGCCGCCGAGCAGCGCCTGCGCCGCCGTCGCGCCGAGGCATACCACGATCGCCGGCTGCACAACCGCGATCTCCGCGGCGAGCCACGGCAGGCACGCGCGGATCTCGCGCGCGTCCGGCTTCATGTGGATGCGGCGCTTGCCGCGCGGCTCCCACTTGAAGTGCTTCACCACGTTGGTCACGTACGCCCGGCGCCGCTCGATCCCCGCCGCCTCGAGCGCGCGATCGAGCAGCTGCCCCGCCGGACCCACGAACGGCTTGCCGGCCAGGTCCTCCTTGTCGCCCGGCTGTTCGCCGACGAGGAGCACGTCCGATCGCGCCGCGCCCTCGCCGAACACCGTCTGCGTCCCGCGCTCCCAGAGCGGACACGCCCGGCACCGCGCGGCGGCCTCGCGCAGGCTCGGCAACGAAGGAGGGCTGGGGACGAGAGCCGACGCCGTCGCCTCGCCGACCCCGCGCCCTGCTGCATTTCGTCTCGCCACGGTCGCCATGACCGCCTCCGCAGCATCGCTCGTGCCATGGGCGACGCGGCGCGGTCGAACGCGCCGCGTCGCGAGGAGCGCGGCCGACGAGCGTCTTGACGGCTTCCGGCAGCCTTCCCATAGTGCCCCGGTCCTCCGACGTTGACCGACCAGTCAGAATGCCCCGCCTTGCCGATCGCCGCGCCCGGATCGAGCTGCTCCGCGCCGCCGAGGCTGCCTTCACCGAGCGCGGCCTGGCCGCCGCGAGGGTCGAGGACATCACCGAGCGCGCAGGCGTCTCGAAGGGCGCGTTCTACCTGCACTTCCAGAGCAAGGACGACTGCTTCAAGCAGATCGTCGAGACCTTCATCGCGCGCCTCGCCGACTGCGTGGAGCCGCCGCCCATCGTCTTCGAGGCCGAGCGAGCGTCGGTGAACGAGTACTTCAAGCGGGTCCTCGCCCACGACCTCGAGGTGCTCGAGTTCTGCTGGCAGAACCGGGCGCTCCTCAGGATGATGCTGGCGGGAGGCGGTGGGACCCCGTACGCCTACCTGATCGACGAGTTCGCCCAGCGCGTCGCGCGGCAGGTGGAGGGCCGGGTCCGGTACGCGATCGACATCGGCCTCTACCGGCGCGATCTGGAGCCCAGCGTCATCGCCGCGCTCATCTCCGGCGCCTTCGATCGCCTGGTGCGCAAGCTCATCGACGCGCCGTCCAGGCCAGACATCGCCGCCTGGGCCGCGCAGGTGCTCCAGCTCTTCACGCACGGCCTGCTCGCCCCGGAGGTGCGCGCCGTCGCTGACCTGTCGGTCATGGAAGCCCCCCCGCGCAGCGCGCGGCAGACCGCCGCCCCGCCGCCTGCCTCAGCGTCGAGCAGCGAGCGCCGGCGCTCCAAGGCCAAGGCGACCTAGGTGAACTGGGCGACCTAGGTGTAGGGCTTTGCCTGAATAGAACTGCCGGACGCTCAGCGGTGCCAGGACGGCTTACAGGGAATCCCTGACAAGCGATTCCATATCGCCCTAGCGGTCGGTCGGGCAGCAGCTGGGCTACAGCTAGCAGTCAACGGGATTTTCGGCGGGACAGTGAGGGGGTGAAGCGGGGAGCCGGCGGGGGAACCGTTCGGGCAACTCGGGAGGAGCGCAGCCTTGGGGAGCGGTCCTGCTCGTTCAATCGCACCAGGCTGGCCGTCGCGCGCTCTGGCCGGTCGCAGGCACTCTCTGGACGGCTCTCCGCAGAAGAACGGAACTGTCGAGGGGGCGGAATGGGCATACAGACGGGTCGTGATGGACGGTTAATCCAGGAGCTGCTCCGGCAGACCTGCCGCTCGATCCAGTGGCGTGCGGACACCGCAAGGTCGATTGCGGACAGGATCGAGGTCGCCCTCGCCGAGCACGCGCTCCACGTGTCCACGCCGGACGTCGACCTGCGCGTCCGGCTGACCAAGGACTTTGCGCTCGCCATCGCGATACGCGTGCTGTCCTTCGGCGAAGAGGCCGAGGAGTCGCTGAGCAAAGCCCTGTGTCAGGACAGGTCGCTCATGGCGGAGCTCGTGAAGGCAGAGTGGCAGCTCGTGCGCGCCGCCTGCAGAACAGCCGAGCAGACCGCCGGGAGGCTGGTGCTGCTGACGGCGGTACCGGAGGCGTGAGACCGCAAGCAGGACGAGCGCCGAGGACTCGCGCCCTGGGCTCACGGCGAGAGATCCGTGAGAATCTCATGGAGCGGGGGGCTCGCCCGCTCGGCCCGGCGCCATGGCGAGCTGCACTCCGGAAGCTGCTGTCGAGAGCGCAGACACCGCATGACGCGACCGGGCCCACGAGGCGATAGAAATGGCGCCCCAGACCAGCTACAGCATTTACGTTCGCTTCCGGGGCAGGCGGCTCGCGCTCACGAAGCACATCCGCTCGCTCGAGACGGCCCGGTCTGCGCTGCAGGCCTTGCGGGCAGAGCGGTTCCACGACGCCGATCAGGTCTTCCTCGTCAACGACGCGACGAAGCAGATCGTCGACGAACGGGGGTGGGAGGACGCCGCGGGGCACGCGGAGGATCAGCAGATCAGCGTCAATCTCCGCCTTCCGACCGATGGCAAGCGCGCGGAGCGCACGCAGGACGCTGGAAACGACGAGGTGGATCGATCGCTGCAAGGGGCGCAGGCTCCCGCGCTGCTCGCGGCGTCCGAGGTGCTCGCGGCACCCGCCGAGCCCATGGCGCGAGCCGAGGGCGAGGCGCGGCACGTCTCACCGGAGAGGAGGTGGTCCGGGGTCGAGAACCTGGAGCCGCCGCGCGTGCGCCTGCGCCGCGCGATGGCGGCAGCCCAGGTCGCCCGAGCGCACCATGACGCCGCGCTGGAGGCCATGACAAGGCTCCAGCCCGGCGGGAGGATGGATGAAATGACACGGATGAGGCTCAACGATTCTGCCCGAATGGTATCCGACCGATCCGCACACATCATCGAGCGGCTCGAGCAACTCCTGAAGCGCCTGGAAGGCGCGCGCTGATAGGGTGAGATGACCGTGAGGCGCCGTGTCCCATGCGCGACATGGACGACGACAGCCATCGTTGACGGACCGCCCACCGGAACCTTGGCTTAGTCCCTGTCAGGCTCCCGCCGTCGCGAGACGCGTGAGAGCGCGCCCAACCGTTCAAGCCAACAATGCCCGAACAGAAGAAGTCACGCCGGACGCAACTCGGGGCACCGGGCCCGAGCGACGCCGCGCCCCAGGCCGGCAGGGCATCCGCGCCGGGGCGCGCGCCCGTCCCGCCCGAGGACGCCGGCGAGAGCGCCGCGGCGGGCGAGCCGCGCCCCGAGGGTGAGCTGCGCTTTCCCGTCGTCTGTGTCGTCGCTTCGGCCGGCGGACGCGGCGCGATCGCGGAGCTCCTCCGGCGGTTGCCCAGCAGAGATACCAGCCTCTCTCTCGTCCTGATCTACAGCGCAGATCCAGGGGAGCTCCCCCTCCTCGAGCTCGTGGCGCAGAGCAGCTCTCTCCCTGTTGCCGAGCTCCGATCGGGGATGAAGCTCGCGCCGGGTCGCGTCCAGGTCCTGCCCCCGGAGGCGCAGGCGACGCTGGCGGGGCTCCGCGTCGAGCTCGCGCCGCGGGGCGAGGGCGGCCCGGGCCCTGGCGATCTCTTCCTGCGCTCGCTCGCGGGCGAGCTGGGGTCGGGCGCGGTGGCCGTCGTGCTGTCCGGCGCCGGGAGCGACGGCGCGCTGGGGCTGAAGGACGTGAAGGCCGAGGGCGGGGTCACCTTCGCGGAGAACCCGCGCGGCGCGGAGCGGCCAGCGCTCCCGCGGAGCGCCATCGCGGCGGGAGGCGTCGACTTCGTCCTCAGCGTCGAGGAGATCGCGGCGGAGCTCGTGCGGATGGGTCGCCCCGGGCACGTGCTCGCTCCATGGCTCAGGCAGGGTGCGCCCCTCGGCATGGACCCCGATCTCAGCAAGCTCCTTCGGCTGCTTCACGCCGCGGTGGGCGTCGACTTCAGCCAGTACAAGAAGAGCACCCTGAGGCGGCGCATCCAGCGGCGAATGACGCTCCATCGGCTCGCCACCCTCCAGGATTACCTGGATCATTTGAGAGCGCACCCCGGCGAGATCGAGGATCTCTACCAGGACCTCCTCATCAAGGTCACCACGTTCTTCCGCGATCCGGGCGCCTTCGCCGCGCTGAAGACCCACGTGTTCCCGGTGCTCATGCACAGCAGGCCGCAGGACTCCCCTGTTCGCATCTGGGTGCCGGGCTGCTCGACGGGCGAGGAGGTCTACTCTCTCGCGATCTCGTTGCTCGAGTTCCTCGAAGCCGACGCGACCGATCATGCCATTCAGATCTTCGGCACCGACCTGAGCGAGGCGGCCATCCAGCAGGCGCGGTCCGGGATCTACATCGAGAGCATCTCGATGGACGTCTCTCCCAGCCGGCTGCGCCGCTTCTTCGTCAGGGTACAAGGCGGCTTTCAGGTCAACAAATCGGTCCGCGATCTGTGCATCTTCTCGCGCCACAACGCCGCGGCCGACCCGCCCCTGCTGAAGCTCGATCTCATAAGCTGCCGCAACCTGATGATCTACCTGGAGCCGAGCCTGCAGCGCCGGCTGCTGCAGACGTTCCACCAGGCCCTCAAGCTCACGGGTTTCCTGCTCCTCGGCTCGTCCGAGAGCCTCACCACGGCGCCCGATCTGTTCGGGGTCGTGGACAGGACCCACAGGATCTTCTGCAAGCGCGCCGCGTCGGAGGCGGCCCACTCGCTCGCCCTCACCGCGCCCGCTCTGCCCGGCGCGCCGGTGGTCGCGCTGGCGTCGGAGAGGCCGCGGGAGCCCGAGGGGCTCGGCATGGATGCGGTGCGCAAGGAGGCCGACGCCATCGTCATGGCGCGCTATGCCCCCGCCGGCGTGGTCGTGGACGAGGAGATGCAGATCGTCCAGTTCCGGGGCAAGACGGGGCCCTACCTCGAGCCGTCACCGGGCGACGCGAGCCTCCACCTCTTCAAGATGGCCCGAGAGGGGCTCGTCCTCGGCATCCGGGCCGCCGTCGACGCGTCGATGACCTCGGGGGTGATGGCCCGCAAGGAGCAGCTCAAGGTCAGGCAGGACGAGAAGATCCGGTACGTCGACGTCGAGGTCTGGCCGCTCAAGGTGCGGCTCCCGCAGGGGCGCTGCTTCCTCGTCACCTTCTCCGAGTCGGGCGCCGCGCGGCTGGACCGGCCGGGCAGCGACCCGGCCCCGAGCGACGCCCAGAAGGATCTGGAGATCGTGCAGCTCCGCAGGGAGCTCGTGACCACGAGGGAGTACCTCCAGTCGCTCATCGATGAGCTCGAGGCGACGAACGAAGAGCTCCTGTGCACGAACGACGAGATCCTCGCGAGCAACGACGAGCTGCACAGGGTGAACGACGCGCTCGAGGGCGCCCACGACGAGCTCGAGTCGGCGAACCAGGAGCTGACGACCATCAACGAGGAGCTCCGCAGCAGCAACGTCGCGCTCGGCCTCGCCAACGACGAGCTGCGCAAGCTCCTCGGCGGCATGAACATCCCGATGCTGATGGTCGACGCGGACCTGCGGATCCGCCGGGTCGCCGGCGCCGCCGACAAGCTGCTCGGCCTCGCCGCGAGCGACGTGGGCAGGTCCATCCTCGAGGTGAAGTCGAGGAGCGTGGCCGACATCGCGCCGGTCGTCGCCGAGGTGCTCGGCAAGATGAGCACCGTCGAGCGGCACGTCGAGGACCGCGACGGGCGCTGCTATCTCATGCGAGCACGCCCTTCACGGACCACCGACGACGAGGTCGACGGCGCGGTGATCTGCTGGCTGGAGAGCGAGGCGCCGAGGCGCGCGGCGCGCGAGCTCGCGGGCGGGCGCGACCGCCTCTCCGCCGTCTTCGAGGTGCTGCGCCATCCGTTCCTCCTGCTCGACGGGGAGCTCCGGATCCGGGCGGTCACCCGGCGCTACTGCGAGCAGTTCATGGTCCCGCTCGGGGACATCGAGGGACGATCGCTCTCGGCCATCGATGCCGGATGGAACACCCCGCAGCTGGAGCAGCAGCTCCGGGATGTGCTCCACCGCCGCGCCGCGCTCGTCGACTTCCGCCTCGAGGCCGTGCTCGCGCACGCCGGCCGCAGGACGCTCTCGTTCTCAGCCTTCCGGCTCCAGGCCGACGAGGGTGAGCTCCCTGCCCTGCTGCTCGTCGTCGAGGACAGGACGGCGCCCGAGATCGATCCGGCCGCTCCACCCGGGCTGCGGCCAGCGCGCCGCGCCGGCCCCGGCTGACGCGCTCATCGCCGCCGTGTCCGCCAGTCCCCCGAGGCGATCCGAGGCCACCCCAGCGCCTGCGCTGCGGGCATCAGGTAGGCCTCGCAGAGCGCGCCTCCATGAAGCTCGATCGGCTCACGCCTGAAGAGGTCGGGGCAGTCCTCGTAGAGGTCGAGCGAGGGCAGCGCCTCCGGGTCCAGCTCGTACAGCTCCCCGAGGACCGCGACCGAGCCCCCGCTCACGAGCGCCGGGTAGGCGCCGAGATCGGCGAGCTCGAACGACGGGGCCGTGCGGGCGGGCCCGAGGCACCGCGCGCGCCCGAGCAGCGCGTGCGCGCGCTCGCCGCGCATCAGCGTGCCGTAGACGAACAGGCGCGCCGTCACCGGCAGTGCTGTTCGACCGCGGCGAGCAGCTGCTCGAGGTTGATCGGCTTCTTGAGGAACTGCGCCGCGCCGAGCGAGGACACGAACTCGTCGCGGCCCGTCGCCGAGATGATCACCACCGGGATCGCGGCGAGCTCCGGATCCTTCTTCTGCTCCGCCCTGAACTGCCAGCCATCCATGATCGGCATCATGAGATCGAGCAGGATGAGCCCGGGTCTCGGATCCGTTCTCAGCGCGCTGAGCGCCTCGCCGCCGTGCGCCGCCGACGCGACGGCGTACCCCTCCTCCTGCAGGAGCTCGGCGAGGGTCTCTCGAATATCCGGATCGTCATCGACAACGAGGATCCTCTTCAAGGGAGTGGCAGGCACGGTGCATCAACCACTATGCGAAAGCCTGACGTCACGGCGAAACAGGGAAAGCCCTGAATCCCTGCTCGGGTTCCGCTTGATGAGGCTCTTTCTGCGAGGAAGGGGGCTCATGAAGGTCTCTCTACGTCTCTCTACGTCTCTCTCCGGCAATCAGCGCCGCAAAGGCGCCTCGGAGCGGAGCCCGCTCCCGCGTCGCCCGTGCGGCCACGCAGCCGCGCGGGGTCGACGTTGGGTGAGCCGGCAGCTCTGGCAGGCGAGGTCGGGCGTACGCATTACGGCGATCGATCGTCGGCGGTCGAGCCCGATGTTACAGCACGGTGGCGCTCCGGCGAAGCCGCTCTGTGCCCGATCTGCGGCCAGCCAGGGTGAGCGCAGCGCGGCTTGGTCGCCATCCACCACGTCATGAGCGGCGATCCTACCACCGGCGCCGGGGGGCGCAGCAGCCCGGCGTCCGCCGGAACGACGGCCCGAGGCGCGCGCGACGTGGTCCGAACGGGCAGCGTCAACGGTCCATATCTGTGGAGCCGAGCGAGCCGAGCACCACCTTCGAAAGGGTGCCCAGCAGGACGTCGATGTCCACCGGCTTCGGGATGAGCGCGGCCGCATGCAGCCGCTCGGCGATCGCCTGCATCTCGTGGGGGAGGCGGGCGGAGAAGATCATGAGGGGCGAGGGCGTGCCGAGCCCCTCGATCTCGGAGACAAACCGGTCCGTCGTCATGCCTGGCATCGTCAGATCGAGGAGGACCGCGTGGAAGCGCCGCTCCGCGAGCGCATCGAGCACCGCGCGCGCGGTGGCGGTCAGCTCGACCTCGTACCCTTCCAGGGTCAGGAGCTCTTCCAGCATCGTCGCGGTGTCAACGTCGTCCTCCGCAACCAGGATCACGTGCTTGCCACACATGGCTCCCCTCGGCTTTCTTCAGTAGCGGGGGTCGCTCGCCAGGGCAGCGCGCCCTCTCTTCCCCGTGCTGGGGGAGGACGGGATGGGCGCTCGACGCTGCCCGAGCCTCCGCTGGCCAGCAGCCAGCGCAGCGCGAGCAACCTCGGTGATGCCCCGGTGTGACGGATCGCCCAAACACACCGGGGCGCTCGCCGCGGTGCGCCACACGTGCGACCACGCCACGAAGTGCGCAGCCCGACAGTCCGCCGCTGTCTGCCGATCCGGTACGTTCCGTTCCCCCTCTCCCGCCCAGGGCAATATGAAAGCCCGACTGCGCGCCGGATGCAACTCCGGGCAGAAGGAGCAACTCCGGGCGCAAGGAACCGACCGGGGGGCGGGGAGCGAGAGCAGACAGAGAGCGCGAACGGACTCCCCGACAGGGGAGACACCCTGGTAGACTCTCATGGATGCCTGGCGAACGCCGCGTCGCGCTGCTCGCGATGGAGCCAACCATGCCGGACGGTGGGGGAGCGCCGTCCAGCCATGGAGTCCGTCGTGTCGAGGCCTCCTTGCTCGCCGATCCGGACCTCGCCGGCGTGCCGATCCACGTGATCGACGCGCAGACGAGGGATCTCGACGCGTGGGTCGCGGAGGTCGAGACCGTGGACGCGGACGTGGTCGGCCTCGCCGCGCACGTCTGGTCGTTCCCCACGTTCATCGAGGTCGCGCGCCACCTGCAGCGCAACCGGCCGGGGCGCACGATCGCCCTCTGGGGGCCCCTCGCGCGCCCCGCGATGTTCGCGCTCGCGCCCTGGCGCGACGCCACCGCTTGCATCGACGCGCTCGTGCACGGCAACGAGCTCACGTTCCGGGACATCGTCCGGCTGAGCGAGCGCTCTCCCGATGCGCTGCGCGCCGTGCCGGGGCTGCACGTGTCCACCGCCGGCGGCTGGGTCTCGACGGGCGACCCCCTCCACGTGGCGCCCGACGCGCTCCCCTCGCCGATCCGGATGAAGCTGCTCCCGACCGATCGCGTCGTCCCGCTCGAGATCTGCCGCGGGGGCGCCATGAGCTGCGCGACGTGCGGCGTCTCCGCGGGCGACGCTGGCAGCGTCTTCTCCGAGGCCTACCTCGTCGAAGAGCTGAGCGCGCTCCGCGCCGCCGGCGCGCCGGGCGCGCAGATCGTCGACGCCCCTCTCAACCTGAGCGCGGAGGCGTTCCGGAACCTGGTGGCCGCGGAGAAGCAGGTCGGCTTCTTCAAGCAGGCGACGCTGACGGCATCGATCGATCCCGAGCACGTGCACGACGAGCACCTCGAGTTCCTCCGCGGCGTCGCGCGCGTGTCGCTCGACGCGCGGCTGCCGCCGCTCAACAAGGAGACGGGCGACGGCACGCAGCGCCCCTTCAGGGAGTCGAAGTTCGCGAAGGTGATCGAGGAGCTCTCGACGTTCACGGACATCGAGGTGGACATCCTGCTCGGCCTCCCGGGCGACGGTCCGATCACGTTCCGGCGCACGCTCGAGCGCGCGCGCGAGCTCCCGTGCAAGGTCCGCATCTTCCACAGCCTCGTCCTTCCGGACGACCTGATGGTCCGCGCGCCCGCCTCGTTCGAGCTCCGCTTCGACCCCTTCACGCTGATGATGCGCTCCTGCCTCGGCTGGTCCGAGGACGCGCTCTCTCGCGAGCGCAGCCGCCTCATCGAGATGGCCTACCGCGAAGGCGGCGAGATCACGCCGGACATGTGGTCGTTCCCCGGGCCTCGGGAGATGCGGCGGCCCGCGATGCCGCTCGGCAGCGGCGTGGTCCCGCCGGGCGCGGAGATCCGGGTCGAAGGCGCGACGACGCTCGCGCCGGCGGGCCAGGACTTGCAGCGCGTGCTCGAGCTCGGGATCAAGGAGGCGACCTCCGGCGGGTGGACGTTCGTGGAGGCCTCGGCGCGCCCGGGCGAGATCGTCGTCATCATGAAGACGCGCGACGGCGCGCTGGTCGTCGAGATGCGCCCCGCCTCCCCCACGGAGAACGCCTACAAGGTCGTGGACGGCGTCGCGTTCGGCTACCGCTCGCCGCGCGGCGTGAAGATGAGCGACGGCGCGCTCCGCCTGCTCGATCGCGTCCTCCAGCGCCTCCACGCGCCGGCGCGCACGGCGCTCGGCCTGTCGACGCAGGACGGCGGCCCCGGCTCGGCGCGCGTCCGGCGCTTCCGCGCCACGCCATCGTGACCCCCTCGCCCCGATAGCGCAGCGCGCGCCGCGAGCCTCCGGCTACTCCTTGCCGCGCAGGGCCGCCGGCGCCCGCGGCGGCATCGATTCCATGGGCCGGGCCCTCGAGAGGAGCTCTCTCCGGAGCTCGCTCAGGCGCGCCGGAGAGAGCTCCATGTGGTCCACGATGTAGGGGTGGACCTGGCGGCTCTTGCCCCGGATGCTCAGCGCGCCGGTCGGCTGCGCCGGGACGCAGTCGTCAAGGGTCGCGTACGTCGTCTGGCAGATGATGATCTTGGAGCCGAGCTCCTTGTTGAACTGCTCGAGGCGCGCGGCCGTGTTTACCGTATCTCCGATGCAGGTGTACTCCATGCGCTGGAGCGAGCCGATGTTGCCGGAGATGACAGTGCCAGTCGCGATCCCGACGCCCATCTGGATCTCGCCGCAGCCGAGGAGCTTCCGCTGGTTCATGCGCTCGAGCGCCTGCACCATCTCGATCGCCGCGATCACGGCGCGCTTCGGCGCGTCCTCGACGGAGAGCGGCGCGCCGAACACCGCCATCAGCCCGTCGCCGATGTACTTGTCGAGGGTGCCCCCGTAGCGGAACACGATCTCGACCATCTCCGTGAAGTACTCGTTCAGGAACGAGACCACGGCCTCCGGCTCGACCGACTCGGTGAGCGGGGTGAAGTTGCGGATGTCGGTGAACATCACCGAGACGTGCCGCCGCGTGCCTCCCAGCTTGAGCCGCCTCGGATCGGACAGGACAAAGTCGACGAGATCCTTCGACAGGTACCGGCCGAGCTCCTGCTTCTCGCGCTCGAGCCGGAGGCGGGCCATGGACTCCACCTCGGCCCGCACGACCAGGTTGCGCGACATCCGCGCGATGATGCCGGCGACGACGCCGGGGAGCGCGATGAAGAGGATCTGCTGGCACTGGTCCGCGATGTTGATGGCGTTCTCTCCGTAGACGGACACCGGGCTGATCGGGATCGCGCCGGAGCCGACCGTGACGGCGAGCACGACGGAGTTGAAGAGGGCCGACAGCCCCGCCGAGTACAGGCACGCCGCGAGGCTGTAGCGGAAGCCCGACATCAGGTTCCAGAGCACGTAGACGGTCGCGAGGTAGCTCGTGAAGTACTCGATGATCCCGGAGTGATTCCTCGCGTTCCCCAGGGCCGTGAGCGTCAGGAGCGCGAGGTCGACGAAGATGCTCACGTACTTGAGCCAGCCCGCGTAGACGCCGGGGCGCAGTCGGAAGAACGCGTAGAGCACGAGCGAGTAGGCGAGGTACCCGCCGGTCAGGATCGCGAAGATCTGGTTGGCGGCCGGCGTGTTGATCGTCCACACGTGCATGAGCGTGGCGGCGCTGAGCAGCGCGAACGCGAACCGGATGTGGTTCACGATCTGCTCGCCGCGCATCTCCTGCGCCTCCATGATGCGCGCGATCTCGGGCGACTTCTCGATGCTCATGTGCGCCGTCCCCCTGCGCGCCGCAGCCGAGACCGCGCCGCGGCGAGCCCACGCGCGCAGAGCGCCGTCGTCAGCGCTCTGCCCTGGTGGTGGCCCTCGCGACCGCGCTTCATGGGCACCCGGTAGAGCGGCTCCGCTGGCCAGGAGCCGTCCACGAGCTGGCGCTCGCCGAGGTAACGCATCCCTCGCTCAAGGAGCAGCGGATCGGGCCGCTCCCTCATCGCGGCCCCCTCGGTGCACGCGGCCGTGCGGAGCGGCGTCCCGAAGCCGCCGTCGAGCCGCTGCGATCGGAGCATCCGCGACAGCGTCGCGGCCTCGACCGCCGCGACCTCGTCGGCCCACCGCGCGTGCCCCGCCCTCCCCCGGTAAAGCCGCGCGAAGCGGAGGAACGCGAGGTCCGTGTACGAGGCGTCGTAGAAGCAAGCGCCCTCGAAGCCGCCTTCCGAGGCGGCGTCGAGCACGCGCCGCGCGTTCGCGTCGATGAGCCGCGCGAACCGCTCCGCGTCGAACGAGAGCAGGCCCACGAGCAGGTTCAGCCGGACCGTCGCGCAGTCGTCGCCGGCCCACGCCACGCCCGGCGTGGTCGGCCCGGCGGGCCCGCGGTAGAACCAGGTTGGAACGACGCCGTCCTCACCCACGTTGGCCAGCATGACCTCGATCCACGACTCTGCCCGCTCCTTCGCGGCGCCCGTCTCGGCGACCAGCTCGAGCACGACGCCGAGGAGGTCGCCGTCCGGCGGGACGTCACGGAACGCGCCGAAGTAGCGGAGCTCTCCCGCCGGGATCTCATCGAGCAACGCCGCGGCGTCGGCGCGGACGTCGCGCCCGACCTCCCCGATCTCGATCAGCGCTCTCAGGATCGTCGCCCGGACGAACCAATGCCCGACCGGCTGCTCGCTCGACCCGAGCACGCCGAAGCGCTGCACTTCCCAGGACTCGCGCCACGGCGCGGCGTCCAGGAGGAACGCGGCCGCCGCCTGCAGATCCGCGCGTGCCTCGTCGGGCGGCGCCGGCTCGCCCTGCGCGCGCGGCGGCCCGAGCGCCGCGCCGGGACCGAGGAGATCGCGGAAAGACATCAGCCCCTCGAAGAAGCGGAGGCGCTCGCCGAGCGCCTCGAGGAATTCGCGCTGCGCCTCGGCGAGGCCGCGCGCGCTCGGGCTCGTTCGAGGAGAGGTGGCCACGACCTCACGGGCGGACGCGAGCGTCTCCTGCATGCGCGCGGCGAGCGCGGCGCGGTACGGGCGGGTCGCGAGCAGGCTGTGGATCTCGCCGCGGCGCACGCGGGACGCGCGCTCGCCCGAGAGCGCGCGGAGCAGCGGAGGAGCGAGCCCCGCGCCGCGCAGCCAGAGCGCGAAGAGCGGCGTGAGCGTCGGCGCTGCGAGGTCAGGCGCGATCGGATCGATCCAGAGGCGCACGAGCCCATCCAGGAGCCAGATCGGCTCGGCCACGGCCTCTCCGAAGCGACGGGCGGGCGCGAGATCGTCGCCTGCGAGGAGCGCGGGCGCCGTCCAGAGGGCCACGGCCTCGCGCGCGCCGGCGGCGGTGGGCGCCGCCATGGCGCCGGAGCCGTCGATCTCGATCACCGGGTTCTCGCGCCACGAAGCCTCCGCCAGGTCGGCCAGGCCCAGGAGCCACCCGTGCGCGCGCGCGTCGTCCGCGTGCTGCGCGAGGAGACGCGCGGCGATCGCGCCCCGCGCGAGCGCGTCAGGAGCGCCTTCGATGCCCCCGGCGGCCACCGCGGCGACCGCCACGGCGGCGTCCGCGGCTGCGTCGCGCGCGGACACCCGCCCGCAGAGCCGCAGCGCCCAGCTGGCCCACGGGACGCTGCACCCGGGCGGTGTGCCCACGCTGCGCTCGAGCGCGGGCGCTCCCCACGCCGCTTCACCGCGCTGGAGCGCCCCCTCGGATGACAGATGCGCCGACCAGGCGCGCCCGCACACAGCCCGGTCACCCGGGTCGATCCATGGCCAGGCGGCGGTCACCCCTCCAGCCGGGGACAGCGTCACATACCGACTCCGCCCTCACGCGCCGCGGCCGAGATGGCCGCATCGACCGCTTCGGGCGTCGAGGTCGCGGCATCCCGGATGCGCTGGAGCGTCTCCGCGCCGACGTCGTACCCCTCCGCCTGGATGGTGCGCTCGGGATCGGCAAGGAGCTGCTGGCGGAAGCTCGAATCCACGACGGCACGACCGATGAGCTCTGCCTCTGATTTCTTCGACGTCACGACTCCTCGCTTTCTCGCTCGGAGGCTAGGAGACCTCCAAACGGCGAGCAAGTACAAGCAGGTGCGTCCGCGCGTGCTCGCGTCCTCGCGGGGTGTCGCGTCCGCGCACGACACACCGGTTCACCGCGGCGCGACGGCGGGCTCGCCGGCGAGCGCGCCGAAGAACGCGAGGAATACCCGCCGCTGGATCGCGACCATGTACTGCTCGCGCTCCCTGCAGAACCGCGCAGCCTCCGGTAGCCCGAGGGCCCCCGCGGCGACCTCGGCGCGAGCCAGCTCACAACGCGCCTCCTCCAGGATGGCGTCGAAGCCGCCGCGCGCAAACAGCCGCGCGCGCAGGGCCGCCGCGCTGCGCATCTCCTGAGCGCTAGAAGGCCCCCTGGCGGAGACGTCGGCCCCGCTCGGCGACGCCGCATCCGCCTCAGCAAGCGCCCAGAGCCGGGAGAGCACATACGTTGTGTTGCCGAACGCACGATCCTTCTCTGCGTGCAGCAGGTCCGCGAACAGCTGATGCGCTGCGACAAGGGCGGAAACGAACTCCTCGAGGGCAGCCAGGTGCTCGGCCTGCGACAGCGCGAACAGGGCCGCCGCCGCCGGGAGCACGAGCGGGCGCGAGCGGGCGAGCACCCGCCGGAACGCGGCGCCGTCCCGCGGGCCTGCGCCGCGGTGGAGCCGTCGCTCGAGGAGCATCGCCTCGCCATACCCGAGCCAGACCTCTTCGAAGAGGCCCCAGAACGCGCTCCCGCCGGGCAGCGAGCGGGCGAGCAACGCCTGATGGCGAGCGAACAACGCCCCGGACAGGAGCACCGTCGCTCCAGGCTCACCGACCCCTTCGTCCAGCAGATCATCCTCGATCCGGACGTGCAGGTACCCGACCGCTGCCGCCTCGGCGAGGTCGACGGCGAGCGGCGGAAGCGCCGGCGATCCAGCGTCCAGCGCAAGCGCTGGCCCGCCGGGACGCGTCGCGACCCAGAGCGGCAGCTCGAGCACGGGGAGCGCCGTCGGGTGCGAGAAGTAGCCCTCGCCTGGCTCCCCCTCGAACAGCCTGAGGCGCGCGGCGAGCTCATCGAACAGCGCGCCGAGCTCGCTCCCCAGCCGAGCCCGGAACGACGCGAGCCGCCGCAGCACCTCGGCCTCGAGCGCCGCCTCAATGGCGCCTCGCGCGCCCTCGCCTCCCCTTGCGCGGCAGTCTTCGCTCATCCCACCTCCGGACGGCGCAGGCGGCGCCGGCTCGGGCGACGCTAGCACGAGCAGCCTCGTCCGAGGGGGCGGGCGCCGCCGACTTTGCCCCGCGCGCCGCCCGTGCGACACTCAGCGACTTCACGAGATCAGAAACCATGATCGATTCCGAGCGTTTCGCTGGGCGTCACGCGGACATCACGACCGACGCGCGCGCTGACGTCCTCGATTTTCGCGACACCCTCTATCGCCCCACGATGGTGGAAGTGCCTCCGATCATGCCCCCGGAGCGCTTCGTGGAGTACGGCGTGCCGGTGCTCGACCAGGGCAAGAACAACGGCTGCACCGGCTTCACGGTCGCCACCGTGGCGCACTACCTGCTGCGCGGGCGCCGGGTCTCGCCGGATCGCAGCCTCGTCAGCCAGAACATGGTGTACACGATGGCGCGCCGCTACGACGAGTACCCCGGCGAGGACGACGCGAGGGGATCCAGCCTGAGGGGCGCCATGAAGGGCTGGCACAAACACGGTATCTGCTCCTATGAGCACTGGCCGTGGGACGCGAACGATCTCCACGGCACGCTCACGCCGGAGCGCGCAGTGGACGGGATGCTCCGGCCGCTCGGCCTGTATCAACGGGTGAACCACAGGGACCTCCCGGCGATGCACAGCGCCCTCGCGGAGGTCGGGATCATCGCGGCCTCGGCGCTGATCCCGTTCAACGGCTGGTATTATGGGACCCAGAGGAACGGCATCATCCCGACGGTCGACAAGACGAACCCCTTCATCGCCCCCTGGGGAGGTCACGCGTTCGCGATCATCGGGTATGACGCGGAGGGCTTCTGGCTGCAGAACTCGTGGGGTGTCGGCTGGGGCAAGGGCGGCTTCGGTCGACTCTGTTACGACGACTGGCTTCAATACGGCTTCGACGCGTGGGTCGGGCGGCTCGGCGTCCCGATCCGCCTGAACCAGGCGCGCTCGCTCCGCCCGCTCACGTCCACCAGCCGGACGTTCGCCAGCCTGCGGCCGCACCTCATCAGCGTCGACATGCACGGCCAGCTCCAGCAGCGCGGAGCCTACGGCACGTCGTCGGAGGACGTCCGTATCATCATGGAAGAGGATTTCCTGAGCGCGACCGCGACGTGGAAGCGCCGCCGGCTCGTCCTGATCGCGAGCGGCGGGCTGCGCCGGCAGATCGACGCGATCAACCGGATGTCGCGCCTCCGGCCGAAGCTGCTCGGGCACGAGATCTACCCGATCGAGCTCCTCTGGGAGACCGACCATTACCCGCGCCTCCTCGAGATCCTCCATCGCGCCACGGAGGGGCGCCGCCACGACGGCTACGATCCCAGGGCGTTCGGGTTCATGATCGATCGGCGCGACGACGCCCTCGAGCCGCTCGTCCGCCGCATGGGCGGCAAGGCCGAGTGGGACCGCATGAAGCTGGCCGCGGGCGACGCGACGATGGACGCCGACCACGGCGGCGTCCGCGAGATGATCGGCCGCCTCGCGTCGCTGATGGACGGCGATCCGAAGATCGAGCTCCACCTGGTCGCCCATTCGAGCGGCACGTTCCTGCTCGCACCGCTCGTCCAGCTGGTCACCTCGGAGAAGGGCAAGAAGATCGAGGGCGGCCCGATGCGAGGTCAGCTCGGGCTCGGGCTCCCCATCGAATCGCTCTCCCTGCTCGCGCCGGCGAGCGCCATCGACGCGTTCCGCGACACGTACATGCCGCCTATCAAGAGCGGCATGGTGCGCCGGTTCGCCCTGTTCACACTCACGGACGAAGCGGAGCTCCAGGACCACTGCGAGGTGTACGGCAGGTCGCTCCTCTACCTGGTGTCGAACGCCCTCGAGCGGCGCCCGCGGGTGCCCGGCACGAGCGGCGTCCCGCTGCTCGGCATGGAGGCGGGGCTCCTCGATCCCGAGAACGCCGACGTCCTTTCGCTGCTCACGGAGACCAAGGACGACCGGCCCGTCGTGTTTCCGACGGCGGAGTGGATCAAGGGGCCCAACACGAGGTTGCCTCCTCACGGCTCCGAGGCGCGGCGGCATGAGGACTTCGAGAACGACATGACCACGTGGAAGTCCGTCATCGCCCGCATCCTCAACCAGCCGTTCGCCGATCACCTGCCGCCCATGTCGGCGCGGGATCCGTGGTGAACGCGCGCCCCTCACCCCTCCGGGCGGCGCCGCTCCGCTGAGCTCAGCCCGCGGAGGGCCGGGGCGCCGAGCCGCCCGGACGCGAGCGGCGGCGCGCTCGCGCCGCTCAGGAGGAGCGCGAACGATGCGCGGATCTCCTCGCCGAAGTTGATCCGGAAGAGGCCCATATCGGGGCGGCTGCGGATATCGCGGATCACGTCGCTGGGATCGCAGACCTGGCGCATCCCGATGAGCAGGGCGTACATCCGGATGAGGGTCGGGCCGCCGTGGCCGGGAGCGAGCGACGGCAGGCACCGCTCGAGCAGCACCCCGGTGCGCTCGACGTGACCCAGGAGAGAGAGCTTGAAGCGGAGCGCGGCCTCGTAGCTGACGTTCTGCTCGAGCACGCTGTGGAGGATGCCGAGCAAGCGTGTCATCGCGTCGCGCGCGGCGAGGGTCGTCGACAGGATCGAGGCGACGCTCGCCGAGGCGTCCTCGGCAGACGCGCCAGACGCGCCGCGGCGGGCCCGTGAGGGCCGGGGGCGCGCCGCGCTCGCGTCGCCGCGGGAGGCGCAGAAATGCGTCAGATGGATATCCACATCGTGGAACCACTTCGCGAGCTCTTGATCGACGACCGCGAGAAAG
This sequence comes from Sorangium sp. So ce327, assembly GCF_051530205.1. Taxonomy (NCBI): domain Bacteria; kingdom Pseudomonadati; phylum Myxococcota; order Polyangiales; family Polyangiaceae; genus Sorangium; species Sorangium sp. So ce327. The sequence goes on along the minus strand of NZ_CP150330.1, from coordinate 2,592,670 downwards.
AGCTCCTCTTTCGTGGTGAAGTAGAGGTAGAGCGTGCCCTTGGCGAGCCTGGTGCGCTCGGCGACCTGAGCCATGGTGACCTCGGAATAGGGGGTCTCCTGGAACAGCTGCCAGGCTGCGTCGATGATGAACCGCCGCCGCTCCTCCTTCTGCTCCTCCTTCCTCGCTCTCCGCGTCGAGCTCATAGACTCCCCGGTCTACGATGTCTCCAGAAGCGCCGCAATCCAGACTCAGCGGTCACCACACAGCGCGAATTCGAGCCGACGGGCGCGACCAGCGCTCGCCGCGATCGCTCAGCAGAGCAGCGAAACGCATGTTGCAGCCGCGGTAACCGCGTTCATCACATTTCGCCGGACACGGTCACACCGAACCCGTGCAGACCAAGGAACATCGGGGCAACGCCCGAACGCGCCACCCGTTCGACGGTCCTTGAGAGGGCGCGCGCGACCCGCGCCGGGAGCCAGCCCGACCCCTCGGGTACACCGAGAGGCGCGGCGGCGCGCGAGACGCGCGCGACGCGCGGCGCGGGCAGCGCGAACAGGCCAGCGCCGTCGTTGCAGGGTAGCGCAAAGCAGAGAGGAGAAGAGACCACGGTCGCCACCACGACGACCGCCAATCCCCTCATGATCGTCGAACCAGCGCTCACCCCTGCACCCACATCAAACCTAGCGCTGCCACAGGCGATTGTCGTGAGCGGCAGGGCAGCAAAATAACGCTATCGCTGTCCAACAATGGAAGTTCGACATGGAGAGTCGCCCTTTCTGCGACATCCCACCTAGGCCCCGGCCGCGCCAAGTCGGGCGCTCCCCGGATCGCGCTCTTTCAGCCGGCGGCCGCCATCGCCAGGGCTTTATGGATCACGCGGAGCGCGACGTCGGTGAGGCCATAGGCCGGCAGCTCGGGGACGGGCACGAGGGCCACCTCGGAGGCGTCGTCTCCTGGAGAGAGGGCGCCTCCGATCGACTCGCACAGATAATCGAGGATCACATAGTGATAGGGAGTCGCCACGATCTCCACGACCTCCACGAGGGGGCCGACGCGGACGTCGAGGCCCGTCTCTTCGCGGATCTCGCGGGCAACGGCGTCCGCGAGCCGCTCTCCGGGCTCCACGCGCCCACCCGGAAGCGACCAGGAGCCCTCGAGGGGAGGACGAGCGCGCTTGACGACGAGCACGCGCGGCGCGTCAGGCGCATCCGGCCGGCGATCGATGACGACGGCGCCCACCGCGACGCGCGGGGGCGAGAGGGCGCATGCCGGCGCGTCGCTCACGGGGCGGCAGCTTCCGTGCGGCCGGCCTTGCAGCGGACGTCGCCCGGCGTCGCGACCGCGAGATCGTACTCGCCCAGCGCGAAATCGCCGGGGATCACGACGGCCCCGTCGTACCGGCCGCGGTCGTCGGTCGACAGCGAGCCGACCGTCACGCCCTGCGGCGCCGCGGTCCCCGTCAGGATCACGTCGACGCGGACGTGCCCGCACGGCGCCCCGGCGCTGCTGACCTGTCCCTGGAGGTGGAGGGGAAAGCCGCGGCGGATGTCCTTGTCCAGCGCGGTCACGACGACGTCGGTGCTCTCCGCCGCGCGCCCGGCCGCATCGCTCGTGGGCGTGGGCGCAGGGGGCGGCGGCACGGCGGCGCCGCTGCTCCCGGCCCCTGGGCCAGCAGGCCCCGGCTGCGCCTGCTCGGCGCGCGTGCGGTCGGCGAGATCCTGGCCCGAGTCGCGCTGCTCCGGCCAGCTGTAGGGATCCGGCGGCGGCACATGCGGCGGGCGGCTCGGATCGACCTCCTGGTCCATGTTGAGGGCGGCCCCCCCGAGGTCGATGCGGTGCCAGAGCGAGCCATCGAAGACCTCCACCCAGGCGTGCGCCTCGTTGACGACCATCCGCGCGGGGATCCCGATGTGCAAGGCCGTGACGAGGAACGCGAAGGCGCGGTGGCGGCAGACGCCTTTCCGCGAGAGCGCGAGATCCAGGTAGATGTCGCCGTTCCCCTTGGGCGGGTCGTCCGACGGGGCGAACGACCGGAAGTACTCGACCATCTTCTGAACGACGTCGCGCGGCCGCATCGCGGACGAGATGCCGATCGCCTGGGCGACCTGCTTGAACGCCGCCTCGTGGGAGGCCTCCTGCGGCCCGCGGAAGGGCTCGAGCTTGCTCCAGCCGACGTCGGCGAAGTCGCTGCCGAAGGTCGCGCGGGGGATGGCGAGCTGCACGATGAGCCGGACGCGCGCGCTCTTCGTGCCGCGCACGAACCAGTTGTCGGCGCCGTCACGCAGGACGACGACCGGGGTATCGGGGTTCACGTGCATCCGCACGAGCCGCGTGTCCGGCCCGACCGTCGGGATCCGGACCGGCTCGTTGGGCACGAGATCGACCGCGATGTCCCCGTAGAACGCCTCGTCGCCCGCCGAGACGGCGCTGTCCGCCTTGACGGTCTTCAAGATCCGATCTCGGACGACGAGCGAGTAGTCCGCCCTCACGGCGTCGTACGCTTGCAGCCGCTTGAACGGCGCGGTCGCGGGGGAGAACGGATCGTCGTAGCGCTCGACGTTCGGCCGGCGGGTGTCGCGATCCGGCTCGTAGGACGCGTCGGGGCCGGCGTCGGATCCGACGTTGCTGTAGACCTGCTGCTGGTTCGACGGCGGGCGCTGCGGGTCGGGCGCCGTGGCCAGGCCGCTAGGCGTCTGGATCGCCGCGGGGAGCCCGCCGTCGAGCGTCGTCGTGGCGAGCGACACGTCCTCCGCGGGATCCGGCGCGATGAACTCGTGCAGGAGCGACGCCTGCGCATCGGCGAGCCGCGACACGGCGCAGGCGAGCGCGAACACGAGCAGGCTGCGCGCCGAGCCGCCGAACCGGCGCCTGGACACGGGGACAGCCGGCGAAGCAGCAGGGCGCAGGCGCGCGACCGGAGAGGACATCAGGGGTCTCTTATGAAACCAGAAACCCCGGTGATGTTCCACGGCGGCTGGTCGGTTGCAGTCAGCGACCTGCCCGGCGGCCATCTTCGATCGCGCCGGCGGCGCCCAGGTCGCCCACGTCGCCCACGTCGCCCACGTCGATCACCGGTCAGCGCCGGAACTGCGCGGCGTCGGCGTGCTGGCGCCGCGGGTGCGGGGCGGAGCGCAGCCGGTCGATCGCTTCGGTCGACTCTCCGCGCGCGGTGAGCTCGGCGGCGAGCACGTCGAGGGCGGGCTGGAAGATGTCCGTCCGCGCGAAGCGGCCAGCGCGACCCCCCGCGAGCCTCGGCAGGACGGCGACGATGCGCCGCATGCCGTCGGCGTAGCGGCGGGAGATGGCCAGCCGGTCGATGAGAGGCTCGAGGAAATCGGCGACCGCCGCCGCGCGGTCGCGGACGCCGTCGCAGGCCTCCTTCATCGGCTCGAGGAGCAAGAGCGTCCAGAGGACCGTGTCGTCGAGCGGGCGATCCGCCGCGGTGCGCCGGTCGACGTAGTCGAGCACGCGCCAGAGGCGCTGGCCGGGGCCGTCATCGCCGCGATCGTCGTAGAGCAGCGCCGAGACCTCCGGCAGGAGGACGTCGAGCACCCCGGTCTCCCACGCGAGGTAGATGGTGCGGCGCGCCTGGCCGCCGCGCAGCAGGCGCAGGATCTCCTCCGAGAGGCGCGGGCGCGCCGCGAGCGCGAGCGCCTCCCGGCAGTAGACGACCGCATCGTAGACGTCGGGGGTGATCGCGAAGCCCAGCCGACCGGCGAACTTGAGCGCGCGCAGGATGCGGATCGGATCCTCGCGGAAGCGCGTCTCCGGATCGCCGATCGTGTGGACCACCTGGCGGCGCACGTCCTCCATGCCGCCGACCCAGTCGAGGATCTGCCGCGCCTCCACGTCGTAGAAGAGCGCGTTGATCCGGAAGTCGCGGCGGAGCGCGTCCTCGTGCGCGACGCCGAACGCGTTGTCGCTGCGGATGAGCAGCTCGCTCCCGTCGTCGGAGTCCTCCTTCGGGTTGCGGCGGAAGGTCGCCACCTCGATGACCTTGCCGCCCTGGAAGAGGACGTGCACCAGGCGAAACCGCCGGCCGATGATGCGCGAGTTGCGGAACAGCTCGCGGACCTCCTCCGGCCGCGCGCTGGTGGCGACGTCGAAATCCTTCGGGCGCCGATCCAGCAGCAGATCCCGCACACATCCGCCTACCAGGTAGGCCTGAAAGCCGTGGCGTACGAGGCGTCGCACGACTTTCTGGACGTCCGGATCGATCCGCGCCTCGTCGAAGACGACCTGGTAGCGCCGCGGGGTGGGGATGTCTTCGTCGACGAGCTCGACGCGGAACGGATCTTCGTCGAGGGCGCCTGTGTCCGTCGGCATGAGCTCGCCCTCGGGCCCAGCGCGTGGCCCGAAGGCGCTGCGGCTCTCGTACATCGGGAGTTCGGCGTCGTGAAACGCCGCTGTGCCGTTATCAGGTGATGGGGTCGCGCGACCCATAGTCAGCAACCGAAAAAGCGCCAGGCAAAGCCTGGAGGGAGTGGAGGACGACTGGCGCGCGATTCTGGGATTCCAGTACTCGCTGGAGAACCGACCCGCGCAGACGAGGCCCGCGCCCGCGGACCTCCGAACCACGCCGGCTCGCTCGCCGCGGCCAGTGTCGGCCTGACGAGCGGATCCGGCTGTCGCCCGGAACAAGAGATGGTAACGGCCGTCTAGCAGGGCTTCGCCGTGAGAGCAAAGCCGAGGCGCAGGGGGGCCGACGGAAGCCTCCGGAGCGAGCGGGCTTCACGGTTTGGTGCCCCAGTGCCCGACGCCGGGGGGCAGCGGCGCGCCGGCGTCGGGCGGAACGGCGGACGACGTCCCGGCGCGGGCCTCGGGCGTCGCGAGCAGCGCCTGCCGCAGCTCCGCCATCGAGGCGAACCGGCCGCGGGGGTCCTTCACGAGCGCCTTGCGCACGACGGCGTCGAGCTCGCGCGAGATGAGCAGCCCCGGGTGTACCCGGTGCAGCGGCGGCGGCGGCTCGCGCCCGTGCTTCTCTGCGATGGCCGGGTACGGGCCTTGAAAGGGGACACGGCCCGCGAGCATCTCGTAGAGCACGATGCCCAGGGAGTAGACGTCGGCGGCGGACGCCGCCGGCGCGCCCTGCGCCTGCTCGGGCGCCATGTACTCCGGCGTCCCCACGACCCGGGGGAGCAGCGCGCCTTCGGCGCCTTGGCCCTGGATGAACGAGAAGCCGAAGTCGAGCAGCTTGACGATCTCGCGCCCGTCGGCCGCGTGCACGAGGAACACGTTCTCCGGCTTCACGTCGCGGTGGATCACCCCGGCGCGGTGGGCGGCGTCGACGCCCGAGGCGAGGTCGGCGGCGATCCGGACCGCGCGAGACGGGACGAGCGCTCGGGTGAACGTCAGCGTGTCGGCGAGATCGAGCCCGACGAGCAGCTCCATCGCGAAGCACGGCGCGTCGCCGGCGCGCTCGAGCGCTTCGACGCAGAGGACGTTGGGATGACGAACGCGTGACGCCGCGCCGGCCTCTCGCTCGAACCGCGCGACGAGCAGCGGATCGTCGCGAAGCTCTGCCCGGAGGACCTTGACCGCGACGCGCGGCGTCGCGGCCTCACGCGGCCTGCCAACGCGATCCGCGAGGTAGACGTGCCCGACCCCGCCGCTGCCGAGCAGCTGCACGACGCGGTACTTGTCGCAGAGGAGCTTGCCCACGAGCGCTTCAGCGGCGACGCGAGCGGGAGGCATGGGATCGATCGTAGCGCAGTCGCGCCTGCCGAAGGGCACGGAGGGCACACGGACGCGACGGCGGCGCAGAAGAGCGCGCTGGCCAGCTGCGCGCAGCCAGGAGAAGTTCGCGCCCGTACCATCGGCCACATCGCGCGCCCCGCTGCAGCGCAGCGCTCCGGCCGCGACCGTTTCCACCGACCGGGCCAACGCCACAGGAGAACCGTGGCGCAGCGAGATGACGCGCAAAGTCATCGGTGTGCGCGCAGACCTTGTCGAGCCTGCAGCGGACGTGGTCGAGGGTCCCGGGGCCAGACGAGCAGCACACCGCCACCGCAGGGTCGCGCGCCGCCCAGCAGCGCGGCGTGCGCTTCCAGAGCGCGGCTCGCTGCCCGCCCTGAACGCAGGCGCGCGTGGATCGCTTGAGCCGCGACGAGGAGGCGGCCACGCTAGGCGCCGCATGACCGACGACCGTCGATCCTCCACCCCGAGCACGCTCGACCTCGACGCCGAGCTGGCGCCTGCGGCGACGAGCTCCGCAGAGCCGAGCGCAGCAGCCGCTTCGCACCCGCCCCCGCTGCGATGGCAGAAGAACCTCGCGCTCTTCTGCCTGACGGTCGTCTCGGTGTTCGTCGCCGGCACCCTCTGGACCCCGATCACGCCGGACGACGACAGCGCGCTCTCGTTCGTGAAGGCGCTGCCGCAGACGTGGCCGTTCGCAGTGCCGTTCCTGTCGATCCTGCTGGCGCACGAGTTCGGGCACTACTTCGCGGCGCGCGCGCATGGAGTGGAGGCGTCGCTCCCCTACTTCATCCCGCTCCCTGTGGTCAGCCCGCTCGGCACGATGGGCGCGGTGATCTCGATGAAGGGCAGGATCAAGTCGCGGAACGCGCTGCTCGACATCGGCGCCTCCGGCCCGCTGGCCGGCCTCGCGGTGGCGCTCCCCGTCCTCTTCGTGGGCCTCATGCACTCGGACGTGCACGCGAGCTCCGGACCTGCGCTGCAGGAGGGGCGCAGCCTCCTGTATCTCCTGCTGAGGCGGCTCGCGGTCGGCCCGATCCCCGAGACCCATGACGTCTTCCTCGGCCCCACGGCGATGGCGGGGTGGGCCGGGCTGCTCATCACGGCGTTCAACCTCTTTCCCGTCGGCCAGCTCGACGGAGGGCACGTCGCGTACGCGTTGTTCGGCAAAGATCAGGACCGCTACAGCCGCGCCGCGCACTGGCTGATGCTCGCGCTCTTCGTAGGCAACGTCGCCTATTTCACGCGGCACTTCATCGCGGAGGGGCTGTCCGACGCGCTCATCTCCGCGGTCGCGAACGGGATGCCGTGGCTCACGTGGTTCGGCCTGGTCCACCTGATGTTGCACGTGGGTGGGCGGGAGCACCCTCCCACGGAGGCCGGCGAGCTGTCGCCGGCGCGCAAGGTGATCGCGGTGGTGACGCTGCTCCTGTTCGTGCTGCTGCTAATGCCGACCCCGTTCGGCACCTACTGAGCGCGCGGGCGCTCAGGGTTTCGCGGCGCCGAACTTCGCCCGGAGCGCGTCGCAGACGGCGGCGGGCGCGTAGTGGCTGACATCGCCGCCGTGGCTCGCGATCTCGCGCACGAGCGACGCGGAGACGAAGCCGTAGTGGGTGCGCGTCGGCAAGAAGACGGTATCGACGCCGGGGAGCATGTCCGCGTTCGCGTGGGCGATCTGCAGCTCGTACTCGAAGTCGGTCGCCGCGCGCAGGCCGCGGACGATCACCCGCGCGCCGACGCGCTGGCAGTACTGGATGAGGAGCCCCTCGAACGAGTCGATCCGCGCGTTCGTCACCTCGCTCGTGGTCTGGCGCAGCAGCTCCAGCCGCTCCGAGTACGTGAACAGCGGGTGCTTCGTCGGATGCCGGCCGACGGCGATGATCACCTCACCGAACAGCTTGGACGCCCGCTGGATCAGGTCGAGATGACCGAACGTGATCGGATCGAAGCTCCCCGCGTAAACTGCCAACAGATCCTTGGACATCACGCTCACTGGTCCGGCGTCCGCTTGGGAGCGCCCGCGGGCGGCGCCGACTTCGGAGCGGCCGCGGGCGGAGCCGACTTCGGAGCGGCCGCGGGGGGGGTCAGCGGCGGCTGGAGTGCGGGCCCCTGGGGCGCAGGTGAGCCGGGCGCGCCTGCTGGACCGGCGCCCTCTGCTGGCGGCGCGGCGGGAGCCTGCCCTTCGTTGACGGGCGCCGGCGCGCTGCCCCGGAGCACCTTGTTCACCGCGGTGTCGTCCTCGATCCACATGAGCCGACCGCCGTCGCCGAAGGTGACACGGAAGTAGGCGAGCAGCCCCGCCCCGATCACGCCGTCCAGATCGAGCTGGAGCTGCTTCTCGACCGCCTGGAGCGGCGCCCCGTACACGCCCGGGACCTTGGGGATCTCCAGCGCGCCCAGCCGCAGCATCGGCACGACGCCCTGCTTCAGCTTCTGCTCTGGATCCTGCTCGACCCCCTTCAACCCATCGGCCTCGAAGCCGGCCTTCTTCCAGCCTTCCTTGTCGAGCGCGATCGGGAACGTCATCGACGTGTCGATGAGCAGCGGCCCCTGCACCGACTTGTCGGGGCCGAGGCTGCTCCGCAGCACCATGCCGCCGCCCTTGATGAAGGCGACGTCGACGCGCGTCGCGTCGGGCGGCGCCGGCGGGGAGAAGCTGCGCACGACGAACTGCCAGCCGCTGTAGTCGATGGTCGCGTTGAGGCGGCGGAGCAGGTTCACCCCGAGCAGCGCCTTGACCGGCGCGCCGATCTGCTTCGAGACGCCCGACAGGTCCTGCGTGAGCGCGGGCACGTCGTTGATCTCGAGCTTCTTGCCGAAGCGGAGGGAGACCCAGCTCGGCTCCTTGCGCGTGCTGCTGTCGAGGACCACCTCGCCCGTGCCGGTCGACACCATCGCGAGCGCCGACTCGCCGTCGATCTCGAGCGGGACGACGAAGAACGGGGCCGCGGGGCTGACGTGCTGCATCTCGATCGCCGCGAGGAGCGCGCCCGAGACCGTGAACGGCGCGCGCCCCGCGCCGCGCCTCGCCAGCTTGGCGATCGACTTCGCCCACTCGTCGACGACATCGGGATCGTCGAGCATCGCCTCGAGCTCGTCGGCGGCGGCGTCGAGATCGCCCTTGTACCAGAGCGCGCGCCCGCGGAGCCCTGCGGCCTCGGAGCCGGCGACGCCCTTGAGGAGGCGCAGCGCCTCGGCGTAATCGAGCCGGGCCAGCGCGATGCGCCCCGCGAGCAGCCGGGCCTCGGTGTCGGTCGGGACGATCGTCAGCGCCCTCGAGACCGCATCGCGCGCGTTCTCGACGTCCGCGGACTGGAACTCCTGTCGAGCGCGGGCGAGCCATTTCTCGGCCGCCGGCGGGCGGGCGGACTCCGGGCCGATCATGCTCGAGCACGAGGCGAGGAAGGTCGCGGTCAGGAGGCCGCCGAGGCGGACGGCGAGGGAGCTTCTCGTCGGCGAGGTTCGGTTCGAGTGGATTCGCACGTGGATCTCAGGCCCTTTGCGGCACACCGTCCGGCCCGAGCTCTCCCGGCGAAATCGGCTCGATCGCCAGGATGCGATCGGCCCGTAGCTCGCGACGGCTGCGCGACGGGAGCAGATAGCCGAGAACCCGGGGTGGGTCGAGGTCCGTTCGCACCCCCGTTACGCACACGACGAGCTCCTCCGGCCCCCGGCGCGCCGGACGGTACCTCACGCGCACGATGGCGGCATGCTCGGCCGCGCGCACCGCCGCTGCCACCAGCGCCGGGCGGGCGTGGCGCTCGCCGATCCGGACGTGCCACAGGTCGCGCGGCGTCCGCGGCGCGAGGACCTCCACGATCTTGCGGAACACGGCGCGCAGGGCATGGACGTCGTCTTCGGCGCGGTGAGCGCGCTCGCGGTGCACGCCGAGCTCCCTGCAGAGGGAGGCGAGGCTGTGGCTCGGCAGGGCGAAGGCCCGGCGGGAGAGGACGAGCGTGTCGAGGTAGTACGGGAGGCGCCTCGCCCTGCCCGCCCGCGCAAACTCGGCCTCGAGGAACGCCACGTCCCATGCGGCCGCGTGCGCGACGAGCACCGCGCCCGCCGTGACCTGGTCGATGCGATCGCAGAGCTCGGCGAACGTGGGCGCGCCCGCGAGCTCCCGCGGATCGATGCCGTGCACGTGCGCGTTGCCGAACACGCCCGGCTCGGGCCGCACGAGCGACGTGATCGCGTCCTCGCACGCATCCCCCCGCGTCCGCTCGGCGCAGACCTCGATCACGCGATCGCTCTCGGGGCGGAGGCCCGTCATCTCGAGATCGAGGAACACGAGCGGCGCGCTCTCGATCGGATCATCCCAGGGCGAGCCGGCAAGGGGCTCCGCGCCGGTCGCCCGCTCGGGCCCCACCCCTTCGCGCTGCTCCGTCATCCGACCTGCTTCCCCACCACGGCGGCTCGACCCAGGAGACGACCGTCCCTCGACATGGACGCGTCTTAGCGAATACGGCGCCCGATCGAAAGCGCTCCGCGCGGAGCGTCGAGCGCGGCGCGCCCGGCCCGTGACGTACGGGCTCCGGCGCGCAGCCCGAGCTTCGACAGGGCGGGCGCGGGGGGTCCGAGGCGATGCCCTGACGGCGCAGGGCGCGGCGTCGCGCCGGATCCGCCGCACGGCAATGGCAGAGATCCAGCAGAAACGCCGCCGTGCAGCGCCGGATGTTCACCGGAGCTTTCGTTGCTACACTGCCCAGCGTGCCGGACGGGGTAGCTACAGTCCCGGGGGGCTCTCCTCGCGAAGAGCTCGATCTCGGCGACGGTTTCTCGGGGTTCCGCTGCGAGCGTAGGACCGAGCCGCTCGATCTCCCGGTCCTCGTGGTGAACCGCTTCTTCCAACCTGTGCAGATCACGACCGCGCGTCGCGCTTTCCTGCTGCTCTTCGGCGGGGCCGCCCTCGCCGTCGACGAGGTCGGCGATCTCCACGATTTCTCGGCGTGGCGGAGCTTGCCGGTGCGCGAGAAGGACGACGGCCTCCCCGTGGTCGGCGGCTCGCTCCGCGTGCCGCGCGTCCTCCACCTCCGCCGGTACGACCGCATGCGGCGCCCGACGATCCGGCTGACGCGGAAGAACGTGATGCTCCGCGACACGCACCAGTGCCAATATTGTGCCCGCCGCCCGCCCGTCCGTGATCTCAACATCGACCACGTGCTCCCCCGGTCGCGCGGCGGCGAGGACACCTGGGAGAACCTCGTGACCGCGTGCCGCACGTGCAACCTCCGCAAGGGCTGGCGCACGCCGGACGAGGCCAGCATGCGGCTCATCCGCCAGCCTCTGCCGCCGCGGTGGTCCGCGACGATGCAGATCCTGATCGGCTTGCCGCATTCGTTCGACGAGTGGAGCCCCTTCCTCAGGGCCGGCTGACGGGCTCCCCGTAGGTCTCTCCTCGGCGCCGAAGGCAGGCGCCGACGAGCCGATCGTTCACGGCGCCACGGTCACTCGCCCTTGGTCGTCGCAGTAGGCGATCGCTCTCCACCCCTCCTCGGTGCAGAGGAAGAAGTCGATGCAGCCGGTCCAGCACGCGGTATCCACGCAGGTCTCCGCGGCATCCGCCGGGCAGTCCGGCTGCTGCAGGGCGGGCGAGCAGCCCGCGGCCTCGCCGCTGCGATCGAGCGTCACGACCTCGCACGCGTCGGGGCCGCCACCCGCGCCCGCATCCCTGTCCCCGGCAGGCTCACCGGCGGAATCGCAGCGCGTGGCCTCCGTCCAGGCCCCCTCGAGGCAGTCGTAGAGCGCACGACACGCGGCATCGTCGCAGGTGCCCCCCCGGCCGACCGGGCACCCTCCCTGGGGGATCTGGCCGCACAGCTGCGGCTCCGCGATGGGATCGCAGCCTGCCGGCGCGAGGGCGGCGACGGCGGCGGCCGCGATGAGGCACAGCGGGATCTTCAAGACGGCCGTCTGAGGAGAGCTCGGATTGCCGGCGCGAGGGGAGAAAAACGCAAGGCGCCTCGCCTCCGCTCAGCCGAACCGTTTAGTATGCGCGCCATGCGTCCCTGCGCCACCGCCAGCGCCGTGTTCACCGGAGTCCTCCTCGCCGCGGCCCTGTTCGCGGCCTGCTCGAGCGGCGCCGCGCCGCCGCCTTCGCCGCCTGACAGCGCGCCGCTCGGCGCTTCACCCCCTCCTGGCTCGCAGCCGACGTCCCCTGGCGTCGCGGACCCGGGCGCCACGGCCGCTGGTGCCGCGGACCCGGGCGCCGCCGCGCCCGCGCAGCCGGACCGGCCTGCGAGCCGCAAGAAGGCCCCCGAGACCGTCGAGGACTGCAAGGTCATCGCCTCCGAGATCACGAACGATCCGCCGGACGGCGGGGTCGTGATGAACAACGCGACGACCTCCGCCGACGCCGGATCGAGCGATCGCCTGCAGCCGCTCGTCGACGCGATCAAGGCGAGGCGCGACGGCTTCCGCTGCTGCTTCGATCTCTACGCCCGCAAGCACCCGGGCGCGCAGGGCAGGATCACGTGGCAGCTCAAGCTGAAGCCCGACGGGACGTTCGAGGAGGCGAGCATCGTGCGCGACAAGAGCGACGTAACGGCGCCGCAGGTCGAGTCCTGCATGGAGGAGCTCGCGAAGTCGATCACCTGGGCGCGCTCGCCGAGCGGCAAGGAGACCGTGCTGACCTACCCCTTCGACTTCAAGCGACGCAACTACTAGCAACGCGCCGCCTGCGAGGAGCACGTCAGTGTCGAGCGACGCTTCGGGGATCCTGCGCGGCTCGGGCCACCCCGGCCGCAACGCCTACGCCGAGCTGCTCCGCGACACGCGCGGCCTGAGGCGGGAGCAGCAGCAAGCGCGCGAGGCGTGGTTCGCGCGCCTCGCGGCCGACAAGAAGGACGAGACGCTCTTCGAGCTCGAGATCCTCCTGAAGGGCGTCGCCTGCTTCGCGAACCCGCGGAACCACCCGGGCGCCGGGCGGCGCCAGACCATCGTCAGCCACGATTTCCGCGAGCACCTCCAGCACGCCCGCGACGGCATGGCGCGCGTGGTCCAGCTGACGCGCACCATGCTCGGCGATCGCGATCGCGCCTTCGTCTTCCAGCGCTACCTGGAGACGGTGCTCCCGGAGGACACGGCGCGCACGCGCCTCCTCCACGCGACGATGGCGCAGGAGTCGCCGGAGTCGAGCCTCTTCGTGCTTCGGCACGGCTTCACGAACCTCATCGAGGTCGCGGGCGGGCTGCTCCGGCTGCCGAGGGTCAGCTTCAGGCTCTTCTACGCCCACCTCGCGACGGCGATGCGCGAGATCGCCCAGAGCACGTTCTTCAACCCGCTCCACGCGCTCGAGTTTCGCCCGGAGTTCGATCGCATCCCGTCGACGCAGGTGCTCGAGCTCATCCACCGCGTGCCCGGCGAGCAGGCGCACCGGCTCGTGGCGCTCACGTTCCTCGCGCTGTTCAGGATGCTCAGGTACCTCCGCCTGCTCGACGCCATCGCGCTCGATCACTCGGATCACCGCGTGGCGGGGCGCGGGTACCTCGTGCTCGCGGTCCTGCGCAGCGACGCCCGCGCGCTCTCGAACTACCTCCGGCGCCGGGCGGGCGCGCTGCTCGCGGACAGCTTCGAGCGCGATCTGCTGCGCGTGCCCGCGAGCGACATCGTCGCGCGCCACGACGAGCTCGCCGCCGAGGGGCACCGCCTCCTCTCCACGAAGGCCGCGCTGACCGGGCTCGCCGCGAACCTGCGGCTCGAGATGCGCCGCGCCTTCGAGCACGACCTCCCGCCCGCCGACGCGCTGGTGAGCGAGTCCGAGTATCGGGTCCGCCTCCGCGCCGTCTCGCACGGCCTCCGCCCCGCGCTGCAGAACGCGATCCTGTTCCTCGGCAGGTCGCTCGGCGCGAAGCTCGAGGAGGGCCGCGTCTTCGACGATCAGGCTGCGCGGCGCGCGACGAGCGATCGCCTCCGACGCGACGTGTGGATGTTCGCCCAGATCGCGCGGGCGTTCGCGAGCAAGGCGCGCCACACCGGCCCGGCGCCCGATCGATGGACCGGCATCGCGAGCTTCGCGTTCGTGCGCGAGTTTCTCTCGTATTTCCGGGCGATGGGCTACCCGCTGCTCCGGGTGGGCGACTACCCCCACGTCGACGCGTTCGTCTCCGCGATGACGGCGCTCGAGGAGAGCGACCTCCTCGATCCGCAGCGGCTCGACGCCGCCATCCGCGAGTGCGAGGCGTTCTTCGAGTTCCTGATGAAGTTGTTCGAGCAGATCTCGAAGCGCGAGGACCTCGCTGGCGTCCCGTTCGATCGCAAGGGCGCCGCGCGCGCTCTCCGGCTCTACCTCGGCGAGCGCACCTGAGCGCCCCTCGCGGGCCGCGCCGCCGCATCCTCAGAGCGCGCCGGGGGCACGAGCGCCACTCGCAGATCCTGGAAGCCCCCCTCCCAGTCCGCCGTCGCTGAGCGGGGCGCACGCGCCCCACCCGCCGCTCAGGCACCCCGGTAAACGGGCGCAGAGCGCCGCACGTCGATGCCGGCCACCTCGGCCGCAGGCGACGGCACCGCCGCGGGGACATCGTCCACCCGCGCGCGCCTCCGGCCTGGACCCACGCGTCCGGATCCGCGGCGTCCTCACCCCCCGATGGTCTTGTAAGGCGGATTATCTGGTCGCAACCGGCGGGTCGGCTCGCTGCGCCTCGTTCTGTTGGAAGAACCGAGGCGCTCCCGTGTCGCCTTATTCCGACTCGTCGGACGGGCCGGTGCTCGCAGGAGCAGGAGCCGGCGTGCTCTTGCGCGCGCCGCGGGTGCTCGCGCCCTTGGCCGGCGCGCGCTTGGCGGCGGCGCGTCCTCGAGGAGCGGCCGCCTTCTTCGGCGCAGCCGCCCGCTTGCCGGCGGCCTTCGCCTTGCGCTTCGGAGCGGCCTTCTTCGCGGCCGGCTTCTTGGCGGCGGCGCGCTTCGGGGTCTTCTTGGCGGCGGCGCGCTTCGGGGCGGCCTTCTTCGCTGCCTTCCGCGCCGGCTTCTTCGCGACCTTACCGGCCTTCGCGGCGGCCGGCTTCTTGGCCGACTTCGTCACCTTCTTCGCAGGCTTCTTCGCGGTCTTCTTAGCAGCCATTGGAAATCCTCCTGCATTCGCCCCGGCACGGCACGGCGGACATCGCAGAACGTCCTCTCCGCTACAGTTTCCTTACCGAGGCAACAGATGTTGCACGACGTATATTGCCACGCATGGTGATGGTCAAGGAAAATCTTGCGGGCCCTAAACTGATGTATCCCGTGTGTTCCAGGCAAACTGGTCCGCAAGCGTTGCGAGGGTAAACGTCGGAGCAGGCCGTGGTGAAAGCAACCAGACCGAACCGTACGACTGATTTTTGTTGACAGCTGGCAGAATGTCTGTCTTGGCCCTTTGCGCTCCTTCCTGGCGATCGCGCGCCTGCACGGCGCCGCAAACGGCGCCGGAGCGCTCATGGTCGCACGGAGCTCCAGCGTTGCGCAGGCTCTAGAGAGCCTTGTGCGGCGCCATTCGCCTCGCTACGGTCGCGCCGCCTGCGCGGCGCCCCTCATGGCCGAGCGCCGCGCTGCTCTAGGCTGCTCTAGGAGGAAAGGTATGTTGGTTCGTCGCTCGACGTCGTGGTTGTTGCTTGGCGCAACGCTCCTTGCGGGCTCGGGGGCGCTCGGGTGCGGCTACTCGGAGGAGGAGATGCAGGCGAAGATCCGCGAGATCGAGGGCCTGAAGACCCAGCTGAGCGCCGAGCAGGCGCAGAACAAGAAGGCCAAGAGCGAGCTCGACGAGGCGGCGGCCCGAATCGAGCAGCTCAAGTCCCAGCTCAAGGCAGCAGGCGTGGACATCTCCAACCTGAACGCGAACCTCGAGCAGCAGGCGCGCGCGCTCGAGGACTTCCGCCGCCGTGCCCAGCAGCTCGAGGACATCAAGAAGCGCTTCGAGGTCCTGCGGGACAAGCTCCAGGCCCTCACCAAGCTCGGGCTCAGCGTGACCGTCCGCAACAACCGGATGGTCATCCAGCTGCCCGGCGACGTCCTCTTCGACTCGGGACGGGAGACGCTCAAGAAGGAGGGTCAGGAGATCCTGCTCAAGGTGGCCGAGGTCATCCGCAACGACTCCGGCCTGTCGGCGCGCTCCTTCC
This sequence comes from Sorangium sp. So ce327, assembly GCF_051530205.1. Taxonomy (NCBI): domain Bacteria; kingdom Pseudomonadati; phylum Myxococcota; order Polyangiales; family Polyangiaceae; genus Sorangium; species Sorangium sp. So ce327. Next base: position 2,576,909 of record NZ_CP150330.1, on the reverse strand, counting down.
AGGTCGCCGGGCATACGGACAACGCGCCGCTCGCCGGCGGCCGCTTCAAGGACAACTGGGGGCTCAGCGTGATGCGCGCCCGCGAGGTGCTGGCGTTCCTGCTCCAGCCCGAGGACAAGGCCGGCGGCGGCCTCAAGCCCGAGCGGTGGAGCGCCTCCGGCTACGGTGACACCGACCCGGTGAAGCCCAACGACACCCCGGAGAACAAGCAGGCCAACCGGCGCTGCGAGCTCGTGGTGCTGCCGAACGTCGAGGAGATGCTCGACCTGAAGACGCTCACCCAGTAAGGCTCGGGGCATGAGCGTCGCGGCCATCGACATCGGCACGAACTCGGTCCTCCTGCTCGTCGCCGAGCGCCGCGGGGGTGAGCTCGTCGCGCTCGTCGAGCGCGCGACCATCACCCGGCTCGGCCAGGGGGTCGACGCGGCGCGCGCGCTCGCGCCCGAGGCCGTGGAGCGCACGCTCGCCTGCCTCGCCAGCTACGGGGAGGAGCTCCGGTCCCGGGGGGTCGAGCGCGTGGACGCCGTCGGCACCAGCGCGATGCGCGACGCCGCCGGCGGCGAGGCGTTCATCGCCCGCGCCCGCGAGCTCATCGGCGTCGCGCCGCGCGTGATCTCCGGGCCGGAGGAGGCGGAGCTCACGTACGCCGGCGCGCTGACGGGGCTCGACCTGCCGGCCCGCGGTCCCACGATCGTGGTCGACGTGGGCGGCGGCAGCACGGAAATCATCGTCGGCAGCGCCGACGGCGCGGTGGAGCAGGCGGTGAGCCTCGACGTGGGGAGCGTCCGCCTGACCGAGCGTCACGTGCGCACGGATCCGCCGGCCGCCGCGGACCTCGAGGCTGTCCGCGCCGACGTCCGGGCGGCGCTGGCGACGCTTCCAGCCGTGCCCCAACTCGCGGCGCCCACCCTGGTCGGCGTCGCGGGCACGGTGACGACCCTCGCCGCGCTCGTGCGCGACGTGTCCCCCTACGACGGCGCCCGCGTGCATGGCGCGCGGGTATCCGGGGCAGAGATCGTGGACGTCACGTCCCGCCTCGCTTCCCTGCCGCTCGCCGCGCGCAGGCAGCTGCGCGCGCTGGATCCAGCGCGCGCGGACGTCATCGTGGCGGGCAGCGTGCTCATCGAGGAGATCCTCGCGTGGGCCTCGCGGCTCGCCGGAGCTCCTGTCGATCTCGTCGCTTCGGATCGCGGCGTCCGCTGGGGGCTCGCCGAACGCCTCAGCGCCGCCTGAGCACCCCGGCTCGTTTGAAGGCCGGACGGACGCAATGCCCGAGGTCCGTCGCGTCCGTCACATTTTCGAGTCATCTCACCCACGTCAGGTCCGCCACCTCTCCCGGAGAGGCCCGCTCTGCCCTAAACTAGGCGGGTGAGCTGGCGCGCCCCCACGCCGATGCATCCATCGGCATACACTGTCACCCCGCCCGACCCCAAGGAAAAACCAGAGTGATCACGCCACGATGGCGCACCCACGGGGATTTTCGTTGACCTATCTCGGCCGGCTCACTAGAGTGCGCGCGCCTGGCGCAAACCGGCCCTTTTTCAAGAGGGCCGTTCCCCCAACCTCAATCCCTTCCGCCCGCAACCGTCCGCTTCCACCGCCGCTTGTCAAGATTCCGCCGTGCACGCCAGAGCACCGACCTCTCGCGGGTCATGGAGGGTGCTCGCGTTCCTGCTTCTCGCACAGCGGTCTCGAGCGGCGGCTCATGGCTCTTTTCTCGGAATTTTTCTCGGAATGCGCGACGGTGTGTGTCGGTTCTGCGGGTCCAGGTTCAACCGCATGTGCAGCGTACGCCCCTCGAAGGGATTTCGGGAGGCAGACGAAAAACTAAAAGGACGGCGGGGTGGAAGGCAAAGGAGACGATATGCAGGCTCGTTCGGAGATCCAGTTCAAGGTGGGCGACAAAGCCGTCTACCCGGCCCAAGGCGTGGCCGAGGTGGTCAACATCGAGGAGAAGGACATCGCTGGCAACCGTCAGCGATTCTATGTTCTCCGCATCTTGGACACGGATCGAAAGATCATGGTTCCAGTCAGCAACGCGAGCGCGGTCGGCCTTCGCCAGGTCATCTCTGAACAGGAAATCCGGGAAATTTTCGACATCCTCCGCGAGCGTACCATCGCGTTCGACAACCAGACCTGGAACCGTCGGTACCGCGGCTTCATGGACAAGATCAAGACGGGTTCTATTTACGATGTCGCCGAGGTGCTACGCGACCTCTATCGCTTGAAGACGGACAAGCAGCTCTCGTTCGGTGAGCGCCGCATGCTCGACACCGCCCGGACGCTGATCGTGAAGGAGATCGCGATCGCCCGAGGTCAGACGGAAGAGCAGGTGAAGACCGAGATCGAGGCGATCTTTCTCGCCAACTAAGGCGTTACCTGATGGTTAGCGGCCTTGCGGCCGCTGCCGATGGAGGCCGGCACTGCCGGCCTCCGGGCTTTTGTGGGCCGGAAATTCCGTGCGCCATCGGTCCGGGCGCGTTCAGAGATCGCTGCCCGGTCGCTTCTGCACGGGCGGGAGCGGGGGCAGCGCCACATCGACGCGCCACCCCGCGTCCTCGTAGACGCAGGGCACCTGGACGCGCTCTCCCGGGAGCAGGCCGGCGATGTCCACGAGGGCGTGGGCGCCGGCGATCTGGGCGGTGTAGCGCTGCGGCTCGAAGCGCAAGAGGAAGCGGGACGGCGTGATCATCGCCTCGGGCGCGATCGCCTTGCCGGTCGCGGCGCTGTAGCGCTGCGCGCGCGACGCGAGGTTGTCTCGAGCGCGGCGCGACAGGAGCTCGAAGGCGGCCTTGGCGTCAGCCGGGTCGCCGTGCAGCTGGCGCAGGCGAGCGACCAGCTCCCGGACGGCGCCGTCGGGCGTGCCGCTCGGAGGCCGCCTGCTGCATCCGGCGGAGGCGAGCGCCACGACCGAGAGCGCGACCGCCACGCCGGCCCCGACGAGGCGCGCGGCCGGCCGTCGGGCGCCCTGTCGTGCGGGTTGCCGGTGCATGACCATGCGGCCCTCTCTTTAGAACGACGCGTCGCCGACGTCCACGGCGCGCGGCCGCCGGCCCCTGGGTGACGCCGCGGCGGAGCGCGCTCTTGCCGGAGGTTGCGCGCGCCTACGCGCACGCGCCGTCACCCCGGAGCGGCGCTGGCGAGCGCGCCCACTTGGCGGAGCGCCTCGTACAGGACGATGGAGACCGCGTTGGCGAGGTTGAGGGAGCGCACGGGACCCAGCGTGGGAATGCCGAAGACGTCGTCCGGCATCCGTGCGAGGAGCTCGGGGTCGAGGCCCACGCTCTCCTTGCCGAACACCAGCGCGTCGCCTGGCCGGAAGTCCGCGTCGAGGTAGCTCCGCGGAGCCACCGCGCTGAAGAGGCGGAGCCGAGCGTTCGGGTGATGGTGGCGAAAGTGGGCGATGTCGAGCTGCTGCTCGAGCGTGACCAGGTGCCAGTAGTCAAGCCCCGCGCGGCGGACACTCCGCTCGTCGATGCGGAACCCCAGCCTCCCGAGCAGATGCAAGGGGCTCTGCGTCGCAGCGGCGAGCCGCGCGATGTTGCCTGTGTTCTGCGGGATCTCCGGCTCCACCAGCACGATCCGGAACGGCGGATCGAGCGGCGCCGCACGGAGCCGGGGGCGACCATCGTTGAGCACGCCCTCTCTTTCCGCGACGCGACCGCGCGCCGCAACCCCCGAGCGGGGGATCGCGCGCGCGGCCTGCCTGGCTCGCCAGCGCCGCCTCGACAGATAGCCGGCCCACGCGGTCGCGCGGAAAACGCGAACCGAACGGACGGAGGCCCCTCTGTTCGCTTGACGGCTGTACGAGCGGACACGTAGCCTCCCGCCTCGGAGACACGGAATGCGCGCATCGTGCTGGATCGCTTCGGCTATTGCCCTCGCAGGAGTGGCGTCGTCCTCGCTCGCGGCCGCCGACGCCATGGATCCGGCGCTCGCGCGGCTCGTGCGCGACCCGGAGCCGAGCCTCGGCGGCGCCGCCGTGCCCTGCCGCATCACAGGGCCGGAGGGTGGCCTCTACTACAACCCCGCTTCCCGTTATCAACGCTGCCTGACCGACGACGCTGCGTTCGCCAAGCTCATCGCGCAGTACGGCTTCGCGGTGGCGCCCTCGGCGATGCACTCGGCGCGGACCACGGGCTACGGCGGGTTCGAGATCGGCCTCGAGGCCAACTACACGAAGATTGACAGCGACGCCGATTATTGGAAGCAGGGCACGCAGGGGCCGCAGGATCCGACCAGCAAGAACTTCTCCATCGAGAACCGGAGCCCGGACTCCTTCCTGCAGCACTACTCCCTCAAGGTCCGCAAGGGTTTTCCGTTCGGGTTCGAGCTCACCGGCGCCGTCGGGTTCCTCGCCAACACAAGCCTCGTCAGCGCGGGCGCCGACGTGCGCTGGTCGCTGTTCGAGGGGTTCCGCCGAGGGCTCCCCGCGATCCTCCCGGAGCTCGCCGTCGGCGGCAGCGTCCGGAGCGTCACCGGGACCGAGGAGTTCCAGCTGACCGTGGCCGGCGCCGACGCAGTGATCTCGAAGCCCCTGCCGATCGCCGGCACGGTCGTGATCACCCCCTACGCCGGCTACCAGTGGCTCCGGATCTTCGGAGACTCGGGGCTCATCGATCTCACCCCGAACACCGACGCCGTGAACTTCTGCAACTTCCGAGGAGCGAACTCGCCTGTCAACCCGGTGCAGGGTCAGGACGGCAACCCGCTCCCCCACGACGGCCAGCCGGTGTGCGAGGGCGGCTCCCAGGCCGACTTCAACAACACCGTGGTGTTCGACGCCGTGCGCATGAACCGCCACCGGCTCCATTTCGGCGCGCAGCTGCGGTTCCAGATGGTCAAGCTCGGCGCGCACTTCATCACCGACATCGTGAGCCCCGAGGACGCGAACCAGGGCGCGGCGAACGAGATCGACGGCGAGAACAAGTTCGCCGGGCTCGGGTCGCAGTGGACCCTCGGGATCGATCTCGGCGCGATGTTCTGAGACCCGCTTCGCCGGGGACGCTCGCCGCGGGCTCCCGGCGCAGACCCGCTTCGAGCGGACGCGGCTCGCTGCGCTCCTCAGCGCTTCGAGCTCAGATCGGGCAGCGCGTAGCCGAGCTCGGCGAGGAGCGCACGGAATGCGCGGTCCTCGTTCCGCGCCACGGTGAGGTGCTCCATGAACTTCTTGAAGTTGCCCTGAGCCGCCGCGTCGGCAGCGCGCTCGCTGTTCTCGAGCACGAGCAGGAGGTGCGGGTGCGCCTTGGAGACGGAGCTAGGGCACTCCATCTTGCGCGCCACCAGGGCGCGCGCTTCCGCGAGCGCATGCACCACCATGACGAGCTCCTTGTCATGGGTCCGCGGCAGGAGCATGTCGCCCTCCCTGCGCGCCTCGTCGAGCAGCAGGCTCGCCCTGTCCAGGTAGCTCCCGGCCCAGGCCGGCAGCGCGACGAAGAGCGAGCAGAGCGCGAAGGTGAAAGCAAGCATCAGGTGACGGATCATCGACTGGGTCCTCGGTCGTTCACGGTTCGCTCGGAGGACGCCTCGCCGGATGGCGGGCCCCCCCTGCCCTCGGGCGCACCTTGCAGGGCCTCGGCGGCTGCCCGTCCATCGGATGCGGCGGCCGCGGGCTCCGGCGCGGCGCAGGAGAGGAGCGCGGCGCGCGCGGCCGCCTGCTCCGCAAGCTTCTTCGACCGGCCCCGGCCGGTGCCGATGACCTGGCCGTCGACCTCGACGGCGACGAGGAACGCGCGGTCGTGGTCGGGCCCCTCCGTGCCCATCAGGCGGTAGCGCGGCGACGCAGCGCCGCGCGCCTGCACGCGCTCCTGCAGCTCGCTCTTCGCGTCACGCCCGAGCAGGCTGCCGCTCGCGAGCTGCGCGAGCGGGCTCGCGGCGATCTTCCGGCTCAGCGCCCGCGCGCTCTCGAAGCCGCGATCGAGGTACAGGGCCGCGACGAGCGCCTCGGTGGCGTCGGCGAGCACGTTCGTCTGGTCGCGCTCCCCAGCGACCTCCGCGCCGCGCCCGACCCGGAGCGCAGCGCCGAGCTCGATCCCTCGCGCCCACGCCGCCAGCGCGTCCGTGTTGACCAGGGCCGAGCGCATCATCGAGAGCTCCCCCTCCCTCGCGCCTGGAAAGCGCTCCATGAGGAGCTCCGTCACGCACAGGCCGAGCACGGCGTCCCCCAGGAACTCGAGGCGCTGGTTGTCCACGCGCCGGCCTCCTCGCTGCTCGTTCGAGAAGCTCGGATGCGTCAGCGCCTCCTCGAGGTGCGGCAGGTCCCCCTCCAGCCCCAGATCCAGACGTTGCAGCAGCTCGCTCGGGAGCATCCCCAGCACCTTGCCCACGCGCAGCGTCAGCCCGCGCTCAAGCGGTCGGTCAGCTCGGCCAGCTCCAGGTCGAGCGCGGTCAGACCGCCAGCGTCATGCGTGGACCACGCGACCCGCACCTTGCCCCACGACAGCGCGATCTCCGGGTGATGATCGCGCCGCTCGGCCAGGAGGGCGATCTGCATCACGAAGCCCACGCCGGTCCCGTAATCCGGAAACGAGTAGCTCCGCTCGATCTGCTCGCCCGCTCGCACCCAACCCGGGTGAGCAGCGACGAACCCGGCGATCTCATCGTCCGAGAGCCGATCACGCTTGCCCATGGGACGCAACTATGGGCTAAGCCCCGCCCTGGTGGAACCCCGGAATGCAGCCCCCGCCCCGCGCAGCGTCCGCCGCGCGCGCCGTTCGCCGTGCGCTATCCTCCCGCCTCGATGACCGGGCTTCACGCCTGCCCCTTCTGCCGGGAGATGTTCGAGGCGAAAGAGGCGTCCACTTGCCCCGCCTGCGGCCTCCGGCTGGAGGCGCTCGCGAAGCTTCCCCCCTCGTACGACGCGCTCCAAGAAGAGCCTGACGAGCCGCTCCCGCCGCACATGGAACCGCTCCCGTGGACCTACGCCGGGCGCGGCCGGGGCGCCCTGCTCGCGCTCGCGCTCCTCGGGCTCGCGGCGTTCTTCGCGCCGTGGATCCACGAGACGGCCCCCGAGCTCCGCGACCTCAGCGGCTTCGGGCTCGCGCGACGGCTCGGCTGGATGTGGGCCCCGGCGGTCGCGTTCTTCGTGATGATCCCGCTCGCGCTGACCCGGAGGTCGATCCACAAGATGCGCGGCGCCCGCGTGGCCGTCGCTTTCCTCGCCGCGATCGCCCTCGTCACCGTCGCGATGCGCCTGATGTTCACGCCGGGCAGCACGCTGCTCCGTCCCGTCCGCTTCACGTGGGGCTACGGGCTCTACGCGACCGGGGCGATCGCGCTGCTCGCGCTGTTCACCGCCGCGTTCTTCGGAGGAAGGATCGACGACCTCCCCACGGGGCAGCGGCGGCGGGGCAACGAGGTGCTGCACTGAGGCGCTGAGGAGCGCGTGGCCGGTGGCATCTCGGGTCGACAGGCTCGCCCGTGCGACGTAACCTTGATGGGAGTGGCCTTTGTCCGCTGCTCGAAGGTGCGCAATGGCCAAGCGATCTGCCAGCGTACGCCGTGAGCTCTCGCGGGACGACGAGACGTTCGATGTCCCCGCGGCGGTGCTCTGCGCGTGCTGCGGACAGCCCGACTGCGCCGGGTGCTCCGCGGCGAGCGACGAGGGCTCGGGGGTCGTCGCGATCGTCCCGTGGGAGCGCCCGATCGGCGGGGTCTGGTCGCGGCTCTGGGCCACCTCGAGGGCGACCACGCTGGGCGCCGAGACGTTCTTCGCGACGATCCCCGACGGCGCGCTCCCCGCGGCCATGCGCTTCGCCCTGCTGGCGGAGACGCTCGCGATCCTGTCGATGATCGCCGCGCTCCTGCCCCTCGTCGCGCTGGCGCTGCCGGGCCTTACGCTGGAGCTGGCGCGCAACCCGGCCGCACGCGCGAGCGCCCTCCAGTGGCTCGCGATCGGCGTTCCGGCGGTCACCGTGTGGATGGTGCTCGCGCACACCTTGCACGGCGCCGCGCTCGACCTCGGGGCACGGCGCCAGGGCGCGCGGCCAGAGCGCCGGCGCGCGCTCCGCTTCGGGCTCTACGCGTGCGGCTGGGATCTCATGGCCGGCCCGCTCGGCGCGCTGGCCATGCTCATCACGGGCGGCACCAAGGGAGCCGAGCAGGTCCTCTCCGCCTCGCTCCGGGTACCGGGCAAGGCGTCCATGGCGCTGCTCCTGGGCGTCTACGCGCTCCACCCCGACGCGGCGGAGCGCGCTCGACGCGCCGGGAGCATCGCCGCGCTCGCGCTCACCATCGCCTCCGGCTTCGCCGCCATCGCGCTCGCCGTCGCCTTCAGCTGACACGCCGTTCAGCGCCCTCGGGGGTGTCGCCCTCGGCGGCGCTGCCCCCGCGGCTGTCGAGCGCCCATCCGTGCGCGACAGCAGCCTCAGCGCATGTCGTGACGCGGCACGGGCGAGGGCGGAGGCGCGCCAGGACGCCGACCGCTCGCGAGGGTGCCCGGGCGCCTCTTCGGCTGCAGATCGCCCGTCGAGGTGATGTCGATGAGGTCCACGAGCTCGGGGGCGTGACCGGAGACGTCCTGCGCTCGCAGGCGCTCGAGGAGCTGCTTCACCTGCGCCTCCGCCTTGCCGTGCGCGAGGATCTGACGGATGGACGGCGCCTCCTGCTCGATCGAGCGGCTCACGGGCTTCCTGCTCTGGCGCCGCCACAGCACAGCGAAGCCATCGCCCTCGGGCACTGGCTCGGGCACGAGCTCCGCGTCTTTCACCCCGGCGGCAGCCGAGAGGAGCCCCGGGTCGACCTTCAGGCCCGGCTCGGACGTGGCGCCATCGGGCGCCACGAAGCCGAGATCGCCGCCGCGCATGCTCGTCGCCTTGTCGAGCGATTTCTCGCGCGCGATCTCCTTGAAACGCTGGGGTGACGGGTCCTTCTTCAGCTCGGCCAGGATCGCCTCGGCCTCCGCGCGCGTCGCGACGAGGATGCGCCAGAGCGCCACCATCGCCGGGGAGCTGAACCTGTCACGGTGGGCTTCGTAGTAGGCGCGGACCTCCTCGTCCGTCACCGGGGAGCTCGCCGCCGCCTCCGCCTGGATCCGCTGCAGCAGCGCGGAGCGCAGGACGCCGCGCACGCGATCCTGCACGTCGGCGCGCTCCGTGAGCTTCTGCGCGGCGGCCCCCTGGGCGAGGAGCAGCTCACGCACGAGGACCTGGTTGACGAAGTTCTTCCGGATCTCTTCCGGGGTACGCCCGAAGGTCTGGAGCTGAAACGGCGGGACCTGCGCGAGCCTGCGCTCGACCTCCGACGCCGTGATCGCCGCGTCGCCGACGCGCGCCACCGGGGCATCAGCGGCGGCCGCTGGCTGGGCTTCAGCGCGAAGCGACAGGCCGGTCGACGCAGCGCACACGACCGCCATGGCGGCCGCGCCGAGGGGGAGCTTCAGCGTTCTCGCGCGCATCGGAGCGGGTTATCCCCGCGCCGGCAGGCAAGGTCAAGCTGCCCCGCGGCGCGCTGCCTCGGTGGACACGCCGCGCTCGTCCCCGCGTTCACCTCCGCGCTCGCCGCCCCGCAGCACCCCGGCCTTCCGCAGCGCGTGCGCGTCGAGCCCGACGAACCGGTACACGTCCGCACAGAAACCGTAGGCGCGATGGAGGTGCCTCAGGCCCTCCACGAGCTCGGCGGTCACCTCGACCGGGGGCGGGGGCGGGTACGCCTTGCGGATCGAGGCGAGCGGCTCGCCCAGCTCAAGGAGCTCCTCGACGCGCGACAGCACGTCGATCGGCTTGAGCGCACGCTTGCCTCGCCGCGCGACGCCCTCGGCCAGCTCGGCGAGCAGGCGCCGGCGCCGGCGCTCTGTACGGCCGTCTCCGGCGCGGCCCCCGCCGCCCAGGAGCAGCTCGTTGAACCGGCGCGCGGCCCGGCGCTTCTCGACTGCATCCGGACTTCCCCGGCGGTTCTGCGCACCGCCACCCCGCTTGGCTGGTCGTGGCGATTTGGTGGATCCGGCCGTGCGGGCCGGCGAGCTCTTCGTCTTCACGATCCTCGGCAAGAGCACAGCGCGCTCGAGGAGCCGGTATTCCCCGGCACATCTTCTTGCTGTCCCGGCAGTATGACAGCTCATCCTCCCGCTTCGAAGAAAGCGGCGGGCGCACGGTCGTGCTCGCCCTGCGAGGCGCTGGACCTCAGCGTCCGCCCGCGCACCACGCGAGGGCCGTTCCGACGGCCGCGATCAGCCAGGCCGGCCACGTCGCGCGCACGAAGCCGGCGACGTCCGACAGGGCGCCGCGCCGGGCGCGCCGCACCGCCTCGGCGTGGCCCACCCGGCGCAGCTCCTCGCGCGCGATCTGCTCGTGCTCCTCGTCGTCGAGCGGATCGCTGCCAGCCAGGTGGTGCAGGTGATGTGTCACCTCGTGGTCGATCGTCTCCTCGATCTCCGCGTCGATGTCGAAGCCGGGATCCTCGCGGGCTTCCGACCGGAACGTCCGATAGAAGATCCGGATCTCCGGAGGATGGGCGATCCCGAGCGCATCCGCGGGTGTCCCGGGCGTGTAGCAGCCGAGCAGCGGCTCGCCTCCGTCGTCGCAGGCGGGCACGCCTGCGTCGATGAAGAGATCGATGTTCCGCACGCCGCGGGCCTCGTAGATGCGCCCGGCCGCGGCGCGGACGCGCGCCTCGAAGCCGTCGAGATCCGGAAAGGCGCTCGAGGCGCTCGCGCGAGCCCTCGTCCCTGCCCTCGTCGAGCGGGGCTCCCCGAGCTCGTCCGCGTCCGCTCCGTCCACTCCAGCAGCGCGCAGCGGGGCGCGCGCGAGCTCCCGCTCGAGCGGCACGTCGAGATCGTTGCGGGCGCCGCAGCCCTGGCAGCGGTAAACGGCGAGGAGCCGCGCGGGGTAGCGCGCCTCGTGGTAGAGGTCGACGATCGCCGCCCACGCCTCGTCGGGAGCGCTGGCGAGCGCGTCGGCGATCACCGGCGCGCGGCGCTCGCGGCCGAGCGCCGCGATCCCCATGGCCACCACCAGCGACGGCGTGACGCGCAGGACGCCGTCGTCGGGCAGGCGGAGGAGCGGCATCGCCTCCTCGACGGTGCGCTCCACGAGCCGCACGGCGCGGCAGACGGCGCGACCCACGCGCAGCGCCGGGATCGGGTGCGACACACGGAAGTCGAACGGGCGATCGAGCTCGGGATCGTGGAGCTCGCCATCGGTGAACGGCCCGATCTCCAGCAGGCCCGACGGAGCGACCTCGAACGGAGCGCTGCAGTTCTCGCAGGTGTAGGCGCCTGGGTCCTCGGGCACGATGCCGGCAGACGCGAGGAGCGCGCGCAGGACATGGGCGTCGGTGAGCGGGAGGCCGAGAGGATCCAGCGGCACGCCGCGCGCGTCGGCCAGGACCGACGGGCCCGCGAGGACCTGCACGTCGAGCGCGCACCTGCCGATGGATGCGCGCTCGCCGCCGCCGCGGCCTGCGGGAGCGCCGAAGACGGACGAAGCGCGAGCGCGCGCGGCGGCGTCCGACAGGCGCGCCACGCCGCCGGAGGGGAGGTGGACCTGAGCGGGGAGCAGGCGTCGCGCGGGCGCAGGCATCGCGGCGGCCTATATAGCGGGTCGCTCGCCTCAGGGGTCCTCGGGACGCGGCGGACCGCCGACGGTGCCCTCGTCGGTCGGAGCGAGCGATCCCCACGGTTTGCGATCCCTGTCGGTCTCGGACGGCTCGCTCGCCGCGCGGCCGATGTCGAGGCCGGCGGCGCTGGCGAGCTCGGCGGCCACCGCCGCGGAGAGCGAGCCTCCGCTGAGCGGTGACGCGCCGGCGACGGTCGAGATGGGCGACGGCTCCGAGGATGGGCGATCTCGGCGGCGACCGCGGGCGAGCACCGGCGCGCGCTCCCCGTCGCCGGCCGGATCGGGCGCGGCCGCGCCCACGCGATGGACGGTCGCGCGCAGCTGCACGCGCCCGAGCGACAGGCTCGCCGCGCTGGCGGGTGGCACGCTCGACGAGAGCTCCGCGCCCACGGGCACGCCTGTCCCGAAATCGAGGTAGCGGGTGATCGCCAGGGCGTAGATGAGCTTGCGCACGGTCGGCTCCGGCGCGACCCCGGACCGGAGGAGCGCGGCGAGCGTGGGCGTGGAGCCCTCCAGCGCCTCGATCACCGCGAGCTCGCCCTCGCGGAAGCCGAAGCGGCCGGGCTCGATGGCGGGGTGCAGGCGGAGGGGCACGGCCCCGATCCGCTCCAAGGTCCGCTGGAGGCGCGTCGAGCGCTCGCCGTGCTCGCGCAGCCCCGCCCAGAGGAGCGCGAGGGGATCGACCTTCGCGGGATCTCCCCCCCACTCGGCCAGCGCGTCGAGGCCGTCGAAGTAGCGGTACTTCGTCGCCGGAGGCAGATCGAACAGGCGCATCATCCGCCGCACGAACTGGACCTGGGCGAGCCAGTCGATGGTCGCGGCGTCGACGCACCCCGACAGCAGCAGCACGTCCCCCAGGAGGCCCCTTGTCGCGAGCGCCTCCGCCAGGATCTCGGCGGTGATCACCCCCTCCTCGAGCAGGATCTCCCCGAACCGTGCGTACCCGTCGCTCGGACGGATCTTCACGGGGTTCCCCCGGACGATCCGCAGCGTGTGCTCGGCGCCCGTGGGCTCCACCAGGATGAGCGCGCCGGTCAGCCGATGCTCGACGGCATAGACGAAAAGATGAGCGAACGGCGTCCGCTCCAGATCTCCTTCCGCCGTCGCGAGACCGTCGGGAGACATCCTGGGCCAAGCTACCATAGCGCGCGCAAGCCGGATCCCCCTTTCTCCACGCGCGGCGGCGCGGAACCTGGTCTGGTGGCGCTGGCGTCGCTGGTCCCGGAGCGCGCGGTGCACACGCCGCCTCGCGCGTCGGGTCGCGGCCATGGATTCTTGCCGCCGCCGACGCACGCTCGACGCACTCCACACCCGTTCCACGCCCGTTCCACGCACGTTCCACGCACGTTCACGCTCGTTCACGCACGGCTTCCGGCGGAGTGCGCCTGCGCTCCGGCCGGGTGCGCCGCGCTCCAGCGTCGGCGCGCAGCCGGCGGGCATCGGCCGCGCCGGTTCCGCGCTAGGGTGGCGGACATGCCGCGCGGACATGTGCTGGTGCTCGACGACGAGCGGGCGATCTTGACGACCCTCCAGAAGGCCCTGTCGCTCGAGGGCTACACGGTCGACGTCGCCGGCGGCGTCGGGGTTGCAGAGGAGAAGCTCGCGAAGCGGAGCTACGACATCGCGCTCTTCGACGTCTCGCTGCCCGACGGTGACGGCGTGGAGCTGCTCCAGCGGATACGCGTTGCCGGCTCGGAGCTGCCTGTCGTGATGATGAGCGGCCACGCGACGGTCGACGCCGCCGTCCGCGCGACGCGGCTCGGGGCGATCGACTTCCTGGAGAAGCCGCTCTCGACCGATCGGCTGCTGCTCGTGCTCGAGAACACCCTGCGCCTCGTCCGCGCCGAGGCCGAGGCGAAGGCGCTGCGGACCCAGACCGGCCAGGTCGGCGAGCTCATCGGAGAGAGCCGGGCGATGCTCGACCTGCGCGAGCAGATCGCGCGCGCGGCGAAGGCGACAGCGACGGTCTTCGTGACGGGCGAGCGCGGCACCGGCAAGGAGCTCGTCGCGCGCGCGATCCACGGCGCGTCGAAGCGGGCGCGCGGGCCGCTCGAGAAGATGAACTGCGCCGCGGTCCCGAGCGAGCTCATCGAGAGCGAGATGTTCGGGCATGAGGCCGGCGCGTTCACGGGCGCCACGAAGCAGCGGCGAGGAAAGTTCGAGCGCGCGAGCGGCGGGACGCTGTTCCTCGACGAGGTCGGGGACATGCCGCTCGCGATGCAGGCGAAGCTGCTCAGGGTGCTCCAGGAGCGGGAGATCGAGCGCGTGGGCGGGCACGAGACGATCAAGGTCGACGTGCGCGTGGTGGCGGCGACGAACCGCGACATCGAGGCGGCGTGCCGGGAGGGGCAGTTCCGGCCGGATCTCTATGATCGGCTGAACGTGCTGCCGCTGTCGCTGCCGCCGCTCCGCGCGCGGCGCGAGGACGTGCCGCTGCTCGCGCGGCATTTCCTCGCGCTCGCGACGCAGGCGAACGATCGGCCCGGGATGGCGTTCACGGACGGCGGGATGAGCATGCTGGTCGCCTACAGCTTTCCGGGAAACGTGCGGGAGCTGCGCAACATCATCGAGCGGCTGGTGATCCTGACGCCCGACGAGACGATCGACGAGGGCGACGTGAAGGTCTGCCTCGGAGGGCAGCAGGCCGCGATGAAGGGCGGGCTCTTCCGGCCGGGGGTGCCGTTCCGGGTGCTCGCGGAGGAGGCGGAGAGGGCGATCCTGGAGGAGGCGCTCGGCCATCATGGAGGGCAGATGGCCGCAACGGCTAGGGGGCTCGGGCTCGAGCGGAGCCACCTGTACAAGAAGTTCAAGGCGCTCGGGCTGCGGGGGGACAAGGGCGAGGCGGAGGACGAGTAGGCAGCGAAGGGAGGCGGCCCTCCCGGGGGGCCGCGCCGAGGGGAGGGGCTGCGCGGCGGCCGGGGGTGGGCGCTCGGCCATCCGCCGAGGCGGGAACGCGGAGCTTGCGCATCGACCACCACCCGGCATGTCTCCCTTCGGGCCTTGCCACCTGGGACGTTTCGTCGCGCGCCACACAAGGCGCGCCTGAGACGTGGAGCCCTCCGGGACCTTATGGCACCTCGGTCGGTGCTCGCCGCGCCCACCCCCGGCCGCCGCGCAGCCCCTCCCCTCGGCGCTACGGGAGTGGAGACGCGGGACGGGACGGACGACGCATGGCCTGGACCGCGACGGGTGTGGTACGCGGAACCAAGATGCTGCGATCGCTGCACTTGGAAGGCGTGGGGCCGGCCGACCAGCTCGACTTGGGGCTCGGCGAGCGGCTGAACGTGCTCACAGGAGACAACGGACTCGGCAAGAGCTTCGTGCTGGAGGTCGCCTGGTGGGCGCTCACCGGAACGTGGACGGAGCGGCCCGTGCTGCCACAGCCGGGTAAGGAGGCGAGCGCACGCATCTCCGGGGAAGCCAAGCCGGGCACCGAGTTCGAGCAGTTCGAAAGCAAGTACGATCGTGTTGCTCAGCAGTGGCGCGACAGGTTCGGTCGCGACATGGGCAGCAGCTGGACCAATACTCCTTCCGGGGTGGTCATATCTTCGTGGGTGCGCGGCCTGGTCCCGGTACTCCACGTCCGTACGAATGGCGCGTGCTCCGTCTGGGATCCCTGTCGAAATATTCCCTCGATGGGCAGCGCTCTGTACCGGCTCTCGTCGTCGCCTTCGCCCGATCCGCAGCCCTATCTCTTCGAGGAAAGACAGCTCTGGGACGGGCTCGTTCACGAGGGAAAACCCGTCTGCAACGGGCTCGTCCAGGACTGGGTGACGTGGCAGCTCGAGGCGGCGGACAACGACGAGGCTCACCCGTTCAAGCTCCTCTGCCGCGTGCTCGATCAGCTTTCTCATCCCGAGGAGACGATGAAGCCCGGCAAGCCGGTGCGGCTCTACCTTGACGACGTGCGCAAGTTCCCGACCGTCGAGCTGCCGTACAGCACGATCCCCATCATCCACGCGTCAGCCGGGATGAAGCGGATCCTCGCGCTCTCCTACCTCATCGCGTGGTCCTGGTCGGAGCACGTGCAGGCGTCACGCCTGATCGGCTGGCAGCGCTCGGAGCGCATCGTCGTGCTGATAGAGGAGCCCGAGACGCACCTGCACCCCAGGTGGCAACGCCACATCGTCCCTGCGCTCCTCGGTGCCCTGAGCGGGCTCTCCCCGTCGATGCGCCCGCAGGTGCTGCTGACGACGCACTCGCCCCTCGTGCTCGCGTCGATGGAGCCGCACTTCAAGCCGGCCAGGGACAAGCTGTTCGTGTTCGAGCTCAACGGCACTGACGTGACCGTGCGCGAGCTCCCCTGGGCGAAGCGCGGCGACGCGATCGGGTGGCTCACGTCCCCGGTGTTCGGCCTGGAGCAGGCGCGCTCGATCGAGGCGGAGCGGGCCATTGAGGCTGCAGAGGCGCTCATGCGCGGCGAGACCAGCGCTCTGCCGGACGGGCTCAGGACCGAGGAGGAGATCCATCGGGAGCTCATGCGCCTCTTGCCGGATCAGGATCGCTTCTGGCCGCGCTGGATCGTGCGCCGGGAGCGGGCGGGCGCATGATCCCGTTCGAGCGCACGCCTGAGCCCGCGGACTTCGATGTCAGAGTGCGACAGCCCGGCCAGCGGTGGCTCGCCGAGTGCGGCGCCAAGAGGATGCCGGACTACTGGCGGCGCGCTGCGCGCGACCTCCGGGCAGCTTTCAAGGGCTTGTGCGGCTACACCGCGATGTGGCTCTCGACCCCGGGGACCGTTGACCACTTCATCTCGCGCGATGAAGATCCCAGCCTCGCGTACGAATGAGCCAACTTCCGCTACGCGGCGGCGTGGATCAACAGCAGCAAGAGCGCGCTCCGCTCCGACCAGGTGCTGGATCCATTCGAGGTCGGAGACGGCTGGTTCGAGGTGATCCTCCCCTCGTGCCAGATGGTGCTGACCGATCGCTGTCCGCCCGAGCTCCGTGATCGCGCGCAGACCATGCTGAAGCGGCTCAAGCTCGGCCATGGCGAGGAGATCGTCTCCGTCCGGCAGGAGTGGTACCGGATGTACTGCGAGGGAGAGCTCAGCCTGGAGGGCCTCGCGCGCTGGGCGCCCCTCATCGCGCGCGCGGTGCGGAAGCAGCGGGAGCAAGCAACCGCCGAGCCGGCGGCAAGCGACGGTGCCCCGCGCTCCGCGCAAGAGGAAGCGTCGAGCGCATGACTGCTTGCCGCGCGGTGAGAATCGGCCGTGGAGAATTGTTCGACCAGCAGCGTCCGCCCCGGAGCGGCGGACGACACACCAGAGCCTGTCGCATAAATCGCCAGCCAGGCTTCAGAAGGCGCTGTGCCATCAAGTAAGGCGGTACTGGCGACCGTTTCCGGTTCGCGAGGGCTCCCAGCTGCCTCCCCGTAACCGTTTCCGGTCCGCCTGCGGGGCCGGACGCCGCGCATCTTCACCCAGCGCGCGGCGATCTGCTCTGGCACCACGTGAGCGCCGGAGGGGGTCTCCGCGCGGCAGGGTGCGGGTGGGCGCGGCGAGCACCGACCGAGGTGCCATAAGGTCCCAGCGGGCTCCACGTCTCAGGCGCGCCTTGTGTGGCGCGCGACGAAACGTCCCAGATGGCATGGCCCGAAGGGAGACATGCCGGGCGGTGGTGCATGCGCAAGCTCCACGCTCCCGCCTCGGCGGATGGCCGAGCGCCCACCCGCGCCCTGCCGCGCGGAGACCCCCTCCGGCGCGTGCAGCCGGGATCTCCGCCCTCCCCTCTCCCCTCGCCCGAGCCTCAGTCCGGCATCGCCCGCGGCGCAGGCGGCGACGCGCCCTTCATCGTCTTCTGGTACTCGAGCGCCTGCTTCGCGTAGTCGTCCCGCTTCATCTTCGCGTACGCCTTGGCGAGCTCCCCGTAGATCTCCGCCGCGTCCCCCGGCTTCGGCCCGGACAGGAGCGCGCTGTTCAGCTCGTAGATCGCCGACACGTGCCGCCCCGTGCGCGCCAGCGCCCGCGCATAGAGCCGGTGGATCTCCGGGTTCGCCACGTCGACGAAGATCGCTCCCTCGCCGACCCTGCGCGCCTCCTCCCACGCGCCGCGCTCCACGAGCAGCCGGAGCAGCCGACGCCAGACCCGGCGATCGTGCTGGTCGAGGAGCGCGAGCCGGCGCAGCGCCGAGAGCTCGCCCGCCGCGTCCTTCTGCCGGCGCGCGAGGTCGTAGAGCCCCTGGAGCGGCTCGGCCTGCGTGGGATCCTGGCGCGACGCCGCCTCGAGGTTCGCCTTCATCTTCGCCGCGTCCTTCTTCAGCTCGGCGAGATCGGCGAGCTTCATCCGCACGACGTAGCCGTCGTTCCCGTCGGCGATCATCTTGCTCAAGAGCCTCGCCGCCTCGTCGGGCTTCTTCTCGGCGAAGGCCGCCCGCACCTTGAGGTAGGTCGCGTCCGGCTGCTTCGGGTCGACCCGGAGCGCCTCGGCGAGCACCGCCTCGCCCTCCTGGCGCTGCCCGTCCTCGAACAGCGCGAGCGCGAGCTCGACGAGCCGCTTCGCGTCCTTCGGAGCGCGCGCCGCCGCCTTGCGCGCCTCGTCGAGCGGCGGCGCGTGCAGATCCGGGACGTACTGCTTCTCGTAGCGCTCGAGGCGGGGCTTCAGCCACGCGCGGAAGCGCCGGTCGAGCTCCTCCGCGCTGATCCCGAGCGACTCCTTCACCACCTCCTGCGTCCGCTTGCCCGCGGCCCACCGGGGCAGCATCGAGACCACCTTCGGGAAGCCGAACTCGCCCGCCATGAAGACAACGATCTGGCTCGCCGCGAAGTAAGCCATCGTCACGTCCTCGATGTCGTCGACGTGCGTGAACGCACGGTTGAACCCGTCGACCGCCGGGATCCTCCCGCCCTTCAGGGCGGCGAACAGCGCCGGATCTTCCTCGCGGTGCCACTCGGGCCGCCGCACGATCGTCTCGTACTCGCTGAGCCCCTCGGTGAACCAGCGCGGGACGTGGTTCTTCGACATCTGGATCGCGAAGACGTGCCCGAGCTCGTGCCACAGCACGTTCCCCCAGTTGAACTCCCCCGCCGCCGGGCTCAACGCCGCAAGCGTCTGGCCGAAGCAGACGCCCTGGATGCCCACGTTGGGCAGGCCGCTCGTCCTGACGCTGAAGTTCTCCGTCGACGCGTAGAGCTCGATCGAGACCGGGACCTTCGGCGTGAAGCCGTAGCGCTTCACCATCGAGCCCCAGGCCTCCTCGAGCATGCGCGGCACGTACCGCTGGAGGATCGCGCGCTCCTGCTTGTGGTAGCGGACGCGGAACGTCTGCCCCTCGACCGTCACGTACTGCGCCGCGATGTCCTTCTCGTAGAGGTTCAGCGTGTTGAAGACCCGCACGTTGAAGCGGTCCTTGTCCCACGCCTTCTGGAGCGAGAGCACGCCGCTCTTCTCGTCGCCGGCGCGGATCAGGTTCAGGCCGAGCGTGGCGTGCGCCTTCGCGTCGTTCGGATCGACCTGCGTCGCCTCCCCCATCATCTTGACGATGTCGTCGTAGCGATGCTCCCACTCCGCGAACTCGCCGACGATCTGGAAGAACCGCGAGAACTCCGGGTTCAGGCCGAGCACCTTCGCCTTGATGGCCTCGAAGCCGGCCGCGTCGTCGGCGAGGAAGCGACCCGCCGCCTTGATCGAGAGCAGCGCGAGGTCGTTCGGGTTCACCTTGAGCCCGCGGTCGGCCGCGGCGTCCGCGGCGTCGATGTCCATGTCGCGGAGCGCGAGCCCGGCGCGGACGAAATACGCCTCGGCGAGGTTCGGATTCACGGAGAGCGCCTGCGCGACCTCGCTGTCGGCGCCGCCGAAGTCCATCGCGCTCTCGAGCTTGACGCGCGCCATGGCGACGCGGCAAAGCGGATCCTTCGGGGCGAGCTTGAGCGCCTCCTTCACGACCTGACCGGCGTGGCCGGGGTCGTATTTGTCGAGGAACAGCTCGGCCCGCCAGAGCAACGTCTCGACCCGCTGCTTGCCGCCGACCTTCTCGGCCGCGTTGAACGCGTCATTCGCGTCGCGCGCGCTCCGGAGCAGGTGCGCCGCGCGCCCGACGAGCGACAGCCCCTCCGCGTCGCTCGCGGTGATCTTGTCGTCGTTGTAGTCGTCGATGATCGTCATCAGCGGCGCGCGCGCCTCGCCCCGCTTGCCCGACTCGATCAGGAGCTCGCCGAGCACGAGCCGCGCGCGGCGGGCCTCGTCCTCCCGCTCCACCTCGCGCACCGCCGCGATCGCCTCGGCCATCTTCCCGCGGCGCGCGAGCGCCTGGGCCCGGAGCGGCGCGGCGGCGATCCGCGCCTCCTTGCCGAGCGCGGCGGCGGCCTTCGCCGTCTTCGCCGCGTCGTCGTAGCGGCCCGTGAGCAGCTCGATCCGCGCCTTCGCGAGCAGCGCCGCGGCGCGCTCCTTCCCGCCCTGGAGGCCGAGGACGACCTTCTCGGCCTCGGCATAGTCGCCCTGCGCGAGGAGCGCCTCCGCGCGCGAAAGAGAGGGGGACGGCTCGCCGGAGGCGGGAGCGGGGGCCGCGCAGGCGGCGGCGACGAGGAGAGCGGCAAGAGAGCGGCGGATCGAGTGGTTTCGCATGTCACCCCGTGCGCAACCGTGCGCGACCGTTCGTCAATCGTGCACGACCGCACGCAAACGAACGCAAACGAACGCAAACCTACGCAAACTTACGCAAAACGAACGCAAACCTACGCTGAGACGCGGCGCCCGGTCGAGCCGGGTGAGGCCATCGTAACCGACGCCACCGGCGCGACCGAACGGCGAAAGGCCGAGCATGAGCGAGCGCGCGAGGGCGCGCCAGGGCGCGCGCTCCGGCGATCGTGGTATGCGGGCGTCCATGGCAAGCAAGCTCGCCGGGCGGGTCGTTCTCATCACGGGCGCGTCGTCGGGGATCGGCGAGGCCCTCGCCCGGGAGGTCGCGCGGCGCGGCGGCCGGGTCGTCCTCGCGGCGCGGCGGGCCGCGCGGATCGAGGCGCTCGCGACGGAGATCCGACGGTCCGGCGGCGAGGCGCTCGCGGCCCCGTGCGACGTCACGCGCGACGGCGACGTGGAGCGCGCCGTCGCGCAGGCGAGCGAGGCGTTCGGGCGGCTCGACATCGCCATCGCGAACGCCGGGTTCAGCGTGGCGGGGCGCGTCGAGGAGCTCGCGCTCGACGATTTCCGCCGGCAGTTCGAGACCAACCTGTTCGGCGCGCTGCGCACCGTGAAGGCCGCGCTGCCGGAGCTCAAGCGATCGCGCGGCGGCGTCGCGCTCGTCGGCAGCGTCCTCGGCTACCTCGCGGTCCCCGCGGTGGGCGCCTACACGATGAGCAAGTTCGCGGTGCGCGCCCTCGCCGAGACGCTGCGCGCGGAGCTCCACGCCGAGGGCGTCGCGGTCACGCACGTCGCGCCGGGGTACGTGGCGAGCGAGATCCGCCAGATCGACAACGCGGGCAACCTGCACGAGGGCGCCCCGGATCCCGTGCCCCGCTGGCTCGTCATGCCGGCGCAGACGGCGGCCCGACAGATCATGGACGGCATCGCCGCGCGGCGCGCCGAGGTGATCGTCACCGCCCACGGCAAGCTCGGGGTGTCGCTCTCGAGGCACGCCCCGGGGCTCCTCCGCGCGACCGTCTCGAGGCTCCCGCGCAAGCGTCGCGTCAGCAAGCGCTGAGCCGACGCGGCGCCGCCTACGGCGCGGCCTGCGCGAGCTCGCGCCGGACGAGCGCCTCCAGGGCGTCGATGAAGCGCGGCCGCGTGTTCACGGCCGGCGCCCGGGAGAGCCGCGCGAGGCCCGCCTCACGGGCGAAGACCTGCGCCTCCACGTCGAGATCGTAGAGGGTCTCGACGTGATCCGCGACGAAGCCGATCGGCGCGATCAGCGCCTCCCGCACGCCACGCGCGGCGAGGCCGTCGAACGTCGACCGCAGATCCGGACCGAGCCAGGCGTCGCCGGTCATGCCCTGGCTCTGGAAGGCGACGAGCACCGGGTTCCCGCGGGCGGCGATACGGCGCTCCACCTCGGCGGCCATCGCGCGGAACTGGCGCTCGTACGGATCTCCGGCGGCGATGATCCGCTGCGGGAGGCTGTGGGCCGAGAGGATCACCGCCGCCTTCGCCCGGCCCTCCTCGGGGATGCGCGCGAGCGCCTCGTCGATCACCTCGACGAAGGCGTCGATCAGCGCCGGCTCGAGGCCCCACGCGGGCACGCACCGGACCTCCATGCCGTCGAGCGCGGCGGCCGCGTCGCGGACGACGGCGTGGTAGACGTCGACGGACTGCGGCGCGAGCGGCAGCGAGACGACGCGCCTCACGCCGCTGCGGTGGAGCGCGCCGAGCACCTCGGCCGGATACGGGTGCCAGAGGCGCCCCGCGATGGCGACCGGGAGACCGAGCCTCGCGGCGAGCGCGTCCGCCTGGGCCTGCGTGATGCGCATGAGCGGCGAACCGCCGATCGCCTGGAAGCGGCGGCGCACCTCGTCGATCACCTCCGGCGGGGCCGGTCTGCCGCGGCGGATATTGGTGACGAATGCGGGCAGATCGTCGAGCCGCTCGACGGTACCGTGGCAGCTGAGGAGGACGGCGGTGGTCACGGCGCTACTCTACATCGGCGCCGCGCGAGCAGCGCAGCCCTCGCCGGGGCGTGAGGGCGCCGCCGCTCGCTGGCGCTGGCTCAGTCCGCGTCCCAGGCGACGACGACGCGATCATGGCCGATGAGGCCGTTCTTCTTGCGGGCCAGGTGCTGCGCGACGACCCGATCGCCGGCCGCATAGACGCGCACCTCCATGTACGCCAGCCCCTCGTCGGTCTCGATTCCGTCCAGGATCTCCGTCGAGTCGAGCTGGCGCTCCCAGCCCGAGACCGGATCGCGGAAGAGGTCGCTCTTGAGCCGCTCCAGGATCGCGTGCCTCCCGCTGGTGACGCTGGGGTGGGCCGGCGGATCGCGGCTGCTCACCTCCTCGATCACGGCGTCTTCCGCGTAAATCCGGGAGAGGGCCTCGATGTCCTTGCCCCTCAGGGCACGGGTGATCTCTGCGAGCAGCCCACCGTTCACCCGCTGGGCCGAGGGTCGCGTCCGCGCCGAGCCTTCCATGCCCGCTTGCATGGGACGCAGCGGCGCAGGCGTCGAGCCCGTGCCAGGGCCGCGCGGCAACGGTGACGGTGATGAAGCGATGAAGCGCCGCATCCCGGCAGCGACATCGGGGCCGCGACGCGACCGTCACGGATGCAACAGACGAGCGCTGAGCTCGGTGGGCAGCCCTCCTCCACATGGCCACAAGCCGAGATCGCGCGGCTGGCGGCGAGTTGCAGCGCCAGGACGGACGTGATGAATAAGGAAGGTTATGACGCAGCGCCGCACGGTCGTGCTCGCCGATCTCCATCTCGTGCGCCAGACGCCGCGCGACGTGACCGCCGATCTTGCCCGGTTCGTGGAGGCCCACCGGGGGGCACGCATCGTGGTCGCGGGCGATCTGTTCGATCTCTCCTCCGAGTCGCCCTGGATGCCCCGGCCGCGTGCGCTGCGCGAGGCGCTCCTCGCGCACCCGACCGCGCGGGCGGCGCTCGCCGAGCACCTCGACCGCGGCGGCGAGCTCTGGCTGGCGGGTGGCAACCACGACGCCGAGGTCGGGGCGCCCGACTTCCCCCTGGCGCTGGCGGAAGCGCTCGAGGTGACCGGCGAGCCCCGGTCGCGGATCCGCACCACGCCCTGGTTCTTCCGCGAGGGGGCGATCCATCTCGAGCACGGCCATCTGTACGATCCGGACAACGCCCCGGCTCACCCGCTCGTGGTCGGCCAGCGCAGCCTCGGCGTTCACTTCGTCGAGGAGTTCATCGCGCCGACCGGCGCTCACCGCTATCTGCAGGCGAACGATCAGACGCCGCTCAGCTTGTTCCTGTCGGCGTTCACCTGGTACGGGCCTCGCGCGCCCTACGTCATCTACCGCTACTTCCACGCCGCGATCGGCGCGATGTTGAAGAGCGGCCCGCTCTACCGCGCGGGAGGTGAGGCCACGGTGGGCGCCGCGGCCATGGAGCGCTTCGCGCACGAGCTCGGGGTGCCGCGCGCGATGGCGGACGCGCTCGTCGGCCTCGGGGCCACGCCGACCCTGGAGAGCGCGGCGCGCACGTTCACGCGCCTGTACTTCGATCGCGTGATCGCGACGCTGTCGATGGGCGCCGGGATCGCGGCGCTCGGGCTCGGCGCGCGGGGGACCGGCGCCGCGGCGCTCGGGCTCGGCGCGCTGCTGATGGGCGCGAGCTGGGCGAACGGGCACAACCGCTACGCCGGCACGGTCGCCGAGCGCCTGGCCGAGAGCGCCGGCCGCGTCGCGAGGACGACCGGCGCGAAGCTGGTCGTCTTCGGCCACACGCACCGCGAGGCGCTCGGCGACGGCTACGCGAACACCGGGAGCTTCTCGTTCCCTCGCGCCGCGCCCGGCCGGCCCTACGTGGAGATCGAGGGGCCGCCCGACGCACCGCGCGCGATGACCCGCTTCTGGCGAGCCGTGGCGTGACTCCGAACCGCTAGAAGCACCGCCGCTCTAGTTCCCGCTCGCGTGCGCGGTGAGCGCACCCTCGACGAGGTCGAGCGCGAGCGGGACGTCCTCTTCCGGGATCGGCGCGCCGCCGAGCATTGCCGCCAGCAGCCGCTCCCTCGGCTCCGGCCGCAGCACGACAGGTCCGCCGCCACAGGCCCGGCAGACGAGGCCGCCGCGCGCCGGGTCGGCACAGGCCGACTGCGTCGTGTCGCAGGCGCGCCCGCAACGGACGCACTGCATGAGCTCGAGGCCCCAGCCGAAGGCGACGAGCAGGCGCAGGCCGGTCTCCGCGAGCAGCGCCTGGGGAGGGGCCGTGGACACCTCGTCGAGGCGGTCGAGCAGCTGGTTCAGCTCGCTCCACGCCGCCTGCTCGGCGGTGTGCGCCGGCGCGATCTCCCGCACCCAGCGCAGCGCGCGCCCGGCTACCTCGAGGCGCCCGAGATCCCCCGCGAGGCGCAGGCGCGGGCGCTCGATCGCCGCTTCCGTGAGCTGGGCGAGCTCCGCGCCCGGGCGGATCTCCAGGGTCACGCGGAGCAGGTGCATCGGCTCGAGCGCCGGGAAGCGCTTGGCCGAGCGGCGCGCGCCGCGCGCCGTGGCAGAGATGAGCCCCCCCTGCTCGGTGAAGAGCCCGACCAGGAGGTCGGCTTCACCGAAAGGTACACGCCGGACCAGAAGTGCCCCGGTCCGGAGGCGCTCCGTCCGCAGGCGAACCGATCGAGGCATGGCAGGTACCGGCGGTTATGGCGCGAACCGCGCGCGAGCGCCCGGCGAAAATTTGGCCCTCAGGCCGAGAGGGAGGTACGAGCCCTCGCGAGCGTGCCCTCCGACAGCTCCGGCGGCATGTCGTGGCCGCGGGGCCTGAGCACGATGCTAAGCGCCAGCGTGAAGAGGATGAGCAGCAACACGAACGCGATCGCGACCCCGAAGCGCCTGCTCTGGGTGCGACGCGCGGGCGCCGCGATGGGCAGCGGCGTCACCAGCGCGATCCGGCGGCTCGCCGTGTATCGGGCCAACACCTCCTCCATCGGGAGCGAGACCGCGCGAGCGTACGCCTTCAAGAACCCCCGAACGAACACCTCGCCGGGCAGGTCGTCGAAATGATCTGCCTCGATTCGTTCGATGGAGATCACCGGGATGCGCGTGGCGCGGGCGACTTCCTCCACGCTCATGGCTCGGGCCTCACGCGTGCGTCTCAGGTAGCGTCCGATCGACTCCATCCCATTCCACCCATCGTCATTCGGTCGTCACTCTACTCACCCTGAGAACCGTTGCTCAACCCCCTAGCGCGCCCCGCGGTACTTCTCGGACAGCGGCGCGCCGAGGCCCTATTGCAACGTCTGTAACTGTGCAGCGCAGCGCTGCCCCACGGGCGTCGTCGCGTTGATCTCCCGGCACCGCTCGAGATCGGCGCGCGCGTCGTCCACGAGCCCCCTCTTCTCGGCGATGCGGGCGCGCGCGTCGAACGCGTCCTGCAGCCGCGTGCACTCCGGCTGGTCGGTCTCGACCGCCCTCGTCAGCGCCTCGCGCGCCAGATCGAGCTCGCCTCGCTTCTCGTAGGCGAGGCCGAGCCGGTACTGCCCCACGCAAAACAGCGGCTGCGCGGCAATCGCGCGCCGTAGCGCGTCGATGGCCTCGTCGTTCCTGCCCTTGAGCAGGTACGCCCAGCCCAGGTTGCCCCACGACTTCTCCGGCGAGGCGTACAGGATGTCCTCGGTCAGCGGCTTGAGCACCGCGATCGCCTCGTCGTAGCGCCGCTGATGCACGAGGATGACGCCCAGCGCGTTCTTCGCGTCCCGCATCTCCGGGTTCGCCTCGAGGGCCCGCCGCGCCATCTTCTCGGCGCTGTCGAAGCGGCAGTCGCTGGAGTGAGCATCACCCGCGCAGAAGCCGAGCAGGATCAAGGCGCCGAGATAGGACGCCTCGGCGTTGTCCTCGTCGTGCGAGAGCGCCTGCTCGACGTGCGCCAGCGCCTCGCGCAGGCGGCCGCGCTGGAACGAGTCGCGCGCGAGATCATATTCCGCGAGCGACCGCGCGTCGCTCGTCTGCGCCGAGGGCTGCGCGCCGCCGCCGCACGACACGAGCGCGAGCGGCGCAACGAACGCGAGGGACGCAAACGACAACAGCGACCCCATCGACACGACAGCAGCCGCGCCGCGGATGCACCCCGCGCGGGTCGCTGCTGTCCTGTGTCGCTGCGAGGTCATGTGCGATCTTGAATCCGCTGCCGAACGATGCCGCGGCGCGGCACATTGTCAGGACGGGACTTCGCCTGCCCTGCGGGGACCCCTGAGTAAACCAGGCCGCTTGTCACGTCAACCTGCGAATCTCCCTGGAAGACGCGGCGCGTTCTCGGGATCCCGATTCGGCTTCCAGCAGTTGTCAGGTCGGCGTAGGATGGTGGAGCAGGCGGTTCCTGCTCGTCACTGTTCGCCACGGATCTCGTCCTTGAGACCCAGCAGGCCGAACAACCTCCGCAGCGCTTCGATATCGGGGATCTCGAGGCGCTCGTCAGCGACGCGCAGGTACTGGCCCTCCCGGAGCTGCTGGACGGCACGCTTCACCGTATCGACGTCGAGGCCGACGCGGGTGGACAGCTCCATCGGCGAGATCGCGAACGAGGCGCCGTTCGAGGCGGCGCCGCCGGTGGCGCGCGACTGCTGAGCGAGCTTGAGGAGCGCGTTCACGACCTTCGATTGCGTGTCGGTGAGCATCATGATCTCGATCTGGTCCTCCGCGTCGCGGAGCCGACCGACGAGCTGCTTGATGATGCGCATCGCGACGGCCGGGTTGCGCTCGACGAGGTTCTGCAGCGTGCCCTGATCGAGCGCGAGCGCGACCCCGCGGGAGAGCGCGATCGCCGTCGACGAGCGCGCCGCGCCGCCGAGGAGCGCGGATTCGCCGAACAGATCGCCGGGCTTCAGGACCATCAGGCTGCGCTCGGCGCCGCGGACCTTCTTGATGAGCCGGACCCGGCCTTCCTCGAGAAGGTACGCCTCGGTCCCGGGCTCGCCCTCGCGGAAGATGACGTCGCCGGCCTCGAACGGGCGGCCAAACCGGGCGCGGAGCCGCTCGGGATCGGGCCCCGCCTCGGCCGACTCCAGGGGGGCGGACAGGGCGACGGGCTCGTCGCGCGACGCGGCGGGGGCGGAGGGAGAGCCAGCGGGCTCCGCAGCCTCGGCGGGCGGCGGAGCGCGCTCCGCGTCGCTGGGGCTCGAGGCCTCGCGCTCCGCGTCCGGTGCGACGCCGTCCCCTTCAGGCGAGCTGATCATCGGGGCTGAGTGTATCCCAGCTCGGCCGGCTTCGCGTCCGGCGCGCGCACATAGAGCGGCTCCAGGAGCGCCGGATCGTGCGGGGACGCCGCTGGCCCGCGCTCGCCGCTCGCGGCGGCCGCCCGGAGCCGGTCGATCGCGAGGCGTCCGATCCATGTCGCGTCGGGGAAATCCAGGGCGTCGCCCCGCGCGGCGAGCGGCCGGAGCGCCTCGATCTCCTCGGCGACGGCGCCGACGACGACGATGCGGCGCCCCGCGGCGAGCTCGGCCACGACATCGAACGCCGCGTCGCGCGGCAGGTGGCGCGGCGGGATCGAAGGCGCCGCCGCGGGCGCATCGAAGGCGGCCAGAAAGACCTCCCCCTTCTTGGCGTCGATCAGCGGGACCAGGAGATCGCCGGGGCTCGCCGCGCCAGCAGCGAAGGCAGCGGCGGCCATCGCCTCGAGCGAGGTGACGCCGGCGACCGGGACGTCCAGCGCCAGCGCGACGCCCTTGGCCGCCGCGACCGCCACCCGGACCCCGGTGAACGAGCCGGGCCCCACGTCGCAGCCGAGCGCCTGCAGCGCCGCGGCCGGTAGGCCTGCCGCGGCGAGCACCTCGTCGACGGCTCCGAAGATGCGCTCTGCGTGCCCGTGCAGGTCGGCGTAGGTCATCGCCGCGAGCAGCCGCGCGCCGGCCGCCGGCGCCGCGGCGAGGCCGGCGGTGGAAAGCGCGCCGCCCCGCGACGCCGCCGCCTCGGCGTGCAGGACCACGTCCGCTGCTTCGAAGAGGGCGGCGCTGCCGCGCGGGGTCGAGGTCGAGAGGGCGAGGAGCTTCAAGGCGCGCTCGGGAACGTTGCAGCCGCGATGCTGTCTGGCAGAACCTCGGGCCAAGGGCAACGAGCTTCGGCGAGGCGCTGGGGCCGCTGTCCGTTCGACGGGGCCAAAGAGCGGGGTGCGAGCCGATGCGCGATCAACGAGCGATGCTGCCGGCGCTCCTCGTATCGGCGCTCGTCCATCTGGGCGCGTGGAGCTCGGCGCGGCTCGGACCGGAGGTGCCCGCCAGCGATCCCGCCGAGCCAGCGGCGGAGCGCGAGCCGATCGATCTCTGGACCGGGCTCACGGCCGCGCTGCCGGGCAGCGGGGGCGCGGCGCGCCCGAGCGACGCTCGCGGCGGGCGCGACGAGACCGGCGAGCGCGGCGAGCCGACGAGCATACCAACGGCGCGCGCTCCGGCCGATGCCAGCCGGCCGACGGCGCCTGCAGAGGCCGGCGGCGAGCCGGCGCCGCCCATGGCGGCCGCGCCGCGCGGCCAGGAAGCGCCTCGGCCGAATGCGACGCCCCGGCCCAAGGCGACGCCCCGGCCCGCAGAGCGACGCCGGGAGCCCGCGGCGAACGGGGAAGCCGGCGCACCGGCGCGCTCCGCCCCCGCGCGGACGAGCGCTGGCGCTGGAGAGGACGGCGAGGGCGACTTCGGGGCGGCCGGCGTCAGCGCTGTGCGCAACCTCGGGCGCGCCTTCACGAGGGCCATTCCGCCCGCGTGCCAGGCGGATCCGATCTGGGCGACGCTCCCGCCCGGAAGCGCGGGGAAGGCGCGCTTCGTGATCGACATCGACGACGCCGGGCACATCGCGACGTGGCGTCCGGAGCCCGGCGGGGAAGAGCCCGCGCGACACCTGAGCAACCTGGCGAAGCGGACGATCGCGCTGCTCAGCGGCGGGACGTTTGCAGTGGCGCGGGGCGCCGTGACGGCAGGGAAGCAGACGCTGGAGGTGAGCGCCGTCGTCCGCGTCGGCGAAGGCGCGGGAGAGACAGGCGCTCCTGCCGATCTGGCGTGGCGCTTCGAAGGGGGGCGCGGCAAGGCGTCGTTCGTCCAGCCCGGCGGTCGCCTGGTGGAGGTCGTCGTCCAGGTGGTGCGCACGGAGGCCGCGCGAGGCGCGCCTCCTGGCTGAGCGGCCAGCGGGCCGCGCGTGCGCCGCCTCGTCCGGCCCACGGAGCAGCTCGGCCGCGGCGCGGAGCGCTTTCCAGCGGCCGGTCCTTGCGCGCTTGCGGTCGCGCCTCGAGGCTTTACGTCCGGCCCGTGGGACGGCTCCGCGCTGCCGCATGGGCGTGTGTCGGGTTCCTCGGGACCGCACCGCTCGCTGCCTGCGACGACCGGGCAGCCGCGCTCTCGCCCCCTCCATCGCTCCGCGGCGCGGCGAGCGCGCCGTGCTCGGTCCTGCGCGCGGAATCGCCGCCCGAGCCGTCAGCGGCTCGCGGCGCGATGACCCTGCCTGCGCTGATCGAGCACGTGCGGCCGGTGGTGGTGACCATCACCGCCCTGCGCGCGCCCTCGTTTCCAGACGGGCGCGCGGGCCCGGCGCTCCCGTTCGAGGGCCGTGTGCAGCGGGTGGAGCGGGCGATCGGATCCGGGTTCGTGATCGCCGAAGAGGGGCTCGTGCTGACGAGCGATCACGTGATCGGCGACGCGTTCGGCATCGAGGTGCAGCTCTCGGACGAGCGCGCCTTCGAGGCGACCGTGGTCGGGCGGGATCCGACGCTCGACGTGGCGCTGTTGAAGCTGCTCGGAGCGGGGTCGCTGCGGGTCGCCTCCCTCGGATCGAGCGCGCCGGTCCGGCCTGGCGACGGCGTCATCGTGATCGGGAGCCCGTTCGGGCTCGGACCGACCGTGACCCGGGGCATCATCAGCGCGACGTCGAGGCCCATGGGCACGGGGAGCCTCGACGGCTTCCTCCAGACCGACGCCGCCATCAACCCGGGAAACAGCGGCGGGCCGCTCTTCGACGCCACGGGGCAGGTGATCGGCATCGCGACGGCGATCCACGCCGATGGCCGCGGCATCAGCTTCGCCCTGCCGATCGACGAGGTGCTCGAGATCCTGCCCGAGCTGCGGGAGACGGGCCGCGTGGACCGAGGGCGCATCGGGATCAGCTTCCAGGAGGTGACCTCGCAGCTCGCGCGGGTGCTCCGGCTGCCAGGGCGGATGGGCGCGCTGATCACGGAGGTCGAGCCGGAGGGCCCCGGAGCGCGGCTGGGCGTCAGGCCGGGCGACGTGATCACGTCGGTCGAGGGGCGCCGCGTCGAGCACGCGCGCGAGCTCGCGCGCATGCTCCGGCGAGCCAAGCCAGGAGACGAGGTGGAGCTGATCTACAAGCGCGACGGCGCGGACCGGCGCGCGACGATGAAGCTCGATCCCTCGGCCCCCCACGAGCCGTCGTCGAGCTGGCGCGCGCTGGAGGATCGCGCGCCGAGGGGCGCCGAGCAGCCGCCGTTCGGCGTGCTGGCGAGCGACGCCCTGGGAGGAGCGCGCATCGAGTCGATCGCGCCTCGGAGCCCTGCGGCTGGCCGCCTGGAGGTGGGCGACGTGGTGCTCGACCTGAACGGCGCGCCGGTGCGGGGCGGCGCCGACCTGACCGCGCGCCTCGGCGCGGCGGCACACCAGGATCTCCTGTTGCGGGTACGGCGCCACGGGGCGCCCCGCTACCTCGCGGTCCCGGCGCGCTGAGCGGGCGTCGGTCCAGCGCGCTGAGCGCGGGCGACACACTCACCGAGCGCTGGCCACACGCCCGCCGAGCGCGGGCCACAGGCTGGAGAGCGCGGGCCACATGCCGGAGAGCGCGGGCCCACGGCTCACCGAGCGCGGGCTACATGCCCGCAATGGACGCTGCTACGTTACGCCGCATGGGAGCTTTGGCAGGCGCGAGGTGCCCGATTTGCCGCAAGTCGGCGGGGCCCAGGCCCGAGAACCCGGTCTTTCCGTTCTGCTCGCCCCAGTGCAAGCTGGTGGACCTCGGCCGTTGGCTCGACGGTGGCTACCGGGTGCCTGGCCCGCCCGTTTCATCCACAGGGGACGCCGAGACCCTGGAATCAAAGGGACGAACCGACGGGCTCGACGGGAACATCCAGGAAGAGGACGAATGATCGCTCGTCGCGCGCTTTGCCTGCTCACCGTTCTCACGTCGGCCTCCATGACGTCCGCGGCCCTGGCACAGCAGGGGCAGCCGCTCCCGGGGACCTCGCCGAGCGTCGGCGCCAGCGCCGCCTCGCCCGCCGGCGCCGCGGCCGCGCAGCCGAACCCGTACGATCCATCGATGCAGGCCGGAGGCCTGGCGCCGCCCCCGCCGATGACCACGCCCGAGCAGGAGCCCGCCGCCCCCGACGGCACAGAGCAGCGCCTCGACGAGGCCAAGGAGCGGGACTCGGGGCGCGGCCTCGAGATCGTCTGGCTGAACGTCGAGGGAGGCTACGAGAACGTCGGCCTCCAGACGTTCAACATCGACGAGGACGACTTCACGGCCGGGTTCGTTTCGAGCGCGGCCAACGGGGGCGTCATCGGCGCGGGGGCCGGCGTCCGGCTCCTGTACTTCACGCTGGGCGCCCGCGGACGGGTCGGGTTCTTCAGCGACTGGCAGCTCTTCACGCTGGGCGGCGAGGTCGGCATGCACCTGCCGCTCGGGAAGCTCGACCCGCACGTCGATCTGGGCTTCGGCTACGCCGGCCTCGGCAGCGTCAAGAGCGCGGTGAGCGGCGCGGCCGACGCCATCGCGATCCGCGGCTTCTACGGAAGGGTCTCCGGTGGGCTCGACCTCTACCTGTCGCCGGTCTTCTCGATCGGCGCGAACGCGAGCTGGGAGCTCCTGGCGCTGACCAGGCCGGGGCTCTCCGCGGCCGCGATCGAGGGGATCAAGGGCGGAGCCGCCGCGCCCCAGCAAGCCAAGGCCGATCTGCTCGCGGCCGAGGGCTCCAGCGTGGGCTCGGCGCTCGCCCTGACCGCGGTCGCCGGGCTCCACTTCTAGCCGCAGCGAAGCCAGCCCCGCCGCCCCGCCCCTCGCCCTCATGAACGCCGCCGCCGCGCTCCTCTGGCTCGCCACCGTCGCAGCGCCGCTCGGAGGGATGGCCGCGCTCCTCATCTGGTCGCAGCGCCTCTATGGCAGGCGCCGGTTCGCGGTGGCGACCGCGCTGCTCGGCGCGCTCGCGTTCGTGCCCGCGCTGCTCATCGAGACGTTCCTCCAGCGCTGGCAAGGCCTCGACAAGTCCGCCAGCGCGCTCGACGCCGTCACGCTCGTCTACATCTTCGTGGTCACGGCGCCGCTGGAGCAGGGCCTCAAGGTGGCGGCCGTCGCGCCGATCGCGCGGCTGCGCGCGGTGGAGGAGCCGTTCGATGGGCTCGTGTACGCGGCCGCCGCGGCGCTCGGGTTCGTGTCGGCCCACAACGCCGTGTACCTGTGGGGCCGGCCGCTGGAGCCGCTCGACATCGCGCGGGCCCTCCTCGCCGTGCCGGCGCACATCTTCTTCGCCTCGCTCTGGGGCTACGCGCTGGGCCGCGAGCGCACGCGGCCGCTGGGCGGCCGTCGCTTCAACGCCGCGTGGCTCGGCGCGATGGTGCTCAACGGCGCCTACGACTACATCGTCTTTGCGTGCCGCCCGGTCGCGCTCGTCATCGCGGCGCCGGTGCTCCTCGGCACCGGCCTCGTGACCTTCCTCGCCGCCCGCGACCTGCTCCGCCGAGGCGCGTCGCCGCACAGCTCGCAGCGCAGGGAGCGCCGCTTCCTTCCGCGCATCGCTCCGCCGTCGCTCGGAACGTTGCGGGAGGCGCTCAGGCGCACCGAACGACCGGTGACGCTCACGTGGATCGCCTTCGGCGCGCTCGTCACGGTCGGGGTGATGACGACCGCGCTCGCGATCGCGATCGCGCTCGGCCATCGCTTCGGCGTCGACTTCGCGGCGGTGGACCGGGGCGACGCCTCGACCGCCGCGGCGGCGCCGCTCCTCTTGCTCGTCGCAGCGGCGATCGCCGCCTTTCCGTTGGCTGGTTATCTGGTCGCCCGGGCCTCGTCGACGGGCAGCGTCCTGGAGCCGGCCGCCTCGGCGGCGCTCGCCATCCTGGGCTCTCTGGTGCTGCTCGGCCTCGCGGCCCCGGTCGCCGTCGTGTTCGCGGCCGCGCTCGCCCCCATCGCCTTCAGCCTCGCGTGCGCGGGCGCCTGGATCGGCACGACGCGCTGAGCGCGGCGCACGCTCGCGCCTGGCGCCAGAAATCCTGCCAGTTCGCCGGGCGTCGGCGCCGCGACGAGCCTGCGCGATCCCGACCTCGTCTCCGTAGCGCCGCCCCGCGCCGCCGCAGCGCTGGCCGGAGCTCGTGCGACCAGCAGACCTACGCGGTCGCCGCCTTCGCCGCCGGCGGGTGCTTGGCTACCTCGTCCTGGAACCTGCGGAGCAGCTCCTGCGCTGCGGGCGACAGGTTCCGCGGCACCTCGACCTGTATGACCACCTGGAGCGCTCCGCGGCCGCGACCGTCGATCCGGGGCGCGCCCTTGCCCTTGACCGAGATCACCTCGCCGGGCTGCACGCCCGCCGGGACCTCGACGTCGACGACCGTGTCGTCCGGCAGGTCGATCTTGACCGTGCTGCCGAGAGCCGCATCGGCGAAGGAGATGGGCGCCCGCGTGATGAGGTCGAGCCCGTCGCGCTCGAAGCGCTCGTCCGCGGCGAGATCGACGTCGACGTACAGATCGCCGGGCGGCGCGCCCTGGGCGCCCGGCATGCCCTGGCCCGGCACCCTGAGCCGCTGGCCGCCGTCGATGCCGGCCGGGAAATTGACGACGACCTTCCGCGTCTTCTCGACCGCCCCGAACCCCTTGCAGGTGGCGCACGGCGTCTTGATGACCGACCCCTCGCCCGAGCATTCAGGGCACGTCTGGGTGAACATCACGAACCCGCGCGAGGTCGAGACCTGCCCGG
This sequence comes from Sorangium sp. So ce327, assembly GCF_051530205.1. Classification (NCBI taxonomy): domain Bacteria; kingdom Pseudomonadati; phylum Myxococcota; order Polyangiales; family Polyangiaceae; genus Sorangium; species Sorangium sp. So ce327. The sequence continues at coordinate 2,542,870 of NZ_CP150330.1, read as the reverse complement.
CGCCGCCGCACGTGCCGCACGGCTTGCGTTTCGTCCCTGGCTTCGCCCCCGAGCCGGAGCAGTCGTCGCACGCCACCGGCGTCCGCAGGACGACCTCCCGCTTGCAGCCGAGCAAGGCGTCCCGCAGCGAGAGTCGCTGCTGAACCCGGATGTCCTGGCCGCGCGCGGGCCCGCGCCGCCGGCGCTGCCCGCCGCCGAAGCCGCCGAAGAACTCCGAGAAGATGTCCTGGAAGTGGGAGAAGATGTCGCCGTCGGCTGCGCCGCCGATCCCCTCGAGGCCGGCGTGCCCGAACTGGTCGTACCGCCTGCGCTTCTCCTCATCGGAGAGGACCTGGTACGCCTCGGTGGCCTCTTTGAAGCGGGCCTCCGCCGACGCATCGCCGGGGTTCCGGTCCGGGTGGTTCTTCAACGCAGCCTGACGATAGGCCTTGCGAATGTCGTCAGGCGTCGCGTCTCGCGCGAGGCCAAGAACTTCGTAGAAGTCGCGCTTTTCACTCATGAATCGTGGACCGCCGCGTCGATCCTGCCCGACAGCGGGCACAGGCGCCGGCAGACCATAAGTCGTCGTGCGCGCCTGTCAACGCGTAATACAGCGTGAACGCCCGCAGTGGCTGAGCACCGGGACTTCTTCCGTGCGGGCTGCGGCGCTGCTACTGGCCCCGGCGCTGGAACGCGGGCGTGTCCCAGTCGGAGTCGAGCGGAGGGACGAAGCTCGCGCGGTCGCGCGGGCTGCCGCCTGCCGCCTGGACCTGCGGCGCGGGCCGGCGGGTGGTCGGATACGCGACCTCCTCGTGCCGGTGCGGCTGGCGCTGCGTCATGGGCATCGGAGGAGCGCTCGGGGCGGAGCGGCCCGACATCGGCCCGGCCGCCGCGGCCAGCGACGCTCCGATGGAGTGCGCGGTGGCGCGAGGCTGCGCGGCGCTCGCGAGCTGCTGCGGGACCTCGGCGACGAGGTGGTCGAAGCCGGTCGCGATGACCGTGACCTTGATCATCTCGCCCATGTTCTCGTCGATCGTCGCGCCGAAGATGATGTTCGCGTCCTCGTGCGCCTGCTCCTGCACGAGCGTCGCGGCCTCCTCGATCTCGCGCATCCGCATGTCGGGGCCGCCGACGATGTTGATGAGCACGCCGGTCGCGCCCTCGACCGAGATGTCGTCGAGCAGCGGCGAGCTGACGGCCATCTCGGCGGCGAGGCGAGCGCGGCCCTGCCCCTTCGCGCAGCCGGTGCCCATGAGCGCGCGGCCCATGTTCGACATCACCGTCTTCACGTCCGCGAAGTCGACGTTCACGATCCCGTTCTGCGTGATGAGATCGCTGATGCCCTTGATCGCCTGATAGAGCACCTCGTCCGCCTTGCGGAACGCCTCGACGAACGAGAGGTCCTCGTCGCCCAGCGAGAGGAGCTTCTGGTTCGGGATCGTGATGAGCGTGTCGACGTGCTCCGCGAGCATCGCGAGGCCGAGCTCGGCGCGGCGCGAGCGCTGCTTGCCCTCGAAGAAGAACGGCTTCGTCACGACGCCGACGGTGAGGCAGCCCTCCTCGCGCGCGAGCTGCGCGATGACCGGCGCGGCGCCCGTGCCCGTGCCGCCGCCCATCCCCGCAGTGACGAAGACCATGTCCGCGCCCTGGAGGCACTCCTTCACCCGCGTCACGTCCTCGAGCGCCGCCTTGCGGCCCTTCTCGGGATCGGCGCCCGCGCCCAGACCGCGCGTGACGCTCGCTCCGATGTGGAGCTTGGTCGGCGCGAGGCTCGATCCGAGCGCCTGGGCGTCCGTGTTGACGACGATGAACTCCACGCCCTCGAGGCCGAAGTTGATCATCGTGTTGACTGCATTGCCGCCAGAACCGCCACAACCGATGACCTTGATCCGGGCGTCGTACCCGGTGTGCTCGTCGGCAAACTCGATGGAGAAACTCATGAACTCCTCCCGGGGAAGTACAGCTAGCCGCTCGGCCCGGCGCCGACCCCTACGGAGGTCGAGCGGCGCGGAACCCTCAGTGCGCGAGGACGTCCTCGCTCCGGACGGCATTCGGAGGGGCGCCTCTTCCCCTTCGAACACCGCGCTTCAAACCCTCTTGACTTCAAATTCAAGAGGGATCGCCAGTGCGTTATCGGACCCTCTCAAACCCAATTCTCTAACAACTTTCTCTTGCCACGTCATGCCTAGAATGCTGCTCGAAGCCAGTTCCAGAACCTCCCGCTCGACCTCTTTTCAATCGCCATTTCTTCGACGACATCACGACGCGACTCGCGCTCGCGGAGCTTCTCGCGACGGATCTCCGCGCGCCCGGCGTGGCCCGCGTCGAGCGTCACCGGCGTGAGCGCGCGCGCCTGCGCGAGTGCGTTGGCGCCGTACTGAACGAGGCCCACGCCCGTCGCGTACTGCGGGCCGGCCACCAGCTGCGTGATGCCTCGCACGCCGACCGGCACGCCGAGGCGCACGGGCATCCCGAGGATCTCCTCGGCGAACTCTGTCATCCCTTCCATGAGGACGCCGCCGCCGGTGACCACCGCGCCGGCCGAGAGCTGCTCGAGCATCCCGGTGTCCTCGATCCGCTTGCGGATGACCGCGAAGATCTCCTCGACGCGCGGCTCGATGATGTCCGACAGGACGCGGCGCGCCGCCTTGCGCGGCAGGTGCCCGCCGACGCCGGGGACCTCGATCTCCTCCTCGTCGCCCACCATCCGGCCCAGGGCGCAGCCGGCGTTGCGCTTCAGGCGCTCGGCCTCGCCCATGGGCGTGCGCAGCCCGGCGGCGATGTCGGCCGTCACGTTGTTGCCGCCCGCCGGGATCACGCTGGCATGCGCGATTCCGCCGTCCACGTAGAGGAGCAGGTCCGTCGTACCGCCGCCGATGTCGATGATGGCGACGCCGATCTCCTTCTCGTCCTCGGAGAGCACCGCCTCGGCGCTGGCGAGCGGCTCGAGCACCACGTCGGCGACGGTGAGGCCGCAGCGCTCCGCGCAGCGGACGACGTTCTGCACGCACGAGGTCGCGGCGGTGATCAGGTTCACCTTCACGCCGAGCCGGACGCCGCTCATCCCGACCGGGTCGCGGATGCCGTCCTGGTTGTCGACCGTGAACTCGCGCGGCAGGACGTGCAGGATCTGACGATCGGCGTCGACAGGGATGGCCCGCGCGCCCTCGAGGACGCGCTCGACGTCCAGCCGCGTGACCTCGCCGCCGGAGACCGCGGCGACGCCGTCGGACTGCTGGCAGCGGATGTGGCTGCCCGCGACGCCGGCATACACGGTGCGGATCTCGACGCCCGCCATCGTCTGGGCGGCCTCGATCGCCTCGGCGATCGAGCGCACCGTCCAGTCGATGTTGCTCACCACGCCCTTCCGCAGGCCGCGGCACGGGACGTTGCCCACCCCGAGGATGGTGATCCCATCAGCGTCGATCTCGCCAACGACCGCCGAGACCTTGGTCGTCCCGATGTCGAGTCCGACGACGATCTCAGTAGTCTCCATCCGGCTCTTCATTGCGTGCACCACCTCATGCGGGGACGAGCCCCATGCGCGTGTAAGGCGGGCACGACGCTGCCATGAGCCAGCAGCACCGGCCAAGTTTTGCTCGGCGATCGCCGGCGCGGAGAGCGAGCCCGACGGCGCTCATCTCATCCTCACCACGACGCGCTCGGGGTGCGCGTCGTTGTCGAGGAAGATCACCGACGCGTTCGCCTTTCGCTGGGCGAGCTCGGTGAGCACCCGCGACGCCTGGGCGACCTTGTCCCGGTAGGGCGGCTGCCCGAGGTGGAGCGAGATCGCCTCCTTTCCGATAGTGACGACGATCGACCCGTCCCGCTCGACGTGGAGCTCCTGGGTCGGATAACGGCGCGCGACGCCGGCGCGCTCCAGGTCCTCGACCACGTCGAGCAGGCGCCGGACCGCGATGACGACGCCGGGGCGATCCCGCGCCACCTGTTCGCCGGTGATCCCCGTGACGATCGGGAGGTCGACGGGGTCGTCCCCGGCGAGCTCCTTGAAGAGCTCGCCGTCGCGCGTCGCGAGGTAGAGATCGCCGCCGATGGCGACGAGGGCCTGCGCCTCCCGCTCGACGACATCGACGTGGATCGTCGAGGGGAGCCTGCGCGTGACCGTCGCCTTCTCGATCCAGGGGTCGGTGGCGATCGAGGCGCCGGCGAGCTCGAGATCGAGCGTGAAGATGTTCTTGCCCACCTCGATGCCGCCGGAGCTGGCCACCTGCTCAGCGGTCCGGCGCTGGACACCGTCGACGAGCACCGTGCGCACGGCGAAGCGAGGGCTCGACACGATGTAGCGGCGCGCGCCCCACGCGACGGCGGTCGAGGCGACGAGCACGACGGCGGCGCCCGCGAGCAGCTGCAGGGCGCGGAGGTGGCGCGCGATCGGACGCCGAGGGCGCGCCGCCGGGGGCGCGCCGTCCTTCGCCGGCGGGCGCGGCGGGCGCACGGAGACGCTCGTCGCGGGCGGGGCCGGCGACTCGTGCGACGGCGGGGTCGACGCGCGCACGCGCTCGTTCTTCGGCGGCACCGCCGCCACGGGCTCGGGCTTCGAGCCGCGCGCGGCGGCCGCCCGGACCGACGGCGCCGCGGGCACCGACGGCAACGAGCGGCGGCGGTTTGGCGGGGGCGCGCTGGGACGCTCGGTCATGAGCTGCCCTCCTGCGGCGGCGACTTCGCCTCGAGCCGCGCCTTGAGCCCCCGCACGCACGCGTTCACGTCGCCCGCGCCGAGCGCGATGACCACGTCGCCGGGCCGGGCGATCTTCTCGAGGGCCTCCGGGAGCTCGGCCTTGTCGGCGATGAAGCGCGCGTCGTGATGGCCGTGCTCCCGGATCGACTGGACGAGGCGCTCCGCGGTGACGCCCGGGATCGGCGGCTCGCCCGCGGCGTAGATGTCCGTGACGAGCAGGACGTCGGCCTGGTTGAAGGCGCGCGTGAACTCGTCGAAGAGATCGCGCGTGCGGGTGTGCCGGTGCGGCTGGAAGGCCACGACGACGCGGTGATCCTCGCCGGGGAACGCCCGGCGTGCCGCGTCGATGGTGGCGCGGATCTCGGCCGGGTGGTGGCCGTAGTCGTCGATCATCGTGACGCCGCCGACCGACCCGACGACGGTGAAGCGGCGAGCGACGCCGCCGAACGTGGCCAGCGCCTGCTTGGTGACGTCGAGCGGCACCTCGAGCTCGTCCGCGACCGCGATCGTCGCGAGGCAATTGAGGACGTTGTGCGCGCCCGGCATCTTCACCGTGAAGCCGCCGAGCGGCTCCCCCCGGCGGTACGCGTTGAAGCTCGTCTCGAGGCCGCGGAACTGGATGCCGCGCGCCGAGTAGTCCGACTGCGGCGAGACGCCGTACGTGACGTGGCGGCGCGGGATGCGCGGGAGCAGATCCTGGACGTGCGGGTGGTCGAGGCAGAGCACGGCGAGCCCGTAGAAGGGGACGCGCGCGGCGAACTCGACGAAGGCGTCCTTGATGCGCTCGTGCGTGCCGTAGTGATCGAGGTGCTCGGGGTCGATGTTGGTGACCACCGCGATCGTCGGGGTGAGCCGCAGGAACGATCCGTCGCTCTCGTCGGCCTCGGCGACGAGCAGGTCACCGGCGCCGAGCCGCGCGTTCGTGCCGAGCGCCGCCATCTTGCCGCCGACGACGACGGTGGGATCGAGGCCGGCGGCGCGCAGGACCGTGGCGACCAGGGAGGTCGTGGTGGTCTTGCCGTGCGAGCCCGCGATCGCGACGCCGTACTTCACGCGCATCAGCTCGGCGAGCATCTCCGCGCGCCCGATCACCGGGGTGCCGAGCGCGCGCGCCTCGGTGAGCTCGGGGTTCTCGGGGCGGATGGCGCTCGAGTAGACGACGACATCGACGCCGCGGACGTTCTCGGCGCGGTGGCCGATGTCGATCCGGACGCCGAGCGACGTGAGCCGCCGCGTCGTCGAGCTCTCCTTGAGATCCGAGCCGGAGACCTCGAACTCGAGCGAGCGCAGGATCTCGGCGAGGCCGCTCATCCCGACGCCCCCGATGCCGACGAAATGGACGTGGCGAACGCGACCGCGGAACATCAGCCTGCCTCCTCCCAGCCGAGGCCAGCGCCGAGCGGCGTGGCCTGGTTCGTCACGGTGCAGCGCTGCGCCTCGCCAGCGCGCGCCGCGCGCCCTCCGAGGGTGGGGAAGCGCAGCGCGCGGTGGCGCGGAGCCCGCGCGAGCTCGAGCAGATCGGCGGCGACGCGCGCCGCGGCGTCCCGCGTGGCGAAGGCCGCCGCCGCGTCCGCCATGCGGGCGCGGAGCGCGGGCGCGGCCGCGAGCCGGGCGATCTCGTCGGCGAGGCGCAGCTCGGTGGCGTCGCCCTGGGCGATCGCGACCGCGGCGGAGGCCCGCTCGAGGGACTGCGCGTTCCTCAGCTGGTGGTTGTCGGCCGCGAACGGGTACGGAATCAGGATTGAAGGGCGCCCGACAGCGCAGAGCTCGGCGAGCGTCGACGCGCCCGCGCGGGCGATCACGACGTCGGCCGCGGCGAGCGCCTCCGCCACGTCGTCGATGAACGGGACGACGCGCGCGCGCCCTGCCAGGCCGAGCTCGGCGTAGAGCGACCGGACCGCGGCCTCGCGATCCCTGCCCGTCTGGTGCACCACCTCGAGGTCGACGCCGCGCTCGCGGCCTCGCGCGATCGCGCGGGGGACGACGTCGTTCAGCGCCAGCGCGCCCTGGCTGCCGCCGAGGACCAGCAGGCGGAGCGCGCCTTCGCGCGGCGCGTACGGGGCGCGGGCGAAGGCGCGCCGGAGGGGGACGCCGAAGAGGCGCACGGTGCTCGGGCGCAGCGCGCGCGCCGTCTCCGGGAAGGCGACGTACGCGCGATCGACGATGGGCGCGAGCAGCCGGTTCGACAGCCCGAGGACGCTGTTCGGCTCCAGGATCGCGACCGGGACGCCGAGCGAGCGGGCCGCGAGCGAGACCGGTCCGCCGGCGTACCCGCCGAGCGAGAGCGCCACGCGGGCGTCGAGCCGCTCGACGAGCCGCCTCGCCTCCGGGAGGACGCTGCCCGCGCGGGCAGCGCCGCGCACGAAGCCGGAGAGGCCGCCCCCGCGGAGCGGCAGGACGTTGAGCAGCTCGAGGTCGTCGCCGCGCTCGCCCATCACGCGCACCTCGATGCCGCGCGCGGTGCCGACGTAGACGACGCGCGCTTCTTCGTCGCGCGCCGCGGCGCGGACGGCGTCGCCCACGGCGATCATCGGGAAGACGTGGCCGCCGGTGCCGCCTCCGGCGATGAGCACGGTCACCATGCGCCGCCCTCCTCGGCCGACGCGGCGACCACGGCCGACGCGCTCGGCGCGTGCGGGACGGGCGAAGCGCCCGCCTCGCCGCGCCTCTCGGGGGCCACGACGGTCCGCGATCGGCTGATGCTGAGCAGGATGCCCGCGGCCGCGGCGTTCACGAGCAACGAGGAGCCGCCATAGCTGAGGAACGGCAGCGTGAGCCCCTTCGTGGGGAGGATCGCCATCGCGACGGCGAGGTTCGTCATCGCCTGCACCCCGAAGAGCGTCGCGATGCCGAACGCCATGAAGCTGCCGTAGTCGTCGGCCGCCTCGAGGGCGATCTTCACGCCCCGCGAGACGATGACGAGGTAGGCCGCGCACAGGCCGAGGATGCCGACGAAGCCGAGCTCTTCGCCGACGATCGCGGACACGAAATCGGTGTGCGCCTCCGGCAGGTAGAGCACCTGCAGCCCTCGCCCGAGGCCGAGGCCGAAGAGCCCGCCCGAGCCGAAGCTCATGACCGACTGGAACGGCTGGTAGGCGAGGTCCGCGCGGTTGTTGTCCATGTCGATCCACGCGAGATAGCGCGCGTAGCGGTACCCGCTGAAGCGAACGAGCGCGGCGCCGGCGAACGCCAGCAGCATGGAGAACGCGGCGATGTACGGGACGCGCGCGCCCGCCACGAACAGCAGCGTGAAGGTCAGGAAGAGCAGCACGACCGCGCTGCCGAAGTCGGGCTGCTTGAGGCAGAGGAGCATCAAGAGCCCGACGACGAGGAGGTGCGGGAGGAAGCCGACGGAGAACGACTTGATGCGCTCGGCCTTCTTTGACAGCGAATAGGCGAGCCAGAGCACGATCCCGAGCTTCGCCACCTCGGCCGGCTGCACGTGGACAGGGCCGAGCGAGATCCAGCGGTAGGCGTTGCCGGCCTTGTGGCCGAGCCCCGCCACGCAGGCGACGAGCATCCCGGTGACGGTGATGAGCACCGGGTACGTGAGGACCTTGAGCCGGCGGTGATCGATGCGGCTCGTGATCCACATCGTGGCGATCGAGAGGACCGCGTAGACCGCCTGACGCTTGAGGAAGAACTGCGCGTCCTTGTAGCGGACCGTCGCCTCCACGGCGCTCGCGCTGTAGACCATCACCACGCCGAAGCCGATGAGCGCCGTGACGACCGCCGCGAGGAGGGCGTCGACCGGCCCCGACGGGCTCGATCGCACCTTCCAGAAGGCCTCGGCGGCCGCCGCGATCCCGCCCGGCGCCGCCTTCTCCTGGTCCGGGGGACCGACGTGCCGGTTCTTGGGTGCGTCGGCGCGCGCGCCGAACGCGCTGCTCCACGACGTCACGACGCCACCTCCCCTGCGGCCCCGCCGGAAGCTCCCTGGAGCTCGCGGACCGCGCGGACGAAGGCGTCGCCGCGGTCCTTGTAGTCGCGGAACATATCGAAGCTGGAGCACGCGGGGCTGAGCAGCACCGCGTCGCCCGGCCGGGCGAGGGAGCGCGCGGCGAGGACCGCCTCCGCCATCGAGCCCGCCCGCGCGATCGGCAGGACGCCGGCGGCCGCGGCGGCGATGCGGTCCGCGGCCTCGCCGAGGACGACGAGGGCGCGCCCCCGCTCGCGCAGCGCGGACACGAGCGGGGCGTAGTCGCCGAGCTTGTCGCGCCCGCCCGCGATCAGGACGGCCTTCGCCTCGAGCAGGCCGGAGAGCGCGGCGACGGAGGCGCCGACGTTGGTCCCCTTCGAGTCGTCGTAATAGCGGACCCCGTCGACGTCAGCGACGAGCGCGGTCCGGTGCGCGAGCCCCTCGAAGCTCGAGAGCGCGTCGCCGATCGCCGCCGCGGGGGCGCCGAGCGCGGCGGCGAGCGCGACGGAGGCGCAGGCGTTCGCGAGGTTGTGCGCGCCCGCGAGCCGCACGCGATCCAGCGGGTAGCGGGCGCCGGCGACGCGATCGACGATCGCGCCCCCCGCGGCGCTCACGTCCGCGCCGGCGTCGCGCGCGCTGAACGTCACGACGCGGGCGCGCCCGCGCGCCGCCTGTTGGGCGACGAGCTCGTCGCCGAAGGGGACGACCGCGACGTCGTCGGGCGTCATGCGCTCGAACGGGTTGCCCTTCGCGTCGGCGTACGCCGCGAAGCTCGCGTAGCGATCGAGGTGATCGTCCGTGATGTTCAGCAGCGCGTGGGCGCGCGCGTGCAGCGTCGGCACGCGCTCCGCCTGGAAGCTCGAGATCTCGAGGACGAGCACGTCCCACGTCTGGTCGACGACCTCGGCGAGGGGGGTCCCGAAGTTGCCGCCGACGAACGTGCGGAGACCGGCCCGATCGAGCATCGCGCCCGTGAGCGCCGTCGTCGTGCTCTTGCCGTTGGTCCCGCCGATGAGCGCGACGGGCGCCGACACGAAGCGCGACGCGAGCTCGAGCTCGCCGATGACCTCGCGCCCGGAGCGAGCGACGGCGTCGAGCGCGGGGAACGACGGCACGCCCGGCGACACGACCACGAGGTCGGCGCCGTCGAACAGCGCCGGATCGTGCCCTCCCGGCGCGAGGACGACGCCCTCGCCCTCGAGGGCCACGGCCGCGGCGGAGAGCCGCTCGCGCGGCGCGCCGTCGTTCGCGATCACGCGCGCGCCGCGCGCGTTCAGGAGGCGCGCGGCCGCGACGCCGCTCCGGCCGAGACCCACGACGATCACTGTTCGCCCGCGGACGTCCATCATGCCCTCACCGCAGCTTCATCGACGCCAGGGACACCAGCGCCAGGAGGATGGAGATGATCCAGAAGCGGACGATGATCTTGGGCTCCGCCCACCCCTTCTTCTCGTAGTGGTGGTGGATCGGCGCCATCAAGAAGACGCGCTTGCCGGTGAGCTTGAACGAGAGGACCTGCGTGATGACGCTGACCGTCTCGATGAAGAAGATCCCCCCGAGGATGATCGACAGGAGCTCGTTCTTGGTGAAGACGGCGAGCATCCCGAGCCCGCCTCCGAGGGCGAGCGACCCGACGTCCCCCATGAAGACCTGGGCGGGGTACGTGTTGTACCAAAGGAACCCGATCCCCGCGCCGATGACCGAGCCGCAGTACACCGACAGCTCGCCGGCCGACGCGATGGCCGGGATGTCGAGGTAGGTCGCGAGCGAGAAGCTCGCGATGGAGGCGCCGACGATGTACGCGAGGATGAGGTAGGTCCCCGCGTTGATGATCACCGGGCCGATCGCGAGGCCGTCGAGGCCGTCGGTGAGGTTCACGGCGTTCGACGTGGCGACCACGACGAAGACGGCGAACGGGATGTAGACGTAGAGCGGCAGCTCGATCGGGTACTTCGAGAACGCGACGAACGGGATCGCGAGGCGCGTCCTGATATCCGCCCAGTCCGGCGGGAGCTTGGACGCGAGCAGGAACGTGTAGGCCACGGCCGCGCCGCCGATCAGCACCTGCCCGATGAGCTTGTAGCGCCCGGGCAGGCCGCCGCTGTTCCGCCGCTTGATCTTGAGGAAGTCGTCCAGGTAGCCGATGACGCCGTAGCCCGCGGTGACGGCCGTCGTCGCGAGGACGAAGGGGTTCCTGAGGTCGGCCCACAGCACGGTGGGGAGCAGCAGGGAGAGCAGGATGAGCGCGCCGCCCATCGTCGGCGTGCCCGCCTTGATCTTGTGCGTCTCCGGCCCCTCGGCGCGGACCACCTGCCCGATCTGCTTGCGCCGGAGCTCGCGGATGAACCACGGCGCGAGCACGAACGTCAGCACCATGGCGGTGATCGTCGCCATGATCGTGCGGAACGGGATGTAGCGGAGGACGTTGAGCCAGCTCAGCCAGCCGTAGTGGAACTTGAGCGGGTAGAAGAGCTCGTAAATCACCCCGCACCTCCGTGCGACGGCCGCTCGCCGAGGGCGCGCGCGCGGCGCGCGGCGAGCGCGCGTCGCGCCTCGTCGCGATCGTCGAACGGCAGCGTGACGCCGCCGATGATCTGGTACGGCTCGTGGCCCTTGCCGGCGATGAGGACCACGTCCCCCGGCTCGGCGTCGAGCACCGCGCGCTCGATCGCGCGCGCCCGATCGAGCTCGACGACGACGCGCGCGCGCCCGGCGGCGAGCCCCGGCAGGATGGCGTCGGCGATCGCGCGCGGGTCCTCGCTCCGCGGGTTGTCGTTGGTGACGATGGCGACGTCGGCGGCGCGGCCGACCGCCTCGCCCATCTGCGGCCGCTTCAGCGGATCGCGGTCGCCGCCGCACCCGAAGACGCAGAGGACGCGCCCGCCGCCGAGGGCACGCACGCTCGCGAGCACGCGGGCCAGCGCGTCCGGCGTGTGCGCGTAGTCGACGAGCACGACCACATCGTCGGCGCCGGGGGTATCACAGCGCTCCAGGCGGCCCGCGACCTGGATCGGAGACGAGAGCGCCGCGGCGGCGTCGCCGACGTCGAACCCGAGCAGGTAGGCCACGGCGAGGGCGGCGAGCAGGTTCGACGCGTTGTGCGCGCCGAGCAGGTGGGAGCGGATGGTGACCTCGCCGACGGGCGTGCGGGCGCGGATGAACGTGCCGCTCGCGCTGTGCGCGAGCTCGACGGGGGCGATCTCCGCGGCGTCCGGGCCCGCGCCCACCTCCGCCGAGTAGCGCGCGAGCGTCGCCGCGGTCGGGCGCGAGAGCCCGCCGGGGGCGAGCATCTCGACGAGCTGCCGCCCGAAGGGATCGTCGACGTTGATGACCGCGGCGCCGGGGCCGAGATCCACGAACAGGCGCGCCTTCGCCGCCGCGTACGCCTCCATCGTGCCGTGGTAGTCGAGGTGATCCTGCGTGAGGTTCGTGAAGACGGCGATCCGGAACCGGACCGCGTCGACGCGCTTCGCCGCGAGCGCGATCGACGACACCTCCATCACGAGGTGCGTCGCGCCGCGGGCGACCATCGCGGCGGCGACGCGGGCGAGCTCGTCCGCCTCGGGGCTCGTGTGCGAGGCGTAGACGTCGAGATCGCCGAAGCGGTAGCCGAGCGTCCCGACGATCCCGGCCTGGCCGCCGCACCGATCGACGCAGGCCTGGACGAGGTGGGCCGTCGTCGTCTTGCCGTTCGTACCGGTGATGCCGACGACCTCGAGCGTGAAGGTCGGGTGTCCGTAGACCACGGCGGCAGCCTGGGCGAGCGCGAGCGGCACGTCGGGGACCTCGACGCGCGCGGCGCCGAGCGTGTCGGCCGCGCTCCCGCGGGCGACGATCACCGCCCGCGCGCCGCGCGCCACGGCCTCGGGGATGAAGCGCTCGCCGTGAGCGCGCGCGCCCGCGCGCGCGACGAAGATGTCCCCCTGCCCCACCTTGCGCGAGTCGAGGTGCACGCCCGTGACGACCATCTCCTCGGCGCCCGCCGGAGAGAGCGCGGCGCCCGGGATCTCGAGCAGCACGTCGCCGAGGCGGAGCGCGAGCTCGACCTCGGCCAGGCTGGCTTCCTTGTGATCGTGCTCCGTCATGTGGGGGGCTCGAAGATGAGCTTCAGGGGCGCTCCCTTGGGCAGCACGGTCCCGGGCGGAGGCTCCTGGCGCGCGAGCCGCCCCGTGCCCTCGACGCTCGGATCGAGCCCGAGCGCGGCGGCGCTCTTCACGGCCTCGCGCTGCGGCAGCCCCGTCAGATCGGGGACGCGCAGCTCCCCCGCCTTGAGCGGCGCGGACGGCGTGACCACCCCCGTCGAGATCGGCGCGGCCGCGGCGCGCGCCTCGCTCAGCACCTGGTAGGTGCTCGCCGCGAGGTCCTCCCCGGCCTGCTCGCTGATCTCCGACAGCTTCATCGGCACGCTCCCGCGCGGGGTAACGCCCAGGTAGCGCAGCGCCATCTCCCCGATCCGACGGAAGACGGGCGCCGCGACCGAGCCGCCGGCGTACGTGCCGCCCATCGGCTCATCGAGCACCACCGCGATGGCGATCCGAGGCCGCTCGGCCGGGACGAACCCGACGAACGACGCCACGTAGTGGGTGTCGGTGTACTTGCCCGTCGCGGGATCGATCTTCTGCGCGGTGGCCGTCTTCCCCGCGACGCGGAACCCGGGGATCGCGGCCTCGACGCCGGTCCCGTCCCCCTCCGTCACCGCGACGAGCATCTCCGACATCATCCGCGCGATCGGCGCCGGCACCGCGTCGCGGCGCACGCGCGGCGACGGCTCCGACAGCGTGACGCCCGTGCCGTCGGTGACCCGCTTGATCAAGATCGGCTCGAGCAGCCGCCCGTGGTTGGCGACCGCCGCCGTGGCCATCGCCAGCTGGAGCGTGGTCACGCTGATCCCCTGCCCGAACGAGGCCGCCGCCGTCTCGACCTGGACCCACGGGCGGCCGCGCGGCCGCAGCACGCCCACGGACTCGCCCGGCAGCGGCACGCCGGTCAGGTCCCCGAAGCCGAACCGCCGGAAGCCCTCGTAGAGCCGCTGCTCGCCGAGCCCGAGCGCGATCTTCGCCGTGCCGATGTTGGACGACTGGGCGAGGATCTGCGGCACCGTCAGCCACTTGTGAATGTGCGTGTCGTGGATCACGACGTTGTCGATCGCCATGTTCCCCTCCTCGCAGTAGATGGTCGCGCTGGGGGAGACGCTCTTCGCGGCGATCGCGCTCGCGATGGCGAACACCTTCATCGTGGAGCCGGGCTCGAAGCGATCGACGACGCAGCGGTTGCGCCGCGACCCCGGATCGCTCTGCGAGTAGTCGTTCGGGTTGAAGCCCGGAGCGCTCGCCATGGCGAGGATCTCGCCGCTCTCCGGATCGACGACCACGATCGATCCGCCGAGCGCCTCGTAGGTCTTCATCGCCGCCTCGAGCTCGCGCTCGGCGGTGAACTGGATGCCCTTGTCGATCGTCAGGTGGACGTTGTGCCCGGCGAGCGCCTGCTCGTCCTCGATCCCCTCCGAGAAGATGAGCCGGCCCGAGCGATCGCGGAGCCCGCGCACCTCGGACGCGTTGCCGCGGAGCTCGTGCTCCAGGCTGAGCTCGATCCCCTCCTTGCCCTCGCCGTCGGTGGCGACGAAGCCGAGCAGCGGGCCGGCGAGCTCGCGGTTCGGGTAGAAGCGGCGCCCCTCGCCCTCGATCACGAGCCCGCGCACCGGGTAGCGCTGCGTCCTGTCCCCGAGCGCGCGGACGTTCTCGACCTCCTGCTCGGAGATGCGGCGCTTGAGCCAGGCGAAGCGGCGCCGACGGCCGAGCTTCTCCACGACCTCCTCGATCGGCAGCGAGAGCGCCTGCGCGATGCGCTCGGCGTACTGCTGGATCCGCATCGGGACGTACTTCTCCTCGATGCCGCGGAGCATCTCGACCGCGTCCACGGAGACGCTGGGCACCTCCACGCTCTCCGCGAGCGGCGCGCCGTTCCGGTCGTAGATGGTGCCGCGCTTCGGCGTGATGTGGAGCCGCCGCTGGCGCTGCCGCTCGGCGAGGTCGTACCACGCGTCCCCGTCCTCGACCTCGATGCGGTAGGCGCCGGACACGACGCCGCCCAGGCCGAGCGCCATGAGGCCGCAGAGCAGCCCCATGCGGATGCGGATCCACCGCGCGCGCCGGGGATCGAGGTTCTTCACGGCTGCCCTCCGCTCGGCGGCGCGCGGCCGGACTCCTCGCCTTCGGGCTCTCGCTCGCCGGGCGGCGCCGAGTAGCCCCGCACCGGGATCACGCGCTCGGGCGGGGGCGGCGTCATGCCGAGCAGCGAGCGGGCGACCATCTCCACGCGCTGCGGCGTCTCGTAGCTGGCCGCCTCGAGCGAGAGCACCCGCTTGACCTCACGCAGCCGCGCCTGCTCGGCGCGCGCCCGCCCGAGCTTGTAGCCCAGGTCGACCGTGCGCCCGCGCAGCGCGAGGTGCACGACGAAGGCCGCCACCGTCGCGGCCACCGCGAGCGTCCACAGCATGAGGAACGGACGCTGCTGCGTCACGCGAGCGCCTCCGCGCCGCCCACGCGCCGCGCGGCGCGGAGCTTTGCGCTGCGGGCCCTCGGGTTGCCTTCGACCTCGTCGTCGCCCGCGGTCACCGGCTTCTTCGTCAGCGGCTCCCAGACCTCCGGCTCGCGCAGCGCGCGCTTGACGATGCGGTCCTCGAGCGAGTGGAACGAGATCACGGCGAGCACGCCGCCCGGCGCGATGATCCTGGGCGCCGCCTCGAGCAGCGCCTCGAGCTGGTCGAGCTCTCCGTTCACCGCGATGCGCAGCGCCTGGAACGTGCGCGTCGCCGGATCGACGCCGCCGATGCGCGCCGGCCCGACGGCGCGCACCACGGCGCGCCGCAGGTCGAGCGTCGTGACGAGCTCGCCGCTGTCGGCCGCCTGCTTGATGCAGCGCGCGACCCTCCGGCTGCGGCGCTCCTCGCCGTAGCGGTAGATGAGATCCGCGAGCTCCTCGTCGCTGAGCCGCTCGATGAGCTCGAGCGCCGTCTCGCCGCGGCTCGGGTCCATCCGCATGTCGAGCGGCCCCTCCGCGCGGAAGCTCATGCCGCGGCCCGGGTCGTCGAGCTGCATGGAGCTCACGCCGATGTCGGCCAGGAGGCCGTCCACCTGCGGGACGCCGAGGGCCGCGAGGTGCCGCTCGATCTCGGAGAACTCACCGTGAACGTAGGTCACCCGATCCCCCGCGCGGGCGAGCCGGGCGCGCGCGATGGCGAGGGCGCGCTCATCGCGATCGATCCCGATGACCCGGGCGCCCGGCGTCTCGAGGATCGTCGCGGTGTGGCCGCCGGCGCCGAGCGTGGCGTCGACGTAGACGCCCTCGCTGACCGGCGAGAGCGCGGCGAGCACCTCGCGGCCGAGGACGGAGACGTGCTGCTCGCCGCGCGGGCGCGGCGGCGGAGGAGGCAGGTGCATGGGGACTACATTGACGACGTTCATAGGCGGAACTGCTCCGCGATTGCGTTCTTGAAGCTCTGAAGCTCGACCTCGCTCATCTGCTGAGCGGCCTTCCACCGTTCCTGCGACCAGAGCTCGATCGTCTGGCCCATGCCCGCCCACAGCACGTCCTTCGTGAGGTCCGCGTGCTCGCGGAGGGACGGCGGGATGAGGATCCGGCCCTGTTTGTCAAGGTCACACTCGACGGCCGCGGACAGATAACGGCGCCGGAATGCGACCACGTTCGAATCAAATTGCGGAAGTGCTGCAATTTTTGCCTCCAGCTCTTCCCAGGCCTTCATCGGGTACGCGTGCAGGCAGGGGTCGAAGAGGGCCGGGGTGATGACCATCCGCAGGTCGTTCGCGGCCGCGAGCACATCGCGAAAGCGCGAAGGAAGGCTCGTGCGCCCCTTCGCGTCGATCGCGTGCTCGAAGTGACCGCGAAACATCGTGCTCATCGACCCCAGCTCCGGCTGGTCCGTCCCGCCGAGGGGTTGGCGACGCGTTGCTCCAACGGGCGCACGCCGCGTCGTGACATTCTCTGCCACTTCTTCCCACGAAGCTCCGCCACGCTACGGAGTGAGGTGCCGAGTGTCAACAGTTTGGGAGATTTCTGGACCTCATCCGCCACCTATGTAGGACATAAACCTTCAAGGTCACACCCCACAAAACAGCGCGATTTATCGATAAATGGCCCTCGAGCAGGGCCGTGGGAGGAAGTGGGGAGCCGCTCGGAGGTGGGCTGGAACGCGTCGGGCGGACGCTGGCAAGACAGAAAGCAAGCAAGACGGATCGCCGCCCTGAGCACATCGATTCGCGGCCGCGCGAACGGGTGCGTAGCCGGGTTACCGGGCGGGCTCAGCGAGCCTGTGGCTGGGGTGAAACGGGGCGGGGGAGGCGCGCGGTGGAGGAGAGTGGGGAGGCGCCCCGCGGTGGGGGAGAGTGGGGAGGCGCCCCGCGGCGGCGGTCAGCTGTGGGGGGTCACGTTGGTCTGGACCCACTCCACGATGCTCTTCAGGGTGGTCCCTGGGGTGAAGACGCCCTTCACGCCGGCGTTCTGGAGCCGCGCGATGTCCTCGTCCGGGATGATGCCCCCACCGAACACCACGATGTCCTCGGCCCCGCGGCTCCGGAGCGCTTCGATAACCGCGGGGAAGAGGGTGTTGTGTGCTCCGGACATGATCGACAGCCCCACGGCGTCGACGTCCTCCTGCACAGCGGCGGAGGCGATCATGTCGGGGGTCTGGTGCAGGCCCGTGTAGACCACCTCGAAGCCCGCATCGCGGAGTGCCCTGGCGACCACCTTGGCGCCGCGGTCGTGGCCGTCCAGGCCGGGCTTCGCCACGAGGATTCGGACTTTGCGCTCTGCCATGAGCGCGTCGATTACCGCCTGCCTGGGCAGACGTAAAGCGAAGCGCCCGATCGAGCGGCCTTCGCTCCGCAGGGGTGCATCCTTGCTGAGCAGCGGGCTTACTGCGCGGCGAAGACGAACGGAATCGTCACGGGGGTGGAACCCGAGGAAGGAGGGAACCGCCAGGACTTGATCCGGGAGGCGATGCAGCTCGACAGGCCGGGGTAATCCTTCTCCGACCCGCCGGCCGAGACCGACTGGACGGCGCCCGACGCGGCGATGACCACCGAAGCGGAGACCCTGGCGGTGCTGGCCGCGTTGCTGGCGCGCGCGTCGAGGGCGGGCTGCCAGCAGTGGCGGCGGACGCTGGGGCGGTTCGACTCGACGACGCCGGAGATCTCCCCTTGGGAAAGCGGGGTCAAACCGGCGCCGCCCCCCTGGCTGCCCGGCCCTGACGAGGGGCCGGGGACCCCGGCGCCGAACCCTGACCGGTCGAGCTGAGCAGAGGCCGGTGGAGCGACCGGTTTGTCCGGCGGAGGGCGCTGGCTCGCGACGCCGCCCGCCTTGCCCGTCGAAGCGACCTCTGGCCGGGCAGAAGCCGTCTCGGCCGGCGCAGGTGCGTCCGGTTCGACGCTCGGCGGCGGCGGCGGGGCCGCCGTGGGCAAATCGACCGGCTGGCTCTGCGGCGGGGGGGCCGTCACGACCTGCACGGGCTGCTGCGGCTTCGGGGAGAGCAGGACGAACGCGGAGACGCCACCGAACGCCGCTGCCATGGCGATGAAGGCGTATGCGAGCGGGCTCATGCCCGATCGGCGCCTTGGCGCGACCGTCTCCACCAGGCTGCCTGGCGTACCCACCAGAGGTGCGGGCTCTACGGCGGAGATGGCCCCTGCCGCGGCGGGTGAGCCCCCCGCGGTCGGCCTTCCGCCTGCTGGCGCCGTCGCAGAGCGGGCTACCCCAGCGGCCAGGCCACCCGCGGGCGCCGCCGCAGAGGGCGACCCGCCCGCGGCCAGGCCGCCGGCCCCACGGGCGAGCTCGGTCGAGGCGGACGCGGCCAGCTCGGGTCCGGGCGCGAACGCGACGGGGACCGTCCGATCGGCCGCGAAGGGATCGGCGAGCATCTCCACCGGCGCAGCGCCCGCGGCGTGGGTCCGCCCGGCGCCTGCCGACGCTCCTGGCCATGCGGCCGGCGCGCTCGCTGCTGGCGCAACCGGGGTGACGCGCGCAACGGACGCAACGGACGCAACGGACGCAACGGACGTAGCCGATGCGACCGGCACGGGAAGCGGGGCCGACACAGCGGGCATCCCCGCCGCGGTGAAGGCGGCGACCGCCGGGGCCTGCTCGTTCAGGCCAGGAGGGTCCGGCTCGCGCGTCGCCGTGCGCGCAGGTACGGCCCCCGCGAGCGCAGGGCCCCTCGACGAGGAGGGCGCCTTTGCCGAGGGAGACGCGTGCGCCTGACCGACAGAGGAGCCCGTGGTGCTGATGCGGCGCGCGGGCGTGGACAGGCGGGTGGACTGAGCCTGCGTGACGATCTCGAGCAGCTCCGGGAAGTTCTTGAGGGGCAGCCACTCGTCGAAGCCCTCGCGCCAGACGAGCGACTCGCCGTCCACCGCGCCGGCAAGCGCCTTGTCGCGAATGACCGAGAGGCGCACCGGGCCGAGCGGGACGCCGCCGACCCCGACGTACCAGTCCTCGCTCGCCGTGGCGCGCACGGCCGGCGCCTTCCCGAGCGGGCGGTCATTGGACATCGCGCGCGTGAACGCGCCGGCGGCCCCCGCCGGCGGCGCGGGCTCCGCCGCCCTGGCGGCAGGCGCAGGGGAACGAGCCGGCGCCGCGGGCGCAGGCTGGACAGCCCGGGCTGCCGGGGAGGCCTGCGGCGCGGTCGCCGGGCGCGGGCTCGACGCCGGTCCAGGGACGGCGCGCGGCGCGACCGGGGGTCGAGGAGCGCCCGCCGGCCGCGGCAGGGCCTGGGACGCCGGCCGGGGCGGCGCAGGCGCGGCGCCGTGGCCCAGGGACGAAGCCAGCGGCGGCTTCAACGGGCTCGCCGCGCCGTCCGCCGCCGGCGCCTCGTCGCTCGGAGGGGCGACGTGCGCATCGTCGCCCGCCTCGCGCGGCGGCTCGACCGGGAGAGCACGCGCCACGGAGCTCTCGGTGACGCTCGCGCTGACCTGGATGAGGTGCCCGCATCGCCGGCACTGCATCCGCACCATCTTGCCGGCGACCTTCTCGTCACCGATCTGGTACTTGGCCTTGCAGTTATCGCAGATGAATTTCATCCAAGGACGCGCCTGCCGGTGGAATGGCGCAGTCTACGACAGCTTGGCCCCAGACGACATGGGGTAGGCGTCAGAGCAGCCCGAGCAAGTGCTCCTTGATCGATTGCCGCGTCGGGTCATCGGGGGCGACGCCCAGCGCGCGCTCCCAGGTCTCGATGGCTTTGTTGCGGAACCCAGCCTTCTGATAGAGCACGGCCAGGTTCTTCAGCGCGGGGAAGTGCTTGCCGTTGATGTGCAGCGCCGTCTCCAGCTCCTGGATGGCGTCGTAGAGCTGCCCCTGCTTGCCGTAGAGCAGGCCGAGGTGGAAGTGCAGCCGGTACGCGAGCGGGTCGATCGCCGTGCCCTCGCGCAGGTGCCGCACGGCCTTGTCGAAATCGCCCGCGCGGTACGCCGCGATCCCCGCGGCGAGGAGGCGCTCCGCCTCCGCCGAGATCCGGTCCTGATCGCCGCGGATCGAGCGCGCCTGGAGCGCGTTCTCCACGGCGGCGACGACGTCGGCGACGCGGAAGGGCTTCTCGATGTAGGCCTCCACGCCGTAGCTCGACTTCAGGTCCTCCGCGAACCGCCACCCGCGGTAGACGGCCGAGATCATGATGATCGGGATGTGGCCGTAGCGCTGGGTGCCCTTCATGCGGCGGGCGATGTCGAAGCCGTGCACCTCCGGCAGCATGGCGTCGAGGATCATCACGTCGGGCGGATTCTCCTTGACCATGCGCAGCGCGAGGAGCCCGCGATCGGCCTCCTCCACGCGGTACCCGCGCTCCTCGAAGATGCGACGGAGCAGCTTCCGGATCTCCGGCTCGTCGTCGACGACCAGGATCGTCGTCTGATCGCCCTGCGGCGCCTTGCCTGCGCCCGGGAGCGACTCGACGACGGAGAGATCGCGGTCTGCGGTGCCGAAATCCGTGTCCGTGAGCTCGTCGGCCGCCGCCGCCCTCCGCATGGCGTCGTCGACGACGAGCGGCGGCCCCGCCGAGGAGAGGCGGGCCGGCGACGCGGCAGCGGGCGGGCTCGGATCGTCGGTGAGATCGGCGAACGAGATCTCCGCGTCGTCGCGCGGGCGCTCCGGCGCGGGCCGCGGCGGCGGCGGGGCGGCGCTGGGAGCGGGCGCCGCAGGGGCCTGGGCCACCGGGGCCTGGGCCGCCGTCGCCGGGGGCACGGCGGACGCGGGCCGGCGCGGCGCGGGCTGCGCAGGGGCTGGCGGGGGCGCGGGCGGCGCCTCGGAGGCGGACGACGCCGTGGAGCCGAGCCCGGCCCGCTTCAGCACCTCGGGCGGGCACTTGGCGCCCACGTAGAACGGCTCGCCCTGCTCCTTCATGTCGTAGGCGGCCGCGATGGTCCGCACGAGGGGACCCGCGAGCGCGATGTACGGGAAGACGCGCTTGCCGGTCACGAACTCGAGCTCGTCGATCACCTTCTTGTCGGCGGGCGCGGCCATGGCCACGAGGATGCGATCCTCGCGCACGAGCACGGGAAGGAGCTTGTGTTTAGCGGCGATCTCGCGGGGGAGGATGGAGAGGTCGCTCAGCTTGATGCAGACCTGGTTGAGATCGATGCCAGGAACGCCGCTCTGCTCGGAGAGGGCCTTCAGCGCAGCGACCTCGGAGACGGTGCCGCTCTCGATGAGGTTCGTGGCGAGGGGCACCCCCTTCGCGCGCGCCTCGAGGAGCGCCTGTTCGAGCTGGGGCTGGGTGACCGCCCGTTGCTGCAGGAGGATGCGTCCGAGCGGCTTCTTGTTGGCGTCTTGCGTCATTCCGCGGGCCGAGTTCGAAGGCTAATGGACCAGGAATGCGCGGGCAAGCACGCGACCCGCGCGCGAAGGCCGCCATCCGACCGACACGACCGGCTCGGGCTCGTGCGCCGGCGGCTCGGGCATACGGCCGGGTCGAGCGCGGCCAGGACGCCGCCCGAGGCGCGCGGATCCGAGCGCGCGTCCCGACGCCAGAGGCGAGAGCTCACCATCCGCCCATGTTACTCCGGAACCCTCCGGGCAGCGCAGGCGATGCGCCGGCGGCGCGACGGCGCCCGCTGCACCCGCTCCGCGAACGCATCGAAGAGGCCATGGCGACGATGTAGGGTCACTCGGTCGACTCGGTCGCGCCCACCGTCTCGTTCGCGTCGTTCGCGTCGTTCGCGTCGTTCGCGTCGTTGGCATTACCGGCGCCGCTCGCGCCGAGCCACGCACGAGCGAACGCCGCGTACCTCCCCTCGGCGATCGCCGCGCGCGCTTCTCGCATCAGGCGGCCATAGAGGTGGAGGTTGTGCTCCGTCAGCAGGCGCAGCACCAGGATCTCGCCGGCCATGAAGAGGTGCCTCAGGTACGCGCGGCAGTATCCGCCGGCGCAGGTCGGGCAAGCGCAGGTCGGATCGAGCGGCGAACGATCTTCTTTGTAGCGGGCCTGCTTGATGACGATCTTGCCGTGCTGCGTGAGCGCCTGCCCGTTCCGCGCGTTCCGGGTGGGGAGCACGCAGTCGAACATGTCGACCCCGGCGCCGATGGCGTGCACGAGGTCGATCGGCGTCCCCACGCCCATGAGGTAGCGGGGGCGCGTCGGGTCGAGGTGCGGCCCGATCTGGGCGACGACCTCGTGCATCATCGCGATCGGCTCGCCCACGGAGAAGCCGCCCAGGGCGAGCCCGTCGAACGGCAAGGCGCCGAGCTCATCGGCGTGCGCCATGCGCAGCGCGACCGAGGTGCCGCCCTGCACGATGCCGAAGAGCGCCTGGCTCGGGCGCTTCGCGGCGAGGCAGCGCTTCCCCCAGCGCGTCGTCAGGCGGCACGCCTCCTCGACCTCTGGGCGCGGCGCGCCGCCTGGCGGGCACACGTCGAGCTGCATCGCGATGTCGGCCCCGAGCAGCCCCTGCACCTCCATCGCGACCTCGGGCGTGAGCGCCTTGCGGGCGCCGTCGAGGTGCGATCGGAACACGAAGCCGTCCTCGACGAGGGTGCGCCGCTCGGCGAGCGAGAAGGCCTGGAAGCCCCCGGAGTCCGTGAGCATCGCGTGCGGCCAGCGGGTGAACGCGTGCAGGCCGCCGAGCTGCGCGACGAGCTCGGGGCCAGGGCGGAGCCACAGGTGGTAGGTGTTGCCGAGGACGATCCTCGCGCCGGTCGCGGCCACCTCGGCAGGGGTCAACGTCTTCACGCTGCCCTGGGTGCCGACCGGCATGAACGTCGGGGTCAGCACGTCGCCGTGCGGCGTGGAGAGCACGCCCGTCCGGGCATGCCCGTCCCTCGCGAGCTCGGAGAAGGAGAAGCCAGGCGTCCGGCTCATGGCGCGTCCACCCCACGGATCAACATGGCGTCACCATACGAGTAGAAGCGGTAGCCGGCGTCGATCGCCGCGCGGTACGCGAGGAGCGTGCGCTCGCGGCCGGCGAAGGCGAACACCAGCGCGAGCAGCGTCGAGCGCGGCAGGTGGAAGTTGGTCAGCAGGGCGTCGACGACGCGGAACCGATAGCCCGGCTGGATGAGGAGGCGCGTCTCCCCGGACTGCGCCCGCACGAGGCCTGCGCGGGCGGGATCGGCGGCCGACTCCAGCGCGCGAACCACGGTGGTGCCGATCGCGATCACCGGCGCGCCGCGCTCGCGCGCCCCCGCGATCGCGCCCGCGGTCGCGTCCGGGATCGAGTAGACCTCCGCGTGCATCGGGTGCAGGTCGAGATCGTCGACCGTGACCGGCTGGAAGGTGCCGAGGCCGACGTGCAGCGTGACGCTCGCGATCTCGACCCCGTTCGCGCGGAGCCGCTCGACGAGGCCGGGCGAGAGGTGGAGGCCCGCCGTCGGCGCGGCGACCGCTCCTGGGACCCGGGCGAAGATGGTCTGGTACCGCTCGCGATCGGACGCGTCGTCACCGCGACCGAGGTAGGGCGGGAGCGGTACGTGCCCGTACGCGTCGATCGCAGCGGCGACGGACAGCCCCGCGGGCGAGGAGAGCTGCACCGTGAGCACGCCGTCCTCGGCGCGCTCCAGCACCTCCGCGACCAGCGCGCCATCGCGCTCGATATCGAGCACCGATCCCGGGCGTATCGGCTTGGAGGCGCGCCCCATCGCCCGCCAGCGCTCGGACCGCGGCGCGCTCTCCTGGGGCCCACCGCCGAGGTCCTCCGCGCCGGCCGGCGCCCCGTCCAGCCGCTGCAGCAGGAAGAGCTCGATCTGCCCGCCTGTGCCGCGCTTCCTCCCGAACAGACGAGCGGGGACGACCTTCGTGTCGTTGACGATGACGAGCGCGCCGCGCTCGATGTACCGATCGAGATCGCGGATCGCCGCGTGCTCCACCTCGCCCGCCCTGCGGCCGCGATCGACCAGGAGGAGCCTCGCTCCGTCGCGCTCCTCGGGGGGCCGCGAAGCGATCAGCGCTTCAGGGAGTTCGTAGTCGAGCAGCTCGCAGCGCACGCCGCGCTACTAGCACGACGCGGGCGTGAGCACGTTCGTCTTGGCGCGGAGGAAGCGACAGATCTCGCCCACCTGGTAAGGCTTGGGGACGAAGGCCACCGCGCCGCAGTCGGCGCGCTCGACCTGGCGCGCGGAGAGGTGATACGCGCTGGAGAGCACGACCCGCACCCTCGGGAACGCATGCCGGATGTGCCGCGCGAGCTCGAGGCCGTTCAGGTCCGGCATCATCAGATCGATCATCGCCACATCGACCGGGGACGAGCCGAGGGTGAGCAGCGCATCCTGGAACGAGGCGGCGAACACGACCTCGAACCCCTCGACGCTTAGCCCTGCCGAAAGAGCGCGACGCTGGGAATTCTCACCGTCCACGATCAGCATGCGGGCCATTAAGCGTCCTCCTGCGGCGATCGCCGCCATCCAATACGCCTACCTGTCTAGCAATCACCGGGCCAAGTTCCCGAATCGACGCGTTGCAGTTGCCGACGCTAAAGTGAAACAGAAGAGCACAGTCTACATCAGGCGCCTCATTGCACTAAGGCAAATCCCGACGCTGCATCATTGCAAAGATGCAATCTCGCGTAGGCTAGCTCCCTCGATTTACGGCTGAGTCAGGTGGTTTGCTCGGATCGAGCGGCCGCATCCATACGACCCGAACGGAGGAATGCAGGCTGAGCTCGATGGGCAGCAGGTCGAGGTGCAGGGGGAGCATGGCCCGTCGAGCACGGTCCGCCTGAGGTCGCTGTGTGCCGTGGGAGCGAGCTGCTGAGCCCGGCCGGTGAGCGATGGCAAGGCGCTCGATAGACCGGCGCCGTTTCAGCCGGGGGGATACGTGATCGCCAGGCGGGTCATCTTGCGCCACAGCGTGGTCGCGCTGATCCCGAGCACCTCGGCGGCGCGCTCCCGGCTGCCGTCGCACTCCCGGAGCGCGGCCTCGATCGCCTGGCGCTCGGCGCAGTCGACGACGTCGGCGAGCAGCCTGCCGCCGGCCTCGGGCGCGCGCTTCGGCTGCACCGCGGCGGGCAGCACGTCATCGACGCTGATGAGGCCGCCGCCGGAGAGGGCCACCGCTTGCTCGACCATGTTCTCGAGCTCGCGGATGTTGCCGGGGAAGTCGTACTGCGTCAGCGCCTCGACGACGCCGTCGGCGGCGCGGGCGCGGCAGCTCATCTTGCGGTTGTACTTCTCCAGGAAGAACTCCCAGAGGATCGGGATGTCCTCGCGACGCGAGCGGAGCGGCGGGAGCACGAAGCGCGCGACGTTCAGCCGGTAGTAGAGGTCCTGGCGGAACCGCTTCTCCGACACCGCGGTCAGGAGCTCCTGGTTCGTCGCGGCGATGATGCGCACGTCGACGTTGATGGGTTTGTTCTCGCCTACCCTGCGGATCTCGTTCTCCTGGATCGCGCGGAGCAGCTTCGCCTGGAAGGTGAGCGGGGTCTCGGCGATCTCGTCGAAGAAGAACGTGCCCCCGTCGGCCTCCTCGAAGAGCCCTTTCCTCGCCGAGATCGCGCCCGTGAACGAGCCTCGCGCGTGGCCGAACAGCTCGCTCTCGAGGAGCGTCTCGCTGATGGCGGCGCAGTTCACCGGCACGAACGGGCGGTCGGCGCGCTTGCTGTTGGCGTGGATGGCCTTGGCGACGAGCTCCTTGCCGGTGCCGCTCTCGCCGGTGATGAGCACCGTCGCGTCGGTCGGCGCGACCTTGACGATCCGGCCGAGCACCTCGCGGACCGCCTGCGAGCGGCCGACGATGTTCTCGAACCGGTAGCGCTCCTTGAACTCGCTGGCGAGCAGCTGCACCTCGCCGGTGAGCTTCCGGTTCTGGATCGCGCGCTCGACCTTCACGAGGAGCTCCTGCTCCGAGAACGGCTTCTGGATGTAGTCGAACGCGCCGAGCCGCATCGCCTCCACCGCGCTCTCGATGGTGCCGTACGCGGTCATCACGATGACCTCCGTGTTCGCGTTCGACTCCTTCACCGCGCGCAGGACGCCGATCCCGTCGAAGCCGCCCATCCGGAGGTCGGTGAGCACGACGTCGTACGCCCCCTTGGCGCCCAGATCGGCGCCCTGGCTGCCGTCCGCGGCTTCATCGACCTCGTACCCGGCGCCACGCAGCATCATCGCGAGCGTGGTCCGCATGTTCCGCTGGTCATCGACGACAAGAATCTTCGACATGGATTTCCCCCGCCGCGCTCATCCTCCTCCGGGAAACGAGCGCGGCGCGACGATCACGACCGACGTGCCGCGCTGGCGCGTAAGCGCGCGAGCACGGTCGTCCGCGGCGCCTTGGACATGCGTCCAGAGCATCGTACGTCAAGCACGACCTCCGCCGCCAGAAGGTGCACGGGGGACGCTCCCTGCGCGAGGGACGGCCCTCACCCTACCCTACTCGCGGATCTGCTGGGCGAGGTAGGCGGTCTCGCCGAGCTTCTCGATCAGCCCGATTTGCGTCTCGAGCCAGTCGATGTGCTCCTCCTCGGACTCGAGGATCTTGGCCAGGAGATCCTCGCTGGTGCGATCCCCCTTGTCGCGGCAGAGGGCGATCGCCGTGTTGAGCCGCTTGACCGCGTGGTACTCGAGATCGAGGTCGCTCTTGAGCTGCTCCGGCACGCTCTGCCCGATGTGCAGGGTGTCCAGGCGCTGCAGGTTGGGGAGCCCATCGAGGAAGAGGATGCGATCGATGATCGCATCGGCGTGCTTCATCTCGTCGATCGACTCGGCGCGCCCGTGCGCAGCGAGCGTGACGAAGCCCCAGTGCGAACACATCTTCGCGTGCAGAAAATACTGGTTGATCGCAACGAGCTCTCCGGCAAGCACCTCGTTCAACGCATCAACGATGTCTTTTGCACCCTTCATCGGACCCCTCTCGCGCTCATGCCTGTCGTGCGGACCCCGCCCCTGTCAGGCGGGGGACGCTGGCTAGAGCGCCAGCGCCCCGCACAAATGCGCGAGGTCCGTGGAGGTGCGCAAGAAGTTTCTAAGGAAATAGGTGCCACCGCCGTCGCTTCCGACGGAAACCAGGGCATCGAGGCTGTTGCCGGTCAATCCGGAGGATCAAGCTGCGCTGGAGACCGGCGCCATCACCAGGCGACGCGGCGTCGAGGCGCCATCGCGCTCGCCGACAAGCTCGGCGATCGTCGACCGACAGGAACCACAGCGCGTACCGGCGCCCGTGCACTCCATGACCTGCGAAACAGAGCAGGCGCCCTCGCTCATCGCTTCACGAATCTCTCGATCACAGACGCCCATGCAGAGGCAGACGTACATGCAGACCCCCCGGCTACGTAACGGGTTGGATTGATATTGAACATAGCTTTCAATATCGGAGCGTCAAGGGGAATGTCGCCTGGGCGGATCGCCGCCTTGGCTCGTGGTCCGAGATCCCCTTGGATCGAGCCAGCAGCGCTCGATCAAACAAACGCGCCGAGCAGCGCTCGATCGAACGCGCCGAGCAGCGCTCGGTCGGTCGAGCGCCACAGGAGCGTCGAAGGAAGAGGGATCGGGCAGGGATGCAGCCGGTCAGACCGGCGGAAGACGACGCCGCGCGAGCGCGGGCTAGCGGCGAGGCGGCGAGGCGCGAACGCACGCCCACCGCGGAGCGGTCGGCCGCGTGCCGGCGTCACATCGTGAGGCCGCCGTCGACGTCGATGCAGCGACCGTTGAAGTACTCGCACTCGATCACGAAGCGCACGGCCTGCCAGATGTCCTCGGGCACGCCGATGCGGCCCACAGGGATCATGGCGACCAAGGCGTCGCGCGCCTTCTGGTGCATGCCCTGCGTCATGGGCGTCTCGATCATGCCGGGCGCAACGGCGCCGACGCGGATGCCGAACGGCGCGAACTCGAGCGCCCAGGTCTTCGTGTTCGCCGCGAGCGCGCTCTTCGCAGCGGTGTAGCTCGACTGGCCGCGGTTGCCGTGGCGCGCGATGGAGCTGATGTTGACGATGACGCCCTTCTGCTCGGTCTCGATCATCTTCGCGACGACCTCGCGGACCATGAGCGTGGCCCCCGTCAGGTTGACGTCGATGACGGCCTGCCACTGCGCCGCGCTCAGCTTGACGACGGCGCCCGTCTGGCGGTCCTTCTTGACGAGCAGGCCGTCTCGCAGGATGCCCGCGTTGTTCACGAGGCCGTTCAGGCCGCCCATCGCCTCATGCGCGAAGCGGACGAACGCCTCCACCTCGGCCTCCACCGCCACGTTGACCGCCCGCGCGTGGACCTTGCCGGCGAGCCCCTTGCTCGCCTCGACGAGCGACGCGAGCCCCTCCTCGTTCATGTCGCCGGCGGCGACCTGGCCCCCGAGCTCCGCGAGCCGCAGCGTATAGTGGCGACCCAGCCCCTGGGCAGCACCTGTGACGACGAACTTCGTGTCCTCGAGTCGCATGATCGCACTCCTCCAGGGATCGCCCCCGCTCTCCGTGTCGAACGCGCCGTCTACCACGACACCACCGCGAGGCGGCGGACGACGTGGCAGCGCGCCGCCAACGCCCGCAACCCGCGCCCGGCCTGCAGGCCCCCGCGCAATCCGTGTAACCGCGCAACCCGCGTACCCCGCGTACCCCGCGTACCCCGCGTACCCCGCGTAACAGCGCGGTCGCCGCTTGCGCCGGGTGGCATCGATGTTATTCAGCGCCCATGAGGTCGATCGCGCTCGCCGCCGTGTGCGCCGGCATCCTGACGCTCGCGCCTGCATGTGACCGCGCCCCCCCGGTGCCCGAGACCTCCGATCCGACGGGCAAGGATCTGGTGATCGGCGCCGTGGTCGCAGCCGCCGAGCAGAGCGGAGGGATCCGCATCTACAAGATCGTCGAGGTGGAAGAGCTGCCCAAGCCGTTCGGGTCCGATCTGCACATGATCGCCTACGATCCGAAGGCGCAGAGCTTCGAGGAGGCCGCGGAGCTCCGTCGCAAGGGGAAGCTGACCGTCGCGAAGGACCACATGACGGTCCGGCTCGTGTACTTCCTGCCGCGCGACCACCGGGTGATCAGCAACGAACCGGTCAGCGACGACGAGCGGGCCCCGTACCTCCGCTCGTTCCAGAGCCGGCAGCGCTGACCGGCATCCGCCGGCGGGCGGCGAGGCGCCCGCGCCTCAGCGCGCTGCGCGGAGCAGCTCGCCCAGCCGCTCGATCGCCTGGCTGTGCAGCCGGCTCGCCCAGCTCTTGCTGATCCCGAGATCCTGCGCGATCTGATCGAAGCGCTCGTCGTCGAAGTAGTGGCGCTCCACGAGGGCGCGCTCGCGCTCCGGGAGCTCGCGCACGGCGTGACGCACGGCCTGCGCGAGCTCGGCGCGAGAGGCGCGCTCCTCCGGGTCGTCCGCGGCGTCGGGGACGGCGGCGACGTCCCCGTGACCCGAGAGCAGGCCGAGCGCCATCGCGGCCGCGTGCCCGGCGAGCAGATCACCGAGCCGCGCGGCGTAGGCCTCCTGCGTGGCAGGCGCGTCGGCGTCGTCGTCCGCCCCGCGTCCCTCGGCGAAGCGCGCCGACGCAGCGAGCGCGCTGGCCCGCGCGGCCGCGGAACGCCAGCGCGTCTCCCTCCGGACGCCGTCGAAGATGGCCCACCGGAGCTTCCGCTTGGCGAAGGCCTCGAAGGTGGATCGGCTCGGATCGTGCGTCCGCACGATCTCGAGCAGCGCCGGGTGCCCCAGCGCGACGAGGTCCTCCACCGGGATGCGGCGGCCCAGACGGCGCGCGATGCGCTTCGCGACCAGCTGAAGCAGGTCGAGCCCCTCGGCGAGGAGCCGGTCTTCCGGAGTGCGCACCGCTATCCCGCCTTGGCGCGCCCCGCTGCGCCGAGCACCCCGAACGCCCGCTCGCCGCTCTCGTCGACCTCGCGCGGATGCGCGCGCCGCAGGAGGCGGCTCGCCTCCTCGTCGTGCAGCAAGACCTCCGCGAGCTGCTCGCGCATCCACGCGATCTCGTGCGCGGGCAGGCGCCCAACGTAAGGCGCCACGGCGGCGTCGACCTGAGCGGCGATCCAGGGGTCATCGAGGAGCGAAGCGTCCATGGGCGACGCCCATTATATCTCCACCGAGCGCGCCGTCATCCGCCGCCCGCCGCGTCGCCGATGCGTCATTTGGACGGCGGCGGCTCGTTGAGGCAGGCCTCGAACGCCCTGACGGTCCGCGCGTCGAACGCGCACTTGAGCGACCTCGGATCCACGCTCTTGCCGACGTTCTGCTCGCACGACTGCGCGTACTGCTCCCCCAGCGTGGCCGCGACGGCGTCGATCTTCTTCTCGGTCTCGCCCCGCTGCTCCGCCGTGAGCTTGGCGCTGAGCGCCGCGACCTGCTCCGAGCGCGTGAGCACTGTGAGCCGCTTGCCCAGATCCACGCAGTCGCCATGCATGAGCGCGTAGTCGTCGGGCACCGAGTCGTCGCGACGCGGCGGCGCCGGCGCCGCCGCGGCGGGCTCGGCGTCTGCCTCCCGCGCCTCGGCGCCCTGGGCGGCATCGCTCGTGGGCTCGGCCGGCAGCGACGGCTCCTCCGACCGCGCGGGCTCGGGCTGCTCGATCGGAGGCGGCGAGGCCCCTCCGCACCCGAGCAGCAACGTCGACAACGGACCCGTGACCATGATCAAGAAAAGAGCTCTCCCCATGCAGCGAGGGTTGATCGGCTCGCGCCGGGCGTCCATGCCGCGCCGGGCGCGCTCGGCGCTGCGCGGCGGATCGAGCGACGCCTCGGCTCGCCGCACCTGCCGCGAGGGTGCGCGGGCCGCCTTGGCAGGCTCCGTGCAGGGCGCACCGTGACGACAGGTCGGCCTCGCCGGCCATGTCGCTCGTCCGTGCGGAGGCGGGAGCATGCGGTCGCTCTGGATTGTTCTCGTCCTGGTGCTCGGCTCGGCGTTGCTGCTTCAGGTGATGGCGGCGTCCGACGGGCGGATCCCCTACGCGCGCTTCCGCTCGCTCGCGGAGAGCGGAGAGCTCGCCGAGATCGAGATCCGGGACGACATGTACATCGGACGCGCGGTGCCCGGCCTGAGCGCGCGCGCGCCGCAGAGTTATCGCACGGGGCGCATCGAGCAGACCGAGAAGGATCTGCTCGCCGATCTCGACCGGCGAGGGATCCCGTACACGCGCGTCGCGGACGAGCTGGGGCTGCCGCCGTACCTCTGGCTGCTGCTGCCGCTCGCCGGTCTGGCGGCGATGGGCCACCTCGCGTCGCGCCGCGCGACGACGGCAGGGACCATCTCGGGCGCCGCGACCGCCTTCGGCAAGCACAAGGCGCGGCTCTACGAGGAGCGGGGCGCGATCGCGACCTTCCGCGATGTCGCGGGCAACGCCGAGGCGAAGACGGAGCTCGGCGAGATCGTCGACTTCCTCAAAGCGCCCGAGCGCTACGAGAAGCTCGGCGGGCGGATGCCCAGAGGGGTGCTCCTCGTGGGGCCGCCCGGCACGGGCAAGACGTTGCTCGCTCGGGCGATCGCGGGAGAGGCGAGCGTACCCTTCTTCAGCGCAAGCGGGTCGGAGTTCGTGGAGATGTTCGTCGGCGTCGGCGCCGCGCGCGTGCGCGACCTCTTCTCCCAGGCGCGCGAGAAGGGGCCATGCCTCGTGTTCATCGACGAGCTCGATGCGGTCGGCAAGGTGCGCGGCCTCGGCGGATCCGTCGGCGGCCACGACGAGCGGGAGCAGACGCTCAACCAGCTCCTCACCGAGATGGATGGGTTCGACGCGCACACGGCCATGGTCGTGATCGCCGCGACGAACCGCGCCGAGATCCTCGATCCTGCGCTGCTCAGGCCGGGGCGGTTCGACCGCCGGGTGCACATCGATCGGCCCGACCTCGCCGAACGGAAGGAGATCCTCGCGGTGCACGCGAGGAAGGTGGCGCTCGATCCTGGCGCGGATCTCGACGCCGTGGCCGCGCAGACCGCGGGGCTCGTCGGCGCCGACCTCGCGAACATCGTCAACGAGGCCGCGCTGCTCGCGGCGCGGCGCGGCGCGGAGGCGGTGGGACAGAGCGACCTGGAGGCGGCGATCGAGCGCGGGCTCGCCGGGCTCGAGCGCCGCGGCAGGCGGCTCGGAGCGCGCGAGAAGCTCGTCGTCGCCTACCACGAGGTGGGGCATGCGCTGACCGCCTCGCTGCTGCCGACGCAGGATCCGGTGCGCAAGGTGTCCATCGTGCCGCGGGGACCGGGCGCCCTCGGGTACACGATCCAGCAGCCGCGCGAGGATCGTTACCTGTGGAGCCGGCAGGAGATCCTCGATCGGCTGGTCGTGCTGCTGGGGGGCCGCGTCGCCGAGGAGGAGGCCGTCGGAGACCTCTCGACCGGCGCGCAGGACGATCTGCTCAACGCGACCGAGCTCGCGCGTCGCATGGTCCGCGAGCTCGGGATGGGCCAAGGGCTCGGGCTCTCGGCGCTCGATCCGCGCCGGCCGCTGTCGTTCCTCGGCGAAGCGCAGGGCGCGATGCCGTCCGGCGCAGGGCCGCGGGAGTGCAGCGACGCGACCGCGCGCGCGATCGACGCGGAGGTCGCGCGGATCCTCGCGGACGCGGAGGCGCGAGCGCGCGCTTTGATCCAGGGGCACCGGCCGACGCTCGAGCGCGTCGCCGCCCGGCTCTACGAGGTCGAGACCCTGAGCGGCGATGAGCTCAGGGAGATGGTGGCAAGAGGGGAAGCCTAGAGCTGCCGCTCAGTCGACGCTCCGCAGCGCGCGGGACAGATCGAAGCCCGTGGCGTCATGGTGATAGACGACACGGAGCACGCGGCCGCGCAGGAGCTCTCTCGGCACCGCCCCCATCGCCCGGCTGTCGAGCGACTCGGCGCGGTTGTCGCCCATCACGAAGAGGTGGTCCGGCGGGACGACGACCGGACCGAACGCGTCGAAGTCGGGCTCGCCGGCCGCGTGGGTGACCTCGCCGAGGTGCTCCACCCTCGTGCCGTCCACGAGCTGCTCGAGGGCTTGCGCCGCGCCGTCGACGTACAGCACGCCTTGCCGGAGCATCACCGTCTGGCCCGGGAGCGCGATCACCCGCTTGACGAGGAGGGTGGGCCCGCCGCGCGGATCCGCGAAGAGCACCACGTCGCCGGCGCTCGGCCCGCTGCGCTCGAACAGGTAGTGATCCGTGAGCGGGACGCGGAGCCCGTAGGCGACCTTGTCGACGAGGATGCGATCGCCGGGGGTGATCGTCGGCCACATCGAGCCGGTGGGCACGTGGTACTGGTCCGCGAGGGTCGAGCGACCCAGCGTGAGGATCGCGAGCGCCGCGAGGATCTTGAGCAGGCTCCGCCCGAACGGCGCGACCGTCTGGTAGGCGCGCCGCGCGAGCGCGCGATCGGATCGAAGCATGAAAAGTCCGGCCTTGTCGGGCTGGAGGCACACCGCCGCGGCCTCCACCGCCGGCCGGGGAACGCTGGGCTCGCTCATCTCTGGCGGGGCTAGCATCCGCGCTCGAGACAAGCCAGCTTCGCTGCATGCACGGCTGCACTTCATCGACTGCACCACTCTCCCAAGCTCTGGGCCGCCTCACACTCTGCGGATCAATGTCGCGTCATCCGGTAACGACAGGGGCCGCCATGCACCTCGCCGGCTACCGCGCGCTGGGACTCGATTTTACCTATATCCCTTTTGCGGTGACCGATGTTGAAGGCGCGACGCGCGGGATGCGCGCGCTCGGGATCCGCGGCCTCGGCGTGTCGATGCCCTACAAGCAGGCGGTAATTCCATGGCTCGACGAGCTCGATCCCGTCGCCGAGCGGATCGGCGCGGTCAACACGATCGTGAACAATGACGGGCGCCTCAGGGGCTACAATACCGACTGGATCGGCGCGGTGCGGGCGCTCGAGGAGGTGACGCGGCTCGTGGGCGCGCGGGTGCTGCTCCTCGGCGCCGGCGGCGCGGCGCGCGCTGTCGCGTTCGGGCTCGCGGAGCGCGGCGCCAGCGTCACGGTGGCGAACCGCGATCTCGAGAAGGCGCGGCGGCTCGCGGCGGCGGTCGGCGGGGCGGCCGTGCCCCTCGACGCAGCGGCGCTCTCGCCCGACCACGGCGTCCTCGTGAACGCCACGTCGCTCGGCATGGCCGAGGTCGATCCGCGAAGCCCTGTCCCGGAGGAGTGGTTGCGGGAAGGTCTCCTGGTGATGGATATCGTGTACAAACCGATGATCACGGAGCTCGTGGCGGCGGCGCGTCGGCGCGGAGCGACCGCCGTTCACGGCGGGAGGATGCTCCTCCACCAGGCCGCAGAGCAGTTCCGGCTGTACACCGGGCGGGAGCCGCCGCTCGATGCCATGGACGACGCGCTGTGCGCTCAGCTCGGCTGACGCGCGGAGCCGCCGCTCGACGCCACGGACGAAGCGTCGCGCGCCGAGCTCGGCTGACGCGCGCGACGTCCTGCGGCAGGCTCGCGCTGTCCGGCCGGCCAGGGTGCGCGGCGATCGCCGCTCTGCGCCGTGCGCGCGGCCTCCGGAGCAATGGCGAAGAGCGGGCGCCACGCGTAGGCTTCCGGCGATGATCTCGTTCGAGATACGCGCAGCCGTGACCGGCGACGAGGAACAGCTCCTCTATGTCGCGCGCCACCTGAACTCGGTCAACCTGCCGAACAACCGTGACGCAATCCACGAGATCGTCGCCGAGAGCCACAAGAGCTTCAACGGGGCGATCCAGGATCCCCGCCTCCGCCAATACGTCTTCGTGCTCGTCGACCTGACGAAGGGCGACAAGGGCATGATCGTCGGGACGTCGATGATCATCGCGCAGCTCGGCCGGCGCGGCATCCCCTACATCTTCTTCGACGTGCTCGACGAGGAGAAGTACTCGGCCACGATCGACAAGCACTTCCATCATACCGTGCTGCGCATCGGCTACTCGTACAACGGCCCCACGGAGATCGGCGGGCTCGTGCTCATGCCGGAGTACCGGCAAGGGCCCGAGCGGCTCGGCACGATGATCTCCTATGTTCGCTTCCTCTACATGGCCGCGCGATCCGCGCTGTTCCAGGACGAGATCCTCGCGGAGCTGATGCCCCCGCTCGAGCCGGACGGGACAAGCCACCTCTGGGAAGCGCTCGGACGCAAGTTCACCGACATGAGCTATGCCGACGCGGATCTCCTCTCCAAGAAGAACAAGGAGTTCATCAAGGGGCTCTTCCCGGAGGGGACCATCTACGCCTCGCTGCTGCCCGAGGACGCGCAGCGCGTGATCGGGAAGGTCGGGGCGCAGACCCGAGGGGTGGAGAAGCTGCTCCGCCGCGTCGGCTTCCGCTACGCTCACAGGGTCGATCCGTTCGACGGAGGGCCGCACTTCACCGCCCGCATGGACGAAATCTCGCTCGTGAGCGATACGCGCCGGGCGAAGGCGGGCCGCCCGTTCACCCCGAGCCCGTCGGATCCGAAGGGCATCCTCGCGATCGAGCGCCCAGACGCCCCTTATTTTCGCGCGGTCGCCGCGAGCCTCCGCGATGAGGGAGAGCTCGGCATGGCGATCGCCGAGGACGCCTGGAAGCACCTGGAGCTCCAGCCTCGCTCGCCGATCTGGGTCCTGCCGATGCCGTGACAGGGCGTCTGCGCGCCGCGTCCGGCACGCGCAAGACCAGCGGATCAGCCCGCCTGTGCGACACGTCCCGCACGCGCGAGAGCAGCGGATCAGCCCGCCTGCGCGCCGCGCCCACCAGCGGATCAGCCCGCCTTGCATCGCGACGATTCTGTTGCTACAGAATTAACAGAAGTTTTCACGAGCGATTCGGAGGACCATGACCCTTGGATTGGACCTCGATTTCGGGCGCTTGCCCGCGCTGGAGCGGAGGGAACGCTGGCCCGGGACACCGAGGGAGGATGCCGGCGCGGAGAGCGCCCCCGAGGCAAAGGACGGCACGGCACCCAGGCTCTCTGGGCGGGAGATGCGTATTGCCGCCGCGCTCGCCGAGGCGGCGATGCCGCCCGGCCGCTTCCTCGACGGCGCGGGCGCCGCGACCGCCAGCCGACTCGCGGCCTGGCTCGGCTCGATCCCGCCGCACCTGGCGCAGGGGGTGCGCGCGGCGCTGTGGGCGATAGAGCTCGCTCCCCTTCCGTTCCGGCTCAGGCCGCTGTCGGCGCTGCCGCTCGAGGAGCGGATGGAGGTGCTCCGCGGCTTCGAGCAGAGCCGGGCGCGGACGCTGCGCTCGGTGCTCCGCGCCGCGCTCACGCCGCTCAGGTTCGTCCACTACGACCGGCCCGAGATGTTCAAGCACGTCGGCTGCCGTTACGAGCTGCCCACGGTGCGCGACGAGGCGCCGCGCTGGCTCGCGCAGGTGACCGACGGGCGCGAGGTCGAGGAGGACCTGGAGCTCGAGTGCGAGGTCCTCGTGATCGGCACCGGCGCCGGCGGAGCGGCCGCGGCCTACGAGCTCGCGTCGCGCGGACACGCGGTGCTCATGCTCGAGGAGGGCGACTTCCACCGCCGCTCGAGCTTCACCGGCCGGCCCGCGCGCGCCTACCGGGAGATGTACCGCGACCACGGGCTCGACATGACGCTCGGCAACGTGAATATCCCCGTGTTCGCGGGGCGCGCCGTCGGAGGGAGCACCGTGATCAACTCCGGTACTTGCTACCGGGCTCCGGAGAGCACCTTCGCGTCGTGGCGCGACGGCATGGGGCTCCCTGCGGAGTTCTCGTCCGGCGGGCTCGCTCCCTATTACGAGCGCGTCGAGCGCATGCTCCAGGTCGCCCCCGCCGACCCGCTTCACCTGGGGGCGATCGGGCCGATCGTCCGGCGCGGGGCGGAGCGGCTCGGGCTGCGGCACGGGCCGCTCCAGCGCAACGCGCCGGACTGCGATGGGCAGGGGATCTGCTGCTTCGGCTGCCCCACGGGGGCCAAGCGCTCGACCGACGTGAGCTACGTGCCCGAGGCGCTCAAGCGGGGCGCGCAGCTGATCACCGCGGCGCGGGTCAGGACGATCGACATCGTGGCGGGCCGCGCGCGGGGGGCGACTGCAGTGCTCGGCGGCGACACGAGGGCCGGAGGCAACGACGACCGCGCGGCGAGCGGCGCAAGGCGGCAGCCTCGGCTCGTGGTCAGGGCGGAGGCCGTCGTCGTGGCCGGCGGCGCGCTGATGACGCCGCTGCTCCTGCGCCGGAGCGGAGCATGCCTGTCGAGCGGCGCGCTGGGAAAGAACCTCTCGATCCACCCGGCCTCGAAGGTGATGGCGCTCTTCGATGAGCGGATCGATCAGTGGCAAGGCATCCCGCAGGGCTACCAGATCGACCACTTCGCCGATGAAGGGCTGATGTTCGAGGGAGGCTCGCTCCCGTTCGACGTCGCCGCGCTGGCCGTGCCCTGGACGGGACACCGCTACACGGAGCTGATGGAGCGGTACCCGCACCTCGCGACGTTCGGGTTCATGATCAAGGACACGAGCCGCGGCGAGGTGAAGCCGGGGATCGGCGGCACGCCGCTCGTGCTCTACACGATGAACGGGGAGGACCTCGCGAAGATGAAGCGCGGGGTCGAGCTGCTGTGCGAGGTGTTCCTGGCCGCGGGGGCGCGGCGCGTCCTGCCGCTCGTCGCCGGCTGCGACGAGGTGAACGGCCCCGCGGACCTGGAGCGGCTCAAGGCGCGGCAGATCAAGGCCGGGGACCTCGACGTGGCCGCGTTCCACCCGCTCGGGACGTGCCGTATCGGGGTGGATCCGCGGTCATCGTGCCTCGGGCCGGACCACCAGGCGCACGACGTCGCCGGGCTCTACGTGTGCGATGGAAGCGCGATCCCCTCGTCGCTCGGCGTGAACCCGCAGATGACCATCATGGCCATGTCGCTGCGCGCGGCCGAGCTCCTGAGCGAGCGGCTATCCGGCTGAGCCGTCGCGGTACCCGAGGGCCGCGGCGCGCTCGCTGCCGATGCGATCGCTCTCGATCGTCCCGTCGCGCATGGTCACCACGCGCGGCATCGACTCGGCGAAGCTGAGGTTGTGCGTGACAACCACGATCGTGGTGCCGTGCTTGCGGTTCATCTCGAAGAACAGCTGGTGGATCGAGTCGCTCGTCGCGGTGTCGAGGTTCCCGGTCGGCTCGTCGGCGAGGAGGAGCTTCGGCGACAGGACGAGCGCCCGCGCCAGGGCCACGCGCTGCTGCTCGCCGCCCGACAGCTCCCCCGGCCGGTGCGTCGCGCGCGCTGCGAGCCCGACCTCGGCGAGCAGCGAGCGCGCGAGCGGCTCCATCTCGCGGCGGGTCTTCCCCTGGATGAGGCCCGGCATCATCACGTTCTCGACCGCGTTGAACTCGGGGAGCAGGTGGTGGAACTGGAAGACGAAGCCGATCGTCCGGTTCCGGATCGCCGCGAGCCGCGAGCCCGGGAGGCCGGTGAGCTCGTCGTTGCCGAGGCGGATACGGCCGCTCGTCGGGAGGTCCAGCGTGCCGATGCAGTGGAGGAACGTGCTCTTGCCGGCGCCGGAGGGGCCCACGAACGCCACGACCTCGCCCTGGTTGATGACGATGTCGATGCCGCAGAGCACGTGGAGCTCGCGGCCCATGTGAACGAAGGTCTTGCGGAGGTCTTCGACGACGACGAGCGGAGTGGACATGGAGTGATTACTCGTAGCGGAGCCCGTCGACCGGAGAGAGCCTCGAGGCGGCGCGGGCCGGGTAGATGGTGGCGATGGTGCAGATGAGCAGCGACGCGACCGCGACCATCGCGTAGTCGGAGAGGTTCACGTTCACGGGCAACCGGTCGATGTAATAGACGTCCGGATCGAGCCGGACACCGAACCAGTACAGGCCCGTGCAGACCGCGAGCGCGGTGCCGACACCGTAGATCGTGCCGATGGCGCCGATGATCACGCCCTCGAGCATGAACACGCGCATCACCGCGTTGTCCGAGGCGCCCAGCGCCTTCAGGACGGCGATCTCCTTGCCCTTCTCGGTCACCATGAGGAGCAGCGTGCAGACGATGCAGAAGCTCGCGACCGCGATGGCGATGGACAGGATGATGAACGTCGCGATCTTCTCCAGCTTGAGCGCGCTGAAGAGGTTCTTGTTCATCTCCATCCAGTCGCGGACGCGGAGCTGCGGCGGCGGCTTTCCCCCCTCCGGCGCCTCGTCGAGCGCGGCGCTCGCGGCGACGGCCGCCTCCACGGCCGGGCGGACCTCCTGCACCCGCTCGGGATCCGGGACCCGGATGTCGATATGGGTGATCTTGTCGTCGAGGCTGAAGAACTTCTGCGCCTCTTCCATCAAGACGTACGCGTGCGTGACGTCGTACTCGTACATGCCGCTATAGAAGATCGCCGCGACGCGGAACCTGCGGGAGCGCGGCATCACGCCGGTGGGGCCGAGCTCGCCCATCGGCGACAGGAGGGTCACCTCGTCCCCGACGAGCACGTGGAGCGATTTCGCGAGCTCGCGGCCGATGATGACGCCCGGGTACACGCGCGTCTGCAGCTTCAGGTAGTCGCGCACCGACGGGTCGACGTCCGTTGGCTGGCGGAAGTCCGGCCCCTTGAAGTACGGCTCCCCGCCAGGACCTCGGCCGATGACCTCCTCGGGAGGCAGGCTCGTCAGCTTCTCGGGCTCGCGCAGGTAGTCGAAGCTGCCGACCTCGATGTTCTTGGCGAGGTCGATGACCTGCCCGATGGTGTCCGGATCGATGCCGCGGACGAGCGCGCCCGCGGTGTTCGAGGCGCTGGAGCCCATCGCCTCGCCGGCCGCGACCGGGGTCGCGGCGCCTCCGTAGGGCGCGAGCGCGACGCGCACCTGGGTGAGCTTGTCGTCCCAGTTGCCGAAGCCGCCAGGGCGGGAGGCGTCGACGACCATGTGCGCGTTGTTGCCGAGGATCTTGCGCTTCAGGTCGGCGCCGAAGCCGCCCATGATGCTCGTCACCGAGCACAGGGCGCACGAGCTGACGGCGACGCCGGCCATCGACAGGACCGAGATGACCGTGAGAAAGCCGCTCTTCGAGGCGCGCACATGGCGCGCGGCCACGTGGGGCACGAAGCTCCGGCGCTCGAGCGCGTCGAGGGCGAGCGGCAGGAGCGCCGACAGCACGAAGAACAGGAAGACGACGCTCGAGACGAGCGCGGTGAAGCGGATGATCTGATCCGTCGAATTGAACGACGCGCCCTTCCCGACGGGCATCCTGGCCGTGAGCGTCGCGGTGACGCCGAACGCAACGCCCACGAGCGCGCCCCACCACCAGCCGAGCGCGCGATAGAGCCCCCTGCGGACGGGGCGGCTCCCGGCGACCAGATAGCCCGCGCCCGCGCCGAACAGGATGCCTCCAAGGATCCACCTGAAGGTCGGCTGGATGGGCAGGACCGCGACCCAGAGGACGACGATCGCGAGCGCGGCGATCAGGGACATCGCGCCGAGCACGCGGAGCCCCACGCGGGCCTTGGACCCCCACCTGCCGGAGAGCCACCGGGCGTTGTCCGCAGCCATCCTGGCCCGGAACAGCCGAAGGGCACCCCCCACGATCAGCGTGGCGACGAGCTGGGCGATCAGCTGGGTATTGCCCGCGAAGAAGGCGCCGATGGGCGCGAGGCTCTTCGCGCGCCCGCTGGACGCGATGAGCGTGAGCGCGAGCAGGCTGGCGCCCGTGAGAGCGACCACGACCCCGACGCGCACGACGCCGGGACGCCGCGGCTCCAGCTCGCCCTTCTTGTCGAAGCGGGTGTAGCCCCGCCAGGCGAGCAGGACGATGCCAAGAGCAACGGCGGCGAGGAGCGCCGCCTGCAACGACCTGGAGAGCTCGATCACGCGTCGGTCTCGGGACGGAGGAGCGGGAACAGGATGACGTCGCGGATGGAGGTCGCGCCGGTGAGGAGCATCGTCAGGCGATCGACCCCCATGCCGAAGCCCGCCGTCGGCGGGAGGCCGTGCTCCAGGGCGCGGACGTAGTCGGCGTCGTAATCCATCGCCTCCTCCTCGCCCCGGGACTTCTTCTCGACCTGCGCGCGGAAGCGCGCGTCCTGGTCCTCGGGGTCGTTGAGCTCGCTGAAGGCGTTGCAGAGCTCGCGGCCGTCGATGAAGAGCTCGAAGCGGTCGACCAGCGAAGGATCGCTGTCCTTCTTGCGCGCGAGCGGGGAGACCTCGAAGGGATAGTCGATGATGAAGACAGGGACGCTCTTGTCGCCCGCCTCCGTGCGGTAGTCCCTCGTGAGGAACGGCTCGACAACGTACTCGTAGGCGCAGAAGACGAGCTCACCCGGGGACTCGCACTTCTTCGCGCCCGCGCGGAAGTTCGTCCAGTCGATCTCGCGCCCGCTCGCCTTCGCCGCCTTCGCCCACTCCTTGATCGGGGCGTCGTCCGCGGCGACGCGCTGCGGGACGTCGGCCGGCAAGCCCGACTTCGCCAGGGCGCGGGCGATCCCCTCGGCCATGGGGACGCGCTCGAAGCGCTCGAGCGAGTACGTGCGCTGCGCGGCCCAGGCCGCGTGCTCGGCCGGGAGCCGCTCGGCGAGGCGGGCGTCGACGTGGCGGAGCATCGCCTCGGTCGCGTCCATCAGCGTCTCGTACGTCGCGTACGCCTGGTAGTACTCGAGCATCGTGAACTCGGGGTTGTGCCGCGTCGACAGCCCCTCGTTCCGGTAGCAGCGCGCGATCTCGTAGACGCGCTCGAAGCCGCCGACCACGAGCCGCTTCAGGAAGAGCTCCGGCGCGATGCGCATGAAGAGCTCGAGGTCGAGCGCGTTGTGGTGGGTCTTGAACGGCTTCGCGGCAGCGCCGCCGACGAGCGTGTGCATCGTCGGGGTCTCGACCTCGAGGAAGCCGCGCGCGTCGAGGAACTCGCGCAGCGCGGCGACGATCGCGGTGCGGGCGCGGAAGACCCCCGCGACGTGCGGGTTGGCCACGAGATCGACGTACCGCATGCGGTAGCGCGACTCGACGTCCTTGAAGCTCGTCTTGGTCGGCAGCGGGCGGTAGGCCTTCGTGAGCAGCCGGAGGCGCCCTGCGCGGATCGAGAGCTCGCCCTTCTGCGTCGCCATCGCGACGCCGTGGGCCTCGACGAAGTCGCCGAGATCGATGTCCTCCAGCCGCTCGAAATCGGCGAGGATCCCCTGCTCGCAGTAGAGCTGGAGCTCGCCGGTTCGGTCGCGCAGCCGGACGAAGGTGACGCCGCCGAACGAGCGCACGAAGAGGACCCGGCCCGCGACGCGGAGCGGGACCGGCTCGACGCGCGCCGGATCGTAGCGATCCGCCGCGGAGGAGGCGGATCGCTCGGGCGCCGCGCCCTCGGGCCTCGGCTCGGCCGCGGCCCGCGCCCCGTCGAAGCGGGCGCGGACGGCCGCGAGCTCGACGAGCGGCTCGCCCTCCGTGACGTCGTTGGCGAACGGGTTGTCGCCGCGGGCGCGGAGGCGGGCCGCCTTCGCCTTGCGGGTGGCGATCAGCGTCTCCTCGGCGCGCGCGGCCTCGGCGGCCTCCTTCACGAGCCGCTCGGTCTTCTTGTCGTTCGGTCTGTCTTTTTGCTGGCTCACGGAGCGTCGTCCTCCGCGACGGAGCCGCCCTTCCTGAGCGAACCGCCGGCCGCGGCGAGCAAATAGGCCTCGATGAAGCCCTCGAGATCGCCGTCGAGGACGGCGTCCACGTCGGTGGCCTCGGTGGAGGTGCGCACGTCCTTGACGAGCCGGTAGGGCGCGAGGACGTAGTTCCTGATCTGGCTGCCGAAGTTGATGGCGCTCTTCGCGGCGTTGTAGGCCTGGACCTCCGCATCCCGCTTCTGGAGCTCCATCTCGTACAGCTTCGCCTTGAGGACCTTCATCGCCATCGCGCGGTTCTGGTGCTGGCTGCGCTCGGCGCGGCACACGATGTTCAGGCCGGTCGGGAGGTGCCGCAGGCGAACGGCGGTCTCGACCTTGTTCACGTTCTGCCCGCCCTTGCCGCCGGCGCGCATCGTCGTGATCTCGATGTCCTTCTCGTTCACCTGGATGTTGATCTCGTCGTCGCTGTCCGGGGTGACCTCGACGGCGGCGAACGCGGTCTGGCGCGTGTGATCGGCGTTGAACGGGCTCATCCGGACGAGGCGGTGGACCCCGGCCTCGGAGCGCAGATAGCCGTAGGCGGCGTCGCCGCTCACCGTGAGGGTGACGGCGTCGATGCCGGCCTCGTCGCCGTCCTGGTAGTCGATGATCTCCGTCTTGTACCCACGGCGCTCGCAGAAGCGCAGGTACATGCGGAGGAGCATGGACGCCCAGTCCTTCGCGTCGGTGCCGCCGGCGCCCGGGTGGATGCTGACGATGGCGTTGCCGCGGTCGGCGGGGCCGGACAGCATGCGATCGAGCTCGACCTTGCGCAGGCGCCCGGCGATGGCGCCGGCCTGCGCGTCGGCGTCGGCGATGACGCCCTCGTCGCCCTCGGCAGCGCCGAGCTCGAGGTACTCCGCGAGATCCTCGATCTCGCGGCCGAGCCGCTGCGCCACCTCGAGCTTCGACTCGACCTGGGCGCGCTTGCGGAGGACGGCTTGGGCCTTTTCCTGATCGTTCCAGAACCCCGGCGACAGCGTCGTCTGGGTCAGATCCTGGAGCATCCGTTCGAGCTTGGGGACGTCAAAGATGCCCCCTTAGCGCCTCAAAGCGCCGTTTGATGTCGAGGACTTTCTCGCGGGTCTCGGAGAGCATGGCCGGGGATCTATTCGATCTGGGCGGCGATCGCCAGGAGAGACGCAGGCGAGACCGCCGCGCGCGGGCGGACCGAGGCGGCTCCACGTCGGGTCCACGTCGGGCGCGCCGACGACGCGCTCGTCAACGCGGCGCGCAGGCGGGAGAGCGTGCGGCGGATGACCCGGCGCCGCGGATTCCTTCCGTGGGCCCCCGTCACGACAGCGGGGCGCCCCGAGGCCGCGCGAGCTCCGAGCTTCCCGTCCAGCGGGACAAGGCGCCTCAACCAGGAGTCGGCGCAGGGGCGGATTCCCGGACGGCGCGGCGGATCCTGGACCACAACCGCTGAGCGCTCCGCGCTTGCCTTGGGTTCCGCAGGGCATCCCTGATGGCCCTGATGGAGACCGCGGGAGGCGGCGCCTCGCTGCTCAGCGCGGCGTCGAGGTAGCGGCCCAGGAACTCCGTCAAGGCGACGGCGGTGACCGCATTGGAGAAGAGACCGGCGACCGGGACGAGGCCGAGCGTGAAGTTGGCGAAGAGCCTTACGCCCGCTCCACCCCAGATGATCTTGCTCACCTGCAGCCACGGAGCCCTGCGGAGCGACACGCCCCGGCGCCGGGTCAGCGACACGGAGAAGGAGTAATGAATGGGAACCACGATCAACTCATCTGCCCCGGGAATGGGCTGAGTGACGAAGCTGATCACTGCAGCGATGGCAGAATACTTGTTGGTCATCCGGCGGATCGTCGGTTCCATGGGTCGTATATACGGCCTGGAGCCTGCCGCCGGGAGGCCGAGACAAGCATGTTGACGAGGGCATGGCCCGCGCAGCCGAGGGCGGATCACGCTCGGCCTGGACGAAGCATGGGAGTCTCCGCGCTCGTCGGTGTCCCGGGGGGCCTGGAGATCTTTGCAGGACAGAGAGAGGGAGGTCTCCAAAGCACGCTGGAGCGCCCCGCGGATTGGACCCCGGCATGGGAAAGACCATTTCCCGCGTCCCTCGCGAGGCGCCGGCGCTACGGATCGAGCCCTTCCCTGCACGCGACCCGGAGCTCACCGAGCGCGGCGACGAGCGCGCCGCGCTCGCCCTGCCACGCCG
The DNA here is from genome assembly GCF_051530205.1 of Sorangium sp. So ce327. NCBI lineage: Bacteria > Pseudomonadati > Myxococcota > Polyangiales > Polyangiaceae > Sorangium > Sorangium sp. So ce327. The sequence continues at coordinate 2,498,201 of NZ_CP150330.1, read as the reverse complement.
GCGACGGGTCCTCGGCGTCACGCCGGCGGATGTGCTCGCGGGCCTCGTCCCAGAGCGGACGCGGCGGCACGAGCGGCGGCACCCGCGCGCGCACGTCGTCCGCCAGGCGCAGCACGCGCTCGACGCGGGACAGCGCCTCGCCGAGCGGCACCTCGCCCGCCTTGCAGCGCCGGAGCAGGCCGCACTCGTAGCTGCTGCACACGGAGAAGCGCATCTCGTAGACGGTGCACTTCCGGTCGAGGTGGCAGGGGCACGGCAGGCTGAAGGCGTCGTGGTACCGATTGCAAGCGAGGGGCAGGCGCAGCTTCTCGGCCCGCGGGATCTCGTGCTCCTCGAGCGGCGCGACGTCGAAGAGCAGCCCCGTGCAGCAGAGGCCGCACGCGGTGCAGAGGTCCGAGCCGTCCGGCCGCGCCTCGGGGACTTCATTCGCTGGGGGAGCGCTCACCCGCGTCGATTGGCACGCGCGTGGCCGCGCGTCGAGGCGCGAAGCGGGCGGGCGGCACGCGCGTGTCTGACGAGCGCGTGTCTGACGAGCGCGTGTCTGACGCGCGATCAGTGCGCGGCGTCGTCGAGCACGATCTCGCGCAGATGGTCGAGCCCGACGGACCCGGAGCCGATCACCCTGGCGTGAAACGCCTTCAGATCGAAGGCCTCGCCGTGGCGGCGCCGCAGCGTGTCGCGCAGCTCCAGGACGACGCGCTCGCCGACCTTGTAGGAGATCGCCTGCCCCGGCCAGCCCAGATAGCGCGTCGCCTCGCTGTGCGCGTGATCCAGCGGGAGGAAGGCCCGGCGCTGGAGGTACTCGACGGCGATCTCGTAGCGCCAAGGCTCGCCGGCGTGGAGCGGCGCGTCCCGGGGGATCGGCAGCTCCAGGTGCATGCCGATGTCGAGGACGACGCGGTAGGCGCGCGTCAGCTTGCCCGCGAGCATCCCGAGCACGTAATCGGGGCGCTCGAAATAACCGAGCTCGTACATGAGCTGCTCGGCGTAGAGGGCCCACCCCTCGGCGTGGCCGGAGTTCGTCACCAGGAAGCGGTGGAGCCGGCTCAGCCGGTCATCGAGGTGCACCTGGAGCGCGCACTGCAGGTGATGGCCAGGAAAGCCCTCGTGGTACGCCGTGGTGATCTCCTCGTAGAGCGGGAACGCCTGCTTCGTGCCGGGCGCATACCAGACGGTGCCGGGCCGCTTGAAGCCGTCGCTCGGGGGCACGTAGTAGGCGCCGAGCGCGCCGCCCGGCGGAGCGAGCTTCACCTCGATGTGACGGATGGGCGCCGGGATGTCGAAATGGACGCCGTCGAGATCGGCGAGCGCCTTTCGCTGGCGCTCGGACATGATGCGGAGGAACTCGTCGGCGCCCTGCGCGCACCGGGCGGGGTCGGTCATGAGCAGATCGATCACCTCGGACAGCGACGCGCCGGGGAGGATCTCGCCGGCGAGGCGCGCCATCTGGGCCTCGATGGCGTGCACCTCGGACCACCCCCAGGCGTAGGTCTCGATCGGGTCGATGCTCGCGCCGAGGAAGCGGCGCGCGAGGCGCAGGTAGCGCTCCTCTCCCACGGCGTCCGCGGCGCGCGCGCTCGGCAGGTACGTCTGCTCCAGGTAGCCGGCGAGCGCGCCGAACGCGGCGCGCGCCCGCTCGACGCCGTCGACGACGCGCGCGCGGACGGCGCCCGCGCCGCGACCCGACGCCTCGTGAGCGGCCGGCAGCGTGAGGAAGAACGACGCGTCGCCCGCCTGGTAGCGCGCCTGCTCGATCACGGCGAACACCTGGCGACGCGCGACGAGCTGGCCCGTCCGGCGCCCCTCCTCGAGCGAAGCGCGGTAGCTGTCGCACGCGCGCGGCAGCCCCTCCAGGCGCGACGCGATGGCCTCCCAGCCGGCGGCGCTGTGGACATCCATGAGGTCGAAGACCATCCGGAGGTGCTGGAACGCCGACTCGATGTTGTTGAGATCGCGCAGGTGCTCGCCGTGACGGAAATCGTCGAGCCGCTCCTCCAGGTGATCCGCCATGACACGGCGTGCGAGGCGACCCCACCGCGCCTCCGCCCCGGGGCGCGGCGGCGGCAGCGAGCGGAGCCGCTCCTGGAAGGACGCGACCGTGGAGGCCCAGGACGCGGCGCCGCTCGGGCTCCAGTCGTTCCAGGCGCCTTCGTCGCAGGGGATGCCCGCGAGGGTGGCATGGGCGGGACAGCGGGCAGCGAAGGCTTCGACGAACTCGTCGCTGAGGGCGAAGATAGGATCGCGCGCGTCGTGGTCTTGGCTCACCGCGACAGCATATGCGGGCACGACAGGATTTTCTCCGGGCGCGCGAGACGATCCGTCGGGTCTTCGTTACGCTTGCTGGAGGGAGGTCGCTCACGCGGCGGCCTCGGGGAGCGACATGAACCACCGCAGCCTGCCAGGCGAGCTCCATGACGACGACCGGCCCTCCTGCGCCGCTCCTCTATCGCGCCCCCGACCCCCGCAGCGGCGCGACTTGCCGCGCGTCTCGGCGCTCGTCGCCGCGGCGGCGATCGCGGCGCTCGGCTGCACCGCGAGCTCGGCGAGCCAGCCGGCGACCTCCGCGTCACGGCCCGCGGCGATGACGCCAGCGCAGATCGCGGCGCGCGCCATGCCGGCGGTCGTCACGATCCGCGGCGACGGCTCGCTCGGGGCGGGCTTCCTCGTCCGCGAGGACGGCTGGATCGCGACGAATTTCCACGTCGTCGCCGGGATGCCGGACCTCAAGGTCGTCCTCTCGGATCAGAGCGAGCACCCGGTGCTCGAGGTGCTCGCGTTCGACGAGGCTCGAGATCTGGCGATCGTCCGGATCCACGCGCCTCGGAGGCTCCCGCTGCTCTCCCTCGGCAACAGCGGCGCGGTCCGCCCGGGCGATCCGGTCGTCGCGATCGGCCATCCGCTCGGCCTCGCGGACACCGTGTCGAACGGCCTCGTGAGCGCGGTCCGCGTCGTGGATCCGGAGCTGACGCTGCTGCAGATCTCCGCGCCGATCGCGCCAGGCTCCTCGGGCGGCCCGCTGTTCAACGATCACGGCGAGGTGATCGGCGTCGCCGCGGCGGTCTCGACGCAGGGGCAGAACCTCAACTTCGGCGTGCCCGCCGACTACCTCAAGCGGCTGCTCGTGCGCCCCGATCCCGTCCCGCTCTCGACGTTCGCGGCCGAGACGGCCGACGAAGAGCAAGGGCTGCCGGCGGTCAAGCGCTCGGTGCCTCACCACGCGCTCGCGATCCTCCGCGGCTGCACCGAGGGTGACCTGCTCGTCTTGGCGCGCACGATGGACGGCGCGATCCAGGTCGGCTCGCCCCTCTACAACCAGGGGGATTTCGCGTCCTGCTATCATGTCTACGCGGGCGCCTCGCTCGACATGGAGCGCCGGCTCGGCCCCGCGTGCAGGGGCCCGAAGAACGCGCTCGTCGAGGGGCGGCGCAAGGCGGCTGGCCTCGACGACGAGGCCGCCCAGGCCTGGGCGATGCGCGACGCGTTCGACGGGCTGCTCGAGGTGATCCTGCGCAAGGTCCACGGCGAAGCGCAGTGAGCGCCTCGCCGCGGTAGCGAAGGGGGCCGGGCGCGGCGCGCCGCGGCCCCGGAGCGCGGTCTGGGTGCCGCTAGTCGAGCTGCGCCGACGCCGGCCGGCCCGCGTCGTGCGCGACGGCGGCGCGCGCCGCGGCGCCGCGGTGCCCCGCCGCGGCGACCCCATCCCCCGCCGGAGCGACGCCGCCCTCCCCCGCCCCGCGCGGATCGCCCTGGTCGTCGTTGCCCCGCATGAAGGGCAGCATCCGCTTGAGCCACGAGGAGACGTCGTCGAACAGCGAGTAGGCGACCGGGGTCGCGAGCAGCGTCAGGAGGAGCGCCAGCGTCTGCCCGCCGATGATCACGAAGCCGGTCGCGCGGTTCGTGCCCGAGCCCGCGCCGCTCGAGACGACGAGCGGGATCATGCCGGCGACGAACGCGAGCGTGGTCATCAGGATCGGCCGGAGCCTGTCGCGGTTCGCCTCCAGGATGGCCTGCGCCCGCGGCAAGCCGTGCTCGCGCAGCTTGATCGTGTGATCGATCTGGAGGATCGAGTTCTTCTTCACGACGCCGAACAGCACGACGATGCCGAGCAGCGAGAAGATGTTGAGCGACTGCCGGAAGATGATGACCGCGATGAACGCGAACGGCACCGTCAGCGGCAGCGACAGGAGGATCGTGATCGGGTGCAGCCACGACTCGAACTGCGCCGCGAGCACGAGGTACATGAAGACCAGCGACAGGAGGAGGGCGACGAGGAAGCTCTTCATCATCTTGATGAGCTCCTTCGACGCGCCGACGGGGCCCGCGGAGTAGCCGGACGCGAGGTTCATCTCCGCGGCGGCCTTGTCGAGCTCCTGGATGACCGTCTGCTGCGAGTAGCCCGCCTCGAGGTTGGCGGTCAGCATGACCTGCCGCTGCCGGTTGTACCGCTCGATGCGCGACGGGCCCGTCCCCTCGGCGAACGACACCACGTTGTCGAGCGTCACGGCGCCGAGCTTGGTCGACGGCACCGTGATCTTCGCGAGGCCTTCCTTGTCGGAGCGGAAGCTCGACAGCGCGCGCGCGCGCACCTCGTACTGCTCCCCGCCTTCGTTGTAGGTCGACACCTTGTACCCGCCGACCAGGAGCCGCAGGGTGCTGGCCACGTCGCCGACCTGAACGCCGAGATCGGCGGCCTTCTTGCGGTCGATGACCACGCGGATCTCCGGCTTGCCGACGAGCAGCGAGGTGTCCGGATCGACGACGCCCGGGATCGCCTTGAGCTTCTGCAGCAGCGCGTCGGAGTAGACGCCGATCTTCTGGAGGTCGGGGCCCTGCACCTGATAGGCGATCTGGGTGCTCTGACCGCCGGAGAAGGCGGGCACGACGCCGATGTTCGCCCGGAGCTTCTCCGCCTCGAACTGCGGCGTGAGCTCGCGGCGAGCGCGATCGATGAGGTCCTGCTGCGACAGCGCGCGCTGATCCGCCGGCTTGAGCTTCACGTAGATGGTGGCGAGGTTCGGCGTCTTCTGCGGATCGTCGCCGATCGTCGTCAGCGTGTAGAGCACGCCGGGGAGCTTCTCGATGTCCGACGCGATCCGCGTGGCGATGACGCGCGTCCCGTCGAGGCTCACGCCCTCGGGCGCGCGCATGCTGACCTGGAACTGCGACTCGTCCTCGACCGGGAGGAAGTTGAACTTGGCCATCTTCCCCAGCACCGGGATCGAGAACAGCGCCAGGAGCGAGGCGAGCACGATCACCCAGCGGTGCGCCATCGACCAGCGGAGGATCGCCATGTAGCCGCGCTCGATCGGCCCGTAGAAGCGCGACTCCTTGGAGCTACCGGCGTCGTGCTTCTCCGGCTTCTTCAGCCATCGCGCGGACAGCATGGGCGTGAGCGTGAAGCTCACGATCAGCGAGACCAGGATCGAGAACGCCATGGTGAGGCCGAACGAGTTCAGGAAGCGGCCGACGATGCCGCTCATGAACGCGACCGGGAGGAAGACGGCGACCAGCGAGAGCGTCGTCGCGAGCACCGCGGGGCCGATCTCCTTCGTGCCCTGGAGCGCCGCCTCCCACGGGCTCGCGCCCTTCTCCTCGATCCAGCGGTAGCAGTTCTCGAGGACGACGATCGCGTCGTCGATCACGATGCCGACCGCCAGCGTCAGCGCGAGGAGCGTGATCCCGTTGAGCGTGAAGCCCGCCACCTTCATCAGGGCGAACGTGGAGATGATGCTCGTCGGGATGGCGATCGCCGAGATGAGCGTGCTGCGGGCGTTCGCGAGGAAGAGCGCGACGATGATCGCGGCGAGCACCGCGCCGAGCACGAGGTGCTCCTTGACCGCGTGGACCGAGTTCTTGATGAACTCCGACTGATCGCGGGCGACGGCGATGCTGTACCCCTCGGGGAGGCGCTTCTCCACCTCGCTGATCCGCGCCTTCAGCCCGTCGATGACCTCGACGGTGTTCGTCCCGCTCTGCTTGCGGATGCTGAGGAGCACGGCAGGATCGAGGCCGCGGAAGCCGGCGGACTCCGGCTCCGCCATGCCGTCCTGGACCTCCGCGACGTCGCCGAGCCGGACGGAGTAGCCGTCGCGGTTCGCGAGCACGATATCCGCCATCTGCTGGACCGACTGCACCCGGCCGCGCGTCCGCAGGGTGAGCGCCCTGCCCCCTTGCTCGATCCGGCCGGCCGGGATCTCGACGTTCTGGCTCGCCAGCGCCTGGGCCACCACGCCGCCGGTCAGGGCGTACTTCTCGAGCTTCTCCGGATCGATCCAGATGTTGATCTGCCGGCTCCGGCCGCCGATGAGCAGCACCTGTCCGACGCCGGCGAGCGACTCCAGCTCGCGCCGGAGCGTCTTGTCGGCGAACTCGGTCACCGAGCGGACGTCCGCCTTCGGCGACGAGACGGCGAGCGTGAGGATCGGCGCGGCGTCCGGATCGAGCTTGCCGACCACCGGCGGTTCGATCCCTTCCGGCAGATCCGCGAGGATGCCTTCGACCTTGTCGCGCACCTCCTGCGCGGCGACGTCGACGTCCTTCTCGAGCTGGAAGGAGATCATGACCTGGCTGAGCCCCTCGACCGAGGCCGAGCGCAGCTCGTCGATGCCGCTGATCGTGTTGACCGCCGACTCGATCTTGTCGGAGAGCTCCGTCTCGACCTCCTCGGGCGCGGCGCCGGGGAGGACGGTCGTCACGACGATGAACGGGAACTCGACCTTGGGGAACCGGTCCACGCCGAGGCCGAAGTAGGAGAACGCCCCGAGCACCGTCAGGAGCAGGACGATCACCGAGGCGAAAACCGGCCTACGGATGCAGATTGCCGCGAGCCATTGCATGGTCGCTACCTTTCTTCAGTAATGAGGCGCGCGGTGCGCTCGGCTCACTGCGCCGCCGCGACCTCGATGCCGTCCGCCAGCTCGCTCACCTTGTCGATCGCGACCTCATCCCCCTCGGCGAGCGGACCGACGACCTCGACGAGGCCTTCGATCTTGCGGCCGGGCTTGACGAGCCGCTCCGTCACGCGATCGCCCGACTTCACGAACACGCGCGCGCTCGTCCCGGAGGTGCCGACCGCCGACTCGGGGACGAGGATCGCCGTTCTTGACTCGCCGGTCAGCGTCAGCTGCCCCTGCGCGAAGAGGCCGGGGCGGAGCTTGCCCTCGCTGTTGTCGAACTCGGCCTCCACGGGCAGGGTGCGCGACGAGGCCTTCAGGCTCGCGCCGATCCGCTTCACGACGCCCGGGAACAGGCGATCGGGGAAGGAGGCGACCGAGACGCTGACCGGCTTGCCCACCTCGATGTGCGCGATGTCCGCCTCGGGCACGTCGATGCGCAGCCGCAGCGGGTTGTCGCGGACCACGACCGCCACGACGCGGCCCGGGCTGGCGTACTCGCCGACGCTGATCCGCTTCTCGGCGATCGCGCCGTCGAAGGGCGCCCGCACCGTCGTGTCGGACACCGCCTTGGAGGCGAGCCCCGCCTGCGCCTGCGCGGACGTGAGCGCCGCGACGGTCGCGCGGATGCCGTTGACCGCGGCCTCGTACTGCGCGGCCGCGTTCTGGGCCTGCGTGCGCGCCGAGTCCCAGGTCGACTGGGGGACGGCGCCCTGGTCGTAGAGCTGCTTCACGCGCTCGGCCTCGGACTTCGCGAGCTCCATGCTCTGCTTCGCGGCCCGGACCTCCGGCACCTGGTCGGGATCGATGCCCTTCGGCGACGCGCCGTCCTGCAGCGCGAGCTTGGCCCGCGCCTGCGCGACGGCCGCGGACGCGGCCTGCGACTGGAGCGCGACGTTGCGCGCGTCGAGCACGACGAGCGGATCGCCCTTCTTGACCCGGGAGCCCACGTCGACCGCGACGCTCACGACCAAGCCGCCGACCTGCGTCGCCGCCTCGCTCGTCTCGTCGGCGACCAGGGTGCCGCTGATGTCCAGCGTCTGCGCGAGCGGGCGCGCGGTCACCTTCCCGAAGCGCACCGCGGGCTTCTGGCGTGGCGCAGCGGTGTCGCGCGCCGGCGACGGCTGCGCGTCCGCCTCGGGGCGGCGGCAACCGGTCAACGTGGGCACCGCGAGCGCAGCGAGCAGCGCCGCGACGACGGCGGCGCGGGAGTGATTCGATGAGGCGCTACGAGCGCCGAGAGCCCATCGAGCGAAACGGCGCTCGGGTCCGCAAGGAGGATGTGTCATGGGGAGTCCGCCCGGTTCTTTGCCAGCGCCTGCCGGTGCGGTCCAGGAGCAAAGCTGGCGGGCATCACACTAGGGTGCTGACCGGCCGGTCATCAAGGGGGTGTTCCGGACAAGGTCTCCGTCCCTCTCGCACTTCATGCCGCCATGACCGCGAAAAACGTGCTGGGAGATGGGCGCCGGGTCGCGCGGCCGGCGGCCGGCGATGAAACGGGCGGGTGAATCGCGGGTCACCCTCCCGAAAAGAGGCGCCGAGAGCACCGCCACGGGGCGCACACGCCCTCCCACAGAGTCGACCGCCGTGGCGAGGACGGTCGGCGATCATGCGAAGTACCTTCGCACAATATTTTAACACAACTTAATCCTTCTTTACCGGAAAGAGATCTGCCCCTGGAGCGGGAGATCCGGACGCGAGCGGCGCGGAGGAACGTCGGCTCAGCGCCACGGGTCGAAGGCGCCTCGGAGCACAGGGCTCGAGAGCTCGACGAGGAAAGGGTCGAGCGCGCACAGCGCGTCGAGCCACGCCACGTCCGAGGGCGAGGCCGTGGGCTGCTGGGCCAGGGACGCGAGGCCGCGGGCGCGGGTCGCGTGGGCGTGGGCGCGCGCCTCGGCATAGGAAGCCATCTCCCCGGCCGACATCATGAAGGCCCAGTCGCTCGATTGAAGGAGGAGGAGCTCGCGGATCGCCTGGTCCAGCGCGCGGCCGGGCAGGCCGCCCGCGAGGCGGCAACGCGAGAGCGCGCCCAGCACGGCGCGCTCGGCGTGGTGCGCGTGGCGCCACAGGGAGGACGCGCTCGGGCCCGTCCAGAAGGCGCCGAACCCACCTTCGCCCCACGTCGAGGCGGCAGGCTCCACGACCTCGACGGGCGGATGGCGCTCCAGGTACGCGCCGAGCGCGATCGGAGCGGCGCGATCCGAGGCCGCGAGGCGGCGCAGGGCGTGCTCGAGGAACTCGGGCCCTTCGAGCCACCAGTGGCCGAAGAGCTCGGCGTCGTAGGGGGCCACGAGGATGGGCGGGGCGTTCACGCCGCGGATCGACGCGAGCGCGGCCTCGCGGCGGGCCACGAAGTCCGCGGCGTGCGCGCATGCCTGCGCGGAGGCGCGGGCCGGGTCGTACGGCGCCTTGTCGGGGCCGGGCCCGGTCACGCGATGGAGCTTGAGGCCGGTCATGAGCCGGGTGCCGTCGGGACCGACCTCCCCTTCGAGCTCGCGCTCGGGCAGGTCGAGCCCGACGTCGCGGTAGAACTCGCGGTAAACCGGGTGACCCGGATAGCCGGCGTCGCGCGACCAGACCTCGCGCGCGCTGTCGCGATCGCGCCCGAAGCACGCGAGGCCGGCAGGCGAGAGCACCGGGACGGACGCGCCGGCGGACGCAGGCGGCGCGGCGAGCGTGAGCGCGTGGGCGTCGAGCACGGTGAAGCGGACGCCCGCCGCCGCGAGATCGGCGTCGAGGCCGGGCGCGTAAGCGCACTCGGGCAGCCAGAGGCCGCGAGGCTCGGGCGCGCCGGTGAAGGCCGCGAAGGCGCGGCGGCCGAGCCGCAGCTGCGCCCGGATCGACGCCGGCGTGGCGAGCAGTCCGGGCAGGTACGCGTGTGTCGCGGCCGTGGTGAGGAGCTCGACGCGGCCCGCCCCGGCGTGGCGCACCAGGGCGCCCGGGACATCGCCGCCCAGCGCCTCCCAGGAGCTCGCCGCGTCCGCGAGCCGCGCGCGGTAGAACGCGGCGGCCTCGGCGAAGCCGCTCCCGGCGAAGCGGGCCTCGACCCGGGCCGCCAGCGCGGTGAGCCGGCGGAGGTGGTCCTCGAACCGGCGAAGGAGCAGCTCGTCGCGCAGCATCGCGAGGAGCGACGGCGAGACGGAGAGGGTCAGCGGGGCGACGACGCGGTCGGCGGCGAGGCGATCGAGGACCCCGAGCAGGGGGAGATAACACTCCCAGAGCGCCTCGAAGAGCCAGCGTTCCTCCAGGGAGCGGACGTGCTCGGGGTGACGCACGTACGGCAGGTGAGCGTGGAGGACGAGGGCGACGTAGCCCGGCATGGTGCGCTGGGCGGCGGGAAACCGCCGGCAGGCTGTCGTCTCGCACGGTCGCGCCCGCGCGGGAAGCGCACCGGTCATGGGCGGCGCGCGAGGCGCGGACCCGGGCTCCGCCTGGAGGCGCCGGCGCGCCGAGCGCTGGCGATCCCATCGCCAGGTGACCGTTCATCCCGGCGTGGTACGGAGAGCCCTTATCAATTCCACACCAGAAATGTTCTGGACGAGGCAGCCTTCCAGTCGAGTTACACGCCTCAACCCTTCTTGAGCTCCGCCCCGAGGTCCGCTCCGAGGCGCTCGGCTTCGTGCGTGTTGCCGGGCCACGACAGGCGCCTTTCCGCCCTTCGCAACCGGGAGCCGTCGGGCTCGGCGAGGAGCGCCCGAAGCCATATCGCGTCGCCGTCCCGCACCGCATAGGCGGCCACCGGCGTCCGGCAACTGCCTTCCACCGCGGCCATCACGGCTCGCTCGGCAGAGACGCAGATCGTGGTCACGGCGTCCGCGAGCGTCCCGAGGACGTCACGCACGCAGTCGTCCGCCGTGCGGCACTCGATGCCGAGCGCGCCCTGTCCGATGGCGGGCAACGACACCTCGGGCGACAGCACCTCCGTGGCACGGCCTTCGAGGCCGAGCCGCTTCAGACCAGCGAGCGCCAGCACCACGGCGTCGAACGCTCCGTCGACCACCTTGCGAAGCCGGGTGTCGACGTTGCCACGGACCGGCTCGATCACGAGATCCGGGCGCGCCTCGCGCAGCGCGACCGCCCGGCGGAGGCTCGAGGTCCCGACCCGGGCGCCCGCCGGAAGCTCCGCAAGCAAAGCGCCGCTCCGGGTGACGAGCGCGTCGCGAGGGTCCTCCCGCGCGGGGATGCAGGCGAGGCACAGCGCCGGGGCGATCTCGGCGGGGACGTCCTTGATCGAGTGGACAGCGAAGTCGGCGCGCCGGTCCAGGAGCGCCTCTTCGAGCTCCTTGATGAACAGCCCTTTGCCGCCGATGTCCTGGAGCGAGCGATCCTGCGTCTTGTCGCCCGAGGTCACCACCTCGAGCTCGCGCAGGGAGAGATCGGGCACCGCCGCTTCGAGGGACCGAGCGAAGGCGCGGGACTGGGCGAGGGCGAGCGCCGACCGGCGCGTGGCGAGGGTGAGCTCCGTGGGCATCACGCTCCCTTTAGCCCAGCTGCGCTCACGGCCGCGGCAGGATTCGCGACGGCCATGACGCCCGCCTCGGCGGGGCGCCCGCTGGGCTGCCGCGCATACACCCCGTTGTCCTCGGCAGCCTGGGGGCGCGGATCGGCGTGCCGGGGCGAGGCACCGCCTCGAGCGCCGGAGGCGGGAGGCGCTGCCCCGCGGGCGGAGCGAGGCGTGGGAGGCCCGTCCACCGCGACGCGGAGCTCCCCCTCGGCGAGCGCCGAGGCGGCGGCGTTTTCGGGCGGCGCGCCGTCGATGTCGAACAGCTCCCGGAGCGAGTCGACGTGCTCGGCGACCCGTGGATCGCTGGCCATCGCGCGGAGCCGGGTGGTGGGCACGTGGAGCAGCTTGTTCGTGGCGGCGTCGATCATCATCGCGAGGGCCTGGCGCTCGGCCGCGCCGAGGTGCCGGAGCTTGCCGGAGAGGCTGCGCTCGACCTCGGCCGCGAGGATGGATCGCGTGCGGGACCGCAAGCCGACGATCGTGGGCGTCAGGGCGCGCTCGAGCGTCCACGCCTCGAAGGCCTGCGCCTCGTCCGCGACGATCGCCTCGGCCCGCGCCGCCTCGGCGGCCCGCCCCTCGACGGACTGCGCCACGATCTGCGAGAGATCGTCGACATCGTAGAGGTACACGCTGTCGAGCTTGTTGACGGCGGGGTCGATGTCACGCGGGACCGCGATGTCGATGAGAAACAGGCTCCTGCCCTTCCTGGCCTTGCGGGCTCGGCGGACGAGGTCGGGCGTGACCACGTAATTGGGGCTCGAGGTCGACGAGATCACGATGTCGGCGTCGATGACGGAGCGCTCGAGGTCGGCCCAGGGGCGAGGCTCGCCGCCGACCTCGCGGGCGAGCGCGGCGGCGCGGTCCGGGCTCCGGTTGACCACGATGAGGCGGGCGCCGGCGCGGACGAGGAGCTTCGAGGCGGCCTCGGCCATGTCGCCGGCGCCGATGAGCAGCGCGGTGTGACCGGCGAGATCCGCGAAGATCTGGCGGGCGAGATCGATGGCGACGCTGGAGACCGAGACCTGCCCGGCGCCTATCGCCGTCTCCGTGCGCACGCGCTTGCCGACCTTGATGGCGCGGTGGGCCGCGCGGCCGAGCCGCGCGCCGAGGGTCTTCGCCCCGCGGGCCACCTCGATGGCCTCCTTCATCTGTCCGAGGATCTGCGGCTCGCCGACGACCATCGAGTCGAGCGACGCGGCGACGCGGAAGAGGTGGAGGACGGCATCGCTCCCGACGCGGCCCGCGAGGTGAGCCCGGACGGCGTCTCCGCCGAGGCCGACGAGGGTCGCGACGGCGGCGCGCAGCGCCTCGTTGTCGCGCGAGAGCTCCTCGTCGGACGGCGGCGGAGCGCTCCCGGGGCGGGGCGGCGCGGGCGCCTGCTGCCGGGGTGAGGCGTAGATCTCGACGCGGTTGCAGGTGGAGAGGACGAGCGCCTCGCCGATGGCAGGGTGGGACGTGAGGCGCGCGAGCACCTCGGGCAGCCGATCCCGCCCGATCGCGAGCCGCTCGCGCACCTCGATGGGCGCGGTCTTGTGGGAGAGCCCGACAAAGATCACCTGCGCTAGCCTCCGAGCCCCGAGGCGGGACGGATGAGGTAGATGATGAGCACCGCCCCGGCGCAGGCGAGCCCCGCGATGGTGCCGTACGCCGCGCGGCGGCCGCGCCAGCCAGCGGCGGCGCGCAAGAGCAGCACGAGCGCGATGAGGAGCCATGTGGCGTAGCCGAAGATGGCGCGCATCACCTCCTCGGCGTTGCCCATCTCGAGCTGGTGCGCCCAGTACGTCCCCGTGACGATGCCGAGCGTCAGCAAGGGGAAGCCGGCGCTCAGGAAGCGATGGATGGCGCGGTCGAGCGTGTCGAGCGGCGGGAGGTTGCCCATGCGCTCCAGATGCCGCTTCCGCTTGAGCCGCTTCTCCTGGACGAGGTAGAGCGCCGCAGAGGCGCCGGCGAGCAGAAACAGGGCGATCCCGAGCAGGTTCGCCATGACATGCGCCGCGATGAACAGCGGGCTGAGCTTCGGCTCGGGGTGCGGCTTTCCGAGGAAGAACGTGCCGAGCAGGAAGGCGAGCCCGAGCGGCCCGATGAGGAGCCCGAGCGCGTCGATGCGAAAGCGATGGCGGGCGACGAGGTAAACGGCGATCGCGAGGAGGGACGCGACCGAGAGCATGAAATGAACAGAGTGCACCGGACAGACCCGCGCGACGAAGCTGGCGAGCGTGACGTAGGTCGCGTGCCCGAGGGCGCCAAGGCCGAGCAGCAAGGGCGCATGCCGCGAGGCGGAGGCGGCGACCGCAGCGCTCGGCCGAGCGCCGGGGTCGTGGACGCGCGCCCCCGCGCCGAAGAGGCCCGCGAGGTCCCCCGTGGAGGGGAGCCGGGCGCGGCTGCGGGCGACGTCGAGGAAGAAGAGCGCGCTCGCAGCGCTGTAGAACAGCAGGGCGAGAGCGAAGCTGATCCCGGAGATGACCTCGGGCATGGCCCCGTTATAGCCTGCCTCACCGGGGATGGCCCGCCGGCCGCAGAGGCGGGAGCGTACTCTCGTAGGCCGAGGCCTGACAGCGCGGATGCGCCGGAAGGGGCGGGCGCGAGAGACCGTATCGGCAGCGCCTCGCCACCGCGGGTGTGGCGCGCGGAAGCGACCGGGCGCGGCGCCGCTACATCTTGCTGGTGAGGAACGCGGCCAGGAGCTCCTCGTCGCTCGTCGGGCTGCTGCTGGTCGCTGTCCCCGCCGGGGCGGCCTTGCGGTGCTCGGCGAACGTGCCCACCGGGGCGCCGATGAACCCCGGGATCACGTCGTAGGCGTTGTCGCCGATGATCATGGACCCCTCGAGGATCTCCGCCCCGAGCTCCCGCAGGAACGCCCGCGTCTTGACCCTGCCGAGGACCTCGTGGATGTCCGCCGAGCCCGTCACCTCGCGGAGCACGCGGATCGCCTCGATGATCTTGTAGCGGCGGCCCTCGGTCTTGATCAGAAGCTCGTCGTTGTTCAGATCGACGCGGTCGCTCGCGATCCAGTCGTCGAGCGCGGCCTGCGGAAAGAACACGCGGTTCTTCATCTCACGCAGTCTACTCAAAAATGAGCCGGAGCGGTTGGGTCGCGATGCCGGCCACCAGGGGTGAGCCCGAGCCGACGCGCATCATCAGGCCGCAGGCGCATCGGCCGGAGGCGCATCGGCCGCAGGCGCTTCAGGCCGCAGGCGCTTCAGGCCGCAGGCGCTTCAGGCCGCAGGGGGTACCGTGGGCGGAGGCACCGAGTCCCGACGCAGGCCGCGGAGCCGCGCAGGCAGGTGCCAGAGCGACTCGAAGATCCCGAGCAGCACGTAGAAACCCAGCAACCACACGAGCACGAACGCAGGCTGGAGCTGCGTCGAGATCACCGCGCTCGACCCGACAGCGAACGCCACGAAGAGCACCGTCCGGACGTTGAGCCGGAGATCCTTGAAAGAGCGGAACCGGATGGTCGAGACCATCAGCAGCGACAGGATCGTCGTGGTGACGAGGATCGCCGACGCGTAGCGCTCGCCGCCGATCTCGCCCGCGGCCGCGTGGTTCGCGACCACGATCGAGACGAGGATGCCCGCCGCGCCCGGGATCGGGAGGCCGACGATGTACTTCGAAGGCTTCGTGGGCTTGCCCGCCTCCCCCATGGAGAGGACGTTGAAGCGCGCCAGCCGGACCGCGCCGCAGGCCGTGAAGATGAACGACACGAGCAGCCCCGCGAGATCGAAGCGGTGCAGCGTCCACTGATACACGAGCATCGACGGCGCCACGCCGAACGAAACGATATCGGCCAGCGAGTCGATCTGCAGGCCGAAGGCGCTCTGGGTCTTCGTCATCCGCGCGACACGCCCGTCGAGGGTGTCGAAGAACATCGCGAAGACGATCAGCAGCGCGGCGCGGTAGAAATCATCCTCCGACTGCGCGGTCGCGGAGCGCCGGATCGAGTCGAAACCACAGAAGATCGATGAGAGGGTGATCAGGTTCGGAAGCAGGAACAGCGTCTTCCTGAGCTCGAACCGCCGTCGCTTCCGGATCATGCCGCCTCCCGTTTAGGCAGGCCAGGCTATCGCCGCAGGGACCGCGAACGCAAGCGCCGAAGCGCACACGCGAGTCGCTAGAAGGTTACCGCGAGCCAGGATCCGGGATCGTTTCATCTCACCGTCAGCTTCGTTTCATTCGTCGTTTTTGCTTTTCCGCCGTCGCTCAACGCGCGGGCTGCGCCATGCCCGGCTCGCTCCATACCGCCTCCGGGATCTCCGCGCTGGGATCGAAGCGGCACACCATCGGGCGGAGCTCGACGGCCGGGCCGCTCGATCCGCCCACAGCGACCGCCGAGCCCGCCGCGGGCCGGAACAACCACGCCTGGGCGAGATCGCCCGGGATGATCGCAGAGCGGGGCGCCCGCCCGATCGCTCGCGCCTCCCAGCCAGCAACACACGGCGCGGCAGGCGTACCGTGGAGCACCGTGGTGGAGGTCAGGAGCACGGTGAACTCGGGCGGGCTGGAGGGACCAGCGGCGTCCACGACGAGCACAGGGTGGCGTGTGCCCGGGAACAAGGCCGTGCTCCCGAGGAAGAGCGGCGCCTCCTGGCGCGCGGTCGCCGCGCGTTCGGCGGCAGAGCACGGGCGCGGCGCGTCTCCGAGGTCGAACGGCGTCGGCAGCGGCAGCGCGGGGCCGAGCGTGCCATCCCCGCGGAACGGCTGGAAGATCGACCACGCCGCCGCGTGCCCGGGGTGGGCGACCAGCGTCGCCACGCCGATCGACCGTCCAGCGTAGGTCCAGTCGGTGTGCACGATCCGATCGCGGTCCGCCGGCGGAGCGACCGAGACGGCATCGATCGCCCACGCGGCGCCCGAGCCCGGCGCGGCGGACGCGCCGGTGGGAGGCGCCGGGCGGTGGGCGAGCAGCATCCCGATCATCGGGCCGTTCGACGCCTGCCGGACCATCCCCACGCCGACGGGCTGGCCGTCCGCCAGGACCGCGTCGGCGCGCACGTCGAGGCTGCCGTGAAGGCCCGACGCGGGCCAGGACGGGAAGTCGAAGCGCTGGAGCTTCCCCGGCGGTTCGTAGAAGAACGTGAGCGCCGACTGAGCGCTGCCGGAGTGCGGCCTGATGAAGAGCCCGCGCAGCGAGACCGACAGGAGCGCGGGATCGAAGAAGTCGTCGGGGGGCGGCGCGCGGCGCGAGGCCGCGCCTCCCGGGCCGGCCTGCGGCCGGGCGCCCGCGCGCGGCTTTCGCGCGGCGTCGGGGACGACCTTCACGTCGCCGAGCTCGAACGGGCCGGCGTCGGGGATCGTGCCGCGGCCCGAGGTGCCATCCATCCAGTTCTCCCAGGCGACCTCGACGTTGCGCATCGGGGCCCCCGGCGCCGCCGCGCCGCCCGGGATCCGCAGGCGCGCCACGGCGTAACCCTCCATCTGGGAGGTGACGTTGGTCGCGACCCGCGCTCGCCCGAGCCCCGCCGGCACCGCGGGCAGCAGCGATCGCGTGACGACCCGCGCCTCCCCGGCGCCGGACTCGGGGAGCATCGCGGAGACGACGTCGACGGCGCCGTTCGGGGCGCGCGTGAGCAACGACCACACCGACCGCCCGCGCAAGAGCTCGTCGCCGTCGGGCAGGCCGAGGCCGCTCGAGTCGACATGGTCGACGCGCGTCCACTTCGAGGACGACAGCGTCTCGCAGATGATGGGCGTGCGCGCGGAAGGCTGCCCGCGCGGGGCCGGATCCGGCGCGCGCGACAGCGCGCCGTCGGCCTGGCCGCCCCAGCCGACGCGGGTCGCCACGTCGCCGAAGAGGCAGCCGCTGGCGCCGCACGTGATGGTGAGCTGGGCCTCGGAGACCTCGCGCGAGAGCGCCGGCATCTCCGGGAGCTCCGCCCAGCTCACGCCGCCGTCGAGCGACTCCCAGAGCGCCGCGACGTCATCGCCGCCCGGGCGCGCGCGCGACGCGAGCGCGAGCACGCGCCGCCCGAAGCCGGCGAGCGCCGCGCTCTCCGGCGGGGTCGTCGCCGTGAGCACCCGGCCGTCCTCGTCGGCGGTCAGGTACGTGAGCGAGCCGCGCTCCGAGAGCAGCAGGCCGACGGCGCCGTCTTCCGCCGGGCGCAGCGCGCTCTCCTCGACGACCTCGAACCCCTCCGGCGAGGGACCGTCGCCCGGCCCGCCCTCCTCGTCCTCGTCCTCGGCGCCGTCAGCCTGCGGGGCGGGCAGCGCGGCGGTCGCGTCGAGCGGCCGCGGCGCGAAGGTCTCGCCCCCGTCGTGCGAGACGAACAGCGCGAGGCGCTCGTCCTTGCCGCGGAAGCCGAGGAAATACGCGGAGCGCCCGTCCGCCGAGAACGCTGGCAGCACGGCGGGCGCGCCGAGCGTGGGGGCCGCCGCGAGGGCGACCGCGGCGCGATCCTCGTCGTGGGCGCCGTCGTGGGACAGGAGGAGCGGCGCGGTCGGCTTGCAGCTGTCCGCGCCGTCGCTCGGCTTGCAGACGCCGGTCAGGAGCGCCGCGCCATCGGGCGCCACCGCGACGCCGACCTGGTCGATGTCGGGCGTCTCCAGCGTGACGGCCGGCGACCACGCGCCGCCGCCATCGTCGCTGCGGAGCACCCGCGCCACGACGCGATCGCCGTCCGGCTCGGCGCACACCGCGACGACGCGCCGGCCGTTCGCGCCGAGCTTGATGCTCCCGCAGTCGCCCGTGCCCGGCATGGCCGCCTCCTTGAGCGGCCCCTCGATGGGGCCGCTCGCGAAGAGCCACGGCGCGCCGGCGTCTTCCGGGCGGACCGCCTCGACGTAGCGATCGCCGCTCATCGCGGCCCGCCCGATCGACACGGCGGAGGCGGACGGGACGCGCGGGGTCGTCACGTCGAGCTCGACGTCGGCCGGCGGGAGCGTCGCCGCGCTGCGGGAGAACGCGGGCGTGCGCCGCGGATCCCAGGTCGCCGACGCGAGGAGCCCCTCGGCGAGGAGCTCGCCCCCGAGGGCGCCGACCCGCGAGAGGCCCATCGTCGGGAGCGGCGCGCGCGACCAGGTGCCCCCGCCGTCCTCGCTGGCGAACAGCGCCTCCGGCAGCGCGAGCACGAGCGCGCGGCCGCCGTCGGCCATGGCGACGCCGAAGGCGCGCGCCGGGGCCCCGCCCTGTCCCGCGGCGCCGTCGAGCAGCACCGGCTTCCAGCCGAGCTCCTCGCGCCACCGGAGCACCCCGCCGCCCCGGGTCACCCCGATCAGCGAGCCGCCGGCGCCCGCGACCTGCAGGAGCGGCTCGGGCGGAGAGAGCGCCCGCGTGAGCTGGCCGAGCGGCGAGGAGGCCTCGTAGATCGCGCCGCTCGCGCCGACGAACATCCAGGAGGCCGGCGAGCGCCGCACGATCGCGGTGAGCTCCTCGGGCGCGGGCGAGGCGCTCGTCCTGCCCTGGCCGGCGCAGCGCGCGGCCTGCGCAGCGGGCCTGGCGGCGCTCGGCGGCGGCGTGGACGTCCGTGGATCGGGCGTCACCGTCCACCGCTGCCCTCCCTGGGCGACGACGACGCAGCCGGCGCCGGCGAACGGCGCCCACGCGACCGCGGCGTCGGGCGCCGCCGGATGGTAGCTCCAGCGCGCGGGCGAGGTGTAGGCCGCGCCCGCGGCGTCCGGCGAAGGGAGGGTGGCCTCGGCAGGGCGGGGCGGCTGCGCCGGGGCGCCCGAGCAGCCCGCGAGCGCGCACGCCGACGCGAGCGCGAGCGGCGCGCGGGTCCGCGACGGCGGCGCGGTCATTCGACCCAGCGGGCGACGAACAGGTTGGTCTCGCCAGGCTTCGCGCCGTACCGGTTCGAGGCGAAGACGACGTGCTCGCCGGTCGGCGAGAACATCGGGAAGCTGTCGAAGCCCTCGTAGAAGGTCACGCGCTCGACGGGCGGCACGCCGTCCGCCGCCGGGGGCGCGTCGGAGTCGACAAGGTAGAGGTCGAAGTTGGGCATGCCCCGGGCGCCCTGCGGGGTGCTGAAATCGGAGGCGAAGAGGATCCGCCGCGAGTCCGGGAGGAAGTAGGGCGCGAAGTTGGCGCGGCCGTTCCTCGTCACCGGGCGCGGGTTCTGCCCGTCGGCGCCCCCGACGAAGATCTCGAGCGCGCTGGGCCGCACGAGCCCCTTGGCGAGCAACGCGCGGTAGTCGTCGAGCGCCGGTCCGGTGGGGCGGCTCGCCCGCCAGACCAGCTTGGTCGCGTCGGGGGAGAAGAAGGCGCCGCCGTCATAGCCGGGCGTGCTCGTGATGCGCTTGACGTCCGAGCCGTCGAGCTTCGCCGTGTAGAGCTCGATGTCCCCGTCGCGCGTGCTCGTGAACACGAGGCGCGAGCCGTCGAACGCGACGGTCGCCTCGGCGTCGTAGCCCTTGCCCTGGATGAGGGGGCGGAGCTCCGAGCCGTCGGCGTTCGCGGTGTAGATGTCGAACTCGTCGAGCGGCCAGACGTACCCCTGCGAGTGGTCGGGCTTCGGGGGGCACGCCTCGCCGGCGGCGTGCGTGGAGGCGAAGAGGACGCGCGCCTGGGCTGAGGCCGCGGGCGCGGGGAAGAGGAAGTAGCCGCAGGTGGTCTTGCCCTGGCCGTTCGAGACCCGGCGGACCTCGCCGCTCTCCAGATCCAGGATGTACTGCTGGTCACATTTGCTCCCGTCGCGGGTCGACTGGAACACGAGCTTCCTGCCGTCGGGCGACCAGTAGGCCTCGGCGTTCTCGCCGCCGAAGGTGAGCTGCCGGAGCTCGGCGAAGTGCTTCTCGCGCGGATCGGCGGCGACGCTCTTGCCGGCGCGGATGCGGAAGGGAAGCCACTCGGGCTTCGCCGTGGTCGTCGCCTCCGGGATCTGGCCGAGCGGCTCCTTCGGTCGGGGTTCCGAGGAGGCGCAGGCGGCGAGCAGCAGACAGGCGAGCGGGGCGGGCAGCCTTCGTTTCATGGCGGCGCGACCATAGTACGAAAGCGGCGAGCCGTCGCGGGGAGGCGCCCGCAGCGGGTCAGCCCGAGGCGACGGAACCCCGGACCGGCTACTCCCGGAAGACGGTCACCGTCGTCGGCGTCGTATGGCCACCGCCAACGCAGTTCGGGAAGCTGCCGTCCGACGTCGGAGCGCCGCAGATGTCGTCGCAGTCGCCGAGGACGTCGACGATGCAGCCCTGCGTGTCGACGCCCGCCCCGCCGCACACGCGGCTGATGAGCGTCGAGCCGGGCGACTTGCACGCGAACCGGCGCTGCTCCGGCGCGAAGAGGTCGCCGAAATAGGCCCCCTCCCGTTGAGGGAAGGCATCCCGCTCCGCTTGATCCGAGTCAAGGGCCTTGTGCTTGCCACGCATCGAGAGGGGCACGCTTTGCCCGACATCGTTGATCCTGGCCAGCATGCAGGCCGAGACCCAGCCTTGGCAGTGAGCGTTGCACTTCCCATGAGCTCGGCCCCACTCGAGCGCAAGACCGATGCTCCCCTCGAAGGTATAGGTCTCGCCGTCCAGGGAGACCTGCACGGATTGCCCCGCCGGGAGCGCGCAGCTCGCCACGTACGTCAAGAACTCGCGGGCCAGGGGATCGCGCAGCGCCCTCATGACATCACTGCTGCTCGCGACTGCGTCGCTCGTCAGCGGGTTGCCAGTGAGCGCTTCCGTAGCAAGCGAGTCTGTCGCGAACGCACTCTCCACGAGCGCTTCCTTCGTGAACGCATTCCGCGTCACCATCTCTTGCTCCGCCGTGCCGCCGGCTGCCTCCAGGGGGTCAGCCTCGCCGATACAGGCCGGGAGAACGCACGATAGGCCCAGGAACGAGATTGCGAGTTTGAAACGGTATTGCATAGCCCCCTCCTCACAAATGAAACACGCATCAGGAATTTCCTCAACGACTTTTACGGAGGAACCCTAAAATTCCGCGCCTGCGGTGACGTCGTGAGAACGGCGAGGAAACGGTCGTTCAGGCGCGCTCGTGGGCAGCGCACGGCTCCTGGAAGAGCCGCGAGCAGGGAATCCCACGTGCGACGGAGCGCGAGTTCATGGAGCGTCTCGGTCGCCGAGCCAGCGCGCCGCGAGCGCGAGCGTCTCGCCGTTGTCGAGCGCAGACAGAAACCGTTCCCGGTAGCGAGGATTCGAGATCTGCCCGGCACGGGACATCACGCTGTCGCGTGCCCGCGCGATCGCGTCGAGCGCCTCGGCCTGCCGGCCGCTCGCGAAGAGCGCCTCGGCCCGCACGAGCCGGATCAGCGACTCGCCCTCCTCGACCGCGCCGAGCGACTCCAGGAGGGAGAGCGCGTCGCCGGAGAGGGCGAGCGCCTCCTCGGCGCAGCCCTTCCGGAGCAGGACCCGCGCGGAGAGGGCCCACGCCGCCGCGCGCATCGGGGGCGCGCTTCGCAGGAGCTCCGCAGCCGCGCGGGCCTCGGCCTCGGCGGCGCCGAGATCGCCGCCGAGCAGCGCCGCCTTCCCCAGGTAGGCGCGGGCGATCCCCTCGGCTCGCGGATCGCCCAGCCGCTGGAACGTCGCGATCGCCTCGGCCTGGACCCGCCGGGCCTCGTCGAGATTGCCGCGGGCGCTCATCACGTTGCCCAGGTTGGTGCGGGCGACCGCGGCCAGATCCGTGAGCTCCATCTGCTCCGCCGCGCGCAGCGCGGCGCGCAGCGCGGCCTCGGCCCCCTCGTAGTCCCCGAGCTCCATGGTGATGGCGCCCAGGTTCACCCGCAGCGAGCACGCGTTGCGGCGATCGCCGCTCCGCTCGAACACCTCGAGCGCCGCCTCGATGCCGTCGAGGCAGGCGCCGAGATCGCCGGAGGTCATGGTGCGGATGGCGCGCGCCTCGTAGAGCCTGGCGAGCACCTCGACGTCGAGCGGCCGCTCCTCCTCCCCGCTGCGCTCGAGGGCCTCGATGATCCCGTCCGCCACCGCGTAGCGGCCGCCGAAGGCGAGCCAGTTGGCCCCCTCGACGAGGCAGACGTCCCTCCCGGTCAGCGCGCCCTCACGGGGCGACGCGCCCCGCGCCGTCGCTACCCAGGACTCCACGCGATCGAAGGCCCCCTGCTTGCCAGCGGCCGTGACCACCCAGGTCACGGCGGAGTACCAGGACGGCGAGCCCGGCTCGAACAGCGCGACGGCGTCGAGCGCGCGCTGCTCGGCAACGGCGAAATCGCCACGCCACACGCGGGCCTCCGCGTCGACGAGGAGCAGCCCGCCCGCCTCTGCCTCGGTCGCGCCGCACGCGAGGCCGCGCTCAGCGCGGCGGATCGCGGCGAGGAGATCGTTGCCGCGCAGCGCCTGCTCCGCCGCGCGCCGGTACCACGCCGCCGCGCGCCCCGGCTCGGCGCCGCGCTCGAAGTGCTCCGCGAGCTGCGCCGCGTCGCCCTTCCCCTCCCCTTCGAGCCACTCGCCCGCCAGCCGGTGGCCGAGCCGCCGGTCGTACTCCGTCAGCGCCCCGTACGCCGCCTCCCGCACAAGGCCGTGCCGGAAGCTGTACTCGGCGTCGTCGGCGCCCGCGTCGATCGGAGGGCCAGGCTCGGGCGCCCCGGCACGGCGCGCCGGCGGGGCCTCGCGCGCGGGCCCGCCCCCGGGCCCGCGCGCGGACGACGCGGACGACGTGGAGGAGAGGCTCTCACCAGGCGCGCCGCCCCGGCCAGGCGGCCGCCTCGGGGTGATCACCTCGCGCTCGACGAGCTCGGCGAGCCGGACCGCCACCTCGGCGTCGGCGCCGCCGAGCAGCGCGGCGACGCCGGCGGGCCGGAAGCTCTGGCCGAAGACGCTCGCCGCCCGGAGGACACGCCGCGCCTCGGGATCGAGCGCCTCGAGCCGCGCCTGCACCATCGCCAGCACCGTCTCCGGCAGCGCGGCCCCTCGCCCCTCGGCGGCAGCGCGGATCTGCTCTTCCAGGAAGAAGGCGTTGCCGTCGGCCCGCTCGATCAGCGTGCCGATGATCTCCTCCGTGACGGCGCCGCCGAGCGCCTGGCGAGCGAGCCGCTCGCTGGCGCGGCGCGAGAGCCCCGTGAGCTCGATCTCCTGCACGCCGCGGCCGGCCCACAGCTTCGGGAACATCTCGCGCACCTCGGGCCGGCCGAGCGCCAGCACCATGAGCGGCGCGTCGCGCAGGTTGCGGAGGGCGCTGTTGATCATGCCGACCGTGGGCAGGTCGCCCCAGTGCATGTCCTCGAGGACGAGCAGCACCGGCTGCGCCGCGCACTCGGCGCGCAGGAACTCCTCCCACGCGAGGTGCAGCTGATCGCCCATGAGCACGGAGCTCCGCCGCGCTGCCCTGAGCGCCTCGCTGGCCTCGTCCGGGAAGGGCGTCCCCACGAGCTCGCCAAGGAAGGGCGCGACGTGGGCGCCGCGCTCGCCGTGGTGACCGACGCGCTCGCGGATCCTGCGGTGCACCGCCGCGGCCGGCGCGCCGTCGGCGACGCCGAGCGCGCGGCGGAGCACCTGCGCCAGGAGGCCGAAGGCAGAGCCGGCGCTCATGGGGTCGCCGCGCGCGATCCAGACCGCCATCGGCTCGTCCCGCGCCCGGAGGCGCCGGAGCAGCTCGACGCGCAAGCGCGACTTGCCCATGCCGGCGGGGGCCGTCACCAACACCGCGGACGGGGTCTGCTCCTCGATGCACTGAGCGAAGGTCGCCTCCAGGAGCGACAGCTCGCGGTCACGGCCCACGCACGGCGTCGGCTTGCCGAGGAGGCGCGGCACCGCCTCGAGGTCGTCGCACTCGCCGCGCAGGAGATGGCCCGCGTGATCCGACCCGAGATCGAACCGCGCGCCGAGCAGGCCGGCCGTGACCTCGTCGATGCGGACCACGCCGAGCCGCGCCTCGTCGCCGGCGAGCAGCGCGGCGGCCTGATCGATGAGCTTGCCGATGGGAGAGCGGGCGGTGATCTCGGCGCGCCCCGAGACGAGCGCGACGGGCGCGCCGCCGAGCAGCACCTGCATCGCGAGCGCGCACCGCGCCCCCCGGGCGGCGAGATCGGTCGGCGCGACGAGGCCGGACAGCACAACGACGGGAGAGCGCGCCTCGATGATCTCGAGGCGGCCCTGGTGGCGCTCGGCCAGGGCGCTGAGCGCGCGCACGCGGAGCGCGTCCTCGCCCTCCGACCGGGTAGCGTCGCTGTCGAGCGCGCCGTCGCGGGCGAGGAGGAGGCAGATCATCCGGCGCTCGCCGGTCGTCAGCTCGGGCGTCGGGCCGCCCATGGGCACGGGGAGGCCGCGCCGCGAGGCCGGCGCGAGATCGCCGAGCGACCCGAGCTCGGCGGCCACGGCCGCGCCGTCGCGGGGGCGGTCGCGCGGGGCCTTGGCGAGCATGCGCGTCACGAGGTCGTCGAGCGCGGCCGGGACCTCGCCGCGGAGCTCCCTGAGCCGCGGCGGATCCTCGAGGAGGACCTTCACGAGCACGGAGAGGCCGTCGTTGCCGACGAACGGGGGCCGGCCGGTGAGGCAGCGGTAGAGGATGCAGCCGAGGGCGAAGACGTCGGCGCGGGCGTCGATGGCGACCTCGCCGCGCGCCTGCTCGGGGGCCATGTAGCCGGGGGTGCCGAGCATCACGCCGGGCATGGTGAGCTCCTGGCCGGCGTCCGCGACGCGCACGACGCCGAAGTCGAGCAGGGTGACCTCGTCGACGGAGCCGCCGACGAGCAGGAGGTTGCTCGGCTTGAGGTCGCGGTGGACGATGCCGAGCCGGTGGAGGGCGCCGAGCGTGGAGGCGACGCGCACGCCCAGCGAGCGGCTCTCGGGGACCGTGAGCGGCTCGCGGAGCAAGCGCTCGGCGAGGGTCTCGCCGGAGAGCCACTGCATGGCGAGGTAGAGCTCGCCGCCCTCGGTCGTGCCGTGGGCGACGTACCCGACGACCCCGGGGTGACGGAGCGCGGCGAGCGCGTGAGCCTCCCGGCGGAAGCGGTGCGACTCCTGCGGGCCCGTGCGCTGGAGGATCTTCAGCGCGACCGGCTCGCCCGTGAGCCGATCGCGGGCGCGGAAGATCTGCGCCATGCCGCCGGAGGTCGCGTGCCCTTCGATCTCGAAGCGGTCGGCGACGATGTCACCAGCGCGCATCAGCGGTACCCCCGAGACGACTCAGAGAGCCGCAGCGCTCGCCTGTGGGGTGCTTCGGACGAGCTCATCGCAGCGACCGAGGATATCCAGAACTGCAGCGCTCCCCGTCAGCAAATTGTGCTGTAAGCAAGGCAACGTCAGGAACCGCAGCGCGGTGAGCTCGCGGCGAGGGCGGATCCGAGGTAGTGCGCCTCACCACAACGAACAGCGATGTGCCCGACGTCTGCCCGAGTCGATTAGCCCTGCGGGTGTCCGTCCTTGGCGCCGGAGAGGACCTCATCGACCAGCCTCACCCAGGCGCGCTTTCCGTCGAAGACCGCGACCAGCTCATGCACGGGGGCGGCGCCGGCGGCGACCAGCTCGACCGCATAACGGCGATCACGGACTTGCCGCGCCGCGGCGAGGAGCGCCTGCTCCGGGGTCTCGCCTCGCTGTGGCACCTTGAGCTCCAGCACGATGCCTGGACGGCCCGGCGCGCGCGGCCGCACGAGCAGGTCCGCGCGGCCGAGGCCGGACTCACGGTTCGAGCGAACGTCGTAATCACCCTCGAGCTGCACGAGGAGGCCAAGGATGAAGCCGTGATAGAGAGAGGTTGTCCTTCAGGGCGGCAGAGAAGAAGTTCCGGAAGAACAGCGTCACCTCGTCGAGAAAGCCGTTCAAATAACCGGACTGGGTGGGGGTGTCATCGTCGTTGATCAGGGCTTCCCGAGGAAATACGCGAGGGTATAGATGTTAAGTGTCCTTTCGAAGCGGCGCCGCCGCAGGAGCGCTTGGAAAGTCGTCTGCTGAGCTCATCGGCCTCGCATGTCCGGCGTCCGCGCCGGCCCGATCGCGCCCTTTCCCGGCGCCGCCGCTGCTCCGCGTGGCCGGCCGCGCACCGTCGATCTACCCTACCCAGGTGCGATCCCACGTTCTGGCCGGCTGCCTCGCGGTCCTGATCCCCGCGGCCGCGACGCTCGCGATCCCGCGCGCCGAGGCCGCGGATTTCGATCCGTCCGGCCGCGGCAAGCGGCCCAGACCGAAGGCCCCGAAGCCCGGCGGCGGCAGGCCTGGCCCCGCCGCGCGGCCGCAGCCCGCGAAGCCGCCGCAGGCGAAGCCGGAGCCGGCAGAGACCGGCGACGGGAAGCGGGGCGGCCCGTCGAGCGACGCGCTGATCGCGCGCTACACGGCCATCGTCATGAGCCAGCCGAGCGCGCCCTTCCCGCTCCAGCGCCTCGCCCAGCTCTACCGCGAGCGCGACGGGAACCTGAAGAAGCTCGTCGAGGAGTTCGAGCGCCGCGCCGCGCAGCCGGGGGCCGACGCCTGGGCCTCGAAGGTCGTGCTCGCCGGCGTCTACAAGCAGGACGGGCGCTACGACGACGCCATCAAGACGTACGAGGCCGCCATCGCGGACCGGCCCGGGGAACCGGCGGCGATGATGGCGCTCGCCCAGCTCGAGGCGGATCGCGGCGACAAGGCGCGCGCGCGCGGGCACTACGAGAAGGCGCTGCCGCTGCTCAAGGTCCCCGCGGACGTCGAGCAGACCCGGCGCACGCTGCTCGCGCTCTGCCTCGACCTCTCCGATTTCGAGGCGGCCAAGGCGCAGCACGACGCGCTCGTGAAGAACGCGCAGGGCTCGCTCTTCGTGAAGGCCGAGCTCGGGCGCGAGCTCTCCGCGCGCGGGCACCACGCGCGCGCCGAGGCCGAGTTCCGCGAGCTCGTGAAGGCCGCGGCCGGCGACAACAGGGCGCTCGCGCCGGCGCTGCGCGATCTCGGGCAGGCGCTCGCCAAGCAGAAGAAGATGGACGAGGCGCTCGCCGTGCTGAAGCGGGCGCTCGCCATCGCCGGCAGCGCCGCCGGGGTGCGGGCCGAGATCCTGCTCATCATGACCGACGCGTTCCGCGCCGAGGGCAAGCTCGCGGAGCTCATCGCGATCCTCGAGGCCGAGAGGGGGCAGGACTTCCAGCGGCTCGCGACCCTGGGCGCCCTGTACGAGGAGACCGGCGACGTCGACAAGGCGATCGGGATCTACAGGAAGGCCCTCGCGCTCGACGGCAAGCACATCGACACGCGGCTCCGGCTCGTCCACCTGCTCCAGACCGCCGGCGAGCTCGACGCCGCGATCCGCGAGTACGAGCTCCTGATCAAGGCGGCCCCGGGCAACGCGGACTTCGTCTTCGAGCTGTGCGAGACGCTCATCCAGCGGGGCGACCGGCCCAAGGCGCTCGCGCTGCTCACGCAGCTCGAGGGGCGCGTCGCGGACGAGGCCGAGACGCTCGCGGCCGTCGCCGATTTCTACGAGCGGGTGGAGGAGAAGGACCGGGCCCTCAAGGTGCTCCAGCGGCTCGCCGCGGCCGCGGGCGGCGATCCGAGCCACCTCGTCGACCTGGGCGACCGGTACTTCCAGGCCGGCGACAAGAAGAAGGCGCTGGAGACGTGGGCGCGCATCAAGCAGGTCGTGCCGAGCCGGGCGCGCGCCGCGGCCACGCTCGGGGAGGTGTACCTCGACCACGACATGGTGGCGGAGGCGCTCGCCGCGCTCCGGGAGGCGGCGCAGCTCGAGCCCGCGAACAGCCGCTACAAGAAGGCGCTCGCGATCGCGCTGGAGCGCACGGCGAGCGCGCTCGGCAACGCGGGGCCGCGCTACACGGAGGCGCGCGAGCTCTGGGAGCAGCTGCTCGCCGGGGCGGGCAACGACAAGCTGCTCGCGCGCGAGGCGCGCACCCACATCGTCAGCCTCTGGTCGCTCACCCACGAGCTGCCGAGCCGCGTCGCGCCGCTCGCCGCGCGCTTCAACGCGACCCCGCCCGACCTGGAGGCGGGGCGGCTGCTCGCGGAGGTGCAGCGCAAGCTGCACCGGCTGCCCGACGCCGAGGCCACGCTCCGGCGGCTGGTCCAGGCCGCGCCGGGCGACGAGGACTCGCTCCTCGCGCTGGAGCGCGTGCTCGTGCTCCAGCAGAACCTCCTCGGCGCGATCGACGTGCTGGGCAAGCTCGTCGAGGTGAACCCGAAGCGGGCCCGCGAGTTCTACCAGCGCATGGCGCAGTACGCCGCGGAGCTGTACCGCGACGACGACGCGATCCGGTACGCCGCGCGGGCCGTCGAGCTGTCGCCCGAGGACGCGAGCGGCCACCAGAAGCTCGGCGACATGTACCGCCGGCGGCAGGACTTCCAGCGCGCGATCGCCGAGTACCGGCAGGCGCTCGCGAAGAACGACCGGCTGTTCCCCGTGTACTTCGACCTCGCCGAGCTGCTGCTCACCGCGGGGCAGGCCGAGGAGGCCGACCGGCTCTTCCGCCGGGTGGTGAGGGCGTCGAACGACGAGGAGCTCGTCGCGCGCGCGGCGCGGATGTCGATGCAGGTGAACCTCGGCAGGGGCTCGCTCGAGGTGCTCGAGCGCGAGCTCCTGCCGGTCGCGGTCGGCAACCCCCAGAAGCCGCTCTACCGGCGGCTGCTCGTGGAGCTCTACGGCGCGATGACCTTCCCGCTGATGCAGAAGGTCCGCGGCGAGGGGCGCGCGGCGAGCGCGGCGGCGCGCGCGGAGCTCGCGAAGATCGGCGCCCGCGCGGTGAAGCCGCTGCTCGACGCGCTCGCGGACGAGAAGGAGTCGCAGCAGAAGGTCGCGATCGAGGTGCTGGCCTACGTCGAGAACAAGGGCGCCGGGCCGGCGCTCTACAACTTCGCGGTAGGCCAGGCCGACAAGGGCCTGCGCGCCCGCGCGATGATCGCGTGCGGCGCGCTGCGCGACCCGGCCATGCTGGAGCGCTACGAGCAGATGCTCGCGCCGCGGGACGCGGCGGCGAGCGTGCTGCCGAACGACGCGGTCGCGGTCGCCGCGACGTGGGGCGTGGCGCGGCTCGCGGCGGGCGGCGGGCGGCCGGCGGCCAAGGCGGTGGCGCTGCTCGCGCGGCTCCTGTCGTCGCCGGCGCCGGAGGTGCGGGCGCTCGCGGCGGTCGGCCTCGGGCTGACGCACGACCGGAAGCACGCGGCGGCGCTGTCCGCGGTCGCGAGGGCGCCCGAGGCCGGCTCCGTGCCGCGCGCCGCCGCGGTCCGCGCGCTGGGCGAGCTCGCGGGCGGGGGCGAGGGGCCCGCGCTGTTCATGTCGCTCGCCGACTCGAGCGAGCCGGAGCTCCGCCGCGCGGCGCTGATCACGCTCGCGCGGCTCGGCGGCGGCGGCGCGGGACCCGGAGGCGGCGGCGCCGGCGAGGCCGAGGCGGTCGCCGCGGGCGGGGCCGCCCAGGCGATCGCGGCCGGCGCGTTCTCGTCGGACGAGGGGCTGCGCGCCGCCGCGGTGTCGGCGGCGGTCGCGCTCACGCGGCGCGCGTACCCGCGCGCGCGCGAGCCGCTGCCGGTGCCGGACGGCGCGCTGACGGTGAAGGACGTGCTCGCGGGGCTCGACCCCGATCCGCCCGGCCCGGAGGATCGCGCGGCGGCGCTCGTGGCGCTCGGCCCGGCGCTGCAGAAGGCCGCGGTCGCCGCGGTCGCGACGTCGCCCGAGCGGGCCCTGGTCGTCGCCGACGCGATCCTGTCGCGCGGCGCGGCCGTGTCGGGCGGGGCAGGCGGCGATCCCGGCGCCGGCGGGGGCGTCGCGGCGCTCGGGCTCGCGCCGTTCACGGACGGGCGCGCGGCGCTCGCCCCGGAGCCGAGGCGGCAGGTGGAGGCCGCCGTGGAGGGGATCGCGGCGGCGGTCGTGAGCGGGTTCGTGGCGCTCGTGCGGCACCCGGCGATCGAGGTGCGCACGCGCGCGGTCGAGCTGCTCGCGACCCGGCCCGAGCCGGAGGCGCAGGCCGCGGTGGTCGACGCGCTCGGCGATCCCGAGGAGAGCGTGCGGCGCGCGGCGCTCGCGGCGCTCGGCGCGGTCCGGCACGCGCCGACGATCGCGGCCGTCTCGGAGCTCCTGCGGACCTCGTCGAGCTGGCCGCTGCGCGTGCGCGCGGCGGAGGCGCTGGGTCGGCTCGGCGCGCCGGGCGGGGGCGCGGGCGGCGGCAGGCCGAGCCAGGTAGCCGAGACGCTCGGCGGGGCGGCCCGCGCCGACGCGTACGCCCTGGTGCGCGAGGCGGCGGCCCGCGCCCTCGCCTCCGCGGACCGCGCGGCGGCGGCGCCGGTGCTCCGGCAGCTCGCTGCGAGCGATCCCGAGCCGCGCGTCCGCCAGACCGCGGTCGAGCTGATGCGGAGCGCCGCGCCTTGAGCCGCGCTTCTCCGCCCGGGCCGCGGCGCCGCGCGCTGCGGCTCGCGCCGCTCGCCCTCGCCGGCGCGATGAGCGCCGGCGGGGCGGCCGGCTGCGACGACCTGAGCCGGTTCTCGACGGCCGACGGGGAGGCGTACTGCGGCGCGATCACGCTGGGCGGCGCGTTCCGCGCCGGCCTGAGCCCGCGGGTGCAGATGCGGCTCACGCTCGACGCGGACGCGCTCGACGGGGCGGAGCCGCCCGGCGCGCTGTGGACCTACGAGGCGCCCGACGGGGCCACGGCCGAGCGGCGCCTCCTCGACGGCGCGCCGCTGCGGCCGATCGGCGCGCTCGTCCACGATCCGCTGTCACGGCTGGAGTTCGGGGAGGGCCGGGAGCGCAACGCAATCTACGCGGTCGACGCGTCGGAGCCCGAGACGGAGCCGATGCTCGCGGTGCTGTCGCTGCGCACGGACGCGTCGGTCGAGGTGCGCCTGCTCCGGCCTGGCCGGGCGCCGCTCGCGCCGGGCGAGGCGGATGCGGCGGGGCAGCGGCAGGTGTTTGGCAATTTCAGGCTGACGCGGCGGACAGGGACATGCGGGTTCTAGGGATCGAGACATCGTGTGATGAGACGGCGGCGGCGGTGGTCACCGAGGGAGGCGACGTCCTCTCCGACGTCGTGCGCAGCCAGGTGGCGCTGCACGCGCCTTACGGGGGCGTCGTGCCCGAGGTCGCGGCGCGCGATCACGCGCGCGCGGTGGTCCCGGTGGTGCGCGAGGCGCTCTCGCGCGCGGGCGTCTCGGTGGCGGATCTCGACGGCGTCGCGGTGACGTCGCGGCCGGGGCTCGCCGGGGCGCTGCTCGTCGGCCTGCAGGCCGCGAAGGGGCTCGCGTGGGCCGCGGGCAAGCCGCTCGTGGGCGTCGATCACCTCGTGGGGCACCTGCTCGCGGTGTTCCTGCGGCGGGGCGGCGCGCCGCTCTCCGACGAGCGCGAGCGGCCGTCGTTCCCGTACGTGGCGCTGCTCGCCTCGGGCGGGCACACGGCGATCTACCGGGTGGATGGCCCGGCGATCGGGGCGATCCGGGAGCTCGGCGCGACGCGCGACGACGCGGCGGGCGAGGCGTTCGACAAGGTGGCGAAGCTGCTCGGCCTCGGGTATCCGGGCGGGCCGGTGGTCGATCGGCTCGCGGCCGGGGGCGACGCGGCCGCAGCGGCGGACGCGGTGCCAGCGCTGATGGCGCGCAAGGAGTCGCTGGAGTTCAGCTTCTCCGGCATCAAGAGCTCGGTCGCGCGGCACGTGGCGAAGCGGGGGCGGCCGGAGGGGCAGGCGCTCCGCGACCTGTGCGCGGCCTTCCAGGGGGCCGTGGTCGACGCGCTCGTGCAGAAGACCGTGCGGGCCGCGCGGGCCGAGGGGATCGGGCGGGTGGTCCTCGGCGGCGGGGTCGCGGCGAACCAGGGGCTCCGCGCGAAGATGGCCGCGGCGTGCGAGCGGCGGGGCCTCGCGCTGTTCGTGCCGCCGCTCGCGAGCTGCACGGACAACGGGGCGATGATCGCGTATGCGGGCGCGCTGCGGCTCGCGGCCGGGGAGCGTGACACGCTGGATCTCGCGCCCGAGACGAGGACGGCGCTGCCGCGAGTGACCCGCAAGGGCGGTGGCGCGAGGTGATCGGGACAGGCCGGTAGCGGGAGCGGCGCGCGGGCGCGGAGGACGCGGGTCCTGTGTGCGTGGGGACATGGCGTCCGATGGCGGACGATGAAGTAATGGCTCGTGCTGGGGATTACCTCGGACTTGTACGCTGCGGCGAGCCGTGGTCTGATGCGTTTCTCAGGATTCAGGCCGGTCCGCGCTCGCCGTTCTTCCGGCCGCGCGGGACAGGACAGGGCGGGATAGCCCGCCCGGCGGGTCGCGAGGATTGTAAGCCATGCAGGTTGTTCTACCGATAGTGCTCGGGTTGATCGCGGTGGCGTGCGGCGCAGGCGCCGTGTTCCTGCTGATGCAGGCCACGCAGCTGAAGCGGAAGCTTCAGGACGCGAACCAGCACATCGAGGCGCTCCGGCAGGCCAAGGGCCAGCTGGATCAGCTGCGGGCGCAGTACGGGCAGCTCCAGCAGGCGCTCGAGATCTCGCGGGGCGAGGACCGGCAGAAGGTCGACTGGCTCGACGCCCAGCAGAAGGAGATCGACTGGTACAAGAGCGAGCTCGAGAGCCGGCCGAAGATCACGCAGAAGCGGTACAAGATCCTGACGCTGGGCATCAAGTGGACCGGCAAGACGTCGCTCACGCTCAAGTGGGCGAATCCCCTCGTGGATCTGGGCACGCTGCAGGGGACGAAGATCGAGCGTTACGAGCGGACCGTCAGCCACGTCCTCACGAAAGAGGTGTTGACGGAGCACGTGTTCGAGGTCGGCGACTGGGGCGGCGAGCACATCGTGGACGCGCAGCAGGAGCTCATCATGGAGGAGGTCCATGGGCTCTTGATGGTCGTGGATCTGGCGGGCAAGGACGGACAGAAGGTCGAGCCGTCGCGGATCCAGGAGCAGCTCCGGGAGTTTCAGCCGCAGTCGCTGCAGTTCTTCTTCAGCCCGAAGACGCTGGCCTCGTGCAAGGCGGTTGTGCTCTTCATCAACAAGTCCGATGTCCTGTCCGGGACGCCGGCCGAGGTGGAGCGGGAGGCGCGCGGGTATTACAAGACGCTCATCGACAGCCTGGAGCGGTACAAGAACAACATCGACATTCGCGTGCTCGTCGGGTCGGCGAGCTACGGGCACAGCACGCATCACCTGTTCTCGCACTTCGTGGAGAAGATCCTCCCGAAGAACGCGTATGATCCGCAGCTCCTGCAGCGGATGAAGCAGGACATCAGCGGGCATTCGGCGCTGTCGCGGACCGCGGCGCTCCCTGCCCCGCCGGTGCCGCAGCAGGTCAGGCCCAATGTACGGTAACGAGGGCGCTTCGGGCTATGTGATCCCGCGGTACCGCGCGCCGGCGGACGCGGCGTGGTATCACGTGCTGCACGGGAACATCCCGGGGCACCAGATCGACTTCATGTACTGCCCGGAGGTGCCGCAAGGGCCCCTCACGACGACGCAGTTCAGCCACCTGGCGCGGCTGATGAAGTACATCGAGCCTGCGACGGGGGCGACGCACGCGTTCGCGATTGGCAATCTGTCGAGGGATGACACGCAGCACGAGCCTGGCCACGGGGCGGTGGGGCTCATCTTCGGCTTCCGGATCGGCGGGGCGGTCGACCACGCCGGGCGGGGGAACCCGCCGTTCGCGCACGGGATCGTCGCGGTGGATCGGGACCTCGGGTACACGACGCTGCTCGAGGCAGCGGCGACGTTTTACCGGCACGTGATGAACGCGACGGAGGTCAACTCGTCGGCGGGCATGTTCTACCGCGAGTACGTGAGCGCGGTGCGGGAGGCGCCGGAGCGGGTGGCGCACGTGCTGGAGCGGTATGTCGAGGAGTTCGGGGATCTGCCATATCTCCGGCGGAGCGGCGCGACCTGGGACTGGGTGGCCGACGAGGGGGCGCAGCCGAAGCGGGTGGTGATCGTCCACAAGCCCGACGAGCCCTTCGGGTCGATCGCGCTTGCGGCGGCGAAGATCGCGACGGTGCTGTACCGATCGAACATCAAGTGGACGTCGATCACGAGCGGGCGGGAGGCGGATATCCCGGGCGGCGTATCGGTGCGGTTCGTGCGGGAGCGCGATGTCACGATGGAGGACCGGCACGGGATGCTGATCCGGATCGAGGAGGTCGCGGAGGACGAGGGGGAGATCGCGCGGGGGATGTTCGGGGCGCGGCCGCTGGCCGAGGTGGAGGAGAAGCCGCAGTTCGGCGGCGGGTGGCGCGAGCGGTTCGCGGCGCAGCAGGGCGGGACGGGGCCGGTCGGCGTGGCCGCGCATGGCGTGGGCGGCGCGGGACAAGAGCGGCGGGCGCCGGGGTCGATGCCGCCGTCGCAGCGGGGCGTGGCGGGGCCGGCGGGGCCGACGTCGCAGCAGGTTGGGCCGAAGGGGACGCTGGTCATCGATTCGGAGAAGCTGCTGGGGAGCGCGGCGCTGGCGGCGGGGGTCGAGGCCGGAGGCACGGGGCCCGTGCGGATGGGACAGGCGGCGGCGGGGAACGCCGTGCCGGCGCAGGCGGCGGGCGGCGTTGCGGGGCGGGTGGCGAGCGGCGGGGCGTGGAGCGCGCCGGCGGGGCCGATGCCGTCCGCCGGCTTGGAAGAGCGCGACGAGATCCCGGTCATCGTGGAGAAGCCGGCGTCGTCGCGGACGTGGATCTGGGCCGTCGCGGGGCTCGGCTTCGTGGCCGTGGCGGGGATGGTCGCGGTGCTGGTATCGCAAGGGGCGCCCGGAGGGGGGACGGCAACGCCGGAGGCAACGGGGCCGGGCGTGGCGCCGCCTTCGGGGAGCGCGGCGGCGCCAGGGCCAAGCGCCGAGGCCGGCGCGGCGCCGACGGGGTCGCCCGCCACGACGGCGCGGCCGGAGGCGACGGCGAAGCCGCAGACGGGGCAAGAGCAGCCGGAGCAGGGGGAGCCGCTGCCGAAGACGCAGCCATCGGGGCGGACAAGGAATACCAAGGTAGGTGGGACTGCGCCGGGGCGCTTGGACGCGAAGCCCAGAGGGGGTAAGGTGCCGCCCTCGAGCACTGCTGTCCCGCCTCTCCCCGAAGGGAAGCCTGAGTTCTGATGACTCCGATGATGAGGAAGCAACCGCTGCTGTGGAGCTGGAGCGTGGCCGTGGCGTTGATGACGCAGGCGGCGGGCGCGCAGCAGCCGGCCACCGCGGCCGCCGCCGGCGAGACCGACGCGCTGACGGACAAGGCGCGACAGCTCTACGAAGAGGGGAGACAGGCGGCGGCGGCGGGGAAATGGGCCGATGCGCACGCGTCGTTCCTCGCGGCGTGGGCGATCAAGCCACATTACCAGATCGCGTCGAATCTGGGGGTCGCGTGCCTCAAGCTGGGCAAGCACCGCGACGCAGCGGAGTACCTGGCGCGGTATCTGCGCGAGGCGCCGGCCACCAAGGTGAACGAGCGGCAGAACGCCGAGGCGTCGCTGAAGGAGGCTCTTGCGAAGGTCGCATCCGTGACGGTGCAGGTGACGCCGGCAGGGGCGGAGGTGACGGTCGACGGGGCGGTCGTGGGCAAGGCGCCGCTCGCGGATCGGGTGTTCTTGGTACCGGGCGAGCACGAGATCGGGGCGAAGCTCGAGGGGTACGCGCCAGCGACGCGTCCCATCGCGGCGGTGGCGGGCCGTGCGGAGACGGTGGCGGTGCAGCTGGAGCGCGCGCCGGTCGCTGGCTTGGGAGCGCGTCCCTTCGTGCTGGAGCCGGCGGCGCCGGTGGCGCCGCGCGCTGAGCTGCGGACGCCGTTGCTCGTCACGGGCGGGGTCGTGGCGGGCGCCGGCATCGTGACGGGCGTGGTCTTCGCGGTGCTCGCCGGCAATCGAGCCGATCACGCGGAAGAGGTCAGGAACGAGCTGAAAGCCGAATGGGGCGACGAGAAGAGATGCCCCGAGGGGGACGTTACCAAGTGTAGCGACCTTAAAGACGCAGTATATGACGAGATCGACCTGGGCAACGTCGCATTCTGGAGTCTCGTGGCGGGGGGAACGGTCGGGGTTGGCACGCTGGTCTATGGGCTGGTGACGATGAACGCTGAGCCTCAGAAGACGGTCCCGGGGACACGCGTGGCGCCGCTCCTCGGACCGGGCACTGCCGGGCTTTCGTTCAGCGGAAGGTTTTGAGCTTACGTACTCGAAGGGAGAAGGCCGTACTATGCGTCGTCGCGCCCATCTTGCTGCTGCGATCTTCCTGGGGACGATGGCCATGGGAGCGATAGGGCCTCAATGCGGCCACCCCCCGTGCCTTGACGTAAGTGGTGAGCTGCTGGATGACTGCCAGTCGGACGGAACGGCAGGAGGGCCGCCGGATCCGCCGCCGCAGTGTGTGCCAGGAGAGGGCGAAGGGTGGAAGGCCGACGCGTTGTGTGGTGGGATCTTCGTGAGGCTCGACGGAAACGATGAGAACGCGGGGACGCCGGACGCACCGGTGAAGTCGTTGGGGAAAGCCATCGCCCTCGCGACTGCCCTCCCCGATGCCACGAAGAAGAACGTGTACGCGTGCGCCGAGACGTTCGAAGAGAAGGTCGAGATCCAGGCGAATGTGACGCTGTTCGGTGGACTCGACTGCGAGAACGGCTGGGGATGGATCGGCGATCAGAAGCGGACGACGCTGACGGCCGATGCTGGGACCATCCCTCTCACGATGCATGGGGGCGGAGTGGTTCGGATGGAGGACGTGCATGTCCTTGCTGAATCGGTTCTGACATCCGGAGCGTCGTCCATCGCGGCCGTGGCCGATGGTGTCACCGTCTCGCTGGCGCGCTGCACGATTGAGGCAAGTGATGCCGCGCCTGGCGCCGATCAAAGCCAGGACTCGAACAGCGCCAAGCGCGGTGACGATGGGAACCCAGGTGACGGTGGGTGCATGGCCGCTTTTACCGCGGGCGGTGCCGAGCCATTCAACGACTGCGAAGAGGGGGTCGCGGACTCCTTCGGCGGAGCCGGCGGAACAGGACAACCGAGCAGCGGTGCCAATGGCACCGATGGCTTACCAGATGGCCCGGCCAATGGCGGAGACGGGCAGACGTCAGGAGGAACTTCCTGCATGAACGGCCGGGATAGCGACCCTGGCGCCTCCGGCGATCCAGGCGCTGGGGCCACGGCTCTCGGCACCCTCTCACAAGATGGCTATATCGGCGAAGCCGGCGAGACCGGCCGGCCCGGAACCACGGCGCGGGGTGGCGGCGGCGGTGGCGGCGCTCGCGGTGTTCCCACCAGTCCCACGACCCCGCCACGTTCCTGCCCCGACCCCAATGCCAAGGGAGTCGGCGGCGCCAGCGGCGGCTCGGGCGGCGCGGGCGGCTGCGGTGGTAAGGGAGGCCTCGGAGGCGGCGCCGGCGGCGCGAGCATCGCGCTCATCAGCCTCGACTCCACCCTCCAGCTCCACGACGTCACCCTGAAAACAGGCCTCGGTGGCAAGGGCGGCAACGGCGCTCTAGGACAGCCCGGCGGCGCCGGCGGCATGGGCGGCATGGGCGGCAAGGCGCTATCGGGCGGCTCCGCATCCGGCCTTGACAACGCCTGCGACGGCGGCAACGGCGGCCGCGGCGGTCAGGGCGGTCGCGGCGGGGGCGGCCGCGGCGGTCACTCCATCGGCATCGCCTTTCGCGGCACGCCGCCGCCCATGGACGCGAACGGCCTCCATTTCGAGCTCGGCGAGCCCGGCCTCGGCGGCGAGGGGGACGGGACCAGCGGCGACGGCGACCCCGGAGCCAAGACGCCGACGCTCGATTTCGCCTCCCCGTGACGCCACCGTGCCCCGCGGTGGCCAGGTCTCATGTCCTTGCCCGCACGCGTTCTTTCCCTGGGGACAAATCGTGAGCAAGAGTGCGGCGATGAACCACCGCTCGGCAGCGGCCAGCCTGCTCCTCCTCGGCGTCCTATGCACGTCGCCAGCGGCGGCGCAGGACGGTCCTGTACTGGCACAGAACAAAGCAGCCGCCGTCGCGCTCGCCGAGCAGGGATGGGCCCACTACGAGGCGCAGCGATACGCCGAGGCGCTCCTCGCGTTTCGTCAGGCCGAGGCGAAAACGCACGCGCCCCCGTTCCTGCTCATGGTGGCGCGCTGTTACGTCAAGCTCGGCCGCTTCCTCGAAGCGCGCGATGTGTATCGGCTCGTCGTGGACGAGAAGTTCACGCCCGGCGCTCCGTCTGCTTTCGCGGAGGCGAAAGCCAGCGCGACCAAGGAGCTCGCCGAGCTCGAAGCACGCACCCCGACCGTGGAAATCACCGTCACGGGGACCGTTCCTGCCGGGCTGGAGTTGACGCTCGATGGCCTCCCCGTCCAGCTCGATACCCCTGTGCAGCGCGATCCCGGCGATCACCCCCTGGTCGTCCGCACGCCCGGGCGCCGTCCCTTGACCAAGACGGTTCACCTGACCGAGGGAGCGAGGGAACACGTCAAGCTTGATCAGGCCGCGATCGGTGCGCTGCCGATTGCCGAGCGACCGGAAGGCAAGCGAGGGCCTGCCCCAGACGTGAAGGGGCGCCCCCACGCATCTGCGTCTCCGGCAGCGAGGACGCCGCGCGGCAACTTCCGGACGCCAATTCTTCTGGGCGGAGGGATCGCGGCTGGTGCTGGCATCGCGGCGGGGGCGATCCTCACGGTGATGGCCAGCTCGCGGGCGAGCGAGGCCGAGGACGAGAAGAAGGCGCTGTTCGATCAAGGATACAACGAGTCATCCTGTCGTGGCATGACCATGCCCGGGTGCCAGGATCTCAGGGATACGATCTATGCCAAGGTCGACCTCAGCAACGCGGCGTTCTGGAGCTTCGTGGCGGGGGGAGCGATCGGGGCTGGCACGTTTGTGTACGGGCTCGTGACGAGCAAGCCTGTGGAAGCGGCGCCGAGCGTGCGGGTCGCGCCGCTTCTTGGACCGCGCATTGCCGGACTCTCGCTGAGCGGACCGCTCTGAGCTCTCATTCCCGGACAGGAGGTGTTGGCAACATGCGTCGTCGCTTTTGTCTGGCTGCTGTGCTCTTTCTGGCAACGATGGCCCTGGATGCCAGCCAAACCGGGTGCTTTCCCTATTCTATGAGCAGCGATTGCGGAGATGTCCTTGCCTGCAGCTCGGTGAGCGGCGGAGAGGGAGGACAGCCGCCGCCATCGACGTGCGTGCCGCGCGACCGTGCGGACTGGAACGCGAGCGAGACGTGTGGCGTGTTCGTGTCGGTCCAGGGGAAGGACAGCAATCCTGGAACACCGAGCGAACCGGTCAAGACGTTCGAAAAGGCGATTGAGCTCGCCCTCGCCGAGCCTCGGGCGAGGCGCGTCTATGCATGCGCCCAGACGTTCAACGAGGCGGTCGAGATCGAGGACGACGTGACGCTGTTTGGTGGACTCGACTGCGAGAACGGCTGGGGATGGATCGGCGATCAGAAGCGGACGACGCTGACGGCCGAGGCCGGGACCATCCCTCTCACGATGCATGGGGGCGGATCAGTTCGGATGGAGGACGTGCATGTCCTTGCTGAATCAGTTCTGACATCCGGAGCGTCGTCCATCGCGGCCGTGGCCGATGGTGTCACGGTCTCGCTGGCGCGCTGCACGATTGAGGCAAGTGATGCTGCGCCTGGCGCCGATCAAAGCCAGGACTCGAACAGCGCCACGCGCGGTGACGATGGGAACCCAGGAGAAGGTGGGTGCATGGCCTCTGTTACCGCCGGCGGTGCCGAGCCAGTCAACAACTGCGAAGATGGGGGCGAGGTCTCCGTCGGCGGCGCTGGCGGAGTAGGACAACCGAGCAGCGGTGTCATCGGCAGCGATGGCCTACCGGGTGGCTCGGCCAATGGCGGAGCCGGGCAGACGGCAGGGGGAACTCTCTGCGCCCGCGGCGAGGCCGGCGCAGATGGCATGCCCGGCGGGCCAGGCGCCGGGGCCACGGCTCTCGGCACCCTCTCACAAGGTGGCTACACCGGCGTATCCGGCGTTTCCGGCATGCCCGGAACCACGGCGCAGGGTGGCGGTGGCGGCGGTGGCGCGCGCGGTGTTCTCAGCAGTGGCTCCCCCGGGCGTTCCTGCCCCGGCGGTGCCAGGGGAGTCGGCGGCCCCAGCGGCGGCTCGGGCGGCGCGGGCGGCTGCGGGGGCAAGGGCGGCCTCGGGGGTGCCGCCGGCGGCGCGAGCATCGCGCTCATCAGCCTCGACGCCATCCTCCAGTTCCATGACGTCACCCTGAAGACGGGCGGCGGAGGCAAGGGCGGCAACGGCGCTCCAGGACAGCCCGGCGGCAACGGCGGCGCCGGCGGCGTGGGCGGCAAGGCACCACCGGACTCCTCCGGCCTTGACAACGCCTGCAACGGCGGCGGCGGCGGCCGCGGCGGTCAGGGCGGCCGCGGCGGCGGCGGCCGCGGCGGTCACTCCATCGGCATCGCCTTTCGCGGCACACCGCCGCCCATGGACGCAAACGACCTCCATTTCGAGCTCGGCGAGCCCGGCCTCGGCGGCGAGGGAGACGGAAGCAACGGCGACGGCGCCCCCGGAGCCAAGGCGCCGTCGCTCGATTTCGCCTCCCCGTGACGCCATGTCCCCATCGATGGCCCCTCGTGCGTCTCGCGCTCCCCCAATGGCCCCGCGGTCGCGCCAGCGGCGTCGCTCGGCGCGGCCCGCTTCCAGATGTGTCACCGCTCCACCGAGAGGAGCACAGACACGCTGTCAGCACCCCTGACCTCAGCATCAGCCGCGCGCCGGAGCTTCCGTCCGCAACGCCTGCATCGGGAGAATCCCGGTCGCCACCGCATCGCCGCCTGCCCCGCGCCTCCCTCCGCCAGCCGCCGCCATCCGATCCACCCTCGCTCGCCTTCATCCTCTTCCTCCCCCGCGCCCGGATCCGCTAGCCTCTTCCCTCCTCCCGAACTCCCGCCCATGCACCTCGGCGCCGGCTCCGTCCTCATCGACAAGTACCGCCTCGAGCGCCCGCTCTCCCGCGGCGGCATGGGCTCGGTCTGGGTCGCGCACCACCTGCAGCTCGGCACGCCGGTCGCCGTCAAGTTCATGGACCCGGCCTACGCCAGCTCTCCCGCGTTCCGCACTCGCTTCGAGCGCGAGGCGCGCGCGGCCGCCCAGCTCAGGACCCCGCACGTCGTGAAGGTGCAGGACTTCGGCATTCACGAGGGCGTCCCCTACCTCGTCATGGAGCTCCTCCAGGGCGAGGACCTCAACGCGCGCCTCCTGCGGCGCGGCCGCCTCCCGCTGCTGGAGGCGCATCGCATCCTCGCCCAGACCGGCAAGGCCCTGCGCAGCGCGCACGACGCCGGCCTCGTCCATCGCGACCTCAAGCCCGCCAACCTCTTCCTCGCGCGCGTCGACGGCGAGGACGAGGACATGGTGAAGCTCCTCGACTTCGGCATCGCCAAGGAGACCACCTCGAAGCTCGTCGCCGACGCCTCCACGACGGGCGAGGTCATGGGCTCGCCCCACTACATGAGCCCGGAGCAGCTCCGCGCCGAGCGCGACGTCGACGCGCGCAGCGACCTCTGGGCGCTCGGGGTCATCCTGTTCCGCATGGTCACGGGATACCTCCCCTTCCCCGGCGATGTGCTCGCGCAGGTCATGACCAGGATCCTCGTCGACCCGATCCCCTCCGCGACCCAGCTCGCCCCCGGCCTGCCCCCGGCCATCGACGCCTTCTTCCACCGGGCGCTGGCGCGCGATCGGGCCCACCGGTTCCAGACCGTCCGCGAGCTGGTCGACGAGTTCGCGCGCATCGCGGGCGCGCCGAGGTTCGCGTCGTCCGTCTCGGATGCGCACGGACCGTTCCCCCTGGCTCCCACCGGCTTCGTTCCAGGGGCGGCGACGCCCCTGCCCGGAATGCCACTGGGGCCGGGCGGCACGACCCCCGGCGGGCCGCTCGCCTCTTTCCCGGCACCGCTGGCGGGCTCTGTCTCGGCGGGCACGCTGACTGGTACGATCGATCCCGCCAGACCGTCCGGTGGACGGCGCTCGGTCGCGTGGACGACGTGGCTCATCGCCGCGGGCGCCGCGGCTGCCGTCAGCGGGCTCGGCGTGACGCTCGGAGCGTACTATGGCGGGCAGGCCGAGGCTCCGTCTCCCGCAGACGCCCCGGCGACCGCCGAGCTCGCGGCCTCCGGCCCGGAGATCACCACCCGCGACGCCCCGTCCGCGCCCCCTGCGAGTCGCCTTGCTGCAGAGACGTCGACCGCTGCACCTCTCGTCGTGCCGTCTGCGCCGGCGACGGATGCGGGTTCGGACACCGCCTTAGAGCCATCAGCGCAGGACCCCACGCCGCCCAGCGAACCGGCGGCCGTTCGCGCCGGCGCGCCGGCAGCGGGTCGCACGGGCGCGCCGAGCGACGATCGCGGCCCTGTTGCGCCAGCCGCCGGGACACAGTCCCCGAGCGGCCCCGCCCCCCACAGCACATCCCCTCGGCGGCCGTCTCCGCCGACAACCCCCAGCCCACCGCCGACGTCGAAGCAAGCGAAGCCGCGCTGGGGGATCTGAAGGAAGTCGAAGGGAGGGGAGCAGCGGTCTCCGGCGCTCCGAGAGCACGCTTCTCCCTCCAGGAAGCCCCTGGGCCGAGGCCGTCGCCGCGCAGCACGGCGGCAGGGCGGCGTGCGGCGGAGCCGCTGCACCATCACGCCCTGCGTGGAACGGGTGGACAAAAGCTTCCGTCACGGCGCGGAAGAGGTACGGTTCGCGCTCCAGGGTGGGTAAAGTACGGCTGTACGCGTCTTCCGAACCGCAGCTCCCTGGAGCACCGCTGGACTCCTTATGACGACGAACCGCCCGCTGCTGTGGACCTTGAGCATCGCCGTCGCCTTGCTGGCACCTGCCGCCGGAGCACAGCCGGCGCCCCCTCGGACCGAGGCGCAGGAGAGCGACGCGCTGACGGACAGGGCGCGCCAGCTCTTCGAAGACGGGGTGAAGGCGGCCAACGCGGGAAAGTGGGCCGACGCGCACGCGGCGTTCCTCGCGGCGTGGGTGCTCAAGCCGCACTACCAGATCGCCTCGAACCTGGGCGTGGCCTGCCTCCGGGTGGGCAAGCCCCGCGATGCGGCCGAGTACCTCACGCGCTACCTCCGCGAGGCCCCCGCGACGAAGGTCCAGGAGCGGCAGCGCGCGGAGGCGTCGCTGCAGGAGGCGCGGGCGCAGGTCGCGGCGGTCACGGTCCGCGTCGCGCCGGACGGGGCCGAGGTGACCGTCGACGGAGCCAGCGTCGGGCGAGCGCCGCTCGCGGATCCCGTGTTCCTCGACCCGGGCCGGCACGACGTCGGCGCGAAGCTCGACGGGTACGTCCCGCAGGCGCGCTCGGTCGAGGCGACCGCGGGTGGGACGGAGGCGGTGGTCCTGGATCTGCAGCGCACCCCGGCGCTCGACGCGACGCGCGCCGGCGCGGAACAGAGTGGCTTGCCGGCTCCCGAGGTGCGGCGGGGCGGCGGGAGGACGGCGGTGCTCGTCACGGGTGGGGTCGCGACCGGCGTTGGCGCCGCGGCGGGCGTGCTCTTCACGGTGCTCGCAAACAACAGGGCCGGAGATGCCGAGACGCAGAAGACCGCGCTGCTCGCCGGAAATCGGAACCCGTGCACCGCCCGGCCCGCTCCAGCGGCGTGTACAAAGCAAAGCCAAACGGTCGACGAGAGCGCGCTCTACAGCAACGTGGCGTTCTGGAGCTTCGCGGGGGCCGGGACGGTCGGCCTCGGAACGCTGGTCTATGCCCTCGTGAGCGGCCCCGAGGCGCGCGTGCAGGTGACGCCCAGGGTGGGAATCAACGACGTGGGTCTCTCGGTGGGGGGGGCGTTCTGACGACCGGG
This sequence comes from Sorangium sp. So ce327, assembly GCF_051530205.1. NCBI lineage: Bacteria > Pseudomonadati > Myxococcota > Polyangiales > Polyangiaceae > Sorangium > Sorangium sp. So ce327. Next base: position 2,454,272 of record NZ_CP150330.1, on the reverse strand, counting down.
ATCTGAACTCAAGACGATGGAGAATGACTGATGCCTCGGACTGCCCGTACCGCCGCGCTGCTCGTCCTCGGAACGGCGGCCGCCGGCCTCGATCTGGCTGGCTGCTTCCCGTACTCGAACCACGACGATTGCAAGCACAAGCCCATGTTCTGCAGCGAGAACGGGGGGGACGCCGGGGGCGCGGGAGGCGTGGGCGCCGGAGGGACCGGGGGCGCCGCGGGGAGCGGGGGCGCGGGCGGGAGCGGGAGCGGAGGTGCTGGGGGGAGCGGAGGAGCTGGGGGAGGGCCGCCGCCCCTGGTGTGCGTGCCCAGCGAGCAGGGCTGGACCGCGGATGCAAGCTGCGGCGTGTTCGTGTCGGCCACGGCGAGCGACGGCGGGAACGGGACGCCCGACGCGCCGGTGAAGACGCTCGCCGAGGCCATCGCGCTCGCCATGCAGATCGAGGACGAGAGCGCGCGGCGCGTGTACGCGTGCGCCGAGGAGTTCGAGGAAACGCTCACGGTGACTTCGAGCGTGACCGTCTTTGGCGCGCTCGATTGCACCGCGAACTGGCGGTGGGGGGATGAACCGAAGACCACGCTGAGGGCGACGCCCGGAGCCGTGCCGCTGACGATGCGCGTCATTGGCGGGGCGGTGCACCTGGAGGATCTCCATATCCTCGCTCCGTCGATCGCCGAGAAGGACGCGGGGACCTCCGCCATTGCAGCGATTGCCGATCACTCCAAGGTCGACCTGGTCCGGTGTGTGCTCCAGGCAGGGGATGCATCCTCCGGGGCCTCGGTGGCCGCACCTCCCCCTCCGCGCGAACAGGCGCCCGACGGCAGCGACGGCAATCCCGCTTGCTCCGCTACTACGGTGACAACACCACTGCCGGAGACGAATGATTGCAGCACCACCCTGGATACCACCGACGACTCGCGCGGCGGTCGGGGTGGAAATGGTCTGGATGTCCGCGGGACGTCCGGTGACATTGGCTTTCCAGACGAGAAGAACAACGACAATGCCGGGGGATACAATAGTTCAAGCGCGACGTGCAGCGCGGGCAGGAGGGGTAGCGACGGCGACCCTGGCGTAGCTGGCGCGGGGGCACGCGGCATCGGCCAGCTCTCCAGCACCGGCTACGCCGGTAAACCCGGCGGTGATGGCCAACGCGGGAAGACCGCCCAGGGCGGCGGGGGTGGCGGAGGCTCTCGCGGGAGCACCGAATGCTCCACGATTAATGGCAACGGCGGCAACGGCGGCGCCAGCGGCGGCAACGGCGGCGCAGGCGGCTGCGGCGGTGCAGGCGGCAAGGGCGGCGCTCCAGGGGGGTCCAGCATCGCCGTGGTGAGCCTCAGCTCGATACTCACGTTCCATGAGGTTCACCTGATCGCCGGCGATGGCGGCCGAGGCGGCAACGGCAACACCGGCCAGATCGGCGGGTTGGGTGGGAACGGCGGGGCGGGCGGGGTGGGCCAGAATTTTGGCCCCAACAATTCCATTCGTAATGCCTGCGCCGGCGAGAAGGGAGGCCAGGGAGGCACCGGCGGCAAGGGCGGCGGCGGTCAGGGCGGCCATTCCCTCGGCATCGCCTTCCTGGGCACGTCGGACACCATCCCGTCGCTCGACGGCGCCACAATCGAGTTCGGCGCGGCCGGCGCCGGCGGCGAAGGCAGCGCCGTCGCGCAGGACGGCGCCCCGGGGCTAGCGCTCCTGCTCCTGGACTTCGCGTCTCCACCGCCTACGTCAGAGCCGTAAGGGCCCCCCAGCCTCTCCGCCTCGGTCTGCTCCTCGCCCGCGCAGCGCTCCGACGGCCCTCTGCGACACGCTGAAACTCAACTCGACCGCCCACGGCTCCCATGCACCGCTCCGCCATGAGATCCCGCCGACGACTCCCCCTGGGTCTGCTCCTCGTGCTCGCGCTCCCGGCCGTGCCGGCCACTGCGGTTTCCCAGCCGGCCCCGTCGACCGCGCAGACCAAAGCGGCGGCCCGAGCCCTCGCCGATAAGGCCTGGGAGCACTTCAACGCCGGCCGCTACGAGGAGGCGCTCGCAGCCTTCCGCGAGGCGGACGCGCAGGTCCACGCGCCGCCGTTCCTGCTCTTCGCGGCGCGCTCCTGCGAGCGGCTCGGCCGCCTGCTCGAGGCGCGCTCGCTCTACCAGCGCGTCGTGGACGAGCCGCTCGCCGCCAGCGCTCCACAGGAGTTCCAGCAGGCCCAGGCGGAGGCCCGGGTCGAGCTCACCGCGCTCGCATCCCGCATCCCGACCCTGGAGATCGCGGTCGCGGGCGTGGCGCCGGGCGCGGTGGAAGTGACGCTGGACGGCGAGCGCGTCGTCCAGACCGGGCCGGTGGAGCGCGACCCCGGCGAGCACACGGTGACCGCGACCGTGCGGGGCCAGCGCCCGGTGACGAAGACGATCCGGTTGAGCGAGGGGGGGAAAGAGCGCGTCACCCTCGATCTGGCGCCGCCCCCCGCGCCGGCGGTCGCGACACCAGCCACCTCGCGCGACGCGCGCGAAGACGCAGGGATGGATGTGCGCGGCGCCGCGCTCGTCGGCGGCGGGATCGCGACGGGCGCGGGGGTGGTCGCGGGCGTCGTGTTCACGCTCGTCGCCAACGCCAAAGCGAGCGACGCGAAGCGGCAGTGGCGCGTGGTCGATGCCATAGAGGGCGAAGCCGTCGACTGCAGGTACCCCGCTGGCTTCAACCAGACGCAGGAGTGCGGCGAGCTGAGTTCGCTGGTCGACGATCAATATCTCTTCAGCAACCTGGCCCTGTGGAGCTTCGTCGGCGCAGGCGCCAGCGCGATCGGGACGCTCGGCTACGTCTGGCTCGCTGCGGCGCCGAGCGAGCCGGAGCACCAGGTGCGCCTCGCACCGCTCGTGCTGCCAGGCGGCGGCGGACTCGTCGCCGGCGGCGCTTTCTGAGTCGAGGGACCCATGAACCCACCCATCAAGAGAGGGATACGGCTGGCTGCGCGCGGGGCCTCGACGCTGGTCCTGGCGTCGTTCGCGGTGGCGAGCCAGACAACGAGCTGCCTCGGCCCCGACTGCAGCGAGCTGCATCGATGTGGAGACGAAGGCGGGAGGGGTGGCGAGGCAGACAACGGCGCCGGGGCTGGCGGCGCCGCTGGAACCGGCGGAGCAGGGGCGGGCGGCGCCGCTGGAACCGGCGGAGCAGGGGCGGGCGGCGCCGCTGGAACCGGGGGTGCCGCAGGCGCAGGGGGTGCAGGAGGAGGGCCGCCGCCCCTGGTGTGCGTGCCCAGCAAGCAGGGCTGGACCGCGGACGCGCGCTGCGGCGTGTTCGTGTCGGCCACGGCGAGCGACGGCGGGAACGGGACGCCCGAGACACCGGTGAAGACGCTCGCCGAAGCCCTCGCGCTCGCCGCGCAGAGCGAGGACGAGAGCGGGCGACGCGTGTACGCGTGCGCCCAGACGTTCGAGGAATCGCTCACCGTGACGGTGGGGGTGACCCTCTACGGTGGCCTCGATTGCGATGCACACTGGCAGTGGGGGGAGGCGAACAAGACCACCCTCACCGCGGCGTCCGGGGTTGTGCCCCTGACCATGCGCGCCGAAGACGAGACGGTGCGCCTGGAAGATCTTCATGTCATCGCTCCGTCGATCAATCCGGCCGACGCGGGAACCTCCGCCATCGCAGCGATCGCCGAGAGCTGCGCCGTCGACCTGGTTCGGTCCATCTTCGAGGCGGAAGATGCGGCGTCCGGTGCCCCAGGGGCGTCCCCTCCGCCGCAGCCCGCGCGCCCCCCCCAGGGCAGCCAGGGGAACACTGCGTGCTCGTCGTACAGTGTAATGACCGTTGCGCCGCTGCCCAACGCGTGCGGCACAGAGGGCACCTCCGACGACTCGATCGGGGGGCGGGGCGGGAATGGCTTCGAGACGCGCGGAAGCGATGGCAATAGCGGTTCTCCCGGCGCGGAGAACTATCCCAACGATGGCAAATACGTTGTCGTAAACGAGAGGTGTACCGGGGGCCAGGAAGGCAGAGCGGGTGGTCCGGGCGCAGCAGGTGCAGGGGCAGACGGCATCGGCCAGCTCTCCAGCGCCGGCTACACCGGGTTGCGCGGCAGCGATGGCCAACGCGGAGCGACTGCCCAGGGTGGCGGGGGTGGCGCCGGCATCCTCGGAAGCACCGATTGCCCTGATGTTAACCAGCGTGGCGGGGCCAGCGGCGGCAACGGTGGCGCTGGCGGCTGCGGCGGTGCTGGCGGCAGGGGCGGCTCTCCCGGTGGGTCGAGCATCGCCCTGGTGAGCATCAACGCAACGCTCACGTTCCGTGAGGGCGTCCAGATGATCGCCGGTAATGGCGGCAGGGGCGGCGACGGTGCCGCCGGCCAGGACGGCGGACCTGGCGCGTATGGCGGGCCGGGCGGGATGGGTTCGAGCACGTACCACGCGCGCGAAGGCTGCAACGGCGGACCGGGAGGCCAGGGAGGCTCCGGCGGCCGGGGCGGCGGCGGTCAGGGCGGCCATTCCCTCGCCATCGCCTTCCAGGGCACGCCGGGCAGCGCCCCATCCCTCGAGGGCGTGGAGGTCCAATTGGGCCGGGCCGGCGATGGCGGTGCTGGCAGCGATGGCGACCATATCGGCGATGCCGGTGAGGCCAGCATGCTTCTGGATTTCTCGTCTGAGCAATCGCCGGCGCCATGACGTCCTGCCGGCGTCGCCTCCTCGCTCCGCACCGCGCCCGCGCTCGGCGTTCCGAGCGCATTCCGTGGTGGTCGCCCGGCAACGCTGGCTCCGGTGGTCAGGGCATGACCCTCGCCCACGTCGGCACCAAGGCGGATCGCGAGTAATCCGCTGGAGCTCAACTGGAGCTTCTACCGCTCCCATACGACCCCTTTCTCGAAACCTTCGACCGCTTCTCGACCGGTTCGCACCGGGCGCTCCCCGCCCCCTCGGCGTCCCGCCGCAGCAGCACACCCGGCGGGGGAGCCGCCCGAGAGATCCGCCCCCCAAACGCTCCACCGGCGCCGTACGCAAAAATCGTTCCCTACCGCCCGAACCCGACCCATCTGGTGAACTGGCTTCCATTCACCGTCGCGCGCGGTGTATCGTTCCAGGTCACGAGGGGGAATGAGCGTGGTTCCGACCGATGACGCGGAATCAAGTCGAGGGGCCGTCGCTCCTCGCGGTGTTCCGCGCTCGAATGATCGCCTTGGGATGCCGCCACGAAAGTCGGAGCCACGGTCGCGCCCGCCATTCCATCGAGCCGAGGCCCTTCCTCGGCAGCGGCTCCGCTGTCGCGAGCGCGCTGGCCGGATCTCACACGTGAACAACGACTTCGGATCCGCAGCCGCCGCTCCTCGCTCGTAGACCGTCCGACAATCCCGCCCCCACGCAATGACTCCTATGCGACAAGGATCTATTGAATCCCTACCGATCACCTCGCATTGCCCTTTACAGGCGACCTCGTTCGTATGGCAGACAGCCGACAGACGCCGTTCGCTGACCCTCATCTGCAAAGCGACTTACGAGCTGTCCCCGGGGCAGTCGCCCCTCGCGCAAGAGCAGGACGAGATCTGCGCCGAGGATGTCCCCTGGGAAGGCGACGAGCGGAACAGCCTGCGAGCTCCCAGCGATCTGGTCCCCTTCAAGCGCCGCGCGGACGTCCTGGTCACCGGGCACGTCTATGCACCCCACGGACAGCCTGTCCGCTCTCTGATCGCGCGCCTCTCCGCAGGCACGGTGAACAAGGCCATCGCCGTCTACGGTGAGCGCAGCGTGCAGCCGAGCGGAGAGCTCTCCCAACCCGCCGAGTTCACCCGGTTACCGCTCTGCTGGGAGCGCGCCGCGGGTGGCCGCGGCACGAGCAACCCTGCGGGCATCGCGCCCGCTCCGTTCGGGCCCGCCGGCGGTCCGAGTTGGGCGCCCAACTTCCAGCAGCCCGGGATCTACGTCGCCAGCGCGCACGTTCCCATCCCTCCCTCGGGGATGGGCCCCATCGCTCCTGGGTGGCCTGACCGATCGGAGCGGCTCGGTCGCTCCGCGGCCCTGTGGGATCATCGCAACTGGCACGCTCACCCGCTTCCGGACGACATAGACGCGGCCTACTTCAACAGCGCGCCGCCCGACCAGCAGGTGGACAGGCTCGCGCCGGACGAGCGCATCGCGCTGGAGAACCTCCACCCCGAGCACCCGCGCCTCGTCACGCGGCTCGACGGGGTCGTCCCGCGCGTCGTCCTCCGGCGGCCGCAGCAACCCGAACGATGGCTGGATCTCCGCTGCGATACGCTGTGGATCGACACGGACCGCGGAGTCTGCTGCGTCACGTGGCGCGGCTCGATCCCGTACGAGGCCGCTCGGGGAGCGGAGATCCACGTCACCGCCGACGGCGGTCGCCTCGCCCCTTCCGCCGCGGAGAGCACGGTCTTTCTCGGCAAGAGGGACCTCGATGCGGCCCTGGATCGCGATGAGGGCGCCTCCCCGGGCGGCGTGCCGGAAGCCGCGGTCGAGACGACCGCGATCGGCAGCGCCGCCTCGATGGGGGCGTCGCCCCTCCCCTTCGCGCCTGCCGCTCCTGGGATGCTCGCGGGGATCGCCTCATCGGTCGAACATCGCGAACACCGCGCGGCCGAAGCTGACCCGACAGGTACCGTGCTGGCGCCGCTCTTCGTCAGCACCAGGGAGTTGCCTATCGGGTGGACCGGCGGTCAGGGAGCGCCATCGCCCGCGTGGACGGCCGTGGCGCCTGAACCGACCATGGAGGGTCCGATCGATGCGGCGCCCGAGCAGGAACCGCCGTCCGAGAGCGACGCACCGACGGAACGCCCACCTCCGCCGGCGATGCTGGCGGCGATCGCGCTCGCCGACGAGCAGGCGCCAGCGCCGGGCGACGTCGCAGAGCCGGCCGGGCTCGACGCCGAGCCGGAGGTGTTCGCGATCGAGCGATGGGCCGAGATCTCGGCCGAGATCGACAAGGCGCATCGGTCTCGGGCCGAGGTGCTCGGAGCCCACCAGCTGACAGAGCGCGACTTCACCGCCGTCGAGCGGCACTGGAAGGCCGCCCTCGAGGCCGAGGCGGCGAGCGCCGGCTTCTCGCTGCGATTCAAGCACGACGGAGCGTATGTGGGCGCGCTGGAGCGCCTCCGGGAGCGACCGCTCTCGGTACCGGAGTACGCGCGGATCCTTGCTGCCGGCGGCCGCCGTCAGGTGGTCGAGACGCTCCACGATCTCGAGATGCCCGAGGCGGCTCACCTGCCCATCGTCCGGCTATGGACCGCGAGGCTGGCGCGCGATCCGAAGCTGTCGATCGAGATGATCCAGGCCGTCGCAGCCCTCCGCGAACGAGCGGCGAGCCCGGCGACAACCACGCCCTGAGCAACTGCGGAAGGTACCATGTCCCAGGCCGCCAAGTTCTTCGATCCCGTCCTCGGCATCGACATCCACCTCGTCATCGTGCCGCCCTCGCCGGCACCGGTGCCGCTGCCTCACCCGTTCATCGGGATCGTGTTCGATCCGATCGGGCTGTTGATCTCGGCCGGAATGACCGCCGTCTTCGGCGGCGGCGGGCCCGTCTTCGTGAACAGCGTCCGGATCGGGAACACCGGCACGGACTGCATCGCCATCCCGCATTTTCCGATGCCGCCAGGAGTCTCGTTCCACCCGACGGATGTTCCCGACAACGAGGGGACCCTCGTCACGGGCGCGAAGACCGTCACCTTCGAGGGCTCGTCCGAGGGGCGGATGGGCTCGATGGTCGCGAGCTGCAACTTCCCTCTCAACTTGCCGACGTCGCTGTGCCTCGCCATCCCGCTGGGCGCGCCCGTGGACGTCGGGGGCCCCGAGGCTGTGGACTGGTTCGCGGCGGTGACGCGCGGGATCCGCACCAAGTGGTTCTCCGGCGCGCTCCACAAGGCACTGAACGCCGCCCCGAACTCCAGGTTGAGCAAGCTCATCTGCTTTCTCACCGGCCACCCTGTCGACGTCATGACAGGCGAGGTCCTGACGGATGCCGTGGATTTCGAGCTGCCTGGCCCGCTGCCGTTGAGGTTCGAGCGCAACTACTACAGCCGTGATCGGTATTGCGGCTCGCTCGGTCAGGGCTGGCACCATCCCCTCGACGCGCATGTGACCGAGGAGGGCATCGAGGTCCGGGTGCGCCTCGCGGACGGCCGCGAGCGCACCCACGACCGCCTGCTGCCAGGACAATCGCTGTGGGACGACCTGGACCGGTACACCCTCGCTCGCCATGAAGACGGCTATCGCCTGACCACGTGGGATGGGATCGCGCATGACTTCCGTGCCGTGCCCGGCGGCGCTCCTCGCGGGCAGGCTGGCGATCGTACCTTCCTGCTCGTGCGCATGTCGGACCGCTGCGACAACGCGATCCAGCTCTACTACGAGCGTGGCGTCCTGCGGCAGATCATGGACAGCGCCGGCCGCAGGATCGAGGTCGAGCACACCCGGGAGGGGCGCCTGTCGCGGATCTCCTGCGACGGCGTACCGCTCATGCGCTACGCGTACGATGGGTCCTGCTTGGTCGGCGCGACCGACGCGCTTGGCCACTCGTTGCGGTACAGCTACCGGGGCGGCGTGCTCGTCCGTGAGACCAACAAGAATGGGCTCTCGTTTTACTTCGAGTACGACTGGGAACACCCCGAGGGTTGGTGCCTACGCACCTGGGGCGACGGCGGCATCTACGATCGGCGCATCACCTACGACAAGGCGCGCCACACGACGATCGTGGACGACGGGCGCGGCGGCCGCACGCACTATTTCGGCAACGCCGCGGGACTCGTGGAGCGCGAGATCGACCCGACGGGCGTCGAGAAGCGCTACGAATGGGACCACCACTGCCGCAAGGTGGCAGAGGTCGACGGTCTGGGCCATCGGACCGAGTGGGTGTACGACGAGCGCGGCAACACGATCCTGGAGAGGAACGCGCTCGGGGAGGAGTCGAGGCGGTCCTTCAATGCATTCGGCCTCCCGGAGGCCGTCGTCGATGCGGCCGGAAGCCGCTGGACCATCGGCTACGATGACCGGGGAAAGCCGAGCAAGATCACCGATCCTCTCGGCCACGCTTGCCGCTACCACCACGACTGGCGTGGCCGACTGAAGAAGAGCGAGGACGCTCTCGGACAGGTGTTCGAGCTCTTGTATGACGATCGAGGCGGTTTGGCGCAGACCAGAGATCGGGAGGGGGGCTGCGCCCGCTATGCATGGGATGGGTTTAGCCGGCTCCTGACGTACACCGATCCTGTCGGCAGAAGAACCGTGCTTTCGTGGGACGCGTGCGGTCGGCTGGTCGAGCTCTGCTTTCCTGACGGTGGCGTCGAACGGCGGGCGTACGATGCCGAGGGCAACCTCGTCGAGCGGACCGACACGCTCGGCAACACCACCCGTTACCGGTACGCCGGATTCAACAAGCTTGTCGAGCAGATCGATCCCGAGGGGCACTCGGTCCGCTACCATTACGACGTGGAGGAGAACCTCGTCGGCCTCACCAACGAGCTCGGTGAGACGTACCGCATCGACGTCGATCTGGCCGGTCGCGTGGTGCGCGAGGTGGACTTCGACGGCCGGACCCTGGTGTTCCGGTACGACCGCGCGGGCCGGTGCGTCGAGACGATGAACGGCCAGCAGAAAATCACCAGGGTGGAGCGGGACGCCCTGGGCCGCATCACCCGCCAGTTCCTGCCCGGCCGCCCGACGCTTGAGCAGCCGCTGCCGCCGCCCGAGGAGGTGCTGTTCGTTTATGATGCGCGGGGCGACCTCCTGCGGGCGAGGAACAGCGACGCCGATGTGCTCTTCGAACGAGACGCGCTCGGCCGCGTCGTGGTGGAGCGGGTCGACAACATGGCCGTGGAGAGCCGGTATGACGCGGCGGGGAGGCGCGTGCTGCGACGCACGAGCGCCGGTCACGTCACGGGCTACGATTTCGACGGTAACGGGCTCTTGTGCGGGCTCGCGGTCTTGCCGGACGAGGCGTGGTCGGACTTCAATCCGGTAGCACTTCACGCAGGCGTGCGGCCCGAACGTGCACCCTGGTCGATGCGCATCACCCGCGACGCGACGGGTGCCGAGATCGAGCGAAGGCTACCCGGGGGCGTCGTGGCGCGGTGGGGGTACAATGTTTCGGGCCGGCCTGCAGTGCAAGAGGTCGTGCACATGGACACGCCGGTGCTTCGTCGCGAGTACACGTGGCGCTCCGACGAGCAGATCGCGGCCATCGCGGACGAGCAAAAAGGCATCACCCGATACGAGCACGACCGACGCTCGTATCTGGTCGCAGCCCACCGGTCCGATGGGACGACGCAATACCGGGCGCCGGATCCGGCGGGCAATCTCTATCGGACGCCGGATCGTTCGGACCGCGTCTATGGCCGCGGCGGCATGCTCAAAAAAGCCGACGGGGTAAGGTATGTCCACGACGCCGACGGAAACATGACAGAGAAGGTCCTGTCCGATGGGCAAACGTGGAAGTACCGTTGGGACGGTGCTGGCCAGCTCCGCGAGATAATCCAGCCTAATGGAGAGGTCGTCTCATTCGCGTACGATGCGCTGGGACGGCGGGTGTGCAAGACATCCGGCGGGCAAACGACCACATACTCGTGGGATCGCAACGACATAGTTCACGAACTGCGGGCAGACGCAAGCGTGACCACGTGGGAATTCGAGCCGGAGACGTTCGCGGCGCTGGCACAATTTGAGGGTAACCGGTGTTATGGTGCTGTCACCGATCATCTCGGCACGCCAGTCGCCTTGTTCGATGAAGCTGGCGAGGTCGCTTGGCAGGCGCACCTCGACATCTACGGAACAGCGCAAACCGACATCACGCGCACACGGTGCCCTTGCCGTTGGCCTGGACAGCACGAAGACGAAAACACCGGACTACACCTCAATCGATTTCGTTATTACGATCCCGAATCAGGCAGATACATCAACAAGGATCCAATCGGCCTTTCCGGGAGCTTCCACCTATACAGCTACACACAAGACCCACTCACATGGATCGACCCACTAGGACTAAAGAAATGCGGAGCCGGCGGCTTTCGACACGGAATAGAAGAAGAAGAGATAAAAAACATCAACAGATTACTAGGGGGGATCACTGAAATCAACGGCCACCTCTCGTCGGTCCTAGCAGCCGCAGAGAGAAGAACTGGATTCTGGAACAAGGCAGCCGCAATGGTGCGAGAGATTGCGGGACGTCACATGTTCAACGACGCCAACAAGCGCACCGCACAGGCCGTCGTCGAGGAACTAGTAAAACGAAACGGCATAGTCACCGGGGTAGGCTCAACCGAAATGAGGAACATCATTCATCAGGTAGCAACCGGGAAATTGCGGGAAGTAGAAACCATCGCACGCGCCCTGAGAGGATTTTGAGCGATGAAAGATCACCTATCGCACATGCCAGCTTTGGCAAAGGCGTTGGGAATGCCGACTTTCAGAGACGACGGCGGCCTGGACGCTCTACTTCCATATTTCGAAAAAATGCGACAGGAAGGAGCTGTAGTGATACTAAAGCTCGACGGTCAGCGGCGCGGAGACGACGCCGACGCCTACACTGCTCTAGTCAGCGGGGGCCACCTAGGCGACGACTATATCCGAACCGATTCAAAGTCCTTAACTGACGCAGCAATATTCATCGTAGTCGAATATGCTCGTCAATGCTGGAACCTCAGTTAAATCAATTACACTCAACACATCGCGGCGCACGGAGCACACCGACAATCATGTCACAACACAACAGACAGGAGACCACCCACCAAACATACGGGTCCCATACAGTCTTCGCGCGCTATCAACCGAATCGGCAGTGATTGTCTACACAATGAGCACAACCGACTTCGCCTTCGCCTTCGAGTCCGCCGCCGGCCCCACCGGCCCCTTCTCGCACCTCCGCGTGGTGGCCTTCTCCGGCCGCGAGGCGATCTCGGCGCTCTATCGCTACACGCTCGTCCTCTACGCCCGCGAGCCCGCCGATCCGGTGGATCCCGACGACATCGTGGGCCAGCGCGCCACCCTCCGGCTCCTCACCCACACCGAACCGCTCGTCCGGTACGTGCACGGCGTGATCACCGAGGCGGAGGAGATCGGCCCGGTACCGCACGGCATGCTCTACCAGGTCACGCTGGAGCCGCCGCTCGTGCGCATGGCGCACCGGACGCGCAGCCGCATCTTCCACGAGAAGACGACCCGTCAGATCCTGGAAGCCGTCCTCCTCGGCGAGCCCCTGATGTCCGCGGGCGACACCCCGTTCCAGCCGGGCGACTCCCTCGACGCGCCCTTCGCCCCCGCGGCGGAGCAGTTCGCCCTTCGCGTCCGCGACCTCCGCCGCATCACCGACGTCTCGACCCGACCCTACTGCGTCCAGTACAACGAGAGCGACTTCTCCTTCCTCTCGCGACTGCTCGAAGAAGAGGGCCTCCGCTACCACTTCGAGAACAGCGAGTCGACCTGCCTGCTCGTCCTCTCCGACACCGACGGCGGCGCCCTGCGACCAACCCCACCTCTGCGGCTCGGCCCCGACCTGCTCGGCCGCGCGCTCACCTCCATCCAGCTCGGCCGCCGACTGCGCGCGTCCAAGGTATCGCACACCGATTACAACTGGAAGAAGCCGGTCCTCGCCATGAACGTCGACATCCCCTCCAAAGGCGCCGGGAGCGACCTCTTCGAATCGACATACCCCGGCCTCTATCCGGACGCCCCGGACCAGGGCAAACCGCTCGCCGGCGCGCGCCTCGGCCGACTGCAGAGCGAGGCGCGGTATGCGCTGCTCTCGTCCACCAGCCGCGTGCTCTCCGCGGGCGCCGTGCTCGGCGTGGAGCACCCCGAAAACCGCTACGACGGCGAGTACCTCGCCACCTCGGTCGACGTCCGCGGCGAGTCGCTCGGCGAGCTGCCGCCAGGCTCGCCGGTGGCCCTCTCGGGTGTCCCGTACTCCGCCCGGATCGAGTGCGCGCGCCGCGGCAAGAGCGGCTCCCCCGCCGAATCGGGCTTCCGGCCGGCACGCACCACGCCCAAGCCGCGCATCGTCGGCTCGCAAACGGCGTTCGTCACCGCGGAGCCGTCCACGAAGGGGGCCGAGATCCACGTCGGCGGCCCTCCAGGCGCCGAGATCGGGTGCGTGCGCGTCAAGTTCCACTGGGACCTCGAGGCCGAGCGCCACACCAAGGAGCCCTCGTCGTGCTGGCTGCGCGTCAGCCAGATGTTCGCCGGCGCCGGCGAGGGCGGCGTATGGCACCCCCGCGTCGGGACCGAAGTGGTCGTCGAGTTCCTCGACGGCGACCCCGATCGGCCCATGGTGACCGGGCGCGTGTACAACGGCAAGAACCGGCCGCCCGCCTCAGGCAGCGGCGCGCCCACCGTCAGCACCTTCAAGTCGACGTCCAGCCCGGGCGGCGGCGTTCACAACGAGCTCTCATTTGACGACGCGGCCGGGCATGAGCAGGTCAAGCTGCACGCCGGCAAGGACTACAACGCCGAGGTCGGCCACGATCGGAGCGAGGCCATCACCAACAACAGCACGTCGAGCGTCGGCGTCGACCGCGCCGAGTCCACCGGCAGCAATCGTACGAGCTCCGTCGGGCTGAACAACACGGAGACCGTCGGCGTCACGGAGAGCGTCTCCATCGGCCAGATCCAGAACGTCTCCGTGGGCACGCTCCAGACGATCGGGGTGGGCGTCCATCAGAGCCTCTCGGTGGGAGTGAGCCAGATGGTCAACGTGGGCATCGCGCAGACCGAGAGCATCGGCGTGGCACGCTCCGTGACGGTCGGCGTCAGCGACTCGCTGACCGTCGGCGCCAACCAGTCCATTCACGTCACCGGCCATCGGGGCGACACGGTGATGGGCACCGTGGAGGAAAACGTCATCGGCGCGAAGACGGTCAACATCGTCGGTCCCAGCGTCGAGACGGTCACGGGGCCCCGCTCCCTCACGGTCACCGGCCCAATGAGCCACACCGTGACCGGGCCGGTGTCGCGGATCGGCGCACTGACGATGGACGAGAACGTCGGCGTCAACGCGACCGTGAGCGCCGGTGTCAACCTCACTCTCGCCGGCGGCGCGCAGGCCGCCCTCAGCGCGCCCGTCATCTACGTCACCGCCGCGGGCGAGGTCATCATCTCGGGAGGCGGCGCCTCCATCAAGCTCAGCGGCGCGGGCGTGGAGATCTCGGGCGCGGCGGTCAAGATCTCCGGCGGCAGCGTCGACGTCACCGGCGGCGTCATCAAGCTGAACTGAGGCGGACCATGGACCCGATCACCGTGGCGACGAGGCGCTTCCTGCGCGATCTCGATCGCCTCTGGAAGCAACGCCCGGACCGCATCGCGAGGCTCGTCGCCAGCTCCGGCGACCGGGGCCACGTGGTCAAGGCGATGCGCCTCGCCGAATACGACCCGTCCAACCGGAGACCTCTCTTCGTGTACGACGCTGCGTTCGAAGCCGTCGAGCCCTACTTCGCGGGGCTGTGCGATCGCATCTCGACCGACTACGAGCTCGTCCGCAGAGGTGTCGCCGACGAGGGCGTCACGCTCGCCCGCTTCTCGCCGCCCGCCCGCGCACCCGCGCTCTCACCCGAGGCGCACGCGGTCACGGTGCTCACCGCTGCATCCGAGCGACTGTCATCCCATCTGGACGGCGCGCTCGTCGCCCTGCTCCCGAGATCGATCGCCAACACACCCGCATGGCGCGGGTCGCTCGAGCGGTTGTCTCGGTCGGCGCGGCCGCCCTCCTTGCGCATCGCCGTGCTCGATGCCGAAGAGGGCCCGCTCTCGAGCGTGCTCGGGCCGGAGGGCGCGCGATTCTCGTTCGACCTCGATGAGCTCTTGGATTTCGTCGAGCAGCAGTCAGACCGGAAGTCGGAAGGCCCCCCGGTCCCTCCCGGGCCAGCCCTGACTCCGCAGCAGCGCGCGGACTTCGAGCAGGCGACGGGCCGCACGATGCCCGTGCCCGAGACGGCTGCCGCCATCCAGGCGTGCTTCCTGGAGGGCGCGCGCGCCGCCGCAAAGAACGACTTCAAGGCGACGGCCGAGGCGTATCGCCGCGCTCGCGACCTGTGCCACAGCGAGGGCCTCGCGGCCCAGGAGGCCGGGGCGACGTTCGCTCTCGGCGGCGCCTACCTGGCCGCGGGCGCCCGCCCCATGGCCCAGGCCACCTACGGCCAGGCGGCGTTGCTCGCCGCGCATCAGCAGCTGTGGAGCATTGCATGCCAGGCCAAGCTCGGCGAGGCGGGCGTGGGATGGATGGCAAGCGACTTCGTACGCGCGGCCCGCGCATACGCCGAGGCGGCCTCGCTTGCCGAGCGCGGGGACATCGCCCAGCTTCGCATCGAGGCGCTGCGGATGGAGGGCCTATGCCATCAGCACCGCGGCGCCGAAGCCGAAGCAATTCAGGCATGGCGCAAAGCCGTCGACGCGGGCACGGCCGCGGATGAACCAGCGCGCCGCGCGAGCACCTTTCGCGAGGTGGTGACGACGCTCGCGGACCTGCTCGAGCGGCGCGGCCTCCGGCCGCAGGCGATGCACCTCCGTGCCCTTCTGGGCGCCATGGACGTCCAGGAGCCGAAGGGACACGCCTGATCAGGCAAGCACCAGCGGTGCGTCGAAGGCGACATGCGCCCTCAGTTCCTCGGATGCCTGGCTCCCCCGCGCGCAACACCGCTCAGGGAGCGTAGGGATCCTTCTTCTTCGCCTGGTCCCGCAGGCAGTTCGTCCGCATGAACCCTGTCTTGCCCGCGCACGGATCCACGGGTTGCCGCCGGGCGGCCGGTTGCTGCGCAGACCGCGACGGCGCGGGCGCGGGCTGCGCCGGAGGCTGACTCCTGGGCTGCGCCGCGACGACCGCCCGCGCCGACGCAGGCGCCGCAGCAGGCGGCGACGCCGCGACCACCGGCGCCGCCGCCTCCACCGCCGGCTGGCTCCGCTCCACCGACGCCGGCTCCACGCCCGCCGGCCCCGCGTCCGGCGCGCTGTTCGCGCCGCCGGCATCCACCGGCTCATCCACCCTGGGCGGCTCAGCCGCCACCGAAGCCTGAGGCGCAGCGGTCGCCGGCGGGGGCGGCGGGTCCGGCGGCCTTGCGGCGCTCGCGGCGCTCTCGATCCCGGCCTCCGGCAGCGCATCGATCCCGGCTGCGCTCTCCGTGGGCGCTGGCGCGCGCAACGCGACGAAGAGCGCTGCGCCCACCAGGCCAGCCGCGCCGGCGGCGAGCGCCGCGATAGCCGGGCCTGGAAGGCGCTTCCAGCCTGCCTGCCGCCGCGGCGGCGTCCGCGGCGCCTGCAGAGGCACCGGCGTTGCGCGCGCTGCCCAGGGCGACGGCTGCGGGCCTCGTCCTGCCTCCGGGCCGGGCACGAGCGGCGCGGTCGTCGATTTCCCCGGCTCACCGTGGCCCCATGCGGGCGACGCGCCCAGCGCCGCCTCGGCGCTCGCCATGGCCTCCGGCTCGAGCCTCTGGGTCAGCTCGGCGTTCCACTCCCGCTCCGGCGCCCCGCTCGCCATCGGCGACACCGGCGCCCCGCTCGCCATCGGCGACACCGGCGCCCCGCTCGCCATCGGCGACACCGACGCCCCGCTCGCCATCGGCGACACCGGCGCCCCGCTCGCCATCGGCGACACCGGCGCTCCTGCCGGCGCCGCGCCGGGAAACGCGGGCGCCGCCATCGCCGCCACCTGCGCACCGCCCCCGCCCCCGACGGCGACGCCCGCCCTCGCGCCCGCCGCCGTGTACCCATCGAGGAGGTCCGCGATCTCCGCGGCCGACCCGATCCGCTCGTCCCGGTGACGCGCCATGCACCGCGCCACGAGCTCCACGAGCCCCGGGTCCACCCGCCGCACGTACCGGGAGATCTTCGGTATCTCGCCCGTCAGGATGCCGGTGAAGACCGCCCTCGCGTCCCCCTGGAACGGCCGCATGCCCGTCAGCATCTCGAACAGCACCACGCCGAGCGACCAGATATCGGCCCGGTGGTCGACGTTCGGCTCGGCCCTCACCTGCTCCGGGCTCATGTAGAGCGGCGATCCCACCGCGCCGCCCGTCGCCGTGCGGATGCCGTCGTTCACGGAGAGGTTCTTCGCGACACCGAAATCGAGCACCTTCACCACCGGCTCGTCCGCGTCCGCCTCGCGGTGCAGGAAGATGTTCGCCGGCTTCAGATCGCGGTGGACGATGTGCAGCGCGTGCACCGCCGCGAGCCCCCTCGCCACGTCTCGCCCGATCGACGCCGCCACGTCCGCGTCGAGCCGCCGCCTGCGCACGAGCAGCTCCGCGAGCGTCTCTCCGGTGAGCAGCTGCATCACCAGGAAGGGCTCGCCGAACTCGGTCTCCCCCATGTCATACATGTCGATGACGTTGCGGTGCCGCAGCGCCCCGCCGTTGCGCCCTTCGCGCTGCAGCCGCCGGCGGAGCTCGGCGTCCGGGCGGTGAATCAGCTTCAACGCCACCTCGCGCGACGTGGACAGGTTGAGCGCCGCCCACACGACGCCCATGGACCCCTCTCCCAGCCGCCGCACCAGCTTGTACTTCTCGGCGATCACCAGTCCGGCAGCGATCTGCGTGAAAGAGGTGGACATCGAGCTCAGCAGGGTGGGTCGAGGCGCTTCGCCGCGGCGGGCGAGGTCGCTTTACCTAGCGTAAACGAGAGGGCGACGCGGAAGGTAGCACGCTCTCCGCCGGGGTCCCTCGGGCGCTCCACCTCGCTGCGCCGCAAGAGATACCCCGCGGCCATCCCGATCCCCAGGAGGAGCGCCGCCGCGACCACGGCCATCGCGATCCACACGACAGGCGAGCGGGCGGGCGCAGGCGGCGGCCTCTTCGGCTCGGGGAGCGGATCGAGCGGCACCGTGCCGCCGAGCGACAGCGCCTTTCCGAGGGGAGCGGCCGGACGCGCGAGCGACGCGCTGGACGCGCTGGCCGCTGATCGATAGGCGGCCGCCTGCTCCGGTGACATCTTGAGGGTCCCGCGGTCCCCCAGCAGAGGATTGCTCGCCATCCGCTCCCGATGCCCCGGTGTCGCCGCCCCGCCCGCCGCCGGCTGCTCCGGCCACGCGCCCGCCGCCGGCTGCCCCGGCCACGCGCCCGCCGCCGGCTGCTGCGGCGACGCGACCGCCCCGCGCGGCCCCGACACAGGCGTGATCGGGTGCCCCTGCGGGGACTGCAGATGCGCCATCGACGCCGGGAGCGGCGTCCCGGTCGCCGGCGTCGGCGACCGCCCAGGAGGGTGTCCCTGCGGGGACTGCAGATGCGCCATCGACGCCGGGAGCGGCGTCCCGGTCGCCGGCGTCGGCGACCGCCCGGGAGCGGCCCCACCCCACGACCCTCGCCCGAGCTGCTGCGGGATCTCGTGCCGCAGCTCCGGCGACGACCCCGACCTGGAGGGCACGCGCTGCGGCGCCGACGGCGTGACGAACGGCTCGAGCGCCGCCGCGACATCGGCCGCCGAGCGCGGTCGCTTCTCGCGATCGCGCTGGAGACACTGCGTCACGAGCGCATCGAGGCCGGGATCGATCTGCCAGACAGACTGGGACACCGCCGGGATGTCGCCGTGCAGCACGTTTCTCAGGAGCTCATGCGCCTTGCCCTCGATGGGCCGCCTGCTCGTGAGCATCTCGAACATCACCACGCCGAGCGCCCAGAGGTCCGCGCGAGTATCGATATCGCTCTGCGCCCGCACCTGCTCCGGGCTCATGTACGCCGGCGAGCCGATGAGGATGCCTGTCGCGGTCTTCACCTGTTGAGGACCCGCGAGGAACTTGCTCACGCCGAAGTCGAGTATCTTGACGATGGCATCGCCGTCGCCAGGCTCGGTGTGGAGAAAGATGTTGGACGGCTTCAGGTCGCGGTGGATGATGCCCCGCTCGTGCGCGGCGGAGAGGCCACGCGCGATGTCCCGAGCGATGCGCGAGGCATCGTGGATCTCCAGCTTGCGCTTGCGCTTGAGCAAGGACGAGAGCGTCTCGCCGGAGAGCAGCGGCATGACGAGGAACGGATCGCCGTTCTCCGTCTCGGCAGCATCGTAGATATCGACGATGTTCCGGTGGCTCACGGCGCCGCAAGCGCGCGCCTCCCGCAGCAGCCGGACGCGGAGCTCCGGGTCGGGCCGCACCAGCAGCTTGAGCGCGACCTCCCGGGAGGTAGCCTCGTTGTGCGCTGCCCAGACGACGCCCATCGCCCCTTCGCCGATCCGCCGAAGAAGGCGGTATTTGCCGCCAATGAGCGCACCTGGCGGCGGCGCGGCAAGAGCCGAAGGGGACTGCATGGGGTGGTCTCGCTGGAGGACGGACGTGGCAGCAGGTCGACGGAGCTTCGAAGAAGTGTCGCAGGTGAGGCAGCGCACCGTCAAGAAAAGCTGCTGGTCGGGCTCGCAGAGCGCGAAGCCGGCTCCGGCGCTTCCGGTGTGGGCACGCGCTCATCGCACGTGATCGCGGCCACGTCGTCGCTGCCCGGGAATCGCGGCGCTACCGTGACGTCATCTCGGGAGGGGCGGCCCGAGCCGCGGAGAGGCCGAGTCTATTTCTTGAGCTTCGCCTCGCACTGCTTCTTCGCCAAGAACCGGAGATGAGCGCACGAGGCCGCGGATGGCGCAGGAGCAGCCTTCGCGGGCTGCGATGTCGCGGGAGGCGCCCCGAGCGTCGAGCTGCCCGGCTTCGCGCCGCTCGCCGTCCCCGGCGCCGTGCCCGCGCCGCCGCCCGGCGCCGACGCGCCGGCCGCGCTGCTCGTCGGAAGGGCGCTCGGCGCCGAGGGCACGGGCGGCGCCAGCGCCGAGGAGCCAGGCGGCGCCAGCGCCGAGGAGCCAGGCGGCGCCTCCGCGGGTGGCGCCGAGGGGTCCTGCGCCGGGAGCTCCTCGGTCCGCGGCGGGGCTCCCCCGCGCTCCGGCGGGGCGACCGTGTCTCCTCCGGCGCGGTCCAGCGACGGCATCGCGCTCCCGGACACTTCCGGCGCGGCGGAGGACGTCTCCGGCGACCTCAGCGAGATGAGCATCCCCACGACGATCAGCGACAGCGCAGCAGCCACGATCGCGAGCGTCGCGGCCGTACGCTTGCGCCTCGGTTCGCCGCCGTGCGGGGCCCGCTCCTGAGCGTCCTGGGCCTGGTGCGCCCCGACCTGATGGACCGACGGGTGGTTCGAGACGAGCGGGGTCGTCGACGAGCTCCCGGCCTGGCGCGGCGCGCCCGTCGCCGTGGACGCGCCCGACCTGGAGTCCGAGGCGCTCGCGCCCGCTTCCGGGCCGAGCCTCGCGGCCGCTGCCGAGCTCCAGTTCGACGGCGCCGCGAGGCCTCCGGGCGGCAGCGCGCCAGCAGGGCCGAGGCCGCCCGGCCCCGCCCCTGGCTCGGGTATCGGCGGCGCGTTCATGCGCACCGTCATCGCCCACGAGCCCTGCTGCGGCGCCGCCACGGGCGCAGGCTGCACCGGAGCGGCTGGCGCCGCGCTCGCCTGGGACGGCTCCGGCGCTGCAAACGCCGCCACCGACGCCGACGGCGGCCGAGGCGCAGCGGCGGCAGGCCCCGCCGCCGGATAGGCCCCCGACCCGGCGCGCGGCCCCGCGGCCCCGGCCGCATCCGCGTTCCGCCGCGTGAGGGGCAAGGTCGCCACGTCCTCTTCCCGCAGCGCGCGCACCACGGACGCCGCGGCCAGGTGCTGGCCCGAGCTGCCCGGACGCCGAGGAACCGCGCCCGCCGCAGGGCCGGCGCCCGACGCTGGCCCCGCAGCCCCCTGCCCCAGCGACCTGTGCGCCTCTGGCGACTCCTGCACCGGAACCGGGGCCCGCGGCCCCCCACCGAGCAGCGCCAGCGGCAGCGCTCCCGCGCCCCCCTCGACGCTCCCCGACCGGTTCACCACCGACGCGGGTTGCGCCACCGACGCAGGCGGCGCCGCGAGCGCCGACCCGGGGTGCGCCACCGACGCAGGCGGCGCCGCGAGCGCCAACCCAGGTTGCGCCGCGAGCGCCACCGTGCCGCCTTGCGACTCCTCCCAGCCGCCGTCCACGTCCTCGTCCGGGGGCGCCCCCCGCCCCTCCGGCGACGACTGCCGCAGCGCCGCGTCCCTGCCCGGACCCGCGCCGCGCTCCGCGTACCGATCGAGCAGCGCCGCGACCTCCGCCGCAGAGCCGATCCGGTCCGCGCGCTCCCTGCGCATGCAGCGGGCGATCAGGTCGACGAGCCCCTGGTCCACCCGCCTCAGGTACTTGGACACGGTGGGGATCTCGCCGGTCAAGATCCCCATGAACACCGCCTGCGCGTCCCCCTGGAACGGGCGCATGCCCGTCAGCATCTCGAACAGCACGACGCCGAGCGCCCAGATGTCGGCCCGGTGATCGACGTTCGGCTCGGCCCTCACCTGCTCCGGGCTCATGTAGAGCGGCGACCCGACCGCGCCGCCCTGCACCGTGTGCAGGCCGTCGTTGACCGAGAGGTTCTTGGCGACCCCGAAATCGAGCACCTTCACCACCGGCTCGTCCATGTCCGGCTCGCGGTGCAGGAAGATGTTCGCCGGCTTCAGATCGCGGTGGATGATGTGCATCGCGTGCGCCGCCGCGAGCCCCCTCGCCACGTCTCGCCCGATCGACGCCGCCACGGGCGGGTCGAGCCGGCGCCGCCGCGCGAGCAGCTCGGCCACGGTCTCCCCCGTGAGCAGCTGCATCACCAGGAACGGCTCCCCGGCCTCGGTCTCCCCCATGTCGTAGATGTCGATGACGTTCCGGTGCCGCAGCGCCCCGCAGTTGCGCGCCTCGCGCTGCAGCCGCAGCCGGAACTCGGTCTCCGGCCGGTGGATCAGCTTCAGCGCCACCTCGCGGGCCGTCGCCACGTTCACCGCCGCCCAGACCACGCCCATCGCCCCCTCGCCGATCTGGCGCAGGAGCCGGTACTTCCTGTCGATCAGCACACCGGACGCGAGCAAGGTCGAGCTCTTCGGCGAGGGCATCATCGGCTTTCCGGAAGCGCGGCGCGCCCCGCCGTCACGGAGCGCGCACGGACGGCCGCGACCGGCAGAGCGAGGCGAGCCACGGCGCACCCGCGACGCCCCCGCCGCCCAGCGCTCGCGCCGCGCGATCCGTCAACCCCCCGCGCCCGTGCGACATGACATCCGGTCCCCAGGTCCACGGGACAGCCTCCTGTCCGGGCATCCTACAGCAGATCTCCCTGGCGCGATACGTTCCCTGCAAGGACGAACGCACGAAGAAAACCGACGAGGAAAGAGGGAGAAGCCCGATTCGATCCATCCAGGACCGGACCCACGCTCGTCGCCCAATCCGACGGATCACTCCGAGGAGGAAAGCGAGGCGCACATGAGCGACACAACCGTCATGAAGGTCTCCTCCGGCCGCTCTCCGACAGGCCAGATGGGACAAAAATACCTGGCCTCCGGGATCCAGGTCTCGATGCGGCTCTGGGAACGCGAGCCGCCAGGCGACGCCAAACAGCCGACCACGCGGGATTACGAGACCGTGGGGTTCGTCATCGCTGGGCGGGCCGAGCTGCTCATCGAGGGGCAGATGGTGCGCCTCGAGCCGGGCGATTCCTGGACGGTGCCCAAGGGGGCGTCGCACGTCTACAAGATCATCGAACCGTTCACCGCCGTGGAGGCGACGAGCCCGCCCGCCGGCGTCCACGGGCGAGACGAGACCGGGGCGACGCCCTCTGGCAAGACCTGAGACCACGAGGCGGGGGTCTCGCCCCCTGGAAGCCCGAGCTCACCCGGACCTCACAGCGCGGTGCCAGCGCCAGACGCGGGCTTCTCCTTGTCCTGCGCCCCCTTGGCGCGCCCCGCCGGCTGCGGCTCGGCGGCGCCACGCGCCGCGGGCTTCTTGTCGTCCCCTCCGCCCGCCGCCGGCTTCTTCTCGCCCTCGGCGGCCTTCTTCTCCTCCGGCCTCGCTCCGGCCAGGTCGCCCGCGCCCGCCGCCCCCGCGCCGCCGGGCTTCCCCTCGGCCGCGCCCGCCTCGACGGGCGCCACCGGCGTCAGCAGCACCGCCGGCTTCACCGGCTCGGCCGCCGCCTTGTCGCCGTCGTCCACCGCGCCCGCGGCCTGAGCCGACGCCACGCGGACCTCATCCTCGCGCGGCTCGACCGGCGCCGGGTCGTCCGGTCGCGAGGTCGGCACGTACACCACCAGCCGATCCCCGGGCATCAGCGGGCTCCGCCGCGAGCGCTGGTTGATCCGCTCCAGGCTGCCGACGCTGAGGCCGTACCGGCTCGCGATCTTGCTGAACGAATCCCCCTCTCGCACCGCGATCTCGATGCGCTTCCGCCCCTTCAGCCCCTCGAAGTGCGCGAAGAACTCCTCCGAGCCGACCTCGATGACGCGCGCGCCGCCCTCGTCGAGCAGGAACACGCCGTCGTGGCGCTGCGACCTCGGGACGAACAGCTGGAGCGTCATCCCCTCATGGAGCGACGCCCCGGGCGCCAGGGTGTTCCAGCGGCAGATCTCGTCGGGCGTCACCGAGAGCACCGCCGCCAGATCCCGCAGCGCGTCGCCCGCGACCACCCGATAGAACACCCGCCGGCGCCCCTCGTAGGAGAAGCGCTGCGCCGGGACCACCACGACCGGCTTCCCCTCCGACGACAGCGGCGCGCCGCTCGCGAGCAGGTGCTCGGCCGCCGCCGCCCCGACGCCCTCCGCCGCCGGGACGAACAGCAGCGCCCCGGGACGCACCGGCTCGCCGGCCCGCAGGCCGTTCAACGTCTGCAGCGTCCACCGCGTCGTCCCCCGGAACGTCGCGATGTCGTCGAGCGACTCGCCCCAGCGGACCAGGTAACGCTCGAGCTTCGGCTCGCGCTCCAGGAGCTTCGGCATCGACTTCGCCGCGCGCGCCCCCGCCCCCGCGGGCACCCGGACCTCCCAGCGCGCCTGCTCCTTCGCGTCCACCGGCGACGGCGGCGTGCGCTTCGCCACGAGCTGCGGGTTGAGCGCCTCGATCTCCGGCGCCGCCGCGCCCGAGGCCGCCGCCACCGCCTGCAGCGACACCCCGGAGCCCAGCGAGATCTTGTCGAACGTCACCGCCGGATCGAGCTCCACGTCGTCGCAGCCGAACACCGCCGGGTTCCGCGCCACGATCGCGATCGCGAGGATCTTCGGCACATAGAGCGCCGTCTCGAGCGGCATCCCCGCCTCGAGCCGCGACAGCTCCCAGAAGTCGTTCGTGTTGTACTTCCGGATCGACGCGAGCAGCCCCCCGTACCCCATGTTGTACGCCGCGAACGCGAGCTCCCAGCCGCCGAAACGCCGCCGCAGATCCGAGAGGTACCGCGCCGCCGCCAAGGTGGATCGCTCTGGATCCAGGCGCTCGTCGACCCAGCGATCGACGGTGAGGCCATAGATGCGCGCGCCCTCCGGCATGAACTGCCAGAGGCCTGCCGCGCCGGCCGGGGAGTGGATGGTCGGGTCGAAGCCGCTCTCGACGAGCGAGAGCCAGAGGAGATCCTCCGGCAGCCCCTGCTCGCGGAGGACGCGGCGGATGGCGGCGCCGTAGCGGCCGCTCTTCTTGATCCACGTGACCACGGCGGAGCGGCCGCGCGGGTCGTCCTTGTAGTACTCGAGGTAGCGCACCACCCGGCCGTCCCAGCGGACAGGGATCTCGGGCAGCTCGAGCTGACGCAGCCAGGAGATGTCGCGGGTCTCCTCCGCTTCCGCGAGCGGGGCGGGCAAGCCCGCGGGCGGCAGGCCGGAGACCTCGAGGCGCGGCTCGCCCGCGCCGAGCAGGAGCGTGCCGTCGACAGGCCACGCGGGCCCGGCGCTCGGGGCCGCGCCGGGAAACAGCGCCAGGTCGATCGCGCGCAGCGTGCGGAGCTCGGGCGACTCGCCGGTGCTCGCCCCCGCCGGCGTCGCTGTGCCGGCGATGACCCGCCGCGCCGCCTCGTCCGGCGCGCCCGGCTCCCCGGGCTTGCGCGTGTTCTTCGCCGCGCCCTTCTTCGACGGCTTCGATCGCGCGGCGGCCTTCGCCGGCGCCTTGGCCGCGCTCTTCGCGCCGCCCTTCCCGCCCGACACGGCCGCCACCCTGACCGGCGCCGGCTTCTCCGCCTTGCCCTCGGCCGGCCCGTCCTTCTTCGCGTCGGCCTTCGCAGGCTCCGCCTTCGCCGGCTCAGCTTTCACCGCATCGGCCTTCGCAGGCTCCGCCTTCGCCGGCTCAGCCTTCGCGGGCTCAGCTTTCACCGCATCGGCCTTCGCCGGTTCCGCTTTCTTCGCGTCGGCCTTCGCCGGCTCCGCCTTCGGCGCACCGGCCGCAGGCGCCGCTACCTCCGAAGGAGGCGCCGCAAGGCCGTCGAAAGCGACGCCCGAGAGGGCGGCCAACCAGCCAAGACATACAAGCCTGCGTGCGGCGCGTCGGATCCGCATGTCAGGGACCGACCTGTCTCACGATGCGCCCGAGGGGTCAACTTTGGCAGCCCGCTGAAACCCAGCCCACCTCAGGAGAGCAGCGCGATGAAATCGCCGATCGCCGTGAAGGGCAGGCTCTCGTTCACGACGCCGGCCCGTACCGCAGCCCCGGGCATGCCGTAGACCACCGCCGAGTCCTCGCTCTCGGCCACCACCGTGCCCCCGGCCGCGCGGACCGCCCGCGCGCCGTTCACCCCGTCGTCGCCCATCCCCGTCAAGATGATGCCCACCGCGCGGCTGCCGCCCACCTGCGCCACGCTCCGGAACAGCCGGTCCGCGCTCGGTACGTACCGATCCCCAGGCGCCGGCGCCCCCACCCGGATCCGGATGTCGCCGCTCAACCCGACCCCGCTGCCCGGCGTCACCGCGATCTCCATGCACATCCTACCCGGGCACACATAGGCCTTGCGGGCCACCACCTGCTCGCCGTTCTGCGCCTCGACCACCCGGAGGCCGCCCTTCCGATCGAGCCGCTCCGCGAACGTGCGGGTGAACTTGTCCGGCATGTGCTGCGCGATGAAGATCGCGCCGGGGAAACGATCCGGGATCCGGTTGAAGATCTCGAGGAGCGCCGTGGGCCCGCCCGTCGACGAGCCGACCGCCACGAGGTGGCGCAGCGAGACGCCGAGCCGCGACGACTCCTGCACCGCGCGCGGCGACGCAGGCTGCGCCGGCCGCGCCGGGGCCGGCGCGGCCGGCATCGGAGACCGGGGGCGGAGGTAGCGCACCAGCAGGACCTTCTGGATGATCTCCCGCCGGATCTGCGCGTCCGCCGTGAACTGCCGGTCCGGCTTCGCCACGAAGTCGACGGCGCCCAGCTCGAGCGCCTTGAAGACGTTCTCCTTGTGGCTGTAGCTCGAGACGATGATGACGGGCGTCGGCTGCCTCGCCATCAGGATGCGGAGGAAGGTGAAGCCGTCCATGCGCGGCATCTCGAGATCCAGCGTGATCGCGTCCGGCCGGAGCTGCGCGGCTTGACGGAGCGCGTCGTCGCCGTCACCGGCCTTGCCCACGACCTCGATCTCGTCGCTTCCGCTCAATATTTCGGCGATGTTGCGCCGGTTGTACGCGGAGTCGTCGACGACGAGCACGCGCAGGGGAGCGAATGTCATGAGCGCAAAACCTTCCGCCGGAGGTTCATTCTACCCCACCCGGAGCGCCATGGGACCAACCGTCGCCTGCGCAGCCTCGACTTCGTCGGCGCCTCATCCGCCCTCCTCCCCGCCGCCCCGCTCCGGGCCGCCCCGCTCGGGCGAGATCTCCGGGATCCCCAGACGCAGCGTGGCCGCCGGCTTGCGGTACACGAGATCCTCCCGAAGGTGCACGAGCTCGAACGCGGTCGTGACGTTCAGGAGCGACTCGGAGTGGCCCAGCAGGAGGAACCCGCCGGACGAGAGGCGCTCGTAGAAGATGTCGATCACGCGGCGCCGCGACTCCTCGTCCAGATAAATGAGGACGTTGCGGCAAAAGATGACGTCCACGCGCCCGACCACCGCCGCGCGCGACGAGTCGAGCAGGTTCAGGTGGCCGAACTGGCAGAGCGTCCGCAGCTCGTCCGCCACGTGGAACCCGTCCGGCCGCTCCACGAAGTAGCGCCGCTTGAGCTCGGGCGGCGTCACGCGGAACGACGAGGCGCCGTACACCCCCCTGCGCGCCGCGATCACGCAGCGGCGGGAGATGTCGCTGCCGAAGATGCGGACCTCGCGGCGCTCCGCGGCGCCCGACTCCCGCGCGGCGATCGCGATCGAGTAGACCTCCTCGCCCGTCGAGCAGCCCGCGCTCCAGATGGACAGCCGGCCCCTGGCGCCCCCCGCCTTGACGATCATGGGCACGAGCTCGGTCATGAGCGCGCGCAGCTGGTAGTCCTCGCGGAAGAAATACGTCTCGTTGACCGTGATGAGCTCGAGCGCCTCGTCGAGCTCGGCGCGCCCGCGGCTGTGGAAGCGCAGGTACTCGTGGTACTGCGCGAACGACGAGAGCCCGAGCTCGACCACCCGCTCGCGCAGCCGGCGCTCCATCGACGTGCGCGCCTCGGGCCCGAACTGGAGCCCGCAGTGCTTGTTGAACAGGTCACGCAGCCTCTGGAACTCGTCAGGCAAGAGGCGGATCTCGTCGTCCCGCCGCCGGTTCACAGCACCTTCCCCGACGGCGGCCCGCCGGTCATCCCCGAGGGGGACGCCGGGGCCTCACCGCCGTCGATCGCCCCGGGCGCGCTCAGCCGCTCCGCGGCGTCGCCCCAGGGAGGATCCGAGCGGAACGGCGCGCCCCCCTGCGCCGCGGCCGCGATGAGATCGGGCTCCCCCGACGCGCGCACCAGCCCGAGCAGCTCGCGCGCGCGCGCCCGCTCGTCGCTCGCGCGGTCCGGGAGCGACGCGTACAGCCGGCCCAGCGCGCGCGCCGCGGCGAGCCGGACCTCGCGCTCCTCGTCGGCCAGGGAGAGGCTCAGCACGTCGAGCGCAGAGACGCCCGCCGCCGCCGCGATCGCGGTCACGGCCGCGCGGCGCGCGCGCACGTCCCCCGCCGACGCGGCGCTCGTGAGGAACGCGATCTCCTCCGGCTCCGCGTCGCCGAGCGCCTCGATCACGATCGCCGCCGCGAGGTGGGTCTCCTCCGTCAGCGCGAGCCCGCGCGCGAGCTCGCGCGCCGTCCCGGGGTAGCGCTCCGTGAGCCCCGCGAGCGCGCTCTCCGCCGCGCGCGCCACCGGCAGCGAGATCGCGCGCGTCTGCGACACGATGAGCGGGAAGTCGACAGCGGCCCCGATCTTCGCGAGCCCGTAGAGCGCGCTGGTCGCCACGAGCGTCGAGGGGCTCCGGACCGACCGCCGCACCGCGCCGAGCAGCTCGGCGAGCGTCGCGTCGATCGCAGGCCGCTCGCCCGAGAGCGCGCCCTCGCGCCCGCCCTGCTCCGCGATCGCCACGGCGCCGTCGAGGAGCGCGGCCGTCGCGTCGTCGACGCCCTCCCAGAGATCCGGGTCGGGATCGATGTGGCGCTCGAGGTAGGACAGCACCGCGGGCAGCGCCTCCGCGCCGAGCAGCCCCAGCGCGCGCTGCGCCGTCTCGACGAGCGCGGGCTCGATCATGGCCTGCACCGCGGCGTCGGCCGCGCCCGGGGCGCGCGCCATCGCCGCGAGCAAGAGCGCCTGGGCGCGCCCGCTCACCGGATCCGCGCCTCCGCCACGCCACGACGGGGGCTCCGCGCCGCCCGAGCCCGGCGCGGCGGAGGCGGCCTGCACGAGGCGGGCGCCCACCTCGGGCGGCGCCGCCCGGAGCGCGTCCACCGCGTGCGACGCGAGCGGCCCCTCGGCGAGCCGCGCGAGCGCCCGGACGAGCTGCGCGAACGCGCCGCCCCGCGCCGTCGCGAGCGCCGCGCAGAGCGCACGCGGCGCCTCCGGGCTCTCCGCGAGCGCCGCGGCGACCAGCGCCGCCGGCCGGAGGATCGGGTCGTCGATGAGCGACGAGAGCACCCGCCACGGCACCGGCGCCTCGAGCCCGTTCAGCCCGTTCAGCGAGGTCAGCCGCACGAAGCGATCCCGATCGGAGAGCCGCTCGTACAGGATGTCCGTCACCCGCTCGCGCGCGATGAGCCCCATCCCGGCGATCGCCTCGATCGCGCTCTGCCGCAGGTTGTCGTCCTGCTCGGCGAGCGCGGCGTAGAGCGGGTCGAGCGCCGCCGGGTCGCGCGTGCGGCCGAGCGCGTCGACGACGAGCTTGCGCTCGTCCCCCGCGAGCGCGCCGAGGGCGTCGACGAGCGCCGGCGTGGCGTCGCGGCCGCAGTAGCCGAGCACCTCGATGGCCGCGTTCCTGAGGCCGACGTCCTCGCTCTTCTGGAGCGCGTCGAGGAGCGCCTCGACGAGGAGCTGCGGGGCCGACGGCCGCTCGCCTTCCACGCCGGCGCCGGGTGACGCCGGCCGCTCCCCCTCGGCGGCCTGTGCCGGCGCGGAGGCGGGCGCGGCCTGGATCAGCCGGTGGCAGGCGTAGGTCGCCTCCTTGCGGACGCGCCAGTCGGGATCGCCGAGCGCGCGGAGCAGCAGCGGCAACGCCTCGACGACGTCGGCCCTGCCGAGCCGCGCGGCCGCCTGGCGGCGCTCCTCGGCGTCGTCCGCGGAGAGCGCCGCCGCGATGACGGCGATCGGCATCGGCGTGCTCCGCACGCTGGGCGAGATGGACTCGGGCTCGGCCGGCCAGGAGCCCGCGTCGCCCGCGCGCGGGCCCTCGAACGGACCCAGATCGTCGAACGCGCGGCTCACGGGGCCTCCAGGAGGGCGCCCGACGCGGCGAGCGCGAGGGCGAGCTCGATGAAGCGCCCGACGTCGAGCACGAAGATCATCCGCTCGTCGTGGGTCGTCACCCCCGTGATGCCGCGCAGATCGCTGCTGCCGCCCACCGGCGGCGTCGGCCGGTAATCGCCGCTCGTCCCGAAGACCTCCGTCACCGCGTCGACCACGAGCCCCACCGTATGCGTCCCCACGTCGACGAGGATCCACTTGGTGCTCCGGGTCGGATCGACCGGAGGCAGCCCGAAGCGCACGCGGAGCTCGATGACCGGCACCACCTCGCCGCGGTGGTTCGCGACGCCGGCGACCTCGGGGGGCGTGTGCGGCAGCGTGGTCACCTCGAGCGGATTCACGATTTCGCGGACCCGCGTGATGTCGATCGCGTAGTGGACGTCGCCGACCACAAAGCCGACGAGGCTCTTCTGCGGGTCGGGACGGCTGCGCTCTCCAGTCAACGGCATCTGAGCCTCCGAGCGCCCGGGCTCTACGAGCCGCCCGGGCGCGGACGAATCGTCCGTTAGGACGCGAGTATGGCCTGCAGGTCGAGCAGGATGATGACGCGCGGCTGCGCCTCGCCCTGGGTGCCATCCGACGCGCTCGCCCCGTGCATGGGCCGGGCGATGCCGGCGATGTAGCCCGCCACGTCCCCCCCGAGCGCCGTCGCGGCGTGCTCGATCTCGGCGTCGGCGAGCCGGTAGACCTGCTGGACCTCGTCGACGAAGAGGCCGAGCGTCTCGCCGTTCGCCGCGTCGACGAGCAGGATGCGCGCCCGCCGCTGCGCCGCGCTCTCGTGCAGCCGCATCCGCCGCCGCAGATCGATGACGGTGACGAGCTGCCCGCGCACGCTGACGATGCCCATCGTCGAGTCCGGCGCGCGCGGCACCGGGGTGAGCGGGGGCGGCTTCAGGATCTCGCGCACGAGCGAGACGGGCGCGGCGTAGGTGTCGCCCGCGAGCGTGAACGCGAGGTACTCGGTCCGCGGGCCGCTCGCCTGCGCGCGCGAGTTCCGCTTCGAGACCGGTATCCGGGCGGGCCTTCGGGTGAGGTTAGCCATGGGTGCTCCGCGGATCGCTGCGCTGCCGGTCCCCGCCGTGGAGGATCTCCTCGATGAGCGCGGGGGCGTCGAGGACGAGCGCGATGCGCTGGTCGCCGAGCTCGGTGGCGCCGGAGAAGCCGCGCACCGAGGAGAGCGACGGGCCGAGCGCCTTGATCACGACGTCCTGCTGCCCGATGAGCGTGCTCACGACGAGGCCCAGCCTGCGCGCGCCGACCGACGCGACGACGATGTACTTGCGCTTGCTGCCCCCCTGGAGCCCGAGCGTCGCGCGGCCGCCGTCGCCCCGGCGCCCGCCGCCCACCGCGGCGCGCGCCGCCGATCCGCCGCGCGCGCCGCCGAGCAGGCCGGCGATGCGCGCGCTGAGCTCCTCCTCCTCGTTCAGGCCGAAGAGCCGCGCCAGGTAGCAGAGCTGGAGCGTGCTGTTGCGCAGCGTGATCATCTCGCGGCCGTCGATCTGGCGCACCGTGGCCTCGTCGAGCGCGACCGCCTCCTGCACGTTGGTCAGCGGGATCGCGAACAGCCGGTCGGCGACCCGGACGATGAGCGCGCTGATGATCGCGAGCGTGATCGGCAGCGTGACCGTCATCTTGGTGCCGATGCCGGGCTCGCTGTGCACGTCGATGACGCCGCCGAGCTTGCTGATGTTCGTCTTCACGACGTCCATCCCGACGCCGCGCCCCGAGATCTCGCTGACGTCGGTCTTGGTCGAGATGCCCGGCTGGAAGATGAGGTTCAGCACCTCGCGGTAGCTCGTCGTCCGCGCGTCTTCCGGGGTCATGACCCCGCGGCGCAGGGCGGCGTCGAGCAGCTTGTCGACGTCGATGCCCTTGCCGTCGTCCTCGATCTCGATGACGACGTGGTTGCCCTTCTGGAAGGCGTTCAGCGCGATCGTGCCGACCGCCGGCTTGCCCACCGCCTCGCGCATGCTCTTCGACTCGATGCCGTGGTCGATGGCGTTGCGCATCATGTGCATGAGCGGGTCGCTGAGCTCCTCGACGATGAGCTTGTCGACCTCGGTCTCGGCGCCCGTGATGACGAGGTTCACGAGCTTGTCGGCGTCGCGGCTGATCTGGCGGACGACGCGCGCGAGCTTGTCGAAGACCTGCCCGAGCGGGACCATCCGGACCTCGAGGATGCCCGCCTGCATCTGGGCGAGGTGCCGGTCGAACGTGCGCTGCAGCCTGTGGAGATCGAGGGAGAGCTCGCGCTCGGTGGGCGCCGCGCGGAGCCGCTCGACGAGGCGGCCGAGCGCGGAGCGGACGAGGGCGAGCTCGCCGACGATGTTCATCAGCCGGTCGAGCTTGTGGATGTCGACCCGCACCGTCTGCGCGACGGAGCGGATGGAGCTGAGCTCCCCCTTGCGGTTGCCGCGCGCGCTCGACGGCGGGCTCGCCGCCGACATCGAGCCGGTCAGGTCGACGGCCCGCGACACGCCGGTCGGCGCGCCGCCCCGGAGCGCCGCGGACATCGACGGCATGCCCGGCGGGGCGACCCGGCCGTGGCCGTTGTTGTTGCGCCGCGGGATCTCCTCGACGGCGGCGCCGGCCTGGTGCAGCGCGCGCTGGAGCTCCTCGAGCGGCGCGCGCGAGGCCATCAGGATGTCGAGCTCGATCGAGTCCTGGTCCGCGCCCGCGCCGGTCGGCAGGTAGGTGATGATCTCGCCGTACGGCTTCGCGGTGATCTTCAGGTCGTCGAGGGCCTGGTCGATCGTGGCGAGGTGGAACTGCACGCGGAGCCGGAACAGGGTCATCCCGCTCGCGATGTTCGTGCGCAGCCGGTGCTCCTCGTACTCGGTGAGCACGGAGAGCAGCCCCGGATCGAGATCGTAGTTGTCGTCGGGGAGGCCGGCCGCGCTCGGGCCTGCGTCCTGGTGCAGCTGGCGCAGGAGGTCGTCGACCTCGGGCATCGGCGCGTCGCGCCCGTCCTTCTCGTTCTGGAGGATGCGCCCGTAGAGCTCGACGCTGCGGAACAGGAGGTCGAGGACCGACGCGCTGACCTCGATGCGCCCGAGGCGGAGGTTGTCGAGCAGCTCCTCGAGCTCGTGCGAGAGGGTGGCCATCCGGGTCGCGCCGAAGAGCCCGGCGAGCCCCTTCAGGGTGTGCACGGCGCGGAAGACGTCGTTGATGACGTCGGGGTCGACCTTGTTGGTCCGGACCGCCTCGTCGAGCGCGAGGAGGTCGCGCCCGAGCCCCTCGACGATCTCCTGCGCTTCCGAGAAGAACTCTTCGCGCGCCCGATCGCCGCTGTCGACCATCAGCCGCCGCCTCCCTCGCCGGAGCCGGGCTGCTTCGTGCGGGCCGCGGGCTCCTCCGCGCGCGGGGAGGCAGCGGAGGCGCGATCGTCGGCGCCGTGGGCGCCGTCAGCGGACGGGGAGGCGCCGGCCTGCGGCGCGTCGGCCCGCGCCTCGAGGCTCGCGACCACCGCGTCGCGCAGGGCCTCTGGCGTGAACGGCTTCGGGAGGAAGCGGTCGGCGCCGAGGCGGAGCCCGCGCTGGATGTCTCGCTCGGTCGCCTGCGTGGAGATGATGAGGATCGCGACGTGCCGGTAGCGGTCGCTCTGCCGGACGAAGCGGATCACCTCGAGCCCGTTGATGTCGGGCATGTTGATGTCGGTGATCACGAGGTCGAACGCGCCGCGCGGCAGGAGCCGGAGCGCGTCGAAGCCGTTCACGGCCTCCACGATGTCGACGTCGCCCGCGAGCCCCAGCACGCGGTCCTCCAGCGTCGAGCGGATGTACGCTCGCATTGCCGGCGAGTCCTCGACGATCAGGATGCGTGCCATGCGGCGACAGGGTAACGGAAATCGGCCCGGGGAGACCAACTCGCTGAGCGCCCGGGGGCGACGCGCGCGGTTTTCGACGCGCACGGGGCTATGTACGGCGGTCTCCCTCCCGGAGTAAACCAGCGCGAGCGCCTCCCTGCACGATCGGCGAGGCGACCGCGCGGGCCGCGCGTCGGGCGAGGCCGCGCGGGGCCGCCGCGCGCGGCGCGGCCGGCGCCTCGGGGTGTGGGGTGTGCCGCCCTCCCCGCGCCGGCGCGGCCGTGCCCGCCCGGCCGGGCGGCCGCGGGAGAGGGGCCGCCTGCGGCAGCGAATTGACATCGCGGCGTCCGATGCGCGCTAATCGCGCGCGTGAAAATCCTCCTTTGTTCTCCAGCGTTCCGGATCCTGCTCGCCGCCCTGTTCGCTCTGTCGAGCGTGGCGTGCGGCGGCGGGCTGCGGGTGACCCGGATCAACTCCGCCCAGAAGAAGCCGAACAACGTCTGGGTGTTCTTCAGCGTCGATGCCGGCGAGGACGAGCCGGTGGGCGGCCTCACGGCCGAGGACTTCGAGATCTACGAGGACGGCGAGATCGTCTCGAAGTTCGAGAGCAAGCAGACCATCCAGAACCCCGAGGTCGCGGCGGTCATGTACACGATGCTGCTCGTCGACATGAGCGGCAGCATCACCGAGTCGGGTCAGGCCGACGCCCTCGTCGACGCCGCGCAGTCGTTCAGCGACCGGGTGGGCAAGAGCCAGAAGGTCGGCGTCTATGCGTTCGACGGCGAGGTAAAAATCCACTCGGTGGTGCCGTTCACCGAGGCGCAGGGCTCGGTCGAGGGCGGGCTCGAGGGGCTCCGGAGCTACAAGCCGAAGGACACGTCGACGAACCTCCACGGCGGCGTGGTGGAGGGCATCCGGGAGCTCAAGAAGCAGCTCGACAAGGACCGGCGCCCCCTCAAGTTCGGCACGCTCGTCGTCTTCTCGGACGGCACCGATCGCGCGAACCGCGTGAGCCGCGAGGACATGCTGAACGAGCTCAAGAAGGAAGACTACGAGAACTACCAGATCTTCGTCGTCGGCGTCGGCGCCGAGATCGAGAAGGCGCGCCTCGACGAGATCGGGCGCGACGGGACCGAGCTCGCGGCGGACCAGGCGAAGGTCAAGGAGTCGTTCGACAAGATCGCGGCGAAGATCGAGGCGCACATGAAGCGCTTCTACCTGCTCTCGTACTGCACGCCGGCGCGCGCGGGGGAGCACGAGGTGGAGATCAAGGCGATCCGGAAGGATCCGTCGGCCTCGGGGTCGCTCGCGTGGAAGTTCAACGCCGACGGGTTCGGGCCGCCGCCGGAGTGCGATCCCAACACCCCGCCGTCGTTCGAGCTGAAGGCGACCGTGCCCGCGGACGACGACAGCGGCGGCGGCGCGGGCGGGAAGGCGAGCTTCAAGGCGAACGCCAACGTGAAGGTCGAGGCGAAGTGAGGCGCGCCGCGGCCGCGCGAGGCGGCCGCGACGCCGTCCCAGCGGCTCGCCGCGCCCCGCGGCGGGCCTGATCCAGCCAGGATCGAGCCTCCTCTCTCCCGTCGACGTTCACGCGTCGGCGTTCACGCCTCGACGTTCATCCTCCTCTGCTCGGCGCCGGCGCTCGCTGCGGCGTGGCGCGCGCTGCCATCAGGACCCGCCAGGCGGTGGCGCCGAGGAGGACAGCGCCGCCCACCGTCGACCAGATCCCGGGGCGCTCCCCGACGAGGAGGAGCGCCCAGACCGGGTTGAGCACCGGCTCCAGGAGCACCAGCAGCGAGGCCTCGACGGCCGGCGTGTGGCGCATGCCGCGGCTGAACAGGGCGGTCGCCACGCCGATCTGCACCGCGCCGAGGAACACGAGGAGCCCGAGGTCGACGAGCCCCGGGCGGGCCGCGCCGCCCAGGCCCATCGGCAGCGCGCCGAGCCACGCGAGGACGTTGCCCCAGACGAGCACCGCGGGGTTGTCGTCCGGAGCGGC
The DNA here is from genome assembly GCF_051530205.1 of Sorangium sp. So ce327. Lineage (NCBI taxonomy): Bacteria > Pseudomonadati > Myxococcota > Polyangiales > Polyangiaceae > Sorangium > Sorangium sp. So ce327. The sequence continues at coordinate 2,418,868 of NZ_CP150330.1, read as the reverse complement.
GCGGAACCTCATGATGCACAGCGCGAACGCGAGCCCGGAGAGGAGCGCCAGGGCGTTGCCGAGGAGCTGCCCCGCGGAGAGCTGATCCAGAAAGAAGAGCGCGAGTCCCAGGATGAAGATGGGGGCCGCGATCCTCTCGCAGCGCGAGGGCCGCTCGCCCAGCAGCCAGGGGCTGAGCAAGAGGACGTACACGGGCGAGGTCGACTGAAGGAAGATCGCGTTCGCCGCCGTCGTCAGCTTGGTGGCCTGCACGAACAGCACCATGACGGCGGCGTAGATCGCCGCGACGCCGAGCGTGCGCCACGAGGGGAGGCGGCGCGCGCCCGGCATGGCCAGGCCCAGCGCGAGCGCCGCGATGAACGCGCGGGCCGAGGCGACCTGCCACCCGTCGAGGGAGATCAGCTTGATGGCCGCCCCTCCGGTGGACCAGAGGACCGCGGCGGCGAGGATCATCAGTCGAGAGCGGAGCATGGGAGACGAGGGCGGCGAGCCTAGCCGAACGGTCGACGAGGCGCGCAGGGGCAGATTACGCTGCTCCGCGATGCCACCCCGCCGCCCCGAGCGCGCCGACCGCGACATCGATCCTCGCCCCCGCCGCTCGGCAGAACGCGCCTCGCCCGGGTCGCCGACGTCGCGCGGCGCACGCCGCCGCGGGCGGCTCCTCTCGCTCGCCGTGGCGGCGCTCGTCTCGGCGGCCCGGCCCGCGCCGATCGCCGCGCAGCCGAGCCCCGCCGAGCCGGCGAGCGAGGATGTCGCCGCGGCCCACGGGCGCTGGAGAGCGGCCGTGGAGAGAGACGATCTGGCCGAGGGCGCCGCCCTCGCCGACAGGTACTTCGCGCTGCTGGAGGGCACCTCCGGGGTCGATAGCGAGCTCGCGCATTTCTACCTCGGCTACGGCGACTACGCGCGCGCCGAGGCGCTGCTGGTGCGGGGGCTGACGCGCGAGCAGCCCTCCTTCAACGACGAAGGGATGCTCTATGCCCGGCTCGGCAACGTCTACCTGGACCTCGGGGACCTCCAGAGCGCCGAGGAGCTCCTGAAGCGAGCCCAGCCGCTCCTCCAGGGCTGGGGTGAGTTCTATGCCGTCGATTCGCTCGCGCGGCTGTACCTGGAGCGGCGCGCGCTGCGCTCCTTCGCGGAGGCGCTCGACAGGATGCGCGTGATCCTCAGGGAGGCCACCGGCGGCTCGGGGTGGGCCTACGCGATCCCGGATCTGCGCGCGGCGCAGCTCTCCTTGCGGCGCGGGCAGGTCGAGGAGGCCGAGCGGCGCCTCCTCGACCTGCGCCCGCGGCTCGATCCCGCGCTCCCGGCGCAGAGCGCGGTGCGCGCCGATCTGCTGGAGGAGCTCGGCGTGCTCTTCACCCGCAAAGGCGATCCCGGGGCGGAGGCGCTGCTCCTCCAGGCGCTTGTGATCCGCGAGCGGCTCTTCGCGCCGGATCACCCGGCCATCGTCCGCGCGCTGGGGCACCTCGCGAACCTGCACGTCGCGCAGGGCCGGACCGCCGTCGCCGTGCGGACGCGCGAGCGGGCCGCCGGCCTCCAGGACCGGAGCGCCCGGGCCAACCTGGCGAGGGGCTCCGAGCGGCAGAAGCGCCTGTACATGGGCCTCGTCCAGCGCGACACCGACGCGACCCTCTCGCTGCACCTCCAGGGTGCCCCGCGCGACCAGGCCGCGGCGCGGCTCGCCCTGCGGTCGATCCTCCGGCGCAAGGGGCTCGCGCTCGACGCCATCGCCGAGAGCTTCGCGTCGCTGCGGCGGAGCCTCGACGCCGAGGGCCGGGCGCTCCTCGGCGCCCTCACGCAGCTCGACGCGAAGCTGTCCACCGCGATCACGCGCGGCCCGATCGACCTCCCCGCCGAGGAGCACCAGCGCGAGGTGGAGCAGCTCGAGGCCGAGCGCCAGCGGCTCGAGTTCCAGCTCGCCGCGCGGACGCGCGCCGCGCGCCCGGCGGACGCGAAGGAGCCGCCGATCACCGTCGAGGGCGTGCAGGCGGCGATCCCGGACGGGGCGGCGCTCGTCGAGATCGTCCAGTACCGGCCCCACGACCCGTTCGGGCCGCCGGTGCGGCCCACGTGGGGCAAGCCTCGCTACGCGGCGTATGTCGTCGGGCGGCGCGGGGACGTCACGGGGGTGGATCTCGGCGACGCCGCCGCCATCGACGCGGCGGCCGCGGAGCTCTCGCGGGACCTCTCGAACCCGGAGCGAGACCCCCGGGAGCGCGCGCGCCGCCTCGACGCGCTCGTGATGCAGCCGATCCGGGGCGCCCTGGGCCCCGCGCGCTGGCTGCTCCTCAGCCCGGACGGCGCGCTGAACCTCGTGCCGTTCGCCGCGCTCGTCGACGAGGAGGGCGGCTATCTCATCGAGCGCGCCTCGTTCACCTACCTGACCAGCGGGCGAGATCTGCTGCGCGCCGCGGGCGCCGCGGCGCCGCAGGCCGGAGCGCCGCGTGGAGGCGTGCTGGTCATCGCCGATCCCGCGTTCGGCAGCCCGTCGGAGCTCGCGCCGGACGACGACGCCACGCGCGGGCTGCGCTCCGCCGAGCTGGCCGGGGCGCGCTTCCCGCCCCTGCCGGGCACGGAGCGCGAGGCGGAGGCGGTGCGGAGCGCGCTGGCCAGCGCGACGGTCCTGACAGGCCCGTCAGCCACCGAGGAGGCCCTCAAGCGGGCGCAGCGGCCGCGCGTGCTGCACATCGCGACGCACGGCTTCTTCCTCCCGGACCAGGGCTCCCCGGCCGATCCGCCGGGCACCCGCGGCGCCGCGATCGAGGGCCCCGCCTTTCGCGAGAACCCGCTCCTGCGCTCGGGCCTGGCGCTGGCCGGCGCGAACGCGCGGCGGAGCAGCTCGGACGAGGACGACGGCATCCTGACGGCGCTCGAGATCTCCTCGCTGGACCTCCACGGGACCCAGCTCGTTGTGCTCTCGGCCTGCGAGACCGGCCTCGGCGAGGTGCCGCGCGGCGACGGGGTCTACGGGCTCCGCCGCGCGCTGCTCCTCGCCGGGGCGGAGACGCAGGTGATGAGCCTGTGGAAGGTCGGCGACATGGCGACGCGGGATCTCATGACGTCGTACTACGCGGCGCTCGCGCGCGGCGGAGGGCGCAGCGAGGCGCTGCGGTCGGCGCAGCTCGAGATCCGGCGTGAGCGCCCGCACCCGCACGCGTGGGCCGGCTTCATCACCTCCGGCGAGGGCGCCGCGCTCGACGGCAGGCAGGTCGCGCCGGCCTTCGCGCGCGTGGCCACGAGCCCGCGCGGGTGCGCCTGCGCGGCCGGCGAGGAGGGCCCGGGCGCTCCGCCCGCGCTCGCCGCGCTCGCCGCGGCGCTCGTCCTGGCCGCGCGGAAGCGCTGGCCCCGCAGGCCCGGGAATTGGTAGACGTCGACGCCGGAGCCCACGCATCGCGGGCTCGTGGAGGTCTGCATGCGTCGATCGGCGATCGTTCTGGTGCTCCCCGTCCTGACCTGGATGCTCTCTGCCTGCGGAGGCGCGCAGGCGCCCGAGCAGCCCGCCGCCAAGGAAGGCGAGGCCGAGGTCTGCCCCACGGGCGATCCCAGCGTGCAGCCGTGCCCGGAGGGCTGCGTGTGGGACGAGAAGGTCCAGAAGTGCAACAAGGACCGCGGCATCATCGTGCACTACAACCCGGGCACGACGGCCCCCAAGCCGTGAAGTGATCACCCCCCGTCGAGCCACGCCGCCATCTCCGGCAGGAGGCCTCGCAGGAGGCCGATGACGCGCGGGCTCGACCGCGCACGTCCCCGCCGGAGAGCGCTGCGGAGCAAGCGCCCCTTGGCGCGCCCTTCGCCACGTTCGAACCGCTCTCTCGACCCGTGAACGAGGCGTCGCGACGCGAGCGGCCCCGCCGAGCCGCCCCGCGCTCTTGCGCGGATCTGTGAAACCACGCTCGCCGACCCTCCGTAGTAGCTGTTCGAACGTCACGACGCGAAGGAGGGAATCGCATGAAAGACGGCCGCATTTTCGCGGAGCCGAGGAGCCTCGGCCACGCCACGTGGGCGAAGAAGATCGTGGTGGGCGACTTCACGGGGGACGGGAAGCCCGATTTCGCCGTGCTCCACTGGGAGACCGGCGGCCGGTGCGAGGTCGAGGGGACCAAGTACCTCAAGGGCTATCTTGTCCGACCCTTTCTCAACAACACCCCTCCAGCCGGTGGAGACGCGGTGTTCGCCGCGATGCCGAAGATCGAATTCATCAACGACGACTACCGCCTCTACAACCTCTATTTCAGCGACATCGCCGTAGGCGACGTCGACGGCGACGGCCGCGACGACATCCTGGTGGTGAGCGCCCACGCCGACCGCATCGACGTCTATCTGAGCAACGGCGACGGCACCTTCCAGCCCCGCATGGAGGTCCGGCCCAAAGGCGTGAACGACGCCTCGTACATCACGCTCGGGAACTTCAGCGGCAGCGGCCACCTCGACATGGCCGTCCTGCACGTGTCGCTGGTGTTCCCCGGCAACAGGTTCGACCTCAAGCTCAGCTTCCTTTTCGGAAATGGCGACGGCACCTTCCAGGATCCGGTGACGATCGACGAGGGCTCGTTCAGCAACGGCGACGCCGACGACGGCGGCGGCTATTACAAGGGCCCTTCCTTCCAGGTGCTGACCTTGAAGCAGAACGTCCTCGTCGGCGCCGACCGGCGCGACGTCGTCTCCCTCAACGGCGTCCTGCGCTGGTGGGACGGGACTGCCGTCCAGAGCGACGGAAAGAGAGCCTTCCAGGAGATCAGCGCTCCTCTCGGCACCGCCAGGACCACCCATGGCCTCCTGGGCCCGGATCGCTCGGTGCTGGCGTCCTCCGGAGGGCGCGTCCTGCGCGGTTCGCAGTACCTGCCCGCCGATTTTCCCGTGGGCTTCGACGCCGACACCGAGAACCTCGACAAGGCGTGGATCGGCTACGGGGGCGGGCCCGTCACCAAGGTCTTCTCGGGCGCCCATTTCCTGATGGACGATCTCGACGGGGACGGGTTCGTCGACATCCTGGTCTTCTCCGACAAGCTCGACGCGAGCGCCGGTGACCACCCCATCGACGATTACTCGCCGGATCACCTGGGCAATCGCATTCTGGCGATCTTCGGCGACTCGCACGCGCGGGGGCCGCTCCAGCTCGACATGCCGCGGTTCGATCCCGACCGCATCAAGCTGCTCGAGAATGCCCCGTTCTTCGGCGGCGGACACCGCGCCTGGCACGCGGCGCTGGGCGACTTCGACGGCGACGGCTTTCGCGATCTGCTCACGCTCACCAACGCCGGCATCCTGCTCCACCAGAACCTCGGCAAGCGGCCGCTCCAGAGCCTGCCGCCGCGGGTCCTGCAACCTACCGTGGAGCCGCCTCACGCGGCCGGCAACGAGGCCTGGTACGGTGACACGGTCCGGATCCCGTTCGAGACCTTCGACTCCAGGAAGGTGATCGCCGCGATCTTCCGGCCGCGCGGCCGCCCGACCGAGGGCTCCGGCGTGCTCATGTACCATGTCGAGGCCGACCAGGGTCTGGTGCTGATCCCGCCGGAGGAGCGGCTGGCCCCGGGCGACTATGATCTCAGCGTGTTCAACGGAGCGGTGGAGTCGTCCAACGCGGTTCCGATCAAGCTGCTGCTGCGCACGCTGAGCTTCGAGTCGGTCGCCCGGCGCCCGGTCGAGAAGAGGGCGTCCCACGCCGTCGTGCGGGCCAAGGGCTTCTTCGGCTCGCCGGGCGACTTCCGAAAGTGCCAGTTCTCCTGCGCTCCCCAGGGGAGGCCCGGGCCCGAGACTTCCCTGGAGGTGCTGCGCTTCATCGACGCCGGCACCGCCGAGCTGCGCCTGCCATTGAACCTGCCGCCCGGGCCCTACGATCTGATCGCGACCAACGGGGCCCGCGGAAAGGCCACGACGTTCCTCGACCTGCCGGCGTACTCGCCCATCCTCCAGCGGGTCTCGTGGGTGAACCAGGACGGCGGGAGCGCCGCTGGAAGGAAGGAACCCGGGAAGCCCCAGACCGGCGCCACGATGCGACCGGGCGCTTACCTGGAGATCCTGGCCTCCCATCTCTACGCGCCGGACACCACGCGATGGGAGCTGCTCGACTCGGCCGGAACCGTGGTGAAGTCCGGCGCGGGGAGGACCATTGACCTGCCCATCGCCAATGACAACCTCAAGGGCACCTTCGTGGTCCAGGCGTTGCCCGACCTCCCGACAGGCACCTTTGAGGTGCGCCTCGTCACGGCGCTGGGCCTGCGCTCGGACCTCTCCGGGCCGATCCAGACCGCGGCCAAGGTCGAGCCGCCGAAGCCACCCGACGACAAGAGCACGACGTTCTACATCGGGGTCGAGAGCATCACCGAGGCGACCCCTTGCCATATCGACGAGGTGAAGGCGGAGACGTACGACAACGACGTCGCGGACCCTGCGAACTGGGGCGCCCTGCAGAAGCTGAAGAACACCTACGTGAACCCCGGAGACTTCGTGTTCACGAAGGTCGACCCGTACATCCCCGACCTTTGCACGAAGCGCCACTGGATGTTCGAGCTCACCGACGACGACGGGATGGACTACTCGGGCGAGGTCGCCGCGATTTCGAAGGAGCGGGCCACGTTCGACCTCCAGACTCGCTACAAGCTCGACAGGGGAGGTGTCATCCACAAGCTCGAAAAGACAACGACGAGCCCCTGAACTGGGCGCAGGGCGCCTTAGGCGACCCGGAGCCCCGAGCGTGGGGGTTCGGGGCGCAGGGCGCCATAGGCGACCCGGAGCCCCGAGCGTGGGGGTTCGGGGCGCAGGGCGCCATAGGCGACCCGGAGCCCCGAGCGTTGAAAACCACCGTCCTCCGCCGCAAGGGACTCGGAGACGCCGCGTAGCGCATCGCAACAACATCCCGGGCCAGACCAACGCCCGGAGGGCGACGTCTGCCGGCAGCTCACCGATGCGCCCCTTGTCTCACCCTGCGCCGCCCGGGGCCGGCTCTCTCGACCCACGAACGAGGCGTCACGACGCTCGCGGGCCCGCCGCTTCGGTTTGCCGCGCCACACTTCCTCGCGATGCGATCCGGCTTCCTTTACCTGCGCGCTCAAGCCGCCTTGACGGAAGCGACCCTTTGATCTCTTCTTCTGCCGTGTCAGCGAGATCTTCCACGAGAATGCATGTATGCAAGAACCGATGACCCGTGGCTCTCTGATACTCAATGCAGCAGCCTACTCGGACGTGCTGTGTGACGAGGCTGGGGTCCGCCGGGTTCGTCAGGCGCTCTCTCAGGAGCTCAGGAGGGCGCTGGCCACCATGTCCAGCACGGCGTGGTACCCTCGCGCCTACTACGTCGAGGTGCTGCGCGGCATCGTCCAGGTCCACAACGAGCCATCGCAGAGCTACCTGGACGTCGTGATGTGCGGCCGGACGGTCTTCGAGAACGAAGCGAACACCTTGATGAAGCTGCTTCTCAGGGTGATGAGCGCTCGGCTCTTCCTCCGGAAGTTTCCCGACTTCTGGGCGCAGGATATGGTCGGCGGGACGCTGCGGGTGGATTGCTCGCAGATCGAGCGGAACAAGGTGACGCTGCTCTTTACCGGGGTCGCAGGGTTCGAGCACCTCGGACCGCTGTGCGTCGGTTTCGCCGGCCGTGCGCTGGAGCAGGTGACCGGCAAGCAGGTCGACGCGACCCAGACGGGCTGGTCGTTCGACGAGCCAGATGCGGATGAGGTCACGTTGCGCCTCTCGTGGTGAGCGCGCCGATGCGCCGGTGTGAGCGCGAGCGGTGACTGCCAGGCTGAGGATGCGGCAACATCCCTGAGACACAGGGCGGGCCGGTTCGGGTAAGATGCTCGGCCATGTGGATGATCCGGGCTGGGCGTGGCGGCGAGAACGTGGACGAGTTCCTTAAGGACGGCGTGGCCGCCTTCGCTGACGATCGGGACCTGGGCCAGATCCCCGCAGAGGTGACCAAGGACGACCTTCGCGGCCGCTTCGCGAAGGTCTACCCGGACGAGAAGGAGGGCAGCCGAGAGTCCTGGGCGAGCCAGATCCTGCGCTTCATCTCCGAGATCAAGGTCGGCGACGACGTAGTCACCGGCGACCGCGACCGGCGCCGATACGTCCTCGGGAAGGTGAAGTCTGACTACCAGTGGAACTCGAACAACGCGGCCGAGCGGCACTACCGCCGCGTCGACTGGACGCACGAGGTCGCGCGGGACGCGCTGTCGACGGCGTCCAAGAACACGCTTGGGTCCGTGCTCACGGTGTTCAAGGTCAACGCCGATGCGGCGAAGGACCTGCTCGAACGCGCGGTGCCGCTCGGCAAGCTCGAACCGCCGCCGATCGCGAAGCCCACGCCCTCGGAGAACGAGACCGAGGACGAGGCCCTTGAGATGCTCTCGGCGGAGACGTTCGAGAAGGCCGACCAGTTCATCGAAGACCAGATCGATAAACTCGACTGGAAGGAGATGCAGGAGCTGGTGGCGGGCATCCTGCGAGCGATGGGCTACCGCACGACCGTCTCGGAGCCCGGGCCCGATCGAGGCGTCGACGTCTTCGCATCCCGTGATGGTCTCGGTCTGGAGGAGCCGAGGATCTTCGTCGAGGTCAAGCACCGCACACAGGCGATCGGCTCGAAGGAGATCCGGGCGTTCGTGGGCGGCCGGAAGGCCGGAGATAAGTGCCTCTACGTGAGCACGGGCGGCTTCTCGAAGGACGCGATGTACGAGGCCGAGCGTGCTTCGGTCGCCGTCACGCTCATCAATCTCCCGAAGCTGCGGCAGATCCTCGTCGACTTCTACGAGAAGCTCGACCCGCAAACGCGTGCCCTCGTCCCGCTCAAGCAGCTCTACTGGCCGATCGTCAACGTCGGGTGACGTGGCCCGCCCAGGCCGCCCCCTCGCTCCGCTGACCCACTTCGTCCTGGGGGGGCTCCGCTTAGCGCGAATCTGATGCGGCGCGCAGTCGGTGCGGTCCTTCTCGTCGCCACAAGCAAGACGTTCAGCTGAGAGCACCGGCCCTCGGGCCCTCCGCGCTCTTCACCGAACGCGGCGAGCTCCTGCAGGCGGCCGGATCGACGCCGGACACGAAGAGCGACATCACGACGTCGAGCCGGAGCTCCGGGCCGTCCGCGTGGACCGCGACGGCGGCGAGCGCCGCAGGGGGGCCCCCTGTCGCACGGGCATGACACCCGGCGTCGCGCCTGCGTGACAGCGTCACGACGTTGTTCCACGTTGCCCACGTCGCTCGCTCCTGACGGGCTGAAATCCGGGCGATCCGCGCCGTGCGCGCACAGGTACGGCCAATGCACTGCTCGAAATGCGCAGGAGACCTCACCAGAAATGGAGGCGAGTATGTCGAACGTTAGGCGCATTCCGGGTGTTTTCGTCGCAGCTACGCTGCTCGCGGCAGGCTGCGCGGTCGAGGCGGGCGATACGGGGCAGGTCTCGGGGGAGGCGTCCGCGAGCCAGGCCTCGCACGGTTTCGGGCGGGAAACGCCCCAGGAGAGCGCCGGCGACCCGCCCGCTCGGGCCGTCGAGAGGATCGAGGGCAAGGTGCTGAATCGATTCGTGGTGCCGCGTGTCGGGACGGTATCGCTGATCGACGAGGATCCGAGCAGCGCTGCGCCCCGGATCGGCGTCCTGGTCGTCTCTTCGCCCGAGGACGACAAGCTCATGCCGCTCGTCCACGAAGACGGGACCGAGATCACGCCGCTCGAGTACCTGCTGAGCGCCGACGCCTCGGCCGACGTCGCGCCGCGGCTCTTCGAACAGCACGTCTCGATCGCCGGCGGGACACGGATGCTCTCCGTCGTCTACGACGCGGGTCCGGAGGTGACCGCCGGGAGCTGCGCAGCGGCGTCGTGGCAGAGCTACTTCGACAATGAGGCGCTCTCGTTCGGCGGCGTGGACGATCCCGAGCACCTCCCGAGCATGACCACGTCGTTGCCGAGCTGGACGGCGAGCGGCTACCTGGGCAAATACTCGCGCATCGTCGCCGGGGCGTGCTTCGTCAGCCAGGGCGACGGCAACGACGACCTGACGGTGAAGATGGAAAGGCGCGTCGGCGGAAGCTGGCAGACCGTGAGTGGAACGCAGGTCACGCTCAATACGACGATCAACGGCGGCAAGGATCGCTATCTTTATTTGAGCGGCTCGTCTTGTTATGACCACGAACGCCGCATCACCGTCGCGGGGCGCCCCCCGGGTGGCATCTACCCGCCGGACAAGTTCCACCTCTCGGGCGCGTGGGGAGGGCAGGCGAACGGCTGCTGGATCGAGTCGGGCGGCTGACGCGCGCCCGCCCCTGCGCCTCCCGCGCGAAGAACCGCCGCGCGCCCCCCTCCAGAACGCGCCCCCGTGGAGCACAGAACGCTATTTCATTGGATGGGTGGTTGCCATTCCGGAATTCGATCACGCTCGGCGCTTCCACTCGCGAGGATGTCGGCGGCCGTGAATCACTCCAACAACCACGATGGCGGCGGGCAGGATCCGGTAGAAGACCGCGTACGGGAAACGCTCGACGAGTACGCGCCGGAGGTCTCGGTACAGCGGCGGGTACGAGAGCGGTGCGCTCCAAATGCGTTGGATGGCGTCATCCAGCTCTCGCCGGAAGACGGCGCCGAGCCCAGACCGCTGCTCCTCGTACCAGCGGAAGGTCTCGAGGGCTTCGGCGCGAGCTTCGGCGAGGAAGACAACGCGGCTCACGGCTCGTCGGTGGTCATCTCGGCACGGACGTCCTCCCAGGGGACACCGATGGGGCCTTCGAGATCGAGGCGATCGAGTCGGCGGTCAAGCTCATCGCGGAGCTCGGAGCTCAGAGACAGGTCCTCCGAAGAAAGGCTTCGCCAGAGGTCATCGATCAGAGCCAGCTTCTCGTCTGCGGTGAGCTTGGAGAGGTCGAGCGCGGGCTTGCCCATGGGCGTATCCTGCACCAGAGGGGCCGGCAACGCCAGCGCACGGGAGCCTGCGGTTCATGCCGCATCAACCATCCGCCGGGCGATGGATTCCCAGCTCCGTGACGGACGAGGGGCTCCCTTAGCTCGCCCAGAGCACCGAGAGATCGAGCTCGACGGCGTCGAATGGCTCGACGCGAACGCGGGCGGCGTCGCGGTGGACCACCGCAGGTCCAAAGCGGCGATCCGCGCCGAGCACGTACACCTCCAGCGTCCGCTGGATCGGGTCGACCAGCCACGCGTGCCGCACACCCTCGCGCGCGTAGATCGGCATCTTCTCGTCGCGGTCGACGTCCTCGGTCGAGGCGCTCAGGACCTCGCAGATCCAGTCCGGGGCGAGCGCGAAGTACGCCGTCTCGGGCAGCTCGGGCATGCGCTCGCGGCGCCAGCCGGCGATGTCCGGCACGAGCGCGTCGATCTCACCAGGCGCGTGCGGGTCGGCGAAGTGCAGCTCGGGCTCTACCAGGATGCGCCAGCCGCCAGGGCCCCCGCGCCCGCGCCCGAACGCGCCGACGAGCTCGGTCGCCAGCTCTGTCTCTGCCTGTGCATGCCGCGGCGCCGGCCGGGGCATGACGTGGAGCACGCCCCGGATGAGCTCTGCGACCTTGTTCGGCGGGACGGCCTCGAGGTCGGCGTACGTCGCGCGGCGCGGCTTCTCGGCGGGCTGACCCATGACGGAAGCCTGCCCGTGAGCGGGCGGCGGGGCAAGGCGTCCAGGTGCGCCCGTCGCTCACCCTCGCCGCGGCCGCAGCGCCCTGATCAGCGCATCGATCCCGCGGGAGCGCCACCTGTAAGCCGTGCTGACCGGCGCGTCTTGCTGCTCGGCCACGTCCTCGATCGACATCTCGAAGATGTCGTGGGCAATGATCACGTCGCCCTCGTGCACGGGTAGCTGGTGCAGCGCCTCGAGGAGGGCAAGACGCCGCTCCTCGCGCTCGATGGCCTGATCAGGCGTCGGTGCCTCGTGCTCGGCGTGGGGCGGGGTCGCGACGATCTCCTCGCGTTGCACCCGGGCACTTTCGAGGTGATGGCGGACGCGATGATAGGCCAGCGCCCGTATCCAGACACGAAGCGCTTCTGCGGGCTGTACGTCCGGGTCGGGGCGGAAGCGGCCCTCTTCGCTGGCCTCCCACGCGGCGAGGAGCACGTCTTGCGCGAGGTCTTTGACATCCTCGCGTGTCGCCCGGCGACCTCGGAGGTAGCGCGCGACGAGGGCGCTGACGACGCCAGCTTGCGCGACAAGCTCGGCAGACGTGAGGCGCCTTGGTGCAAAGCGCCGGTTGTGAACGACGATTGCGAGAAGGAAAACGACGAGCTGAGCGAGGGTAAACGCTACTGCGTCCGTCGCCATGCCGCTACCCCCTGAACAGGAACGATCGTGACGTACAGCGCGATCAGCATCGACTGCGCGAGATCCCAAGCAGTGAAGACGCCGAAGCGGTAGGGGCCCGCGAGCATCGACATCTCGGTGATGATGATCAGGCCTGTCGCGACGTGGTGAACCTTCGCCCGCTCCCTCCCGGCGAACCACAGCAGCAGACAGCCGACGGACGTGCAAAGCGCCGCGAGCTGCAAGGCGAGGTAGGCCTTGCCGAGGAGCTCACCTCGGAAGGTGGGGTATCCGGCAGCGAGGCCCGCGACCGCCACGACGTACACCGCGAGCACACCCCACGGGCGCCGCCGGCCGAAGATCCACACCGCGAGCGCCGCCACCCCGGCCATCCAGCCGACGAACAAGGCGCTCTCGACGTGCCCGGCGACGCGAACCCAACCCGTGAATGGGGCTCCCCCGAGCTCGGCCCGCACTGGCTGCAAGACGTAGAGCCGAATGACCCGGCGCACGACGTCGGAGACAACCCCGTATCCGAGGAGCCATGTGATGGGGCGGTGCTCGGGGCGATACCGCGCGACGACCAAGGCCAGGGCCGCCGACAAGACGGCGAGCCCGTACAGCGAGGGGATCACCCCACCGACGGTACGCGGGGCTTCGTTTCGGGCCAAAAACCGCGCTCCTCCGGTGCAGGAGCACGGGAGGTGTCCGGGGCGAGCTCGCGCCTCCTACGGCTTCCGGTGGCGCCGGCGCGGCCGCTGGAGGGCTCGGGGGAGCACGGCGGTCCCGAGGCCGATGAAGACGAGGAAGTGCTGGAAGAAGCGGGCGAGGTTCAGCGGGTCGGGCGGCTCGATCGGCATGACCGGGAGGCTACCAGCGCCGGCCCGTGGACGTCGTCCGGTTTCTTGGCCCGGCGGGGCGATCTGTGGCGCGCGCGTGCGCGCGAGGAGCCCGTGCAGGGTCAAGAGGAAAGGCGCGCCCGAGCGACGACCTTCGCTGCGCGAGCGCCTCGAGGTCGCTGCAGGACGAGCAGCGCGTGGGAGGCTACCAGGGCTTCCGGCCGGTGGATGTCGATTTCGTGAGAGAAGATCCGTGGCATCCGTAAGTAGCATCGGCGCGTCACGCGGCGAGGCGGAGTGCTCGCGCCCTGGCAGACGCTGCGTGCCAGCAGGAGATTCCAGCTCCGGCGGACGCTCACCGCCAGACCGCAGCCGGGGAGGCTTCCGATTTTTTCTGTAACTCCGGGGCGGGTCCGGCCACATGGGGCTCGTGGCATCGCTCTCGGAGGTCTGGATGGCGGCCCCGGCGCTCGCGGTCCAGGAGGGGGAGGATCCGGTGAGCACGCCGGTGGAGGGGGCGGAGCCCGCCGCGCGGAGGCGCGCGCTCGAGGCGCTGTACGCGGCGCACGCGCGGGCCATCCACCGCTTCCTCTGCGATCTGCTCGGGGACACGGCGGCGGCGGCCGACGCGACGCAGGAGACGTTCGTGCGGGCCATGCGCCGGCTGCACACGCTGGAGACGCCAGAGCGGCCCGCGCCGTGGCTGTTCGGCATCGCCCGGCACGTGTCGCTGGAGCACCGGAGGGCGCGGCGGCGGCGGCGGCAGGTGCTCGACGACGGGCCGCTCGACGCCTGGGAGGAGCGCCCGGCCGCGTGCGCGGCGCGGGCGCCGGGGGCGCCGCGCACGCCGGAGGACGAGCTGATGGGGCGCGAGGCGCTCACGGTGCTGGCCGGGGCGCTGGATCAGCTCGGCGAGGACCGGCGCGCGGCGCTCTTGCTCCGGCTGGATCACGGCCTCAGCTACGAGGAGATCGCGCGGCTCATGGAGTGGAGCCTGCCCAAGGTGAAGGTGGAGATCCACCGCGCGCGGCAGGAGCTGCGCGCGGAGCTCGTGCGGTACGACGGAGGTGGGCGATGAGCGGGTGCCGTCCCGAGGCGGTGGAGGCCTACGCGCTCGGCGAGCTTTCGGCGGCGGAGGCGGCCGAGGTGGAGGCGCACCTCGCCGGCTGCAGCGCGTGCGCCGAGGAGCTCGCGTGGGTGCGCCGCGAGCAGGCGCTGTTCGCGGCCCGCGCGGCGGAGATCCCGGAGCCGCCGCCCTTCGAATCCGTCCTGATGCGCATGCTCGACGAGGGGCGCGAGGCCCGCGCCGAGGAGGCCGCGCCCGCGCGCGCGGCCGCGCCGGCGGTCGACCACGCAGCAGCCCCGGCGCCAGCGCGCCGGCGCGCGGCGGGGCCCTCGGGGAGGCGGGACAGCCGAGCGCACGCCATGGGCGCGCCGAGCCCCCTGAAGAGGTGGCTCCCGCGCGCCGCGGCCGCCGTCGCGCTGGCGCTCGGGGCCGCGCTGCTCGGGCTGCCGCGCGACGCCGCGACGCCGCTCGCGCCGGAGTCGCGCGCGGCCGCGCCGAGCATCGCCCCGAGCGCGCCGCCTGCCCCGCCGGAGATCGTCTTCGAGGAAGAGCACGGCGCGGCCTGCGGGGAGGTCTGCGATGACACGCCCGGGGGGCACGACGTCGATCCGTCCGAGCGCCCGCGCGGTGACAGCCCGAGCGCCGGGCAGGCCTGCGACGACGAAATGGCGTGCGCTGATATGTCGTGTGTAACTCCCGAGCCGTAGCGGCCACAGGGGGAGTGAGGCCCGACGAAACGGCGACGCCACCATGGCGACGCGAATGCCGCGCGCCGCGGGCCGAGGAGGAACAGACCATGCGCCCTTCGACCCGCTCCCCGCTCGCCTGCCCTCTCCGCGCTGCCGCCACAGCCCTCGCCCTCGTGCTCACCGCCGCGTGCAGCAATGCGCCGGACGGCACGGCCCCGATCGAGGAGGTCGCGCCGCCGGCCGCCGCGCCCCGCGCCGCGGCCCAGAAGCCCGCGACTGCAAATGCGGCGGCCCAGAAGCCCGCGACGGCAAATGCGGCGGAGGTGCCCGCGATCCACGGGCCCGGGGGGGCCTGCAATCCCGAGCCGGGCGGCGACTGCGGCTCGTGCGACGGGGCCGGAGATCACGGGCCGGAGCACAGGATCGGCGAGGAGGTCGAGCAGGTCGACATCCGCAATGCGCCGACCCGCGGCCCGGCCAATGCGCCGGTGACGCTGGTGGTCTTCTCCGATTTCCAGTGCCCGTTCTCCAGCAAGTTCGCGGGCGTGCTCGACCAGGTCGAGCACGAGTACCCCGGCAAGCTCCGCCTCACCTTCAAGCACCGTCCCCTGCCCATCCACAAGCAGGCGCGCGTCGCGGCGCGGGCGTCCCTGGCGGCGCACGCGCAGGGCAGGTTCTGGGAGTACCAGGCGGCGCTGTTCGACAAGGCGCAGGGCGCGCTCGACGAGGCGGGCCTGGAGGAGCGCGCGGCGGATCTCGGGCTGGACGTGGCGCGGTTCGCGCGGGACATGGAGTCCCCCGCGCTGGAGGCCCAGGTGGCCGCCGACTTCGAGGAGGGCGACCGGCTCGCGATCAGAGGCACTCCGACGCTGTTCGTGAATGGCCGCCGCGTCATGGGGGCGCAGCCCATCGGCGTGCTGCGCGCCGCCATCGACCGCGCCCTGGCGGGGAAGTAACTTTTCAGGACCAGTCGCTGGAAGCTGCCGAATGCTTGCAACGAGGCCACAGCGGCGCGCGTGAGCAGCGAGCCGGAGACCAAGCGTTCAAAGATGCACTCCGTCTAATTCGGCCCTGCGATGCCGAACAGAAAGCTCTCGCCATTCTCTGCCGCGACAAAGTTCGCCTCCGGCACGCGCGCTCTCCGCAGCGCCATCATCAGCTCCCCCGCGGGCTGGAACCTACCCTCGTCGGAGAGATCGAATGTCCCCCAGTGGATGCCGACCGAGCGCTCCGCGCGGAGCGCCTGGTGGGCGCGCACGGCGTCGGCCGGATCCAGGTGGACGTTCTGCATGAACCAGCGCGGCCGGTAGGCGCCGATCGGAAGGAGCGCGACCGTGGGGGCGCCGAGTCTTCGCCTGATCTCGGCGAAGTGCGGGGCGAACGCGGTGTCGCCCGCGAAGAACACCGACCCGGACGGGCCCTTCAGCACGAAGCCGCCCCAGAGCACGACATTTCGGTCGCCGAGGCCACGCTGCGACCCGTGGCGCGCCGGCGTCATGGTCACGGTCACGCCGCTCTCGCCCACGGGCGCCGATTGCCACCAGTCGAGGTCCTCGCCGCCGCCGACGTCGTGCGCTGCGAGCATGGCCGCAGAGCCGAGGCCGGCGAAGACGGGCATGCCGAACCGCTCCTCGAGCGCGTCCAACGTCGCGACGTCGCAATGGTCGTAGTGCGAGTGGCTGAGCACCACGGCGTCGATCCTCGGAAGATCGTCGAAGCGGACCCCAGGGGCGGCCTGGCGCGATTGGCCGACGAACGAGGCGGGGCCGACGCGCTCCGACCAGACCGGATCGGTGAGGACCGAGATGCCGTCCATCTGCACGAGGACCGTCGCATGGTTGACGAAGGTGACACGGATGCCCTCGTCGACCCGGGCGGGCGGCTGGGTGGGCACGACCGGGGGCGCCTCACACCAGCGAACCTCCTCGCTCGAGGACATCCAGCGGAAGACGTCCCCCACGCCTGGCTGCGACACCCTGGGATCGTTGTGGAACTCGTGACCGTCGAAATGCCCCGTTCGCGGACCGCTATAGCCCGGCGCCCCGAAGCAGCCGGTGAGCGCCGCGGTGACGCAAAGCGCGACGGTTGAAGCAAGCCGGCACATCCCCATGGCGTCAGCGACCTCCTCGACACTCGTGTTCGCGACGGATCATCCTGCGCTCCTTCATGAGCAGCCGCGCTCGGTTCGCCTCCAGGAGCGCGGATCGCCTCGGCAACAGGCAGTTTTCACTCGATGCCCGCCATGGCCGCGCTCTCGCGCCACAGCCGATCCTGTGCTTCCCGGTCTCGCGCCAGCTCGAGCGACCTGGGCGCGATCCGCTGGATGGGCGGATTGTGCAAAGCGCTAGATCACCCCCTCGTCGAGCCACGCCGCCATCTCCGGCAGCAGGCCCCGCAGGAGGCCGATGACGCGCGGGCTCGACGCGCGCACCTCCCCGACGAGCCGCCGGCGCTCCGCCTCGATCTTGCCGAGCTGCGCGCGGCGCAGCGCCGCCCACAGGCGCGCGCCGGCGGCGATGCTGTCGTCGCCGTGCTCCTCGGCCACGCGCCGGGCCTCCACCGCGTCCTCGAGGGCCTCCCCCACCCGCTCCAGCTCCCAGTGAATCTCGGCGCGCCGGAGCAGCGTCAGCGCGTGGTATCGGTCCCCCCGCGCCCGCTGGAGCTGCTCGGCCTGATCTGCGCTCTCCAGCGCGGCGGCGGGCCGGCCCGCCCGCGTGAGCGCCGCCGCCAGGAGCGAGAGCGCCGCCGCGCGGAGCGCGGGGTCGCCGTCCTGCGCCGCGAGCTCCGCGGTCCGCCGCGCGACCTCCGCCGCCTCGGCGGCGCGCCCCTCGCGCATCAGGAAGGCCGAGAGGTTCTGCAGGAGCAGCCGGAGCTGGCCCCGCATCCCCTGCTGCTCGGCCTCGGCGACGAGCCTGCGCAGCCGGTCGATCGCCACGCCGGTCCGCCCGAGCTCGGCCTCGAGCACCGCGAGATCGCCGCCGATGTGGACCCTGTGCCACGCCGAGGCCAGCGGCGCCGCGATGGCGAGCGCGCGCTGGAGATCGCGCTCCAGCAGCTCGTGATCGCGGCGGTTCTGCGCGTAGTTCAGCTCGCACCGGAGCACGCGGGCCGCGAGCTCGGCCGCGGGTCCCGCGCCCGCCGCGAGCTCCACCGCCTCGCCCGCGAGCTCCATCGCGCGATCCCCGGCGGCCACCCCGGCGAGCGCCATCCGCGCCTCGCAGCGGAGCGCGGCCTCGCCGAGCGCGTCCGCGTCGGCGAGCAGCCCCGGATCGTCGGCCCCCGCCTCGCTGAGCCCGCGCGCCACCTCGAGCCGGTGGATGCGCCGGCGCACGTCGAGCGGCCCGCCGCGCGCCACGACGGCGTGCTCCGAGAGGCGCGCGAGCCGCCGGCTCGCCTCCTCGAGCTTCCGCCCCTGGATGAGCGCCCGGACCGCGTCGATCTCGAGGCCGGCGCGCGCCTCGGGATCCGCCGCGAGCGCGGCCAGCCGATCCGCGAACGCCGCCGCCTCCTCGAAGAGCCCCGCGGCGGCCGCCTCGGCCATCGCGCGGCCGAGCCAGCGGCGCGCCTCGGCCACCGCGCCGAGCCGCTCGTAGCCCGCGCCGAGCAGCCCCGCGTCCACGCGCCCCTGCGCGCCCTCCGCGAGCGCGTCGAGCAGCGCCCGGTGCAGCCGCTGGAACCACGGCCGCCGCTGCGTCAGGTGGAGCGCCGCCTGCCGCAGCATCTCCTGCGGGAAGCTGTACTCCTGCGCGTCGCCGGAGGCCGTCAGGACGCCCGACCCGCCGAGCGCCTCGAGCGCCGCCTCGGCGCGCTCGTCGTCCCCCACGACGCGCAGGAGCACGTCGACGCCGAGCCCGCCGCCGCAGAGCGCCACCGCGGCGAGGGTCCGCAGGGCGCTGCGCTCGGCGGCGCTGTCGTCGGCGAACGAGGCCACCCGGGCCTCGAGCAGATCGGCCACGCCGGGGACCTCTCCCCGCAGGGCCCGGTCGTCGGCGGCGCAGAGGGTCCCGTCGCGGAGCGCCAGGGCGCCGCTCTCGTGCCACGCCATGATCGCGTGCACGATGTAGAAGGGCACGCCTCCGGACGTCGCGACCACGGCCCGCTCCAGCGCGGGCGCGAGCGGGGCGAACGGGGCAACGAGCGCCGCGGCCCCGCCCTGCGTGGCCTCTGGATGCAGGCCGCGGCCCACCGCCTGCGCGAGCTCGGCGGCGGCCTCAGGGTCGAGCGGCGCGAGGCCGAGGTAGGTCACCCCGGGACACACCCGCGCCCGCACCTCGCCCAGCAGGGCGCGCAGGGGCGCCGGCCGGCTCGGCTCGCTGCGCGCGGCCGCCACCACGAGCAGCCGGCCCTGCGCCTCCGCGGCGGCGCGCCGCAGGAGCAGCTTGATCAGCTCCAGCGTCGCCGCGTCGGCCCACTGCAGATCGTCGACGAGGAGCAGCAGCGGCTCGCGGGCGCTCGCGCGCAGCAGCGCGTCCTCGATGGACTCGACCGTGTGCGCGACCTCGTCCGCGGAGGGGAGCAGCGCCGGAGACAGCGCCCGCTCCAGCGCCGCGGGGAGCGCGCGGAGCTCGGGGAGGTCGCTCTCGCCGAGCTCCTCGGCGGCGCGGCGCAGCGGGTAGAACGGGCTCCGTCGCTCGGGCAGGCACCGGAGCCGGACGACGTGGCGCAGATCCCATCCGGTGCGCTCGACCGCGGCGTCGAGGAGCCGGCTGCGCCCGATCCCCTGGTGGCCGCCCACCACGATCCCGCGCACGCGGCCCTCCTGCGCGGCCTGCGCAGCGCGCGCGATCGCGTCGAGCTCGGCTCGCCGCCCGAGGAGCGGTGGCCGGCCGTCAGGAGGCGGCCGCGCGGGGCGGTCCTCGGGCGGCGGCCGCGCGGGGCGATCCTCCGGCGAGGGCCGCGCGGAGCGGTCGGACCCGCGAAGTGGCGGCCGCGACCCTTCCTTGCTCCCTGGCGGGGCATGCTCGGGATCGAGCGCGGCGAGGATGCGATCGAGCTCGCGCGCGACCTGATCGGCGTGCCGGGGACGGCTCTGAGGATCCAGAGCGACCAGCGTCGCTGTAAGGCCAGAGAGGAGGCCGGTCGCCGTCGTCGGATCGGGCACGAGCGCCTCGAGCGGGGGAGCCGGTCGCCGCGGCACGAGGAGCCAGTGCGCGGGCTCCCCGCTGCGCTGCTCGAGCTCGGCGGGGAGGCTGCCGGTCCTCAGGCGGAAGATCAGGACGCCGAGCGCGTAGAGATCGCTGGCGGGCGTGGCGGACTGGCCGACGGCACACTCTGGAGCGATGTAGCCGGGTGTGCCCGCGAGCACGGAGCCCAGCTCCCGGACGGGGCCGGCGACCGCGGGCACGCTCAACGTCATGGTCGCGCCCGCAGGCTCCTCGGCCAGCACCGTGCCGGAGTATCCGTCGACCGCCACGGTGGGCGGCGGCCCGGCGGGGGCGGCGAGCCCCCGATCGACCCAGCTCCGCGCGTTTCCCCCGGAGATCCCGAAATCGATCAGCTTGTAGACGCCCGACCCGCGGACGACGTTGGCGGGCTTGACGTCCCGATGGACGAGCCCGGCGGCGTGCACCGCGGAGAGCGCCCAGGCGACGGCGGACGCCGCTTCGAGGACGGCGCGCTCGGGGAGGCGGCCTGCCTCGCGAGAGAGCGCATCGAGGCTCGTGCCGGCCACATACTCCATCACCAGGCCGACAACGCCGAGGGCGTCGTCGCGCTGGAACGAATAGAACCGCACGACGTTCGGGTGCTCGACCCGGCAGAGCGCCTGCGCCTCGTCGAGAATCGTGTCTCGCCACGCGGCCGTCGCGTCGGGGGAGCCCGCGAGCTGCTCGGGTACGAAGAAGAGCTTGATGGCGACGTCGCGGAGCTTCCTGCCTTCGTAGATCTCCTCGGCGAGCCAGACCGGCGCGAACCCGCCGCTGCCGAGCTGCCGGACGAGCCGGAAGGGACCGAGGCGGGCGCCCTGCCCGAGCGGGGTTCCGGTGGGATTCGGCGACGAGCTGGGCATCCGCCGCCGAGCATATCCTAGCCACCGCGGCGCTCCCGCAGGAACCGGTCGTACATGCTCTCCCTCGTCCGCTCGTGCGCGGGCGCCGTCAGGGCACGATCTCGCGGACGCTGCCCTTCTTGTACAGGAGCCCGTCGGAGCCCACCCCGTCGCTCCGGAAATAGACGCTGATGTTGGGCTTGCCGGTCTCCGAGCCCTCCCGGGACGGCTCCCGCGTGAGCTTCATTGCGGGATCGATGCCCGGCCGACAGGGCTCGCCTCCCACACCGAAGTCGGTCCCCTTGTCGACGTGCTCGTGGATCTTCACCCAGGTGCCTCCGCTCGCGCCGTCGGTCTCGTCGATCCAGAGCTCCTGCTTCACATCGCCGTTCGGCAGGTCGTAGACGAGCTGCTTGTACCCGATCCATACCTGCTCCGGCATGCCGCCTTCCCAGTACGTCTTGCCGAGGATGGCCGAGGAGGCGGGGTGATTCGTCTCCTTCTCGAAATCGATCTTGCCGTCGTAGCGCATGCGGGCGGCGATCCCGCGCGTGTCGCATTTGTTGACGTCCTCGTCGCCGATCGTGCCGTGGTTGGTGCGCGTCATGGCGACGAGGCCGCCATAAGGTGTCCCGTCGTCGGCGGCCCGCAGGAAATACATCGTCACCTCGACGTCGCCCCACGGGTCGGCGAGCGCAGGGTCGTGCACGTACATCCGTGGGACGCGGCCGCTGATCTTGAGAATGCCCTGGCCGTCGGTGTCATAGGACGCATCGCCGTGGTCGGCGTCGAACCAGGCGTCGGCCGGATCGATCCCCGAAAACGTGCGCGCGACGCCGTTGTCCCAGGTCGAGAACCACGCTTTGCCCGAAGGCAGCGTGGGCCGCAGCATCGCTATCCCGAACCTGTCGAGCTGCCCCTCCTCCCCTCCCCCGGCGCCGACCGAGCTGGACGCCTCTGCGCTGCTGGAGGCGGACGACACCTCCGCGCCGCCGCCGGGGCCGTTGCCACCGAGGCCGTTGCCACCGAGGCCGTTGCCGCCAGGGCCGTTGCCGCCGAGACCGTTGCCGCCCACCCCACCGCCGCCGGATTGGCTTCCTGACGCAGGGACGTGTTCGTCCGCGCAACCGACGCTGCTCAAGCCGACGGCAGCCGACGTGACGGACATCGCGACCGTGAAGAAGACCCGCACGCCCTCCTGCATAACATGCTCTCAGCGCATCCGCGAGGCCATTGACGGCGAGATCCCGGCTGCAACGTACCTGCCAGGTACTTACGGAGACAGCTCGGTTTTAGTTCGAGGATTGCACCTTTCATCGTGCTTCAAGCGGCGGCATTGCGGTGGTCGTGCTCGGAGGGTGATCCGTGAGGTTGCCGCCTGCACGTGACGTTGGCTGCAGCGCTCCCTGTCTGCTACCTCCCGCAACACCATGGGTCAGCCGGACCTGTTCGCGAAGCGGACGTTTGCCGAAGAGACAGAGCGGGTCACGGCCGGTGCGGTAATGTGGCGGGATCCACCCGAGATCAGGCTGGAGAAGGTGCAGGCCGACGGGCTGCTCGTGATTCACCGCCCCGGCATCCTTGCGCATCTGCCGGCTCCGTGGCCGGCCGCTCAGATGTACGAAGAGATCGTGGTGGAGCTGAAGCTCGCGGGGGACCATCTGGACATGAGCGCGGTGGAGCGGGCCCTGCTTCGCCGGCAGGCCAGGCAGGTGCAACGGGTCGAGGAGAGCGCGCCGTCCTGGCCGGGCGAGACGCCGCTCTGGTTGGCGGCGCCGCACGTTCCGGAGTGGCTGAGGCAGGCGCGCCATCCGGTTCGCTTCGCTCCTGGCTGCTACGCGGTGGAGCCGCTGGGGCGTTGCTTCGTGTGGGTGGCGGCGAACGAGCTCCCGCTGCGCGACGAGCTGGTGCCGTTCCTTGTCGCCCGTTCGGGGCAGCCGCTCGACGAGTTCGCCCGCTGGGTGGCGCCGCGCCGGCCGCTTGAATGGGTGCTGTCCATGCTACAGTACCTGCCCATGTCGACGACGGCCCGTGAGGAGCTCCTGTGGCGGTTCGCCAGGACCGGCGATCCCGAGATCGACGCGCGCCAGGACCGCATCCTGGAAGTCCTGCTCACGGCCAATCCCAAGATGAAGCAGCGTCTGGTCGACGAAGGCCGCCTCGAGGGTCGCCTCGAGGGTCGCCTCGACGAGGCGCGCGCGGCCCTGCGCCGCGTGCTCGCGCACCGGCAGCTCGCGCTCACCCCGGAGGATGCGGCGCGCATCGAGGCGTGCACCGACCTCGCGACCTTGGAGAGGTGGCTCGGTCAGGCGCTCGCGGCGTCCAGCGCAGAGCAGGCCCTGCGCTGAGCGCCGCCGCGGGCGCTCCTCAGCACCGGAACGGCCGCGGCAGCATCAGCGGCCCTTCCGGAAAGGGCCCGCGCACCATCAGCCGCACCGCCCCCGCGCCGCCCACGGCGTCGTCCCCGTCCACGAAGACGTGCGGCTCCGCCGTCCCCACCATGCCGAGCGCATCCGGGCACGCGAAGAGCTCCACGCGCCGCACCGGCGCCGGCAGCCGGCGGAGGATCTCGTCGAGCGGCGGCAGCTCCTGGGCCACGACATCGTAAAGGCACAGGACGTCGCCGGCGATCTCCAGGGAGACGATGGCATCGAGATCCTCGGCATAGAACAGCGGCCGATCCAGCTCGTTGACCACGAACACCGCGGCCGGACCGGTGACCCCCAGCCTCGGCGAGGCAGGCGCGCGGCGCGACGCGAGCCGCTGGAAGATCGCGCGATCCTCCTCGTCGGCGAGCCGGAAAGGCCGCATCGGCCGCCGATCCAGCCGCGGCCCGGCCCCGGCGACCACCTTGTGCTCGTCGACGACCCGGAAGCCGAACGGCTCGTAGAGCTCCGGCTGCGCCGTGCAGAGCAGCGCCGCCGGATACCGCTCGTCACAGAACGCGAGCGCAGCCCGCATGGCGGACGCATAGTGCCCCCGCCGGCGGTGCGCCGGGGGCGTGCAGACCGCGTGGATGCAGCCCACGTCCGTCGGCCTCCCGTCCAGCACCATGGCGAGGCACAGCACGCTGACCTGGCTCACGGGCGCGCCCTCGGCCGAGGCGACGAACGGCGTGGTCACGTCCTCCCAGGCGGCGCCGAGCGCGCGCGCCCGATCGATGACCTGCGCCAGGCCGGGGAACACCGTGTCCATGAGCGCCATGAGCTGCGAGCGGAGGCCAGGCTCTGACCAGGATCTGCGCGATGTCGTCATTCCCTGCCCCGTCTATCCATCTCCACATATCACATCCCTGCGCGATGGACGCGCCGCCCACACGCCAGAGCACGAACAGGCCGACGCGCCCTGGAAGATGCAGAGAGTTCGCTCCACGGAGACACGGAGAACCACGGCTTCAAGAGCGCAGAAGACCAGCGCTCCGGCCTCCACTCCTCTCCGCGCCTGCCGTGTCTCTGCGGCTCGATGGCCCACGCTCCGGCTCAAGGCCCCGGTTCCAGCAGGATTGCGCCTCTGGAGCGCCCGCCCCAGGACATCGTCAACTGCACCGCTCTGCGGAGCGGTGCGCCAAGGGGAGAACCATGAAGAATACGCTCGGCGCGCTGATCCTCGGCGCGCTCTCGCTGTCCGCCGTGCTGTCCAGCAGCGATGTGGCGCAAGCCCAGGACAGGGGTCGTCCGCCGCGCGGCTCCTACCTCCAGACGTGCAGGAACGTCCGGACGGAGCGAGGCACGCTGTTCGCCCGCTGCGAGGATCGGAGGGGCAACTTCCACGATACACGGATGGTGGACTGGAGGAGGTGCAGAGGAGACATCGAGAACGACAACGGCCGGCTCCGCTGCTCCGGTCGCCGCTGACGCGCGCCGCGGCCGCGCAGGGCGCCCTCCGCGAGGTGGGCTCCCTCAGCGACGAGGAAGCGGGGCCCCCGCCGGGCTCCCCCCTTCCTCGACGGCCACGAGGTACGGCGGGTACCAGACCAGGTCCCGGCGTCCGCTCGTGGATGCGCCTTCGGCGCTACCCCTTCCGCTCCTTCCACGGATCGTCCTGATACAGGTAGTTCGGCTTCAGGATCTTGTTCTCCATGTTGGTGTGGAACACCGCCATGGTCGACGCCGACATCGGCGGGACGATCCACGTCCAGTCCGCATACACCGGGCGCTCGCACTGCCGCTCCTGCTGCTCGAACTTCTTGAAGTACTCCGAGAGCGTGTGGTGGTCCATCATCCGCACCTTGGCCTGCCGGAACGAGTGCAGCACCGCGACGTTCAGCTCGACCAGCGCGGCGTCCTGCCACAGCGTGTCGCTGCGCGTCCGGTCCAGCCCGAGGCGATCCGCGATGAGCGGCAGCTGGTCGTACCGCGTCACGTCGCTCAGGTTGCGCGCGCCGATCTCGGTGCCCATGTAAAAGCCGTTGAACGGCGCCGCCGTGTACTGGATCCCGCCGAGATCGAGGGCCAGGTTGGAGACCGCCGGCAGCGCGTGCCACTTCAGCCCGAGCTCGGCGAACCACGCATACCTCGGGTGCTCGATCGGCACCTCGAGCACCTTCTCCCGCGGCAGCTCGAACCACTTCGGCCGGCCGTCGCCGATCTGGATGATCAGCGGCAGCAGATCGAAGCGCGTCCGCTCCCCGCCCGGCCAGCCCAGCGCGAGCGCCTGGTCCGTCAGCTCCACGTTGCCCGGATCGCCGAGGACGCCGCCCTCCGGGAGCCGGTAGCCCGCATAGCGCACCAGCTGGCCGTTCCAGATGCGGATCCGCGGCTCACCCGGCCTGAACACCGTCATGGTCGCCCGGACGTCGCCCCCGTTGGTCGCCAGATCGAGGTGCTCCACCAGCGCCTGGAAGATCTCCTCCTCCGTCTTCAGGTGGCGAAGGTCGCGCACGTGGAGCGTCGACCAGAAGAAGCGCCCGATGCAGCGCGAGCTGTTGCGCCACGCGAGCCGGGCGCCATAGGCGAGCTCGTCGGGCAGGTGCGTGTACGTCCCGTGCTTCTCCAGGCTCGCCCGCACCTCCTGCCAGCGCTCGTCCGCCGCCGAGGGCACCCCGAGCTCCGCGTAGCACTGGCGCAGGAACGCCTCGGCCTCGGTCGGCACCGCCTCGGGCGCGGTGGGGGTCACGTGAAACGACCCGTGCTCGACCGGACACACGCCGCCAGCCGCCGGCGCCGCCCGCGCCGCGCCGGCGCGCCGGAGCGGCGTCGGGCGGACCTCGCCGGCGGTGTCGACGTTCGAGCTGAACAGCTCCCGCTGGATGGCGTCCGGCGGCCAGCCCACCGCGCGCAGGTGCTCCTGCGCGTCGCGCATGAAGGCATCGGGACCACACACGAGCGCCCGCGATCCCGGCCGGTAAGGATACAGCTCGGCCACCTGCTCCCTGGACAGCCGCCCCTCCGCCTTCGTCGCGCGCAAGCGGAACGCGACGCCGGGCGTACGGCCGGCGATCGCGCGCAGATCCTCCTCGAAATAGGCGAAATCCGCGGCGCGCGACGCCGACCAGTCGAGGAGGAAGGCCCGCGCGTCGGGGCGGCCGGCCCTGCCGTCGAGCGCCCGCAGCATCGCCATCGCGGGCGTGACGCCGATGCCGCCCGCGAGGAACACCACCCGCTCCACGGGCGGCGCCGGAAGGACGAAGCTGCCCTTCGGCGCCGACGCGCGCAGCAGCGAGGCCGCGGCGCGCTCGCACAGCCACCGCGAGAACACCCCGAGCTCCTCGCGCTTCACCGTGATCTCGTAGTCGCCGCCGGGGCGCGCCGGCGCCGAGAGCGTGTACGCGCGCGCCACCCAGCGCCGATCGAGGTAGCCCTGCACGAGCACGTGCTGCCCGGGCACCGACGCCGCCGGCGCGCCGCCGACCGGCGAGAGCGTGATCTGGAAGATCCCGGGGGAGAGCTCCCGCGCGGCCTTCACCTCGGCCTGCTGGAGGCTCGATCCGCCGAACATCTCGGCGACCGCCGGGGCGCAGCCGCCGCAGATCTGGCCCGCCCGCGTCCGCTCCGACAGCTCGGCGGGCGTCGCGCACCCGGCCTCGATGAGGCTCGTGATCTGCCCGCGCTTGACCCCGGCGCAGTTGCACACGATCTCGTTCGGCTCGAACAGCGCCGCGGGTTGATCGATCTTCAGCTCGCCGAGCTCCCGGAACGTCGTGAGCTGCCAGCCGGGCAGCGGGCCGCGCGCCATGAGCAGCCGCATCGCCGAGGGGAGGTCGTTCCATTCCCCCTCGACGTGCAGCCCCGTGAGCTGCCCGCTCGACAGGAGCAGCGCGCGGCGCTTGTCGCGATCCCCGCACGGCACCCACCGGAGGCTCTCCGTGGGCGCGTCGAGCCACCGCGCCGAGACGCCGCTCCCGTCGAGCGCGCGCGAGAGCGACAGGACGCGGCCGGCGCCGTCCACGATCTTCGAGATCGCGGCCTCCTTGCCCGCCAGCGCGCCCATCGCGGCGCCGCTCTCGACGACCCCCTCGCGCCGGGAGAGCAGCCCCTGCCCGGGCAGCAGATGGACGTTGACGAAATCGAGCGCGTGCCGCTCGGCCCAGGCGTCGACGCTCGCGGGCGGCAGCTCGAGCCAGGCCTCGTCGGACCCGCGGACGTCCGCGGGGATCCCCTCCCTGGCCAGGCTCGCCCAGCCCTCGATCAGCGCCTCGGCCGCCGCCTTCCGCAGGCCCGCCTGGACGAGCGCCGCCACGGCGTGATCGGCCGGCGTGTCCACGTACCGGAGCTCGAACGAGTCCTCGCGCAGCAGCTGCTGGACCAGGTTGTCGAGCCGCCCCCGCAGCCCGGCGGTGAACTCCTCGAAGTCGACGGTCCCGTCCCCGGTCGTGTCCGCGGCCAGGAGCAGCGCCTTCGCCTCGTCGGCCCCCATCCCGAGGCCGGTGAGGTACGGCAGGAGCTCATCCTCGCTGAGCTTGCGGTTGTGGTCGCGATCGATCTCCTCGAACCGGCGCCAGGCGAAGCGCTCGCTCGTCAGGCCGGCGCGGAGGCCGCGCGAGAGCGCGGCCGCCACCTCGGCGCCGGAGCACGCGGCGGGGCCGCAGACGACGGGCGCCGGCGCGCCGGGCTGCTCGAGCGCGCGGATCGCCCTGCGGGCCACGTCCGCGGGCGCCACCCAGGGCAACGCGCCGCCGCCCAGCGGCAGCGGCAGCGTGCGACGGAGCCGGATGTCCTCGCGCCACAGGTTGAGCGCGCTCAGCAGCGGTCCGTGCCAGACCGTGGTCACCGACTGGCCGGAGGCGCGCACGGACGCCTCAGCGTCGCGGATCTGCTGCCCCACCCGGCTCGAGGGAGGGAAGTAGGGCGCCACCCAGAGGAGGTGCGACGCGCCCACCTCCCTCGCCGACGCGAGGAAGGTCCGCGCGGCCACGAGCGGATAGGCGAGATCCGCGGTGCCCATCACGAGCGCGATGGCCGGCTTTGCGGGCTCGATCGGCAGCGACTGGAGGAAGGAGGAGAGGTCGTTTCTGGGCTCGGAACAGACGATCTTGAGGAAGCTCATGGTGCTCGACAGGGGCAGCCGCGGAGGAGCGCAACCGCCGTCGCGGCCGCCAGGCGGGCAACGATGGCTGATGGCTGATGGCTGATGGCTGCGCGCAGGCGCGGAGCGCTCCGCGCCAGGATACGGCGCATCACCCGGCTGGCCGAAACCCGAAAACGCCCGCGCGCTCCAGCACACACCACCGCACCGAGGTCACCAAGGTGTGTGCGGCGTCGGGGGATCCCTTGTTTTGCCTGGAGGAGATCCGTCTGCGCGTAACAATCTGCCTCATGGGGCACTTTGGTGCGCCGGCCTGCGCTGTCACCGCGTCCGGACACGACGCTGACGGGTCCGCCGCTCGACGTTCCCGCCGCTGGTAGCCGCGTGGCGCCACCGAGACCTCACCCGCTCGCCCCAGACCGGCGGGCGAGCGCGCTCCGCTGTATTCGCCGGAAATCCGACATGAAGGGAGACCAGGCGAACGAGCATGCAGGCGCCGATCGCGCGCTCGAGCTCCGCGCTGCGTGCGCTCGTACATCCTGTGGCTGTGTACGACTGCGGACCGGACATACGGGCACGATCCTTGAATTCGCTCGCTCAGCGCAGCCATGAAGACCCTTACTTCGGATCAACCCCTGGCGATGAGGAGCAAGCAGACGCGGTCATTGGCTGCGTCCCGTCCCGCGGCGTCCACCGCGCGTCATCCCGTCCTGCAGGGCGTGACGATGACGCCGGCGAACGTCTCCGAGGCGCTGATCGCGCTGGAGACGGTCGCCGCGCGGCTGCGCGAGAGGAACGACCCGCGGGCCGTTTTCCCCGACGTCTACGCCGTGATCACGCGCCGCGTGAAAGAGGCGATCGATGGCTCGGACAGCCGGTTCCTCGAGCCGGCGTGGATCTCGCGCCTGGCGGGGATCTTCTGCGAGTACTACCTGACGGCCCTCGCGGCGTCGCTGGACGGGCGGTCGACGGGCGTCGAGGCGTGGGACGTCGCGTTCCAGTGCGCCAGCGCGGGCGGGGCGGCGGCGGCGGTGCACGGGCTGCTCGGCATCAACGCGCACATCAACTACGACCTGGCCCTCGGGCTCTACCGGAACATCGTCCAGCACGGCGCGGCGCAGGACGCCCGGCTTCTCGACCGCTACCGTCACGACCACGACCTTGTGAATGAAATTCTCGCGGCGGCGATGCCGGAGATCTTCGCGATCCTGCGCGTTCGTTATGGCTGCCCGCTCGCCCGGATCGCGACCTTCAGCGGGGACGTGGAGCGCGCCGTCTCGAGCGTCGTGATGTACCTGCTGAAGTGCTGGCGCGACCGGGTCTGGACCGACCTGCTCTCCATGCTCGCGACGCTCGGGCACACCGGCGAGACGGGCAAGCGCGCGGTGCTCGCCCGGATGAACCAGCGTTCGGGGAAGATCGCCCGCACGTTCGCGGCGGGCCACGGGGCGCTCCGCGTCGGGGCCCCGCTCGCCCGCGGCGCCGCCCTCACGCTGGCTCTGGCTGCCTGACGCGGGCCATCCCCGCGAGCTGACCGCAGGCGCCGCCCACGTCGCGCCCCCGCGGCCGTCGCACAAGCGTCGTCACGCCGTGGCCGGACAGCCGCGCCACGAAGGCGTCGAGCCGCGCGGGCGACGGCGGGCGCAGCGCCGGATCCGGGCCGGGGTTGCAGGGGATGACGTTCACCCTGCACCGGAGCCCGGCGACGTAGGCCGCGAGCAGATCCGCGTCCTCCGGGGCGTCGTTGACTTGATCGAAGAGCACGTACTCGAAGAGCACGCGCCGCCCCTGCGGCAACGCCCGCGCGATCGCCTCCTTCAGCGCCGCCATCGAGAAGCGCGCGTTCACGGGCATGATCGCCTGCCTGCGGGCGTCGTCCGGGGCGTTGAGGCTGACGGCGAGCTCCGCCCGCGCCTCGCGGAAGAACGGCTCGATCTTGTCCGCCACCCCGACGGTGCTGACGGTGACGTGCGACGGCGCGAACCGGAAGGCCCGCGGGTCGGTGAGCAGCCGGATGGCCTTCAGCACCTCGCCGAGGTTATCGAACGGCTCGCCCATCCCCATGAAGACGAGGTTCCTGAGGGGCGCGCCGCCGCGCTCGGCCGCGAGCGCCCGGGCGATCCGGACCTGATCGACGATCTCGCCGGCGGCGAGCTGGCGCTCGAGCCCGAGGCGCCCCGTCTCGCAGAACGAGCAGGCCCGGGCGCAGCCGACCTGGCTCGAGACGCAGAGCGTGGTGCGGGCGGGCCCGGGGATGAGCACCGACTCGATGAGCGCGCCGTCGTGCGCGCGCAGGACGAGCCGGAGCGTGTCGTCCGGCGCCGGCGCCCGCTCGGCGATCTCGAGCGACGGCGCCGGATCGAGCGCGAGCAGCGCCTCGTGCGCCCAGGCCCCCACGCCCAGGGCGGCGAGCGCGCGCGCGTCCCAGGCCGGCGCAGGCGCCGGCGCGCCCGGCTCGGCGCCGAAGGCGTGGCGCACCACCTTGCCGGCGACCGAGCGCGCCGCCGACGCCGTGCCGCCGGCCCGGCGGAGCAGCTCAGCGAGCGAGGCCGCGTCGTGGTCGGCGAGCCGCGCGCGCCAGCGTGGGACACGCGCGCTCTTCCGGATCAGCGGGCGCCCTGCGACCTGCGCCGGCGGGTCGCCGGCGCGCAGGGGCGACGCCATCTCTTCGGGGATCTCCGGAACGCGCATGCGCACCCGCTAGCACGCCGGGCGCGGCGCCGCGCGGCCCAGCGACGCCGCGCGCAGCGAGCCGAGCCGGCCGCCTCGCCCGGACGGCCTCCGGATGGACCGCTCGCCGGGCGCTCCGGCCGGCCGAGCCCCGGCGCCCACACGTCCGCCGGATGGACGCTCGCCGGGCGCTCCGGCCGAGCCCCGGCGCCCGCTGCCTCCTCCACCCAGGTCATCGCGAGCTTGTCAATCGCATGTCGATCGCCACGCGAAAGACAAGCGAGAACTCGCCCGGCGCCCCGCATCCGACACGAAACCTGCGCGCCGTCTGGGGCCATCAGGTGGCCAATCTGTGGACAAGCATGTGGACTGTCAAACCGGGCTCGGGAACGTGATTTTTGGGTTGCAGATTGGTTCCGAAGGAGGGAGTTTAGCGCCCGGAAGTTGGGAGGCGCGCCGGGTCACGGAGCGCCAGAAATCGCAGAAAAATCAGTTGCATCGGTGTGGGCGGCGCGTCCATGCCCGGGCTGGCTTCGGCTGGCGCCGGGGCTTGGAGGGGCTGCCGCCCCGCGATCGGCGCAGGACGGGCAGCTCCGCGGAGTTGCCAGGGTCCCACGGGGTTTCCACAACCTGGGAACAACCTGTGGATTATTTGTCCCTCCTGCGCGTGGCGTGTTCCAGGATCGGGTGAGCGGGGTTCCCGTTCCCAAGCTTTTCTGGCGCTCTCGGACACACCGGTGGGCTACGTTGCGCGCCGATGTCCGCACGCAACGGCCCTGTTTCCTGCGCGCCGCGCGCGTCCCTCGCGATCGCGGGGGGCCTCGCCGGGTGGCTCGCTGCGGGCGCCGCGGCCGCGCAGGCTCCGCCGCGGAACGCGCAGGCGGAGGCGGCCCTGAAGGAGGCGATGGGGACCGACTACCTCGAGACGCGGTTCGCCGACGCGGAGCGCAAGCTCCGGGCCGCGCTGGACGCCTGCGGCGAGTCGGGCTGCTCGCCCGCGGTCAAGGCGAGGCTGCTGGTCGCGCTGGGCACCGTGCTCGCTCAGAGCAGAAAGGGGCTGGAGGACGCGCGGGGCGCCTTCGCGGACGCGCTCCGCGTCGATCCCTCGGCGAATCTGGACCCGGATCTGACGACCGCGGAGGTCTCCTCCGCGTTCGAGCAGGCGCGCGCGGCCACCGGCGCCGGGGCGACCGGGGCGCCCGCGGCGGCCGGGACGGGCGGAGCGCCCGCGGCGGCCGGAGCGGCGGAAGCGCAGCTCCAGATCGCGCCGATGCCCGAGCAGCGCGTCCGCACGCCCGTCCCGCTGTATGGCGAGGTCTCCGCCGAGCTGCTGCCCAGCGTGAAGCAGGTGACCGTCTGGTACCTGGCGCCCGGGGAGCGCGAGGTCCGATCTCTCGTCATGAAGAAGCTGCGCGGCCAGGGGTTCGGCATCAACGTGCCCTGCGCCGCGGTGGGAAGGACGGGGAAGCTCCTCTATCACGTCGCGGCCGTCGACGAGGACGGCGCGATCCTCGCGAGCGCGGGCACGCGCGACGCCCCGCTGGTCACGCAGATCAGGGAGAGCATCACCTCGGCGCCGCCCCGCTGGCCCGGCCACGCTCCGCCGGCGGAATGCGCGGCCCCGGAGCAGGAGCGCCCGCGGCAGTGCCTCGACGACCGGCAGTGCGACAGCGGGCTCGCCTGTGTCGGCGGCGCGTGCGTCACGCGAGCCGCAGCGGAGGCTGCGCCGGATGTCCGGAGGAGCTGGGTGGCCCTCACCTTCTCACCCGACGTCGCGCTGCTCTCCGGCCGGGACGTGTGCACCGTCGCGTCGCAGCGCAGCGACCATTTCGTGTGCCTGCGCGGCGATGGGACCCGGTACGACGGCACGCCGACGCCGGACGTCGCGAACGACGTGAACCTCGGCTTCGCGCTCGCGACGTTGCGGGTGACGATCGCCTACGATCGGCTGGTCCTCGACAACCTCACGGTCGGCGGCCGCGTCGGCTTCGCGGCCGGCGGCACGACGGAGGGCGGCGCCTCGTTCCTGCCGCTGCACCTCGAGGCGCGCGCGCAGTACTTCCTGGGCGCGCGGCCCTTCGAGCAGCTCGGCGCGCGCCCGTTCGTGCTCGCCGCGGCCGGGGTCGCGCAGGTCGACACCGAGGTCGACGTGGAGGTCCTCGAGGACGCGACCGCTTGCGGGGCCGACCCGGACACCACGAGCCCTTGCACGAGGCCGGGAGCGAGCGGCAGAGTCGAGGCTCGGCGACAGACGCTCACCGCGACCCGGCAAGCGGGCCAGGGGTTCGCGTCGGTCGGCGCGGGCGTTGCCTATGCGCCGATCGAGGCCCTCTCGCTGAACCTCGCGCTCCGCGCGAGCCTCACCTTTCCTGCCGTGACCACCGTCCTCTCCCCGGAGGTCGGTCTTTCCCTGGGGTTCTGAATGGCTGACACCTCGGATATGCGCCGCGGGGCGACTCCCCCGGGCGCGCTGCGCAACCCGAAGATCGACGCGGCGATCGAGCGCGCCGTGCAGCTCGGCGATCCGGCCGAGCTGCTCGCGCTGCTCGATCGCAGCTCCGGGCTGCCCGCCCGGCGCGGCGGGGTGCGCGCCCCCGGCCCCGACCTCGGGCCGAACGCCCCCTTGCCGCGCGTGAACCTGGATCTCGCGCGGGCGGTCGGCGCGGCGATCGCGGACCGCGGCGCGCCGGCCGAGCGGCTCGTGCGGGCGCTCTGCGCGACCACCGAGGAGTACGCGCTCATCGTGGCGGCGCAGGCGCTCGCGTCGCTCGCGGTGCAGGGCGCGGCGCCGGCGGGCGGAGCTGGGCAGGCGCCGCGCGCGGGCGGCGCGCGCCGCGGGAAGGGCGGGCTCGATCCGCTCGAGGCGCTCGAGGAGCTCGCCGAGGACCCGCGGCGCGTCGTGCGCGACGGGGTGGTGGCGGCGCTCCGCGCGGTCATCGCGGCGCGCGGCGACGCGGTGGTCGGCGAGCTCTCGTCCTGGACCGACGGCTACCTGCAGGCGTACGTCGCGCTCGAGGCGCTCGCCGAGCGCACGCTGCTCGCCAGGCTCTCGGCGGGCGCGGTGGTGGTCGAGCGCCTCGAGGAGGCGTTCGTGCTGTCGGATCGCTCCCCGCGCGCGGACGAGCGGCTGCAGGGCCTGCGCGTCCTCCGGCAGGGGATGCCCGCGCAGATCGCGGCCCTCGCCGGCCGCTTCCCCGAGGTCGTGCGCTGGCTCGAGGAGAAGACCCGGGCGGAGCGCCCCGAGTCGCGCGACGTCGTGGCGGACGCGATCGCCGCGCTCCGGAAGACGTCGTTCTCGGATGCGGAGGTCGACCGCCTGTCGGCGGCGCTCGGCGCGACCGCCCCGATACCGCGCTACGCGGCGCGCATCGTCCAGGGGACGCGCAAGCGGAGCAAGGGGCGGCGGTAGGGGACGGTCGGGCCTGGGCCGCCGGCGCGACGAGCGCCGAAACGCAGGAGATCACGCGGCCTGCTGCGACCCCTCCGGCGCTCCGGCGCCGCCCTGCTGCTCCCTGGCGGCCCCGGTGAACAGGAACTGCAACGCCCCCGGGGCGCGCCGGCGCCACGCGTCCTCGGAGTGGGTCCCGTCCTCGTCCAGGCAGAACAGCAGGTTGTCCTCCCTGTAGCCCTGCTGGCGAAGTTGCTCCACCAGCCGCGCGGCGTCGCGCAGCACCGAGCCCCCGTCCTCCTGAGCGCCGGCGTCGACGTACAGCCTCGAGCTCGCGGGGACGGCCAGAGACGCGAGGACGTCGAAGATCTTGCGCTCGGCGAACCAGAGCGATGGCGACATGCAGAGCGCGGCCCCGAACACCTCGGGGCAACGCCGATGAGCGTAGAGCGCCGCGAGGCCCCCCATGGATGAGCCGCCGATCGCCGTGCTCTCCGGGTCGCGCCTCACCGCGAAGCGCTCCTGTACGGCCGGCACGATCTCGGAGGTGAGCCAGCCCAGAACATCGTCGAGCTTCCCTTCGCTTCCGTCGCCCGGGAACGGCGACAGCTCCGTCAACCGCTCGGGCCCGCCGTGATCGAGCCCCACCAGGACCGGCGCTTCGAGACCTCGATTGGCGAGATCGTGGACGGCCTCGTGAAGGTGCCACCCTCCGCTGTAGGAGGGGTCGTCGTGAAAGACGTTCTGCCCATCGAACAGGAAGAGCACAGGCGATGGCCGCCCCTCACGCGCCCCCTCGTCGGGCAGGTAGACACGCACGTTGCGCTCCCCGTGGAAGCCGGGAATTCGGTATGGACCGAGAAGATAGATGACATGTGTTTTCGCGGAGGTCTGCTGTTCCACCGTCCCGGTCTGAAGCAATCACCGGGCCGCCACTCGGCCGCTGCTCTCCTGCTGCAGAGCGCGGCGCGGCCCGGGCCATCTCGGCTCCCGGGTCGCGCCGCTCCGCCATGGCAGAACGCCTCACGCGTGGCAGGCTGCTGCGAGCAGGCGGCCGCCGCCGCGGGTGCCTGGCCTAATTGCAGCTCGCCTCGGAGCTGCCGCCGAACACCGTGGTCCAGTAGGACCCGTACGTCCCGCCTCCGGTCGCCCGCCCGATGCCGATGACCTTGAAGGCGGAGCCGAGCATGTTCTTGTTGTGGCCGTCCGAGTTCTTCCACTGGGTGAACGTCGCCTGCGCTGCCGAGTAGCCAGCGGCGATGTTCTCGGCCATGGCGGTGCCCCCGCAGCCGAGCTCGTAACAGGCGTTGCACATGCGGGTCCAGGGCGACCGGCCGTCGAGGCTCGTGTGCGAGAAATAGTTCTGATCGCGCATGTCCTCGCTGTGCCCCTGTGCAGCGCGGTTCATCGAGGTGCAGGCCGAGAGCGCCCCGAGGCCGTTCTGCGCGCGATACTGGTTGATGATGGTGAGGAACGCCTGCTCCTCGGTGTCGAGCGGAGTCGTGCTGGGCCCGGCGCCGCTGCACATCTGGCATGCGCCGCAGTCGCTCGAGCAGCTCGAGCAGTCTTCGCCCGCGCCGCAAACCCCATTGCCGCAGACCTCACCGCCCGTCGAGCCGCCCGCGCCTCCGGTGCTGCTCGTCGAGCCGCCCGCGCCTCCGGTGCTGCTCGTCGAGCCGCCCGCGCCTCCCTCGCCGCCCGCGCCGCCCGTGCCGCTCGTCGAGCCGCTCGCGCCGCTGCCCGGCGTCGCGGGGCCGCACGCCGCCTGCACGTAGAGCCGCTTCGCGGTCCTCCTGCACGGATCACCGGAGAAGGTCGCGTTGCTCGCCCGCACGGTGCAGCTCGCCTTTCCGAGGCACGCGCGCTCCACGACGGCCTTCGACGTCGGCGCGTTGCACGTGGTAGCCGAGTAGCCGCCGCAGACGCCGCGCGGCCT
Organism: Sorangium sp. So ce327; assembly: GCF_051530205.1. Classification (NCBI taxonomy): domain Bacteria; kingdom Pseudomonadati; phylum Myxococcota; order Polyangiales; family Polyangiaceae; genus Sorangium; species Sorangium sp. So ce327. The sequence continues at coordinate 2,382,594 of NZ_CP150330.1, read as the reverse complement.
GCCATAGCTCGCGAACTGGATCGCCGTGATGACCTCGCCGGCAGGACAGGAGAGCTCCACATCCGAGCCCTCCGACGCGGTATCGCAGACCGCCCCCGCGAGCGGCGAGGACTGGTCCTCCGACAGCTCCGCCGACGGCTCCTCGCCGACCTCGGTCGAGGCGAGGCAGCCGACGGCAGAACAGCCAGCGATGAAGGCGAGGACAAGCGTCCTGTGCAAAGCGCTCATATGCATGCTCCTTGGTTCTCTGGGCCCGTCCGAGCTCGGCCCGCCCCTGCGTCGCGGCTCGCGCCAGCACGTACGCCGGGGCACACGACACCTCGACGGGCCACCCCAGTACAGCGTTGTTCAGGGGGCGGAGTAGCGCACAGCGCGATCCCACGCAGCGCAGCGCCTCCCTTCGATTCGCTCACGACACGGTGTCACCTGACCGCTGGCATGTCCAGATACGAAACACCCTGACAGGCATGATTTGCCGCCGGATCACTGGATCTTTTCAAGGCCCATGAAACCGAGCTTCCCGGAGCTCGACGACACAGGATTTCTTCACGCGAAGACGGTGTGAGACATGGAGCCATCAGGACACAACATCTCCCCTGGTCCGAAGGGTGGGTGTCCGTGTCCGACGACAGACCGCGATCAGAAGCCCGTGGGCGCGACGACACCCTGCGAGCCTCCGCCTCCGCCCGCCGTGGATCGCGCGTCGATGCGCGCCGCGGCGAGCCACAGGCCGCATGTCAGCAGCAGGTCAATCGAACGCCCATGAAATTCCGCGCGACTCCCCCGCTCCTCGCCACACCGCCACGCCGCTCGCCCGCTCACGTCCGCGGCAGAGCTCGTCCCTGCGTCACGCGCGGGGTGGCGGTGGATGTGGCCTCTTGCCGCACGCGCGCGCCATCTCCTCCGCGCTGCATGCCGGCTGCCGCGCTCGTGGAAAGGTGGAAAGGCGGCCTGACGGCCTGACGCCCCGATGACCGGGCGGCGACCCCGCAGCACGGCCGCTCGACTGCGAACCGCGAGGCCGCACCCGCGGCGGCTCCTGTGCTATGACCGCCGACCATGCGCCTCAAGGACCGCGTTGTCTTCATCACAGGAGCTTCCCGCGGGATCGGACGGGCCGTCGCCCTCGCCTGCGCGCGAGAAGGCGCCGATATCGTCGTCGCCGCGAAGACGGAGGTCGCCGAGAACCCGCGCCTCCCGGGCACGATCCACGACGTCGCCCGCGAGATCGAGCAGCTCGGCCGCCGCGCGCTGCCCATCAAGCTCGATGTCCGCGACGACGAGGCCTGCAGGGGCGCCGTCGCCACGGCCGTCGAGCGCCTCGGGCGCATCGACGCGCTCATCAACAACGCGGGCGCGCTCTGGTGGGCCGACGTCGTGGACACACCCATGAAGAAGTTCGACCTCATCATGGGCATCAACGTGCGCGCGTCGTTCGCCCTCTCGCAGGCCGTCCTCCCCCAGATGATCGCGCAGAAATACGGCCACATCATCATGATGTCGCCCCCCGTCGACGCCGAGGCCTGCGCCCACCACGGGGCCTATGCGGTCTCCAAATTCGGCATGACGATGATCGCCGACGCCATCGCCGGCGAGTACGCGGAGCACAACGTCACGGCCCACGCCCTCTGGCCCGCGACCGCGATCGAGAGCTTTGCCACGATCAACTTCGGCCTGGGCGGCCCGGAGCTCTGGCGCAAGGCGGATATCCTCGCCGACGCGACGCTCGCGCTGCTCTCGCGCGAGCCGTCGGCGCGGCGGGGCAAGGCGTGGATCGACGAGGCCCTGCTCCGCGAGGAGGGCGTCACCGACTTCTCGAAGTACCAGTGCGTGCCCGGCGTGGAGCCGCCGCACTTCCCCTTCACCGCGATCCCCAAGGCGACCAGCACGAAATCATGAGGCGCGACCCGTGACCCGCGAGGACGACAAGAAGACGCGCCCCGCCGCCGGCGGCGGCATCGATCCCGGGCCAGAGCTCGCCGCGGTCTTCGACGACCTGGAGACGCTGCTCAAGAACGGCGACGTGATCGAGGCGCTCACGGCGCGCGGGATCAACGCGAGCCTCGCGCTGCTCGCCGCCGACGCGCTCCGCGCCTACCTTGCGGGCCGCAAGGCCGACGCGGCGGAGGACTTCGCGACCGTCGCGGAGGAGATCCGCGGCCGGCTCGCCGCGAGCGCCGAGGCGCAGGGGCCGGACGACGGATCGCCAGGGGAGCCGTCACGCTCGAACGGGAGGGGCTGAATGGGCACGAGCTTCGAAGCAGAGCAGACACCGAGGCCAGGCGAGGGCGCGCGGCCGGCGCCGCCCTGGGAGCCGGCCGCGGCCCTCTCCGGCGCCGACTACTCGGCCGTCGAGCTGGCGCAGGGCGACGACCGCGTGTTCCTCCTCGAGCAGCGCGAGCTGCCCGAGCGCGAGCGCTACCTCACCGTGACCGACTCCGCCGGCGTCGCCGAGGCCATCCGGACCATGGTGGTCCGCGGCGCCCCGGCCATCGGCATCGCCGCCGCGTACGGGATGGCGCTCGCCGCGCGCGCCGCCCGCGACGAGGGCGCCTCCAGCTACGTCGCCGCCATGCGGGCGGCGGGGGAGCACCTCGCCTCGGCCCGGCCCACCGCCGTGAACCTCGGGTGGGCGGTGCGGCGCGCGATCGCCGCGGCCCTGCAGAACGCCGGGCGCCGCGGCGAGGAGCGCGCGCGGGAGCTCGCCGAGCTCGCCCGCGAGATCCACCGGGAAGACGTCGCCGCCTGCCACCAGATGGGCCGCGCGGGCGCCGCGCGCCTACCGGAGTCGGGCACGGTCCTCACCCACTGCAACGCGGGCGCGCTCGCGACCGGCGGCTACGGCACGGCGCTCGGCGTGATCCGCGCCGCCATCGAGGAGGGCAAGGCGCTCCGCGTGCTCGCGTGCGAGACCCGCCCGTACCTCCAGGGCGCCCGCCTCACCGCCTGGGAGCTCCAGCGGGACGGCATCCCCGTCGAGGTGATCTCCGACTCGATGGCCGCGTGGTTCATGCAGAAGGGCGAGATCGGCGCCGTCGTCGTCGGGGCCGACCGCATCGCGCGGAACGGCGACGTCGCGAACAAGATCGGGACCTACGGCCTCGCCTGCCTCGCGCGCCACCACGGCATCCCGTTCTACGTGGCCGCCCCGTGGAGCACGATCGACCTCGCCACCGACAGCGGCGCGTCGATCCCGATCGAGGAGCGGAGCCGCGACGAGCTCGCCGTCGTCGGCGGCCGCCGCGTCGTCCCGCCCGGCGTGCCCGTCCGGCACCCGGCCTTCGACGTCACCCCCGCGGAGCTCGTCACGGCCGTCTTCACCGAGCGCGGCAAGCTGACGACGCGCGAGATCAGCCGCTCTGTGCCGCCTGCGCCGCCGGCAGGTTAGCGCCGGCCGCGCGAGGGCCGCGGCGCCCAGCCGCGCGAGGGCCGCGGCGCCGGCGCGCGCCCTCCCCCTCGCGCTCCCCCGCCGCATGGGCTAAGGACACCCCTGATGGCGCAGTTCTCGCCCAAACCTGAATGGCTCAAGGTCCGCGCTCCCGGGGGTGACACGTACCACCACCTCAAGGAGACGTTCCGCAAGCTCGATCTCCACACGGTCTGCGAGGAGGCGCGCTGCCCGAACGTCGGCGAGTGCTGGCGCGAGGGGACCGCGACGGTGATGCTCCTCGGCGACGTGTGCACGCGCGGCTGCCGCTTCTGCGCGGTCACGACGGGCGATCCGCGGGGCGCTGTCGACGTGCGCGAGCCGGAGCACGTGGCCCGCGCCATCGCCCGGCTCTCGCTCCAGTACGTCGTGATGACGATGGTCAACCGCGACGACCTGCTCGACGGCGGCGCCGAGCACGTCGCCCGCACGGTGAGCCGCCTGCACGCGCTCCGGCCCGACCTGCTCATCGAGACGCTGGTCGGCGACTTCCAGGGCCACATGAGCGCCGTCGACATGGTGGTCGACGCCGGGCCCGACGTCTTCGCCCACAACGTGGAGGTCGTCCGCCGCATCACGCGCGTCATCCGCGACGTCCGGTCGAGCTACGACCAGTCGCTCGCCGTGCTCCGGCGCGCGAAGGAGCGCCAGCGGCGCCTCGCCGCCGACGCCGCGGAGGCCGGCGCGCCCGCGCCGCGGCGGCTCACCAAGAGCTCGATCATGGTCGGCATCGGCGAGACCGACGACGAGGTCCTGGAGGCGCTCCGCGACCTGCGCGAGGCCGGGGTCGACATCGTGACGATCGGCCAGTACCTCCGCCCCTCCTCGAAGCACGCGCCCGTGCAGCGCTTCGTCGAGCCCGAGACCTTCGCCGCGTTCGAGCGCGCGGCGCTCGAGATGGGCTTCCTCTACGCCGCCAGCGCGCCGCTCGTTCGGTCGAGCTACAAGGCGGCCGAGGTCTTCGTCCGCAGCCTGATGGACCGAGGCGGCGCGGCGCTGCCCGCCGGCGCCTCCCCGGGCGGCGCCCCGGCCGTCGAGGCGCTCCTCGAGGAGCGCCTCGCCGTGGCGCGCCGCGAGGCCGCCCGCCTCACCGCAGAGCTCGATCCGGACGAGCCCCGCCCGCCCGTCGCCCCGGCGACGGCGTCGGCGAGCCCCGCGCAGCTCGTCCCGGCGGCCTCCCTCGTCCGCCGCTAGAGCGGCGCTCACCCGCTTCGGATACGGGCCCATCTCGACGTTTTCGGTGCTCAGCGCACTGGAGTGCGCTTGCGCGGCGAAAACGCCGATCTGGGCCCGTCTCCTGTGCGGGTGAGCACCGCTCTGGGATGGGCTCGGCAGATTGGATGGCAGACTGAACGCATTCACCACGGGGACCGCAGCCCTCGGGCTGGCAGGCGCAAGCGCCTTGACGCTCCCTGGCGTTTGGCCGAGCGTGTTGGACGGCAGGAGGGTCCAACACCACGATGTCCGCTCCCATCAACAGGCGCCCCGGCGGCATCGCTCCAGGGGCCCCGCGCCTCGGCTCGGAGGCGCCCCGCGTGCGCGTGGCGTCGATCCTGGCCCAGGCCGCGAGGGCCTACAGCGCGCGCCCTCCCATCGAAGACATCACGATGCCCACCGGCTTCGATCCCGCCGCGGTGGCGCTCTTCGAGACGATCATCGAGGCCGCGTTCCTCGTCGCGAACGCCGACGGCCACTTCGACGACGAGGAGCGCGGGCGCTTCCAGGCGATCGTCTCCGGCGCCTGCCAGAACCTCGTCCACGAGAAGCAGATCGAGGCGCTCGTCGCCGATCTCGGCGAGATGCTGGCCGAGGACGGGCTGGAGAAGCGCATCAGCATGGTCGCCCGCACGATCGCGCGGACCGAGCATCAGCGCGAGGTGCTCCGCGTGGCGGCCTCCATGGCGCACGCCTCCGGCGGCGTGAGCGCGCAGGAGCACGGCGTGCTCGAGCAGCTCGCGCGCGGCTTCAAGCTCGACGTGGCCGCCGTCGACGAGGCCCTCGCGCAGGCAGCCGAGCCCGTGAACGTCTAGCGTGGACATCAGCGCCGCCGCGTACGGCGGGAGACGCGCATCAGGGCGCGCGCGGGTTCGAGCTCGCCGCGGCGAGTCAAACCCCGCGCGATCGCTGCGACGAGTCAACGTCACGTCAACGTCACGCGTACAGCGAATGAGCGTACGCCGCGTCTGGGCACTGGTCTCGGGCAGCGCCTTTGGTTAGTGTCCCGCGAACCGATGAGCACCGCGACGTACTCCACCGACCGCCCGCCGAACGTCTCCGGGGCAAGCCTCGAGCCGCAGGCTGCCGTCGCGCGGCACCCGCTCGATACGTGTGCCGACGACGTGATCAAGGTCCTGCGCGACGACGGCTCGCTCGACCCCGCGCACGATCCGAAGCTCGAGCCATCGGAGGTGATCGCCCTCTACAAGGCCATGATGCGCACGCGCCTGCTCGACGAGCGGCTCGTGGCGCTGCAGCGCCAGGGGCGCATCGGGTTCCACATCGGCTCGCTGGGTGAGGAGGCGACGGTCCTCGGCAGCGTGTCCGCGACGCGGCCCCAGGACTGGGTGTTCCCCTGCTACCGCGAGTTCGGGGCGGCGCTCTGGCGAGGGCTGCCGCTCCAGCGGTACATCGACAACATGTTCGGCAACGCGAACGACACGGTGAAGGGGCGGCAGATGCCGGACCACTACACCTACCGCGAGGGCCACTTCGGCTCGGTGAGCTCGCCCATCGGCACGCAGATCACCCAGGCTGTCGGCTTCGCGTGGGCCGCGAAGCTGAAGCGCGACGAGCTCGTCACGCTGGCCTACTTCGGCGACGGGGCGACGAGCTCGTCGGATTTCCACAGCGGCCTGAACTTCGCTGGCGTGTTCAAGGTGCCGGTCATCTTCCTCTGCCGGAACAACGGCTGGGCGATCAGCGTGCCGACCGAGCGCCAGACGTCGAGCAACACGTTCGCGAGCAAGGGCGTCGCCTACGGCGTCCCCGGGGTGCGGGTCGACGGCAACGACGTGTTCGCCGTCGTGAAGGTGATGCGCGACGCGATCGCGCGCGCCTCGCGCGGCGAGGGCGCGACGCTCATCGAGGCGATGACGTACCGCCTGTCGGGCCATTCGACGAGCGACGACCCGAAGGCGTACCGCCCCGACGCGTGGCTCGACCCGTGGCGCCGGCTCGACCCGATCGCGCGGCTCCGGCGGCACGTCGAGCGCACCCAGGGCTGGACGGAGGCGCAGGATCGCGAGATCGAGGCGGCGGTCGACGCGGAGGTCAAGGCGTGCATCGCGGTCTCGGAGAAGGTCGCGCCGCCGCCGCTCGACTCGATGTTCGAGGACGTCTATGCGGAGCCGCCCTGGCACCTCGTGGAGCAGCGGGAGCAGCTCAAGGCGGGCCCGAGGCCCAAGGGCCACGGCGGCCACTAGGCTGCGCGGACGGCGGCGTCGGCGTGGCGGCTCGCCGGACGGCGGCGCGGCGGGGGTGGCGCCGCTGCCCGCGATCGGCGGGGAGCCTCGGGGGGCCGGGGCGCCGGTGAGGTTGTACCCCCACCTGTTGGCCGAGAGACGGAGACGAAGAGCATGCCTCAGATGAACATGGTCCAGGCGATCAACGACGCGCTACGCCACGAGATGCGGCGGGACGCGCGGGTCGTCGTGCTCGGCGAGGATGTCGGCAAGGTCGGCGGCGTGTTCCGCGTGACCCAGGGCCTGTTCGACGAGTTCGGGGACGACCGGGTGATCGACACGCCGCTCTCGGAGAACGGGATCGTGGGGACGGCCATCGGGATGGCGCTCTACGGGCTCGTGCCGATCCCGGAGATCCAGTTCGCCGATTTCATCTATCCCGCGTACGACCAGATCGTGTCCGAGCTGGCGAAGTACCGCTACCGCTCGGGGGGCGAGTACCCGTCCAAGCTGGTCATCCGGACGCCGTTCGGCGGCGGCATCCGCGGCGGGCACTACCACTCGCAGTCGCCCGAGGCGCAGTTCATCCACGTGGCGGGCCTGAAGGTCGTGTGCCCGTCGAACCCGGCCGACGCGAAGGGGCTCTTGCTCTCGTCGATCCGGGATCCGGATCCGGTGCTGTTCTTCGAGCCGAAGCGCATCTACCGCGCCGCGAAGGGCGACGTCCCCGAGGGCGAGTACACGGTCCCGCTCGGCCAGGCGAAGGTGGTCCGGCCGGGCTGGCACGTGACGCTCGTTGTCTGGGGCGCGATGCTCTACGAGGCGCTCGACGCGGCGAACCAGGCGGCCGCCCAGGGCGTCGAGTGCGAGGTGATCGACCTGCGCACGCTGTGGCCGCTCGACATCGACACGGTGATCGAGTCGGTGAAGCGGACGGGCCGGTTCATCGTCGTGCACGAGGCGCCGAAGACCTGCGGCCTCGGGGGCGAGCTCGTCGCGCTGGTCAACGAGAAGGCGTTCCTCCACCTGGAGGCGCCCCCGGTCCGGGTCACGGGCTTCGACACCCCGTTCCCGTACACCCTCGAGAACGAGTATCTCCCCCTGTCCCATCGTATCCTTCCGGCGATCCTGGAGACGGCGAGGTACTGACGCATGGGCAAGTACGAGTTCAGGCTTCCGGACATCGGCGAGGGCGTCACCGAGGGCGAGATCGTGACCTGGCTGGTGTCGCCGGGCGACATGGTCGCCGAGGACCAGCCGATGGTCGAGGTGATGACCGACAAGGCGACGGTGACGATCACGTCGCCGCGCACGGGCCGGATCGTGGAGACGCGGGGCAAGGTGGGCGGGGTCGTCCCTGTCCACTCGGTGCTCGTCGTGTTCGACCTCGACGACCGGCCTGAGGCGGCGGCGCCGCCCGCGTCGGGGGCGGGGGTGCGACAGGCGGCCGCGAAGGCTGGGGCTGCGGAGCCGCCCGTGGCGGCGGCCGCGAAGTCCGGGGCCGCGGAGCCCGCGGCGACGGCGGTCGGCGACATCCGGGAGGACCTCCCGGGGATGAACCTGGTGGCGCCGGCGCGGTCGGCGTGGGCGAACGGCAGCATCGGCGCGGGGTCGCGCGCGGCGGCCTACTTCAACGAGAAGCCGCTCGCGACGCCCGCGACGCGCAAGCTGGCGCGCGACCTCGGGGTCGACCTGCGGCGCGTGCCGCCGACCGGCCCGGCGGGCCGCGTGACGAAGGACGACGTGCGGGCGCTCGAGGCGCCCGAGGACGCGGCCCCGGCGCTGCCCGAGGCGGCGCCCAGGCGGGCGGCTCCGGCGCTGCCCGAGGCGGCGCCGAGGCCGGCGGCGGCGGGGCTCGGCCAGCTGGACGAGGAGCCGGGGCACGGGGCGGCCCGGCCCGAGGGGGAGCGCGGCCGGGGGTTGCCGTCGGGGCCGGGCGACGAGCGCGTCCCGCTGCGGGGCGTGCGCAAGCGGATCTTCGAGGCGATGTCGCGGTCGAAGCACACGGCGGCGCACTTCACCTTCGTCGAGGAGTGCGACGTCTCCGCGCTGAAGGAGCGCCGCGCGCGCCTGCGGCCGCTGGCCGAGAAGGCGGGCGTGAAGCTGACCTTCCTGCCCTTCTTCGTGAAGGCCGTCGTGGCGGCGCTGAAGAAGCACCCGATGCTGAACAGCGCGTTCGACGAGGCGGCGCAGGAGATCGTCGTCAAGAAGAGCTATCATATCGGCATCGCGTCCGCGACCGAGGCCGGGCTCATCGTGCCTGTCGTGCGCGACGCGGATCGGCGGAGCGTGCTGGAGATCGCGCAGGAGATCGCGCGGCTCGGCGAGGACACGAAGTCGGGGCGGGTGAAGCCGGAGGACCTCGGCGGCTCGACGTTCACGATCACGTCGCTCGGCCAGCAAGGGGGGCTGTTCGCGACGCCGATACTGAACTTCCCGGAGGTCGCGATCCTCGGGATCCACCAGATGAAGCAGAAGCCGGTGGTGCGCGACGGGCAGATCGTGATCGGCGAGGTGATGCTGGTGTCGCTGTCGTTCGACCACCGGATCATCGATGGGCACGTGGGGGCGGCGTTCGCGTACGAGATCATCGGGTACCTGGAGGATCCGGATCGGCTGTTCCTGGAGATGAGCTGAGCCGCTGCTGTGCGCGGCAGCGGCCGCGCGCAGCAGCGATGCGCCCACGGCTTGTCGCGCGGGGCCGGAACCGGCAACATCGCGCGCCGTGATCGCGATTCCCAAGACGCTCGAGGACGCGCTGCGCGACCGGTTCGTCGTGCCCTTCGTCGGCGCCGGCGTGTCCATGGCCGCGCTGGACCGGAACGGGAAGCGGATGTTCCCCAGCTGGGGAGACCTGCTCCTTGGAGCAGCCGCGCGCCTCCGCGAGGACGGCAAGCGGCCCGAGGCCAACGTCGTGGAAGGGCTGCTGGAGAAGCGGGCGCCCGACTACTTCGAGGCGGCCCGGTACGCGCGCGAGGGCATGGGGGCGGGCTGGTACCGCTACCTCCGCCAGGTGCTGGATCCGCCGGGCAATCGCATCGACACCGGATCTCTGTCGCTCGCGCGCGCCGTCTGGCAGCTGCCGAGCAGGCTGGTGATCACGACCAACTATGACCAGATCCTCCGTTACGCCCTCGACGATCCCAACGATCTCGTGCAGATCAGCGTCGACGCGACGGCGGAGCTGTCCGCCATGCTGCGCGACGAGATCGATCGCCCGACCGTCTGGCACCTGCACGGCTTCATCCAGCAGCCGCAGCGGCTGATCCTGACGCCGGACGGCTACCGCGAGCTGTACCCGAGCCAGGAGGACGAGGTGCGCTACCGCGGCGCGCTCCAGGCGCTGCGCCACCTGCTTGCAGCGCGCACCTTCCTGTTCGTCGGCTTCAGCCTCGACGACGCGATGTTCGGCAACCAGATCGCGTGGGTCCACGAGGCCTTCGGCGGCGCCGCGGGGCCGCACTACATGCTCGTTCGAGCGCGCGAGCTGCGCGACACCCAGCGGCGCCTGAAGGACCTGAGCTGCATCGAGTTCCTGACGTTCGAGGAGTTCGGTGATCCCCTGGTGGCGCTCGTCCACGCCCTCGGTTCCGCCGGGAACCGGGAGCCCGCCACGCCGCCGCCGGTCATGGCGGGCGCCCCCCGGCCCACCGCGCGCCTCGAGGTGGCGTCCGCCCCGTCCCCCGCCCCCGCTGGGCCCCTCGCATTCCTCGCCGACGAGGTCGAGGTGATGGTCCCTCCCGTCACCCGGGTCGCACACCGCGGGCTCCTCCCTGAGGCGGCGCCCGCCCCGCCCGCCGCCGCCGCGACGCCTCGCAGTTTCGAGACGACCGCCGGGGACGGCGGCATGGACATGGCGCTCGTGAGGCAGAGCTATCGGCTCGTCCAACAGTATCAGCGCCGCGTCTTCGATCGGCTGGCAGAGCTGTCCGACGCGCTCGCGGGCATCGGGCTCGCGTTCGAGCGCTGGGATCCGTCCCTGTTCTCGCGTCACCCGAAATCGACCACCGAGTTCTTTCGCCGCAAGTACTGGGCCTGGGATTTCCTGCCTGCGTATCGCCTCCAGCTCGTCTGGCAGTCATCGGCGAGCACCTCGCGGAGCGTGGTCGTCGACGTGGTGTCGGACACGGGCTTCACGCGCAGCGGGGGTGATGAGCCGGATCCGACGCGCTTCGGCGGCGCGCGCGCGGCGGGCTCCGAGCTGCAGATCAGCCTGATGCGCTCCTCCGCTCGGAACCTGCCGTGGAACCAGATCTGGTCGTCCTTGAGCGAACAGGAGGACACCATCTACGACGGAAACGATCACGAGATCGACGCCGGCGGGCGCCCGTGCACCTACCGCTACCTCCGTGTCGATCTCGGCGCTGCGCTGGACAAGGAGGCGTTCAGCGAGCGCGTCATCGCCCCTGTCAGCGCCTGGCTCAATCGCTGACCGAGATCCTCGGACGAGCGCGCCCCGCGCGAGCGCGAGGCGGCAGGAGGCTGAGTCGATATGTTGTTCGGGGATCGGCAGGACTTCGCCATCGAAGCGGACGTGGAGCCCAACCTGAAGCCCCCGAGCGCAGTGTGGGGGCGCATGTGCGTCTGGTGCCGCGGGGTGGCACTCGGAGACCTCGGGGAGTCGCACTGTGCGCTGTACCCGGCTTATCGCTCCTTTCGCTGGTTGCCCACCAACCTCGACCGCCTGTGGTCCGAGAAGCTGGCCGGGTTGGACGACATCGCTGCCTGGAACTTCCTCGACGGGTTATTGTACAGCCATCATGGAGACGTCGAAGTGCCCGATACCCGAACGGAGGAGGAGCGCCGCCGGGACTGGACGTTCTGGAGCGCCCACGATTTCCTGACCAACTGGGGCGAGCAGTTCAACGGATGCAAAGCATTCATCCTCTGTCCGCCCGGCGGCTCGGTTCGCATCCTCTCTCGCGAGCTACCCGAGCACATGGGCCGCGGCGTGGAGGTGTCGCGGGCCGGGCTCGTTGCGGCCGCCGAGGGGTTCGCACGCTGGTTCGAGCAACAGGCGCGGCGTCTGGAAGGCGGTCGGGTCTAACGCATGCGCATGCCAGAAAGGTAGCGCCGGCCCGCGACAGTCGCGCCGCGTCTCCGCGGGGTATCCTGGCGCTCAACCCGGCGCGACAGCGGCCGGAGATGACGTGGGCCGGGACGCCGCAGGCCACTACTACAGGCCACTACGAACTAGAGCGACAAACGGGTTGAAACCACAAGAAAAAGCAGGAATTTTTCACAGGGAGACGGGGAGGCGGGGAGCGAGAGACGGCGAGGAGGGAGAAATTCATTTCTTCTTCCTCCCCGCCTCCCCGCCTCCCTGTGAAAATTCTCCGGGTTTCAACGTGATCGGTGCTCTAGAGGATATGCGGCGCGCCGTTGGGCGAAGTGCCGGACACCGCCGCGCCCGGCGCTCCCCCGGGCGGTGCGGCACCGGGCGATGAGGGCGCCGTCAGGCCGGGGGTGCCAGCGTCCTGGGGCGCCGCGGCGGCGTCGCATCGATGATGCCGTGCGACCACCGCGGCCCTTGTAGAGCGACGGCGCGATCGTGTCGGCATCCCGCTCGTTCCAGCGGAAAGAGGCGATCGCCCGGCGTGTCTGATCGTAGGCGTGCACGAGCAGCGCGATGCTCAGCAGATCGCAGGCGGCTGCAGGCACGGCGGCCAGGCGCGTCGCCGCCGTCGCCGCCCCACGCACCGAGCCGTGCATTTTCTTAAACGGAACCGGAAATCCCGCCGCAATTCTGGATATGAGCACCCTCCTTTCGCCCGTCGACGACACCTCCCGCAACGCGACATGGAATTCCGTTCACGCTGCCGCACTGGACGTCCTCCCCAGTGCGCTCCGGCTCCTGGGTGTCGCCGAGCCCGATATCGACGACCTGTCCCAGGAGATCTTGCTCGCAGCGTACGAGAGCCTGGATCGGTTCGATCCCGCCTACCCCGCCTCCACCGCGTCGCCGCTGGACGAGGCCGACTCCGCCGGTGATCCGCCGCAGCGGGATGGCAGGCGCCAGCAAGGCAGCGCGGAGGCCCGGTGGGTGTTCGGGATCGCCTGGCGGAAGGTCAGCCGCTACATGGACCGCGCTTACCGCCGCCGCGAGGTGCCGACGGGCTTGCACCCCGCGCCCCACGTCCAGGCCGTCGATCCCGCGCCGAGCAGCGAGCAGCGCGTCGCGGACCGAGAGCGGCTGGAGCTCGCGATCGCGGTGCTCGGCACAATCGCCCCGGAGAGGCGGATCCTTCTCGTCCTGCACGAGGCGTTCGATGTGCCGATCGTGGAAATCGCGCGCGAGCTCGGCATCAACTACAACACCGCCTGCAACCGGCTGCGCCTCGCCCGCGAGGATTACCGCGCCGCCGTCGCGCGGCTGCGCCCGGAGCAGCGACAGGCGCTGCGCGCGGGCTGGCTCCTGTTCCCGCTGGCGTCCAGCTCCCTCACACGCGAGGACGGCACGGGCGCCTCGACGCCGCCGGGCGCCCCGCCGGCGCCGTCTCAGACGGCTCTGCCCGTGCTGCCTCCTTCTTTGCCTGCACCGCCGGCCACCCCGCCGCTTGCTCCACCCGTACCGCCTGCGTCCCTGCCGCCTGCGCCTCCTCCGCCTGTGCCTCCGGCGCCGCTGCCGGGGACGCCGGCGGCCCCGAGCCTGCGGCGGACGCTCGCCCGTGTCGGCCTCGCCCTCGGCTCGGCCGCGGCGGGCATCGCCGGCACGATCGCGGTGCAGCTCGCCATCGCGTCACCGCCGGCCCAGTGGGCTCGCCGTTTCGGGGCGCTGCTGCCCGAGCTGCCGCCCGTGAGCACCGCCTGCCATGCAGCGACCCCGCCGCTGCAGGCGCTGGAGCCGGGGCCCGTCGCTCCCGCGCCCGAGGCGCCCCACCGCCCGTGCCCTGCTGCTCCGCGGGCGGCGCCACGGGCCAGCGAGCGCGATGACACGTTCGCGGAGGAGCTGCGGCTGCTCACCGCGGCGCGAGAGCGCCTCACCGCCGGTGACCCCGCCGGGGCGCTCCGGCAGATCGCCGTGCACGAGCAGCGGTTCCCCGGGGGCCAGCTGAAGAACGTGCGGGAGCGGCTCCGCACGATCGCCCGGGCGCGCCTCTCTCCTCCGGAGCAGCGTGCGCCGGGAGGAGCGCCGTCGCGATGAGCAGCGCCTGGGCCAGACACGGGCTCGGCGCGCGCCAGGCCCGGCGCGCTATCGGATCGATCCTGGGCGCAGGGCGCCCGGCGCGCGCCGCCGTGGCGGCGGCCACGGCCGCCAGGGTCCTGCTCCGCCAGGGTCCTGCTGTGCGTCGCGGCGGCGCGCGCCGCGCCGGATCTGCCGCGGGCCGCGATGCGGCTGGAGGTGTCGCGGGGCCCCGGCGCCGAAGCCTGCCCCGACGAGGCGCTCCTGCGCGCCGAGGTGACGCGCGGGCTCGGCGCCGATCCGTTCCAGGACGACGCGCCGCGGGTGCTCACGGTCACCATCGCGCAGGCGGGGCCGGAGCTCACGGCCTCGATGGCCCTGCGCGAGAGCGAGAACGCGGACGAGACAACCTGGGCCGAGGGGTTCAGCACCCGGCGCGGCTGCGAGGCGCTGCTCTCCGGCGCAGCCCTCGCGATCGTGGCGCAGATCCTGAACGCGCCGGAGCGGGCGTCACCGCCCTCCGAGCCCTCGCCGGGGCCCGAGCCCTCAGCACCGCCTTCACCGCCGCTTGCGCGAGCGCGCCGGGCCGCGCCCGAGCCAGTGCGCCGGGCCGAACATCCGAAGGCGCCAACACCGCCGGAGGCGGCCCCATCCCCGTCGGAGCCGCTGCGGCTCGAAGCGGGGCTCGGCGCGACCCTGGGCCTCGGGACCACCCCGGGACTCGCGGCCGGGATGACGCTGTCGTTTGGCGTTCGCCGGCCCGCCTGGTCGATCGCGGTGGAGGGGCGAGGGTTCGTCTCCCTGGGAGAGGAGGTGAAAGACATGATCATCAGCACGAGAGCCCTCACGGCGGCGGGTGTGGGCTGTCTGCGCGGCAGCTATCTGTTCGGCTGCGGGGTCGCGACCGTCGGCTTCGTCCGGTTCGTACCCCGGCATCCGTGGGACATGACGGTACGCGACGACGCTCTGTTCAGCGTTGGAGCGCGGCTCGGCAGCGCCTGGGCCCTGTCGGACAGGTGGAGCGCGCATGGATACGCCGAGGCCAACGCGATCGTTGCGGAGGCGGTGATCCGGCGCCGTAGCCAGCGGCGCGAGACAGCTGGATCCATCACATGGTCCTCACCTCCGGTCGGCGCGGCGCTCGGACTCGGTGTCACGGCGACGTACTGAACGATTTCGTGGAGGCCCCGGCTCTCCTCGCCATCGAGATAAGAATTTTCAGAAGGAACCCTCAATGCTCAGTGCAATCGACTGTCTCGTGAAAGCTTCCCGTTGTGAGCGCGGGCCATCTCTACGTATCTTGTCCGGCATGCGAACCCCCTTCCTCCTGCTCGTGGGCTCTCTCTTCTTGCCTGGCTGTCCCGGAGATCCGACCGTAATCGGTCCCTGTCAGCCGCAGGAGTACGGCAATCCAGGTTGCCCGTGGCCCGAGGAAGGCGGCGGCGGGGCTGGCGGCGAAGGTGGGGGCGGCGGGGCCGGCGGCAGCGGCGGGACAGGCGGCGGCGACGAGACGGCCTGCGCCGGCGATTGCGTCCCGCCGGCGCCGCTCGGCTGGTTCGGCCCGGCGCTGCTCTGGTTCGGCCCGCGGGACCAGGTACCCGCCTGCCCCGCCGCCGCGCCGAACGTCGGCTACGAGGGGTTCGCCGACCTGGCGCCCGCGCCGCTCGCCTGCGGGGCCTGCCTGTGCGATCCGCCGGACGCGGCCACAGCCTCGTGCCAGCTCCCGCTGGGCTGGTCGGCGCACGCTTCGGCGTGTTCCGGCGACCCCGGCAGCGTCGCGACCGCCTTCGCGGCGCCTGACGGCTGGGACGGCGCCTGCGACGCCGCGACCGCGATCCCCGCGGGCCAGGACTGCGGCGGGCAGCCGTGTGTGAAGTCGATCTCGATCGACGCGCCCGCCGTGCTGGTCACCGCCACCGCCGCCTGCACGCCGAGGGTCGACGAGCCCCCGCCGCCGGCGCTCCTCGATCCCTGGCTGACCCGGGCGCTCGCTTGCGTGCCCGGCGCCTACACCGAGTGCCTGGGCGACCGGAGCACCTGCATGCCGTCGCCGGAGCAGCCCGGAGTCCCGCCGCCCGGCGGCTTCCTGACATGCATCTTCCACGAGGGCGATGTGACGTGCGAAGAGCCCTACCTGGACAGGCATGTCTTCTACGGCGGCGCCGATGACACGCGCGGCTGCTCCGAGTGCGGCTGCGGGGAGCCGGAGGGCGCGTCGTGCACCATCATGGCCTCGGTCTACAGCGACGGGGCGTGCACGCAGACGCTCGTTTCGGCCGTCGTGAGCTCGACGACCCCGTTCTGCGGGGTCACCCCGCCAGGCGTCGCCCTCGGCAGCAAGTCGGCGAAGGTCGTCGACGTCGATCCCGGCGGCTGTGCCCCGAGCGGCGGCGAGCCGATCGGCGAATTGCTGCCGGCCGAGCCGTCGACCTTCTGCTGCCAGGCATAGGGTCCGCGAGAAGGACAGGCGCTCACCGCCTCACGCCTGGCAGCAGTTCACCTGCTCCGAGCTCTCCGCGGTCCTCGCTGCGGAGGGCCGCGAATGGCGCGAGTCACTTCCCCCCAGCAGCGACCCCAGTCTGACCATCACCCCTCAAATGGTTGGAATAACGCCAACCAAGAAGGACCCCTGCTACTACTAGATCACATTACCCTGGAGACCCATTTCACCACACCAACCACCTCCCAGGCGATCATTGTCGCCCGCGACATTCAACAGATGGGAACCTCACCGACGCCGACAACCTGGATTAGACTGGGATCCATCGCGCTCGCCGCGCTCGCGGCGGGATACATTCTGGGGAGAATCTCGGCAGATAGCGACAACCGACCTCCCCCGCACCAGGACGTCGCCAGCAAGGACGATCCCGAGCTTCGGTCGACTCTGAGCGCTACTCAGAAACGCTTGGCCAGCTGTGAAAGACCCTCCAGCGTCGCGATCACCATCTTCAGACCAGAGAGGAAAAGCCCCACACCAACGAAGACAAGCCCACTCCTTCACCGGAGCCAGAGCTTCCGAAGCAATGCATCATCTCATCGGCGGCGACGCAGGCACACACACTGTCCGCCAACTGCACGAACTTCAGGAGACATTTCGACGCATACAAGGCAATACTCGGCAGCAGCACAATTGACTGCGAATCCGTCTTGAGCATTCGAGACCTGGCCCGGAACCAGCACTCGATCTGCGCCGCCATCGCAAAAACCTTCGAGGATGGGTCACACTCAGATCTCATGAGCGATATTCGGGGCATCGACGCAATGGAGAATTCCTATATGCTCAGAAACGAATACGGCGACATCGACATCAATGATCTTGTAAAAAACCCGGAGTGCATAGCCCGCATTCAGGCCGAATGAATCGAACACATTTCACGCCGCCGTTCAACTTGCGGGAGGCATCGGCCCGCCGTTCGAGCAGGCCAGGGCAGCCATTCCTGCGCGCGCTATCAGGGCTTGCAGTGTTCTCCCTCGCCGCTCTGGCATCAGCGCAAGAGCCACGGCCCCCAGAGAAATTCCATTGGGGCGGCCTCTACCTCAACGGTGTCGTTCAGACGAAGCTCCCCCATCTGGCGAGGCTCGGAGCCACCTATGGCGGCGGAACGGCTCCGGGGGCCGTCCATACGGTCATGGTGAGCTTCGGGCAGACCGGGAGTCCTACCCAGGAGCTCAACATCGGGTATTTCATAGGCGTTGGAGTGGGCAAGGAGAACATGTCGACGATCGAAGACAAGCAACTGGGGATCCATGCCACGTTCGAAGCCGGACCGTTCCGGGCGAGCGCGACCACGAGCCTGCAACTCTACAAATTGATTGGAGCCGTTCTTCCCATGTTCACCACGACCTTGAGGCCGCAGGGGACCCTTGTCCGGACCGCGCACGTCGATCTCTTCCTCGGCGGGGACGTGTATTCGCTCAACCTTGACTTCCAGATCGGCATCACGTGCGGATTACGATTCCGGGACATAAGAATCTTCGATCGAAGCATGGATGGGCTCCTGTCGATATCGGAGATGAATGCTTGGACCAGCGTTCCAACGCATGGAACCATCTGGGCGGCCGACGTCGAGTCGCGCCTCGGGATTGTGGTCGACCTGGAGTCCGACAAGGAAGAAAAACGCGATCGAGTTCGCGAGTATGGGCAGCTCTGATCGGTCGCCGCAGGGACGCCGCTCGCCTCGTTGCTCTCGCTCAGGCTGATTGCGATGCAGGTGAGAACCGGTTCACCAGCGCGTCCCACCGGCGCCGCTCGGCTGGGCGAGCGCGCCGGAGATAGCCGGCAGCGCTGAAAAATTCCTCCCATGCACGATCGAACAGGCGCGCGCGAAAACCGCGAAACCGACCCGCCCTCCGTCGCGTAGCACCGTCAAACGACGCGCCGCGCGCCATCGCTGGTGGAGGCGGGCGCCATGCGGGCCCGCGGTCACTCCGATTTCAGGGGTGTGCCGGAGGACCGATCGCGCCACGCGGCTCGCCGCGGCGGAGGCGATCCAGGTCGCGTCATCTCAATCACCGCTTCTGGAGGATGCTTATGAAGATTCGGAATCGCGCGCTGTCGGCTCTGCCCCTCGTCCTCACCCTCGCCGCCGCTTGCGGCGACGGCGAAGGCGGCGATACCACCGGCGCCGGTGGCATGGGCGGGGGAGGCGCGAGCGGGCCCGGCGGCGGGGACGCGGCCACGAGCTTCGACGTGACCCTCGAGAACGTGACGCCCGCGCGGGATTACCGGGTGGCCAGCGTGTTCAACACGCCCGTGGGCGAGAGCATGCCCGGGCCGCTCTTCCCCGAGAAGAGCTTCGAATTCCGCGTCGGCGCCCTGCCGGGCGACAGGCTGTCGTTCACGACCATGTTCGGGCAGTCGAACGATCTGTTCTATGCGCCCGATGGCGCCGGGATCGCGCTCTACGACGAGTCGGGCAAGCCGGTGAGCGGGGACGTGACCGACCAGGTCATGCTGTGGGACGCGGGCACCGAGGCCAACGAGGAGCCGGGCGCGGGGCCGAACCAGGCGCCCCGGCAGAGCGGCGCGAACACGGGCGCTGCGGACCCGGACAACACAGTGCGGCTGGTCCAGGATGACTATACCTACCCGGCGGTCGAGGAGGTCATCCAGGTGACGGTGACGCCGGAGCCGGGCAATGAGTTCACGATCCGGATCACCAACATGTCGGAGATGGGGACGCTGATGCCCGAGGGCGGGGAGCCGGCCGCCGTGCCGCTGTCGCCGGGGCTCTTCGTTGTGCACACGATGGACAACCCGCTGTTCACGGTCGGACAGGCGTACCCCGACAACGGGCTGGAGGCGCAGGCCGAGGACGGGAACCCGATGATGCTGCACGAGGGGGCCATTCCCCGAGCGGGGTTGACCTCGCCTGTGGCGCCGGGCGTCGCGGTGGTGCACGGGTCCGGAGCGCCCCTGTTCAGGACGGGCGAGGCGGACCGGGGCAAGGGCCTCGAAATGCTGGCCGAGGACGGGAATCCGACCACGCTCGCGGGGTCGCTGGAGGCCGAGGCCGGGGCCGAGAGCGGGATCTCGTCGGTGCTGGTCTACAACACGCCCGTCGACGCCTCGACGCCGGGGCCGCTGCTGCCCGGCGCGAAGTTCAGCTTCACGGTGACCGCGCGGCCCGGCGAGCGGCTGAGCTTCGCGTCGATGCTGGGGCAATCGAACGATCTGTTCTTCGGGCCGAGCGATGCGGGGATCGCGCTGTTCGACGCGAGCGGCGAGCCGGTGAGCGGCGATGTCTCCGACCAGGTCACGATCTGGGACGCGGGCACCGAGGCCAACCAGTGGCCCGGCGTGGGCCCCGACCAGGCGCCGCGCCAGGCCGGGCCGCAGATGGGCGCCGACGATCCCAGGGACCAGGTGCGCAACGTCGATGACGGCTATCTGTATCCTGCGTCGAACCAGATGCTGAAGGTGACCATCACCCCGGCGCGGTAGCGGGGGCGCGAGCGGCAGCGCTGGCCGCTGGACCACGGCCCGGGGGTGCCGGGCGGCCGCGCAGCGCGTCTCCGCCCGGCACTGCCATGGTGGCGCCTCCTCGAGGACCTGCCGCCTACGGAGGAGCCTGCCGGTGCTGGATGGCGTGCTCGGCCTCCATCGTGTACCGGCGGCTCTCGGCCTCGTCGGGCTCGAGCCCCAGCTCACCATAACGATAGGCCATCGCCAGCGCCTGGAGCGCCGCAGGGTGCTCCCGCTCGCCAGCGCTCTCGTAGAGCTCCACGGCTCTTCTGTCATTCCTCGGCACGCCGGCGCCCGCGCGGTACGCATTGGCGAGCAGGAACATCGCGTCTGGCGACCCTCCGCGCGCCGCGATCTCGAACCAGCGCACAGCCTCCGTGGGGTCGGCCGTCACGCCATCTCCGTTCTGGCTCATCACGCCGAGGAAATACGCGGCGCTCGGGTGCTGCGAGGGCGCGGCGCGCAGCAGCACGGCGCGGGCGCGCGCCGCGTCCCTGGGGACCGATGGAAGCCCCTTCAGGTAGATCCTTCCGAGCGAGACCTGCGCCTCGACGTCCCCCTGCTCGGCCGCCCGCGCGAGTGAATCCATCCCGGCGAGGACCTCCCCGGGATCCGCGAGCGTGAGCAGGCGAAAGCCGAGCGCCCGCGCCTCCATGCCGCTCGGGGGCGGCGCCCCAGCGCGCGACGGCGGCGAGGGCGCCGCGGCGACCGTGAAGCGGTCCGCCTCGGGACGATCGCCCTCGCGCAGCCCTCCAAGGGACAGGGCGGCGGCGCCGCCCAGCACGAGGGCGCCGCCGGCCAGCACAATGAGCCGCACGGCAGGCCTGACGCTCACCGGCTCAGGTCGATGGAGTAAACCGAGAGCATCTTGCCGCTGCCGTCATCCTGCGCGACGAGCGAGAGGTTGGTCAGCCCGGCGGCCTCCGCCTTCGGGAGCGCGTTCTGCGCCGAGGTGAAGGTCACAGGGCCCGCCGTCGTGACCCGGGCGAAGCGCCAGCTGCGGGCAGAGCCGTTCTGGGCACGCGTGAGGTTCTCGACCTTCTTGATGTACAGGATGAGCACGTCGCGGTTCGTGTCCGGCGCGGCGTAGATCGTCTTCGAGCCGTCGAGGCCAGGGAAGCTGCCGCCGCCGCTCGCGCGGTAGTTGTTCGTGGCCACGATGAACTCCGCGGCCAGATCCATGGGCTCGCCGTTCCACTGGAGGTCCTTGATCCGGCCGCTGGCCTTCATCCCCGTGGGCGGGAGCGGCTGCGTCACGTCGATCTCGTACGTGATCCTGCTGTCCGTGAAGATGTCGAAGTTGTATCCGGGCATCGCGCTGTTGATGAGCGGCTGCGGCTCCGTCTTGCTCGGATCGATCTGATTGAAGCGCGTCGCGGCCCTCTCCAGCCAGTCGAGGATGTCCGCGCCGGTGACCTTCACCGCCTGGACCGTGTTCGCGTACAGGTAGAGATCGGCCGCGTTGTTGATCGCGATGCTCCCCGCCGGCACGTCGGTGTAGTCGTTGCCGCCCTGAAAGCCGGACTTGAACGGCGCGCTCACCGAGAGCACGGGCAGCGACGCGTACTGCGGCAGGTTCTCCTCGATGTAGCGGGCGACGTAGTCCGCCTGGGCCTGGTTCACGATCTGGATCGCGCTGCCGTCCCCCACGTCGGCGAACATCGACGACATCGCGAAATCGCTCGTGCCGATGGGCGTCTTGACGTAGGCGACCGTCGCCTGGTGCTCGGCGTCGAGGAGCGGCGCGAAGGAAGCGTCGGCCGCGACGAGGACCTTCGTCTTGTCCGGCTGCGCGTCGCAGAGCGTCGCGAACGCGCAGGACGCCCCCGTGCGCCAGCGCTCCATCGCATCACACGCCTCGGGGAGCCCGCCCTTGCAGGTCGTGGCGATCGGCCGGGCCTCGACGACCGTCTTCGCCTCGTCGACCGTCCAGCCCTCTCCGTCGTGGGTGAGCCCCAGCTTGATGACACCGAGGTGCTGGCCCCAGAAATTCGCCATGACCGCGGGGAGGCCGGCGACCGTGCCCGCGTCCTTGTCGACCTCCGGCAGGCTGAACTGCGCCACGGCGCTGCTCGGGTTGGGGAAGATCTGGTGCGAGTGGCCCATGAGCATCGCGTCGATGCCGGGCACCTGGGCGAGGTGCCACGCCTGGTTCTCTAGGGTGGGCGTATACGGCGAGTCGTCGAGGCCGCCGTGGATGATGGCGACGACAAGCTCGGCCCCCCGGGCGCGGAGCTCGTCCACCAGCGGGGCCGCGACCTCCTTCACCCCCTTCGTGAAGACCTTGCCGTCGAGCCATTTCTTGTCCCAGCTCAGGATCGTCGGCGGCGTGACGTCGATGAAGCCGACCTTGACCGTGCTCTCGATGGCGCCGCCGCCCGGCGCCGTCGCGGTGATGGTCTTCTCGACGAGGACGGCCTTCGGAAAGAGCGTCTCGCTCGTCTTCAGGCTGAAGACGTTGGAGTTCACAAGCGGGAACCGAGGGCCCTCGCAGCCCGCCGACGCAGCGAGATCGAGCCCGTCGACGTCGAACGGGGTGTGGGTCACCTGCGACAGAAAGGCGAGGCCGAAGTTGAACTCGTGATTGCCGATCCCGCCGACGTCGAACCCCACGTGGTTCATCGCCTTGTACATGGCCAGCGTCTCACCGCACGCGATCGGCGCGACGAGCGCCTGATAGTCGGCGAGGACGGTGCCCTGGATCGTGTCGCCGTTATCGATCAGGAGCGTGTTCGCGAACTCGTCTCGCGCCTGGTTGATCAGGGTCGCGGTGCGCTCGAGGCCGATCGACGGCTCAGCGACCAGCTTGAAGTAATCGAAGCCGAGGATGTTGGTATGGAGATCGGTGGTCTCGAGCAGCGCGAGGTCGGCCGTGGCGCCGCTCGGCGTCGCGGGCGCCCCTCCCTCGCCGCCTCCTCCCTGGTCGCCTCCGCCCTCGCCGCCTCCCCCCTGGTCGCCTCCCCCCTGGTCGCCTCCTCCCTCGCCGCCTGAGCCTGCGGAGCTGGAGGAGCTTGAGGTGCTCGAGGAGGAGCTGGAGGTCGATGCGCCTGTGCCGCTCTGGTCATCGCCGCACGCGGTCAGCGCGGTCATGGCCAGAATCAGCGAGGAAATCGACGCTACCCGTCCGACTCGACCTGTCATCGTGAACACCTTTCCGAGCGCCGCTTCGGCCGACGCCTCTCCGCGCGCAACCACCCATATCGAGTCGAGGCGGCCGAGTTTTCGCACCGATGCGCGCTCGGATCAAGGGCTACGATGAGCTGCTCGGCATGTCAACCGCACCGGAGAGGCGATGCGGCGGAAGAACGCTTGAACGGCGCGCCGTCGACCTTCCGCGCGCCGTTGCGTCAATCCGATGTACGGCTGGTAACGGTCTCGTTAACGCTCGCCGCGCGCGAAGGACGGCGTGGCATCAAAACACGATCGTCCAACCCGGATTGCTCACTTGCTGCTTCGTGTAGGACACGCCGTCGACCTTCAGCCCTTCCGCGTTGAGCAGCGTGATGAGCCCGCCCTTGTTGGAGAGGACCATCGGAGCCTGGACGACGATCGTCGTCAGCCCACCGGGCTGAAGCTCTCCGGTGAGCGCCATCTTCGATTTGGCCTTGTCGGCCAGCGACCAGCCAGCGAGGTTGATCTTCTGGTTCGACGTATTCACCAGTGTAACGGTCTCCCGTTCGGGCGTACGCGTGTCGTTCACGAGGGCGGCGACGATCCGCACGATCCCGTCGGGCTGCTCCACCGTGGGGAGCCCGCCGCCTCCACCGGCCACGTCCGACGGCGGTCCGGAGACCGGGATGTCGAGCGTGTGCCCTGTCTGGTCGTCGGTGTGCCACGCCTGCGTCTGAAACTTCAGGAAGATCGCGACCCACTGGTCCCCACGCGGGAAGTGGAGGAGGAGGCCGCCGTCCTGCCAGACACCATCATCCTTCTTGAAGCGGGCGTCGTTGCCCTGGTTCATGTGGATATCGTGGATGCCGTTGCCGGGCAGGAAGCCGAAGATCTTGTCCTTCTTCCCGTTCTCGGGGCCCCAGCGCTCCCCGAAGGCGTACAGAATCGCCGTCTCGTCCGCCATCGCCCGCTGCACGTAGTGATCGAGCTTCTCGTTGAGGTCGTTGTCAGGGCCTGGGGCGGAGAATGGCAGCGGGACGAACTCCGTCCGATCCACGAGGTTCCCCCGGATGAGGTCGAGCCCGCCCCCGCCCGGCTTGCTCTCCAGCGGATGGAAGCCCGGCTTCAGCTCGTGGATATCTTGAAGCAGCGGGTGCGCAAAATGTGACTTGACGACATATTCGACCTGGGAGCCGTCCTGCGACTGCACATTCACCGCGATGCGATAGTCTATCGTGTCGTCCACGACGTGGATCTGATAGTGCGGGTTCGCTCCCGACGCGAAACGCCTATCGATCACTGTCCCCTTCAGTACGCCATAGCTCTTCAGCGGCATGTCGCCTCCCGCATCCATCGGCTGAGCACGGCCGGTGCCCGCCTGTGAGATTGCATCAAACCCCTATTTCACTCTTTCGAATGGTGATGGACCATCCGGCACGAATCGGACGCTGTCGCCATCAGGCTCCTTGTCCAGGGTCAGGAGCTGGACCTTCGAACAGCTTGGATGTCACCTTTCCCTCTTGGCGGGGTCTCGGCGGACGCCGACGGTGCGATTCTCGTGGCCTGGGCCTGCCCCCGCGATGCAAGACCCCACGCGCAACACGTGCCCTCCCCTTGGCGCCGGTGACCGGCGGGTGTTGGATGGAACGCGCGATAGCGCGCTCTTCACCATTGCAGCCGCCTTCCTTTTCGAAGTCAAGACCGAGCTGACCGTGGACTCGCAAATTTCGCCGCCCTGTCACGCAGCGGTTTGTTTGCGGAAAGCCAGCGGAAAGCCACGGAGCTGGCGCTGGAACCCCATCCTCTCTTGAGCGGCCAATGCCGAACGCCCTTTACAGGCACATCAAATTCATCATGGATTCGCTCGCGCTGCGCAAGGAGCGCTTCGAGCGGTGTGCGACCATCGGGTGGATTTTGGCCGCGACGGATCTCGCTACTCGCGGCGGCTGCGCCCACCGCGCGCCGGGTCGGTCGCCGGCAGCTCCCCGAGGAGGTGGTCGATGCAGGTCCGGACGGCGGCCGTCAGGGCGCGATGCGCGCGATAGAGGAGGCTGACGCCGCCGGCCTCGGCCTCGTAGCCCTTGAGGACGCGGACGAGGCGCTTCGCGGCCACGTCCTCTGCGCAGAACACCTCCGGAAGCATCGCGATGCCCACGCCCGCGAGCGTCGCGCGGTAGGCGGCGGAGGACTCGCTCACATAGAAGCGGGGCTCGAAGGCAATGCGTCGCCTCCGGCGCCCCTGCCCGAGCGTCCACGTGGCCATTCCGTCCGTCGCGTGCACCGCGATGCAATCGTGACGCGCGAGGTCCTCGACCCGGTGAGGAACGCCGCGCGCCTCGAGGTAACGCGGGCTCGCATACAGCAGCTTCCGCGTCGCCCGCCAGAGCTCTCGCGCCACGAAGTCGGTTGTGTCGTCCACGTGGCCCGGGACGATCGCGATGTCGAAGCCCCCGGCGAGGAGGTCGACTCGCCGCGAATCGATCTCGAGGTCGACCGACACGCGCGGCTGCTTCGCGAGATAGGTGCAGACGACGCTCGACACCGCGGCGCCGAGGGCGATCGGCGCCACGATCCGCACGCGTCCGCGCGGCTCGCTCTGGAGCTCGCGGACGTGATGCGTGCCTCTCGTGAGGTCGTCGATCGCCCGCTCGGCGTGGCTGAAGTAGGCGCGCCCGGCCTCGGTCAGGTCCAGCCGCCGGGTGGTCCGCTCGAGGAGCCGGACACCGAGCGCGGACTCGAGCCGCGCGATGCGCCGGCTCACCGTGGAGACCGGCACGCCGCGCTCGCGGGCCGCGGCCGAGAAGCTGCGCGTCCGGACGACGCGCACGAGGAGCGCGGCGTCGTTCAGGTCCAGATCGATTCGTGCGTCCACGGCAACAGTCCCTTCCCTCCAGGCACACTAATGCGCTCCGGCAGCCGGCGCTAGGCTCGGTGACGTGAAGAAGCCCATCGTCACCGGGCCACGCGGGGCACGGAGCGCCGCGCCCGCGTGATCCCTGGGATGACCGCGCAGGGTCGCTGCGCCAAACGCAGCAGGAGGTTGTCATGATCATCGTCACTGGAGCCAACGGTCAGCTCGGCCGAGCCATCATGGAGCGGCTCCTTCAGCGCGTGCCCGCCGCTCGGCTCGGCGTCAGCGTCCGCGACCCGGAGCAGGCCAGCGCGCTCGCCGAGCGCGGCGTCCGCGTGCGCCGGGGGGCCTTCGACGACGCCGCGAGCCTGCGCCACGCATTCGAGGGCGCCTCGCATGTCCTGATCGTCTCCATCAACAGCACAGGTGAGGCCGCGGTGCGCCAGCATGAAGCCGCGCTCGAAGCGGCGCGCGCGGCGGGCGCCCGGCGCGTCCTCTACACGAGCCACATGGGCTCGAACCCGGCGTCCCGCTTCGAGCCCATGCGCGACCACGCGGCCACCGAGGCCTCGCTGCAAAGGTCGGGGGGCGCGTTCACCTCGCTTCGCAACGGGTTCTATGCGGCGTCCGCGCTCATGCTCCTCGAGCGGGCGCTCAAGACGGGCGAGCTCGTCGCGCCAGAGGACGGCCCGGTCTCGTGGACAGAGCACGGCGACCTGGCCGACGCGGCGGCGATCGCGCTGACCGACGAGGCGCGCCTCGACGGGCTGACACCGCCGCTCACCGCCGCCGCGGCCCTGGACCTCGAGGGCGTCGCGGCGATCGCCTCGGAGCTCATCGGGCGCTCGATCACGCGGGTGACCGTCAGCGATCGAGCGTTCAGGGAAGACATGGTGTCTCACGGCGTCCCCGAACACCGGGCGGACCTGCTCCTCGGCATGTTCGCGGCGAGCCGAGAGCGCGAGTTCGCCGCGGTGGATCCGACCCTGGAGCGCCTGCTCGGCCGAGCGCCGATGTCCATGCGTCGCTACCTGACGGCGCGCCTGTCACCGCCCCGCTCGGCCCTGCCGGCGGGGCACCAGGTCGGGCCGGCGAGCCAAGCGTGACACGCTGACGGCTCCGGCCCGCAGCTGCAGCCCGCCGGAGTCCACCATGCTCCGGGGGACCGCGAGCTCCCCCCCGGCATCACCGAGCCCCCGAGCTGGCCGGTAGCACCCGGGCCGGCTTTGAGAATATGCTCTCTTCATGAGCCGCGCCGCCACCATCCTCTTTCTCAGCGCCAACCCGTCAGGGACAACGCGCCTCGCGCTCGATCATGAAGTCCGGGAGATCGAGCAGCGCCTCCGTGCGTCCGAGCTCCGGGGGGCGTTTCGCCTCGAGCAAGCATGGGCGACGCGGGCGAGCGATCTGCAGGAATGCCTCCTTCGCCATCGACCAACCATCGTTCACTTCAGCGGTCATGGGAACTCTTCCGGTGAGCTGCTCCTGGAGGATGAAGCGGGACGCGCGGTTCCCGTCCAGGCCAGCGCCATCGCCACGTTGTTTCGCGTGCTGCGCCGCGATATCCGCTGCGTGCTGCTCAACGCATGCTTCTCCGAGACGCAGGCGAGGGCGATCGCAGAGCACATCGAATGCGTGATCGGCATGACGATCGCCGTGGACGATCGCTCGGCCATCGCCTTTGCGGGCGCGTTCTACCAGGCGCTCGGCTACGGGGAGGACGTCAAGAGCGCCTTCGAGCTCGGATGCAATCAAATCGGCCTGACGGGGCTCGCGCAGAGCGACGTGCCCCGGCTGGTTGTGCGCGATGGGGTAAGGTCCGAGGATGTGCGGCTGGCTGCCCCACATGACCCCGGCCGTCCGTAGCGCCCGTCGCCCCCTCCGGACCCTCCGCGCGGCGGAGGGGCCATGCCTCCAGCTTGTTGAACCGCCTTGCAAGGATACGATAGAGTGGACGTGTAGCGGGCAGGGGCACCAGCAGCATTGGCCACCATCCTCTTCCTCGGCGTCGAAGCGAAGGACGAGCCAGGCCTCCGCCTGGAGGAGGAGATCCGTGAGATCAGCCGCCGCCTGAGGTCAGGTGGGCACGGGCATCGGATCCAGCTCGCGCAGGAGTGGGCCGTCCGCGCGACCGACCTCCAGGACTGCCTGCTTCGCCACCGTCCCGCCCTGGTCCATTTCAGCGGCCGCACGGACAGTGCAGGACGCCTCGTGGTCGAGGACGGGCAAGGCCACGGCGCTCCTCTGGACAACGACGCTATCGCGAACCTCTTCTCCATCCTGAGGCGCCATGTTCGTTGCGTCGTCCTCGCCGCCGGCGCCTCTGCCGACGTGGCTTACCTGATCGCGCGCCACATCGACTGCGTCGTCGGGATGAGCGCGGCGCTCGCCCGCGAAGCGACGATCGCCTTCTCGGGGGCGTTCTACCAGGCCATCGGGTTTGGTGAGAGCGTTCAGACGGCGTTCGAGCTCGGCTGCAACGAGATCGATCTGAGGGCGCTGGCTCACGCTGACGTGCCCCGCCTGATCCTCCGGGAGGGCGTGAAGCCCGAGGAGCTCCGCCTGCTCGATCCTCAGGCCGACGCCGCGCTGAGCCCGCCGCCCGCGCCGGAGCCGGCGACCGCGCTCCACCCTCTGCCGACTCCACCGCTCTTGCGGGAGCGGTTCTTCGGCAGGACCGACGAGCTCGATCGCCTTGGGAACCTCCTCGCGAAGCTCCCCGCGGGCGCTCCGACCACGGCCGCGGCGCGCGCGCCGCTCCTGGGAATTCGCGGGATCGGCGGCTCCGGCAAGACGGCGCTCGCGATGCGGTTCGTCGAGCTGCATGCCATCGCTTTCCCTGGCGGTGTCTTCTGGGGCGACGTGGGGACCAACCGCGACGCGGGGGAGCGCGCGACGGACATGGCGCCCCGCGAGGTCCTGCGCATGACGCTGGGCAAGTGGCGCGCTGAGCTCTGCGCCCGCTCGACCGAGGAAAGCGCCCTCGAGCCGCTGCTCGGGGCGCTGCGCGGGCAGATCGCGGCCAGATCCGCGACGCTCGGCCGCTGCTTGCTCGTGCTCGACAACCTCGACACCGAAGAGGTGCTGAGCCTCATCCTGGATGCCTTCCCGGCGGTGCCGATCCTCTTCACGACCCGTTCGCTCGACATTGCCGCACGCGAGGGCGCGACGTTCCTCGATCTGAGGGGGCTCGCGCGGAGCGCGAGCAAGGAACAGCTCGCCTTCACGCTCGGAGCCAACGATCCGAGGCTCGCCGGCATCGACCCGACCCTCGACTACATCGAGGATCACGCGCTCGCGATCAAGCTCCTCGCCGAGTCGATGAGGGCGCGCCCTTCGCTCACCGGGGACGAGGCGCTCCGCGTGTTGCGTTCCACGCCTCGCTCGAAGAGCAAGCGCGCGGCGACGCTCCGCCTCTCGCACATCCCGACGTCCTTGAAAGATTGCTTCCGACTCTCGATCGACCGGCTGCCACGGGGCCCGCTCCGCCCCTTCCTCATCGCCGCCGCCTCCCAGTCGCCCATCTCGTTTTCGCTGGATGCTGCCCGGTACACCTCGGGGGCGCCGAGCGCGGAGCGCGCTCTGGAGCTGGCCGAGGCGCTCTGCGCGCGCGGGCTCCTGGAGCGGGTCGACGGCGATTCGTCGCAGGACGAGACGCCGGGCCCGCGGTACCGGATGCACCGGCTGCTCCGGGACTATCTGCGCGAGGTGCACGGCCGGGAGGGGTTCGGGTGGATCCCGCCCACCTGGGAGATCGCATCGCTCGCGCCGCTGCTGATGCGCACCTCACTGTCGCTTTCAGCCGGACTCGCCAACTACGATTTTCGACAGGAACAGTATTTCCTCCTCCTCGTGCGTAACAATCGCTACCGGCGCGCGATGCTCCGACGAGAGTGGGATGGGCTCGCCGCCGGGATCTTCCGGCGGATCGCCGCTCGCTCGCAGGAGAGCGTCCGAGGCAGGCTGTCTCGGCTCTCCGATCTGCTCGACGGAGCCGACCTGCCCGGCTTGCGGCTCGAGCGGCTGATGCTCGACGAAGCCTCCCTGAACGGTGCGAGGCTCGAGGGCGCCGACCTCTCGGGCAGGGAGCTCCGGCGCTGGCCATCGGCCCGTGAGGTAGGCGCGACGCTGGGCGCGATGGTCCTGGAGATCCTCGGCGCCGCCCTCCTCATCTGGCTATCGGGGGCGACGGTGACCTACGTGCGTGGCTCCAGGGGCGGCTTCGTCGCCGGCGACCTGGTCACCATCGTCCTCGCTCTCGAGGCCGCCGTCGCGCTGGTGTTCCCGGCGAGGCGGCTCGCGAGCCTCGCCGTTCAGGGAGGCCTCCGCCTCGACGTCTGCACGGTCGACCAGCGCCGCAAGGCCGAGCGCCGCGGCACGTTCTACGCGCACGCCGCCCTGCTCCTCCTGCCTCTCGCCGGCCCGGTCGTGGCCTCCGCAGCGTTCTCCGCCTTCAAGTACGGGTGGGCCGCGAAAGCTCTGGCCATGCGCGGACTCGCGGTCGTGTCACTCGGGCTCTGCGGGTTCGCCATCGCGGGCCTGGCCTCGTTCTTCTCGACGGTCATGGCCCACATGCAAGTGAAAAGCGAATTGGTCGGCGGACTCTACAGGCGGGTCTTGCATGGCCTCTTTGTCGCGATGCTCGTGGCCATGCCGACATGCACGATGCTGACACCGGGCAGAGATTCCCAGGCTATCGGCAATGCCTGGTTGAGCGCGCTCATCGTGCTCCTCGTGGGCACACCCGCGTTCCTCTACCATGCATCGCGAGATCCTGAGATCCCACCGCGGCTCCACTCCGTGCGGACCACCTATCTGCGCCGCGGCGACCTGCGCGGCGCCAACCTGCGGCGCGCGGCGCTCTGCTGGGTGCGGCTCAACGACGCGGACCTGACGGGCGCAGACCTGACCGGCGCGGATCTGTTCCACGCAGACCTGACCGGCGCGGCGTTGACCTCTGCGAACCTCACCGGCGCGCGGCTGGAGGGGGCCCGCCTCACGAACGCCGACCTGCGCGGCGCGCGCCTGACGGGGGCGGACCTCAGTCAGGCGGACCTGGAAGGCGCATTGCTTGACGGTGCCATTCACGGCGTCACCACCCGCTGGCCCGTGGGCTACACGCCGCCGGCCGCATCCAGACCACCAGATACCTCGGTGGCGGGGTACTTTGGCTGAAGGTGGGGTCTTTTGAACCGCCAAGGGGGGCTTAGCGTTCGGTCCAGGCTTGCTCACCCCTCCGATGCCACCGACAGCCCGTAAGGCAGCTGCGCGCTCGACCACGGGACGCAGATCAGGGGTACGGCGATGCGAGCAGCATGACGCCCCGGTGGTCGGCGAGCAGCGCCTGGAAGGCGACCTGCCCCAGGTTGTCGTTGACCGCTGCGGCCACCGGCAAGGTGAGTGAACCGGCGAGCCGAGCGCGGCCGGTCGCAGCGGCGGGTCGAGCGCGGAGAGCCCCTCTTCTTGCGGGACGGACGCGATGGCGGGAACGCCGAGCACCGGCTCGCACACAAGGCTCCATCGGTCACCGCTGGATCACGGCGATCTTCGCGGGGAGATCTTTTGGTACTGTGGTCACAGGCGCCTCGCCTGCCTGATGCGCGCTCGCTCGATCGAGCAGGGCGCACCGTGTCGGGCGTCGCGCGCCTGACGGGGTTCGAGGGAGGGGCATGCGAACCAAGGCCTTCATCGAGAGAGCGAACTTCCGTGCTGTCGCGCTGCTGGCGCTCCCGGCGCTCGGCGCGTGCGGCGCGGAGACACCGCCGTACGACGACCTGCCGCTGCGCGACGCGCTGAGCGCCGCGCCGGAGGTCCTCGCCGCCTTGCCGGAAGAGGTCCTGCACGACGTGGCGGTGCGGCTGGAGGAGGCGCACGGCGAGCAGGGGGACGAGACGGCGATCGACGGCGCGGAGATCGCGAGCGTCCCCGCGCTGGTCCGCAACGCGGACGCGGCGCGGGGCGAGGTGGGAAAGGACGCGATCGTCCTCGGCGCGCTCGAGCCGTCCGAGGATGGGTTCGTGCTCCGCTCGGTCACGCCCGTCGCGGGGAGGCACGGCCCCGAGGCGCCGCTCGATCGATCCGCGCCGGCCCTCGCGGGCCCGCCGGCGTCGCCGGAGACCGCTCCGCTGGAGGACGCGGCGCTCGGCGGCCGGGCGGGCGAGA
Source organism: Sorangium sp. So ce327 (assembly GCF_051530205.1). NCBI lineage: Bacteria > Pseudomonadati > Myxococcota > Polyangiales > Polyangiaceae > Sorangium > Sorangium sp. So ce327. The sequence continues at coordinate 2,350,554 of NZ_CP150330.1, read as the reverse complement.
TCCTGGCGGAGCTCGCGCGGCGCGCGGACGCGCAGGCCCTCGTCCGCGTCACCGGCCTGCCCGCGGGCGTCGTCGCCCAGGATCACACGGTGTACGTCAACGCCGCGTGGCTCGTCGCGCTGAGCGCCCTCTCGCCCAAGGACGCGCCCGCGCTCCCCACCCCCTCGGACGGCGCCGCGAGGCCCGCGTGGCCCCGGAGCGAGCCGCGATCCGTGCGCTTCAACCCCTATCACCTCCCCTCGTCCGTCGCGGAGTGCGCCGCCGAGGTGCGGGACGTGTGCACCTGCGCCGTGGCCGGGCAGTGCGAGCACGACCGCACCGACCCGACGTTCGCGGACGCGCAGGCAGAGTGCTCCTGGGTCAACGCCGGGGCGCTGAACGCCGAGGCGCTCTGCGTCCTCGCGCTGCTGAGCGTCGACGGGGTCAAGGAGTGCGTCCTGTCCGCGGGCAGCGGCGCGTGCGCCGCGCTGCCGATCGCGGGGCGCGACGGCGCGCTGGCGTTCGCCGGGGACGAGGGCTGCATGGCCCTGCTCGACCGCTGCCTCCAGTACGGCAGCCCGACGGTCCCGGCCGTCACCCCGAGCGCGCCCAGCGGCACGTCGGGCGGGGACGACTGCGGCAGCTGCGGCGGCGGCTGCGACAGCTGCAACGAGGACGTCGCGGGTTGCAACCAGAACTGCAGCGATTGCAACCAGAACTGCAGCGATTGCAACCAGAACTGCCGCGACTGCAACCAGAACTGCAAGGACGGCGATCCCTCCACCGGCAGCAACTCGAGCTGCAAGCTGAGCGCCGGCCGGCGCGATCCCGGAGGAGGCCGCCCGGGCGCGCCCGTGCCCCTCGGCGCCGCGTTCTGGTTGCTCCTGCCCGCGGGTTACATGCTGCTGCACATTCGGAGGCGGCCGTGAACCGGGCGGTGATGCTCTGGCTGGAGCGCCACGGCCTGCCGCCGTGGCTCGCGCCGACCTACACCGTGATGGTCGCCCTCGCGGGGCTCCTCGGGGCGGCGGCGTTCTTCTGGCTCGTGCGCAGGGATCGGGGCGACGTGGCCGTGGAGGGCCGGGCGCTCCTCTCGGGCTACGTCGCGGCGCTCCTGGGCGGCTACGTCTTTGAGGCGCTGCGCGCCGCGCCCGAGGCGCTCGCGAGGGGCTCGTGGGGTCCGATGCTCCACGCCGGCCGCGCCGCCTACGGGGGCCTCATCGCGGGCGTCGCCGTGGCCGGCCTGGTCCTCTACCGCCGCGGCGCGGCCGTGCTCCCGTTCCTCGACCGGCTCGTGCCCGGGCTCGGGCTCACCTACGCCTGCGTGCGCACCGGGTGCTTCCTCGCTGGGTGCGACTATGGCCGCGTCACCGGGGGCGCGCTGGGCGTCCGGTTCCCTGCCGGCAGCCCCGCGGCGGCGGACCACGCGGCGGCCGGCTGGGTGCCCCTCGGCGCGCCCAGCCTGCCCGTGCACCCCACGCAGCTCTACGAGGCGGCGCTCGGGGCAATGGCGAGCGCGCTCGCCGCCCTCTGGCTCGTCCGGGGGCACCGGGACGGGCGCACGTTCGGGACATGGCTCGCGCTCTACGCGGCGGGCCGGTTCTTCATCGAGCTCCTCCGCGGGGACGCCGGGCGCGGCGTGTACGGGGGGCTCAGCACCGGCCAGCTCGTCTCGCTGGCGCTCCTGCTGGGGCTCGCGGCGGCCGTCGCGCTCGCGCGCCGCGCTCGCAGCGCGCGGCGCGCCGCCGCCGTGGCGCCCGCGCTGGTGGCGCTCGCCTCCCTGAGCCTCGCCGCGGGCGAGGCCGCGGCCCAGCCATACGCGCCGCCGCCCGCGGGCGGGTATCCCGCGCCCTACCCCTACCCGCCGCCCTCGGGCGGGTATCCCGCGCCCTACCCCTACCCGCCGCCCTCGGGCGGGTACCCCGCGCCCTACCCCTACCCGCCGCCCGCGGGCGGGTACCCCGCGCCCTACCCCTACCCGCCGCCCGCGGGCGGGTACCCCGCGCCCTACCCCTACCCGCCGCCCGCGGGCGGGTATCCCACGCCCTACCCCTACCCGCCGCCCGCGGCGGGCGGATACCCCGCGGCCCTCCCTCCCTCGCCGGCGGCTGCCGCGCAGCCGCAGAGGGGCGCCCCGGATACGTCGCCGGAGCGCGCCGCGGAGCAGCCCGCGACGGGTCATCAGGCCGAGGCCAACGCGCGGCGGATGGCGCTCTCGCTCGGGATCTCCGGCTACTTCGTGCCGGGGCGCTTCGCGGTGAAGGACGGGATGTCCGTGGATCTCGACGTCCTCGCCCGCCTCCGTCTGAGCGAGGCGCGCCGCTTCGAGGTCGGCGTCGAGCTCCGGACCGTCTCGACCACCGACGTCAACCAGCTCGCGGTCGGCGTGCCGCTCCGGCTCGTGATGGGGGTCGGATCGCACGTCGAGATGTCGGTCGGGATCACGCCGGGCTACCACCGCATCTTCTTCGACTCTCCCTACTTCGAGAGCGTGGGCGCCTTCGGCGCTCGCTTCGGGTGGGGGATCCAGTTCCCGATCACCTCGCACCTGTTCCTCGGCTTCTCGCCGCTGAGCTTCCTCGTGCTCGCCTCGGACGACGTGGACGCGCTCGTGGCGTACGAGCCCGGGCTCTGGGCCGGCGCAGGATTGCTGTGACAGCCGTCGCTGGACCTGCCGGCAGCTCCTCGACCATGGGGGCGCGGCCGTTCTCTCGTTCTCTAGCCGCGACCGATCCTGGTCGCGATGATGAGCCCTGACGACCAGCAGAGCTTGGTCAGCACGAGATCCTGGCGTCGCTCGAGAGCGGCGATCAGCTCTGCCACCTTGGGAGCGTGGTCATCAGGCCAGTTGGGCTGAGGGAGCATGTCGTCGATGACGTAGAGCCCGCCGGGCTTGATCAGGCTCAGCGCCTCGTCGAGGGCGTAGTACTTGCCCGGCCATGTATCGGCAAAAACGAGCTCGAATTGCTGCCCCCGGACCGACCGCAAGAAGGCTTCGCCATCCATGTTCTTGAGCGTGAGGCGGGGGTCGCCTCCGAGGTGCTGCCGCGCCACGTCCTGGACCTTCTCGTCGTGCTCCACGGAGACGAGCGTGGAGCTGGCATTCATGCCATCGAGGATCCAGCACGTAGAAATGCCCGTGCCGGTCCCGAGCTCGAGGAAAGCGCCCGACTTGGCGGCGGCGAGCGTACGCAGCATCGAGCCCGTCTGCCTGTCACTCGCCATGGCAAACCCGATCTCCGCGGTGGTCCGCTCGATCTCCTCGAGCGCCGCAGGCGGTCTCAAATTCTCCAGCTCCTTCATGACCCGATCCCTCTTCACGCGGCCAGTCGCGCGTCACTCTACAGCACCTCGATCTGGCGGCCCCCCTGGAAAGAGCCAGCGGTGGAGGGCGTGCTGCGCGGGGGGGCGGCGGGGCAGGCCCCCACAAACCCCGAGCGCCGGCCCGCAGCGCAGCCGGTCGCCCCCCGATCTCGCCTCCCGCACAGCGGGCAATAGCCCCCCAAAAGGCGCGAGTTTGTGGGACAGCCCCGCCGCCCCCCCGCGCAGCACGCCCTCCACCGCTGGCTCCGCTGCAGCCGTCCGAGCCTTACTCCCCGAGCAACACCCGCGCGAGCGTCAGAGTCCGTGCGTTCGCGGACACGTTCTCGAGAAAGCTCCTCCGGAACGCAGGCTCCTCGATCCTGGCCGCGCGAGCGAGCAGCGCCCCACGCTCCTCTCGGACGACCGCGCGCGCCGCCTCCGCGTCGCCCTTCGCGTGCAGCGCCTCGGCGTACAGCGCAGGGATCACCTCCTGCCGCAGCAGGAAGACCGTGCCAGCCTGCCGCTGGAGCGCGAGCGCCTCGCCGGCCATCGCGCAGGCCTCCTCCGTCCGCCCTTGCCGCAGCCGGATCTCGGCGAACAACGAGAGATGCACGGCCCCGGCGAAGGGCGCCATCACCGCCGGATCCCCCGCCGCGCAGAGCTCCTCCTCCGCCTGGGCGAGATCGCCGAGGAGCAGCCGCCCCTCGGCGAGGAGCTGCCGCGGGATCACGCTCCGGCTGCGATGGCCGCGCGCGAGCATGTGCTGGAGCAGGCTGCTGGACATCTCCACCGCCTCGGTGAGCCTGCGCCGCTGGAGGAGCGAGACGATCCGGCACGTCACCGAGGTCGTGAACACGTAGTCGAGCAGGCCCTCGGTCGCGAGCACGCGATCGAGGCACTCCTCTGCGGCGGCCATGTCGCCGAGCCTCGTGTAATCGATCGCCACCAGCATCCACGCCCAGGCGACGAACAGCCCGCTGCCGAGGGACTCGGCGCGCCGCGCGGCGGCGAGGTTCGCCTGGAGCGCTCCCCACAGGTCCCGCGCCGCATGGCAGCGCCAGAAGCCGCGGGTGAGCTCGATCCAGAGGGCCGCATGGAGATCGCCCTCGACGGCCGGCGCGATGACGTGCTCGAGCCGGCGCACGATCCGCTCCGCCAGCGCCGTCCTCCCGTCCCAGAGCAGGCTGAAGACGATCCGGGTCGCGAGCTCCGGGCTCAGGACGTCGACGGGGAGCTCCTCGGCCAGGAGGCGCGGGATCAGCACCTCCACGGCCCGCCGGTCGTCGCAGAGCGCGACGCAGTACATCGCGCCGCTCAGGGCGCGCCAGGAAGCGAGGCTCCCGGGCGCGGCGAGCTCGAGCGCCTGGAGCGCGCTCGCGTGGGCGCGCGCGGCGTCGTCGGTCCAGATGAGGGCGTTCATCCGGAGCAGGTGGAGCTCGGCCAGCCGCTCGCCCTCGGCCCCGCAAGCGATCCCCTTCTCCACCCGCGCGAGCGCCGCCTGCACGTCCGCCCCGTGGAGCGCCAGGGTGGCGGCGCGCAGGTAGAACCCCCCCGCGCGCGGCCCATCCCCGCCCCGCGCGAAGTGCTCGGCCAGCACCATCGGATCCTGCTCGCCGGCCGAGAGCAGCCACTCCCCGGCGAGCCTGTGCCCGACCGCCCGGTCGCGCTCGGTGAGCATCGCGTAAGCCCCCTCCCGCAGGAGCGCGTGACGGAACGCGATCTCCTCCTGCCCCGCGAGGCGCGAGCTCGGGCGGCGCTCGAGGATCTCGCGATCGAAGAGCTCCGCCCAGGCGTCCGCGTCGCTCGCCCCCGACGCCGGGGTGCGCGCGCCGACGAGCGCGCTCACGCCGCCGATCCACGACACATCCCCGAAGACGCTCGCCGCCCGGAGCAGCCGCCGCACCTCGGGATCGAGCGCCGCGAGGCGCACCTCGACCATGCCCAGCACCGTCTCCGGCAACGCACCGCCGCGCCCCTCGGCCACGGCCCGGACGAGCTCCTCCAGGTAGAAGGCGTTTCCCGCCGCCCGATCGACGATCGCCGCCACCGTCTCCGGCGCGACCGACGCGCCCAGCGCGCCGCGCACGAGCTGCTCGGCGGCCCGCGCGGACAGCTCGCGCAGCCGGATCTGCGTGAGCCCTCGCTCGATCCAGAGCCGGGGAAAGAGCTCGTGGACCTCGGGCCTGGCGAACGCGAGCACCCCATAGGGGCGCTCGCCGAGGGCCCGCAGCGCGTGATCGAAGATTTTCACCGAAGGCGCATCTCCCCAGTGCAGATCCTCGAGGACGACGAGCATGGGCCGCGCGCTCGTCACGGCGCGCGCGTAGTCCAGGTAGGCCTCCTGGATCCGGTCGGCCATGTGCGCCGGGTCCTGCCGCGCGGCCCGCAGCAGCGGCCCGCCGTCGGCGAGAGGAACGCCGAGCAGCTCGCCGAGGAAGCAGGCCACGCGCTGCTGCTGCTCCCCCGCGAACAGCTGGCCCACGGCCCGGGCGAGCTTCTCCCGCTGCGCCTCGGGGGCCTCGCCGGCCGCGATCCCGAGCGCGCCCCGGAGCGACCCGGCGAGCATCGCGAACGCGGAGCCCGCGCCGATGGAGTCCCCGCTGCCGACGCCCAGCACGAGCTCGGGATGGCGCGGCCGCAGCGCCTGGACCAGCTCGTGACGCAGGCGCGATTTGCCCACCCCCGCGGCCGCGGTCACGAGCGCCACCGCGGCGCGCGGCTCGGTGAAGCTCTCCTCGACGAGATCGAGCAGGCTGCGCAGCTCCCGAGCGCGACCGACATAGGGGCTCGGCTTGCCCAGCAGCCTGCGCGCGCCGTCGGCGACCTCGCGCTCCGCCTCCACCCAGGAGAGCCCGTCCTGCTCCGCGACCTCGAAGCGCGCGTCGAGCAGGGCCCGCGTCACGGCGTCGACAGCGACGCGGAGGCGGCCCGGGCGGCCCCGGGCGGCCGCGTCGTCGAGCAGCAGGGCCGCCCTGTCCAGGACCTCGCCGAGCAGCGACCGTCCCGTCGACTCGCCGCGCCCCGTCACCAGCACGACGCTGGCTCCGGGGACCGACGCGCCGATCCGCAGCGCGCAGCGGGCCGCGAGCGCCGCCTGGTCGGTGGCGCTGCCCGCGCCCGCCCCCGCCGCCAGGATCGCCACGACCGCCCCGCTGGCCAGCTCCTGCACGACCGCGCCGAGGGGCGAGGTCTCGCGCCGGACGGCGGCGACCGCGCTCCGCTGCGCTCGACCGGCGGGCACGATCTCCGTCGACGCCGGCGCGCTGACGTCCGCCGGCCCGACGGCCACGACCGAGCAGAGCCACACCTCCGAGGCGGTCACGAGCTCGACGGCGGCCAGGCTGGAGCGAGCGCCGCCCGCCGTCGAGGCGCCGAGCGCGTCGAGGCAGCGCACGACGGCCGCGCCGTCGGCCGGGCGCCCCTCCGGGCGCTTGGCCAGCATCTGCGCGAGGAGCTCGTCGAGCGCCTGCGGCACCTCGGGCCGCAGCGCGCTCGCCCGCGGCGGCTCCTCCTGGAGGAGCTTGGTCAGGATGGTCATGAAGTGCCGCCCGTGAAACGCCGGACGACCCGTCAGGCACTCGAAGAGCACGCACCCGAGCGAGAAGACGTCCGCGCGCGCGTCGAGCTGCGCGCGCTCCCCGCTGGCCTGCTCGGGGGCCATGTAGCCGATGGTGCCCACGAGGGCCCCTGTCCGCGTCAGCCGCGCCGAGGCGCCCGAGAGCTGGGCAATGCCGAAGTCGAGCACCTTCACCCGGTCGGCGGCCCCGCCCGGGAGGAACAGGTTGCTCGGCTTGATGTCGCGGTGGACGATCCCGCGCGCGTGCGCCGCGCCGAGCGCGTCCGCCACCGCGCGCACGAGCGCGACGCTCTCCTCCACGTCCAGCGGTCGCCGCGACAGCCGGGCCGAGAGGCTCTCGCCGGAGAGCCACTCCATCGCCAGATAAGGCTCCCCGGTGGGCGCCACCCCGTGCGTCACGTAACGCACGACGTGCGGGTGATCGAGCGTGGCGAGCGCCCGCGCCTCGTGACCGAAGCGCGCCGCCGCCTGCGCGTCGAGATCGCCGAGCAGCTTCACGGCGACGACATCGCCGCTCGCGCGGTCCACGGTCCGGTAGACAGCGCCCATCCCGCCCGTTCCCGCGAGCTCGACCACCTCGAACCGGCCGGCGAGCAGTCTGCCGTGAAGCATGCGCGCCAAGGATGTCAGCGCGGTCACTCGCGCGCCAAGCGGAACGAGCCGCCGCCTGGCGAGCTACGGCGCGATGTCGTCGAAGCGCTCCGCGACGGCGTGGCGGCTCTCCGCGTCCCGCGCCGTCCCCGGCCGGAGCAGCTGCGCCGTGCGCATGCCGGCGGCCGCCGCCGCGTCGAGCTCGGCCACGATGTCGGACAGGAACAGCACCTCTCCCGGCTGCAGCCCGAGCGCCTCCGCGATCCGCTGGTAAGCGCCCGCCTCTCGCTTCGGCCCGGTCGTCGTATCGAAGAACGCCGTGAACAGGCCGGTGAGATCGCCGGCCGTCGTGTGCCGGAAGAGGAGCTGCTGCGCCTCGACGGACCCGGAGCTGAACACGGCGAGCGTCACCCCGAGGTCTCGCCATCTCCGCAGCGCCGGCTCCACGTCTGCGTAGATGTGGCTCCGGAGCCCCCCCGACTCGTAGGCGCTGCGCCAGATCTTGCCCTGGAGCGCCTTCAGCGTCGTCTCCTTGCGATCCTGGTCGATCCACGCGAGCAGCGCCGCCGCGAGCTCGCCGTCGCTCACCGCCCGCTCGCCCTCGCCCCGCTCGCGCGCGACCGCGCGCCGGGCGGCCTCGACCTCCGGGCTCCCGGCGTGCGCCGCGACGTACGCGGCCAGATCCCGGCGCGCCACGGAGAACAGCGTGTCGTGCACGAAGCGCACGTCGGTCGTCGTCCCCTCGATGTCGACGAGCACCGCGCGGGCAGGGAGCGGCGCCATGCTCACGCCTCGAGCCGCGGGAAGCGCGACGCGATGTCCGACCCGGTGTGCTCGGCGACCCATCCCCTCGGGTCGGAGAACCACCGGATGCAGGTGAACGAGGGCTCAGGCCCCATGTCGAACCAGTGCCGCGTCCCGGCCGGTACGCTGATGAGATCGCCCTTCTCGACGAGGAACGAGAGCACGCGCTCGCCGTGATGAATGCAGAACAGCCCTCGCCCCTCGACGAAGAAGCGCGCCTCGTCCTCGGTGTGAATGTGCTCGTCCAGGAACTTCCGCCTGAGCTCGGCGTGGTTGGGGGTGCCCGGCGACACCGACACGACATCCGCCGTCACGAACCCGCACGCCTCGGAGAGCTGCTTCACCGGCCCCGCGTACGCCTCGAGCACCCGCTCCTGCGCCGTGCCCGGCGGCAGCGGGCGCTCGGCGGACCAGCGCTCGAAGCGGATCTGCGCCTCTGCGGCGACGCGGGTGATGTCCTCGAGCGTCGTGTATTCGTCGGCCCTCGTCGGGTCGCTCTCCCGGTAAACCCGCAATCGGCTCATGATAGCCCTCCTTCCAGCAGCGCGCAGTCCAGCATGAACTCGATCGCCTCGATGTGGCGGATGGTGCTCGGGATGTCCGAGCCCCATGTGTACAGGCCGTGACCTGCGATGAGGTAGCCATACACGGGCGGATGCGCCGACATGAACGCATCGACGTCCTCCGCCAGCTTCCGGATGTCCTGCGTGTTGACGAAGACCGGGAGCAGCACCGTGGCGGAGTGCGTCGTCATCCCGGAGAGCGCCTTCGCCACCTCGTAGCCCGAGAGGGTCACGTACCCCTCCTGCGCGCACCGGCGCGACAGCACCGTCGCCGCCCGCGAGTGGGTGTGCGCGACGGCGCCGATCTCGCTGGAGTGCCGGTAAAGCTGGCAGTGCAGCGCCGTCTCGGCCGACGGGCGGGCCGGCGAGGGCCCGGTCAGGCGGCCGTCCGCATTGACGACGACGATGTCCGACACGCCGAGCGCGCCCTTGGGCCGCCCGGACGCCGTGATCGCGAGGGTGTCGTCGCCGAGCCGGGCGGAGAAATTGCCGCTCGTGGCCGGCGTCCAGCCGCGCTCATGGCAAAAGCGGGACAGCTCGATGAGCTCGGCCGCGACCGAGGAGAACGATGCAAACGACGTCCCGCGTACGCTCACGGCGCAAACATACCAAAGCGAACGCGGGCGATCAACGCGCCGCGCCGCCGCTCGCGCCGCGTCCGGGCCGCTGAACCCGGGGATCACCCGCGCTGCTCGCGCTCACGGCGCCGGAAGGCGCTCGGCCTCGCGCCGGCCGGCGCCGTCCCGCGCGCCGCGGAGCAGGCCGGCCCAGAACCCGAGCCCGTGCGCGGCGTGCACCGCGGGGAAGATGGCGCAGAGCAGGGGGAAATCGCGCGGCGAGGCGCGCCGCGCGAGCCGGAGCGACTCCGCGATCACGAGCGCGGCATAGGCGAGCGAGGCGAGCGCCAGCGCCGGGCGGACCGCCGGCGCGAGCGCCGACGCGAGCGCGAGCAGCGCTCCGGCCGTCACCATGAAGAACGGCAGCGCCGGCCGGAGCGACAGGAACCTGCGGCGGCACAGCAGCGTGCGCGCGCGCCCCTTGCCATACGCGAAATACTGCCGGAAGAGCGCGGCGAACGAGGAGCGCGGGTAGTAATAGGCGACGATCTCCCGGGACAGGTAGACCGCGCCGCCAGCCTCGATGATGCGCTGGTTCAGCTCGGCGTCCTCGTTGGTGATGGCGGCCGGGTCGTAGAGGCCGGCGATCTCGAACGCCTCGCGCCGGAAAGCCCCGTTGAACACCGACTCGACGAACCCCTCGCGCGACGGGTCCCGGTACGCCGAGCCGCCCACGCCGAGGGGGCTCGAGAGCGCGACGCAGAGCGCCCGCTGAAAGCCGTTCCGGTGGCGCGGCCGCGCCGCGCCGCCCGCGTTGAGGGCGCCGGTCCTCCGGAGCGCCGCGACCGACGCAGCCACGTAGTCGCCGGCGTAGTCGGCGTGGGCGTCCATCCGGACGATCACCTCACCTCGCGCCCGGCGAATGCCGATGTTCATCGCGGCGGCCTGGATCCGGTCGGGGTTGTGGAGGAGCGTCACCCGTGGATCCTCCGCCGCGACGCGGCCGGCGAGCTCCCGTGTCCTGTCGGTCGAGCCGCCGTCGACGACGAAGATCTCGAGGAGCTCTGGAGGATAACGCTGCTCGAGGGCGCAGCGGAGGACGTCCTCGATGTAGCGCTCCTCGTTGTAACAGGGAATGACGATGCTGCACCGCGGCCGCTCGGCGAGCGGGCGCAGAGAGAGACGCCCGCGTCGAGGCGCGCTCGCTGTTCGATCCATGGACTCCCCCGGTCCCTCGCGGGTCGAGTCGACCCGCCGCAGGACTGCGACAGCCGCGGATACAATCGCGGGGCCAGGCGATCTCGCGGGGTCGAGCGGAGCGAACTGCACTGCGAGGCGCGGCCTGGGCCCGGTCGGGGCAGATCGCTGGGCTCGGGCTGCACACCGGCGGGCTCATGCGGAGGGCGCGCGGCGCGAGCGTGAACGGGCGAGCGCCCGGGCTCATGCTGTCGGGGCAGCGGCTCGAAGGGCGCGGCCGCCGGGGCGCGAGCGCGACGGAGCCCGGATCGGCGGGCGCGCGGCCCGCGCGGAGCTCATGCTCCGCTCCACGGCGATGCCCCGGTCCGGTGGGCTTCCCACGGTTCGGCGTGGTCCGCGAACGAGCTTCTCGAGGAGGTATGCAGATGGACTTCGATCTCGTCATCTCGCGGGGAACGATCCTCGATGGCAGCGGCCAGCCTCGCTACGTGGCGGACCTCGGGATCCAGAAGGGCAAGGTCGCCGCGATCGCCGGGCCAGGCGCGCTCGCGGGAGGGCGGACGCTCGACGCCAGCGGGCTCGCCGTCGCGCCCGGCTTCATCGACATCCACTCGCACGTCGACTGGCTGCTCGCGCTGCCCGACCACGAGGACGTCCTCGCGCCGATGGTCGCCCAGGGCATCACGACCGTTGTCGCGGGCAATTGCGGTCATTCCCCTGCCCCGGTCACCGAGGCGTCGATTCCGCTGGTGGAGCACTCCGCGGAGATCCTGAAGGACGGAGCGCTCGCCTACCGGTGGCGCTCGATGGGCGAGCTGCTGGCGGCCCTCGAGGCCGGCGGGCTGCTCGTCAATGCGGCGCTCCTGGTCGGCCACGGCACGCTCCGCCAGGCGGTCATGGGCAACAGCGCCGCTCCCCCGAGCCAGGAGCAGATGGACGCGCTCTGCGCGCTCGCGCGCGCGTCGCTCCGCGAGGGCGCGTTCGGGCTCTCGGCCGGGCTGGCCTACACGCCCGGGGTCTTCGCGGGAAGGCACGAGCTCCTGACGCTGCTCCGGGCGGTGGCCGACGAAGGGGGCGTGTTCACGGTCCACGGCCGGGCCTACACGTGGATATCGCCGTTCTACAGGCCGCTGCTCCTCGGCCCGCCGCACAACCTCCGCTCCGTCCGCGAGCTGCTCGGCCTGGCCGAGGAGAGCGGCGCGAAGATCCAGCTCTCGCACCAGATCTTCATCGGCCGGCGGACGTGGCCCACGGTGCCCTGGGTGCTCCGCGCGATCGAGCGGGCCGTGGACAGAGGGGTCGACGCAGCCTTCGACGCGTTCCCCTACACGGTCGGCAACACCACGGTGAACGCCCTCTTCCCCGCCTGGGTGCTCGACGACTTCCGCGCCCGCATCGGCGACCCGGCCGTCCTCCGCCGGCTCCGGCGGGAGTTCGCGATGTTCCGGCGGCTCCTCGGGCTCTCGTATGCCGACATCCGGCTGCTCTGGGGCGGAGCGCCGGAGCTCGCGGCGCTGGAGGGGCTCGATTTCGAGGCGATCGCGGGGCGCCTCGGCGGGAGCGAGTTCGACGCCTACGTGCATGTCGCCCGCGTGAGCGACGGCAAGGCGCGCGTCCTCCTGAACACGTACTCGGGCGTCGATGCGCACGACGAGCCGCTCCGGGCCGTGCTCTCGCACCCGCTCTGCGCGTTCGAGACCGACGCGATCCTCACCCGGCGCGGCCAGCACAACCCGGCGTCATTTGGCACGTTCCCGCGGGTGCTCGGCCACTACAGCCGCGACGCCGGCCTGTTCCGGCTCGAGGAGGCCGTGCGCCGGATGACCTCGCTGCCCGCCGAGCGGATCGGGCTCCGCGACGTGGGGCGCATCTTGCCCGGGCACTGGGCGGATCTCGTCGTGTTCGATCCGGCCACGGTGGCGGACAACACGACGCCGCGGCGGGCCGACGCGCCGCCGACGGGGATCCGCGCCGTCCTGATCACCGGCGAGGTGGTGGCGCAGGACGGCGCGCTGACGAGCAAGACCCGGCAGGGGCGCCTCCTGCGCAGGTAGGCGGGGCGGCCATAGCCTTCGCTGACGCTCAGGGACGTTCGGTTCCGACCGCTTCAACAGGATCGCGCCGGAGCGCGAGATGAGCGATGGATCCATCGTTCCGCATGTCAGAAATCCCGCCAGAGAAGCCGGGCGATGACGAGCGGCCACCGCCTCGTCCACCGGGCCCCTCGCGCTCCCGCGACGCGAGACCACCACCCCCGCGGCCACAGCGCGAACAGGCTCCCGCCGAGCATCACGACCCCGAGGCCGAGCGCGACGACCAGCGCCGTCCTGCCGGGCGGAGCAGAATCGGCGTCACGTCAGAATAGACCGCCTCCGAGGACGGTCGCCTCGAAGGAGCCCGTGACCGGCGCTCCCGACTCCGTCGAGGCCTCGTCGAAGTGGATCTTGCCGTCGCCGAAAAAGCCCGTGAGCGCCGGCTCCGACTGCGTGAAATCAAGCGCGAACGCCAGGACCGATTGCCAGTCGTACGGGCCCTCTTTTCCGGCGGCGAAGACCTCCGGGTCCACGACAAACACGAGGGCGCGCACCGTCCCGTCGGGGAAGCTCCCGACGACCGTCACCTGGGCGCGGCCGCTCGTGATGGACTCGACCCCTGGCTCGGAGCCTTCATAGCCCGCCGCGGAGCCGACGGTCCGGGCCGATTGCGGGTCATCCGCAGGGAACGCGGCGTCGAACGTCCCCGTCCCCGCGGCGAAGGGATCCGGCTCGGTGAGCGACCCCCACGTCGTCGAGAACGTGCCCTTCACGGTCCCGACCGTCGTCAGGCACGCGATGGCGGGCTGCGGGAACGTCCACGCGGGGGGCGTCGGCGCGATCTCGGCGGTGATCGTGGCGCGGCGCCCGCTCACGAAGCTCCGTATCGCGTCGGTCGCCCCCCTCACGGCCGCCGCGTCCGCGCGCACGTACGGCGCCAGGAGCTCCTCCATCCGGTCGATCTCGAGGAGCAGCGCGTCCTCATTCCAGGCCGTCTCGAGGAGGTCCATCATCGCCTCGGCATAGGCAGCGCGGAGCTCCGGGGTCTGGTAGAGCCGGTTCGCGATGGCGCCCTTTGCCGAGACCGACTGCGGCCGCCCTGGCGGGCCGAGCGGGTCCTCCGCGTCGAATGACATGTCGGGGCCCCACGGCAAGAAGGACATCTTCCCGGACGCCGGGTCGAAATACACGAAGTGGTTGTTCGTGTTGCCCGCGTAGCCGTCCCACGCGCCGAGCAGCGACTCGGTGGCCCAGTACCGCCGGAAGGTCTCGATATCCAGGACCGCGCCGAGCGTCGCGTCGAGCTCGGCGTCGCTGGCCAGGAGCGCGGCGGAGACCGCGTCGAGCTCGCTCAGGTCGGGGTCGTCCTCGTTGGTCTTCTTTTCGTACGTGGCGGTCCATCCGTCGCGGAAGTCGCTGACCTGGCCCTCGTAGAGGTCGCCGCTCGCGTCCGTGAAATGGCGCTCGAGAAGGCGCTTCCCGACCGGCTCCACGTGCGCGTAGATGCCGAGGTCCTGCCCGTTGACGGTCACGTGGGCGAAGTTGCAGCGCGAGGCGGGCAGGCCGGCGTCGCGGAAGACCTTGAACGCGAGGCACGTCTTGATCAGCGAGGGATCCTGACGGGCGTTGTTGAGGGTCATCCCTTCGAGGCCGGCGTACTCGCGCCCGTCCACGTATTCGTCGAAGCTCACCTTGAGCGACGGCTTCGACAGGCTGGCGGAACCGAGGAAGCCCTTCTTGCGGACGGACGACATCTCGAGCGTGGTGCCGTCGACGGTGACGGTCGCGGGGAACTGGGTGTAAGGGCTCCTCTTGGGGCCCTCCATGCAGCCCTCGCCAAACACCTCCGAGACGTCGCGGGACTGGCGGCGGAGCGTCTCCCAGTCCTCGGGCGCCAGGGTGATTCCCACCTCGATGACGTGGTCGGGATCGAACATGGCGTCGCTCGGGTCGGGATCGGGTGTGTCGGGGCCGCCGCCGTCGCCGGACGGGCCGCCGCCGCCGGAGGGGCCGCCGCCGTCGCCGGGGGGGCCACCGCCGGAGGAGGCGTCGGGGGTTTCGCCGGGCGTCTGCGGCGGGTCGGAGCCGCACGCGGACGCGCCGAGGGCCAGCGCCAACGCCATCACCGAGAGCATGCTGCGTGCACGAACGAGCGTGTTTGTGTGTTTCCGTACCATGAGACGAGTGTCTAGCACGTCCGGCCGCCTCCGCGGGGCCGCCTGACACGCTATCTTGCGCCAGCCCAACGGGGCGCCCTCCGCCGCGGCATCGCCCGCGGTCACCTGCTTCGCATAAGACGCACGAAACGTCTCCACAAATTGCCACCGCGGCCATCAGGTGGTGGTGAGTCGTGTGGCGATCCGTGCCGTTCCTGGGAGCGGCGCCGGACCGCGGCCTCGACGACATCCGGGAGCCTGTAATGATGCGCTTCGATGTAGTGGAGCACCATGTTCGGCAGGACGAAGCGTACGGCTTGGTCTTCGACGAAGAACTCGCCCTTGTCATGGTTCTCGCCGCAGATCTCACAGGTATGCAACCCCCGGTAGTCATCGGGGAGTTGATTGACGTTCCACAAGAACCGAAGCGTGGCGACGATGGTGGGGTCGGTGTCCCCCGGGTGCGTGACCGCGCCGCCGAGCCAGCCCACCGAGCGGTACTGGTACCCGTCGTTGCCGTGCGTGTTGTAAGTCCACTCTGAAAGATCAGGGATGTGCATCGGGTTCACTCTTCAGGGATGACCTTCACAGGACGCCGGGTACATGACGGCAAGTTCGGAGTGACAGCTGCTGGGCGAGGTGGTCCCCCAAGCCCTGGCTCGACGCTCGACCTCCGCTGACTGATCGGTCCCAATTTGGCAAAACACTGCGCAGCAGGTCTGTGAGCGGACTGGAGCACGGTGGGCGGAGCCGCGTGAGCAGCTCTCCCGCGTACTGCTGCGCGAGGTACCCATTGGCAGGCGGCGCAACGAATGCTCGGAGCAGGACGTACGAGCGGTCATCGGGAGGAAGGTCGGCGACCAGCCGCTCGAGATGCCGGAGCTCCTGCGGGTTCATTCTCGGCCAGCGATCAGGTGCGCGATACAACCGAGCAAGCAACCCGGCCCTCTTGTCCGCTGCGCTCGTAGGCTCCTGGTAGGTTCGTTCGTGGTCGCGCCGGCCCACAGTTTACCCCTCCCGCATCCTTCGAAAGCCTCAATGGGAAGGAGGCGGTCGCGCTCCTCTGCTCGCCCAGTCTTCTTTCATCTGGTTAACTATCCGTCGATTGGTCAACCGAAGCCGCCGGACCAGGTCTGTCTAGCCCGTCGCCTTTTGTGACCTCCCCCCACGGAGAATCTCACGAATCGGCTCTGCGCCGCAAGGCCCAAATGCTGTCCAGCGCCATAGCGTAGATCCATCGAACACCGGCGGTGCTGGCGGCGGGCCGAGCAGCCGACCCATCGCCTCGTGAATGACCCGGGCCGCCACCTCATCTCCGAGGGAGACGGCGCGGCTCAGGGCATCGCCGGTCCCACCGTAGGCGAGAGGTCAGCCATGTCGCTTGCGGCTCCGAGCGGCATACGGGCCTTATGGCCCTCCGCCGGCCGTCAGTAGATGACGGAAATGTAGTTGATGTAGTGGCTCCACGCGGCCGGGACGAGCGGGCCGGCGGTGAGCAGCGCGGCAGCGAGCGCCACGGCGTCGAGGCGCACGAGCTCGGCGCGCGCCTCGGCCATCAGCTCGTCCCGCTCGCCGTGGACGACCTCGACCGCGCCGAGCTGCACCGCGCTGCGGTAGGTCGCGGGACGGGCCGCAGCGCCGGAGACGACGAGCACCCGTCCGGCGGGGGAGTCGTCGTCGGGCGGGAGGCGCATGCCCGGGAGCGGCTCATCGAACGTGATGCAGCCGCTCTCGTCGAGGGTGCCCGCCAGGGCGCCGGCGAGCGGCGGGAAGCGATCCCGCGCGCGCCGGCGGCGTCGCTGGACGAAGCACGCGAAGAGCAGGCCCGCGGCGCCGACAGCGAACCAGCTGATCGGAGGGCCGGAGATGGGGAGGACCATACGAGGCGGGGAGGAAGAAACAATGAATTTCTTTCTCTTGCCGTCTCTCGCTCCCCGCCTCCCCGTCTCCCTGTGAAATTCCTGCTTTTTCTCGTGGTTTCAACCCGTTTGTCGCCCTAGTGCCGCCGCGGCTCGGCGCGGCGGTGCAGGCGCGCGTGCACGCGTACCAGATCGACTGGGAGGCGCGGGCGGCGTAGCGCCGGGGGGCGTCAGTCCTTGTCGTCCGGCTGCGCCACATTGTCCGGCACGCCCAGGGCGACCGGGCCCATCCCCTTGCTCTTGAACTGGTTGTGCCAGAGGCTCTTGCCGGTGAGCGAGAAACACTCCACCTCGCCCTGCTTGGCGACGAAGAGCCGGTCTCCCTCCAGGAGGAGCGTGGCGCGGCCCTGCGTGGCGGCCTTCACCTCCCAGAGCAGCTCGCCCGTCGGGTAATGCAGACAGGCGACGCTGCTGAAGCTCGCCGCGTAGATCGCCGCAGGCGTGATCAGGAGCGCTGTGGAAGAGAAACCGACCCCGGCCTGCTTGTACTCCCAGAGCACGCGCCCGGTGGCCGGGTCGACGCCGAAGATCTGATCCTGGAACGCCGCCACCAGCACCGGCGCCGCCGCGATTGTTCGGTATTCGCTCATACGTCCCCTCGCTTCCTGATTGCGTCCAGCGAGCTATCAGCGGGGGGGCGGCGCGGCAAGCTGCGAGCACGTGCGGGGTCGCGAGCCGCGCGCACGGCGAAGATGGGAGCTCGCATGGGCTCCTGGCGGAAAGGTGATGCGGGGAGTGAGCTCATCTCAAGCGGCTCCTCGCTAGCGCCGTTGCCCGTGGGGGACACGTGGCACGTGCGCGTCCCGAGCCGCATCGGCGATGCCGTGAGCCTTCCGGACGCCGAGCCGCAGACCCCCCGCGTCAGACCCCCGTCGCCAGCACGGTGACGGGGGTGGTCGGGAAGACGCGCTTGCGAGCGCCATCGAAGCGCACGCGGACGACGTTGCCCGGCGAGAGCTTCCGGAGAGACTCCTCGCCGGCGAGGAGGGTCTCCTGGTCGACGAAGGCCGGACTGCCGTCGTCGGGGACGACCTCGAAGACGACCACGACGAGGAAGCCATTTTGCTTCACGAACTCCCGCACCACCGAGCAACGGAGGACGCGCCCGCGGCCGAGGGAACCGAACGATGCGACCAGGGTGGAGGCGAGGTGCCGCAGGAACCGCGCGAGCTGTAGAATCGCGAAGAGGCCCCCCGCCGCGACGAGCGCCAGGTACGCCGGCGACTCGACGGCCTGTGTTGCGGCCCAGGCGGCGATCCCGGCGCCCCCGAAGACGAAGACCGCGTGGAGGAAGAAGCCGAAGCCGTTGATCGGCAAGTGACGGACGAGCGTCCAGTAGGCCGAGAGCAACACGCTCTCCACGGCCCGCTCGGCTTCGTCTCTGGACACGGACGCTGCCCGCACATAGTGGGCAATGGCCTCGTCGCGCTTGCCGTCGACGAGCAGCTGCTTGACGCGCTCGATGTCGTCCTTCGAGACGCTCTGCGCCCTGATTTGCGCGAGGGCGCCGCCGGTGGCGGGCCGCTCGACGAAGAGACTCGTGTTGCAGAAGATGCAGATGACGTTGCGCAGCCCCGGCTCGACGGAGAGCGGCGCGCCGCAGTTGGGGCAAGAGGTCATCGAGAGCAGCAGGCTCATGGGCGGGGAAGCCTACCTCAGACCTCGCCTGGGCTCGAGCGTGGCGCGAACCATCGTGACCCTCAACACGGCGCGGCTCGGGGTGCCGGCGAGCGATGACGGCCGCGACCAGGTACGCCGGGCGCTGCTCCGAGGCGAGGCGCGCGCTCGTGCTCCACTGCGACGACGGTGTCCGGACGACCCCGTACGAGAGCGCCGAGGCTACAGCCCGAACACGTAGACATCTCTGTTGTTCGTGGGCCAGCAGGCGATCTCGCCGCTCGCGAGGGCGGCGCAGGCTTCCTTGTAGCCGGCAGTGACGTGAACGGCCTCCGGGATGTCGATCGCCTCCAGCGTCATCCTCGCGGAGAACCGCCAGCAGACGACCCTGCCGCCCTGCCGGAGCGCGCAGTACCGGGAGTACCCGGCGCTCACCTGGATCGCATCGTCGAGCCCGGGCACCTCGACCGGCTCGGCGTGCGAGGAGGAGCCATCGCTGCCCCAGCAGACGACCTTGCCCGTCGCGAGGCGGGCGCAGTCGTTGGACCAGCCGGCCGCGATCTCGACGGCGCCCTCGACGCCCTCGACGCGCACGGCCGTGTCCGTCGTCTCACCGGTGGTGAGCCGTCCCCAGCACACCACATCTCCGGTGCCCCGCAGCGCGCAAGTGTGCGTGTGGCTCGCCCCAACCTGCACCGCGTCGTCGACACCGGTGACCGTGACCGGGACCGGCGCCTCCATTCGCCCGGCGCCCTCGACGCCGAGCAACGGCGAGAAGGGGTCGCCCCAGCAGAGGACGTTGCCGGAGCCGAGGACGCCGCAGGCAACCTCGTAACCCACGGAGAGCTGGACGACCCCCTCGAGCTCTGGAAGCACGACGGGCACCTCGCTGATCTCCTCTTCGGGAATGCTGCGCAGCAAGAGCGGCCCGTTGATGTCCGAACCCTGGCAGGAGACGCGCCCGTCAGCGTGGAGGAAGCACATGTGCATGGGATGGTTAGACGCAGCGACGACGTCGCCGAGGCCCGGACGCTCGACCGGGCCGGCCAGGCGCTCCTGCCGGAAAACGCCGCGCCACCAGCAGAAGACCTTTCCGGAGGCGGTGATGGCGCAGTTCGGAGCGCCCTCCGCGATGCGCACGGCGCACTCTGCGGCAGCGCAGGAGGGAGCCGGCGCCGGGCCGGTCGATGTGCTTGTCGAGCCGGTCGAGGGAGCATCCTCGCCACCGGCGCCGGCGCCGCCGGTCCCCGTGACGGCAGCACCGCCGCCGCTCCCCGCGACGGCAGCACCGCCGCCGCTCCCCGTGACGGCAGCACCGCCGCCGCTCCCCGTGACGGCAGCACCGCCGCCGGTCCCCGTGACGGCAGCACCGCCGCCGCTGCCCCCTGAGGTGCCGTGCGGGGCGATCTCGACGTAGCCGCAGGCGGCAAGGGCGGCGGGGAGAGCAACGACATAAAGGAAAGGAGCGACAAGGGAGCGGGGCATGAGGTCCTCCGTTCGGCGGGCGCTTTCGCCGTACGGAGGAACTATGGGAGCGGGCGGCGGGGGCGCTCCTTAAACAGATCTTAAAGCGATGCCGGTCAGCCAGCTCGGGCGACGCGGTGGCGGCGCAGGACGGCGCGCTGACGAGCAAGACCCGGCAGGGACGCCTCCTGCGCAGGTAGACGGCGCGGCGGTGCCCTTCGCTCACCAGGCGCGTCGAGCGAACGCCCGCGCCGTTGCGCAGCCCCGCGCGCGACGGCGCGCCACGCCCCGTCGTCAGGGGCACGTCGCCGAGTCGTCGTTGTTGCTCACATACGCTTCTGGAACGCCGGTCCGCTCACGGAGCTCCTCCGCTTCACAGGTGGGGAGCTTCGGGTTCGTCGTGATCTCGAGACCGTAGTGGATCCGCTCGAGCGAAGAGAGTCCATCGATGCTGGTGAGCTCCGGGTTGTTTGAAATGGTGAGGTTTTGCTCGATCGCCCGGAGCGCAGAGAGTCCATCGATGGAAGTGAGCACGGCGTTGCTCGCGATGGTGAGATCTTGGTAGACAGTCTCGAGCGCCGAGAGCCCCCCGAGGCTCTCGAGCTTCGCGTTGCCGACGACGAGCAGGTTGGCGAGCTGACTCACGCCGTCGAGGCCCTGCAAGTTCCTGAGAGCCGGGTTGGACTTGAGCGCCACTGCGCCCGTGCCGGTCAGGTTGCGCAGCCCGGCGAGGCTCGCCAGGACCGGGTTGTTCTCGATCTGGATGCCATGGCGCACCGTCGTCAGACTCTCGAGTCCGCCCAGGTCAGCGAGGCGGAGGTTCGAATGGATGTTCAATGAGCCATCCACGACCTTCAGGCCATGAAGCCCCGTCATGCTCGCGAGCGTATCGTTGTTCACGATCGTCAACCCCGCCGCGACGGACTCGAGCCGCTCGAGCCCCTCGAGCGTGGGCAGGTTACGCGTGTACCGGATGGTGATCGTGCCCGTGACGTGCCGCAGACAGCCAAGGCGGTGCAGCCGGTTCACCCCTTCGCTGAGCGTCAGGTCTCCCTGGACCTCCGAGATGAGCGGCAAATCGTCGATATCGACCTGGTGCTTCACGTCGAGCGAGCTCGAGATGGGCCGCGCCGTGGCGCAGTCCAGCTCCGCGGGTGCCCCCGCGCTCCCGCCGGTTCCCTCCGGAACCCCGCCGCTCGTGCTGCTCGCGCCCATGCTGCCCGAGCTCGCGGACGCGCCGCCATCGCTCGACCCAGCCGATCCGAAGAGGCCACCCGTGCCGGAGCCGTTGCCCGTGGCTCCGCCCGCGCCACTTCCTCCAACACCTCCTCCTGACGCCGTGTCCCCGGCCTCCCCGGAGCCGTCGACCTCGGAGGAGCTTCCCCCTTCCCTGTCGCCCGCGGCGCCCGGATCGTCAAGGAGCACCCTACCGCAAGCCAATGGGCCTCCTGCTGCGACGAGCCCTGCCGCCGCAATCGGCGCCCAGCACCAAACCCGCCTGCTTCGCACCGGCATGACCGAACCTCCGCCACCCAGTATATGCTCAGGCGATGCCCTGGGGTGAGGGGTGGCGCCCGGCGAAGCCGCGCGGATCGAGCCCACACCGTCACGCGCGCCGAAGGTTGCGCCACCATTGATGTAAATGTGCCATGAGCCCGAAGCGCCGGAGCACCGGACCCCCGCGGTGCATTCATGGCTCGGGCGCGCGACGAGCCCGTCATGAATCGACGGCATCGTTCTCCGGTGCCTGGCGGCGCAGGTGAAGCTCTTTCACATGCGCGGCGCGTGCTCACGCGCCGATCGTTCCCCGACACGCGGCTCCTCGGCGACGGCACGCCGCGTGCTCGCGACGAGGTGATGCGCTGGGCAGCGTTCCTCAACGCCGGTAGGCACAGGGCCTTCAAGCCGATCTTCACGCCGCGTCGGTTCCTCGCTGCCCTCAAGCTTCTCCGCTTCAGCGAACGCATGCGCGCCGACCCGGCCGCGCAGAAGGCGCTCGCGCTCGACGCGTCTCCCTGACCGACCACGAGGATCCCATGCTCCAGAATCTCCGTTGCGCCTCTCGCACTTCGCGGTTCGTGAAGAGCGCCGCCACCTTGGCGATCGTCGCGGTGAGCCTGCTCGCCCGCCCCGCTGTCGCCGCGCCCGAGCCGGTCGTCACGACGCTCCTGACGAAGGAGCTCGCGAACATCCCCGGAAAGGAGGTGATGATGCTCCTCGTCGACTACCCCCCCGGCGGCGCCGATCCGGTGCACCGTCACGACGCCCACGGCTTCATCTATGTCCTCGAGGGCTCGATCGTGATGGGCGTGAAAGGCGGCAAGGAGGTGACGCTCACCCCTGGCCAGACCTTCTACGAGGGGCCCAACGACATCCACACCGTCGGCCGGAACGCGAGCACCAAGAAGCCCGCGAAGTTCCTGGTCGTGCTCGTGAAGAACCGGGGCGTGGCCCCGTTGCTGCCCGTCCACTGATGCATCTCGTGGAGAGCCGGCAGCAAGCGGCCAGTCGAGTCAGGTCCAATCCGGTCAAACGCGATCCCACGGGATAGCTCACCGCCCCCGCGCCCGCCGGGACGCGGCCGCCCCCTTCAGAGCCGTGGGTCACCGGCGAGTGCTCGCCACGGGCTTGCCGCATCCGGACGAACGACCCATGGGACCCGGCGCCGGCGTGCCCTGCCTGGCACGCACGACGACGAGCGAGCAGGTGCTCGCAGGAAGAGGGGACGCGTGAAGTCGGTCGCTGCCTTGATGGCCGAGAGGGTGGTGTGTCTCGTCGAGGAGGAAGACCGACCGGAGGCTCGGCGGCTGGCGAACGGGCACGCGCTGCTCCGCACCCTCGCGGTCGGGCTGTGCGGGACCGACCGAGAGATTGCCTCGTTCACGTACGGGTCCGCCCCGGCAGGGACGGACCGGCTCGTGCTGGGACACGAGGCGCTCGCCGAGGTCATGCAGACGGGTGAGGGCATGGTTCGCCTTCGTCCCGGAGATCTCGTGGTGCCGACCGTGCGTCGGCCCTGTGCCAGAATCGAGTGCCCGGCCTGCCGCGTCGGGCACCAGGACTTCTGCGCGACGGGCGAGTTCATCGAGCGCGGTATCTCCGGGGCGGGCGGCTTCATGACCGAGCTCTTCGTCGAGGAGGAGCGCTACCTCGTCCCCGTCCCTCCGGGGGTCGGCGAGCTCGGCGTCCTCGTCGAGCCGCTGAGCGTCGTGGCCAAAGCGTTCGCCCAGCTCGACGCCGCCCTGACGCGCCTGCCCTGGGAGAACGACGCACCGCGGGGCCTGGTCCTCGGCGCCGGACCGATCGGCGTGCTCACGGCGATGGGGCTGGTCGCGAACGGTTATCGGGCGGTCGTGTATTCGAGGGAGCCGACGGACGGCGCTCAGGCGCTCTTCGTGCGCAGCATCGGCGCCGACTACGTATCGAGCGAGTCCACCGACGTCGCGGGGCTGGTGAGGCGCCACGGGCGGTTCGACGTGATCATCGAAGCGGTCGGCGTGCCGGCGTTCGCGTTCAAGACCCTCCCCGCGCTGGCGGCGAACGGCGCGTTCATCCTCACCGGCATCCCTGCGCCGGGGCCCGCGATCGACTTCGACGCATCCGGTCTGATGCGCGATCTCGTCCTCCAGAACCAGCTGATGTTCGGGACCGTGAACGCCGGCCGCAAGTCCTACGAGGCAGCCGTCCGGATGCTCGAGCAGTTCCTGATCCTGTTTCCCGACGCCGCGCGCCGGGTGATCGCGCGGCGGATCCCGCTCGACGAGGCGCCGGCCTTGCTGCGCGCAGGGGGTGGTGGAGCGAAGACCGTGATCCACATCGCAGAGGCCGCAATGGCGACGCGCGATGAAGGGCTTCGCGCTGCTGGGTAGGCCGTGGCGCCCCCTCGTCCAGGAACCGGGAACCGGGAAGGAGAGCGATGAACCAGAAGCGAAAGCTGAGGAGCCAGGCGTGGTGGGACGACGCGACCAATCCGGAGATGACGGCGCTGTACCTCGAGCGCTACCTGAACTTCGGGCTGACCCGTGAAGAGCTCCAGTCCGGCCGCCCCGTCATCGGGATCGCCCAGACGGGGAGCGACCTCGTGCCATGCAATCGCCATCATCTGAGCCTCGCCGTCCGGGTCAAGGAGGGCGTGCGTGACGCCGGCGGGATCCCGCTGGAATTCCCTGCGCACCCCCTCCAGGAGACAGGCAAGAGGCCCACCGCAGCCCTCGACCGGAACCTCGCGTACCTCGGGTTGGTCGAGGTGCTCCACGGATACCCGCTCGACGGCGTCGTCCTCACGACGGGCTGCGACAAGACAACGCCGTCCTGCCTGATGGCGGCGGCGACTGTCGACCTGCCCGCGATCGTGCTCTCGGGCGGGCCGATGTTGAACGGATATTACCGCGGAAGGCTCGCCGGCTCGGGGCTCGTGATCTGGGAGGCGCGCCGGCTCCTCGCGGCCGGCAGCATCGATTACGCGGAGTTCATGGACATGGTCGCCGCGGCGGCGCCCAGCGTCGGACACTGCAACACGATGGGAACGGCCCTGTCGATGAACGTCCTCGCCGAGGCCGTCGGGATGTCGCTGCCCGGATGCGCGGCGATCCCGGCGCCCTACCGGGAGCGGGCGCAGATGGCCTACGCGACCGGGCGCCGGATCGTGGAGATGGTGCACGAGGACCTGACGCCGAGCGCGATCATGACCAAGGCCGCGTTCGAGAACGCGATCGCCGTCGCTTCGGCGATCGGCGCGTCGACCAACTGCCCCATCCACATGAACGCCATCG
This sequence comes from Sorangium sp. So ce327, assembly GCF_051530205.1. Lineage (NCBI taxonomy): Bacteria > Pseudomonadati > Myxococcota > Polyangiales > Polyangiaceae > Sorangium > Sorangium sp. So ce327. The sequence continues at coordinate 2,326,022 of NZ_CP150330.1, read as the reverse complement.
CGCGCCACGTCGGGGTCGACTTGACGAACGACGATTGGCAGAGGGTCGGGCAAGACGTCCACTTGCTCGTCGACTGCCAGCCCGCCGGGCGCTTCCTGGGAGAGGACTTCTATCGCGCGGGGGGAGCGCCCGCCGTCATGAACGAGCTGCTCCGCGCAGGCCGCCTCCACGGGGATGCGCTCACGGTGTCGGGACGAACCCTGGGTGAGAACGTGGCGAGCGCCGCCGTCGCCGACCGCGACGTGATCCGGTCGTACGAAGATCCTCTGCTCCGCGCCGCCGGCCTGCTCGTCATGAGCGGGAACCTCTTCGACTCGGCCGTCATGAAGAGCAGCGTCATCGGAGAGATCTTCCGCGACCGCTACCTGTCGGACCCCGCGAATCCCGATGTCTTCGTGGCGCGGGCCATCGTCTTCGAGGGGCCGGAGGACTACCACGCTCGCATCAACGATCCGTCGCTCGGGATCGACGAGCGCTGCATCCTCGTCATGCGCAACGCGGGGCCCATCGCCTATCCGGGCTCCGCGGAGGTCGTGAACATGGATCCGCCCGACGCGCTGGTTCGAGAGGGGATATCCCTGCCGACGCTCGGCGATGGCCGCCAGAGCGGCACCTCGGACAGCCCCTCGATCCTGAACGCGTCGCCCGAGTCCGCGGTGGGCGGCGGCCTCGCGCTGATCCGGACGGGGGATCGCATCCAGGTCGATCTGCGCCGGCGTCGCGTGGACGTGTTGCTCTCCGACGACGAGATCGAGCAGCGCCGCAGGTCCCTGAAGCTGCCGGAGCTCGAGAACCAGACGCCATGGCAGGAGATCTACCGGAACGCGGTCGGTCCCCTGTCCACGGGCGCGTGCTTCGAGCCGGCCGTTCGGTACCAGCACCTCGTTCAGCTTCGCGGGCTGCCTCGCCACTCACACTGAACGGCACGGGAACGGAGGTAGGGACCATGAGCATGGAACGGACGGGGAAGGTCGTCGTGCTGGACTACGATTTCGGCGACGTCGACATCGAGCGCTCTCTCGTGGAGCCGGCCGGCTTCGAGCTGGTCGCCGCGCAGTGCAAGACCGAAGAGGACGTCGTGGCCGTCGCGCGCGACGCCGTCGGCGTGCTCACGCAGTACGCCGAGGTCAAGGGGCGAGCCATCTCGGGGCTCCGGCGCTGCCAGGTGATCGCTCGGTACGGCACCGGGGTCGACACCGTCGACGTCGCGGCGGCGACCGGCCGTGGCATCCGCGTCACCAACGCGCCGAACGACTGGTGCGCCGACGAGGTCGCCGACCACGCCGTGGCGCTCTTGCTCACGCTCGCCCGCAAGCTGCCCGCATACGATCGCGCCACGCGCGGCGGATCCTGGTCCTGGCAGGATGGCCGGCCGATCCACCGGATGCGGGGCGCGACCCTGGGGCTCCTGTCGTTCGGCGCGATCGCCCGAAACGTCGCCGCGAGGATGGCGAGCTTCGGTGTGCGCGTCACGGCGCACGACCCCTTTCTCGACGCGGACGAGATCCGCGCCGCCGGCGCTGCCCCCGTGTCCTTCGACGAGCTCCTGGAGCGCTCCGACTACCTCGTCATCCAGGCGCCGCTGACCCAGGGGACCCATGGTCTCTTCGGGGAACGCGAGCTCCGGCGCATGAAGCCGACAGCGATCCTCGTCAACACCGCCCGTGGCCCGATCATCGACGACGGCGCTCTGTACCGGGCGCTCGAGGAGGGATGGATCGCGGGGGCCGGGCTCGACGACCTCGCCGAGGAGCCGGCGAAGCGCCGGGACTGGAGGCCGACGAGCCCGCTCTTCTCGCTCGAGAACGTCGTCATCTCGCCTCACGCGGCCTACTATTCGGAAGAGTCGATCGAGTTCGTCCGACGATTCGCGGCGAGCGAGGTCGTTCGGGTCCTGTCCGGACAGGAGCCGATGTCGCCCGTGAACCTCATGGCCGCTTGATCGCAACGTCCTGGTCTTCGTCGGATGCTCTGAGCGGGACATGCGAGCGGATCGCCGATGTGCCCGCGATGCAAGACTGGCGTGGGGCGCGCCTCATGAGGGCGACGAGCGAGGCCCGAGCGTTCGGCGCATCACGAGAGGCCGCGTTTCCGCTGCTGCAAGGCAACTCGCAAGGGTGTACGGTGGAACCCATGAGCCTACACTGGGGAAACCTCGCCCTCGCCGCCATCCTCGCCTCTTGTTCCGCGACGCCTCCGGCACCCGCACCGCCGCCCCCGAGCGCTGCCGCGACCGAGGTCCCACCGCCGGCACCCACCGCCTCGGCGTCCGCTTCTGCGGCTGCGGCTGCGAAGCCGCCGCCCGACACCCGCGTTCGCGATGCGTGCGCGAAGCTTTGCGAACGTGTAAATACCTCCTGCGCGGAAGGGCGCGGAGAGGCATGCCTCGCGCAGTGTGCGAGCTACGAGGTCAAGTCGGCGGGTTGCGAGGCGGTGACCGCGGCAGCTTTCACCTGCCAGCTGAATGCCCCGGAAGGCTTCTGCCACAGCGTCGTCGCGCCGAGGTGCGCCGACGCGTTCGCCGGCATGATGCGCTGCCACCGCGGCGAAGCTCCGGTGCAGGAGAGCGCCCCGAAGGCGCAGGAGCTCCCGGCCGGCTGGGAGCGCGTCTCCGACACGACGTGGGGATTGGCATTTCCCCTGCCCAAGGGAGCGGCGCTCGATAGCGCGGCGAAGTCTCGCACGTGGCGAGCAACCGCTGAGGGTGCGTCGTACGAGGTGATCGAGTTGCCGATGCCAGCCGGGAAGCTCGACGACAGGGCCTTCATCAAGCTCGTGATCGCCCACGTCGGCGCTGCCTGCCAGCGACAGATGAAGTTGGGGGGCCGCGTTGACGACGCAACGCACACGTTCATTCGATTCGAAACCGGGTGCACTGGCAAAGAGCGGCTGTACGGCAAGATCTACGTCGACCAGAAGCACGCGATCTCGATGCTGGTGCGGGGCGAGCAGAACAGCGAACGGCGCGAGGTGTTCCTCGAAAGCGTGCAATGAGTCATCGCCCGATCGCCCCCGCCGTCGCCATGGCGATTCACGCCGCCCGGAGCCCCGACTCCGGGCGCGCTCGACCGAAGGCGTCGCACCTGCCCCAGCGCCCGGGGATGTCGAGCAGCCGGACCTCCCCGAGCTCGGCAGGGACCGCCGGGTCGACGAACAGGCGATTGCCCATCGGCTCCAGCCCGAGCACCACGCGCAGAAAGAGCAAGGGAGCCGCGGTGGCCCAGGCCTGGGGGCTGCACGCGGTCGGATACTCGACAGGGAAGCTGGTGAGCTCTCGTGGATACCCGGCGAACGCCTCCGGCAAGCGGTAGTGGAAGAAGGGCGCCGCGGCCAGGTTGCCCGTCGCGACGCGCCCGGCCTCCACGCTGAAGCCGTAACGCCGGAGCCCGAGCGCGATCAGCGAGTTCTCGTGCGGCCAGACCGTGCCCACGTGATACCCGATGGGGTTGTACCCGCCCTCGTCGTCGGCCATGGTGCGCACCCCCCAGCCGCTGAACAGATGCGGTCCGAGGAGGTGCTCCACCACGCGTTCCGCCTTGGATGTCTCGACGATACCGCTCCAGAGCAGATGGCCGATGTTCGAGGTCAACGAGTCGACCCGGCGCTTCTGGCCATCCAGCGCGAGCGCGAAGAACCCGCGATCCTCGAGCCAGAAGTCCTGATTGAACCGACGCTTCAGCTCGGCCGCGTCTCGCTCCAGGCGCGCCGCCAGCTCGGGGTCCCGCCAGAACTCGCGCGCGAGCCGGGCGCCGCGCACCTTCGCGTCGTAGACGTAGCCCTGGATCTCGCAGCACGCGAGGGGCCGCCGCGCGAGCGATCCGTCATGAAAGACGATGGAGTCCCACGAGTCTTTCCAGCACTGGTTCTCCAGGCCGGTCTCTGGGTTGCGCGTGTCGTACTCGACATACCCGTCCCCGTCGCGGTCGCCCCACTCATCGATCCATCGAAGCGCGGCGCGCGCTGTGTGCTCCATCGACAGCACGAGCTCCGCGTCGCCGGTCCAGCGCTCGTACTCGTCCAGCAGGATCAGGAAGAGCGGCGTCGCGTCGGCAGAGCCGAAGTAGGGGGAGTGCGGCCGCTCCTCGAAGGCGGTCAGCTCGCCCCAGCGCACCTCGTGGAGGATCTTTCCCGGCTCCTCGTCGCGGAAGTCGTCCCGGCGGCTGCCCTGGCGGCGCGCGAGATAGCGGAGCGTGGAGCGCGAGAGCTCGGGGACGAACGGCAAGGCTTGCAGGCTCGTGATGATGCTGTCGCGGCCGAAGGCGGCCATGAACCACGGTAGACCGGCGGCCGGAATGGCGGCGTCCGGCATCAGCTTGGAGAAGAAGCGCAGCGCAGCCAGGTCGACGAGGCTCCGCTCGTACGTCCGCGCGAGCGTCTCGTTCGAGGTGAGGAGCCGCGGCGCGTGGTCGATCCAGCTCTCGAGGCTGATGCCGATGTTCGGGCGCGCGTGGCTCTCGCCGTGGGCGTACTTCACCCGGGTGTGCCGCTCCTCGAGGCCGTCGATCGCCGCCACGACGTCGAGGCACGTGCTCCAGCGGCCGTGCGGCGCGATGCTCGCCCGGAACGTCAAGCCGCTCGGATCGATCTGCGCGGGCTGCGAGGCGGAGATCCACGTCTCGCGCACGAAGCGCTCGCGTCGATAGCCGAGGACGAGCCGATTGTCCTCGATGCGGTGATAGCGCTCCCCTTTCTTCGGGAGCATGTCCTTGACCTCGAACAGGTCGGCGAAATCGGCGCCGGCCTGGATGCGGACCTCGAGCTCGACGGGGAGCTTGCCGTGGTTCATGAGCAGGAGATCCTCGTGGAAGCCGTCGCCCGCGAACCGGCTCCGGACGATCGAGAGCGTAGATTCGACGTACATCGCGGCGGGCCTCGGGACGAGGAAGAACTGGGCCTGGAAGTACTGCACGTCGTCGGTGGACAGCGCGGCCGGGACGACGCCGTCGATCGTCAGGATCCACTCGGAGAGAAAGCGCGTATCGAGGTGAAAGAGGCCGAGCGGCCGGCTGACGGAGTGCTCGATGTTGCCGCGCAGATCGCTGACGACGAACGTGCCGCCGTCCAGAATGCTCACTTGCCGTTCCATGGGCCCCCTCCGAGTACGGTGGCTCAGCGCGTCGCTTCCGGAGCCTGTTGATCTCCCGGGGAGAAGACGCTCTGAAACATCTGGGCGACGCCCAGGTCTCCTCGCACGCCGACGCGGCCCTGCATGATCGCCGTGATCAGGTTCTGTTCACCGCGAAAGATCCGCATGAAATCGTCGAGCGAGCACGAGAGCTGGCAGTCCTCGCTCGCGCCTTCGGGCGCGATTCCGAAGGACCCGTCGGCGATCTCCACGACGACGCGCTCGTCGTCGCTGAGCTGCACGGCGCACACCTTCCGTGTTCCTCGCAGTCGGGCGTCGTAGCGTCCTGCCGCGAGATCCTGGATGAGCTTTCTTGCTTGCGACATGAAGTGTGTCCGGTTTGCCAACCTGGCCTTCGCGCTCGCCGCGCTCTCGACCCCGAGCAAGGCGTGTGCCCTTCTGCACGGCGCGGAGATCGCCTCTTCACGGTCGCGTGTGGAGCACGCGAGCGCCGCCCAGCGCGATCAGGACCATCGACATACCGCCGGTCAGGAGGCTGATTCCGACGAGCAAGCCGAGCACCCTCACGGCCGTTGTGACGCCGCCCGTGAGGATCAGCATCCCGAGCCCAAACGCCAGGATGCCGTCGAACACGAGCCATCCCGAGCCCCGCAGCCCGCGGTGCTGATAGGCGCGGATGAGCTTGAGCGCGCCCTCGGAGACGAAGTACGCCGCGGCGATCACCATCAGCGCGACCTTGCCGGTCATCGGGGCGACCACAAGGAGGAGCCCGAACGCCACCTGCACAAGGGCGCTCACGAGCTCCCAGCCGGAGCCGGCCCAGCCGCGGCTCTGGATGGCGTGACAGCCCTCGGCCACGCCGGCGAGCACGATCAACCAGCCGAGGGCGATGGCGGTGACCCGGGAGGCGACGAAGGGCATGACGAACGCGAGCACCCCGAGCACCATCGAGGCCACGCCGAGCGCGAGGAACCAACCGCGGTTCTCCCGCACGGTGTGAAAGTCGACCTGCGCAAAGCGAAGCGACCTCGGGGACTCTCCGAGCGGAGCAACCATGGGAGACCTCTCTACTTCGTGGAGCACGCGTGTCCCGTCGATCACCCGCCGCGCGAGGGCGAGGTGGCCGGGACCGCGTCGGCTTCGAGCATCGTCCGTGCCAGTACGCCGGCGGGAACATTGTGCCTGGCGCTCGCCGGAGGCGTCACGGCCGAGGACGGCCCAAAGCACACCGCCTGATCAGCGGGCGGCGGCCTTCGCGGCCCTGGTGCTCGGACTGGCCGCCTGCCGGACCGCGCGCCGCTGGAGCTTCGAGCCCTGCTTTGCGCGATTGGCGCTCTTGCGCGTCGACTTGCGCGACGGGCGGTCCTTCGCCGAGTCTTCGAGCGTCGCCGTGGCCTTCCGTGTCCTCCGCATCGTGTTGCGCCGCGCCGTCGAGCCGCCGCCCGCCTTCCGGTCGGTCGCGCTCCGCCCCGGAGCGGCCGTGTCGACGGGAACGTCACGCCGCGACTTCTCGGGCCGCTCCAGCGCGCGCTCGAGGTTCTCCTTGCCGCGCCCCACGCGCCGCCCGATGAAGCTGCCCTCGGGCGATGGATGACCGGGCCGCGCCGGAGCCGCCGCGCTGCGCTTCGCCGCTCGCGCCGTGGGCTTCGGGCTGCGCGCCGCCGCGCGTGATGCGGCGCGCGGCGCGCGCTCGAGGGCGCTCTGCACGGCCCGCACGATCCCCGGGACGGCTCTGTCGATCGTCTCGCGCGGCTCGTGACCTCGCATCTGGTAGACGACGCTCGGGTGCCCGCTCAGGACGACCTTCACGTCACACGCGACGTCGACGCCGCCGCGCGGCCCGTTCACGTCCGTGAAGCGCACCGTGAGCCGCTCGATGTCGGGCGCGAACCGCCCGAGCTTCGCCCCGAGGGTCTGGCGCACGTGCGCCCTCGTCGCCTCGTCGACGCCGACGCCGAAGGTCCGCACCGCCAACGGCGTCCGCTCCGTCGGTGTGCGCCCGGCGCGCGCCCGGACCGGTCGTGGCACGGTGGAAGGGAACTGCGGACGTCGCCCGGTGGATGGTCGCCCCATGCGCGCAACATCGAGACCGGCCCCCCGTCGTCAAGCGCCGCGGCCACCGGCGAGGACGTGTTCCTCTTCCCTCCTCCGCACCTCGGCCGGCTGCCCATCCTCGCCGCCCGGTCACCCGCGCGTCCGCCGCTGGCGCCGGAGTCCCTCGGCCAGGAGCTCGCGCTCGCAGAGCTCGAACGCCGCGACCCTTGGCCGAGGCGGTCAGTTGGCGGGCGGGATGAAGAGGCCCGGGCAGGGCTCGTCGCCGAAGACCCTGGAGCCGAGCCGGTACATCGTGATCTTCGGGTTCGGCGCCCAGTTCCAGCTGCCCCCGGCGTGGGAGTAATCGTTCGACTGGTTGAACGGCTGCCAGCTCGACGCGTGGAACGCGATGTTGAACCGGTCGGTGGAGGACGAGGCATTGACCGAGAGGAACGGCAAGCGCACGTCGAGGTAATGCGTCGCGCCCGCGCAGCCGCCCCCGGGCACCTCGTGGAAGCTCATCTCGAGCTCGCTCGAACAACCCCAGCACGTCGCCTCGAGCGAGCCGGGCGGCTCCTGGCTGAAGTAGTACCGCACGGTCGAGCCCGCGAGGTACACGCTCTCGCTCCCCGTGTTGCGCACCTGGATCCCGGGCGTCACCCAGCTCGGCTGCGGCGCGTGGGAGTCGTACAGCACCTCGAGCTGGCAGTCCGCCGGGCACGACGTGGTGCTCTCGCCGCTGCTGCAGATGCCGTCGCCGCAGGAGCAGTCGCTCGCGCACGACGCCGGGCTCTCCAGCGGGCCGCAGGCGCCGTCCCCGCACGAGCACAGGTCGGAGACCGTGCGCTCGCACATGGCCTGGATGGCCCGGAAGGCATAGGTCACGTCCTCGCCGCGGCACGCGTCGTCGGCGCAGGTGAACGGACGCACGCAGTCGCCGTCCTGCACGAAGTCGCGCTCGCCGCGCACCAGGATGCCCACGAGCTCCTTCGTGTTCAGGTCGAACACCCCGGACCCGGAGTTGCCCACGAACGTGTCCAGGTTGCCGACGAAGAAGTCGAGGCTCGGCGCGTTGCTCCGGATCGCGGCCCCGTCGGCCAGCTTGAGCGGCAACCCGCGGGGGAAGCCGTGCACGACGAGCGGCGTGCCGATGGCCAGGGGATCGCTCGACACGCGCACCGCGGCGGGCGTCCGCCCCACGACCGGCCGATCGAGCCGCACGACCGTGTAGTCCGCGCCCCGCCGGTCCTGGTAATAGCTGACGAAATCCACGCAGCTGTAGACGTCATCGCTCGTGATCTGGCCGAGCTGGCCGGACGGCGTCATCGCATAATCGAAGACGAAGCGGCTATTATTGCAGTTGTTGATGCAGTGCGCGGCCGTGAGCACCAGGTCGTCGTCGATCAGCGTCCCGCTGCAGTCGGCGAGCGCCGGCTGGGACGCGAAGCGCTCGTCGAGGCACACGCCGTCGCGCCCCGCCCACGTGGGCCCGGCGATCTGGATGTCGTTCGGGTCCGAGTCGTCGACGGCCGACGCGGGGACGAGCGCCACGGTGAAGTCGAGCGCCCGCGCGGCCCAGGCGGGATCCGCGTACGTGAAGGGATCCTCGCGGTCATCCTGGCCATAGATGACCTCGGAGCGGGCCTCGCCGGCGGCCTCCTCCCCGGCGGGCGCGGGCGCCGCGCACCCCGCGGCGGCCCCCACGGACAACAAGCCAGCAGCAATGATGAAGTGGTTCGCTCTCATGACAAGCTCCCAAGTGTTCGAGGCAGAGCGAGGATCACCGGGCGGTCCCGATGACGACGTGTCGATGCCTGGCCGGCGTCGAGCAAGGATCTGACGCCCGACAGGCGAGGACCCCCGAGTGGCACGCTCTTCCCGTTCTCAGCGAGGGGGATCTACTTCCTCGCGAGGCGCGCACCAATTCATATGCGCCATGGACCTCATGCACACGCTGCATCGAGCCGGCGCGGCCCGGGGCGCGAGCGCCCGCGGGGGCGCGCCCCTGACGACGGATTGACCATTGTCCAATGGATTGGCGCCGCCTCCAGCAGGCGGACATCCCGGGCTTACCCTCGTCGCATCGGGAGAACGTCCTCCTGGGGAGCGCCACAATGAAGGTAGCCATCTTGACCGGCAGCGTGAGGAGCGGGAGACAGTCGCACAAGATCGCCCATCACCTGGAGCGGGAGCTCCGGGAGCGGGGCGCCGAGGCCGATCGGATCGATCTGGCGGAGACGCCGTTGCCGATCCTGGATGACCGGTCGGGTCGCCCCCCGCAGCTCCAGGCGACGGTTCAGGGGCTGAGCGCGCGCCTCCGCGGGGCGGACGCGCTCGTGTTCGTGACGCCGGAATACCACGGGAGCTTCTCGGGCGTGCTGAAGAACGCCCTCGATTATTTCTGGGAGGAGTTCAACAAGAAGCCGATCGGCGTGGTCGCGGTCTCCGCGGGGAAGCTCGGGGGCATCAACGCCTCGACGCAGCTCCAGCACGTGATCCTGAGCCTCGGAGCATTCCCCCTGCCCCTCAAGCTGCTCGTCCCGGAGGTCCAGAGCGTCTTCGACGAGTCGCTCCAGCTCAGGAGCGAGCAGGTCGCGAAGGCGGCCGACAGGTTCCTCGACGAGTACCTGTGGTTCGCTCAGGCCATCGTCCAGGCGAAGCAGGCCGGCGAGATCTCCCGGCCCCTGGTCGCATGAGATCGTCCTCCTACATCGACCTCCACGTCCAGGCCGACGACAGGAGCGCGAACGCGCGTGCGGGCAAGCGGGCGAGCGACATGGGAAACTGACGGCCTGATGCGTCCAAGCCTGAGGCTCACGAACATCGCGTGGCTCGCCGTCGAGGCAGCCAGGGCTCCGGCTCTCGGGAGCAGGGCGTCTTGCGGTGTCGCGCGATGTTCGATATCGTCGGTCGTCGGCGGAAAGAGCGCCTCAACCACCATCGGATATGGCTCAATACCTTTCTCCACATCCCGGGCTCGAGGGCTCCGGGAGCGCCTTCGCGTCGGTCGCCGCAGCTCTCGGGGCGCACGGAGACATCGGGAAGAAGGTGCTCTCGACGCTGGGCGTGTCTGAGCTGGTCGCGGGCGAGTGGTACCCTCTTCAGATGCTCCTCGACCTGCTGAAGGGCGTGGCCCGGGCGACCGGGGACCATACGCTGCTCGCCATCGGGAAGGCGCTCGTGGATCACGCCGTGTGGCCGGTCATGCCGCCGACCCTGGTGGACGCCCTCCTGATGATCGACGTGGCATACCACATGAATCACAGGCTTGACGGAGAGGTGATGTTCGATCCGGCGACCGGCGTCATGCGGGAGGGGATCGGCCACTATCGCTGTCATCCGGAGAAGCACCAGATCATCATGGTCTGCGATACGCCTTATCCCTCGGAGCTCGATCGTGGGGTCCTGCTCGGCACGGCGCGGCGAGCGGCGTCGCGCGGGGTCAGGCCGCGCGTCGATGTCGTGCTCGACGAGTCCCGCCCGTCGCGGAAACGCGGCGCCGACTCCTGCACCTACCGCGTCACATGGTGAACCTGGGATGTTGATCATCGGCGGGCAGCGCACCTCGACCCTTCGCTGATCATCGAGGCCCGCACGAGCAGCGTGCGTCTCCTTCGTGGCTCCGCGCGCAGCGGGCAGCAGAGCCTCCGCCTCGTCGCGTCGCCTCGTTGGCCGGGCGCGGTCGACCTCGAGACCTCCGGCGGGCAGGAACTCCAAGCGCCTTTGCGGATGTCAAGAAATTTTAGCCTCTCCCGCCTCCGGGTCGGTCGAGTGGACATGATCTGCCCTGTGAATCTCGCCCGTGTAATAATCCAATAGAATTAACATGTCAGCTGACTTGCTGTGAGCGAAATCACCACCGTGAGCTACCGTCGAGATGTCCCCGCGCGCCAGCTGCGCCGCACGCCCTCCGAACGCGGCGCTCCGAACGAGCCCTGACCCGGCGCGGCGCCTCGAGGGAGGCCCGCCCGCCTCGTCCTCCCTCGGCATCGAGCACAGCCGCGGCCGGTCGATTGGAATTGACATCGGGAATGTGAACGTTCACTTTCCTCCTTGAGGGGCATCCTTTTGCTTCGACGATCGACGGCGTGCCGCCTGGGTCCGTGGGCGCCTGAAGACCCGTGTACACGTGCCCCGTCAGCACCGCGGGAGGATCGCAAGGTCAGATAAACATCGAATTGTTCCATGACACCGGCCGATGGCGTGCACGACCTTTGCCTGCGGTTCGCGGGGAACCGGTCCCATCGGCTGTTCAACCTGGACCATTTCGACTTCAAGCTGGGTATTCTGCCGTCGGCTCAGGCAGCCCTGCGCTCGCCCCGCGTCGTGATTGCATCTCGCAACCTCGCCCGGCCGGCGCCGGGCCGGGCGCTGCCGCATCCGGGCTGCGATAAAGATTTATAGCGTGGGTCGAGTCGAGGGCGACGCCTGGGGGGGACACCAGGCTACCAGCGACTCGAACCGCGCAGAGACGCGAATGGAGTCCATTTCTTCGATCGCTCGAGGGAATACGGTGTTGTTATGAAAAATAGATCGAGTTTGGCTTTCACCTTGGCCGCGCTGGGCATGATCGTCGGCGCTTGCGGCGGCTCGAATGACGACGGCGACGTTGGGGGGAGCGGCGGAGCCCCTGCGGGCGCTGGAGGGAGCGTGAGCGGCTCGGGCGGCGCGCAGGCGAGCACCACCGGAGGGCCTCTGCCTTCGGGCTCGAGTAGCTCGCAGAGCACGGCCGGAGGGTCTGACGCCTCCGGCTCGGCCACGAGCGGAGGAGCGCCTGCCGGCGGCGGCGGGGAGACGTCTGGCGGGAACGGAGGCTCGGGCGGCGACGGCGGCGGCGGCGGCCAGGTCAATCGGCCCGAAGTGGTGCTGGCGGGTGACAATGTGAACGCTAACGGACCGCTCGAGACGACGGTTCAGGACCTCTCGTTCAGCGGCGGTGGCCACATTCTCGTCAGGCCGACGACGCTCACCACCGAGCCCAACAAGAAGCACCCGGTGGCCATTTGGGGTCCGGGCGGAGGTACCCCTCCTCGCGACTACCTACAGCTGCTGACGCGCATGGCCTCGCACGGCTTCGTCCTCGTCGGTATTCGAGAGTCGACGGGCAACGCCGTGCTCATGTCGGCGGCGATCGATTGGCTGGAGGCTCAGGACGCCGATCAGAACAGCCCCATGTACGGCCGCTTGATCCTCGACCGCGTTGGTGTGTTCGGGCACTCGATGGGCGGGCTGTCGTCGGAAGCGGCTGCTCAAACCGATAAGCGCGTCTCCACCGCGTTGCTCAACAACAGCGGCTCCTTCGAGCACAACGCCCTCGTCAATCTCAAGATCCCTGTCGGCATCATCTACGGTGAAACGGGTCAAGAGGCGCCCAACGCCGAGGGTGACTTCAACAACGCCGGCAACAAGGGGCCAGTCTGGCTCGGCAAGATGAAGGGCGGTGGGCACGGCTCGGGGCCTTGGGACGGCGCCGGAGCGAACGTTGCTTGGATGCGTTGGCACCTCGGCGGGGAGAACTCCCGCAAGGACGCGTTCCTCAAAGACGGTGGCGACTACAACAACAAGGGCGTGTGGCAGACTCAGTCCAAGAATTGGAACGAGTGGAAGAACTGGAACGAGTGACAGGCGGTACACCGAGCAGACCTTCGTGCTCGGCAGCATCACGTTTCAGGACGGGCTCGTGACATGAGCCCGGCTGGCTGCGTCTGGCGCGCCCTGTTCTTCGAGGATGTCGCAACCTAGGACGACAAACATGTTGAAGATCGTCTAGTTTCGATAGGTTATGCCGCCTCCTGGATGAGCCGCTGGGCGGCCTCGAGATTCTGGATGGCGGCTGCGCGCCGGAGGTCGAACAGGTTTCTCCTGGCGCCGATGTAGCGCGCGCTGTGTCCTTTCCGCGCCGCGATATGGGCGAGCGTATGCTCCACAGCCGTGCGCTGCCGGAGCACGGCGCGTCCTGGCCCGGTCTGCTGCAGCTTCCGGAACTTGCGCTGCAGCGCCTCGTCCTCGGCGATGGACACGGTTCGGCCTCGTCCCGACGCGGCTTGAGACCTGCCGCTCCAGGATCTGAATCGCCGCCGCCTTCTGTTTCGGGTCGCTCCAGTCCAGGTCGAGCCCGGCCTTGATGCTGGGAGCCAGAAGCAGCGGGATGCCCGCCTTGCGGCAGATCTCCTCGGGCGGACGCTCCGTGATCTTCGACACGACCCGGACGATGCTGCGTGCAGCGTGGCCGAGCAGGTTGATCGTGTCCTCAACCCGCCCGGCCCCCGCTAAAGGGCGGCTATCGATGGCCACGCGCAGCGCCTTGGACACCGCACGCCTCTCGCCCTCCGTCATCGCGCCGGACCGAACAAGCGCCACGGTCCGCTCCAGCAGCATCCGGTCCATCTCGTGCGCGACCATCCGCTCTCGGAACGCCTGCAGCGCGCCCTGCGAGAACGGCGGCGTCACCGCGCCCAGGCAGCCGAGCACCATCTGCCAGCGCAGGTCCACGACACACAACTCCACCGCCTCGGCATCCGATGCGCCGACGTAGCCTTGGAGCAGCGTGACCATGCACATCAGCGCCGGTGGATGCGGCGCCTCGCCTGCCCCCGTCGTCCGGTACATGCCCTCCAGCTGCTCCTGGAACGTCTCATCGAACAGCTCGTGCCGGTGCAGCCTGAGAAAGCCGAACAGTGCTCTCACGCGCGTCAGCCGCTTCATCAGCGCCTGCTCTTGCCGCGACAGCTCCACCGGCGGCAACCATCGTTCCATCCGTGCACCTCCGGACGCGGACGAGATCATGGCCCGACGAAACCGTCGAGCCTTGCATCGAAGCGACCGGAATTATCGCAAAATCAACCTGATAGATGGGATGAGGCAGCCCAAGCGGCGCCTGGACCCACGATGCCGACCGCACCGACCCGAGCTTCTGCTCGACGCGTTCGCGCGGCGGGGCCTGCGAAGACGCCCCGCAGCACCGTGGAGGTCGGCCCATCGGCAGCAAAACGAGCTGGAGCGCGCAGGAAAGAGCCGCTCGGAGCAGCAAGCAACGTGGCCGACCTCTCGCCTGCAGGGTTGCCTGCGGGCACCCCCACGCGTTCGAAGACGCAGTCGACGGGGGCCCAGGAGAGGTCAGCCATGCGAAGTGTAGCGCTGGATCTGGGGGTCAACGAGATTTCGTTCTGCGAGGTGGCGGGCGGAGCCGTGGTGCTACGACGCACGGTCCGCTCGCTCGATTCGCTCCACGATATTCTCGGTCCGTCGTCCTCGCCGGCCCGGGTGGCGCTCGAGGCGTGCCGCGAGGCCTGGGTGGTTCACGACAAGCTCCGCGACTGGGGCCACGACGTCTTGGTCGTCGACACCACGCGAGCACGTCAGCTCGGCGTTGGCCAGCACGGCCGCAAGAATGACCGCCTCGATGCCGAGGCGCTGGCGCGCGCCGTCGAGCGCGGGGGCATTCCGCTCGCTCACGTGCTTTCGCCTCACCGGCGGGCCATTCGCCACCAGCTGGCCGTCCGACGCGCCCTGGTCGAGACGCGGGCCCAGTATGTCACCACCGTGCGCGGCCTGCTGCGCGCCTGCGGACACAAGCTTGGGACCTGCACCACCGAGGGCTTCCTCGCGCGGCTGAGCGAGGCCGCCTTGCCGGCCGAGACCCGTCAGCTGGTCGGGCCCTTGGTGACCGCGCTGGAGGTACTCACCCCCCAGATCGCGCTGGTCGATGCCGCGCTCGAGCAGCTGTGCGCCCACGAGCCAGTGATCGCGCGGCTGACCACGGCGCCCGGCGTGGGGCTGGTCGTCGCCGCGGCGTTCGTCTCGGTGGTGGACGAAGCCAAGCGCTTTCGCCATGCCCACCAGCTCGCATCCTACCTGGGTCTGGTTCCCTTGGAGGACACCTCCGGCGGGCGCGACAAGCGGCGGCTGGGCTCGATCACCAAGCAAGGCAACGCGTACCTGCGCACGCTGCTGACGCAGGCCGCGCACACGATCCTGCGGCATAAGAACAAGAGCGGCGACGAGCCGCTGCGTCGATGGGCAGATGCCATTGCCGAACGCCGAGGTCGACACATCGCGGTCGTGGCGCTGGCGCGGCGGCTTTCGGGGGTGCTGTGGGCCATGTGGCGCGACGGCACGCTCTACGACGCGCAGAGCGCAGCGGCTGCCTCGGCCAAGGGCCTGCGCCTGCAGGCGCAGTCGGTCGAGCAGCAGGCACAGGCCATGAAGCGAGCCACGGTCAAAGCGCGCCGCCGGCAGCTGTCGATCGACGAGGGACTCGACGCCGCCGCGGCAGCGGCTCCATCGAGGCCGACCTCAACCTCAAGGAGGGCCTCGATGAACTGACTTCCCCCACACGGGGGACATGCGCCACGAGCGCGCCACGCCAGGAGCGTGAACGAGGGCTACGTGGATGAGCGCGGGAGGACCGAGGGCGCTCCGCCTCTGGGTCGAACACGCCGTCTGATAGATTGCGCCTCCACGATCCCGTTTCGGACCCCAGCGTGCATCCAGGCCACCAAGGCGACTGCCGGCCTGAGAATGCGGATCGTCGATTGAGCCACAGCTCGCTCCTGCGGACGCGACGCGACGCTCCAGCCCAACCGCAACGACGCCCGCCAAGGCGAAGGGAGACGTCCATGCCGAAACGACCTGCACTGACGACACCGAGTGCTACCGCTGCCGAGCCGAAGCCGGCCAGCCGCGGAAAGAGAGCGCTAAAGCCCTTGACCTCAGGGCTGCCTCATCGTCGGTCCTCTAGTACTACAGCCGCACCTCGACATCGATCAGGTTGGACCCAGGATCCGCCCATGGATCCGGGGGCGAGCGAGCTGCCAGCCGCGTTGGCGTGGGACGCGATGGCAGCAGATTTTGAGGCATTTCACGCGCGATTCGCGGCGCTGTTCGCGCGCAGCGAGCCACGCGAGCAGGCGATCAAGTACGTGCGCTCGCTGATGGGGCCGGCGGCGCGGCGGAACGGTTGGCAGTTGGCCGAGGCCATCGGGGACCGCACGCCCGATCGCGTGCAGCGGCTGCTGTACAGTGCGGACTGGAACGCGGATGCGGCGCGCGATCTCCTGCTGGACTTCACGATCGAGCAGTTCGGCGATCCGCAAGGCATCGGCGTACTGGATGAAACGGGCTTCCTCAAGAAAGGCACGAAATCTGTCGGTGTGCAGCGGCAATACAGCGGGACGGCAGGCAAGATCGAGAACTGCCAGATCGGTGTGTTCCTCAGCTACACCAGCCCACGTGGACATGTGATTCTGGATCGTCGTCTTTACTTGCCAGAAGCGTGGTGCAGCGATCCGGCGCGGAGGCAGGACGCTCACGTTGCGAAGGATGTCGCGTTCCAGTGAGCAGCGCCAAGAAGATGGCGGCCTCCGAGCGCCATCCTGAGCGCGTTTTTTGAGGGGCGACAAACGAAGCCCCCTCAGAAAACTTGGTCGAAGTCCTCCGAGGGGGCTCGCCTCCGAGTTGCCAGAAACGGAGGAGCCCATGTTCGACCAATTCACGCTCAAGGGCGAGTTCTTCGCGACGTTGGAGGCCCTGGACCGGGCGATCGCGCGACAGGTGGCGGCGAGCCGGTGCCCGGCGTGCGGGGGCCCGCTGCACGTGGGCAACTTCGCCCGCAAGCCGCGGGGCGCGCTCATCGCGCCGGAGGGCGAGGCGTTCCTCGTCCGCTTCAGCCTCTGCTGCGGCCGCGAGGGGTGCCGGAGGCGCGCTACGCCCCCGTCGCTTCGATTCCTCGGCCGGCGTGTGTACCTCGGCGTCGTTGTGATCGTGGCGAGCCTTGTCGCACAGGCGCTCGGCGCCGCCGGCGCGCAGGCGACCGGCGTCCCGCGGAGGACGACGCGCCGATGGCTCGCTTGGTGGCGTGGCCCTTTCCTCGCGAAGGAGGTACTGCTCGCGATCCGCGTCCGGCTCGTCGGCGTCGATGTAGGCGGGATCCCAAGGTCAATCATCGAGCGGCTCCCCGGCACGGCCGACGAGCAGATGCGCACGATGCTCCACCTGCTCGCGCCGCTCACGACGGGCTCGGTCCTCGATGGATCACGTTTTTTGAGGGACATCGCATGACCACGGCGCCACGCAGAAGATGTCATTCGGCGTGGATTCTGCGGTGAGATAGGGTTTCCCCGCCCGGTAGGTCCGTTCGCCGACCGCGCAGGAGACCTCATGAGCCACGAGCACCGGACGCGCACGCGCCCGCCAAGGGCCCGTCTGCGCCTTTCGATCCGGAGGAGGAATCGATGAGCCACGACGACGAGGCGCCCATGCGCTTGCGCTGGGCGCGGATGCGCTTCTCCATCATCAGCCACTTGCTCGCCTCTCCGCCGGAGCCCGGCGAGCTCGCGAGTCGGATCGCCGAGCTCGCCGCGAAGTCCTGGCGACACCCGACCAAGGGCTCGGTGATCCGGCTCTCGCCCAAGACCATCGAGCGCATGTACTACGCGGCACGCAGCGCGGATGACCCGATCAGCGTGCTCGCGCGCAAGGTCCCGAAGCACGCCGGCTCGCAGCCGAGAATCACGACGGCGGTCGCGTCCGCGATCGAGCGTCAGTATCGCGATCACCCGCGCTGGACCTGGCAGCTCCACCACGACAACCTCGTCGCGCTCGCAAAGACAACCCCCGCGCTCGACCCGGTGCCCAGCTATACGACAGTGCGCCGTTTCATGAAGGCCCACGGCATGTATCGCATCCAGAGGAGGCGCCAAGGCAGGGCGGTCGAATCGGAGATCGTGCCGCGCGAGACGCGCTCGTACGAGCTGGCCTATGTCAACGCGCTCTGGCACTACGACTTCCACGAGGGGAAGCGAAAGGTCATCACGGCCAGCGGGGAGCTGAAGACACCCTATCTCTTCGGCCTGCTCGACGACTGCTCGCGAGTGTGCTGCCACGCGCAGTGGTACCTCGACTGCGAGAGCACCGAGAACCTCGTGCACGGCTTCAGCCAGGGGATCCAGAAGCGGGGGCTGCCGCGCGGCGCCTACAGCGATCGTGGAGGTGCCATGAAGGCCGCCGAGATGCGGGAGGGGCTCGAGCGGCTCGGCATCGCGCAATATCTCACACTGCCAAATAGCCCGCATCAGAACGGCAAGCAAGAGCACTTCTGGACGCTCGTCGAAGGGCGGCTCATGCCGATGCTCGAGGGCGAACCGAGCCTCACGCTCGACTTGCTCAACACCGCGACCCAGGCGTGGGTCGAGCAGGAGTATCACCGTACCGTCCACAGCGAGCTCAAAAAGACTCCGCTCGATCGCTACCTCGAAGGCCCAGACGTGAGCCGCCCGAGTCCAGACTCCGAGGCGCTGCGCCGGGCCTTCCGCATGGAGATCTCGCGCCACCAGCGCCGGAGCGACGGGACGGTCACGATCGAGGGCGTGCGCTTCGAGGTCCCCTCGGCCTACCGAGTGCTCGAACGTCCCCGGATTCGTGTCGCGCGCTGGGATCTCTCCAGCGCAGAGCTCGTCGACCCGCGCTCGGGCGCGCACCTCGCCACGCTCTTTCCGCTCGACAAGGAGCGGAACGCGGACCGGGCGCGTCGCGCGCTCACCGAGATCACCGCGCCGCTGGCTCCGTCGAGGAAGCCCCCCGGAATCGCGCCGCTCCTGCGCCAGCTGATGGCCGAATACGCGGCCACGGGCCTGCCGCCCGCCTACCTGCCCAAGAACACGGAGGACGATTGACCATGATGAGTCGACTCCTGTCTCTCTACAGTTTGAAGTACATTCCCTTCCGCGCCGATGTGCCCGCGGAGGCCCTCTACGTCTCGCCGCCCGTCGACGCCTTCCTTCGTCGCGTCGAGCTCGGTTTGGCCCACGGCGGCTTCGCCATGCTCACCGGCGATCCCGGAACAGGCAAGAGCATCGCGTTACGCCTGCTCGCTGCGCGGCTCGGCGCCCTGACCGACGTGGTGGTCGGCACCATCGAGCATCCTCAGAGCAGGGCCGGCGACTTCTACCGCGAGCTCGGTGATCTCTTCGGGGTCCCGCTCTCGTCCAGCAACCGCTGGGCAGGCTTCAAGGCGCTTCGCTCGCGCTGGGCCGAGCACTTCGCCACGACACTTCGGCGACCCGTGCTGATCCTCGATGAGGCGCAGGAGGCGAGCACGCCCGTGCTCAACGAGCTGCGCATCCTCTCCAGCAAGGACTTCGATTCGAGGCAACTGCTCTGCGTGGTCTTCGCCGGTGACTCCCGTCTCCCCGAGCGTCTCCGCACTGCCGAGCTCTTGCCGCTCGGCTCGCGCATCCGCCGCCGACTCGTCCTCGACTACGCCTCTCGCGACGAGCTGCTCGCGTGTCTCGACCACGTGCTCGCCGCCGCCGGCAACCCCTCCTTGATGACCGCGGAGCTCAAGGCCACGCTCGCCGACCACTCCGCCGGAAACTACCGCGTGCTCATGAACCTCGCCGACGAGCTTCTCGCCGCCGCCGCCGAGCGCGAGCTGCCGCGGCTCGACGAGAAGCTCTTTCTCGAGATCTTCGGCGCGGCCCCGAAGCCCAAGTCCGCGAACCGCAAACGGTGAACCAGGAGGCGCCCATGCCACGCACCGCCAACGTCACGCTGCCGATCCCCGAGCCCCTCGCGCTGCTCGACGCCACGTTGCTTTTTCTCATCCAGGTCCTGCTCGCGCAGCACCCCGATCTACTCGCGCCCCCCGAGGAGCCCGCGCCCCGCACTCCGGGCCTGCGCGCGGCCCGCCGCATCTTCGAGGCCGTCCGCGAGCTCCACGCCGCGCTCGACGGCTACCGCGCCTTCCTCCCCGCGGATCACTCGCGGGCGCTCGGCGACGAGCGGCCCGGCGACGACATCCCGTTTTGAGACGCCCTCGCCCGCGCTCGGCTCATCACGCCGCGTCCCTCGATCTTCGCGCTCAAAGGCCCTCAAACTTCGTGCTCGTGACCATCCCGGCGTTGCGGCCCGGCCATGCCCAAGGCCGTGACGGCCATGACGCCGCGCGTCCCTCAATCTTCGTGCTCGGCACCCCCTCAAACTTCGCGAGCACGCTCACCAGACCAAGCCGCAGCTGGCGATGCAGATGCTGCATGGCGCCTGGCAGCGTGGTGTACCGATGGCGTGGGTCACTGGCGATGAAGTCTACGGGGACGACCCCGTGCTTCGCGACGGCATCGCCGCGCAGGGCCATCGGTATGTTCTCGCGGTCCTCTCGAGCACGCCGGTATGGCCCCAGCGACCCGCGGTCGCGGAACCCCCGACCGAACGCGAACACCGTCGTGGTCCGCTCCGCACGCGCACTCGTCTTGCTCCGGGCGCGCCGCACGCCTCCACCGTGGCAAAAGTGGCGGCGCAGTGGTCGCCGAAGCAATGGCATCGCCTTGCGGTCCATCAAGGCGAGAAGGGACCGATCGAGTACGACTGGGCCGGCGCACGCGTCGTCGACAGCCGCCGGCGCTTGCCGGCCGACGATGTCTGGCTCCTGGCTCGCCGCTCTATCTCGAAGCCGTCGGAAGTGGCCTACTACCTGTCTAACGCCGGAGCCGACACATCGCTGGTAACGCTCGCGCACGTGGCTTCCACGCGCTACACGATCGAGCAGTGCTTCGAGGAGGCGAAGGATGACGTCGGCCTCGACCATTACGAGGTCCGCTCGTGGCCGAGCTGGCATCGGTACATCACGTTGGGAATGATGGCCCTGGCGTGGTTGGCTTTTGTGCGCGCGAAGCTTCCCGCGGAGGGCACCTTCCCGTACGCCCCGGCGATGAACCCCGACCTCGTGCCCAAAGCAGCGCGCCCGGGGCCGGGGAAGAACGCCGAGCGCATGCAGCGGACGGCGCTTGACACGTCGGGGAAAAAAAGCCCGCGGCGCCCGAAGAAAGCGACGGTCCGCCGACGCTGGCGCCCTGGAGCATTCCCGAAGTCCGCCGCCTGATGGAGCTGGTGCTTCCGCTGCCCGCCCATTCGCCCGAGTTCCGCTGGGCATGGTCGAGGTGGCGACGCCGAAAGCGCGCGCAGGCTCGCGCCTGTTGCTACCGGCGCCGCCGCGACCGGCCGCTCGCCCGCGCCCAGGCTCCCTAACCGCGGCTGTAGTACTAGTACTACAGCCGCACCTCGACATCGATCAGGTTGGACCCAGGATCCGCCCATGGATCCGGGGGCGAGCGAGCTGCCAGCCGCGTTGGCGTGGGACGCGATGGCAGCAGATTTTGAGGCATTTCACGCGCGATTCGCGGCGCTGTTCGCGCGCAGCGAGCCACGCGAGCAGGCGATCAAGTACGTGCGCTCGCTGATGGGGCCGGCGGCGCGGCGGAACGGTTGGCAGTTGGCCGAGGCCATCGGGGACCGCACGCCCGATCGCGTGCAGCGGCTGCTGTACAGTGCGGACTGGAACGCGGATGCGGCGCGCGATCTCCTGCTGGACTTCACGATCGAGCAGTTCGGCGATCCGCAAGGCATCGGCGTACTGGATGAAACGGGCTTCCTCAAGAAAGGCACGAAATCTGTCGGTGTGCAGCGGCAATACAGCGGGACGGCAGGCAAGATCGAGAACTGCCAGATCGGTGTGTTCCTCAGCTACACCAGCCCACGTGGACATGTGATTCTGGATCGTCGTCTTTACTTGCCAGAAGCGTGGTGCAGCGATCCGGCGCGGAGGCAGGACGCTCACGTTGCGAAGGATGTCGCGTTCCAGACCAAGCCGCAGCTGGCGATGCAGATGCTGCATGGCGCCTGGCAGCGTGGTGTACCGATGGCGTGGGTCACTGGCGATGAAGTCTACGGGGACGACCCCGTGCTTCGCGACGGCATCGCCGCGCAGGGCCATCGGTATGTTCTCGCGGTCCTCTCGAGCACGCCGGTATGGCCCCAGCGACCCGCGGTCGCGGAACCCCCGACCGAACGCGAACACCGTCGTGGTCCGCTCCGCACGCGCACTCGTCTTGCTCCGGGCGCGCCGCACGCCTCCACCGTGGCAAAAGTGGCGGCGCAGTGGTCGCCGAAGCAATGGCATCGCCTTGCGGTCCATCAAGGCGAGAAGGGACCGATCGAGTACGACTGGGCCGGCGCACGCGTCGTCGACAGCCGCCGGCGCTTGCCGGCCGACGATGTCTGGCTCCTGGCTCGCCGCTCTATCTCGAAGCCGTCGGAAGTGGCCTACTACCTGTCTAACGCCGGAGCCGACACATCGCTGGTAACGCTCGCGCACGTGGCTTCCACGCGCTACACGATCGAGCAGTGCTTCGAGGAGGCGAAGGATGACGTCGGCCTCGACCATTACGAGGTCCGCTCGTGGCCGAGCTGGCATCGGTACATCACGTTGGGAATGATGGCCCTGGCGTGGTTGGCTTTTGTGCGCGCGAAGCTTCCCGCGGAGGGCACCTTCCCGTACGCCCCGGCGATGAACCCCGACCTCGTGCCCAAAGCAGCGCGCCCGGGGCCGGGGAAGAACGCCGAGCGCATGCAGCGGACGGCGCTTGACACGTCGGGGAAAAAAAGCCCGCGGCGCCCGAAGAAAGCGACGGTCCGCCGACGCTGGCGCCCTGGAGCATTCCCGAAGTCCGCCGCCTGATGGAGCTGGTGCTTCCGCTGCCCGCCCATTCGCCCGAGTTCCGCTGGGCATGGTCGAGGTGGCGACGCCGAAAGCGCGCGCAGGCTCGCGCCTGTTGCTACCGGCGCCGCCGCGACCGGCCGCTCGCCCGCGCCCAGGCTCCCTAACCGCGGCTGTAGTACTAGGGGTACGTGCCGAACGCCCACCATTCGGTCGCCATGTTGTCGTCGGTGATGATCGGGTCGTCCTGCGTCCGCAGCAGGATCGACTCCCGGTCTTCCCAGGTGGGCCCGCCGCGCCAGTCCTGTTCTTTCAGCAGATCGAGCTGCGCGGCGCCGATGCCGGCGGGCAGCACGGGACGGCCGTCGATACGCCAGGCGTCGAGCTTCCTCTCGAAGCGTGCGCGGTCGATGGCAATCGGACCGTCGCTCACGATCAGCATGTTCTGGTAGCGGAGGGCGTGGGGGAATACGGTCGCCCCGGTCTTCTGAGCCGCGGTGGACATCGTGGTGTTGTAGTAGAGCGCACCACCCAGCTTCAGGTGCCGGCGGCACAGATCCATCATCTCTCGGGAGAGCAACATCGAGGCATACGAGCGCCAGTACACGATCGTGTTCTCGACGATGACGTCGAAGCGCCGCGAGGTCCGCCCCAGGTAGCGCCGGCCATCGTCGATGAGGAGCTCCACCTTGGGGTTGTCCAGCGCGCTCGCGACGACGGGCGCGCGCCGCGCCGCCTCGACGAACCCGGGGTTGATCTCGACCACGGTGAGGTGCTCGACGTCGGGGTCGTTCGCCAGCACCTGAAGCCAGGAGCCGGACCCGAGGCCGATCATGAGGATGTCGCGCGGCCGGGGATGGAACGCGGACACCAGATAGGCCCGCAGCACCCGGTTCTCGTCCTTTTCGGGCAGCGGGCTGACGTTGGTGATGCCCTCGTAGGATCCGCCGCCGTACACCGCGCCCGACCGGGAGACCGTGACGATACCTTCGCGACGCTCGATGACGTGGGCGAAGCGACCGTGTTCGCGGTGTTCCTCCCCGTAAAGGAGCTTCTCGTAGAGGTCGCCGTAGAGCGTTGGCGCCGACCCCACGAAGGACGCGATGGCGGCGGCCAGGATGGCGCCGCTGAACGCGCGCGAGCGCGCCGTCGTCGACGCGGAGAGCATGAGCATCACGCCGATCGCGGCGCCAGCGATCGCGAGGGCCACGTTCAGCTCGCGCAGAGTCAAGACATCCAGCAGCACGAGGCCGGTGACCAGGCTGCCCAGGGTCGAGCCCACGATGTTGCCGACATAGACGTAGGAAAGCCGCGCGCCGGCCAGCTCGTCCGCGGGGATCCCGAAGTGGCACAGGAGCGGGAACCCCGCGCCGAGGCAGGCGCTGGCGAGCGCGAAGACAGGCAGCGTCGAGGCCGGCTCCACACCGCGGCCGACGAGGTGCGCGACGGCGGGGGCCACGAGGAAGGCCGCGAGCGCCCCGGCGAAGATCACCCCGCCCACCCGGTAGAGCTGTCCGGAGCGCTGCGCCGCCGCGCTCCGGCAGTAGCGACCGGCGAGGAGCGATCCGCCGGCCAGACCGGCGAGGTAGGCCGCGAGCAGAAAGCCGAAGGCGTCCGGAGCGCCTTCGGTCGTGAAGCCGTAGACCCGGACCCAGAGGACCTCGTGCGAGAGCGCGAGATAACCGCCGAGCGTGGCGACGAGGACGGCAACGAGGAGCCTCATGGCTCGCCGCGACGCCCCCGGCGCAGAACCATCACGAGCACACCGAGAAATACGTTGAGCGCCGCGGCGACCTCCGCTGTGGCCCGGAGGCCCAGCCCGCCCAGCAGGTAGCGCGCCGCCAGAAAGGCACCGAACGCAGCGCCCAGCGTGTTGGTGAAGTACAGGTTACCTAGCGAGCGACCGACGTTGCCCGATCGCGACGTGGCGTGCGCGACCAGGAGGGGAAGTGTGGCTCCCATCAGCATGACCGGGAGCGCCACGAGCAGGAAGGCCGCCCCACCCGTCGCGACATGGCCCATGCCGTGCGTGACCTCTGCGATGAGGGCGAAGAGGTGAAGGCTGAGGGCGCCGTAGAGGCCTATCCCGAGCTCGGAGAGCGCAAACAGCGTCACCGCAGCTTGCGGGTACCGGCGCGAAAGCGCCCCACCCGCGAGGCTCCCGAGGCCGAGACCGAGCATGAACGCGGTGACGACGATCGTGACCGACAGGATGTCGACGCCATGGATCGCGTAGAGCGCGCGCTGCCAGACGACCTGATACACCAGCGCTGCCGAGCCCGAGAGGAAGAACACCGGGAAGAGCCAGGGCTCCATGGCTCGTGCCTTCGGCTGCTCACCGGCCGGCGGGGCGAGCTTGGTCGAGAGGGTCTGCGAAGGCATGCTTGCGGCCCCCGGGGCGAATCCGGGGGATCAGGTGGCCATGATGCCCTCACAGATCGGCCTGGCAAGCGCATTCTTCGGTTACCTGACCGCAAAATGCGGCGGCGGCCTGGTGCGCGCGATCGGGTTCGTCGCGCGGCGCCGCCTCCTCTCGCGGCGCAGCGCGCGCGGATTCCTCTGCGCGCGCCCCGCGCGCCGTCAAAACCCCGATCGAACACACCACGACGCACCACCACGTTGCGATCCGCCGATTCATCGCGTTGCTCGCTCCTCTCGTCGCGAGCGCGAGGCACGATCGCCTGCGCGCGCGAGCCCTCACCTGTGCGAACCCAATAGCAAACGACGTGCCAGGCGCTGAAGCTCGCGCTCACGCCCCTCTGTGCCAACGTCCGGTGAGACAGGCGTTTGCCGGACTGCGCCTGAGCAGCAGCGGCGGCGAGGTCCCGGCGCAGCTCCGCAAACGCCTATTCGTTCTCCCAAGATGCCTCGTGGGACATGAAGCAGAAGGGGATGCGAGCTGTGCGAGGGTAGCCGGCGCAAAGCCATTCCGACCTGTCAAGAATTTTCTGCCAATCTGCCAACGACCGGGCAGTTGACACAACGTACAAAAAGTACGATCCACTGATCCGCCTATAGAAACCAACAGATCCAACGAGTTCACTCGGCCGTGCAATACTGCTCACACCACGTTGAGGGTGACTCCCAGCCGACCGAACCAGGAAAGGCTTGCTGCGATGAGCGAACTGATCATCTGGACCTACGACTGGGTGCCTGAAGGCCCCCGTGGTTTTGTGCGTGATCTGAGGCTGAGGTGGGCGTGTGAGGAAGCCGACCTCATCTACGTGGTCAAAACGATCCCGTTCGATGGTCGCGAGACCAATCATCTCGCGCGCCAGCCGTTTGGCCAAGCTCCGTTCCTGAACGACGGAGAGCTGGAGATATTCGAAAGCGGCGCGGGGCTGCTGCATCTGGCCCGGAAAAGCGACAAGCTGATGCCGCCTGATCCGGCCGGAGAGGCGGAAACATTGCAATGGACGATCGCCGCGCTCAACTCGATCGAGATGGTCACCGTACCGTGGTGGTTCCTGAAAATATGCGGCGATGAGGACAATCAACTCGCCGGATGGATGGGCAAGCGCCTCGACCAGCTCGAAAAGGTACTGAGCGAGCGAGAGTGGCTCGCGGCCGGCCGCTTCACCGTCGCAGACCTGCTGATGGCGGATGTGCTACGGGTCCCGAAGGTTCGCGCTTTCGGCGATCGGCCGGCGACCGAGGCCTATGTAACCCGTGTGACGGATCGTCCCTCATTCAAGAAAGCCCAGGCCGACCAGATTCGTCTTTTCGAAGCGGCCGACGAGAAGAGAACAGAAAAAGGGGCAACCTGACGAGCGGCTTGGCCTCTGCCCTTCACGCACCGCGCTCGAGCCGTTCGCGCCCGATCGTGTGAACGAGCTGCCCCCCCGGGTCGCCGCGTCTCCGAGCCTGCTCTCCGTGTTCACGGAGACCAAGCCCCGCGCCGACGAGCGCCGGCTCGACGGCACCCCGATCCTGGAGACCGCCATCGCGCCGATCCACATCGAGCCCGGCGGTCTCGCGCTGAATGCACGTCATCACCGCTCGCAGGGCGTCCATCGCTTCATCATCGGCCTCGTGAGGAGTGAAGCAGTAGAAAGCGGCGCGGCGAGGGCGACTGGCGCCCCCGGCGCACCGCCCGCGCGATCTTGCGAGACAGCGCGTCCGACGCGACCGGATAACGCGCCACGTCCGCGGCGCCCGCCGCCACGAGCGCGTTCATCCGGTCCGGGGAGAGCCCGGACGGCCGTCCGGCCAGGCCTGCGCCCGCTCCGCCCGGTCGCCGTGCGGCGCGTCCGCCTTGCGCGCGGGCAGCCGCCGCGCCTCCGCCTCCCGCGACATCGCCTCGTCGAGCCGCGACCGCGCGGCCGCGGCGCTCTCCGGCCGCTTCTCGGGCAGCTTCGCCAGGAGATCCAGCCGGAGCCGCTCCAGGAGCGGCGGGACCGGCGGAGCCCCGGGCAACCGGCGCAGCGGCGGCGGGATCGAGAACATGTGCATCGCCATGAGCACCACCGCAGGGAGACCGACGAACGGCGGCCCTCCCTGCAACAGCGCCGTGAGGATGCAGCTGCACGCGTACAGATAGGTGCTCGGCCCACCGCGAGCGAGCGGCACTGCTCCGGGCTCGTGTACTCCGGCGTGCCCGCGACCATGTCCTTCGATCTCTCCGTCGAACCGCGCTGGGAGGCGGGCAAGCGGCGCTCGGCCGACGCGTCGCCGCTCCCACGCCAGGCGAGTTCGCCTCGATCGGTGCATGCCTTCGTTCATCGCGCCGCGCGGGCCGTGAACGCGAGTTGACAAATGTCCAATCGAGGCGCTCGCAGCACCCCCGACGAGCCTGTCACACGCTCGGCGCAAACGGGCATCTCTTTACAACTCTTCACAATTGAACTCAAAATTCAGACGATGAATTTTTGTTCGCCAGAGCTTGACGGCCGCGCTCGCATCGAACACTTTTCCGCCTGCATTGAGGCTGGCGCGGCTTGGATCGGTCGCCACCGGCCTCGGGGCGCGGCTCGATCTGGGCCGCGTCTGGCGGGAGGTTTGCTTAGGAGGCTGGAGCGACCCGTCGAGCTGCGAAGCGCTCTAGAGCGATTCTCAGCTGAGCCTGGTACGAGCGTCGCAGAGCGGCGGTCACCCGCACAGGAGACGGGTCCAGATCGGCGTTTTCGGCGCGGAAGCGCACTCCAGTGCGCTGAGCACCGAAAACGTCGAGATGGGCCCGTATCCGAAGCGGGTGACCGCCGCTCTAGAAGCGCCGGCCGCTCAGCGGCGGAGGCCGAGGCTCCGCCCGCGGGGTGAGTGCGCGTGGTGGCCGGCGTGAAGCGAGGGCGCGCGGGGCTCGAGGGCCCGGCGGCGTGGTCTTTCCGTCATCAGCACGAGAGGGACGTGCGCTCGGGAGGGTTCGGCTTGCAGGATCGGGCTTGTTTATTCTCATCCCCGTCGGTGCGACGCGGCGATTGACGGATGTAGTGATGGATAGGATCGACGCAGCTCGGAGCCGCGATGCACGCTTCCCGCGTGCGCGAGCCCTGAGCCGGCGCTTCCTCGTTTCAAAGGAGAAGGTTGGCTCATGATGTTGGTTTCCAAGAAGATTAAGTTTAGAAGCCTCGCTGGCGTGCTCGCTGGTTGTGTCGGTCTGGTCGCCGCTCAGGCGTCGGCAGGCGTGGTCGTGGGTAAGCCTACCCCGCACGGCAACACTGCGTACCCCGAAGCCGGGACAACCATGGCACGGGCAGGGACCTTCACCCTGGTCGGCGCGCTTCAAGAGCACGTGAAGATCAGCGGCGAGGCAGAGCCCACGTTCCCCAGCACGATGCAGGGCGCCGTCTACTTGATGAACGGGACGAGCACCACGCCCGAGCGCGTTTACCAGTTCCCGGGGGTCGCCCAGTTCAACCTCCAGGCCGGCAGCCAGCTCGCGATCTCGAATCGCTTCCTTGCATTCGCGACGCGAGGCACGAATTCCGACTCTCCGCAAGCAAACTCCGTGTTCATCGCCCGGAACAACAACGGCTCATGGGCGGAGTGCCCCCTGGTCAGCGGTCAGCGAAACTGCAACGGCGCGGTACGCGAGAACGGACAAAACATCAGCCGCGCGCTCACCCGCATCCCGCTCACGTACCCCGCGAACGTCAGCTTCAAAGACATCGCGCTCGCCCTGTCCGACGACTACCTCGTGATCGGCTACAAGCGACAGAGCGTGCTCGAGATATACCGCTACAACACCTCGAACGACACGTGGGTCCTTGAGCTTTCGCTCGACGAGCCGGACGAGCGCTTCACCGGCGCTGCGGTCGCGATCGACGGCGACTTGGTCGCGGTCGGATCGCCGTGGTCTGAGGGTGGCACCGCCGGGGCCGAGCTCGGCTCGGTCCGCATCTTCCGCAGGAATGCCAGCGACAGCACCTGGAGCTCGGTGGCCATCACGAGCGGCTATTTCTCGACCGGCGCCTTCGGGCGAAGTCTCGCCATGGCTTCCGGAAACCTGGCTGTCACGTCCGGCGTGACATTTCCCGTCAACGGCGTTACGCCGCAGCAGCACCTCTCGTTTTACCGGGTGGCGGCCGACGGTGCGATCTCTGCGCGCCAATCTCTGGAGACTGCCTACCCTCACGTGCACTTGGCGCTTCACGGCGACACGTTGGCCAGTACGGTCAGCGGTGGAGACGAGGGCCTTTCGCTCTACAAGCGCGCTGCCGCGTCGGGGCAGTGGGCCTACGAAACCGGTCTGATTCGCGACTTCTACAAAAGCGTCAACAGCTCCGGCGTCGGGTACGGCGGCATCGACCCCATCGGCCTCGTAGGTGATGACCTGGTGCTCGGCTGGCGCGCCTTTTCGGGCCTGCTGGGCGGCGTGGTCCACGAGAAGGCCAGCCTAATCGACGCTTGCCGAGATCCTCTCAACCTCGTCAATAATTGTTCTTTCGATAATGTGACCAACACCGCGCTCGCGGGAACCCAGAGCAGCAGCGGCTGGCAGGTCCTCAACTGGAACGGCGCCTCGGCATGGGCGGACTTCACCGGACGCCAGATGCGCATCAACGTGCAGCAGCCCGGCTCCGACATGTGGCACATCCAGGCTCGCACCACGGTCAACTTGCCGCAGGCGGGACGCTACCTGCTGACATTCCGCGCCAAGGCGGACGACGTGCGCACTTTCGTGGTGAACCTGGGGCGCAACGGCAACGGCGACAACAACTGGGCGAGCTACGGTCGCGTGACCGCGGCGGCGGGCCCCGAATGGGTCATCTACTCGTTCGAGCTCCCGAACGTCCCGCAGGATTCCGGAGCGTTCCTCGACTTCAACCTCGGTAACGCTGGGACCGCGGCCGTCACCGTGGATAGCGTGAAGCTCGTTCGTCTGACGCAGTAAACACGTCGCGCAAGTCGCAGAAGAGGGGCTAGCTAGCGCCCCCGGCGCACGACCCGCGCGATCTTGCGAGACAGCGCGTCCGGCGCGACCGGATAACGCGCCACGTCCGCGGCGCCCGCCGCGACGAGCGCGTTCATCCGGTCCGAGGAGAGCCCGGACGCGCACACGACGGCGCGCACGCCGGGCGCCGCGCGGCCGAGCGCCTCCAGCAGCGCGCACGCGCCTTCCACGTCGGCGCCGGCGTCGATCACCGCCACGCCCAGCCCCGCATCGACCAGCGCGGCGGCGTCCGGCACCTCGGCGAGGTGGATGCCCTGCGCGTCGAGCCCGATCTCGCACGCCTCGCTGAGCCCCTGCCCCGCCGGCGCGAGCCGGAGCAGCGCGACGTACAGATCGGTGCTCGGGCCCACCGCGAGCGAGCGGCACTGCTCCGGGCTCATGTACTCCGGCGTGCCCGCGACCATGTCCTGCGAGGTGAGCGTCGGCCCGGCGTCGAGCGGGTCGTCGAGGTGCGCCAGGCCGAAGTCGACGACCTTGGCGACCCGCTCCCCGTCCTGCTCGGCGAGCAGCACGTTCTCCGGCTTGAGGTCGCGGTGGACGATGCCGCTCGCGTGCGCGGCGCCCACGCCGTCGAGGATGTCCGCGAACAGGGCCGCGACCTCCGCGAGCGGCAGCAGCTCGCGCGACGCCCGGAGCAGCGCGCCGAGCGACTGGAGAAACACATGAAGACGAATCTGAAGATCGAGTCGCTCCGTCGTGGTCCCCGGTCGGTCCTCGCGCTGTTCCTCGTGGCGGCCGCGCCGGCGTGCGCCGCCGCGCCGGTGGAGGAGCCCATGGCGGAGGAGCCCGCGGACGAGAGCGTTGATGCGAGCGAGGAAGCGCTCCGCTCGGGCGACGCCGCGGGCTGGGCTTTCTACAACGGATCCGGGCTCGTCCCGGTGCGATCGTTCAACTCGTCCGGGGGGCGCGATCCGCGTCGCGAGCTCCGGCGTCGGGGTGTACACGGCCACGTTCGACGGCCTGAGCGGGAGCGGCGGCAACGTCCAGGTGAACGCGGCGGGTGGAGACGGCCAGCGGTGCAAGGTGGCGTCGTGGGGGACCGCGGGGGCGGCGCTCCAGGTCAACATCCGTTGCCACACGGCGGCTGGCCAGGCGGCGAACTCACCCTTCGTCGTCTCGTATGCTCGCTTCGCGGGGAGCACCGCGGTCTCGAGCGCCGGAGCTCATGTGTGGGTGGACCGGCCCAGCACTGATGTGTTCACCCCCTCGCCGACGTATCAGTGGGGCGCGCCGTCGACGGTCAACCGGACCCGCACGGCCCCTACATCGTCAGTTTCGCCGGCCAGGCCTCGGACGGCGGCTCCATGCTCGTGACGGCGTACGGGACCGGGGCCGAGTACTGCAAGACGGCGGGCTGGCAGCGGGTGGGGACGGACACGGACGTCGAGGTGCGCTGCTTCGGCCCGGGCGGCGCGCCGGCGGACTAGCGCTTCTCGCTCAGGTACATCCGCGACATGCGTGACGCGTCGACCGAGAGCGGCGGCTTCGTGTGGGCGCACAACCCGACGGCGACGAGCTACACGCCCTCGCTCACGTTCCAGCGCCACCGCATCACGTCCGAGTGCAACGACATCACGGAGACCCTCACCGCGCAGCGGCTCTCGGCGGGGCGCTACCTGATCAAGTACCCCGAGATGGGCAGCGGCACGGCGGTCCCGAGCGGCGCGGCCCTGGCCACCGCATACGGCACGGGCCCCGAATACTGCAACGTGACCGGCTGGAGCACTCCCGCCTCGACCCGTTCGATGACGCGAGCGCCTTCGGTCGGGTAGGTCATGAACCAGGACCTGCCTTCGATCGTCGCTGCGATCGTGCTCGCCGGCGTGGGTCCGGGATGACCCCGACGCGTTTCGCTGAGCGCTGGCGGTCCGTGATCGTCGGCGCCCGATCGCCGGTCAATCCCTGATGCGAATGGCATCTGCGATGATGTAGCCAGGAGCGTTGGTCCACCTGGAGATCAGGACCTTGTTCCATCCCGCGGAGAAGCACCTCCGCCCGACCTCGACCCAGGTGTCGCTGTTGATCTGCTGGTTCGCGTACATGGTGTCGCCCACCTTATGACCTGACGCGTTGAGCGCGACATAGGGCACCGCGCTCGAGCGGCTGTAGTTGCCGTTCCACCAGCCGTCGATGGCCTTGCAGGCGGCGCTCGGCAGGTGGAACCTGAACTCGAAGGCATCGCTCTCGCCCGTCGCGCCGCCGTTGGCCGTGGAGACCTGGTAGCCGGTGCCCCAGTGCTGCGGGGAGTAGGTCGACGGGGTCCAGACCGAGCCCGGCGCGCTCACCTGGGTTCGGTTCGTATCGTTGTTCACGTAGTAGTTGTCCACGATCAGCGGCGCGCTGGGGTCCACCTGCCCGGCCCAGCGCCCCCACAGGCCCATGTAGGGGCGGATCTTGTTCTGCTCGCACGGTCCGTAGAGCCCGTGGCCGCTGCCCCAGTCGTTGCCGCCGACGGCGGGGCAGCTGTACTGCATCTGGAAGACCATGATGGCGTCGACCTGGAACGCCGCCGCTCCCGCGTAGTGCTTTGTATAGTACGCCCTGACCCGATCGAAGGTGTTCGGACCGGACATGCCGAACTCCCCGATGATCACGGGTTTGTTCCATCGCTCGTTGGCGCGCCGGAGATCGTCCTTCTCGCTGTGCATGTCCTCGGCGTTATCGTCGTCATTCTCCTCGACCGGCGTGCCGTCGTCGTACTCGTGAACCGTGACGTAATCGATGTTTGGATCGCCGTAGAGGCTGTCCTTCTGCTGATCGGTCGTCAGGCCAGCCCAGTGCGTGCTGATGAGCCCGGTCGCGACGAGGTGGTTCGGGTCCGTCGCCTTGATGAGGGCCGCCATCTCCTTGTAGAACGCGAGCTCGCGGTCGACGAGCCAGCCGTTGCTCGTGTCCGACACGTTGACTTCATTGACGATCTCCCACGCGAACACGCCAGCGTGATCCTTGAACGACGCCACGATGTTCCAGACGAAGTCCTTGTAGCCGCCGCTGCGCGCGTAGGCCCAGTCGATCCAGGAGTCGTTGAGCGCCTTCAAGGTCAACCCCGGGAGCCGCACCTCGCGGGTGTAGAACGGCTCGTCGCCGTAGACCGCCGAGAGGCCATCTCGACCCTCCCACCGATGGACCTTCTCCAGGAAATTCCCCCCGAGGGTCAGCGTGGCCCGGATGTCGTGCGCCAGCGCCAGGTCGAGGACGGCCCTCAGCCTGCTCTTGATCTCCACCGGATCCCAGTTGCTCCCGGCCATCGCGGTGTTGGGCACGCTGAAACGGACGTGCTTGATGCCTGCCTTCTTCAGCTCGCCCAGGGTGAACACGACCTGGTCCCGCGGCTGGTAGAGGAGGGCGGCGTTCACTCCCACGTGCTTGAAGGGCCTGCCCCGCAGGTAGAAGTCGCCGCCGCGCCGTCCCACGATCTCGCCAGAGCCGTCGCCGGGCACCGCCTTGGCCGCATCGCATTCCTCGCACGCGAGCGGCTGCTCCGCCGAGCCTGCCGGCTCCTCGGCCCCGTCGACGCTCTCCGGCATGTCTGCGCACCCGCTCGATCCGCCGATCCCAGCGACGCAGAGCGCCGCCGCGAACAATCCTCTTCTCATGCTCCGACCTTCCTCGACGTTCATCAGCCTCTTCTCCGCAGGGATGTTGTCTGGGAGTAACGACGACAGTCATCGCCGTGCCCGGCGGGCGCTTGTGCAATCGTGGCGCCATGTCGAGACCGGCGCGGCCATTCGGTGTGCTGGACAACGAAACGATTCGCTCGCCCCATGTTAGGCGGCCGAATTGCGCGCGCATCTCGCGCTTACGTGCCCGCCCGGTGCCCCGAGGGCTGCGGCCCCGCCCTTCCGGGCGAGCCGGCGGCGAGAGGCCCGCGTCGAGCAATTCTTGCTGACTCGGCAGCGCTTGCCTACCGGAGCAACGCAGAACCTGCTCGGTCATTCATCCAGCTCCTCGTCCATCGAGTTCGTCGACGCGTGAAGTCCCACCGGAGTCCCTCACCCCCGACCAGAAGAGCGATCTGATCGCTTCTGAGCGGGGCTCGGGGGGCAGTAGGCGCTCCCGCTCAGGAGCCGGTCTTGGCCGGCTTGGCGGAGACGAAGAAGGCTCCGAGCGCGGCGCCGACGAGGCCGTGAAGCGCGCTCAGATAGATGTTCGCCGTCTTGAGCATGGAAGGGTCGTAGACCGAGGCGATCGCCATCGCGTTGATGATGATCATGTAAAACGCCGAGAACGCGAGGCTGATCTGATAGACGAAGCGCGAGGCATAGCGCTCCTTCGGCCTCTCGTCGTCGCTGTACACCGCGCCCGCGGCCATGGCGCCGACGATGAGCGTCAACGTCGGCAAGATGCTCGCGAGGAGCCAGCCCCAGGCGTCTTGTGCCGAGCTCGCAAGGGGATCGTGGGGCGAGACGGTCCGGATGATCGTCAGGATGAACGCAGGCAGGGCCAGCGCGAGCCAGAGGATGGCGAGCCGCCGCTGGCAGTCACCGAGGAGGAGCGCTGTCTTCGGCGGGCTCTCCACCCGCTCTTCGCGGTCGGGCGTCTCGGCCGGCGGGGTCGCTGTCATTGCAGGGGTCGGGGATGCTGTGCTCATGGCGTACCTTACCTCTGGGAAACTGTGGTCAAATCCTTGAGCAGGCCGCCTTGCTCGAGGTGCTGGTCGGCCTCGACTCGGCTCTCGCTGCTTCTCACGGCGCGGAGCGGATCGGTCTTGTTGTGGCGCACGAACTCATAGACGAGCGCCGTGCACCGGTGGTGCTCGGTATACTTCCCTGTGTTCAGCGAGTCGGGGCGGTAGCCCGGGTCCCCAACGTGCCACCCCGAAACGTCTGTCTCTGTCGGAGGCTTTGTCGGCGCCGAGAGCTCATCGGTCACGACGAAAGCGAAGAATCGATAATGGCCGAGCTTCCCGATGAAGAGGTACTTCAGCCAGCTGCCGAAGGACTCTCGCAGCCTCGGAGGGGTGTGCCCGCTCAGCCAGCGCTGATTGCCGGGCAGCGGAGTCGAGGACCCGTCAAGCTGCTCGATATGCGTGGTTATCACGAAGCCGTTCGGCGCGTCGTGCCACCATAGCCTGTTGGTGTATCCGTGCAACTGGAGCGCGCGCGCGAGGTGGTCGCTGATGTCCTTGAGGGGGGAGGTCCCCTTGCTGAAGGGCCCTTCTCCCATCGCGAAATAGCGTAGTTGGATGTCGGCTCCGGAGGTGGCCAGAAGGATGGTGTGAACGACCTACCGCTCTTTGCCGGCGGCGGTGCCCCGGGCGATTTCATGAAATCATCCTTCATGAAATCATCTCTGGGCGGCCTGGGCGTTGAGGCCGCAGTCTCTGCGGGCCTCGAGGTCTCTGCAGGCGCGCTGGTCGGAGCCAACGCCGCGGTCGTTCGTTCGACGACGCCGCGCGGACGTAGGGGCGGTAGACAGGCGAAGGAGTGGCCCGCCCCTGTCGGCCAACCTCTCTGCTCCGCCATGCATGGCGAATGCCGACGGCGTCGCCCTCTACTTCACCCGGCGATCAAGGGCTCGCTCTGCCGGCAGCGGCGCCGTGACGTCTCGCGGCCGCGCCCCCGTTCGGTGCAATACCCGCAGACCCACGCAAGCCGTGCTCGACTGGGACACCGCTGTCGCTCGTCGGCCTTCGGCCGCGCATGCCCGTGGACGGGGCCGGACGCTCGCGATCCGGCGTCGCCGCGATCGTGCCGCCGGAGCTCCTATCACGGACCGCCCCATCGGATCGCGCCCGGATCGGCCAAGCGGATCGCGGGCAAGCCTCGCGCGGACCCCGCGAGGAGGGGGCGCGGTGCTCGCTCAGGTCAAGGGTCCGCTCCGCGGAGATCCTAGCGAATTCGAGGCCTTGATGTGAGCTGCGCGCCGCGCGGTGGCAGGGCAGGGACGGGATTCAAGCGGGATTTCTGACCCGCGGACTAGCGCCCCCGGCGCACCACCCGCGCGATCTTGCGAGACAGCGCGTCCGGCGCGACCGGATAACGCGCCACGTCCGCGGCGCCCGCCGCGACGAGCGCGTTCATCCGGTCCGAGGAGAGCCCGGACGCACACACGACGGCGCGCACGCCGGGCGCCGCGCGGCCGAGCGCCTCCAGCAGCGCGCACGCGCCTTCCACGTCGGCGCCGGCGTCGATCACCGCCACGCCCAGCCCCGCATCGACCAGCGCGGCGGCGTCCGGCACCTCGGCGAGGTGGATGCCCTGCGCGTCGAGCCCGATCTCGCACGCCTCGCTGAGCCCCTGCCCCGCCGGCGCGAGCCGGAGCAGCGCGACGGTGCGCTCCGGCACGGGCGCGAGCTCCGCCGTCTCGCCGTCCGGCCAGGCCTGCGCCCGCTCCGCCCGGTCGCCGCGCGGCGCGTCCGCCTTGCGCGCGGGCAGCCGCCGCGCCTCGGCCTCCCGCGACATCGCCTCGTCGAGCCGGGAACGCGCCGCCGCGGCGCTCTCCGGGCGCTTCTCCGGCAGCTTCGCCAGCAGATCCAGCCGGAGCCGCTCCAGGAGCGGCGGGACCGGCGGAGCCCCCGGCGGCCGGCGCAGCGGCGGCGGGATCGAGAACATGTGCATCGCCATCAGCTCCACCGCAGGGAGGCCGACGAACGGCGGCGTTCCCTGCAACAGCGCCGTCAGGATGCAGCCGCACGCGTACAGATCGGTGCTCGGGCCCACCGCGAGCGAGCGGCACTGCTCCGGGCTCATGTACTCCGGCGTGCCCGCGACCATGTCCTGCGAGGTGAGCGTCGGCCCGGCGTCGAGCGGGTCGTCGAGGTGCGCCAGGCCGAAGTCGACGACCTTGGCGACCCGCTCCCCGTCCTGCTCGGCGAGCAGCACGTTCTCCGGCTTGAGGTCGCGGTGGACGATGCCGCTCGCGTGCGCGGCGCCCACGCCTTCGAGGATGTCCGCGAACAGGGCCGCGACCTCCGCGAAAGCCGCCGTCCTCGTCGCCGCTGCGGTCGAGCACCTTGACCACGTTCCGGTGCAAAAGACACCTGGCGTCGTTCGGCACGTTCCCGCGGGTACTCGACCATTACAGCCGCGATCTTGGCCTGTTCCGGCTGGAGGAAGCCGTGCGCCGAATGACCTCGCTGCCCGCCGAGCGGATCAGGTTCCGCGACGCGGGCCGCATCGTGCCCGGGTACTGGACGGATTTCGTCGCCTTCGATCCGGCCACGGTGGCGGACAGCACGACGCCGCGACGAGCCTACGCGCCGCCGTCGCGGATCCGCGCCGTCCCGATCACCGGCGAGGTGGTGGCGTAGGACGGCGCGCTGACGAGCATATGCTGCTGGACGACATCGCTGTCTCCAGTGCCGCTGCCGCCGCCTCCTGGGACTGTTCCGCGGTGGCGAACCGCTACCATCCGTCGGAACGAAATTGCGGGATGAACCGTCGGCGGGAGCAGCGTTCACGCTATGCGAGGCGCGATCACGATCGTCGCTTCGCGAGGCGCAGGAGGAAATGATCGACCTCCTCGACCGAGCACCCGCTCGTGCGGGCGATGAAGTGGCCAGCGACGGCAGCGGGAGGATCCTTCCGCTCGTACCTCGGGGCTTTGCCCTCGAGGCAATCGGACTTGTACGTGTCAGGCCAGTCCGGAGCCTGGATATCCCCGACCATCACCGTGGCGAGCGCCTCGACGCCATCGCTCCAGTAACTCACGACCTGAGCATGGATATCCTCGTATTTGTGCCCCCATAATTTCACCTCGATCACCACCCACCGTTCTCCGAAGCTCGTGTGCCGCGCCTTGATGTCCGTGCGCCCTGCCGCAGACTGCGCCTCCCGCTCCACCTTCCAGCCGCGCGGTTCGAGCCCGAGGACCAGGCTCGCCGAAAACACTGCTTCGGGGACGATCTGCTTCTTTCCTTTCTCCTCGCTCCGGAAGAAGTCAGGTGACATGCGGTGGATGCTCGTGAGTACCTCGCTGAGGTCGGCGACGAGCTGCTCGCGAAGGGAGCCTTTGCTGTCCCTCGGATCCTGGACGTCAAGGGTCAAGATGCTCGGGATGATGTCCACCTGGATGTTCGGCTGCCGGAACGCACCGTCGGAACACCGTATCAGTCCCGTCGATCGCAGCATGTCGAAGACCCACTGCTCCCTGATTCTCTGCTTGCCGCTGGCTCCTCTGACGAGCTCGCGCAGCTGCTTCTGGGTCATCCGACCGCCGGAACCCAGGAACTCTCGCCATACACGCACGGGAGCATCCGAGATTTCCTGATCGAAGATCGGATCGCGGACGGAGTCGAGGAACTTGGTGTGCTTATTCCTAAACTGCTCGAAGATCCTCGTCACATCGTGGGGCGATGGCTCTTCGACGGTCCACAGATGCTGAAAACCGAACGTTGCGAGCGCGACGTGCCCTCCGCTCGCGAGCCGGAGCGTCTCGAGCACCTCCGCCGAGAGCGGCGCGCCGCCCTGCCCGAAGGGCTGCGCGAGCCGCTCCAGACCGTCGATGTCGAAAGGCTCCAGTATCTCCGGCGTCAGCCGCGAGAAGAACGACGAGCCGAGCAGCGTGTCGAGCGCCACGAGGCCGATCCCCCCCGCAGCGAAGACGACGATACGCCCCCCTGAGTTTTTGCGGATGTCCTCGAGCTCGTTGAAGAAGGGGCGACCCCATCGAGCATAGCCATCGAGCTCGTCGTACAGCAACACCAGGTGCTCCAGGTCAACAGGAGCCTTGTCGAGGTATGCGTCGAAGAGATCGCGCAGTTTGTTCCGCTTGGAGTAATCCTTCAGTATACCAATGAAATCATCCAGCGCGCCACGCGCCTTGCTCCTGTCCACCAGCTGATCCGCGATGGCCTGGACGGCCGCATCGATGGTCGGCACGGGCCCGGGTGCCTCGAACATGAACACATCGGTCTCGGGCTTCTTGATCTCGCTCTCCAGCTGACGCAGGAAGACGCTCTTCCCCATGCCGCGACAGCCAACGAGGTACCCGCTCTCCCCCCGCAGGATCCTTTCACTCACCTGAGTGAGCAGCGCTTGCCGCTGTACCTGGTGCTTTGGACTGTGACCATCCCATTTGTACGGGTTCTTGTCAGACCTCACCTGAGGCGCTCCTGCTAGGGCTGCGGTTTTCGTGGATAGAGGGTGCGAACCACTCGCGGAACACGCCGGGCACCCACGGCGCGCCGGGATCTCCCGCCACGATGCCGAAGCGCCTGAGCATGAGGAGCGACCGCGACCGCGCGCCGCCGTGCCGCTCCACGATCGCGCCGGCCTGCGTCGCGAAAGCCTGCGACAGGGCCTCGAGCAGCGCGAGCGACTCCGGATAGCGCGCCTCGAGCAGCGCATGAACCTCCGTGCAGAGGGTATGGACCGCGGGGCGCACCAGGAAGATCTGCGCGGCGTCCTCGTGGACGGGATCGGTCGGCACCGGGCGTGGGCGGGTCGGCGGCGCCTGCGCCAGTTCGAAGAGCGCAGCGCCGTACTGGCGCACGAGGAGCGGATGGCCACCCGTCCATCGCCATGAGGTCTCCAGTGTCGCCGGGCCCACGTCGAGGCCCGTGCGCTTGCCCAAGCGCACGAGCAGTTCCTGCGCCTCTTCCTCCCGGAGCGACCCGAGGAACATGTGCTTTGCCCACCCTGCGAGCGGGTTCGTGAATCCGCCGAGCAACGGTGCATCGAGGAAGCTCGGATCCCGCCCGATCAGCGCGAGGGAGACCCGCCGGGTGGCCTGCGCCTCCGCCCTCAGGAGCGCGAGGAGCCGCTCGACGCCGGCCATGCCCGGCTCGCCGCTGTACCCTTCGAAGAGCAGGTCGTACTCGTCGAGGATGAAACATAGGGGCAGCCCGGTGCGCTCCAGCGCGAGCTTCAGCAGACCGCGCATCCTGTCGATCGGGTCGAGCGCTGCCCGCAGCGACAGATCGGTCCAGCCGTCGTTGCCCGCGACGCTTTGCGCGTGCAGCAGCTGGATCCCGGTGAAGGCGTCCTGGGGGGGCGGCACAGCGCCTTCCGTGACGCCTGCCAGCGCGAGCCTGTCCTCGAGCACCGCAATCAGCCGCTCGACCAGCATGGGCAGCCCCCTGCCGGCCACGCTCTGCACATCCAGCGAGACCACGAGCGCCTCGGACTCGGCCTCGGGCAGCGGCACGCTGAGCGACTCGAACATGCCGCGCCGGGCACCGATGGGGTCGAGCCGCTCCGCGACAGCGCGGAGCAGCGAGCTCTTGCCGACCTTGCGCAGGCCGACAACCCCCACCGCCTCGCCGTGCAGCAGCTGAGCGGCGAGACGATCGATCTCCACGCGCCTGCCCACGAGGGCGCTACCGCGCACGGGGTCGCGGTAGTCGAAGAGATCGAAGGCGGGCAGGTGGTCGCGCAACATCTCGGCGAGAGGTGCGAAACGGCTGCCGTCCGGCGGCCAGGGGATACGCTGTCCCCAGGGGCCAGCCAGCATGGGGAGCCTCCTGGGGAGATCTGGCTGATCGTTGGCGACCACGATCAGGTCCGGATCGATGTGGGCGGCACCCTGGGGCTCCTGCAGCGCTACGCGAAGAGCGCGCCCGCGGACCTGGCCATGCACGACGAGAATTCGGACCTCGGGAGAGAGCCCGAACCGCTCGTGGAGCGCGGAGGGCAGCGAGGCCTGGAGGAGCCAGGATGCTCCTGCGGCGTCGAGGGGGCCGAGGCGTACGATCGAGCAGCCGTCCGCGTCGAGGCGACGGAGGAACTCAGCTCCCCAGGGAATGCTGCGCGCGAGGTCGCCGCGACGGCGCGCCCGCTCGGTTTGCGGCGGTGCCTCGGCAGCCTCTTCCTCAAGCGCGAGTCTCAGAGCGCGGGCGAGCTCTTCCAGCGAGTCCGGGAACTCTCGGTCCTGGCGATCGACCGCCCGGCGTCCCGAGCGGACCTTCGCGAGCATCGCCCACTGATGCGCGTCCCGTAGCGCCCGCTCAAGGTCGGCCCCCACCTCGCGCAGTAATGGGACGAGGCGATCGACGGGTACCCCATTCTTCCAAAGGAACCACCCCGCGGCGGAGAGCATCCGGGCGTCGCTGGCGATCGCCGGAACCGCGCGCCGGAGCGCATCCTCGAGGTCCTCATCGAAAAGAGCGGTCATGAACGCGAAGCAGAGGGGGACCAGCTCTTGCTTCTTCTCCTCGAAATCATGCGCCGACGTGAGCCAGAGCCGCCGGGCAACCTCGTACAGGTCCCAGAAAAATGCTTGGGCCGGCGTGCCATCCCGACCGGACTCTTTCTCGCGGACGCGCCAGTTCGCCGCCGCGTACAGGCCAATGCGGAGGAGAAGGACGCTGCCAAGGTCGTCGTCCAGGTCCTCGTATCGATAGCCGAAGAGAGAACGACGGCGCTGGGACTCGAGCTTGATGTAGGTCGCGCGAAAGAGCGCAGACGGATCGGGCATCCGAGAGAGCAGGAAGCCGAAGCGCTGCGGCACGTCGATCATCGACGAGCCGTGCTGAACCAGCGAGAGCCCTGGATCTCTCCCCACCAGCAGCTCCTCGAACCACCACCAGAATGCATCGAGCTCTTCTTGTAAGCGGGGATCGTGGCCCAGCATGACAGCGGCGCCGAGGAGCAGGGGCAGCCCCTCGCCGCTCAGCGTCCGCGCGCCTTCCCCCTCGGACGCTCCCACCTGGCGGGAACTCGCCCGGAGCCGTCGCCTTGCCTGGTTCCGCGCGTGATCCTGCTCCGCTATGGCAACGGCGGCCGTCCACGCCCCGCGCACATCGCCAACGCCGAGACCGGCGGAGGCGAGGGATTGAGCGAGGATGCGGAACGCCTGCTGCTCGGCCATCCAGGCATCCCTCTGGCGAGGCTCCTGGCGAAGAAGCTCCTTGCGAGCGAGATCGCTCAGCAGGCCAAGAGCGATGGGCCGGCCGTCGGCTCGGGCGAGGAGAACGCCGAACGCCTTGTGCATCCACTCCGGGAGCTCCTGGTTCTCGAGCGCACTCAGCTCCCCCTCTGTCTCCTTGCGCTCTCCACCTGGAGCTCGCCCCCGGGATTCTACGGCCTGGTGTAGCGCCCGGGCATGCGCGACGATCTCCTGGGCCACAAGCAGGGCGACCACGCTGCGAGGCTCGACCCAGTGGCCTTGCGCGTCGAAGACGCACGGGGCGACGCGAAGCAGCTCCTCGAGGCGGTCTCGGTCCTCTTGAAGGTGCGTGTAGAAAAAGAACGCCATCCTCATCGCGCCCGGCCATGGAAGGAGATCGACGGCCTCGCACCATGCAGCTGGATCGACGAAGAGCAGCAGGCTCAGGGGATAGAATGGGATATCCTCGCGATAGGATACATGATCCTTGTATCGAGGACCCCAGACCGCGAATGGATCTGTCTCCTCCTTCCATGTGCGCGCCTGAGCGCTGATAACCTCGGCGTCGAACTCCGGCGAGAGGAGCAGCACCTCTGGATCCACCGAGGCCCTCCTGACCTCGGCGAGCAGGACGTCGACCCACGCGCGCCGTCGCTCCTCGTCACCTCGCACGAGCGCGGCGAAGCTGTCGTAGAACGCATCCCACCGCTCCGCGCGGGCGTGGGTGAGCGCTTCGTGCGCGCGGTC
Organism: Sorangium sp. So ce327; assembly: GCF_051530205.1. Classification (NCBI taxonomy): domain Bacteria; kingdom Pseudomonadati; phylum Myxococcota; order Polyangiales; family Polyangiaceae; genus Sorangium; species Sorangium sp. So ce327. The sequence goes on along the minus strand of NZ_CP150330.1, from coordinate 2,283,506 downwards.
GAGCGACTCCGCGCTGGGCAGCCCTAGCGCGATCTCACGCGCGAGCGCCCGAGCCTCTTCTAGCTCCTCCGGACGAGGAGGTCGCTCGTACCCCGAGCCGCGCGACGCGGCGAAGCGAGGATCCCTCATATCCCCTCTCGCCTCTCGACCTGATCCGTTCGGCCTTGCGCCCACAGGCGTAGGTCCATTGCATCGTCCCAGGCTCTGAGCAGGCGCTCGATGACCGGTGCCGGATCCGGCATTGCGATCATCATGGTGCCGCGGGCGCCGAACGTGTGGAGCGGGGAGCCGAGGAGCCATGCTCGACCATCGACAACCAGGAACTGATCGTGGATGGAGGGCGGATCGCCCGTCATCACGCGAATGTCGATGGGGCTCATGCGCTCCTGGGAGGTGAGCCGCTCGACCTCTGCGAGCAGAGCCGCTCCTAGATCGACGCCGGGCCTTGCTTGCGGGTGCGATTGCCGCAGGATCTCCGCCGAGCTCAGGATGCGGATCGGAACATCCTCTTGAGCGACTGCGAGGGCGAACGTGAACAGCTCGTCGGGTCCAAAATGAGGATCGACGATCAACACCTCACGCCGAGCTCCATGGATGAGCGCCCTCAGGGCGTCGGCTGCCTCTTCTTGCTGCCCGGAAAACCACCGCTGATCCTGCGCGCTGGCCTGCCCGCGCTTCCTCCTCGCGTGGTGCGCCTCGCTCACGCGTGCGCGCGCCGAAGGAGCGTTCGCCCTCTGGTTCCCGATGGTGGTGATCTCGGGCTTTCCCATGCGGTTCACTTCGTAGGATGCGCCGGGAGCTTTCCCTCTCACGCTCATCTGCCGGGTGACCAGTCCCATGCTGATCTGGAAGCTCTTGATGAAGCGGCCTTCGTGGTAGGACGCCGCGAGCACCCCTCGCTTCGGATCGAGCACGTCTTCCCGCGTCCCCTGCACCTCCCGCTCGAAGTCGAGGCGCAGCAGCGGGCTCTTCACGACCACGTGCCGCACGTCCAGCGGCCCCCAGGGCTCCTTCTCGGTGTACGTGAGCTCCAGCCCCTCCACGGATTTCCCTGCCCGCGGCTGGAACCGCACCAGCACCGACTCCCGCGGGGGCGTCCTCGGCAACAGGCGCGTTCCCAGCGAGCGGTACACCGGGTTCGGCGCCACGAGGTGCACCGAGCCCCAGTACTCCGGATAATCCTCCAGGGAGAAGTGCAGCCGCTCCGACAGCCACCGCACCATGTCCATCCGCTCACGCTCGCCCGGCCAGAGCTTCTCCGTCGCGAAGTCGGCGAGCGGGACCAGGTGGTGGACCCGCGGGTGCTCGTGCCATGCCGGGCAGAACGGCACGGTGTCGCTCTCTCCCGACACGCACACCAGCGTGGGCCACGGGGGCTCCTCCCCGAGGTCGGCCAGCACGACCCTGATCGCCGACGCATCCGACGCGTCCGGGAGCTCGCCCACGTCGTTTGGCAGCACGGCCACCCCACGCCGACAGTCCAGGTGCCACGCCAGCGCTCGCCGCGCCGGCACGACCACGCGGCACACAGAGACCCGGTGCGCGCTACCCTCTCCAGGCTGCCGCTGCTGCTCACCGTCATCCAGCGGGGGCGGCACCTCGATTGGAAGGAGTTCGACCAGCGCGAAGAGCAGCGTTCGCTCGTTCGTCTCTGCGTTCCGATCCCAGGCGAGGTGCAGCACGGCCCGCTCGTAGTCCTCATCGAGGGTGGCGAGCGGATCTGCGGGGCGCGGCGCCTCCTCCTGGATCAGCATGGCGCTCGATCTTGCCCCATGCACGGCCCCTCCGGCAACCGGGGTCGTGGGCAGCGCGTCGGGCCGCTGCCCCTTGAGCGCCGTCTCCCGCGGCCAGCAGCTGCCGAGGATGGCTCCCGGCGCGACCACGTTCGAGGTGACGCATCGAGCCCCTCGGCTCGCGCCTCGCGTTGCCACCCGCGGTGATGCTCCGCTGCGAACATTTCACTCAGTGCCTCGCTGGAACATATCGATAACCAACGTGCCAACATCGTCCGGAGGAATGCCGCCGTCGACAATGAGGGAATGATGGCGGCCCGGCACCACCGGCGGGAAACCCAGGCGGGACTTCCACCCGCGGACTAGCGCCCCCGGCGCACCACCCGCGCGATCTTGCGAGACAGCGCGTCCGGCGCGACCGGATAACGCGCCACGTCCGCGGCGCCCGCCGCGACGAGCGCGTTCATCCGGTCCGAGGAGAGCCCGGACGCGCACACGACGGCGCGCACGCCGGGCGTCGAGCGGCCGAGCGCCTCCAGCAGCGCGCACGCGCCTTCCACGTCGGCGCCGGCGTCGATCACCGCCACGCCCAGCCCCGCATCGACCAGCGCGGCGGCGTCCGGCACCTCGGCGAGGTGGATGCCCTGCGCGTCGAGCCCGATCTCGCACGCCTCGCTGAGCCCCTGCCCCGCCGGCGCGAGCCGGAGCAGCGCGACGGTGCGCTCCGGCACGGGCGCGAGCTCCGCCGTCTCGCCGTCCGGCCAGGCCTGCGCCCGCTCCGCCCGGTCGCCGCGCGGCGCGTCCGCCTTGCGCGCGGGCAGCCGCCGCGCCTCGGCCTCCCGCGACATCGCCTCGTCGAGCCGGGAACGCGCCGCCGCGGCGCTCTCCGGGCGCTTCTCCGGCAGCTTCGCCAGCAGATCCAGCCGGAGCCGCTCCAGGAGCGGCGGGACCGGCGGAGCCCCCGGCGGCCGGCGCAGCGGCGGCGGGATCGAGAACATGTGCATCGCCATCAGCTCCACCGCAGGGAGGCCGACGAACGGCGGCGTTCCCTGCAACAGCGCCGTCAGGATGCAGCCGCACGCGTACAGATCGGTGCTCGGGCCCACCGCGAGCGAGCGGCACTGCTCCGGGCTCATGTACTCCGGCGTGCCCGCGACCATGTCCTGCGAGGTGAGCGTCGGCCCGGCGTCGAGCGGGTCGTCGAGGTGCGCCAGGCCGAAGTCGACGACCTTGGCGACCCGCTCCCCGTCCTGCTCGGCGAGCAGCACGTTCTCCGGCTTGAGGTCGCGGTGGACGATGCCGCTCGCGTGCGCGGCGCCCACGCCTTCGAGGATGTCCGCGAACAGGGCCGCGACCTCCGCGAGCGGCAGCAGCTCGCGCGACGCCCGGAGCAGCGCGCCGAGCGACTGCCCCTTGAGCAGCTCCATCACGAGGTAGATCGAGCCGTCGCCGTCGTCCTCGTCGCCCCCGAGGTCGAGCACCTTGACCACGTTCCGGTGCACGAGCCGCGACGCGGCGCGCGCCTCGCGGAAGAACCTCCGCCGGCTCTCCGGGAGCATCGCGACGTGCGGGTGCATCGTCTTCACCGCGACCGGAACGCCGAGGAGCACGTGCTCCGCCTCGTAGACCTCCCCCATCCCGCCCGCGCCGAGCAGCCGCACGAGGTTGTACTTCCCGCCGAGGACCCGCCCGGCGCGCGCCCGCTGCGCCGCGCCCGCGCCGGGCTCCTCCGAGGGGAGCGTCTCCGCGGCCGGGAAGCGGTCGGCGCGCGGTCGAGGCGCCGGCGCCCGCCCGTCCGCCGCCCGCTGGCCCTTCAGCACGGTGCGGTCGGGGTCCCCGTCCGGCGGCGGGCGCTCGCCGTCGCCCGCGCTCACGGCGACGCCTCGCGGAAGCCCACCGCGATCTGCGCCGTCACCGGGCCCTCGCCCTCGTCGCGCCACGGGCTCACCCGCACCGACAGCGCCCCAAAGAGCGCGCCGCCCGCCTCCACGCCCGCCGACAGCCCGCCGAGCACGTCGTCCGCCCTGACCTCCCGGTCGACGAGGTGCAGATCCAGCGCGCCGTGCAGCCGCAGCCACGGCGCCGGATCCGCCGTCGCCCCCGCCAGCAGGAAGCCCTGCACGGCCGGCGTGGCCGGCTCGCCGCCCGCCGCCGCGCCCTCCCCCCCCGCCGCGCCGCCGCCCGCGCCGACGGCCGCGCCGTCGCCCGAGGCGCGGATGCGGGCCCCGACATCGGCCACCCAGGTGAACCGGCCCGCGGCGCCGCCGAGCGCGATCCCGGGCTCGATGCGGAGCGGCGGGCTCCCGTCGGCCATGGGCACGCCCAGGCGGAGCGTGGGGCCGAGCTCGAGCTCCGAGCGCCCGAGGCGCAGGACGCGCGCGCGCGCGCCGAACCAGCCGGTGCTGCCCGCGCCCGCGCCATCCCCCTCGCCGGCCGGGTTCGAGCGGAGCGCGACGTCGAGGCCCAGCGGGCCGATCGCGCCGCTCGCGCGCACCTGCCCCGCGGCGACCCAGCCGCCCCCGGAGCGCGCCGCGGCCGCGCCGACGGCGGCGACCGAGGGCGGCGTCGGCGCGAGCCAGAGCCCGTCGGCCACCCCGGACATCGGGAGGAGCGGGAGGTACGCGCCCAGCACGGGCGCGGCCGGGGGCGCGGGCGGAGGCGCGGCGCGCGGCGCCTCGGGCGCGGCGGGCAGCTCGGCGTCGCTCGTCCCGATCACGCCGCCGCGGCCGTCGGCGACGTCGAGCCGGACGCGCAGCGGCTCGCCGGGGCGCAGCGCCTCCCGGGGCAGCGGGATCCGCGCCGTCAGGGCGCCGCCGCGATCGCCGCCGGCGAGCGCGGCGGAGCGCACCCCCCCCGGCAGGTGGGCGAAGAGCCGCGGCGCCACCCGCCGCGCGACGTCGACCCCGGCGAGCCCCTCCAGCTCGACCCGGGCCTCGATCACCGTCCCGCCCGTCCCGCCCGTCCCGCCCGTCCCGCCCGGCGCCGGCGTCACCTCGCGCGCGGCCGAGACCACCGCGCCCACCTTCGTGTACCGGACCGGGAGCGACGTCGCCGCGCCGGGAACCGCGCTGCCCCGCTCGCGCAGCCGGAGCGCGCGCGGGGCGCGCTGGAGCAGATCGATGCGCTCGGGGACGGGGCCGAACGGGCCGTCGTCGAGCGAGAGCTCGAGCGCGGGAGACGGCGTGAGCTCGATGATCCCGTACGGGTTCGCGGTGATCTCCTGCGCCGCCGGGACGACGCCCCCGGCGGCCCGCGCGGCGACGAGGTGGAACCTGCGCACCGCGCCCACCCCCAGGTACTCCTCGCGATCGACGACCCGGACCCGGAGGAAATAGGCGCCCGCCGGCATCTTCTCCCCGCGGAACGACAGGACGTCCGGCTTCACCTCCTCGCGGGCGATGAGCTCGTTGAACTCCGGGTCGCGCGCGATCTCGACGCGGTAGCCGCCCGCGGCCGGCGCCGGCTTCCACGACGCCGACAGGACGCCGAGCCCCTCCGGGGCGAGCGCGATCTGCGCGGCGTCCGCGGTCGTCCATTCGACCGGCGCCGGCAGCGGGCGCGGGCGCGCGGGCGGCGCTCTGCCCACGAACCGGGTGCCGTGGTCCTTCGGGACCACGACGGAGAGGCCGCCCGACGTGACGCCCGCCTTGCCGTCGAACACCGCGACCGTCGTCCGCTCCCCGCGCCGCTGCACCACCGTGTCCCGCGACGACGCGCTCACGCGGCCGCCCCCGCTCGCGGCGACCTCGACCGACTGGCCCCGCAGCGCGGCGAGCGCCGCCTTCACCTCGCCGTCCGCGAGCTCGACGGCCGCGGGCGGCGTCTTCGATACCCGCGCTCGGCTCGCCGTGCCGTAGATGACGACGAGCGTATTCGGCGCGAGGAGCACCCGAGTCCGATCCACAAACTCGATATCTGCCCTCCCCTCATCCAGCGTGTTGACGCTCGAGTTCGTGAGCAGGGGCATCCCCTGAGCCGCGGGCGACCAGGCGCCGCCGGCCGGGCGCGCGCGCACGTCCGGGTGCATCGACCGGAGCTTCGCGTCGGGGATCGACGTCACCTCGGCCGGGAGGACCAGCGTGAGCCCCTCGGCGAGCGTCGTGCCCGGGCCGCACGCGACGCGGTTGTACCGCTGGATCAGCGCTGCATGCTTGGACGAGCCGTAGAGGACCGCCGCGATGTCGTCGCAGGTCTCTCCCGCCTGCACGCCCCATTGAATGACCGCCTCCGGATATCCGGGCGTCGGCTCTCTGGCGCTCGCCGAGCCGACGTATCCAGCGTGGATCGCAGCGTGGGTGGCGCAGCCGAGGAGCACCGAGATAGCGACGGACTGGCCATTTGACGGTGCCACGGCAGCGGCACGCTACCGGATCGAGATCGGCGTTGCAAGGGACCAGGCAATAGGATACGAGCAGACCGATGGCGTATTGGTCGGCGCGCGTCATCGCGCCCCTCCTGGCCTCCCCGCTGCTCTTCGCGGCGGCCACGGTTTCCATGCCGGCCGCAGCGCAGGAGGCCACAGCGCTCGACAGGCTCGCTCCCGCGCCCGCGGGCGACGGGCTATCCACTGTCCCTTCTGCCGGCGTATCGGGGGAGCTCCGGCCCGCGGTCGGACTTCTGTTCTCCTATTCTCATCAACCCCTCAGCCTGCGCGGGACTGCGCCTGCCGGGTCGGTAACGTGGGTGGGCCGGCAGGCGATCCTCCACGCGCTCGCGAGCGTCGAGCTCCTGCGCCGGATCAAGCTCGATCTCGACGCGCCGCTCGTGCTGGACCAGGGCGGCGCGTCCGGCGCGCTCGGGACCATCCGCGTCACGGCGCCCGCCGGCGGCGCCACGCTCGGCGATCTCCAGGCGGGCGGGAGGGTGACGCTCCTGCCCCAGGAGGGCCTCCGGCCGGCGGCGGCGCTCGGGCTCTCCGTCTGGCTGCCGACGGGAGACGAGGCGGCGTTCGCCGGCGCGGGCGCCGTGCGCTACGCGCCGCGGGTGATCGTCGGGGCCGAGCACCCGGGCTTCCGCTGGTCGGCCTCGGCGGGGGGCCGGTTCCAGAGGGCCTCTGCGGACAGCCTGACGGGCAGCGAGGTCCTCTTCACGGCGGGCGCGGGCGTCCGCAAAGGCCCGCTGCAGCTCGGGTCGGAGCTCTCCGTCTGGGCCGCCGCCGGCGAGGGGTCGGCGCTCGAGGTCCCCGGCCGCGCGGGCGGCGAGCTCCTGCTCACCGCCCGCTGGTCGCTCGGCCCCCTCACGCTCGACGCGGGCGCGGGCCCTGGCTTCGGGCGGCTGCCCGGCACGCCGAAGGCGCGCTTCTTCGCGGGGATAGGCATCGCCGCGGACGTCGTTCCGTCGGCGCCCCCTGCCGCCGCCCCCTCGGCCGTCGCCGGCGCGCCCGCCGGGACGAAGGGCGCTCGCGGCGCGACGCCGGCCGCGCCTCCGGCCGCCGACTTCGACGGGGATTCGGTCCCCGACGCGGAGGACGCCTGCCCCCGGGTCATCGGCGAGGCGCGCCCGCCCGCCGCGGCGGCGGGCGCCCGACCGGCGTTCCGCCGCGGTTGCCCGCCGGATCGGGACGACGACGGGATCTACGATGTCGACGATCGCTGCCCGGACGTGCCGGGGGTCAGCAGCGCGGCCGCCGACGCGGGACCGGGCGGCGCGGGGTCCGGGGTCACGGCCGAGGCCGCCGCAAACGCCGGGTCCCAGCCTGCGTCGAAGCACGGGTGCCCCGCGGACACGGACGGCGACGGCATCCCCAACGCCGCGGACGCCTGCCCCTACGAGCGCGGCAAGCCGAGCGAGGATCGCGCGACGCACGGCTGCCCGTTCGCTGTGCGCATCGAGGGCTCGCAGATCGTGATCCTCCAGCAGGTCCAGTTCCGGACGGGCCGGGCCGAGATCGAGCCGGAGAGCTTCGAGCTGCTCTCCGAGGTCGCGGCCGTCCTCGAGGAGCACCCCGAGATCGCCCGGGTCGCGGTCGACGGCCACACGGACAACCAGGGCGCCGCCCAGGCGAACCTGAGCCTCTCGCAGCGCCGCGCGCTCGCCGTCGTCGCGTGGCTGACCGCGCACGGCATCGACGCCCGCCGCCTCGAAGCGCGCGGCTTCGGCGCGCGCCGCCCCCTCGCCGACAACCGCACCCGGGACGGCCGGGCCAAGAACCGCAGGGTGGAGTTCCAGATCCGCAAGCGCACCGACGAGGGCGCGGCCGGCTGGAAGGACGGCCCTCTTGAGTGACGCATCGCCCGCGGAGGCCTCCACGTGAGGGAATTCTCGCTCAAGACGAAGGCGATCGCGCTCTTCACGGCGATGGGCCTCGTCCCGGTCGCCGTCGCCGTGACGCTCCTCATCGACGTGAACCGGCGCGCCGTGCGGACCTCCGAGGAGAGACTGCAGACGGCGATCCTCTCCGAGGTGGCCTCGGCCTCGATCCAGCTCGTCCGCGACGTCGAGAGCGATGCCGTCGCGGCGGCGGCCATCTTCGGCCACGCCGCGGGCGGCGCCATCCGGGACGAGGACGCTGTCGCGTCGGTGCGCGCCCTCGTCGCGACGCGCGGGCTCGTCGACGCGGTGCGGCTCGAGGTGCCCGACGCGGGGATCAGCACCGTGATCCGCAAGGCGTCGTCCGACGCCGACGTCCCCGCCGCGCCGGCAGCGCTGCGAAAGCTCGCGGACGAGCGCGGCGTCGGCTTCGGCGTGATCGGGCCGGCCCGCGGCCTCCTCGTCGCCCGCGTGCGGCCCGCCGGCGACGCGGGCGCCGGGGCCGCGGCGCCGCCTCCTCCGGGCGGCCCGGCAGGCTACGTGGTCGCCGAGGTGCCGCTCGACATGCTCGGGCTCAACCTCGAGTTGATCGCCGGGCGCCGCCTCGGGAGCCGCGCGGTGCGCCTGCTCATCGCGGGCCACGACCGCCAGGCGATCGCGGCGCTCGGGGTGCCGGGCGTCGCGCCGGGCAGCGACGTCTCGTCCTTGCCGATCTGGCGCAACCTCCCCTCGGGCGCGGGGTTGAACGACAGGATCGGCGTGCTCGCCCCGCACGACGAGGGCGGCCAGCGGATGATCGGCGCCATCGAGACGGTGCCCGACCTCGGCTGGGCGGTCGCGATCTGGCGCCCCGAGCCGGAGGCCTTCGCCGCGCTCGACGAGATGCGGCGCCGCGGCGTCGCCGTCGCCGCGGGCGCGCTCGTCCTCGCGCTCGCCCTCGCGCTCGTCACCGCCCGCCACGTGACGCGCCCCATCCTCCACCTCGTCGCGCAGGCGCGGCTCATCGGCGCCCGGCGCTGGCGCGAGATCGCGCTCGGCGACGCGCTCCGGGGGCGGCGCGACGAGATCGGCGAGCTCACGACCTCCCTCGGCCGCATGGCCCAGGACCTCGAGCAGGGCGAGGCGGACATCGCCCGGGAGGCGAAGCTCCGCGGCGATCTCGGCCGGTTCATGGACAAGGCGGTCGTCGACGCGATCGTGCGGGGCGAGCACCCGCTCGCCCTGGGCGGCAAGCGGGCGGCCGTGTCGGTGCTCTTCGCCGACGTCGTCGGCTTCACCCCGCTCGCCGAGTCGCGCGACGCCGAGCGGATGGTCGCCCTCCTCAACGAGCTCTTCTCGATGCTCACCGAGATCGTGTTCCGGCACGGGGGCACGGTCGACAAGTTCATCGGCGATTGCGTCATGGCCGTCTGGGGCGCCCCGATCGCGCAGGAGGATCACGCGCGGCGCGCGCTCGCGGCCGCGGAGGACATGATGCGCTTCCTCGAGACGGCGAACGAGGAGTGGCGCGAGCGGTACGACGTCGAGGTCCGCCTCGGCGTGGGCGTGAACTCCGGAGAGGCCATCGTCGGCAACATCGGCTCCGACAAGCGGATGGAGTACACGGTGATAGGCGACGTGGTGAACGTGGCCTCACGGCTCGAGGCGATCGCGGCGCCGAACCAGGTGCTTGTCTCCGCGGCGACGAGGGACCTCGCCGGCGACGCCTTCCCGCTGCGCGCGCTGGGCGAGCGCAACCTCACGGGGCGAAAGACGACCACGGCCGTGTACGCGCTCGATCCGGACTGAAGCGCGCACAGCGCGCCCGCGCGCGCGCCCGTCAACGCGCGGTGGGGAGTTCCCCCGGCCTGCCGAAGGAACGGCCCCGCCAGGGCGCCCCAGGACACCGAGATTTCTGTCGGTGTCTCATGACGTCTTGGCGGCTCAAGAAGCCCCGCCTTCGGCCAAAGTACCCATCCATCGGTGTTCTCCAAGCTCGTTCGGCCGCGCGAAGGGCCCTGAACGCGCTTGGTCAACGCCGATGCCCCCTCGGTCGAGCGCGCCGGCGGAGGGGATATTGCTCCTCCGGGCACCCGAACGACGTGCACATCCCATTCAGGTCAGAGCAAAAAGATACCGTTTCGCCAATTTGTGAACGATCACAACCCCGGCGCAGGCGCACCTCGCGCGATCGCGGCGGCCGGCGCCCGCCTCTTGACGCAGCGATCCGGAGGAGCTCGCCAGCCCTGCCCTCCCCTCGCCTCACGGAGTTGCGCGGGCCGGTCGATTGGCGTTGACCTCGGCCATGTGATCGTTCACATTTGGGTCAAGGGGTATCCTTTTGCTTCGCGCATGAGCGGGTCGCCCTGTGCGCCGCCCCTTCGTCATCCAATCGAGTCCTTGTCGATTCCAGAGCTCCGTTCGCCCGACCGCCGCGAGAGCGATGGCCGAGCGATGGTGCTTGGTGTTCTTACCGAGGGTGAGCCACCGGAGGGCACCACGGACCGTCGTCGATTCGACGGGGGTCGATAAATCCTCGGTACGGTCCGTCGCATCATCGGAGAGCAAGATGAAGAAGCCGTCCTGGCACGAGCTCCGTTTCTCAAGAGAAGTCGCCTGCGTTTGCGCGCTCGCCTTCGCGGCCGCGTGCACTGGCGCGCTGGGTGACAACACGACGGAGGGCGCCGGGTCGTCCTCTGTCGGCGGCGACGGAACACCGACGGACTCGGATGTCGGCGGCGACGGCTCACCGACGGGCTCGGACCCGCCGCAGTTCCAACCCGCGACAGGGATGCTGCGCCGTTTGACGAGAACGCAATTTCGCAACGCCGTGCGCGACGTCTTCGGCGTGGACGTCAATCTCAATGACCTCGACGCCGACAGCTGGAACGGGAACTTTGCGGTCATCGGCGCCGCGACCGTCGTGACCTCGGAGCGAGGCGTCGAGCAGTACCATGCGGCCATCGAGGGCGCCGTCGACGCGGTGTTCGCGGATCCCGCGAGGCGAGACCAGTTCATCGGCTGCGCGCCCAGCGGCGCGGAGAACGACGCGTGCGTGCGCGGCTTCATCGAGGCGCTGGGGCTCCGTGCGTGGCGCCGCCCGCTCGAGGCCGCCGAGGTCGACCGGCTCGCGGCCGTCGCCGCGAACGCCGCGACCCAGCTCGAGAGCGCCGTCGAGGGGGCCCGCTGGGCGACAGTGGCCCTCTTCACGTCTCCGAACTTCCTGTATCGCCCGGAGCTCGGCGCTCCGAGCGCCGACGGCTCGCTTCGCTTGACGGGCTACGAGATGGCGTCCCGGCTCGCGTTCTTGCTGTGGAACAGCCTGCCAGACCAGGAGCTGCTCGACCAGGCCGCGAGCGGGGGGCTCGCAACGGTGGAGGGGCTCCGCGCCGCGGCGACGCGGCTGCTCGAGGCGCCTGCCGGGCGCGAGGCGGTCGGCGCCTTCGCCGAGGAGTACATGCGGCTCGATCGGATCGGCACGCAGGCAAAAGACACGGGGCTCTTTCCGGAGTACAGCCCCGCGCTGCGAGCGGCGATGGTCCGCGACATGCGGGGCACCTGGGAGGTGCTCGCGTTCGACGATCAAGCGAGCGCGCTCGACCTGTTCTCGACAACGAAGGTCGTCGTCAACACCGAGCTCGCCCAGCTCTACGGTCTCGACACGGCCGGCCTCGGCTCGAGCGCCTTCGAGGTCCGCTCGTTGCCCGCGGACGGCCCGCGCGTCGGGATCCTCAGCAAAGCGGGCTTCCTCTCGCAGTTCGCGAACCAGAAGGAGGGCTCTCCCACGTTGCGCGGCAAGTTCATGCGTGACGCGCTCATGTGCACGCCCATCCCGCCGCCCCCCGGCGACGTCGCCCTCGAGCTCCCGGAGCCGCCCGCGGACAAGCCCCTCACGAAGCGTCAGCGGCTCGAGATCCACCGGACCGAGCCCGCCTGCGCCGGCTGCCACTCGTACATGGACCCGCTGGGCCTGCCGCTCGAGACGTTCGACGCGATCGGCCGCTTCCGCACGACCGACCACGGCCTGCCGATCGACCCGAGCGGCGAGTTCGACGGGGTGCCTGTCGCCGACGCGCGCGCGCTCGGCGTGACCCTCAGCTCGGACGCGTCGGTCGCGGAGTGCCTCGTCCGCAAGTACTACACGTATGCAGCGGGTCACGAGGAGAGAGACGTGGACGAGCGCGTGCTGAACGCGCTGACCGCCTCGTTCGAAGGGTCGGGGTACAGGCTGCGCGAGCTGGTCCTCGACGTCGTGACCAACGACGCTTTCTCGTCCGTCGCCCCCCAACCCTGATCGCAGGTACCCCCATGACGAACAAAGTGTTGAACCGACGAACTGTTCTCCGGGGCATGCTGGCGACGGGCGCCGCCGTCACCATCCCGCTCCCCTTGCTGGAGATCATGCTGAACGAGAGCGGCACGGCGCACGCTCAGACGAAGACGCCGGTGTCGCCGCTCTACGTCACGTGGTTCTTCGGGAACGGCACGCTGCCCGGTCGCTGGAAGCCGACGCGCACGGGCTCCGGTCAGGCCTGGGAGCTCAGCCCGGAGCTCCAGCCGCTCGCGGACCTCAAGTCGTACCTCACGGTGATCAGCGGCCTCGAGAACAAGCTCGTGGTCTCCGGCGTCGAGCACCCCTCGGGGTCGGCGGGAGCCACGACGGGCGCGCCGCTCAGCGGGAACGCCGTGCGGGCCGCGTCCATCGACCAGGTCGTCGCGGGCGCCATCTCCGAGGGGGCGCCGTACCGTTCCCTCGAGGTGGGGGTGACGCCGGCGACGCCGAACGGCCCTCAGGACTCGCTGCACACGGTCTCGCACAGGGGGCCAAACGCGCGCAACAACGCGGAGTTCGATCCGAAGGCCGTGTTCAACCGATTGTTCATGGGCGGCTTGCCCGAGCCGAGCGACGACGGCGCGGAGCAGGCCGCGAAGCTCGCGAACGTCCGGAAGAGCGTGCTCGACTCCGTCCTGCAGGACGGCGCGAGCCTGAAGCAGCGGCTCGGGGCGGCCGACAGGCATCGTATCGAGGAGCACCTCGAGTCGATCCGGGCCATCGAGCAGCGCCTCGAGACCACGTCGTCCGGCGGCGGCACGACGTCAGCGTGCAAGAGCCCGACGGCCCCCACCACCGGCAAGGATGGGCAGAGCGAGGCGCCCCCTGCGGTGAACACCGCCATGGTCGAGCTCTCGGCGCTCGCGCTCGCCTGCGAGAGGACCCGCGTGCTCTCGTTCATGTTCTCGCTGCCCGCCGCGCACGTCTATTATCGGCACCTCGCGCAGGACATGAACGACGACTTCCACGACACCATCTGCCACGGGGATGCCGGAGATCAATCGAGTCAGCCTCGCGTCGACAAGGGCGTGATGTACACGATGCGCTGCCTGAACGAGTTCTTGACGAAGCTCAAGAACACGCCGCACGGCAGCTCGAACCTGCTCGACAGCTCGCTCGTGTACGTCACGTCCGACACCGCCTGGGGTAAGATACACACGAGGACGGAATGGCCGGTGCTCTTCGCCGGGAAAGCCGGAGGGCGGCTGCGCGGCGACGAGCACCACAACTTCCCCGGCGACAACCTGAGCAAGGCGCTCCTGACGGTCGCTCAGGTCATGGGCTTGAACGTGACGGAGTTCGGCGCCGACGCGGGGCGGGTCACGTCGCCGCTCGCGGGCATCCAGGTCTGAGCGCGCCAGCACGCGCCGCGATCCCGCGGAGGGATGGAATACCATGCACCGCATGCTTTCTCGACATGCTCCCGTCTTGCACGCCACGCTGATCCTGCTCGCATCTGCCGCCTTCCTCGCCTGCGGCGACGACGCCGACACCTCCTCTGCTGGCAGCGGCGGCGCCGGCGCTTCGGGCGGCGGCACCGGCACGGCCAGCGGCGGCACCAGCACGGCCAGCGGCGGCGCCGGCGCTTCGGGCGGCGGCACCGGCACGGCCAGCAGCGGTCAGGGCGGGTCCGGCGGCCATCCTCCCGCGGACCTCGTCGAGCCCGGCGATCCCGGGCCGGGTGATGTCACCTTCACCGTGCGCGCCGATCGGGATGTGCGCCCCATCAGCCGGCTCATCTATGGCGCCAACTGGGCCGAAGACCTGGACGGCGAGCAGCGCGGCACCACCGTCGTGCGCATGGGCGGCAACCGCATGACCGCGTACAACTGGGAGAACAACGCCTCCAACGCCGGCTCGGACTACATGTACCAGAACGACGGGTACCTCGCCGGGAACAGCCCGAGCGGCGATGTCCCGGGGGCGGCGGTGCGCATGCACGCCGAGGGCGCGCTGGCGCACGGCGCCGCCTTCATCGCGACCATCCCCATCTGCGGGTATGTCGCGGCGGACAAGGACGGCGGCGGCGACGTCAACCAGACCCGGAATTACCTCGAGACCCGCTTTCACCCGACGATCGCGCGCAAGGGCGCTCCCTTCTCCTCGTCGCCCGATCTCGGCGACAACGCCGTGTACCAGGACGAGTTCGTCGCCTGGATGAAGCAGGCCTTCCCCGACGCCTTCGAAGGCGACGTCGCGAGCGTCCTGTTCTCGCTCGACAACGAGCCCGACCTCTGGAACCACACCCACGAGCGCATCCACCCGGAGCCGGTGCGCTACGCCGAGCTCGTCGACAAGAACATCGAGTTCGCTTCCGCGATCAAGGACGTCGCGCCCAACGCGCTCGTCACCGGCTTCGTCTCCTACGGGTATTCGGGCTATGTCAGCCTCCAGGACGCGCCCGACGCGGACGGCAACTTCATCGAGCACTGGCTCGACGCCATGAAGGCCGCCGAGATGAGCGAGGGGCGCCGCCTGGTCGACGTGCTCGACCTGCACTGGTACACGGAGATCTACGCGAACGGCGAGCGCCTCACGAGCTCCGACGCCTCCCCCGCGTCGGTCGAGGCCCGCGTCCAGGCGCCGCGCTCGCTCTGGGACCCGACCTTCGTCGAGGACAGCTGGATCGCGAACGACGTCGTGCGCGGCCCGATCAAGCTCATCCCCTGGCTCCAGGGCCTCATCGACGCCCATTACCCGGGCACCGCCCTCGGCATCACCGAGTACAATTACGGCGGCGGCAACCACATCTCCGGCGCGATCGCGCAGGCCGACGCCCTCGGCGTCTTCGGCCGCGAGGGCGTGTTCCTCGCGACGATCTGGGATCCCGGGGAAGAGGTCTCGATGCTCCGGGCCGGCGTGCGCGCCTTCACCAGCTACGACGGGCAGGGCGCGCGCTTCGGCGATACGTCCGTCCGCGCCGAGACGAGCGATGTCGCCAAGGCCACCGTGTACGCGAGCATCGACGAGGCCGATCCGAGCCGCATGGTCCTCGTCGCCATCAACAAGACAGCGGCCCCGCTCACGGCCGCGGTGACCCTCGCCGCCCACGAGAGCTACACGGCCATCGACGCGTGGCAACTCACGTCCACCAAGGCCGATCTCGTGCGTGCCGACCCGATCGCGCCGCGCGCCACGAACGCCTTCACCTACGCGATGCCGGCCCACAGCGTGTCGGTGCTGGTCCCCCGATAGCCGCGTCCCCCTCGTCCGGAGCGTCGTCGAGACATGCTCCGTCGAGACATGCGGAGACTCGACACGGTTTTGACAAGCCGGATCTCCGCGCGAAGGGCCTGAGCGAGCGAGCCGGGGTGGCGGGCGCTGGGCCCGGCGCTCAGCGGTACGGGCAGTCGAAGTTCCAGCGAAGATTGATGCCGTACTCGCGCGGACAGTAGACCACGTGGGTCTGCGCGTCGTTGCTGAGGCCGAAAGGCTCGTTCAGATCGACCGGGGTGCCCTGCGTTCGGCCGGTGATACGCCACTGGTACACGGCGTCCGCCGACCAGACGAGGTTGATCCCGTAGTCGCGCTCGCGGTATTTGATGTACTTCTCCGCGCTCGGGTTCGTGACGAAGAGCGCCACCGGCTCGCCGTACCGCACGGTTCCGCCAGCCTGGGGGATGAACCGCACGTTGCCCAGGTTCGAGCCGCTTCGCCACCCGAGGTTGATCCCGTACCTGCGCTCGCTGTACACGACGTACTGCTCCACGAACGTATTCTTGAGGCCGACGTACGAGCTGCCGGTGATGGTGCAGGGCACGCCCCGCGTGCAGGCCGGTCCCTCTCCCCGCCATTCCACGTCGGGCGCGGAGATGGCGAGTTCCGCTTCCTCGACGCGCTCTTCATCCTGTGTTGAACCCTCGGGCTCATCCGCTGAATTCACGGCGCACCCCGTCATCAGGAGGGTCGCGAAAGCCAGTCCGAACGCGACGCATCGCAGGCCAAAGGACTTGTTTTCAAGCTGATTCGATTTCATGTGAGCTCCTCAGGTTTCCGGGAATTGCCGCCGCAAAGCGGCCTCGACGGAGGAGCGCCGGCGCGTGAGCCGCATGCAGGTCCGATCGCTCCAGCGCGACCTGCACCGCCTCACACCGCGCCTGCGTCACCTGTCGTCGGTGTCGGTGTCGGCGGCGAGCGACGGCAAGCGAGATGCCATGCGAGGAGGCCGTTGCCGAGGCGAGGCGGATGCGTGACGCGGAAGATGACTGCCCGCATTGTCTGGTCATCCGAGCGCCGCCCCACGGCGAGACCGGCGCGTTCATCCGCGGGACCGGCGAGCCACGCTGCGTCGCGGACACATCAGCGAGCTCCCGGCGCGCCGGCAACGCCGCCGTCGAGCGGCGCTCGAGCGGGTCGCTCGTGCACATCACGCTCGAGGACGCCGGCGTCGGGCTCGACCCCGGAATCGACTTGATTGCATCGCTCGGGCTGGCGGTGGAGGTTCGAGAAGCCTCGCAACAGGGAGAAATTCGCGAGATTCAGACGACCGCCCACGGCGCACCGCGCGATGGTGTGCCCCGCGCACGTCGAGCGTTTTGTTTGATGGGAACGCCGCGCAGCGCCCACCCACCGGCATGGCATCTCTTCGCGCTGGGCTCGGCGGCGTCACCATGGCGGGCACGCTGCTTGTCGTGGGCTGTGGCGGATCCGGCAGCGATCCGGGCGGCAACGGCGGCTCCGGAGGCAACGGTAGTCAAGGCGCCTCCACAGGCAACGGCGGCTCCGGGGGCGACGGCCCCGTGGCCGTGCTCTCCGCTGAAGCCGGCTTCATCGAGGTCCCGGGCTCGCCAACGCTCGGCCTGAACTGGCCCGCGCGCATGTTCTACTCGTTCCAGCCCGCGCAGGAGCGCCCCGACAAGGCCCCCCTCCTCCTGTTCTTCAACGGCGGCCCTGGCGCCGCGACCACCAGCGTCCTTTTGCCCTATGGGACCGCGCCGTACACGCTGGATCCAGAGGCGCCCGCCGACGCCGCCCCGATCGCGAACGCCGCATCCTTCACGCGCTTCGCGAACCTGCTCTATGTCGACCCCCGCAGCGCAGGCTTCTCCTACGAGCTCGCGACCGTGGACCCGGCGTCGGACTGCTACCGCGACGTCCCCCTGTACTTCGCCGACGCCGCCGACTTCGTGTACGTGCTGCTCGAGTTCCTCGAGGCGCACGAGCCGCTGCGCGACAACCCGGTGGTGATCGCCGGCGAGAGCTACGGCGGCACGCGCGCGACGATGATGCTCCACATGATGCAGAATTACGCCCGCGACTCGGACAGCCTCGAGCTGATGGACAGGCCGCCCTCCTGGCTGAAGGACAAGATGCAGGCGCACCTCGACGCTGCGTTCCCGGCGCGCGCCGGGGCCCCTCGGGAGCCAGCGCAGGTCGCCGAGCAGTTCGGCTGGCAGCTCCTGATTCAGCCCAGCCTCTACGGAGCAGAGCAGAGGATGTACGAGGCACCGATGGTGAGGCAAGACCCGGATTTTGCCGAGTACTTCGCCGACCCGGACGCGTGGGACGGGTACGATGTCCGCCGCACGTCCGAGGAAGGAGCGCTCATCAAGGAGCACGCCTATCACGCGATGCGTACCCCCGAGCACCTCGAGACCTTGCTGGGCGTGGACCTGACCGAGGTCGCCGGGCTCGCGCCGCCGGGGCGGGAGCCCTCGTTCCGCTACTTCGAGAGAGACGATCCTGCGGAGATCGCGGCGAGCGAGAGCAGCCTCCGCGCCGAGCTCGGCGAGCTCGACGACACCGACGCGTACTGGCTGCCCTCCACGCGGCCGTGCGGGAGCTTCGCCGGCGATTACGGCACCCTCAGCGCGTTCACGAGCCTCCTGGAGCGCACCGCGACGTTCATCACCAACGCCCGCTACGACGCGGTCGTTTACACCGAGGCCTTGCCGGTATTCCTGAGCGAGCACTCGGCCTTCACCGTCGACGTCGACAGGTCGGTGCCCGCGGGCGCCGCGCGCCCCGGCGTCGTTCGCCTCACGAACGACACGACCGAGACGTCCTTCCGCTTCCCGGCCTACGAGTCGGGGCACAAGGTCTCCGTCGACGCCCCGCGCGAGCTCGCCGAGGACGTCGAGGCGTGGCTCGCCGAGACCGGCGCGACCGCCGCAAGATGACGGCACGGCTGCCGCGAGGCGGATCGCTGCGCGAAGAAGCGTGGTGCGATGAAACGTCACGGCGCGCGCCGTACACGCGGGTTGGGCTGGGCCCGCAGACGGCTCCCGGCCCGCCACGGCAGCGTGGACCGCGCTCCCGTCAGATCGCCGGCGCTCGGTAGCCGCCGAGCTCCCGCTCGATGTGGCCGGCCAGGGCGAGGACGACATCCTCGCGGAAGGGACGGCCGATGATCTGGACGCCGACCGGCGTTCCTCGCGACGAGGTGCCCGCGCGCACGACGACCGCCGGCCACCCTGTCATGTTGTAAGCGAACGAGTAGCTGAATCCTGCGTAGACCCCGTGCTCGACCCACGCATCGTGGGGCAGCGCCTCGAGGACACAGGGCGGGCAGACGATGGCGTCGACATCCTTCATGAAGCCGAGCATCCGCCCCCGCCAGGCGTCCAGCCGCTCGACCGCCGCGGTCAGCTCACCGCTCGACAGCGGCTCGCTCGCGAGCGCGGCGTCCACCTCGGCGCCGGGGTCCGCGGTCCCGGCCAGGTCCAGGAGCCGCTTCAGCCAGGCGCCGCCGTCCGCCCGGAAGATATCTGCGTCGATCGTGAGCACGTCGCTCAGCGCATCGGGCTTCTTCGACTCGACGCGCGCGCCGCCCGCTTCCAGCGCGGCCGCCGCGTCCACCACCGCCTGGCGCACCGCCGCGTCCGGCGCCGCGATTCCGTTGTCGGTGTGCATCGCGATCCGCAGCTCCCTGAGCTGCACGTGCTTCGGGTCGCCGAGCGGCGCCGGGATCAGCGCCGCGTCGCGCCAGTCAGGCCCCGCCAGGACGCTGAAGAGCAGCCATAGATCGTCGACCGAGCGGGCCATCGGCCCGAGCACGGTGAACGATTGGAGCAGCCCCTCCGCCGGGACGATATGGCCCGTCCGCGAGATGCGGCCGGAGGTCGGCTTGAGCCCGGCGATCCCGCAAAAATGCGACGGCACGCGGATGCTCCCGCCGGTGTCGCTCCCCACGTCGAACGCCGAGCCGCCCGCGGCCACGATGGCGCCCGCCCCCCCGCTGGAGCCGCCCGGTGACAGGTCGAGGCCATACGGATTGCTGGTGCGCCCGTAAACTGCGTTGTTCGTCTCGTAAGACCACGTCATCTCGGGCGTATTGCTCTTGCCCAGCAGGATCGCCCCCGCTTCCCTGAGGCGCCGGACCACGGTGGCGTCCTCCACCGGAACGAAATTGGTTCGCCCGCTCGTCCCGCCGGTCGTCACGACGCCCGCGGTATCGATGGAGTCCTTGATCGTCATCGGCACGCCGTGCAGCGGCCCGAGGTGCTTGCCTCTCGCAAGGGCCTTGTCCGCCGCCCGCGCCTCGGCTCTCGCCTCGTCGGCGCGGAGCTTCACGACGGCGTTCAGCCGCGGATTGATCTTCGCGATGCGCGCCAGGTGCGCCTCCACGACCTCGAGCGACGACACCCGCTTTTGGCGGATGAGATCCGCCAGCTGCCCCCCGGTCGCCCGTGTGAGCTCCGACCGCGCCTCCGCTGCAGGCGCATCGATCGGCGTCATCCCATCGCATCCGCCCGACAGGGCCGCCACCCCCCCGGCGAACGCCCGCAAGAAGAAGCGGCGCGAGATCTCCCCTGGTTGCGCGGCAGCGCCCGGGTCATTGACGTTTGCTGATTCGCTCATGCTCTCCTCCCCACGGGAGCGTCGTGAGCCGGTGTCGCACGGCTCGCGAGACGCACACCGCGATTCTTCAGGTTTAAATGATGCCTTTACAGGAGCGAGCCATTGCACAGCAGGATACCGGCAATAGTGAAGGGGCCGCCGTCGCCCCACGGCCCATGCCCATTTACGGCGCTCACCGCGCGCGGTTGCGCCGCCGACCACAGATTCGACCGGAAGCGCGAGCGGCGCCAGAGGCACCGACGAGGCGCACGTCGCATCACCAGGCCAGAGGCGAAGCTGCCGCAGACACACGCACATCTCGCCGCTCGGTAGGACGGTGTGCAGCGTCCACGGGAGGTCCACTCACGTCGTCAGACGTCCGGAAAGCGCGAGGAGCAGGTTGTCGCGCCCCCGGCCTTCGGGCAGCACGGCGCAGGCCCCGCAGTCGAGGCTTGACATTTTGAGTCGGCTTGGATTTGCTTCCCTCGGGGAAACTTTGACGTGCAACTTTTTATCCGGACGTCTCCTCGCCTCGCTCGAGCCGGCGCGCGTCCGTCTGTAAGCCTGGGAGCATGGATCTATTCCAAGTCTCGGCAGCGCTGCTCTCGCTCGCTGCGATCTTCAGCTTCTTCAACCACCGGCTCCTCAAGCTGCCGACCACGATCGGGTTGATGCTGATCGCGATGACGGCGTCCCTCGTCATGGTGGCCATCGGAGAGCTGTTTCCGGAGGTCGAGGCCGAGGCGAAGGAGCACCTCCATGGCATCGACTTCAACAAGACGTTGATGCAGGGGATGCTCGGCTTTCTGCTATTTGCCGCCGCGTTGCACGTCAACCTGGCGGATCTGAAGAAGCAGCGGGTCGTCATCGGCGTCCTGGCCACCGGGGGTGTGCTCATGTCCACCGTGCTGGTGGGCGGCATGACCTACGCCCTGATGACGCTGATGGGCGTGCACATCCGGCCTGTCTACTGCTTGCTCTTCGGCGCGCTCATCTCCCCCACCGATCCCATCGCGGTGCTCGGGGTCCTCAAGCACGTGGGGGCGCCCAAGGAGCTCGAGATGAAGATAGCCGGAGAGTCGCTCTTCAACGACGGCGTGGCGGTTGTGGCGTTCATCGGGCTCCTGGAGATCGCGTCGGGGACGTCGGGCCTCGATCTGCAGCGGCTCTCGCTGCTGTTCGTCCAGGAGGCGATCGGCGGCGTGCTGTACGGCCTCGCGCTCGGCTTCGTGACGCTCGCCATGCTCCGGCAGGTCGACGACTACAAGGTCGAGGTCTTGCTCTCGCTGGCGACCGCGGCGGGCGGCTATGCCCTGGCGTACGCGATCCATGTCTCCGGCCCCATCGCCATGGTGGTGGCCGGGCTCTTCATCGGGAACGAGGCGCGCGCCGGCGCCATGAGCGAGAAGACCCGCGAGCACCTGGACGACTTCTGGGAGCTGATGGACGAGATCCTGAACGCGGTGCTGTTCGTCTTGATCGGCCTCGAGCTCTTGATCGTCGCCTTCGACGCCCAGTCGCTGCTCGCAGGGCTCCTCGCGTTTCCGGTCGTGCTGCTCGCGCGGTTCATCGCGGTCGCGCTGCCGGTGAGCCTCATGAAGAGGCGCAGGGTCTTCACCCCGGGGGCGATCCGCATCCTCACCTGGGGCGGCCTGCGCGGCGGCGTCTCGGTGGCCCTCGCGCTCTCCATCCCCGGAAAGCTCGCGGACGGCACGCTCGTTCCGGAGCGCGAGATGGTGCTGACCATCACCTATGTCGTTGTGGTCGTCTCCATCGTGGTGCAGGGCCTGACCATCGGCCCCTTGCTGCGCCGGACGCTCGCCGCCGCCGCCGTCGAGCCGGAGGAGCCGCTCCCCGTGGAAGCCGCCTGAACGACCTGGAGAAGCGGCGTTCGCCCGAGATCCTCGCCTGTCGAGGCGCCGCTCGCCCGCCGCTCAGCGGTGCACGGCGTTGATGATGCCGTCGAAGAACTCGGTGCAACCGACGTTGTCGAGCATGCGGTTCCAGCCGAGCTCGTCGAACGGCTGCGGCAGCCCGTGGTTGGTCAGGAGGACGCCGATGATCTCGAGATCCGGATCGACCCACATGAACGTGCCGGCGCCGCCCGCCTTGCCGAAGGCGCGCGGCGACAGGCGCATGCCGCCGTTCGAGAAGCGCCGCGTCCGCATCTCCCACCCGAGGCCCTTCGGGGCGAGGAGCAGGTTGTTGATGGGCGAGGTGTCGGTCTCCGCCTCCGTCACGTAAGGCGTGTTGTTCTTCTTCATCTGCCGGACCAGATCGGGCCGCAGGACCTCGGCGCCGCCATAGGCGCCGCCGTTCAAGATCATCTGGCAGAAGACGGCGACATCGAGCGCGGTGGTGAACACGCCGTCACAGCCGGCGATGCCGCCCAGCGCGAAGTCCTGCTCGTCCTGCACCTGGCCCCGCACAAGGCAGCCCCGGCGGGCGGAGTACCCCGTGGCCGCGACGCGCTCGACGAGCTCCGGGGGCGGGTTGTACATCGTGTCGCTCATGCCGAGAGGACGCCAGATGCACTCTCTCGCGATGGCGTCGAGATCTTCCCCCGCGGCGGCCTCGATCATGCGGCCGAGGAGGCGGTAGGTGAGATCGCTGTACAGCGCCGATCTGCCCGTCGCGTATTCGAGCGGCGTCTCGGCCATGATGCACCAGGCCGTCTCGACGTCCTCATCCAAGCACTGGTTGTCCAGCGGGAGACCGGACGAGTAACGGAGCATGTCGTAGACGGTGACGGCGCCCTTTCCGTTGGCGGCGAAGTCCGGCAGGTACCTGGCGACCGGCGCGTCCAGCCGAATCACGCGCTCCTGCACGAGCGCGAGGGCCGCCGCCGCCGTCGAGAGCACCTTGCTCATCGACTGGACGTCGAAGATCGTGTCGAGCGTCACCGGCTCGTCGGCGCCGGCGACCTTGCTGCCGAAGGCCCGGTGACCCACGATGACCCCGCGCCGCGCGACGAGCGCCGTGGCGCCGGGAAACAGGGCGTCGTTCACGCGGCGCTGGATCCGCGCGAAGACGTCCTCCAGCCGCTCCGAGCTCATGCTCACGTCCTCGGGCCGCCCCGTCGTGAGCGTCGTCGAGCATGCGCCTCTCCATGGGTCCGAACCGAGCGCGGGCGCCGCGGCGGCCACCGAGGCGACCTGGGTCATCCCTTGCAAGAACATCCTGCGGTTGACCGCTCGTCGTTGTTCGATCATGGCTCTTCCCAACCTTGCTTTCATCAAGAACGAATCCTTCCACGGCGCTTGCCCCCCCGGAGGGCCGGAGGCGCATTCAGCGTGGGCGTCTGGCGTGAAGGTTCGCAATATGTACGCCAGCGTGACCTGCCGTCTCCCCTTCGAGCTGCACCGCCAAAATGAGCTGCTACCTGGCCGCTGGTTTCAGCCGAGAGGTCCGGCGCGTCCCCTTCAATGGAGTTGGCACGACTGGAATGGAAGCGCAATCGATTGCGGGATGACGCAAGCAGATGACATCCTGGACGACCGCGGACGACCGCGGACGAATGAACGCGCTGCTCCCGAGTTCCCGAGTTCCCGAGTTCCCGAGGGGCCACGGGCCCTCGTGGCCTGACGTCTCCCCCGCTGCCTCTCCCGTCGTCTCTCCCCCCATCACTCGCGCTCTCGCGCGCCAGCGGACGATACCGTGAGGGTCCCGCTCAAGGCCGAGCTCGGCGGACGGCATCCGACGGCGCTGCGATCGACGCGGCTCGCCCTGATCGGCCGTCACGCTGCAGCCGGCGCGTCGAGCCGATCATCGGACGCCTGGACCGCCGCGGCGAAGGCCGCTCACCGCTGGTATCGATCCTGCCTGTCGATCGACAGCGCAGCGCAGGCGCTTTCGAGCGCAGCCGCGCCCTGGAGAGGTGTGTAACGCCCAGCACGCCAGAGCCATGCAGACAGCGACCGAATACCTCGCGGAGGCCGTGCTGGACGAAGGACCAGATTTCGCGCTCTACCGGGCGCGCGAGCCGGCGGGGCGGAGCGTCCTCGTCAAGGCCCTGAAGGTCGCTCACCCCTCGACGGCCGAGTACGAGGCGCTGCGGCGCGAGCTGGAGGCGACCCGGCTGGTCGGCTGCGACGTGGCCATGGAGGCGGCGCGGATCTGCACGTTCCATGGCCAGCCCGCGCTCGTGCTCCACGACGACGGAGCGACGCCGCTCGCCCGCCTCATGGGCACCCCCATGGATCTCGGCCGGTTCCTGGGGCTCTCCATCGGCATCGCCGGGGCGCTGGCGACGATCCACGGGCGGCAGATCGTCCACCTCGGCCTCACCCCGCACCGCGTGATGCTCCTGCCGGGCGACGACATCAAGCTGACCGGGTTCAGCCCCTGGTCGCTCTCGCCGGGCCGGTGTAGCCCCCGATCGGCCCGTCCGTCCCCCTGCACCTGGCCGTACCTGTCGCTCGAGCAGGGCGGGCGCCTCGGCGTCGCGATCGATCACCGGTCGGACCTCTACTCCCTCGGGGTGATCCTGTTCGAGCTCCTCACCGGACGGCTGCCGTTCTCCGCGAACGATCTGCTGGGATGGCTCTACTGCCACGCCGCGGTCGTCCCCCCGTCGCCGCTCGTGTCCGTGCCCGGGCTGCCCTCGACCGTCGGCGAGCTCGTCCTGAAGCTGCTCGCGAAGCTCCCCGAGGACAGGTACCAGAGCGCCGCCGGCCTCCAGCACGATCTCGTCCGGTGCCGGGAGGCGCTCCGGACAGATGGGCGGATCGCGCCGTTCCAGCCGGGCCTCGCCGACGTGCCGCCGCCTCTCCGGCTGGCCCCCGGGCTCTACGGCCGCGCCGGCGAGGTCGCGCGGCTGGAGAGCGCGGCGGCGCGCGTCGGGCGCGATGGCCGGACGGAGCTCGTCCTGATCTCGGGCCCGCCGGGCGTGGGCAAGACGCGCCTGGTCCATCACCTGGGCGAGTCCGTCCGCGCGCCCGCGGCGCGCTTCACCGGCAGCAGGTGCGAGGCGGCCCCGCGCCATGCCCCGTGCGAGGCGCTCCTCGCGGCGCTGGACGGCGCGCTCGTCCAGGCCCTCGAAGAGGGCGAGGCGCCGCACGCGGAGCTGCAGCGCGGCCTCGCGGCGACGCTGGGCGCGAACGCGCCGCTGCTGGCCGGCATGCTCCCGGCGCTCGCCCGGATCCTCGGCCAGCGGAGCCCGCCGCCCGAGATCCCGCCCCCCGAGGCCGAGGCGCGGTTCCAGCTGGCGCTCAGCCAGCTCCTCGGCGCGCTCGCGCGGCCGGGGAAGCCGCTCATCGTCTTCCTCGACGACCTCCAGTGGACAGACGCCGAGACGCTGAAGGTCGTCGAGCGCTGGGCGACCGACCCCGGCGTCCGCGACACGCTGATCCTCGGCGCGTACCGGAGCAACGAGGTCCCCGACGCCCACGCGGTGCGCCGGATGATCCGCCGGCTCCGCGAGCAGGGCGTCGCCGTGACCGAGATCGCGATCGCCCCCCTGTCCGCCGACGCCGTGACCTCGTGGGTGGCCGACTCGCTGCGCGCCCCCCGGGAGGAGGTCGCCCCGCTCGCGGCGAGCCTCCACGAGAAGACAGGGGGAAATCCGCTGTTCATCGCGCAGCTCGCGGGCACGCTGCACCAGGAAGGGCTGATCCGCTTCTCGACCACCGCCCGAGCGTTCCGGTGGGATCTCGAGAAGATCCGGGCCAAGAGGTGCTCGGACGACGTCGCCGAGATCATCGCCGCGAACCTCCGCAGCCTCGACGCGGGCACGCAGGACGCTTTGCGGCGGTTCGCCGTGTTCGGCGACGCCGCGGATCTGACGACCCTGGCGCTCCTCCTCGGCTGCCCGGAAGACGCCGTCATCGAGCGCCTGCAGGCGGCCTTCGCGCTGCGGCTCATCGTCCGGATCGACCGCGAGATCCGCTTCCTGCACGACCGCATCCATCAGGTCGCGTACGAGCTCACCCCCGCCGAGCAGCGGCCCGAGGCGCACCTCGCCGCCGCGCGCGCCCTGCTCGACGGCCTCCCGCCCGAGCGCATCGAGGCCCAGCTCTTCGAGATCGTGCGCCAGATCACCCGCGCCGCGCCGCGGATCACGTCCCCGGAGGAGCGGACGCGGGCCGCCGAGCTCAACCTGCGCGCGGGCCGGAAGGCCCAGGCCGCGACCCACCACGCCGCGGCCATCGGCTTCTTCCTGCTGGGCGCGGAGCTGCTCGCGGGCGCGCGCCGCCTCCCCGCGCGCGCCGGGCTCGCGTTCGAGCTCGACTTCGCGCTGGCCCAGTGCCGGTTCGCGACCGGCGAGCTCGCGGCCGCGGAGCGCCTCTGCGCGTCGCTGTGCGAGCGCGCCCCCGGGCGGTGCGTGGCCGCGACCGTGTACGCCCTGCTCGCCGAGATCCAGGTCGCGCAAGGCGCGATGGACGCCGCCGTCGAGAGCTGCGTCGCGGGCTTCGGCAACTGCGGGCTCCCCCTGCCGCGCCACCCGGAGGCCGCCGCGGTGGACGCCGCCGTCGCGGCGGTCCTGGGTCGCCTCGAGGGCGGCGCCCTCGCCATCGCCGCCCTCGCGGACCTGCCGCCCATGACCGACCCGCGCGCCCGGGCCGTCTGCGATCTCGCCGCCACGCTGTACCAGCCCGCTTACCACGCGAGCTGGGACGTCATGGCGGCCGCCGCCAGCGCCGCGGTGGAGCTCTCGCTGACGCACGGGAACACGAGCAGCTCCGCGGCCGCCTACGCGACCTTCGGGCTCGTCCTTGCCGAGCGGCGCGGGCGCCCCGCGGACGCGTTCGCCTTCGGCGAGGCGGGCTATCGGCTCGCCCAGCGCGAGGAGCACTCGCCCTACAGGCCCAGGGCGAGCTTCACGTTCATCGCCTTGCTCGGGTACCTGAAGATGCCTGTCCGACGCTGTCTGGAGCTCGCGCGGCGCGAGCTGGACGCGGCGCTCTCCGCCGGCAACTACCCCTTCTCGTGCTACTTCGGCCACCAGGTCATCGCGTTTCAGCTGTTCGTCGGCGACTCCCTCGACGACGTCGCCGAGGAGGCTTCGCGCCGCCTCGCGCTCGCCGAGCGCACCTGCGGGCCGGTGGACCAGGACATCTTCCGCGATCAGCTGCGGCTGCTCGCGCGGCTGCGCGACCCATCCGCGCCCGGCCGCCCTCCGGAGCGCTCCGCGGAGGAGCTCGCGCGGAGGGCGCCGATCAGGGCCTTCTATGGCCATCTCCTCGACCTGCAGGCGCGCGTGCTCCTCGGCGATCTGGGCGAGGCCGCCGGAGCGGCGGAGCGCGCGGGCGCCTTGCTGCACGCCGCGCCCCGCTTCCTCGGGGCCGCCCAGCATCACTTCTACGCCGCGCTCGCGCGCTCCGCCGGCCACGCCCGCGCGCCCCCGCCGGGCTGCCTCGAGGCCGTGCGCGCGCACCTCGCCCACCTGGCGGCGCTGGCGGACGCGTCCCCGGAGAACTTCGCACACCAGGCGGCCCTGGTCTCGGCCGAGCTCGCGCGCCTCTCGGGCGATGAGCTCGCCGCGGAGCGCGCGTACGAGCAGGCCCTCAAGGGCGCCCGCGCGGGCGGGTTCGTCGAGGTCGAGGGGCTCGCCAGCGAGCTCTGCGCGCGCTTCTACGAGCAGCGCGGGCTCGACACGGCGGCGAGCGCCTACCTCGCGCGCGCCCGCGACAGCTACGAGGCCTGGGGCGCGCGGGCGAAGGTCGGCGCCCTGCTCCAGCAGCACCCCGAGCTCGCGCGGCGGCCCGCGTCCGGGGGTGGCGACGTCAAATACCTGGATATGCTCGGCATTCTGAAGGCCTCGCAGGAGATCTCGAGCGCGCTGGTCCTGCCCCAGCTGCACGCCCGGCTCCTGCTCGTGGCCATGGAGCACGTGGGCGCGCAGCGCGGCTGCCTGCTCCTCTCGTCGCCGGAGGGCCTCGTCCTGGCGGAGGCGAGCGGCGACGGAGAGCGCGTCTTCGGCCCCACCGGCCACCTCGCGGCGCCGTCGCAGGTGCCCCTGTCGCTCTGCACGGCCGTCGTCCGCAGCCGCAAGCCCATCGCGATCGCCGACGCAGCCGCGCCCCACCGGTTCGCCATGGATCCGTATTTCGGCGAGGCGTCGTGCCGCCGCCGCTCGGCCCTCGGGGTGCCCATCGTGCGCCAGGACGAGGCGGTGGGCCTGCTCTATCTGGAGAACAACCTGGTCCCGGGCGCCTTCTCCACGGCGGAGCTGGGCGTCCTCGATGTCCTCGCGTCGCAGGCGGCCATCTCGCTCGAGAACGCGCGCCTCTACGGCGAGCTCCAGCAGGAGAACGCGCAGCGCCGGCGCGCGGAGGCGTCCCTGCACGACAGCAGCTCGCTCCTGCAGGGCATCCTCGACAACACGCCCGCCGTCGTGTTCGTCAAGGCCCCGGACGGGCGATACCTGCTCATCAACCGCCGTTACGAGGACGTCGTTCACGTGACCCGCGAGGACATCCTCGGCAAGACCGACCACGAGCTGTTCCCGACCGAGATCGCCGACGCGGTGCGCGCCAACGATCTCGCCGCGCTGCGGGAGGACCACCCCATCGAGAGGGACGAGTACGTCGCGGCCCCCGACGGCATCCACACGTTCCTCTCCCTCAAGTTCCCGCTGCGCCATCCGGACGGGACGTCGTACGCGGTGTGCGGGATCGCGACGGACGTCACCGAGCGCAAGCGCGCCGAGGAGATGCTGCGCCACTCGCACGCGCTGCTCGAGGCCACGCTCGACTCGACGGCGGACGGCATCCTGGTCGTCGACGACGCGGGCCGCCCCGTGCGGCACAACCGCAGGTTCAGGGAGATGTGGGGGATCCCCGAGCAGGTGCTCCTCTCGCACGACGACCGCCTGGCGCTCTGCCTCGATCAGCTCGCGGACTCCGAGCAGCTCCTCCAGCAAGCGAGGAGGACGAGGAGCGTCGACGACCCCCGCGAGGCGAGCGGCGTCGACACCCTGATGTTCGACGACGGCAGGGTCGTCGAGCGCTACTCCCAGCCTCAGCGCGTGAGCGGGCGCATCGTCGGGCGGGTCTGGAGCTTCCGCGACGTGACCACGCGCGTGCAGGCCGAGCAGCAGCGGGACCGCCTGCTCGCGGACGAGCAGCGGGCGCGCGCCCGCGCGGAGGAGGCCGTCCGCGCGCGGGACGAGTTCCTCTCCGTCGCCTCGCACGAGCTCCGGACCCCGCTGACCAGCCTGCAGCTCGCCGTCCATTCGATGGAGAAGAAGCTCTCGCGCGGCGCGGAGGGCATCGAGCGGGCGCGCGCGTCGGTCGATCTCTCGCTGCGGCAGATCAAGCGCCTCGTCGCCCTCGTCGACATGCTCCTCGACGTCTCCCGCATCCACGCGGGGCGCCTGGAGCTCGACCCGATCGAGATCGATCTCCGCGCGATCGTGGGAGAGGTCACGACGTACCTGGACGACCAGCTCGCGCGGGCGGGCTGCGCGCTCGACGTGCGCGCCGCCGGGCCGGTCGTCGGCCGCTGGGACGCGCAGCGCATCGAGCAGGTCGTGACCAACCTGCTGAGCAACGCGATCAAGTTCGGCGGGGGCAAGCCGCTAGAGCTCACCATCGCGTCGGACGGAGAGACCGCCCGGCTCTCGGTCACCGATCATGGCATCGGCATCCCCGCCGACGTCCGAGAGCAGGTCTTCGAGCGGTATCGCCGGGGCGTCTCGTCGCGCCATTACGGCGGGCTCGGGCTGGGCCTCTACATCACGCGCACCATCGTCGAGGCGCACGGAGGGCGGGTGAGCGTCGCGAGCGAGATCGGCGAGGGCTCTACCTTCTCCGTCGAGCTGCCGCTCTCGCGCGACGTCGACCCGCCCGCGAGCGCCCGGGAGCCGCGGCGGCGGCGGCGGCAGCGGATCGAGTAGCGACGAGCGCGTTGACAGCGAGCGCGCCGGCGCTACCCTGGGCATACCGGTCAGGAACAGGATCCGTCATTCCACCGACCGACGAGTCATGACGGGCCGCGCTCGCGCCTGGCGACGATGGACCTGAGAGAGTCCCTGATCCCACATGGGGTCTCGGGTGATGAGGTCGCGCCATGCGAAAGGCGGAGATTGAGGCCCTGGTGCGCGCGCACCGGGGCCGTGCCCGTCCCGTCGCGTTCTTTCATGTGCTCCGTCAGCCGTCGCTGGAGCCAGACGATCATGCCTTCCTGTCCGAGCACATCGACGAGCTCGGGACATCCGATCTCCTGCGCTGGCGGGCGCGCTGCGAGAGCGGCTTCAGCGGGCCGGTGATCCGGCAGCTCGCGCGGCTCGCGATCCAGGATCCAGCGCACTTCCAGCACGAGGTGCTGGGCGTGCCGCGCCTCGTGCTCGACGAGGAGGAGTGGATCGAGCTCTCGGATCTCGTGCGCGGCAAGGTCCCGGCGGGGATCTACGAGCGCGTGCTCGAGCGTTGCCGGCGCGAGCCTGTCCAGTGGCCCTCGGAGTACGTCCTCGCGCCCAAGGTCCACAAGGGGCTGCCGCCGCTGCTCGACGGGGACGAGCTCGACGGCCTGAACGGGGAGCGCCCCGCGCTGCGCGATCTGCCGGTCCCGAAGATCCTCGCGGCGAGGCGGGCCGGGGCGCTGTCGCTCGACGACGACGCGCTGGCCGCGCTGGCGATGGAGCGCGCGCGCGGCTCGGACGAGGACTGGAGCGTCGATATCCTCCATTTTCCCCCGGCGCTCCGGGACGCGATCCTCGAGAAGGCGCGCCGGACGCCGCGGGGCGCGGAGCGGGCGAACCTGCTCGGCTGGCTCGAGGCACACGGCGTGGCGCGGGCCGCGCTGATGGACATCGCGCTCGGCGCGATCCGGGCGGGGGACGACGCCTATGCCGTGCTCTCCTGGCTCGCGCGCCAGCTGACGACGCGGGCGGCGTGGGACAAACACGGCCTGGAGACGCTCTCCACGCTGATGTCGGCGCGCGCCTTCTCGGAGATAGGCGAGCTCGTGACCATCGCGTGGAGCGAGGCCAGCCACGGCGGCAAGGAGGTCTCCCGCGGCTTCCTGGAGGCGATCCAGGTCGCCTTCGCGCTGGTGCTGCTCGGGATGGCGCGGGAGGCGCTCGCGGCGGGCCGCGAGGCGGGCGCGACGGCGGCGCTGTCGGCGCTCGCGTGCCTCGACCCGCCGTCGCGGGTGAGCCGCGCTGTGCACGAGCTCCGGCGGGTCCCGGGCGCGAGCCCGGACGTGGTGGAGCTCATCGCCGTGAACGAGCGGCTGGTGAAGCACAGCGACGCGCGCGACGCCTCCCTGGAGGGCTTCGTGGCGGCCCTCCACGCGATCGCCGACGCGTCTTCGTGACCGCCGCCGGCCGCGCGTGACGTAGCGCCGGGGAGCAAGCAGCGCCGCGCGCCGTGCTGGGCGCGCAGCTCGCGGCGCGCGGGGCGCCCCCGGCGCGACGCAGGACGCCGGGACGCGTGGGGGGAGCGGCCAGCGCCTCGCCTCCCGGCGCGGGATCGACCACGGACGCCGCTTCCAGCGCGGGCACCGGTGGCCACCTTCGTTTCCATTGCGCTGGACGACCGCAGCCATCGCTTCCAATGCGACGGCCTCCGGCCGATTTCAACTTCAATGCGGGGACCGGCCTTGCCTCCCCCCTCGAACGTCGACTCTGGAGGAGCACGCCGATGGCGTTCATCAACTATGCGAGCCGGGAGATCTACTGCAAGATCGTCTATTACGGACCAGGCCTCTGCGGCAAGACGACGAACCTTCAATACGTGTACGACCGGACGGTGCCGGCCGCCAAGGGGCGGCTCATCTCGCTCAAGACCGAGAGCGATCGCACGCTGTTCTTCGACTTCCTTCCGCTCGATCTCGGGGGCCTGTCGGGCTTCCGGACGCGCCTTCAGCTCTACACGGTGCCGGGCCAGATCTTCTACAGGGCGAGCCGGAAGCTCATCCTGAAAGGGCTGGATGGCGTCGTGTTCGTGGCGGACTCCCAGCGCGCCCGGGTCGACGCGAACGTCGAGTCGATGGCCGATCTGTGGGACAACCTCGCCGAGGAGGGCCGCTCGCCCGGGCGGCTGCCGTTCGTCGTCCAGTACAACAAGCGGGATCTCGAGGGGATCGCCGACATCGCGGAGCTCCGGGAGCTCCTCAATCCGGGCGGAGCGCCCGAGTTCGAGGCCGCCGCGGCGAGCGGGCGCGGCGTGTTCGATACCCTGAGGGCGATCTCGAAGCTCGCGCTCAAGGAGGTGCAGCGCCGCCAGCGTTAGGGCCTCCGCGGGCGCCGATCGGTTGCGGCTGGCGCGCGCCGGGCTCACCCTGCCGGAGGGAGGACACGCCATGACACAGAGACTCGCCTACCACGTCATGCCGGACCCCGACGGCTGGGGCTGGGTGGTCGCGGCCGAGGGATACGTCACCCGCTCGCTCCCGTACGGCACGGTGCAGGAAGCGATCGAGTCCACGGAGGACCTCGTCCGCCAGCACCCGGGGAGCACGCTCGTCGTCGACGAGCAGCCGCCGCGGCTCACGCCGATCGAGATAGAGCACCGGCTCGCGGCGTGACCGCGGCCAGACAGGTCGCCTCATCCAGGCGATGAACCGGGCCGTCGCGCTGCTCGCCGCCGCGGGGCTGCACCCGAGCCCGATCCCTTGAGCGAGCTCTGCCCAGCTTGAGCAAGCCCTCGCGCAACGCGCCGGCGGACGCCCGCAGGCCGCGCAGCGCGGGCCTCGATCTCCCGCCCTTTTCCCCGGTGCACCGCCCCCCGAGGGGCCGGGCACATCGATTGCGATGAGCCCGGCACGCTCGCCCGAACGCCCCGACCCGGGGACGGCTCGGGCAGGGCCAACTCGAGGGAACGACCATGAACAGGGTAGAGACGAAGTCGCTTTTTCTTGGTATCGCCGCCGTGCTGGCCGGGTGCAGGGCCGACGCGATCGAGGAGCCCGCGGGCCCGGAGATCGCCGAGGCGCAAGAGGCGCTGTACGGAGACCTGAACACGAGCTCGTGCACGCTCGCGCAGCGCGACGTGCTCGTGGAGGCCCACCAGGCCGGCCGGCAGATCGCGATGACCAAGGAGTTCGACGCCTGCCTGCGGTACCGGATGATGGAGTGGTACAAGCCCTGTTACCAGGGCAGCGACGACCCGTTCGCGAACGAGCCGAGGAGCACCCAGCACACCAAGGTCCGCAACGTCATGCGCAGCGGCAACATGGCCGACGTGACCGCCACGTGCGCCGACCTGACCGACGCCCTCGGCCACGCGCAGTACGACGGGTACGGCGACTCCCATGAGCGGATGGAGATCGACAGGGGTTACCTCGACGGCGTCGCCGCCGCCGGGATGAGCGACTTCGAGCGCGCCGGCGTCGCGGGCGTCATCTGGCACGAGGCGATGCACCAGCAGGACTATCGCCATGACAGCTGCGGTTATCCTGAAGGCGAGTACGACCAAGGGCTCCACAGCGTCCCCCACATGGCCAATCGCTGCATGCTCTCGGCCGGCATCCTCGGCCGGGCGATCGTCTTCACGGAGGACAGCCGCGCCCAGGAGCTCGGGATCGGCCGCCATCGAGCGAGCTTCGGTCACCTCGGCGGCGTGGGCGACAACAGCATCACGCGCGTGCGCCTGCCGCCCGCGAGCCGGATGCGCTACTGCATCGACGAGGGCGTGAGCGGGACAGGCGGGAGCTGCGCGACGATCGAGAACCCGACCATCGAGTACGGGGTCGCGCACAACGTGCCTGCCGCCTACAGGAACGCGATCTCGTTCGTCGAGATCGAGCCGATGGTGCTGCTCTTCAGCCAGCAGGATTACCGGGGCAGCGTGTCGGCCTTCGGCTACGGGGAGCACCGCGCCAGCGCCGGGAGTTTTTCCGGGGTCGGCAACGACCAGACGCGCTCCCTCTACGTCCCGCCGGGCGCGCGCGTGCGCGTGTGCACGGACGAGGGCGGGACGAGCGGGCACGGCGTCGGGACCTGCCGGTTCTACGATGAGCCGACGCCCACGACCGTGCTCGCGGGCACCTCGTACGCGGAGGTCGTGCGCGTGGTGACGGCCTTCACCGAGAAGGACCTCTATGGCACCCGCGTGAGCTTCGGGGCCGGCCGCTGGGCCGGCGCGGCGCTCAACGCGATCGGCGACAACCGGATCGTGTCGCTCGTCGTGCCTCCGACCCTCACGGCGCGCGTATGCAGCGACGCCGGCAGCGGCAACACCGGCACGGGCGCGTGCCAGAGCCACACGCGCACCACGTTCGACCTCGGGGCCGGCCTGGCGAGCGCGGTGTCGTTCCTGGAGGTCACCCCTCCCCTGCTGGGCACATCGACGCTCAGCGTGGTCCGCGCTGCGGGCAGCGGCGCGGGCCGCGTGGTGAGCACGCCGCTGAACCTCGATTGCACCTCGAGCTGCTCTGCCGCGTTCCCGACGCGCAGCGAGGTGATGCTCCTGGCCTCGTCGACGGGGCACGACGTCGTGTTCACCGGGTGCGACAGCGTCCTGGGCAACGGCTGCTTCGTGACGATGTCGGCGGCGAAGACCGTGACCGTGAACTTCGTACGGAACAACTCGGATGCGTGTTACGACTCGTGCATGGATCTGTGCCACGAGGACGGCCGGCTCACGCCGAGCCAGTGCGCGCAGTCGTGCAACGCCGAATGCCTGTAGCCTCGCTGGCGAGGTAGGTTTCGCGGATACCGCCTGCACCAGGCCCCCGCGGAACGATCACCACTTTTATCAAAAGAAGAGATTGAACAGGGAGGCGGGGAGACGGGGAGGTTCATGGGATTTTATTCCCCGTCTCCCCGTCTCCCCGTCTCCCCGTCTCCCCGCCTCCCTGTGAATATTTCCGAGATTGGAGAGGATGCTTCAGGTCGATGCCGCGAGCTCGACAGGCGCGCCGGTCCCGTCACTTCCGGTACTGCGCGAGCGTCAGGCCGGCGTCCTCGGTGCCGTCGGCCACCAGGCCCGCCATGACCCGGGCGCCGGTCTCGTTGAAATGGGTGCCGTCGACCGACTTGTCCGCCCGGACGAGGAAGAAGTCCTCGCCCGCCGCCACGCACCCGATCGAGTTCAGGTGAGCGAGCGTCTTCGCGTTGAGATCGATGACGGCCACGTCCAGCTCGTCTCCGAGCTCGCGCATCGCCTGCGAATGGGCGGCCAGGCCGTTGCCGAATTCGTGGCTGTCCCCGGAGCACGATCGCCGCGGGGGCGGGGTGACCAGCACCGGCGTCGCGGCGCGCGCCTGCGCGCCCGTGATGTACTGCTCGAGGTACGATTTGAAGTCCGTCGCGGGGTCCAGGTAATAGGGAATGGTCTTGCCGTCGAGCTCGTACGTCGCGGTCTTGTTGCTGTCGTTCGTGCCGAACTGCACGAGGAAGTAGTCTCCGCTCTGGATGTCCTCGAGGACGTCGTCGAGGCGGCCCTCGTCGATGTACCGGCGCGCGGTCCGGCCGCCGATGGCCCGGTTGTCGACGCGCACCCGCTCGTCGAAGAACTCCCCCAGCATCTGGCCCCAGCCCGCCTGGTGAAGGGCGCTGTTCACGTAGGTCTGAACGGTCGAGTCGCCGGCGATGTACACCGTGACGTCGGGCAGCTCGGCGCTCCCGCCGCCGCCTTCCGAGCCGCCTGAAGCGCTCGTCGTCCCTCCGGCCGCGCCGCCGCCGCCACCCTCTCCCGCGCCGCCCACACCCGTGGCGCTGGAGCCGGAAGCGCTGCTCGCACCGCCCGCACCGCTGCTGGCGCTCGTGCTTGCGCTGGTGCTGGTGCTGCTACCGCCGCCACCGCCGCCGCCTGTGGTCTGCGTGGCGGGGTGATCGTCGGGGTCTCCCGAGCTGCAACCCCCCGACGCGAAGCCGATGCCGGCGACGAAAGAATGAAGCACGACGGTCATGAAGATAGGCCGAATTCGCATGACGAGCTCCTGCAGGAAAACAGTGCACGGCGAGCACGCGTCGGGTGCGTGCCCGGAGGGACGTACGTGGCCAGCGGGGGTGAAGAGCGCGCGAAGCGATGACAAAGCGCCGCGCTGTCCTCCCCACGTGCGCCGAGGCGGCT
Organism: Sorangium sp. So ce327; assembly: GCF_051530205.1. Lineage (NCBI taxonomy): Bacteria > Pseudomonadati > Myxococcota > Polyangiales > Polyangiaceae > Sorangium > Sorangium sp. So ce327. Next base: position 2,247,471 of record NZ_CP150330.1, on the reverse strand, counting down.
GCGATCAATCACGCGTCGTTCGATTTTCTCGCGGGCGCCCGGGCCGTCGCGTCAAAGCGCAAATTTTCATGAGAACGACCGTTCCTCGGCTCGACGCCAGGCCAACGGGGCGCCGTCAGAGCTCGACGCCGAGCAGCACGCCAGGCCGGAAACGGTACCGCGTAAAGACGGTCTCGGTCCCCTGCTCGAGCGCGAGATCGTAGCGGACGCGCGCGGGATCGAGCTCGACGAAGAGCTCCGTGAACAGCCGGACATCGCGGCTCAGCGGCAGCTTGGCGACGGCGCCGGCCACGAGCACGAGCGCGTTCGAGGCGCTCGCCCCGGCGGGGACGAACGACGGCGCCCCAGCGCTGCCTGGCCGCGGCGCCGCCTCGACATGATCGAGGCCCGCGCCGAGCCGCGCGCCGAGCTCCAGCAGCGCCGCGCCGGGCGTGAGGGCGTAGAGCCAGGAGGCGTCCGCGCGGAGCGCTATCGTGCGGAGATCGAGGCCGATGCGCGGCTCCTCGAAGCGGCGCTCGAACTGGTACTGGATGCGCGCGTCGAGGGCGAGCCGCTGCCGCCCCGAGCTCGCGCCGAGCGCGACGCGAACGCCAGGGCCGTGCGTCCAGCCGATCTCCGCCGAGTGCACCGTGACGCCGTAGAACGCCCCGAGCTCCAGCGCGCCGCGCAGCGCCGGCGCCGCCTGGCCCGGCGCGTTGCCCGGCGGCGCTGCCCGGCCCGGCGGGTTGCCCGCCGGCGCCGCCTGGCCCGGCGGGTTGCCCGGCGGCGCCGCCTGGCGGAGGACGAGCGCGCGCGCCTGTTCCCGATCGAGCGACGCGCGCGCGCCCCCGCGCAGCGACCGCAGCGAGAGCTCCACGACCTGGGCCACGGACTCGCGATCGAGCTCGTCGAAGCCGCCCGAGAGCTCGATCGAGCGCACCAGGAAGCGATCGGCCACGGGATCGGTGAAGTAGAGCGCGGCGCGGCGCGGGTCGCTCACGTCGATCCAGCAGGAGAGGGCCACGCCGGAGGAGGCCCGCGCAGCGAAGAGCGCCGCCGCGTCGAACGTCGGCGCGACCCGGAACCGGAGCGCGAACGCGGAGAGCGCCTGGGATTCGAGCGCCGCCCGGATCGCGCCGAGGTTCGGCGCGGGGCCCGTCAGCACGATCTCCACCACCGGCGCGCCGGGCGACGCGGGCGCCGCCGAAGGCCCCTCCTCCATGGCCGTGGCGCGCGCCGCGGAGAGCGCGATCGCCGCGGCGAACCCGAGCCAGATCGGCGCTCGCTCCGTGATCACCCTCCGAGCTCGGCGAGGCGGCGGCGGGCGTGCTCGACGTACGGCGAGCCCGGGTGCTCCCGGAGCAGGCGCCGCCAGGTCTGCGCCTCGTCGCCGGCGCGCCCGAGCGCCCGCAGGGCGCGCCCGCGGCCATAGAGCGCCTCGACCGCGAGCGGGCGCGACCCGGCGACGCCGAGGTACCGATCGAACTGCGCGAGCGCCGCGGCAGGCGAGCCGTTGTGGAGGAGCAGGCCGCCAAGCGACACGAGGGAGAGCGTGGCCTCGGGCGACGACGCGAACCCCTTCTGGAGCGCACGGTAGAGCTCGATGGCGCGCCGGGAGCGGCCGGCGCGCCGCGCGTCGTTGGCCTCCCGGAACAGCTGCTCCGCCGTCGAGGCGGTCGGAGAAGCGCCCGGCGAGGACGCCGCCGCGCTCGGCCCGCGCTCGGCCTCGCGCGGCCTCGGGGCGGCCGGCGCGAGCTCCGGCGGCGCCGTTTCGGTGGGCGCCGGCGCGGCCTCGCCCTCGGACGGAGCGGCCGCGGAGGACGCGGCAGCGCGCGCACGGGACACCGCCGCGCGCAGCGAGGGCTCGACCAGGCGGGCGCCCGGCCCCATCTCCGCTGCCGGGCGCGGCTGGACGAGCGCCGAGGTCGCGAGCGACACCCCGGCGACGAGGACGGCCGCCGCGGCGCAGAGCCAGGCGCTCCGCGTCCGTCCGGCCCAGCGCCGCCCCGCGAGGAGGCTCCGCGGTCGAGCGCCGTCGTCTCCGCGCCGGACGTCGTTGTCGGGCCGCACGGGCGCGCTCGCGAGCCGCACCGGCGCGCCTTCGCGCCGCTGCCGCGCGAGCGCTCCTGCGCGCCGCCGCCGCGCCGGCGCTCCCTCGCACGGCAGGTCGATCACGGCCCCGCCGATCGCGGCGTTCGCGATGCGCGCGAGGAGCTCTGCGTCCCCGGGCTCCGCCGCGCCCGCGGCGTCGAAGTCCAGCGCGAGCACCCAGCTGATCCGGCACGACGCGCAGGTGCCGAGGTGGGCGTCGAGGGCGAGCCGGTCCGGCTCGGTCGCGACGCCGCGGCGCACCCGCGTGAGGAGCTCGCTCCGACAGTCGGCGGTCATGTCTCCCTCCCCAGGAAGAGCTCGGCCAGCTTCGCGTTGTTGGCGAGCGCGCGCCGCAGCGCCTCCTTGCCGAGCCGGAGCCGACTCCAGACCGTGTTCGGAGAGACGCGGGCCAGCGCCGCGATCTCGTCGACCGTGTAGCCAAGCACGAAATGGAGGGCCAGCGCCTCCGCGGTCGCCTCGGGCATCCTGTCGAGCACCTCTAGCACCATCTTACGCCGCCGGCTCGAGACCGCCTCGGCGAACGGCGACGCGCCGCTCTCGTCCGGGGCCACGTCGATCGGCGCGCCCGGCTCGTCGAAGCGCGCGCGCACGCTGAGGCGCCGGCGCGCGCCCAGCGCGGTCATCACGGCGATCCGGTTGGCGAAGTGGAGCACGGTGCACTCCGCGCGAAAGGACGGCAGCGCCTGGAGCAGCGCGAGCACGGCTTCCTGGGTCACGTCCTCGACGTCGGGGTGATGCGGGCCGAGCACCTTCCGGACGCTCCGCAACATGGCGCCGCCGAGCTCGGTGATGAGCGTGCGGATCGCCGCCGGATCGCGCGCGGCGGCGGCGCGCGCGAGGCCGAGCAGCTCGTCGGCCCGCGGAGGCGCTCCCTCCGGCGGCGCGTGGAGGTCAGTCACGGGCTTTCGCATTCTGGCGACGATGGTGGAGTCCATGAGTGCCGATCATCAGGGCGCGCAGCGCGGAGCCCGGCGGAGGTGGCGCGACTAGGGCCCTCCGGAGCGCGGCCAGCCGTCGGTGTCCCACGCCAGATCGGAGATCCGCAGCGTGGGGGCGCCGTTCGATTGCGCGTCGTAGGCGTGATAGATGTTGTAAGAGCGATCGCCGGAGAACAGCACGGCATTGTGCCCGGGCCCTCGCCAGCGGGAGCCTCCTTCCACGAGGATGCTGCCGCCGCCGGACATCATCGGTGTCCCCTTCTTGTCGACGTACGGGCCTGTGATGCTCGTCGAACGACCGACGGCGATCTTGTACGTGCTGTCCGTCCCACGGCAGCAGGCGTCGAACGAGACGAACAGGTAATAGAAGCCGCAGCGCCGGACGATGAAGGGCGCCTCGAGCGCCCCGCGCGCGTCGGGGCGGGCGGCGAGGGCGTGGAGCTCCTTGTCGGCCCGCTCCCCCGACGGGGCGAGTTTCACCATCTTGATACCGCCCCAGAAGCTCCCGAACACGAGCCACGGCGTCCCCTCCTCATCCATCGCGACGTTGGGATCGATCGCGTTCCAGTCGTCCCGCGCCCCGCCGTCGTTGGAGCAGATGGCGGCGCCGCGGTCCGTCCAGGGACCTGCCGAGTCGAGCGATGCCTTCGTCGCGTGCCCGATGCACGACCGGTTGCTGCCGAACGTGGAGGCGGAGTAGTAGAGATGGTAGGTGTCGCCGAAGCGCGAGATATCGGGCGCCCACAGGTCGCTCACGCCCGGGACCTTCTCTTCCAGCCAGGCGGGCTTCGCGTCGAACACCCGACCTGCGGCCTGCCACGTGGTGAGGTTCGACGAGCTCTTCATCGGGAGCCTGTCCCCCGTCTGGAACAGGTAGTAGCGGTCGCCCGCCTGGATGATGGCCGGGTCGTGGGTCCCCAGGTTCCCGGACAGGGGCAGCGCCTCTGGCGGGCTCGCCGGGTCGTAGAGGGCATCGGCGCACCTGTCCGCGGCCCCTCCCGCGCCGCCGCCGCTGCCGCCGGCGCCGCCGCTGCCGCCGGCGCCGCCGCTGCCTCCGGCGTCGCCGCTGCCACCCGCGCCGCCGCTCCCGCCGGCGCCCCCCACCCCGGCCGTCGCGCTCGGATGGCCTCCCGCGCCGCTGCTCGCCGTGGTGGCGGAAGCGGTGGTCGTGCCGCCCGCGCCGGTGGCGCCGCTGTCCTGGCCGCCTGAGCCGGAGCCCTGCGCCGAGGGCTCCGTGCTGCAGCCCGCGAGCGTTGCGACGACGCCGATCAGGAGGCTCGACGTGGGCGAGGACACCTGTCGTCGCCGTGACCGGCAAAGCGTGAGACGCATCTTGAACTCCTGAGGCTCCATGGGCGGATCATCCGTCGAGGTGCTGGCCATGGGGTCGGCTCGATGTCCTCCGGGACGAGTCGCCCCGCTCTCCCACGTGGGCCGGAGCGCCCACGAACAATCATGGGTTGCTCGAGCTTCTCGTGGGGCGCCAAAAACCGTCTTCGCAGAAATTTTGCACCGAGACGGCGATGCCGCGAATCATCGTGCGACGCGCCGAGCTTCGTAGATGTCGGCCACCCCGCTCCGCGTCGACGCGAAGAACAGGACGGCCCCGTCGGGCGAGAGGTGTGGATCGGTGTCGCGCTCTTCGGGAAGGTTCAGCGGCTCACCGAGCGACTCCGCCTCTTCGAAGGCCGCGTCGGTCGACGGCCGTCGCGCCCAGAACAGGTCTCCTCCGCCCTCGCGGCTCGATCGGAACAGGATCTGCTTGCCGTCGTCGAACAGGAACGGGCCGCCCTCGTCGCCTGGGCCGTCCAGCCCGGCGAGCGGGACGAGCGCGCTCCAGTCGTCCTCCGGGCGTTCGCGCGACGCGATCGCGAGGTACGTCTCCGCGTCCGCGGGCGTGACGCCGGTCACGACGTGGAGCCCTGGGGGATCGACGTGAGCGCCCATCACCGTGGCGCCCTCGACGGCGAGGGCGTCCACGTGCGCTGGCGTTCCCCACGGGTCGTCCCGGCTGGCGCGCTCGGCCAGCCAGGTGCCCTCCGGCTCGCGCCTGCTGTAGAACCAGATCCGGAGCCCATCCCCGGAGACGCAGGGGGTATCCTCGATGCTCTCGGCCAGGTTGATGTTCTCCACGGCGTGCGGCGGCTCCCAGGGCGAGCCCACCCCTGCCCGCCGCGACGTCCAGATGTCCCGGTTCCCCTCGCGATCGGACATGAAATAGATCTCGAGCAGATCGTCCGTGAGGGTCGGGTCCTCTTCCCTTTCGCTGCTGTTGAGCTCCGTCATCGCCGCCGGCGCCTCGAACCTCGGCCGCTCCGGCACGCCCCCTCCCCCGCCCTGCCCTGGCGCGAACACGCCGATGACGAAGCGCTGGTCCTCGCACCCCGCCCCGCCGAGCGCGAGCCAGAGCCCCCACGCCACCGTGATCTCCCGGGACCGCCACCTCATCTACCCCCGTTCATACGCGCCCATGCCCGCTGGATCGAGCCCCCGTCCCTGCCGACGAGGGCGGGGCGCCTCACCCGACGCCGGCCTCGCTCGGCGGCGCGAGGTGCTGAAGGATCGACGGATCGAGGCCGCGCGCCCCCTCCGCCCTCAGGAGCCGGCTCGCGGCGCCGCTGGCGATCGAGCCGATCAGGAAGACGGCGACGCCGAAGAGCAGGATCGGGTTGCGACCGTAGATGTCCGATAGCTTGCCGCAGATGGGCACCAGCACCGACGAGGTGAGCAGGTAGGCGATGGTGACCCAGGCGTACTGGTGCGAAGCGGAAGACGCGGCCGATCCCGGCATGGGCGCGCACGACATCGGCCCCCTGGGTCGTCCAGGAGATCAGCCCCGAGCAGCGCGTCGAGGAGGATCGTGATGCTCGACGGGGCGTCAGCGCGCGGGCTCGTCGAGCAGTGCGCGGACGCGCCCCTCGACCGCCGCAAACTCGGGGGTATCGTCGGCAAGACAGAGATTGGCATAGTCGAGGCGAACGAGGTACCTACGGGTCGCGGACGCCAACACGCTCGGCGACGACAGCCAGCGGGGCAGCCCGACGCCATCCGATCGATGCGCGCCGGCTGCTCCGCCTCCTTGTGCAAGCGCGTGAAGCATGGCCCACCTCGAACGGCGCCCGAGCAGCGCCGGTGTGTCCATCCCTCCTCAGCCGCGTGCATCAGGCGACCTCGCCCCTCCTGGCCGCCGGTGCATGTAAATCTTCATCGTTTCTCAGCGCAAAAGTACCTTCCTGAGCGATCGGCTGGTGAAGCCCCCAAAAAAGACAAAGGACCCGTGATTGATCCTGGGCGCCTCGGCTCACCTGGACCACGAGAGGAAGGAGCTGAGGTGACCGTGTGGTCCGCGCGTCGTATCGTGTCTCTGGTGAACCGCGCGGTGGAGTGCTGGTCGAGCCGGAGCGCAGCGAGCCTGCACTGTCGGACGACCTTCAACGAGCAGCTCGGCCTCGGATCGACTTGAATCATTGAATGGTGAAACCATGAACTTCAAGCACGCTTACGCTTCCGGTGCATTGCTGTCGATCGGCCTCGTCGGCTGCGTCGCGACGGACGACGGCTCCGCGGACGCGCACGCCATGGACGTGGACTCGCGGAACGACGCGCTCAGCGCCGTCAGGGTCGAGGCCGAGGCGCAGTCGTGGTCAATCTCCGCCGGAGACAGGATCGAGACCAACTCGGGCAACGTGAAGCTCCGTGCCAGCCAGAGCGGCGACTTCTTCAAGTTCTCGAAGCCGGTCGAGGCCGGCACGTACAGGCTCGTCCTCCGCTACGCCAAGCGGAACGTATACGGCAAGTACGACGTCAACGTGGCCGGCGCGACGGTGGGGAGCCTCGACGCCTACAGCTCGTCCACGGGCGACAGCTGGACGACGGCGACGCTCGGGGAGAAGGCGCTCTCCGGCAGTGTCGAATTCTCGTTCCAGGTCACGGGCAAGAACTCCTCCGCGCGGGGCTATGACCTGAAGGTCGATTACATCGAGCTCGTGCCCGTGGAGAGCGGCGGCGACTCGGGCGGCGGCGGGACGGGGGCCGCGGGCGGAGGCGGGCCAGGGGACGGCGGAGCGCCGGGAGCGAGCGGCGGCGCCGGCGGCGCGGGCGGAGCGACCGACACCTGCGGCAGGGCCGCCACGTGCGGCTCGCACAAGTGGGCGTGCTGGCCGATGCCGAATCCGGCGGGCAGCGGCCTGCCCAACCCCGCGAGCTACACCGATCTCGGCGGCGGCGTGGTGCACGACGACGTCACGTGCCTCGACTGGCAGCAGAGCCCTCCCGCGGACGTGTACACGTGGGACCAGGCGATCAGCTACTGCGACTCTCTGACGCTCGGCGGGTTCTCCGACTGGCGTCTGCCCACGCGCATCGAGATGACCTCGCTCGTGGACTTCACCCGGAGCCCGGCCATCGACAGGACCGCGTTCCCGGGAGCCCGGGGGGGCTTCCACAAGACGTCGTCCGATTGGATCCTCACGATCCGGCAGGCCGGCGCCGGGCGCGATCGCGACTTCGCCTGGGCCTTCAACGTCAGCGACGGGATCGTCAGCAACGCCTACTCCAAGGCGACTGCGGCGAGCCTGCGCTGCGTGCGGGGCAACGGCGCGGGGGAGGCGCCGAGCAGCCCGGCCGTGGCGCCGCCCGACCAGTACACCGTCGTGTCCCAAGGAGAGGTGAGAGACAACTACACAGGGCTCGTCTGGCAGCAGGGGTATTCACCGACCACGATGACGTGGGAGGAGGCGAAGAGCTATTGTGCGACGCTCGATCTGAACGACCACGCCTGGCGCTTGCCGAGCATCCGGGAGCTGGCGACCCTCGTCGACGAGGCGCTGGTCGCGCCCTCGATCCACCGGACGATGTTCCCCGACACGCAGTACGGCGCCCGGAGCAACGACTGGTACTGGGGCTCCCACGCGGCCGCGCGGAACGCGTCGGCGGCGTGGGCGCTCAACTTCGACGACGGCTTCACCGGGTTCAACGCCGGCGCCAGCGGCAAGTGGAACTACTTCACGGCAGCCTGGGCGAGGTGCGTGCGCTGAAGTTCGCTCGGCGGGGCGACCGGTGACTCAGCCATGGCGCTGGCGCGGCGATCGGAGGAATCCGAGCGACGCCGCGAGATGCCGCTGTGCGGACGAAAGAACGTTGTTGGGCTGCCATCGCCCCCGCGCCGGCCCAGGGGATCAGCGCCTGCCTGCCCATCGCCCAGCTCTGGCGGGGCTCACGACCGACGCCAGCTGGGCCAAGTACGAGGGCAACCACGCCGATACGTGCAGAGGCTCTGCTGGTAGCTCGCCTCCGGCTACGAGCCTTCCTTAGCACGGCAGCCGTGCTCGCCTCGTCTCCTAGACTGTTCCGCTCGACCAGAAAATTCCACCCCCGCGGCTCCTCCGGGATGCGCGAAAAAAAATGCGAGTGGGCACCTCAGAGTCGTGACCGAAAGCCAGCACCTCGTCCCACATACCCATCGAGTTCTGGAAACGGTGATCTCGGACGTTCCTTCGCGGCGGCTCAGCGGCCCCGCGATCGCGGAGTGATCCGTGACCAGCTCACGCACCCCACGCTCCGGCAGCGTCGGCGTCGGCTTTTGGCTTTTCCTCGATTGGCTTGAAAGGCGAGTACTACAATGAGAGACATTACCTATGGGACCATGGCCCTGGTCGTAGTGGGAGCCCTGAGTGCGTGCAGCGGGCCCGAATCGGGCGATGACGGCTCGGGTGGCGGTCAGAGTGCAGGCGGCGCGTCCGGCCAGACTTCCAGCGGCGCGTCCGGCCAGACTTCCAGCGGCGCGTCCGGCCAGACTTCCAGCAGCGCGTCCGGCCAGACTTCCAGCAGCGCGTCCGGCCAGACTTCCAGCAGCGCGTCGGGCGGAGGAGCAACCGGCGCGGGTGGCACCGACAGTCCAGGCGAGTCAATCTGCGGCGTGACACCGGCCGCCGCGACTGGCCACGTCAAGCTGGAGGACCTGTGCCGCGGCGTGGTGGCCGTGCGCTCGGGCGAGGGCAACTTCATCAGCTGGCGGTTGATGGGCTACGAGGATCCCGGGATCGGGTTCAACGTCTACCGCGACGGCACCAAGGTGAACGACGCTCCCATCACCGACTCGACCAACTACCTCGACTCGGGGGCGCCCGGAGGCGCGAAGTACACCGTCCGCGCCGTGATCGATGGCGTCGAGCAGGGCGACTCGGCCAACACGCGCGACGGGGACGCAGGCACCCCCACGTGGCAGCAGAACTATCTGACCATCCCGCTCAAAACGCCCGACAATTACGAAGCCGGAGACGCCTCTCCCGGCGATCTCGACGGCGACGGCGACTACGAGCTCGTGGTCAAGGAGCAGGACACCCCGCGCGATCCGTCGCAAGACGGCCGCACCGGCCAGCCAAAATTCGCGGCCTACGACACCGACGGCACCTTCTTGTGGCGCATCGACCTGGGCATCAACATCCGCGAGAGCGAGCACACCACGCCCTTCGTCGTGTACGATCTGGACGGCGATGGTCGCGCTGAGATCGCCATCAAGACCGCTCCTGGCACGCGCGATGGGAAGGGAGCGTTCCTGCACACCGGTCCCGCCGCCGACGATGACGACTCGCGAGACTATCGCAACGGGGCGGGCAAGATCTTGAGCGGGCCGGAATATCTCACGATCTTCAGCGGCGTCGACGGCTCGGAGCTCGCGACCATCGGGTACCACGCCCCCATCACGAGCGGCAGCTTCGGCGACAACAACGGCAACCGCTCGGATCGCTACAACGCCACGCTGGCGTTCCTCGACGACTCCGGCCAGCCGAGCGTCGTCATGCAGCGGGGCTACTACGCCCGAACGACGTTCGGAGCGTACAACTACCGCGACGGCAAGCTGAGCCTGATGTGGAGCTTCGATTCGTCCGCGAACGGCAACGGTGCCTACGCCAGCAAGGGCACTCACAGCGTCATGGCAGCGGATACGGACGGCGACTTGAGGCAGGAGATCATCCCTGGTGGCGCGACGATCGGCCCCGACGGCAAGGGCAAGTGCGCCGTCAATTTCGGCGCGCACGGCGACGCGCTCCACATCACCGACCTGGTCCCCTCACGCCCCGGGCTCGAGGTGTTCCAGCCGACCGAACAGAACGGCGTGCCCTCTTACTTCCTCCGAGATGCGGAGACCTGCGAGATCCTGTGGCGCGGCCCGAACAGCGACGGCGAGGGGCCGGGCCGCGGCGCTGCCGACGACATCTCCCCCGATAACCCGGGAGGTGAGGCCTGGACCAACACCGCCGGCCTGTTCAATGCGGAGAGCGGTCGCAACATCGGCTCCCGTCCTCGCCAGGTGAACTTCCTGATCTGGTGGGACGGCGACGAGAGCCGCGAGCTACTCGACGGCAACACCGTCACGAACTTCGACGGCGAAGGTCGGGGCTTCACCGCGAACGGCTGCACCTCGATCAACGGCACCAAATCGGTGCCGACGCTCAGCGCGGATCTGTTCGGCGACTGGCGCGAGGAGGTCGTGTTCCTGTGCGGCAACAGCCTGCGCATCTACACCACCGATCAGATCACGAAACGCCGCATCTACACGCTGATGCACGATCCGCAGTACCGTGCCAACGTGTCGGCGCAAAACGCGACCTACAACCAGCCGCCGCACACCAGCTTCCACATCGGCGACGGCATGAGGGAGCCCCCCAGACCCAACATCACGGTGCGGTGATGTCGGGGTGACCTACAAGAACGTCCGCGGTCGCCTGACGCGGGACGAACACGCGACGCTGCTGCTCTTGCGGTACGAGCGGAGCGGCCGTGTGACGTTCGCGGGAGCGCACGACGACATCATCGTTTGCTCGGCGCGCACGCGGCGCTGCATGTGCATCCCGAGCACCGGGGTCTGGGTCGGCGTGTTCCCCGCGATCGACGCGATGACCCGGGATTCCGAGCTCTTCCTGGAGGACGGGGACGTCCTCGTGCTCTACAGCGACGGGGTGACGGAGGCCCGCAACGTCCACCAGGAGCAGTTCGGGCTGGAGCGGCTCTGCGCCGCGATCGAGGCCGCCCAGTCCGCGCCCGTCGAGGTGATCCGCGACCGGATCCTCGGCGAGGTCGAGAGCTGGTGCTCGAGCCCCGATGACGACATCACCGCCGTCGTGGCGAGATACCGCGCGCCCCGGTAGCCGCGCCCGCGGGGACGATGGCGTCGTGATCCTCGCAATGCTGCTTGTTCACGGCCGCGGCCGCAGGGATCTGGAGGAAGAACAAGTACTTCGGCGCTTCCCCGGTGCCGCCCGAGCACCCGCGGATCCATGCGTGGAGGTCCCATCGAAAGGACCCGACATGCCATCATCGCGCTCTACTTGTCGACGCAGGCGGGTCGCCTCACCCGACGCCGGCCCCGCTCGGCGGCGCGACGGCCGCGTCTCCCCCATCGGCCTGGAGCGGCACACGGGGGAACCACAGCGCCGCGATGAAGCCGGTGACGCCCATGGCCGCGATGATCCAGAACACCGTGGTCAGGCCGGCCGTGAGCGCCTCCCCGAGGTGCTGGAGGATCGACGGATCGAGGCCGCGCGCCCCCTCCGCCGTCAGGAGCCGGCTCGCGGCGTCCGCGGGGATCGACGGGTCCTTCGCGAGCTGGGCCGTCAGCACGCCGCCCATGATGCCCACCGCCACAACGCCGCCGAGCAGCCGGGAGAACATCGTGCTCGCGGTGGCGATCCCCCGCTGATCCCACGCGACGCTGCTCTGCACCGCGATGAGCAGCGCGACGTTGGACAGCCCCATGCCCACGCCGAAGACCAGCGTCGTCGCGCGGAGCATCAGCGGCGTGTCGTGCGCCCCGCCGAGCGCGAGCGCGAGCCCCGCCGTCGCCGTGACGCCGAGGCCGATCCAGATGAGCGGGCGGAACCCGACCCGGGGGATGAGCCGCCCGCCGATGGCGCTCGCGACCGGCCAGCCGATGAGCATCGGCGCGATGGCGCTGCCGGCGTCCGTCGGGGTGCCGCGGAGCACGCCCTGCACGAAGAGCGGCACGAACGTGATCGTGCCCATCATCGCGCCGCCGAGGATCGCGCCGGCCACGTTGGAGATGAGCATCACCGGGCGCCGGAAGAGCGGCAGCGGGATCATCGGCTCGGGGGCCCGGCGCTCGACCGCGAAGAACGCGGCGAACAGCGCCGCCGACGCGACCGCCGCGAGCAGCGTCGTCTCCCCGCCGAGCCTCCCCGTGGCGAGCAGCAGCGCGACCACGCCGGCGGACAGGAGCGCCGCGCCGAGGAAATCGAGCGCGTGAGGCCGCCTGTCGATGCGCTCGTGGAACGAGGTCGCCACGAGCGCGACGGACGCAACGCCGAACGGGATGTTGATGTAGAAGACCCAGCGCCACGAGAAGTAGTGCACGATGAGCCCGCCCACCATCGGGCCGATGATGCCGAACAGCCCCCAGGCGGCCCCGAAGACGCCCTGGATCCGCGCGCGCTCCTTGAGATCGAAGATGTCGCCCGAGATGGTCATCGCCATCGGCTGCATCGCCCCGGCGCCGGCCCCCTGGAGGGCGCGGAAGGCGATGAGCTGCGGCATCGTTTGCGCCAGGCCGCTCGCGATCGAGCCGAGCAGGAAGACGGCGATGCCGAAGAGCATGATCGGCTTGCGGCCGTAGATGTCCGACAGCTTGCCGCAGATGGGCACCAGCACCGACGAGGTGAGCAGGTAGGCGGTGGTGACCCAGGCGTACTGGTGAATCCCGCCGAGATCGCCGATCACCGTGGGCATGGCGGTGGCGACGACGGTCGATTCGAGGGCGGCCATGGCGAGGGCCAGGATGAGCCCGGCGACGGTGAGGGAGCGGTGGGTCTTGCGTTCTGGAGCCATGCGGGTGGTGGATGTGGTGTGGACGAGCCGGCGCGGCAAGCGGGACGCCGCGCCGCGCGTCATCACCGTCGGGAAGACCGGTAAGGGCGGAGACAGTCGTCTGCGTCGCCATGGTCGAGCGCGAGACGAGAACAGGTGGGCATGCCGCCGCTCGCGCGGTCGGCGACCGCTGTCGGGGCAAGACGTGCGTCAGCGTCTCGTGCAGAGAGCTCGTCGCATGACGAGCGCCGGGGGGTGGGTCCCGTAAAGGGGGCGGCGCGCCCCGACAGGCTTCAACCGCGCTGATTCACGCGGCGAGCACCGACGACCGGGTCATCACCTGGCTCACGCCGTCCGTCTCGGGGTCGGCCACGGGGGCGCTCACGGGGTGCGCGAGGGCATAGCGCAAGAGCTCGTGTGTCCACGGCTCGAATATCGTGAACACCTCGTCCGCGAGCGCGATGTACCGCGCGCGCGTCTCGGCGTCGAGCGGGATGCGCGCGAGCTCGGCGTGGTCGGCGTTCACCGCGTGGCCCGACTCGCGCTCGAAATGGAACGAGCCGCAGTAGCGCAGCTGCGTGCCAAGGCGCTTCTCCAGGGCCTCCGCCAGGGGAAGCATCGCCCCGAAGAGCACGTTGCCGGTCTCTTCGATCGCCTCGATGATGACGAGCCGCTCGAGGCCCGTCGTGCCCTTGATGAGCGCGGTGAGCCGCGCGGTGAGGATCCGATTCTGTATCGTCTCCTCACCCCAGAGGAAGTTCAGCAGGTCCGTGCTCCGGCCCTCGACGTCGTGGCCGAGCTTGGACAGATCCTCCAGGTACCACGGCCAGTGATGGTCGTCCTCGCGCGTGTGGGCGTTGACCATCTCTTGATAATTGTCCGCGGCGTGCTCCTCCCGTAATACGAATTTGTTCAGATCACCGAAGCTCAGGATGAAGTACGCCATGCATGGATAGAACGCGAGCCGCTCGCTCGGATCGAGCAGTTCGTTACGCATGTGCTCGAACAGGGGTAGACGAGCGTATGCCTGCTTCTTCTCGAAGATGTGCCGCAAGACCTGCCGCATGAGCGATCTCCTTTTCGGCTGTGGGTGTCAGTTGGTTGAACAATCCCTCTGTTTGCGTGAACCAAGCGCCGTGAGTGCCTGAGGCCTCAAGACAAGATCACGGCGCACCGAGCATGGACGTTGCTGCTGGACCTCACCTCGGTTGAAATCCTGCGCCCCCTCGCGCTGCATCCCGAGCGCGATTACTGGAATTTTCCACGAACCACCTCAGACGTTTCTGCAACGCTGTGGGGTGCGTCCAGCCGGTGCATCCACTGTAGCGCACGCCCGGTGTAATTTGCACCCACAATCTTGGGGTCACCATTCAAATTTGAAACGGCGGCCGGTGGGCGAACCGGCGCTGGGGTGCGATACGGCTTGCGACGTTCGCGATTGGCTGACGATTGATCCTGCGGGACGCCCGAGACTACGTGGCGACTCAATGGCCCGAATGTGGAAGCGGGCCGCGGGCATTGCCCCGTCCCATGTCTCCCCCGCCTTTCCATGGGGCGCATGTCGCGGCTCCCCGTGTTCTGGTGGGATGCTGGTTGGTCCCACACGCGCGTACCTGAACGATGACGAGCCGGTCACGATGGCGCGCCGGTATCGACGGCGCGGACCGAGGACGGCCGCCGCGAAGGTTCAGCCAAACAGCTTGAATGCCGGCGGTCGAGGCATGTAACTTGCCGGCTGTGCCGTGAAAGACCAACTCGACTCAGCTCTGATGGTGGAACCCGAGAGCCGCGCGGTCCCGAAGAGCGCGCCCATGCGGGCGGAGATCGTGCGGCTGGTCCGTGAGAAGCGCTACGAGGAGGCGCTGGCGGTGCTGTACCGGGCGCGCGCGGAGTCGCCCGGCGATCGGGAGCTGCAGGCGAGCATCGAGCGGATCAAAGAGTTCCTCGCCGGCGCCTACGCCAAGCGGCTCGGCGGCCTCGATCAGGTGGCGGGGCCCATCCCGGTGTCGGCGGGTCGCTCGCCCGACGCGCTCTTGGTGGCGCGGTACATCGACGGCTCCTCGACGTTCGACGACATCATTCAAATGTGCCCGCTCGGGCGGCTCCGCACGCTGCAGGTGCTGGTCGGCCTCTACACGGGGAGGGACGTGGCGTCGCCGTTCAGCGACCGGCCGTCGGTCTCCTTCCGGCCGCCGCTGGACACGCTGCCGTCCGAGCCCGGCGCCGATCCGGGGCCGCCGACCATGCCGGAGCGCGGTCTGGAGCGGCGATCGCCGGAAGCTCCCCCCGCGAGCGCGCCATCTCCCCCCGCGAGCGCGCCAGCTCCCCCCGCAAGCGCGCCGTTCACGCCACGGGTGTACGAGACCGAGGAGGATCGGCTCTACCGCGAGGCGTTCGCCCGCGGCACCGCCGCGTTCGTGCAGCGCCGCTACGACGCTGCGGTCGAGGCGTTCGAGGCGTGCGCGCGCATGCGCCCGAACGATACGGCGTCGTCGGTCATGCTGCGCCGAGTGCGGCGCGACACCGGAGGCTGATGGCCATCGTCGTGGTCGCTGTTCCCGATCTGCGCGAGCGCATGCGGTGCATCCGCGTCATCGCCGGGCAGGCGCCGGTGAGCGCCCTCGGCGCCGCGACCTGGGAGGAGCTCGATCAAGCCCTCGACGGCGTGCAGAGCGCGGAGCTGATCATCTATGCGCCGTCGCTCCCGGGTGGGCCGGAGGACGCCGTCGCGCAGCTCCTCCGCCGCACGGCGCGGCTGGTGCTCGCCGTCAACGATGGCGTGGAGGTCCCGGGAGCGGCGGGCACCACGCGGGTGACGTGGCCCATCGCCGAGGAGACGCTCATCCTCATGGCGCACGCCGCGGGCGCCCAGTCGGCGCCGATCGGGATGAACTTCGTGCCCGTCGACTTCTTGCAGATGATCTGCATGTCCGGCGAGTCGCACGTCCTCGTGGTCAGCGACGCGAGCGCCGACGTGGGTCTGATCGAGGTGCGGCGCGGCCAGGTATGGACGGCGTTCGACGGCCTCGGCGTGGGCGAGGAGGCGTTCGCGCGGCTCATCCGCCCCGAGATGCGGGTGCGCGTCACCCCGGCCGTCGGCTCGACGAAGGAGCGCACCATCTTCAAGGATCTGGCGGAGCTGGTGCTCGACTCGCTGCGCCGGATCGACGAGGGCAGCGTGGAGGCGCCGCCGCCGATCTCGTCGAGGCGGATCGAGATCGCGCTCATCTCGCCGGAGCAGCGCGCGGCCCGCATCAAGCAGCTCAACGCCGACGCGCGGCGCCTCTTGATGGAACGCAGCTACAGCGAGGCGGCCTGCGTCCTCATCGACCTCTCGGCGCTCGACCCCGCATCCAGCCTCGTGCGCGCTAACCTGGAACAGCTACGCAAGCTCGGATACCCAAGATGACCCGATCCATCGCATTCGCCAGCCTCAAGGGCGGAGTCGGAAAGACCACCGTGGCGCTCAACTGCGCCTTCGCCTTCGCGCGCCGAGGCGCGCGGACCCTGCTCGTCGACACGGATCTGCAGGGCGCCATCGGCATGTCGCTCGACGGCGTCAGCGACCGGCCCGGCCTGGCCGCGAACCTCGCGCGAGGCGGCCCCCCGCTCGAGGGTCTGGTGAAGACCCGGCTCCCGGAGCTCTGCCTCTTGCCCATGGGCCCCGTCGACGCGCTCGACGAGGATCGCTTCGCCATCAACGCGCGCGAGGCCAACATCGTGGGGCGCATCCTGGAGCACAGCCAGCGCGACTTCGACCTCGTCCTCTTCGACACGCCGGCGGGGCTCGGCGGGATGTCGCGCATCGCGCTGGAAGAGGTGGACAGCGTCATCGCCGTCGCGCAGTGCGAGCCGCTCGCGCTGCGGGCCATGCCCCGGCTGCTCGAGCTCCTGGCGCGGCTCCGCGACATCGGCTCCGCCTGCTCCCTGCTCGGCGTGGTCGGCACCATGAGCTCGTTCCGCGATCCGGTGCTCCTGGCCTCGCTGGAGGAGCTGTGGTCCCTCTACCGCGATCAGGTCTTCGACACCGCGGTCCCGCGCGACAGCACGTTCCTCCAGGCGAGCCGCGCAGGCGTGCCGCTCGGCCTGCTCAGCCGCCGCCCTCCGGCGGTCTCCGCGGTGTTCGACAAGCTGGTGGCCGAGATCGAGGAGCGCCTGGGCTCCAACGCAGGAGGCGAGGATGACGGTCCGATCCGTCTCGTGGACTGACGCGCAGCGGGTGACCTCGCTGCTCGAGCGGGTGAGCGTGCCGCGGTCGCGAGAGTCCGCGACGCTCGTGACCGCTATGGGGGCAGCGCGCGCCGGCGCGCCGGGGAAGGCGGCGCCCGTGCCGGCGAAGGCCGCGCCCAAGGAGGTGAAGCAGGTGAAGGAGGTGCCGCGCCTCGTTCAGACCTCCGACAACCCGGCCGATCGGCTCGACGTGCTCGTCGCCTGGACGCTCGATCACCACCCGTGCGTGGGCGCCTTCGTGGCCGACGACAACGGCCTCACGCTGGCGGCGCACGGCATCTCCGAGGCGCACGTGTCCCTCGTGGGGCCGCTGCTCTCGGCGCTGGTCGGCGTCCGCTCCATCCCCGGCATCGACGCCACGGCGGGCGCGCTCTGGCTGGGCGCGCAGATGATGTCCTGGGTCGAGGCGCGCACGGCGCGCGGCGGCTTCTGCCTCGGCACCGTGGGCGACGAGGCTCTCTCCACGCGGTCGTTCGAGCAGCTGAAAGAGGCGCTCGCGACGACATTGCGCGGGCTGTAGTACATCCGGGTTTTCAATGCGGGCGCGCGCGCCCAGGAGCGACGGAAGCACGATGATCGACACCAAAGTCCTCGAGGCCGCAGTCCATGATCTCCGCAACATCCTCCGCGACGGGCTGCTGGCCACCGACATCTGGGAGCGCTCGGCGGGCCTGTCGCTCGCCGGCTTCAACCAGCAGCCGGTGGCGGTGGCCCTCTTCACGCGCATCACCGAGGAGCTGGACAGCTCGCTGCGCGACTCGAACTTCCCTCCGCTGGGGCGATATTACCTGCTCGACATGGCGGGCAACCACACCGTGGTGGTGCTCAACCACGGGACGCTGCTCCAGGGCATGCTGGTGGACAACAAGCGGGCGAACCTGGGGATCCTCATCTCCGTGGCCATCCCGCGCATGATCGAGACCATCGCGCACGCGAGCGGGCGCTGAGCTGCTCGGCACCCCTCACCCGCCTCGGCGCCGCGGCCTGGAAGAGCGACGCTGGTTCAACAACGTATTCAAAGGGACCTCCTTCACGCCACAGCGTGCGGCATCGCCCGCCGCGCCGTGGACGTGGTGTGGATGAGCTGACGCGGCAAGCGTGATGCCGCGCTGAGCCGCGCGCGCCGCTCGCCGCCAGAGCCCCCCACGCGGTGGTGCGGCGGCGTTGCGGTGTCATGACCGCGTGACAGCCGGCCGTCATGGCCGCGTGACAGCGCCCCTCGGAGCCCCGCGATCCCGGCCTTGAGCGGAGTGGCCTCTCGGTTGCAAACGCCCCGAGGAGCCCCGAGGAGCCCCGAGGAGCCCCGAGGAGCCCCGAGGAGCCCCGAGGAGCCCCGAGGAGCCGCGCTGTCGCGCGCGCTCCGGCAGGAGCGCCGCTGAAGCGCATCCTCCGCCCTGCCCAGAACGAAGGAAGAACCCATGAAGCTCAATCGATGGATCGCAGCGTGCTTTGGCGTCGCCCCCTCGCTCGTGGGGTGCGCAGACCCCCAGCCGGAGATCGAGCAAACGGCCTCCGAGGAGCGCGTCCAGGCGTCCTCGGACCGCCTCGATTTCATCGCCGCGACCCCGCCGCCTCTCGTGAACGCGGCGCACGACGACCTCGCCTGGAAGCTCGATGACTACACGGGCTACCCGGCCCCGGGCGCGCTCACGCCGGGCATGATCGCCGCGGTCGTCAAGGGCAAGCACATCGTCGCGCTCGGGGCGGCCGGCTTCGCGAAGCTCCCGGAGCAGACCCCGATGACCGAAGACATGATCTTCAACATCGGCTCCAACACCAAGAGCATGACCGCCACGCTGCTCTCGATCCTCATCGAAGAGAGCCCCGCCCTCGACTGGGACACCACGCTCGCCGAGGCGCTCCCCTGGGCCACCGAGCCGGGCAAGGAGTACATCAAGCCCGCCGCGCGCAAGAGCGTGACGCTGCGGCAGCTCGTCGCGCACCGCTCTGGCATCGCCTGCAGCTACGAGGTGGGCGACACCACGGTCGACAACCAGCTGTACAGCCACCCCGATTACAGCGCCGGCTGGAAGAGCAAGACGCACCAGCAGGTGCTGAAGGAGTACGTGAGGGGGCCTTCCATCCCCGTCGGCGGGAACGCCACGGGGCTCCTCGCCGACTGCAGCGACACCATCGGGGTGTACCGCTACGAAAACGCGAACTTCACCATCGCGCAGGCGGTCATCGACCAGTGGGCCGGCATGGCGTTCATCGACTACGCCAGAGAGAAGCTCATCGACGCGCACGGCTTCGGGGCCACCTACCAGACCTCCCAGGCGTTCTTCCTCGCGCAGAGCGGCTCGATCAACGGCACCGCGGCGCAGAGGGCCTACTGGAATCCGTATTTCTTCAACCCCACGCACCCCTATCTGGCCGCCGGGAAGTTCGTCTGGGGCCACAACGAGGCGGGGACGCCCCACTCGGTGCTCGATCCGGACGTGGACCCCTGGGCCGTCGCGCCCGGCTCGGGCGGGTTCGCCTTCAACATCCTCGACTGGGCCCGCTACGCCATCGCCCACATGCGCGACACCTCGCCTGCCTTCACGAGCGTCCACGCGCTGGACTTCTCGAGCTACAACTACGGATGGAGCTCAGGCCCCCGCTGGACGAGCGGCGGCATCCAGTATACCGGCCTGTGCCACTCAGGCTCGATCACGGGCATGCGGTCCAAGATCTGCGTCTACCCCGAGCTCGACATCGCCTATCTCTCGTTCGCGAACGGCGGCCCGGACGCGGGGACGGCCAACGAGAACGTCGTCACCTGGATGGCGAGCCAGCCCGCCTACGCGCGGACCACGGGCGGGTGCAAGGACGACCCGGACCTCGTCACGGGGGTGCAGCGCTTCTGGGACGACGAGATGTTCGGCTGCGCCGGCAGCGTGACCTACCCCGACCGCGCGGACCTGTGCAAGACCGGCTATCACGTGTGCAGCGCCGCGGAGTTCGTCGAGAAGAACGGCTACGGCTCCACGAACGCCGAGGCGCCGAAGCACCACTACTGGACCGACGACAACCTCAAGTACACCGGCGTGGGCTCGGGGAGCTGCTCCGCGGCGCCGACCGGCATGAGCTGCGGCGCCACTACCCCCATGCGCGTGTGCTCCCCCGACGGCGTCGACCCCGAGGGGAACAAGTGCAACTGGGTCAACTGCGGCCACGGCGACAGCACCAAGAACCGCTACTTCGGCGGCTGCGCGGGCAACACCACGGCCGGCGCGCTCTGCTGCAAGAATTGACCGGCCACGGGGCCTGTCGCCGCTCCTCCAGCGCGGCGGGCATCCGCGCGGATCCGTCTTGTTTTACACACGCGCCGGCAAGGGGGGTAGAAACGATGCTAGTCGGGTAGTCCGGGGTCGGCTACCCCCGGGCGACCCGGATCCGCTCTGCCCTCGCCTCTACGCCGCCGACATCGTGCTCCACCACCTCGATCGGCTCGACGACGCTCTCGCTCGCTACCACGCGGTCCTCGACGGCGATGACCGCCTCCCCCTCCGCATCGACTGAACCTGGATTTCGCGCCCACGGGGCACGAACGGGCCGACAGCGATGCGCGAGCGGCGTTTCGCCGACGAATGCGACGTCAATTACAAGAGCCGCTCTGGGGGCTCTTGGCAACGCCCCCTCGTCTGCGCGCTCACCGTCAGCCACCCATCGGTCGGCAGTCATCTTGTGGACACCGAGCTCCGTGGCGATCTCGGTCGGCGTCGCCCCCGAGCGGGAGCGCGCCTTGGCGTACGCCTCGGCTCGCTCCCGCAGCTCGCTCGGGTACTTCCCACGGCTCTTCTGCTCTCGATACCTCGACAGCTCTGCACGCAGCTGCACCAGCTCCCTGCTCCCTGGCATAGCTCGCTCCTCTTCGCTCGGCGAGCGCACGGCCCTCATCTGGCGTCGCGTAGCGTGCAACCGAATCTGGCCAGGGGGAAAACGCGGTCTGCGGAGCGGCTACATCCCAATGCACCCAAGCCGCGTCGGGACGAGGCCGAACCGTGTCCATCGCCGAGGACGAAGCGCTGCAGCGCAAGTTCCGGAAGCTGCAGCAGACCGGGCCAGGACGCGCCGTGCTCCGGCAGCGCACGGCTGTGGAGCATGCGCTCGCCCACATCGCGGCGCGGAAAGGACACAGGGCGCGCTACATCGGCGCCAGGAGAAACCTGTTCGACCTCCGGCGCGCAGCCGCCATCCAGAATCTCGAGGCCGCCCAGCGGCTCATCCAGGAGGCGGCATAACACGACTGCGGGAAGTCGGAGGGGGAAGCGAACCGCCATGACGCCAAGGGCGCCAAGAAACCAGGGAAATGGGAGGGGGGAATGCCGGGACGGCACTTCCTCTTCTCCCCTTGGCGACCTTGGCGCCATGGCGGCTTTTCTGCCGATCCGGGGCAACTTCCCGCAGTAGTGATAACCTATCGGAACTAGACGATCTTCAAGATGTTTGTCGTCCTAGCAACAACCCACAACTGCACACTCAGTCAAACGCATCAAGAATCCTCTTGAGATGAGACACATTACCGTGGTCGTAAAGATGCCCCTCACTGTCCCGACGATCGTAAATGCGCCAAAGCTCCTCAATGTGCTCTCGAAACAACGCCTCATCCCCCGCATCCTTACCAAGCTTGAGAAGCAGCAGATGAGAACCGATCAGATTCGACTGCGACGTCGGATTCGGAAATTTGTTAACCTCAATACCAGCCAGTTTCAACCCCTCCAAGTAACTTAACCGCGCATCATCCTCACGCCCAAGCCCGGCCGCCACATTTCCAAGCCCCCAACAGATTTCAACCAACATATCCAGGCGCATTTCGTCGAGTGAACCAGCGTCGCCGACTGGCCCAAGCATCTCCCGGCCCCTCTCGTAGTGCGACGCTGCGCTCCCAAAATCGCCCAACCGCTCCGTGGCATTACCAAGCCGAACGTAAGCAGATGCTATAGAATCATTATCCGACCGCGTGCGATTCGACTCCCGTATCTGAAGAACCGTATTTAACCCCGCAGCAAACTCCATGCGCGCCAGCTCATAATCTTGACGCGCATACGCTCTGTTGCCACGAAACATGTGCAATATCGCCCTGAACCGCCATGCGGCCGGGTCGCCCGCTGACTCTGACCGAAGCGCCCCATTCAAATCTGATGTATTTTTCAGTATGCGCTCGACCATGGCGTCGTTTGCTGGGTATGGCCGCAACCCAGCAACCAACATATCAGCCCAATTTTCAACCGTTTCTACGGTATCAGAAAGCCGTTGCTCCGCCAGTGTCCGCTGAGCAATCGACTCGTTTCGTTGTTTCATGGCAAATGCAGCCGCGATGGTGGCCACGGCCGCGCCTACAATTGCACCCGTGAGCATCGACCGATCCATCAGGCGCCGACGTCGTTCCTGCGCGACGGCCGATTTCAGAAAATCCTGGGCACGCGCATCAGCGTCAACTGCCCCCTTGAAATACGCAAGCTGACCACCGCTAGGGAGCCCGTCTGGGGGTGAACCTGCTGATATCCACCGATTTGCCGCAGCCTCGAGATCATCCCTGCTCTCTAGCGCCTTGCGGTGCTCCTCGATCCATTTCTTCAGTGTCTCCCATCGCCGAATCAAGGCTTCATGAACCAGATCGACGGCATCCTCGGCCTCCGGCGCGTCCGTCCCACTCACCACCACTAGACGCACAGGCACTTCCGCTTCCTCTGGCTGGCTTGAGACTCGCCCGCCGGATAGCCTCGCGAGCACACGTTCGGCCAGTTCGTCCCCGCCCGCGGCAATAAGCACGTTTTTGCGAGTTACCGTCTGCCGGGTGTCTTCTGCGCCACGTTCGCTCTTCACCAGCCGAAGCAATATTTTTCGCGCCCGCTCTCGTCCTTCTTTACCAAGTCCATCCAAGACCGCATCCGCGCTGCTTGTCAGTGCGCCCGCGAGCCCGCCAAGCTCGTCATACGTCGCGTGCAGCAGGAGCTTGCCTCGCCGCTTGGCCCAAACTGCCTGGAGGACGTGCGCGACCAGAGGCAAATTGCCCTCGGTTTTCGACGCATCGTCAAGGATTCGCTCCACGAGCCCTGATTCCCACTCTAGACCTGAGAGTCTTGCCGGCTTCTCGATGGCCACGCGTAGCCCGGGCCGCTGCATCGTCTTGAGGTGATAGCGGGCTGCGCTGGCGTTAAGAATCGACTCCATCCCTGGAAGGTCTCGAAAACGTCCCATGAAATCGCTACGAATCGTAGTAACGAGATAGAGTGCCCCGTCAGTATCCTGGATAGCCATAGCGAGCAATGAATCGAACTGCGCGCGGGGCTCAGGCGGAGCAATTGTGAACGCCTCTTCAAGCTGATCCACGACGAGCAAGATTCCTTGGCCCTTCGGCAGATTCTCACGAACGAAGTTGGAAAGGGCAGTCCCCGAGCCACGAAAATCATTAACGAGCCGGTCAAGCGACCAGACGTCAAGCGGCAGGTGATCCCGCAGCGCATTGTAGACGGCGTGGGCTAGCGACGACACCGGATCCTGCCCCGGCCGACAAACCGCAACCCGCCAGGTTCCCGGCGCGTTCGCGATCCAGCCCTTCTCCACAATCGCAGGGACGAGACCCGCTCTCGCTAGCGAGGATTTTCCGGCCCCGGTGGGCCCCTCAATCTGAAGCCAGCGTCGGTAACCGTCGAGTGTGTCGCCGAGCTTTTGCGTAGCTTCGGAGATCTCGTAATCACGGCCTAGAAAGAACCGAGCGTGGTCCTGATCGAAGAACCTGAGGCCCGGAAATGGACACGGCGCGTCCTCTGCATCGTGGCTGGGTTCTGCGTGCTCGTCTGTGTGGCCAGCGGTACCCGAGAGTTCCCAGAGGATTCTCACCAGCTCACGGTGTTCGCCGTCCGCGTTGTTGTAGGCAATCAGGCGAACACCGGCATTTTCTAACATCGTGCGGCGATAGGGCCGCACTTCGTCGGCGGGCACTATCGCAAAATGCCTTGACGGCTGCTCGCTCACAATCGCATGGATGCGGTTGAGGATCGCATCGAATTCGTCGTCATCGAGCTGATATCCCACGAAGACCAGCGTCGTCGCATTGAAGAGGGCCGCCAACGCCTGCCTGAGTCGCTCGTCGGCGTGCATGGCGCGCTCGTACTCCTCTCGGGTCAAAACCCATGTTGAACGCTCCACGAGCGTTCCATGGACTTTGATAATGATGCGCCGCCGCCGGGCAAGATCCGGCGTGGCGCGGGCGACTGCTGGCCAAGCGCCTAGAAAGGCTTGCTCGAGAAGGCAGTCGAGATTCGTGGTTAGCGCAGCGCGAAGACGGGGACGGAGTGCGCCGATGGCGTGGGCCAGCGGTGGGAGCCGGTCGATATGCTGCTCATCGAAAGCTCGCTCAATTGCGAGCCCGAACTCAGCAGGACCAAGGCACACCTTAGCTGCTGACAGCGCATCGACGAGCTCACATTTTCGAGCAAGTTCGGAGATTTCGGCAAGCGCGGCCTCCTCCACGCCGCGACATCGAGCGCGCTCAACGAGATCGGCAATCAGTCGCTTTCGGGACGGTAGCCCCGCAGCGATCGACATCCCTGCGCCGACAAATAGGACAACGTCTCCCCTAACATAGATCTCGCGCAGTTCATCGAGCGCCGGATCTTTGCCGGCTCGGCTTAATTCCGCTGGTGCCATACCCAGCGATCCATTTAAGCGACGCTGGCTGACGAAGGCAAGCTTCAGCTATTCTCGAACTGATTTTTGTGCGAAATCGCGCATTTGAGCACGTCCCGGTCGCCATGCCCCCCTGTTGGCGCTCCCGATAGCTGTGAGCGCTGCATGAAGCGCCGTTGCTCCCGGGCCGCCGCGTCCGGCGCATGAGGGCACGCATGACGAGGACAACGGCGACAGAAGCCCAATAGGCGGAGCGAGTTCGGGCGTGGCGGGAGAGCGACGAGCGTGCGGATTGGGCGGCTGTATGTCTACGAGAGCTTGCAGCGCCTCACGCACCCCTGCCATCATTTCATCCTGAGCTTCGCGTTTCTTCCCGAAGTGCCCTTCCTCTGGGATGATCTGGAATGAGTAGATGTCGACGCCGGATCGCTCCGGTTCACCGCCGCTCTTCACCCTCGGCGAACGAAACGCCCGCCTGGCTCGGCGCCGCGGCTCCTCTCGCCAGCTCCTCCCGACGCGCCGCCCGGACGAGCCGCTCCGGCCTGTGCATCCGTGCGCTCCACAACAGCACTGCAGCGACCGCCGGCGCCGCGACCGCCACCCCCACGACCGCGAGTTCGAACGCCCCCCGCGCCCGCGGCAGGTTGAACAACAACGCTTGCGCCAGCGTCAACGCCGCGTCGTAGGTCACCAGCGCAGCCAGCACCAGCGAGAGCGTCTGTCCGTGCCGCCGCTCAGCCGCAGCATGGCCGGCGCGAGGCACACGTCGAACACCACCCACCCCCATTTCACGGCGGGTGACGGGGACCAGCGCGCCGCGGGCGCGAGCGCGAGCAGCGCGGTCCACGGGATGATCAGCCAGCCGAGCACCTCGAACACCACGGCCGGCCCGCGCAGCAGCGTCGCGAGCCCGAAGCGCAGGAGCCCCCCGCGCGCGAACGCCGCGAGCGTGTCATAGATGGCCACGAGCCCGCGGCCGCCGGGCGGGTACACCAAGTAGATCGGGACCCAGCCGTCGGGCCGCAGCTTCGCCTTGAACGCATAAAGACCCTGGAAGTCGTAGAGGCGAGCCCCGAGCCGCTGCGCCGCGCGCAGCCCACGCCGCACAGGCCCGGCGAGCGGCGCGAGGCCGAGCGTGACATAGAGGCACTCCTCCTCCGCCGCGGCGGTGCGCATCGCCTGATCCACGAGCAGCTCCGTGGTGCCGTTCGGCGCGGACGGGTCGCGCAGCAGGTCCTCCAGGAAGAGGCCGCACCGCGCGTACACCGGCACCGCCGCGAGGAAGCCGACCACGGCGCGCCCGGCCTCCGCCACGACGTAGCGCCGCTCGCGGGCGAACGAGAACGGCTCGAGCTGCACGAGAAAGCCCATGGGCGCCATCGGCCGCGAGGAGGCCCAGCGCGCCATGAGACGCTCCACCTCACGCCGCAGCGGGCTCCCGGCGTCCTCGAGCTCGCCGGGGCTCACCGCGCGCGCGACCACGCCCTTCGCGCGCGCGCGCCGGAGCTGCTCGCGCAGCCTCCGGCTCGACCGGAGGACATCGCCCCAGCGCGATGGATCCCACACCGGCTGCTCCCCGATGAGCATCGAGCTCCACGGGACCCGCTCGGAGAACCGCGCCTCCGCGCCGAAGAGGCACGCCCGCCGCCCCGCCGTCGCGGCCGCCTCCACGAACGCCTGCGCGACCTCGGCCAACCGCTCGGCCGCCGCGATCGGCGCGCCGGCGGCAACCCACGCGCCGCCGGTGTCGACATAGGCCACGCAGGCGTCGTCGTCATGGAACCAATACCGAAAGTCGGACTCCAGCGTCTGGAACGAGGTCGCGTTCCACCCATGGCGTTTGAGCAACGCGAGGACGCGCTTGCGGTCGGAGCGTGGGTTCAGCGGCGGCACGGGCCGGCGCAGCATAGCGCAGGGGCGCTCCGGTGCGCGCAGAGCGGTTCGAGGCAGCCGGACACGATGGCTTCCGCGGAGCGACGTGCTCTTGCAAGACGGGAGCGTCGCCGCGATGACCAGCGCCGCCTTCGGCCACGTATCGAGCGGGCAGCGGCGTTCCCGCGTGAGACGATGGCAGCCCGGTGCGTGCGAGTCAATCCGAGCCAGCCAGCGTCCCGCCGCCGCACTCTCACACTTTGCACATGCGGCTTTGGGGCTTGCGTTCCTCACGGCGGGCTTTTCCATCAACGGCTGCTCGGACGACGCAACACCCGACCACAGATGCCATAAGAGCGCCGGCGCGCTGAACGGGGCCGCGCGCGGTGGCGGGCGCCGCCGGCTCGGCTACACCGCGCGGATGCTCCGCCGGCTCCGCGAATGGCTCGACCGCGCGCTCTCGCCCCGCGCGCCCGCGCCCCCCGATCTCGCGGGGCTCGACGCGCCCGGGGCCGGGCCCCCCGACGGAGCGCCCGAGCCGCCCGGCGGCGACGACGTCGTGGTCATGCCGATCGAGGACGCGATCGATCTGCACACGTTCGCCCCGCGCGACGTCGCCTCCGTGGTCGAGGAGTACCTGCACGAGGCGCAGCTGCGCGGGTTCCGCGAGGTGCGCGTCATCCACGGCCGCGGCAAGGGCGTGCAGCGCCGCGTCGTCCGGGCCGTCCTCTCGCGCCACCCGGCCGTGGACGGCTTCCGCGACGCCCCGGCCTCCCGCGGCGGGTGGGGGGCCACCGTCGTGTGGCTCAAGCCGGCGGGCGGCGATCTCTCGCCCTGAGCCGCCGGCAGGGCCGCCTCTGGACGAGCACAGGCCCACGCGTAAGATGGCGCGCATGCCGCGCCCCCCCGCCACGCCCGACGACCCCGGCCCGCCGAGCCTCGCGGCCTCCACGGAGCCCCGCATGGCGAAGGGCGAGGTGCTCGCGGTGCCCCGGATCGAGCTGTGCGTCGAGCGCGAGGCGGGCAAGCCCGCGAGCCGGGTCATGGTGCTCGACGGCGATTTCATCCGCATCGGCTCCCACCCGAGCAACGACCTGGTGCTCGCCGACCGCGCCGTCTCCCGCTTCCACTGCATCCTCGAGCGCGTGAAGTCCACGTTCCGGCTGACGGACGTCGGCTCGCTCAACGGGACGACCATCGCCGGCGTCCGCGTGCGGGACGCCGACGCCATCCTGCCGGAGTGCCGCATCGAGCTCGGCGAGTCGGTCGTGCGCATCCGCGACGCCGACGCCGTCGCCGAGACCGAGCTCGCGCGCGCGGTCAGCTTCGGGGCGCTCCAGGGCGTGTCGGTCCCCATGCGGCGCCTCTTCCCCGTCCTCGATCGCGTGGCGAAGAGCGCGCCCGACGTGCTGATCGAGGGCGAGAACGGCACGGGCAAGGAGGTCATCGCCACCGAGCTCGTCCAGCGCGGCGCCCGCGCCGACAAGCCGCTCGTCATCGTCGACTGCGGTGCCATCTCGCCGAGCCTCATCGAGAGCGAGCTGTTCGGCCACGTGCGCGGCTCCTTCACGGGCGCCACGCGCGACCGCGCCGGCGCCTTCGAGGAGGCCGACGGCGGCACCGTCTTCCTCGACGAGATCGGCGAGCTGCCGCTGGAGATGCAGCCGAAGCTCCTCCGCGCCCTCGCCTCGCGCGAGGTGCGCAGGCTCGGCGAGAGCCGGGTGCGCAAGGTCGATATCCGGGTGATCGCCGCCACGAACCGGCGCCTGGAGCGCGAGGTGAACAGCGGCAGGTTCCGCGAGGACCTCTATTACCGCCTCTCGGTGCTCACCGTGCGCGTCCCGCCGCTGCGGGAGCGCAAGGAGGACATCGGCCTCCTCGTCCACTGCTTCCTGAACGAGCTCGGCGCCGTCGACAAGGTGCACCTCTTCTCCCCCGAGGTCATCGAGGACATGAAGCGTTACGACTGGCCCGGCAACGTGCGAGAGCTGAGGAACTACGTCGAGCGCCGCGTCGTGCTCGGCGAGGGCGCCGCCATGGGGGCGGCGCCGCCCGAGCGCAGCCCCGCGCCGCCGGGCGCCGCGCCGCCGGGCGCCGCGCCCGAGGAGCCCGCCGCGAACATCGAGATGCCCTTCAAGGAGGCGAAGGACGCGATCATCGACCAGTTCGAGCGGCGCTACCTCGCCGCCCTGCTGGCGTGGTCGAACGGCAACGTGAGCCGCGCCGCGCGCAAAGCAGGGCTCGACCGGATGTACCTCCACCGCCTCCTCCAGCGCCACGGGCTGCGCCGCGCCGCCGCCCTCGACTGAGCGAGCCGGGCATGCCGGGTCACATCGGGGCCAGCCCGAAGCCGCCACCCTGCGATAGAAAAGGGCGCAGCGGTGCTGCACATGTCACAGTCGCGTCGCAATGGCGCGATCCGTCCGTGTGCGCAACCTCGCAAAATCTCTGAATATTTCAGAAACCGATCTGCTCCTCTGGCTCGCGGAGCATGCGCCAGCGACGGAGCTCCGCCACCCCGCGGACTTCCTCCCGGCGGAGCTCGCGGGCCGGGCGCAGCAGGCGCTCGGTCGCTCCCCGCCGTCGGCGCCGGCGGAGGAGCGGGTCGAGCGCCGCTGCGCCGAGTGCGCGAAGCTGCCGCCGAAGGCCGGGCTCCGCGTGGTCGAGGTCGGCGCCGATGCCGTCTGCGACCTGTGCGGCAGCTCGGCGAACAAGCGGGCAGCGCTCGCGATGATCGGCGCGTTCCACGCGCGCGGGCTGCGGAGGCTGCTCGTGGTCGGCGGCGGGCCAGGCACGTCCGAGGACCTGCGGCAGCTGCTCGCGGGCGAGGTCGAGATCCGCATCGTGGACGGAGAGGGTCACCGCAATGCGGCGAAGGCCGACGCCGATCTCCGCTGGGCGGACGTGGTCGCGGTCTGGAGCTCGACGATCCTCTCCCACAAGGTGTCGAAGCTCTACACCGATCAGCGCGCCAGCTTCCGCGAGAAGCTCGTGACCGTCCCGCGGCGCGGCGTGGCCGCGCTGTGCATGGCCGTCACCGAGAAGGTGGGCGCGCCCGCGGGATGAGCGGCGCCCGGCCTCCCCGGCCGGCTTCCGCCGGGCGGCGCCTCACCCTTGCTCGGGGCGGTTGTTCGGCGAGCGCAAGCGCGAGCGCTCACGCGGGGCGGCTGCTCAGCCGCACCCGGCGGAAGGTGCGCCGCGCGTGGGGCACCCAGCCCTGGAAATGCCAGCGCGCGGCCATGACCAGCCCGCGGACCCACTCGTCGGCGGCGTAGGCGACCCAGACGCCGGCGAGCCCCCAGCCGAGGTGGACGCCGAGCAGCCAGGACAGCCCGACGGCCACGGCGAACATCGAGAAGACGCCGAACCCGACAGGGAAGCGGGCGTCGCCGGTGGCGCGGAGCCCGTTGATGACGACCAGGTTGAGCGTGCGGCCCGGCTCGACGAGGAGGGTCAGCCAGAGCAGCCGGGAACCGGTGGCGATCACCTCGGGATCGCGCGAGAAGAGGCCGAGCAGGTGGGGGCCGAGCAGCGCGGTGGCGACCACCAGGCTCACGCACACACAGAACCCGATCGCCAGGCCGCTGCGCACCAGGCGATCGGCGCCCTGAAGATCGCCGGCGCCGATGTGGTGTCCGACGACGATCTCGGTCCCGAAGCCGATCGCCATGCCGAACAGCAGCAGGAAGTGCATGATCTGCATCGTGTACGTATGGGTGGTGAGCGCCGTCTGCCCCATGTTGGCGACCATCGCGAGGATGATCATGAAGCTGATGCGATAGACCACGTTCTCGCCCGCCCCCGGCAGGCCGATGTGCAGCATCTCGCGGAGGCGGTCGGGGCGAATGCGCCAGAAATCCTCGAACGTCGGGCGGATGCCGAGGCGCGAGATCCACAGCTGCCGGTGCATCCAGAACGAGAGAGCGCGCCCGACCACCGCGGCGACCGCGAGCCCCATCATGCCGAGCCCCGGAGCCCCGGCGACACCGAACATGAGCGGCAGGCTGAGCGCGAGCTGCACGACGTACATGACGACGATGAGGCGCAGCGTGTCGCGGGTGTAGGTGTGCGCGCGCAGCACCGAGCCCATCGAGAAATTCACCGCGTCGAACGCCAGCATCACGCCGACGGCGATCAGATAAGGCTCCGCGATCGGGAACAGGGAAGGCGGCAGGCGCATCAGCTCGAGCAGCGGCCTCGCGCCGATCGCGATGACGACGAAGCTGAAGACGCCGAGCCAGAGATTGGCCGCGAGCGACGCCCGCGCGACATGCTCCGCCCCGGCGCGGTCCCGCGCGCCGAGATACTGGGTGACCACCACGCTCGCGCCGACGCTGACGAAGCGAAAGGTGATCATGAAGGTCAACATGATCTGGTTGGACAGCCCGTACGCGGCGGCGGCCTCGTCCGACAGGCGGCTGACCAGCCATACGCCGAACACGCCGACGAGCATGTGCAGCAGGTTCTCGCTGAAGATGGGCCAGGTGATCTCCAGCAAACGAGGGCGAGGGAGAGCGGGTGCAGGTAGGACCGATTGCAAAGCGCCGCATCCTACTCTGCCGAGGGGCACCTCGCCATGACGGAACACGGCCGCGCAGGCGCGGTCTCGCGGTCTCGCGGTCTCGCGGTCTCGGGCGCGGGGCGCGGTGGTACGCGGAACGAAGGTTGGCGCCGCTGTCGCCTATCTCCTCACGGTCCGCTCGATCGCACGGAAACCTAGCGAGGCAGAGCGAAACCGAGCGAAACCGAGCGAATGACACCGACTGCCCCGCGCCGCCCCCGGCGGCGCAGACGGAGAGGAAAGCTTCCGTCAACACACGCAAGAGCGTGTTCTGGCTCGCATCCTTGCAGGGTTGTCCCTTCCCGTATCCCCGCGGTTCGATTACTCTGGGAATGGGCGGAGCAGGGCACACTCGCCTCTCTGCGCCTGGAGGATCAAATGGGGATAGTGCACGGCAGCGCCCGATGGCTCCTGGCCGCGGCGGCCATGGCGCCGGCTGTCGCTGGCGGATGCTCCTGCGGCGATTCCGGCGGGACGATCGGCGCCACGTCCGGCGGCGGAGCCGACCAGAGCGCGGGGGGTGGCGGCTCCGGGGGAATCCCCTTCCTGGCGGGGAGCGGCGGGTCGGGGGTCACGAGCGGCGGGTGCGAAGGGCTCGAGTGCCAGCAGATCGCCTGTCCAGGCGGCGGCACGACCACCGTGAGCGGCACCGTGTACGAGCCCGCGGGCAAACTCCCGCTGTACAACGTCACGGTGTACGTCCCGAACAGGGAGCTTGAGCCCATCACCGACGGGGCGAGCTGCGATCGGTGCAATGTGACGCTCTCCGGCGATCCGATCGCGACCGCGCTGACGGACACGAACGGGCGCTTCGTGCTGGAGAACGTGCCCGTCGGGGTGGATATCCCGCTGGTCGTCCAGCTCGGCAAATGGCGGCGCCAGATCACGCTGCCGAAGGTCGAGGGGTGCGTCGACAACCCGACCGTGGACACGACGGTCCGCCTGCCGCGCAGCAGGGCAGAGGGCCACCTCCCGAAGATCGCGCTGACGACCGGCGGCTCGGACGTGCTGGAGTGCCTGCTGTACAAGATGGGAATCGACGCGTCGGAGTTCACGCCGGAGGCGGGCGACGGGCGGGTGAACCTGTTCGCCGGGCGCGCCATCGAGGGCGACAGCGCGACGAGCAGGTATCGAGACGGCCTGAACGACGGCGCCCCCTTCTCCCTCGCGCGGGAGTTCTGGGGCTCTCTCGACGACCTGCGTCGGTACGACATGGTGATCCTGTCGTGCGAAGGCTCCGAGTTCAGGGACGACAAGCCGGAGGCCGCGCTGCGAGCGATGTTCGACTACGCCTCCGCGGGAGGCCGCGTGTTCGCGTCGCACTGGCACAACACCTGGATCCGGCTCGGGCCGGAGCGGTTCCCGGAGACGGCGGAATGGGACGAGGAGAGCGATCCCGACGACGGGCTCCCCGTGCTCGTCGACACCACGTTCCCGAAGGGCCTGGCGCTCCGGGACTGGCTCGCCAACGTGGGCGCGTCGACCGTGCCCGGGCAGATCGAGATCGACGATCCGCAGCACTGGGTCGACTCGGTGAACGAGGAGATCGCGACGCGGTGGCTCTACAACGAGGCCAACACCGATTTCGACGCGCCCGCGGGGGTCAAATACTTCACGTTCAACACGCCCATCGGCGCGCCGGAAGAAGAGCAGTGCGGCAGGTTCGTGTACACGGACATCCACGTTGCGGCGAGCGACGTCGCCGGGGCGCCGTTCCCGAGCGGCTGTGAAGACCGCAACGGGGCGATGCATGAGCTGACCGCCCAGGAGAAGGCGCTGCTCTTCATGCTGTTCGACCTGTCCGCCTGCATCGCGCCGGACGACCAGCCGCCGCCAGTGCCGGTGCCGACGTGACGAGCGCCTCGACGGCGCGGCGAGACGAACCGGGCGCGGCGCTCGACGCTTGACATCCCGGGGGCGCTCGCTCGCAATTTCCTGAGCGATATTGATGCCCTGGGCATGGATAGGCGGTTGCCCAGGGTGGTCACCCGACCACCAAGGGGAGCACTGTAGCCTGCGTGGACCGGCGCGGGACAGCCCTCGCGCCCAGACCAGAGACGCAGCGCAGCAGGGTCCGCATCACGGGCTCCGCCAACTGGCATATTTTTTGCGAATTTTCTGTTGACTGCGTTGCCTGCACACCACAGCTCCCTCAGATCGGCGCCCGTGAAGGCTTCGCCTCACGGTCTCGCTGGAGACCACCGGCCGCAGCTGTCACCTGCGCGCACCAACACTGTATTTTGCCATACAAACAGCGTGGATTTTATCCCTTGATCAGAGGCACGCAGAGGGCTTGCCATGGCGCTGAACTGCCCTTTTAATGCCGCGCCATCCGGATACTTCTCTTGGAGGACATGATGAAAACTGTTTTGCTTCGCGGTGTGCTTGGCAGGTCGAAGTGGTCATTCGGCCTTGCGGTGGTTGCGCTGCAAGCCACCGTGCTGATCGGCTGCGGTGACGCGGGGACGGAGGACGGCGCGGGCGGCGCGGGCGGCGCGGGCGGCTCGGGCGGCGGCGGGGCGCCCTCCGCGAGCGCGACGACCTCGAGCGCCTCGACGACCTCCGCGACGACCTCGAGCGCCTCGACGACCTCCGCGAGCGCGACGACCTCGAGCGCCTCGACGAGCTCCGCGAGCGCGACGACATCGGCCTCGTCCACGACGAGCGCGAGCACCGGGGGGATCCCCACGGACGGCACGCCGGTCGAGCGTCATGGCCGGCTGCGGGTCATGAACGGCAACATCGTCGGCGAGCACGGGTCCCCGGTCCAGCTCAAAGGCATGAGCCTGTTCTGGAGCCAGTGGAGCAACTACTACAACGGCAATGTCGTCAATTCGCTCGCGGACAACTGGGAGTCGACCGTCGTCCGCGCCGCCATGGGCATCGAGGGCGAAGACGGGTACCTCCAGGACGCGGGCGCCCAGAAGGCCAAGGCGAAGACCATCGCCGACGCGGCGATCGCGAAGGGCATCTACGTCATCCTCGACTGGCACGATCACAACGCGCACCAGCACCTGGACCTGGCGAAGAACTACTTCCGCGAGGTGGCGCAGGCCTACAAGAACACGCCCAACGTCATCTTCGAGGTGTTCAACGAGCCCCTCAACACGAACACCTGGCCCGCGGTGAAGTCCTACGCCGAGGCGGTGATCTCCGAGATCCGCGGCCAGGGCGCGAACAACCTGGTCATCGTCGGCTCGCCGAACTGGTCGCAGGACGTCGACATCGCCGCGGACAATCCCCTCAGCGATCAGAACGTGGCGTACACCCTCCACTTCTATGCCAACACGCACAAGGCGTCGCTGCGCGACAAGGCCCAGAAGGCCATCAACAAGAAGCTGGCGCTCTTCGTGACCGAGTGGGGGACCTGCTCCGCCGACGGCAACGGCCAGCTCAACCTCGGCGAGTCGCAGACCTGGCTCGACTTCCTGGACGCGCACAACATCAGCTGGGCCAACTGGTCGCTTGGCGACAAGGCCGAGGCGTGCTCCGCGCTCAGGCCCAACGCAAACCAGATGGGCAACTGGAACGACAACGACCTCACCGAGTCGGGCAGGTGGGTGAAGGGGAAGATCGCAGAGTGATCCCCGCGCGGGTCACCGGCCGCTCGCGCCGGTGACCCGGCCCCGACCGAGGGCGCCGCTCACCCGTTCGCTCGTTTGCTCTCCACGGACAGGGGCCGCCCGGCACAGAAGGGGCATTGGTCGTCCGAGCACCAGTCGTCATCCTCGAGGCCGAGCGCCCGGAGCTGCTCCAGCTCCCACGCGCGCGCCTCGGGCGAAAGCGGGGAGGGACAGGTGGACTCGTGGTCTCGCAGGCTGCTCAACATGGACGGTCCCGTTCGGTTGTGCTCCGGAGAGCGATTCCGGGATCTATCGCGCACCGCCCTGCAGCGCCCGCGAAATCGGCCGTTCCCCGCCGCGTCCTCCTACATCCGAACGTTTACGTTCACGTTCACACTCACGTTGGTGACGGATGATGGGGAGAAGGGGCCGGAGCGCTCTTCAGCGGAGCGCACCCGCGCGCAGCCGCTCGGCGACCTCCCGGCGTCGCAGCTTGCCGCTCGTCGTCTTGGGCAGCTCGCCCGGCGGAACCAGGACAACCTGGTCCACCGTGACGCCGTTCGCCCGCAGCGCCTCCCGCACGCGCTCCACGAGGCCGGCTTGCTCGGACGCCTCGGCGCGCGTCTCGGCCACCACGTAGACCGACTCGGTCTGGCGCTCCTCGACGAACAGCCCGACCGCGACGACGCACCCGGCCCGGATCCCGTCGACCCGGGAGGCGATCTCCTCGATCACGGCGGGGATCATCGTGTGACCACCCTTGATGATCACCTCCTTCTTCCGGCCGGTGACGAACAGCGTCCCGCGGTCGATGAACCCGAGATCGCCCGTGCGCAGCCACCCGCCCACGAGCGCCTCGGCGGTCGCCTCGGGCTCGTTGAAATAGCCCTCCATCACCGTCTCCGAGCGCACCTCGATCTCCCCCACCGTGCGCTCCGGGACGGGGCTGCGCTGGGCGTCCACGATCCGGATCTCCGTGTGCGGGATCGGCCTGCCGACGCCGGTGAGCTCCAGCGAGAGGGGGCCAGGCGCGGCCTCCTCGACGCGGCCCTCGCGCTCCAAGAGGCCGCGATCCACCGTGAGGGCGCGCGGCTCGGCGTAGAGGTCGGGGAAGGTCACGGCGACCGTCGCTTCGGCCAGCCCGTAAACAGGGAAGAACGCCTCGACGCGGAAGCCGCAGGGCGCGAACGCCTCGGCGAAGCGGCGGAGCAAGGCGGGGGAGATCGGCTCGGCGCCGATCATCGCGCACCGCCACGCGCCGAGATCGAGGCCCGCCTCGGCGGCGCGGCGGGCGAGGCCGATGCAGATGGCATAGGCGCTCGGCGGCCCGAGCGAGATGACGCCCCGGATGCTCGACATCTCCGCGAGCCACGAGAACGGCCGCGTCCGGAACTCGAGCGGCGAGAGCATGTGAACGGGGAAATCGTTGAAGAGCGGGAAGAGCAGCCCGCCGACGAGGCCCATGTCATGGTGGAGAGGCAGCCACGAGACACCCCCCGCGCCCTCGCCGCGCACCGGGAGCCGCTGGCTCATCGCGTCGAGGTGCAGCATCAGCCGCTCGTGCGGGATCACCACGCCGCGCGGGTGCCCGGTGCTGCCGCTCGTGAGCTGGATGAGCGCGGGCCCGGGCGCGCGCTCCGGATCGGGCAGCGAACCCGCGAGGGGCGCGTCGAGCAGCGGCTCGGCGGCGAGCTGGAGGAGGCCGTCCGCCCCCTCTTCACCCTGCGCGAAGCCGAGCAGCGCGGACGAGACGACGAGCGCGCGCGCGCCGACGCGGTCGGCCGTCCGCCGGAGCTCGCCGAGGAACGCCGCCACGTCCGTGAGCCGGTAGGGCACCCCGACCTGGATCGGCACCGCGCCGAGCACCCAGACGCCGAAGAGGCACGGCACCGCCACCTCCACGTCCGTCACGAGCAGGAGCACGCGATCACCCGGGCGCACCCCCGCCGCGAGCAGGCCCGACGCCGCCGCGCACGCGCGGCGCCAGTACTCCGCCCACGACCACCCGACGAACTCGCCCTGCTGCTTGTGATAGAACCCGAATCGATCCGGCGTCGCCTCGGCCCGCGCCCTGAGCAGGCCCGCGACCGTCCGCGCAGAGAGTCCTCGGCTCACGGCGCTCACGGCGCGCGCCCCGGCTCGGGCGAGGGCGCGACGCCGAGGCGCTCGCGGCCGCCGCCCTTCGTCGCCACGATCATGTACTCGAGCGCGGTGCGGCGCGCGAAGGAGAGCCGGCCCACGGTCATGTACGTCTGGAGCAGCCGCGAGAAGCCGGGCGCGCGGGCGTCGATCCGGGCGCGGTTCGCGCGCACGTTGTCGATCCACCGGGCGACCGTGTGCACGTACGAGCTCGTGAGATCCTCGACGCGCCGGACATCGAGGCCGGCCTGCTCGATCATCCCGAGCTCCTCGGCCAGCGAGATCAGGCGGCAATAGCCGAGCGCCTCGACGAAGATGTACTGCGTCGCAGAGCTCTCCCGGTCCCCGCGGGCGCGCGCCGGGAAATAGCAGTCGGAGATGAGCAGCCTGCCGCCCGGGCGCAGCGCGGCGGCGATCTTCTGGTGGATCCGCTCGCGGTTGTGCATGTGCACGATGCTGCCCACGAAGAGCACGGCGTCGAGCGACTCGGGCGCGAGGTCGATGTCCTCGATATGAGCGAGGTCGATGCGGACCCGCGAGGCGACGCCCGCCCGGTCGGCGCGGCGGAGCGCCTCCTGCCGCTGCTTGTCGCTCAGCGTGACGCCCTGGAAGCTCCCGCCGGTGCGCTCGGCGAGATAGATGAGGTTCGAGCCCCAGCCGCACCCCACGTCGAGGACGCGCTCTCCGGGGTGGATGTCGAGCTCGCGGCGGACCCAGTCGTACTTCCGCTCTTGCGCCGTCTCGAGGCTCTCGGCGGGATCGAGGAAGATGCCCGTCGCGTAGGCCAGGCGGCTGTCGAGGACCATGGAGAATATCTCCGGGTCGTTCTGGTAATGCGCGGCGACCTCCCGCCGCTCGTGCTCCCGCTGCTCCTCGGGCGTCCGGACGGCGGCCTCGCGCTCGGCACGCGTGCGCGGGGCGGTCAAGGCGCCCCTCCCCGGCCGCCCCGCGCCGCGAGCTGCGCCTCGACGAAGGCGATGACGTCGCCGACCGTGCTGATCTGCGCCTGATCGGGCGCCGCGAAATCGGGCGCCACGATCTGGAATCGCTCCTCGAGCGCGACGTTGACCTCGATGAGCGCCAGTGAATCCACGCCGAGGCCGCTCTCGAGCGACAGGTCGGGAGTCACGGCGTCGACGCTCATCCCACATCGCTCTGCAATGATGGTACGGACCTCTCTGGCGATCTCCGGATCTCCACCGCCCGCCACCTGCGGCTGCTTCCGAAGCGCCGCCTCGCTCTTGTTCATCGCGCTCTCCAGTCCAGGGTTCGGCGCGCGCGACCATCAGCACGCCGGCGCGATAGATGCTCATGCCAGCGCCGGTCACGGCCGTAGCGCGACGTACCATGATCGCCAGTCGTCGTCCATGGCCGGACGAGCCCGCTCGGCCGCGAGGTCAGCGCGTCGCGGGCGCGCTCGCGTGCTGCGCGCCGGAACCTGCGCGCGACAGACGCGCGAGGCCCTGCCGCGGCGCCTCGCCGCGGCCCGGCGCGAGCGGCTCAATCGCCGAAATCGCCGTCGAACCCGCCGCCGTCATCGACCCCGCCGCCGTCATCGACCCCGCCGCCGTCATCACCCCACGGATCGCCGTCATCCGCCCCGTCCCCCTCGTCGCCCGCCGAGAGGTCGTCGCCGCCGCGATCCGCGCCGCTCAAGAGGTCAGGATTCTCGGCGGCCTCCTGCGCTGTGCCGAGCATCGTGCCCGCCGGGTTCACGAAGAGGACGTGTGGCGGCGTGAGCATGTGCATGAACGAGGAGATGAGCATCACGTCCAGCATCATCCCCAGCGGGCTGGGTGGGTAATAGACGACGAACGGGTCATAGCCGGGGTGCGTGGGGCTCACGGGAGGCCGCTCGGCGCCCGCGCCGTCGCCCGCTGGCGCGTGCACGACGCGCGCGTCGGCGTGGTGATGCTCCACGCGCGCCTCCGGCATCGTGGCCTTGAGGGCGCCCTCGACCCGCCCGACGAAGGACTCGAACTGCAGCCGCGCCGCCTCGAACAGCGCCGGATCCTTCGCCAGGGGCTCGACGCGGCGGCGGTAGTCCTCCGCGGACTCGCCGGCTCGCGGCTCGAGATCCCGCAGGCGCCCGCCGATGGAGACGAGCCCCGCCGGCTCGTCGTCGGCGTGCTCGGTGCGCGCCCGCGTCTCGATGACCAGGTGCAGCCCCGCCTCCTCGTGCTCGGCGGCGAACCTGAGCTCGCTGAACCCGCGCCCGAACACGGCGGAATGCTCGGACAGCGCGAGCACGAGGTCGGGAAGATCGTCCGGCTTCCCGTCCGTGTCCTGGAAGATGACCGTGTCGTCGATCACGAGCGAGAGGGCGTTCGTGACCCCGAGCTGGACGAGCGCCCCCCGCACCTGATCGACCACGGCGGTGGCCTCGAGCTCGACGCGCACGCGATCGGTGTCGAGATCCACCGTGGCGCCGAAGCTGCGCTTCAGCTTCTCCCAGACGGTGGGGTTGCGCTGGATGATGCTGCCCTTGAGCGAAACGTGGATCTGTCCGATGAGCCGCATACGCGCTACTTAGCACCGCGCAGGAGCCCGGCCGCCCCTGGCCGCCCCGGTCAGCCGAACGTGAACCGCTGCGCCACGCGCTTGTACGCCTGCTCGACGACGCGGCGGGCGTGGTGGATCGCGTTGGAGTGGGGGAACTGCAGCGAGGGCGGCGCGCCCTCATCGACGCCGCGCGCCCCGTGCGTGGAACCGTGCGTGGAAGACGCCGCGTCCGAGAGCCGGCGCGCG
This sequence comes from Sorangium sp. So ce327, assembly GCF_051530205.1. Classification (NCBI taxonomy): domain Bacteria; kingdom Pseudomonadati; phylum Myxococcota; order Polyangiales; family Polyangiaceae; genus Sorangium; species Sorangium sp. So ce327. The sequence goes on along the minus strand of NZ_CP150330.1, from coordinate 2,207,890 downwards.
AGGGCGCCCACGGTGTCGACCTCGAAGTCCTTCGAGTTCTCGTCGAGGAAGCGGCAGAGCCCGCGGAGCCGCTCGACGTTGAGCCGGTTCGGGAAGCCGCGGCGCGCCTCCGCCGAGTCGAGGAAATAGAACTCGAACGAGTGGGTCACCAGCGTGACCTCCTTCACCCCGAGGGCGCGGTAGCGGAGGAGACAGTGCTTGATCTCGTCGAGGGTCACCGCCGTGATCTGAAGGTGCCTGAAGCGCTTCGTGGGCTCGATGAAGTTCGTGACCGGCAGCTCGTACACCCCCGGCTCGGGCGTCTCGAAGAGGCCGAGCCGCGCGCCCGGATACTGCATCTTGCAGTTCTTGCTGAAGTAGCAGGGGTTGTAGTTGCTGCTCAGCACGAGCCCCGCCCGCTTCATCGCCCGCCAGGTGTCGTTGTTCGCGCCGAAGTTGCCGGCGCGGTAGCCGAGCAGCTCGCTCGCCGGGACGCCCGCGCGCACGAGCAGGTCGCGCCCCTCGAGGAGGAGCCGCGTCTGCTCCTCGACCGGGTAGTCGGCGATGTCGTCGGAGACGCGGGGCTCGCCCCGGGTGTGCCAGTCCGCGCGCCGCTGCACGGGGTGCACGTGCAGCTGCACGTCGTGGCCGCGGCTGTGGAGCGCCTGGCACACGCTCGTCAGCCCGTCCATCCCGAAGCTGTACGAGCCGATGGCCTCGACGAAGAACGTCCCGCGCTGGCCGTACGCCTCGAGCTCGCGCATGATGAGCTCGATGCCGAGGGGATCGCGCTGGTTGACGAAGCGGCCCCAGATCCGGAGGTCGTAGCCCATCGCGGGAGACTTGGCATCGCCCAGGATGCGCTCCTCGGCGCACTCCACGTCCACGGTGATGTATACCCGCGTCCTCCCGTCAGACATCGCCAGCTCCTCCCTCACCGCGCTTCTGAAGAACCATCGTGATCGTCGGGGACACGCAGCCCACGTGCATCCCGAGCGGGCCGAGCAGCCGGTTCGCCGCCGACAGGGCCATGAGCCGCGGCCCGGACAGCCCCATCTTGGCCTTCAGGTCGACGATCAGCCGGCCGCGATCCTGCTGCGATATGTCGACATAATCGCCGAACCCGCGCCGGAGCTGCCAGGGAAATACGCTGTAGATCGACCTGCCCGGGAACAGCGGGCGCAGCAGCCGAGGCACGTAGTTCATCAGGATACGGCGGCTGTGGCACTCGACCGGCCAGAGGCGGTTGCTCGTGCCCAGGATGACGATGAACCCCCACGGCCCGAGCACCCGATCGATCTCGCGCTGGACGGCCGGCAGGCGCTCAGGCGGGACGTACTCGAGCACGCTGTTGCAGGAGACGAGCTCGAACTCCCTGTCGGCGAACGGCATCGCGGTCGTGTCGGGGACGTGATGAACGCGGATCCGGTCCGACAGCCCGTGGCGCTCGACGTTCAGCTGCGCCAGCTCGACGTACATGGGGTCGACGTCGAGCGCGGTCACCTCGGCGCCCAGGGTCGCGAGCACGATCGACGTCCCGCCGAAGTGGCAGCCGAACTCGAGCACCTTCTTGCCGCGGACCGACGTGAAGAGGTCGTCGTAGGCGTGGCGGCTGCGGCGCCACTCCAGCGTGGCATACCCCCCGACCCACGGATCGTCGGGATCCCAGCCGTGGCGCCGCGCGCTCTCGCGGAAGCGGTGATCGGCGTCTGCGTCGCGGACAGCCGGCGGGGTGGCGACGTTCTGGCTCGGTTCGCTCATCGGGGAGAGGATCAAGCGTCGGCTGTCCCTGCGGGCAGCAGGGGCGCCCGGTAGATGGCGAACAGGAAGGGCGAGAACCAGGGGTTCGTCTCGCCGGGGACCACCCGGCGCGCGATCGCCTTGAGGGGCGGGACGACCTTCCAGACGACACGCCGCGCCACGAGCGGCGCCTCGTCGTCCAGCCAGAAATCGAAATGGCCGCCCGTGTAGCGGGCCTGGACGATCTCGGCGCCGTTGCGGCGGGCGGCGGCCTCCAGGAACGGCAGGTTCATGATGCGGGTGTTGTGGCCCTTCAGGTTCTTGCGATCGAACAGCCAGTGGAGCGCCTTCTGCCCGCCGGCGAAGTTCGGCATGCCCACGACCACGGTGCCCCCCGGCTTCACCAGCTCGAAGTGCCGATCCATCACCGCCCCGGCGTCATCGAAGTGCTCGATGAACCCGAAGGAAGCGACGATATCGAACTTCTGCTGGGGCTTCCAGCTGAAGAAATCCCCCTTCTCGATCTTGCCGACCTTGATGCCGCGCTTCCGGATCTCCTGCTCGACGACCTCCGGGTCGCAGGCGTAATCCAGGCCATACGCCGTGAACCCCAGGCGCCCACAGAAGTCGACAAGGATGCGGCCTGGTGCGCAGCCGATCTCGAAGAACGACAACCCCTCCCCGCGCGGCAGGAACGGAGCGACGTCGTCGTAGATCTCGCAGCCGCCACCAAGATCGTCGGTGCCGACGTAGCCCTTCCAGTGGTTCTCCCAGTACTCCTGTGACGTGAGCTTCAACGTCGCCTCCTCGATGCCATCGCGAAAAGGGCGGCTCATGAGGAGCCTCCCGGAGAACCGCAGTCGACCACGCGCGGCGCGGGCGATCGAATGCTGTCCGAAATTCGTCCAGTTTTGACGAATCCTAGAGGACGGGGAGGCTCACATGCAAGCCGGCCCTCCGCCTTCTTCCCGCGCCTCCGTTCCTCAACGCAGGCGCACGCAGGCGCGCGCTGGGGCACCTACGCGGCGCGGGGTCGCCGCATAGGTGCCCCAGCGCGCGCGGCGCCCGGGCCCGCTCCCCGGAGCTCCGCCGCGCGCCGCGATCGCGCGTCGCGCGTCGTCAGCGCTAGGAGGCGGCCCCCTGCTCGAGGCGCTCGCGGAGCAGGACCTCGAGCGAGGCGAGCGCCTTCGCGAAGCCGTCGATGCCCTCGCTCAGCTTGTCGCTCGCCATCCGGTCGGCGGCGTGCATCGCGCGGAACGCCGCCTCATCCATCGGGATCTTCGCGATCTGCAGGGCGCGCGCCGCGTCGGGGTCGAGCCTCCTCGGCAGGTCGCCGCGCGCGGAGGCGAGCTCCGAGAGCAGCTTCGGCGAGATCGTCAGGAGGTCGCAGCCGGCGAGCTCCTTGATCTCGTCGATGTTGCGGAAGCTCGCGCCCATCACCTCGGTCTTGTAGCCGTGCTTCTTGTAGTAGTTGTAGATCTTCGTGACCGAGACGACGCCGGGGTCCTCGGCCGGCGCGTAGCTCGTGCGGCCGGTGTCCTTCAGGTACCAGTCGAGGATGCGCCCGACGAACGGCGAGATGAGCGTCACGCCCGCCTCGGCGCACGCGATCGCCTGGTGCAGCCCGAAGAGCAGCGTGAGGTTGCAGTGGATGCCCTCCTTCTCGAGGACCTCCGCCGCGCGGATGCCCTCCCACGTCGAGGCGATCTTGATGAGGACGCGCTTGCGCGAGACGCCGGCCTCCTCGTAGAGGCGCACGATGCTCCGGCCCTTCTCGATGGTCGCCTGGGTGTCGAAGGAGAGGCGCGCGTCGACCTCGGTCGAGACGCGGCCGGGGATGATCTTCAGGATGCGCAGGCCGAAGTCGACGGCGAGCCGCTCGAACGCGAGGCCCACGACGTCGTCCGGCCCCTTGCCCCGGCCCGCCTCCTTCTGGCCCCAGGCGAGCGCGCCGCTCACGATGTCGGCGTACTCGGGCATCTGGGCCGCCGCCGTGATGAGCGACGGGTTCGTCGTCGCGTCCTGGGGGCGGAATTTCTCGATCGAGTTGATGTCGCCGGTGTCCGCGACGACGACGGTGTACGCCTTGAGGCGCTCCAGCAGGTTCTGGTCCATGGGCGGCATTGTACGAGCAGCCAGCCAGGACGCTTCAAAGCTTTCGTGTCCTTCGTGGGAGGACCCCCCTCCGGCTGGATGCACGGCCGGCGGTGGCCTATGGAGAGGGCCCCGTGGAGCCGCCCCCCAACGCCGTCGCGCAGCGCGTCCTGTCCGCCTACGAAGATCGCCTCTCGGTCCTGCGCGCCGAGGCCGGCGCGCTCGATCGCCGCTCGAAGACCTTCTCGCTGCTACGCGGGGTCTCGTTCCTGGCGGCGGCCGTGGCCGGGGGGTACGCGCTCTTCGGCGACGTGCCGCGGTGGGTCACGTACGCCGCCGGGGCGGTCACCGCGGTGTTCCTCGGGCTGCTCGTCGCGCACGCGCGCCTCGTCACCCGGATGACGGAGCTCGAGCAGCGCATCGGCCTCTACGTGCGCGGCAAGCGGCGGGTCGCCGGCGATTTCGCCGATTTCCCGGAGCGTGGCGATCGGTTCGCCGCGCCGGACCACGATTACGCGGGCGATCTCGACGTGTTCGGGCAGGCGTCGCTGTTCCAGCTGCTCAACCTGGCGCAGACGGGCGAGGGCGAGGCCACGCTCGCGGCCTTCCTCGCGGAGCCCGCCCCGGCGCCCGCCGTGGCGGCGCGGCAGGAGGCGGTGCGCGAGCTCGCCGGCCTCGGGGCGTTCCGGGAAGATCTCGCGGTGGTGGGCATGCAGGCGGGGGCGCGCGGGCGCGAGGCCGGCCCGCTCATCGCGTGGGCCGAGGCGCCGCCGGCGCTGCTCGGCCCGGAGGCCCGCGCGGGCGGCCTGCCGGTGAGCGCGCTCCTGACCGCGGCGAAGGTGCTCGTGCCGCTGACGCTGGCGCTGCTCGCGGCGCCGCGGCTCATCCCCGCGGAGCAGCTCGGGCTGCTCCGCCACGCCTACCTCCTGCCGCTGGCCGCCCAGATCCTCGTGCTGGTCCTGCTGCGGCCCGCGGTCGAGCCGATCGTCGCCGCGGCCTCGTCGCGCGAGGCGCCGTTCGCCCGGTACCGGCCGATCCTCGCCCGCGTCGAGGAGCAGGCGTTCTCGTCGGCGCTGCTCGGCGAGCTCAAGGCCGAGCTCGCGGGGCCCTCGGGCGTGCTCGCCTCACGGGAGATGACGGCGCTCGAGAGCCGGGTCGGCTACTCGGACCTGCGCCACAGCGGGCTCGTCCACATCGTCGCCAACCTCTTCCTGCTCTGGGACGTGTGGTGCGCGCTCGCGCTGGAGCGGTGGAAGCTGCGCGCGGGCCGGCACGTGAAGGCGTGGATGCGGACGCTCGGGCACATGGAGGCGCTCGCGAGCCTCGCGACGTTCGCGCACGAGAACCCCGACTACGCGTACCCCGACGTGAAGGACGGCGAGCCGCGCTTCACGGCGTCGGGGCTCGGCCACCCGCTCCTCCCGCGCGTTCGGCGGGTGACGAACGACGTCTCGCTGGAGGGCGCGGGCGCCGCGCTGCTCGTGACGGGGTCCAACATGTCGGGCAAGAGCACGCTGCTGCGCGCCGTCGGGGTGAACGCCGCCCTCGCCCTCGCGGGCGCGCCGGTCTGCGCGTCGTCGCTGGCGCTCTCGCCGGTCCGCGTGCGGACGAGCATGCGGATCAAGGACTCGCTCGAGCACGGCGTCTCGCACTTCTACGCCGAGCTGACCCGCCTGAAGCGCGTCGTCGACGGCGCGAACGGCGGCGAGCGGGTGCTGTTCCTGCTCGACGAGATCCTCCACGGCACGAACGCGCGGGAGCGCCAGATCGGGGCGAGGGCGGTCGTGCGGCACCTCGTCGCGCGGGGGGCCATCGGCGCGGTGTCGTCCCACGACATGGGGCTCTCCGTGCTGGAGCAGGAGACCGCGGGGCGGGTGCGCAACATGCACTTCGAGGAGCTCGTGGTCGAGGACAGGATGACCTTCGACTACAAGCTGAAGCCCGGCGTGGTGACGAGCGCGAACGCGCTGCGGCTCATGAAGATCGTCGGGATCGACGTCGACTTCGCGGAGGGCGAGCGGACGGCGCCGGCGGCGACCGCGGCAGCGATGGCAGCGACGACCGCGGAGGCGGCGCGGGAATGAGCGGCGGCGACGGCGGTGACGACCGCGGCGATGGCGCGGGAATGCGCGCGGCCCCCGGCCGCGTTGAGGGCGCCATGCTTTCTCCGCTCCCCGGGTACCTCTCGCGCCGCGCCCTCGCCTCGGCGCGTCCCCTGCTCTCCGGCGCGCTCCTCGCGATCGTCACGACAGCGAGCGCCTGCGCCACGGCGCCGCCGCCGCCTTCAGCTCCCCCGGCGGTGAGCGGCGGGGCGGCCCCGCCGGCCGCGAGCGCGCCGGCCGCGAGCGCGCCGGCCGCGAGCGCGCCGGCCGCGAGCGCGCCGGCCGCGGCGCGGACCGAGATCGACGAGGGCGGGGCGGCGCTCCTCCGCGCGGAGGGCGTGGACGGCGCGTTCGTCCTGTTCGACGCCGCGCGGGGCGTCACCCGCGTCGTGAACCCCGACCGCGCGGCGTCGCGGTACGTGCCCGCCTCGACCTTCAAGATCCCGAACACGATCATCGGCCTGGAGACCGGGGTCATCCCGGACGAGCGCTTCACGCTGCGGTGGGACGGGGTGCAGCGCCGCGTGCCCGACTGGAACCGCGATCACGATCTCGCGTCGGCGATGAAGCACTCGGTGGTCTGGTTCTACCAGGAGGTCGCGCGCCGGATCGGGCCCGAGCGCATGCAGGCGCACCTCGACGCGCTCGGCTACGGCAACCGCGACATCTCGGGGGGCATCGACCAGTTCTGGCTGACCGGGGGGCTCCGCATCTCCCCGCACGAGCAGATCGATTTCCTGCGGCGGCTCCACGCCGGCGCGCTGCCCTGCTCCGCGCGGAGCGTGGACATCGTGAAGCGGCTCCTCGTGCTGGAGCAGACGCCGGCCTACACGCTGCGCGGCAAGACCGGGATGGAGATGGACGAGCGATCGAGCACCGGCTGGCTGGTCGGCTACGTCGAGCGCGGGGCAGACACCTACTTCTTCGCGACCGTGCTCCTCGGCGCAGGCAGCGACGGCGAGCGCATCATGCCGCTGCGCCGCACCCTGACCCGCGCCCTGCTCAAGCGGCACGGCGCGCTGCCCGAGGACGCCTGACGCCGGCGCCTCTCCCGGCGCCTACGCCGCCGGCGCCGCCCCCTACGCCGCCGGCGCCGCGCTCGATGGCGACGGCGCCGCGCTCGAGGGCGACGGCGCCGCGCTCGAGGGCGACGGCGCCGCGCCCGGCGACGCCGTCGAGCGCGCCGCCCACGCGAACGCGGCGATCCGCTCGGCGAAGCGGCGCGGGTCGTCGACCTGCGGGCAGTGCCCGATGCCCTCGGGCTCCTCGATCTCCGCGTGCGGAGGGAGGTGTCGCCGGTAGTACTCGAGGTTGGCGCTCGGCATCAGGCGGTCCGAGCGGCCCCAGATCAGCAGGATCGGCATCGAGAGCGCGGCCAGCTGCTCGGGCGTGAACGCGTGGTCGCACCGGGCCGAGCGCCTGAAGGAGAGGATGGTCTCGCGCGAGAACGTCCGCACGACGTCGCCGGCGATCAGCGGGGTGAACCACGGGACGCGGTGGTAGAGGCGCGCGAAGAACGCGTGGGCGTCGGCCCGCGACCGCAGGTTGAACACGGCGAGCAGCTCGGCGAGCTCGGCCTGCTGCATGCCGGCGCCGGCCGGCGACGCGAGCACCAGCGCGCGCACGCGGTCCGGCGAGCTCAGCGCGTAGCTCACCGCGACCGCGCCGCCGAGGGAGTTTCCGACGACGATCGCCGGCTCGTCGAGCTCGCGGTCGAGCAGCTCGTGCATGGCGGTGGCGAGGCACTCCGGCGTGAACGCCGACGCCGGCGCCGCGCTCCACCCGTGCCCCGGCGACTCCGCGGCGATGACGCGGCGGGCGCGCCCCCGGAGTCGCTGCAACACCGGCGCGTACGGGAGCGCCGAGGAGCCGATGCCGTGGAGCAGGACCACCGTCGGGAGCGGGCCCGTGCCCGGAGCATCGTAGAGGTGCAGCCGGCAGACCGACGTGTCGACCCAGCGGCTCTGCACCCCGGACCTGTTCAGCGCCTTCTTGGCGAGGCGTTCGGCGAGCGGGAGGATGCCCATGTGCCCGGCATAGCAGATCGAAAGGGTTCCTGCGGGGGCGGAAGCGCTGGCGCGCGCGGGGGCCGTCGAGCGATCGATCGGCGCGCCGCGGACGAGGCCCGGTGGCGCGCCCGATTTCCGTTGAGCTCCATGGAGATCCGCGCCACATCTCCCGCCGTGCGATCGCCTCTCCTCGCCGCCGCCGTCGCCCTTGTCGCGTGCTCGCGCCCCGAGCCGCCGACGCTCAAGCCCGAGCTCGCGACGGTGACCGCCGTCACCGTTCAGGGCATCGATCTGCGGGTCCAGATCCAGGCGTACAACCCGAACAGCATCGATCTCTCGACGCGCTCGATGAAGGCGAGCGTGCTGCTCGACGGCAAGTACGACGTCGGCACGGTCACCGCGCTCACGCCGCTCGAGCTACCCGCGAAGAAGTGGACCCGGATCGAGGCGCCGATCTCGGTGAAGTGGCAGGACCTCACGAGCATCGCGGCGCTGGCGGCGCAGAGCCGCGGTATCCCGTACCAGGTGAGCGGCACCGTCGCGATCGGCGGAGAGACGCTCAACGTGGATGTGCCGTTCCGCCTGGCGGGGACGATCACGCACGAGCAGCTCGTCACGGCGATCGGCAACTCGCTCCCGGGCCTGCCCCTCCCCGGCCTGCGCTGAGGAGGGCTGCCGCGAGCGATAAGCGCGCGAGCCGCCTCGGCCGCTCGCGCGTGTCATCGTTCCCGTTCGACCCTCGCCTCGACCACGGCCCTCGCCTCGGGCGTCACGCACAGCGCCTCGAGCGCTCGCGCACGCCACGCAGGCTGATCGCACAACCGCCGCAGCGCGCGGCGCCACGCGTCCTCGACCGAAGGCCCGTAGGCCTCGCGCGCCTTATCCCAGGCGGCCTGCGGCAGCCCGCCGAGCACATGCTCGAGCAAGATGAGATCGATGACATCGCGTGCCAGTGCGGCATCGTCGAGAAAACGGTCTTCGTTGGCGAGGAGCTTCTCGGCGACGAGATCTTCGTCGGCGAGGCGTGCCACCGGCAGCGCCGGGTCCTCGACCCCAGCAAGCTCGATCCTGCCTTCGCTGACGATCTCGAGCTTGAGCGGCGCGCCGCCCACGTCGAGCACGACCCGAATACCGTAGCGATCGGCGCGCAGCTCGCGTCGGACCGCCATGTCGGCGACGAAGAGCCCGCGAACGCCGGCCTCGTAGACGCGTTGCCGCAGCTGTCTGTACCCCTCGCGGGAGGCACAGAGGAAATCGACGTCACGCGAGATGCGGAATTCGTCGCAGCGGAGCGATATCGCCGTCCCGCCCGCAAACCAGCACTCGGACTGCCTTAGCAAGGCTGCATCCAGCGACGTGAGCAGGTCGAGGATCCGCCGGTGCTCGTCGCGCTCAGCCATTGAATACGCCTCGGCCGTACCGCGCGACGAGATCGTCGAAGAAGCGCCGCTCGCGCTCGCTCATCGAGGCGCGATCGACCCATTGTCGGTTCGCCTCGTACAGCGCGAGCGCCTCCTCCTCCGTGATTGCGTGATCCTCCCTGTTCCAGAGGAGCAACCGGAGCTGCTCCAGCTCCTCGCCGACGATCATGGCCCAAGGATAGCGGAAGCCGCGGTCGGTGCACTCCTCACAGGGGGCGCGCTCGCGGCGCTGCCACGCAGGCGCGCGCAGCGCAGCGTCAGGCGGCGCGCCGTCCTGGCAAAGGCCCAGCGCGCCCTGTCGTCGCCAGCGTTGTCTCGAGCCCGCAAAGCTTGCAGAATCGCGGCGGAGGAGACGTCCGTGCCCGTCCACGAGGAGCCCCCCGATCGCGCGCGCCCGCGGTCATCGACGCGCTCGCCTCCGGCGCCGGAGGGCGCAGCCCCATGTCCGGCGGCCTGATCTTCCACGACGGCGGCGGCGGGGCCGTCGCGCGCTGCACGCGCTGCGGCGCCGAGGCGGCGGGGCCGTGCGCGCGCTGCGGCGCGCCCGTGTGCGGCGACTGCTGCGTGCTCACCGAGGGCGGCGCGCGCGTCTGGGCGATCTGCCTCGCGTGCGAGGATCGCGGCGGCCGCTCCCTCCGCCGCGGCTGGGCGACCGTCCTCGGGTGGATCGCGCTGCCCATCGCGGCGCTCGCGCTGGTCGTCGGGCTGCTCGCGTGGCTGCAAAGCAACTGAAGAGACCGGAGGAGTCATGTTCAGCGTGAAGGAAGTCGAAGGCGCGATTCCCACCATCGAGCTCGCCGACAGCGACGCCGCGAGCCGCGCGGTGCTGGCCCCGGACCGCGGCGGCATCCTGACCGAGCTGACCGTCGGCGGCCGCGCGCTGCTCTACCTCGATCGCGGCACGTTCGACGATCGCGCCGCCAACGTGCGCGGCGGCAACCCGGTGCTCTTCCCCTCGCCCGGCAAGCTCGCCGGCGACGCCTGGTCCGCCGCCGGCGCGGCGGGCCAGATGCGCCAGCACGGCTTCGCCCGCACCCTGCCGTGGTCGCTCGACGACCATGGCACCCTCGAGTCGGGCGGCGCGTACGCGCGCCTCGTCCTCCGATCGAGCGAGGCGACGCGCGCGCAGTACCCCTGGGATTTCCGCGCCGAGTTCACCTACACGCTGCGCGGCAGGGCGCTCCGCATCGATCTGCGCATCACGAACGAGACCGGCGACGGCGCGCCGCCGATGCCGTTCGGCGCCGGGTTTCACCCCTACTTCGCCGTCTCCCAGGCGGACAAGGCCCGCGCCTCGATCGAGACGCGGGCGACGCGCGCGTTCGACAACACGACGAAGCGGGAAGCCCCGTTCTCCGGCTTCGACCTGACCCGGCCCGAGGTCGACCTCCACCTGCTCGACCACGGCTCCACCGAGAGCGCGCTCTCGATCGAGGGCGACCCGGGGGTGCGCATCGCCGTCCGCGGCTCGCCCGAGTTCACCCACTGGGTCGTGTGGACCTTGCACGGCAAGGACTTCGTCTGCCTCGAGCCCTGGACCTGCCCCGGCGACGCCCTCAACACGGGAGAGCGCCTCATCCACCTCCGGGCGCGCGAGACTCGGGCGCTCTGGATCGAGCTCTCCGCCTGAAGCGATGACGGCCGCGCGCGCGACGCGCTGGAGGGCGCGCGCGCGACGGGCTGGAGGGCGCGCTGGAGAGCCCGAGGAGCCGCGCCGCGTCGGCGGCGACGCGCGGCTTCTCGGTTGACTGCCGGCCGGAAAACGCGTCGAATCCCGCCATGACTTCTACCGATCTCCTTACCGCACATCGATCCCTGCTCGCCCCCTCCCGAGCGCTCCTCGCGCGGCGACCTGGCCGCGCGCTCTCCACCCTGGCCGCAGCCGCGCTGGCGACGACGCTCACCGCGGGCGCCTCCGCGGCGCCGGTCTGGACCGGAGACTTCGAGACGGGCAATCTGAACCAGTGGAACACGACCCTGAACGGCGAGCACATCTCCGTGGTGACGTCGCCTGTCCTCCAGGGCACGAGGGCCGGGAAGGTCCAGCTCACCAACGACGCGAGGTGGTCGAACGGCATCAAGCGCGCCGAGCTGAACCACAAGCCGGCCGCCGGGCGCACGGCCGAGGGCGCCCAGACCTACTTCGCCTGGAGCTTCTATCTCCCCGAGGCGCTCGCGGCGGACCCGCCGACGCAGATCGGATACTGGGAGTCCGAAAATAGCTACAATCAGATGATGTCGTTCGAGGTCGTCGGACAGCGCATCAGCTTCGCCACCCGCAAGCCCGACAACAAGGTGCACTGGGAGGCGAACGGCGCGGTGACGCCCGGCGTGTGGCACCGCATCGCGCTGCACATCCGCTGGTCGACGAACCCGAACCAGGGCTCCGTCGACGTGTGGTTCGACGGCAAGCAGGTCGTCACCGGCGGGAAGGCGCAGACGCTCGCCGACAACAACGCGCACTTCACGCAGATCGGCCTGCTGCGCAACCCGTCCGAGTTCACGGACAGCCCCGTCATCGTCCTCGATGACGCCGTGGAGGGGGACACCCTCGAGGACGTCCGCCCCGCGCTGCCCTCCTCCGGGGAAGGCGGCGCCGGCGGCGCGGGCGGCTCCGGCGGTGAAGGCGGCGCCGGCGGCGCGGACGGCTCCGGCGGGAGCGGGGGCACCGGGACCGCCGGCGGCGGCGCCGCAGGCGGCAGCGACGGCGCGGGCGGCGATGTGGCGCCCGGCCCCAGCGCTTCGAGCTCCTCCTCCGCCGCTTCCGGCGCCGGCTCCACCGGCGCGGGGACCGGCGGCACGGACGAGGTGGAGACGGCCGAGGGCGACGACGGCGGCTGCAGCTGCCGCGCCGCCGGCTCGCCCGCGGCCCCCGCGCCCATGGCCCTTGCCGGCCTCGGCCTCATCGCGGCGCTCGCGTCCGCGCGACGTCGCGAGCGGCGCTGAGCCGTCGCGAGCGGCGCGAGCCGCAGCGCCCCGGGCGGGCCGAAGCCGCGCCGAACGCATGACGAGGGCGGCTCTTAAACAAAATTGATTTTCGGATCAATTTTCATCATCTCGACATTGACAATATTGACCTCGGTGAGGATAATCCACTCATCCCGTGGCAAGATTTGTCGTCCGATGCCCTAGCTGTGATGGGGAGCTGCGCGCGACGCGGCTCGGCTGCCAGAGCTGCGGAACCCACCTGGACGGTCAGTTCGAGATCCCCGCGCTGCTCCAGCTGTCGCCGGACGATCTCGCCTTCGTGACCGCGTTCGTGCGCTCTTCAGGCAGCCTGAAGGCGATGGCTCAGGTCCTTCAGATCAGCTACCCGACGGTGCGAAATCGCCTCGACGAGATCATCGGCCGGCTCGACGCGCTGGAGCAGGGCGTCGCGCGGCGCCGGCACGAGATCCTGGATGCGCTCGAGAAGGGGAGGCTCTCCGCGAAGGAGGCCGAGGAGGCTCTGCGCAAGGTGGGATTATGATGATGACCACGCCCGACGAGAGAGTGCGCGCGCTCGTGCGCGACAACGTCATCAAGCCGGCGGAAGGCGAGCGGCTGCTGGCGACGATGTCGCCGAAGCCTCCCCGGCGCGGATGGCGGCTCGCGCTGAATCCATTCGAGCGCTTCGGCGGGGGAGCCGCCGCAGCGGCAGGCCTCGTCGTGGCGGCGCTGAGCGTCGCGATCACGAGGCTCGGCGTTCGCTTCGACGGATTCCTCGACCTGCACACGGCGCCTCTCGTCATCTCGTACGGGACGGCGCTCCTCGAGCAGATCGTCGTGTGGCCGTTGCCCGCCCTGCTCTTCTGGACGTATGCGCGGCTCCTGCGGCGCCGCGTGCGGATCATCGATTTTCTCGGCGTGTTCGGGCTGTCGCGCGCGCCGCTCGTGCCCGCGGCGATCGCGCTCGGCCTGCTCGCCCCGCGGCTGCCGGCGGGCGTGCCCACGTTCACGCTCGAGCTGACCGCCTTCGCCGTCCTCGCGGCGGTGTGCCTCGTGTGGTCCTTGACGCTCCTCGTCCAGGGCTTCAAGAACGCCTCCGGCCTGCGCGGCGCGCCGCTGATCGCAGGGGTCATCGGCCTCGTGCTCCTGTCGGAGATCCTCTCGAAGGTCGCGCTCGCGCACCTCGGCTGAGCCATCGATCTCCCCGGCGCGCCGCCCCGCTCGCGCGGCGCGCGCTGCGGTGCTCGCGTGACCGCGAGGGCGCACCGGTGCGCCCCGGGCGGCCCTGCACCTCTCTCTCATCCTCGGAGGGCTCGTCATGTCATTGCGATCGGTTCTCGTGGTCCCGGCGCGCCGCGCCGCGCTCGCCGTCTCGTGTGCCGCCGCGCTCGCGTCGTCGCCCCTCTGCGCGGGCTGCGGCGCCGGAGAGCGCGCGTCGACTGGCGGGAGCGGCGCGCTCCCTGGCGACACGGACGTGCCTGACACGGAGACGCCGACAACGCCGGACGCGCCGGGGTGTCCGGCGGCGGTCAGCGCCAGGACCACGGTCGAGAACGCGCGAGGCACGCTGGTTGGCACGCTGGTGGTGCCGGCCGGGTGCGGGCCGTTCCCTGCAGTCGTGATCATCCCCGGCTCGGGGCCGACCGACCGGGACGGCAATCAGGTCGCCGCGGGCATCGAGCCGGACACGTACAGGCTCCTCGCGGAGGGGCTCCGGGACAGGGGCATCGCGTCGATTCGCTACGACAAGGCCGGCATCGGCGCGAGCGCCTCCGCGGCTCCCGGGACGGAGCAGGAGCTGCTCTTCGAGATGGGCGCCGACGACGCCGGCCTGTGGGTGAAGAAGCTCCGGGCGGACGGGCGCTTCGCGACGATCACGGTGGTGGGGCACAGCGAGGGCTCGCTGCTCGGTATGCTGGTCGCCCGGGAGACCGAGATCGACGGGTTCGTCTCGATCGCCGGCGCGGGCCGGCCCATCGGCGATGTCCTGCGCGATCAGCTCGAAGGCCTCCCGGACGAGGATCGCGAGAGGGCAAACGCGATCCTCGACCAGCTCGAGGCCGGGGAGCTCGTCACGGACATCCCGCAAAGTCAGGTGTTCATGAGCCTGTTTCGGCCGAGCGTGCAGCCGTTCGTCATCTCCTGGATGAAGCACGACCCCGCGGTGGAGCTCGCGGCCGTGACGGCGCCGATCCTCCTCCTGCAAGGGACGACCGATCTCCAGACCAAGGTCGAGGACGCGGAGCGGCTCGCCGGCGCGCGGCCGGACGCGACGCTCGTCATCGTCGAGGGAATGAGCCACACGCTCAAGGAGGCGACGCTGTCGAACGCGTCGCAGGCCGACGCCTACACCGATCCGGGCCTGCCTGTCGTGCCGCGCGTGTTCGAGGCGATCGAGGCGCTGATCCGGGAGGAATGACGCAGCCCCGGAGGCAGCGCTAAAGCACCGAACTCACGAATCGTGTCGGGGCGCTCTCGCCCCTCGGCGGCGCGCGCGGCCGCAGCGCCTCCTCGGTCCTCCCGCCGCCGAGGCGTGGTAGAAGGCGACGATCATGAGCAGGCTCTCCGAACGTGCGTTTGCCGAGATGGTCGAGGCGGGGTGTCCCGCGTGCGGGGGACAGAAGCTCAACCTGCGCTCGTATGTCGACGGGCTCGTGCCGCTCATGGAGGGCGAGCCCGTCGGGCCGATCAAGTGGGTCTACAAGGGCGAGATGTTCGTCGACGGGCTGTACGAGATCACGTGCGGCGCGTGCCAGCACCTCGTGTTCACGGACGACCGCTGCCCGCGGTGCCACGCCGAAGGCGGCCTCGCGCGCGGGCTCACGACGACCAACGCGTACGCGGTGCCGGAGCGGTGCTCGCGGTGCGAGCACATCGAGGTGCGTTACATCGCGTTCGTGCCAATGCGCGTGAAATACGAGGGGAAGCGCGCGGACAGGGCACAGACGAGCGTCGAGCTGCACGACCCCGGCTTCCACGGCTATCGCGTCGACTGCAAGGACTGCGGCAAGATCGCCGAGCGCGCGGACGCGTGCCCGATCTGCGAGAGCCCGGCGCCGATCCGGGCGCGCTTCAGCTGATCGTCAGGCGTGGCTCGCGATGAAGCTCGCGGTCGCCTCGGGCGATGAGAGGATCGCCCACGGCGACAGCTTCATCCCAGGTCCCCCGCCGCCGGCAGGTACGCAGCGCCGAGCGTCACGCCCTGCGCCGCGCGGATGGCGCGCACAACGGCCAGCGTGCAGACCTCGGCCGCCATGACGCACAGAGTCATCATGCCGAGCGTCGCGCCGGACGCGCCCGTGCCCAGCGCGAAGAGGGCATCTCCGTCGGAGAGCGTGTGCAGCGGGTTGATGGCGCGCGCCAGGCCGTCGTGCCCCACGGTGGCGAGGCGGCAGGCCTGGCTCTTGGTGAGCACGGCGTCGGTGGCGATCACGCCGATGGTCGTGTTGCTGCCCGCGAGCATGGGCCTGGGCGTGTCGCCCCGCAGCAGCGCGCGCCGCGTGTCCAGAAGGCGCGTGCCGCGCTCCGTGCGCGCGCCGGCGAGCACCTGGCCCGTCTCCGGGTCGACGACGTCGCCCAGCGCGTTGCAGGCGACGATGGCGCCCACGGTCACGCCGCCGACGGTGACGGAGGCGCCGCCGATGCCGCCCTTCATCGCGCGGTGAAAGCCGAAGATCTTGCCGACCACGGCGCCGGCCCCGGCCCCCACGTTGCCTTCGGCGGGCGGCGTGTTCGACGCGGCCTCGCAGGCGGCGTAGCCGGCGGCGGCGTCGGGGCGGATACGCTGGTCGCCCAGCGCCAGGTCGAACAGCACGGCGCCGGGCACGATGGGCACCCGGGCGGGGCCGACGGTCATGCCCACGCCGCGCTCGTCCAGCCAGCGCATCACGCCGCCGGCCGCGTCCAGGCCCCAGGCGCTGCCGCCGGCCAGCAGGACGCCGTGGACGCGCTCGACCACGTTGGACGGCGAGAGCACGTCGGTCTCGCGCGTGCCCGGCGCGGCGCCGCGCACGTCCGCGCCGGCGACGGCGCCCTCGCGCGCCAGCACCACCGTGCAGCCCGTGGGGCGGCGGCTGTCGGTGAAATGGCCGACCTCGATGCCGGCGACGTCGGTGATCGCGCCGGGGCGCGGGGAGGTGGACGCGGGAGCGCCGGGAGGCATACGCTCATTGTCCATGGCCCCGAGGAGCCGCGCCATGCGGCCGCGGCCGTCGCGGAGCGCACGGCCGCGCGGCGCCGGCGGGCCCCGGCGCCTGCGGGTGACGTGTCGGATGGGTCGAGGCGCGGCGTCGTCCTCAGCAGCTGGACGGGTCCGCGAGCATCGCGACGGCCTCGGCAGAGAGCTCCACGCCGTCGAGGCCCCCGACAAACTCGCTCCACGCCGCGGCGTCGCCCTGGGTCAGCTCGCGGGCGACGCACACCGCAAAACCGTCGAGCGGCGTCGTCGACGCCGCGCGCAGCTGCTGGCTCAGGGCGGCCAGGGCCTCCGCGTTCTCCGTCGCGGTGGGCGCCTTCGTGCGACTCAGCCCGTCGAGCGCCTGGAACAGGGGATCAACCACCTCCGAGGACGCGACGATCTCGGCGAAGAAGGCGCGGAGGGCCGGGACGTGCTCCGGCTGAGCGCGATCGATGTCGAGGCGGATCCTCGTCATGGCGAGCGAGCGCGCGCGCAGCGAGCTGGACTGCCTGGCGACGTTCCCCCACGCCGATACCACCGTCTCGAGCGGCAGCTCGAAGTTGTACAGGAACAGCAGCTGCGCGTCGGAGAGGTCGCCGGCCGGTGGCCCCGCCGCGAGCGCCGACCACTCGTCCGCGTAGAGCGCCAGCGCGTCGACGACCTCGCCGCACGCCCCGTACTCCAGCCACGGCGTGAACTCGGCCCAGCGCGCGAAGGGCGGCCCCGCGAGCAGCGGCGCGAGCGCGCTCGACCACGCCGCGCGCAGCGCTGGATCCAGCGCCGGATCCGCGGCCCTGGCGCACGCCGCCGCGACCGCCATGCCCTTGGCGTCCTCGGCGTCGAGACCGTCGAGGAAGGCCGCGAACGCGCCCGGGGCCAGGGTCTCCGGCAAGCCGACATGGAGCGCGGCCGTCTGGTGGACGCCGCCGGCCTCGAGGAAGTTCGCGACCTGCGAGGGGCTCGTGGGAAGGCGAAACGAGGAGAAGCGCGCCGCGTGGCCCTCCGGATCCAGGTCGGAGTCGACAAGGTAGAACCAGGGGATGTGGCGGTCGAGCGGGTCGAAGATCAGCAGCTCGCCCTCCCGCTGCGGGGCGACGTCCGCGGCCTGATCGAGCTCGAGCACCTGCGAGCGCGTCGCGCCGTCGTCCGCGATCCAGAGGAGCTCGAGCGGCGCGACGAGCGCGCCGTCCGGATCGCGCAGCGTCACGAGCACGCCGCCGCTGGGCGACCGCCCGACATGGAGGTACGGGAGCGCGCTGGCCCGGAGCGCCCGCCGCGCGCGGGCGGTCGCGTCGGGGCCGAGGTGCCGCGCGAAGGCGCCGAGGAACTCGTCCGTACCGACGGCGCCGAAGCGGTGGTCGTTGAGGACGTCGCGCAGCGTGCCCCAGAAAGGCTCCTCCCCGATGAGGCTCCGGATCTGGGTGAGCAGCCACGCGGCGCGGCCGTAAGGTCCGCTCGTGTACTTCTCGTCGGGGCCGCGGTCCGGATCCACGATGAGGGAGTCCACGACGGCCGCGAAGGAGTCGCCGTTCAGCGTCCCCTCACCGCTCTCATCCAGGTAGAGGCGCGCGCCCTCCTCTGCGAGCAACGTCGCCATGCCCTCCTTGATCCACAGATCGTCCCAGGTCTTGACGGTCACGAGATCTCCAAACCACTGGTGGCCGAGCTCGTGGATCGTGAGCCTCAGGTCGCCGGAGCTGGTCGGAGCGGTGCTCCGGGACTCCCCCTGGAAGGTGATGCCTAGGTTCTCGAGGCCGCCGCCATACTCCGGTACGAGCACCAGCGCGTACTTCTCGAAGGGATACGGCACGAGCAGCTCCTCGAAGAGGCCGATCGAGCGGACCACCTCGTCGAGCAGACGGTCGTAATCGCCCGGGACGCCGCGCCGGTGCCAGACAGAGACGGGGAGGCTCCCCTTCATCGTGCCCTCGACCTCGAAGTCGCCGATCGCGAAGGCCATGAGGTAGATGGGCACCGTGTAGTCCGTCGCGTACTTCATGCGGCGGCCGGACGCGCCCTGCTCGTCGGAGACGAGCGTGCCGTTCGCGATCATCGTCTCCTGTGCGCCCATCCCGAGGTCGATGGAGAAGACGGCGCGGTCCTCGGGCGTGTTGTGGCACGGCATCCAGAGCGCGGCGTCGAGCGGCTCCGAGAGCGTGTAGACAGCGCGCGACGCGGCAGGGTCCCCCCGGCGGGCGGGGATCGCGTGGAGCGCGCCGCTCTCGGCGGCCTCGTAGTCGATCTCCAGCGTGATCGCCTGGTCCGCCGCCATGCCAGGCACGCGCGAGACGTCGACGCGGAGCGCCCGGAGCTCGGCGTCGACGGCAAAAGGCAGGTCCGCGCCCCCGGCCAGCCGGACCGCCTTGACCTCGGCGACCGCGCTGTCGAGGCGCAGCGAGCGCAGGCCGTCGTCGCCTGGCAGGAGCGTCATCGCGACCGTCGCGACAAGCCGCCCTCGGCTCCAGTCGAACTCTCCCGTCACCTCGTAGCGCTGGACGTCGATCGGCGCGCCCGGCGGCGGCTCGGGCTCGGACGGAGGCTCGGGCGAAAGCTCCGTGTCGTCGGGCGGCGATTGCCCTGGAGCGGTGGGATCGGCGCCCGAGCACGCGGCCACGGACGACGCCAGGATGACGGCAACGAGCCACGTTCCCGGGCGGACAAGAGATCTGGCAAGGTCCATTCGAGCTCCTCGATGGACGAAGGGACGCTCTCGACCTCCGTTGATTGGCTCCTCTTCCCGCCGGTTTCGTGCTCCTGGCACGGAGGGACCCGATCGAGGACACGGCGCAGCTCACGCTGTCGGCGCCTGAGCACGGGCGCGAGACGGACCGCTCGTCAGTCGTCGTTCGTGGGCGAGAAAGGCGTGACGGGCGCGGATTCCTCGATCTCTCGCCTGGGCGGGTTCTTGACGGAGAGCTGGCTGTCGATGAGGACGGCTCGACGCGGGCGCGGCGCGCTGACCTGCGCTTTGCAAAGCTCCTCGACGACGCGGCCGCGCAGCGCATCGTTCACTTCCTTGTTCTTGCCGGGTGGCACGCGCGCGCTGATCCGCAGGACGATCGAACCCTCGTTGAGCTCCTCCACGCCGACCTCCACCTGCCCCGGAGCGCCCGTCTGCAGCTCGACCTCCTTTTCGGCGACCCTCGCGAGGAGCTCACGCACCCGCTGCACGTCCTCCTCGTAAGGCACGTGCACGTCGACCACCGCGTTCACGTAGGATCGCGAATGGTTCGCGACCTTGCGCACCTCGCCATTCGGGATCGAATGGAGCACGCCGATGTCGTCGCGGATCTTCGTGATACGAACGCCGATCTCCTCCACGCGCCCCTGGATGCCGCCGATCTCCACGAGATCCCCGACGAGGAGCAGGTTCTCGAAGAGGATGAAGAAGCCGGCCACGATGTCCCCCACGAACGTCTGCGCGCCGAAGCCGATGGCCACGCCGATGACGCCGGCGCCGGCGAGCAGCGGCGTGGGATCGATGGAAGCCTCGCGCAGACCCATCACGAGAGCCGAGAAGTAAATCGCGTACCGCACGAAGCCCATGGCCACGGGGACCAGGGTCCTTCGTTGCTGGAGCGTCTGGGGGTTCTCCTCAGCCACCTTCCCGAGGAAAAGGTCGTTGATGAGGAGCACGCAGAGCTCGACGAGGACCCGGCTCGCATAGATTATCGCGATGATCCGGAGCCCGACCCGCCCCGCCTGCGAGAGCCACGTGTCGGGCGTGAGCGCGTCGGCGACCCACGTCGCCGCCGTGATGTACACGCAATAATCGACGACGCGCTTCGTGATCCCGAGCAGGTGCGACAGGTTCCCGAGGTACCTGAGCGGGCTCTCGAGACGGGCGAGCCTCGTGGAGTTGTCGAAGAGGACGTCGAGGAGGAGGTATCCGATCCCCGTCGCGAGGCGGCTCACGTAAAACGCGCCCAGCGTGTAGCTGGCGAGCAATACGGCGCGCTGGGTCCCCGGCGCGAGCGCGAGCTTCTCGGTGAGGAGGACCGCGGCGGCGCCGAGGACGACCACGCGGAGCGCCTTGCGCAGGCGGTTCGTGACCTCTGCGACCGGCACGCGCCGCTTCTCCAGCCAGTCCGAGCGCGCGACCGCCTTTCCCAGCGCGTCGGCGAGCCCCCGGGCGAGCGCGTCGACGAAGAGCGCGCCGACGGCGATCCCGAGCGCGGTGAGCAACCGCATCCTGGCGATCGCGGGATCATCTCCGGCGAGCCCGACGAGCGCGCTCTTCACCACGTCGAGGGCGCGAATTCCGCGAACCATGGCGAACGCCGCGCCGCCCATGAGCACGACCCCGACGAGCGCGACCCAGACGAGCGCGCGGCGACGGACGCGACGCCGGAACGACTTGCGCTCGTCGGCCGTGACGTGCTCCAGCGTCGGCGAGCGCAAGACGAAGGCGTAGCCCCGATGGATCAGCCTGACCACGAGCTCCGAGAGGAGCAGGAGCACCACGATCGCGATGCACAGCGCGACGAGGTTGTGGAGGAGCAGGTCGAGATGCAGCGTCATCGAGGCCGCCGAGGCTACCGCCCGATCTGGACGTTCTCAAGGACGCCGAGAGCGTCCGGCACCAGCACCGCGGCGGAGTAATAGGTGCTCACGAGGTACGAGGTAATGGCCTTCCCGTCGGTCTCCATCCTGCGGGCCGAGACGCCGGGCTCGATCTCCTCGGGGAGGCCCGTGCGGTGGAGGCCGATGACGCCCTGATGCTCCTGCCCCGTGCGCATGACGAGAATGGAGCTCGTCTTGTCCTCGTTGATCGGGATCTTGTCGCAAGGCAGGATCGGGACGCCGCGCCACGCCGCGACCTGCGTGCCGGAGAGCTCGACGGTGGTCGGGTAGATGCCCCGGCGACTGCACTCCCGGTGGAAGGCGGCGATCGTGCGTGGGTGCGCCAGGAAAAACTGCGACTTGCGGCGCCGGCAGAGGATCTCGTCCATGTCGTCGGGCGTCGGGGGGCCGCTCCGGGGATGGAGGCGCTGCTTCAGGTCGGCGTTGTGCAGGAGGCCGAAGTCACGGTTGTTGATGAGCTCGTACTCCTGCCGCTCGCGCAGGGCCTGGACGGTCAGGCGGAGCTGCTCCTGGAGCTGATCCATCGGATCATTGAAGAGATCCGAGACGCGCGTGTGGAGCCGGAGGACCGTCTGCGCGACGCTGAGCTCGTATTCACGCGGCGCGGTCTCATAATCGACGAACGTCCTCGGGAGCGCGCGCTCGCCCTTGTGACCGGCGGCGAGGGCGATCGCCGCCTGTCCGAGCTTGTCCTGCGGCTTCTTCAGCCGCTCCTTGAGCGACTCGACGTGCGCGTGCAGCGCAGGGGATCGCGAGATCAGCTCCTCGAAGGCGCGCTGCGGGAGCTCGAGCACGATGCACGGCGTGACGGCCCTGACCGAATAGGTCCACACGTCGTTCGATTCGATGACGGACTGATCCCCGAAATGGTCCCCATCCGCGAGGACGTCGAGGATCGTGTCGGCGCCGTACCTGCCTGCGCCGAGCTTCTGGGCCTTTCCGTGCGCGAGCAGGAAGATCGTCTCCGCTGGCCTTCCGCGCTCGGCGATCAGCGCGCCGGGCTTGACCTCTCGCTGGACGAACCGGCTCGCCAGGGTGTCGAGCACGGCGTCGTCCGAGAAGCCTTGCAAGAGCGGCAATTCGCAGAGCTCTTGCGGGATCACCTGCACCTTCGCCCCGACGTTGCCGAAGCTGAGCCGCCCGTCGCCGACGGCATAACTCAGGCGGCGGTTCACGCGATACGTGCCGCCCGTGACCTCGATCCAGGGCAAGACCCGCAGGAGCCACCGGGACGTGATCCCCTGCATCTGCGGATGCGACTTGGTCGTCGTCGCGAGCCTTCGCGCCCCCAGCGTCCCGAGGCTCGAGCGCTCACCATCGTTCCCGATCCCAGGGATTTCGGCGTTTGCCATGATGTACCTTTCCTTCTGCGGGCTTCGGAGAGCAGAGCGCTCCGCGTATCCCCGGCGTTTGCACGGGGCACACGCGGAGCGCCTACCGCTCGGGGCTCATTCGTGGGCGCGTCCGATCTCGACGCTCTCCAGGACGCCGAGCGCGTCGGGGACCAGCACGGCCGTCGAGTAATAGAGGCTGACGAGGTACGACATGATGGCCTTGTCGTTGATCCCCATGAAGCGCACGTTGAGGCTCGGCTCGACCTCGTCCGGAATGCCGGCGTGGTGCAGGCCGATGACGCCCTGGTTCTTCTCGCCCGCGCGCACGAGCAGGATCGAGGTCGTCCGCGTCTCCGAGACCGGGATCTTGTTGCACGGAAAGATCGGTACGCCGCGCCACGCCGGAACGCGGTGGCCGTTCACCTCGATGCTCTGCGGATAGACGCCGACGCGGCTGCACTCCTGGCCGAACGCCGCGATGGCGCGCGGGGGCGCGAGGAAGAACGACGGCTCCCTCCAGACCGTGGCGAGGAGCTCGTCCATGTCGTCCGGCGTCGGGGGCCCGCTGTGGGTGTGGATGCGCTGCTTCAGGTCGGCGTTGTGCAGGAGGCCGAACTCGCGGTTGTTGATGAGCTCGTGCTCCTGGGTCTCCTTCAGGGCCTCGATGGTCAGGCGCAGCTGCTGCTCCGTCTGGTTCATCGGCTCGTTGAACAGGTCCGCGACGCGCGTGTGGATGTGGAGCACGGTCTGCGCCACGCTGAGCTCGTACTCGCGGGGCGAGGTCTCGTAATCGACGAACGTGCCGGGAAGGACGGGCTCGCCGGAGTGGCCCGCCGCGATCTCGATCGCCGCCTCGCCCGTGTTGTCCTGCTTCTTCGCGGCGAGCGCCTTGAAGTTGTCGAGGTGCTTCTTCAGCGATGGGTGCTGGGCGACGAGCTCCTCGAAGGCGTTCTGCTGGAGCGTCAGCACCGTGACCGTCGTGACGGCCTTGGCCGTGAACGTCCAGTAATCCTGCGCCTCGAGGAGCGCCTGGTAGCTGTAATGGTCGCCGTCCGCGAGGACCGCGAGCACCGTCTCATCGCCGTACTTGCCCGCGCCGATCTTGTTGACCTTGCCGTGCGCGATGAGGCAGATGTGATCGGCCTCCTTGCCGCGCTCGGTGATGACGTCGCCGGGCTTGTATTCACGCTGCACGAAGCGGTTCGCCAGCGCGGTGAGGACCTCGACGTCCTCGTAGCCGCGGAGGAGCGGCAGCTCGCAGAGCTCCTGCGGGATGACCTGGATCTTCGCGCCGGTGTTCGTGAACGTCACCCGCCCGTCGCCCACCGCATAGCTCAGCCGGCGGTTCACGCGGTACACGCCGTTGACGTGCACCCACGGCAGGAGCTTGACCAGCCACCGCGACGAGATGCCCTGCATCTGCGGCGCCGACTTGGTCGTCGTCGCGAGCTGCCTCGCGGCCGCCGTCGCGAGGCTGGTCTGGTGCTGATCGATCGAACCCAGATTCCCTGTGATAGACATGAGTCCCTCTTTCCCGGACGGCTAGGGCCGCCCCTGCTTCACCGGCACGGACCGCGCCGTACCCATTGAAAGATCCGCCTTCGCAGCAGGAGCCCCGACGCCGGCTCTTCCGGCGCCGAAGAAGCTGCTGATACGCGCCGCAGAGGCGCCAAACCCACGCGCGCCATCGATCGCCCGTTCGATCGGCTGGCGCTCGAGCTCCGCGTCCACGTACCGGCTCGTCACGACGTGCCAGTGGAGGACGCCAGCCATGTACAATCGTTGCTTCTCGACGTATCCGAGCACGGCCTCGCGGGCCGCCTTGTCGAGCTCGAACTCGTCGAGGATGCGGGGCAGCTCGGTCGCGACGATGTGCTCGAACTCCAGCACGCGCGCCGTGAGCAGGTCATTGACGACCTCCTTGGCCCGCTGCGCGTCGCATTCGAGGAACCGCTCGGCGACCAGCACGAAATTGCTGAGCTCGCCCTCGAACTCGATCTCCTTGCGGTACGAATAGAGATCGTTGATCCACCCGCCCACGTCGGCCGTTGTGTTGTCGAGCCCTCGCATCGTCCGCGTGCGGAAGATCGGGGCCGGGACCACATCACCCAGCGTGAGCTTGGACAGGCTCATCGTGAGATCGGCGCCGAACGTCTTGCGGCGCATCTCGACGTAATCGACCGGATCCGGGATCCGGTTCTGGGTCTGGTTCAGGAGCTCCCAGAGCCAGCTCCCGGTCATGGTCTCGACGCTGCGGCGGAGCGATTGCCGCGAATTCATCGACATGGGGGAGGCCGTACGGATCCAGAGATCGAGCAGGCCGCTCTCCACCGGGTTCTCGGGCACCGGGGCGCCCGCGCAGTCGAGGGGCATGAACATCGAGAGCCGGGCGTTGAACCGCTTCGCGCCCGCCATGTCCCGCGTCGCGCCGAACACGAGGGGGAAATAATCGTCGCCGTACGTCCCCCACGTCAGCCAGGCCGAGCTCAGGTCGAGCTCGTGCGGGGACGCGTCCGGGTGAATGCCCGCGGCGCAGATGGGGAAATCGAAGCCGATGAACCTGCGCTCGTCCCAGATCCCGGACCCGAAGACGCCCGGCACCACGTCGAGCATCGCGAACTTCCGGGCCCACTCGAGTGTGTTCCGGCGCGCCGCGGCCAGATGCGGGCTCAAGCGGAGCTTGAACGGCATGTGAATCTTCGGGAGCGGCATCCTGCCCACAGGCTGGAACGGGGCGTGGGTGAGGGTCTTGATCCGCTGCAAACCGAGGGCGGCGGGCGTGAGCCTGATCCGGAACGCCGAGGTGCCGAGCCCCGTCGGCGTCCCGGGGAAATCGAGGACGTCCGCGGATTTGTCCGCGTTCTCGTTCATGTAGCGGCTCGACCGCATGTGCCATTCGTGGCCGCCGGACTGCCAATCCTGCAGCCCCTTCACGTACCTGGCGACGTCGAGGGCTTGCGCCGGCGTCAGCCCGTACTCGGCGCAGAGCGCCGGCACCTCGACGAGCGCCGTGTTCTCGAATTGCTGGAGCCGCGACGTCAGGATCTCGTTCGTGAGATCGGCCGCCTTTTGCGTGGGGACGCCGAGGAAACGCTCGAGGACGAGCACGCAGTTGGCGTTCTCCCCTTCGACCTCGACCTCCCGCTGGTACGAGAACAGGTCATTGCGCAGGTGGACGCCGTCCGAGAACGTGTCGCGCAGGACCTCGAGGGGGCGCGTCGCGGCGACGGCGGCCGGGACCTCGGCGCCCACGGCGATCTCGACGAGGCCCGCGGACCAGGGCGCACCGCCGACCTTGCGGCGCATCTCGATGTATTCGACCGGGTTCGCGACGCGGTTCTCCTGGATATTGGCGAGCTCCCACATGCATTCGAGCATCAGGTTCTTCGTCGCCTCGAGGAAGCGCTCGCGCCAGTGCACCGAGGTGAGCGGGACGGTCCGCGCCCAGAGGTCCGCGAGCGCGCGCTCGACAACGTTCGTCGGCCCCGGCGGCGTCCCCGTGGGCACGACGGGCATGAAGAGCGGCAGGCGGTCGAGGTACGCCTTGGCGCCGCGCATGTCCTTGGTGCGCTTGTAAATCTCGAGGAAATGGTCGTCGAAGAAGAACACCCAGACATACCAATCCGTGATCAGATTGAGCTCGGGCGCGGGCGCGTCGGGGTGGGTGTACGCGCAGAGCAGCGCGTAGTCGTGCGCGTCGAGGTCGCGCTCGGTCCAGATGGGTTTTTCCTTCGGGTTCTCCTCCAGGATACCCATCTCGTAGGACCAGGCCTTGGTATGCGCGCGCGCGCCTTCGAGGTGCGGATTGAGGCGCGCCGGATGCGGCATGTAGAAGTCGGGCAGCGTGAAAGGTTGCATATTCGCTGACTTCTCGCGCGCGACGTCGGTATGGGCGACGCGGGCGACCTGAATGTCTTGGCGGTCCGCATTCCGGACGCACCTCGGCCGCTCGCACGCAGACGTACGACGACGCGTTGGTAGGGATCGTCCCCACAGACCGATCGGGATCGTTCGGACGGGGCGGATCTAGTTCAGCCCAGCGCTCTCACCAAATTAACTGGTGACGAACTCCAGACCGCAGGAACTCCACAGCTGCTGCTTGGTGCGGAACCGCGCGGGCGCCGCGGCGACCGCTTGAGCTCCGCGGGCGGGCTCCGTCATGACACGATCACCCGCCGAGCCGGCCCGCAGCCGGTGAGCCCGCGACAGCAAGCACGTTTCAGTCAGCCCGCTCGTTTGCCCTGACCGCCCGGTGGTGTGGTACCTGCCCCGCACTGCCAGAATGCCGGAACCGCCAGGGCGCCACGAGACGCCAGGATCTTTGTGTTCTTCTTGGCGTCTCGTGTCGTCTCGGCGATCCTTGGCCGGATTTCTGACACATGAAATTAGGCTATACCCGCGCCGTCTCCTCGAGCTCCTTGCCGCGCGTCTCCGGCAGGAGCCACAGGATGAGCGCGAGCGCGACCAGCGGGAAGAGCGCCGTCGCGGACACCGCAGGTCCCCAGCCGATCTCCTCCGCGGCGAAGCCGACGGCGATCGGAGAGAGCATGTAGCCGATCCGGCCGAGCAGGTTGTTCGACCAGGCGATCGCGTCGCTCCGGAGGTGCGTGGGGAAGAGCTCGGTCATGTAGGCGTTCAGCACGGGGAGCACCCCGCTCGCGCCGAAGATGGCGAAGACCAGCGCGGCCGTGAGCGCGCCCCGCGAGCCCAGCGAGTAAGCGCCGAGCACGCCGGCCGCCGCCAGCGCATAGATGATCACCGCGCCCTTGCGGCGGCCCACCACGTCGAGCAGCTTGCCCGAGGCGAAGATGAGCGGCATCGAGACGAGCGCGGCGAACGTGATGCTGCCGCCCACCTCGCCGTCGCTGAGCCCGCGCTCCCGGAGCGCGAACGTCTTCCAGAACGTCACCGCGTTCTGGGTGCAAACGTACGTGAGCCCCCAGATCAAGGCGAGCTGCAGCATCCGCTTGCGGTGCGGCGTGCGCAGGATGCGCGTGAACGGCGGCGTCCCCTCCCCCTTTCGCTCGGCCGCCACCTGCTCGAACCGCGCCGTCTCGCGCAGGCCGCGCCGCGCGACCGCGATGAGCACGAGCGGGATGCCGCCGACGAGGTACACGCTGCGCCACCCGTAAGGCGTCGCGAGGAGCAGCGGAACGACGCCCGCGCACACGATGGATCCCAGGCTCGAGAACGCCTGGATGACGCCGATCACCATCCCGCGCCGATCGCTCGGGTACTCCTCGGCCGCGTACACCATGCTGACCGCCCACTCCCCGAGGAGGAAGATGCGCGCGAGGAGCTGCAAGACGGCAAAGACATAGACGTTCGGCGCGAACGCCGTCAGCACGGAGAAGATCGTGTACCCCGCGATGGTGACCGAGAGCACCCGCCGCCGGCCCCACTGGTCGGCCTTGCGCACGAGGAGATACGCGATCATCGTGCCCGAGTTGATGACCCCGACGAGGAGCCCCTCGTGGCGGGGCAAGAGGCCCATCTGCGCGCCGAAGTTGGGCAATATCTGCGTGAGCGCCAGGAAGTCGTAGCCCTCGAAGAACGAGGCCACGCTCAGGAACCAGAACAGCCGCCGCTGGTACGGCGTGAACGGCGTCTTCTGGTGGAACCCGTGCTCGTCGAGGGTCACGTGACGTCTCCTGGCCAGCTCCCTAGCGCAGACGGGCGGCGGCGGGAACAGCGGCCGCAGGGAGCGCCCGCCAGCGCGGAATCTGCGCCGCTGCGCACGCCTTGCGGCCGCGTGCGCCGGCCCGCCGCGGCGTCCCGCGGTCGCCCTTCGCGCCGAGTCGGCTCGTCCCGCCGCCGGGCCGTCGATCGCCGCTCCGGCCGAGACGCAGCGGCACCTGCCTTGCAAAGCGGCGGGTCGATGATCGAGAATCGATGAACCGGTCCGGCGATAGATGACCCACGAGCAAGATCCCATGACGGAAGGGCAACGGCGAGATGAACCGCCGGAGCCGCCGGCGCGCGAGCGAGCGCGCGGCGGGCGTGGCTCCACAGGAGCCTTGCTCCTCGCGCTCTGCGCCGCGCTCGGCGTGGCCGCCGGGCTCGGCGGGTACACCTTCGTTTATGCGAAGGGCGCCTCGTACCTGGGGAGCGATCCGTCGGCGTGCGCCAACTGCCACATCATGAACGAGCAGTTCGCCGGGTGGCAGCGCTCCAGCCACCGGGCGGTGGCAGGGTGCAACGACTGTCACGCGCCGCACACGTTCCTGGGGAAATATGCCACGAAGGCGTCGAACGGGTTCTGGCACTCCTTCGCCTTCACCTCGGGCCGCTTCCCGGACCCGATCCGGATCAAGCCCAGCAATTTACGCATCACGGAGGAGACCTGTCGCGGGTGTCACGGCGACGTCGTGGATGCGATCGACAGCGAGCACCACGGCGCCGCGGGGCTCTCGTGCGTGCGCTGCCATGAATCGGTGGGCCACCTGCACTGAGGGGCGCCCGCTGCACGAGGGATGGAATCGATGACGGAGCCGAAGGACGAAGGATCCACGCAGAAGAGCGAGCGCACCGGCAAGCCGCCGGCGCGCTGGCGCTACCTGCCGCTCGCGGCGCTCGCCGCGGCGGCGGCGACCGCCGGGATCGCCGCGCTGCTCGTGAACATCTTCGAGCACAAGCAGGAGGCGAAGAGCCCGTTCTATCGGGTCGTCGAGCTTGACGACACGATGGACGACCCGGCCGTCTGGGGGAAGAACTTCCCCCTCCAGTACGACGGCTACCGGCGCACGGTCGACCAGAAGCGCACGCGCTTCGGCGGGAGCGAGGCGGTGCCGCGCACGCCGACGGACGCCGATCCGCGCAGCGTGGTCGCGCAATCGAAGCTCGAGGAGGACGGTCGGCTGAAGACGATGTGGGCCGGCTACGCCTTCGCGCGCGACTTCCGGGAGGAGCGCGGGCACGCCCACATGCTCGAGGACCAGGTGTACACCGAGCGGCAGATCGCGGCGAAGCAGCCGGGCACATGCATTCACTGCCATGCGTCCGTGTACGTGCCGTACAAGAAGCTCGGCGGCGGCGACCTGATGCGCGGGTGGGAGGCGATGAACCAGATGCCCTTCCCCGAGGCGCGCAAGCTGGTGACGCACCCGGTCTCGTGCATCGATTGCCACGACCCGGAGTCGATGCAGCTCCGGGTGACGCGGCCCGGGTTCATCGAGGGGATCCGCGCGCTCAAGGCGTCGACGGGTGAGGCCAATTACGACGTCAACACGATGGCCACGCGCCAGGAGATGCGCTCGTACGTCTGCGGCCAGTGCCACGTGGAGTATTACTTCAAGGGCCCGGAGAAGCGGCTCGTGTACCCGTGGGCGAAGGGCCTCAAGATCGACGAGATCTACGCCTATTACGAGGAGAGCGGCCACTCGGACTGGACGCACGCGGAGTCGGGCGCGAAGGTGCTGAAGGCGCAGCACCCGGAGTTCGAGATGTGGAATCAGGGCATCCACGCGCGCTCCGGCGTGGCCTGCGCCGACTGCCACATGCCCTACCAGCGGGTCGGCGCGACGAAGATCAGCGATCACCACGTGCAGAGCCCGCTCCTCAACGTGAACCGCGCGTGCCAGACGTGCCACAAGTGGCCCGAGGACGAGCTCCGGCAGCGCGTGGAGACGATCCAGTCGCGCCATTTCGAGGCGCGCAACCGGGCGATGGACGCCGTGACCGCGCTCATCAGCGACATCCGCCGGGCGAAGGAGGCCGGGATGGCCGAAGAGGCGCTCGCGGGGCCGCGCGCGGCGCAGCGGAAATGTCAGTTCTTCGTCGACTTCGCCGAGGCGGAGAACTCGTCCGGCTTCCACGCGCCGCAGGAGGCGATGCGCATCCTCGCGTCCGCCATCGATACGTGCCGGCGAGGGCAGCTCGCGCTGCGAGACGGAACCCCGCCCGAACCGTGACCGAACCAACGTTCACGTCAACGTAAACGTGGTCGTGGTCGTTCGCGGCCTATCGTTGACGACCACGACCACGACCACGTAAACGACCACGTTCACGTCCACGTCAACGTTCGGATGTGGGAGAACGCGGCGCGAAGGTTGGTTAGCGCCTACCGCTCCTCGACTGCCATGCTCCTGGTCCAGGCCACCTGGAGAGCCGGACGGCGGGCCGCGCGGCTGCGCGAACAGGCCGAGCGGCCTCGTCATCACTCACGGACTGACGAGCTGGACCATGACTCCAGAGCTCCGGTGGAGCGCTCATGTGTCCCTCATTGCATTTGACGCGATTCGATCCAAAGCTCGACTCATCGCGAGATAGTGCTTGGATAATTCGTTTGAGATCCGTACGGTGTCGCCGAAAGGGGAAGACGCCATGACAACCTGCCGCAATCGTTCGAGCGCCGTCGCCGCGCTGGGTGCCGCCTTTGCGCTCGTCTCGACGTCGTGCGCGTCCGGAGATCCGGGCGCGCCGGCGGCCGGAGAAATCCACGTTTCGCACGTGGGCAAGGATACGGTCAGCACGTTCCTGAACCGGCTCGCGACGGAGACTGGCCAGGTCGTCGTGACCCGCGCCAGCGTCGATGACGCCTGGCAGAGCGTCACTCTGAGAGAAGAGCGCGGGGCCTCGCTCTACCTCGTGGAGGGGCCGCTGCCCAGCGCGGCGCTCCCGGGCGAGCGCGCGCGCGTCGGCGGGATCGCCGCCGTCGCCGTCCCGACGGGCCGCGACCCCCATGACTGGCTCGGCTCGCACCGCCTTCACGCGGAGCCGCTGGGGGAGCAGGATGTGGCCCTGTCGCGCGCTCCGGGAGCACAGAGGACCCGCGCTCCGGCCGGGACCCGCGCGCGGCGCGACGGCGCCGCCGCCGAGCTCGCCGAGCTCCACATCGACGCCGCGTTCCTCGAGGCGCGGCTCAAGGAGCTCTCCGGCGCCGCGCCCGTGACCGTCGGCGGCCGCTCGGCGGTCATCCGCGAGCGCGGCTCCGAGGACGGACGCGCGCTCGCCCGCGCCTGGATGCGCCAGCAATTCGAGGCGATCGGGTTCACCGTCGAGGAGCACGCTTATCAAAGCGGCTGGAGCCAGGGCGTCAACCTGACGGCGGACAGGCCCGGCGCCGATCCGTCGCGCGTCCTCATCCTCTCGGCGCACTACGACACCATGAGCAACGCGGGCGCCGACGACGACGGCTCAGGCATCGTGTCGTCGCTCGCCATCGCCCACGCGCTGAAGGACGCGAAGCTGAGCATCGGGCTCCGCGTCGTCGCCTTCGATCAAGAGGAGGACGGCCTCCTCGGCTCACGGGCCTACGCGAGCAAGCTCTACCGGAACGGGCAGATGGATCAGGTGGTCGGCGTCCTGGATCTGGAGATGACAGGCTACGACTCCAACGACGACGGGCACTATCACGTCATCCACTGCAACGAGAACACGTCGTCCGATCTGGCCGCGCTGGTCGAGGAGGCCGCGTCGCACGGCGAGCTCGGCCTGACCCGCGTGGACGCCTGCACGAACCGCAGCGATCACGCGGCGTTCTGGCGCTACGGGACGCCGGCCGTGGCCATATCGCAGGACTTCTTCGGCGACGACGGCAACCCCTGTTACCACCAGCGCTGCGACCGGGTCGATCAGCTCAACTGGGACTACATGCGGCGGCTGACCGAGGCCGCCGGGCGCGCGGCGGTGAAGCTCCTGATGGAGTGATTCGAGCGATCGCGCCATCAAGCAATCGAACGGGCGAGGCCGCAGCGTGCGAGGAGCGTGCGAGGAGCGTCCCAGGATCGCGCGAGGCGGCGCTACTCTGCCCGCCTCGCCTTCGTCTTCTTTTTCTTTTCTGGTCTGGTCAGCTCGCTGATGGCGGCCGCCAGCGACTGGAAGATGGATATGCCGTGCAGCTCGATCCCGAGGCCGACCATGCCCTGCGCCATCGTGGGCCCGACGCCGACGAGGCTCACGCGCGCGCCGAGCAGCCGGGTCGCCTGCGCCGTCTGCACCAGCGCCGCCGCGATCGCCTCGTCGACGAACGGCACGCCGGTCACGTCGAGCAGCACCCACCGGGCCCCCTCCCGCGCGACGCCCGAGAGCGCGGCCTCGATGATCTGCTGCGCCCTCGCGGCGTCGATCGCGCCTATCAGCGAGATGAGCAGCACCCCGGGCAGCAGCGGGATGACGGGACAGCCGAGCTCCCGCACCGTGCTCGCCAGCGCGCGCTCGCGCTCGTAGGCGGCGGCCAGCATGTCGCGCTCCGCCTGCAGCGCGACCGCCATCTCGTGCTGCTCGAACGCGGCGATCAGGAGCGACACCCACATGGACAGCGGGTGGAGGTTGTCCGCGAAGCTCTCCGTGTGCAGCCCTCCCATCACCAGGGTCCCCCAGTCGCGCTGCTGGCTCACGATGGGGACAATCACGAGAAAACCGCTCGGCTCGTCCGGCAGCGCGGCCGCGCGCAGGGCGGGCGGCGGAAAGAGGCCGGCCGGATACCGGCGCCCCACGAGCGCGGCCACGTCCGGATCGCAGGTGTGCACGCTCTCGATGACGGCCTCCGGCCCGTCCGCGCCCGGATCGTCCGCCCAGCGCGCGACGCACGCGACGCGCACGGTGGTGTGCGCCAGCCACGCCAGGCGCTCGTCGGTCCATACCTGCTTCGAGGTAAGGAGCCTGCTCATGCTCACGTTGGCGCGAACCAGCCGCTCGAGGCTCTTCACGCTGTACCGCTCCGCCGCCACGAGGGCCCGCTGCTGCGAGAGGCGCACGCGGTCGAGGAACCTCTCCAGCCGGCGCGCGGCGTCCGGATCCGAAGCGCCGGCGAGCTGCCGCGCGGCGGTCGCCTCGATATGCCTCACCACCGCGAGGAGGACGTCGATCCTGCTGTTGCGCGCGACCGCCGCGCCGAAGGCGCGATCGAGCGTCTCCACGTCCGGCAGCTCCGCCCCGGTGAGCGCCGCGCCGAGACCCCGCACGATCACCTCGGCCTCGGGCCAGGCGAGGGGCGCCTCGGCGGGCTGCGAGCACGTCGGCCCCTCGATCAAGCCGCTCAGCTGCCGGGGCAGCTCGCGCTCCCAGTCGCGGAGCGGCGCGTCGAGCTCCGGCGCGAGCGGCGCGGCCTCCCACGCAGCGCTGCCGCACGAGCGCCGCACCACGAGCTCGGCGGGGACGCGGGTCACGAGCTGCGGAGGAGGGCGGCCGTCGAGGAGATCGATGAGGCGCTCGACAGCCGTGCTCCCGAGGAGCACCGGGTCCTGCCGTATCGTGGTGAGCGGCGGCTGGCAGTGCTGGGCGGCGCTGATGTCGTCGAACCCCACCACGGCGATGTCCTCGGGCACGCGGTATCCACGCGCCCGAAACGCGTTGATGGCGCCTATCGCCATCTCGTCGTTGCCTGCCACGAGCGCGGTGCAGAACTTGCCGTCGCGCTCGATGAGCGCCCGCACGCGCTGCTCGGTGTACAGGATGTTGCACTCCTGGAACTCGGAGAGCAGGTTGAGGCCGGTCTCGAGGCCGCGCGCGCGCAGCGCCTCATCGAACGCGGCGGCCCGCTCGATGAAGTCGTCCGACGTCGCCTTGCCGATGTAGGCGATACGGCGATGACCGAGGCGGGCGAGGTGGTCGACGAGCTGGTGAATCGTACCGTGGTTCTCCGCCCGAACGACCGGGCAGCGCGAGCCGAGCGCGGGCGCGCAGAAGATCACGCCAGGCTTCCCATCGGAGAGCAGCTCCTCCAGGCCGTCGATGGTGTACATCGTTATCCAGCCGGCCACGTGGTGAAGCGCCATCCCGCGCGCGAGGACGTCCCGAGGCGTCGCGCGGATCAGGAGGAGCTCGTAGCCGCGCGCGCGCGCGGCGCGGTGCATGCCGGCGAAGGCCGCGGCGTTGAAGGAGTTGTCCAGGAAGACCGCCGCGACGCCGATCACCTTCGACGTGCGCTGTTCGACAGGCCCACTCTTCATCCCGGTCGCGTCCTCCCCCCACGTCGCACAGGCGAGCCTATCACCGTCCTCGACGAAACAACTGGAGAACTTCCGAGCAACCGGCTGGACATCGATCCGGAGCGCGCTTCGGGTGCGCGCATGTAATCAATTCTACACGGCCGCGCCGCAGAGATCGCTTCTACAGCGGCTTCCGCGCGGCGCGGGCCGAGCGGGCCAGCCGTGAATCGATGTTGTGGGGAGCCCTACGCAGGAGGCGAGAGGCGAGGGCGGAGATGGGGGGCGCTTCAGGGCGCGGCGGGCTCGCCCTGCGGAGCGCGCCGGCCGGCCGGGCGAGCGCGTCGGCCAGGGCGGGTAGCCGCGGGCGCGGTCACTTGCCTTGAGCGCGCCCGACGGGGAGCGCCGGGCCGACGCAGCCGCAGCCGCACGCGTCGGAGAATTGCTCCTCTCCCGGCGCGCAGATGAAGTCGACGAGGTGGCAGTACTCCGGATCGTGAGAGACGTAGCGGACGTCCGGATCCGCGGCGTCAGGGCAGGTCTCCGGCGCGGGGCCGACGCAGCCACAGCCGCACTCGCCGCCGAAGAGCTTCTCTGGCGGTGAGCAATCGAAGTCGATGAGGGCGCACTCGTTCGGATCGTGAGAGACGTAACGGACGCCTGGATCACCCGGGTCCGGGCACGCGGGGGGAGGCGCCTCGTCGATGCAGCCGCAGCCGCACCCTGGTTGGGTCATCAGCCGCTGTCCCTCCGCGCAGACGAAGTCGATGAGCGCGCACTCGTCGGGATCTTGAGAGACGTAGTGGACGCCAGGATCGCTCGGATCCGGGCACGCCCCGCCCCCGCCGCCCGTGGGAGGTTTACAGCCGAACAGCCCTACGATCGAAGAGGCCGCAAGAAGCAACAAGGCACAGGTTCGCATGGTGATCTCCGTATCTTTCTCGTGTGGGTTGGGAGCTGCGAGCTCCCCCTCGAGGCCCGTCTCGAGCCTCCCGGAGGAGCGGAGAGCTGGAATCGACTCAGGGATCGCCGGGCACGAAGAGCGTCACCGCCCGCCGGAAGACCTCCGGTGAAGACACCTCGATCAGCGCCACTTCCTCGCGCGCGGCGGCGCCGGTCGGCCGGTACACAACGCGGAGCTCTCCGGCGCTCCCCGCCTCGAGGACCACGGGGGCCGCCGTTCCCTCGAGGCTGTACTCGGGCGCCGGGGCGCGCAGCGCGATCCTGTCGATCGCGAGCGGCGCGCCGCAGGCGTGCGCGAGCGCGACGGCGCCGCTGGACGTCGCGCCGGCGGCCGCCTCGGGCAGCGCG
This sequence comes from Sorangium sp. So ce327, assembly GCF_051530205.1. NCBI lineage: Bacteria > Pseudomonadati > Myxococcota > Polyangiales > Polyangiaceae > Sorangium > Sorangium sp. So ce327. The sequence continues at coordinate 2,172,344 of NZ_CP150330.1, read as the reverse complement.
AGCTCCCGCTCGACCTCGAAGCAGTCCGCGAGCGGGCGAGGCGACGGCTCGAGGGCGCCGACCCCGGCGATGAGGTCCACCGGCTCGGAGCGCAGCGCGCCGCGCCGCGCCTGGAGGCGCAGCTCGTTCCCGCGGAGGCCGCCGATGTCGAGCGCGAAGCTGCCGTCGCCCGCGACCGGCGCGACGACCGGGGGCGCGGTCCCATCGAGGTTCACCGCCCAGACAACGTCGGCGTCGGTCACGCTCCCGGGCGCGCCGGTGAGCTTTAGCGGGGCGGCGTCGCACTCGTCGCACACCGCGCCGACGACGTCGCCGGCGAGCGCCGGCGGCCGCTCGAAGGGCGGCTCCGGGATGGGGTTCACCCCGCACCCGGCGGCGCAAGCGACGAGAAGGACCGCAAGCCAGCGCATCACGCCGCCCCTCTGTTCAAGAGTCGCGCCAATACGATCCGCTGCTTTCCGCGGAGATCGTGGGCCCCTTTTGTACCATTCTGTACCATATTGTACCGATGGTACACCACGGCATTGCGCCAGGGGCCGTGGTCGATGGCCGTTACGAGGTGGTGCGCGCGCTCGGGCGCGGCGGGCTCGCCTCGGTCTACGAGGCGCGCGACCGGCTCTTCGATCGCGACGTCGCGATGAAGTCGCTGAGCTTCGGCTCCGCGGGCGCGCTCGAGGCGTTCCGGCGGGAGTTCTCGCTGCTCTCGGCCTGCGCTCACCCGCGCCTCCCGCGCGCGTACGACTTCGCCCGGACGACGTCCGGCGGCGCGCCGGGCCAGCCGCTCACGTACGCCACGACGGAGCTCATCCGCGGCCGGACGCTGGCCGAGCACGCGCGGGGGCGCGCCTTCCGCGCTGCCCTGCCCGTCCTGCTCGACGCGCTCGACGCGCTCGGGTGGCTCCACGGCGCCGGCATCGTCCACGGCGACTTCAAGCCCGAGAACGTCCTCGTGAGGGACGACGGCGCGGGCGTGCTCATCGACCTCAGCGCGGCGCGGAGGATGCGCGCGGACGCGGGGGACCTCTCGGGGACGGCGCGGTTCTTCGCGCCGGAGCTCCTCCGGGGGGCCCCGCCGAGCGCGCGCTCGGATCTCTTCGCGGTGGGGCGGACGCTCGAGGCCCTGTTCCCGCTCCTCTCCGGGGCGCCGAGCGCCGCCGTTCGCCGCCTCGCCGAGCGGCTCACCGCCGAGGATCCGGCGAGCCGCCCCTCCGGGGTCGAGGAGGTCCTCGAGGCCCTCTCCGCCGGTGGCCTGCCGCGGCGCGCGCCCGCCGTCGTGAGCGAGCCGGGCGAGATCGTCGGCCGGGAGCGCGAGGTCGAGGCGTTCGGCGCGGCGCTCGAGGCGCTGCTCCGCGGCGAGCGCGGGCCGCGCGCCGTGATCGTCACGGGCGAGGAAGGCGCGGGCAAATCGCGGCTGTTCCGCGAGCTCAAGTGGCGCGCCCAGCTGAGCGCGCAGGTCGTCGAGGGCGCGCCCCGCGGCGACGATCCGCTGCGCGCGCTGCTGGTCCGGGCGCTCGGCGGCGCGGCGCTCCCGGCCGGCGTCGACGCGCTGCTCGGGGCCCGCGGCGAGCTCGCGGGGGCGCGCGGGCGCGAGGGCGAGGCGGGGCGCGCCCCGCGGGATCCGCGCGATCTGCGGGATTCGCGCGATGTGCGGGATCCGTACGGATCGCCCGCGCCGCACCGGCCGCGCGTGCTCGCGATCGACGACGCCCACAGGCTGGGCGCGCACGACCGGGCGCTGCTCGAGGCGCTCGTGCGATCGACCGGACCGACGGACGCCGTCCTCTGGCTGATCGCCTCCGCGGAGCCGCTCGACGTGGGCGGCGGCGCGGTCGTCGAGCTCCCGCTGGGCCCGCTCGGCGAGGACGCGGTCCGGGTCTGGACCGCGCCCCTCGCCACGGCGGCGCGCACGTCGGACCTCCTGCGCGCGAGCGGGGGCCGGCCGCGCGCGCTCAAGGAGCTCTGCGCCGCGCTGGCGCAGCGCCGCCTGAGCGAGGCGGAGCTCGACAGGTTCGTGCACACGACGGGCACCCCGGAGCTCTGGCGACGGCGCGTGGCGGCGCTCGACCGCGGCGAGGCGCGCGCCCTCGCGGCGCTCGCGGTCGCGGACCCGCTCGAGCCCGAGGCCGCCGCCGCGCTCGGCGTGGGGCGCGCGGCGCTCGACGCGCTCGAGGCCGCGGGGCTCGCGCGGCTCGACGGCGAGGGGTTCCGCCTCGGTCAGCCCGGGCAAGCCAGGGCGATCCTGCCCTGGCTCGACGCGGGCGTCGTGCGCGAGATCGCGGCCGCGGTGGCGGCCCACCTCGCCGGCGCCGACGAGGCGGCCCTCGCCCCGGCGCTCCGCAGCCAGCGCGCGGCGGACCGGGCGAGGGCGCTCGTGCTCGCGGGCGACCACGAGGCGGCGCGGCGGGCGCTCGCCGCGTCCGGGCCGATGCTCGAGTGGGCGCCGCGCGCCTGGGTGCGCGCGGCGGACGCCGCCTGCGAGGTCCTGCCGGCGCCGCGGACGCTCGTGGCCGCGGCGTCCGCGATCGAGGCGGCCGGCGACCCGCGGCGTGCGCTCGCGCTGCTAGCGCGGGCGAGGCGCGCGCGGCCGCCCGCCGACGTCGGCGCGGAGCTCTCGTACCGGGCGGCGCGCTGCTACGAGAAGCTCGGCAAGGTCGAGCGGGCGCTCTGGCAGCTCGGGCGCGCGCGGGCCCTCTCGCCCGGGCCCTGGGGCGGGCGGCTCGCGAGCCTCTCGGCGCGCTGCCTGCTGCGCCTCGGCCGCTACGACGAGGCCCGGCGCGAGGCGGAGGGGGCGCTCGCGGCGCTCGGATCACGCGAGGTCGACGGCGCGCCCGCGAGCCGCGAGGCGCGCGAGGTCGGCGGCGCGCCCGCGAGCGGCGAGGCGCGCGAGGCCGCCGCGGAGCTGGCCGAGACGCTGGGCCTCGCGCTCGGGTACCTGAGCGACCAGGCCGGGGCGCTCCAGAGCCTGGCGCGCGCCGTCGCGCTGCGGCCGGCGTCGGGCTCGCCCCGCGCCCGCGCCCGCACGCTCAGCTACCACGCGCTCCACGCCTACCGCGCCGGCGACGCGGCCCTGGCGGCGCGCGGGTTCCAGGAGGCGCTCGACCTGGCGGAGGCCGAGGGCCTCGGCGACCTGCTCGCGACGGCCGCGCTCAACCTGGGGACGGCGAGGCACCAGCTCGGCGACTGGGGCGCGGCGCTGCGCTGCTACGAGCGCGGGCTCCGGGCGGCGATCGCCTTCGCCAAGGAGCGGACCGAGGCGACGCTGCGCTTCAACCTCGCCAAGATCCACGCGGACGTCGGCCTGCTCGATCGCGCCGAGCTCGCCGTCGCGCGGATGCGAGCGCCCGAGGGCCCGAGGGCCCCCGAGGAGATCGCCGTGGCGGCGCTCGGGCTCGCCGCGGAGCTCGCCGCCGCGCGCGGGGCGCTCGGCGAGGCGGCGCGGCTGCTCGAGGAGGCCCGCGCCGGCCACGCGGCGCGCGGATCGAAGCGCGAGGCGTGCGAGGCGGTGATCCACGCCGCGGAGGTCGCGCTCGCGGCGCGGGACAGGGCCGCGGCGGGCGCGCGGCTGGCCGAGGCCGCGGCGCTGCTCCGGGAGGCCGACGCGGCGGACCTCGCGCTGCGCCACGCGACCGCGGGCGCGGAGCTCGCGCTGGCCCGCGGCGACACGGGCGCGGCCCTCGCCGAGGTGCAGCGGGGCGCGGGCCTCGTGGCGAGGGTCTCGCAGCTCGAGCTCCACGCGAAGCACGAGGAGGTGTCCGCCGCGGTGCTCCGCCTCCGGTCGGCGACGGCGCTGGCGGAGCGGCACCGCACGGCCGCGCTCGAGTGCTGGGAGCGCATCGGGAGCACGCTCCCCGCCGAGCTCGCCGAGGTCTTCTGGCGGCACCCCCGGCGGGCCGCGCTCCGCGGCGGGCCCGCGCCGCCGGGGGCCCGCATGGAGCTCGTGCTGAAGCTGCTCGAGGTGAACCGGCGCCTGAGCTCGACGCTCGACGCGGAGGAGGTGCTCCGCCTCGCCATGGACGCGGCCATCGAGCTGACCGGCGCGGAGCGGGGCTTCGTGATCCTCGCGTCGCCATCGCCGGAACCGGGAGGCCACGCGAAGGGCAGGCTCGAGGTCGCTGTCGCGCGGAACCTCGATCGCGAGCGCGTCGGCAAGAGCCAGCTCAAGTTCAGCCACGGGATCGCGAAGCGGGTTGTCGAGCGCGGGGAGGCGGTGCTCACGGTCGACGCGCTGGCCGACGAGCGGTTCCACGGGAACGCGTCCGTGCACGGGCTGCGGCTCCGGTCGATCGTGTGCGTGCCGATCCGCGCGCACGGGGCGGTGCTCGGCGCTGTGTACCTCGACAACCGGTTCCAGCGCGGCAAGTTCGCGGAGGGCGACGCGGATCTGCTCGGCGCGTTCGCGGACCAGATCGCGGTCGCGCTGCACAACGGCAGGCTGATGGCCGAGCTCCGGGACCGCACGCGGGCCCTGGAGGAGGAGCAGCGGCGCGTCGCGGAGCTCATGCGCTCGCAGGCCGACGAGATCGAGCGGCTCTCGCACGAGCTCGAGCGGACCCGGGCGGACGCGCGCCGCGACTTCCCGGAGATCGCGGGGAGGAGCGCGCCGATGCGCGCGGTGCTCGCGCTCTGCGAGCGCGTCGCGGAGAGCGACGTGACCGTGACGGTGACCGGCGAGAGCGGCACGGGCAAGGAGCTCGTCGCGCGCGCGATCCACGCGGGCGGGCCCCGTCGGGACGGGCCGTTCGTGGCGGTCAACTGCGCCGCGCTGCCGGAGGCGCTGCTCGAGTCGGAGCTCTTCGGCCACGTGAAGGGCGCGTTCACCGGCGCGGTCCGCGATCACGGCGGGTTGTTCGTCTCGGCGCGGGGCGGGACGCTGTTCCTCGACGAGCTCGGGGAGGTGCCGCTCGGCGTGCAGGCGAAGCTGCTCCGCGCGCTCCAGGAGCGCTCGGTCCGCCCGGTGGGGTCGGACCGGAGCGTCTCGGTGGCCGACGTGCGGGTCGTCTGCGCGACGAACCGGGATCTGCGGGAGGAGGTCGCCCGGGGGCGCTTTCGCGAGGATCTCTACTACCGGGTCAGCGTCATCGAGATCCGCCTGCCGCCGCTGCGGGACCGGCCGGACGACATCCCGGCGATCGCGCAGGCGATCGTCGAGAAGCTCGCGGCGCGCCAGGGCCGCCCGGCGTTCCGGCTGTCCCGGGGCGCGCTCCGGCGGCTCTCGTCGTACGGCTGGCCCGGCAACGTGAGGCAGCTGGAGAACGTGCTCTCGCGCGCGTGCGTGCTCTCGCCGGGCCCGGAGATCGGCGCGGCCGACATCCAGCTGCCGGCGGCGGCTCCCGCGCCGCGGGGCCGGTCGCGCGCCGAGCACCAGGGCGCCGAGGAGGAGCGGATCCGCGCCGCGCTCGAGCTCTCCCGGTGGAACGTGAGCGAGGTGTCGAGGAGCCTCGGGATCCCGAGGATGACGCTCTACCGGAAGCTCGCGCGCTATGGGCTCTTGCGGAAGGAGTGAGGCTCAGCGCGCAAGCCGGGAGGCGTCGCCGCGAGGTGAGGGCGCGCGGAGCGCGGATCGACTCATGGCCGCGTACTCGGCGTCGTCCGCGACGCTGCGATCGAGCCACGCGCGGGCCCGCGCTCGCTCTGCGGGATCGATATCCGGCTGGCCCGCGATCACCTGCATGGCCCGCATGATCGCGAGGTGCTCGCGCCTGCGCTCGAGGAGAGGTTGCCGCTGATTGAGCTGCAGCACCTCGTCGATCGTGGCTTCGGCGCGCGGATCCCCCTCGATGGCATAGGCGTACTCGTCGCGAAAGCCAATGATCCCGCTCGGGATCCTCCTGCGCGGGATGAACGAGGAGCGGCGCCTCCGCGGCCAGCTTGGCGCGCGTTGAGCGGGCGCGCTTCCGGGGATCACGCAACGGGAACAGGTTCCTCTTGTGCTTCTCGTTGCAGAGCACGCACGAGAAGAGGAGATTCTCCCACGCGTACGCCAGCCAGTAGTATCCCGGGCGCTCGATGGGCGCCGTCCGCGCCTGCTGCACCGCGGCCTTGGGCCGATAGTGCTCCACGTCCCCGTGAGCGACGTGCTTCACCTTCGACTCGCAGTAGCAGCACTTGCCGTGGTGAGCCGTCTCCAGCGCCGTCTTCACGGCGGGGTGGGCATAGACGGCGACCTCGAAGTCGAGCGTCGCCGCGCCGCGCTGGATCGACGCGCGGGCGCCGCGGTACGAAGCGCAGACGGCCGCGCGCGCCGCGGGCGCCTTGTCTCGCAGCTTCCTGGGCGCCTGCTCCGGCTTCTTGACCCGGATCATCTGGAGGCGCCGCCACCGGCCTTCTTCAGCGAACGCGCCGCCTGCTGGATGATGTCCATGGCCTCCATCTGCTCGGGCGTCTCGCCGGTCGGCAGCTCGCCGATCTCTCGCTCGACGCGCTCGAGCGCGCGTCGATCCGCCGTCGAGAGGCGGGGCTTGGTCAGGATCTCCCGGCGTTCGGCGAGGAGCGCGTCGAGCACGGGCGCCCGCGCTCGGCAGCCCAAACAGGTCGCTCGTCAGGATCTGATCGACCCGCCAGTTCCGGACCGCCGCGCCGCTGTTGTCGATGACCACGTGGTCGCCCTCACGGCGCAGGACGACGATGTTGGCGTTCACGAGCGGGCTGTGCGCGGTGACGATGAACTGGACGTTGGGGAAGCGCTCCGAGAGATAGCTGAGCAGCTTCCGCTGCCAGGCTGGATGCAGGTGCAGATCGATCTCGTCGACGAGGACCACCGCCGGTTCCGCGAGGGGGTTCTCGCTGTCGGGGTAACGCTCGTAGAGGCGGCTGGCGAAGTCGACCATCCACGCGAGCAAGGTCTTGTAGCCGAGGCTCAGGCCCTGGAGGGGCACCCGGCCATAGGGCGCATCGAGCAGGATACCGGGGCGGGGGCGTGCAGGGTTATCATCCAGATCGGCGAGGATCTGGATGTCCTCGACCTCGGGCAGCAGCTCGATGAGCATCGACCGGACCGCGTCCCGCCGGGCGCGAGCCTGCGCCTGGTGCGGTGAGGGCTTGTTCGCGGCGTAGTCGGCCTGGAGGAGCCATTCCTCGGCGTTGCGCAGGGGAACGTGTTCGTCGAAGAGGGTGGCGATGGGATGGTCGCCACGGGGATCCGTCAAGGCGCTCGCGCCCATGCGACGCGAGGCTCCGTAGGCAACACAGAACAGATCGGCCAACTCGACCCGCTTGGCGATATTGCCACGACCTCGGAAACGTTCGACCTTGGCATGCAGTGTCTCCGCGTGGAACTTGGCTTCAGGTGCAGAGATCAAGCCGCCGAACGAAATACGGCTCTCGAGGATTGCAGTTCGTGCCGAGGTGCGTAGCAGTTCTTCATTGTTGATGAGAAACTTCGATGGCGATATGATGTGACAGATAACGTACTCCGGCTCTGCAGCCAACACCGGCCGGCTGGCGACGAGCGCCTTCAGCAGCGTCGTCTTTCCTACCCCGTTGTTCCCCAGGATCACGGTCCACTGCCGCGGCTTTCCCTCGCCGTTCGACAGGTCGAGCGTCTGCGCCGGCCCGAAGCAGCGCACGTTCTCCAGCGTGAGCGACAAGAAGTAGACGCCACGGGCGCCCTTGCTCGGCCCCAGCTTCCGCGCGACCCGGCGCTTGGCCCCGCCCGCCGCTGCCTTCCTCATCGTCATCTCGCCTCCCTATCGCCCATCAACCCGGCCAGGGCAAGCCCGGCCGGCAACGGCATGCCGGGGGAGCCAGGGGGAGTCCTCGTGGCTCTGCCTGCGCGCGCCAGCAGCCCCTCCCCCCGGCCGGCGCCGGTACACCCTGGTCGCTGGGTCGTCGAACTGTCGGGGTCACGGTGCAGGCGGGCACGAACAGCGCCTAATCCCAGATGCGCACGACCATGAGCCCCAGGTTCGACCGCTTCCCCGCGGCCACGATGCGGCCGTCGCGCTGGACGGTGACGGCGTAGAGGTAGTTCTGGTCCGGATGGTCGTCGAGCACTACGGCGCCCGAGGCGCCGAACCCGGCGTCCCTGGAGCCGTCCGGCAGGAGCCGCAGGATCGAGGCCGTGATGCCCGAGTTCACGGTGCCGCCCGCGACCGCGCCGAGGATCTTGCCGTCGGCCTGGAGGGCGACGCCGTAGCCCCGCACATAGGGCTTCTCTTCACCGCTCGCGTTCACCATGCCAGTCTCGCCGAACGTCGTGTCCGCCGAGCCATCCTCGTTGAAGCGCGCGAAGGCATAGTGGTTCACGCCGTCGAGCGCGTATCCCACGAGGACCGGCTTACCGTCGCTTCCGAGGGCGAGGTCGGAATCGTTGTACGGCGTCTGCGAGAGGTAGGCGATGCCGCCCGATCCGAAGCCGGGATCGAGAACCCCGTCGCGATCGAGCCGCGCCGCGAGGAAGGTAGTGCCCCCGCCCCGCTTGGTCCCTCCGGCGACGATCTGATCGTCCTCCCCGAGCGCGACGGAGTCCAGCGGCCGCTCGGCCATCGAAACGAGGCCCGAGCCGCCGAAGTCGCGATCGAAGTCGCCCGTCGAGGAGAACCGCGCGACGATGCCGCGGCTGCCGGGGCCGACACCGACGGCGATGATCGCGCCATCGCTCTGGACGGCGACGTCGAAGCCCTCCGAGTCACTGATCGTGGCCGGATCGAGCTTCGCGACCCCGCTGGCGCCAAAGGCCTGATCGATCCCGCCATTCCCGTGGAACCGGACGACCGCGAGTTGGTGATCGCGCGTCCCCACGGCCACGATGCGCCCGTCCGGCTGCAGGGCCAGCGACTCGACCGTCCCCTTCTGGCCGACGACGAGGCCGCCTGTGCCGAACTCCGGATCGAGCACGCCGCTCGGCAGGAAGCGCGCGAGCGCCCAGGTGTCCCCATCGACCCCCGCGACGAGGATCCTGTCGTCTTCCTGGACGACGATGGCGCGCGCCTCGTGGGACGTGCCGCTGATGGCGATGCCCTCGCCGTCGAACGACGCATCCAGCGTCCCCGGCGGATCGGCGACGAGGAGCGAGATCGGCAGTTCCCGATCCTCCAGCCCGGGCGCGCTGGCCACGAGCGAGGGCGCGGCGCCGCCGACCGCCGCGAGCGGCTCCGCGGTCACCGTGAGCACGCCGGTGGCCTCGCCATCCGAGACCACGATCGGGCTCGCCGTGACGCCGCTCGGCAGGCCCGACAGCGAGAGCGCGACGTCGCCCACGAAGTCGTCCGAGCGGGTGACGGCGACGGTGAGCGACGTCGAGTCGCCGCGCACCACGCGCGCCGCCGCCGGGTCGAGCGCGATCGAGAAGCCGGCCTGCGGCGCCCCGCCGCCGCTGCCGTGCGCGGACAGGTCGCCGCCTCCGCCGCCGCCTGCGCCCGACGCGGCGGCGCCACCGGCGCCGGCGCCGCCGTCACCGCCGGCCCCGTCGCGCGAGACGTCGTGAATGCCGAGGATGCCCTGGCAGCCGAGCGCGAGACAGGCCGCGGCCGCACCGGCGAGGAAGGCCCCGCGCGCGAGCCGGACGCCGCGGGCTGGCCGGGGTAGCGCGCTCCTCTGTGCGAGCGGCGCGAGCGGGAGGATCATGCCGGCAGGCTACCACGTCGGCTCCCCGCCGGACCCAGCGCCACGACGGCGCCGGGATCACGCGCTCGGAGACAAGGCGCTCTCGACCTCCTGCGCGAGCTCATCCCACCCGGGGTACCCAAACCGGTACGGCTCGACAGAAAGGCCCTTCAGAAACCGGAGGACCGATCGCGCAATTACGTCCACCTCGTGGCGCGGCGCCATCGGGTGAGAGCGCCATGCACGGAACCGCTCGACCACCTCCCGAGGCGCGAAGGGAAGACACAGCGAGCTCGGGCTCGGCTCGGGATCCGGATAGGACGTCAGCACCTCGATCTCCTGCCGCAGGAGGTCGAGCGCCCCGCGAGGATCGGCCTCTTGCAGGAGGCGCGCGTACTCCCGGTACGGCGTGTGGTGCGACGGGCTCAGCCGCAGGGCCTTCTCGTAGTAGAACCGCGCCCGATCCGGATTGCCCAGCCGATCGCGGTACAGGTTCCCGAGCCTGCCGTACGCCTCGACCGTCCCCGGATAGAACCGCTTCACGTCGTAGTAATCCGGGTGGGAAGCGTACGAGTTCCTCGGGGAGAAATCGGGCTCGAGCTCGGCGAAGCGCGCGTAATGCTCTGCGGCCTGCTCATGAGCGCCCCGGCGCTCGTGGAGCTCTCCCAGGTAGAAATGATTGACCGTGTAGAGGCGCGGGTCGTGGTAGGCCCGCGACACGTTGTCCAGAGTTCGCTCCTTCAGGGGCGCGCGCGGCATGACCTGAGCCGCTCCGCCCCGCCCCCTCGTCATAAGCGTCTCCGCCAGGTGGAAGGAGCGGAGGAGATGGCGCTCCGCCTGGTTCGATTCGTGATAATGCCACAGGAACTGGCTGCTGATGATGTAGGCCCCCAGCGGGTGGATGCTGTCCTCGTCCATGAACGGATCCGCGTGCTCATAGGGGGACTCGGACTGGAACGAAGGCGCGATCTCGTCCCACCAGCGCTCGAGCTGGCGAAGCGACGCGAGCGCGCGCTCCAGCGACATGTTCAGGCTCCGCTCGGAGTACCAATGGTAGATATCGTACGGCATGCGCAGGAAGTCGACGGCCTGCTTGAGCGACGCGAGCTCCTCGCTGGACAGCGCCCGCCGCCTGGTCACGTCGTACTCGACGCGAGCGAGCCCCGGGTGCGCCCACCGGATCTGCTCCTCTTCCTCCTCCCGGAGCTCCGTCTGCAGAAGGTCGATCACGGTATCGATGTTCTCCCGGTTCGGCTCGTCGTCCTCGGCCTCGCGGGCGGCCTGCAGGACGGGGATGAACCGGGCCCAGCAAGCCCTGGTGTCGTAGACGCACCAGGCCGCATGGAACCTGACCAGCGGAGACGGAGACCGCAGCGCGCGCTCGTAGAGCGACGCGATCCGGTCGTCGAGCGCGGCTTCACTGCGCGACGCCTCCGCGAGGAACACGAGCGGTTCCGCCGTGCGGGCCAGCTCGCGGTCAGCCAGGTCGATCAGCTCATCGCGGGTGTACTGCGAGAGCGCCTCCCTGCCGAGCCGCGTGACCGCATCCTGAGCCATGAACCAGGGATTCAATCACAATGGACACGGCAGACACAGGCGCTTCCTTGGTCCGCCATGCCCGGGCGTCCGCCACTCCCGGACGGTCCGCCGCGCCACGAGCGCCGGGTATACCTGTACATCCGTTCAATGATCTGCTAGCCGATCGGCATGCGCCCCCGCAAGGCCGCCGCCGCCCTCGTCGTCGAAGAGCTGCCGCCCGCCGAGGAACCCATCGACGCGATCCCGCCCGACGACACCGCGGCGGACGAGCCGAGCTCCGCCGTCCGGGAGCCGCTCTCGCTCGGTCTCATCTGCATCGACTGCGGCAGCAGCGGCGGCGGTCACGACGGCTGCGCGCACCGCGAGCGCGCCCGCTTCCACGCGCCGCCGCGGGCAGCGCTCGAGCTCGTCGCACGCCTGCGCCGGGCCGCCGCCGAGCACCGCGCCGCCGCCCGCGCCCTCCGCGCCCTGGTCACCGCCGAGCACGCGCGCGGTCGCGCCGAGATCGAGCGGGCGGATCCGGTCGAACCCCAGCAGCCCGAGGCGGAGCCAGAACCCCCCTCGCCGCCCCGACTCGAGATCGCGGCGCCGGAGCCGCCCGCGCCGCCCGCCGTCTGCCCGCGCTGCGCCGAGCAGACCGAGGGCGAGCCGACGGAGTCCGGGGCGCCGCCGCGCCGGCCAAAGCGCAAGGGGCGGGTGGCCCTCGAGCAGCAGGCGTTTCTCTTTTCGAGCGATTCCGAGCAACACCCACCACACGGGACCTGAGCCGCGACCAGGGCGCTGCCGAAGGAATCGGCAACCCGGGATCGGCGTTAGGCTGCGCCGATGTCCCCGAGCCCATCCCGAGCTCCTCGCTTGCGTGCCGGAGGCAGCGTTCTGGCCGCCGCGCTGCTCTGGCAACTCGCCTGCACGGGAGGAGCTCCAACCGGAACGCTGCCCGTGACCGGAGCGCGCCGGTCGCCCGCGCCGCCTCGGCAGGAAGACTCGACACCACCGCGCCCGCTGCCCGCGGAGCGCCAGGGGACGCCAGCGCCGCGGCCGGAGCCAGCCCCGACCGAAGCGCCGCTTCCACCCGATGTCGTGGCCACGATGCAGGCGCTCGCCGCGCTCGACACCAGCGCGGACGGCATCGGGCTGAGCGCGCCCCCCGCGGGAGCTCCCGCGCTGCTCCGCGCCTTGAAGGCCGAGCTCCGAGGCGTCGTCGGGCGCGCGCTCGACGCGGCCGAGGGCGCGCCGGCCGCCGCACGCACGCGCGCGATGGCGGAGCTCGGGCGGCTCGGCGTCCGCCCCGCCGGCGAGGAACGGCGGTGGGGCAGCCTGCTCGACCTCCGCGTCGAGCAGCCCGCGGCGCACCCCGAGCTCCGCGTCGCGCTCCTCACGCTCGCGGTCCCGTGCGGCGAGGACACGTCTCTCTACGTCTTCGAGCAGGGCCAGGCGGGCTTTCGCCTCGCGCTCGCTCACGAGAACGATCCGTCGGAGTGGACGTCGGAGGGAAACCGGCTGTCTTATGGCTTCCTTGCGGGCCGACCGAAGGGGCGCTGGGCGCTGGCGATCTCGAGCGCCGAGTCGTCCTGTGTCTCGCTCTGGAGGACGCTGACCACGAGGGTGCTGCTGGAGGGAACAGACCCGCTGCACCCGCGCGCGGCCTTCGCGAACAGCCTCCGATTCCACATGCCGGCCGGCTACACCCTCGCGGTGTCCGCCGGGGGCTTCACGCTGCGCTGGACAGGCGACCCGACCTTCCTTCCATGGTACCCGCGCTGGGACGCCCTCGCCGCGCGCTACACGGTGGAAGGCGACAGCGTGCGTCGAGCGCCGCCCCTCGCCCCTGACGCGGAGTCGTTCGTGTACGCCTGGCTCGGGCTCGAGTGGGCAGAGGCCGAGCGCTGGCTCTGCCCAGCGGCATCGCCGTCCGCGGGCGAGCGCTGGCACCGGGAGCTGCGCGCAGCGCTGCCAGGGCTCGCGTCGACACCGCAGCTCGGCGCGTGCGGGAGCCCCGACGGGGAGGATCCCACGACGTGCGAGGACGTGGCGCTGTGGCTGACGCGCCCGGGCCTCGCCCGGTCGACCGCGACGACCCACGTCCTCCTGGCGAAGCAGGGCGCGGACCGCTGCGTCGAGCGCGTATTCTCGAGGGTGAAGCCATGAGAGGTCCGGGCAGCGGCTCGGTCGAAGGCAGGAGGCTCGCGGCGGCGATCGCGCGGCCGGCGTGGCGGCGCCTGCGCGGACTGGCCCTCTCTTGCGCGGCGTGCCTGTCGCTCGCGCTCACGGCATGCGCGGCGCCCGCGCCCGAGGCGAGAGGACCTCTCGTACCTCGGCCGGCAGCGCGGCCCGTGACGCACGGCGCTTCCATAGCCCTCCCAGCAGCCCTCCCAACAACCCCCCCGGCGGACGACGCCACGGACCTCGTGAGAGCGGCGCTCGCCCCGTTCTTCTCCGCCCCGAGATCGGGCGCGGCCGACGATCAGGACACGTGGCTGACGCCGCGGGTGAGCGTGGAGAAGCTGCCGGCGGAGTGCTGGGAGCTTTCGCCGGAGCAGGACGCAGACGGGCTGGCGATGGTCGCGCTGCACCGGCGCGAGCGCGGCCCCGTCCAGTGCGCTCCGTTCAGCGCGCGCCTCGCGCCGTTCGCCACGTTCGCCGTCGACAGGCGCGCTGGCACCGTGCGCTGGTGGGACGAGGCGGCGCCCCGGCCGATGCGCGAGTTCTTCGCCGCGCGCGAGGAGTCCCTGAGAGCAGCCGTCTCGGCGCTGGAGAAGCGCTTCATCGACGACGCCATCGCCTGGGGAGGCACGACCGCGCTGCACGTCGAGGACGAGACGGCAACGCACCTCCACGTGTCCGTGCTCTCGTCCGACGGCCGCAAGCGGCTCGCGCGCTTCCGCGTCGACAGGCGTACGCGCGAGCTCTCGTGGGACGACAACGGCGAGCTCCGCGGCTACGGGGCGTTCAAGGCGAGCTGGTACCGGGACCATCCCCCGGCGGTCACCGCGCTCGGCCAGCTGCTCGAATGGAAGTGGTCCGGCGTCGATTCGCTCGCGCTGGAGGCATCCCGCGGCCACGTCTTCGATCTCGTCGCCCGGGCCGGCGAGACGTGCTCCCCGGCCAGCGGCATCTGCGCCACGGAGCGATTCCGCGTCGATATGCGGCGCGGCGCGGCGATGTGGCACGACGGCAAGGCCTACGTGCCCATCGAGCGATTTCTTCAGGACCTGGAGCAGAAGGGGCAAAGGGCCGTCCTCCTGGCCAGGGCCTGGGCGCTGAAGCAACGAGGGCCCGCCGGCGCCTCCTGCATCGCCTTCCGGCCCGAGAGCGTCGACAGGGCGAGCGCGCACGTCCGGATGCACCTCGCCCCGCCGTGCAACACCTCCCCGATGCTGATGACGCTCGCGTGGTACTTCGTGGACCTGCGCACAGGCAAAGTGTGCTCGTCCGAGGACGACACGTGCGGTTCGGAGTCCGGGCAGGGCAGACCATGACATGGGCCGGCGGGCGCGGGCCCCATGAGGCCGCCCGCCGCGGCGCCCTTCGGCGCGCGACAATCGGAGCTGACAAGCATCGCCGTCCATCCGATACTCGCGCCGCTTGCCGCACAGCACGGCCATCAGCAGGCGACCGGGAGCCGGACGTGAGGACGCGGGGACGCGGGAGCGCGAGACGACGAGCGCCCGCTCCCGCCGCGAGCGCGCCGCAGAGCGGCATGGCCACACGGGTGTCGCGTGCTACCAGTCTCCGTTTGTGATCGCGTCACGACGGAACGCGGGCGCTGAGGACCACCGAGGATGCTGCCACCATGTCGCTCGATAGAGCCATCGGCATCATGTGCCCCGACATCTGGGGCAGCTATGTTTGCGAGCTTCTCGGCGGTATCCAGTCGGCCGCCGCGCGCGCCGGATACCGGGTGATCGCCATCAGGGCGTCCCCGCGAGACGTCCACAGGCTGCGGCTCGCGCGAGACCAGATCGACGGGTGGATCGCGCTCATCGACGCGGCGGAACTCGAGCCCTTCCTCGACGACGGCCGGCCCGTCGTGACCCTCAGCGCGCGCGCAAACGAGGACGCGCGCTGTCCCTACGTCCTGCCCGACAACCACGGTGGCGCCCTCTCGGCCGTACGCCACCTGCTCGACCACGGCCACGAGCGGATCGTCTTCGCGGGCCACATGGCGCACGAGGACATCCGGCAGCGCTTCCAGGCCTACCGGGACGCGCTCGAGGAGCGCGGCATCTCGTTCGACCCCGACCTCGTCTTCGATCTCCCGAACAACGAGCGGGCGAGCGGCCGGCTCGCCGTGCGGCGCCTGCTGGAAGAGGGCGTCACCTGCACCGCGATGTTCCTGTCGGCCGACAAGGAGGCGCTCGGGGTCCTCGACGCGTTCGCCGAGGCAGGCATCCGCGTCCCCGAGGACATCGCGCTCGTCGGGTTCGACGACATCGAGGCGGCCCGGTACGCCTCGCCGCCGCTGACGACGGTCCGCCAGCGGTTCGACCGGCTCGGCGGGACGGCCGCCGAGCTGCTCATCGACCTCCTCGCCGGACGGGAGCTCCCCTGCGCGGGGCACATCGCGCCGACGACCCTGGTCCTGCGCCGCTCCTGCGGCTGCTCACCCGCCCCGGCGCAGCGCGACGCGCCCCCGTCGTCCCGCAGCGCCGCGGCGCCGGCCAGCGCGCCCGCGTCGGCCCGCAGCGCCGGGGCGCCGGCCGGCGCGCTCGCGCGGGAGCTCGCCGCGCTCGCGAGCGCCTCGACGGCCCTCGATCCGAGCGCGCCGCCGGAAGAGGCCTGGCCCGGGGCGACGGAGGTGGTCCTCGGGCTCGAGGCGGCCGTCTGGGGCAGGCCCGGCCCCGCCGCCGCCGCGCTGGAGAGGGCCTGGCGAGAGGCCGCGGAGCAGATGCCCGACATCGACCAGCTCCTCGAGATGGTCGACCGGCTGGAGCGGGCCGGCCAGAAGATGCTCCGCGGCGCGGGGGACGCCGCCGCCGAGCGGCGCGTGGCGACGTACATCCGGGGGGCCCGGCGCGCCATGATGGAGGGCCGGGTCGCGATCGAGGCGGCCCGCGCCGACTACCTGAACGGCCTGCTCGACATCAACCTCGTCATCCGGGAGACGCTCCTGGAGGACGCGGGCGGCGGCGGGAGCAAGCTGAGCTGGCTCTCCGCCGTGCAGATGAGCTGGGGCTGCCTCGCCGTGTGGGAGGCGCCCGGGGACACGGGTCCCCTGCTGCGGGTCGTCGAGAGCTGCTCCCCCGGAGCGGCGGCCGCCACGCCGGAAGCGGGCGCGCGCGTCGCGGCCGAGGCGTTCCCGCGCGGCGACTGGCTGCCTGCCGCCGCCCGGCGCGACGACCACGTCCTCCGGCTCATCCCGCTCCGCAGCGAGGGCGCGGATCGCGGCATCCTCGCCGTCTGCGCCCCGGTGAGCAGCCCGCTCGGGCTGGATCACCGGGACATGGAGATGTGGGTGGCGATGCTCACCGCGGCGTTCGAGCGCGCGTCGCTGATCGAGTCGCTGATCGAGCAGGAGCAGCAGGCGCGCGCCGCCTACGAGCGCGAGCGCGCCCTCGCGGAGGACGTGCGCCGGCTCGGGTGCCCGGTCATCCCGCTCGAGCAGGGCGTGCTGCTCGTGCCGCTCGTCGGCGCCATCGATCTGGAGCGCGCGCGCCACGTGCTCGAGGTGGTGCTCGCGGAGCTTGGCCGCCAGGAAGCCGAGGTGCTGCTGATGGATATCACCGGCGTGCCCTTCGCCGACATGCAGGTCGCGGCGTCGCTGATGAAGACGACCCGCGCCGCCCTCCTGCTCGGCGCCGAGGTCATCGTCGTGGGGATGCGGCCGCAGGTCGCGCAGGGGTTCATCCGCCTCGGCATCGACCTCCAGGGGATGACGCTCCACCAGACCCTCGGCAGCGCGCTCTCGGCGCTGCGCCGCAGGCGGCAGCCGCTCGACGCGTTGCCGGGCCCCCGGGCCTGAGCCCCCGGCGCGCGCCGCGCCCCGGTATGGTGTGAGACGAAAGAATAGATTGGACTAACGTCTAGGGCACCCTAAATGCGGAGCCTGCCCTCAGGCGCCACCCCCGGGCCGGGGCGCTCCGGAGGGGGACGGGAAGTGGCCCATGTGGCTCGTCCGGATCGCGCTTCAACGCACGTACACGTTCATCGTGATGTCGATGCTGATCGTCATCCTGGGCGTGTTCACCGTCGCCCGGATGCCGACGGACATCTTCCCGGACATCGACATCCCGGTCCTGTCCGTAATTTTCAACTACGGCGGCCTCCCCCCCGAGGAGATGGAGAAGCGCATCGTCAACAACTACGAGCGCTTCCTCACAACCACCGTCAACGACATCGATCATATCGAGAGCCAGTCGCTCACCGGCATCTCGATCATCAAGATCTTCCTTCAGCCCGGCGCCAGCATCGAGGCCGCGACGGCGCAGGTCACGGCGATCTCGCAGACCGCGATCCGCCAGATGCCGCCCGGGATCAGCCCGCCGCTCATCATCCGTTACAGCGCCTCGAACGTGCCGATCCTCCAGGCCGCGCTGGAGAGCGAGTCGCTGAGCGAGCAGCAGCTCTTCGACTACGCGGTCAACTTCATCCGCGCCGACATCGCCACGATCCGGGGCACGCAGATCCCGTTCCCTTACGGCGGCAAGCAGCGCCAGATCATGGTCGACATCGACCCGCAGCGCCTCTTCGCCTGGGGGCTGTCGCCGCGCGACGTGAACGCGGCGCTCGGGCTGCAGAACGTCACCCTGCCCTCCGGCACGGCGAAGATGGGGGAGAACGAGTACCCCGTCATCATGAACAGCAGCCCCGCGGCCTTCGAGGAGCTCGGGAAGCTGCCGCTCAGGACGGTGAACGGCAGGACCATCACCCTCCGCGACGTCGCGAGCGTGCGCGACGGGAGCGCGCCGCAGACGAACATGGTGCACGTGGAGGGCAAGCGCAGCGTGCTCCTGAGCATCCTCAAGAACGGGAGCGCGAGCACGCTCGACGTCGCCGCGCGCATCCACGCGATGCTGCCGGCCACGCTGGAGAAGCTCCCGAAGGAGCTCAAGGTCTCGCTGCTCTTCGATCAGTCGGTGTTCGTCCGCGCCGCGGTCTCCGGGGTCGTGCACGAGGCGCTGATCGCCGCGGGGCTCACGGCGCTCATGATCGTGCTGTTCCTCGGGAGCTGGCGCAGCACGCTCATCGTCGTCCTCAGCATCCCGCTCTCGATCCTCGTCTCGATCATCGCCCTCAACGCCCTCGGCCACACGCTCAACGTGATGACGCTCGGCGGGATGGCGCTCGCGGTCGGCATCCTCGTCGACGACGCGACCGTGGCCATCGAGAACATCCACAGGAACCTCGGGCAGCGGAAGCCGTTCCTCCGCGCCATCGTCGACGGGGCGCAGGAGATCGCCGTCCCGGCGCTCGTCTCCACGCTCTGCATCTGCATCGTCTTCGTGCCGGTCGCGTTCATCACCGGCGCCGCGCGGTCGCTCTTCGTGCCGATGGCCCTGGCGGTCGTCTTCGCCATGCTCACGTCGTATTTCCTGTCGCGGACGCTCGTCCCGACGCTCGTGCGCCTCCTGCTCGAGCGCGAGGCGGCGGAGCACGCGCACGGCCACGCCGCTCCAAAGGGCCTCTTCGGGCGCGTCTTCGCCGCGTTCAACCGCGCCTTCGACCGGCTGCGGGCGGCGTACGGCGGGTGGCTCGCCTGGGCGCTCGCCCACCGCGCCCTGTTCGTCGGGGCGTTCCTTGCGCTCGTCGCCGCCTCGGTCGCGCTGATCCCGCTCCTCGGCCGCGACTTCTTCCCGACCGTCGACGCGGGGCTCATCAAGCTCCACGTGCGCGGCCCGCCGGGCACCCGCCTCGAGGAGAGCGAGCGGCGCTTCGCCCGCATCCAGGAGACCATCCGCGGGGCGCTCCCGCCGGGCGAGATCCGCACGATGCTCGACAGCATCGGCATCCCGGCGAGCGGCATCAACCTGTCGCTCAGCGAGGGCGCGCAGATCTCGTCGGCCGACGGGCAGATCTTCATCGCGCTCGCGGAGCACCACAGGCCCACCGCGGACCACGTCCGGACGCTGCGCGCGAGGCTCAACGCGGCGTACCCCGACACGACGTTCTTCTTCCTCGCCCCCGACATCTCGACGCAGGTGCTGAACTTCGGCCTCGCGGCGCCCATCAACGTCCAGGTGGTCGGCCCGATCGGCAAGGAGGACGAGACCTACGCCGTCGCGCTGAAGATCGCCGATCGCATGGAGAAGATCCCCGGCGCCGTCGACGTCCACCTCGCGCAGGTGCCGGCGAGGCCGCAGCTCCGCATCGACGTCGATCGCACCATGGCCGACCAGCTGGGGCTCAGCCAGCGCGACGTCGCGAGCGACGTGCTCGTCTCGCTCTCGTCGAGCGGGCAGACGTCGCCGACCTACTGGCTGGACAAGCGCGGCGTGCAGTACCTCGTCGCCGTGCAGACGCCCCAGTACGCGATGGGGTCGATCGACGACGTGAACGCCACGCCGCTGTCGACAGGCGACGGCCGCCCCCAGCTCCTGTCCAACGTCGCGTCGATGTCGCGCGCGACCGGGCCGGCGAACATCACCCATTACAACGTCGCGAGGACGTTCGACGTCCAGGCGAACGTCGACGGCACCGACCTCGGCTCGGTCGCGGGCGCCGTCGCGCGTGTCGTGGACGAGCTCAGGCCCGAGCTGCCGCGCGGGACGAAGGTGACCCTCAAGGGGCAGGCCGAGAGCATGGACACCTCGTTCACGGGGCTCGGCTACGGGCTCCTCTTCGCGGTCGTGCTCGTCTACCTGCTGATGGTCGTGAACTTCCAGTCGTGGCTCGACCCGCTCATCATCCTGATGGCGCTGCCGGGCGCGGTGGCGGGCATCGCGTGGGTGCTGTTCGTGACGCACACGACGCTGAGCGTGCCCGCGCTCATGGGCTCGATCATGTGCGTCGGCGTCGCCACGGCGAACAGCATCCTCGTCGTGACGTTCGCGAACGACCAGCGCAAGCTGGGCCGCGACGCGGGCACCGCGGCCCTCGCCGCGGGCATGACGCGCCTCAGGCCGGTGCTCATGACGGCGCTCGCGATGATCTTCGGCATGCTGCCCATGTCGCTCGGCCTGGGCGAGGGCGGCGAGCAGAACGCCCCGCTGGGGCGTGCGGTCATCGGCGGTCTCCTCGTGGCGACGCTGAGCACGCTCTTCTTCGTGCCCGTGATGTACAGCCTCCTCCGGAACAAGGCCCCGGCCAGAGACCTGCTCGCAGAGGACCTATGAGCTCCCCCGCCCGCCGCTCCGCTGCCCCCCCGACCACCGCTCCCCCGCCTCAGGGCAGCCCTGCCGACGACCTCGGGTTCGATCTGCCGCCGCCCGCCGTGCTGACGAGGACGCGCGGCCTCGCCCTCGGCGTGGGCCTCGTCGTCGTGCTCGGGGCGGCGTTCGCCGCGGCCTACCTGCCCCGCCGCAGCGCCCGCGCCGCGCTCGAGCAGGGCGCGCGGGCCGCCGAGGGCGCGGCCCCGCGCGTGGGGGTCGTCGCGCCGCAGCCGGTGTCGAGCGACAGGGCGCTCGTCCTGCCCGGGAGCATCCAGCCCCTCGCGGAGACGGTCGTCTACCCGCGCGTGAGCGGCTACGTGCGGAGGTGGACCGCGGACATCGGCGACAAGGTCGAGGAGGGGCAGATCCTCGCCGAGATCGACACGCCCGAGCTCGATCAGGAGCTCGCGCAGGCCCGCGCGCAGCTCGTGCAGGCGAGCGCCGGCCTCGTGCAGGCCGAGGCCAACCGCGACCTGTCGAGGTCGAGCGTGAAGCGCTACGAGCAGCTCGTCCCCGCGGGCGTGGCGCCGCAGGAGGAGCTCGAGCAACGGCAGGGGCAGGCGCACGTCGCCGAGGCGAGCGTCACCGTGGCGCGCGCGGCGATCACCGCGCAGCAGGCGAACGTCCAGCGCATCCTGGATCAGAAGAAGTTCGCGAAGGTCGCAGCGCCGTTCGCGGGGACGGTCACCTCGCGCACGACCGAGCGCGGGGCGCTGGTCACGGCGGGCAACGGGACGCCGCTCTTCACCGTCGCGGCGACCGACCCCGTGCGCGTCTTCGTGGGCGTCCCGCAGGACGTGGCGCCCAGCGTGCGGGTCGACGCGCCGGCGAAGGTCACGGTGCGCGAGTTCGCGGGGCAGCCGTTCCAGGGCACGATCGCGCGCACGGCCGGCGCGCTCGACGCGGCGACCCGGACGATGAACACGGAGGTGCGGGTGCCGAACCCCGACGGCCGCCTCCTCACGGGCATGTACGCGGAGGTCGCGCTGACCTTGCCCACGCCGCACCGCGTGCTCGAGATCCCGGCGACGGCGCTCTACAACGACGCCAGGGGGCTCCGCGTCGCCGTCATCGACCCCGGGAGCAGGATCCGCTTCGCGCCGATCGTCGTCGAGCGCGACACGGGCGCGACGATCCAGGTGTCGACCGGGCTCGACGGGAGCGAGCGGGTCGTGAAGCTCGCGAGCGCGGAGCTGACCGAGGGGATGGCGGTCGAGATCCTCCCTGAAGGGCCGCCGCCCCCGCCTCCGGGCGGACCGAACCGTTGAAGTAAGCCTCGATCGCGTCGAGCTCCTGCGCAAGCAGCGCCCTGGAGAACGCCGGGGGGTGGGAGACTTACCCCACCTTGCCGGAATGATGGAGTCGTTAAGACGCCATAAGACGCCAAGATTCGGATGTCACGCCGTGACAATGTCACGATGTCACGCCGTGACAACGTCACGATGTCACGCTCCGCGAGCGTGCCTTCGTGCGGCGCAGCGGCGCGCCGAGCCTCTCCCCTCCCCCTCGCGAGCGGCGCGGCGCCAGGCGGGGGCGGCGCCCGGCGCGGCGCACCCGGGGGCGTCATGAGCCTCGCAAGCGGCTGATATAAAAGGAATTTTCGCGGACTGCAGGCGGCGCCACGGCCGCTCCCGAGGGGCGCCCCGCCGTCGTCGCGGCGACCACGGCGCGCGCGCCGCGCGGCGTGCGCTGCTCGCCGGAGCGCCGTGCGGCCCGCTGGCACGAAGGGTGGATAAGCCCCTGACGGGGCGCGGGCGAAGAGGCGCTCCGAGACCTCAGTCGATGATCCCGACGGCCCTTCGCCCCGCCCCGCGCCGCGCGGAGGCCGCAACACCATTCAAGGAAGGAATCGCGAACATGAGAGCCAGTAGCTTGATCTTCTGTGGAGCCGCGGCCGCCGCCCTCGTCGGCATGGCGCCGTCGGCTCACGCCCAGGACACGTACCCTCTGTCGGGGATAAGCTACTCCCTCCGCCCGGACACGCCGGCATCGGCGGGTCTGTCCAGCGCCCTCCTCGACCAGGCGGTCAACGAGCTGGAGGACGCGGTCGACGACGGGGATATCAACGGCGCGGTCCTCCTGGTCGCCCGCCGGGGCCGGATCGTGCTCCACACCGCCGTGGGGACGAGAGACGGGCTGAACGAGGACGATCCGGGCATGCCATCGGTGCCGATGCCGCTCGATGGGATCTTCGATCTCCAGTCCATGACGAAGCCGTTCACCGTCTTCCTCGCGATGAGGATGCAAGAGTCCGGGAATTTCCCGGGCTTCAACATCAACAACACGGTCGCGACGTATTTCTCGGAGTTCGCCGTCTCCTCGGTCAACGACAAGAGCTCTGTCACGGTCAGGGATCTGATGAGCTATGTATCGGGGGAGGACGTCGACTACTTCGACGAAAGCAACCCGAACGGCCTCTTCGACGACGCCGACCCCTGGCACTCGATGCTCGAGGCGCCGCTGGCCCACCCGCGGGGAACGAAGGTCGTCTACAGCGATCTCGGCTTTCGGATCCTGGGCCACGTGCTGGAGACGGTCGGCGGCGACTCGCTCCAGAACCTGATGCAGACGTACATCTTCACCCCGCTGAACATGACGGACACCAGCTATCAGCCGTGGATCAACATGCCGGAGAAGGAGGCCCGCTTCGTCGGCACGGCGTGGTCCGAGGCGCGCCAGCGTTATCTCCGGGGCGAGGTGCAGGACGAGACCGACTACTTCCTCGAAGGGGACGGCCCGGATCCGGCCGAGCACCTCACCGGGTGCGACGGCCTGTTCTCGACCGCGAGCGATCTGGCGAAGTTCGCCCAGATGATGTTGAACCGGGGCAAGCACGTCTACAGCTGCAACCACTGGCCTATCAACCTCTGCGTAAACACCATGCTCCCTGCCCAGGCCGTGCTCGACATGACCACGAACCAGACGGGCTCGCTCCATCTCAACAGGTCGGCTTGGACGTACTCCGAGAACCTGCTCTACTCGCGCAAGGGGTACGGCTGGGAGATGTGGGACGCTGGCATGTGGCCCGGCGGGGAGTCGGTATCGACCGTCGCCTACAGCAAGACAGGCGCCGCAGGGACGCTCATGGTGCTCGATCCTGAGCCGAGCCGCGGGATGTTCGCGATCCTGCTCACGAACCACGGGCTGCCGAAGTTCGACCATTTCACCATCGACCCGGACACGGGCAAGATCTCCTGGGAGGACTTCGACTGGATGCTCAACGACATCCGGGCCAACGAGGTCATGACCAAGGTCCACGGGTCCCTCACCTGGTGACCCGGCCCGCGGAGACGACGCGGGTGGGGCAAGAACGTTTGCCCTTATCGCGTCTCTGACCGTGCGGTACCACCTCCGTATCAGGTCACGGTCGTCGTACGAGCTCCGCAAGGCAACCACCCCGCCGGAGCGACGGACACCGAAAGCATGAATGGAGGCGGAACATGACACACGACATCAAGAGCGCACAAGGCACACTCCCCGAAGGCCAGGACGACTGCACCGCGGCCCGACCCGAAGATGACCGGCGAGCTCGGTCGGGCGGGAAGGGCCGGAGGGTTCTCGCGAAGCTCGGCGGGATGATCGCCGTCCTCGCCTCCATGGCGCTCGCGGGCTGCATCGCGCAGGAGGGCGACGAGGCCCTGAGCGACGAGGACCTGAGCGAGGAGACCGTGGAAGAGGCGGAGCAGGCGCTCCAGATCGGCCTCACGTCGGTGACCTGCAACAGCGGCTGGCCCGGTACGCGGGGCTGCTTCAAGAAGATCACGAGCGCGACGAACATCGTCGCCGGCACGATCACCGTGCAGGTCGATGGCCACAACGGCGCTGTCGGGTTCAGCGCGTCCCAGACCGGGCCCAAGACCATCGAGTTCTCCGCGAGCATCCGCGAGGGCGACGCGTTCAACCCGGGGGCGAACACGACCAAGTTTCTCGTGGCGTGGATGCGCCAGTAGCGGCGGGACCACGGCCCGACCCAGGTCGGCAGCGCTGCACGGCTTTGCCGCGCAGGGCCAACCCGGGTCGGGTCCCCCGGGTCGCCCAACCCGGGACGGACGTGCGGATCAGGGGACGGAGCGGCCGACCGTCTCGGCCTTCGCCCACATCTGCGCGAAGCCTTCGGCTCCGCCGTAGAGCCGGTCGATGAGCTGCTCTCCGCCCGGAAGCGCCTCGACGTGCTTGAGGAAATCCGGGAAGAGCCCGATGTGAACGACCCCCTCCTCGTTGTAATCCCACGAGCGGCTCCCCATCCGGGCCCTGGGGAAGCTGGAGTAATCGACGCACGCCTCGGCGGCCGGATCGACGCACCGGTACACGATCTCCATGGCCTGCGTACAGAACGCGCGCGTCGCGGCCTGGACACCTGCGCGGCTGTATTCGTCGGGAGTCGGCGCCTTGTAAGAGCAGGACGTCCTGTCATTGCAGGCGCGGCCGACGAGGCCCGTCAGGTTTCCGCTGGTCTGGATGTCGAGGCAGCCGATGCGCGCGGAGCGCACGTCGATCTCGGCCCCTGGGCACCGGAGCTGCGCCGGCGGGTGGTTCCAGGCGTCGCCTGGCACCGTCACCACCTGGTCCCGGGGCGCCTGGCACTCGGGAGAGCGCGGCATAACGACCATCCCGTTGATGTCCGAGCCGAGGGTGATCTGGAGCGCCTTGCCGCCTGACGTGATCGCCGCCACGGCGGCCGCGTTCCGCAGGAAGGTCCGCGCGTCGGAGTCGCCGAAGCCGACGCCCGCGAGCCCGCCGCGCGCGGCGAGCTCCGTGTACTGGGCGCTGGTCCGGCCGTTCTCGTTGCCGCTCGATCCGCGGAGCCCGTTGTGCCCAGAGACGAGCGGATACGCGCCGCCGGGCGTCGTCCGGGTGAATGCGAGCACGTCGCTCACCATCCGCTGCGACATGTGATCGATGTCGATGACCATCCCGAGCCTCATCATCTCGTTGAGGGCGACGCGGCCCATGGGCAGGAGCCCCAGCCGGTTCTTGTGGCCTTCCCCCGGCTGGCAGCTCGGGAGCGGGATGTGACCGCCGGCGTCGCCGAGCTTCATCAGCTTGAAGAGGTCGTTCCCCGACTGGATCTGCTTCGTGATGCCCTCTCCGCGGGAGCACTCGAGGTCCCACCATTTCCCCGTCTGGAAGCGGTTGGCGCGCGCCACCTCGTCCTCGTAAGCGGCGGTGCCGCCGAAGAGGTTGTCGGTGAGGTGGACCGGGAACACGTAGCGCACGCCGAGGACGTGGAGGCGCTTGATCTCGGCGCGGATCTGGGCCTCCGTGGGCGACGCTCTGTTCCACACGAAGTTGCCGATGTCGTCCAGCTCGACACCGACGATCACCGCGAGCTTGTTCTTCTCCACGATGCGCCGGAGATCGGCGGATGAACGCGCGATCTCCATCCACGTATCGTGCTTGCCGACGAAGCGGACGAGCTCTTCGATCTGGAGATTGCCCGACGCCCTGTCGTCGATGGGCGGGTTTGCCTCGACGCCGTGGGCGAGCGTGCGGCTGTTCACGGCCAGCGCGACCATCACCCGGAGGCCACCGTCCTTCGCGCGGCGGATCCAGTCGACCCACATCTGCTGGTGCAAGATATCGTTGTGCGCCGGGAAGTGCGCGAACGTCGGATACCCCACGGGGCGCTCGACCTCGAACGAGCGGATGCCGTGGGATTTCGCCATTTCCCCGAGCACGATCTGGCGGACGTGATTGCCGCACTTGTTCGTGAGAAAGTCGTGACCCCGGTGGGTGCTGTAGCTGGTCCCCAGCGCCTCCGCGATGCTGGCGGCGCGCCGCGCCGACGCATTGCACGTGGCGCCTGACACGCCTTGACCGCTGGGGTCGTAGATGGTCCCCGGCGCCATGAGCACGTCGACGTCGGGAGCGCCGTGGAGCACGTGCCCGCCGAAGCCGAGGTGCGCCATCGGGTGGGTGTGGAGATCGACGAACCCGCGCAGCGGCCGGCCGGGAGCGTTGAGCGCCGAATCGAAGATCGGCGAGCGCCGCGCCTGCGCGCTCACGGGGCCGGACGCCGCGAACGTCACCGCGGCCGCGGCGATCGCAATCCAGGTCGGAGCCAACGCAGGACCTGTCATTGGGCTGGTTTTCTTCATGCCGGGTCATCCTTCCGAGGTGTGCGAGCGAGGGAGCCCATGCGAGTCCCCACTTCGGAGGCGTACCGCGCGGCCAGCGGCGCGATGAGGGCAAATCTTCTTGCCGCCCTGTCCGCGCGCCGCGCGCTCCGCCGTCACACCGGCGCTTCGAGCAGCTCGATGGTGACCTTGGCGCCGCCTTCCGGGAGGTTGGCGCGCAGGACGAGCCCACCGCTCGATTCCACCATGCCGGCCACGAAGCCGAGCCCCTGTCCGGACCCGCCCGGCTTCGGGCTCGGCGTGTCGTGGAACCCGGGGCCGTCGTCCTTCACCTCGATGGCCACCCGCCCGCCGCCCAGCGGGCGCGCGTCCAGCGTCACGCTGGACGCCCCGCGCTCGCCCGTCCCCTCACACGCGTTGACGAGGACGTTGAGGAGCACGCGCTCCAGCACGTCGTGCCCCCCCGCGAACAGGACCGCTGTGCGCTCCGCGCGATCCGTGACGTCGACCTTCACCGCCTGGTAGCGCCGCCGGACGACCCGGAGCGCGCCGCGGGTCGCCTCGCCGATCTCGGCGGGGGCCGTCGCGCGCAGCGCGTCGAGCTCGCGCATCGTCCGATCGCGGATGTGCCCCATGGTCGACGCGACGTCCTCGATGCTCTCGCGGAGCTGCTCCAGCTTTCGCAACATGCGCTCGGCGCTCGCGGACTCGACCCGAAGGAGCTCGCGCCGGAGGAGATCGGTGTCGATGAGGGCGGCCGAGAGCGATGTCTTCACGTCGTGGTGCTCGTGCAGCATGACGCTCAGATTCCGCTGAGCGCGCTCGGCGCGCAGCGTGGAGCGGGCCCCGAGCTCGACGACGCGCACCGTGCGCATCGTGGCGAGGAGCGCCGCGCTGGCCGCCGTCAGGAGCAGGAGGAAGAAGAGCGACGCCGGCGCCCAGAAGTCGCCGTGGTGGCCGCCGTTCAGCGCGCGGTCGAGCGCGATGAGCACGAGCGCGGAGAGCGCGTTCGCCGCCGTCGCGAGGAGCACCGCCCGGCGGACGAGCCGGAACGCGCTCACGGACACCGTGATGAGGAGCCCGGCCATATCGGGCAGGTGCAAGATTCCCGGGTAGCCGTCCCAGGGCCAGAGCACGTTCGGCAGCAGCGCCAGAAAACACAGGAGCGCGTCGAGGCCGACCGAGACGAGGATCAGGTGAGGAGGGGCATCGGTCTTCCGGCTCCGCCACCACACGTACAGCGAGGCGGCAACCGCGCCGAGGAGCAGCGGAACCTCGATGAGCGAGCGCGCGTGAGAGCCTGACGGCGTCAAACCGCCGACGGCGAGGAACCGCGCGAGGAGGGCCGCGCAGAAGACGCTCCGCGCGATCGAGGCGGTGCGCTCACCCCGCAGCGCCTCGCGCGTGATGAGGGCGTCGAGCTGCGCGCCATTTGACAGGGCCGACAGGGCCGACACGGCCGACACCGCCGGGAGGCTGGCCAGCTCCGCCCTCTTGAGACTATGCGCCCCCATGAACCGGGGGCATTCTACCATACGATGTTACGCTGGCTGGTCGTGGAGGATGACGCGAGGCTCAGGCGCGCGCTGCACGAGGCGCTCGAGGCGCGCGGCGCCGAGGTCGTCGCGTGCGCGTCGGTGGCCGAGGCGCACCGCGCGCTCGCAGACGGGGTATTTCAAGGGATCATCGCCGACGTGATGCTCCCGGACGGGAACGCCGTCGACGTCGTGGAGCGGGCGATGACCTGCGCTGTCGCGCCGACGATCGTGGCCATCAGCGGCTCGGCGAGCCCGGCCGTCTCGTTCCGGCTCGCCCAGATAGGGGTGCGCTCGTTCCTGGAGAAGCCGCTGCGCCTCGAGGAGCTGGAGCGCACGATCGACGACGCGCTGGCCCGGCCGCCCGATCTCCGGCCTCAGGTGCGCGCGGCGGTGGGGCGGGCGTCGATCCAGGACGTCGAGGAGCAGGTGCGCACCGTCATGGTCGACGAGGCGCTCGCGCGCGCCGGGGGAAACCGCCGGAAGGCGGCAAAGCTCCTGAACGTCTCGCGCCAGCTGCTCCAGCACATCCTCCGGCGGCGATCGTAGGAGCGGCCAGCGCCATGACGCGCGGGCCGTGAACCACGGCAAATTCCTCCTCCACCGCAAGCGGCGGCGAGCGGGACGCGCCGCGGCCGGCGCCGTCACTGCCCCTGTGTCGCCGCGAACGGGTTGAGCACGTTCGTGGGTACCCGAGATCCTCCGCCAGCTCGGGCACCGAGACCATGCCCGAGAACCCCTGATAGCGCAGCTCCTGCACCTCGTAGTCGCCGGCGGCGCCGTCGCCGCTGCCGTGGTCTCCCTTCGAGCAGGCCGCGAGCGCGAGCGCGGCGCAGAGGGCCGCCGCGAGCCTGCGGCGCGTCGTGGCGATCGAAGATGGCTTGTCGAGCTCTCGCATGGTGGTCGTCTCTCCTCGGCCGTTACTCTGCGGCGGCGGGCTCGGCGGGCGCGGGGCTCGCCGCCGCCGCGAGGGACGTCCTGCGCGCCACGGCGAGGAGCACGCCGAAGAACACGGACAGGAGCAGGAACATCGTCTGGAGCCCCAGGCTCCGGCCCAGGAGGCCGCCCACGGCGCTGCCGAACAGGCCGCCGGACGGCCCCACGAGCGCCTGCAAGCCGGCCACCTTGCCCCGCCCCGCCCGCGCGCCGATCCGGGCGATGCGGGTGAGGTTCGCGATCTGGAGGATGCCGAGCCCGAGGCCGAGCAGCAGGCCGCCGGCCCGCAGCGGCAGGAGATCGCGCGAGAGGCCGAGCAGGAGGAGCGCGCTCGGGACGAGGACCAGGCTCGCGAGGTAGACGCGCTCGTGCCCCACCCGGCCCACGAGGCCCCCCAGCGCGAACAGCGCGAAGATGAACGTCACGCCCTGCCAGGCCAGGAGCCCCGACGCCTCGGCCGCCGTCAGGTGGGCGACGGTGACGCCGATGGGGATGATGAAGAACATGAAGAACGAGTTGATCGACTGGGCCGCAAACTCGATCAGGCACACGCTGCGCAGCTCGACGTCCTGCGCGAGCAGGGCGAGGTCGGCGCGGACGCCGGAGAGGCGGAGCGATCGAGGGTGCGCGGACCGCGCCGTGTAAGGGCCGAAGACGATCGGCGACATGAGCACGGTGATCAGGAACGAGAGCCCGATGAGCCGGTACGTGCCCGAGAAGCCGAGCGCCTTCGTGAGGCTGGCCGCGAGCATGGGGCCGAGCAGGAACATGCCGACCATATGGGTGCCGCGGTACCAGCCGGCCTTGCCCTCGCCCACCGTCTCGAGCTGCTGCATGAACACGGTGCTCAGCGAGACGAAGCGCATCGGCATGAAGAAGCTGATCGCCGTCGTGAAGGCCAGCAGGAACACCGGAGACGGGACCGCCGGCAAGGCCATGTAGAGCGACCCGGCCACGAGGCTCCCGAGCACGAACAGGCGCGAGGGCCCGAGGTGATCCACGAGGAGCCCTATGGGGATGCTCATCAGGAGCACACCGACGCTCTGCGATCCAGAGATCAGCCCGAGCAGCGCCTCGTTCGCCCCGAGCTCCAGCGCATACAGCGTCGTGCTCACCTTGGCCACCCCGACGCTGAGGCCCATGACCGAGGACAGCGCCGCGAACACCAGCAGGAAGCGGTTCTTGTCGATGAAGGAGCGCAGTTGGACCTCGGCGCACGGCGCGGATCAAGCCTGTTGATCCGCGCCGGCGAACACCGGCGGTCAGCAACCCCCATGCCGCGCCGGAGCGGGCCGGAACGCGGGGCCGAGAGCCTCCTCGCTGCTGCCGTGGCAGCAGCGGGTGGTGATCCGGTGCCCCGGCGCGAGCAGGCGCGCGCTCGATCGACCGCGCAACGTTGGACCGCCACGGCGGCGCGACGCGATCAACCGACCGAGCGAGCAAGCGACCATGCGACCATGCGACCAGGCGCGCGCGCCGCCGGTAGCAGCTTTTGCGCAGAGCCGCCCGCGCTTTGTTGTTGCCCTCGTCATTTCGAGGGTGGTACTGGTGCACGGCATGAAATTCTCTGCGATTCATGCATTGATCGCCGCGTGTATGCTCTGTTCCACGGCCGCGTGCTCGTGGCAGCCGTATGGCGAGGTCCGCGTCGTGAGACGGACGAAGGTCGGGGGCGAGCTCGCGATCCTGGGCGATCGCGAGGTGGCCATGCAGAAGGCGAGCCAGACGATGGCCACGACCTGCGGCGGACCCGAGAGCTACGAGATCGTCGAAGAGGGCGAGACCGTGATCGGGGAAGAGTCCGTGGCGGAGTCCAGCGAGCGCCGCGAGAAGGATTTCTTCGGGCCGAAGAAGCGGAAGCAGGAGAGCACGCAGACGGTGCAGAAGACCGAGTGGCGCGTGAAGTACGAGTGCAAGCCGGACGAGCCGGCGGCCGCCGCGGAGGGGGCGCCCGCGGGCGACGCCGCGCCCGCGGAGGCCACCGAGGGCAAGACCGAGGGGCGCCGCGTTCACGAGGTGATCATCCGGTTCTGACGCGCGCGGCGGCGACCTGTCCGTCGTGAAGCAGCAAAGCCGGCCACCGGGTCGCTCCCGGTCGCGCCGGCTTTGCCATCGTGCTCCTGGCCTGCCCAGTGGTAGATCTGGTGCAGCATGGACGTTCTTGAATTGGTCGAACGCGCGGCGGCCGCGCCGTCATTGCTGCTCGCGACGGACTTCGACGGGACCATCTCCGAGATCACCGCGGTCTCGGGCGGGGCGGTGGCGGCGCCGGGCGCCCTCGGGGCGCTCGGGGCGCTCTCGCGGGCGCCGGGCACGACCGTGGCGATCGTCACGGGGAGGACGATCCAGGACGTCGCGGCGCGCACCGCGGCGATCGGCGCGGCGTGGCGCGTGGGCGAGCACGGGGCGGAGATCTCGACGCCGGCCGGGGAGCTCGTGTACCGGGCGGAGTCGCCGACCGAGGCGCTCGACGCGCTGGAGCGCGAGGCGGACGCGGCGGTGCGGCGGGTCCCTTCGCTGTGGGTCGAGCGCAAGCGCTGCTCGATCGCGCTCCATTGGCGGCTCGTCCCGGCGGAGGCCCGGCCGGCGGTGTTCGACGCGCTCGGGGCGTGGGCGGACGCGGCGGCGCGGCGGGGGTTCGTGGTCATGCGGGGGCGCAGCATCCACGAGGCCCGGGACGCCGCGCACGACAAGGGCCGCGCCCTGGCGTTCCTGCTGGCGCGGCTGCCGCCGGGGACGCTGGTGGTCTATGCGGGCGACGACACGACCGACGAGCCGGCGATCGCCCATGCCCGGGCGATCGGCGGCGTGGGCGTCTACATCGCCTCGTCCGAGCGGCCGGACCCCGCGGTCGAGCCCGACCTGACGCTCGATGGCCCCGCGGCCTGGATAGCGTTCCTCGCGGCGCTCGCGGCGAGGCGCGGCGGCGAGATCGGCGAGGCGCCGCGCCTCGTCTGAGGGGCGTACTCAAGTTCTCCGTTCTTGCACGTCGGAGAGAAGATCAGGAGAAGCGGTGTTGCGCGCGCCGCGCGCGGAGCACGGGTGTACGGCGGGCAGATGCGGTTGGGTGGTGAGCCGGACGGCGGTGACGCGCCTCGAACGGAGCGCGAGCCCACCTGTGAGCTCCGCCGCCGGCAAACCGCGCGCGCCGTTCGTCCATGGCCGCTCGAAAGAAGAAGTCTGATGTGCGGGTGAGCTGGACCGACAGTAGAGTTCGGCGCATGTGGACATTTCACATCTCAGCACGTCCGCTCCGCCGCACGGGCCGCGTGCAGGCGACATCGGTGCCGCTGTGCCTCGTCGTCGCGCTGGCGGGCTGTTCGCCCAAGGCCCGCAGCTTCCAGGGCTCCGGCGGCGCAGGCGCCGGCAGCGGCGGGGATCAGGGGGTCGGGGCTGGTGACCCCGGCGCCGGCTGGGACGGAGAGGCCCCTGCGTGCGCGGCCGAGACGCAGGCGACCGACTGCGACGATGAGAATCCATGCACCGCGGACGCGTGCACCAGCGGCGCGTGCGTCAACGTCCCGCTCGACGGCGTGCCGGCCCTGCCGTCCGGGCAGATCGCGGGCGACTGCCAGATCCTCACCTGCGCTGCGGGGCAGCCGTATCCTGCGCCGGACGACGCCGACGCCGAAGACGACGGCGACCCATGCACGAGCGACGGGTGCAAGCGCGGGGTCGCCACGCACGTCGTGGCTGCAGGCTCGCCGTGCGGCCAGGGCCGCGTCTGCGACATAGCGGGCGCGTGCAGGGGCGCGAACGGC
Organism: Sorangium sp. So ce327; assembly: GCF_051530205.1. Lineage (NCBI taxonomy): Bacteria > Pseudomonadati > Myxococcota > Polyangiales > Polyangiaceae > Sorangium > Sorangium sp. So ce327. Next base: position 2,139,645 of record NZ_CP150330.1, on the reverse strand, counting down.
CAGGCGTGCGGCGGGCCGAGGGATTGCGCGAGCGGGAAATGCGTCGACGGCGTCTGCTGCGACACCGCTTGTGACGAGACCTGCATGGCCTGCAACGTCGAGCGGTCGGTGGGCACGTGCTCGCCCCTCGGGCCCGGAGTCGAGGACGATCCGGACTGCGTGCTGGACGACAAGGTCTGCAATGGCGCGGGCGCTTGCAAGCTGGCGCCCGGCCGGCGGTGTCATCGACACGAGAGCTGCGCGAGCGGCGTCTGCCGCGGGAGCGGCCGCTGCGGCGAGTTCCCGGAGGAATGAATCACCATCATTCTCATCGATCGCCCCCCCGATACCGCGCTGTCGCTCATCTGGCCGCAGCCAGCGCCACCGCGTCGGGACCGGCCGGGAAACGGAGCTGCCCCGACGCGTCGTTCGCCGCGCGCCACACCCCTTCGGCCACGTCGGACTCGCTCGTCACCAGCGCCGGCTGCCCGAAGGAGGCGAAGATGCGCTGCGCGAGAGGCGCGTAGGCGTCGGGGATCAGGCCTTCCATGCGGGGTCCCCCGTTGCTCGTGAAGCGCGTCGTCGGGCCGTAGCCCGGCTCGACGAGCTTCACGCGCACGCCGAAGTCCTCGAGCTCGAACGCGAGCGACGCGGTGAACCCTTCGATGGCCATCTTGCTCGCGGTGTACACGGCGACCAGCGGCATCGGCGCGAGCGTCGCGCTCGACGTCACGTTCACCACCACGCCCGATCGCCGCGCGCGGAGCTGGGGCAGCACGGCCTGCGTCATCGCCATCACGCCAAACGTGTTGGTCTCGAACACCTCGCGCACCGTGGTCATCGGCGTGGCCTCGAAGGCGCCCAGGAGCCCGATGCCGGCGTTGTTGACGAGAACGTCGATGGGCCCGCTCGCCTCGAGCGCAGCCGCGATGCTCTCGGGCTTCGTCACGTCGAGCGCGATCACGCGCATCCGGTCCGACCGAGGCAGCACGTCCTCTCGAGGCGTTCTCATGGTGGCGACGACGTTCCAGCCCTGCGCGTGGAAGTGGCGCGCGGTTTCGAGTCCATATCCCGAGGAGCAACCGGTGATGAGCACAGTGTTCATGAAGGGAAGATAGCGACGGCGCGCTGGACTATCTACCATTGGTAGTCCACGTTTCGTTTGCTAGAGTCCAGACATGAACGACCCTCTCTCGGAGGTCATCGCGCTGCTCCAGCCGCGCGCCGTGTTCTCGAAGCGCATCAGCGGCGCCGGTCGCTGGGGGGTACGCTACGCGGACTTCGGCCAGCCGAGCTTCTGCGCCGTGCTGGAGGGCAGCTGTCGTCTCGCCGTCGACGGCGAGCGCGCCCTGACGCTCGAGGCGGGCGACTTCGTGCTCCTGCCGGCGACGCCGGGGTTCACCCTGTCGGGCTTCGAGCCGGTGAGGCCAGAGCGCGTCGACCCGAAGGTGACGCCCGCGCCGACGGGCGAGGTCCGCCACGGCACGCGCGGTGGACGCCCGGACGTGCGGCTGCTCGGCGGCTACTTCCTCTTCGACTCGCCCGACGCGGCGCTGCTCGTGTCGCTGCTGCCAGCGGTGCTGCACGTGCGCGGCGTCGAGCGCCTCTCGGTGCTCGTACGGCTCGTGGGCGACGAATCCAACGAGCAGCGATCGGGGCGCGACCTCGTGCTCACGCGGCTCGTTGAGGTGCTGCTCATCGAAGCGCTGCGGTCGACCTCGGCTGGAGACGCGCCACCGGGGCTCCTGCGCGGGCTGGCCGATCCGCGGCTCGCGCCGGCGATACGGCAGATGCACGCCCAGCTCGCGCGCTCGTGGACGGTCGCCCAGCTCGCCAGGACCGCGGCCCTCTCCCGCTCGGCGTTCTTCGAGCGGTTCACCCGCACCGTGGGCCTGCCGCCCATGGAATACCTGCTCGCCTGGCGCATGGCCGTCGCGAGGGATCTGCTCCGCCGCCACGATCTCGGGATCGCCGACGTGGCCGAGCGCGTCGGCTACGGCTCGGCGAGCACCTTCAGCACCGCGTTCAGCCGTCACGTGGGCCAGCCCCCGGGTCGCTACGCACATGAGGCCGTTTCGCGCCCCGAGGTGGCAAGCTCCGGTCCGCAGAAGGGCTCAAGCCTTACGTCGCAACGCTGAACCACCGCGAGGCCCTGATGACAGGCAGCGCGCGCGACCTGCTCAGCGGGTGAGTTTACTACGACGCAAAGGAGACTACCAAGCTGCTGTGGGAACCCTGGCCTCGAAGACCAGTACCGCACCTGATCGTCGGGCGGCGGAACGCGCGCGAGCCCATCAAGCGACGCTTGACCTCCCGGAGCCGCTGAGACCACATGGGAAGCCATGATCAACGCCCCGGTCCGGCCCGGCGACGTCTTGGCGGGCAAGTACCGCGTGGAGCGTCTGCTCGGCACGGGGGCGGTGGGGATCGTCGTCGCGGCGCTCCACGTCGAGCTCGACCAGCGCGTCGCCGTGAAGTTCATGCGCTCGGCCCACCACGTCACCGCCGACGTGCGCGCGCGCTTCTTGCGCGAGGCGCGCGCGGCGGTGCGGCTGCGCAGCCAGCACGTCGCCCGCGTGTTCGACGTCGGCACCCTCGAAAGCGGCGCGCCATACATCGTCATGGAATTCCTCGAGGGGCGTGATCTCGCCGCGTTGCTCAGGGAGAGCGGGTCGCTCTCTCTCGACGACGCCGTGGAGTACGTTCTCCAGACGTGTGAAGCCGTCGGCGAGGCCCACGCCGTCGGGATCGTTCACCGCGATCTGAAGCCGGCGAACCTCTTCGTCACCCAGGACGTCAGCGGCGCGGCGTGCATCAAGGTCCTCGACTTCGGGATCTCGAAGATCAGCGGCGTGGAGCTCGCCCTCACCGAAGACGACCAGCAGCTCGGCACCCCCTACTACATGTCGCCGGAGCAGATGAGCTCGCCGAAGGATGTCGACGCGCGCAGCGACCTCTGGGCGCTCGGCGTCCTCTTGTATGAGCTCATCGCCGGGCAGACGCCGTTTCACGCGGAGACCTTGGCGGAGTTCTACGGGCGCATGCTCGCGGCGAAGCCCACGCCGCTCCACCAGCGCCGGAGCGGCGTGCCGCCGGCGCTCGACGCGGTGATCCAGCGGTGTTTGATGCACGATCGCGAGCAGCGCTGGAGCGACGTGGCAGCGTTCGCCGGCGCCCTTGCGCCTCACGCGCCCCTGCGAGCGCGGGGTTATCCGGAGCGGGTCTCTCGGGTGCTCAACATGCGGCGGTCGTCTCTGTCGGGAGCCACGGACGCGCCGGGGCCGCGCCGCGCGGACGCCTCCCCGCCGTCGCCCAGCGCCGGGGCGGAACGGTCGCTCGAACCGCGCCCGCGGGATTCCGTGGCGAAGACAGCGCTCACCACGTCCTGGCCCAGCGGCGCCCTACCGCCCTTCGGGGCGCTGCTGTCGAAGCCGCGCTATTGGGCTCCCCTTCTCCTCGGCGGTGCGTTCGTCGCGGGCGCTGCGCTGGCGGTGATCGCCTCGGAGGGGCAGGACGGGGCGCGATCCCCGGCGCCGACAGAGCCGCCGGCGGCCGCGTTCGGCGCGCCGAACGCGGCCCCCTCCGCGCCCGTTGAACCCGAGGCTCCCTCCTCCGCGCCCGCCTCTCACGACGCGAGCGCGAAAGCGCAGCCGGAGCCCACCTCGCCGTCGCCGGCGCCGGCGACGGCGCCGGCAACTACGGCCACGCTGAAGCCGAAGACGACAAAGCCCCCCTTGCGGGCGAAGCCCCCGGCCAAGGCCGCTCCCACCCCGAGGCATGAGCCGACGTTCTCGTACGACGAGCGGCGCTAACTTTGGGACAACGGCGACCGGTGTCGATATAGTGGGATCGGTGCGTGGCCCAGGACCGATGCGTGTCAGGCGCAGTGTCATCGCCGCGAGCGCGCTGATCCTATCGTTATCGCTCGCGCCGCGCGCCCTCGCGGACCCGACCGCCGAGGACCGGGCGGCCGCCGATGTGCTCTTCCGCGAGGGACGCGCGCTCGTCAAGCAGGGCAGCCACGCCCTGGGGTGCTCGAAGCTCGTCGCAAGCCAGAAGCTGGATCCAATGGCCGGGACGCTGCTCGCCCTGGCGGATTGCTACGAGCTCAACGGGGAGACGGCGAGCGCCTGGGCGACCTTCAACGACGCCGAGGCAATGGCGCGCAGAGCGGGCGATCGGCCGCGCTCGAAGGAAGCGGGGCGGCGGGCGAGCCTCCTCGAGCCGCGGCTCTCGAGGCTCGTCATCGAGGTGGCGCCGGAGGCCCGGGTCGAGGGGCTCGAGGTGCGGCGCAACGCGAAGCCGCTCGATGCGGCGATGTTCGGCTCGGCGATCCCGGTCGATCCGGGCGAGCATACGATTGAGGTGGTGGCGCCTGGCAAGAAGGCATGGAGCACGGAGGTGGTCGTCGAGCCGAAGCCAGGGAAGAGAACGGTACACGTCCCTCTGCTCGAAGACGCGCCCGCGCCACGGCGGGAAGCGCGCGTGCCTGCGGCCGCGAGCGCCGCGCCCGCGGCGAGCTCGTGGAGCGCGCAGCGGACCGTCGGGCTCGTGCTGGGCGGGGTGAGCCTGGCCGGGATCGCGGTAGGCGCGGTGTTCGGTGTCGAGACGCTCTCGAAGATGAGCGAAGCGCGCAACCAGCACGGGTGTACCAACGACGACCCTCCCCGTTGTGGCGCCGGGGGGGTCAAGCTCCATCAGGACGCCAACACGACCGCCAACATCTCCAACGTGGCGTTCGCGGCGGGAGGCGCGGCGCTCATCACAGGCCTGGTCGTGTTCCTGACCGCGCCGTCGAGCGAGGCCGCGCCGTCGACGGCGCTGGAGGTGCGCCTGGGGCCTCCGGCCGAGCTGGGAACAGCGGGGCTGTCGTTGCGAGGTAGCTTTTGAGATGCGCCAGATGCGACCATGGGGGCTCGTCGTCGCCGGGGGCGCATTGCTCGTCGCCGGCTGCCAGATCATCGCGGGCGTGCGCACCGACGCGGAGCTGAGCCAAGGAGGCGACGGCGGCGGAGCGTGCAGCGTCTCTCTCGGGTGTCCGAGCGGCGTCTGTCAGGACGGCGTCTGCAAGCCGGCCGAGGCGAAGTGCGCGCTCGACCTCGAGCCGTTCGACATCCTCACGTCCGAAGACCTCGGCGGCCACGAGGTCGACACCTCCTCGCTCGTGCTGGCAAGCGGACCCGATGGCGTATTTGCCTCGATCATCGACAAGACTGCCAGCCGGCTCGTGATCGGGACGGTGCACGAGATCGGGGAGCCAGCCGGATCGAAGGCGGAGTTCCCGTTCACCGACGGCGCGGCTTTCGTCACCGGCCGCGAATCCGGAGGGCGGGTGATCCTTCAAGGCAGGGTGGGGTACGAGATCGGGCAGCTCGTCTTCCCCACGACCGCCGACGGCGTCTCGCCCGAGGGGACGTTCCAGCGGTTTCCCGCGCTCGCACCGGAGTGCTCGAGCCCCAGCGTGGCGACGTCGATGGCGTTCGTCGCGGCGGGCGATAACACCCTTTACGCCGCGACCTGCGCGGCGCCGGGCGGCTCGACGCGAGCGCTCGTCGTCGGTGGATCGGCCGAGCCTGCGCCGACCCTGGTGGCCCAGGGCGCACGTACCGATGCCTCGCTCAACGTTCGCTACTACACCGTCACGAACGGCCAGCACCTCCTGTTGTTGGATGACAGCGCGACCGGCGAGGCGTTCTTCAGAACGGGCGCCTCTCGCGCCGATCTCGGCGTGGCGCACCAGATCCAGTTCAGCCCATCTCCTGACGAGGTGGAGTCCTTCTTCGGGGCGTTCCCGCTGCCCGACGGCGATGGCGTCACGCTCTTGATGGTGCACCTCGTCCCTCCGCCGAGGCTCACGCTCTCGGCGGAGGTGGGCGTCGTAAGGGACTTCCTGTCGCTCGGACAGGTTCCCCCGCCCGGCTTCACCCCTGTCTTCAAGCTCCAGAATGTGAACCAGTACAACCCCCCGGGCCCCGTCGCGAGCGACGGCGAGAACGTGTATCTGACGTTGGTGCCGCCGCCTGGAAAGAGCGTGAGCCTGGGCTGGTTCACGCGAACAGGTGAGAACGTGCTCCCCAACCAGCTCATCTTCTCCCTCCCGGACGGCAGCAGCGCGCAGATCCTCGGCTCGACCGTCGCGCAGCTCGGCGTCAAGCTGCTCGTCGCCTGGATCGAGCAGCGCGACGGCGCCTACTCCGTGCGCGGCCAGCGGCTCATCTGCACGCTGCAATGACGCGCCGACCGGCGCGGCCAGCTCGAGCGACCCGTTGTTCGGCAGGCGCCCACGCAGCGGAGCGAAGCGCCTGGTGGCGCGGGGCGCCGTGCTGTCACGTTCGCTTCAGCGCGTACGCGATGCCGCCCCGCAGCGTCCCCGCCGTGACAAGGCCCCGGAGGTCGACGTCGAGCTCGATGAGCGTCCGCGCGATCGCCGGCTGGATGCCGGTGAGCACCACCTGCGCGCCGAGCAGCCCCACGGCGCGCGCGGCGTGCACGAGCATCTCGGCCACCTGGACGTCCACCGCCTTGACCCCGGTGATATCGATGATCGCGATGCGGGCCGCGTGCCTCTCCACCCCCTGCAGCAGCGTCTCGATGATCCGGCTCGCCCGCGCGCCGTCGAAGAAGCCGATGAGCGGCATCACGAGCACCCCCTCGGCGATCGGCAACAGCGGCGTAACGAGCTCACGTATCGTGTCCTGCTGCGCCGCGATCAGCTCGTCCCGCGCAGCCTCCCGCTCGCGCTCCGCCGCCTTGACCCGCGTGATGTCGACAGAGATACCGGCGACCGCGCCCTCCGGGATGCCCTCACCCCAGACAGGGAACTTGATCGAGTAGAACGTCTTCTCGCCTCGGGCGTCAGGGACGGGATCCTCGGCCTCGAGCGGGACGCCGTTCCTCCGCACCAGGTCATCGACGTCTTTGTAAATAGACGCAACTTCCGATGGAAAGAAGTCGCTGTCGGTCTTTCCAAGCATGGTGCCCGGGGTCGCCCCGACGAGCTCCTCCACCGAGCGGCTCACCAGGAGAAAGGCGCCTTCCCGATCCTTTGCAACCATGAGGACCGGCGCGTGATCACAGAACGTCGCGAGCAGCGACTCGCTCCTGTGGAGGCGCTGCTCGCGGCGCTTTCGCTCTGTCACGTCCTCGGCCGACAGGAAGATCTCGCGCGCGGCGCCATCCTCGCTTCGCGCGAAGACCTCCGCGCGCACCGCGAAGATGCGCTCGTCTCCCTCTCGGCCTCGCGCCCGGAGCTCGCCCTCGATCACCTCGCCGTCCCGCGCCCCCCTCAGCCGCTCCGCGCTCGCGGCGAGGCCGGCCATGTCGTCCGGGTGGATCCGATCCGAGAGCGCCTCGACGCCGCGTGTCGAGAGCTCTTCGCCCGTACAGCCGAGCGAGCGGGCGAGGGCGGCGTTATGGGCGATGAGCCGGCGCTCGTCGAGGCCCACGACACACAGGATCGTCGGCGCCGCGTCGAGCATCCTCCGGACTCGCGCGCTGAGCGCGTCCTGCTGCTCCTTGGCCCTGGTCTCGTTCATCGCGGCAGGCCTCTCCTCATGGCGGCTCCTTCCAGGCCCGGCGGCGGACGCGCGGACCAGAACTCGACCCATGATAGCCACGGCGCGCGCGCGGCGAAACCGAAGACGCTGCGCCGCCTCGCTGTCGCAGCCGGCCGGCGCGGCGCCGTAGCCTGGCCTACCCGCGCAAGCGACAGCGGCGGCGCGCGTCACGCAATGCAGCCTACCGTGCTGAGCAACAGCGGGCTCAGGGGAGCAAGCTGCACTTCGACAGGGGCGTCCGGTAATCCATCGCCTGGGTGTTGCGCTCGAACTCCTCCAGGTTGTTCGGACAGACGACGTACCAGCCAGCGTCGGTGAAGGCGCTCACTTGCCGGTCGGTGGTGGCCAGATCGTACGCGAGCATGACGGTATCGTAGCCCCAGCCGAACAGCTTCTGACCGAGGAGCACGTCCACGTACCCATCGCGCATGCGATCCATGTACTCCGGCAGCGTGTCGAACGCCACCGAGTGAATGGTCTTCTCCTTCGCTCTCGCGGTGAGCAGCGGCGCGTTCGCCTCGAGGTCGGGCTCGCCGAGGAGCTTGCTGTAGGAGAAGAAGAAGCCCGTGATCTCCGGGTCGCTCTTCAGGGCCTCCTCCGCGGTCTGCGCGCAGAAAGGGTTCGCGTAGTCGCAGCACACGCAAGGGAGGCTCACGGCGTTCGTCATGTCCGGGTACTTCTTCAGCGCCTCGGAGAAGCCGGCGAGCCGGTCGATGAAGGTCCCCGCGGGGGTGGGGGTGTAGACCCCGTTACCGTCGTCATCCATCATCGTCTGGAAGGCGATCTTGCCGGTCTTCCCGTTGATGGTCGCGAGCGCATCCATGAGGAAGGCGGCGGCGGCCTTGTTGTCCATGCCGTAGTAGGTGTGGCGCTTGCTGGCCGGAGCGTCGCCGCCGTACGTGACGACCTTGATGCCGGCGTCCACCGCCTTGTTGATGAGGTCGTTCTCGCATTCCCCGCTGAAGACGTCGATGGATATCGCGTCCACCTTCATGTCGATGACCTCCTGCAGCACCTCCATCTGCGGCCGGGAGAGGTAGCAGGCGTCGTCGGGGTCCAGCGGCTTGCCGTCTTCCGTGAGCTCCGGACATTCAGGGTCCAGGATCATCACGTTGACCGGCCGCGCGCTCGTCGTCGACAGCTCGCTCTGCGCCTGCGCGGCGCCCGCGCGACCCAGATCGTGGAACCGATTGCACTTGTTGTGGGTGATGTAAGCGATGGTCAGCGGCGCTTCTGCGGTGCTCTCGCTCGAGCTGCAGGCAAGCGCGCTGGTCGCCAGAAGGATGCCCCCGATGATGGCGCGATCGACCATGAATCCCCTCCTCTTCTCGATATTGCTCGACCCGTTTCACCGTCCCCTGACGGCTCGGCGCGGCTGTGCGCGCGCCGACATCCGGGACCCCCTGCGATGGCGCGCGCTCGGCGCGCCTCGCCCTCATTCACGCCGCAAGTGGCGCGGCTCCTGTCCGCCGCGAGCTTGCCCGACCGGAACCGCATACGCGATGCCGCTCCGCAGCGTCCCCGCCGTGACAAGGCCCCGGAGGTCGACGTCGAGCTCGATGAGCGTCCGCGCGATCGCCGGCTGGATGCCGGTGAGCACCACCTGCGCACCGAGCAGCCCGACCGCGCGCGCGGCGTGCACGAGCATCTCGGCCACCTGGACGTCCACCGCCTTGACCCCGGTGATATCGATGATCGCAATGCGGGCCGCGTGCCTCTCCACCCCCTGCAGCAGCGTCTCGATGATACGGCTCGCCCGCGCGCCGTCGAAGAAGCCGATCAGCGGCATCACGAGCACCCCCTCGGCGATCGGCAGCAGCGGCGTCACGAGCTCACGTATCGTGTCCTGCTGCGCCGCGATCAGCTCGTCCCGCGCAGCCTCCCGCTCGCGCTCCGCCGCCTTGACCCGCGTGATGTCGACAGAGATACCGGCGACCGCGCCCTCCGGGACGCCCTCGCCGCGGAGGGGGAACTTGATCGTGTACAGGGTCCGATCGCCCTGGGCCTGCGGGACGATCTCCTCGGCCTCGAAGGGGGCGCCGGTCCTCCGCACCAGGTCATCGACGTCTTTGTAAATAGACGCAACTTCCGCCGGACAGAAGTCGCTATCGGTCTTTCCGAGCATGTTGCCCGGGGTCGCCCCGACGAGCTCCTCCGTCGAGCGGCTCGCCAGGAGGAAGGCGCCGTCACGGTCTTTCGCGTACATGAAGACAGGGGCGCGGTCGCAGAGCGCCGCGAGCACCGCGTCTCCCCTGCGGCCGCCCTGCTCGCGACGCTTTCGCGCGGTCACGTCCTCGGCGAAGAGGACGACCTCGCGCACGGCGCCGTCGTCCCCCCGCGTGAAGACCTCCGCGCGCACGGCGAAGACGCGCTCGTACCGCCCTCCCTCGATGCTCCGCGCCCGCAGCTCGCCTTCGACGACCCCGCCGTCGCGCGCCGCGGCGAGCTCGGCCGCGCGCGCGGCGAGGCCGGCGAGACCGTCGGGGTGAATGCGCGCCGAGAGCGCCTCGACGCCCCGCGAAAGGAGCTCTTCTTCCGTGCAGCCGAGCGCCCGGACGAGCGCGGCGTTGTGCCCCGTGAGCCGCGGTCCCGCGAGGTCCAGGACACACACGATCGCCGGCAAGGCGTCGAGTATCCGCTGGGCTCGCGAGATCGTCGCGCCCTGCATCCGGCTGGCCTCGGTCTCGTTCATCGCGGGCATCGCGGGGACTTCTCTCGAGAGCTCCCTGCCCGGTCAGGGCAGGAGATCACACTTCGTTTCTCGTGGTACATCGATGACGATGGCGCTCGCCTTCATGTCGATGGCTCCCTGACGCGCGTCGCCAGGAGGAGACCGCCAGAGAAATTACGGTCGTGCACGCTCCCCCTTCACGACAGGGACACGACGGTCCAGCCGAGTTGCATCATTACGACTATGGGAAACAGAATCGACTGTCAACGCCTTTTACGTCCTCGTTCCCTCGTTCGCAACAATGCCGACAATGCGAGTTCCAGCCGGAGAGCATGCCAATCGACAGTAGGGTGCCGTCGGAGATGACTCCACGGTGAACGATTCGGCCCCTCATGGGGCGATAGGTTGACGCAATCCACCGTAATGAGGAGATGGCCAGCGCGATCACAGCCCGGCGCCGCCCACGCCGCCCGCGCCGCCTGAGCCGCCGTGACCGCCCGCGCCGCCCGCGCCGCCTGAGCCGCCGTGACCGCCTGCGCCGCCCCCGTCATCGGCGCTCGCGCCCGCGCCGCCTCCGCCCTCGGCGCTCGCGCCGCCTCCGCCGGCCGCGCCGGCCCCGGTCGTCCCGCTCGCCTGAGAAGAGCTCGCGGAGACGCCCGTGTCGAAGCAGTTCGGGTTGTCGTCCTCGACGAAGCAGCCCACCTCGATGGGGTGGCCCACCTCGACGCAGCCCCCCGCCAGGAGGCCTGTCGTGGCCGACAAGCGGAGGAGGAGCGCGGGAAAACATGTGCTCTTCACGGTGAAGCTCCGTGGCTCGCGCGCCCGACGGTCGCGATGGAGGAGGGCCTGGCCGCCGCGGCCGGGCTGCCCGCGGCGGCGTCGTCATCGAGGTGAAGCTCGATCCCGGCGAAGAGCGTGAGGCGGTTCTTCAACGCGAAATCCGCGGTGGGGCCGCTCTCGACGAGGTAGCGCGGCTGCCCCTGGTTGGGGCCGACGACGTAGGGCTCATGGGCCGAGAACGCGTACTGCCCGCCGAGCAGGTACCCGGCGCCCTTCACCCCGGGTATCGCGCCCGTCACCGCCGCGCGGAGCTCGACCTGCGGCGGCACCTCGGGGCGAGGGGCGATGTTCGACGGATCACCGCCATAGTAGGCCTGGTCGGCGATCCGCCGGCCCATGTAGGCGGCCGCCAGGGACACGGCGCCAGAGCCGACCTCGTACGATACGCGGGCGTTGCCGTACACCTGCGGCGCGACCGTGATGGGGACGTCGTCGCCAGTGCCGAACGGCGCGTTCCGATGGATCTGCTCGGCGGACATGCGGCGTCGCGTCGCGGCGAACGTGGAGTTGACGCCGACGCGCAGCTTCCGCTCGAGGAAGCTCGTCTCGAAGCCGAGGTTCGCGCCGTAGTTCTCGATGCCTGGCACGTTGTTGTACCTCGAGACGCTGGGCGCCTTCGCCCTCAGGATCTGGAGCTCGATGACGTCCTTCCAGTCCGAGTAGAAGCCGCCGGCCGTGAAGGAGTACGCGCCGCTCCGGAACGACGAGACCGCCTCCAGGGAGGAGACCTTTTCCGGCTTGAGGCCATCCGGGTTCGGCAGGAGCCTGCCGCTCACGGTGTAGAGCTCGACGAAGCTGGGCGCGCGGAACGCGCTCGAATAGATGAGCTTGAGCGACACGCGCTCGTCCGGCGTGAGGATCAGCGCGGCGCGCGGCGAGATCGCGTTCGCCACGTACTCGAGGGGGATACGCGAGTCGAGGTCGACCCGGATCCCGGCGTTGAGCGAGAGGGGCCGGAACAGGCGGAGCGTCTGCTGCACATAGGCCCCGAGCGCGGCCTCGTCCTCGAGACGGTGTCCGCCGCCGTGCCAGCGCGTGCGCGCCGGGTCGGAGCCATAACTCTTCCCCGTGAGCTCGTCGAACGCGACGAACTCGTAGGCCGACGTGCGGAGGCGCCCATCGAGGCCCGCCATGGTCGTGAAGGCGCCGTCGCCTGTCCAGTCGTACCGCGCCTGGAGCTCCAGCCCGAACCAGCGGGAGAGGAACAGCGCCTCCTTCCGGCAAGGCCCGGACGGGCCGCGCGGGCACTGCTCCGGATCGAGCACGTCGAGCGGGACGTGCGGCACGAGCGGATCGTGGCCCACCACGTAGCGCGAGCGCTCGATCCGGCTGAACCCGAAGTACCCGCGCGCCACGCCCTCGAGCCGCTCGCTCAGGCGGTCGCGATAACGCACGCTGGTCAGGACGAGCGACTGCGTGTTGTCGTTGCGCGCGTCGTCGAAGGCCCCGACGCGGTTCTCGTGGAGATCCATGAAGGGCGCGGCCCACGACGCGCGCGTCGCCTGCGCGACGGCGCTCAGGTCGCCGACGTCGAGGCGCACGAAGGCGCCTGCCTTGCGGCGAAACCACTGCTCTTCCACCGTGCCGCCCCAGAAGCCGGGCTCGGCGTGCGAGCCGAGATCCATGACGGACACGCCGTCCGCCAGGACCGGGAGCCGCTGCTTCGGGAAGCTCACCTCGGGCCCCTCGAAGCGGTGCATGTCGACCGCCGCCACCACGCCCGCGGGCTGCCCGAGCAGCGTAAAGCGGCGCCCGAAGCCGATCGCCGCCGTGCCCTCGCCCCCGAGGCCCTCGAGGTCCGGCGCCCTGATGTCGCCCGATTCGTCGAGCGGCGGCGACGCCCCGAGCGTCAGGGAGGCGCGGATGCCCTGGTGATCGGCGGCCTTCTTCGTGACGACGTTGATGACCCCCAGCATGGCCTGCGCGCCGTAGAGCACGGAGCCAGGGCCCAGGACCACCTCGATATGGTCGACGATCTCGATCGGGATATCGTGCAGGAAGACGGCGCCGCCGCCCTGCTCGTTCACGACCATGCCGTCGAGCACGATCAGCACGTGGCTGTTCGCGTCCCGGGTCAGGGCGACCCCGCGCGCGCCGACCTCCGGGACCGACATGCGGTCGTGCGCGAAGACGCCGCTCGCGAGGAAGGTGAGCGCGTCGGCGAGGCGCCGTATGCCGAAGAGCTTGAGCTGCGCGCCCGTGATCACCGACGACATGGCGGGCGCGTCGCTCTCGCGCTCCGCGGAGCGCGAGGCGCCGGACACGACGTTCTCTTCGAGGATCTCGAGGAGCGAGCTGACGTCCTCGGCCCGCGCCTCGCGCGGGGCGGCGGTCGACAACGCGAGCGACGCGGCGCAGAGCAGTGCGATACGGGTCGAGCTCACGTCAATAGATCCTTGCCAGTTTGAGGATGGGAGCGGGGAAGTCGATGTGCTGGGCCCGGGCCTGCGCGAGGTTGATGCTCATGCGCGGCTTGCCGTCCGCGACGTCGACGCCGAGCACGGCCCCCTGCGAGACATAGGGCTCCACGGCCGCGAAGCTCAGGATGCCCGTGTCCGTGAGCGCGCCGCGTATCGCGGCGACCTCCCTGCCGAGCCCCGAGGAGATGTACACGACGTTGATGTCGCGCGCGCGGCACGTCGCGGCGAGCTCGGACGCGCTCGAGTACTCGGCGCTCTCCACGCGGATCGGCTTGTCACGCACCTTGCCGATGTCGTTCAAGGCCCTCCTCATCTGGAGCGCGGCGCTCGCCGAGTCCGCGTCGCCGGCCCGGGAGAGCAAAAGGAAAGAGACCTGTCCCTTCACCCGCTCTGGAAAGCCCCTGTCGTACGGCAGGATGCGCGTGACGATCTCCGCTTGCACGGCGAAGGGCGCCGTCGCCGGCTCCGCCATGACATGGAATGGGGCGAGGGCGGCCGCGACGAAGAGGCCGAGCACGAGGGCGCGCCGGCGAGGCGTCATGTCTTGCGTTCCTTGCCGCGCGACAGGCCGGCGAGCTTGCGTATGCGGAGCGCCGCTTGCACCTGCGGGGTGAGGGCGAGCAGATCGCCTTTCCTGCTGAAGACGCCGTCGAAGCCGAGCTCCGCGTACCGCGATCCGGCCTCGGCGTCCGTCGTGTAGAGGTAGAAGAGCGGCGGCCTCTCGCCCTCGGGCACCGCGGCCTTGAGCGAGCGGAGGACGGCGGCGCCGTCGAGGCCCGGCATGAAGAAGTCGACGATGACGAGATCGCAGCCGCGCAGGTGGCGGGCCGTGCCCACGAGCTGCGTCGTCGTGACCACCTCGTAGCCGGCGCTCGACAGCTCGACGCGGATCCGCATCAGCACGATCTCGCTGTCATCGATCACCAGGATGCGTCCGCCGTGTGACATCGAGTCATTCTCCGTTGCTGAGAGGGACAGCCTGAGGGCGGATCACGAACGCCGCGCCGGTCTGGCGCGACGCGTCCACCTCGATGAGCCAGCCGACCGAGAGGAGATCGGCGCGGACCGCGGAGAGGCCGATGCCGCGGCCCGCGAGGTCGCTCACGTCGCCCTTCGTGCTCACGCCGGGGGTGAACAGGAGCTCGCGCGTCCGGCCCAGATCCTTCGGATCGACGCCGGCGCTCGTCGCGAGGGCGTCGAAGTCGATGCCCTGACCGTCGTCCTCGACGAGGAGGGTGGGCAGCGGCCTGTCCTCGACGCAGCTGGCGCGGATCACGCCCACCTCGGGCTTGCCCACCCGGGCGCGCGCGTCGGGGGACTCGATTCCATGGGCGATCGCGTTCCGCACGAGGTGGAGGAACACGCCCGGGAGCAAGCGGGCGAGATCCGAAGGAATGGAGGCCTCGCGGCCGTCGATCTCGAGGCGGGCGCGCTTGCCCTCCCGCTCGGCCCAGCGAGGGACGCGCTCGAGGAGCGGCGCGAGCACCTCGCCGAACGGCCGGGCCGCGAGGCGGCGGACGATCTCGGCGGCCTCGCCGCCCTGCGGGCCGACGAGCTCGCCGAGCCGGGTGACGTCCGTGCGGCGGACCGTGATCTGGTCGAGGATCGCGCTGCCCACGGGCGAGGCGTCGACGAACGTCTCCTGCGCGCGCGTGAGCTCGTCCGCGACTCGGGTGAGCCGCGCGCGCCACGACGCCGCGTGCCCCTCGACCGAGGGCCTGTCCTCCGAGCGCGCGCGCCCCTGGACCCTGGAGAGCTCGTCCTCGAGCGCCATGATCTCGTCCGCGAGGCCCTCCAGGTCGAACGACCGGGCCTCGCCCTTCATGGTGTGCAGCTGCTGCAAGAGCTCGTCGATGTCCGCGGGGCAGAGCTCCCCGCCGGGCATCAGGATCTCGCTGCACCGGGCCACGCGCTCGCGCGAGATCTCGATGAAGCGGACGAAGACCTGGCCGCCGCCGGCGATGAGGCGGCGCATGGCGGCGATCTGGCGCGCGTGCTCCTCGTCCTTGGTCTTGACGCTCTCCGTGAGGCGCCTGAGCTCGGTCTGGTCGGTCGCGAGCAGCATGATGCGCGCGATCTTCTGGCCGGAGACGATGGGGCAGAGCTCGATCCGCAAGAACCTCCGGTCGCCCGGCGCGCGCTCGAACCACACCTCGCGCGGGGCGAGCTCGGCGACCTCCGGGAAGGCGTCGACCTCCGCGTCGAACGCCGCGTCGACCCATTGCCGGAGCGCCTGGCTCTCGACGCAGAGCGGCCCGCCGCGGTAGAGGAGCTCCGCGACGTGGTTGCCCTCCGCGGCGCGGTCGCCGAAGAGCTGCCTGGCTTCTTTCGAGGCCTCGCTGCCCAGCCGGCCGTCGGGGCCGAAGGCCACGATGGCCTCGCGCATGTTGTCGAAGAGCTCGCGGAGGCTCTCGGTGGCCATCTCGAGCTTGCCCTCGCGCTCGATGATGGCGGAGCTCATCGCGTTGAAGACGTCGGCGAGCCGGCCGAGCTCGTCGTTCGTGCGGACGTTCACGCGGACGGCGCGGTCCCCTTCCCCGACGCGCCGCGCGGCGTCGACGAGCCGCGAGAGCGGACGCACGATCTGCCACCTTGCGAACGCGAGGAGCAGGAAGGCCGTCATCGCGCCGACGATGCCCGCGAACTCGAGGATGTTGCGGCGGGCCGCGGCGAACGCGGCGTTCTCGGGCTCGAGGGAGAAGACGAGGACGAGCGTCCCGAGGCGCCGCCCGTCGTCGCGCACGACCGGGCGGGCGACGCGTATCTCGCGCTCCAGGACCTGGTTCTCGGCGCCGCGCGCGGTGAACACCGACAGGCCGCCTTCCGGCTGACCGATCTTGGCGACGGGCTCGGCGTCGCTGCCCCACGCGACCGCGGCGATGAGCGCGCGGTTCGACCGGAGCTGGTCGAGGTCGCCCTGCGCCGTGTCCCGATCGCCGAAATCGAGCGACGCGGTCAGGGAACCCGAGAGCAGATCCGCCATCATCGATGCGGCGTTCGCCTTCGCCGACACGAGGTCATCTCGTGTCTTCTGGATCACCTGATTGGCCACCAGCACGGTGACGCTGGTGAGGACCACCACAGTCGCTGCGGCGAGCTTGACGCCGATGCCGAGGTGAACACCGGAGCGCCGGTGAGCCGCCGGGGGCCGGGAGACAGGGGCCGAGACCAGCATCACGCGCTCGGGGCGGCAGGCCGTATCCGAGCCAAGGAATGGTCGAATCCAAGAGCGTGCGTCATCCGCGCCCCCCCTCCACGGCAGAAGCTTCGCCAGGCGCACCATCGGAAGCACCCGAGGGACGAGGACAGGCGCTTGGCGATGCCCTTCCGACCTCGACGGTACGTAGTTCATTTCATTTCTGCAACAGGATTTTCCTTACGCACCGCCGATGTGACTGTCCGCTCGTCGCGTCATCCGCAACGGCGCCATGACGTCGCGCGTCACTCCGGCGACGGCGACCCTGCGGGATCGTGTAGGCTCGCGGGCATGCCCATCACGCGACTCACGAAGCCTGATTCGAAGTTTCGCCTCGATGACGTCTCGACCGATCCGCCTCGAGACGCGACGAAGCAGGAAGCAGCGGAGCGGCTCAAGGAGCTCGGCGAAGAGCTGCTCGAGCTGCAGGAGCTGATGTGGGGAGCGAGGACACACAGCATCCTCATCGTCCTTCAGGGCCGCGACGCGGCCGGCAAGGACGGGGCGATCAAGAACGTCGTCGGCGCGCTGAACCCGCGCGGCGTCACGGTGAGCTCGTTCGGCGTGCCCACGAAGGAGGAGCGGGAGCACGACTTCTTGTGGCGTATCCACCGGCAGGCGCCGCGCGCGGGGGAGTTCGCCATCTTCAACCGCTCTCACTACGAGGATGTGCTCGTCGTGCGCGTGCACGACCTCGAGCCCAAGTCGCTTTGGGGGGAGCGCTACGGTCACATCAACGACTTCGAGGAGCTGCTCGCCGAGCACGGGACCATCGTGATCAAGTTCTTCCTGCACATCAGCAAGAAGGAGCAGGAGAAGCGGCTCTTGGAGCGCGAGGAGAACCCGTCGACCGCGTGGAAGCTCAACGTGAACGACTGGAAAGAGCGGGAGCACTGGGACGAGTACACCGAGGCTTACGACGAGGTCTTCCGGCGCTGCTCGTCCAAGCACGCGCCCTGGTGCGTCGTGCCGGCCGACGCGAAGTGGTACCGCAACCTCGTCGTCGCCGAGACCGTGGCGGAGACGATGCGGGAATACCGCGACGGCTGGCTGAAGACGCTCGAGCGGAACGGGAAGGCGGGCCGCGAGGAGCTCGACGAATACCGGAGGTCGCGGGGTGGGCGGAACAAGGGGTGAGCGCGCCCGACCGATATCCGCCCTAGCAGGCGCAGAGCGCCAATCGCGCGCCGCGACCTGCGTGGGCGCCTGATGCCATGGCACGGAGTCCACGCGAAGGACTCCGTGGTTGCATGAACCATCGATGTCCCAGCCGGCGGGGCCGAGCGACGACCTTTGTACTCGTCGGCGATCTCGACACGTGACGTCACGCCGTGCAGTCAGGAGGTCGTCCACGGCGGCCGCCGGGGGGACGGCTCTCGGCTCGCCTACGTGCTCGTCTTTCAGGGAAGGCCGTGGCCGGGCGCGCTCCGCGATCCCGCGCGCGCCGTGTGGGGCCGAGCGCCTCGGCCAATTGACGCGCTGTCGCTCGGGTGATGCAATTCCGACGAGGAGGAGGGGGCATGCAGCTCGACGATCCCAGGCACGAGTACAACCCGTACGCTGCGCCGACGACCGGCGACGCGCACTCCCATGGCGAGAACGAGCCGGACGAGCACGTCCTCGCCGAGCGCGGCACGCGGCTCGGCGCGCGGATCCTCGACAACCTGCTGCTCGTCGGCTCCATGATCCCCGCCGTGCTCCTCCTCCTCGCCACCGGGGCGCTCGATTACGCCGCGCACAGCGAGGAGAAGGCCTACCTGGTGCTCGGCGTCGGCGCGCTCCTCGGCCCGCTCCCGCTCGTCATCTACCAGTGGTACCTCATCGCCACGCGCGGGCAGACGCTCGGAAAGAAGTGGACGAAGATCAAGATCATCAAGACGGACGGCTCGCGCGTCGACTTCGCGTCCGGCGTCGTCCTCCGCAACTGGCTCATCGCGCTCCCCGGCCTCGTCCCCGGCGTCGGCCGGCTGCTCCACGCGATCTTCAACGTGATGAACGGCCTCATGATCTTCGACGACGACCGCCGCTGCCTGCACGATCGCATCGCCGGCACCAAGGTCGTCGTCGCCCCGCCCAGGGCGGGCTCCTGATCGCCCTCCTCGCCGCATGATCCACCGCGAGACGCTCCGCGAACCGCTCGACACGAGCGCCGAGATCGAGACGCCGGAGCACGTGCGGTTCCGCCACCAGATCGCGGGCCCGGCGCGGCGCGCGCTCGCGTACCTCATCGATCTGCTGGTGCGCGGCGTCATCGTCTTCGCGATCGGGATGCTCGCCGCGGTCGGCGGCGTCGCCGTGGGGCCAGCGCTGCGCGGGGCGTCGACGGGCTTCGTGCTGCTGGTCCTCTTCGCGATCGAGTGGGGGTATTATGTCTTCTTCGAGACCCTCTGGGGCGGCTGCACGCCCGGCAAGCGCGCCCTCTCGCTGCGCGTCGTCACCGACGGCGGCCAGCCGCTCCGCTTCGGGGACAGCCTGCTGCGCAACCTGCTGCGCGCCGCGGATCTCCTCCCCCCGTTCATCGATCCGCTCTCGTTCCTCGGCACGTACGCGGTCGGCCTCGCCGTCATGGGCCGTGATCCGCGCTTCCGCCGCCTCGGCGATCTCGTGGGCGGCACCCTCGTGATCGTCGAGGCGCGCCACACGGTCGCCGGCCCGCTCGTCCTCCGGCCGCCGCCGAGCCCCGCGGAGCTCTCGAGCCTGCCCGCGCGCCTCCCGCTCTCCGGCGAGGAGCTCGACGCCATCGAGCTCTTCCTCCGCCGCCTCGATCGCCTCTCGCCCGCGCGCGCGAGCGAGCTCGCGGAGATGACCGCGCCCGTGTTCGCGCGGCGCATGGGCGTCCGCTACAAGGACGCCACGCGCTTCCTCGGCGTCCTCCACCACCGCGCGCACGCGCACCGCGGCGGCCAGGAGGAGGCCGCGAGCGCCCCCAGGCCCCGCCGCAAGCGCAAGAAGGAGGTGAGCGCGTGATCGGCGCCCGCTCCCAGGACGAGTTCGTCGCGGCCCGCAGGCCGGACTGGCAGGAGCTCGATGGCCTCCTGCTCCACGACAGCGGCTCGCTCGCGAAGAAGGACGGCGCCGCCATCTCGCGCCTCGCCGCGCTCTACCGCTCGCTCTGCACCGATCTGATGCGCGCGCGCGCGGCGCGCTACACGCCCGATCTCACCGCGTACCTCGACGCGCTCGCCGCGCGCGCGCACGCGGCGCTCTACGGCGCGGAGCCCTTCCGCCTCCCCGACATCGTCTCCTTCTTCACCCGCGATTTCCCGCGCGCATTGCGCGCGAACGGCCGCTTCTTCGCGATCGCCTGCGCGCTCTTCTTCCTCCCCTCGCTCGTCGGCATCGCGGGCGCGCTCGCCTCCGACGAGTTCGCCACCCACGTGCTCCCGAGCCCGGTGCTCCAGGGCATGGCCCAGATGTACAGCGAGGGCCTCAACGGGCGCGACACGGGCACCGACACGGGCATGGCGGGGTTCTACGTCTTCAACAACGTCGGCATCGCCTTCCGCTGCTTCGCCACCGGCGTGCTCTTCGGCGCGGGCAGCATCTTCTTCCTCATCTACAACGGCCTCTTCACCGGCACCGTCGTCGGCCACGTGATGAGCGTGGGCCACGGCGGCAACATCTGGACGTTCATGTGCAGCCACGCGCCCTTCGAGCTCACCGCGATCGTGATCGCCGGCGGCGCGGGGCTCGAGATGGGCTACGCGCTCGTCGAGACGCGCGGCCGCACGCGCGTCGGCTCGCTGCGCCGCGCGGCGCCGTCGATCGTGCGCCAGATCCTCGGCGCGGCGGCGATGCTGCTGATCGCCGCGGGGATCGAGGGCTTCTGGTCCCCCTCGGGGCTCCCCCCGCCGGTGAAGTGGGCGGCCTCGGGCGTCTCCTCGCTGCTCATCGTCCTCTACCTCGCGCTCGCGGGTCGCCCCGCGAAGGAGGCCTCGCGATGAACCTCGGCGCCTCCGCGATCGTGCTGCGCCCGCGCCCGCTCTCCGAGATCCTCGATCTCGCCTGCCGCCTCTCCATGTCGCGCGCGCTCGGCCTCTACGCGCGGCTCTCGGCGATCCTCTTCCTCCCGATGCTCGCCGGCTGCCTCGCGCTGCGGTATGCGGCGGGCTGGTCGTGGCTCGCGGTGTGGGGCGTCGCGATCGCGCTCGGCGGCGTCGCGCAGGGCGTGTTCACGGTCGCGGTGGGGCGCCTGCTCTTCTCGGAGGAGCTCGGCGCGGGCCAGGTGCTCCGCCTGTTCAGGGCGCGCCTCTGGTCGTACCTGTGGATGCTCTTCTTGAGCCGCCTCCTGCTCGCCGCGGCCGCGCTCCCGATGTTCCTCGGCCTCCCCCTCGCCTGGCCGCGCCTCGTCTTCGTGCACGAGGCCAGCTTGCTCGAGGCCGCGGACGCCGGCGACGCCATCCAGCGCAGCAGCCGCTTCGTCAGCGGCCGCGTCGCCGCGGTCCTGGGCGCGCTGATCGCGCTGCTCCTCGCGCAGGCCGGCGTCGCGCTCACGGCGGAGCTGCTCGGCCAGTCGCTCGTCGACGCGATCCTCCAGCTCGGCAAGCCGTTCGGCGCGCTCGTCGACGACGGCGGCTCGCCCTTCGCGCTCGCGGGCTTCTTCGCGGGCATCCCGTACGTCGCGACCGCGCGCTTCCTCCACTACATCGACGCGCGCACGCGCGCCGACGGCTGGGACATCCAGCTCCGCTTCCTCGCGATCGCCGCGCGCGAAGGCGAGAAGAGGGCCGCCGCGTGAGCCGCCGCGCGCGCCTCTTCGCCGCCCTCGTCGCGCTCTCCGCCGGCGCGCCGCTCGCGCGGGACGCCCGGGCGGAGGACGTGGAAGAGAATGTTCACTGGGACGTGCGCGACGTCCTCGAGGACGATCGCTATCGCTTCTGCCACGAGGACGACTACCCGCTCACGCCCGAGGAGCACGCGTGGTGCCCGATCATCGCCGGATCGAGCGACGTGTGCCCGGAGCTCCCCGCCGCGTGCAAGCTGCCCCCGGTCGAGGTCTCGCGATCGGCCGGGTCCGGCCGCGGCGGCCGCGGCGGCCGGGACGCGTCCGGCAAACACCCCGCGGGCGGCGCGCCGACCGATCGCGGCCCGACCGAGGACGAGCGCCGCCGCCCCTGGCCCGACATGCGCGTCGATCTCTCGGGGATGAGCTTCTTCGCGTCGGCGCTCTTCATCGGCCTGCTCGTCGTCTTCTTCGGGGGGGTGATCCACGCGCTGCTGAAGAACCTGCTCCGCGATCGCGGGCCCGCCGACGAGGCCAAGGAGGAGAGGGCGCCCGCGCGCGGCCCCACGCCCGAGGAGACGGCGCGGCGCGAGGTCGAGACCGATGTGCAGCGCCTGCTCGCGCGCGCGCGCAGCCACGCGGCCCGCGGCGACCACGCGCGCGCGATCGACGACGCGTACGCCGCGCTCCTGCGCCGCCTCGACGGGGATGGTCTCATCGAGATCCACCCCTCTCGCACGAACGGCGACTACGTGCGCAGCCTGCGCGAGCGGCCCGATCTCAAGGGCGCGATGCGATCGATCGTGCGCGACGTGGAGGGCGTGCAGTTCGGCGTCACGCCGCCCTCCGAGCCGATCTTCCGCGCGGTGATGGACCGCGTCGTCCCGCTCGTGAGCCGCGCGCTCGCGCTCGCGCTCGCCGCCTTCGGCCTCTCCGCCGCGCTCTCCTGCACGCCGCACGGCGGCGGCGACGAGGGCGGCGGCGATCGGTCGCCCTCGGGCACCCAGGCGGTGCTCGAGGTGCTCAAGGAGCAGGGCTTCAAGGCGCGGCGCCGCGGCGAGGCGCTCACGGCGCCCGATCGCGCGCTCGCGCTGGTGGTGCTGCCGGGCGCGGCGATCGACGACGCGACGTGGAAGGACCTGTTCGCGTGGGTGAGCGGCAAGGGCGGCACGCTCTTCCTCGCCGGGCTCCCGCGCCTGCCCGACGAGGTCGAGCTCGGCCTGCGCGTGGTACAGGACGCCGAGACGTCGACGGCGCTCGCCGCGGACTGGTCGCGCGGGCTCCGCGCCTCGCTCCCGCCCGGCAAGCGCCTCGTCGAGGCGAACGGCGAGGAGCCCGAGGACCTCTACATGATCTTCCGGGGCGAATCGTCCTCGACCGCGGGCGTCGTCCGCCGCCTCGGCGAGGGCAAGGTCGTCGTCGTCGCGGACGATCGCCTCGTGTCGAACGTCTCGCTCGCGGCCCCCGACAACGCGCAGCTCTTCCTCGATCTGCTCCGGTTCGCGCCGTACGCGACCGAGGTCGAGATCGTCGACGAGTGGACCGGCGTCGGCGCCGAGACGCCCTTCGAGGCCGTGCGCGAGGCGAACCTCTGGCCCGTGATCGCGCAGCTCTTCCTGCTCCTCGCGCTGCTCTACCTCTGGAAGGGCAGCGCCTTCGCGCGCCTCCGCGATCCGCCCGCCGCGGGCCGGCGCGCCTTCGCCGATCACGCGCGCGCGCTCGGCCTCGCCTACCGGCGCGCGCGCGCCTCGCGCCACGCCGCGGGCCTCTACGCGAGCTGGGCGCTCGATCGCCTGCGCGAGCGCGTGCACAAGTCCGGCCGGCGGGGCCTCATCCCGCTCGCCGAGGCGATCGCCGCCCGCACCGGCCGCCCCGAGGCCGAGGTGATGCGCGTGCTGGTCGAGGCCTCCGGCGCCCGCGAGGACGCCGCGCCCGCCTCGTCGCTCCGCGGGCCGCAGAGCGCGCGCGGCGCGCGGCCCTCGCCTCGCGCGCGCGACGACGCCGCCGCCGATCTCGAGCTCGTGCGCGAGCTCCAGGGCTTCCTCGACGCGACCGGTCAGCGAACCTCCGATCGAAAGACGACATGAACCCGATTGAATTCCGCGATCGCTTCGATCTCCTCCGCCGCGAGGCCGGCAAGGTGCTCCTCGGCCAGGACGATCTCATCCTGCACACGCTCGTCGCCGTCCTCGCCGGCGGTCACGTGCTCATCGAGGGCGTGCCCGGCCTCGGCAAGACGCTGCTCGTGCGCACCCTCGGGCACGTGCTCGGCGCCACGTTCAAGCGCATCCAGTTCACGCCCGATCTGATGCCGAGCGACGTCACCGGCGGCAACGTCTTCAACCAGAAGGAGGACCGCTTCGTCTTCCACGAGGGGCCGATCTTCACGCAGCTCCTCCTCGCCGACGAGATCAACCGCGCGCCCGCCAAGACGCAGAGCGCGCTGCTCGAGGCGATGCAGGATCTCGCGGTCACCTCCGACGGCATCACGCGCGCGCTGCCGGATCCGTTCTTCGTCATCGCCACGCAGAACCCCATCGAGTCGCAGGGCACCTACCCGCTCCCCGAGGCCCAGCTCGATCGCTTCTTGATCCAGGTCAACGTCAAGCACCCCTCGCAGGCGGTCGAGCGGCTGATCCTCAAGAACCACGTCAACGGCTTCCACGCGGCGCGCCTCGATCGCTTCGAGATCCAGCGCATCGCCACCGCCGCCGAGCTCGTGGAGATGCGCGAGGGGCTCGCGCAGATCCGCGTGGACGACGGCATCATCGAGTACATCGCCGACATCGTCGGCCGGAGCCGCGTGCACCGCTCGGTCTACCTCGGCGCCTCGCCGCGCGCGTCGATCGGCCTGCTCGCGGTCGCGCGCGCCATGGCCGCGAGCGAGGGCCGCGAGTACGTCATCCCCGACGACGTGAAGGCGCTCGCGCCCGCGATCCTGCGCCACCGGCTCATCCTGCACCCCGACGCCGAGATCGAGGGCGTGAGCGCCGACGACTGCGTCGACGACATCCTCCGCGAGGCCAAGGTGCCGAAGACGGCGGCCTGAGCGCGATGATCCCCTCGCGCGCCCTCGTGCTGCTCGCGATCGTGCCCCTCGGGCTCGCGGTGGCGACGCTCGTCGATCGCACGCTGCTCCTGCCCATGCTCGCCGCGGACGCGGGCATCGCGCTCTGGGCCGCGATCGACGCGCTCCTCGCGCGGAGGCCGCTCGTGACGGTGAAGCGCCACGCCCCCGCGGTGCTCTCCATCGGGCGCCCGAACCTGATCACGCTCGAGATCCGCTCGCTCTCGCGCCGCAAGCTGTCGATCGAGGTCGCCGACGATCTCTTCGATCACGCCGAGAGCGACGACCTGCCCGTGAAGCTCGAGCTCCCGCCCAGGGAGCGCGCGACGGCCCGCTACCACGTGCGCCCCACCCGCCGCGGCGCGCACACGATCGGCGATCACCACGTGCGCTACCTCTCGCCGTTCGGCCTCTGGATCCGGCAGGTCACGGTGCCGGCCGAGACGCCGGTCAAGGTGTACCCCGACGTGCAGGCCGTGCGCACCTTCGAGCTCATGGCGCGCCAGGATCGCGATCCGTCGGCGCTGCGCGCCTCGCGCAAGCGCGGCGGCGAGAGCGAGTTCGAGCGCCTGCGCGAGTACCGCCGCGGCGACGAGTTCCGCTCCATCGACTGGAAGGCGACCGCGCGGCAGAAGAAGATCATCAGCCGCGAGTACCAGCTCGAGAGCAACCAGAACCTCCTCTTCCTCCTCGACGCGGGCCGCCTGATGACGGCGCAGACGCAGGGGCTCTCGCTCTTCGATCACGCGCTCAACGCGAGCTTGATGCTCTCGCACGTCGCCGCGCGCGGCGGCGACCGCGTGGGCCTGCTCGCCTTCGCCGACGGCATCAAGAGCTACGCGCCCCCGGTGAGCGGCGCGGGCGCGGCCAAGCACGTGCTCTCCGCGGGCTATGACCTCTACCCCGAGCTCGTCGAGACCAACTACGGCGCGGCGTTCCAGCACGTGGGCCTGCGCGTGCGCAAGCGGAGCCTGATCGTGCTCTTCACGCAGGTCGTCGACGACGTCGCCGCGAGCGAGCTGCTCCGCCTGATGCGCGGGGTGATGCCGCGCCACCTCCCGCTCATGGTGCTGCTGCGGGACGTGGAGATCGACGCGCTGGTCGAGGGCGGCGACGCCGACCCGTACACGCGCGGCGCCGCCGCCGAGCTCTCGAGCTTCCGCGATCGGCTCGTGCGCGACCTCAAGAACCAGGGCGCGCTGGTGCTCGACGTCGCGCCCGGGCAGCTCACCGGGCAGCTCATCAACCGGTATCTCGAGATCAAAGCGCGCCATTTGCTCTGATCTGCGGGGCGGCCCTCGCGCCGATTGCTGCTCCAGCAGCAATCGGCGCTGATCCATTGCTCCTGCACGAGCACACCGGCGCCGGCCCGAGCGACCGATCACGGTTCAGCGCGTCACGCTTCGCGGGGAGATCGCTTTAAGATGAGCACATGCCCAGCGAGCAACCCGAGCAGTCCCCTCCCCTGCCCCGCGCCGAGCTCCGCGGGGCGAGCCGCGTCCTCGACGCGCTGGAGCGCGCCGGCAACAAGCTGCCTGATCCGGCGGTGCTCTTCGTCCTGCTGGCCGCCGTGGTCGTGGTCCTCTCCGCGGCGCTCGCGACGCTCCAGTTCAGCGAGATCGACCCGCGCACGAAGCAGCCGCTCGTGGTCCACAGCCAGCTCTCGGGCAAGGCCATCACCGAGTTCCTCTCGACCATGGTGCAGACGTTCACGGGCTTCCCGCCGCTCGGCGTTGTGCTCGTGGCCCTGCTCGGGGTCGGCATCGCCGAGCGCTCGGGGTTCATCAACGCCGGCCTGAAGAAGGTCCTCGCCGTCACGCCGAGGGTGCTGCTCACGCCGATGCTGATCCTCGTGGCCATCGCGAGCCACACCGCGGCGGACGCGGGGTACGTGCTCGTCATCCCGCTCGGCGGCGTCATCTTCCAGGCCGCCGGCCGGCACCCGCTCGCGGGCATCGCCGCGGCGTTCGCGGGCGTGTCGGGCGGCTTCAGCGCGAACTTCATCCCGTCGAGCCTCGACCCGCTGCTGCAGGGCCTCACGCAGGCCGGCGCGAGCATCCTCGACCCGAAGCGCACCGTGAACCCGCTCTGCAACTGGTTCTTCTGCAGCGCCTCCTGCCTCGTGATCGTCGCGGTCGGCTGGTACATCACCGACCGCGTGATCGAGCCGCGCGTCGCCCGGACGCCCGTGGACACCGCGCCCGAGGCGGAGCAGCGCATGACGGCGGCGCTCACGCCCCGCGAGGCGCGCGCGCTCTGGCTGGCCCTCGCGTCGATGGCGGCCGGGGTCGCGCTGCTGGTCGCGGCGAGCGCGCCCGCCTCGTCGCCGCTGCGCGCGCCGAGCGGGCAGCTCACGGTCAGCGGCGCGCCGCTCATGAGCGCGATCGTGCCGCTCATCTTCCTCTTCTTCCTCGTCCCGGGGCTCGTCTACGGCTATGCGGCCGGCGCGTTCACGAGCCACCGCGACGTCATCGACGGCATGAGCAAGACGATGAGCACGATGGCCTATTACCTGGTCATGGCCTTCTTCGCCGCGCAGTTCATCTACCTCTTCAACCGCTCGAACCTCGGCGCGCTCCTCGCGCTGAAGGGCGCCGCGGGGCTGCAGGCACTGGCGCTCCCGAGCGCGGTGACCATCGTGGGCGTGATCCTGCTCACGGCGCTCACCAACATCCTCATCGGATCCGCGTCGGCGAAATGGGCGCTGCTCGCCCCGATCCTCGTGCCGATGCTCATGTCGCTCGGCATCTCGCCGGAGCTCACGCAGGCGGCGTACCGGATCGGGGACTCGACGACGAACATCATCTCGCCGCTGATGGTGTATTTCCCGCTCGTCGTTGTCTTCTGCCAGAAGTACGTGAAGGGCACGGGGATCGGCACGCTGGTTGCGCTGATGGTCCCTTACTCGGTGAGCTTCCTCGTCGCCTGGACGCTGTTCCTGCTCGCGTACTGGCAGCTCGGGCTCCCGCTCGGGCTGGACGCGCCCTATGTCTACCCCTGATGAATCCGGCGCGTTGAAGCGGCGAGGGAGCGCCCTCACGGGCAACCGCCGCCCGGACAGGTGTTGCAGGTGACGGTGATGCCGCCCGAGGAATCGTCGACGCGGCACGCGGGACAGCCCGGGTCGGCACATTCGCAGGTGACAGGGCCAGCTCCGCAGGGATTGGCGATGCACGTCCCCAAGAAGGCGCCGCCCTGGATCACCGAGCAGATCTCGCCGGGCATGCACTCCTGGCTGCCGGTACAGGCAAACGCGGCGCAGGGTCGCGTCTCGAGCGTCCACCCCGATGCCAGGCAGGTCGCGACCGTACGCTGGCCATCTTCGCAATCGCCATAGAAACAGGAGGGGCCGTTTTGCTGCCGGCACTCCGCCTCGGGCGCCGGAATGGCCTCCGGGCAAAGCGCGGTCGGGGGCGGTCCGCCGGCCCCGCTGGTGGTCGCGCCGCCGGTCGTCGAGCCTCCGGTGGTCGCGCCGCCCGAGCCGCCGCTGCCATCCAAGCTGCCGCCGGATCCGGACGTCGCTCCGGCGCCCGCGCCTCCGCTGCCCCCCGATCCGCTTTCGGCGTTGGAGCTCTCTCCGCCACAGCCATAAAGCGCGGCGAGCACCAGCAAAAAACTACCACGAACGTGAATAAAGGCGGTTCCTGACATGGGCAGAGCGATTAACAAGCCGTGTACCAGGCGGCCAGTTGCACGGGAATCCGAGCAGCTCGTGGCGCTCCTCTGCCGGCCGACCCGATCCGGGCGCCAGAGGATGCCGACGTCGTGGCACACCCGTGCGCCGCTCGTGTGAGCGAGCGCCGCGTCCGCCGGCTCGTCCTGCGCACATGGTTTGATGGAACATCGCAGCAGGGTCGTTCGCCAGGCAGGCGCAGGCTGGCTGGCTGGCTGCACTCGCGCTCCTCGCCTGAACGCTGACGCATCCGTCCCGGCCGCCGATGTGGACACCCGTTCCTATAGAGTGTACACTCGTCCATATGTCGACCCCTCACGATCCCCGGTCCATGCGCGAGCGGATGCTCGCTGGCGACCTCTACATCGCCGACGATCCCGAGATCGCCGAGCAGAGCGCGGCTGCGCTCGATCTCATGGCGGCGTACAACGCGACGTCGGTACGGCAGCGCCCGCTGCGCCGCCGCTTGCTGGAGCAGCTGCTCGGCGCGATCGGCGAGGGCACCGAGATCCGCCCGCCGTTCTACGTGGACTACGGCTCGCGCATCACCTTCGGGGCGCGCTGCTTCGCGAACTTCGGGCTGGTCGCGCTCGACGTCGCGCCGATCACGATCGGCGACGACGTGCAGATGGGCCCGAACGTGCAGCTGCTGACGCCGACGCACCCGGTGGAGCCCGAGCCCCGGCGGCAGAAATGGGAGGCGGCGAAGCCCATCACGATCGGGAACAACGTGTGGATCGGCGGCGGCGCCATCGTGCTTCCGGGGGTGACGATCGGCGACAACACCGTGGTCGGCGCGGGCTCCGTCGTGACGCGCGACCTGCCGGCCAACGTGATCGCGGTCGGGAACCCCGCCCGCGTGATCCGCGCGCTCGACGTCGCGCACGCCGCGGGGGCCGCGCAGGCGCCGGGCGGGGCGCGAGGGTGACGGAGGCCCGATGAGCGCCGCCAGGGCGAGGCGCGCCGCCCCCGCGCGGCGGGCCCGCCGCCACGACCCAGGGCGCCGGGAGCGGCTCCTGGCGACCGCGCTCGACGTGATCGCCGAGCAGGGCGTCGCCGGCGCGTCCCACCGCTCGATCGCCCGGGCCGCCGACGTGCCGCTCGGCTCGACCACGTACCACTTCGCCTCGATCGACGAGCTGCTCGCCGCGGCGTTCACCCGGCACGCGGACGACATGGCCGCCCGCTTCGAGGAGCAGATGCGCGCCGCGTGCGACCGCGGGGCCGCGGTCGAGCTCCTCGTCGAGCACCTCACCACGGCCCTGCTCGGCTCGGAGCGCGACCTGGTGCTCAGCGTCGAGCTCTATGTCGCCGCCGCCCGGAGGCCCGCGCTGCGCGCCGTCACCCAGGCCTGGATGCTGCGGAGCCGGCGCGCGCTGGAGCTCCACTTCGACCCGGTGACCGCGCGGGAGCTCGACGCGCTGATCGAGGGCCTCGTGCTCCACAGCGCCCTGTCGACGGATCCCATGGCGCCCGAGCAGATCCGGCACGCCATCCGCCGCTTCACCCGCTGAGCTCCCGCAGGAGATTGCCCGTCAGGGGCGAGCGCTCGCTCGTCACTTCAGCACGACGCGGACGAGCGCGAACTCCGACCCGAACCAGCCGGTCGTCGGCCGCGAGTAGGTGATGTACTGCACCCGGCCGCCGTCCTCCTCGTACTCCGCGTGGTGAACCGGGTCGTACGGCGCGCGCTCCTCGGGGGCCGTATAGAGGGTGGCCTCGTCCGACCATGGGCCGGTGAGGTCCGGGGCGGTGCGCGCCACGATCCGGTGCTCGAACGGGGGCGAGTAGACCGCGAGCCACGCCCCGAGGTGCTCACAGTACGAGACGGACATGATGGGCGCGCCGTCGAACAGCTCCGCGGCATCCCCGGCGTCGTCGCTCCAGCCATCGCCGTCGAAGTAGCGGAAGGCGCCTCGATCGAGGGGCGTCTCGAGCGGCACGCGCGCGAGGCGGCACGGCTTGGACAGGCTGCCGTCGCACGCGAAGGTGTACAGGTCGTCGCCGTGGGCGACCAGCGCGGCACCCCAGCCGGGCTCGCCCTCCCCGAAGAGAAGGTCGGGGTGCTCCGCGCTCGCGTCCACGATCGGCCGCACCGGCGCCTCGTCGAGGCCCTCCCAGATCGCGAACGACTGGCCCACGCCGCGGAAGTTGAAGTCGCCCGGCTCCGCGTAGATGAGGCCATAGGGGATCAAGGCGCGGTCGCGCGCCGCATCGAACACCGGCGCCCCGGGCCACACCGCCCAGCGGGCGCCGCACGGCGCCTCGGCGCAGTCGTCGCCGGCGTGAGCGTCGTTGAACGCCTGCTCGTCCGCGGTGGGCGCGATGAAATACCCCGGCGCCCCCGCGCCGTCGGCCGGGGACGAGAAGCCACCGATGCCGTCGGACGCGTCGAGATCGTCCGAGATGTCGAACGAGTTATGGTGCCAGTTGGTCCCGGCCTCGTCAGCCTGCGTGAGGACGGTATCGCCGTAGACCCAGACCGACTTGCCCCACGCGACAGCGCTGTCTCCACCGTCGCGCCCTTCGATCCATGAGCTCTTCTCGATGACGCCGATCTCCTCGGCGGACTCGACGCCTGGACCCGGCTCCCCGCCACACGCCGCGACGACCAGGTGCGCGAGGACGATGGGGACAGAACGGGAGAGCGTGAGGGATCGGCGTGTGGAGCGCATCACGCCATCCTCCCACGACAGCGGGCGGCGCATCGAGCCGATCGACCCGCCTGGCGCTCCGCTCGACATCGTCCTCGACGACCGACTTCGTCCGCTTCGGCTCGCGTCGCTCGGCCGGCGACCGCTTCAGCTCCGGCTGGGATCGCGTTGCCTTCAGCGAGCCCACACGTGCTCGATGGGCAGCTCGACGACGAAGGTCGACCCCACGCCGAGCGCGCTCTCGACCCGGATCGAGCCGCCGTGAGCCTCGACGATCTGCCTGGCGATGAAGAGGCCGATGCCCACCCCGGCGTAGTCGCGCGACGAGACAGCGCGCTCGAACCGCTCGAAGATCCGCGCCGCGTTCTCTGGAGCGATGCCGATTCCATGATCGCGCACCGCGATCACGGCCGTGTCCCCACGCCGCTGTGCGCTGAGCTCGACGGGAGCGTTCGCGCCGTACTTCAGCGCGTTGGACACGAGGTTCGTCACCACCTGCTCGATCCGCAGCGCATCCCAGCGACCGAGGATCTCGCGCTCGACGCGCAGAGACAGCGAGCAGCCCGCCTGCGCCAGCACCCCCTGGAGGGGCTCGACGGCCTGACGCACCACCTCGACGAGATTGACCCCCTCGGGCTCGAGCTTGAGACGACCCGCCTTGATGCGCGACAGATCGAGCAGCTGCTCGACGAGCCGCGTCAGCCGCGCGACCTGCCGAAGGCTCCCCTCCACCGCCCGGACGGTGCGGTCGTGCCGGAGGGTCGCTGACTCGTCGCCTCCGAGCCTGCGCTCCAGCGCCTGCAGCGTGAGCTGGAGCGCGGCGATGGGCGTTCTGAGCTCGTGGGACGCGATGGAGAGGAACTCGTCTCTCTCCCGGACGGCAGCCTGCGCGGCCTCCTCACGGAGAGCGAGTCGGCCGCGATCTTCTACGGCCCTCCCCCGATCCCGGTCGATGCATTCCAGCGCGGCAGCGCTCTTCCAGATGTGGCGCACGATGAGGACGATGCAGCCGATGACGAGGAGCGACGACTCGAACGCCGAATCGTAGAGGCCGAGCTTCCGCCCCTCCACGATCACCCAGCCGAGGACGAATGGCGCGCCGAACGCGGCGAGAATCAGGCGGCGCGCCATCGCGCCGCCGGCCCCCGCGCTCGTCAACAGCTCGACGCCGCTCAGCTCGGGCCGCGCACACAGGACGCCGGCAGACAGCACCAGAAAGAGCAGCGCCGTATGCAACGCGACCTCGGTCGTCGCCCCGACGCCATAAAGGTACCCGACCCCGAGCACATATCCGAGCACCACCAGCTGCCCGAACAGCGCGATCAGCACGACGAGCGCCGAAAAAAGCCGGCGCACGCGCCGGGCCTTCGCGTCGAGGAGCCACAGCGCCGAGCCGACGAGGACAAAGCAGATGGCCGTCGTGATAGCCATCCTCCCGAGGTGAGGGGTGCCGACGGCGCCCGGCCCCTCCCGGAAGAGAATTTGATCGATATGGAGCGGCCGGTTCAGCGCGTATTCCAGGAACGTGAGCAACCCGACGACAGCGACCCCGCCGGCGCACGCCCGCGAAAGCCGGCGCGTCCACAGGCGCGATCCCGCGCGGCAGTGGAGCCACAGCGACGCGGCGGCGGCAAGGAACGCCAGCGCCGTGTTCGCCTTCATGGTCACGAAGGTCGGATGAACACTCTTGAGAGTCTGAACATCGAGCCACCAGCCCACCAGGACGGCAGCAGCGGTCACGACGGTGATGGCGCACGCGGCTCGTGGGACGATCCCAATCCAGCCGATCAGAGCTGAAGCAGGGCCTTCGCGCGGGCAGCCAGGCCCAGCCAGTCCGGGGCTTCGCCCGCCCGCTTTCGACATCATTGATCAGGTAGATTGTCTTCGAACACCGCGATGCGCAACGTGCGCTAGAAGGCACACGCTGCTTTCTCGTCACGCCTCCCAGCACCGCGCTCCACGAGTCTTTTTGGCATCTTCGGGTCTGCGATACGTACAGGGGCAGCCCAGGCAAAACGGCGGGGGCCGTCCGGCCGCGCATGGGACGGCAGAGGTCGCGATCTGCTGTGGCGCGCCGAGCACGCAGAGGGCCGTCGCCATCCTCGGCCGAACTTCTACTCTATCCCCAGCACCCGCCGGTTCAGGCCATCCGCCGGACCATCCTCGTGTGCGGGATCCCCGCCTCGTCGAAGATCGGCCCCTCCTCGACGAAGCCGAGCTTGCGGTAGAACGCCGCTGCAGCGACCTGGGCGTTCAGGACCAGCGCGCGCGCGCCCTCGGCCCCGGCGACGCGGATCGCCTCCTCCATCAGCCGCCGCCCGAGGCCCGCGCCGCGAAGGTCTCTCCTGACGGCGACGCGGCCGACCTTGAGCGCGCCCTCGTACGGCACGATCCGCATCGTCGCGACGACCTCGCCGCCGTCGAGGACGACGAAGTGCCGCGCGACGGGGTCGAGCTCGTCCATCTCGATGTCCTCGGGCACGGACTGCTCGACGATGAAGACCTCGCGCCGGAGGCGGAGCGCGCCGGCGTAGAGCGGCGAGTCGCTGCGGATCCGGAGGACGTCGCCGGCCATGCCCGCTTCGTGCGCCGTCTCGGGCGCTGCGTCCACCCGATTCAGCGCGCGCTCTGGCGTCACCGCGCTGCTCCGCGCAGACGCCCCGGCCTCGGAGGAGCTAGCCTGATCGGACCGTGAAGATCATGACCTTCAACATCCTCTTCGGCGGCGAGGATCGGTTCGAGGCGATCCTCGCGATCGTCGCCGCCGCGCGCCCCGATCTGCTCGTCCTCCAGGAGTGCGTGGGCTGGGAGGACGGCGCCCGGCTCCGGGCCGTCGCCGAGGCGATCGGCGCGCCCGCCGGCGAGCGGCACGCCGTCCTGGGCAACGCCAACCCGCGCCCGAACGGGAGGCGCAACCACGTCGCCGTCGTCAGCCGGGCGCCGCTCGCCGGCGCGCGCGTGCACGCGCCCGAGGCGCTGGCGCACTGCCTCGTCGAGGTCGAGCTCTCGCTGGGCGGCGAGCCGCTCGTGGTGCTCGGCACCCACCTCAACGCCGGAAGCGAGGATCGCCGGCTCACCGAGGCCCACTGGCTGCTCTCTCTCGTGCCGCCCGCCCGGTTCGCCTCGGGCCTCTGGGCGCTCGCCGGCGACCTCAACGCGCTGTCGCGCCGCGACCCCTACCCCGCGGACCTCGGCGCGCGCCTCGCGGCGGCCGGCATCGAGAAGTACGGCAGCCCGCCGCGGTTCGACACGATGGATGCGATCGAGGCGTTCGGCTGGGCCGACGCCCTGCTCCTGAGGCCGCGCTCCTCGCGCTGGTTCACCGCGCTGCGCGGGCGCAACGGCGCGCAGGTGGAGACGCGGACCGACTACGTGCTGCTGTCGCCGCGGCTCGCCGGCCGGCTCGCGCTGGCCGACGTCATCGACGTCGGCGCCGCGTCCGACCACCACGCGGTCGTCGCCGAGCTCTCCTGACACCGCGCGCCGCGTGGACGATCCGTCCACGCCTCTGCAACTGCAACAGCGAGGCACCGTTCGCTCAGCAATCCTCACGGCGAGCGCGGTGGCGGCAGCGCGCGAGCCATGGACGGAGCGCCGGTGTGACCGGGTCGGACCGGGACGACGCCACTGGAACAGCACACGATGCGATGTCTTCGGCTCGCCATCGGCCGACAACATGATTGAATCGGCGGTATCGCGCGCGACCCGCGCGGGGCGCTCCGTTACGCATCCGTTACGCAAACGCTTCGGTCCGCGCCATGGATTCACCCTACGGCCTGCAAGCTGGCAGCATCATCGGCGGCGACTTCGAGGTCGTGCGCACGCTCGGCTCGGGCGGCACGGGCAGCGTCTATCTCTGCCGCCAGCACAGCACCGCGCGCCAGCGCGCCGTGAAGGTCATGCACCCGGTGCGCGCCGTCGACCCCGAGGAGCGCCGCCGCTTCGAGCGAGAGGCGCGAGCTCCTGGGCTCATCGGGTCGCCGCACATCGTCGAGGTGCTGATCGCCGGCGTCGACGGCGTGACGGGCCTGCCTTACCTCGCGATGGAGCTCCTCCAGGGCGAGACCCTCTCGGCCTGCGTCGAGCGGGCAGGCCCGCTCCCGATCGCGGAGGCGCGCCGCGTCCTCGGGCAGCTGGGACGCGCGCTCGAGGACGCGCACGGCGCGGGCATCGTTCACCGCGATCTCAAGCCCGAGAACGTCTTTCTGGAGGAAGCCGGCGACGGCGCCGCGCCGCGGGTCAAGCTCCTCGATTTCGGCATCGCCAAGATCATCGCCGACGCGCGCGCCTCGCTGACGGCCGCCGTCGGCACGCCCCTCTGGATGGCCCCCGAGCAAGCGCGCGAGAGCCAGGGGGCGCTCCCCCAGAGCGACGTCTGGGCCTATGGGCTCGTCGCGTTCTTCGCCCTCACGGGCAAGCCCTTCTGGCAGGGCCGAGACCTCCCGGCGCTGCTCCGGGAAATCCTGTTCGCGCCCATCCCCACCGCGAGCCGGCGCGCGGGAGAGCTCGGACTGCCGCCCTTCTTCGCCGGATTCGACGCCTGGTTCTCTCGCTGTGTCGAGCGCGACCCCCTCGCCCGCTTCACCAGCGCGTCCGCGATGTGCCCTGTCCTCGATCGCCTCCTCGACGGCGCCGCGCGCGTGGCGCCGACCGCGCCGGCGTCGACCGCGCCGGCGTCGCGCCGCCGCATTTCGCTCCCGCCGCCGGAGGCGTCGTCCGGCGCCGCGGCGGCGCGTCGCCGCAGCTCGCTCCCTCCGCCCGAGGCCTCCCCGGCCGGCATGGTCACGGCGAGGCCGCCCGCCCCCGTCGCCGCCTGCTTCAACAGCCCGCTCGCGGCCCCGCCGCTCCGGGATCACGACGATCCCGCGCCGCCTGCGAGCTCGCCGCCGCGAAGCGAGGGGGGAAGCAGGGCGACGAGGCCTTTCCTCCACGCGCTGGACGAAGATCACTGCGTCGCCACCTGGAAGGGCCTCCTCTTCCAGATCTGGCGCCGGCACACCACGGCGGCCGCGGTGAGCGAGGTCCGGAGCATCCTGCGCGAGCGCGGCAGCGAGCTGCAGGCGACGCTGGTCATCCTCGAGGAGAACACCGTCCCGGCGGGGCGGGAGGTCCGGAGCTCGCTCGCGGAGCTCTCCAGGGAGCTCGCGGCCCACGGGATGTGCGCCGCGCTCGTGTTCGAGGGCCACGGCTTCAAGGCGTCGCTCGTGCGCAACGTGGCCATCGAGTTCATCCTGCTGAGCCGCTCGCGGCTGCGTTACGAGGTGTTCAGCACCATGGACGACGCCGTCGCCTGGCTGATGCGCAACCGCCCGACGCGGGACTGGCACAGGGAGCTGCCGGGGGTCACGGAGGCCCTCCGCCGCGAGGTGGCGGCGCACGCGGCGCGGGCGTCGCACATGCCCTAGCGAGGAGGCCGGGCGCGAAGGCCCGGGACGAGCGCGGCAGCTCGCCGGGCGCGCTCCGCCGTGCTGCGCGCGCCGCCTTTCGGCTACGCTCGCCGCGCGACCTCCCGCGGGAGGGGGAAGCAGGAGGAGGAGCGAGCGTGGTGGATCTGCCGATCATGGACCGTGCGCCCGGGGACGACGCGGCGGCGCGACGCGACCGCCTGCTCGCCGCGCTGCTCCGCGGGCCGGACGCCCTCGTGCTGCTCCGCTGCGACCCGGTCCTGGCGTTCCTCGCGGGCAGGTCGGCGCCCCTCCAGATCGCGCTCGTCACGGCGCCGGGGGACCCCTCGGCCGACGAGCTCCACGCCCTGCTCGAGCCGCTCGTGAAGGCGGTGAAGCCCGGCGGGCCGCCGACGCACGTCGTGCTGGTGGGCGGCGGCGCTGCCCCGGGCCAGGCCGCGCTCGCCAAGGTCGCGCCGTTCGTGCAGCCCGTGCCGATGGGCTTCCACCACCTCGACGCGGCGGGCGGGCTCGCGCGCGTGAAGGGGCAGGCCCTGCCGGCCCTCGAGCGGGCCCACGAGCGCCTCGCCGAGGCGGGCCCGCTCGATCCTGACGCGCTCGCCGAGGCGCTCGCCGAGGGGCAGGCGCTGGCGCAGCAGGAGCGCGCGATCGTCGACAGGCTGAGGGGCAGCCGCCGCGTCACGGCGACGCTCATGATCGCGTGCGCCGTGCTGCTCGCCGTGAGCTACGCCTTCGGCTCGGGCACCCACGAGGCGGCGCTGTGGCGCATGGGCGCCAACAGCGGCGAGGCGGTGCGTCAAGGGCACCTCTACCGGCTCCTCGCGTCGGCGTTCCTGCACGCCGACCCGATGCACCTCTTCGTCAACATGCTGGCGCTGTGGTCCTTCGGCCCGATGCTCGAGGCGCTCTTCGGCCCGCGGCGCTTCCTCCTGCTCTACGGGGCCTCGGCGCTCGGCGGGTCGCTCGCGAGCGCGATGCTGGAGGAGCGGTGGAGCGTCGGCGCGTCGGGCGCGATCTGGGGCCTCATGACGGCCGGCATCGGCGTCGCGCTCCGGCCGCACGGGCTCCTGCCCCCCGCGATGATCGCGCAGATGCGCAGCCGCGCGTGGCTGCCGCTCGGGCTCAACCTCGTCTACAGCTTTCAGCCCGGCGTCGACCTGCTCGCGCACCTGGGCGGCGGCGTCGTCGGCTTCGCGCTCGTCGTCACCGTCCTCCCCCGGGGCCTCACGCCCGTGGACCGGCGCGAGCGCGCGGCGGACGCCGAGCCGAGGCCGCGCCCCCTCCTCACGGCGGCGGCCGCCCTGACGGCCGCTGCGATGGCGCTGTCCGTGGCGACGGCGTTCACCGCCGGCCGCCCGTGGGAGCTCCGCGCGCCGCCGGCGCTGGCGCGCACCGCGGTCGCGGACACGGGCGTCGCCCTGGACCTGCCGGAGGCGCTCGCGAGCGCCGCGTCGGTCGAGGAGCTGTCCGGCGTCCGCTTCCACACGTACGGGCAGCTGCCCCGGACGCCCGTCGTGTTCCAGGTCGCGGTCTTCCCGCTCGAGGGCGCGGTGCCGCCCGATCAGCTGGACGCCCTCCTCGAGCAGGAGCGCAAGGTGCTCGACGAGCAACGGCCGGCGAACACCGTCACGAAGGGCCCGGCGGCGCGCATC
Source organism: Sorangium sp. So ce327 (assembly GCF_051530205.1). Classification (NCBI taxonomy): domain Bacteria; kingdom Pseudomonadati; phylum Myxococcota; order Polyangiales; family Polyangiaceae; genus Sorangium; species Sorangium sp. So ce327. The sequence continues at coordinate 2,101,809 of NZ_CP150330.1, read as the reverse complement.
ATGCTGGGCGGGCGGCCGGCGGTGAGGGTCAAGAACGGGCTCAAGAACGGCGTGCAGATGGTGAGCTACGTCGTGGTGCTCGGGGACCGCGAGGTGATGCTCCAGGCCTACTCGACGGCGGATCGGCCGGCGACGTGGGAAGGGATCGAGGACAAGGTGGCGGCGACGATCGTGGCGCAGTAACACCCGGCGGGCGGCGCCCGCGGCCGGCGCCGTGAGCAAACCACCTTGCGGAGAGAGCGATCCCGTGGAGCACATGAATTCTCTGATGCAGCCGATCGGCCACCCCCTCCCCGGCTGGACGCCGCGGCCGCTGCCGCCGCGCGAGATCCTGCTCGGGCGCACGTGCCGACTCGAGCCGATCGACCCCGAGAGGCACGCGGCGGACCTCCATGCGGCCAACCTCGCGGACGCGGAGGGGCGGGGCTGGACCTACCTGCCCTATGGGCCCTTCGCGACCCTCTCGGACTACCGCGCCTGGATGGATGCCACGTGCCTGGGCGACGATCCGCTGTTCCATGCGATCATCGACGCGGCGACCGGACGGGCGGTCGGCGTCGCGGCGTACCTGCGGATCGACCCCCAGAGCGGCGTCATCGAGGTCGGACACCTCAGGTATTCACCGCTCCTTCAGAGGACGCCTGCGGCGACGGAGGCGATGTACCTGATGATGCGACGGGCGTTCGACGAGCTCGGCTACCGGCGCTACGAGTGGAAGTGCGACGCGCTCAACGCGCCCTCGCGGGCGGCGGCGGCGAGGCTCGGGTTCCGGTTCGAAGGCGTGTTCCGGCAAGCCATGGTGATCAAGGGGCGCAACCGCGACACCGCGTGGCACGCGATCATCGACAAGGAATGGCCGGCGGCGAAGGCGGCGTTCGAGCGCTGGCTCGATCCATCGAACTTCGACGGCGCGGGCCGCCAGCGGCAGAGCCTCTCCGCGCTGATGGGCGCGGGGGAGCGGCGGTAAGCGGGGGTGACCGGGCGACGGCGAGGCGGCGCCGCGTCGCCCGGTGGTGGGGTACCGAAGGTGGAGTCTTTTGAACCGCGAGGACGCCACAAGACGCCATGAGGCGCCATAAGACGCCAAGATTATTATTTTTCTTGGCGTCTTGTGGCGTCTTGGCGGCTCCATCATTCCGGCTGGATGGGGGAATTCCCCATCACCTGCATTTCATCCCCACACCACGCGGTCGAAGTCCGGATCGATCCCTGGTCGGATCGCGTCGGCCCAGGCGCGACGTTCGTCGATCTCGTACTCGAGCGACTCATCGGCGAAGGCCTCCTGGATCTCCTCCCATCCATGACCCGGGCCCTCCGTCGTCCGCAGAACGTGGGTCTGCGTCCAGTACCTCACCGCCGCGCGCGCCTCGCCCGACCCGATCCACGAGAGCGCGGCCCGCACGGAGGCCGATTCCTCGAACGTGGCCGCGTCGTCCAGCGCGAGCAGGAGCTCTCGAAGGCACCACGCCTGACCGAGCGCCGCGAGCGCCGCGGCGACGTCCGTCCGGACCGCGGGCGTGCTCGATCGCAGCCCCCGGCGGAGCGCGGCGAGCGCGTGCGGAGGTGCGTGCTCGAGGAGCAGCAGGGCAAGCTCGCCGAGGAACGGGTTGCCCAGGTAGCCGGCGACGACCTCGACGCGCGCGAACGCCAGCACCACCTCGACCGCGCGCTCGCGCTCGATCCCGCGGCGCAGCAGGTACCGGGCCGCGGCGTGCACGGCGTAGGGGTGATGCAGCGCCGGATCCGCGCGGGTGAGCAGCCTGGCTACCGCCGGGCAAACGGGGTAGTCCGGGTGTACGTCGAGCCGCTCGATCGCGCGCCCAGAGGTCGTGTTCACCGACGCGTCGATAAGCCCCGAGCACACATCGACGAACTCCGCCGGATCGAGCGCTGCCTCGAGGGGCTCGATGAACGCGCGCGCCGTCGCCTCGCTCGCGATCCCCGCGAGCAAGTACCGCTTGTAGGCGTCGCGCTGCGCGGCGGCTCGCGCCTGGGTGGCCGCCGAGGGCCGCTCGACGGCGAGCATCTCGTGATCGCCGAGGTGCTCCGCCCAGCGAGCGCGGAGGGACGCGTCGGAGAAGTCTATCGCGGCGAACGCCCCGGCGTTCTCCTCGATCTCAGGGACGACGCGGAAGACGTGCCGATGCTCGTTGCGGACGAGCAGACCCTCCCGGGTGAGCTCGCCGATCGCGGCGGCCATGGCGTCAGCGGTCGGAAGGAATGCGAGCAGGCGCCGCTCGGGGAGCGCGGGGTCAGGGAGGCTCAGCATGCGCTGCGTGAAGAACCAAGGATCGATCGTGAGGCCGTCATCGCCGTGATCGTCGACGTCGATCGTCTCGCCGTCGGGTGCGGTCAAGCAGAGGCCGATGCCGTGAAAGTAGAACTTCCAGCCCGGCATGCCCGGTACGTCGCCACGGCGGGAGGCATGAGAGAGGCGCTCACGCTGGACACGTACCAGCCAGCGCTGCCGATCGACCTGCCGCGCGAGCGCCACGAGGAGCCACGCGTGCCACGGGTCAGGAGGCGGAGCCGCGGTGACCGGGCCCGCGCCCAGGGCGGCGCGAGCTGCGACGAGGACGGGATGCACAGGCGTCGTCGTGACGCGGCTGGGCTTGCGCGGCAAGGCTCATTCAGCGGGCGACACATCACCTCCTTTCAACGCTCGCGCGCATCGCTCAGCCAAAGCATGGTTTTCTTGAGCCGCTTGACGCACCTCGACACTGTCCAACCCCGGCTCGATCAGCTGGTTGATCCGCCTGACGATTTCGAGGTTCCCGGCTGAAAAATCGGCCGTTCCGACGCCGAGTTTTCCCGCCGCGTGAAGCTCGACGAGCTGCTCGTATGCGCCCTCGAACGAAGCGAGATCATCAAGAATCTTCTGTCGATTCCCGACCGCATGAGCCCACGCGGCGACGACATCGAGCACGTGGGCACCGTTGTAGAAATCGACCAAGAGCCTCTCAATGTCCATCACGCCTCTCCTCATCCAATTTCCCACTCCCCCCTTACGCCGGACCTCAGATGCCACCGCGGAGGTATCCGCCTCGCACTGGCGAGCAACCACGGGAGGGCTCGGCGCTCCACTCGGCTCTCCCCGGCGAGCTCGGCCCCTCCCCGACCGCCGCGCCGGCGCCCCTCCCGCCCGCGACGCACGCCGCCTGGCCGGAGGCGCCGCGCGGCCCTACCTTGACCGCCATGAAGAAGCTCCGTGTCGATGTCTGGTCCGACATCGCGTGCCCGTGGTGCTACGTCGGCAAGCGCCGGCTCGAGGCCGCGCTCGCCAGGTTCCCTCACCGGGATGCCGTCGAGGTCGTCTGGCGCGCGTTCGAGCTCGACCCCTCGGCGAAGCGCGTGCAGGGCACCGAGGTCTCCTACGCCGGGCGCCTCGCGAAGAAGTACGGCGTGCCCGTCGCCAAGGCCGAGGCGATGATCCGCCAGATGACCGAGGTGGGCGCGGCGGACGGCCTCGATCTCCGCTTCGACAAGGTCCGGCCCGGCAACACCTTCGACGCGCACCGCGTGCTCCACCTCGCGGCCGAGCGCGGCGTGCAGGACGCGGTGAAGGAGCGGCTGCTCCGCGGCTACATGACCGAGGGCGAGGCCATCGGCGAGCCGGAGGTGCTCGCGCGCCTCGCCGGCGAGGCGGGGCTCGACCCGGAGGAGGCCCGCGCGTCGCTCGCGAGCGACGCCCATGCGCGCGAGGTGCGGGCCGACGAGGACGAGGCGCGCGCGATCGGCATCACGGGCGTCCCCTTCTTCGCGTTCGGCGGGCGGTACGGCGTCTCCGGCGCGCAGCCGGCCGAGGCCCTCCTCGGCGTGCTCCAGAAGGCGTGGGACGAGGCGGCCGGCGCGCCCGAGCAGGCGCTCGCCGAGGGGGCGGCCTGCGGCCCGGACGGGTGCGCGTGACCCGCCGGGCGTGATAGAGCTCCGCGGCGGATGTCGATCCAATGGTATCCAGGCCACATGACCAAGGCTCGGCGCTCGATCGCCGAGTCGATGCCGTCGCAGGACGTCGTCATCGAGGTGCTCGACGCCCGGATGCCGCTGGCCAGCGAGAACCCCGTCCTGGCCGAGCTGCGCGGCCAGAAGCCGTGCATCAAGGTCCTGAACAAGAGCGATCTGGCGGACCCGGCCGTCACCACGGCGTGGCTCCGCTACTTCGAGGCGGAGAACGCCGCGCCGCCTGACGAGGCCGAGCGCGGCGCCTCGCCGGGGGGCCAGGTGCTCGCGATCGCGATCTCCGCGAGCCAGTCGTCCGAGGCGCGGCGCCGGATCCCGGAGCTCTGCAAGCGCCTCGCGCCCCCCAAGAACGGCCCCGGCAAGGTGGTGCGGGCCATGATCGTGGGGATCCCCAACGTCGGCAAATCGACGCTCATCAACGCGCTCATGGAGCGCAAGGTGGCCAAGGTCGGCGACGAGCCCGCGGTCACGAAGAGCCAGCAGCTCGTCACCTTGAAGACCGGCATGGCCATCTCCGACAACCCGGGGATCCTCTGGCCCAAGATCGACGACGAGGCGGCCTCGTTCCGCCTGGCCGTGGGCGGGGCGATCCCCGACACGGCCATCGATTACCAGAGCGTCGCCCTGTTCGCGGCGGGGTACTTCCTGCGGCGCTACCCCGAGCTCCTCGCCGCCCGCTACAAGCTGAAGGAGCTGCCGGAGACGGCCGCCGCGCTGATCGAGGAGATCGGCCGCCGCCGCGGCTGCCTGCGCAGCGGCGGCTCGGTGGACCTGCACAAGGCGTCGGACATCCTGGTCCACGACTTCCGCGCCGGCCGGCTCGGGCGCATCAGCCTGGAAGAGCCGCCGGGGCTGGAGTCGCCGTCGGGGATCGAAGAGAGCGCGTGAGCCGAAGCACGGCGCCGGCGGCCAGACCGGCCGATCGACGCGGGCGCCCAGGATCTTCGACCCGAAGGCCGCCGACGCCCGCTACCATGCCCACCGCGACGGCTGCGGTGCGGCGCCGCCCGTGACGTTCGCCACGCTCCCCACGCTCCACCCCCATTCACCCGACGAGGACCTCACTCCATGGCCGGAAGCAGCCTGCTCGCCCTGATCGACGACATCGCCACCGTGCTGGACGACGTTGCCGTGCTGACGAAGGTGGCCGCCAAGAAGACCGCCGGCGTGCTGGGCGACGATCTGGCGCTGAACGCGCAGCAGGTGACGGGCGTCAACGCCGACCGCGAGCTGCCTGTCGTGCTGGCCGTGGCGAAGGGCTCGATGCTCAACAAGGCCATCCTGGTGCCGGCGGCGCTGGCGATCAGCGCCTTCGCGCCCTGGGCCGTCACGCCCCTGCTGATGGTCGGCGGCGCCTTCCTCTGTTACGAGGGCTTCGAGAAGGTCGCCCACAAGGTGCTGCACAGCAAGCACGAGGACGAGGCCCACCACGCCGAGCTCGTGCAGGCGCTCTCCGATCCGAAGATCGACCTCGTCGAGTTCGAGAGGGACAAGATCAAGGGCGCGGTGCGCACCGACTTCATCCTGTCGGCCGAGATCATCGCGATCACGCTGGGCACCGTGGCGGCGTCGCCGTTCGGCACGCAGGTCGCCGTGCTGACCGGCATCGCCCTGCTCATGACCGTGGGCGTCTACGGCCTGGTCGCCGGCATCGTGAAGCTCGACGACGCCGGCCTCTACCTGAGCCGCCAGAGCGGCGGTCTCCAGCAGTCGCTCGGCAGCGGCATCCTGAAGGCGGCGCCGTGGCTGATGAAGGGCCTGTCGGTCGCCGGCACGGCGGCGATGTTCCTCGTCGGCGGCGGCATCCTGACGCACGGCGTGCCGTGGCTGCACCACCACATCGAGGACATGACCCAGGGCGCCGGCGCCGTGCTCGGCGCCGTGGTGCCGTCGCTCGCCAACATGATCGTCGGCGTCGCGGCCGGCGCGGTCGTGCTGGGCGTCGTGACCGCGGTGAAGCAGGCGATGAACCGCGAGAAGGACGGCCACTGACCTGGAGCGCGGGCTCGCGCCGCCTGGAGCGCGGGCTCGCGCCGCGCCGATCAGCCCTGTCCGGAGCGCGCTGGCCTCACCAGCGTCGCGACCAGCCGGTCGAGCGCCGCGGCCGGGTCGGCGCCGAGGCCGGCGTGGACACGCGAGGGCTGGACGACGGTGCTCGCCGGGGACACCACCCAGCCGAAGCGCTCGGCCTGGGGGAGCTCGGCGACGTACCCGCACGCCCGATCGGCGGCGCAGACGCGGCGGATGAAGTCGAGGTGACCGCGGACCGCCTCCAGGTCGAGGTCGGGCCAGAGGGCGAGCAGGCGCCGCTCGTCGGGCTCGAAGCGCGCCTCGAGGAACCCCCGGGCGCGGCAGAAGAGGACCACCCCGACGTTGACGCGCTCGCCGCGCTCCACGCGCGGGACCACGCGCAGCACGGCGTAATCGAACGGGTCGGCGGCGTCGACGTCGCGCGCGCCCGGAGGGCTACCGGCGGGCACGGGCTGCATCGAGCGCCTCCTCGACGAAGCCCCGCGGCGACGCGAGGCGGTGGGTCAGGTAGGCGGCGTACGCCGCGCGCCGCGCCGCGACCGGCGCGGCGTCGGGCTGCGGGGCATCGACCGCGTCGGGCGAGAACGCGGACCACCGCTCGCCCGAGGACCGGGCGCGGGGGTCCTGGTCGGCCAGCCACGCGTCCGGGATCGCGGCGACGATCCCCGCGATGCGCTCGGGCGTGAGCCGGGCGCTCAGCGCGGCGTCGGCCGCGGCGAGATCGCCCGCGAACGGGAGCAGGACATGGCTCTTGACGAGCGGGAAGCGGTCGTCCGCGTCGGCGCGCGGGTCGGTCGCGTCGGTCCAGGCGTGGTGGACATAGAGCGCCGCGCCGTGGTCGATCAGCCAGAGGCGGCGGTGCCAGAGGAGCAGGTTGGGGTTCTTGGGCGTCCGGTCCACGTTGCTCATGAAGGCGTCGAACCAGACGACGGAGGCCGCAAGCCCCGGGTCGATCGCCGGGCCGGCGAGCGGCTGGAAGGCGAGCGATCCGGGCAGGTAGTCGAGGGCGAGGTTCAGGCCGGCGCTCGCCGAGAGCAGGTCCGACAGCTCCGGATCCGGCTCGGCGCGCCCGAAGGCGGGGTCGAGCTCCATGAAGACGATCTCCGGCACCGGGAGCCCGAGCGCGCGCCCGATCTCCCCGGCGACGAGCTCCGCGATGAGCGCCTTCGGCCCCTGGCCGGCGCCGCGGAGCTTCAGGACATAGAGCCCGTCGTCATCGGCCTCGACGAGGGCCGGCAGCGACCCGCCCTCGCGGAGCGGGGTGACGTAGCGGGTCGTGTGGACAGTTCGGAGCATGCTTCAGCAGCGTGGCGGGTGGCGGGGGAATTCCCCGTCCCGCCGGAAGGATGGGGCCGCAAAGACGCCATGATTTTTATGTTTTTCTCGGCGTCTTTGGCGTGATTGGCGATTCAAAAGCGCCACCTTCGGCCAAAGTACGCCGGCGCGCCGCGGTTACGTGAGACGGGGAAGCTGGGTCGGGCTGGAGCGCGCAGGGGAGCGCGCCCTCGATGGTCGATGAGGCGGCCCGGGCGCTCGCTCCACGCAGCAGCGCGAGAGCGAACGCCGCAGGCGCTCGTGGATCACTCGCCGAGGGGACCGAGGTGATCCAGCCTCGAGCCTTGCACGGGCAGGTAATCGCCGAGCAGGAAGTTCTGCAGCCCGTCCGTGAACTCGAACGGACCGACCACATGAATCACCTCGCCGCTCGCGCCGCCGGCGCCGCCCTCGCCGCTCGTGCCGCCGGCGCCGCCCTCACCGGTGGCGCCCGCCGAGCCGCCCTCGCCGCTCGTGCCGCCAGCGCCGCCCGAGCCGGTGGCGCCCGCCGAGCCGCCCTCGCCGCTCGTGCCGCCAGCGCCGCCCGAGCCGCCCTCGCCGCTCGTGCCACCAGCACCGCCGGCGCCACCCGCGCCGCCGGCACCGCCCGCGCCGCCGGCACCGCCCGCGCCGCCCGAACCGCTCGAGCTGGCAGACCTCGTGACGGTGATGGAGTCGACATAGACGATGGTCGGGTTGGCCCAGGGCCCCTCGGCACCTGCGTCGACCTTGATGCCGATGCGCTTTACCGCGGTACTCGCGAATTTCCCGCCAGCAGCGGCATTGGCCGCATCAGCGGCATCGACGTCGATGGTGAGGTCGGTCCACTCTTTCAGGTCGCCGAGGCTCGTCCACGCCCAGGGGACGCCCGCCCAGCTCTCTTCATCTTCGTTGTTCCGTGCAGGTCCGTTCTGTACGTACGTCTGCACGCCACCGCCGGTGGCGGCATGAGCCTTCACACGGAACGTGACGGTAGCGCCGGTCAGGTCGACCAGCTGAGCGAAGTCGAACTGGAACAGCGTCCCCGTGGAAGCCGTGGTGAGCGGCACAGCCAGCCGGGCGCAACCGGAGCAGCTCTCCTCCGGACCGGGACCGATGTAGGGGGCGCTGCCGCCTTCGCCGCCTTCGCCGCCTTCGCCGCCCGCGCCACCGTCGCTGCCGCCCGCGCCGCCTTCGCCGCCTTCGCCGCCCGCGCCACCGTCGCTGCCGCCCGCGCCGCCTTCGCCGCCGCCCGAGCTGGTCGAGCTGCTGCTGGAGCTCGACGTCGTGCTGGAGCTGGCCCCACCGCCCGCGCCGCCCGCACCGCCGCTGCCGGTGGTGTCGTCATCACCGCAACCCGTCATGGCGAATGCGCCGACCAGCATCCCGCACATTGCCAAAGAAAGAACTGATCTCATCCTGACCCTCTCCTGATGTGCACCACGAGGCCACGCAGCCCGGGCCGCCGTTCGCCATGGCGGTTGCCACCGCCCGCTGGCTCCTCCGAGCCAGCCGCGTGGCGCAAGCTACCCTGGGCAGAAATTTTTCTCAACAGGCCGAACGTGTGAGCCTGGCAACCAGATGAGCCCCGTCGAGGCGCTGCGCTCAGCGCCCGCCCGACAAAAGCGCCGCGGCGGGCTCAACGACGGCGTCGCGACGGAATCGTGCGGCACACTCTCGCCGGGGCGGCCCCTCAGGCCGCGCCCCCGCGCTTCACGTCGTACCGGAGGAGCGAGACGCCGTTCGTGTACGACGTCGCGCCGAGCAGCGCCAGCTCGACCTTCCTGGAGCTGCCGCCGAAGAGCCGGACCCCGTGCCCGAAGACGATGGGATTCACCTTGAGGACGAGCTGATCGATGAGGTCGTGATCGAGGAGGAAGCCGGCGAAGGCGCCCCCCCGCAAAGATAGATGCCTCAGAAAAATTGGCGGCGTTGTTCAGCTGCCGCACGCGGGATCTTGGCTGGTTTGCGGAAGCGGACGGCAGGCGGCGCGGCCGGCGCGCGCTGCTAGCGCCTGCGCCGCGCCGGCCGCGTCGTCGGCGGACGGGCTTGCCCGTGGACGGGGCGCCCCAACGACGTCAGGGGGTGTAGATCTCGGCGGTCGGCAGGGGGGAGCCGTCACTGCCGCCTACGATCAGCACCTTTCCGTTCCCGAGCCGGACCGCTGCATGAGCGTACCGCACATCGTTCATCTGCCCGGTCAGGTCCATGTCACCGGTCGCGGGATCGTAGATGTAGACGTTCCGGGTCACGTTCCCTGCGCTGTCGATGCCCCCGGCGAGCAGCACCTTGCCGTTGTTGAGCAGCGTCGCGGTATGCGAGCGATAGGAGAACTGCTCAGTACCGGAGGACCAGAGATCGGACGTCGGGTTATAAACCTCGACGGTCGGAGTCAAGTTCGTGGCGCATCCTCCCACCGCCAGCACCTCGCCGGTGTTCAGCAACGTCAACGTATGATAGGCGCGGCTCTTCACCATGTGATCCACGGCCGTCCATAGATCGGGCTCGTAGAGCGCGGCAACGGCGTGCTGCGCTGCGTACTCGCTCTTACCTCCCGAGAAGAGCACCTTGCCGTTCGAAAGCAGCGTCGCGGCATGATAGGCATGGGCAATCGGCATGTCGTCGGCGGGCGACCAGGCATTGTTCGCCGGATTGAACAGCGCCGAGGAGTACATGTAATCGTCGGGGGTGGCGGAGGGATTGACCCCTCCGTATACCAACACCTTGCCGTTCGGGAGCAGCGTCGCGGTGTGCCCCATGCGGTTGAGGTCTGGGCTTGTCGACGAGCCTACGGACGACCATGTGTTGGTCGCGGGATCGAACAGCTGGGCGTTCGCGGGGGACGAGACGCTCCGAATGCCCACGACCAGCACCTTGCCGTTGCCGAGCAGCGTCGCCGTATGATACTGACGTCCCACACCCATCAATGGCCCCGCCGCCCAGGTGTCGGTCGACGGATTGTACAGCTCGGTCCTCGTTCCCAACGAGTCACCGCCCGTCACGAGCACCCTGCCATCGTTGAGCAGCGTCGCGGTCGGCGCCATGCGGGCGTGAGACATCGACGTGACCGCCCCCCACGTCGTGGCCGCCGGATCGTACAGTTCGGCGCTCGAGTGGTACGTGCTGGATGGAATGCCATAGTTGAACCCGCCCGCGAGAAGCACCTTGCCGTTGCCCAGCAGCGTCGCGGTATGAGCGATGCGGACGGCGCTCATCGACCCGACCGCTGCCCAGAAGTTGGTTCCCGGATCGTAGACCTCGGCGCTCGCACTGCCGACCATGGGGGCGCTCCACCCGCCCGTCAGGAGCACCTTGCCGTTCGGGAGCAGCGTCGCGGTATGTTTGGAGCGCTTGCTGCTCATCGGCGTCGCCGTCGTCCAGACGGGTGGCGACGAGGACGGGTCGTAGATCTCGACGCTCTGCAGCTCGCCGGAATTGTCGTAGCCACCCGCGACGAGCACCTTGCCGCTCACGAGCCGCGTCGCGGTGGCGAAGTAGCGGGGCCCGGTCATCGAGGCCGTCGGCGACCAGAAGCCGGTCGACGGATCGTACAGTTCGGCGGTCGCCAACGCCACACCGGGGCCGTACCCCCCGGCGACCAGCACCTTGCCGTTCCCGAGCAGCGTCGCGGTGTGCCCGGTGCGGCTCCCCCCCATCGTTGAAGCGGGCGACCAGACGCCGGTCGACGGATCGTACAGCTCGGCGGTCGCCAACTTCACACCGGAGCCGTTATCCCCCCCGGCGACCAGCACCTTGCCATTGCCGAGCAGCGTCGCGGTGTGGCCGCCACGGCCCGCGGCCAGCGCGCCGGTCGCCGTCCAGGTGCTGGATGCCGGATTGTACAGCTCGGCGCTCGTATGGGCCACCGAGCCGTTGGCGTACCCGCCCACGACCAGCACCTTGCCGTTGCCGAGCAGCGTCGCCGTATGACCGTAGCGGGCCGTGGCCAACGTTCCGGCCGACCACCAGGTATTGGATACCGTATCGTACAGCTCGGCGCTCCCTAGAAAAGACGCATTGCGCCCGCCCACGACGAGCACTTGGCCATTCCCGAGCGGCGTCGCCGTGTAGTTGGAGCGCGCTGTGCTCATGGATCCTGTCGGCGCCCATATCGGGTCGACCAGCACCTCCTCGCCGCCCGCGTCGACCCAGAGCGCGATCCTCGCGCCGCGCACCTCGAGCCGCGCCTCGACCGGCCGACCGCCGCTCGCATACGCCGCCGGCGCCGTCACCCGCAGCCGCGGCGCGCCCGCGTCGTCGACGACCTCGACCGCGTCGCCCTGCTGTCGCAGCGTCGCGCCGTCGACCTCCCACGCCGCCACCGGCGCGCCGCCGTTCGCCACGCCGGCATCGAGGAGCAGCCACTCCTCGTAACCAGCGTCGACCGCAGACCAGAACGACGTCCCGCCCTGGCGCCGATACGCCACGGCGCGCTCGACGACAGCGCCCTTGCCCTCGGCGCCGATCTCGCGCACGCCGATCTCGAAGCCGCCGGGCAGATGGAAGCGGACCTTCCCCTCTCCGCTCGCAGGCAGCGCGGCATGCAGCCCGCCGCGGCGCTCGAACAGAGCCTCGATCTCGCGGGTCGAGCCGCCTGTCGAGGCGAGCGCGAAGCCTTCGCCGACCGCGACGAACCCCTCGTCCCTCTCGAGCACCTGTGCCGCCTGGCGAGGGAAGCGAAAACGCAGCTCGTCACCCCCCGGCGGCCCGGCGTCGAGCGCGCATCCGAGGCCGCTCAGGAAGATCGCTCCGACGAGAAGCGCGGTGAGCCATATGGATGATGCGAAAGGTAAACCCCGAAGCACGAAACGGACACGCGTCATGGATACTCCCCTGGCAGGAAGAAAAGCCCATCAGGCCCCCATGGTATGGAGCGCGATGAGGCTTGCGATCGAGAGCGGTCGGGGATCGCACGCCGCACACGGAGACGCAGACCTCGGCTTCCCGCCAAATGCGCCATCGCGGCTCGCGTCCCCGGCGCGGATGCCCCCTTCTCGATCAGAAAAATCAGAAGTTGATGTAAATCTGAAAGGCAGCCCACATCATTTGGTCGATTCGCTTCTAGCGGTCAAGTTCAAATTTCCGCCACGTTGAGCGACGCTCCGCGCGCTTCGGGTGCGAACAGACGCAAAGGTCGCCTCTCCAGAGGCTCGCGACCCCATGCACGCCGCCACGCGCACCGCATCCAGACGCGTCCTTCACGCGCTCGACACGCGAGAGCGGCACGAAGGCCAAGCGTGCATGTACACGAGCGCCCCGCCCTTGTCGTCGAACGCGGCGTGCGGCCTGTATCAAACCTGTTGGCATTGTCCGCCCCGGCGACAGGCTCAGCCCCGTCGAGGTGCGGCGCTCAGCGCCCGCCGACCATCGCGCCGCAGTGGAATCGAGCGGCACGCGATCGCCGCGGGCGACCCCTTACGCGGCGCTCCCGCGCTTCACGTCGTACCGGAGGAGCGAGACGCCGTTCGCGTACGACGTCGCGCCGAGGAGCGCCAGCTCGACCTTCCTGGAGCTGCCGCCGAAGAGCCGGACCCCGTGCCCGAAGACGATGGGATTCACCTTGAGGACGAGCTGATCGATGAGGTCGTGATCGAAGAGGAAGCCGGCGAAGGCGCCGCCCCCGCAGAGATAGATATCGGTCCCGTCGCCCTCCTTCAGCCGCTTCAGGGCCGCGATCTCGTCACGGTCCACGACCTCCACCTCGGCGCCCTCGCCGAAGCGGAGGGTCTTCGAGAAGATGTAATGCGCCATGTGCGGGTAGGCTCGCTTCCCCGGGACGAGCCCGAAGGGATAGCCCGCCTCGTACGTCCTTCGCCCCATCACGACGGTGTCGTAGCCCTTCAGGCGCTCGACGTAATCGGCGGCGTGCTCTCCTTGCATCACCAAGCCGTCCACCGAGCCGTCCTCGTGCGAGATGAAGTTGTCGACCGTCACCGCGACGTCATAGACGATCTTTCTCATTCGAATCCTCCTTGAAACGCTGTCCTGAGCTCGCCGTGGGTCGGTCCATCGAGCGCACCAGGTCCTGGCGCGTCGAAGCCATTCTCATCGCGCAGCTCGCGCCGGCGCAACCAGAGAAAGCTCGCCGGGGGGCTGTCGAGCCCCTCTGGCTGGCGTTGTCACGAGTTCAGGCTGTTGTTGGATGCTCTGGTGCGCCTTGCGCGCTTCGCTGCGTCCGGCGCAGCGTGCTCCCCGGCTGGCCGGGGATCACTCGGCGATGTGGGTCAGCAACGAGCCGGCCACCGGCCTGTAGTTGCCGATCTCCATCGGCTCCGCGCCGGTCGTGAACTCGAACGGACCCACCACGTGGATCACCTCTCCACCGGAGCCGCCGCCTTCACCGCCCGCGCCGCCGACACCGGCCGAACCGCCTTCGCCGCCCGCGCCGCCGACGCCGGCCGTGCCGCCTTCGCCGCCCGCGCCGCCGACGCCGGCCGTGCCGCCTTCGCCGCCCGCGCCGCCGACGCCGGCCGTGCCGCCTTCGCCGCCCGCGCCGCCGACACCGGCCGTGCCGCCTTCGCCGCCCGCGCCGCCGACGCCGGCCGTGCCGCCTTCGCCGCCCGCGCCGCCGACGCCGGCCGTGCCGCCTTCGCCGCCCGCGCCGCCGGCGCCGGCCGTGCCGCCTTCGCCGCCCACGCCGCTCTCGCCGCCGGCGCCACCTTCGCCGCTCCACCCGCCTGCGCCACCCGCACCGCCGGCGCCGCCCTCGCCGCGCTCGCCGCTCGGTGCGGCGCCTCGCGCGGCGCTCGGAGTGCCGGGTTTCGTGACGGTGATGGAGTCGACGTAGACGACGGTCGGGTTGGTCCAGGGCCCGGTGCCGCCCGCCGTAAGCTGAAGTCCGATCAACTTCACCTCCTTGCGTTCGAAGGAGGGCTTCGACCCGGCCAACGCGTCGACATCGATCGTGATCTCTTGCCAGTCTGCCAGCCCGGCGATCGGATTCCACGAGTAGCCGATGTTCGCATAGGACCGGTCCACCCCGTTCTGCACGAACGGCTGCACGCCGCCGCTGGTGCCGGCGTGGGTCTTCACACGGAACGTGACCGTGCTCCCCGTCAGATCGACCACCGAGGCGAACTCGATGAAGAACTGCGTCGCGGTATTCGCGGTCGTGAACGGCACGGACAGCCGCGCGCAGCCGGAGCAACGCTCCTCCGGGACCGAGCCGCCGCCGCCTTCGCCCGAGCTGCCGCCGCCGCCAACACCCGGGCTGCTGCCGCCATCGCCCGAACCACCGCCGCCGTCGCTCGAACCGCCGCCGCCGTCGCTCGAACCGCCGCCGCCGTCGCTCGAACCGCCGCCGCCGTCGCTCGAACCGCCGCCGCCATCCGCGTTTGAACCGCCATCACCCGCGCCGCCGCCGCCGTCAGAGCCCGAGCTGGTCGAGCTCGACGACGTGCTGGAGGTGGACGAGCTCCCGCCGCCCGTCCCGCCCGCACCGCCGCTGCCGGTCGACTCGTCGTCACCGCAACCTGTCATGGCGAACGCGCCGACCAGCACCCCGTACGCCGCCAAAGAAAGAACTGATCTCATCGTGACCCCTCCTGGATAGGCCCCGGCGAGGCTGCGCGGCCGAAGCCGCCGTTCGCCGGAGCGGCTCTCACCGCACTCGATCTCTGCCGAGCCAGCCCCGCAAGGAGCGACATTATCCTGGACAGACGACTTTCTCAACAGCCCGGACGTGCGAATACGTCACCAGAACCCAACGCGCTTGGCATCGCCCGGCGCTGGCGCCGCTGCGAGCGCGGCAGCCACATGAGACCACCTGTGGAGTCGAGCAAAGCGGGGCGCGGCAGCCACACGAGACCACCTGTGGAGTCGAGCCCGAGCACAGCGCGGCATCCCGAGAGCGCCAATCAGCGCGCTCTCATGCCAATCGCTTCATCAGCGACCGTCGTCGCCGCGACGACGCCACCGAAAGCGCACCTCGTTCATTCAAGGCACCTCCGGACGCGGCAGCGCGCTCGGCTCGTCGAGCGTGCCGAGCCCCTCGCCGTCGCGCCCGGAACCGTCGTCAGATCGGTGCAGATGGATGCTTCAACACGTCTCGTGGACCTCCCTGACGGGGTACAAGGGCGCCACGGGATAGCCAGGGGTCACGGGGCGACGTGGGTCACCGTCGAGCCTTCCACGGGCTGGTAATTGTTGACCTCCATCGGCTCCTCGCTCGTCGTGAACTCGTACGGACCCATCACATGAATCACATCGACGCTGGGGCCGCCGCCTTCGCCGCCTTCGCCGCCTGCGCCGCCTGCGCCGCCTGCGCCGCCTGCGCCGCCTCCTCCGCTCGCGCTGCTGCTGCTCGCGCTGCTGCTGCTGCTCGCGCTGCTGCTGCTGCTCGCGCTGCTGCTGCTGCTCGCGCTGCTGCTGCTCGCGCTGCCGCCGCCTTCGCCGCCTTCGCCGCCCGCGCCTCCGGCCCCGGCCACCCCACCCGCGCCTCCTGCGCCGCTCATACCCCCGGCGCCGCCATCGCCGCTGGTGCCGCCCGCGCCTCCGGTGCCGCTCATCCCCCCGGCGCCGCCTTCGCCCCCGGCGCCGCCTTCGCCGCGCTCCCCGCTAGGGCCGAAGAAGAAGCGCTCGCTGCTCGGAGCCCCTTCGCCTGTGCCGGGTCTCGTGACCGTGACGTAGTCGACATCGACAACGGTCGGATTGGCCCAGGGCCCCGTGTTGCCCGCCGTGACCTGAACCCCGATCATCTCCACCACGGTGCGGTTGAAGGTGGTATTCGCCGGAGCCAGCGCATCGACATCGATCTTGAGATCCGTCCACTCTCCCAGGTCGACAAGCGCGTTCCACGAGTAGCCGATGTTCGCATAATTGAGATCGGCCCCGTTCTGCACGAACGGCTGCAGACCGCCGCTCGTGCCGGCACGGGTCCTCACGCGGAACGTGACGGTCGCGCCGGTCAGGTCGACCTGCTTGTGAAAGAAGATCATGAACTGCGTCGCCTGCATCGCCCTCGTGAGCGGCACGGAGAGCCGCGCGCAGCCAGGGCAGCCATCGCCCGGATCAACGACGCCTCCACCCGTACCGCCGCCGGCACCACCACCTGCGCCGCTATCACCGGTGGTCGCTCCGCCGCTCGTGCTGCTGTTCGCGCCCGTCAAGCCCGAGGATGTGCTCGGGGGGAAGGGGAAGCCCCCGCCCGTACCGTCCTCGATCGCGGGGTTGTCCGTGCAACCCATGAAGGCGAACGCGAAAACCAACAACCCACACCCCGCCGTAGAACGAACTGTTCTCATCCTAGCCCCTCCTAGATCCATCCCGCGAGGCCCCGCGGCCAATGCCGCCGTTCGCCTTCAGCGGCTCCGACCACGCCCGAGCTCCTCCGAGCCAAACAGCACCGGACGAGACTATCCTGGACAGAGCAACTTCTCAACAACACGGACGTGCGGATCCGTCGTTACAGTTCAGCTCATTTCGCGATCACCGACGCCGGCGCCAATGCGCGTGAAGAGGCCACATCATGCCACCTGCGAAGTCGCGTCCGGAGCGCGGGCGCCCGCCGGCGCCAGCGGCCGAGCTTCCCTGGCTGCTCGGCCGTGGTGCGGTGTCGAGGCGACCGCGGCGCGCGGCACCGAGAGAGAGAGAGCGGCCTCATCGGGGGCGCAGGGCTCAGCGCCCACCCGGCGACGGGGCGGCGGTGGGGTGGAGTAGCATCATGGCAATGGCGATCACATAAAACGAGAGGCCGACGAGCAGGAACGCGATGGCGACACGGTAGATCGTGGTCTTGCGATCGCGGTAGGCGAGCGAGGCGAAGACCCAGCCGCGCAGGTCGTCGCCCGGTTGCTCGGTGAGCCAGCGGATGTGCTGCACACCCCAGACGATCAGGGTCGCGGAGAGCAGGACGATCGCCACGCCGGCGATGATCAGCCCCTGCGCGTGGGGGCTGGTGCCGGCGATGAGGCGGCCGGAGAAGCCGGTCGTGGTGATGACGATGCCGCACAGACCGATGAGCACCTGAGCGCGGTTGTGGAGCACGGCGAACTGCCGCTCCAGGATCCCGTGGATGACGTCCCAGGACCCGGCGCCCACGCGCTCGATGAGCCGGTCCGCCTCCTCCTCTCTCTCGATCTTCTTCATGGCAGGCGCCCTAGCACCGCGGCGCCCGCGCCTCATCACGCCGCGCCGCGCGCGCGACGAACAGGCCGAACGCCGCGCCCGTCAGCGCGACGAGGAGCGCGCCCGAGGCCCACAGCACGGGGCGGTGCCCGTAGCGATCGACGCCCATCCCCACGACGGGCCCGAGCAGCACGAAGGCGAGGCGGAAGAGGAAGCTGCGGAGCGAGACGCAGCTCGCGCGATCCCCGTCGGGCGCGAGGCGCTGCTCCTCGTGGTGGAGCAGCGGCATGTGCAGCCCGCGCACGAGCGTCAGCAGGAAATAGAACGCGACCCCGAGCACGTGGCGCGAGAGCGCGAGGCCGAGGTACCCGATCGCGACCAGGACGACGCACGCGAGCAGCGTCCCCGTCATGCCGAGGCGGCGGCCGGCGCGCTCGCTCAGCATCGAGCCGAGCGCGGTGGTGAAGCTCGCGAGGGCCCACATGGGGCCAATCCACGCGACGGGGGCGCCGGCCTCGGTCGCGTACAGCGCCATGAGCCACGTCGGCAGGTACGACGCGAGCGCGAGCGCGACGCCGAGCAGCAGCACCGCGCGGAAGTCGGCGCGCTCGAACAGCGCGTCGCGCACGATCGCGCGCATGCGGCCCAGGTGGTCCTCGACCTTTGGCTCGGCGCGCCGGGTCTCGCCGAACCGGAGGGCGATCCCCGCCGCGAGCGCCCAGGCCGCGGCCTCCATCGCGAACGGCAGGCGGGACCAGCGCGCGTAAAGGAAGCCCGCGGCGAGCGCGGCGCTCCCCGAGGCGATCTGCGCGATCGACCGCATGCGTCCGTACCAGCGGGCGAACTCGTGCTCTTTGCCCTGCTCTCGCAGCGAGTCGAAGAGGAGCGCGGAGTCCGCCCCCGAGACGAGCGAGAACCCGACGCCGAGCACGAGCTCGGCGAGCAGCACCGACCAGAGCCCGCGCGAGAGCGCGTAGAGGACCCAGCCGGCGAGGATGCAAAAAGAGGCGATCACGAGCGCGCGTCGGTGACCCAGGCGATCGGCGATGTAGCCCGACGGGAACTCGAAGAGCGCGATGCTCAGGCTGAACGCGCCCTGCACGGCCATCATGGTGGCCACGCTCATGCCGATGTCCTGCGTCCAGAACAGCGGGAAGATGGCCGCCGGGAACATCAGCGATTGAACGCCGTGGTAGACGCAGATGCGCCAGGGGTTCTGCTGGACGGACGACATGGCGGGGAGTCGTTGCGCCTGCGCTGCCGCGGGCGCGCCGGACGCCTAGAACTCGGTCCCGATCATGTACCTGAGCTGCCCCGTCTTCAGCGAGAACACGTAGAGCGCCGTCCAGCTGGCGAAGAAGACGTCGTTCGCCGAGATCGAGATCCCGGACGAGACCTGCGACTTCTTGTGGACCTGCACGTCCCACAGCCGCTTGCCGGTGCCGGCCTCGAAGCAGGCGAGGCGCGTGCCGTCCTTGTGATCCTTCATGTCGTAAGGGACGACCAGGAACCCGCCTTCATAGGCCCCCGCATCCACCCCCGTCGGCCTCGTGGTCAGCGGGTCGACGCCGGGCACCACCATCTTCCAGAGGACCTTCTTCTTGTCCACCGCGGCCACCATGCCGACCTGGCTGCCCTTGCTCCGGCCGCCGAGCAGGAACCGCGGCCCGGGCCCGCTCGGGATGATCGCGCCGCTCACCGACATGCCCTCGACTTCATGTGACCCGGGCAGGCCGAGCTCGTCGAACTCGTGCCAGCGGGCGAACCGATAACCGGGCGCCTCTTCCTGGATCGAGCTCGGGACCGTCTTGCAGGCCGCGCCCTTCGCGAGCTCGCGCCGCGTCCCGCTCGCCGGATCGAGCCCGTGCTTCGCGTCGTCGACCGTCTCGACGACGATGACGCCGTCGCCCTGGCACAGCCGCCTCGCCTTCTCACCGAGCAACGCCGACCACGACGGCGTCCCGGTGCGCAGATCATAGGCCTGCGCCTTGCCGAGCGCGTCGATCGAGATCAGACGGCCGGAGACGATCGCGCGCCGCGCCTCGTGGTTGGCCGCGTCCTTGGTGAGCGCCGCCGTCTTCCAGATCGGCTTGCCGTCGCGCCCGTCGTAGGCCGCGATCCACTCCTCGCCGCCGGGGACGCTGCTCTTGCCGATCACGTCCGGCGCGCCGTCGCCGTTCACGTCGGCGAGCATGGGCCGATCGCTGAAGTACGTGTTCGGTCCCAGGCCGAGCAGCGGTGTCGACCGGCCCTTGGACGGCCCCGACGCGCTGAACATGAAGGCGCCGGCGGCCGCGCCGGCCACGACCATGGCCATGACGACCGACATCACGATGACCCCCGCCGCGTTGCTGGACGGCGGGGCGACCCGGACGACGTGCATGCCCTGCGGGATCGGCGCGGTGGTCGGCTTCCTGCCGCGATCGACGAGCGACCGCGCGCCGCAGTACTGGCAGGTGACTGCATCCATCGCCGGCTGAATCGGCAGCGGGGCGCCGCAGCGCGGACACCTGGAATCGACGATCCGAGCCATCGTCCCACTCTACACGAGCTCGCGACTGTCTATCTCTTCTTCTCGCTCTTCTTCTCGCGCTCACCCGGGGCCGCGCGCGACGCCGCGCGGCCCGAGGGCGGGGGCTCCAGCAGCGCCGCGCGGGTGAGCCCCATCCCACCGAAGCGCTCGGCCACCTCCGCCACGACGCCCTCGAGGCGCCGGCGGCGCTCGGAGGCGACAGGGAAGAGGCTCAGCGTCGGGCCGCCGGTCTCGCTCGTCAGGTCGCTCGCGGCGACGCCGACGAGCCGCACCGGCCGCGAGAGATCGAAGCGCGAGAGCAGCCCCTTCGCGCAGGTGTAGATCGAGTCCGTGTCGCTGACCGGCTCGGACAGCGTCGTCTGGCGCGTCCGCAGCGTGAAGTCCGAGTACTTGAGCTTCACCACCACCGCGCGGCAGGACAGGCCCGCCTTGAGCAGGCGCCGCGCCACGCGGCCCGACAGATCGAGCAGCCAGCGCTCGATCGGCTCCCTGCCCCGGAGGTCCTCCTCCACGGTCTCCTCCGCGCCGATCGACTCCGCCGCGCGGCCCGGGACGACCGCGCGCTCGTCGACGCCCGCGGCGAGCAGCCGCACGTGCTCTCCCCACGCGGGGCCGAGCAGCTCGTGGAGGCGCGGCGCGGGGCAACGCGCGAGATCACCGATCGTCGCGAGCCCCGCCGCGCGCAGCCGCTCGGCCGCGCGGGGGCCCACGCCCCACATGCGCTCGAGCGGCAGCGGCGCGAGGAACGCGGCGACGTCGCCGGGGACCACGACGAGGCCGTCGGGCTTCCGCAGGTCGCTCGCGATCTTCGCGGCGAACTTGCAGGGCGCGACGCCGGCGGAGGCCGTGAGCCCGGTCTCGTCGCGGATCGCGCGCTTGATCTGCGCCGCGATCGCCTCGCCGTCGCCGAAGAGCGCGCGGCTCGCGGTCACGTCGAGGAACGCCTCGTCGAGCGACAGCCCCTCCACGAGCGGCGTGAAGCGGCGGAAGATCGCGAAGACCTGCGCGCTCACCTCGGCGTAGCGGGCGTGCCGCACCGGCACGACGATCGCCTGCGGGCAGCGGCGGAGCGCCTCGACCATGGGCATCGCCGAGCGGGCGCCCGAGACGCGCGCCTCGTACGACGCGGCCGCGACGACGCCCCGCCGGGAGGCGCCGCCCACCAGGACGGGGCGGCCTCGCAGCGATGGATCGTCGAGCTGCTCGACCGACGCGAAGAACGCGTCCATGTCGATGTGGAGGATCTGTCGCATCGGTGCTGCTCTTCTGTACCGCCTCGCCGCCCGCGCGCCGCGGTGAATCGGGCCAGCCAGGCCGCGCGCGGGGCGGAATCATCCGTTGGCGCGCCCCGCGAGCCGCCCGGGTCGGGTCAGCCGCCGGGGGGGCCCAGGATCACCGGCCCTGGCGAGAGGACGTGGGTGCCGTTCATCAACCACACCGCAACCTGGCTCGTCCCCAGGCGTTGCCACACGACATCCGACATCAGATCGGCGTTGACGTCGCCGGCGGCGACCGCTGTCCAGCCGTCGCCGATCGGCCCGGGGATCACCGGCCCCGCGTCGAGGAGCTCGACGCCGTTCATCAGCCAGATCGCCACGAGGCCCCTCTCCTCGTTGGTCCAGAGCACGTCCGACATGCCGTCAGCGTTGAAGTCGGCCGCCCAGAGGACGTCCCATCCCTCGCCCATCGGCCCGGGGATCACCGGCCCCCGCCCGATGACCTCCGTGTTGCTCATCAGCCACACCGTCATCAGGTTGTGCACCTCGTCGTTCCAGATCACATCCGCGATGCGATCGAAGTTGAAGTCGGGTATGGGGCCGATCTCCCAGTCGCCGCCCGGCCCCGGGATGAACGGGCCCGGCGCGAGCAGCTGGACGCCATCCATCAGCCACACCGTCATCAGGTTCTGCTCCTCACTGTAAAAGAGCACATCCGAGGCGAGGTTGCGGTTGAAGTCGTTCGGCCGGATCACCCAGCCGTCGCCGCGCGGCCCGGGGAGCATCGGGCCCTGCGCGAACGGCCGGCCTCCGTCCGTCAGCCAGATCGTGATCAGGTCGCGCTCATCGTGACGCCAGATCACGTCCGCCAGGCCATCTTGGTTGAAGTCGTGCCCTATGGCGAACCAGCCTCCGCCGGGCGGCCCGCGAAGGGTCGGGCCCGGCGTGAGCAGCTGGACTCCGTCCATGAACCATACGGCCATGAGGCTGCGCTCGGGGTCGATCCAGAGCAAATCCTGCTTTCCGTCGAAATTATAGTCGATCACCTCGATGACCCGCCACCCGTAGGTGCTGGCCCGCTGCTCTGCGACCCCGAGGGTGGGCGTCGCAGCCGCCGCGGCTCCGCCCTCGTCGGGCAGGTCGACGCCGGCCGCGCAGCCGAGCACGGCGTGAATCGCAGCGGCGGCACACAGATACTTGCTCACGACCACAGGACTCGTCACGCTCGCCTCTCTTGCGCCGCGTGCGCGGCACGGCCGCCGATCCCGGGGGGATGCGCGACCTCGCCCGTGGGCACGCCGCTCACGCGCCTCGTGGGACGGCAAGCGGCGGTCCATCCGCGACCGGCGTTCGAGGGCGGCGCTCTCCGCCGCATTTCAATCCTATCGCAGCGAGCGCTCGGGCCCCCATGCGAGAGCGGTGGTCGCGGCCCTCGCTGGCTCCGTAGTACATTCTTTTCGAGCTCTCGAAGAATCGGAAAGAACGGTACAGAACCGGCTGCGCCTCAGAGCCGGAATTTGCGGCGTTCGCGACATAGCAAACCGTCCACGCAAGCCCGAGTGAGGATCCTGGGTGCCCCGGGGCATCCCGTCGCTCGGCAGCAGCCGTTGCAGCCTGGCGAGCCGGGCGCCCGCGCCGGAGCGGGGGGAGTGTGCCTCCAGTGCTCGAGCTCTGCCACGGGTGCAAGCAGTACGTGCTGCCAGGCACGACGAGTTGCCCTCATTGCGGCGGTGACGTCGCCGTGCTGGACTCACGCTACGCAGCCAACCTCGCCGACGCCGGAGCCGCAGCCGAGCGACTGCGACGGCTCCTCGAGTCGGCCCACCGCACGCCCGCTCCCAAGCGCGAGTAGATCATGCATTTCGTCCTCATTGGCGGGACTCGATTCCTTGGCCCAGCGGTGCTGCGGCGCGCCATGGAGCAACAGCATAGAGTGACCGTGGCGCATCGTGGGACACACGAGATCCCCGACCTGCCCCAGGTGGAGCATCTGCACGGCACGCGGGCGGAGCTGCTCGCGCCCGGAGCAGCGATCGAGCGCGCGCGCCCGGATGTCCTCGTCGATACGTTCGCCGGCGGTGCTACGGCCGAAAAGGCGACCTCACTCGCGGACTGCGCGCGACGCGCAGGAGTGCGGAAGGTCGTCGCGGTGAGCTCGATCGACGTCTACCGCTACCTCGTCCAGGCGGGCATCGGGGACGGTTCAGGACAATCCCTGCTCCCAGATACGCCGCTCCCGCTCACCGAAGACGCGCCCAAGCGAACGTCGCCGTATCCGGGAGCGCCGCCGAACCATGATAACGCGGCGATGGAGATGGCTCTCCGTGACAGCGCCGGCGATGTTACCGTGCTGCGGCCCGGGGCTATCTACGGGCCCAACGATCCTCGATCGCGGGCGTGGCCTTTGATCCGGAAGATCCGTTCGGGCACGCGCCGCCTGGAGCTGCCTGACCGCGGCGTCCAGGTAGTTCATCAGGTCGCGCTCGATCGCGTGGCCCGGTCCGTCATTGCAGCCGTCGAGCGTGCGCCGCGAGGCTTCTGGGCCTGCAATGTCGTCGACCCTTATACGTGGACATACGCTGGCCTCGCGGCCGTCATCGGACGTATGTTCGACTGGGAATGGGAGCCGGCGGTGGTTCCCTTCGCGGCGGTCGACCACCCCTACAAGGTGTCGAGCCCGGTCCTGATCAGCGATTGCCGGCTACGCGAAGTGCTCGGCGTGAATGAGCCCGATCCGCTGCAGGCGCTCGAAGAAGCGGTGCGCTGGCTGTGGGAGCACGGCCCCCCCGCAGACGCGACCTTTGCGGACGACTGACACGAGGCATCTCGAGGAACGGAACATTCCTCGACCTCCGATCCCTCCGTGCGCAGCTGCTTGCCTGGCACACGCCCGAGGAGCCGCTGGATGACCCAGCGATCGATCAGCTGCTCGATCTTCGCATAGAGAGCGTGGAAGCAGGCATTGTTCCGCTCAAACGAATCATTCAGTTCCCCGACGAATGCTCGACTTACGAGGGGGCGTCGTACGCCTCGATTCGACGCTTCTACCGGTAGGCCGCACCGCGACCAGGTGACGTCGTCTACGACCTTGGTGCGGGCTATGGCCGCGTCCTCCTTGATGGCGGATTCATCTGCCAGGCCACGCTCCGGGGCGTTGAACTCATCGCCGCGCGCGTGGAGGAGGCGAACCGCGTGTCGCCGTCCGCCTGGTCGAGGAAGCTCCTGACGCGCATGCAGTGCTCAGGCTGGGGCGAGGCGACCCGATCCAGAATTGCGCAAGCGTCGCCGCCTGGAGAGCTCCGCCCCTCCTTTGCAGCGTGATGCCGGTGCGAGCGCTATGCCTGGCAGCAGAAGGTCGACGGCTCTGCCGGCAGCAGCTCGCCGGTGGGCTCACCGCCGCTCGGGGCGCAGCCGCCGGGATCCACGGCCACGACCTCCGCCGACTTGCTGCCGAGGGCGACGCCGGGCGGCGTGACCCCGCAGAATGGCGTCGTCGAGCTCACGACGGCCGACACGAGCAACGCCCCGCATGCGCCGTCGCTGTAGGCCGACGCCATGACGGTGCACGACGCGCCCTCCAGCTCCCCGCAGCCGCACTCGGAGCAGCCGCGCGTGTCGTCGGCGCCGCCGTAGAAGACGTGCCTGTCCACGTACGGCGCCTCGCACGTCACGTCGCCCTCGTGGAAGACGCACGTCAGGAAGCCGCCGGGCGGCGGGACCCCGGGCTGGTCCGGCGAGGGCATGCAGGTGCTCCGGTCGCCCAGGCACTCCGTGTAGGCGCCGGGCACGCAGGCGAGCGCCCGGGTCTGCCACGGATCGAGGAGCGCCGGAGGCGGGGGCTCGTCGACCCTCGGCGTGCAGGCGGCGGTGACCAGCACGGCGGGCGCGTCGATCGAGATCGACTTCACACACGGCTGCCCGCCGCAGTCCTGGCCCGCGGGGATGGCGTTCTCGGCGGTGCAGGCGCCGTCCCAGCCGCCGGGCGCCGCGAAGGTGGTCTCGACGCTGCCGGGGTCGCCGGAACACGTCGTCGAGGTCGAGGTGTGCGCCGACCAGCCCAGCGGAAGCTGGCACGAGGCTGTAGCCGCCTCCGGGGGATCGCACAGGCAGGACGCGCAGGCGAGCGGCGCGGGCACCAGGTCGGCGAACCCCTCGTAGCCGACGTTCGGCGCGGCGGCGGGGCATGCGGGTACCTGGTCCCGCGGGCCGAACCAGAGGAGCGCCGGTCCGAACCAGCCGAGCGGCGCCGGTGGGACGCAATCGCCGGCGCAGGCAGTCTCGTCGCCGCCGCCTGCACCGCCGCCCCCGCCTGCGCCCCCATCCCCGCCGTCGCCTGCATCGCCCGTGCCTGCCTCGGGATAGGGGCACGCCGAATGCTGGCCCAATTCCCTTGGCTGACACGGGCCTTCGATGGTCGGAGTTTCGCCGCAGCCCGATAGCAACAGAAGACCGACCATCGAGGAGGAGCAGATGCGCATGCCGCGCAGACTACCCGAAGCCAATGCAAGCGCACAATTGGCTTCTTTCTTCGTGCTTCCACCGCGCTCGTCATTCCCATCTCCTTTTCGAGATTCTCACCCGATGTTCTCGGCCGGATGTTCTTTTTTCCGAGCGCCAGTCAGTTCGTGGCCGTAATGCCTAGCCCGAAGACGCCACCGAGCGGCGGTGACATCCAAAAGACGGCGGCTGGCGTAGCTCTGTCGTACGGTCTACGCCTGAGCCCCGCATCGTCCACAATCCAGGTCGCCTCGGCATACCCGAGCACGGACCACCTGCCGGAGAGGGGCCACTCGGCACCGAGCCGCGCCCCGAAGCCGAAGAGAACATCGCTGCGCGAGCGCATGGTCCACGGGTCCCGAGGGGTAAAGCGAACTGCACCGAGGGTGGCGAGCCCGCATCCGAACAGCAGGCGGCCGCGATGGCAGGCCACAGTAGCGGCTGTGAACGCCCTGGTGCCGACGGGCACCGCTTCCACCTCCTGCGCCAGGGCTACGAACCCCCTCCCCTCCACTGCGACCGACCACTCAGACCAGCGAGCGCCCGCGGACAGCGTCATCCCGGCCGCCACCCCCGGCGTGATCCCCAGGCCCAGCGTCGCCCCGAGCCCCGCTTCGAGCCGCAACCGCTCCGGCGGAGCCGGCGCCGCCTCCGGCCGGAAGGACCCCAGTGGCAGCTCGGCCGGCCGAGGTGGCTCCGGCGAGGCACGCTGCGCTTGCGGGGGCGATGCCGCGGGCGGCGAGGAGGGCTCCGGCGACGAGGGCTCGGGCGGCGGGGATGCCGGCTCCGGCGCGCTCAGCACGCGCGCCACGATCGCCAGGACCACGCCGGAGAGCAGCTCCTCGCAGCCGCTCCGGGTGCCGAACCCATCAGCCCACCGGGTATCGCCCGCGCCGTCGCGCAGCGCCAGCAAGGCGGTGAGCTCCGGCCCCTCCTGCGCGATGCGGACCGTGAGCACCTGCGGCGCGTCGTCCTGGAACGGGTCGGCGCCGAGCCGGCGCGCCACCTCCGCGCGCAGGAACGCGTCGCCAGGGCAGCTTTCGGTGCCCGGGCCTCGCACGACCTCGATCCGCATCGCCGCGCGCGGCGCGTCCGGCGCGGCGCGGGCATCCCCGGCGCCGAGAAGGACGGTGGCCGCCACCACGGCAGAGCGCGCCGAGCGCCCCGAGCGCCCCGAGCGCGCCGCGCTCCGGAGCGGTCCGGTGGCGCAGAGGCCGCGGGCCGTTCGCGCGCCGAGCCCCGGTCTCGCTCTCGCCCTGGACCGGCTCATCGCGCCGGCTCTCTTCCTGACGCGCCCGGCTCCGGATGGGCGAGGCGCGCCTGGGCCGCCGTGCGAAGCTGCTCTCGTACGGACTTCAGCCGGCCTGCGGGGAACCGCGCCTCGTGCGCGGCGAGCTGCCGGAGCGCCCCGGCGGGATCGCCCGTGGAGAGGCGCTCTTGCGCCGCCGCGAGCAGCCGGCGCTCCTCCACGAAGGCGTCCTCCCGCGCGCCCGCCGGCGGCGCCGCCCGCGGCGGGGCCGGGCACGGGCGCGCGGGCGCGTCGACCGCCGGCGCCGCCGGCCGCGGTTCCGGGGTTTGCTGCGATGGCTGCAGCGGGGGTGCTGCAAGGCCGGCGCCGGTCGCGGGGAGCTCATAGGCCATCGCCGCCTCGAAGCGGCGAGCCCAGAGGGGCCGCGGCGGGGCGAGGGCGAGCAGCACGGCCGCGGTCCCGGCGCCGCCCGCCGCAGCGGCGCCGAGGGTGCGGCCGAGCCGGGCGAGCCACGATCGCAGGCCCGGGCCGGCAGGCGCGTGCGGCACGCCGGCCGGCGGTGAGGCGGCGCTCGCGCCGTCGTCGCGCACAAGGAAGTCGGACGCCAGGGGAAACACGAGCCAGCAGGCGCGCAGCGCCTGTCGCCGCTCCGGGCGCAGCCGCTTGACGGCGGCACGGTAGTCCTCGCGGGCAAGGCGCAGCCGGTTGCTGGCGGTGTTGTAGTTGAGGCCGAGCTCGCGCGCGATGTCGACGAGCGGCACCTCGTAGGCCTCGTGAAGGACCAGGAGGACTCGCCGCTCGGGCGCGATCGTCAAGAGCACCTCCCTCGCGACCTCCAGCCGCTCTTGCTCCGCGATGCGCTCCTCGCTGAGCGGCGCGGGATCGATGGCCTGGTAGCGCGACCCCGGACGGAGGCCGTCCGGCACCTCGCGGCGGCGGTAGGCGCGGTCCAGGTGGTGGCTGACCTTTCGCCACGCGATCCCGAACACCCAGCGGGCCTCGGGGCTGCTGTGCTGGCGCCGGCCGTCCCGGCGCGGCGGATGGCTGGCGATCCACGCCTCGCGCTCCGGCGGGGACCAGGCGGGGTCGAACCGATCCAGGCTCTCGTACGCCGCGAGCAGGACCTCTTGCAACACGTCGTCGATGTCGGCCTCGACGACCCCCAGGAGCCGAAGCGCGCGGGGGAGAATTTCCGCCGCGGCAGCGTGAACGGAATTCCATGTGTGATCGCGGGAGGAGCCTTCAGAGGGGAAAAGAAGTGCGCTCATATTCTGAAATTGCGGGGAGGTTTCCGGGTCGTTTGTAAAATGCGCCGCCCGGTGCGCGGGGTTGGAGGCGCGCCGCCCGCGGTGGGAGGCGCCCCGGTCCGCCGCGGTCGTCCCTGGCTAGCTCCGCTGCCCTCGGCGCACCGGACACGGTCGCCCCTGCCTGGCTCGGCTGCCTCCGGCGCACGGACACGGTCGTCCCAGGCTAGCTCCGCTGCCCCCGGCGCACCGGACACGGTATTCCTGGGGCAGCCCCGCTGCCCGAGGCCGCAGACAGGCGAGCGCGCGCGTTCGCGCTGCTCGTGCGCGCCGATGACCAGACCCGGCGCGCCGTCGCCTACCTGCGGTGGGACGAGGGGGATGCCGACACGATCGCGCCGTCGCTCTACAAGGGCCGTGGCCGCGCGGCGTCGTCCAGCGACACCGCTGCTGCGCCGGACGACGCCGCGCCGCCCGGCGCTGCACCGGCGGGCACGCCGGCGCCAGCGGCGCCCAGCGCAGCGCCCAACGGCGCACCGCCGCTCAACTAACACTATTGCGGGAAGTCGCCCCGGATCAGCAGAAAAACCGCCAAGGCCGCCAAGGTCGCCAAGGGGGGAGAGGGAAGGGGCATAGGCGTTAACCAAGATCGTTCGGTCACGTTACGCCTATGCCCCTTCATGCCAGGATCGACTCAAGGGCCCTTGAGCCGGTAGCCCACGCCTGGCTCCGTGATCAGGACCGACGGGCGCGCCGGATCGCGCTCCAGCTTGTGCCGGAGCTGCGCCATGTAGACGCGCAGGTAGTGCGCCTGCCCCGCGTAGGCAGGCCCCCACACCTCGCCGAGGAGCTGGCGATGGGTGAGGACCTTGCCCGCGTGCCGTATCAGCGTCGTGAGCAGCTTGTACTCGATGGGGGTCAGGTGGATCTCCTCGCCCGCCCGCAGCACGACCCGGCGCGCGAGATCGACCTCGATGTCCTGGATCGAGAAGCAATGGCCCTCCGCCGTCGCACCGCGCGCCGCGCTGGCGGCGTGGCGCAGCGCCACGCGCAGCCGCGCCAGGAGCTCGCCGGCGCTGAAGGGCTTGGTCAGGTAATCGTCGGCGCCGCCGTCCAGCGCGTCGATCTTGTCCTGCTCCTGACCGCGGGCCGACAGCACGATGATGGGGACGGCGCTCCACTCTCGGAGTCGCCGGGTCACCTCCAGGCCGTCCATGTCCGGGAGCCCCAGATCGAGGAGCACGAGATCCGGATTGCGCGTCGTCGCCTGGGCGATCCCGTCGCTGCCCGTCTCCGCCTCCACGAGCCGGTAGCCACGGGCCGCCAGCATCGCGCGGAGGAACCGGCGCATCTGCGGCTCATCCTCGATCAGCAGCACGAGAGGAGACGCTTCCGCCATCGCCCACCCACGATATCAAGCGCCCGCGGCCGCCGGCAGCTCCGGGGCGGCGAGGTGCGGCGGGCAGCCCTCGATGGGCAGCGTCACGCGGAAGGTCGCGCCCCCGTGAGGCCGGTTCTCCGCCGCGATCCGCCCGCCGTGCGCGGTCACGATGCCACGGCAGATCGTGAGGCCGAGGCCGATGCCCCGCTGCGTGTGGCCGCGCCCCCGGTAGAACTTCTCGAAGAGGCTCTCCTCCTCGCCGGGCGGTATGCCCGGACCGCGGTCCTTGATCTCGAGCGTGGCCACGTTCCCCTCGGTGAACCCCCGGATCCCGATCGGGCTGCCGGCGGGCGAGTACTTGAGCGCATTCTCGAGCAGGTTGATGAGCACCTGCTCGATCAGCACACCATCCATCGGGACGAGCTCCGTCGCCCGGTCGAGCTCGATCGAGACCTCCCGGCCTTGAAGGTGCTCCTCGACCCGGTTCAGCGCAGCCCCGACGACCTCCTCCAGCGGCAGCCACTCCTTCCTGACCGCGAGCGCCCCGGACTCGAGCCGCGTCATGTCCAGCAGGTTGCGCACGAGGCGCTCGAGCCGCTGCGCCTCCTCCAGCACCGTCTGCGTCAGATCGCGGCGAGCGGCCGGGTCGAGCGCCGCCCCGTCGTTGCCGTCATCGAGCAGCGCCCCCGCCGCGCCGGTGATGGTGGCGAGCGGCGTGCGCAGATCGTGCGAGACGGAGCTCAGGAGGGCGTTGCGGAGCTCCTCCGCCTGCGCCTTCAGCCGGGCGCGCTGGGCCTGCCTCGCGAGCAGGGCGCGCTCCAGCGCGAGCGCCGTCTGCGTGGCGAAGGCGCCGAGCAGCTCGCGCCGGCTCAGGTCGAGGAACGGCCACGGTCGGCTCGGGCGGACGCTGAGGACGCCGATCGGCCCGGAGGAGCCCTGGAGCGGCAGGTGCATCGCGCTCGCGCTCGGGAGCGTATCGGTGCCGGCGCCCGCGGCCTTGCCGCGCGCATACGCCCACTCCGCGACCGCCCGCTCCTGCTCCCCCGGGACCAGATCCTCGGCCGTGCCCGCCCGGACGGCGAGGCGCCCGTCGGGGCCGGGCAGGAGGACGACGGCGTCAGCCTCGAAGACCTCGCGCACATGGCGCGCGGCAGCCAGGCTGAGCTTGTCGAGGCCGCGCAGGGCGGCCAGCTCCCGGCTCATCGCGTAGAGCGCCGCGGTGCGCTGCTCGCGCTCGCCGGCGCTCTCGGCCTGGCCGCGGATGCGCGCGGTGAGGCTGGCGATGACGAGGCCCACGCACAGCATGATGGCGAACGTGAGGAGGTAGCGGAGGTCGCCGACCGCGAAGGTCAGGTACGGCTTGACGAAGAAGAAATCGAAGGCGGCGACGCCGAGCACCGACGCGAGCACCGAGGGCCCGGCGCCGAAGCGGCTCGCGACGAAGACGACCCCGAGCAGGTACACCATGATCAGGTTCGCCAGGTCGGAGAACGGGTGCATGAGCCACGAGACCAGCGTGCAGATCACGGCCGCGCACGCGCCCGAGGCGTAGGCCAGCGGACGGAGCCCGCGCCGCTCCGGCGGCCCGGGCTCCGGCTTCGCCGCCTCCGCCACCCCCTGGATGACGTGGACGTCGATGTCGCCGCTCTGCCGCACGAGATCGTCGAGCAGCGAGCCGTAGACGAAGTCCTTCCAGCGGGGGTGGGTCGGCTTGCCGACGACGATCTTGCTGACGTTGTGCTGCCTGGCGTACCGCAGGACCTCCCCGGCGACCTCCCCGCCGTGGAGCTGGACCGTGGTGGCGCCGAGGCGCTCGGCGAGCGCGAGGTTCCGGTCGACCCGCGCGCGATCGGCCTCGGACAGCCGCGCCTGGGCGGGCGTCTGCACGTAGACCGCGTGCCACTCTGCCTTCAGGCCGCCGGCCATCCGCCGCGTCGCCCGGATGAGCCGCGCCGACATGGGGCTCGGGCCGACGCAGACGACGATCCGCTCGGCGACGGCCCACGTCTTCTGGATCCCGTGGGCGCGCATGTAGCCGCGCATCTGGTCGTCGACGCGCTCGGCGGTGCGCCGCAGGGCGAGCTCGCGCAGGGCGATGAGGTTGCCCTTGCGGAAAAAGTTGCTCGCCGCGCGCTCGATCTGCTCCGAGAGGTAGACCTTGCCCTCGCGCAGCCGCTCGAGGAGGTCGTCCGGGGGAAGGTCGATGAGCTCGATCTCGTCGGCGCGCTCGATCATCGAGTCGGGTACCGTCTCCCGGACCACGACGCCGGTCACCTGGGCCACCACATCGTTCAGGCTCTCGATGTGTTGGACGTTGACGGTGGTATGGACGTCGATCCCGGCGTCGAGCAGGTCCATGACGTCCTGCCAGCGCTTCGGGTGCCTGAGCCCCGGCGCGTTCGTGTGCGCGAGCTCGTCGACGACGAGGAGCTGCGGCCGGCGCTTCAGCGCGGCCTCGAGGTCGAAATCGCGCAGCGTCGTGCCGCGGTGCTCGACCTCGATCGCCGGCAGGCGCGGCAGCGGCGGGGGCTCGTCGAGGAGCGCCTCCGTCTCGGCGCGACCGTGCGTCTCGACCCACCCGACGACGACGTCGACCGCTTCCTCGCGGAGCGACCGCGCCGCCTCCAGCATCGCGTACGTCTTGCCGACGCCGGGCGCGGCGCCGAAGAAGATCTTGAGCTTGCCCTTCTTCCCGCGCTCCTCCTCCTCGCGGGCCGCGGCGAGCAGCGCCTCGGGATCCGGCCGATCGTCGCTTGCGTCCACCACCTCGCGCTCTCCTCAGCGGGCGCCGTCGAGGGCGAGGTTCAGGAGGAGCACGTCCACGTGGGGCTCGCCGAGGAGGCCGAGCAGGCGCCCCTCGGTGTGCCGCGCGACGAGCCGGCGCACCTCGGCCTCGGAGAGGCCGCGCGCTCGCGCCACGCGCCGCACCTGGTACTCCGCCGCCGCGGGGCTGATGTGGGGGTCGAGGCCGCTGCAGGAGGCCGTCACGAGGTCGACCGGCACCGGCGCGGCGCCCTCGGGATCCGCGGCGCGGAGCGCGTCGACCCGGGCCTTGACCGCCTCGGCCAGGGCAGGGTTCGTGGGCCCGAGGTTGCTCCCGGCGGAGGCCTGCCCCGCGTAGGGGACAGGGCTCGTCGCCGAGGGGCGGCCCCAGAAGTAGCGCACGTCGTCGAACGGCTGGCCGAGCAGGCTCGATCCGACCACGCGGCCGCCTTGGAGCACGAGGCTGCCGTTCGCCTGATGGGGGAACGCGGCCTGCGCGATGGCGGTCGAGAGCAGCGGATAGGCGAACCCCGTGAGGCCGGTGAGGACGAGGAGGAGGACGAGGGCGGGTCGCAGGTGCGCGAGCATGGTGTTCTTTCCTTGGGACCTCAGGTGAGGCCGAGGGCGGACAGGAGCAGATCGATCCCTTTGATCCCCACGAACGGCACGACGAGCCCGCCGAGGCCGTAGACGAGCAGGTTCCTGCGGAGCATCCGCTCCGCGCCGACGGACCGGTAGCGGATGCCCCGGAGCGCGAGCGGGATGAGCGCGACGATGACGAGCGCGTTGAAGATCACCGCGGAGAGCACCGCGCTCCGCGGCGTGGCGAGCCCCATCACGTTGAGCCGCCCGAGCGCAGGGTACGTCGAGACGAAGGCCGCCGGGATGATGGCGAAGTACTTGGCGACGTCGTTCGCCAGGCTGAAGGTCGTGAGCGCGCCCCGCGTCATCAGGAGCTGCTTGCCGATCTCGACGATCTCGATGAGCTTGGTCGGGTTCGAGTCGAGGTCCACCATGTTCCCGGCCTCCTTCGCGGCCTGGGTGCCGGTGTTCATGGCGACCGCGACGTCCGCCTGCGCCAGCGCGGGGGCGTCGTTCGTCCCGTCGCCGGTCATGGCGACGAGCCGGCCGCCCGCCTGGTAATCGCGGATCATCTTCAGCTTGGCTTCGGGCGTGGCCTGCGCCAGGAAGTCGTCGACGCCGGCCTCGGCGGCGATGGCGGCGGCGGTGAGCGGGTTGTCGCCCGTGATCATCACCGTCTTGATGCCCATGCGCCGGAGGTCGCCGAAGCGCTCCTTGATGCCGCCCTTCACGATGTCCTTGAGGTGGATGACGCCCAGCATCTCACCCCCCTCGGCGACCACGAGCGGCGTGCCGCCCTTCCGGGCAATGGCCTCGGTCACCGCGCGCACCGCGGCCGGGACCGCTCCGCCCTTCTCCTTGACGTAGGCCTCGATCGCGTCGAAGGCGCCCTTCCGGATCTCGCGCGCGCCGCTGTCGACGCCGCTCATCCGGGTCTGCGCGGTGAAGGGGACGAAGCGGGCGCCCAGGGTCGAGAGATCGCGCTCGCGCAGGCCGTACTTCTCCTTCGCGAGCACGACGACGCTGCGCCCTTCGGGGGTCTCGTCGGCGAGCGACGCGAGCTGCGCGGCGTCGGCGAGCGCCCTGGCCTCGACCCCGTCCGTCGGGATGAGCTCCGTCGCCTGCCGGTTGCCGAGCGTGATCGTGCCGGTCTTGTCGAGCAGCAGCACGTCCACGTCGCCGGCGGCCTCGACCGCGCGGCCCGACATGGCGATGACGTTCGCCTGGATCATGCGGTCCATCCCGGCGATGCCGATGGCCGAGAGCAGCCCGCCGATCGTCGTCGGGATCAGGCACACGAGCAGCGCCGTGAGCACGGTGATGCTGATCGGGGTGCCCTGCCCTGCCGCCCGCACGCTGAAGACCGAGTACGGCAGCAGCGTCACGGTCGCGAGGAGGAAGACGATGGTGAGCGCGGCGAGCAGGATGTCGAGCGCGATCTCGTTCGGCGTCTTCTTCCGCTTCGCCCCTTCGACCATCGAGATCATCCGGTCGAGGAACGCCTCGCCGGGGTTCGCGGAGATGCGGAGGATGAGCCAGTCGGACAGGACGCGCGTCCCGCCTGTGACGGCGCTCCGGTCGCCGCCGCTCTCCCGCACCACCGGGGCGCTCTCGCCGGTGACGGCGCTCTCGTCGACCGACGCGACGCCGACGACGATGTCGCCGTCACCGGGGATGATCGCGCCTGCCTCCACGAGCACGAGGTCTCCCTTCCGGAGGCTCGACGCGGACACGGCGACCCGCTCCGCGTCGCGCTCCGGGCGGGCGAGCTTCACGGCCTCGACGTCGCGCCGCGCCTTGCGGAGCGTGTCGGCCTGCGCCTTGCCGCGCCCCTCGGCCACGGCCTCCGCGAAGTTCGCGAAGAGCACGGTGAACCAGAGCCAGAGGGAGACGACGAGGATGAACCCGGCCGGCTCCTCGCCCTCCCGCTCGTTCAAGAGCGCGTGCACGAACAGGGCCGTGGTGAGCGCGCTCCCGGCGAGGACCACGAGCATCACCGGGTTGCGCACCTGGTGGCGCGGGTCGAGCTTGCGGAACGCCGCGACGATCGCCGGCTTGACGATCGCCGGGTCGAAGAGCGGCCTCGCCGCGGTCTTCTTCCCCTCCACGTCGCGGGATGGGTGGCGCGGCCTCGGCGGCGGCGACAGCTCGGGGGGCGGGGGCGCGGGGGCGCCGGGCTTGGCCCTGGCGACCGCCTGGCCGGTGGTGTGAAGGTTCATGGTCATCGCGTCATCTCCAGGTGCTCGACGACCGGGCCCAGCGCGAGCGCGGGGACGAACGTGAGCGCTCCGACGAGCAGCACGGTGCCCGTCAGGAGCCCGACGAACAGCGGCGTGTGCGTGGGCAGCGTGCCCGGGCCGGCCGGCACGAGCTTCTTCCTCGCGAGCGAGCCCGCCAGCGCGAGCACGGGGACGATCACCGCGTAGCGGCCGACGAGCATCGCGACGCCGATGGCGGTGTTGTAGAAGGGGCTGTTCGCGCCGAGGCCGCCGAAGGCGCTGCCGTTGTTGTTCGCGCCGGACGAGAACGCATAGAGCACCTCGCTGAACCCGTGCGGCCCCGGGTTGAAGACGCCCTTCTGCCCTCCCTCGGTCATCACGGCGATCGCGGTGCCGACGAGGACCGTGATCGCCGGAAAGAGCACGACAAGGGACGCCATCTTCATCTCGAACGCCTCGATCTTCTTGCCCAGGTACTCCGGCGTGCGCCCCACCATCAGGCCGGCCACGAAGACGGCGATGACGACGAACATCAGCATGCCGTAGAGGCCGGAGCCCACCCCGCCGAAGACGACCTCGCCGAGCTGCATGAGCCAGAGGGGCACGAGCCCGCCGAGGGGCGTGAAGGAGTCGTGCATCGCGTTGACGGAGCCGTTCGAGGCCGCCGTGGTGGCTGTCGCCCAGAGGGCGGAGCTCGTGATGCCGAAGCGCGCCTCCTTCCCTTCCATGTTGCCGCCGGCCTGGAGCGCGCTCGCCGCCTGATCGACGCCCAGGGCGGAGAGCGCAGGGTTGCCCGCCTGCTCCGAGGCGACGCATGCGACGAGGAGGACAGCGAAGATGGCCGTCATCGCGGCGAGGACGGCCCAGCCCTGGCGCCTGTCGCCCACCATCCGGCCGAACGTGTGGCACAGCGCCGCGGGGATGAGCAGGATCGCGAGCATCTCGAGGAAGTTCGAGAGGGCCGTGGGGTTCTCGAACGGGTGCGCCGAGTTCACGTTGAAGACCCCACCGCCGTTGGTCCCGAGCTGCTTGATCGCGATCTGCGACGCCGCGGGCCCCATCGGGATCACCTGATGAACGACC
Organism: Sorangium sp. So ce327; assembly: GCF_051530205.1. NCBI lineage: Bacteria > Pseudomonadati > Myxococcota > Polyangiales > Polyangiaceae > Sorangium > Sorangium sp. So ce327. The sequence continues at coordinate 2,065,692 of NZ_CP150330.1, read as the reverse complement.
GCGTTACCGCCCTGGTCCTTGACGGCCTGGAGCAGCGACGCGCTCTGGTACTCGCCGAAGCCCTGCACGACCCCCTGGGACACGAGGAGGACAGCGAGCAGGAGCGAGAGCGGCAGGAGGATGTAAAGGGTGCTCCGGACGAGATCGACCCAGAAGCTCCCGACGGTATCCGCCGTCTTCCGCGTGATCCCGCGGATCAGCGCGACGAGCACGGCCATTCCGGTCGCGGCGGACACGAAGTTTTGCACGGTGAGCCCGGCCATCTGCGTCAGGTAGCTGAGCGTCGACTCGCCGCCGTACGCCTGCCAGTTCGTGTTGGAGGCGAAGCTCGCTGCGGTGTTGAACGCGAGATCGGGCCGGACGCCGGCCATGCCTTCGGGGTTCAGCGGCAGGACGCCCTGGAGCCGCTGGAGGGCATAGAGGACGAGGAGCCCGGCCAGGTTGAACGCGAGCACCGCGAAGGCGTAGTCCTTCCAGCGCATCTCCTGATCGGGACGCACGCCCGCGGCGCGGTAGACGAGCCGCTCGAGCGGCCCGAGGACGCTGGCCATGAGGCCGCGCTCGCCCTGGTAGACCCGCGCCATGTACGTGCCGAGCGGGACGGAGAGGCCGATGAGGACGGCGAGGTAGAGCGCCAGTTGAAGCGCGCCGATGGCGGTCATGACAGGCGCTCCGGCTTGAGGAGGGCGAAGATCAGGTAAAACAGGAGACCCAGGGCGAGGATGCCCGAGATCCAGGTGAACGCGATCATGGCGCTCAGACCCTTTCACAGAGCTGGATGAGCCCTGCAAACAGCAAAAAACAGGAGACTGTCAGTCCCAGGTAGACCATGTCCATGGCGACCTCATCAGGGGCCATCGGACGCCGCAGGCGCCGCGGCGCCCGCGCCGACCGAGCGGGACAGAACGTAGTCCCGCGCGGATCAAGGGACCGTCAAACCGAGGGGGCCCCTCGTCAAGAAAGTATCAAGACGGCGGGATCCGGCCGCTCGGCCTTCCCCCCGCGCCTGCGAGCGGGTTGACGATCTCTTGACGGTGCCCGACCGCCTCTTGACGGCTTCTTGACGCCGGCGGGCCTGGCTTTGCGCGCGTCATGCAGAACAGGCCACCACTCTTCGTCATCCCCACGTACCGGCTGCGCGACGTGGGCGAGACCATCCAGGACCATGAAAAAGCGTGGCTCTTCGCGATGGTGCCTGCGTAGCGCAACGAGGTTCGGGTGGCGTCGTCGACGGCGCTTCACCATATTCGATGATGTCGTCGTAGCGCACCACCCGGCACGAGTGGTCGCAGGTGAGAGATGCTTGCGTGGCCGCCGCGGCGCGCAGCGTGCGGCTGGAGCAACGGCACAATCTCCGCGCCTCGGCCATTCTGGCAAGCATCGACGGCCTGGAGCCTGCGCACGAACGCAAAAAGAAGGCAGGGGCATGCGACTCGTCACGTTGGCCAATCTCATGAGCACAATTCCTGCAATATGCGCCATGTTTTCCTGCGCGGATGGCGCCGAGCGCAAAGCCAATGGCCTGCGTTCCGAAGACCAGAGTCCATCGCCCGGCGTGGCAGCGCAGCGGCTGGACGGCAACAGGTGGAAGACCATCTACCCGGCCGATTTCAACCGCGACGGCATGGCGGACGCGCTCTGGAACAACGCCGGACAGAACCTGATGGCCGTGTGGCTGATGAACGACAGCCAGCTCCTGGCGCCGGGTCCGAACATCCCCGGACCGATCGGCGACGGGTGGGAGGCGATTTCGGCTGGTGATTTCGACTACGACGGCATGGCGGACGTGTTCTGGTACAACAGCCCACAGAACCTGCTGGCTATCTGGCTGATGAACGGCAGCCAGCTCCTTGCACCGGGGCCGGTCATCCCCGGACCGCTCGGCGACGGGTGGGTGGCCGTGACGAGCGCTGCCGACTTCAACTTCGACGGGATGAGTGACGTGGTCTTGAACAACCCCCGGCAGAACCTGGCGACCGTGTGGCTGATGAACGGCCCCCAGCTTCTCGCGCCGGGTCCGAACATCCCCGGACCGTTCGGAGACGGATGGCTCGCCTCGACAACGGCCGACTTCAACTCCGACGGCATGGCGGACATACTCTGGAACAATGCTGAACAGAACCTGATGGCTGTGTGGCTGATGAACGGCACCGAGCCGCTCGCGCTGGGTCCGAACATCCCCGGACCGTTCGGAGACGGATGGGTCACCATCACGGCGCTCGACGTCAACTTCGACGGCATGGCGGACGTGCTGTGGCATAACGCCGCACAGAACCTGATGGCCGTGTGGCTGATGAACGACAGCCAGCTCCTGGCGCCGGGTCCGAACATCCCTGGACCGATCGGCGACGGGTGGGTGCCCGCGTCGGGCGTCGCCGATTTCAACTTCGATGGCATGGCGGACGTGTTGTGGGGCAATGCCGAACAGGACCTGATGGCCGTGTGGCAGATGAACGGCAGCCAGCTCCTCGCGCCGGGTCGGAACATCCCCGGACCGCTCGAAGGCAACTAGCGCTACCGCGGGAGGTCGGGCCGGGAGGCGAACCGCCATGACGCCAAGGAACCAGGGGAATAGGAGGGAAATGCAGGGACGGCCCTTCCCTCGCCTCCTGGCGGCCTTGGCGCCATGGCGGTTTTTCTGCTGAGCCGGGGCAACTTCCCGCGGTCGTGCCAGGTGCTCTGCGAGGTCACACGAGCAACCGAGCATGTTCCGGTATGGTCCTCGGGATCAGGCAGTCCGGGCGGTGAACGCATCCACCGTGCTTTGCGCCGGACCTGGGCGCGGCGCCACCTGCGCGTCCACGCGGACAATCCCCGCTTCTTGCATCCATGGTCGTTGGAGATGCATTCGATGCACATCGAGCTGGTCGCGCCCCGGATCCAGGGTGCTTGCCGCGTTTGCGCGATGATTTCGGGAGGCCGAGGGAGACCATCGGCCCCTCGGCGCTCTACACGCCGGCTCGGCTCCGTCTCTTCGCTGCTTCGATCACAACCCAGGGGAGTGCACATGTTCGTTCCCGACGTGAAGCTCGTGCTCTGCACCGCGATGCTGCTCGTTCCATCCATCACGTGCGTGAGCCCGCGCGAGGCGTCCGAGGTGCCCGAGCGCGCGGACAGCGCCGTACCAGCCGAGGTCGGCCAGGCCCGGCAGGCTCTGTGTTTCGGTATGACGATCACGAACGTCCTCGTTCTACCGGAGACGTTCCACTGGGAGGATGCCGCGCACCTGCTCCGCGTGGCGGAGGGGTTCGGCCCGAGGACCCTCAGCGTGTCCGTGTCGGCGAGCGTCACGCCGGCGGTGCGCATGGGGATCACCACCACGCCCGCGCCCAGGGTGCCCCCCCCGCCCGCGACGCGCACACGGGCCAGTCGCGCGCCCAACAACCTCTGGCCCTTCCCGGCGCTCGCGGAGGAGGACCCGTTCGGGGTCTTCCAGCCTTTCCCGGGCGCGCCGGGCGGCTTTGGCGCGTTGAGCCCTCAGCCCTCGACGGGAATGCCGGGCAGCGGCGGCGGCTGGAGCTATCAGCCCGCGCCGGGCATGCCGGGCGGCGGCACCTGGGGTCCTCAGCCTTCCTCGGCCACGTCGGGCACGCCGGGCGGCGACACGTCCGCGGGCGCCCAGCCCACACCGGGACCGCTGGACGATTGCGTGCCGTCGGACGACCAGATCACCAGGGCGGTCGGCTTCGACGTGAGCGCGACCGTCGCGCTCGACGCGACCTCGGTCCTGTTCGTGCCCACGGCCGCGCTCGCGCGGGTCTCGGCCTATCCGGTGTACCAGCAATACACCTGGGATATCGTCAGCACCGTCGGCTGGAACTGGGAGACCCATGCAGCAGAGACCGTCGTCGTGGGCTCTGGCATCGCCTACAGGCCGATCGGCATCTATTTCGATACCGACCTCATCTATGATCTGGCCGCGATCGGCGGCGGTCTGATCGACCCGGGCCCGTACGTGGACCCTGGCGGCGGCGCCGGCGGTGCGGGCAACGGCACGACCCCCCCCGGTGACGACGAGGCCAGCGGCGCCGGGACCACCGGCGTCGCGGCCACCGCCGCGGCCGCCGGCGGCACGGGAGCCGGCGCTGGCGGCCCCGGCGATTCGGGAACCGGCTCCGGTGGCCGCGGCGGCGCGGGCGGCGACGGCGCGGGCGGCGCTGGCGCCAACGACGGCGCGGGCGGCGCGGGTGGTCCTTGGATCATCGATCCGTAGACAGCTGGCGGCGCCGGCGCTTCACGTAGGGCGGCCGGCACCGGCGGAGGCTCGCAAAGCAGCCGACCTGGACGATGCGGCGCGCCGCCCAGCGCGCCGCCCCTACCGCGCCGCCCGCGCGATCTCGTCGGCCGCCCGCGCCCTCTCCTCCGCCGCCTTCGCGAGCGGCCCCGTGAGGAGCGCCTGCGCCTCGCGGAAGCGCGCCGCCACGTCGGACCAGTAGCTCGCCTCGGCGCTCTGCGGGGCGGCGATCTGCTTGATGACGGCCGCGTCGTACGCCGCGATGCCCGCGTACGCCGAGGCGGGCTTCGCGCGGGCCACCCAGTCGAGCGCGGCGAGCTCGCCCAGGCCGAGCCCCGCGAGCGGCGCCCGCCGCATCATGAGCGCCGCGTCCTCGGGGCCGTTGCGCAGGCCGAGCGCGACCGCGAGCAGCGCCGTCGCCTCGGCGGGGCGCGGGGTGTCCTTGGGCCACGCCGCGAGCAGCGCGGTCGCCTGATCGAAGTCCACGGCCCGCCAGTAAAGCCGGCCGAGCTCGATCCGCGCCCTCGCGTAGAGGAGCCTCGACTCGGGCGAGAGCTGCGCGGTGCGCAGCGCCGCGCGGTGCTGGAGCGGGACGCCCCGGCCGAGCAGGACGCGCAGGAGCTCGGGCCGCGCCGCCGCCTCGGGCGCGATCAGGCGGCCCGCGTAGTACGTCGGCAGCCGGGCCGCCAGCCGCTCGACGGCCGACGAAGGGGCGGCGCCCGCCGCGAGCGGCGGCAGCTCCAGCGCGTCCAGCGCGTCGACGCGCCGGCCGCCGTAGAGGCGCGAGAGCATCTCGCGCGCGCCGTCGACGCGGGCGTCGCGGAGGACGCCGACCGACGAGAGCTCGCGCAGGCCGACGAGCGCGGCGTCACGGCCGCGCGCCTTCCAGGGATCGAGCAGCTGATCGAGCTCGCCGTAATAGACGTTCGCGAGCTCCGCGTCCTTCCGCATGGCGTCCGGCAGCGGCGCGGACCGGACCGCCTCGACGAGCCGCATGTCGGCCCGCCCGGACTCCACGGCGACGATGCCCTTCGCGTAGAACGGAAGCTCGACGCCGCGCCGCCCGAGATCCTCGATCGCCCGGGCCTGCTCCGTCACCCACGCGAAGAGCGGCCCCTTGGTGAACGCGAGGACGCGCTGGACATCGTAGGGCGGCCGCAGCGTGGGCGGCTCGGTCGCGGTGCGCGCGAGCCGGGCGGAGAGCGTCAGGCCGAGCAGCACCTGGTAGAGGTCGCCCCGGAGCGCGGCGGGCGGCGCTTCGAGGAGCGGCGCGGCGATGGCGTCGCCGCAGGTGATGGGCGCGAGCTCGGCCCGGAGCGCGCGCGCGAGGCCCGCCTCGAGGCCCGCGCACGCCTCGACGCCCGCGAGCCGCGCGTCGCGCTTCGCGGCGTCGTCCTCGGCGAGCGCGGCGTCGACCGCCTCGAGCGCGCCCTGCGCGTCGCCGCAGGGCTGCGCCGGCGCGACAGCGGCGCGCCGCACGAACGCCTCGCAGGCGCGCGGCGCGGCGGGCACGCCGGCCGGCGCCGGGGGGACCAGCGCGGTCTTCGGGTCGAAGGGCGCCGGCTTCAGGATCGGGAGCCACTCGTCCTTGAGCGTACCGTGGACGGCGAAGGCCTCTTCCTCCGGGAGCGGCGCCGGCGGCGGGGTCGCCGGGCGGCCGTCGCCCGGCGAAACCGGCGCGTTCGGCGCGGGCGGAGGCGCCCCGGCGCAGGCCGCGAGGGAGAGCCCGAGCGCGGCGGCGAGGGCGTTGAAGGCGAAGTGCGAGCGAAGGTGGGAGGGCATCACGTCTCCTTGGACACGGGCGGTCCGCAAAGGTTTCGCGGAGCAGCGGCGGGCGTCCATCACAATCCGAGCGGGGGCATCCGTGGAGCGCACCGAGGAGGCGGGCGGGGGGCACAAGGTCACGGTCCGCGGAAGCGGAAGCGCGGGCTCAAGGCGAGGCGGGTCGCGCCGGGGCACGATGGATGCGGGCGAGAACGCCTGCAGCGCCCGAACCACGGTAAGCTCGACGCCCGATGACGAACGCCGGACCTACGATCCCGATCCAGCAGCTGCACGTCGAGAATTTCGGCTGCGTGCGAGACGCCACGGTCGAGCTCGAGCCGCTGACGGTGCTGGTGGGGCCCAACGACTCCGGAAAATCGATGCTGCTCAGGTCGCTCTTGACCTGGGCGGCGGCGAGCCGCTCAACGGATGGCTGGGGAGCCGTCTTCCCCACGCCCGAGGCCATGAACGCACATTCGTTCAACGGAAAAGGGGGGCCGATCCGGATCGGCTCGCGTGGCCTGAGCGGCAATGTCGAGTACAGCTATGATGTCGCGGTCGATGTAGGGCGCTTCGGCGTGCAGGTCCAGGCCGAGCATCTGCGCCTCGGTTCGGCCTGCGCGGAGAGGACCGGGCAAGAACTGACGTTCCGCGCTTCGGCCGACGACCGACCCGATGGACCGCACGGTTGGATGGATCTGGGCGCCCCCCTCCTCAACCGGCGATGGTTCCCTGCTCCGGACGGGGCAATCAAAGAATGGCAGCGATTCTCCGAGATGTTCCAGGCTGCGGAGCCGCTGCTCGCGGTGCTAAGCGCCACTGGCATCTATTCCTTGCGCCCGGAAGCGCTGCATCGCGGTGTACCCCATGCGATCGCGTCCTCGCGCGAGGAGCGGGTTGCGCGCCTGGGAGTCCACGGAGACGGGCTCGCCAACGTGATCGCCGACCTTCTGCTCCGCGGCCGAGACATCCTGGAGCGTATCGAGGATGCGCTCACGAGAGCGATGCCCCAGGTCAAGCGCATCGACATCAAGCAAAGGCGTGCGGACCACGGCGCGGCGCCGGTGAACGAGATCGAGCTCGTTATCCGGTCCGGCACACGGATCCCGAGCCGCTCGGTCTCCCATGGGGTGCTCCTCTATCTCGGATATCTCTATCTGGTGCTCGGCCCGGATCCCGCCCCGTTGCTCCTGGTCGAAGAGCCAGAGACGGGGCTGCACCCCGGCATGCTGCGCAAGCTGGTAGGGCTCTTCCGCGACATGAGCACGGGGGCCCACGGCGGCGCAGCCACGCAGGTCATCCTCACCACGCACTCGCCGATGCTGCTCAACCTGATCGAGCCGCAGGGGATCCGCGTCGTCCAGCGAGGCGACGACGGCGCGACCACGGTCACGCCTTTCATGAAGCCTTCCGGGATCGAGGCGCTGCTCGACTACCAGGGCCCCGGGGAGATCTGGGTCAACGAGGGGGAGGAGTACATCGTCGGGAGCGACGCTCGGCCGTGACCCTGCGGATGGAGCTGTGGGTAGAGGGACCCACCGATGCACGGACAGCGCGCCGCGATGGCCGCCCGGAAGAACGAGAGCCGGCCGAGGGCGGCGCGCTCGTGCCGCTCGTACGCAAGGCGCTGGCACGCGCGCCAGGCATGACCGAAGCTGCGCTCGACGAGGCCCTCCCTGTAGAGAGGATCGTCGCGCACCGCTTGCAAAGCCGTATCCGCGACGAGGTCAAGCTCGATGACGGCGAGCGGCGCCGCAAGCTGAGCATCAAGGGATGGAAGGTGCTCTCGGCGATCCAGAAGTCGCGACGACGGAGCCCCGAGACGCTCATCGTCGCGGTATGGGATCGGGACCGGGAGGACGCGCCGCTGCGCGATCGTGAGACGATCCTCGATGCGCTCCGCGTCCACGGCACGAGCGGGGCTGCCGTCGGGATCTGTGTCGAGGAGCTCGAAGCTTGGCTGCTCGCCGATTCCGGTGCTTTCCGCCGCGCCTTCGGCCGAGGTCCCGCGAGTGGGCTCTCGAGAAGCCCCGAGTCCGAACACGACCCCAAGACGATGCTCGAAGCTGTGCTCTCCAGTTACCCTGGTGTCGAGGACCGAGCCCGTGCATACGGACAGATCGCGAAATCCGTGGATATCGAGGTCCTCATCCGGTGCTGCCCGCGCGGCTTCGGCGCGTTCGTGGATGCGCTCGGAGAGTTCATCGCCCCCGATCTGCGCGCGCGTCGCTGAGCGAGGCGCAACAACGGCGCGCGACGCCCGTGGGTCGCGAAGCCCACGGCGCCGCGACCCTGCTCCCTATCGTGGGCGATGCCTACGACCTCGGCACCGCCTCCCAAACGACGCCGCGGCCAGGTCGCGACTTCCGCGTCACCTCAAACGACGCCGCGACCGAAGCGCAACCCAGCGTGCCAGCGCGTGCCGGCGCGTACCAGCCGCCGTGCGCTCACCTTGACACCGTCTCGGCTCCTCCGGATGCTATGACCCTACAGCACGACGCGCTCCCGAGATCCGTTGAGCGGATCCGCGCGACACGCGATCGAGGAGGCTCGCTCTACGGCACGGGTGCTGTGCGGTGGGCAGCGCCGCGCGACGCTGCAGCGCGGGACGCATCGGCCAAGGAAGTCGCGCAGGAGCGCGGGCCGTCGACGCGGGCGTGGCGGAGCAGGCCGACTGCCGACAGCCCGCGCAGGCCGACGAGCGCGGCGCCACGGCCGCTGGTCCACCAGGGCTCTGGCAGCCGGCCGAGCTCGCCGTGGTAGACGTTGCAGAGCGGCACCTTGGCGAACGCGAGAAGGTGCTGCCCGTCGTTGGGTGGCTCGGTCGCCCGGTGAGCGCGAGCCGGGTGGTGAGCGTGAGGCCGAGCAGCACCCAGCACATGTCGCACCGCAGCGCCGCGAGCGCCGCCTCCGGCAGCGGCGCGGCGATGGCGCCACCGCAGGCGATGGGCGCGAGTTCGGCCCGGAACACGCGCGAGGCCCGCCTCGACGCCCACGCATACATCGACGCCCGCGAGCCGCGCGTCGCGCTTCGCAGCGTCGCCCCCGGCGAGCGCGCCCTCCGCGTCGCGTCGCCGCAGGGTTGTGCGGGCGCGGCGCCAGCGCGTCACGAGAAAGCCTCGCACTCGCTCAGCGCGGCGGGCGCGCCGGCCAGCGCCGGGAGGACCTGCGCGGTCTTCGGGTCGGAAGGTGCCTGCTTCGACAGCCGCGTTCGACGGGCATCGATCGCAGAACGCAAACAGCAAACCTTGTGGTGCGCATCGCACCCACGGCCCTTGACAGCTCCGTCCTCAATGCGATGTCATCGTCTCGAAGGACAACCATGTACACTGCGATGCCTACCGTTCGGGACTGCCTCCATCGAGCCGGCGCGTGGCTGGGCGCTCGCAGGCGACGCATGCGCTGTATGGAGACCGGGCTGATTGTGGGACTCGCGTCCCTGCTCTCGACGTCCTGCTCGTCGACGGCGCCCGATGAGCCCGATGAGCCCGAGAACGCCATCAGAATCGGAGCCCTCCTCCCCTTCTCCGGGGGCGAGTCGGCCATCGGCCGCAACCTCGAGCAAGCCATGTTGCTCGCGGTCCAAGACCTGAACGCCGCGGGCGGGCTCGAAGGGAGGCCGTTCGACATCGTGAGCCGAGACAGCCACTCGACCCAGGACCGCGGGCTCGACCAGCTGCTCTCGCTGATCTACACGGATGATGTCCGTTACCTGGTAGGGCCCGAAGAGAACGAGCTCGCCCGCGACATCGCGATCGAGGTGAAGAAGGAGGACATCCTCCACATGCTGACGGGTTATGCCGCGCCCTCCATCGCGCGCCGTGAGGACGTGGGCGGCAGGATGAGGCTCGCCCCTTCCCCGTTCGGCATCGGCTGCGCGCTCGCGAAACACATCGTCAGCGAGGGTGTCCGCACCGCCAATAGCCTCTCCGCGCGGGACGACTACAACACAGCCGTCAGCACCGAGTTCACGACCCATTTCGCGGCGCTCCAGGGCAGGATCCTCCCCTCGGTGACGTTCAAGCCGGGCGAGACGTACAAGGACAAGATCAGAGCCGCCTTCTACCTGGACGACGAGACGGAGCGGGCGCCGGCCGGCCGCACGCTGCTGGCCGCCTATCCCGCCGCCGCCTCGACCATCGTGACCGAATGGACCGTCCACGGGCGTCCGGGCAGGTGGCTCCTCGGGCCTGCGTTGCACACCGAGGTGTTCCTCGCCAACATCCCTCAAGGCGCGCTCGATGACTCCTACGGGATCTCGCCCTCCCTCAGCCTGCGGAGCGAGTGCACCCCCAAGGACGAAACCGGGGAGAAGCTCGATTGCACGAACTGGAACACCACGGCCTTCACCTATCACTTCTCCCGCCGGTGGAACCGCGAGGTGCCGTTCCCCGCAGCGCACTTCTATTACGACGGCGTCGTCCTCATCGCGATGGGCCTCGTGTACGGCTACGCGACCACCGGGCAGATCATCACGTCCGGACATGAGCTGCGGCAGAAGATCCTCGAGCTCAACGACCCCAAGAACGACGTCGCCTTGTGGTGGGATCTGAACACCGCGATGGCCAGGCTCCGCGCGGGGACCCCGCTCCGCTACATCGGCGCAGCCGCCGAATACGAGTTCGACTCCTACGGGGCGAGCCAGAATCACATCATGCAAACGTGGACCATCGAAGGCGACAAATTCCGCGATCTCGACCCCTTCGACGCCAAGTGTGTGGTCCAGCAATGATCTAGAGCGCTGCAGCTTGTTAGAGCGGTTTTCAGCTGAGCCTAGTACGAGCGTCGCAGAGCGGCGGTCACCCGCACAGGAGACGGGTCCAGATCGGCGTTTTCGGCGCGGAAGCGCACTCCTGTGCGCTGAGCACCGAAAACGTCGAGATGGGCCCGTATCCGAAGCGGGTGACCGCCGCTCAATAGCGGTGTCGTAGCTCGAAGAAGATCTCGCGCGGCGCGAGCGGGTACTCGAAGCCCGAGAAGCCGGGATCCGGGCCGAAGGTGCCGAGGATGTTCTTGGCGCGCACGGCCAGGGTCGTCTCGTGCCCCGGGATGATCCACAGGTTGCGCGCGACCAGGCTGGCGTTCCACCTGAGGTACGTGGGCAGCTCGAACGCGCCGCCGGCCTCCAGGGTGCTCGCCTCCGCGGACTGCCGGGGCCCGACGAGGATCCCTTGCGTCGAGAGCTCCAGCGGCACGGAGCTCGGCGACGGCAGCTTCACATAGGCGCCGGCGCGGGCGATCCAGCGCGGGTACGCGACCATCGACGAGCCGACCAGATCCGCCTGGTACCCCACCTGGCCGGAGTCCCGGGTGGAATGCACGGTCTCGAACGACCCGTAGCCCCCAAAGGCGTCGCCGTGCCGCAGCTCGGCGCGGGTCGCCCAGATCAAGGACTTCTGGCTGGCGATGTTCAGCGCCGTCTTGTTGATGCCCCGCGGAACGAACTCTGCCTTGTCGTTCAAGAGGCTGTACGACACCCCCGTGCTCGCCGAGGCCCAGACAGCAGGCCTCCACGTCAGCTCCGCGTCCACGGTGTGGATGAGCTGAGGCGACAGGCGCTCGTTCCCGATCACGTCGCCCGGCACGAGGGGCTCGGCGAAGAGCAGATACGGGGACGGCGCCTTGAAGGCGCTGCCGTACAGCAGCTTGGCCACGACCGTCTTTCCCAGGTGCGAGGTCGCCCCGAACCGACCGGTCAGCTGATTGCCATACTTGCTGTGGTGATCGTAGCGGAGCCCGCCCGTGACCTTCAGCCACGGATCGAGCACCTTGAGGTTGGCGCTAAGGAGCGCTCCGATGTCGACAAGCTCGGCCGATTGCTGCTCCCGCTCCGGGGAGCCGAAGGACTGCCCCGTTTCCTTGGTGACCCGGCGGAAGGACGGCAGGTCCTCCTTGTCGTAGACGGACTCCAGATTCAATATCAGGTTGAATCGGTCCCACGGCATCCACCGGGCCTCGACGCTCGCGTCCACGCCGCGATACGCCATGCGCCGCTCGATGTAGTACCAGCCGCCGGCGAGGTCGACGCGGTCGTCCGGCAGGACGCCGCCCTGGAAGTACATCCCTTGCACCGCGAACGCGAGCTCCCGGTTCAGCTGGTAAAGCCCGTCGATCGCCACGCGACGCTGCTGGAGGCTGATCACCGTGCCGACACGGTTCCCCTCGTCGTCCGTCCCGCCGGTGAGCTGGGCCCATTGCGCAAAATCCCCGCCGCGCCGGAGGCCTGACCAGTACGCGCTGAGCCTGAGGTGGTGCCCACGCTCGGGATGGCGATACCCGATGCGCGCCCCGACGACCCCCGACAAACGCTCGAGGTTCTGGGCGTCCAGGCGCCCCGCGTTGTAGGGCGGGATGCGGGGAAGCGGGGACTGGGTAGGCATCTCCAGGCCGCTTCGATCGTCGAGCTCCCCCGCGGCCGTCAGCATCATCTCGAAGCGGTCGGTGAACATGCCGCCCACGAGGTCGAAGCGGCCGCGCGGGTGGTCCCTCGTCACGCCGGCTTGCACCGTGCCGTCGACGAAGGGAATGTCCTCCGGATCGAGGGTGATGATGTTGACGACCCCGAGGAACGCATCGGCGCCATAGAGCGCCGACGCCGGACCGCGGACGATCTCGATCTGCTTGATGGCCGACAGCGGGATCAGCTCCGTGCCCAGCCAGTTGCCGCTGGTGGTCCGGAACGCCGCCGATCGACCGTTGATCATCACCTTGATCCCGCCGCTCTCGGCCCCCAGCCCGCCTGTCATCCCCTGCACGCCGGCGTTCGGCAGGATGTGGTCGTCGATGAGATAGAACCCGACGACGTGCTCCAGCACCTCGCCGACGCTCGTGTATCCCCAGCGCTGGATCTCTTCGGCGGTGATCGCCGTCATGATGGCGGGCGCGTCGTCGAGGGTCTCCAGCGTCTTGGTGGCGGTGGACACCTCGACGTCGAGCAGCCTCAAGAGGTCGACGTCCTCGAGCGCGTCGTTCCGGCGCTCACCCCCCACCGCCTTCGGCGCTCCCGGCGCCGTCGCGGTCGTCGGCTGGGCCCATGCGAGACCGGGGATCGAAGCGATCACCAGCGCAACCATCCACCGGGTTTCGAGTGAGGCAAGCATCATGCGGGTTCAGTGGGCTCCAGACATTCGTCCATCGTCGATTCGGCGCGATCGTCACGTCGCCTTGGCGGTCGCGGCGAGCTCCTCCTTCAGGGCAGCGCTCACGGAGTCGAACTCGTCACGTAGCCGCGTGATATCGCCCGCCTGCGGCAGCTCGCCTTGACCTGCGGCGAGCTGCATCTTCTCCGCCAGCTCCGCGACGCGCGCCGCGCCGATCGAGAGCATGCTGCCCTTCAGCTTGTGAGCGTTCGCCTTGATCTCTGCAGCCACGGCGCTCCGGATGACCGCCTCCAGGCCATCGAGCTGCGCCGGCACGTTCTTGAGGACGAGCTCGATCAGCTTCCGCGAGCGCGGGACCTCCGGGTCGAGCACCGGCGCGCGCGCCGCCTCCAGCTCGGGGGCGGAGGGAGACCGCGACGACGGGGGCTCGTCCCGGCTCAGGACCACGTGCCGCCACAGGGTCTTCTGCAAAGATTGAGGGCGTACCGGCTTGGCCAGATAATCGTCCATCCCCGCCGCGAGCACCCGGTCCCGCTCGCCGACGAGCGCGTGCGCCGTCAGCGCGATGATCACCGTGTGTCGATTCCTCGAGCGCTCCCAGGCGCGGATCTCCTGGGTGGCGGTGTACCCGTCCATCACGGGCATCTGGCAATCCATGAGCACGGCGACGTACCGCTTTCGCTTGACGCACTCGAGAGCCTCCTGGCCGTTGCACGCGGTCTCCACGCGCAGACCCAGCTGCTCGACCTGCTCCATCGCCACGTAGCGGTTGATCTCGTTGTCATCGACGACCAGCACGGGGAGCTTGCTCGCGATCTTACCCGGCTCCGCGCCGGGCTTGCTAGGCGGCGGGGTCGAGGCGCCCGTGAGCGCGCTCTGCAGCGTGTTGTACAGCTCGGAGACGCGGAGCGGCTTGGGGAGCTGCGTGACCATGCTGGAGTCCATCCCGCTCAACGTCACGCTCGATCCCATGTGATAGAGCGCCACCACGGGCAACGTCTGCAGCGCCGGGACCGACTGGATCGTCCTGAGGAACTCCTCGAGGCCGAGGTCGTCCATCTGGACACCGACGACGGCGGCGCTGAACGGCCGCTTCTCCAGCACCGCGAGCTCGAGCCGGTTGATCGCGTCCCTGCCGGAGGTCGCGGACTCGGCGTCGAAGCCCCACGCCACCAGGTGCTCCACCACGACGTCGCGCCAGCTCCTGCTGATCTCCACCACGAGCGCGCGGCGCCCGCTCGCCCACTCGGCGGAGCGGATCTGCTCGCCGCCGGCCGTGACGCCGACCCGGATCGTGAACCAGAACCGGCTGCCCTGCCCCGGCGTGCTGTCGAGGCCGACCTCGCCGCCCATGACCTCGACGAGGCGCTTGCTGATCGCGAGCCCGAGGCCCGTGCCGCCGTGCTTGCGGACCAGCGAGCCGTCCACCTGCGAGAAGGCCGCGAAGAGCTTCTTCTGATCGTCGGGCGCGATGCCGGGGCCGGTGTCCACCACGGCGAGCTTGATGAGCGCCGTGGCCTTGTCCTGCTGAGAGATCGAGGCGTCGATCAGCACCTCTCCGCGCTCGGTGAACTTGATCGCGTTGCCGACCAGGTTGGTGAGCACCTGGCGGAACCGGTCGGGATCGCCCACGATGCCCGTGGGGACGCGGCGCTCGACGCGGTACACGAGCTCGAGGCCCTTCTCGTGCGCCTGGCTCGCCATCAGCTCCGCGACCTCCTGGATGACGAGGCGCAGATCGTAGGAGACGTGCTGCGCCACGTACTTGCCGGCCTCGAGCTTCGAGAAGTCGAGCACGTCGTTGATGATCGACATCAACGTGTTGGCGGAGGCGTCGACGGTCTCCACGTAACGCCGCATCTTGCCGTCGAGCGACTGGTTCTGCATGAGCCGGATGACCCCGAGGATCCCGTTCATCGGCGTCCGGATCTCGTGGCTCATGTTGGCGAGGAACTCGCTCTTCATCCGCGACGCCTCGAGCGCCTGCTCGGTCTTCACGCGCAGCTCCTCGAACGCCTGCTCGTTCGCCTCGACCATGCTGTTGAAGGCCGATCCGAGCAGCTCGAGCTCATCGCCGCTCGTGATCTGCACGCGCTCCCACTTCTTCCGATCCACGATGGGCGATTCGGTCGGCGGTGCGCTCGAGCGGAGCCCGGTGGCGATGGCCCCCGCCGCCGTGCGCAGCGCGAGCAGCGGCTCGGTGATGTGGACGGCGACCCGCTTGACGAGGAAATAGCTGGCCGCCCCGCTGCCGAGGATCAGCGCCACGATCAGGCCGAGCGTGGTCACGAGCCGGTTCGCGGCGAGGTCCCGGGCCTGGACCATGCGCTCGGCGACGCTCCTCGTGCTGACGCCGTAGATCACGCTCCCGGCGTGGGCCCCCTCCGAGATGACCGGGGCCGCGACCTCGAGGACGTCCTCTCCGCCCAGGGGGTTCTGCCGCCGCCGCAGCACGAGCCGGGACTGGTGCGCGGTGCTGATCCCGAGCGACTCCAGGTCCGCCGCTGTGTAGTTCGGCGCCGCCGGGCCGGGCGCGTCCTTCGAGGCGGGCGCCCGGGCCAGGCCGCTCGCCGCCCAGACCCGGTTCTCCGCGTCGAAGAACACCCCGTAGGCGATGTCGTTGTTCTCCGAGACGGTCTGGTGAATGAGCGCCTTGACATCCCCGAAGAGGTTGTCAGCCACCAGGCTGCGCAGGGCCAGCGCCTGGTTGAAGCCGAGCAGGCGCGCCTTCTCTTCCAGGCCGCTCAGGAGCTCCTGCTCACGCTTGGCCTGGACCGCGCGATCCGTCGAATAGATGAGCGCGCCGCTCGCGAGCAGCGTGGTGCCCCCGAGCAGCAGCAGCGCGCCCAGGATCAGGCGAAGCAGCTTGATGCGGAGCGAGCCGTGGGTGTTCGGGGTTGCCATGCACTCTACTTTGGACGCCTCATCGAGGGCGGCGGGTTAGAGGAGGACGACGCCGCAGAAGACCCCGCAGACGAAGGCGGCGGCGGGCTGGTCTTCCCGGCGCGCGCGGCCACCGCGCGCTCGACCGCCGGCGCCAGCGCCACGTGCAGCTTCGCCTTCGAGACGATGCCGTCGGCGCCGACCTTCTCGCCGATCGCGCTCAGCTTGTCGATATCACAGCTGGAGACGAGGACGATACCCAGGTTCGAGAGCTGCGCGTTGTCCCGGAGCAGCTTCGCCAGCTTGTCGCCGTTGATGGTCGGCATGTTGATGTCGAGCGCGACCACGGAGATCTTGTCTCGCTTGATGACCGCCGTCGCGCCGATGGGCGTGGCGAGCTCGACCACATCGAAGCCGGCCCTGACCAGGACGGCGCGCATCGCCTCGCGAGCGATCTCGTCGTCATCGATCACGAGCACCCGGATCATGACGGCGCGCTCCAGGGGCGGCAGCACCGCGCGCGACGCTCTCCACGCGACGAGCAGATGGCGGGCGAGCCCGGGATCTCGATGGTTCGAGCTGGCCCGTCGCATCGTGACCATGTGCCCGGTTGGAAAGGTAATCGCACGGCGCCTCCATTCCCCCCGATACGCGCTCACCTACCGATGAGAAAGTCAACCTGGCCGAACTCACTGGAATTCAGCCCGAAGCGCCGTGCGAGCCTGACGTCGACCAGGCGTTTCACCGAGATGGGCAGGCGGACGCCCGACGACCGGAGCTTCCAGTCGGCGTCCGCGAGCTCGTAAAGCACATCCGCCGCTTGCACCGCGAGCGCCTGGGTGTCGGGGATGGCAGCGAACGTCCCGAACTCCGCGTGCTCGTTCACGAGCGAACGGACGGCCACGACCACCGGCGCGCCGAGCCGGTCCACGTAGGGCAGCCAGACGTTGGTCAAGAACCTCGGGCTCAGGAGGCCATTGTCGTTCGGCAGCCAGATCGCGTCGACCTTCGCCCGCTGGAGGTTCACCAGCGCGGCGCGGAGGTCCTGCACCCGTGGCTTGTTCGAGAGCTCTTCCTTGACGAAGGTCAGCTTCTCGACGTGCATGAGCGATTCTTGTCGCGCGATGTGATCCGCGAAGCCCTGGCGGTAGACGACGCCGACCCGATGAGCGTCGAGGCCCAGCGTGCGCAGGCCCACCATGGCCGTGACCGCCGGCACCTCGTAGGAGATGGCGACCGAGTTGGGGACGGTGCGCTGGAGCTCCTCGGCGAAGGACGCCATCAGGATCAGCGCGACCGGCGGGGTCGGGACGGTGCGCGCCCACTCGCGATACAGGAGCACGGTCGAGTTGTTGACAAGCACCACTGCCTGCGGGCGATCGCGGGCGACGATCTGCGCCACGAGATCGGGGCTCGACGCCTCGCCGCGCAGCAGCGAGATGATGACGCGGTGTTCCCCGGACAGCTCGACGCGGAGCGATTTCAGCATGTCGTCGAGCTGCGGATCCGAGGGGGCGATGACGGAGATGACCGGCCTCGCGTCCGGAGGCGGCGGCGTGAGCGTCGGCGCCGGGTCGCTGGCCACGGGTGTGGCTGGGCCCGACGAGCAGCTCAGGGACAGCACGAGCCCCGCGAGGGCGGAGGCCCGCAGCAGCGAGCGCCGAGAGAGGGGACGCGTCGACCTTACTTCCATTCGTCAACCCCCAGATCGGCCAGCACGTGTTTCGGAAGCCTCCGGATCGCGCCCTCCAGCGTCTGGCGCTCGCCCAGGAACGTGACCGCCACCAGCCCGACCTTCGCCGTCGAGAGGCTAAGGATCGTGAACGTCATCTTGCTCCTCGACTCGAAGTCAGAACGAAATCGCTCGGGGAGGAGGACCGCATCAGCCGTCTGGAACTGGAGCAGCTGCAAAAGATCTTCGATCTTCGTGACGCGCTGGACCTCAGGCGCGGTGCTCACACCCAGCAGCCCGGCCACGAACTTAGGGAGCGATTTCCGTTCGACCAGATCGACGATCCCGTATCTGAGACCGGAGAGCATCTCCTTGGTCAACGCCCTCGTCGAGACCAGGAGGTACTGCTCCGCGTCGCTCCCCGCCTTCATGCCCTGGATGTCGGCGGTCCGATTGAGCGAAGCCAGGACCGGCTTTGGCGAGAGGGCCGCGTCGGGCGGCGTCGACTCGAGCGCGGCTTTGAAATCGCTCAACTTTCCGAACACGGTGACATCGACGCCGGGCATCGACTCCTCGATCTTCTGCTCGAGGGCCCGAGCGCGGAGCGGTGTCACCGCATACACATAGAGCGTGGCCACGGGCCCAGCCGTGATAGGCGGGCTGAGCAGCAGAAGACAGCACCCGATGAGCAGAGCCGCCGCGAGCAGGGCCGCCGGCGCGCGCGTCGATCGGAGCCCCCGGCGAAGCGGAACTCCGGTCCTGTCGGGCCAAGCGCGCTCGGCGAGGGTCCTGAGGAGTGAGCGAAATCCCCCGTGCCGAACCGGAGGAGCCGCGCGGTTATTTCGTGGCCCCCACGATGATGCCCAGCGGGTTGCGATTCGCGCCCGACACGCGAGGTGCCCCACGGCCCGCTCGACCGCTGACCGCCGTGCCCCCGTGGAGCGCCTGCAGCTCGTTTCCACCAGGCTCATGCCCTCCCGGTCATCATGGGTAGGGAGCGTAGCCGATGGTTAACCCTCTTTGTCAAGCGCCCCCGCGGAGGCGCCCCCGCGGTCCCACGGAGCTTGGCGAAATGGGGACGCCGGAGAGGGTGACGACACCCGACGGCCGCTCCCCCAGCAGCCGGCCAGCACGACCACGCCGGCGCTGCCGAGCACGCCAAACACGAAGGCGAGCGCTTGACATGCTCCTCACGCACCTCGGTCTCAGGGCTCGATCTCGAGTCCCAGGAGCGGCATGCCCCCCGCACAGCGTAAGCAAGAGATGGCGCCTCCGAGAGACCAGCAGATGGCGTCCCGGATTCGCGCGACACATCCTGCCTTGTCGACCTACATGGTGAGCGATGGTGCATCGTGATACTCGGTAATTTTACCTTGTCATGCACAACAGCGGATCCATGGGTGCGCGTTCGCTCCCTGCCACCGAGCTCGAAAGCTCGCGCATCGCGCTCGATCTACGTACCGCCTGCTTACCGCTGGCGCTCTATCGCTGGCGCTCTACTTGGTGGCGCTCTGCCGCTGGCGCTCTCCTGCTGTCGCTTGCCGCTGCCGCAGGACGATCGTGGCGCCCAGCTCTCCGGTGCGGCGTCCCGCCAACAATCGCCCCGACAATGGGATTGTAGTCCATCGGGTCGCCACACAGCAACCCTCGCGAACCGCGAACGCAGGGTCGGGGTATCGCGGCTCACGGCGGGTGGCGCGCCACAGAGGCGCTGGCGCCGACCGCCGCGCAGTCGTGAGGCAGGGCCCCCTTGCGACCCGGCGTATTTGCGAGGAACTCTCTTGACCTGGGGAACGAAGGTTCCACTCGAAGGGCGCTCAGCCAGCGGACGGGCACACCGCTGCCCGCCGCTGCCCGGAGCGCCGGGCGAGCGGAGCGGCTCGCCCGGCGAGGCGGCGCGCCGCGCTCCGGCGCGCCGTTCGTCTCAGTACCACTCGCTGCCGAGGCCCAGCGTGAAGGTGAATGTCGTCCCCTCTGGCAGGAACACCGGGTGGAGATCCGCGCTGATGGCGAAGCCGCTCCGGCGCGCGCCGCTCCCGGCGAGGCCGCCGAGGATCAGCGCGCCCCGCGCGTGAGCGCCAGGGTACCAGGCCGCCGTGCTCTCACAGCCGGCGCTCGGGAGCGGGATGCCGCCCTCCGGGACCTCCGCGCCGCAGGTCGCGACGGCCACGTAATCCATGGACGGTCCCGCGCCGAGATCGAGGAAGTGGAACAGCGTGAAGCCCGCGAGCACCGAGTTGTAGTCGATGAACCCCGCCTCGAATCCAGCGCTGTTCTCGGTGCTCTCGGGGGTGAGCGTCACCATCGGTGTGTTCTGGTAGTATATCCCGAAATAGTGGTTGACCTGGACACCGAGCCGGCCCGAGAGCGCGAAGACGGCCCCCGCGCCCGTGGGTGACTCGATGATCCCGCCGCCGAGCGTCGTACCGAAACGAAAGCGCATCCCGTCCTTCTCGTCGTCCTCGGGCTCCTTCGGTTGCTCCTCGGGAGCGGGCGGAACCGGCGCGGGCGGCTCCGGAGCGGGCGTGGCCGCGGCCGGCGCGGCCCGCGGCGCGGGCGGCGGTGCAGGCGCTGGCGCGGACCGCGGCGCGGGCGCGGGCGGCGGTGCAGGCGCTGGCGCGGACCGCGGCGCGGGCGCAGGCCGCGGCGCAGGCGGCACCGGCGTGGGAGATGGCGGCGGGAACGGCATGGGAGCGGGCGCAGGCGCAGGCGCGGGCTGCACCGGAATCGGCGCTGGCGCGGGTGCGGGCGCAGGTGCGGGCTGCACCGGTGTCGGCGCGGGCGCCGGCTGCACGGGTGTCGGCGCGGGCGCCGGCTGCACGGGTGTCGGCGCGGGCGCCGGCTGCACGGGTGTCGGCGCGGGCGCCGGCTGCGCCGGTGTCGGCGCGGGTGCCGGCTGCGCCGGTGTCGGCGCGGGTGCCGGCTGCACCGGTGTCGGCGCGGGCGCGGGCGCGGGCGCGGGCGCGGGCGCAGGCTGCACCGGTGTCGGCGCAGGAGATGGCGGGGGTGCTGGCTGCGCGGAGGCAGACGGGAGCGGCTCTGGAGGAGGAGGCGGCGGGAGGGGAGCGTCGCCCTGGGTCAAGGCCGTCGCCGAGACCGCCAGTGGAACGGTGAGCGCCGCGAGCGCGGCAAGCCAGCGAGGGGGTGTCATCCGGTCTTCCTCGATGCGCTCCTCGCGGCCGTCAAGCGCGCGGAGGTGCGCGCTGTCGGTCGCGGTGCGCCGCAGCGGATGATCCGCCCGCGAGCCGTAAAGCGCCAGCCCATCGACGACCGCCCGATGAACGTCGCCCCCCGTCCCTCCACTTTTCTTCACGGAACGCGGCGGCTCCGGTCACCAGCCCCTCGATCCATGCGCCGAGCTCGCCAAGCCCTCCGCTGCGGTATCAGCCCCCTGCTCGGGATCCGCTTCTCCGTGGCATGTGTGGAGGAAACGCTCCCCCCAGACGCGACCGGGGGCGGCGGCACTGGAAATATCCAGGAGACGAGCGACGATCGGTCGCTCGAAGCGCAGGCGGCGACCATGCGAGAAGCGGTTCCACTCCTCGAATCGGACCCCGACGTCTTCAGGCGCGCCTGGTTCTCCGGGAGGACCGACGCGATCCCCGACGTGAACCTGCTCGGCGCGAGCGGTGAGCTCACCGCGCTCGGCGAGCTCACCGTCTCGCTGCCCTGCGAGGAGGAGCGCAGCCCGTGACGGCCCGCGCGGCGGTCGCTCCCTCGACGCCTCCGCCCGCCGGCGCGGTGGCCGCCGTCCCCGCGGCCGGCGTGCAGGCCGCGCCGCTCGACTTCGCCGAGGTGTACGAGGAGATGTTCCCCTTCGTCTGGCGGAGCGTGCGCCGGCTCGGCGTGGGCGCCTCGGCGCACGAGGACGTGTGCCAGGAGGTGTTCGTCGTCGTGCACCGGCGGCTCCCGGAGTTCCTGGGCCGCTCGTCGCTGAAGACGTGGGTCTTCGGGATCGTCGTGAACGTCGTGCAGACGCACCGGAGATCGCTGCGCCGCAAGAGCCCCGCCCACCGCGGGACAGGAGAGACCGTGGATCCCGAGCTGCTCGCGGGGCCGAGCAACCTCAGCCCCTACGAGGCCATGACGAGGGCCGAGGCCGCGCGCGTCGCGCACGAGCTGCTCTCGTCGCTCGACGAGGAGAAGCGCGTGGTGCTCCTCCTCGCCGAGCTGGAAGAGATGCCGGCGGCGGAGATCGCGCGGGGCATCGGGGTGAACGTCAACACCGTGTATGCGCGGCTGAGGGCCGCTCGACAGGCGTTTTCCGACGCGGTGCACCGCCACCACGCCAGGATCCGAGGAGGCCGCAATGGATGAGCTGGGGACCGGGGAGCGAGCGCTCCTGAACGCCCTTCGTGACGAGGACGAGCCGACCGACGACGACAGACGTCGCACGCGCGCGGCCGTGTGGGCGAGGCTCGGCCTCGCAGGGACGGCGGCCACGGCCGTGGCCGCGGGCGCCGAGAGCGCCGGAGCCGCCGGCTCCGCGAGCGCCGGCGCGGCCGCGCACGCGGTCGGCCCCGCCGCCGCGAGCATGGCCGCGGGCGCGAGCACCGCGGTCGCGAAAGGCGCGGCCATCACGCTGCTCGGCGCCCCGATGAAGATCGGGCTGGCGGCGCTGGTCGTGAGCCTCGCGACGGGGGCCGCGCTCTACTTCCCGACACCGGGCGAGGCGCCCGGTGCGCAACGCGCGCAGGAGGCGGCGGAGAGCGCTGCCGAGGCGCCCCGAGCGGCGCGCGCCGCCGCGCCCTCCAGCGCCCCGAGCGACGGGACGCCTGCGTCCGCCGAGGCGAGCGCCTCCAGCAAGGCCGACGCTCCCGAGGCGTCCGGCGCGCCCGCCGAGCCGAGCGCCGCGCCCCCGGCGGCCGCCGCGGCGCGCACGACGGCGTCGCGCGCGCCCCGGGCGGCGGCCGCCGCGAGGCAGGGCTCCGAGGGGCTCGACGCGGAGATCGCGCTGCTCCGCGACGCGCAGCAGGCGCTGCAGGCGGGCCAGTTCGCGCAGGCGCTCTCGAAGCTCGACGAGCACGCCAGCCGGTACCCGCGGGGCGTGCTGTCGACCGAGCGCGAGGCGTCGCGCGCGATCGCGCTCTGCCGCTCCGGCCGCGCGCCGTCCGGCAGGGCGATCGCGGCGAGGCTGCTCGCGAAGAGCCCGGGCTCGCCGCTCGCGACGCGCGTGCGCGCCGCGTGCGGACAGGAGGAACAGGAGGAGTAGAGTGCGCGGGTGCACGTCTCGAGGTGGGCGCATGCGCCGTCGATCGTTCCGGCGCTGATCGCCGCGGCAGGGCTCCTGCCCGCGCGCGCGCTCGCGGCGCCCGCCGAGCCGCGCACCATCGATCTCCGCTGGGAAGCGCCGGCGGGGTGCCCGCCGGTCGACGAGGTCCGGAGCGAGATCGCCCGGCTGCTGGGGACGTCGGAGCAGCGCCAGCCGATCGAGGTCGAGATCGCGATCGCTCGCGAGCGCCACGAGCGCTACAGGCTCGACCTGCGCATCCGCGCGCCGGCGCCGGGCGAGCGGGTGATCCGTGGCGACGACTGCGCGTCCATGTCGCGGGCAGCGGCGCTGATCGTCGCGATGTCGATCGATCCCGACGCGGTCGCGCGGAGCGCCGCCGCGCAGCCCGCGCCGCCCCAGGCGATCGCCGCCCCCGCCGCCAGCGCGCCGCGCCCGCCGCCTCCCGCGCCGCGCCGCCCACCTCCCGCGGCGGCGCGGCCGTCCGCCGCGAACGAGCGCGACGTGGAGGGAGCGCTCTGGGTGAGCGCGCAGATCGAGCAGGCGCTCGTCCCGACGATCGGCGTCGGGCTCGCCGCGGGCGGCGGGATCCGCAGCGGCTGGTTCCGCGTGGACGGCGCGGCCGGCGTGGTGCCGTCGAGCTCGAGCCACATCGCGGGGCAGGCTGCAGGCGCCGAATTCCGGCTCTGGTTCCTCGAGGTCGACGCGTGCGCGCTCCCGCTCGAGCGCCCCATCCGCGTCTACGCCTGCGCGCTCGGCCGCCAGCACTGGCTCCGCTCCAGGGGGCGGGACGTCGACGAGCCCTTCACCCTCACGACGCCGATCTTCGCGGCCGGGCTCGGGACGCTGCTCGAATGGCGCATCGCCGCTCCCGTGAGCGTCGAGGGCGCGCTGCACGCCGTCGTCCCGCTGAGGCGGCCGCGCTTCGTCGTCGAGAACCTCGACGGCATCGTCTACCGCCCCCCGGCCGTGGGCCTCAGCGCGCGCCTCGGTCTCGCTCTCGCCTTCTGAGCCTCAGGGCAACTCCGGGCCGGCGCGCCACGCGGCCTCGATCGCGCAGCCGGCCAGCGCCCCGCGGTAGAGGCGCAGCTCGTCGTAACGCCCTCCGAAATACGGATCCTGATCGAACTGGGACCGCCCGAGCCAGTTGTTCGCGTCCTTTATCGCCGAGAGCGGAAAGCCGACCGGCGTGCTGCCGAGCAGCGCACCGTCGAGGTAGAGCGAAAGGGTCCCTGCCGCGCCGTCGAAGACCGCGGCGAGCTGATGGATCTCGGCGTCATCGAGCGTGGGCGCGGTGGTGACCTGCACCTGACCCGCGGCGCCGCTGTCGCTCGCGAGCGCGGCGATGCCCGGCGGGTCGAAGCCCGTCGAGGGGGTGATGACGAGGTAGGACCGCCCCACGCTCGAGTCGCCTTCAACGGGATTCTCACCTGTGCTGCCGATGCCGAAGTCGACGACGCGCAGGTACGCCCCTCCGCCGTTGCGGGCGACCCAGACCATGACGGTGACGTCGCGGAGCCCCGAGAGGAGACCCGCGGGCAGATCGACGTAGTCGTCCTCTCCGTCGAGGGTGAGCCCCCCTCCGCCGTCGAGGCTCGCGCCGCCGAAGATCTCGCCGTCGGCGCCGCCGACCGTATCGGCGACGACCGCCCCCACCCCGTCGAACGTGTACCGATGAGCCAGCGACGGCAGCGCATCGCAGGGGGCCGCGCCGCTGCCCCCCTCCCCGCCACCGCCCGCCTCGCCGCTGCCCCCCTCCCCGCCGCTTCCCGCCTCACCGCCGCTCAGCGCCCCACCACCACGCCCCCCTTCCCCGCTGCCACGACCACCTTCCCCGCCGCCGCCCACAACCGACGTCGGAGTCATACGGCCCACCGCAATATCCATATCTGCCCCACATCCGGACAGGCCGAGGAGCAGCACCATCATCGTAGTCTTCCGCGCGCACGACACAGGCTGATCGTAGCGCGGGTGTGCGGTCGATTCGATCACGAAAGGCGCGCGCTCCGGCGACGAGGGGGAGAGTGCTGATTCCACACGCGGGAGCCGACCATGATGTGCCGACTTGACCGAGTGTTCGCGAGTCCCTGGCTCGTCGCCGGGGGATGTCTCTTGAGCGTCTCGTGCACTGGCATCCTCGGAGGTGATGACGCTCCGGGGCAGGAACCGGGAGACGACGCCGCCGTCGCGCCAGGCGGGATGCCTTTGCACCACATGACAGCATCGGAGTACAACAACACCGTCGCCCACCTCCTGGGCACGCGCCTGCGGCCGGCGGACGGGTTCCCGGCCTCCGGCGCGAAGGGCTTCGACGCGAACGCCAGCGCGCTCTCGAGCCTCTCGCAGGTCCTCGTCCAGGGGTATTACGACGCCGCCAAGAACCTGGCGGCCGACGCGTTCTCGAACGAGGCGCAGCGCGCCCAGATCCTCGTGTGCGACCCGGCGGAGGGCGCGGGCGCGGACGACGCGTGCGCGCGCGAGATCATCGAGCGCTTCGGGCTGCGCGCCTTCCGGCGCCCGCTCGAGGCGGCGGAGGTCGACCGGTACGCGGCGCAGTACGACGACGCGGTCACCACCCTCGAGATGTCCCCCGTCGAGGCGGTGCAGCACGTCGTCCGGAGCCTGCTGACGTCCCCGAATTTCTTCCTGCGGATCGAGGTCGGCCCCGACTCGAAGCGATCGCCGGGCGCCCTCGGCGGCCATGAGATCGCGTCGCGCCTCTCGTACCTCCTCTGGAGCTCGCTCCCGGACGAGGAGCTCTTCGACGCCGCAGAGGGCGATGCGCTGGCCACCGAGGACGAGCTCCGGGAGCAGGTGGACCGCATGCTGGCCGACCCGAAGAGCGCCGCGTTCTTCCAGAACTTCTTCGGGCAGTGGCTCGGGACCCGCACGCTCCCGAGCCACAGCGTCGACACAGCGATGTTCCCGGGCTGGAACGACGAGATGAAGGGCGCGATGATCGACCAGGCCAACGCCTATTTCACCGGCTTCACGACCGGCGAGCGGCCGTGGTCCGAGTTCCTCACGGCGCCCCACCCGGAGAGCCCGCTGCTCGCGCCGCTCTACGCGAACGACCCCGAGGCCGAGCGCGCCGGGTTCCTCACGCTCCCCGCGTTCCTCACGCTGTCTTCCCGCGCCGATCGGACCTCCCCCACGTCCCGCGCGAAGACGATCCTGGCGCAGCTCTACTGCGCCGAGCTGGCCCCTCCCGCCGGCGTGGATATCCCGGAGCTCGAGGCCGCGGGAGGCGACACGGGCGCCGTCGACAACGTCCGCGAGAAGCTCGAGAAGCACCGCGAGTCGCCCGACTGCGCGGGCTGCCACGATGTCCTCGATCCCATCGGGCTGAGCCTCGAGAACTTCGACGCGATAGGCGCCTACCGGACCGCGTACCCGAACGGCGACGCCGTCGACGCGACTGGCGAGTACGGGGGCGCGAAGTTCCAGGACATCTCGGGCCTCATCCCGGAGCTCCAGAAGGACCCCCAGCTGGGGATCTGCCCCTCCGAGCAGCTCTTCACCTATGCGTTGCGCCGGCGCCCGAGCGGCGGCGACAGGGGCGCCCTCGAGGCGATCGCCGCGCGCTGGGAGAAGGGGACGATCGCGGATCTGGTGAAGCAGGTGGTGACCAGCGAGTCGTTCCGCCTCCGCGCGGCGAAGGTCGGGACGAAGTGAAGCCGCAGGCGTTGTTTCCTCACGGAACCAGGGACGAAGGAGCGATGCGCACATGAAACGCGGAATGACACGCAGGAACCTGTTGCGCGGCGCGGGCGTCTGCCTGGCGCTGCCGTTTCTCGAGAGCCTCGCGCCGCGCACCGCGCGCGGCGGGGAGCCCGGCACGCCGAAGCGCTTCTTGCTCTGCACCTTCCCGAACGGGGCGCCCCACCACTGGTGGGAGACGGCGCCCGCGTTCGGCAAGACGCTGAGGGGCGCCGATTTCAAGCTGCCGAGGGTGCTCGAGCACTTCGCGCCGGTGAAGTCGAAGATGCTCATGATAAGCCGCCTCGGCAACCACACGTGGAGCAAGCAGCAGAACGCGTTCCTCGAGCCGTCCCACTCGCGCTGCATGGCCGCGCTGTCGACCTGCGTGGACGCCGATGAGCTCGGGAGGGCCGCCGGGCAGGACCTCGGCGAGTGGGTGGGCAACGGCGTCTCGGTCGACCAGCTCATCGTGCAGAAGGCAGGCCCGGAGCAGGCGACCCGCATCCCGTCGCTGCAGACGGGGCTCGGGGTGAAGCCCGGTTTCTTCGACGGGCGCAGCTACGCCTACAATCAGGCCGTCTCCTGGAAGAGCCCGAGCGAGCCGCTGAAGCGCTCGGTCAACCCGAAGGCGGTGTTCGACGCGCTCATCAACGCGGGCGCCGCGAGCGCGCCCTCCGTGCCAGGGCAGACCGACGAGCAGGCCAGGATCGAGGCGGAGCGCCGCGCCGCGACCGAGAAGAGCGTCATCGACGCGGTGCTCGCGGACGCGAACTCGCTCATGGGCCGGGTCGGCTCGGACGATCGCAAGATCGTCCAGCAGTACCTGGACGCCCTGCGAGAGACCGAGAAGAACGTGACCCGCGTCCAGTCGACGATGACCCCATCGAGCCTGGGCTGCAGCCCGATCAGCCAGCCCGGCGTGGTCCCCGAGCCGCCGGGGCAGCAGGAGGGGCTCAACGAGAACGACAGCACGGAAGCCGGCGAGTACAAACACGAGGATCACGCGAACGTCATGATCGATCTCATCGTCATGGCCATTCAATGCGACGTGACGCGCGTGATCACCCACATGCTCGACGACGCGCGCTCCGAGTTCGAGTACCGGTGCATCCCGGCCGACGTCCGCGCGAAGGTGGGACTCGAGTACAGGGAGGGCAGCAGCCTCCATTATCACTCCTGCCAGCACGGCCCCGGCAACCTGGGCGCCACGGACGAGGGCGGGCGCTACGCGGTCGTCGAGGAGAGCAACCTCGATTTCGCGGCGATCAACTGCTGGCTCGGCCAGAAGACAGCGCAGCTCGCGCAGCGGCTCGACGCGATCCCCGAGGGGGATGGAACCGTGCTCGATCACTCGGTGATGGTCTACATGAGCGAGATGCGTACGCACGACCACGACGCGTACGATCTGCCCATCGTCCTCCTGGGCGGCGACGGCGTCTTCCTGAACGACGCGCACGTCGCGTATGGCCCCCTCGGCCAGGATCGCCAGCTCCGCGATCTGTGGTTCACCATCATGAACCAGTACTACAACCTCGGCGTCGCGTCGTTCGGCGAAGATCGCCGCGGCGTGCCGAACGCGCTCCTCGAGGAGATCCTGCGGTAGCTCTGCGGTTCACGGTCTCGATGGATGGGCTCACACCGGAGGTCGAAACGCGATGTTCGAAAGCCGCTCACGTCGGTTGGTGTCCGGGGGTCTCCATGTCGCGCTCGGGCTGCTCGTGACCTGCGCAGCAGAGCTCGGGTGCTCGAGCGACCCTTCGCCCGCGTCTCCCTCGCACGGGTCGCCTTCGCCGGAGTCGCCCTCGCCGGGCGACGGGGGCGGTCCGGGAGGCGCGCCGCCCTGCGAGGAGACGAGCGACGGGCCAGCGCTGCCGCAGGCGTTCGCGCTGAATTGCGGCGGGTGCCATAGCGCCCACGGCAAGCCGGCCGGCGGGTTTCCCGATCTGTTCGCCTTCGAGGGCACCCTGGAAGAATTCACGGCGCAGGTGCGCACGGGGCGCACGGAGGACGCGCGCATGCCGGCCTTCGGCGAGCAGCAGATCGCGACGGCCGACATCGAGGCGATCTTCGCTTATTTCTCCGCGGGAGCGCCGCCCGCGCCGGCCTGCGACGGCGGCGCGGTCGATCCCGGCGAGTGCTCCGGCGTGGACGGCGAGATCTCCCCGCTGTTCCCCTCGGCGACGGCGGGCAAGCCGATCACCACGACGGCCGCCGATGGGACGATCACGCTCGAGGCCGCAGGGCGCGTGCGCGGGCGCCACGAGAAAGAGGAAGAGTTCAGCCCGTACCAGCCGCGCTATTTCGAGAACCGGAGCTACAAGTTCATCGTCGAGGACACGATCCCGGCGGGCGGCAGCACCGTCAAGTTCACCTGGCTCCCCAAAGCCAGCGCATCGCTCAACCAGACCATCAACTTCCGCTGCTGGTATTCGGGCGAGGGCAACGTGTTCGACTCGAACAACGGCATGGAGCGCATCACGAGCACCCACTGGGAGTTCGTCGTGGATCGCAACGCCAGGGACAGCAGGGAGATCCGCGCGGGAGATCTGCTGGAGTTCGAGTTCGGCGTGTTCCTTGACGCGGGCACCGTCGAGGGGAGGACGAGCTATTACAGCGACACGTTCCGCTACCGCGTCAGCAGCGGCGAGCTGACGCCGTTCAACGAGCCGAACGAGGCGGCCCTGTCGGGCGGCGACGGGACGATACCGTACATCTACGAGGAGCCTCATCTCTATTACGAGCAGATGGCGCTCAACATCCAGGAGAGCTCTATCCAGCCCTTCCTCGAGGGGCGCCGCCTGTTCCATACGGATTTTGCCACCGGCGAGCACAGCGAAAGCGGTAACCCCGTCTTCGACGAGCACGCGGGCAAGGCGGGGCCGCTCTCGAACCAGGCGGCGTGCGTGGGCTGCCATATCAACAACGGTCGCGGCGCCCCGCCCGAGCCCGGCGAGGCGATGGAGACCGCCGTCGTGAAGCTGTTCGGCGCAGGCGCGAACGCGGACGGCGGGCCCGCCGCCGACCCGAGCTATGGCCGGCAGCTGCAGGACAAGGCGCAGGGCGGGGTCGAAAGCGAGGGTACGGCCACCGTGGCCTATAACGAGGAGCCCGGGCAGTTCCCCGATGGCACGCCGTACGTCCTGCGAAAGCCCACGTTCCGCCTCGACGGGCTCTCCGCAGGGCCGATCGCGAGCTACTCGGTCCGCGTCGCGCGCCCGCTCGTGGGCATGGGCCTCCTCGAGGCGATCGCAGAGGACGCGTTGCTCGAGCGCGCAGACGGGATGGACTGCAATCAGGACGGTATCTCGGGCCGTCCGAACCTGATCCCGGACCCGGTCTCGGGGGTGACGCGGATGGGGCGCTTCGGCTGGAAGGCGGGCAAGGTGAGCGTGCCCCACCAGGTCGCCGACGCGCTGGTGGCGGACATGGGCGTGACGACGAGCCTGTTCCCTGTCGAGGAGTGCGGCGAGGCGCAGACGGGTTGTCAGGCCGGCACGCGCGGAGATCCCGAGCTCTCCGACGAGGATCTCGACAGGCTCTCCGTCTACATGCGCATGCTGGGCGTGCCGCCGCGCCGTGACACGGCGGACCCGGCCGTCCAGCGCGGCGAGGCGCTGTTCAGCCAGGCAGGGTGCGCGAGCTGCCATGTCCCCTCGATGAAGACCGGGAGCCGCCACCCGCTCGTCGAGCTGCGGGATCAGCTCATCCAGCCCTTCAGCGATCTGCTCCTGCACGACATGGGAGAGGAGCTCGCGGACACGTCGACCAGCGACCACCTCGCGGGGCCGCGCGAGTGGCGGACGCCGCCGCTGTGGGGCATCGGGCTGCTCGAGGCCGTGAACGGCCACACCCAGCTGCTGCACGACGGTCGCGCGCGGAACGTCGTCGAGGCGATCCTGTGGCACGGCGGCGAGGCAGACGCCGCGAAGCAGCGCTTCATGGCGCTCCCCGCGGCAGATCGCGACGCGGTGGTCGCCTTCCTGCGCTCGCTCTGAGCCCCCGCCCTGCTGCGCTCGCTCCGGGCGCCCCTTCCCCGCCCCACCTCCCTTCGGCTGGCTCGGGTGCTCGGCCCGCTCGGCGTTCCGGCGCGGGAGGGGCGCGCTCGGCTCAGAACCCCGACCGGCGCGCCATCCGCTTCGAGAGCCAGCGCATGGGGCCAGGCGCCACGCGGGCGGCGAGGCTCGCGGTCTTCACGAACAGGCTCGTCTCCAGGACGTCGCGGCCCGCATCGACGGCGCGCACGATCATCTCGGCGACCTCGTCCGGGCTCTGCTTCTTGTGGCCGGGCGGGCGGTAGCCGACGTTGTCGTCGGTCACGACGGCGTTCGCGTGGAACGGGGTCTCGACCGGGCCCGGCCGCACCACGAGCACGCGCACCCCGCGCGACGAGAGCTCCGCGCGGAGCGACATCGCGAGCGCCTCCAGCGCGAACTTCGACGAGGCGTACGGGCCCATCCGCGGCGCCGCGACGAGCCCCGCGATCGAGGAGACCATGACGAGGGTGCCTTTCGTGGCCGCGAGGGGCTCGATCGCCAGCTGCGCGAGGCGCACGGGGGCGACGACGTTCAGCCGGTAGAGCGCCTCGAGCTCGGCGGGATCGATCTCGATCGACGGCGTGTAATAGCCGCGCCCGGCGTTGTTCACCAGCACGTCCAGCCGGCCGTACGCGCCGAGCGCCCGCTCGCAGAGCGCCTTGCGGTCCTCCTCGACGGTCACGTCGCCGGCCACCGCGAGGGCGTCGCCGCCCGCCGCGCGCACCTCCGAGGCGACGCCCTCGAGCGCGTCCCTCCCGCGCGCGCTCAGCACCACGCGCGCGCCGCGCTTCGCCCAGGAGAACGCGAGCGATCGACCGATTCCGCTGGATGCACCGGTGATGACGACGACGGGAGCCATGTCGGCGAGAGTACACGCTCCGCCGGTGAACCGAGCGAAATACGCTGTTCGCGCCCGACCCGGGCGCGCCAGGCACCGAGAGATCCCGCAAAGGGACGGTCGGAATGTTGCGTGGCCGCGCGCTCGAGCTGCTTTCGACCGCCCGCGCGCCTACGATGCGGGCCTTGCTTCGCTGTGCGCAGCGGCGACGCGACACCGCCCGATCCACGCCGCTCCTCAATCGTCCTCGCCCGGTGACCATGAAGAAGCCTGTCAGAACGCTGTTGGTGGGAACCCTCCTGGCGGCCGCCGCCTGCGGCGATGGCGGGCCGCCCTCAAGCGGGGCAGGAGGCGGCAGCGCGGGAGAAGGCGGTTCCGGCAACGGCGGTGAGTCCGGGAGCGTCCGTTGCCCCGGCTCGGACATCGTGTGTCCCGGGGGCGCGCGGTGTCAGATCGACGCCGAGGGCAAGCCGTCGGGCTGCGCCGCCGCGTGCGACGAGGCGCGCGCGTGCGGCGACGCGGTGTGCTGCAGCCCCGGCGCCACGTGCGTGCGCGGCGGCTGCGAGGCGGCGGACCTCGTGCTCGGGCCCCCGGAGCGAGGAGAGCCGGTCACGTTCGCCACGGTCCGCGTGGACGAGGACGCGTGCGAGCTGCTGCATGGGTGCTTCGGCGCGAGCGGCCGGCGGGCGCTCATGCGCTTCCACGTCTCGCTCGAGAACGCCGGCGACGTTCCGCTCGACCTCGGCGTGCCCTCGGAGAGCGACGTCTTCGAGCCGAACTTCTGCGAGGACAGCTACGTCGTCCCCCGCTTCTTCCGCGCGCGCCTCAGCCAGGGCGGCGCGGTTGTCGCCGAGGCCGAGCTCGACGCGCGCTGCGTCGCGATGCCAGGCGGCCAGTACGGCTGCGGCGCGCAGGGCCTCGGCCCGGGAGAGCACGTCGAGCAGCCCGGCACCGTGGCGTGCAACGCCCTCGACGTGACCGGCGTCCCGGCCGGGCTCTACGAGCTCGAGATCACCGTGAACCCGAACAGGACCGTCGCCGAGGCGCGCTTCGACAACAACACGATCGTCCTCCCGGTCGATTACCCCGCCTGCGACGGCGCGATCTGCGGCGGCGCGTGCTGTCCCAGCGGCCACGCGTGCGAGGCCGGCGTCTGCATCGTGCCCGACCTGCGCCCGGACAGGCAGCGCATCGTCGACACGATCCGGTTCTCGTACCAGACGTTCCCCAGAGACGCCTGCGAGCTCATGGAAAGGTGCATCGGCGGCCCGGGCCGGCGGCATCTCCTCGAGTTCGAGGGGCGCGTCGAGAACGCAGGGCCCGGCCACCTCGACCCCGGCCCCGAGTTCAACAGCCCGCTCTTCGAGTATGCGCAGTGCCACCAGCACTTTCATTTCCTGGACTTCACCGATTACAGGCTGGTGGACGCGGAGGGCGAGGTCGTCTCCCTGGGGCACAAGCAGGCGTTTTGCCTCGTCGACATGGAGCCCCTCGATCCTTCGTCCCCCGCGCCGCGCGGCTACCCGACCTCGGGAGGCATGGGGTGCAACTTCCTGAGCGCGGGCTGGGCCGACACCTACGACGTCGGCACGCCGTGCCAGTGGGTCGACGTGACGGACGTGCCCGAGGGGGACTACACCCTCCGCGTCACCGTCAACCCGGTCGGCGCGATCGCCGAGCAGGCGATCGAGAACAACGTGGTCGAGGTGCCCGTCCACGTCCCGGCGTTCGCGCCCTGCGAGCCCGAGCCGGAGATCTGCGGGGACGCGGTGGACCAGGACTGCGATGGGCTCCCCGATGACGGCTGCGAGGGCGAGGGGTGCGCCTCCCCGGTGCCCGAGGTGTGCGGCAACGCGGTCGACGAAAACTGCAACGGCGTCCCGGACGACGGCTGCGCGCCGATCCCGGGCGCCGACCGCTGCGAGACGCCGGGGGAGCTGGCGGGCTCGATGGATTACGCGGCGGAGATCACGGCCGGGAACACCTCCGACGTCGCGCTGCCGTGCGGCGGCAGCGGCGGCGAGGTGTTCTTCCGGTTCACGCTCCCGTCCGACGAGGTCGTGTACCTCGGCACCCTGGCGTCGGACGTCGACACGGCGCTCGCGGTGCTCGAGGGCGACGGGTGCGGCGGCCCCCCCGTCGGCTGCGCGGCCAGAAGCTGCGGCGACGCCGCGCCGGGCGCGCACTTCGCGGCCAGGCTCCCGGCCGGGACGTACACGGTCGTGGTCAAGGCAGCGCACCCCGAGGCGCTCGGCACGGTCCGCCTCAGGTTCCAGCGCGCGTCGTGCCTCGGCGAGAGGGCCGGGGTCATCCCGGGCAGCGGCCTCGTCAGCGGCGACACCACCGGGGCGCCGATCCCTCCCAGCTCCCTGTGCGGCGCGAGCAGCCCTGAGCAGACGTTCTATGTCCCCGTCTGCCCGGGGATGTCCACCGTGGTGTCCTCGTGCGGCCTGACCGACTTCCCGATGACGATCAAGACCGCGGACGACGCATGCAATCCCATCAATATCGAGTGCTTCGGCCCGCTCAGCGCATGCGCGGGCGAGAGGGAGGGCGTGAACTCCCGGATTTACGGGGCACGACCGGGAGGGAGCCTCGGCGCCATCACCGTGAAGGGGCGTACTCCGGTGGATTTCGGGCCGTACCAGATCTTCGTCACGCCATTCCAGTGACAGGGGCGCGCCGCGGGGCGTGAACACACAGCGCCGCGCCCCCATTCCACGAGCGAAGTTTGCGCTCGACCTCGGGCAATCTGCGCTAAAACCGCGCCCATGCGAGCCCACCACCGGTCCGAACGGACGCGCCTCCGGGCGCTCTCGTCCCTGTCCAGCGCGCTCGTCGCCGCGCTCGGCCTGACGTTGCCCGCCTATGCCGCGCCCCCGGCCGCAGCGCCGGCGCAGCCTGCGGCGGCTCAAGCTGCGGCCAAGCCCACGCCCGCGGCGGCGGCGCCGATCGCGACGAAGGCGCAGCCCGCGGCGGCGGCGACCAGCGTGAGCGTCGCGATCCCGGTCGAGAAGTACACGCTGGAGAACGGGCTCGAGGTGGTCCTGCACGAGGATCACCGCACGCCCGTCGTGGCCGTCAACGTCTGGTACCACGTCGGCTCCAAGGACGAGCCGCGGGGGAAGAACGGCTTCGCGCACCTGTTCGAGCACGTCATGTTCCAGGGCTCGAAGCACGTGGGCGAGGACATGTTCTTCAAGTACCTGGAGCGGGCCGGCGCGAGCGAGCGCAACGGGACGACGAACAGCGACCGCACCAACTACTTCGAGACCGTCCCCGCCAACGAGCTCGCGCTGGTGCTCTGGCTGGAGAGCGATCGGATGGGGTGGCTGCTCGACCACGCGAACGACGCGACCTTCACGAGCCAGCGCAACGTCGTGAAGAACGAGCGCCGCCAGAACTACGAGAACGCGCCCTACGGCCTCGTGCCGCAGTTCCTCCGCGCGGCCCTGTTCCCGGAGAGCCACCCCTACCACCTGCTGACCATCGGCACGCCCGAGGATCTCGACGCGGCGCAGATGGACGACGTGAAGGCCTTCTTCCGGACGTTCTACGTGCCCAACAACGCGACCCTGGTCGTGGCGGGCGACATCGACCGGAACAAGGCGAAGGAGCTCATCCAGAAGTACTTCGGCCCCATCGCGAAGGGCGCCCCGCCGCCCGTGGCGACGAAGCCCGACCCCGGGGACCTCGCGACCGAGAAGCGCCTCGACATCGAGGCGGACGTCGAGCTGCCCCGCGTGACGATCAGCTGGGTGACGCCGCCGAGCTTCGCGCCCGGCGACGCCGAGCTCGACCTCGTCGCCAACGTCCTCGCCTCGGGCAAGACGAGCCGCCTCTACAAGAAGCTCGTGTACGATCTCCAGATCGCGCAGGACGTCTTCGCGTTCCAGCAATCGAGCCAGCTCGCCAGCACCTTCCAGATCACGGCGACGCTGAAGAAGGGCAAGTCGCCCGAGCAGGCCCTGAAGCTCATCGACGCCGAGCTCGAGCGGCTGCGCAAGGCGCCGCCGACGCAGGACGAGCACGACCGGGCCCAGGCCAAGGTGCTCTCGGAGCTGGTCTTCAGCATGGAGCAGGTGACGGCCCGCGCGAACGCCATCAACAACTACAACCAGCTCACCGGCGATCCGGGGTACTTCCCGAGGGACGTGGCCAGGTACGAGAAGGCCACCGCCGCCGACCTGCAGAAGGCGACAGCGGATCTCCTGCCCCAGGGCAGGCGCGTGATCGCCCTCGTCACGCCGAAGCCGGGCGCTCCGAAGGCCGGGCGCCTCGTGAAGCAGAGCGGGGCGGCGACGCCCGCGGCGGCCGCGAAGCCCACCACCGCGGCGCCGTCGGCAGCGGCGAGCGTGCAGCCCGCGGTCGCGGCGCCCGCGGCCCCGCCGGCGGGCGCGAAGCCCGCGGCCGCGCCGGCGACCGACAAGCCGGCGGCAGCGCCGGCCCTCATGAAGCCCGCTGGCGACAAGCCCGCGGTCGACAAGCCTGCGGCCGGGCCGGCCGCGCCGAAGGGGGGTTGAGCCCATGCGCATGAAACGAACCGTCTCCGCCTCGCTCGCAGCCGTGGCGCTCGCCGCCTGCGCTCCGGTCACGTCGACGCCGCCCCCCGCGCCCCCCGGCGCGCAGCCCCCCGCGGCGGCGCCGCCCGCCGCCGCGGCGGCAGACGATTTCCGCAAATCGCCGCCTTCCCCGGGGCCGGACGTGGTCTTCCGGCCGCCGCAGATCGAGGAGGCGAAGCTCGCGAACGGGATCCGCGTCCTCGTCGTGGAGCGGCACGAGCTGCCGATCGTGGCCGTGGACGTGACGACCGTCCGCGGCGCCGATCAGGCCGAGCCGGGCGTCGGCGCGTTCGCGGGCGCGATGCTCATGCAGGGCACCAAGACCCGCAGCGCGCTCGCGCTCAGCGACGCGCTCGGCAAGCTCGGCGCGAGCTTCTCGTCCGCGGTCGGCTTCGACGGCGGCGGCGTGCAGGGCCAGAGCGTGACGCCGCGGTTCGGCGAGATGCTCACGCTGCTCGGCGACGCGTACATGAACCCGGCCTTCGCGCCGGCGGAGATCGAGCGCGAGCGGTCGCGCCGCATCACCCAGCTCGCCGAGATGAACGATCGCCCCGCGTCGCTCCTCTCCATCGCCCAGGCCCGGGTCCTCTACCCCGAGGGCCACCCGTACAACGCACCGCTGATCGGCACCGAGGCGGCGCTGAAGAAGATCACGGCGGGCGCCCTGGCGAAGTTCCACGCCGCGCAGTTCCGGCCGGAGCTGACGACCGTCGCCATCGCCGGGGACATCACGAAGGCCGACGCGGTGAAGGAGGTGGAGCGGGTCTTCGGCGCCTGGAAGGGCCCGGCCTCCGCGCCGCCCGCCCCCGCCAAGGCGGCGATCCCCGCCGATCCGCCGGCGCTCGCCGCAGGCGCGCCGCGCGTCGTCATCGTCGACAGGCCGGGGCTCACGCAGTCGACCGTGACGGTGGCGCTGCCGGGCGTGCCGCGCGCGACGGCGGACTACGACGCGCTGCTCGTGATGAACACGCTCCTCGGCGGGCAGTTCTCGAGCCGGCTCAACCTGAACCTGCGCGAGAAGCACGCCTACACCTACGGCGCGCGCTCCGGCTTCGACATGCGCCACGGAGCGGGCCCGTTCTCCGCGGGCGGCGCCATCGTGCGGGAGAACACGGGCCCCGCCGTGAGGGAGATCTTCGCGGAGATCGACCGGATGCGGAGGGAGCCCGTCACGAACGAGGAGCTCGCGGACGCCAAGGCGAACCTCATCCGCCAGCTGCCCGCGCGCTTCGAGACGGCGGACGCGACCGCGTCGACGATCGCGGGCCTCGCGGTCTACGATCTGCCGCTCGACGAGTACGCGACGCGACCGGCGAGGCTCCAGCGCATCACGCCCGCGGACGTGCAGCGGGTCGCGCAGAAGTACCTCGTGCCCGAGCAGCTCCGGGTCGTCCTGGTGGGCGACGCCGGCGCTGTCGGAGAGCAGCTCTCGGCGTTGCAGCTCGGTGAGGTCATCGTGCAGAAGGCGCCAGGCGTGGCGGCCGGACCGGCGGCGGCGGCCAGCAAGCCGGAGGCGCCCGGCAAGCCGTCGGCGCCCGCCGTGCCCCAGGCTGCGAAGCCCGCGGCGCCCGCGCAGCCTGCCGCGCCCCAGGCTGCAAAGCCCGCGGCGCCCGCGCAGCCCGCCGCGCCTCCCGCAGCGAAGAAGCCGTGAGGTACGCCGCGCCGCTCGCCTGCGTGTGCGCGCTGGCGTGGAGCGCGCCCGCCGCCGCGCAGGCGGGGCCGGCGGCCCCGGACTGGGCGTTCGGGGCGCCGGCGGGCGAGGTGGCGGTCGTCGCGGCCTGCACCGCCTCGCTGGCGACGTACTTGCTGCCTCAGCGCCGCTCGGCGTGGGGCGCAGCCTCCAGCGAGGAGCGCAACGAGACACTCGGCCTCGCCAGCGACATCACCGGCGCCGCCGCGGGCACGCTGCTTCAGCTCGGCAGCGGGTACGCCCTCGAGGGCAGCTACCTCGCGGGCGCCGGCGTCCCCCACCCCTTCTCCCGGGCGCTCAGGACGTCGCTGATCGAGCTCGAGGCGGCGGCGCTGTCGACAGGCCTCTCCAGCATGATCAAGCGGGTGTCGGGCCGGTGCCGGCCGCGCTCGTGGCGGACGGACCGATGCGGGGACACCGATCTCGACTTCGACGCCTTCCCGTCGGGCCACACGACCCCGGTCGCGGCCATCGCGGGCGTGCGCCTCAACCTCGCGCTGCGCACGACCGGCGACGCCGCGCCGCGCCTGGGCGCGCTCGCCCTCGCCGAGGCGGCGACGGTGGTGACGATGGCGCTGCGGATCGGCGCCGGCGCGCACTCGTGGCAGGACGTCGGCGCCGGCATGATCCTGGGCCACGTGACGGGCTTCGCGCTCGCAGCGATTCACCCGATCCAGCCGACCAGGACGCGGTTTGCGGCGGGCGCGCTGCCGCAGGAGCCGGGGGCGGAGCCGGCGATCGTTACTTGGTCGTGGGCGTTCTGATCGTGCGCCCGCGAGCGCGCCCCGCGCGGGCGGCGGGTGAGCTCCAGCGGAGAGGCGCCCAGGCACGCGTCAGCGGTGCGCCACGGCGAAGCCGAACTCTCTGTCCCCCGGCGGCTGTGAGATCGAGGTGTCCTCGACCTTGGGATCTGCGATGACCGAACCACCGAGGTACAAATAGACGATGTTCTCCTCCGTGATCGCGATCGTGAGATCCGAGTACCCGTCGCCGTTGATATCACCGGGAGAGCCAAGGCGCTGTCCTGTCCTGTCTTCGATGGCGTCTCTGTATATGGCCGTATCCGGTTCGTCCAGCTCCGACTCATTGCCACCGAGGTAGACAAGCACCTTCGGGGAGCGGTCCGCGACGGCGAAATCGTCGAACCCGTCGTTGTTGAGATCGCCCACCCCAGCAACGGTGATGCCGAACGCGTCGTCGCCTGCGAGCGTGACGTCCGGCGCGGAGCTCAACCCCTGAGGTCCGCCGAGGTAGAGGTACGCGTGGCTCGTCTCGTACGACCCGAGGATGACGTCGCCGAAGCCGTCGCCATTGACGTCGCCAGCGGCGTCGAGCGACCTTGCGAACCTTGAGCCACCGGACGGATCGACCAGCTCTACTTTGGGTGTGGTATCGAACCCTTTGCCGGGGTTCCCATGGTAAATGCGCACGACGTCGCCGTCGGACGAGTAGAACAACACCATGACATCCGAGAATCCGTCGCCATTGACGTCGCCGGCCGACGACACCATCGTACCAACGCTGCCCGCGCTCTCCACGCTCTGACCAAACTCTAGCGCAATGGGCCCGTCGAGCGCTGCCGAGCCTCCCAGGTACACGTAAGCGGTCGGCTCAGAAAAGCCGGTTCCCGAGACGAGCACATCGCCGAACCCATCTCCGTTGACATCACCGGCAGAAGCGACGTAGGGACCTAGCTCACCCAGCGCCGAGATCCCTTCGAGTGTCTCGTAGTCTGCCCTGAACCGATCGCCGCCACCACCGCGGTAAATGTATGCCTTATCGTGATAGGTTGCTCCCGTCAGCGCATCGGCATAGCCGTCGCCGTCCACGTCGCCCGCGCACGACAGGGACATCCCGAAACCATCGTTCCGGCCGTTCGGGCTGAACACCAGGCCATCGTCGTCCATGCCGAGCTGCTCAAGAGGCGCCCCATAGTAGAAGTAGATCGCATTCTCGGCCACGAAGCTGTATGCACTTATAGCGATATCGTCATAGCCATCGGCGTTGTAATCGCACCTGGCTCGGCCGACGTTGATCCATCGCGCCCGCGAGAACTCCGAGCAGGAGTCTCGCGAGCAGGCGCGCACGCGCCAGTAATAGCGCCGCCCGACGGGCGGCAGGAGCGCTATCGGCAGATCCTCCTCCGGCTGGAACTCGGTGTGTTCCGTGGTGGCCGAGATCGCGTCCGTCATATCTGGATCGGCGCTGTACTGTAGCTCGTACTCGATGGGCGCGTCGGTGGGCGACACGGAGGCCTCCCACACGAACCGGGGTCGCTTCGAGCCGCTCTTGCGCAGGGCGCCGAGATAGGCATCGTTCTTCGGGAGCCGCAGGACGGGCACCGACGGCGGCTCTCCGGAGCCGCCGTCACCCCCGACGGACGACGTCGATCCGCTGCCGCCCGCTCCCGCGTCGCCGCCGCGGCCGGCGATATCGACGAACTCATCGAGGCCCAGAATCTGGCCGCAGCCGGTGACCAGGCCGATGGCGACCATCGCCACCGCACCGGCTCGATGAACTCCACCTTTCGCACCAGCTCGCATGAGATGCCATGAAATCATGGGGGTTCATGAAGGTCAAGCGACTCGCTCGCACTGGCTCTCGGTCTGGGAGCGGTGGAGATCGCTCTCTTCCGGGATGCAGGCACGAGCCCATGACGAGCGCTGCACGCCGCGCGGGCGCGACTGCGCGCCGCGATCCATCCTCGCGCCATGCCCATCTTCGAGAAGCGCACGCGCATCGCCGCGCCCCCCGAGCGGGTCTTCGCCTTCCACGAGCAGCCCGACGCCCTCGAGCGCCTCACGCCCCCCTGGGAGCACGCGCGCGTGCTGGAGAAGACCGGCGGCATCCTCGTCGGCGCGCGCGTGGTCGTGGAGACGCGCGTCGGCCCCGTCCCGCTGCGCTGGGTCGCGGAGCACACGCAGTACGAGCGGGGGCGGATGTTCCAGGACACGCAGCGCAGCGGGCCGTTCAAGCGCTGGGTGCACACGCACCGCATGGACCCCGACGGCTCGGGCGGCTGCTACCTCACGGACCGCGTGGAGTACGAGCTCCCGCTCGGCGCGCTCGGCCAGCTCGGCGGCGGCCTCTTCGTCCGGCGCAAGCTGGAGCGGATGTTCGATTACCGCCACGAGGTGACGCGACGGGCCTGCGAAGCCCCGCCGCGGTAGCCCGCTCGCCGACCGCCGCGTCCGCCGCACGGCCCGCACGTCCCCCGGTTGCCAAGGCGTACGCCGGACCCAAGTTGCTCCCAGTGCCGCGGCTCGCGGCGACGGCAAGGAGAAGGAGCATGGCTATCTACCGTTGCGGCCGTTGCGGCTCGATCAACCGGGTTGCGGACCAGCGGATCAAGGATCGGCCCGTCTGTGGCCGCTGCAAGGCTCACCTCGACACGACGGGGGCTCCGCAGCCGGTGGACGGGGCCGCGCTCGAACAGGCGATTGCGAGCTCTCCTGTCCCCGTCCTTGTCGACTACTGGGCCACCTGGTGCGGCCCGTGCCGCGTCGTCGCGCCGGCCCTCGACGAGCTCGGCCGCAGGAATGCGGGCAAGGTGCTCGTCCTCAAGCTCGACACTGACGCCGATCCGGCGGAAGCCGGGCGCCGGCGCATCCAGGGGGTGCCCACCTTCGTGCTCTTCAGCGGAGGGCGAGAGCTCGATCGCCGCAGCGGCGTGACGTCGCGCGCCGATCTGGAGCGCTGGATCGAGACCAGGGCCGGGCAGCCCTCCACGCGCGCGAGCCACGTTTGAGCCCGCGCCGCGGGCCGCGGAGGGAGCGGAGCTGGGGAGCTGGGAGCCGAGAAGAGCGGGTGACGCGACGCGCCTGGTCGACGTCATCAGGGCGTCTTCAATCGAGCGTTGCGCGTCCGGCGACGCAAGCGTGGCGTTGAAGAATTGGTTCATTCCGGGTCGGTTGACGCAGCCATTTGGATTTCTGCGTGCCCCCGATGTGCTGGTGTGAGGTGGGCGCGGGAGGCAAGCAGAACTTGGCCGCTCACCACCCTTTCGGCGTAGTCACGCGCCGTGCCGAGCACACCGCACGAGGTTTTGATCGTCGCATTGCGTGAGCAGCCGGGGCTGCTCGGCGCGCTCGTCTCCAAGCTCACCGGCGTGCGGCTGCCGCGGCGCCTCAAGCCCGCCGACGCCACGCTCCGCTTCGTGAAGCCGGCGGAGCTGCGGCTCGATCTCGTCCTTCATGGCGGCCGGCGCCGCTGGGTCCTGGTCGAGCTGCAACGCAGCGTCGACCCGGCCAAGCGCCGCCGGTGGCCGCTCGCGGCCAGCCTGCTCTTCAGTCAGACCGGCGCGCTCGGCGACGTGATCGTCATCACCGCGCGCCGCGCCGTCGCCCGCTGGGCCGAGCGCGTGGCGTGCGTGCGGACGCGCCTCGGGACCTTGCTCCAGCTCAAGCCGGTCGTGCTCCACCTCGGCCACGCCGAGGGCAAGGCGCTGCTCGACGAGCGCCACCCGGAGCTCGCGCTCTTCGCGGCCTGGGCCATGCAGCACCGCCATGGGCCTGCGGCGCGCGCCGTCGTCGAGCGCGCGTTCGAGCTGACCGAGAGGCTGCCGCGCGCGTTGCGACGGGCCCAGCAGCGTGCGATCCTCTCCGTGCTCAGCGAGCGAATGCTGGAGTTCCTCAGAGAGGCCTCGATGAATCCCGACAAGATCCCGGAGACACCCGCTGCCCGGAAGCTTCGCCTCTTCCTCGAAGCACAGGGACGGAAGAAGGGCCGGGCCGAGGGCGAGGCCAAGGGCCGGGCCGAGGGCGAGGCCAAGGGCCGGGTCGAGGGCGAGGCCAAGGGCCGTCAAGACGCGCTGCTCACGCTGCTGCGGGCGCGCGGGCTCTCCCCCTCGGAGAACGACGAGGCGCGCATCCGGGCCTGCGCCGACGCGGCGAAGCTCGATCGGTGGATCGCGCAGGCGGCCACGGCCACGACGGTGCGAGAGGCCCTCGGAATGAAGGCCTCGGGCGCGAGGGCTCGCCCCCGCACGCCGGGTCGTCCCCGGCCGGCCTCCCCGTCGCGCTCCTGAGGCGCCCCCCGCCGGCCTCGCTCGCCTCAGCGCACCCGCCGGGCCAGCACAGCCGAGCCGACGCGCTGGCTCGGCGTTCGCTCAGGTCGTCCCCGGGGCGCGCGGCGCGGAGCTCGCCTCCCCTCGCCCGAACGCGGCGGCCGCCGTCCCGCCGCGCGACGCCCGGTAGCGCGCCAGCTCCCCGAACTGCGCGAGCCGCGCGCGCACGATGTTCCTGCTGATGCCGAGCAGCCTGGCCGTCTGGAGCTGGTTGCGATCGCAGTAGCGGTACGCCGTCCGGATGATCGTCTCCTCGATCTGCTCGTGCAGGTTCGGCAGGTTCTGCTCGAACAGCGCGAGCAGCGCGCCCTCCAGCGCCGTCGGCCTGACCTGGGACACGGCGTCCGTCGCCCCCTGCTCCGGCGGAGGAATGCTGGCCCCGGCCTTCGGCTGGAGCGCCGTCAGGCGCAGATCCGCCGGGG
The DNA here is from genome assembly GCF_051530205.1 of Sorangium sp. So ce327. NCBI lineage: Bacteria > Pseudomonadati > Myxococcota > Polyangiales > Polyangiaceae > Sorangium > Sorangium sp. So ce327. The sequence goes on along the minus strand of NZ_CP150330.1, from coordinate 2,022,496 downwards.
TGACCTCCTGGCCTTTGCAGACCAGGAGCGCGTGGTGCATCGCGTTCTCGATCTCCCGGATGTTCCCGGGCCACGGGTGCCCGAGGAGCCGCGCCGTCGCCTCCGCCGTGAGCACGGCCGGCCCCGAGCCGAGCCGGTGGGCGTAGAGCTCGAGGAAGTAGCGCGCCAGCGGGAGGATGTCGCCCGGCCGCTCGCGCAGCGGCGGGAGCGCCAGCGTCGCCACGTTGAGCCGGTAGAAGAGATCCTCGCGGAACTTCCGCGCGATCACCGCCTCCTCCAGGTTCACGTTGGTCGCCGCGATGAGCCGCACGTCGATCGCGATCGGCTGGCGCGAGCCGAGCCGCACCACCTCGCGCTCCTGCAGCACGCGGAGCAGCTTGACCTGGAGCGGCAGCGACAGATCCCCGATCTCGTCGAGGAACAGCGTCCCGCCTTCCGCGGCCTCGAACCACCCGGCCTTCGAGGTCGTCGCCCCCGTGAAGGCGCCCTTCTCGTGGCCGAACAGCTCGCTCTCGACGAGCGACTCCGACCAGGCGCCGCAATTGACCGCCACGAAGGGCCGCCCCCGCCGGTGGCTCAGCGTGTGGATGTGACGGGCCACGATCTCCTTGCCCGTGCCGGTCTCCCCCGTCACGAGCAACGTCGCGTCGCTCGGCGAGAGCTGCCGGATCCGATCGAGGATCGCCTGCGAGCGCGGATCCTCGAAGACAAGCGCCTTGGCGCGCACAGAAAGGGCCAACGAGCTCGTGTTGGGAAGCGTGAGCAAGGGCATCGTCATCGGGCTCAACTCACCATGATAGCGGATGGTTCGTCCATTATAACGGATGGCCCTGCCATACGCCAGAGATCTTTCTCTGGCGCGGCCCCACCGGTTGTCCCAGAGGACTTCGGGCCTTCCGTCACGCTGCGCCTCGATCCGTCGCGCTAGGCCTCGAGGAGGTAGCCGCGCACCTCGTCGACGAGGGCCTTGATCTCGTGATCGGTGCGGGACCTCGGGCGCGGCGCGCTGACGGGGACGACCTGCTTGATCCTCCCGGGCCGGGGCTCGAGCACGACGACGCGATCGCCGAGGAACACCGCCTCCTCGACGTCGTGCGTGACGAGGATCATGGTGATCTTCTCCTCCTGCCAGATGCGCTGGAGCTCCTGCTGCAGCTTCGCGCGGGTCAGCGCGTCGAGCGCGCCGAACGGCTCGTCGAGCAGCAGGATGCCTGGCCGGTTGACCAGCCCTCGCGCGATCGCCGCCCGCTGGGCCATCCCGCCGGACAGCTGGTGCGGGTACGCCCGCTTGAACCCGGACAGGCCCACGAGCTCGAGGTGCTCGTCGACCGCGCGGGCCTTCTCGGCGTGCGTCCACGCCGAGCTCTCGAGCCCGAGCGCGACGTTCTGCTCGATGGTGAGCCAGGGGAAGAGCCGGTGCTCCTGGAAGACGATGCCCCGATCGAGGCTCGTCCCCTCGACGCGCGCGCCGCCGACGAGGATGTCGCCTTCGTAGTCGCCGTCCAGCCCGACGAGGAGCCGCAGGAGCGTCGATTTGCCGCAACCGCTCGTGCCCACGACGCTGATGAACTCGCCGGGGTGAATGGTCAGGCCGATCCCCCGGAGGACCTCGAGGGGCTTGTCCTTGACCACGTACTTCTTGCTGACATCGCGAATGTTGATGACTCCAGGCGAGCCCATGAGTTCCTCCTCGAAGCAGATGAAGCAGACGGAATCAGACGTTGACGACGTTGACGACGTTGACGACGTTGGCGACGTTCACACGCCGCGGACGCGCCATCGCAACAGGCGGTCTTCCGCGGCCTTGGCCAGCGCGTTCAGGCCGAAGCCCACGAGGCCGGACACGATCAGCCCGACCAGCACGACATCCATGGCGAAGCGCTCGCGCCCGTCCACCATCAGGCTGCCGATCCCGGGGGCGGGCTCGAGCAGGTACTCGGCCCCGAGCGTGCCGAGCCACGCGTAGATGAGCCCCTGGTGCACGCCCGCGAAGAGCGACGGCGCGGCGGACGGCAGGATGACCTTGCGGAGGGTCTGCCACCGCGAGAAGCGGAGCACCCGCGCCACCTCGATGTGCTCGACACCGACGCTGCGCACGCCTTCATAGGTGTTCACGACGACCGGGTAGAAGGCGGAGAGCGCGATGAAGGCGATCTTCGCCTGCTCGCCCACGCCGAGCCACACCGACATGAGCGGGATCCACGCGAACAGCGCGACCTGCTTCGCCGCGTGGAAGCTCGGTGAGAACAGCTTGTCGGCGGTGCGCGAGACGGCGAGCAGACCGCCGACGGCGCCGCCCGCGACGATCCCGAGCGCGAGCCCAAGGAGATCCCGGACGAGGCTGGCGCGCAGGTGTGCCCAGAGATCGCCGCTCTCGTGCAGCGCGCTCGCGGCCTTCCAGACCGCGAGCGGCGGGACCAGGATGCGGGTGTTGGCGAGCTCGTAGCGGCAGACCACGAGCCACGCGACGAACAGCAGGACGGGCAGGACCAGGCCGCGCCGCAGCCGCGGCTGGATCAGAGCATGGGTGATGGCGCTCATCGTGTGGGTTCTTCGGTGAGGTGTTAGAGGGCGGCGCGCCGCCAGCGGAGGAGGCGGGCCTCGATCGCCTCGAGCCCCTTGTCGAGCGCGAGCCCGACGATCCCCACGACGAGGATCGCCGCCAGCACCACGTCGAGCTGGAACAGCTGGCGGCCCCAGACGATCAGGAACCCGACGCCCTCGGACGAGGCCAGGAGCTCGACCGTGACGAGCGACAGCCACGCCTGCGTCAGGCCGTAACGGACGCCGACGGCGATGGACGGCACCGCGGCGGGGAGCACGACCTTCCGGAGCAGCTGAGCATGGCTGAAGCGGAAGACCCGGGCCACCTCGATGTACGATCTCGGCACGTTCTTGATGCCCTCGAACGTGTTGATCGCCACCGGGATGAGGCTCGCCTGCGCGATGAGGATCAGCTTGAGCGACTCGCCGATCCCCGCCACCATCATGACCAGCGGCAGCCACGCGAGCGCGGGGACCTGCGCGAGCGCCTTGAAGAGCGGGTGGACGTGCTCCTCGATCCGCCGCGAGAGCCCCATGGCGATACCGAGCGCCAGGCCCGCCGCGCCGCCCGCGGCGAAGCCGCCGAGGACGCGACCGAGGCTGATGGCGATGTTCGTGTGCAGATCGCCCGAGCTCGCGAGCTCGGTCAGCGTCTGCACGACGAGCCCTGGCGCGGGCAGGATCTGCGCCGGTATCAGCTCGCGCTGCGAGGCGTAGCTCCACGCGAGGAGGAGCGCCGCCGGGAAGACGAGCCCCACGGCGACGTTGCCCACCTTCCGCGACAGGAGCCGGGAGGCGCCGCCCGCGGGCAGCGCCACGTCGGGCGCCGCGAGCTTGTAGCCGGCCTGGGTCTGGCTTTCTTGAATTCCCTGCTGCGTCATCTTGGTTGCCTTTCTCTCGTGGCGTTCCGCCCCTGCGCTAGGCCCCTTCGCCGCGCGCTCCTCTCATGACCTCCCGGGGTGCTTGACCTTCCCGTTCACGTCGAACTCGGGCCAGTAGCCCTCGAGGTTCAGCTCCTTCAGCGCCGCGTTCAGGAACCGCAGATCGATCCAGGAGTCGACGTCGAAGGTGTTCCTGATCAGCCCGAACCGCTTCGCGTCGGCGACGGCCGCCTTGTAGCGGGAGATCAGGTATTCATCGAACAGCGGGCTCGCGCGCACCTTGAGCGAGTCGCCCGTCTGATCTGCCTTGAAGTTCGAGTACGGCACCCCCGACTTGGACCAGAGCTGGTAGATCGGCGCCGGGTTGGCCTCGTTCTGCGCGATCCAGTGGGCGGCCTGCACGACGACCTTGACGACGCGCCTCGTGATGTCGGGATACTTGTTCGCGAAGTCCTCGGTGACGATCAGGTGGGCGTGCCGCAGGTAGGCCGGCGAGTCGTTCTTCGTCGAGTAGACGATCTTGGCGACCCCCTGATCCTGGAGCGTGAGCAGGTCGTACCCGCCGAAGGCGGCGTCGATGTCTCTCGTCGCCAGCGCCGCCTTCGCGGTCGCGCTGTCCATGTTGAGGATCCGGAGATCGCGCTCCGACAGCCCGCTGCCCGCGAGGATCTTGTTGACGGCGAGCTGCAGGTTCGTGCCCTTGAAGAGGGCGACCTTCTTCCCCTTGAGGTCCGCGAGCGACGCGATCGACGAGTCCGCCGGGACGGCGAGGTACGTATGCTGCCTCGTCGACACCCCCGCGAGGAGCTTGGTCTTGAGCCCCCCTGCCCTGCCGATGCTCGACGGCAGGTCTCCCTGGAGCGCGAAATCGAGCAGCCGGTTCGCGTACGCCTCGTTGACCGCGGGCCCGGCCCCCTTGAAGAAGGACCACTCGATCTTGATATTGTCCTTCTTGAACTCCTCCTCCAGGAGCCCCCGCGCGTGCACCACGCTCAAGCTGCTACCGCCCACAAAAGGCCGGTTCCCGATCCCCACCCCCGCAAACGCCACCCGGATAACGCCAGGCGCCTCCGCCCGCGCCACATGCGCCGACAACGTCAAAATCACCGCGACCAACATCTGCACAAAAATCAAAGCTCGTCTCATAATTCTCCTCTCTGCTTTCCTTGCCACGCACCGCCGCCAGAGGGGGGCTCGCCCGCACAGGAGACGGGCCCAGATCGGCGTTTTCGGCGCGCAGGCGTACTCACGTACGCCGAGCACCGAAAACGCCGAGGTGGGCCCGTATCCGAAGCGGGCGAGCCCCCCTCTAGAAGGCGCCTTGGAGTTGGGTTAGTACCTCGTGTTTGGCCCCCTCGGTGCTCGTGCGGTCGTCTCGGCGGTTGACGTTGAGCTGGAACTTCGTCGTCTCCGCGAAGAAGACGTTGAAGCCGAGCGTGTAGACGTCGACCCGGTTCTCTTGCACCTCGGTGCTGGGGTCGAAGAGGTCGACGCGGAGGAACGGCTGGTAGGTCTTCGGCCACCAGTCGTCGTAGCGGCCCTGGTTGCGGTAGCCCCTCAGGAACTGCTCGCCCCAGTTGTAGAAGAAGGTCGCCACGTGCGACAGGCTGGTTTGCCTCGTCTTCCGGGGGTCCTCCGCCGTCGTCCCGAGCGTCACGTCGTCCTGGCCGTAGATGAACTCGTAGGTGACGCCGATCGGATAGTGGTTGTAGTAGATGTCGCCGCCGAAGCGGCGCTTGACGCCCTTGCCGGACAGCGTCTTCTTCTCGTCCTTGAGGAACGTGTTCTGCCAGCCGATGTACGCGCTCCCGCCGAGCGTGATCTGGCGGAGGAGGGAGTTGTAGTCGGACGGCACGGTGAACGCGAGGCGGCCGATGATGTCCTTCTCGCTGTTGTCGTCGGGCGTGTTCGGCCCGCTCCCGTTGATGATGCCGATCGCGTAGGCGAGGAGGGCCGCCCGGTAGTTGTAGCCGTAGTCCACCTGCGGCAGCACGTCGCCGCGGACGATGAGCCCGAGGTCGCGCCGGTTCAGCCCGAGCTTCGTCGTGAACTGCGCGTTGGTGATCACCGGCTTCAGCTCCTCGCTCGCGGGGACCTCCAGCCCGAAGGGCAGGAGCTGCTGGCCCAGGGTGACCTGCAGGACCCAGTCCTCGGGGGCGAGGGTGGGGAGCACGGAGTACGCCAGCTGGGCGTCCAGCAGGTTGAGGAAGCTGTTGTTGCTCGCCTGCTGGGGCGAGGCGCCGAAGCGCACCGAGTAGGTCAGGTTGCGACCTTCCTCGTAGTCCTTGTAGAGGATGCCATTGAACGTGAGGGTCGCGGCGCCCGTGTCGAACGTCACCTTGCGATCCTTCGAGGTCGCCGTGTTCACCGGCTGCTCCGTCCATCCGATGCGCGCCTGGATGACGCCGCCGACGAGGAGGGAGCGGGTCGAGAGGGCGGTGTGGAGGTCGCGCTCTCGCTGCCACTGGAACTTGAAGTTCTCGAGGTCGGTGACGAGCCCTTGCAGGTCGTCGCGCGTGACGGCGTTGGGATCCGGCTCGACGAAGGCCTCCGCGGCTGCGTCGCCCGCGGGCGGAGCGCCGGGGTCCGGCGCGCCGGGGGTGGCGCCGGGAGCAGCCGGGGCGGCGGTCGCGGCGCCCGGCGCGGCGGGGGCTGCGCCAGCAGGCGCCGCAGCCGCGCCAGCGGGCGCAGGGCCCGCGGGAGGCACGGCGGCCGGCGTACGGGCCGCGCCAGCGGGCGCAGGGGCCGCGCCGGCAGGCGCCTGAGCCGCACCGGCGGGCGCAGGGGCCGCGCCGGCGGGCGCAGGCGCGGGGCGTTCACCCTGGGCTCTGCCGGGCGGGTTCTGCGCGCTCGCCTGCGTCACGCAAAGGACGACGGCCGTCGCGAGGATCGATGAGATGGCGGTTCTTGAGCGGTCGAGCAAACGCATGAATGGATCCAGAGGGGTTCGTTGATTCACAGCTACCGTCGGGCGGGGCCGCTTCCGTCGCCCCGCCCGACGCTCCACGTTCAGGCCGCCTTGCTCTTCCGCAGCTTCTGCTCGACCGCGGTCCCGGCGAAGAAGCCGGGGTTCTTGCCGGCAAAGAAGTTGTATGGATGGGTGAACACGAGATCGCGGAAGTTCGCCTCCGTGAGCGCCCCCCGCTCGACGAGGCTCCAGGTGTCCGCGAGGACCTCGGTCAGATCCGGCACGTCCCAGTGGCCGCTGTCCGACGCCCAGAAGGCGTTGAGCTGCACGCCGAGCGGGTTGACCTTCGTGTTGAACGCGTACGCGATCGTCGGGTCGTCCGCCTCCGAGCCGAAGTAGAAGTTCGGCACGTACCTGTCGCGGATGTCCTCGATCCGCTCGATGCCCGCCGCCGCGAAGTCGTCGAGCGCGCCCGGGTCCTGCGGCTGTCTCCGCGAGTTGTTCGAGACGCCGAGCGCCCCGCCGAGGACAGCGTGGATGTCGCCGAGCCGCGCCCCGACCTCCTCGCCGCCGTACTGCTGGTAGAGCGCGTACAGCAGCTCCGCGTCGATCAGATCGGGGTTGTAGTTCTGGACCGCCCTGCCATTGCGCTTCTCCCAGTGCCCCACCAGATCCGCGAACAGCGTCGCGCCCCACGCCGCCCCTCCCTCGAGGAAGCCGACGCGGAGATCGGGGAACCGGCGGGTCACGCCGCTGAAGAAGAGCGACTTCGCGAGCGCCTCGGAGGCGGAGGCGAAGTGGCCGATGTGGTTGTACATGTAGCTCGACACCGAGCTGCGGCTGGTCCACCCCATCCCGGCGGAGTGGGTGGTCAGCACCGTCCTGAGCTCGACCGCCTTGGCCCAGAACGGGTCGTAGTTGTGCTCGCTGTCCACGCCGAACGTGTCGAGCCAGTTCGCGTGCCGCGCGACGTCCGGGTGGTGCCGCGACGGGTACTTCTCGGCCACCGACCGGATCGGCCGCCGGAGGTTGCCCGGGATGAGGGCGACCTTGAGGCCGAGCTCGCGCACGGCGAACTCCAGCTCTTCGACGCCCTCCTCCGGCGTGTGCAGCGGGATGGCCGCGACAGGCGTGAGGCGGTCGGCGTACGGCCGGTACACGTCGGCGTGATAGGCGTTGACCGCGCGGATGAGCACCCGGCGCAGGTCCTCCTTGCCGACGTGGGTGGCGAACGTGGAGACGTTCGGGAAGAGAACCGCGTAGTCCGTCCCCGACTCGCCGAGCCGCTCGTGAAGCAGCCCGGGCAGCGACACCGTGGCGAGATCGAGGGTGTTCTTCGTCGGCAGCGCCCACCACGGCGGGCGGACCGAGCGCTGCGCCGCGCGCTGCTCGGGCGTGAGCTCGTACCACTCGTTGCTCAGGTAGCCGAAGCCCCGGTTGATCGCGTCGCGGAACTCGTCGACGGACCTCGCGCCGCCGTACTTCGCGATGTAATCCTCGAGGATCGGCGCGAACTCGATCGTGTGCAGATCGGTGTCGATCACCGGATAATCGAGCTTGTCGCGCACAACCCGCGAGCGAGAGGTCTTCTTGCCGTCTTTCAGCGAGAGGTGAGAGGATGAGACGCTCATGACGATGACTCCATGGCGCGATCGCGCGGTCGCGCGGCGGCCATCGGCGCCGGGCAGCCGCGCCCAGGGCGCACGAGGCCGCGCGCCGACCAGGCGCCCGCTCCTGTGCTGAGAATGTGAGAGGCCTTCGAGCTAGAGCGCCGCGAGCGCGGCGCCCCTACAGCGCGTGGCGGTCCATCGCTCGACGTCAGCGCCGATCCGGCGGGGCGCGAGCCGCCGCGAGCGCCGGGGGAGCGCCGCGGAGCGCGCTTGCGCGCCGAGCGCAGGGCGCGTCGCGACCCGACGCCACACGACGTCTGGCGCGCCCGGGAGGGCGTTCGTCAGGGTCGTGATCGCGAGGGTGGATGAGACCGCGTGAAGCGCGATCACTGGATCTTTCATGGCTTTCTTCAGATCGACTATCGCCCTGACGCATTGCACTGTGCGGACCAAGCCTTCACCGTGGCCAGCAGGGCAGGTCGGGCGGAAGCACCATCGATGCGCTCGGCCCTGTGACCGCGCCCGCACGCTCCAGCGCGCCGTCCCGGGGGAGAGCTCAGAGAGGGCTCGAAGGCCCCGACGCCTCCCGGCGACGAAGGAAACTCAGCCGCACGCGGCGCACGCCGCGCACTCTGTCAGGAAAGCAGCTCGACGCTCGTTGCGCCGCTGCGGGTTGCGTTCTGCATTCTGCATGCGGCGTACCAGCCTTACGTCCGCTTCAAAAGACACGGATCCGTTATATCGGATAAGCCCTTGCTGCTGGAGCAGCAGGCGCGTGCTGCGCGGGTGCTGCTCCAGCAGCAGCCCCCGGGCAAGGTGCGTCAAGGCCGGGACGGCGACGCGGGCGCCAGGCTCATCCCGGTCGCGAACGAGATCGCGCTCTGCAGGTCGCGGCGGGTCACGACGCCGGCGAGATCGATGTCGAGGCTGACGATGGCGTGGGACACCTCCGGCCGGATGCCCGTCAGGACGACCTGCGCCCCGAGCAGCCGGACCGCCCTCGCCACCTGCAGGAGGGCGCTCGCCGAGGCCGCGTCGATGTGCGGCACGCCGGTGACGTCGATGATCGCCACCCGCGCCTGCCGCTCGACCACCTTGCTCAGCAGGTTCTCCATCATCTGCTGCGCCCGCGCCGCGTCCAGCACGCCCACGAGCGGCAGCACGAGGACGCCCTGGCTGATGGGCACGATGGGCGTCGACAGCTCCAGGAGCGTCTTCGCCTGCAACCGGAGCGTATCCTCGAGCCGCTTCCGGTCGGTGATCACCTCGGTGAACAGCATGATCCCGCCGATCTCGCCGGTCGACTTGTACCAGGGAAAGATCTTCCAGCGCACCCAGTCGACGCTCCCGTCGGCCCGCGCGAAGGGCTCTTCATCATTCGATTCCGAGGCCCCTGCGATGCAGCGCCGGTGGATCTCCCTCCAGTGCTCGGGGATCTCGGGGAAGAGATCGTAATGACATCGGCCGATGATGTCCTTCTCCTTCATGCCGAAATCTTCCCGCCAGCGGTGACTGGCCAGGATGTAGCGCATGTCCTTGTCGAACATGGCCACAGCAGCCGGGCTGTAGGTGACAAAGACGCGCGCATGCTCCTCGCTCTGGCGCAGCTCCGCCTGGAGGCGATCCCGCGCCTCCTCGGCCTCCTCCAGCTCGCGGATGCGCTGCTTCAGCTGCTGGTTCTCCGCGACGACAGCCATGTAATCGGCATCACCGTTCATCCGCACCTCGGTTCCGTCCTGGCCTGTATATCAAAGAAGCGCGGTGCATGGCGCTCGCCCGGCGAAGGCGTTCGCCACCGAGCGAGCGGGACACGATCGCAGCGTGCGCCGCGACCCGCCCATCGCTAGCGGTAGGGCCCGCCCCCGGGGCCACGCAGGAGATTGCGCTCGATCCTTGCGCGCACCTCGTCGAGCGTGTCGATGGCCCACACCATCGTGTCCGGCGCGATCGAGGGGGCGATCGGTCCCAAGGTCACGCCGCGATCGTCGATGATCACCGGGCCAGCACGCTCGTCGAGGGCGAGGAGGGCCACACGGGCGCCGGGGTCGAGCAGCGCGGGGGTGCGGTCGGTCTGCCGCGGATCCACACGCACGTGGAAGCGGCGGTCGAACGCCTCGTCATCAACGACGATGTCCTGCCCGCCCAGCATCGTGACGAGGCCGTCGAGGAGTCGTTCGCGCCGGACGGCGAGGCCAAGGCCGAGCTCGGTCTCGAAGCTCGCGCGCGCGGTGATCCGGTGGCGGCCGCGCGCCGCGCGCGCCGAGCCGACCTCGATCGGGCCGCCCTCGATCCGGCCCGTGATCGAGAGCGGCACGCTCGCGAAGGCGAGGCCGCGCGCCGAGGCGAGCGCGCGGAGCGCCTCGGCGTGCGCGACGAGCGACGCGGCGGCGCGGAGGCCGACGCGCGCATCGTCGAGGAGCTCGACGGTCTGCGCGGCGCTGTGGGCGGCGCGCACGATCCACGCCTCATCGGTGGAGCCGTACGGCTCGGAGAGCGTGCAGCCGCCGTCGTGGATGCGGAGCTCGTAGGACGCGCGGTGCAGCGCGACGAGGTGCTCGCGGAGCGCCACGGTGAAGAGATCCCCTGTCCGGGAGGGATCATCCGCAGCGATCGAGAACTCGCTGTCGAGGTCGTCGCTGCCGGTCATGACCGCGTTCACGAAGCCCAGGGTCGTCTGCCTGCGCTCCATCTCGAGGCCCAGATCGAGGGGTGGCCGGAGCCAGCCATGGACGAGGGCGTACGGACGATCTTGTGTGTCGCTGAGCTCCACGGAGACGCGGCGCCCCGCGACGAGGCCCTTCGCTTCGCCGCCCCGCGCGTCGAGGCCGAGCGTCGCGGCCGCGGCCTGGACTTGCTGCTCCCAGCTCCTCATGCACCCACGCTATCCGCGCGATGCACCGGGCGCAATCATCGCAATCCCACGCGCCGCCGCCCGATGGACCTCGCCTCGCTGCGCCCCTGGTCTCGGTGAACGGAGGAGCGTCATTGCTCCTTCGACGCCAGAACGCCTGTGGCGCGCACCTCGATCCATGGCCGTTCGATCCCGCTTCACCCGAGGAGAAGGCAAGGAGTCCCCACGAGGGGACTCCGCGTCTCCGTGAGTGGACTGCTGTCGTGCTGCGCAGCCGCCGGGTCGCGGCGCGACTGGCAGCGTCACCGCGGGCCGCGGAGCTCGCTGCGAAGCACCGAGGTGGGCCGCGATCCGTGTCGGGGTCCGCGACCCATGCCTTCAGCGTGACGTCATGGCCAGCCGCGCAGGACGTCGAGCGCCCGGGCTTCCTGTCGCATCTCGCGCAGGAGGGCGGCGGCGACGACGCCGGGGTGCGTTCGCTCCGGCGCGGCGCCAAACGCGGCGAGGACCTCCGCGAGCGGGCGGGACGCGTCGTCTTCAGGAGGCGGCCCGCCGAGGCGCGCTGCCCCGAAGAAGAAGCTCGCGGCGTAGAAGGCGAGGGCGATGGCGCGCGCAAGGCCCGCCCGCGCGCGCTCGCCGTCGTTCGCTGGCCTCCCGAGGTACGCGTCGAGCAGCGCCTCGCGCTGCTCGGGCCGCGGGCACGCAAAGACACCGAGCTGCGCGAGATCGATGAACGGATCTCCTGCGCCCGCGTGGGTCCAGTCGACGAAGTACACGCGCTCGGCCGTCACGAGCACGTTGTTCGGGTTGAGGTCGCGATGACACGCGGCGGCGTGCGCGTGCGGCGCGCTCACACGCTCGAACTCCACGACCGTGCGCACGAGCTCGGCTGGCAGGCCAGCGCCCGAGACCGCGGCGCACTGCGCGTCGAGGGAGCGCAGGAAGTCCATGCGCGACGGGCTGCGCGGGAACGGCGGACCGTCGTGGAGCCGTCGCAACGCCGTCGCGACCCGCTCGATCTGCGCCGGATCGCGCGTCGGGCGGAGCTGTGTCCCCGCGATATGGTCCATGATCGTCACGCCCGTCCGCGCGTCCGCGTGGTGCAGGCGCGGCGCGACGCCGCGCTCGGACGCGATGCGCATGCACGCGCTCTCGCGCGCGGCGCGCTCCGGATCGCTCGGATCGAGCGCGAAGCGCTTCGCGACGTACGGCGCGCCGTCGACGACGAACGCGATCACCGCGGCGCCGGAGAACCCGCCGGAGAGCGAGGTCACGTCCTCGACCGGGCGCCCCGGAAACGTTGCCTCGAGCGCGGCGGTGAGGTCCGGGTGCAGCTCCGGGGCGCTCATGCCCCCCCCCGCGTCGAGGCGAGCCGCTTTGCGTAGAGGCGGCTCCGCGCGGCGAGATTGGCAGGCCGTGCCCAGTCCCACCCGATCGCCTTCCAGTCCGGGTCGTCGGGATCGAGCCCGAGCGACGCTACGAACGCGCGATCGGCGACGAAGAAGTGGTGTTTGTACGCGAGGAGGTAGCCGCGCGACGCCTCCGGCAGCGCCTCGACGTGGGCGCGCGCCTCCTCGTAGGTCGCGAACCAGTGGTGCAGCACGCCGCCATCCCGGCCGTAGAGCAGCGTCCCGAGCTCGGGCGCGCCGGGCTCTCCCGCGAGGGCGAGGCGCGCGCGCTCCCAGCTCGAGAAGCCGCACTCGCGCGCGACCACCGCCAGGCAGTGCTTCCGGCGGATGCCAGCAGCGGCCGCGGCGAGCGCGGCCTCGTCGGCGCGCCCGAGCTCGGGCAGCGCGCGCAGGCGCAAGAGCGCCCTGGCGTCGTTCGACGCGAGCTGCTTGTGCAAGAGCTCGGCGCGGGTCTTCAGCTCGCGAACGGGATCCATCATGGACGTCTCCTCTCGAATCGGCCGCTACCCGCTCCCTCGGCCCGAGGATGTCGACGTGGTCATGACGGTGCGAGTTGACTCGCGGTCGTCGCGTCGCAGGGTGAAAGGCTTCTTTCCGGCGGGGAGGGCGCCCCTGCGCACCCTGGCCAGACGCTAGCGCTTCGCGTCGGGGCGCGCCAGGACGAACCCAGGAGCGCGCGGGCGCTGAACGCGCAAACGGCCGAACGGGCGTCGGCGCTCCGCCCTCTCCACCTCTTCCGAGCCGAAGGTGGGAGCGCACCCTGGCGGCCTCACGCGGGCCCGCACCAGGACGCGAGCGCGCTCCTCAGATCGGCGAGGCGCGTCGCCCGTCGGGCGGCGTCGCTCGCCCACGCGACGTGCCCGTCCGGCCTCACGAGGACCGCATCGACGGCGGCGAGATCGCTCTCGGGGGCGGCCGTCGCGCGGACGACCTCGACGCGATCGCCCCACGCCGCGCCTGCCTCCCGGAGATCGACCGCGCCGGCGAGGTCGAGCAGGACGAACCGGGCCGTGTGGAGCAGCTCGTACAGCCGCGAAGCGCCGGAGTCCGTCACCAGCGCGCGATCGGGCGCCCGCCTGCCGACCCAGGGGTGCGCCTCCGCTGCCCCGCCGGTCGGATACGCGACGTCGAGCGCGCTGATCATCTCGGAGATCCGCCGATTGACGGGATCCATGGCGAGCAGCTCGCTCATCATCTGGCGGAGCGAAAGCCCCGCTTCCGAGAAGTCGCCGAGCTTGGTCTGAACCTCCGTGTTGCGCCCCAGGGCCACGCCCACGGGGTGGCGCTCGGCATGATAGCTGTCCAGGAGGTGGGGCGGCGCCCAGCCGTTCACCTCGGCCGCGAGCTTCCAGCCGAGGTTCATCGCGTCTTGCAGCCCGACGTTGAGCCCCTGGCCGCCGGCGGGAAAGTGGATGTGCGCCGCGTCGCCCGCGAGGAGGACCCGCCCGCGCCGGTACTGCTCGGCGACCCGCGTCGCATTGCCGAAGCGCGACAGCCACCGTGGATTGCGCATCCGGAAGTCCCTTCCGACGATCCGCGCGACGCCGCTCTGCAGCTCCTCGAGCGTGACCGGCTCGGACGTGCTCACGTGCACCCTTTGCGGATCGAACACGACGAAGCGATAGACGCCCTCGTGATCGCCGGGCGGAAGCGGGGCCGCCAGAACGGAGCCGCGCGAGCACGTGTGCCTCAACGGCCTGGCCGGGGGCTCGTCGAGCTCCACGTCGCCCAGGATGGCCGTCACCGTCGTCTCCGTGCCCGGAAACCCGACGCCGATCGACCGTCGTACGACGCTCCTCGCCCCGTCGCACCCCACCACGTAACGCGCGCGCTCCTCGGCCTGCCCCGCGGGGCCTTCGACCCGCAGCGCGACCTCGCCTTCCCTCTCCGCGACCTCGACGACCGAATGACCGCGCTGGATCTCGACGCCCAGCTCGCGGGCCCGCTCCTCCAAAAGCGCCTCTGTCTGGGCCTGGGCCAGCCACAGCGTGTGCGGGTGCCGCGTGTCGAGGCGCGAGAAATCGAGCGGCGTGTCGAGCCAGGCGAAATGCCCTGCAGGCACCGGCACGCCCCGGCGCTGGAAGCGGTCCACGATCCCGCGCTGATCGAGGATCTCCAGGGTCCTCGGGTGCACCGTGAGCGCGCGCGATTGCTCGGGCAGGAGCTGGATGTCCAGGCGGCGACGCTCTACTGGCACATCAAGAACAAGGAGGAGCTGCTCGACGCGATGGCGGAGGCCATGCTGGCGGGCTGCGCGGAGAGCGCGCCGGCAGCGCTCTCGGGGATGGAGCGCGCGGCGGACATGGCCGAGCGGCTCCGCGGGGCGCTCCTCGCGCACCGCGATGGGGCGCGGGTGTTCGCGGGGACCTACGTCGCGCAGGACAACACGCTGCGGGTCTCGGAGGTGCTGCTCGGCGCGCTGAGCGACGCCGGTCTCTCGCCGCGCGCCGCGGCGTGGGGGTGCTGGTCGATCGTGTACTACGTGATCGGCTTCACCCTCGAGGAGCAGGCCCTGGTGGTCCGCCCGGGAGCGGACCCCGGCAAGGCCGATCCAGCGCTCTTCCGCGAGGCGGTGGAGCGAGGAGCTTACCCGCACCTCGCGGCGGCGCTCCCGCACCTCCTGAGCACCGACACGGACGCGCGGTTCCGGTATGGACTGGAGCTACTTCTCAAGGGACTTGAAGCGGAGCTCGAAGGGGCGCCGCGACCGAGGGAGTCCAGGAGCCCGCCGCACGCCGGAGCCAAGAAGCGGGCGCCCCGCCGGAGCGGCTGACCGCCGCCGGCGCGGATGGCCGGGCCGCTCGGGTCGACGGTCGCTCCCGACCTGGACCGCGCCGCTGCCGCTGCTGTCCGGCGGCTGCGCCTACCTGGATCGAATCGCTGCGATCACGCGCGCGGAGGACCGTCCTCCCGCGGAGCTCACGACGTGCGGAGCGGCTCCGCGAGCCAGCGCACCAGCGCGTCGGCCTCCAGATCGAGCAAGGCATCCTCGACCTCGCCCGGACCGATGGCGCGGGCTCGCTCGATGATCGAGCGCTCTTCTTCGGCCGTCGGTCGCCGCCCGAGCCGCCGGGCGAAGAGCCGACCGAGCAGCTCCGCGATCGCCTGCTGCTTGCCTCGCTCCTCGCCACGCTCCTCGCCGCGTCGCTCGCCCCGTTCCTCGCCGCGTCTCTCCCCCCGCTCCTCACCGCGTCTCTCCCCCCGCTCCTCGCCGCGTCGCTCGGCCTCGATGATCATCTCCCCGATGATCGGCGTGCGCCGGAGCAGCCCCTCTTCCTTGTCCTCCACCATCATGACGAGCTCCTTCAGCAGATTATGCCCCCAGGGATCGATAGTGGCCATCACCAGGAGCGCCGTGTACAGCTCGGCCCGCTCCTCGGCGGTGGCCGCCCCCGCATGGATCTCCGCGACGATCTGCCTCAGCGCCGCCGGGGTCGCGTTCCGGGCGAGAGGCGCGAACACCAGCCAGAGCACGCTGCCGCGCGCCCGCAGCTCGGAGACCGTGCGCTGGTAGACGGCGTCGATGCGGAAGTGCGCGCCGCTGAACGGCCGCCCCGGCCACGCGATGCAGCGTTTGCCCGTCGTCGGCAGTCGCCGCCTGCGGCCCGACAGGACCACGGCGACGCTCTCGATCGGCGGCACCGCCTCCCCGTGGGCATCGAGGCGGAGCGCGGCGAAGAGGAAGCCGAGGTACTCGAAGAGGCGATCCGGAACGTCGTCGCGGAGCGCGAAGCAGAACTCGACGTGCAGCACGCGCGGCTCGCCGTCGATCCGCAAGCGAATGGCCTTGTCGACGCGACGCTCGATGTTCGTGACCTGGCTGTCGACCCAGCCGAGGACCTCGACGGAATGGCCCTCCGGGACGAGGGCGCGCACCAGGTCCTCCGGGTGCCTTCGGGCGAGGTGGCGCAAGGTGATGTCGGCGTCTCCCATGCGCGGTGTCCATGGCAGCGCGCGTACCAGGGGCATATACGGCCGAAATCAGGGGAATTCAGGGTGTGGCGTGGCGTCAGGCAGGTGGCGGCGCCATGGCGGGAGCGGGTGGCGGCCGCACGAGCTGCGGGGCTCCGGCCAAGATCGTGTTCGAGCAACCGGCCCACGGAACGTTCGTCGGAAGCGGAACTGGACAGGCCGCTTCCCCCGCCTGCCGCTCGCCGCGCTCCTGTCCTCGTCGTTCCCTCCGCTCCTGCCCGCGTTGCTCTCCCGCGCGCGATGTCAGGATCGATGCCCCGGGCCCGAGGCCGGTGGCAGAATCATCTCCGGCGGCCGGTCGCATGGCCGTCCAGGAGGGGCTCGATGCGAACGTTGATCACGACGATACTCGTGCTCGCCGCGCTCTCGGCGGGCTGCGCGGCGGAGCAGGCGGGAGCGCGGGGCAACACCCCTGGAGGCGCGGGCGCGCGCGACATCCGCCTGCCCGAGGGCGCGCGGCTCGTCGACCTGACCTATCCCTTCGACGACAAGACCATTTACTGGCCCACGGCGACGACAGGCTTCACCCACGGCACGGTGCACCACGGCAAGACCGAGGGCGGCTACTTCTACTCGGCGTACACGCTCTGCGCGCCCGAGCATGGCGGCACGCACCTCGACGCGCCCATCCACTTCGCCGAGGGCAAATCGACCGCGGACGCCGTGCCCCTCTCCCGCCTCGTGGGCTCCGCGGTGGTGGTGGACGTGTCGGCCGCCGCGGGCAGGGACAGCGACTACCTCGTGACCCTGGCGGACATCGAGGCGTTCGAGCGGGCGCACGGCGCCATCGAGCCGCGCACCATCGTGATGATCCGGACGGGCTGGGGCGCGCGCTGGCCTGACAAGAAGCGTTACCTCGGCGACGATCGGCCTGGCCACGCCGAGGCGCTGCATTTTCCGGGTATCGGCGAGGACGCCGCGCGGGCGCTCATCGAGCGGAACGTGGGGGCGGTGGGCATCGACACGGCGAGCATCGACCACGGCCCATCGAGGAGCTTCATGGCGCATCGGGCGCTGCTCGGGGCGGATATCCCGGCGTTCGAGAACGTCGCCTCGCTCGAGTCGCTGCCCCTGCGAGGCGCGCTCGTCATCGCGCTCCCGATGAAGATTCGCGCCGGCTCCGGCGGGCCGCTGCGCATCGTCGCCGTGCTGCCGCGCTGACCGCCGGAGCCGCGCCGGCGCCGGACCTAGAGGTTGATCTTGTAGTTCAGCTTGACCTCGTCGCCGTGCATCCCGCGAAACCCCCAGTCGTGGGCGGGCGACTCCGAGATACAGATCTCGATGTCCTGGTGGTCGATCCCGACCTCGTCCCGGATCTTGTCGAACAGGAGCCGCACGAGCTTCTTCTTCGTCTCGACGCTGCGCCCGGTGATCAGCGAGATCTCGATGATCGTATAGGCGTCGGTGCGCCCGCCCGGCGCCAGCATGTCCTCGCGCTCCATCGGGAAGAAGCGATGCGCCCGCTTGTCCTGCGGCATCTGCAGCGCCTCCATGACGCAGGCGTGGATCACCCTCGACAGGGCCTCCTTCACCGGATTGAGCTTCTCCTTGATTCCGTAGATCTTCACCTGAGCCATGGGGAGTTCTCCTGGAACAACGTCGATTCGCTTCAGTCGTCCGCGTCCTCGCCCTTCGGCCCGGACTGCCCCGCGGCGGCCTCCTCGCGCTCGTCCTCGGGGAGCCCCGCGTCCGCCGCGCCCGGCGCCTCCGCCGCGAGCGCCATCCGCTCGGCGAGGGGCGGCTCGGGCAGCGTGAGCAGCGGGCCGTCGCCGAGCTCGCCGATCATGTTGAGGTACGCGTTCATCGCGTGGCACACCGAGTCGGTGCGCACATAACGATCCCTGACGCTCCAGAACACCCCGCCCGCGGCCGCCTGCGGGTTCTTCACCACGAACGAGCTCTCCGGACCGTAGGTGTACTGCAAGAGCAACCGGATCGCGGCGACCACCGCGTCCTTGTACCGATCGCAGCCCTCCGTGCCCTTCTTCCGGCAATGGTGGTACACCTCCGACATCACCTCGGCGAGCCAGCCGCTCCCGCTGCTCGACAGCGACCGCTGCCAGCGGCCGTAGCGGTAGGCGTCCTCGGGCCTGCGCCACTGCCGCTTCACGAGGTCGTCGGCGCAGCGGAAGACGGCCTGCTCGGCGCGCTGGTCGCCGCCGGCCTTCGCGAAGTCGAGGAGCGACTGGACCGCCCACGAGCTCGAGATCGGGTTGGGCTTCCTGTAATCGTCGCCGAGGAAACACCCCTTCTCCGCGATCCTGGCGAGCAGGTAGTCCGCGGTCCGGGCCGCGGCGTCGAGGTACTTCTTGTTGTTCGTGGCCCGGTAGGTGCGCGACAGGGCGGAGAGGACCTGCCCCGTGTAGAGCGTCGAGTCCTTGCCCTGGACCTTCCACGCCCCGCCCTCCTGCCCGGTCAGGGCCGAGCGCACGCTGCCGTCCGGCCGCTGCATCGAGATCAGCCACTCGGCCGCGAGCACGGCGGACTCGAGGTACCTCTTGTCCTTCGTGACGCCGTGGAGCTCGAGGAGCGTGAAGATCGACTTCGACGCCGTGCCGACGACCAGCCGGCGCTCGGGCCGCTCACGCTCCAGGTCGAACGCATAAAAGAAGCCGCCGGCGGTGCGATCGCGCGCCTCGCGGCTCTGCATGCCCATCATGAAGCCGGCGGCCTCCGTCGCCAGCCGCAGCAGGCGCTCGTCGGGCTCGTAGGCGTGCAGCTTCAGCAGCGTCAGCGCCGTGGACGCGGTGTAGATCGTATGCAGCTCGCGCTCGAACCGGTCCGCGGGGGCGTGGTAGTACTTGTGAACCCCCTTGTGCCGCGGATCGATGACGCGCAGGAGATAGCCTTTGCCCTCCTCGATGCGCCGCGCGAGGAGGGGCTTGTCGAGGACGCGCACCGGCACGAGCCCCTCGACGAGCTCGACGCCCTTCCCCGGGCGCTCGACGCTCTCCACCATCGACTCGTGATGATCCGGAAGCTCCACGACCAGCCGCGCGCCCGCGAGCGCGCTCGTCATCGCCGCCGCGCCGCCCGCCGCGGCCACGGCCCTGCGCGCGGCGTCCTTCAGCGCGACGCAGAGCCCCGCGTCCGACGCCTCCCCGCGGGCGATCTGCTTCCCCTCCTGAAAGCCCATCACGACAGCGCGGAAGGGGCGTTTGGACGAGAGGGCGAGATCACACGTCACCTTGTCACCGCCCGCTGCCACCTGGCGGACGAAGGCGATGACGCGATCGCGGAAGGTGCCATTGTCGAGCTCGGCGCCCGCGCCGCCGCCCTCCGGGGCCTGGATCGCCGGATCGGGCACCCGGGGTAGGTTCGCCGCGATCTGGGCCGCGAAGCGGTCGTCGCCGGCGGGCAGGGCGCGTGGTCGACGTTCCGCACGTTCCGCACCTTCCCCACCTTCCGCGGCGCTGGCCGTCGCGGAAGCCGCGGCGGCGGGCTTCCCGGCCGCAGGGTCCTCGCTCGGCTTGCAGCCGTCACAGCCGCTCGTGACCCCACACGACAGAGCGGCGAAGGCCGCCAGGGTTGCGATGGAGAGCGCGCGAGCAGACGGCATGAACAAGGACCCCGGAAGCAGCGATTTCGACGCGTATCAAGAACCCAGAGGCCCCGCAAGGCCGAACGGGGTAGCCGCCCGCCTCGCGCTCGCCCGCACGCGCCCCTCGCGATTCGCCCGCACGCGTCCCTCGCTGTTCGCCTGCGCGCGCCCCGCGCTATTCTGCCCGCATGGGACCCGCGCAGATCAAGGGCAAGAACGTGGACATCAAGCTGTGGACCCGGCCGGACGAGGTCGAGGAGATCGCGCTGGAGCAGCTGCGGAACATCAGCGCCCTGCCCTGGGTGTTCCACCACGTCGCCGCCATGCCCGACGTCCACTTCGGCAAGGGCGCGACCGTCGGCTCGGTCATCGCGATGCGGGACGCTGTCGCGCCGGCCGCCGTCGGCGTCGACATCGGCTGCGGGATGGGCGCGCTCCGCACGAACCTCACCGCGGCCGATCTGCCCGACGACCTCCGGCGGATCCGCAGCGACCTCGAGCGGGCGATCCCCGTCGGGTTCGCCGCCCACGACGCCCCGCCGGCGGGGTTCGAGCGCCTCGCGCTCTGGGACGAGTTCGCGAGCCTGAGCCCGAAGGTCCAGGGGCTGTTCACGCGGGCGCGATGTCAGCTCGGCACGCTGGGGGGCGGCAACCACTTCATCGAGCTCTGCCTCGACACGGACGGCGGCGTGTGGCTGATGCTCCACTCCGGCTCTCGCAACATCGGCAAGGAGCTCGCCGAGATCCACATCGCCACGGCGAAGAAGCTCGCCCACAACCGCGACCTGCCCGATCGCGATCTCGCGGTGTTCCTCGCCGGCACCCCGGAGATGAAGGCCTACCGGCACGACCTCTTCTGGGCGCAGCGGTACGCGCGGACGAACCGCGAGGCCATGTTCGACCTCGCCGAGGGCGTGCTCCGCCGGCACTTCCCCGAGCTCGCGATCCAGGAAGCCATCACTTGCCATCACAACTACGTGGCAGAAGAGTGTCATTTCGGCGAAGACGTGCTGGTCACGCGCAAGGGCGCGATCCGAGCGGGCAAGGGCGAGCTTGGCATCATCCCCGGCTCGATGGGCACGCGCTCGTACATCGTGCGCGGCCTCGGCAACCCCGAGGCGTTCGAGAGCGCCTCGCATGGCGCGGGGCGCAAGATGAGCCGCGGCGAGGCGAAGCGGCGCTTCACGGTCAACGACCTGGCCGCGCAGACGGCCGGGGTCGAGTGCCGCAAGGACGGCGGCGTCCTCGACGAGATCCCCTCCGCCTACAAGCCGATCGAGCGCGTCATGGAAGACCAGCGCGATCTCGTCGAGGTCGTCGCCGAGCTGCGGCAGGTCCTCTGCGTGAAGGGGTGAGCGGCCGGCGCGGGTCCGGACAGGGAACTTCTCGCGGCGGCCCCGTTCGTGGCCCCTCCCCGCCCCGCCCTCGGCTACGATGCGCGTCGCTCTCACGACGCGCGCCGCGTACCCACCGCGGCGCGCGCCGCGGCGCGGAGAAGCCATGAAGTCGGACTGGATCGATCTGGGCCCCCTCTCCGAATTTCCGGCGGAGGCGCCCGTGCTGCGCAAGGACGACACGGGGCGGCGCTTCGCCTGCGTCCTCCGTGGCGGCGAGGTCCACGCGCTCGACGATCGCTGCCCGCACCAGGGCTACCCGCTGTCGCAGGGCGCGCTGCGCGACGGCGTGCTGACCTGCGCGTGGCACAACTGGAAGTTCGAGCTCGCCTCGGGCGCCTGCATGTTCGGCGGCGAGCCCGTGCGGCGCTACGCCACCCGCATCGACGGCGGGCGCGTGCAGCTCAACCGGGCCGTCGACACAGCGGCCGAGGTGCGGCGCCTCGTCGCCGGCCTGCGCGAGGCGATCCTGCGCGACGAGCCGGCGCGCGCGCTGCGCGAGGGCCTCCGGCTGGGCGCGCTCGGGCTCCACCGGGGCGAGACCGGCCTGGGCAGCCTGCACCTCGCGTTCGAGGTGCTCGCCAAGGACGGGGCGGAGCGCGCCGAGTACGGCTTCGACCACGGCCTCGCCCTGCTCGCGGACCTCTGCGCCTGGGTCGAGCGCGGCAGGATCCCGGCCGAGGAGGCGTTCGTGGTCGCCGCCCACGCGATCGGCGAGGCGTCGGCCCGGCTGGGCCCCCGCGGCAAGGGCCCCGGCAGGGTGGGGGCCCGCTCGCCCCTCGCGCGCATCGCCGACTTCGAGCTCGACGAGCCGGCGAAGGTGAGCGAGGCGCTCGCGGCGGAGCGCCGCGACGAGGCCGAGGCGCGGATGCGCGAGCTCGTCGAGATCCGCGGCACCGCCGGCGCGCGCCGCGCGCTCATGCCCTTCGTCGCGCAGCACCTGTACGACTACGGGCACGGCGCCATCTTCCTCTCGAAGGCGCTCGAGCTGGCCGAGCGGTTCTCGTCCGCCGCCGACGAGGTCCTCGCCGCCTCCACGGTGCAGCTCGCCTGGGCGACCGCCGACACCCGCCTGCCCCCCTTCACCGCGACGCGCGCCGCGCTCGCGCGCCTCGCCGATCTGCCCCTGCCCGGCCCCGACGGCGCCGCAGAGGCCGCGCGCCAGGACGCCGCGCCGCTCGAGGGCGCGGAGCGCGCCGCCTTCGAGGCCGAGGTGCTCGCGGGAGAGCAGCCGGCCGTCGAGGCGACCGTGCGCTGGCTCGCGCGCGGCGCCGGGCCGCTCGCGCTGCTCGGCGCGATCGGCCACGCCGCCGCCGTCCGCCTCGCGCGCTTCGACTCGGCCTGGGAAGCGCGCCTCGACGCCGAGGTCGGGGTGCTCGACGTCACCCACGCCGTCACCTTCGCGGAGGCGGCGGCGGCGCTCGGGCGCGAGGCCCTCCCGCGCGAGGCCGCGCAGCTCGCGGTGCTCGCGGCCGGCTTCGTCGGCAAGCTCCGCAAGGCGGACGCCGCCGCGCCGCACGCGTCCGCTACGGCTACTACCCGCGCGCGAGGCGGCGGGCTGCTCCAGGCGGTGGAGGCGCGCGACGTCGGCGCGGCGCTCGCGATCGCGCGGGAGCTCGACGCCGCGGGTCGCCGGCGCGCGTTCGCCGAGCTCGCCCCCTTCGCCGCGTTCGACGCCGCGGTGAGGCCCATCTTCACGGCGCACGCCGTCAAGACGCTCGAGGCGCTGGAGCGGCTCGAGTCGTCCGATCCTCAGCCCGACGGCGCGTACCTCGCGGCGCTGCTCACCCACGTCGTCCCCGTCCGGCGGGAGCTCTCCGCGCGCCGGATCGCGGCTGTGGCCAAGAAGTTCATGTCCGATGGGCGACCACCCGATGGGCTGTATTGAGCCGGCCGCCCGCCCGGTCGACAGAGACCAGAGAGACGTGCACTGGTGCGAGCATCATTCATACTGACTGTCTATGCGGCTTGAGCCTGGATCCCATGTAGCGCCGCACCTGACGCTCGACACCCTCCTCCGGATGGGAGGCGTCGGCAGCATCTGGACGGCGCATCACCTCGGGCTCGGCAAGGAGGTCGCCGTCAAGTTCATCTCTGCGTCGCTCGCGACCGACGCGACCGCGGTCGCCCGGTTCCACCGCGAAGGCGCGCTCATGGTGAGGATCAAGAGCCCTCACGTGGCCGAGGTGTACGAGCACGGCGTCGCCGCCAACGGCCTCTCGTACATCGTGATGGAGCTGCTGCGGGGCGAGGAGCTGTCGGACCGGCTAGCGCGCGCCGGGCGCCTCCCCCTGGAGGAGACGCTCGCGCTCGTCTCGCAGCTCTGCACGGGGCTCACCGCGGCGCACAAGCTCGGCGTCATTCACCGGGACATCACGCCAGAGCACGTCTTCCTCGCCGACACCGGCGGAGGCACCTGCGTCAAGCTGCTCGATTTCGGGGTGGCCAGGGGGGATGTCGACCCGGATGGGACCACGCTGACGAACACGGGCGCGGTGGTCGGCAGCCTCGTTTATATGAGCCCGGAGCAGTTCTTCAACCCGAAGCTGGTCGACGGCCGCTCGGATCTCTGGTCCGTCGGCATTATGGCGTACCACGCGCTCACCGGCGCGCCGCCGTTCGAGCAGAAGGGGATCGAGGCCCTCCTCGGCGCCATCCGGCTCGGCACCTTCTCGCCTCCGAGCCAGCGTTGCGCCGAGATCACGCCCGCCCTCGACGCGTGGTTCGTCAAGGCGCTTGCCCGTGAGCCGTCCGGCCGCTTCGGATCGGCCGAGGAGATGTCCGAAGCGCTTCGCCGGGCCGCCGCCGGGCCGCCGGGCCCAGGGAGCGCGCTTCCCAGGGTAGATTGACCGGCATGGCGCGCACCCGCACCCCGAGCCGTTCCAACCATGAGCTCGTGTTTCGCAGCGCCCGCAAGGGCGAGGAGGGCACCCTCGCGACGGTCGCCTACCGCGCGTTCCAGGCGGGTGATCCAGAGGCGTGGCTGCGGTATTTCACCGAGCACGCGCACCTCGCCCTCGACAACGTGATCGTCGCGGAGACCGACGGCCAGCTCGTCGGGTACGTCGCCTCGCTCGACCTGACGATGAGCTTCGCGGGCGCGGACGTGCCGTTCCAGGGCCTCTCGTCCGTGGCGGTGCTGCCGGAGTTCCGCCGCCGGGGCATCGCGGATCGGCTCGTCCGCGAGAGCCTCCGCCGCATGCGCCGCCGGGGCGAGGCGCTCACGCTGCTCCACCCTTTCCGGCTCTCGTTCTACCGGCGGTTCGGCTTCGGCGTCTGCGAGCTCCGGGACGTCGTGCGCACCTCCCCCGATCGGCTCCCGGACTCGGTGCTGCGCCGCCACGTGCGGGCCTTCTCCCGCCCGCGGGACGAGCCGCTCATCAAGCAGGCCTACGACGTCGCGCGGGCCGAGACGACGGGGCAGCTGAAGCGGAGCGACTACTGGTGGGACGTGCGCGTCTTCAAGCGCTCTCCGAGCGGCGCCGTCTACGTGGATCCGGGCTCCAAGGCGATCGCCGGCTACCTGTTCTTCGACGTCCCGGAGGGCGGCGCCTACGGCGCCCAGCAGCTGCTCGTCCGCGAGCTCCACGCGCCGACGCCGGGCGCGTACCGCGGGCTCATCGGCTTCCTCGGCGCGCTCGGCGATCAGTACGAGGTCGTGGAGCTGGCGCTCCCGCGCGGCCAGGGCGCGCCGCTGCTCGACGAGCCCGGCGTCCGCGACGAGCCGATCGTGTACGAGACGGCGGCCCGGCACCCCGGCCTGTGCCCGCCCGCGCACACCGCGCAGCGCCGCAGCGTCCTCGGCCTGACGGCGGCGGGCGCGATGGGGCGCATCGTCGACGTCGCCGCCGCGCTCGCGCTTCACCCGTCGCCGCGGAAGCACGGCGTCCGCGGCGCCATCGGCGTCGACGTCGAGGACCCGGTGTTCACGGACGCGCCGCGCGCCTTCGACGTCACCTTCGCGGCGCGCGGCGTCCAGACGGCCCCCGGCAGCACCGCGGGCGATCGCCTCTCGCTCTCCATCGAGCGGCTCACGCAGATCTATTTCGGCGCCTCCTCGGCGCGCGATCTCCTGAGCCAGGGCTTCGTGGTGGGCAGCGCCAAGGCGGCCGCCCTCCTCGACGCCGCCTTCGCCGGCCCCCCGCTCTTCCTCGGCGCCTTCAACGCCTTCTGAGCGCCCCGCTCAGGCGCCGCGCCGACCGCGGAGGAAGAGCTTGAGCGAGCGCGACGCCAGCGCCGTCTCTTCGCCGCCTCTCCGCGTCTCGACGGCGGCGTCGTCCTGGGTGTCCACGAGGAGCTGCCACGGCCTGGGATCATCGGAGAAGGGGAGGAGGAAGCTCAGGTCGCACGGCGACGCGTTGAGCAGCAGGACGAAGTCGTCGTCGATCAGCCGATCGCCCTCCTCGTCCACGTCGTCGAGCCCCTCCCCCGACAGGAACACGCCGAGGCACTGCGTGAACGGGTTCGACCAGTCCTCGTCGGTCATGAGCTCCCCGTCCGGGCGATACCACTGGATATCGTAGGTCTTGCCGCCGCGGATCGGGCGCCCCTTGAAGAAGATCGAGCGCCTGAGCGCCGGGTGCTCGTGCCGGATGCGGAGGCATTTGCGCGTGAACTCCAGCATCGCCCGCGACGGCTCGTCCCAGCCCCACGGCTGCCACGTGAGCGGGCTGTCCTGGCAGTATCCGTTGTTGTTCCCCGCCTGCGTGCGCCCCCGCTCGTCCCCGTGGAGGAGCATCGGAGTCCCCTGCGAGAACAGGAGCGACGCCATGATGTTCCGCGCCTGCCGCGCCCGCAGCTTCAGGATCTCGGGGTCGTCGGTCGGCCCCTCGGCGCCGCAGTTCCACGAGCGGTTGTCGTCGGCGCCGTCGCAGCCCCCCTCCCCGTTCGCCTCGTTGTGCTTTTCGTTGTACGAGACGAGATCCGCCAGGGTGAAGCCGTCGTGGGCCGTGACGAAGTTGATGCTCGTGTACGGCTTTCGCCCGCTGTTCTCGTAGAGATCGCTGCTCCCCGTGAGCCGGAACCCGAGATCCGAGGCGATGCCGCCCGAGCCGCGCCAGAAGTCGCGCAGCGTGTCTCGATAGCGACCGTTCCACTCCGCCCAGCGCACCGGAAAATTGCCCACCTGGTAGCCGCCGGGGCCCACGTCCCAGGGCTCGGCGATGAGCTTCACCTGGCTGAGCACCGGGTCCTGGTGGATGATCGTGAAGAAGCTCGAGAGCTGGTCGACGTCGTGGAGGCCGCGCGCCAGCGCCGCCGCGAGGTCGAAGCGGAACCCGTCCACGTGCATCTCGAGGACCCAGTACCGCAAGGAGTCCATGATCAGCTGGAGCGTCTGCGGGTGACGCACGTTGAGGGTGTTCCCCGTGCCCGTGTAGTCGAAATAATAGCGCTCGTTGCCAGGGACGAGGCGGTAGTAGGTCGGGTTGTCGATGCCGCGCAGGCTCAGCGTCGGGCCCAGGTGGTTGCCCTCCGCCGTGTGGTTGTAGACGACATCGAGGATGACCTCGATGCCGGCGGCGTGGAGCGCCTTCACCATCTCCTTGAACTGCCGCACCTCCGACGCCACCTCGGCGCCGGCGCGGTACCCGACGTCCGGCGCGAAGAAGCCTATCGAGTGGTATCCCCAGTAGTTCCGGAGCCCCTTGTCGAGCAGGAATTTCTCGTGCACGAAGGCGTGCACGGGCAGGAGCTCGATGGCCGTGATGCCGAGAACCCTTAGGTATCCGATCATGGCCGGGTGGGCGATGCCAAGGTAGGTCCCGCGGAGCTCCTCCGGGATCTCCGGGTGCTGCATCGTCATGCCGCGGACGTGCGCCTCGTAGATGACGCTGCGGTGGAACGGCACGTAGGGGCGCCGGTCTCCGCCCCAGTCGAAGGACGGGTCGATGACGACGCCGAGCGGGGCGCCGAGCGCCTCCCCCTCGGCCATGGCGAGGTCGCCGTCGGGCTCACCGCTCCGGTGGGCGAACGCGCCCGCATCCCACTGGACCCGCGAGGCGAGCGCCTTCGCGTACGGATCGAGCAGGCGCACCCGCGGGTTGAAGCGCAACCCCCGCTCCGGCGCCCACGGGCCGTGCACGC
Organism: Sorangium sp. So ce327; assembly: GCF_051530205.1. Classification (NCBI taxonomy): domain Bacteria; kingdom Pseudomonadati; phylum Myxococcota; order Polyangiales; family Polyangiaceae; genus Sorangium; species Sorangium sp. So ce327. The sequence continues at coordinate 1,995,302 of NZ_CP150330.1, read as the reverse complement.
GATACGCGTATTTCTGCCCCGGCCCGACCTCCGGCACGTAGACGTGCCAGACGAGGGAGGTGCGGTGACGGACCGGCAGGCGTTGCTCGTTCCCCTCGTCGTCGACGAGGCACAGGTCCACCGCCTCGGCGTTCTCCGAGAAGAGGGCGAACTGCGTTCCAGCGCCGTCCCATGTCGCGCCGAGGGGGTACGGATCCCCGGGGCGCATTCCTTTGCGCTTGTAGCTCATGCTGGTCTCGATTTGCCGATCCACGGCCGGGGCGCGGCGCCCCCTTCGGGCCTCATCGCCCCGGCCGGCGTGCTCGCGCGGCTAGCGGCTAGGCGACGTGAGCGCGCCGACTGCCCATGGCGTCGGTGACGACATCCGCGACGCTCCGTGCCATCCCCTCCGCGATGCGGAGCGCCTGGGCCTGATCGCCCTCCGGAGTGCACATCCTGAGGCGCTCGATCATGTCCACGAGCCGCCGGGCTAGCTCGCACGCCTCGGCCATCGAAGCTGGTGACTCGACGGAGGCCCTCCGCGGGAGGGAGACCATCTCTTCGCTCAGTGTCATCGCGGTTGACATCATGCCTGGCTCCTTGTCGGTGATGGCTACGGTCCGCACCCCCCAGAGCAGGCGTCGTGCCAACGCGGCTCCCGTGCGGATGCTCACCGCAGACACAACGGTAGGTGGTCCGCCGACAAACTGGGCGGCACAAACCGCCACAGGTGGGGCGATTTGTCCCCCTCACAGGGACCGTCGCTCGGCAAAGCAAGGCGGCGCACCGAACAGCCAGGCGCAAAAATTGAAAACACGATGTATGCCGTAAGGGGTCGCTGCACGGTGGCTGTTCGGGACGGCCGTTCGGGCTCTGCTGGGGTGTGCTCGAGCTTCCATGGCCTCTGCGCCCCCCGTGCCGAGGGCGGGCGAGCCGGGCCGCGTGCGCTCGCTGCTTGCGGGGCGAGGACGGCGTCGCGCGCGCCTCGCGGGGGACGAGCGTGGCGAGCACGATCACGACGCCCGCCTTGTCACGCGCGCCGTCCGGGAGGCAGGTGGGCGGCGCTCCGCGCGGCGTCGCGTGAGACCGCGAGGAGATCTTGATCGCTGCGCGGCCCCGAGGCGGCTATGGCTACGCCCGGGGGGGCCAGGTTAGTATCCGTCCCGCCGCGGCGGCCGCCGGTCCAACGCGTCGCGGTCGAGAGAGCTCATGATCGGAACACTCCAGGCGAAGATCCAGTATCTCAAGAACAAGAACCTTCACAACTGGCTCGGCGGCTACGCCCGGCAGAGGATCGAGAACGCCCGTGCTCCGCGCCCGCTCGGCCCGCGGCACCTGCTCTTCGCGGTCTGCGATCACTGGGAGCCAGGGTGGGAGAACGCCACACCGGAGGTCGGCGACGCGCGGGTGAGGGCGTGGTCGAAGGGGTATCCCGAGATGGCTGGCGCGTACCGCGACGCGGACGGCCACCATCCGCGTCACAGCTTCTTCTTTCCGGGGGAGCAGTACACGCCCGGGTGGCTCGACGCGCTGGCGGACCTCACGCGCCGCGGCTTCGGCGAGGTGGAGCTGCACCTGCACCACCACAACGACACGGAGGAGAACCTGCGCGCGGACATCCTCAGGTACCTGGACATCCTGGGGAAGCACGGGCATTTCTCGCGCGACCCGGACGGGCGCATGCGTTACGGGTTCATCCACGGCAACTGGTGTCTGGCGAACTCCGGGCGGGACTCGCGGAACTGCGGAGTCGACGCGGAGCTCCCGCTCCTCTTCGAGACGGGCTGCTATGCTGACTACACGTTCCCGTCGGCCCCCGACGAGTCGCAGCACTCCATCGTGAACCAGATCTACTGGCCGACGGGCAACCTGGCGCGCCGGAGCGCCCACGCCGTGGGCGCGCGAGCCAAGGTCGGCGAGGTGCTGGAGGACCGGATCCTGATGATCGAGGGCCCGCTCGCGCTCGCGCTGACGCGCCGGGGAAGCCGGGTGCGGATGCGGATGGAGTACGGCGCGCTCCAGGCGGTCGATCCGCCGACGCCGGACCGGGTGAAGACGTGGGTGGATCAGAACATCCATATCGAGGGGAGGCCCGAGTGGGTGTTCGTGAAGGTCTACACGCACGGCGCCCCCGAGGACCAGGCGGCGTCGCTGCTCGGCGCCGGGGGCCACGAGCTGCACCGGGAGCTCACCACCCGTTACAACGATGGCAAGGAGTGGGTGCTCCACTACGTGACCGCGCGGGAGATGTACAATATCGCGATCGCCGCGCTCGAGGGGAAGACAGGCAATCCCGGTGACTACAGGGATCACCGCCTGAAGCCGCCGCCCTGCGCGAGCTGACCGTTCATCCCTGAGGCCTCCCCTCAAGTTCTTCGGAAAATTCACAGGGAGGCGGGGAGACGGGGAGGGAAATTTTCGAATACTCCCCGTCTCCCCGCCTCCCTGTTCAATTCCCCCGTTGAATCAGCCCGGTCTGCGACTGCGGTGCTCGCCGAGGACCTCTTTCAGGAGCGCGTGATAGCGCTCCCCCACGACGTCCCATGACAGCGCCCCCACGCTGCCCCGCAGCGCCTCCGGCTCCCACGCCGTATCCAGCGCTCGCGCCAGCGCGGCCCCGAGCGCCCCGGGATCGCCGGGGGGGACGAGGAGGCCATTGCCCCCGTTCCCTTCACGCACGAGCTCCGGCACTCCGCCGACCCGGGTCCCGACGACGGGGCGGCCCGAGGCGAGCGCCTCCAGGACGACGTTCGGGCAGCCCTCGCGGCGGCTCGGCAGGCAGAACACGTCGCACGCGGCCATGTAGTCCGGGATCTCCACGGGCAGCGCCCAGCCGAACAGCCGCACGCGATCGCCCAGGCCGAGCGCGCTCACCTTCGCGCGCAGCGGCTCGAGCAGCTCGCCACCGCCCACCATCATCAGGTGAATGTCGCGGCGGCCCGCCCGGTCGAGGTGCGCCATCGCCTCCACGAGGACGTCCACGCCCTTCTCGGGCACGTGATAACCGGCGTACAGCACCACCTTCGCGTCCGCAGGGACGCCGAAGCGCCGCCGCGGCTCGGCCCGATCCCGGATCGCGAACCGCGCGCCGTCGACCGCGTTGAGCTGCACCACGACGCGCTCCCGCGGCACCCCGAGCTCCACCAGGCGCTCCCCGAGCGCCCCGCTCACCGCGACCACCCGGGCGCAGCGCTGGAGCGCCGGCGCGATCTGCGCCCGCAGCGCGGCGTTCCTCGGCTGCTCGTTGATGTCGCTGCCGAGCACCGTCGTGACGACCGGCACGCCCGCCTCCCGCGCGAACGCCTCCGCGGCGACGGTATCGGGATAAGCCCACGCGGCCAGGATCGCGTCGTACGGAAACTCGCGCCGCAGCCCCGCCATCGTGCGCCCGAGCGATGCGCGGAGCGCCCGCGCGTGCAGGCTCGGCAGCCCCGGGACCGACCAGTACGTGGGGAACAGCGCGTCGATGCCGGTGTGCGCCTCGCGCGTGCCGCCGAAGAGCTCCCCCGACGCCCCCCGCGCGCGCGTCCACCACGGGATCGGGGCCACCAGCCGGAGCTCGCAGCGGCGCGCGAGCGCCCTGTACGTGTGATAGCTGTACGGCGCCATCGTCGGCAGCCGCGTGGAAGGGTAATGATGGGTGAAGACGAGTATCTTCATCGCGCGCTCGCCTGTCACGTGAGGCGGAAATAGAGTTGCTCGTATTTGCGCGTCATCTTCTCGAACGAGAAGTCGTCGCGCACCCGCGCGTGCCCCGCCTCGCCGAGCCGCCGCCTCAGCGCCGGATCGCTCGCGAGCCGCTCGATCGCGTCCGCGAGCGCGTCGTGCCCGTCCACCGGGACGATCAGGCCGTGCTCCTCGTGCCGCACCACCTCCGGGACCCCGCCGACCGGCGTCACCACGACAGGCAGGCTGCGCGCCATGGCCTCGAGGACGGCGAGCGGCAGCCCCTCGTCGCGCGAGGGCAGCGTGAAGAAATCGGCGGCGACGAGCAGATCGGGCACGTCCTTGCGGAAGCCGAGGAAGCGCGCCTCGGCGCCGTGGACCCCGAGCTCCCTCGCGAGCCCATGGATGCGATCGCGCTCGTCGCCGTCGCCGACGACGAGCACCGCGACCGCGACGCCCCGCTCCCGGAGCCGCGCGAGCGCCCGCAGCAGCACGTCGTGCGCCTTCACCGGGTGGAACGCGGCGGGCATGATGCCGAGGAACACGTCCGGGCCGAAGCCGAGCTCGGCGCGCACCTCGTCGCGCGTCCGCTTGGCCGGGGTGATGTCGATCCCGTTGTGGATGACAGAGATGTTGCTGGCCACGCCGACCGCGCCGCTCTTGTCGGCCGTGTCCTGCGAGCAGCCGACGACAGCGTCCGTTTCACGCCACTCGAAGCGCGACGGAACGCGGATGATCCCGCGCGTCTGGGCATGATCGGTGAAGACGAGCCGCGCGCGCGTAAGGAGCTTTCCGATCGTGGCGTAATGGAGCGCAGTGGGGTTGTGCGCGTGGACGACGTGCGGGCGGGAGCGCGCGAAGGAGAGGGCCGCCTGCGCGAGCCGCGTGGGGAGGCGCCCCCCCAGCACCGTGGTCGGCAGCGCCCGCTGCCGCGCCAGCTCCGCGAGCGGCCCGCCGCGCAGCGCGACGATGGAGGCGTCGTGGCCGTGGCGCCGCTGCGCCTCGGCGAGGCGCAGCACGAAATGCTCCATACCACCGCCGTTGAGGCTGCTCACGACATGGACGATCCGCAGCGACGAATTCCCCATGAAGGCTTGCTACCCGAATCGGGTCCCCTGTTGAAGCGCAAACCGCACCCAGCATCACCCGCGCTGCCAAACGCCCACCCGAAGCGCCGGCGGTCGTGGCGTCTGGCGCGCGTCCACGTTCGTCCACGCTCGTTGGCGCGCGTCGCCGCTCGCCGACGCACGCGCCCAAGGTCGCTGGATCAGCGTACCACCTCGCCTCGCCGTCACCTCACCTTTTGATTTGCCGAACGGAAGCGGCTACTAGACGGGCATGAACCCTGAGCTTCGGCGCGCCCTTGACGAAGGCATGCGCCGCGTGCCCGGCATGGACGCCGCGACGAGGCTGCTCGCCGTGCGGCTCGAGACGGTCAAAGCGCTCCTCGCGCGCCGGCTCGCAGAGAACCCGCTCCCCGTGCCCGACGCCGTGACCCCGAGCGACATCCCATCGGTCGCCGAGCTTGGCCCGGGGGACAGGGTGCTCGCGGAGCTCGATCAGGACGGCTTCGCCTTCGCGGTCCACCCGGCCGACGTCGCCTTCTTCAACCGGCGGAGCCAGAAGATGCCGCGCCTGCGTTACCGGCTGCACATCGTGCTGCGCGGCGGCTACGTCTGCGTCCGCAAGCGCTTCGTCGGACAGCCGCAGAACGCGCCGCTCCAGGCGCACCTCTTCGCCCTGCTCGGTCTCTTCTTCTACAACGAAGCAGCCGCGCTCTTCCGCCTGCGCGACCTCCCCAGCGTCCCCAGGATTCGCGATCTCAGCCTCGCCACGCGCACCCTTTACCTCGACTACGTGCGCGGACGGACGCTGCAACATCAGGTCGCCGAGCGCGGGGAGAAGGTGCTCGACATCGACCTCGCGCCGCTCGGGCAGCTGTTCGATCCAGACCGCGACCGGCGGGAGATCGAGGCGTTCGCGAGCGGCGGCGGCGCGGCCTACCGCGGCCGGATCGAGGAGATCGTCCGGGCGATGAACGCGCGCGGCGTCGCGCCGCTCGACGTCAAGCTCGGCAACGTGCTCATCGGCGAGAAGACGGGCGCCCTGTACTGGATCGATTTCGAGCGAGCCGCGCTCGAGGGCACCCCCCGCTACCGCGATCGCCTCGACGAGCACCATGACCTCGTGAACCGGTGGTTCGGGCTCGCGCTCTCCGGCGACGGCGGGGCGTGAGGCGCGCGGCGCGACGCGGCGCGCTGCCATGCGCTGCGGTGGGCTCGATGAACGGCTCCCGCGATCGAGGGTGGTTCGATGACGAGAGATGAAGGCGCGGCGCCGCGGAGCGCCATCGAGCGGATCGGCGAGAAGGCGGGGCGATCGTGGCCGAGCATCGAGGCGGCCGCGCGGCTCTCGACGGAGACCCGGGCGCGGCTCGCGGCGCTGCTCCGCGAGCAGATCCCCTGCGACACGAGCGTCGTGGTCTTCGGCTCGCTGGCGCGGGGCGAGTACACGACCGGCAGCGATCTCGACTGGACGCTGCTCATCGACGGTCAGGCCGACGAGGGGCATTTCAGCCAGGTCCAGGCCATCACGAGGATCCTGAAGGAAGCGAAGTTCCATGAGCCGGGCCCGACGGGCGTGTTCGGCAACGTGGCCTTCAGCCACCCGATCCTCCACCAGATCGGCGGGCAGGAGGACACGAACAAGAACACGACCCAGCGCATCCTGCTGCTCCTCGAGTCGCTCGCGATCGGCCAGCCGGACGCCCACGAGCGGGTGCTCAGGCTCGTGCTCTCGCGGTACGTCGAGGACGACCGCGGGCTGCGCTACGGCAGCAAGCGCGAGATCCTCCCGATGTTCCTCCTGAACGACATCGTCCGGTACTGGCGCACGGTCGCCGTCGATTTCGTCTACAAGCAGCGGGAGCGCAGCTCGGGCTGGGCGCTCCGCAACGCGAAGCTCAGGATGTCGCGGAAGCTCATCTTCGTGAGCGGGCTCCTCACCTGCTTCGGCTTCGAGCTGTTCTGCAAGGATCGGACGACGTTGACCGACGACGGTGAGCGGCTCTCGACGCCCGCGCTCGTGCGCTTCCTGCGAGAGCGCATCCGGGTGACGCCCCTGGAGAGCCTGGCCGAGGTGCTGCTCCGGCCCTCGATCTCGGCGGAGACGGCGCGCACGCTGTTCGACAGCTACGACGCGTTCCTCGCGCTCCTCTCGAACGAAGAGGAGCGCGGCCGGCTGAAGCAGCTGCCGCTGGACGATCAGCTGGGCAGCGACCCGACCTTCAAGCGGGTGCGGGACATCGCGCGTGAGTTCCAGGGCGGGCTCGACCGGCTCTTCTTCAAGGAAGACGACGAGCTCCGCAAGCTCCTCCAGACCTATGGGGTGTTCTGATGCTCCTCCAGACCTATGGGGTGTTCTGATGCGACCCGTGGGCTACTCGACAGGGGCGCTCGCCCTCAGCGACGTCGAGCGGGCGCTCTCGATGCTCGAGGGGAGCTCGGCGACCGCCGTGGAGCTCTCCGCGCTGCGGATCTCGGAGCTCAAGCCGCTGCTCCGGCTCCTCGGCTCGCTCGACCTGTCGCGGTACGACCACGTCTCGTTCCACGCTCCGAGCCGCTTCGACGCGGCGGAGGAGCGCGCCGTCGCCGACGCCATGGCGGAGGTGGCCGCGCTTGGATGGCTGATCGTCCTCCACCCCGACACCCTCCATGATCTCGGCGCCTTCCGGCAGCTCGGCGGCTTCCTCGCGATCGAGAACATGGATAAACGAAAGCGGACAGGCCGCACCGTGGAGGAGCTCGGGCCCTTCTTCGACGCGCTGCCGGACGCGTCGTTCTGCTTCGATATCGGCCATGCGCACCAGGTCGATCGCACGATGACCGAGGCCCATTTCCTCGTGCGGGAGCACAGGACACGGCTGAAGCAGCTCCACGTGAGCGAGGTGAACGCGGGGAGCCGCCACGGCGGCCTGAGCCAGAGCGCGGCGCACGCGTTCCAGCGGATCGCGGCCCAGGTGCCCGATGACGCGGCGCTGATCCTGGAGGCCCCGGCGTCGCCCGCGGAGATCGAGCGGCAGATGGCCATCGCGCGGACGGCGCTGTCGATCCCGAACGGCCTGGAAAACACGCGCGCCTGAGGCTGCGCGCTGCGGCCTCGACGGGAGCCGCGCCGCGCCTGAAGCGCCGCGTTCGTCCGCCTCCCCGGCGGCTCCGGGAGCTCCGGATTGCCCGGCGGACGGGCCGCGCGCGCTTGCGGCGCTACGCTTCCGCCCGTTCCCGGCGCGACCTGGGCCGGAACCGGGGGACGACGATGAAGCTGAAGACGCTCGCGGCAGCGAGCACCGCATGGCTCGCCGCCCTCGCGCTGCTGACGGCGAGCGGGTTCACGCTCAGCGCCACGTACATGACCCGCGAGGTCACGTGCCTCTTCAACATCGTCCGGGAGGTGCGGTCCATCACGCAGCTGGAGGTCCACCTCCTCTCCCACGAGCGCGAGAGCGCCCGCGTCGCGCTGACCCATCTCCCCGAGCACGTCGGCGCGCGCGACGCGGCCAGGCGCGAGCTCTCCAGGTGGCTCGAGGACGCCCGCGAGCAGCCGGTCACCGCGGAGAGCGCCAGCGTCTTCGAGGAGGCCGAGCGGGAGCTCGAGCGCTACCTCGCCACGCACACGCAGGAGCACCGGAAGGCCGGGGCGGACACGGGGGCGTCCCACGACGAGGTCGATCGTACGTTCGCCGCGCTCGAGCGGCTGCTCGCCACCCGGCTCGTCGAGGCGCGGATCGCCCGGCAGCGCGTCGACGAGGTGCACAGGCTCTCGGAGATCGTGAGCCTCGGGGCCGCCGGGATGCTGCTCGCCGGCGTCCTGCTCGCGCTCTGGCAGCTGCGCAGGTGCGTCTATCGCCCGCTCCTCTCGATACGCGCCGCGATCGACCGCTACGGGGCCGGCTCGCACGACGCCCGCGCGCCGCAGGGCGGGCTCGACGAGCTGCGCGAGATCGCCGTCGCGTTCAACGAGATGGCCGCCGCGCTGGCCGAGCAGCGCAAGAGGCAGCTCGGGATCCTCGCGAGCGTCGCGCACGACCTGCGCAACCCGCTCGCCGCGCTGAAGCTCACCGTCGACGGCCTCCGGCCGGATCGGCCCCTCCCCCACGAGGAGCGGCTCCGGTCGATGCTCACCCGCATCGGGAAGGAGGCCGCGCGCTGCGATCGGATGCTCACGGACCTCATGGACATCGCGCGGATCGAGGGCGGTGAGCTCGAGCTGCGCCGCGAGACCCGGGACGCGCGCGAGCTCGCCCGCGACGTCGTGGAGCTCTACCGCCCGACCGCGACCGCGCACGAGCTCGGGCTGTCGCTCCCCGACGAGCCCGTCCCGCTGTGCTGCGATCCGATCCGGATCGAGCAGGTGCTCAACAACCTGGTCGCGAACGCCATCAAGTACTCACCTGCGGGCGGCGCCGTGCAGGTGACCGTCGCGCGGGTAGGCGCCGAGGTCTCCATCGCGGTCTCGGACCGCGGGGTGGGGATCGCGGCCGACGATCAGCGACGGCTGTTCGAGCGCTACTTCCGCGCTCCGTCGTCGAGCGGCGTGGCCCCGGGCGTCGGCCTCGGCCTGTGGGCCGCGCTCCGCATCGCCGAGGCGCACGGCGGGCGCATCGAGGTGACGAGCACCGCGGGCAGGGGCTCGACCTTCACCCTCCGCCTGCCGTCATGAGCGCATCGTCCCGCAAGGAGCGGCTCGTCCGCTCGTCCGGCTACGGGAACGGGCCCCCAGGCTCGTCGGGATCGAGCTCCCAGCCGAAGAGCCCCGGGGTGCGGGCGCGGTGTCTGCCGAGCGCGTCGCCGGGCAGCCGGGGGCCGTCGGCGGCCCAGCGGGCGGCGAAGGCGTCGCGCAGCACGAGCTCCGCGAGCTTGCCCCTCGGCGAGAAGCCCCACTCGGCCTCCTGCGAGACGTCGTCCGGATCGGCGTAGAGCCGCCAGACGAAGAAGCCGGCGCACGTGCGCGCGTCGAGGAACGGCGCGATCACCGCGGCGTAGGCCTCGGCCTGCGAGCGCTGGTCGACCACCACGCCCTTCATGCGGTCGGGCCACTCCCACGGGCGCACGGCGGGATCGCGCCGCGTGGTGTAGCCGATCTCCGTCAGCAGGATCGGCTTGCCCCACGCGCGCGCCACGGCGTCCACCCCGGCCGCCACCTTGCGCCCGCCGCGCAGGAGCTCCTCGAACGACGCGCCCTCGCGCTCCGCCAGCGGGTAGAACGCGTTGATGCCGATGAGGTCGAGCGCGTCGAAGATCAGCGTGTGCTCGACGTCGTCCCAGTTCGCCGAGTAGGTGAGCAGCCCCGGGTACACGCGGCGCACCGCCTCGATGATCGGCAGGAAGCTCGCCGCCCGCGGCGTCGTCACCCAGCTCCGCAGCTCGACGCCCACGCTGAGCATCTCTGCGCCTCCCTCGCGCGCGACCGCGGCCCACGTGAGCAGGAACCGGCGGTACGACTCGGCCCAGCGCGCCCAGCCGGCATCGTCCCCGGGGTCGATCAGGGCCCGCCACTCGCCGCTCTCGACCCAGAGGTGCGGGACGAGCAGCACCTTGAGCCCGCGCGCGTGCGCCTGCGCGATCGCCGCGAGCACGTTGCGCCGGTTCTCCTCGAACGGCGCCTCGAAGACGAGATCGACGCCCGTGCCCTTGCCGTCCCACACGCGGCCGAACGGCGTCAGGCTGACCCACGTCGCGCCCATGGCGACCGCCTCATCCATCGCCCGCCCGCTCGCCGCGGTGCCGTAGCCGCGGCCCGGGTGCCGCAAGTTCTCGATCGGCCCGATCGTCACGCCGCGCACGCCGCCCCAGCCCGACGCGGCCCACCCCGCCGCGCCGTACGGCAGGTGCTCCGGCGCGACCCGCGGCGCCTGCTGCGCGGCCTGCGGCGCGGCGCTCGCAGGGCGCACAGGAGCGCCGACCGCCGCCGCCGACACGGCGAGCGCGGCGCCCGCCGCGCGGGCGAGCGCGTAACCTGCTCGACTCATCCCTGACACGGGCCGCCTTATACCAGGCAGGCGGACCGCCGGGCCGCGGACGTCACCCGCCGTCGCTCGCCTGAGGTCGCTGCGCGCCGTCGCTCTCCGCGGGTTGCTGCGGCGCGCGCGCGCCCTCGGCGGGCTGCGCCGGCCCGACCGCGCCCTCCTCGGGCCGCGGCGGCTCGCGTCGGGACGCGTCGCGCTCTTGCCGCGCGCGGGTGGTCGCCTCACGCCACGCCCGCTCGCGCTCGAGCTTCTCGCGCCGCCGCCGCCGCTCGCGCTCGACCTCGTCGTAGATGACCTCGGGGCGTCGCGCGTCGAGACGGGCCCCTCGCGCTTGCGCCACCCGCGGCGCCTCGCTGTCCGGGCCCACGGCGCTCGCGGGAACCAGCTCGGCCGCCGGGGGCTCGGCCGCCGGGGGCTCGGGCGAGGGCTCCGGCGCGGCAGGAGCGGCCGCGCTCGATCGCCTTTCCACCACCGACGAGCGCGCCTCCTGGACCGCGCGCTTCGCCAGCCCCTTCGCCGCAGGCAGCGCGCTCCCGCCGCCGTCGAGCGTGCGCATCTGCACGAGCCACACGCCGCCGATCCCCGCGAGCATCCCGAACAGCGCGAACGCGATCGCGAGCCGCCGGGGCCACGGGGACGGCCCCCGGCGCACCACCGTGAGCCGCTCCGCATCGGTCTCGGCCAGCGCACGCGCCGCGAGCACCGGCGTGACGCGAGGCGCCGCGCCGTCGCTGACGCGGTGCACGACCTTGCGGCCGAGCGGAACGGGCGTGTCCTCGGCGGTCGGCGGCTTCCCTGGCCCGCCCGCCTGAAGATCGGAGCGGCGCTCCGGCGGGCTCAGCGTCAGGACCGGCGGGGGCGGCGTCCGGCTCGCCCGGAGCTGATCGCCGCCGTCCCACGCCGCCCCCGCGTGCGACACCAGCGTGACGTCGGACAGACGGCCCGCGGGAGATTCCCACTTGGCCGTCGTCTCGAGGTCGCTCATGAGATCGTCGGGCGACATCCTCGGCAGGTCCGCCAGCGTGTCGGCCTCCCACTCGTCCGCGGCGACCGGAGCAGGCGTCGCCATGCGGACGGTCTCGTCCGCCCGGAGCGCCTCCCACACGCGCTCGGCCGCGTCCTCCGCGCCCTCGCCCCCGAAGCGCGCGAGCGCGAACGCGAGCTTCGCGACGTCCGAGGGGCGCGCCTCCGGGTCCTTGGCGAGGCAGCGCAGCAGGAGGGCCCGCAGCTCCGGGGGCTCGACGCCCGCCGGAAAGGGCGCGGGCGGCTCGGTCAGGACCTTGGTGCAGATCTCGAGCTCGCTCGGCGCATCGAACGGGCTCGCCCCGCAGAGCAGCGCGTAGGCGACCGCGCCGATCGACCAGATGTCGGCGCGCTCGTCGATGCCGCCCGCCGACCGCATCTGCTCCGGCGCCATGAAGAGCAGCGACGTCCGCATGGCGCCCGAGGCGGCGTTCGGCCCCTCGCTCTCGACGCCGCAGGCGACGGCCGACACCCCGAAGTCGAGGACCTTCACGCTCGGGGCGCCGTCGCCGAAGCTGAGAAAGAGGTTCTCGGGCTTGATGTCCCGGTGGAGGATCCCGATGCCATGCGCCTCGGCGACCGCCTCGCAGATCTGCAGGAGGTACTTCACCGCCTCCCTGACCCGGATCGGCCCGCGGCGCCGCAGGTAGCTCGTGACGTCGGAGCCCTCCAGGTACTCGCTGACCACGAACGGCGCGCCACCTTCGACCCCGACGTCGAGGATCCGCGCGACGTACCTGCCCTTGAGCGCGCGCGCGGCGCGGGCGCCCCGGAGCAGCCGATCGACGGCGTGCCTGTTCTCGACGAGCCTCGGATCGACGCGCTTGAGCGCGACGCGCTGGCCCGACAGGCGATCGGTGGCGAGCTGGACGACGCCCACGCCGCCGGCGCCGATCCGGGTCTCCACCGCGTACCTGCCGGCGACGATCTCTTGCCACCCTGGGCCGCCCTCGGCCGCCCGCGGCGCACGTCCAGCGTCGGTCCGCTCCCGTGCGGCCGCGCGATCCTCTTCTCTGGGCTTCAGCGACGTCAACGCACTGCCTCGGTGTGTGTCCGCGAGCTCCGCGGACAGAGTCAAAGCCTGTCCCATGAATAACAGATTCAGAGTGCTGCTATCGCGTCCATGACGTGTCGTCTAGTGACACTCGGGCACGAAAATGTCCGTTCTTCACGCATTTGGGCGCGGCTGACTGGCCGGCCAGCTGGCCGGCCGGCCGGCCTGCAGCCATCTCCATCAGCGGCATCCGCGGCACCTGTCATGCGCCATCGAGCCATGGACATCGCTTCCATGCGTGCCACGTGCCAGCCACGCGGCTCACGGCGGGAGCCCCAATGCGAGCGCGACCAGGTAATCGACGCCGCTCAGGATCAGGACGAGCGCTGCGGCGGACGCCGCGCCGAGCCCGAGCGCCTTCAGCGCGCGGAAGCGCGCTGTTCCGTGTGTTCCACGCGCCCCCGGCCGCCCGTGCTGGACGCCGCGCGTGACCCAGCACCACCCGAGCATGGACAGCGGGCCGAACGCATAGAGGGCCGCGCCCCAGGTCGCTCCGTTCCAGCAAGCTGCGCGCTGCTCGGGCGTGAGCCGCCGTCGGTCCCAGCGCTGCAGCGCGAACGGTAGCGCTATACCGAGGACCATCTGGAGCGCGAGGCGGAGAGTGCTCATTTCGTGCGCCGAGCTCCCGGGCGAGCGCTCCACTCAGGCAGCGCCGGACAAGCGCAGATCGCCAGAGCACGCCGCAGCGCGTCGCGGCAGAGCTCGGGTGAGCGACTCGCTGCCCGGCTTCGCTGACCTCCTGCCTCGAGGAAAGCGCCGCAAAAATCGCGTGCCGGCCTTCTCGATCTCGACGGGGATTGGTACGAACGAGGGATGACAACGACTGAGGCAGGGGACATCAGGAACGTTGCAATCATCGGACACAAGGGGGCTGGGAAGACATCGCTTGCCGAGGCCATGCTGTACGTCGCCAAGGCGACGGCCAAGCTCGGCAAGGTGGACGACAAGTCGAGTGTCCTCGACGAGACCGCCGAGGAAAAAGAGCACGTTTGCTCGTTCGAGGCGAGCGTCGCGCACCTCTCCTGGGCGGGGAAGAAGGTCAACCTCGTCGACACGCCGGGCGAGGGCAGCTTCCTCGCCGAGACGCGGCTCGCCCTCGCGGCGGTCGACGCGGCCGTCCTCGTCGTGAGCGGCAAGGACGGCGTGCAGCCGATCACCGAGCGCGTCTTCGGCTGGGTGAGGGACGCAAAGCTACCGTGCATGATCGTCGTCACGAAGGTCGACGCCGAGAACGCCCGGCCCGACGAGGTGCTCGCCGAGGTGCGCGCGCGCCTCAAGGCGCCGCTCGCGGTGATGGAGGAGCGCGTCGGCGAGGGGCTCCAGCACCGGGGGGTCGTCGCCATCCGGACGAAGAAGGCCTGGCTCGACAAGCCCGAGGCGCCCGCCACGGCCGCGGGCTCTCCCGTGCCGGCCGACGCCGCGGGCGCCGTCGAGAAGGCCCGGGGGAAGCTCGTCGACGACGTCGCCGGCAGCGACGACGAGCTCACCGAGCGGTACCTGACCGAGGGTGATCTCACGCAGGAGGAGCTCGACCAAGGGCTCCGCGCCGCGGTCCGCCGGGGGGCGCTGATCCCTGTCTACTTCGCCTCCGGGGTCCGCCCGAGCGGCGTCGCCGCGCTGCTCGACGGCATCGTCGAGCTCGTGCCGCCGCCGGCCGAGCACCCGGCCTGGAGCGGCGTCGTCCCGACCGGCAAGCCCGGCGCCGCGCCGCAGGCCGCGGAGCGGCCGTCGTCGGCGGAGGCCCCGGCCGCGGCGTTCGTCTTCAAGACCTCGATCGATCCGCACGCCGGCCGCACCTCGTTCGTGCGCGTGCTCTCCGGCGTGCTCCGGCCCGACGCCACGATGCTCAACGCGAGCACGGGCGGCTCGGAGCGGCTCGGGAAGATCCACAGCGTGGTGGGCAAGGACCACAAGCAGGTGGACGAGGCGCGCGCCGGGGACATCGTGGCGCTGCACAAGCTGAAGGCGACGCTGAGCGGGCACACGCTCTCGGACGAGAAGCACCCGTTCTTGCTCTCCGCGCCGGAGCTGCCGCCGGCCCTCTTCTCGCGCGGCGTGCGGTTCGACGCCAAGGGCGGCGAGGACAAGGTCGGCAACGCGCTCTACCGGCTGACCGAGGAGGACCCGGGGCTCAGCGTGCACCAGGACGCGTCGACCCGCGAGCTCGTCGTCTCGGGCCTCGGCGCCCTGCACCTCGAGATCACGGTGGAGCGCATCCGCCGGCGCGTCGGGGTCGACTGTCGGCTCGGCCCGCCGCACATCGCCTACAAGGAGACGATCTCGAAGAAGGCCACGAACATCGAGGGCAAGCACAAGAAGCAGACGGGCGGACATGGCCAGTTCGGCGTCTGCTACATCGACATGGAGCCTTTGCCGCGCGGCGGCGGCTTCGTCTTCGAGGACGCGGTCGTGGGCGGCGCCGTGCCGCGGCAGTTCATCCCCTCGGTCGAGAAGGGCATCGTCAAGTCGATGTCGAAGGGCGTCCTGGCGGGCTACCCGATGATCGACGTCAAGGTCCGGCTCTTCGACGGCAAGTACCACGACGTCGACTCCTCGGACGCGGCGTTCCAGATGGCGGGCAGCAAGGCCTTCAAGGCCGCCGCCGCGCAGTGCGCGCCGGTGCTGCTCGAGCCCATCGTGCGGCTCTCGGTGACGGTGCCGAGCGTCGCGATGGGCGACATCATCGGCGACATCAACAGCCGCCGCGGGAGGATCATCGGCACGGACTCGGTCGAGAGCCAGACGATCGTGAACGCGTTCGTCCCGCTCGCCGAGGTGCTCGAGTACGAGTCGAAGCTGAAGAGCATGACCCAGGGCAAAGGCACGTTCACGATGAACGTCGAGCACCTGGAGGTCTGCCCGCCGATGGTGCAGGACAAGGTGATCAAGGAGAGCGGCTTCAAGGCCGAGGCCGACGAGGACTGACCCCCGCCGCTTCCTGAGCTCCGCTCTAGGGATGGATGTGGACGATGGTCCCTTCCCCCGTGGCCTTCCCCGCGCTGACCCCGTGCCATCCCTCGGGCACGGGGGGATCGGTCCAGAGGAACACCCGGCGCGCGTCGATCGGCGACAGGTTGATGCACCCGTGGCTGCGCGGCTTGCCGTAGTCGTCGTGCCACGGCGCCGCGTGGATCGCGTAGCCGGCCTCGAAGTACTGCACCCACGGCACGTCGCGGAGCTCGAACTTGTTGTCGACCTCGTGCGCGTCCATGGTCGTCGTGACGTGTTTGTCGCGGATCCGGAACGTCCCGCGCACGGTCGAGAAGGTCTTCTTGGGGTCGCCGAGCCCGTCGCGGCCCGTCGCCGCCGCGGTGGCGTAGACGGGCTTCCTGCCCTCGTAGAGGATGAGCGTCTGGCTCAGGATCGAGATGTCGATCCACTTCACGTTCCCCTGCGCGAACGACGGCAGCTCCGAGGGCTTCACCGCGATGGCGACGTCGGAGTCGCGCACCCACGTCCCGTCCTTCGCCTCGACGAGGCGGGCGCCGCCGACCTTCTTCGAGCGCCCCGTGAGCTGCACGGCGGTGTGCCAGGGCAGCTCGCCCGCCTTCTCCATCTCGCCGCCGGAGATGTCGTAGCGCTTCGCGTCCTGCCGGTGCACGAACGCGAGCGGCAGCTCCCACCCCTTGGTCATGTCGACGCCGTGGAACGTGGAGCCGCGGGCGGGCTTGAGCTTCGAGGTGGGCACGAGCCGCGCGTCGGTCGTCAGGGCGAAGCGCCGCCCGCCGTCGCCCATGAAGGTGTCGATGAGGGCGAGCCCTGCCTTGCGCGCGATCCGGTTGGTGATGATCGCGTAGCCCGGGACCTTGAACGACGAGATGTTCGGGAGCTGCCGCCCGCCCTTGAAGAACCAGGGGATCTCGTCGCTGCCGTTGCCGCCGAAGAGCTCGCTGTCGCCGAGCTCGGGCGGCTCCGCGGGCGGGTCGGCGACGGCGTTGCCCGCGGGGTCGAGCGGCACGTCGTTGGCGCCGACCTTGACCTCGTCCCACTTCTTCTTGAGCTTCTTGTAGCTGCGGAGGTGCCGCTCCAGGCTCATCTCGTACTGGAGCTGCTCCTTCGTGGACGGCATCCGGTAGTAGTTCGGCGCGATGGCCCGGACGAAGGCGTACGGGTACGGCATCGGCTTGGACAGGTCGGGCCGCCGCGTGAGCGCCCGGAGGATCGGGTGCTGCGTGTCGATCGTGGCGTCGCTGTCCGCGCACATGAACCCGGCGGGCAGCACGCGGTAGTAGCCGCCCTGGCAGTCGTCGAACGCGGCGGGCTTCTCCCCGCGGGGCGCCGTCCCGCCCGCGCGGAGGTAGCCGAGCTTGGCCGAGCGCCGGTCCGCCTTCTCGTAGATGGGCGCGACCATCTGCACGGCGCCGATGCGGGGCCCGTCCGGGTGCGGCAGGGTGGCGGGGTCGTTCTCGGCGGCCTTCTGGGCCGCGCCCGCGGAGAGGCTGATGATGCCCTCGGGCGTGGCGTTCTCCCCGCCGGTGCAGGCCGGCAGGGCGAGGGCGGCGACGGCCAGGGCGAGCGGGAGGGGTCCGCGCGCGGGGGCCGGGATCGCGGAGCTTCGCTGACGGGCATCCATGCCCCGGGAATGCCGGACAGACGGGCCGGTGGCCAAATTTTGGCCATCGCCACGCCGCCCTCGCGGGCGGACGGACGGCGGCGGGCGCCACGGCCGGCGCGGGCCCTCGGCGAGCGACGGGTGA
This sequence comes from Sorangium sp. So ce327, assembly GCF_051530205.1. Lineage (NCBI taxonomy): Bacteria > Pseudomonadati > Myxococcota > Polyangiales > Polyangiaceae > Sorangium > Sorangium sp. So ce327. The sequence goes on along the minus strand of NZ_CP150330.1, from coordinate 1,977,859 downwards.
CGGCGTGGGCGGGGCGGCTGCGGCACGCAAAGGTGCAGGAAAGGGGTTGCGCGAGAGCCAGGTCTTGGGTAGGTTCCGGGCCCTCGCGAAACCCGCGAGAGTGCGCCACTAGCTCAGCTGGATAGAGCGTCGGCCTCCGGAGCCGAAGGCCAGTGGTTCGAATCCACTGTGGCGCGCTGGGTCCTCTACCTTTCCGCAACGTTCGCGGCTGGCTCGGCCGCGCTTCGCCCGGAATCCACGCGAGCGCAACGTTAGGCGGTGGCGTTCCGGGCCTCCGCGCGTTGATCGCCGCTCGAGGGCACGACGGTGGCCGGCCGACTCTTCGGCGCTTGTGTCGGTGGTGTGGCCGCGCGCTCCAGGCGAAGTTCTAGGGGCCACCGCTCGCTTTTGCGCCAATCAAGACACGCCACTCATAAGCGTAGCTCGGATCGTCGCCCGGGTGGCAGGCGCCAGGGTCGCTCACGAAGTTGTCCACGCTCGTGCCCACGATCGCACGGTATGCCCCGCTCGCGTCGATATCCCCTTCGTGACCGTCGAGAATCGAGGCGCCGGGCACATGGTCGACCCAGAACTGGATCCGGGATCTGCGGCTGCTCAGGCATTCACGTCGGATTTCTACGGGACATCCTTCTTCGGCGGCCGGCAACATCGCGATCGGTGTGAAATAGCCATCAGGGGTCCAGTTCGAAGCGCGAACGCCTGCCGCGAGCAGCGCGCCCGTGACATCGGAGCCGGCGCGCACCTCGAACCACTGATAGACCTCGCTGAACTCCTCATATCGCGCCGCCCGAAGGAACACGGGACCGCTCGCCGGAATGGCACCGACGATGTGCAGATTGGAAATGGTGAGCGTCAGGCCGTGCACCGTGCCGTCTGCGTACGTACACGCGAGGTCGCGCGATGCTGCGCTGACTGCCTCCACGTGGCAGGGCGCGGCGAGATTGTAAGAATACTCATCGGACGGATCATCCGGCCAATCCTCCACAATGAGCTCGAAATCAGCCGAAATCCCGGCCTGTCGAGGCTCGCAGACGGACGCCTGCTCTGGGTTCGTCGGGTCATCGTCGTTGCTCCCGGGGTCGTCGTCGTTGCCCCTGGGGTCGTCGTCGCTGCCGCCGGGGTTATCGTCGCTGCCGCCGGGGTTATCGTCGCTGCCCCCGAGGTAGTCGTCGTTGAACGGCATAGGAGCAGGACCGCACGCGATTGTCGTGCAGAGCGGCGCGAGAGACATGAGCGCAAGAGCAAACGTGGAGAATGTGCGTTCCATGTGACAGCGGTGACGCAACGGGTGTGCCGGCACGGACACCGACAAAACCGCGGCGTCTCGCGTCGTGCACACGAACCGCATGGCACACATCGCCATGGCTTGTTGCGGAATGTGCCATGAGCCGCCTCCGCACGGCCGCGTCGGCCGCCCGAGCGCCGCTTCACGCGCGGACGAGCTGCATCTCCGTCGACGTGAACGGCCGCGGCGGCAGCGCCGCGCGGTCACGGAAACCGAACCGCGCGTAGAACGTGTGCGCGTCCTGGGTGCCCAGGTGGACGTGGCTCGCGCCGCGGACCGCCGGGTGCCCGAGCAGCAGCCGCACCACCGCCTCGCCCACGCCGCGGCCCCGCAGCGAGGGGGCGACCATCACGTCGTACATCCACGCGCGCCTGCTCCCGTCGCTGATCGCCCGCGCCGTCGCCACGAGCCGGCCCGCCGCGTCGCGCGCGCCCACCCACGCCGACGACCCGAGCAGCGCCCGCGCGATCGCCTCGCGCGACACGCCCTGGTTCCAGTAGCCGCCCTCCAGCAGATCGACGGCCGCTGCCACGTCGCGCTGGCCCAGCGCGCACGCGAGCACGCAGCCCGCCGGCGCCTGCAGGAACTCGGGCACCGGCGTGTCCAGGCAAGCGCCGCGGAGCAGCTCGATCGCCGCGGCATCGCCCGGCGCACCCCGCTCCCAGAGCTTCGTGAGGATCCGCGCCCGCTCCTCGGGCGTCCGGTTCTGCGCGAGCTTCGCCTTGCCGTCGAGCCGCGACAGCGGGACCGCGAGCACGAGGATCCCGGCGATCGCCTTGCGGTAGAGCGGGCTCGACGCGTCGAGCGGCGTGTACCCGCCCTCGGGCTGGTACTTCTGCATCAGCGCCTCCAGCACCTCGGCTTTGTGATCCGGATCGTCCACGCGCTCGATCACCCCGTGGACCTGCGCGCTCCGGTAGAGCGTCGTCGCCGGGCACGCCCGCTCCGGATCGGTGAAGTAGCTCGGGATCGACGCGACGACCTGCTCGCACGACACCACCGCGGGCCGGCCGACAGCCTCGGTCTTCTCGCCCACGGGCGCGCCGTGGAACGCGATCGCGCCCCGGACCACGACGCCGTGCACCGTCCTCAAGACCGGCTGGCCCTCCGCCGTCGTCAACGCCAGGTGGACCACCTCCGCGAGACCGAGGAGCGCCTCGGCCTCCGCCCTCTCCATGCGAAAAATCTCCCTGCGCATGGACCGAGGTTGGCGCGCACCTGGTACTCTCGAAAGATCCGGTTCGCCGATTTCTGCTAGACCAGCTGGCATGCCCTGGGAGCTCGCCCTCGCGGTCGATCCCGCCGCGCCGCAGCCGATCTTCCTCCAGATCGCGCGCGCCCTCGCCGACGACATCCGCCGCGGCCGGCTCCGCGCCGGCGCCGAGCTGCCGGGCAGCCGCGCGCTCGCGCGGTCCCTGTCGGTCCATCGCAACACCGTCCTCGCCGCGTACCGCGAGCTCGCCGCCGAGGGCTGGATCGAGGCCAGCGCCGCGCGCGGCACCTTCGTCTCGGCGGAGCTGCCGGCGCCGGCGCCCCGCGGCTTCGCCCGGCGCGCGGCCGCGCGGGCGGAGGTGCCGGCGCGGCTCGGCTTCGATCTCGGCGCGACCTCGCTCCGGCACGTGCCCATCATCCCGCCCGGCACGCTCCGCATGAGCGGCGGCCTCCCCGACATGCGCCTCGTCCCGACCGCGGCGCTGGCGCGCGCCTACCGCCGCGCGCTGCACGCCGGGTCGAAGCAGCTGCTCGACTACGCCGATCCGCGCGGCGACGAGCGCCTCCGCGCCGCCCTCGCCGCGATGCTCTCGGCGGTGCGCGGCCTCGCCGCCGGGCCGGAGTCGGTAATCGTCACGCGCGGCAGCCAGATGGCGCTCGACCTCGTCGCCCGCGCCCTGATCGCGCCGGGCGACGCGGTCGCCGTCGAGTCCTACGGTTACCGCCCCGCGTGGGAGGCGCTCCGCCTCGCAGGCGCGCGGCTCCTCCCGCTGCCGGTCGACGCCGCGGGCCTCTCCGTCGACGCGCTCTCGGAGCTCGCAGAGCGGGAGCGCCTGCGCGCCGTCTACGTCACCCCGCACCACCAGTACCCCACGACCGCGGTGCTCGCGCCCGGCAGGCGCATCGCGCTCCTCGAGCTCTGCCGGGCCCGCCGGATCGCGGTCCTCGAGGACGACTACGATCACGAGTTCCACTACGACGGCCGCCCGGTGCTGCCGCTCGCCAGCGCGGACACGGCCGGCGTCGTCGTCTACATCGGCACCCTGTCCAAGATCCTCGCCCCCGGGCTCCGGATCGGCTTCGTGGTCGCCCCCGGACCGCTGGTCGAGCGCCTCTCCCTCCACCGCACCTTCGTCGACCGGCAGGGCGACCACGCCGTGGAGCGCGCCGTCGCCGAGCTCCTCGAGGACGGCGAGGTGCAGCGCCATGCGCAGCGCGCGCGCCGCGCCTACCGGGCGCGGCGCGATCGGCTCGTCGCGTCGCTGCGCGCGCGGCTCCCCGGCGCGCTCGACTTCGCCGTGCCTGCCGGCGGTATGGCCCTGTGGGCCAAGGTGGACGCCGCGATCGACGCGGACGCCTGGGCCGAGCGCGCGCTCGCGCGGAAGGTGGCGTTCTCCGCGGGGCGGCGGTTCGCGTTCGACGGCAAGAAGCGCCCCTTCCTGCGGCTCGGGTTCGCGGCGCTGGATGAGCAGGAGATCGGCGATGCGGTGGAGAGGATGGTCGAGGCGATATGAGCGCCCCGGCGGGCGGACCAGCTGAGCGCCGCGGCCCTCCCGAAGGTGGACGCCGCATGTGGAAGCGTGGAGGCGTCGACAAGACATCCCTATCTCCCTGTCTCTCCGGCTGAACTCTCCTTCTCCCCCGGAGGCGCTGTCTCCGACAGACCTTGATCGTCCCGCGGCCCCGCCGCCGTCGAAGCGCGCTGCGCCCGCGGTGGATGGATGATGGATCCGACGCGACGAAAGCCCCGCTGGCTTGACCTCGCTCGCGCCCCCTCTCACGATGCGAAGTAAGGGGGGATACAATGAATGGCGCGGTGATCTACGACCTCGCGATGCGGCTGCCGCTCGCCGTCCTCATGCTCTATAACGCCCTGTTCGTCGGGCGCGAACTCTATGCTCACCTGTTTCTCTGGAGCGGGCCCAGGGGGCTCACCTACGGGACGACGGTGGCCTCGCTCGTGGCCACCGAGGTCTACCTGCTGCTCGTCGCGGCGTTCACGCTCGTTCGCCTCCGCCCTGTACGCAAGCTGAGCGGCGTCGTACCTCGCATCACCGCGCTCGCCGCCGGCCTGCTGCCGGCGAGCATCGCATGGCTGCCCAAGACCCCGCCGATGCCCGGCCGTCTGGTGATTGGCACGCTGTTCATCATCGGTGGAATGGCGCTCGCCGTGGTCAGCATCGGGTGGCTGGGCAAGTCGTTCAGCGTCATGCCCGAGGCGCGACGCCTCATCACGAGCGGCCCCTACCGGCTCGTGCGCCACCCTGTCTATCTCGCCACCCTGATCCAGGGGACGGGAATCATCTTGATCTATCCGTCCATCGCCGCGGTCCTGATCTACACGGTCGAGATGATCCTGCAGGTCATCCGCATGGGATACGAGGAGCGCGTGCTGCGCGACACCTTTCCGGAATACGACGACTACGCGCGCCGGACGTCCGCGCGGCTCGTCCCCCGCCTCTACTGAGGAGGGCTCGCGGCGCGCGCGCCCCCTCACTCAGAGGCGGGCACGCGGCGCCATGAGGCAGGATGCAACGCCTGTCGCAGGATGCCTCGCTCGTCCGGACCCGGCGCTCTTACCTGGACGGGTCGGCGACGCGGCCGACGAACAGGATCGCGCCCGTCGCGCGATCCCGGATGACGAAGAGGAACGGGCGGTCGAAGCGGATGGCGGCGGGCTCGGGCGCCGACGTCTCGCCGATCACCACCGCCGTCGCCGCCGCCGCCTCGGTGCCCGCCTCGTTCACGGAGACGAACGCTTCGTGGAGCACATCGGTGATGAACAGGCCGCCCTGGACGCTCATCCCCGAGAAATCCGCGTGATCGGAGAAGGCGGCGGGCATCCCCAGATCCTCGAGCGGCGGGGCGAGATCCAGGGTCGAGGCGATCTTGAACCGCGGCAGCGCCATCGTGACGCTCCGCGACCCGAGGGAGGCGAGGACGCCATCCAGCCGCTCCGGATCGAGCCCCGCCTCGAAGCCGCCGAGCTCCGACGGGAGCACGAGCACCATCGACAGCTCACCGCCGTCGTAGGGCAGCTCCAGCGCCTCGTAGCCGTCGCCCTCGCCATAACGGACCTGCGCGTGGTTGGTCATCATCGGCACGGACACCGCGGAGCCGTCCGCCAGCGTGAAGCTCCCCGGAGTCGTCTCCTCCTCCTCGAACGGAAACTGCCAGGCAGCGTTGAAGTAGATGGCGTTCGTCAACACGAGCCGGGTCGAGGACCCGAGGGCGCCTTCTGGCAGGATGTCCTTGATGCGGTCCTCGGTGCGCTCGGCCACCCAGCCATTGATGATCCCCCGCGCCTCGTCGGGCGCCTGGACGAAGTCGACGACGTGCAGCCCGGCCCCGTAGCTCTCCGCCAGCACGTCGAGGAACGACGGCACGAACGCGGAGCCGACCTGCCCCCAGATCGCGTTGGCCATGTGGAGCCGGAACCCCTTGCCGTCCCGCCCCTCGGCGCCCTCGCCGCGGCGCGCGAGCGCGAGGTCGAGCGCGTTGAACGCCGGGTGGAGCCGCGCTTGCGGCAGCGTGAAGCGCAGCGCGCGCGCCATCTGCTCCGCCGTTTCCCCGCGCGCGCCGGCGTACGTCATCGCCAGCGCGCTCGACACGCTGTACGGCGAGCAGAAGAGGTTGCCCGGCGCGGCGCCGATCCGGCGGTAGAGCTCGAGCGCGAACGCCGTGTTGCCGAGGGCGAGCTCCCTGGCGTCGGCCTCCGGCACCCGAGGCGCGCGGGCCCGCTGCCTGTCCGAGGCGACGACGCAGCCCGCGGTGCCCGGATCGGCGCACCCGGACGGCGAGGGCCGCGGCTCCGGCTCGGCGCCGCCAGAGGAGCAACCGGCGCAGAGCAGGGAAAATGGCAACAGGACCACAGGGATCGGAGGCCTACGCATGCGCCCGGCGCAGCAGGGGGCGTGCCGAACCGCCCATGATAGGATGGCTCCCACCATGCGGAGAGCGCGAGAGACAGCCATCGGAGAGGCGCGGCGCCCGTGATCGTGCTCGTGATGGGCGTGAGCGGCGCCGGGAAGACGACGGTCGGGGCGCGCCTTGCGCGCGAGCTCGGATGGGAGCTCGTCGACGCCGACGACTTCCATCCCGCCGCCAACATCGAGAAGATGCGTGCCGGCAAGCCGCTCGACGATCGGGATCGCGCGCCGTGGATCGCGGCGCTCACCGCGCGCATCCGCCAGCTCCTCGACGAGGGGCGCGGCGCCGTGATCGCCTGCTCGGCGCTCAAGGCGGCGCACCGCGCGCAGCTCCTCGTCGACCCCGCGCGGATGCGCCTCGTGCACCTGACCGGCGATCCAGCGCTGATCGCCGCGCGCCTCTCGGCGCGCAAGGATCACTTCATGCCCCCCGGCCTCCTCTCGACGCAGCTCGCCGCGCTGGAGCCGCCCGAGGACGCGATCCGCGTCGACGTCGGCGGCACCCCCGAGGAGATCGTCGACGCCGTCCGCCGCGCGCTCGGCGTGTGAGCCGGGCCAGCGCCGCGCCGTCTACCGGCGCCGGGCGCTTGCCAGGCGATCTCTCCGGCAGGACCCGAGCGCCCGCGCGCGGTCAGCCCGGGTCCGGCAAGCGGATCAGGAAGAGCGCGCCCTGGTCGCTGGAGAGGCGTTCGTCCCCGAGCGCCATCGTGCCCTGGAAGGACCCGGCCAGCATCGGGCTCTCCCACGGGTCCATCTCCAGCCCGGAGACGTGGACGTCCGCGCCGATGCGCCGGGTCCACTGCTCCTCTCCGCTGGAGCTGAGCTCGGCCGCCCACGCGCTGCACGACGCCGGCTCATCCGCCGACGCGCACAGCGCATCGCCTGCCAGCACCACGCGCTCGCCGCTCGCCGTGATGCGGCGGGGGCTCCGCGCGTCGAAGCGCTTCACCCAGATCACACGGCCATCCGGGCCGATCTTGGCGACGAACGGCCGCGGGCCGCCCGGCAGATCGGGCTCGCCGAAGACGCCGCTGCCGGAGAGCAACGCGGCGCCTTCTGGATCCACGGCGAGGTCGTACGCCTCCTCGAGCTGATCCGGCGAGCCACGGAACCGCTTGTGCCACACGAGCTCTCCGTTCCGGTCCAGCTTGGTCACGAACGTCGCCGTGCCCCGCCCGTCCTGGCTCGCGAGGATCGCGTTCCCGTCGCGGTCGACCTCGATGCCGATCTCGTCGCTGTCGGAGCCGCTCGGCGGCAGGCTGACCCACGCGAAGCGACCCGAGGCGTCGAGCCGGACGACGAAGGCGCCGATCGCCCGCCGCTCGATCCGCGCGCCGGCGACCTTCGCGGCCCCCTCCAGCCTGCCGAGCACGAGCGCGCCGCCGCGGCCATCGGCGGCGAGCGCCGTGCCGCTCAGGATCGCGTCCTCCTCCGCGGAGATCTGCGCCGCCCAGCTCGCCGCGCCGCGCGGGCCGAGCTTCGCGAGGAACAGGTCCGCGCCCGAGGGCGACGCCGCCGTGAGCCGGTGCGCGCCGAAGCGGACCGTGCCGGAGAAATCGCCGAGCACGAGCGACTGACCCCCGCTGCTCGCGGCCACGTCGATGGCGCTCTGCGCCGTGCCGTCGCCGAACTGCTTGCTCCAGAGCGGAGCGCCGCACGCGTCGAGCTCGGCCACGAAGGCGTCCGTCGCGCCCGCGCTCCGCAGCCGGGTGCTGCCGAAGGTCAGCTCCCCTTCGAAGGAGCCGGCGAGCAGCGCGCGCCCGGCGCCGTCGACCGTGAAGCCGCGCAGGGTCGCGCCCTTGCCAGGATACTGCCGGCTGAACGATCTCTGCCGGCACGCCCGCTCGGCCCGTTCGCTGTCGCCGAGCCCGGCCGCGCCGGCCAGCCGCCCGCTGGGTGCGACCGCGGCACCCGGACACACGCCCCCGGGGCCGACTGCCCCCATCTCGCACATCCCGGGAGGCGAGGCGTGCTCGGCGTTCGCCCGCGCCGCACCGCCGCTGTCGCCTCCGGGTTCGCCCTCCGACACAGCGTCCGCAGCCTCCGAGGACATACACCCGGCGCCACAGCAGATGACGCCGCAGAGGGCGCTCCGTGCTCTCAAGACAGACCACATACTGAATCTCCTCTCCCGCCTCGACGCGGGCACACTGGAAACATTGCAGGATGCGGACCATGGCCCGCGCCTTTCAAGCTTCTCGCGAAGTTGAAAACTCCAAACTTTTCTCGCTGGATGCGGGCTCATCCGGGGCAGCAGGACGCGTTCGTTCGGCGCCGCCTCATGTCCTCTTCGCCCCGTCGCTCCAGGGCGAGCCGGCCATTCGACCCCGGTCGCGCAATCGTTCGACTCGCGCGCTGACACGCGCGCGCCGACAGAGATGGATAGGGCATCTCTCGCCCTGGACACCGCCTGTTCCGTATCCAGATCATCGATTGTCGAATACGGTCGAGTCGCTCGCCGCTGCCGTCGAGGCGCGGGCGACTGGCATCTTGAACGTCGCCTGGTCCGGCGAGGCGCAGGCGATGGGGCAGGCTGCTCGCGCGCAAGGCCCTGACGCCGGGGCGTCGGGAGCCGCGAGCCCCGGGCGGGGCGCCCGCGCGGACCCCGAGGCCGCCCTCCCCCCCCCGGCTCCGCGGGTGGCCGTCGGCGCGCGCAGAACGGAAAGACGGGCGTCTACCACCGTAGCGCACCCACGCCCACTTAAGGTAGGATGCTGCCACCCGACTCCGGCGGACGTATTCCCGCTGGAGGAGCCCGCGACCGCGGGCGCCGGCCGCTCCATGATCCCCCACCCATCTACGATCACGACGGAGCTCCCTGCGAGCGAAGGCGCGACTGCGCGGCCCCCCCCGCGCCAGCCCCGCCCTCGCCGCCGGCGCCCCCCGCGATCGCCTCGGAGATGGCGATGAAGTTGCTCTGCAAGCCCGCTGACGAGCGCACTGCGCGTGCGCAGGTGCTGAAGGTCGACATCGACGCCTACGCCGCCCTCCCTGACGCGGAGCGGCGCGCGGTCCACCTGCGCCTCGGGCGTATGGCCGAGGCGCGATCACAGCGCGAGCGCTCGGACGAGGCGCTCTTCGAGGCCGCGCACCACCTGAACCTCGGCGCGCCCTTGATCGTCGAGCCGCGCGAGCGGGCGGCGCTCGCCGCGATGAACCTCGCCGCGGGCCGCAAGGCGAGGGAGCGGGGCGCGACCCCGGCGGCCGCCGATCTCTTCGAGGCCGGGATCGCGGCGCTGCCGGACGGGAGCTTCAAGCGAGACCACGAGATCGCCTTCTCGCTGCACGCGGAGGCGGCCGAGTGCGCGCACCTCGGCGGCCGGCTCGAGCGCGCGGAGGCGCTGCTCGACGTGCTCGCGGCGGAGGCGCGCTCGGATCTCGAGCGGGCCAGGGCGCACGAGCTGCGCATCGCCGTGTACACAACGCAGGGCCGGCTCGACGAGGCGGTGGCGCTCGGAAAGACGGCCCTCGCGATGCTCGGCGTCCCCCTCCCCGAGGACGGGCCGGGGCGGAAGGCAGCAGCAGACGCCGAGCTCGCGGCCGCGCGCGCCGCGCTCGGCACGCGCCGGCTCAAGGATCTCCTCGACGAGCCCGAGGCGTCGGACGCCCGGACCCGCGCGGCGCTCCGGCTCCTCATGGCCCTCATGCTCCCCGCCGCAACGGTGAACCCGCCGCTCTGCACGTTCATCGCGGCCAGGCAGGTCAACCTGTCGCTGGAGCACGGCCACGGTGGAGTTTCCTCGTACGGCTACATGGCCTACGCCTGGGTCGCCGCGCGGGTGCTCCGCCGCTACGACGAGGCCTACGAGCTCGGCCAGCTCGCGCTCGAGATGAACGAGAGGTCCGGCCAGCCCGAGCTCTCGTGCCGGCTGCGCGTCGTGCTCGGGGCCCACGTCAGCGTCTTCACCGATCATCTCCTTTCCAGCCTCGATCTCTTCCAGGCCGCGCTCGAGGCGGGGCACAGGACGGGCGATCTCACCTATCTGTCCCAGGCGTGCGTCCACACGGCGCTCGTTCGGTTCGGGCTCGGCGACGAGTGCGAGGCGGTGCGGGCCGAGGTCGACGGATTCCTCTCGCTGGTGCGGCGCGCGCGGGAGGAGCTCGCCGCCCTCGCGCTGACCGGGGTGCGCCGCGCGCTCGACGACCTGATGGACGCGACGCGCGCCGGCGCGTCCCGCCCGCCCAGCCACGGTGATCTCGACGACGCAGCGGATGAAGCGAAGCTCTCGGCGCCTGCGCACGGCGCCGCCGCGCGCGTCCACTACGCGCTGCGGCAGCAGATCTGCTTCCTCAACGAGGACTACGAGGGGGCGCTGCGGATGGGCTCGCTGGCCGAGGCGAGGATGCAGGGCGGCGTCGACGATCACCTCGCGACAGAGGTGTTCTTCTACACCTGCCTGACGCTGCTCTCGCCCGCGCTGGCGCGCGGCCGGCAGCTGACCACCGTCTCGGTGGCGAGCTACCGGGATCGGTTCTCGGAGTGGGGCGAGCGGTGCCCGGACAACTACCGTCACAAGCACCTCCTCCTGCGCGCGGAGTCCGCGCGCGCCGCCGGCGAGGAGCTCGCGGCGATGAAGCTCTACGATCAGGCGATCGAGTCGGCGAAGGTGAACGGTTTCGTCCGGGACGAGGCGCTCGCCAGCGAGCTCTGCGCGAAGTTCCACCTGGCGAGCGGCAGGGAGAGGATCGCCCACGTCTACATGGCCGACGCCCACGAGGGCTATCTGCGGTGGGGCGCGCAGGCCAAAGCGCGACAGCTGTCGCGAAAGTACCCGCACCTCGTGGCGCGCGCCGCGCTCGTCGGGCAGCAGAGCCGTCCGCCGGAGTCCTCACTCCCGGCGAGCACGGAGCGCCCCACGTCGCTCGACGCGTTCGCCCTCCTCCGCGTCTCGCGCGCGCTCTGCGGGGAGCTCGTCCTGGAGCGCCTCTTCGAGCGGCTCCTCCGGGCCCTGAGCGAGAGCGCGGGGGCGCAGCGCGCCGTGCTGGTCCTCGCGCGCGACGGCGCGCTGACCATCGAGGCCGAGCTCGACGGCGACCGCGGAGGGGTCCGCCTCGGACCCGCGACGCCGCTCGATTCCACCGCCGATCTCGCCGCGAGCGTCGTCCAGCACGTCGCCCAGACACAGCAGCCGATCGCCCTCACCAGCGCGGCCCTGGACGAACGGTTCGCGGACGACCCTTACCTGCTCGAGGGCGGCCTCAGGTCGATCCTGTGCCTCGCCATGACGCATCAGGGCCGCCTCACCGGCGTGCTCTACGCGGAGAACGGCGCGACCGCTGGCGCGTTCCGCGCCGGCCAGGTCGAGCTCTGCGGCCTCCTCGCATCGCAGGCGGCGGTGGCCGTGCACAACGCGTTGCGCCACCGCGACGCGCAGAGCACCTCGCGCGAGCTCCGTCGCTGCAACGAAGCCCTCGTCGACGAGGTCGCTCGCCTCACCGAGGAGCTCCGTGCGTGCAACCGCGACGCTAGCCCCACGAGCGAGCTGCGGCGCTGCAACGAGGCGCGCTAGCCCCGCTGCGGCGGGGTGCGTCCGGCCCGTCCCGCCGCCCGACAGGATTCCCGCCAGGAAGGGGAGAGCTTCAGCGAAGCTTCGCGGGGGCGCCGCGGGCAAAGCTCACATCGCGAAGGGCCATCCCCTCTGAAAAATCCATGACGCTGGCACCAGAGGGGCCGCAAAACATGCATAGCGCGAGCGCGTCTGCGCCATGGCTCCGTCCGAGATGCGTACAAGCGCGAAGGGGAATGCGGCCGTGCGAACAAGGCGCGCCGCAGCGCGAAAGACACGTGGCAGCGCGGTAGAGCGCGCGGCAGCAGCGCAGACGCCGTCCTGCACCCAGCCCCTCGAGGCCGGCGCTGACAGACACAGTTTCCGAAATCAAAATGCTCGGGACACCACGGGACGGTGGGAAGACACAGAGCACTTGCCGTCTCCCAGCCTACCCGTGATTCCCGAGCCTACAGCGCGGCGCAACTTCGTGCGCTACGGGCTCATCCGCGTCGTTCGGCTCGCTTCAGCGCACATTCGCACGCCTAACGCGCTGGCCTGGCGGTCGAGCTAGCATCCCACGAACCTGCACATCGCGATAGAGCGCCGAACAACGCCCGACCGAGCCATGCAGCCGCGAAGACGCATGGGGACGGGAGGTGATGAGTGGCGCTCCAACGGCCTATCCCCCGCCTGCCGTACCGCGGGCTCGGCGAGGGATGGCCGCTATCGACGCGCTCGTCTCAGGCGCCGCCCGCGCCGCCAGCGCCGCCGGCGCCGCCAGCGCCGCCAGCGCCGCCAGCGCCGCCGGCACCACCGGTGCCGCCGCCCGCGCCACCCTCGCCACCCGCGCCGCCGGTGCCGCCGCCCTCGCCCGCGCCACCCTCGCCGCCGGTGCCGCCGCCCTCACCCGCGCCACCCTCGCCGCCGGCGCCGCCTTCGCCGCCTTCGCCGCCCGTGCCCGACGCCGAGCTCGTCGTCGTGGAGGAGGTGGTGGTCCCATCGTCATCGCCGCATCCGGCGCCGATCATCATCATGGTCGCGCCTAGCAGCAGCGCGCTTGCAAAGATGCTCTTCGAAGCGTTCATGGTTCGTTCTCTCCGTTGGGTTGTCCCCCCCAAAGAATGACTCGGCAGAACCCCGCGCCGATCACCGCTCCACACCGCCAAGCGACTCAATCCACGCAAATTCGCGCAAAATGTGCGCCCTAAAAAGCGCTATGAGCACGCTGCATTCGATGGGCCGGTGTCAACTCCGTGGGGATTCCGTTATGGTGGACGATAAGCCACCATACTGGATTACGCAAGCTTTTTGTCTCACTGCATCATCGTTGCATGTGGGTGCCCCCCCGTGAGCTCCCGCTGGTCAAGCACATTCGCCTACATCGACGCGGGGCGAACATGACGCGTGAAGGCGACTGCGCCTGACAGCTCATCCGCCATAACGGATTGACCTCCAGAGGTGAGGGCCCCATGAGCCAAAGCCTCCTGGCGTGAGCGGCCTGGAGGAGCGGCGCCGGCGCCGCGCCACACGCGAACAGAGCCCGACTGCAGCGCGGACGCGCCTCGTCTGGCCCCGATGGGTCGGCTCCCGGTCTGGTCATGAGGACACGTTCGCGTCATCACGTGCAAGAAGTGCAAGTCCCAGGCCCGATGCCCATCGGCCATGGTCCTCGTCCCTGCTCATGAGCGCAGGCACGCTGGGGAGAGACCCGATATCGCTGGCGGGGCGGGCGAGGTAGCGAGCGAGCTCAGGTTGGATGTGCGAGCGACGGAGAACGCGGAGGCGCGCCGCTATGGAGCGCCCGCGGCCCCTCGTCTCCGCGCGCTCTTCACGGGTTGATCTCCTCGCTCGACCCTCGCTCCCGGGCGCAGGGGAGGTCGCCTGCGCGGGCCCGAGCCGCGAGGCTGGCCACGGCGGCCACGAGGGCGGCGGGCTCGATCGGCTTCGTGGCGTGCATGTGGAAGCCGGCGTCGAGCGCGCGCTTCTGGTCCTCCTTGCGAGCATAGGCCGTCAGGGCCAGCGCGGGCAGATCGCCGCCGGCCTGCGGCGGGCGCTGGCGGATGGCGCGGATGAGCTCATAGCCGTCCTCGCCCGGCATGGCGATATCGCTCACGAGCACGTGCGGGAGATCCGCGCAGAACGCCGCGAGCGCCTCGCGGGCCGAAGCCACGGCCGTCACCTCGGCGTGGTGCTGCGACAGCACCTCCTGAAGGAGCTCCCTGGCGTCCGCGTCGTCCTCGACGAGCAGGACACGGAGCCCGCCGAGATTGGACGCGGACTCCGAGCAAGCGAGCGAGCGCGACCGCCCCTCCCTCGAGAGCGCCGGGAGCGAGCTGCGCCCGACCCCGAGGAGCGGGAGCCGGACCACGAACGTCGACCCCTTGTGCAACCCAGGGCTGTCGGCCACGACCGAGCCGCCGTGGATCTCGACGATATGGCGCACAAGGGACAGCCCGATGCCGAGGCCCGCGTGCGTCCTGCGGCTCGTGCTGTCGGCCTGGCGAAAGCGCTCGAAGACGAGCGGGAGGAAATCCGGCGCGATCCCCTCCCCCGTGTCGCGCACCGTGAGCTCCGCCGTCGCGCCGGCCCGCCGGAGGGAGACGAGGATATGGTCCCCGGGACGGGTGAACTTGAGCGCGTTGGACGTGAGGTTCGAGACGACCTGCTGCAGCCGATCCGCGTCGCCGTTCACCTCGATGTCGGGGTCGAGCGAGACGTCGATCGTGAGGCCCTTCGCCTCGGCGGCGGGGCGGATCGCGTCGATGGCGGTCTCCACGACGGGCGCGAGCGCCATCGGCGCGGCGCTGATGCTCAGCTTGCCCGTCGTGACCCGCGAGACGTCGAGGAGATCCTCGATGAGCTTCGTCTGCGCGGCCACGTTGCGCTCGATCACCTCGAGCCCGTGGGACACCCGCTGCTCATCGAACGGCTCGGACCGCAGGAGGTGCGTCCAGCCGAGGATCGCGTTCAGCGGGCTGCGCAGCTCGTGGGAAAGCGTGGCGAGGAACTCGTCCTTCAGGCGGTTCGCCTCGCGCGCCTCGGCGTGCACGCAGTTCTGGATGGCGATGGAAGCGAGCTGCGCGAGCTGCACGAGGACGGTCTCGTCGTCGTCGGAGAACTCGCCGTCGTTCCGGTCCGAGAGCTGGATCGTCCCGATGTTCTGGCCGTCGGCCGCGGTGAGGGGCGCCGCGAGGTACCCCCGCGGCGGCGGCCTCTGCCCGCCGTTGTCCAGCCACTCCGGGTGCAGCGAGAGCTCTCGCTGCGTCAGCCGGAGAGGCCTGTTCCTGGCGCAGACGAGCGCGCACAGCTTGCCGGCGATGGGGGGAGGCGCCTCCTTCTGGAACGTCGTGTACCGCTCCGAGAGCGACACCGCGGTCCGCGCCCGCTCACCGGGCCGCTCCAGCTTCACGAGGGTCATCGCCTGATGGGCGCCGCCGACGTCGCGGGCCGCCTCCGTGATCGCCGCGACCATGGCGTCGAGCGACAGGGCCGAGTTGATCGTGAGCGCGGCGCGGTTGAGCCGCTGGAGCTGCTCCGCGTGCGCGCGCAGCGACTCCGCCTGGAGCTTGATCTTCTGTGTCTTCTTGAAGAGATCGACGAAGACTGACACCTTGGTGCGGAGGACCTCGGGGGCGAACGGGGTCATGATGTAATCGACCGCCCCGAGCGAATAGCTGCGCTCGACATAGACGCGCTCGGTGTGCGCCGTCAGGAAGATGATCGGCGTGTGCAGCGTGCTCCTCCGCTTGCGGATGAGCGTCGCCGTCTCGAACCCATCTATCTCAGGCATCTTGATGTCGAGGAGGATGACCGCGAACTCCTCCTGAAGGAGATGGCGAAGCGCTTCCCTCCCGGACGCCGCCTTGACGATGTTCTCGCCGAGCGGCGCGAGGACTGCCTCCAGGGAGAGGAGCTGCTCAGGCCTGTCGTCAACGATCAGGATGTTGACTCTGCCTACTTCTGCCCTCATCCCGCGTCTCCTTGCCCCCCCTTGCTCCGTTGTCAGCGCCGCGGCCAGCCTCGCAGCATCCTCAGGAATGGGGCTGTGTCCACCGCTTTCAGGCGGCGTCTGCCGCATCCGCTCCAGCCCGCTCCAGCGCTCCGTGCGAGGAGGCTCGGGGAAACCATGTCGCCGCAGGGACGCAGCGCGCGCCCGCGGCGGAGGGTGAGCACGCCCGCCCACCTGCCGGAGCGCCCCTCCGGGCGCCGGAGGGACTTCCCGGAGGCAGCCCTGCGCGGGGGCGCCGGCGCGCGGAGCGCACGCCGGCCACGCTCAGCCCCGGGACGCTCGGCCCGCCCGGCATGGCCGCTCCGCAGATCCATTCCAGCCCCTCCCGTGCGCTGCCCTGCGCCGACGAGCTCGTATCGTAATCGAGGCGCTGTCTTATCTGCGACCCAGGCCTCACCTGCAGTATCCACAAGGGGGCGCCTGACGCCGCTGCATGATTCCCGCACGCAGACCCTACACCGGAGCACGCCAGGGTGGAAAGAGGAATTCGTGCGCCACCGAGCGCCACGGAGCGCCCCCTCGAAGAGGCCGTGATAGCAGCGCGAGAATCGGAGAAACACGAAGAAAGCCGACGCACGTGGCGCGGAGAGCGAGGCATCGACGCTCTCCTGACTCTCTGTCGATACCCGCTCGACGCGCTCGGTGTGCCTCGTGTTTCGGTGTGAGGAGCCGGTCGCCTGCGCCGCGCGCTAGACGGCGGAGCGCCGCTCCTGGAGCGTGCGCGAGTGCCGGAGGATCACCTCGAAGACCTCGGCGACGCCGTCAGGGTCGAGGCCGAGCTCGACGGCGCAGCGGCGGCGCGACTCCATCAGCCGCGCCTCGCGCAACGGATCCCGGACCGCCGCCCCGATCGTGGCCTTGGCGCGCCCGGCGCGCTGGACGAGCTCGGCCCTCCGCGCGAGCAGGCCGACGAGCTCCAGATCCAGGTCGTCGATGAGCTCCCGCGTCTCGCGGAGCTCGGGAGAGAGCGCGCCGAGATCAGGGATCGCGAGCGCGGCGAGGTCCTCGGGCGCGGCGTCCTTGGTCGGGACGTCGAGGCTTCGATCGACGGCGACGAGCGCGTCGATGAGGCGGCGGCGCGCCTCGCCCGCGAAGGGGTTCTCGCGGTGCAGCGCGGCGAACAGGTGCCCCGCGTCGACGCGCACCGTCTCGATCGTGTGCGCGATGCCCTGGAACGAGGGCGGCGCGTAGGGCGCGCCAGCGGGCACGCCCGCGTCCATCATGCCCTTCGCGATGAAGAACGCGAGCGCGTGCGTGAAGGCCATGACGCGGTCGTGCTCCTCCGGCGCCTGCTCGAGCACCTGACAGCCGATCCGCTCGAACAGCGCGACGATGCGGCGCACGGCGTCCGGGTGCGCCGGGTTGGGGCAGACGACCACGCGCAGCGGGCGCTCGCCGCGGGCGAGGCTCGCCGGACCGAAGAGCGGGTGCGTCGCCACCCAGGGCCGGCCTTCGCCGAGCACCTCGGCCATGGCGCTCGCCGGCACGCTCTTCACGCTGCCCACGTCGGCCACCAGCTGCCCCGGCGCAAGGTGCGGCCGCAGCGACAGCAGGGCTTCGCGCACCGCCGGCACCGGGACGGCGACGATGACGAGCTCCGCGCCGTCCACGAGCTCCGGGAGCGAGGCGGCCCGCGCGGCGCCGCGGACCTCCGCAGAAGGGTCGAACGCGCGCACCGAGATCCCCGCATCGCGGAGCAGCGACCCGAGCGCCGCACCGAAGCGGCCATACCCGAGGAATGCGACCTTGCCGATGCGCGCGGGCGGAGCGAGACCGCCCCCGGAATGTGGGAGAGAATGCGGCATGCGGCGGATACTACGACAGCCGGTCTACGCGGATGCCACGTTTTCTCGGCATAGCCGCGAGGATCTGCGACCGCGTCCCTGGGAGACAGGACGGCTCTCCGGCTTCTCCCATCCTGCCGCGCTCGCGGCGACGATGCCCCTCCGGCGAGGGCCGGAGGCGGCGCTCCTGCGCCCGCGGCGGCTCGGCCGGCGCCGGCTCACCTGAGCTGCGTCGCGGCCACGCCGAGGATCGCGAGCAGCGACGCGACGGCGGCGATCAGCGCGATGCGCGCCCTGTTGCGCCCCGTGTCCTGCGCGCCGTACGCGCCGTGCCGCTGGGTCACCGGGCCCGCCTCCGAGCTCGGTCCGGCGCTCTCGGGCGGACGGGGCCTCGCGCTGAGCCCGAGCCCGATCGTCGGGAGCGAGGCGCGGGGGCGCGGCGGGAGCGTCGCGCCGAGGAGCCGCGCGGCCCGCTCCACGTGATCCTGGCCCTCCGCCGACGCGTGAGGGGCGAGCGCGATCGCCAGCTCGGCCACGCTCGTGGGCCGCCGCGCAGGGTCCTTCTCGAGGCAGCAGAGGAGCACGCGGTCGATGGCAGGGGGGATGTCGGACCGCAGCGCGCTCGGGAGCGCCGGCGCCGCGCTCGCGATGCGCGGCGCGAGATCCGCGAGCGAGCTCGCCTCGAACGGCGGCCGCCCGGTCAGGAGCCGGTACAGGATCGCGCCGAGCGACCAGACATCGGCGCGGGCGTCGACGGCGACCGAGGATCGCAGCCGCTCCGGCGCCATGTAGAGCGGCGCGCCGAGCTCCTCCCGCGTCCGCGCCGGCGCGCCGCCGTCGCTCGCGCCGGGCAGCTCCCTGGACGCGCCGAAGCCGAGCACCTTGAGGAGCGTCGCGCCGCCGGGGCTCGTCGCGAGGAACAGGCGCGCCGGCTCGAGATCGCGGTGCACGATCCCCGCGGCGTGCGCCTCGGCCACCGCCACGCAGGCCTGCAGCACCCAATCGATGGCCTCCGAGAGCTCGATCCGGCCGCGGCCGCGCAGCAGCTCGGAGAGGTCCTGCCCGTCGAGGTGCTCCGTGACGATGTACGCGACCCCCGAGGCGAGCTGGCCGACGTCGAGCACCCGCGCGACGTGCTCCCCCTTGAGCGCCACCGCCGCGCGCGCCTCCCGGAGCGAGCGCTCCACGCGCTCCGGGCTGCCGTCGGCGAGCAGGAGCTCGATCGCGACCCGCTGCGGGAGCACGAGGTGGCTCGCGAAGGCCACTGTCCCCAGCTCGCCGCTGCCCGAGATCCTGTCGACCCGGTACTTCTCGGCGATCACGTCCCCTGCGACGACAGGTGCGTTCATCAAAGCTCCCCGCAGCGCGCACCGGCGCGGGGGCAGCCGCCCGCCCCCCGTACATGCGCTGATTCATCCTAGCACCTTCGCTCGCCGGATTGGCGGTCGGCGGTCGTCGCCGGAGCTCGAGGCCAGCGCCGCGCTCCCCTCTCACCCCTGCCCGTTTCACCCCTGTCCGCGCGGCCCAACGGCCTGGCAAAAGACCGCTGGAGGCGAACCCTCGCGACGAGGGTGAGGCAGCGCAGCGCGCGCGTCGTCGTGCCGAGAGGAAGGAAGCGGCGGCGCCGCCGCGCGATGGCGCGAAGCGCACAACCCGACGTCTCTCCCATATCACGAGACCCGGGACTTCCCGGCTCGCACCAGCACGCATCCTGCTTTATATTCTCGCGGCAACGCGCGAGGGGGAACGCGTATGACTCGGGCGGAAGCGACTGAGGTCCACCGCTGTAGCCGATTTCTGCTCCGCAGACAGAGGCTTGCCGGGAGGATGGTCGTGCAGAAAACCGTTCGGGGGCGTCATCCAGCCCCGGGCGCGGCGGCCCTCCTGCTGCGCGAGCACGCCTTCCTGCGCCGGCTCGATGTGCCGGGGGTCGTGCGGCCGCTCGCGCTGGAGGGCCCGGAGAGCATGCCGGCGCTGTTCCTCGAGGACGCAGGCCCCGAGGACCTCGAGCGGCGGCTCGCGCGAGAGCCGCTGGCGCTGGACGCGTTCTTCGACATCGCCATCGCGCTCGCGGAGACGTGCGCGCGCATCCACGGGAGCGGCGTCGTCCACCGCGCGATCGCCCCAGGCCGCGTGGTCCTCGGCGAGGACGGGCAGGTCACCCTTGTCCATTTCTCGGACGCGGCCGAGCTGACGAGCATGCCCCGAGCCGTGGAGCTCGAGAAGCTCGACGCGCTCCCCTTCCTGTCCCCCGAGCAGCTGGGGCGCACCTGCTGGTTCATCGACGCGCGCTCGGATCTGTACGCGCTGGGAGCGACCTTCTACGCCATGCTCACCGGCGCGCCGCCCTTCAAGGACGCCGATCCGCTCGCGCTCGTGCACGCCCACATGGCGAGGAGCCCCGTGCCCGCGCGCGTCGCGAGCCCCAGCGTCCCGGCGGTCCTCTCCGAGCTCGTGCAGCGGCTCCTCGCGAAGATGCCGGACCTGCGATACCAGAGCGCCGAGTGCCTCGCTCAGGACCTCCACGAGGCGCAGAGGCGATGGCGCGCCGCAGGCACCATCGCGCCGTTCGAGCTCGGCCGCATGGACCTGGCGCGGCGGCTCCCGCTGCCCGAGCGCCTGATCGACCGCGAACGCGAGCTCGCCGCGCTGCGCGGCGCGCTCGCCCGCGTGTCGAACGGCGGGACGGAGCTCGCGCTGGTGACCGGGGAGGCAGGCGTCGGAAAGACCGCCCTCGTCGAGGCGCTGCAGGACACCGTCGCCGAGCGGGGCGGGCGGTTCATCCAGGGCAAGTTCGACCTGCGCGCGGCGAACGTCCCCTATGCGTCCCTGGCAGAGGCGCTCCGCGCCCTCGCGGCCGCGCTCCGCGCCGAGCCGGAGGAGAGCCGCGCGCAGCTGAGGGAGGCGGTCAGCGAGCGGAGCCGCGCCCTCGGCGAGCTCTGCCCGGAGCTCACCGAGCTCCTCGGGGACGCGCCCGCGCTGCCGGCCTCGGATCCGATGCGCGCGGAGAACCGCTTCCTGCTCGCGATCCAGGACTTCGTGCGCGCGGTGGCCAGCCAGCGGCCGCCGCTCGCGATCTTCCTCGACGACCTCCAGTGGACGGACGCCGCGTCGCTCCGCGTCCTCCGCGCCCTCGCCGCGGATCCAGGCAGCAAGCACGTGCTGCTGCTCGGCGCGTACCGGTCGAGGGAAGTCGGCGCCGCGCACCCGCTCCACCAGACCATCGAGGAGATCCGGGGCGCGCAGGTCCCCCCGCTGACGCACCTCTCGCTCGGCCCGCTCGGCGTCGAGGCGGTCGTCGCGCTGCTCGCCGAGGCGCTCCGCTGCGAGCCGGAGCGGGCGCGCCCTCTCGCAGAGCTCTTCGTCGCCAAGACGGCGGGGAACCCCTTCTTCATCCGCCAGCTCCTCCGGTCGCTCCAGGAGAAAGGCCTGCTCCTCTTCGACGCGATCCGCTCGACATGGATGTGGGATCTCGGCCGGATCGAGCGGGTCGGGGTCACCGACAACGTGGTCCAGCTGATGTCGGAGTCCGTCCGCAGGCTGCCCCAGGCGGCGCAGGAGCTCCTGCAGGTCGCCGCGTGCATCGGCAAGCGCGCGGAGCTCAGGCTCATCGCGGCGGTGCTCGGCCGATCCGTCGACGAGACGACCGCGTCGCTCGTCCAGCCGCTCCGCGAGGGGCTCGTCGTGCCCGACGGCACGTGCGAGCGCGAGGCGGGGCTCGCGATCCGGTTCGTCCACGATCGGGTCCAGCAGACGGCCTACGAGCTCGGGCCGGAGCAGCTCCGGATGCAGCTGCACCTGGAGATCGGCCGCTTCCTCGAGGCCACCTGCACCAACGGGACGGACGCGGCGCTGTTCGACGCCGCGGACCAGCTGAACCTCGGCGCCGCGCTGCTCGACGCGGAGCAGCGGGGCCACCTCGCCGAGCTCAACCACCGCGCCGGCGTGAAGGCGCGCCACGCCGCTGCCTTCGGCCCGGCGCTCGCGTACTTCCGCAGCGGCCTCCGCCTGCTGCCGGACGGCGCCTTCCGCGCGCGCTACGAGCTCTGGTTCTCCCTCCACCGCGACGCGGCGGAGTGCGCCGCGCTGACCGATCAGCACGCGATGGCCCGCGCGCTCGTGGAAGAGGGGCTCCGCCACGCGGCGTCGATCCCGGAGAAGGTCGACCTGGAGGCGCTCCGGATCATGAGCACGACGATCACCGGCGAGCACGATCTGGCGCTCGGCTGGGGGCGCGACACGCTGCGCACGGACTTCGGGGTCGAGCTGTCCGCAGCGGATCTCGACGTGGAGATCGCGGCGCAGCGGCGGGCCATCGCCAGCCACCTCGGGGCGCGCTCGCCCGAGTCGCTCGTCGACTTGCCCCGCGTGACCAGCCCAGAAGAGCGGGCCCGCATGAGGCTCCTCGCCGAGATGGTGGCCCCCGCCTGGTTCGCGGACCGGAAGCAGCTGGTGCTCCTCACCTCTCTCGGCGTCCGCTTCGCGCTGGAGCACGGCAACTCGAGCGAGTCGATCCTCTCCTACGCAGGGCACGCGATGCTCCTCGCGGCCGAGGGCGACCTATCGAGCGCCCAGGGCTTCGGCCAGCTCGCCGTGGAGCTCGCGCGGCGGTTCGAGGATCGCGCCCAGGAGACGATCGCCCGGTACATGTACAACGAGTTCGTTCATCCGTGGGTCGCGCCGCTCGCCTCGAGCGGGGCGCCGTTCCGGGGGATCATCGAGCTCGGCGTGTCGTCCGGCGAGCTCCGCTTCTCCTCGTACGCGCGCACGGGGCTCGTGGCGCACTCGTTCGCCGCAGGGGTGGAGCTCGATCGCGTGCTTGTCGATCTGAACGACGCGCTCGCGTTCAGCCGGCAGACAGGCAACAAGTCGACGCTCTTCCACCAGCTCGCCTACCGGCAGACCATCCGGTGCCTCAAGGGGCTGACGAGGGGCCAGAACGCGGCCGAGGACGCCGAGTTCGACGAGCGGGCCTTCCTCGAGGCGGCGCAGCGGGAGCCGCCGGCGAGGTGCGTGTATCACATCGGGCGCCTTCAGGTCTCGTACCTGCTCCGGGACCTGGCCGAGGCCATCGCTCACGCCGACGCGGCGGTCCCGTTCATCCACTTTCTCGGCGGCTACATCCCCGAGTGCCAGTGCGCGCTGTTCACCGCGCTCACGCTGCTGTGGCGATGCGATGAGGCCGACGAGCAGGAGAGGGCCGCGCTGCTCGCGCGCGTGGCCGACCTGCAGCGCGCCCTGCGAAGGTGGGAGCTCGGCTGCCCTGAGAACTTCCGCCCGCGGCGCCTCCTCGTCGACGCGGAGATCGCCCGCGTCGAGCGCAGGTTCGAGCTCGCCGGAGCGCTGTACGACCAAGCGGTCGAGGCGGCGACGCGCGGGGGGTTCCTCCACATCGCTGCGCTCGGCAACGAGCTGGCTGGGCGCTTCTACCACGGGCTCGGACGGGCGCGGATCGCGGCCATGTACCTGCGCGCCGCGCACCAGGGGTTCGCCCGCTGGGGGGCCTCGGAGAAGGCCCACGCGCTCGCGGAGGAGTTCGGGCTCGGCGGGCCCGGCGACGAGCCCGAGCTCGCGGAGCGGCTCCCGGCGGTCGCCCTCGACGCGCTCAGCCTGCTCAAGGCCGCCGAGACCCTCTCGAGCGAGATCGTGCTCGATCGGCTGCTCGAGAAGCTCCTGGGCGTCTGCCTGGAGGCAGCCGGCGCGCAGTGCGGCGCGCTCGTGCTCGAGGAAGAGGGGGAGCTCTTCGTGCGGGCCCAGGGGTCCGTCGCCACCCCTGTCTCCATCGAGCGCACGCCGCTCTCCCGGTCGCGCGAGGTCCCCCGGCGGGTCGTCGAGCACGCCCACATGGCGTGCGAGCTCCTCGTGCTCGACGACGCCGACAGCGCGCCGGCGCGCGACCGCGATCCTCATTTCGCCGGGGGCGGCTCGCGGTCGGTCCTTGTCCTGCCCATCCAGCGGAACGAGGCGCGGCTCGGGGTGGTTTACCTCGAGAACAACCTCACCACTTACGCCTTCACGCGCGCTCGCGTCCACGTGCTGGAGCTCCTCTCCGACCAGATCGCGATCGCCCTCGAGAACGCCCGCCTCTACCGCGAGGCGCAGCACGCGGTGCGCGTCCGCGACGAGTTCCTCAGCGTCGCGTCGCACGAGCTCAGGACGCCCGTCACCTCCCTGCGCCTCGGCCTCCAGGCGCTGCTCCGCCGGGGAGACCACGCGTCCGACGAGCGCCTATCGCGCGCCCTGCAAAGGATGGATCGGCAGGTGCAACGGCTCGTCCGGCTGATCGACGACGTGCTGGACGTGTCGCAGCTCCACACCGGCCGGCTGGAGCTGCACGTCGAGCCGGTCGATCTCGCGGAGGTCGTGGACGACGTCCTGGAGCGGCTCACCGAGCGCATCGCGCAGTCCGGCTCGTCCGTGAGCGTGCGCGCCGAGCCCTCCGTCGTGGGCTCGTGGGACAGGAGCAGGCTGGAGCAGGTGGTCTCGAACCTGCTCGACAACGCCCTCAAGTTCGGCGCAGGCAAGCCGATCGAGGTCTCCGTCGCGCGGAAGGACGGCACGGCAGAGCTCGTGGTGCAGGATCAGGGCATCGGGATCCCGGCGGGGCGGCTCCCGCACGTGTTCGACCGGTTCGAGCGCGCGGTGTCGAGCCGCCATTTCGGCGGGCTCGGGCTCGGGCTCCACGTCGTGAAGAGCATCGTCGAGGCGCTCGGCGGCGCGGTGCGCGTCGTCAGCCGCCCGGACGAGGGGGCGCGGTTCACCGTGGAGCTGCCCTGCGAGCGGCCGGCGGCGAGCCATGCCGCGTCGGCGACGCTCGGCGGCTTGCACGCCTGACGCGAACCGACGCGAACCGACGCGAACCGACGCGAGGCGATGGCTACGGCCTGCTCTTCGGCTGCTGCGGGACCATGAGGATGTACGGCGTCGCGGGCTCCTCCTCCGGCGACACCGCGCGGGGCGCGGGGACGCCCTTCTCACCGAGGCTCCGGATGAAGCGGTACATCGCGACGAGATCGCGCTCGTGCATCGTCACGTAGTTGAGCCATGGCATCGGCGGCCGGCCGGCGGCCTCGCGGAACATCCGCACCCAGGCCTCCTCGCTGAGGTTCTGGGCGGAGATCCGGAGGTTCGCCGCATAACTCGTCCCCCACGGACCTCGGTAGCCGACGTCGCTGCCCGTCAGCCACTCCGAGGTCGGGAGCCTGCCGCCCGCTCGGTCCCAGCCGGGCGTATGGCAGTCGTTGCACCCGCCCACGAGGATCAGGTACCGGCCGGCATCCTCCGGGTTCCCCGCCGCGACGTGCGGCGAGGCAGGCGCCCGTGCCACGGCTGCACAGCCGATCAACGCCAGGAGCGCCGCGCCGGGCAGCCACTGCACAGTCCGGCGCGCCGCGCGCGCCCGGTCCGCGGCGGACGATCTCGATCCGGCGCGCGTTTCGCTCTGCATTCCAACCATTCCATCCCTCGTGCAGCGCGCGTGCCGGGCTGAGGCGCGGCGCGCGGACGAGCGCGCTAGGGGCCGCCGGCGCGGGCCTTCCTGCGCGGCGCCGCCATGAGCGGACGGAGTCCGTTCACGCAGGCGAGGACCGCGGAGCCGTTGTTCATGAGCGTCGCCGCGACCGGGTTGAGGAGCCCGGGGATCGACAGCGCGTACGCGACCGCGTTCACGGCGAGGATCATCGAGAAGTTCTGGTGGATGAGGCGCATCGCGGCGCGCGAGATGTCGATCGCCTCGATGAGCTTCGACAGGTCGTCCTCCACGAGGACGACGCCCGCCGTCTCCCGGGCGATCTCGGCGCCCGCGGACACGCTGATGCCGATGTCGGCGTACGACAGCGCCGGGGAGTCGTTGATGCCGTCCCCGACGACCGCGACCGTGCGGCCCTCCTGCGTCAGCCGGCGCGTGATCTCCGCCTTGTCCTCGGGCAGCATCTCCGCGAAGTACCGGGTGATGCCGAGCTCGAGCGCGACCTGCCTGGCCACCTCGCGGCTGTCGCCCGTCAGCATGACGATATCCTCGATCCCGCGCGCGCGCAGGCTGCGGATCGTCGCGCGGCTCTCGGCCCGGATGGCGTCGCGGCAGGCGAGCGTGGCGACGTGCCGGCCGTCGACGGCGAGGAAGAGGAGCGATTTCGCCGCCGCCTCGAGCGCCTTCCTCGCGCCGGGCTCGGCGCGGCAGGTGATGCCGAGCTCGTCGAGGAAGCGGGGGCTGCCGAGCTGCACCACCTTGCCGAACACCCTGGCCTGCACGCCCCGGCCGACGAGGTAGCGGGACTCCTCCCGGTCCGGGATCGTCAGGCACCACGCCTCGGCGAGCCGGAGCACGGCCTGCGATACGGGGTGGGTCTGCCGCGCGGACACCGCGGCGGCGAGGGTCGCCGCCTCGCGCTCGGACAGGGCGTCGTGGACGAGGAGGTCCGTCACCTCGGGGATGCCGGAGGTCAGCGTGCCCGTCTTGTCGAACACCACGGTCGACACCTTCGCGAGCTTCTCGATGTACGCGCCGCCCTTGATGAGGATCCCGCGCCGCGCCGCGGCGTTCATCGACGCGAGCACCGTCGTCGGGGCCGAGACCCGCGGGCCGGTGCCGAAGTCGATCGTCAGGATCGCCGACACGCGGCCGAGGTCCCTGGTCGCGGCGAGCACGACCGCCGAGCAGGCGAGGGCCGGCGGGACGAGCCGGTTCGCCACGAGCTCGGCGTAGTTCTGCGCGCGCGTCTCCAGCGCGGGCGCGTTCTCGATGAGCCGCGCCGTGCTCGCGGCGGTCGTGTCGCCGCCGACCCGCTCGGCGCGGATGTACAGCTTGCCGTCCTTGATGACGGTCGCCGCGAAGCAGCGGTCGCCGGGGCCCTTGAGCACCGGCATCGACTCGCCGGTCAGCGTCTGCTGATCGACGAGCCCCTCGCCGTCCGTGACCGTCCCGTCGACCGGGATGACCGAGCCGGTGTAGACGACGAGGACGTCTCCGGCGGCGAGCTCGGCCACCGGGATCTGCACCTTCGCGTCGCCGCGGACCACCCACGCGAGGTCCTGTTGATACTCGAGCAGGCCGCTGATCGCGCGCCGGGCGCGCGCCTGGGTGCGATCGCGGATGTGGTCGCCGAGCGTGACCAGCCAGATGATGCCGGCCGCGTTGATGGCGTTTCCGGTCGCCACGGCCGAGGCGATCGCCAGGCTGTCGAGCAGGTCGACGTTGAGCTTGCGGTGCCGCACCACCGAGTCCCACGCCCTCTTGAGGATGGGCGCGGACGTCGCGGCGATGAACGGGTACGCGAGCAGCGGCGAGACGAAGCTGCCGAGCGAGAGGACCATGCCGACGCTCGACAGGTAGAGCGGGCGCTTCGCGAGGGCGGCCGCGCGGCGCGCCTCGCGGGCGGCGCGCGCGGCGCGCAGCGCCCCCCGCGGGGCCGGCGCGGCGGAGGCCGAGGCGGCGGCGCGCACGATGGCGTCCAGGTCGACGTGCCGCGGGTCGTGCTCGACGACGGCGCTCGACGCGCCCTCGGCGATGCGCACGGACAGGACCCCGGGCACGGCGGTGAGCCCCGCCTCGAGCAGCGGACTGAAGGCCGCGTCCTTCCCGATGCGCGGGAGCCGCAGGCGGACCCTGCCCGGGACCGCGTGGACCACCGAGACCGGCTCGGTCGCGGTCGACAGGAGCGCGGCCATCGTCACCCCGCCTCGCCGCCGGTGGGTGCGCCCGCGCCCGCGCTCGCGAAGAAGCTCTGGATACGGCCGTGGTTCAGCACCACGAAGAAGTCGACCCCGTACTTCACGAGCGTGATCCAGTGGGGCATGGCCGGGGAGCGCCGCATCAGCAGCTGGAGCATCCCGGACCCGACGAGGAGCGCCGGGACAAGGAGCTTGAGGTCGACCTGCGGCGGCGGGACGACCTGCGACGCCGCGTTCAGCCTGTCCGCGGCACGGACGACGAGGCGCGCCGTCCGGCCCGGGCTCGGCGGCTCGGCGGGCGTCGCGCAGGGCGAGGGCGTGAGCCCATCGATCGGGCGACAGCTACAACCCGAGAGCTCGGGGATGTGCGCGAGCTCGGAGAAGACGTCCTCCAGCGGGACATCGGGCTCGTGCTCGACCGTGAGGCTCCCGGCCCACGCGCTCGCCCGCGCGTCGACGACGCTGGGGCACGCGCGCGCCTGCTCCGCGATCTCCTCGGCCCTCGCCGGGTCCCTGCGCAGCGCGGGGACGGCGAGGCGCACGCGCCCTGGAACCCAGTGGATGATGACGACCCCTCGATCGCTCGGCATGGCTCACCTCCCGGCCTGCGAGGCCGGGTCACCGGAACACCCCTCTCGTCAGCGCCCGGGCGGCTCCATCTCCGCGCGCGACAACCCCTGCGCGCCGCCCGAGCCGGCGCGCTGCTCCTGGCGCGCCATCTCCTCCCTCACCTCGGCGACGAGGTCGGCGAGCCTCTCCCTGCCCTCGCCGAGCGAGCCCCTGATCGCGTCCACGGCGACGAAGCCGAGCTTCATGGCCCTCTTGACGGTCGGACGGGTGATCCTCGTCAAGCTGGCGAGCCCCATACCGATGATGATGCCGAGCCCGAGGCGTTCCATCCCCACTCCTCTCCTCGAAATCCACGACCCAAGGCGCGCCTTGGCGCGCCGAATACCGACGACGCGCGAAGGCGCTCCGGATGCCGACGACGCGCAGACGCGCGCCGAAAGACAGAGAATCTGGACCACACGGGCACAGGGCACACGGAGAGATAGACAGAGACAGGCGATGTCCGCTGTCCCTCCGTGCTCCCACTGCCCATTTCACTCGGCCCCGAGCCGTTCGGGGCGCTGGCGCCGCGCGGCGCCGCGCGGCCACGACCAGGACGGGCGTCGCCGCGGGGGCGTCGGCGCCTGATCCGGGAGTGCGAGAGGGCAGACTCGAACGAAAGCCCTTATGTCTTCGGCTTCCGTGGGAGCACCCACACGAGATTTGTAACACTGCAGTCGCGCGACCGCCATGGGCTTTTCATGTCCGGTCGACACCTGACTCGCGTGCTGAGGGAGCGTTCCGCGCGGGCGTCCGAGGCGCGCCGAGCGCGCGTTTCTCCTCTGGCGGCGCCGCGCCATGCCGCGCCGCCGCGGGCTCGTCCCGCCCGGGCGCGGCGGGGCGCGCGGGCGCCGGCGTGTCCATCGCTTCCAGCCGGCGAGCGACCGTGGTAAATTCCGGACATGCAAGCGGGGCAGCACGAAGAGCCGGTGATGGGGAGCAATGGCTCTCTCCTTGCGGAGCTCCTGGCGGAGACGGGGGTCGCCCCGACCAACGGCGCCTACCACGATGTGAAGCGGGGCGTGGAGGCGGTGGTCGGCAAGGTCGCGGGCCGCCCGGAGGCCGGCGCGGCGCTGGACAGCGCCCTCATCGACCTGTGGATCGCCGAGATCGACCAGCGGCTGTCGCGGCAGATCGACGAGATCCTGCATCACCCGGTGTTCCAGCGCCTCGAGGCCGCGTGGCGCGGCCTGAAGTTCGCCATCGATCACATCGACTTCCGGGAGAACATCCGCGTCGAGATCCTCAACTGCTCGAAGGACGATCTGCTCGCGGATTTCGAGGACTCGTCCGAGGTCGTGAGGAGCGGCCTCTACAAGATCGCCTATTCGTCGGAGTTCGGCAATTTCGGCGGCAAGCCGTTCGGCGCCATCATCTCGAACTACGAGTTCGGCCCCGTGCCCCAGGACATCGCGCTCCTCCAGAAATGCGCGGCGGTGGCGACGATGGCGCACGCGCCGTTCCTGGCCGTCGCGGGCCCGCAGTTCTTCGGGCTCAAGGACTACCGGAAGGTGCCGCACCTCGGCGACATCAAGGCGCTCTTCGAGGGGCCGCAGTACGTGAAGTACACGGCGTTCCGCGAGTCCGAGGACGCGCGCTACGTCGGCCTGCTCCTCCCCCGCTTCCTCCTGCGCCTGCCCTACGGGGCGAGCACCTCGCCCATCCGGGCGTTCTCCTACGAGGAGGACGTCGTGGGCAACCACGCGGCGTACCTCTGGGGGGCGCCCACCTACGCGATGGCGACCCGGCTCGCCGAGAGCTTCGCGCGCCACCGCTGGTGCCTGCACATCATCGGGCCGCAATCCGGCGGCACGGTCGAGGGGCTCACGCTCCACGAGTACGAGGCGCTCGGCGCCATCCAGACGAAGATCCCGACCGAGATCATGCTGACCGAGCGCCGCGAGTTCGAGCTCAGCGAGGAGGGCTTCATCGGGCTCACGTTCCGCAAGGACACGGACAACGCCTGCTTCTTCTCCGCGAACTCGGCGCAAAAGCCCAAGTACTTCGGCCAGAGCGAGGAGGGGCGCGCCGCCGAGGTCAACTACCGGCTCGGCACACAGCTGCCTTATGTCTTCCTCGTCAGCCGGCTCGCCCACTACCTCAAGGTCATGCAGCGCGAGCAGATCGGCACCTGGAAGGAGCGCGGCGACCTCGAGCGCGAGCTGAACAGCTGGCTCAGCCAGTATGTCGCGGACATGGATGTCGTGTCGCCCGCCGTGCGCTCGCGCAGGCCGCTCCGCAAGGGGCGGACCTCGGTGACCGAGGTCGAGGGGAGCGCGGGCTGGTACCGGGTCCACCTCGAGGTGCGCCCGCACCTCAAGTACATGGGGGCCTATTTCACCCTGAGCCTGATGGGCAAGCTCGACCGGGAGTGAGGCCGGCCCCGCTCCGGGCGGATGCCGGCGCGAGCGCGCGATCCCGCGGCGGGCGGCCATCGCGCGCCCGCGCGACGGCCGGCCTGTGGTAGAGCGCTGTATGCGCACGCTCCGACAGCCTGCCGCTCCCCTCGCGCTCACCGTGGCCCTCTCCGCGCTGGCGGCCTGCGGCCCCGCCGCGAGCCCGCCGCCGGCGCCCCCGCCCCCCACCGTGAAGGCGCTGATGCCGCCGGCGCCGCAGGGCCTCCCTGTCGTCGAGACGAAGCTCGAGAGCGTCGGGCTCGACGAGGCCGCGCTCGACCGATCGGCGAACCCCTGCGAGGACTTCTATCAGTTCGCGTGCGGCGGATGGCTGGCGAAGACCGAGATACCGGGGGACGAGTCCGTCTGGATGCGGAGCTTCCACGAGATCGAGAAGCGCAACGAGGCGGAGCTCCGGCGCATCCTCGAGGACGCCGCGAGCGCCGGCGACCGGGATCCGGTGACCAAGAAGATCGGCGCCTACTACGGCGCATGCATGGACGAGCCCGCTGTCGAGGCCGCCGGCGCGAAGCCCGTCGCGGACCTCCTCGCGAAGGCGCGGCGGGTGCGCGACCCGAAGGGCCTCGGGGCGCTCGTCACCGAGCTCCACCGCCGCCGCATCTGGGCGCTGTTCGACATCGCATCCGCGCAGGACATGAAGGACGCGACGCGCGTCATCGCGCAGCTCGACCAGAGCGGCCTCGGCCTGCCAGACCGCGACTACTACCTCAACGAGGACGACAAATCGAAGGCGCTCCGCAAGACCTACGAGGAGCACGTCGCGCGGATGATGCGGCTCGCCGGGGCGCAGGAGGCGGCGGCGAAGGCGGCGGCGCTCGACGTCGTGCAGATCGAGACCGAGCTCGCGAAGATCTCGAAGACGCGGGTCGAGCGGCGAGACCCGGCGGGCCTCTACAACAAGCTCGACCGGACGGCGCTCGCGAAGGCCGCGCCGGCGTTCTCGTGGGACGCGTATTTCCAGGGGCTCGGCCTCCAGGACGTCAAGGAGGTCAACGTGACCTCCGTCCGGTTCTTCGAGGGGCTCTCCCGGCTGCTCACGTCGGTGAAGCCCGCCGCGTGGCAGAGCTACCTGTCGTGGCACGTGGTGCGCTCCATGACGCCCGCGCTGCCCAAGGCGTTCGTCGACGAGAGCTTCACGCTGCAGGCCGCGCTCACCGGGCAGAAGGAGGTGCGGCCGCGCTGGAAGCGCTGCGTGGACGCGACCGATGACGCGCTCGGCGAGCTGCTCGCGCAGCCGTTCGTCAAGACGAGCTTCCCCGGCGCGAGCAAGCCCGCGGCCGAGGCGATGGTGCACCAGATCAGCGACGCGTTCGCGCGCGACGTCCGGGCGCTCGACTGGATGGATGAGGGCACGCGGCAGCGCGCGCTCGCCAAGCTCGCCGCGATGGCGTACCTCATCGGATATCCCGACAAGTGGAGGACCTACGATTTCGAGGTCGATCCGAGATCGTACGCGAAGAACGCGCTCGCCGCGCGCGCCTTCCACACGCAGTGGGACCTCGGGAAGATCGACAAACCGCTCGATCGCGACGAGTGGCAGATGAGCCCGCCCACCGTGAACGCCTATTACGACCCGCAGCGCAACCACATGGTCTTCCCGGCCGGCATCCTGCAGCCGCCGTTCTACAGCGTGAGCTCGGCCGCGGCGGTGAACCTCGGCGGCATCGGCATGGTGGTCGGGCACGAGCTCACGCACGGGTTCGACGACGCGGGCTCGCAGTTCGACCAGAAGGGCAACCTGGAGGACTGGTGGTCGAAGGAGGTCGGGGCGGCGTTCAAGGAGAAGACCGGCTGCGTCGAGGCGCAGTACTCGGCCTTCGAGGCGCTGCCGGGGCTGAAGCTGAACGGCAAGCTGACGCTGGGCGAGAACATCGCGGATCTCGGGGGCGTGAAGCTCGCCTTCATGGCGTACCGCGCGATGCGCAAGGGCGCGGCGGAGCAGACGGTCGCGAGCGGCTTCACGGAAGATCAGCAGTTCTTCATCGCGCACGGCCAGTCCTGGTGCGGCAAGCTGCGCGACGAGGCGCTGCGGCTGATGGTCCAGGTGAACCCGCACTCCCCGCCGCGGTTCCGCGTGAACGGCCCGCTCGCGAACCTCCCGGAGTTCGGCGAGGCGTTCAAGTGCGCGCCGGGCACGCCGATGCGGCCGACCAAGACGTGCGCTGTCTGGTAGCCGCGCGCGGCAGGCTCGGTTAAACGAGCCTCCATGATCCTGATTGGCCAGTACGACTCTCCCTTCGTGCGCCGCGTCGCCGTCGCGCTCCAGCATTACGGGCTCGCGTACGAGCACCGCCCGTGGTCGGTGTGGGCCGACGCGGAGTCCATCGCGAAGTACAACCCGCTCCGGCGGGTCCCCGTGCTCGTGACGGACGGCGGGGAGCCGCTCGTGGAGAGCGCTGCGA
Source organism: Sorangium sp. So ce327 (assembly GCF_051530205.1). Lineage (NCBI taxonomy): Bacteria > Pseudomonadati > Myxococcota > Polyangiales > Polyangiaceae > Sorangium > Sorangium sp. So ce327. Next base: position 1,945,054 of record NZ_CP150330.1, on the reverse strand, counting down.
TCCTCGACGCCCTCGACGACCTGGTGGGGGCCGATCGCGCGCTCCTGCCGCGCTCGGGCGAGGCGCGCCGCGCTGCCCTTCCGCGTCCTCGAGGTCGCGCGCGGCGCCTGAGCCCCGGTCGCTCTTGCGGCAAACTTACATCCCCACGCCAGTCACTCCCGTGGTGAGCCGGTCCGAGCCCGAGCCGCTACTGCATGGAAGTGCGCTTCGCCAGCTGGACCGAAGACGCCCCGCCGCGCGCGCGGCATCTGCGGACGTGCGCGGGGCGCGCTCCCCCGGCCGCCCCGACTCACCTTCTTGCGCCGGGAGCACCGGCTCGGTACTGTGACTGCTCCGCACGACCGCTGCGGGAGTCATGAGCCCTCGGAGCGATGCCGTAGCACGTAAAGCCAGCCTTGCCATCACTCCTCCGGAGAGTGGCGGTCCCGACGAGGGTGAGGTGGTGCGCGCGCTCGTGACAGGGGAGCCATGGGCGGCAGCAGCGGTATGGAACAAGCATGCTCCGAAGGTGTTCCGGATCGCGGCGCGCGTACTCGGGCCGGGCGCCGACGCCGAGGACATCACCCAGGAGGTGTTCGTGCGGGTTTTCTCCAAGATATCCGGGCTGAGGGACCCGGACGCGCTGGGAAGCTTCGTGTTCTCGGTGACCGTTCGAATCCTCAAGTGGGAGCTCCGGCGAAGGCGCGTGCGGCGCATCCTCCAGCTGTCGGACACCGCGGATCTTCCGGAGCACCCCGTCGAGCCGGCCGACAGCGAGGCGCGCGAGGCGCTGGGGCGTCTCTACGCGATCCTCGACACGCTGAGCGCGGACGATCGGACCGCGTTCGTGCTCCGGCACATGGAGGGCATGAGCCTGCAAGAGATCGCAGAGGCGGTCGGCGTCTCGCTGGCCACCGTCAAGCGGCGGCTCGGCCGGGCCACCGAGCGCGTGTCGTCGCTGGTGGAGAGCGACACGACCCTCGCCGCCTACGGCATGAGAGAAGAGGCACGGGATGAACCCTGACGAGGCGAAGGAGCCGGAGCTGAGCCCGAGGGCGGCGCGCCTGGTCGAGCTCTCGTGCCAGTCGCTCGGCGCGATGACGCACCAGCAGCGCACCCGGGGGCTGCTTCGCGTGACGGAGCGGACGGCGGCGCGCCGGGGCTTCCGGTCCTCGCCGCTGCTCGCAGGAGGGCTGTCGCTCGCCGTCGCCGCCACGGGCGTGCTCGCGTTCCGAGGGTGGCAGCGGCGGGCGCACGGAGATCGGCTGTCCTACGAAGTCGAGGGGGGCGTCGCGAAGGACGGCGATCTCCAGGCGGACGCGTCGAGCCGCCCGACGTTGCGGTTCTCGGACGGCACCGAGGTGCAGCTCGCCGAGGGGGCGCGCGCGCACATCGCGGCGGTGACCGCGCAGGGCGCCCGGGTGGCGCTCGACAAGGGCGAGGTCCACGCGCGCGTGGTCCACCGGTCGGAGACGCAGTGGCTGTTCGACGCGGGGCCGTTCGTCGTGACCGTGACCGGGACGGCCTTCGCGCTCGCCTGGGCGCCGGACGACGAGCGGCTCGACCTCCGGCTCGAGGACGGCTCCGTCGCCGTCCATGGGCCGCTCTCCGCGGAGCCGATCGCGGTGCGCGCAGGGCAGTGGCTGACGGTCCGGGTGCGCAACGGAGAGGTTCTCCTCCGGGACCTCGACGCGCGGCAGGGTGCCGAAGCGGCGCCCGCCCCGCCTCCCTCCGCCTCCGCGCTGGCCGCCGCTCCGCCCGCCGAAGGCCGCGCGGAGGCCCCGGTCGCCTCGCCGGCCGCCGCCGAGCCGCGCGGCGAGCCCGCGGCCGCGCGGGGGACGGCGCGCGGCCCGGAGGCGGGGCCGAAGCGCGACTGGGCCGGCAAGCTCGCGGCCGGCAAGCTCGACGCCATCGTCGACGAGGCGCAGCGCCTCGGGCTCGACGCCGCCCTCGCCGAGAGCACGAGCGAGGAGCTCGCGGCCCTCGCGGACGCGGCGCGATACACCCGGCGGACCGACGTCGCGCGGAGGGCGCTCCTCGCGCAGCGGCGGCGGTTCCCGGGGACGCGCCGGGGCGCCGAGGCGGCGTTCCTGCTCGGGCGGCTCGCGGAGACACAGGAGGGGCCGGCCGCAGCGCTCGCCTGGTTCGAGAGCTACCTGAAGGAGGCGCCGCAAGGGGGGGCCTATGCCTCCGAGGCGCTCGGGCGCAAGATGGTGCTCGTGCAGGGGCTCCAGGGCGATGACCGGGCCGAGCTGGTCGCGCGGGAGTACCTGCGCCGGTTCCCGGGCGGCACTTACGCGCAGGCGGCGCGGGCCCTCGCCCGGACGCCGTGAGGCGCGCGCTCGCGCAGGCGCTCGCGCTCCTCCTGGCGGCGGCGAGCGCCGTGGCCTCCGCGGAGCCTGCCCGCGTGGTCCTCGTGCGGCCCGGCGCCGCGGACCCGTCGATCGCGGAGGCGCTGATCCGCATCCGGGGGGAGCTGGTCGCCGACGGCTTCGACGTCGTGCTCGCCGACGCGAGCGCCGCCTCGGCGCCCCGGTCGGCCGAGGTCGACGTCGCGCAGCAGCGCGGCTCCGCGGCGCTCATCGGGATGTCGCTGGAGCCGGACGCCCAGGCCGCCGAGCTCTGGGTGGTCGACCGGCTCACGAGCAAGACGCTCACGCGGCGGATCGACATCCGCGGCGAGCCGCGCGCGCGCATGGCCGAGGTGCTCGCCGTGCGCGCGGTCGAGCTGCTCCGGGCGAGCCTGCTCGAGCTCCTGATGGCCTCGCGGCGCTCCGCGGAGGGGGCGTCCCCGCCGCCCGTGGCGAGCGACGCGCGCCGGCACGCGTCCCGGTGGGCGGAGCGGTCGCTGGACGGGGCGCGCCGGTCGACGTGGGGGGTCGAGCTGGGGGGCGCGCTCCTCGCGAGCCCGGGCGGCGTCGGCCCCGCGCTGCTCTCGGTCGGGCGCCTCCGCTTCGCGCCGCTGCGGCCGTTCCAGGCGCGCCTGTCGCTCGCGGGGCTCGGGACGGCCCCGCGCGTCGACGGGCCGCAGGGCAGCGCCACGGTGGCCCAGCGGCTCGCGCTCGTCGAGTTCGCGGTCCTCCCCTGGCCCGACCTGCGCGTTCGCCCGATGCTCTCGGCCGGCGCGGGGGTGCTGCACGCGTCGGTCGACGGCGAGGCAGCGTGGCCGTACCGGGGCGTCCACAGCGCCCGGTGGGCGTTCTCGGCGGACGCCGGTCTGGGCGCCGAGATCGAGCTCGTGCGGGGGCTCGACATCTCCGTCGAGGGGCACGTGCTCGTCGCCGAGCCGTATCCCGTGGTGCGCTTCCTCAACGACGAGGTGGCGTCCGGCGCGCGCCCGGCACTGCTCGGCAGCCTCAGCTTCGTGGGGTGGCTGTGAGAGACTGCGGCTGATCGGATTCAGCAAGCGAGCAGCCCGCCCGGTCGCAGGCGGAGGCATCCTCGCGACCGCGTCTCTATCCGTGAGGAGAGGAGCGCCGCAGGCGAGGCTCCTCATCGGGGATCCGGCGGAGAGCGCTGCGAGAGCTCGGCGACCTCTGCCGGGACGAGCGCCCGGCTGTGGATGACGATGTCATCGACGTCCGCAAAGAGGAACCGACTCGCGCCCCCCCATCGACCGACATAAAGGGTGTCGGAGCCGGGCGCTATCGTCACGTCGATCGGCGCCGCCTGGTCGAGCTGCCCGTCGAGGTAGAGGGACATGGTGAGCGCCTCGCCGTCGACGACCGCGGCGGCGTGCGTCCACCGGCGAGGCTCCATGCAGAAGCAGATGAGGAATTGATAATCGCTGGTCTCCGGCCCTTTCCAGAACCCGAAGTGCATGCCCGGCGGCGACTGCGCGTAGTCGATGTTGATCTCCCATCCGCCGGTGTTCTCCGTGCTGACCACGGTCGCCAGGACCTCGGGCGCGGGCTCGTCGCTCGTCAGGCGCACCCACGCCGAGACGCTCCAGCTCGCGGTGGCGTTCGGGAAGCTGTCGACCGCCATGAACTCGCCCTCGCCGAGGTGCATCGCCTTGCCGAACCGACCGTCTTGCACCCACGTTCCTCCGGTCAGCGCTCCGTCGCGCATGTTGCCGGAGGAATCGAGCACGACCGTGCCCTCTCCCTCGTCGAACGTCCAGTGCGCGACCATGCCCTGGGTCAGCGTCGTGGGGGCCAGCTCGATGGCGTCGAGCGGCCCTGCCTCGCAGGCCGCGAGCCCCAGCAGCGCGACGGCGGCCAGGCGGCGGCGCGTCGCGCGGCCGGGGGGCCTCGCGGCAGAAGCCGGCATCGCGGTGGTAACCCGGTGCGGGGACAGCGTGTTCGACCGCTTCATGGTCAGGCCCTCTCCGTAGCAGGACAGAGAAGCGGCGCCGAGGGGCACGGCGGGCCCGCCGGTCCTGTCCCGATCTCGGCCAATCCCCGGTTCCGAGCTTCGGTGTCCTAAGGCACCCGGCGGTGACGCGGCGCAGCGTGCTGGGCTGCAGCATATCCGATCTTCCTGTGTCGCCTCGCAGCGCGCGTTTAACCAGAAATTTGTCATGGAGTGCGAATCGACTGGAGGGTGAGCCGTTTCGGGGGCGAGCCGCTACTGCCACATGCTCCCTGCGACGGCCGACCTACTGGTCGCCTGACCATCCCGCGACGCTGCCGTCGCGAGACGTCGAACCTGCGTCTTTCTCTCTCGAGGCGCCCGGGTCGTTGCAGGGGTGCGCTCGCGGAGCGGATGCGTTCACACGAGGAGATGAACACGATGAGACTTATCTTACGGACTTGCGCAGGGCTCGTCCTTTGCGCGCTCGCAGCCGCCTCATGCACCGGGGTGCTCGGCGGCCCAGGCGACGCCGAGGAGCGGCCTGGCGGCCCAGGCGACGCCGAGGAGCGGCCTGGCGGCTCCGTGGCTCCTGACCCGAGCTTCGACGGGACCCCGGCGGATCCCACCTCGGCGGGCGTCAAGGTGCTCCGCCGGCTCAGCGGGCGCGAGTACCTCAACACCGTCCGGGATCTGCTCGGAGACACCACGCTGCACCTCAACGATGTGCCCGTGGAGAATGACGATCCGGTCCTCGGCTACCATCTGCCCGGCCCGGTCGACAAGCTGAACGCCGAGCTGTTCCGCGACGCAGCCGAGAAGCTCGCCGCGAACGCGGCATCACGCCTGAGCGCGCTCGTGCCGTGCGACGCGCAAAGCGCCGGAGAAGAAGCGTGTGCCCGGCAGTTCGTGACGGAGTTCGGCCTGAAGGCGTACCGGCGCCCCCTCTCCGCCGACGAGGTGGACGGGCTGATGCGCCTCTATCAGACCGGGCGAACGGAGATCGAGCTCGACTTCAACGGCGCGATCGTCCTCCTCGTCGAGGCGATGCTGCAGTCGCGGGGGTTCCTCTACCACTGGGAGAACGGGCAGGAGCCAGCGCTCGTCGAGGGGAAGACGGTGAAGCTGGACGGCTATGCGCTCGCCAGCCGCCTCTCGTACTTCCTCTGGGGGACGATGCCTGACCAGGCGCTGTTCGACGCCGCGGCCGCGGATCGGCTGGCGAGCGCGGAGGACGTGGCCCGAGAGGCGCGCCGGATGCTAGGCGATCCGAGATCGCGCGACGCCGTGGCCGACTTCTTCGAGGATTGGCTCGACCTCTCGGCGGTCGCTCGCAAGCCGAAGGACGCCGACGTCTACCCCGAGTTCGACGATGCGCTGAAGCGGGCGATGTCGGAGGAGGTGCGGCGCTTCGTCGCCGGGGTCGTCCTCGATGGCACCGGGCGCTTCGAGGAGGTGCTGACCGGGACGAGCTCGTTCGCGAACGAGCCGCTCGCCGCGGTTTATGGAGTGAGCGGGCCGAAGGGCGAGGAGATGCAGCCCGTGTCGCTCGACCCGGCCCAGCGGTCAGGCATCTTGACCTCGCCTGCGTTCCTGACCGTGACCGGCGCGGCCGACGGCTCGCACCCGGTCAGGCGAGGGAAAGCCATCCTTAACCAGATCCTGTGTCAGACGCTCCCGCCGCCGCCGAACGACATCCCGGAGCCGAAGAGGCCAGATGAGGGAGGTACCACGCGAGAGCGCTTCGCGGAGCACTCCCAGCTGGCGTGCGCGAAGGGCTGCCATGCGCGCCTGGATCCGCTCGGCTTCCCGTTCGAGAACTACGACGGCATCGGACGCTTCCGGACCATGGACAACGGAGAGCCGGTCGACGCGACGAGCACCGTCGAGCTGGACGGCCAGGTCCACGCCGTGGCCGACGCGCGCGGGCTCAGCCAGGTGCTCGCCTCGAGCGAGGCGGTCCACAGCTGCTTCGCCAAGCAATGGCTGCGCTATGCGCTCGGTCGAGGCGAGACGGGGGACGACAAGGCCTCGTTCGAGTCGGTGGTGGATGCCTTCAAGGGCGCTGATCAGGACATCCGCGAGCTGATGGTGGCGCTGGTGAGCTCACGTACGTTCCGCTTCCGGGCGATCATGGAAGGAGAGGTGCTGCAATGAACCAGGCGCGATTCTCACGGCGAGCACTGCTCCAGGCGCTGGGCGTGGGGGCGGCCATGCTGCCGCTGCTGCACGCCGAGCGCGCGGCCACGGCGGCGCCGAGCGCGTTCCCGAAGCGCATGATCGCCGTGACCTGGACCAACGGCATCTTCCAGCAGAACTGGCTGCCTGGCAACGACGACCTGAACGCGGCGCGCCTCCCGACCATCCTGGAGCCGCTCGAGAGCTGGAAGTCCAAGGTGCTGATCCCCCAAGGGGTCGACCTGAAGGTGATGCTGGACGCGAACCGGACGTACGACGGGCACTTCAGCTATGGCGCGCTCTTCACCGGCGTGAGCCCCGCCCCCGGGGTCAGCGACGGCATCGCGCCGTCGATCGATCAGATCATCGGAGACGATCTCAGGAGCAAGGGGGTGAGTTCGCCGCAGCTCAACCTCGGCTGCCGCCCCTATGGCTTCTCGACGAGCTGGGCGGGGCGAAATCAGAAGAACAATGCCGAGACGGATCCCTACCGCCTCTTCAACAGGCTCTTCGGAGGGGCGAGCCTGCCGGCAGCCCAGATCGACAAGCTGCGCAAGCGCAGGCAGAGCGTCCTCGATCTGGTGGGGACCGACCTCGAGCGCTTCGGCCAGCGCCTCGGGACGGAGGACCGGCTGAAGGTGCAGGCGCACCTGGACTCGATCCGCTCGCTGGAGCTGGACCTCGAGGCGGCGGCCTCGCAGCGCGCGTGCACGCCGCCCGCGATCGGCGAGGGGGGGATCAACTACGATAACATCAACGACTATCCGAAGCACGTCGACCTGATGATGAAGCTGGCCGCGGCAGCCGTGAAGTGCGACCTGGCCCGAACGGTCACCCTCGATCTCATCGATGACGGCGGGGGCAACAGCCTCACGTTCCCGTGGCTCGGCATCGGCAGCCCCGACTACCACGCCATCGCCCACGAGGGCGCGAACAACGCGGCCCAGAAGACGGCGATCGATCGGTGGTTCTACGAGCAGGTCGCCACGCTCGTGGCGCAGCTCGCCGACTCCTCCGAGGGGGACGGGAGCGCGCTCGACAACAGCGTCGTCGTCGTCGCCAACGACATGAACGAGGGGAACTACCACGCCGTAGACAACATCCCGTTCCTGCTCGTCGGGAGCTGCGGAGGGTTCTTCAAGACCGGGCGAAAGGTCAAGCTGGGGAGCATGCCGCACAACAAGCTGCTCGCCACGCTCTGCCACGCGATGGACGTCCCGGTGAGCAGCGTCGGCGAGGGCTACGGCGGAGACTGCGACGCGTTCTTGAAGGCTTGACCGACAAGCGAACCTCCGGGGCGATTCGCTCGGGTCGTACACCGGTGCTCCCGAGAGCTGAGCGCCCGAGCCGGGCGACCAGGCGTGGCCTGTCTACAGCTCCGCGTCCTCGTGCATGGCGAAATTTCAAATTCATCGAGAAAAGCACGGCGCCCGCGCTTGTGGTGATTGAGTCCACGCTGCTCTCACGACCCAACTGCGGGACCTGCCCTGGGCTGATGGACGCGATGAGCGAGGCCGCGATTCGCACCGATCGCAGACGCACGATTCAGCATCGTTCGTGTCACTCTTCCCATCGAGAGTTCTGCGCACGCCGAGGGGGTCTTGACATCACCCCATGACAAAAGTATCAAGTTTGGTCCGCTTGCTTGGCTCTCGGAGAGCCGGAGGTCCACCATGCATCGTGTTCACGCTGTGAGCCTTACCTTGGCCCTCATTGCATTCCACGTGGGCTGCAATTCAACCTCCTCGGACTCGAGCTCCGGTGGAGGCGACGGAAGCGGTGGCGCGACCAGCACCGGTACGACCGGCAGCGGCGGGGCTGGCGGTGACGGCGGGGCCCTCACGAGCAGCTCGTCGAGCGGCGGCGGGCAAGGCGGCTCGAGCGGCGGCGGGCAAGGCGGCTCGGGCGGCGGCGGGCAAGGCGGCTCGAGCGGCGGCGGGCAAGGTGGCTCGGGCGGCGGCGAGACCTCCCTGACGGGCTGCGCGTCCGGCAGGTACATCCTCTGCGAGGATTTCGAGGACACCGACGTGGGCGGCGTTCCGCAGGGCTGGACCAAGCATGGTGAGCCGGTCGCGGTCGCCGACGATCAGGCCGCGCACGGCAAGCACGCGCTGAAGATGGGCCCCGTCGCGAACGGGGAGCGGCGCATCTATCACGACGCTTCTCAGCTCGGGAGCGGGCACTGGGGCCGGATCCGCTACCGGGTGCAGCGGCCGGTGCCTGACGCGTTCGTCCATTCGACGCTCGTCGCGCTGTACGGCAACGGCCCGACGACGGGCGCCCAGGAGGTCCGCGTCGTGGACACGGTGAAGGAAGACAAGGACGGCTGGGACAATGACGGCAACGGGTCGCACATCCAGTACCTCTACAACGTGCAGCCCGCGGGGGCGGAGTTCGGCAAGGGGAGCACGTACAGCTGGTACTATGAGGACCAGTGGCACTGCGTCGAGTGGCACATCGACGGTCCAACGCAGCGCTACGACTTCTACCTGGACGGCGAGCTCCTCGACCAGATCAGCATCGCGAACGGGCCGGGCAACTACTCGGGCTCGGAGATCCCGGACGCGTTCAGCGAGATCCGGGTCGGGTGGAACAACTACCAGAGCGCGCCGCCGGGGTTCACGGCGTGGATCGACGACGTCGCGCTGGACGACGAGCGGATCGGCTGCGAGGAGTGAAGTCCTGCTCGTAGATCGCGCCGAGGATCCGCGCTGGATCCCCGTCGGTCCCCTTCGGGATGTGGACCCGCCGCACGGGCGGCGCGCGTACGTGGCGGGCTTCGCGCGTTCAAGCAGCGACCTGAGGTTGCCCTCCAGGTTCGCTGCGTGCTCTTCCGCGGTTGCCTGTCTCCCAGGCAGGCTCTCCAGGGGATACCCGGCGAGTAGAGCATGTGGGGAAACGCAGGGATTCATCGATGCCGGCGCCGTGGCGCTCGGGGTCGGCGGCGAGCTCGTGGACGCCGCGGCGCTCGCGGCGGGCAAGGACGAGGTCCTCACGGAGCGCGCGCGTGAGTTCATGTCCGTGGTCAGCGCCGCGCGTGCGGAGCTCAAGAACAGCGGGCGGGCGTAGCGGACAGCTCCGGCGGGCGGTGCTCGGGAGCTCTCCTCGATGGAGCTGCCCGCCGCGACATGGAATTACCAGGGCCCTCGATGCGGCCGGCCAGGGTGTGCACCGTCTGGTAGCCGCCCGCGGCAGGCTCGGTTAAACGAGCCTCCATGATCCTGATTGGCCAGTACGACTCTCCCTTCGTGCGCCGCGTCGCCGTGGCGCTCCAGCATTACGGGCTCGCGTACGAGCACCGCCCGTGGTCGGTGTGGGCCGACGCGGAGTCCATCGCGAAGTACAACCCGCTCCGGCGGGTCCCCGTGCTCGTGACGGACGGCGGGGAGCCGCTCGTGGAGAGCGCTGCGATCCTCGACGCCCTCGACGACCTGGTGGGGCCGGAGCGCGCGCTCCTGCCGCGCTCGGGCGAGGCGCGCCGCGCCGGGCTGCGGGTCTCCGCGCTCGCCACGGGGCTCGCGGACAAGGCGGTGAGCCTGCTCTACGAGCACGTGCTGCGCACGGGCGAGCGCCGGAGCGCTGTCTGGGTGGAGCGCTGCACCGCGCAGATCGGCGAGACGCTCGACCTGCTGGAGCGGGAGCGCGCCGCCCGGCCCGGCGACGCCTTTTGGCTGGGCGCCTTCAGCCACGCCGACATCGCGGTCGCCTGCGCGCTGCGCTTCGCCTCCGAGGCGCACCCGGCCCTCACCGACGCCGCGAGGCGGCCGGCGCTGGCCGCGCACGCGGCGCGCTGCGAGGCGCTCCCGGTGTTCGCAGCGGTGGTGCAGCCCCTCCACGTGGCCGTGTAACCCCGCGTGCCAGGAATCCCGCCAGGACGCCGTACCTACCCTTCCAGCCTCGACAGCTCGACGGTCTCGCTCAGCCAGCGCGGCAGGGTACCGCGTCCGCCTACCTTCTTCGGCCGCCAGTCGCCGCTGTCCCCGTGCACGAAGATGACGTGCACGTTCTCGTGCTGGGCAGCGATGACCGCCGGGATGAAGGCGTTGGTGAGCTCAAGAGACATCCTGGCGGCGCCCTTGGTGACGCAGAGCCCGATGGCAGCCGCGTCGCGCTGCGCGATTCGGCCGGCCGCCGACGACCCACATCAGCGAGCGGCCAAGCTCGGGCGAAGCCCCACCTCGACACCCTGCACGCTACGCTCGACGTCGCGAAGGCCAAGCTCCACGAGATCGCCGAGACGACCGACGATACGTGGGACGAGGTGAAGCAGGGCGCCGACCACGTCGGAAGCGACGTCAAGGCGTCCGTCGAGGGCGGCGCGTACGACTCCCTCGAGAAGCCCAGCAAGGAGGGCTGACCATGTCGTGGTTCACAGCATGGCTCGGTTACGGCCTCGGTCGGGGAGCGGCCAAGGCCATCTTCGGCGAAGACCAACCGCAGGCAGTGCGCCCGCCGATCCGCGAGCAGACCGAGGCGGAGATCCGCGCCGACGAGAAGCGGTACGACGAGGACGCGAAGCGGCTCGACACGGAGGACAAGGCGGCGAAGAGACGCGGCTCCGGCTGAGGGACGAGCGCCCGCTCGACCGGGCGCGACCCGCATAGGTCGGATCTGAGCGACACCGGCGGAATCGCATTACGCTTCGTGTCATGGAGCTGCACCACACCACAATCCACGGGCACGACATCGCCTTCCGCCGGGAAGGCCGGGGCCCGCTCTTGGTGCTCATCCATGGCATGGCCGGGAGCTCGGCGACGTGGCGGCACGTGATGCCCGCGCTCGCCCGGCGGTTCACCGTCGTCGCGCCGGATCTGCTGGGCCACGGCGCCTCCGCCAAGCCGCGGACCGACTACTCGCTCGGCGCGTATGCGAGCGGCATCCGCGATCTCATGGCGGCGCTCGGGCACGACCGCGGCACCCTCGTCGGGCACTCGTTCGGCGGCGGCGTCGCCATGCAGACGGTCTACCAGTTCCCCGAGTGCTGCGAGCGGCTCGTCCTCGTCGGCAGCGGCGGCCTCGGGATCGAGGTGAACGCGCTCCTGCGGGCGCTGAGCCTGCCCGGGGCCGGGCTGGCGCTGCCGATCGGCTGCCGGCCGCTCTCCCGCGCGCTCCTCCGCTTCGCTCTCCGCCCGGAGCGCTCCCTCGCGCGCGCCGCCGTGCGCTTGCTCGAGCGGCGCGGCCGCCGCCCCGGCCCGGTGCTCGTCGAGTTCGTCAACTCCTGTTCATCGCTCGCGGACGCGGACGCCCGGCGCGCATTCGTCCAGACCCTGCGCTCGGTGATCGACCGCGCCGGCCAGCGCGTGAGCGCGCACGACCGGCTGTACCTGACGGCGGAGGTGCCGACGCTGATCGTGTGGGGGACCAACGACCCGGTGATCCCCGTCGCCCACGCCCGCGACGCGCACGTATCGATGCCGGGCAGCCGCCTCGATCTCTTCGACGCCGTCGGGCACTACCCGCATTGCGAGGATCCGGAGAAATTCGTGCGCGTGCTCGAGGGGTTCGTGGACACGACGGAGCCGGCGCGGGTCTCCGCGCAGCGGTGGCGCGAGCTCCTCACGCGCGGGCGCGCGGCGTGACGGCGACGCGCCTTCGCTGGCCATGTCGGGGCGCGATCACACGACGCGTTAGACTGACAGTCTACCATGGAGCCCCGAGGTGGGAGGCATCGATGCGTCGGCTGCACACCTTGAAGCTGGCGGGATGGAAGCGGCGGTTTTCACGCGCCGGCGCCTGGTCGAAGGACGTGCTCGTCTGCCTGGATCGCACGAGGGTCCTCGGCCTCGCCGCCGAGACGGCGTTCTGGCTATTTCTCTCGCTCGTGCCGCTCGCCGCTGTCGCGGGTCTCCTTGCCGGGCGCTTCTCGACGAACAACTGGAGCGCGGTCGTGCAGCTGTTGAGCCCGCTCCCGGCAGCGGCCCGCCAGCTCGTCAGCGCCGAGCTGATCAACCTCGCCACCTGGAACGAGGGTTCGGCGGGCGTCGCGAGCACAGCTGTCTTCATCTGGCTCGCCTCGAGCGGCGTGCACTCGATCTTCGACTCCCTCGAGATCGGGACCGGGATCTCGCGTCCCTGGTGGAAGAAGCGCCTGCTCGCCATCGGCATGTGCGTCGTCCTGCCGGTCGCGGTTGCTCTCCTCGCGTCCCTGGGCCCCGCGCTCCAGGGCGCGATGGGTGGGCTCGGGCGGTGGATCCCGCCGCTGCGGGCGACCGAAGCCCCGACCCTGGCGAGCCGCCTTCTCCGCTTCTGCGTCAGCACAGGGATCGTCCTCGCGTACGTCTGTGCCCTGTACCGGGTCGGCATCCCGCCCCGGGCCCGGCGTGGCGTGCCGATCCTTCCCGGTGCGCTGCTCGCCGTCGCGCTCGAGATCCTGTTCGGCTTCGCCTATGCGTTCTACATCGCCAAAGCGGGAGATGGCGGCGCCTACCTGGCGGGGCTCGCGGTGATCGGCGTGACCATGATCGGCCTGTACTTGTTCACGGCAGCGCTCCTCGTGGGGGCGGTGGTGAACCGGAAGCTTGCGCGCGGCGTCGAGACCTGCCCCGGGACGGCAGCCAGGAGCAGGATGGACGATTGAGCGTCGATCTCGCCACCTCGATCACCTCCGAGCGTCGCCCTCCGTGCGCCTCCCCTTCGTCTCCGCCACGTAGATCCGCAGCGTCGAGATCGCCAGCGCCATCACCAGCGGCCCGAGCAAGAGCCCGAACAGCCCGAACGTCTCCACCCCACCGAACAGCGCGCCGAACGTGAAGAGCGCTGGCATGCTCGAGCCCCGGCCCACGAGCCGCGGGCGGATCACGTAGTCGGAGACGCCCCCCACCACCAGCGCCCCCCACGCGAGCTCGACGATCCCCATGGCGATGTGGTGCGTGAGGATCAGGTACACGCCCGCCGGCACCCAGACGAGCAGCGTGCCGACCGCGGGGACCAGCGAGGCCACCGCCGTCGCGGCGCCGAAGAACGCCGCCTCGGGCACCCCCGTGATGAGGTAACCGATCGTCGCGAGAAACCCTTGCGCGATTCCGGTGAGCACCGTGCCGAGGAGGGTCGTCCGGCCGACGACACGGAACTCGTCGAGCAACGCGCGGGTGTGGCGTGGGTGCAGCGGGAGCACGTCTTCCGCGCGGCGCGCGAGCGAGGTCCAGTGCCGAAGGACGAAGTAGGTGGTCATCGACACGAAGAAGAAGCCGAGCAGCGCGCTGAAGCTGGCCGAGGCGACGAACGCCGCGATGCCGGCGGCGCGGGCGGCGAGCTCGGCCGCGGCGTCGCGCAGCCGGGCGGCAAGATCGTCGGCGCGGAGCCCGAGCGGTTCGAGGCGCCGGGTCCACTCCACGACGAGCTCACGGGCCGGGGCCCCGGGGGAGAGCGCGGCGATGAGCTCCCCCGCCAGCACCACGCCCCGGCCCACGAGCAGCGACGAGATCCCGGCCAGCACCGCGACGATCACGATCGACGACAGCCCGACCGCGATCGCCGCCGCCACCGCGGGTCGACGCCCGCGCGCCCGCATCCGCTCGTAGAACGGCTGCATCGTGAAGGCGTTGAGCGTGCCGAGGAGGATGCCGATCCCCACCGGGTGGGTGATCCACACCATGGCCGCGACCGCGGCGATCGCCAGCGCCGCGAGCGCCCTTCGCTCCCGCGCGGGCTCCGGAGGGGCCGCCGGCAGGACCGCGGTGGGAGGCGGCTCCGGCGCGCGCATTTCCAAGGACGGGGGCGGCCCCGAAGCGTCGGGCGGGAGGGGGTCGGCCATCACGTAGGTCTCCGCGGTTCGAGGCGAGGTCCGACCTCCGCGCAGGTGGAGAATGCCGCGATCTCCTGCCCGGTGTCGGGGCTACTTGCGCTGGAGCACTGGCGCTCGGGTCTCCGGGCAGGCCGCAGCGTCATGATCGCCGGAGGGGGTATTCAGTCGTCCGGCCGATCTCAGCGGCCGTCCTCGGGAAGCGTTTGCTGCGGCTTGCCCAGTGGCGTCGGGTTCGCAGGAGGCGAGGGCTCTCATCCGCTCTGCTCCCCTGTGCGGAGCCGGCGGGTCGGGGGGCGTGCTGCTGCTTGGGGTCGCTCTCGCTCTCCGCCTCGGACATGCGGCACCTCCGTGCGCTCGACGTGGTGATCGTCGTCGTGGTCCGTGCCTCGTCAAGACGCCCGAGGCCCTCCGCTGCACGCGGTGAAGCTCAGGTTCGAGCGTTGCGCACGACCGATGTCGGACGAGCTCGCCACCCTGCCCGTTAACGAGCATCGAGGACGTCGTGCGGACGATGCGCGAGCACGGCTGCCGGCGTGTCCCCTCGTCGACGACGATGACGGACACGCACACCGAGCAAGGAAGGCGCATAATTGCCCGGGGGATGAGCCGGCGGATCCACCCCTCGCCCCCATCACGCCGCCGCGCGGGCCCGCCCGACGAGCTCGGAGCCGGTCAGCGCCTCGACGGCTGCACCGCCGTCGAGGCCGAGCTGGTCCTGTGCACGAGCACCGCCCAGGTCCCCCGGAAAACACGACCTCGCGCAAGCCGGGCTCGCGGGACAGCTCACGCGGGCGCCTCGGCCGACCGCCGCTGCGCACCGCTCCGGATCGAGGACATCCGCGCGCCGGTTCATTTCGATTGACGCCAGTCATGTGAACGTTCACATTCCACACCAGGTATTCTTTGGCGTTGCCCTGGATAGGTGCGTCATGCGCACCGGGCCTTTCTCCTTGTGCGCGTTTACCGTGCCGGTCGGGCCGCTGGCTCCAGGTGAGGCGCATGCAGGGCGAGGAGCGTGCCGGCGCGCGTGCTCGTTCGGCATCTCTGCTTCGCGACGTACCGCTGCTTCGCGAGGCTCTGGCAGGGCTCGCGGCAGCATCGCTGCGGGTCGGTTCCTCACTGAGCTGACGTGATCTGGAAGCGGCGCGGCGCTCCGCGTGGGCGGCTGGCTCACCTTCCCTTCGAGGCAAGAATCATGCGTGAGAGTCACGATTCCACCGTTCGTCACGTCAAGCTGCTGGTCGCCGCATCCCTCACGGCGTTCGCTGGGTTGGCTGCCTGTTCATCGGACGGGACGAGCCCCAACCTGGCCGGCGGCGACAGCTCGGCTGGCGGCAGCGCAACCGGCGGAGCCGACGCCACTGCAGGAGCCGGAGGAGCGGCAGCGGACGGGGGCGGCGGCAGCGCCGGCGCGATGGCCGGTGGCGGGACGGGCGGCGGCGGCGGCGGCGGCGGCGAGGTTCCAGACGAGACCGGGACGCGGCAAGCGGCGTACTACGTGTCGCCTTCCGGTAGCGACGACAATCCAGGCACGGCCAGCGCGCCGTTCAAGACGGTCACCAAGGCGCGCGACGCCGTCCGCACCGTCAACGCCAACATGACCGGCGACATCTACGTTTACCTCCGAGCTGGCACGTACAGCCTCACCGACGCCATCGCCTTCGCGCCGTCGGACTCGGGCACGAATGGCCATCGCATCCACTATCAGGCCTACCCCGGGGAAAAGCCCGTTTTGAACGGCGCGACGAAGGTGACCGGATGGACGCCGGACGCAGGCAACATCTACAAGGCCAAGCTGGACCGAACGACGAAGCTGCGCAACCTGTACGTGAACGATGCTCGTGCCCTGATGACGAGCAAGCGGGTCACGTCGCGCGGAGGGGTCGGGACGTACAGCGTGACGGCCGGGCAGCACAGCTGGGCTTGGGCGACCGGCAGCGGCAGTGACGGCGCCAAGTACGACCTCAACGCGGTACCTGCCATCGCCAGCAACAAAGACGACCTCGAGATCGTGAACGGCACCACGTGGAACGAGAACATCGTCTGCGTTCGTGATGTCACCACCACGCCAGACAACTTGCGCGCGCTGCTCTTTCAACAGCCCTACGGTACCATTGCGCAGACCCCCGGCTGGAACTCGGGCTTCAGTGTCTCTGGCTCCCACACGATCTACAACGCGCGTGAGTTCTTGGATTCACCCGGTCAGTTCTATTTCGACAAGACGACCGGGACCCTCTTCTACTACCCGCGGCAGGGCGAAGACATGGCTCAAGCCGACGTGCAGGCGCCGATCGCAGAAAAGCTGATCGACATCGTCGGCGCCTCCAGCGCCAGCCGCGTCAAGAACCTCACCTTCCAGGGCATCACCTTCGCCAACACCGACTACAACCTGTACAGCGTCGACGGGTCGCGCGGCAAAGCGACGGTGCAGGGCGCCACCATCTACGTCGCTTACGGCGACGGCAACTGGCACAACAGCAAATACGAGATCATCGACACGCTGCCCGGGATGATCACGGTCAACAACGCCGACTCGATCGACTTCATCGGCAACGTGGTGAAGCACAGCGGCAACGAGGGCATTTCCTTCATCAACGACGTCGTGAATTCCAGCATCGTCGGCAACTACATCACCGACATCGCCGGCAGCGGCATCACGGTCGGCCACCCGCAGCACCTGTACGCGGGCGACTCCGGCCCGCACCACAAGTTCGGCTCGGGTGTCGAAGGCATCTGTAAGAACGACACCATCAGCAACAACCTGCTGTACGACGTGAGCTCACTGCCGGGTTTCGGTGGCCATTCGGGCATCACCGCGTTCTTCGTCGATGGCCTGAAGATAACCCACAACCACATCCAGAAGACGGCCTACAACGGCATCAACCTGGGCTGGGGCTGGCGGAACTTCCCCGACTCGACCACCTGCAAAGACAACGCGATCAACAGCAATCGCTTCATCGACACCTTGAGCAGGCTACACGACAGCGGCGCGGTCTACACGCTGGGTCAGATGCCGGGCACGACCATCAACGAGAACTACGTCAAGGGCATTCCGCCCGCGACGAGCGGCCCCACGTACGGCCTGCACAACGACGAGGGCAGCGCGCACATCACGCAGAACGACAACGTGCTCGACATCGACCCCGGCGTAAAATACACGATCAACTGCGAGGATTTCGGGGCCAAGCACCACCTCACCATCCTGAGGACGTACGCCACCGTGAACAAGATGGGCATCAACCCGCCCGATAGCAGGATCGACCCGCCGGTCGCGGTTCCGGACAACATGTGGCCGGCGGCCCAGTACGAAATCTGCCTGAGCTCCGGCATCCAGGAAGAGCACCGGGGCATCATCCCCAGCAGCCTGCTCGCGGTTCAAGACTACGTGTTCCCGGCGAGCGCCTCGGTGGCATCCGGCACCACGACAATCAAGATCAGGAGCACCGGCGCGGCGGCCAACGCCGTCTGGCTCGCGCCGGCCGGCACCGGCACGTTCACGGAGGGCGCGACGATGACGAAAGCGGCGGGGGACGCTACGTCCATCGCCGTGCCGGCCAGCGCCGGAACGTACAAGCTGCATGTGGTCGATGCGCAGGGCGAGAAGCTCGGTGAATCGGCGGCCCAGCTGCGGGTGCGCTGACGTGCCGCCCCGCCGTGGGCGCTACAGCAGCGGCGCTGCCGTCGGCGACCATCTTCACCCAGCGCTGGTTCGCGGGTTGTCCGGCTGGCCCGGCTGCCAGCGCGTGCAGGTCACCGGGCTGCCATTGTCCTCCGACGACGACGCATCAAGGTCGAAAGTGCAACTGCCAGAGCAACCAGGGAAGTCCCGACGGACTCCCCTGAATCGGCCCTGCCGACCGCGCACGATCCAGGATCAGCGCTGCCGGCCGGGCCACCAGCCGTGACGGCGCCACCCGTTCCACTGCTCCCGCCGCTTCCGCCTGCGGTGCCGCTTCCGCCTGCGGTGCCGCTCGACCCCGTGCTCCCAGCGGTCCCGCCGCCCATGCCGCCCTGCCCCTGTCCGCCACCCCCACCCTCTCCGCCGGTTCCGCCCGCGCCGCCGCTTCCGCCCGCGCCGCCGCTTCCACCCGCCCCACCGCTGCACGCCTCTATCTCGGGATCGACCGGCCCGGTCTTGTCGAGACCCAGAAAGGGGATGACATACTCAGCGGGGAACAACGCGTCGGATGGGCCGTGATCACCGCCAATCGAGGTGAACGCGTCGAGGACCACGTAGCCGCACTCATTCTCCCAGCGTTGCCGCGTCGCATCGTGATTACCGAGCCGGACTCCCGTATCGGTCGACGTCGGGCTCGCGCCCACGCCCAGAACATTGGTCCATTGCTTGATGGCCTCCGTGTGGTTCGGGTACCTGATGATGGTGTCCGCGTCGCCGTGGAAGAGCTGCAGCCGCGGGCGATGTCCCGCATACCCCGGGGCCAGCGTACGGGCGATGTCCCCCCATTCTTGCGCGTTGTGGGTCACCGAGCCGCCCGCGCACGCTCCGCTATATCCGCCGCTGTTGCCTGATTCGTTGGCTGCGCGGCACCCGGCCGGCATGCCCGCGAACGCGGCGCCTGCTTTGAAGACGTCCGGGTAGAGGGCGAGCAGGAGCTCGGTCATCATGCCGCCGGACGAATCTCCCGTCGCATAGACGCGATCCGCGTTGCCTCCGTACGTGTCGAGCGCGTACTTCACCATCTGCCTGATGGCGTGACTGTCGCCACCGCCTTCGCGCGTGCGCGTCTTGTTCGAGACGACGTCCCAGCATCTTCCGCTGCTGGGGACGACCATGATGAAGCCATGTTCGTCCGCCGCGTCGACGATGCCCCCGCCCCGCGCCTGACCAAACACTGCACTGGCGGTCCCGCCGCAGTAGTGCACCAGAGTCAGAATCGGAGGATTCGGCGCCACGCGGTCCGGGGCATAGACGTACATGCTCACGTCACCAGGCAGACCGCTCACCCCCCAGCCGTTGACCTGCTGCAACGTCGCCGCTCCCGCGGAGGGTACCGACCCCAGCATGGCTGCCAGCAAGGCGCCCCCGGCAGTCCAATTTCGGCTCATGATGGAGTTCTCTCCTGAGGGTGAATTTGCTCTCTCGGACCAAGCAAGGGTGCGACAACACGACCCATCCATGGCGAAGCAACAGGATACCGATCGGGCCGATTGTGAGCGTTCACATATGCAGCGTCAATTCCAATCGACCGGCCCGAGGTGTCCTCCGGCCCGAGGGAGAAGAGGCTGGCGGGGCACCTCTGGAGCGGCGGCCGTGAGCTCGTCGCCGGGCCATTTCGGTTGACGCCGATGATGTGAGCGCTCACAATCGCTCGCGAACCATCCCCTTCGCCTTGTTCAGGACAGGCCGTCGGGCGCGCAGGGCGCCCGTCCTCGGGATCGATCCCGGTACGGCTCCGCTCGCTCGGTCATCGCGGACAAAGGCGCGTGATTCACTGCGCCGCGCAACAGGGGTGGGCTCTCCGCGGTCCGACATCGTCGCACGAAAGCCCGTGACGGCCAGCTGAACCGGCAGTGGACCAGGATGTGATCCCGAGCTCCGGACATCGGACCGGGCGGGCGCCGGCGTCCAACGGCGCAGCAACCACGCGGGAGACAGAGGAGCGAGATGGCACGTTTGGGAAGCAGATCGAGCGCACGATTCCTCGTGGCGCTCTTGTGGACCTCCGGGTGCAGCGACCCGGCGACGACGACCGGCGGCGACGCAGGACCCGATGCCGAGCCCCCCGCGTGCTCCGAGGGCACCTGGGATCACGATGGCGACAGCGCGACGAGCTGCGTCGCATGGACAGACTGCACCGCGGGCACCTTCGCGAGCGCCGAGGGCTCGCCTGCGGCGGACCGGCGGTGCACGGCGTGCCCGGAGGACACCTTCAGCGACACGATGAACGCGCCGAGCTGCGGGATGCACACGCCCTGCGCGCCTGGGACGAGGCAGACCGCGCCGGGGACGAGCACCACGCCCGCGCAGTGTGACGCCTGCCCGCCGGGCACGTACTGCGCTGGCGGGACCGCCGCGCCTGTCGATTGCGCGGACGGCACCTGGGACGACGACGCCGATCCCATAACGACGTGCGTCGCGTGGACCGACTGCGTGCCAGGAGAGCTCGTCGGCACGAAGGGAAGCAGCACCACGGACCGCAGCTGCGTCAAGTGCACGAACGGCGAGCACACGGCCACGATGAACGCAACCAGCTGCTCCCCGGGTGCCTGGGTGCTGAGCTACTTCGGGCCGAATCAAAACGTGGCGAGCGATTCGCTGCACCTCGCCTACAGCACCGACGGGCTTCGCTGGTCGACCCTCGCCAATGGACAGCCTGCGTACCAGCTCACCGGGATGGGCACGAATCACATCCGCGATCCGTTCCTGTTCCGCAAGAACGATGGAACGTACATCTATATCGCCACGGACTGGACGCTCTCGGAGAACGACGCGAACTACTGGAACCATCCGAGCTCCAAGATCTTCGTGGCGGACTCGACCGATCTCATCACCTTCACGAATCCCCGGTTGATCACGCTCACGAACCTCCCGGGCCCCGGGAACACCCCGATGCACGCGTGGGCCCCGGAGGCTTACTACGACCCCGATCGCGAGCTCTATG
This sequence comes from Sorangium sp. So ce327, assembly GCF_051530205.1. Taxonomy (NCBI): domain Bacteria; kingdom Pseudomonadati; phylum Myxococcota; order Polyangiales; family Polyangiaceae; genus Sorangium; species Sorangium sp. So ce327. The sequence continues at coordinate 1,924,237 of NZ_CP150330.1, read as the reverse complement.
CGATCATCTGGTCCGGGAACGACACCACGGGCGCGAACCGCATCTACGTCAGCTACACCGAGGACTTCGTCACCATCGTCAACCCGACACCCGACGTGCTCTTCGATCCGGGTTACAGCGTCATCGACGCGACGATCACGCAATGGAATGACCGCAACTACCTCTTCTTCAAGGACGAGACGGACAGCAGCGGGAGCGCGCTCACCGGATCGGGCAAGGACATCCAGATCGCGCGCTCCCCGACGCTCGCGCTCGATCCGGAGACGTTCACGCGATGGAGTCCGGACTACATCACGCGCGGGTCGACCCAGGGCAGCAGACGAGCGACGGAGGGGCCGTTCGTCATCAAGGATCCGCGGGAGGATCGATGGTACCTGTTCGCCGACTACTACCTGAACGGCGGTGTGTTCGGGTGCTGGAGCACGACGGATCTCGACGCGGATCCTGGCTCCTGGACGGAGCTCCCGAGCGCGCAGTACCGCTTTCCGTCCGGCGTGCGCCACGCGAACGCGGTCCGGGTCACGCAGGCGGAGCTCGACGCGATCATCGCCCACTACTGAGCATCCTACCGGACCCACGGACGGGTGGAGTTTCCCCTTATCATGCGCGCACCGAGATCTTCCCATCCAGAGTGCACTTCCCTCTCTGCGCCGCGCGTCGCGCTCACGGCGGCAGCCTTCGCCTTCGCCGCGCTGCTCGTGGTCGTCGGTTGCTCGGAGGGGCCCTCGACCGATGCGCCGGACGCGTCGACCCGTTCATTGCGGATCATGACGGCGGGCACAGCGCTCAGCACCTCGGAGTCCGGCGGGCGGGTGACCGTGAGCGTGGCGCTCGACGGCGCGCCGAGCGCGCCGATCACGGTGCCGGTCTCAAGCTCGGATGCGACCGAAGGCTCCGTCTCACCGGCGACCCTCTCCTTCACGGTGGAGGATTGGAGCGTCCCTCGGGAGATCACGGTCACGGGGGTGGACGATGCGGAGAGCGACGGGGATCAGATCTTCCGCGTCCGCCTCGGGCCCTCGGTCTCTGCAGACCCAGCGTGCGACGGCCTCGTCGCGGAGTCCGCTGACATCACGAACACGGACGACGACGCTCCAGGGACGGCAGCGATCGTCGTCAGCGACCCGTCGGGGCCCCTCGCCGAGCGCGGCGCGCCCGTGACGTTCACCGTGCTCCTCGCATCGCAGCCGAGCGCGCCCGTGACGATCGCGCTCGGCGTCAGCGACACGACCGAGGCGACGCTGAGCCATGCGGACCTGACGTTCACGGAGGCGAACTGGAGCACGGCGCAGACCGTGACCTTGAGCAGCGTCGATGACTGGCAGGCCGACGGAGCTCAGCCCGTACGCGTCGTCTTCGACGCACCGGCCAGCGAGGACCCGGAGTATGCGGCCCTCGCCGCCCCCGCTGTCCTCGAGCTCTCCAATCTCGACGACGACGCCGGAGGGGGTTACCAGCTTCGCACGACGCACAAGGAGGACGCCCCGCTCTACGTCGCGCACTCCTACTATCACGCGATGATCACCGACCTCGACGACAGGGCGAACAACCAGCTTCCTGCCGACTTCCAGTGGAGAGTGGTGCCCGGCCTGGCGAACCCGGATGATCCGACGCTGGTGTCGTTCGAGCCTGTGGGTTTCGGCGGTCGCTACCTGCACGTCGACAGCATGAACTCGACCCGGTACCCGCTGCAGGATGAGACGTCCAACCGGGCCAGCGGGCTCTGGGAGACCCCGCCCGAAGAGAGGAGTCACCTTCTGTGGATCGACGTGTTCACGGAGTCCACCGCGTTCCGGAGGGACGCCACGTTCCGGATCGTGCCCGCCCTGAACGGGGATCCGACGATGGTCTCGCTGCAGTGGTACTCGGACGCGACACGTTATCTCCGGCACCTGAACTACCAGATCCATGCGCACGTGCTCGACGGCACGGCGGTCGAGAACGCGGAGGCGTCGTTCGCGCTCGAACCGCTCGGCTATCTGATCTCGCAGCGCGCCGATCCCCACATCAAGCGGCATACGGACGGTTACTACTACTTCACCGCGAGCGTGCCGACGTACGATCACATCGAGATCAGGCGCGCGACCACGATACGAGGCCTGGCCAGCGCGACCCCGAAGGTCGTCTGGACGAAGCACGCGACCGGCCCCATGGCGGCGCACATCTGGGCGCCCGAGCTACATTTCATCGACGGCAAGTGGTACATCTACTTCGCCGCCGGAAGCTCGACCGACATCTGGGCCATTCGCATGTACGCGCTCGAGAGCTCATCGGCCAACCCGATGGATGGCACGTGGATCGAGCGAGGGCAGATCGTGACGGACTCGGACACCTTCGCGCTCGACGCCACGACGTTCGAGCACGACGGCAAGCGCTATCTCGTGTGGGCGCAGGAGGACCCGAGCGTCGCGGGCGACAACAGCAGCTTGTTCATCGCGGCCATGGTGAACCCGTGGACGCTGGCCAGGCCCAGCGTGCGGATCGCCAGACCCGAGCACGCCTGGGAGACGGCGGGGTTCGCGGTCAACGAAGGTGCTGCCGTGCTCGAGCGGAATGGGCGGGTCTTCATCAGCTACTCGGCGAGCGCGACGGACGACCGCTACTGCCTCGGCCTGCTCACGGCGAGCGCGACGGACGACCTGCTGAGCCCGAGCTCGTGGACGAAGAACGAGGATCCAGTGTTCGTCAGCGCAAACGGGCTGTATGGCCCGGGCCACAACTCGTTCACGACCTCGGCGGACGGATCGATCGACGTGCTCGTGTACCACGCGCGGAACTACGAGAAGATCACGGGGGACCCGCTCTACGACCCGAACCGTCACACGCGCGTCCAGCGGCTGGAATGGAATGCAGACGGAACGCCGAACTTCGGCGTACCGCTCCTGAGCGGCGCGAATACGATTGGTGACTGACTGCTTCGCGGAGGGAGAATGAAATGAGCTTGGCAGCATCCCTGTTGCAGATCGATCCTCGAGATGATGTGGCCGTCGCCGTGCGCGGCCTGGCCGCCGGCGATTCGGTGGCCCACGCGATCACCGCCCGCGCCGACATCCCGGCCGGGCACAAGGTGGCGCTGCGCGCGATGGCCGCTGGCGAGCTGGTGCGGAAGTACGGCTGGCCAATCGGGCGGGCGACAGTGGAGATCCAGCCGGGCGATCACGTGCACACGCACAACCTGGCCACCGCGCTCTCCGGCCTCGACACCTACGCCTACGAGCCCACGAACCCTGAGCCCCTCCCCGCCACCGAAGACCGCACCTTCATGGGCTACCGGCGGAAGAACGGGCGGGTGGGCACCCGCAACGAGATCTGGATCCTCTCGACGGTGGGCTGCGTCTCGCGCACTGCCCAGAAGGTGGCCGCCGAGGCGGACAAACGCTTCAAGGGCCGGGTGGACGGGGTCTATGCCCTCACCCACCCCTTCGGCTGCTCCCAGCTGGGGGGCGACCTCGAGGCCACCCGCCGGATGACCGTTGCCCTGGCCGGCCACCCGAACGCGGGCGGAGTATTGATCATCGGCCTGGGCTGCGAGAACAACCAGCTCGGCCCGCTCCTCGAGAGCGCCGCGCACATCGATCGCGATCGCCTGCGGTCCTTCACCGCCCAGACGGCCGAGGACGAGATCGAGGCGGGCCTCGAGGCCGTCGAGGAGCTGGTGAGGATCGTCGAGCAGGACCGCCGCGAGCCCTGCCCCGTCTCCGACCTGGTGATCGGCCTCAAGTGCGGCGGCTCGGACGGCTTCTCGGGGCTGACCGCCAACCCGCTGGTGGGCCGCATCGCCGACAAGGTCTGCGCCGCCGGTGGCTCGGCCATCCTGACCGAGATCCCGGAGATCTTCGGCGCCGAGCGCCTGCTCATGACCCGCGCCGAGAGCGAGGCGGTCTACGAGGGCATCGTCGGCGTGGTCAACGACTTCAAGGGTTACTTCATCACCCACGGCGAGCCGGTGTCGGAGAACCCCTCGCCCGGCAACATCGCCGGCGGCATCACGACGCTGGAGGAGAAGTCCCTTGGCGCGGTGCAGAAGGCCGGCCGCGCCCCGGTGACCGAGGTGGTCCACTACGGCGGGCAGATCCGCGGCACGCCGGGCGTGGCTCTGCTGGAGGCCCCCGGCAACGACGCGGTCTCGTCCACAGCGCTCACGGCCGCCGGCGCGACGGTCATCCTCTTCACCACCGGCCGGGGCACGCCCCTCGGCTTCCCCGCGCCGACCCTCAAGCTCGCCACCAACTCCAGCCTGGCCCAGCGCAAGCAGCGCTGGATCGACTTCGACGCCGGCCGCATCGCTTCGGGCGAATCCATGGACACGGCCGCCGACGCCCTGATGGACCTGGTGCTGGCCACCGCCTCGGGCCGTCCAACCCGCGCCGAGGAGAACGGCGAGCGCGAGATCGCACTCTGGAAGCGGGGCGTCACCCTCTGAGCCGAAAGCGCCTGTCGGAGGCCAAGGCTCGGCCTCGTTCCGCCGCACGTCGAACGGCCCGCCTGGCCGCCTCCGGTGACCGAGCCGGATGGACGATCTCACCCTGCGCTGGTAGGCGAACTATCTCGGTCGATATCCAGGCTGCGGTACCTCGCTGCGCTCGGCGCCGACCCGACCTGGAGCGGCTCGATCTTGCCGACGATGACGAGGTAGCTGAACGCGCCGAGCAGGCAGAAGCCGCCCGCCACGACGAGCGGGATCGTGAATGATCCCTTGGTCAGGGAGAGCATCACGCCGGTGAACGTCGTGATGACGATGCCGGCCAGGTTCGACGCAAAGTTCTGGATGCCGCTGATCGAAGCCACATGGCGCGGCGTGGGCGCGACGTCGCCGGGAAGGGACCAGATGCTGGCGCCGGCGAACGCGAGGCTCGCGTAGGAGATGCCGAAGAAGGCGAGCATCAGATAGATGTTGGAGGTCAACGCCGACAACGTGATCGCCGACGACACCAGCATGCCGCCGACCATGCAGGTCTTGCGTGCGGCGGTGAGGCTCCAGCCACGGCGATAGAGCGTGTCGGAGACGAAGCCGCCGATCCAGCCGCCCGGGATCGCCATCAGCGCGGGGATCATGCCGAGCGTGCCGAGCGACTTGAGCGAGAAGCCGCGCGTTTGCACGAGGTAGCTCGGGAACCACGTGATGAAGAAGTAGTTGGTGAAGTTGAGGCAGAAGAAGCCGAGCATCATGCCCCAGAGCGTGCGATGGCGGAAGAGCGACGCCCACGTCACGCTGTTCTGCGCGTCCTCTGCGGGCGCTGCGTGCACGACGTCCTTCTCGCCCGTCATGTCGCCATGTGCGGGGCTGCGGTAGATGACGACCCAGCCGAGGATCCACACCGCGCCGAACAGGCCCGTGATGATGAAGGCCGCCTTCCATCCGAGCGTGTCGATGATGAGCGCGACGAGGGGAATCGACAGCGCCGAGCCGACGCGCGCACCGCTGTCGAAGATGCCCGTCGCGAGCGCGCGCTCGCGCGGCTTGAACCACTGGCTCACGAGCTTGGCGCAGGCCGGGTAGGCGCCGGCTTCGCCCACGCCGAGCAGCAACCGGTAGCCGAACATGGCCGCGACGCTCGACGCGCCGGCGGTCGCCGCGGTGAAGAGCGACCACCAGCCGACGGCGATCGGCAGCGCGATGCGCGCCCCCACGCGATCGACGAACCAGCCGAACGGCATCTGCATGAGCGCGTAGGTCCAGAAGAAGCCGCTCATGATGAACCCCATCTGGGCGGGGCCGATGCCGAGCTCCTTCTCGATCTGGGGCGCCGCGACGGCCAGATTGGCGCGATCGATGTAGTTGATGGCGACGGCGAGAAAGCACAGAAAAAGCACGACCCAACGCATCTTTCTCATCTGCATGCCTCCTTTGGGCAGCCGCACATGCTCATGCGGGCACGGCCGTGCGGAGCGCCGCGCGCAGCCGGGGCTGATCGAGGTTCAGGCCGAGCTCGCGCGCGAGCTCGACCACGGGCCCGAAGCGGCGTCGCTTCTTCTCGCCATGGTTGCGCGCGATGTCGGAGAGCCGGTGATCAAGGAATGGGTTCTGGAAGCGCTGGCGCACCTCGTCGAGGTAGGCGCGCGCGGCAGCCCCCTTGTTGAGCGCATCGAAGACGGGCACCACCTCGTCGCGCCAGAGCGCCTCGAGATCGGCGCGCAAGGCCGGATTGCGCATCGCGCGCAGCGTGTTCTCGTCCGCAGGGCGCCCGTCGAGCTGCCAGCGCTCGGCGAGGTAGGTGTGCCCGAGGTTCAGCAACAGCAGCTTCAAGCGTTCGTAATGGAGCAGGTCGTCCGTCACGATCATCGCTTCATGCTGGCACGGCAGCACCATTCCCTCGCGCCGCTCGATCGCCCAGAGCGCGTAGGGCTCGGCGATCGCGCCGACGGGGCGGATCGGCTCGGAGACGATCCGGTCGACGAGCGAATTCACCCAGATGCACGTGTGCTCGATGTAGCTCAGGAAGGCGGCGTCGGCGCCCCACTGGCGCGCGACGCCGGCGACGAGCGCACGCAGCGTGTCACCGTTGTTCGAGACGAGCTCGCAAGGCAGCAGCGTGAGCGGCGCGGCGCCCGCCTCGAAGCGCGCGCGCAGCAGGACGACGAGCTTCGCGGCGAACCCGCGCGGCACGCCCGCGCCGGGCGCCAGCAAACTCGCCGTGTCCTCGGGCGAGCAGACGTATCCGCTGTCGCTCGTGTTCGAGATCACGACGCGCGCATCCTTCGCGAAGCGCTCGCGCACGAGCGGCCAATCGGTGTTCGCGTCGAGCGCCTCCGTGATCGAGCCGCATTCGGTCGTCGTGTCGACGACCCCTTCGCGGCGCAGCCCGCGGATCCGCACGGGGTAACGCCCCTGCGCGCGCAGCGCGTCGATGCGCGCGCGGCTCTCGGGGTTCGACGTGGTCTGCACCACGGTGATCGTCCCGAGCGCGCGGCCGGCGAGGAGCGCCTCCGAGATGAAAAGGTCCGCGTGAGCCTGCAGGAACCGGCTCGTGCCGAACTGAAGAATCGGATTGCCCATGTCAGTGCTCCGGTGGCTCAGCGGGCGCGTACCCACGCGAGGCTCGTGTGCGCTCACGACATGCCCACCATGATCTTGGACGTTCGACCGGGGTGGGCAGCCCAGTCGGCGAGCGCCTCGGGAACGCCTTCGATGGGGATCGATTTCGAGATCAGGATGTTCGGGTCGAACGTGCGTCGCTCGAAGAAGGCGATCACGTCCGAGAACTCGTGCAGGCAGTTGCGCGCGCCGAGGATGTCGAGCTCCTTCATCACGAACAGCCTTGTCTCGTAGCTCACCGGCTCTTTGCCGTACCCGATGTACACGACTCGGCCGCAAAACTTCACCCACTCCACCGCGTTGCGGTACGTCGCGGTCGCGCCCACGGCTTCGATCACGACATCCGGCCCGTCGCCGTTCGTCAGGTCCATCACGCGCTGGCGTGCATCGGCGTCCCCGAGAACCGCCTCCCGCGCTCCGAGCGCCCTGGCGAGCGCGAACTTTTCCTCCTGCGTGTCGAGCGCGATCACGCGCGCGCCGCGGCTCACCGCGCCGGCGATGGCCCCGAGCCCCACGCCGCCGCAGCCCATCACCAGCACGGTCTCCTCGGCCTCGACGCGCCCTCGCGCCGCCGCGTGAAAGCCCACCGAGAACGGCTCGACGAGCGCGAGCTCCGTGAGGCTCAACTTCCGTGACGTGAAGAGCTTCTGGTACGGCACGGCCACGAGCTCGGTCAGCGCGCCGTCGCGCTGTACGCCCATGGTCTTGTTGTCGCGGCAGGCGTTGCGCCTTCCCGCGCGGCACGAGGGACACCCGCCGCACGCCGTGTACGGCGTGAACGTGACGTCGGCACCGACGCGCCAGTCCGCCTCGACGCCCGAGCCGAGCTCCACGATGGTGCCGGCCACCTCGTGCCCCAGCACCCGAGGGTACGTCACCATCGGGTTCTTGCCCAAGAACGTGTTCAAGTCGGAGCCGCACAAACCGACCCGCTGCACGCGGATCAACACCTCATCGTGCGCGGGTTTGGGCTCGCGGATCTGGCTCACCTGTGCAACCGACGGACCCGTGATCGTCAGGGCTTTCATGCTGTCATTGCCTCACTGAGCGACTTCGTTCACTCGCGGCTTTCACGGCGCGCTCCGCAGCCGGGGCCGCTTCGTTCTGCCAAGGGACAGAGCGCCATGTCGAAGGGCCGAAGCCGAAGCGACGTGGCGTTGCTTCACGATCCGTGAGCGGGGCGGCGGGCGCCGCCTTCGCCGTGGCGCTCGGGACGCCGCTGTTCAGGGGTGACGCGCGTAGAATTTCTGCGCATTCTTGTACATGACCTTGTCACGTGCTTCCTGACCAAACTCCTTGAGGTAGAGCTCGGCGACCTCGATCTCCGAAGCGAGGCTGCCGCCCATGTCGACGACGGGCCAGTTGCTGCCCCAGATCAGCCGGTCTTCGCCGAAGGCCTTCATCAGCACATCGAAGTGCGCCTTGTACGCCGCCAGATCGGTCGGCGCCTTCCAGGGGTCGTCCTCGGTGGCGGCCGGGTTGTACATGTCGAAGAACGACGAGAACTTGATGTAGATGTTCGGGTGCCTGGCCAGCCGCTGCATCGCATCGACCCAGGCCGGATCCGGCGTCGGCCCTTTCGCGCCCGCCAGGTGGTCGATGATGATACGGAGCTTGGGCACCGCGGTCGCGAGCGCCTCGACCTTGTCCTTCGGGTTGAGGGCGCCGCGGCTGATGATGTCGAGCGTCATGCCCTTGGCCGCGAGCTCCTCCAGCGAGGCGAGCTGCTTGGCGTCGAGCGTCAGCTTCGGGCTCCAGAGGAAGCCGCGAATGCCGACCACGCGCGGGTCCGCGGCGAGGCGCGCCAGATCGGCGCTGAAGCTCGGCGAGCCGATCTCGAGCTGCGCGACGAGGAACTTGAAGAAGTCGTTGCCCTTCGTCATCTCGAGGACCTTGAAGTTGTCGTCGACGGCGGGGCTGGCTTCGACGATGCCGGTGCCGATGATGCCATTCTGCTTGGCGACGGCTTCATACTCCGGGGGCAACACGTCGCGGTAGATCGGCTTCTGCTTGGCTTCCGGCCAAACGACGCCGCCCGGACGCGTGACCTGGTAGAGATGGATGTGCGTGTCGAGGATCGGCCGCCGCTGCTCCGCCGGCACGGCCAGCGGTGCCGCCGCTTTGCTCGTGTCGCCCGCCGTCTCGGGTGGCGTCGCGGTGGTCGCGGAAGACGACGCACACGCCGCGAGCGGCGAGAGCGTCATCATCAGGCACAGCTTGGCGAAAGTCGTCGGAATACTCGTGAGTATTTTCATGGTGGAGTCTTTTTCGAGTCGGTGCCGAACGCGATCCCGATAGCGAAGGTGTCGCTGCGCATGACGACCCCCTCATGGCAAAGCGGAATAAGGAGGCCATTAATGTGAACGTTCACATGAACGATGTCAACACCAATCCGTTGCTGAGGCCGAGCTCGGACTCGGGTGGCGGGCAAGCCTCCTCCGGAGCGCCGCGGCAAGAGAGGCAGACACCGGGCCGCGGTGATGTTCGATGTAGATTCCAATTTCCAATCCGCTTGCCCCTGGTCAAGGGCCTATCCCTATAAGGAGCATCTGGGATCACCGCTGTCGCGGGCGGGCTGGACGATTCGGTCCCGGTGGTCGCCGTCGACCAACACGACGGCGCGGCGGCGACCCGCCATCTCCTCGACCTGGGTCATGGGCGCCGCGGCCGGCCGCCGCTGCGCCCCCATCGCGATCGAGCATGGCGTCGCGCCGATCCATTTTGGTTGACACCCGGTATGTGAACGTTCACAATTTGCCTCGGGGTTTCCTTTCGCTCCTCTGAGCAGGCCCATGCGCGGCGGCCCTTCATCCCTGGGCTCGGGATCGATCACCAACCCTGGAGAAGCGACGCTGGAGAACTGTTCGACAAGTTTTCCAACATAGTCGCAGCCCGGCGCCGCACGCTGCCGGCTCGCTTCCCACGCGCACGGCGCGGGGCATCGGAGGCTGTGTTGAGAGCCTTGCCGAACAGCCCCACCAGTTCAACAACTTATCCATCGACGGCGCCTGGATGAGCCGTCGAGGAGAAGAAGATGCAGATTCGCAGTGCAAAGGGTTGCCAGTGGGACCAGGTGAGCCTCGGCGAGGTGATGCTGCGCCTCGACCCGGGTGAGCGCCGCGTCCACACGGCGCGGACGTTCGACGTCTGGGAGGGCGGGGGCGAGTACAACGTGGCGCGGGGGCTCCGGCGCTGCTTCGGTCTCCGCACCGCCATCGTCACGGCGCTCGCGGACAACGCCGTCGGGCGCCTCATCGAGGACCTGATGCTCCAGGGCGGGGTCGACACGTCCTTCCTGCGCTGGGTCGACTACGACGGCGTGGGCCGGGACGTGCGCAACGGCCTCAACTTCACCGAGCGCGGCTTCGGGCCCCGCGCGGCCGCCGGCTGCTCGGACCGCGGCCACAGCGCGACGTCCAAGCTCAGGCCCGGCGACGTGCCGTGGAAGACCGTCTTCGGCGAGCGCGGCGCGCGCTGGTTCCACACCGGCGGCATCTTCTGCGCTCTCTCGGAGACCACGGCCGGCGTGGCGCACGAGGCCATGGAGGTCGCGCGCGCGCATGACGTGCGGATCTCCTACGACCTCAACTACCGGCCCTCGCTGTGGAAGAACTTCGGCGGCCAGCGGCGGGCGCGCGAGGTCAATCGCGCCCTCATGCCGTACGTCGACTGCGTGTTCGGCAACGAGGAGGACTTCGTAGCCGGCCTCGGCTTCGAGGTGTCCGGCGTGGACAGCAGCTACAGCCAGCTCGACACGAGCGGCTTCCGCCGGATGATCTCCGAGGTCGTCGCGGCGTACCCCAACATCTCGGTCGTCGCCACGAGCCTCCGGACGGCCAGGACCGCCAGCGTGAACGGCTGGGGTGGCATCCTGTACTACAAGGGCGAGTTCCACGAGGTCCCGCAGCGAGACATCGAGATCCTGGACCGCGTGGGTGGCGGCGACTCGTTCGCTTCGGGGATCATCTATGGCCTCCTGGCCGAGCAGAGCCCGCAGTGGGCGCTCGAGTGCGGCGTCGCGCATGGCGCGCTGGCGATGTCGACCCCGGGGGACACCTCGATGGCGTCGCTCGACGAGGTGCGGAAGGCGATGAGCGGAGCCGGCGCGAGGATCGAGCGATGAACAGGGAGCAAGTCGTCCGCCGCATCGAGGAGATCGGCGTCGTCCCCGTCGTGCGCGCGCCGAGCGGAGAGCTCGCCGTGCGGGCCGCTCGCGCGCTCTGCGCGGGCGGCATCGAGGTCGTCGAGATCACGATGACCGTCCCCGGCGCCCTGTCCGTCATGCGCGAGATCGCCTCGCGGATGGGGGACCACGTCCTCGTCGGCGCGGGCACCGTGCTCACCGCGGACGCGGCCCGCGCGTGCATCGAGGCAGGCGCCGAGTTCATCGTGAGCCCGGGGCTCGACCTGGAGGTCATCCGCGCGGCGCACGATCTCGGGAGGGCGGTCTTCCCGGGGGCGCTCACGCCGACCGAGGTGATCACCGCGTGGAACGCCGGCGCCGACACGGTGAAGGTGTTCCCGTGCTCCGCGATGGGGGGTGCGAAGTACCTGCGCGCCCTGCGCGCGCCGCTCCCGGAGGTGAAGATGATGCCGACCGGCGGGGTCAACCTGACGACAGCCAGGGATTTCATCGAGGCCGGCGCCGTGGCGCTCGGGGTCGGCGGCGAGCTCGTGGACGCCGCGGCGCTCGCGGCGGGCAAGGACCAGGTCCTCACGGAGCGCGCGCGTGAGTTCATGTCCGTGGTCAGCGCCGCGCGCGCAGAGCTCAAGAACAGCGCGCGGTCGTAGAGAACAGCCGCCAGTCCATGGAGCGTACACGCGCGGCTCGCCGCCCATTCCACCGATGGCCAGGGGCCCTCGCCATCATGACCGTGACGCTGGCGGGCTGCTCGGGCGCGGCGCCCGTGACGGCGCCTCCGCCGGCGGCCGCTGCATCCCAGGAAGCCCAGCCGCCGGCGCCGCCGGCGATCGCGCCGGCGGCTTCTGCAGCGCAGGGCGCGCCCGCCGCCGCCCCGGAGGAGCCGCCGCGCGCAACGGCGCACGTCGAAGCGCAGCTCACCGTCGACAAGGCGATCCCGATCGGCAAGTGGCCTGAAGGGGTCGCGGTGGTCGGCGACACGGCGTGGGTCGCGGAGAGCGGGAACCGGCGCGTCGCGCGCGTCGACCTGAAGCGAGGAGAGGTGACGGCGCACGTGGCGGTTGGCCGGCTCCCGGTGCAGGTGGTCGCGTCCCCCGCGGGGGTGGTCTACGCGCTGAGCCACACCGATCAGGCGGTCTGGGCGATCGACGGGCAGACGGCGCGTGCCCGCGCGCTGGCGCGCTTGCCCGACTCCCCCCAGGACATGGTGGTTGCGGACGGCGCGCTCTGGGTGCTGCTCTGGAGCAAGGGGAGCTCGACGGACTCCTCGGTCGTGCGGATCGATCCGGCCACGGGAGCTCAACGCCGCTCGCCCGCGCTCGGCCGGGACGCGTTCGCGCTCGCCGTCGGGCACGGCCGGATCTGGGTGGCGCACGGCCATGGAGACGTGAGCGTCGTCGACCAGACCACGCTGGAGCCGCGCGACGATCTCCACATCGGAGACTCCCACCGGCGCATCGCCGCCGGCCCGGGCGCGGTGTTCACGGATGTGCGCTCCGGGGTCGTCCGTGTGGATCCAGCGAGCGGCAGAGCCACGCACGAGGTCGCGCTCGGCGAGCCCGTCGCCGTGCTCCAGCAGACGGGAGACGAAGTCATCGCCGTGGGCCAGTCGGGTCGCACGTGGCTGCTCGACCCGGAGAACCTGACGATCCGCGCGATCCTCGCCGCCCCGGAGGGCGTGAGGTCGCCGCACGCTGCAATGCGATACGGAGAGACGCTGCTCCTCACCGAGTTCGACGACGCTGGCGGAGCTGGGAAGACGGACGGCCGCCTGCTCATCCTGCGATCTTCGCCGCGTTGACGCCGAGCCATGCCCCTGCTCGATCGGCGGGCAGGGTCCCGGGAGCGAGCGCGCGGCCGCGCGCGCAGGGCCAGCACGGTCCGGCGTGAAGGCGCGATCATTCCTCCGGCGGCTTCACGCCGGGGGTCGGCTGCCCGACGACGTAGCCGTTCGCGGCCCATTGGTAGGCCAGGCTCACGCCGGGTGCCTGAGCTTCGAGCACGAGGCCGCCATCGCTCACCCCGCCGGGTGCCGTCAGCACGAGCTCGCCGCCGCTCGGATCGAGCGCAAAGCTCGTGTGGAGCTCGCCCTGGTCCGTGTCGCCGTCGGCAAACAGGACGAGCACCTCGTGACGCGGAAGGGTGACGGCGGGCAGCGGCCACTTGCCGCGCTCGGCGAAGTCGTCGGACAGCGTCCAGCCCGTCAGATCGACGTCCTCCGCCGAGGGATTGAACAGCTCGATCCACGGCTCGTACTCGCCGGACTCATCCGCCAGCGTGCTCGTGTTGTTGAGCATGATCTCCGAGATCGACACGGCCAAGGGCACAGGACACCCCCAACAGAACGCCGGGCTGCCGGTCGAGATCATCGGGACGGCGTCGACGAGCACGGAGCCGTCGGCGGCGAAGGCGCTGAACGTGAACGGAGCGCCGAGATCGAACTTGAGCTCGTAGCGAGCCGTGCCCGCATCGGCTCGCGCGACGTCCGTCCAGTTATGATGGCTGTTGACGTACTCGAGGCGGCTCGGTTCGGTGACGCACGCCGTCGTTCCGTCGAGCGATACGCTGAAACCGTCCAATCGATACAAGGAGGACTCGCCGGCACCGAAGTCTTCCCAGGTCCGCCTGAGCTGGACCACCGCGCGCCCGTCAGAGGTCTCGAAGCGCAGCACGTGGGTCGCGCCGAGCTGGCCGCCGGGACGTTCGCCGCACAGCGCGTCGCTCGAGTCCGGCGGTGCTCCGCCGGCTCCGCCCGCGCTGGCTCCGTTCCCCGGCTCGGAGCTGGGACAGCCGGCGCACGCCAGCGAGAGCCCGAGGCCGTACAGGATCGTTTTCAAGGTCATGTCTGGCTCCATCATGGCGTGTAGGGTCTGGCTTGCTTGATCACGGTGCGCCCGTCCATCGTGACGTCCACTTCCACGTCGAGCGACAGCGGGGTGAGGCTCGGATACACGCTGGCCGCGAAATGGTCCTGCACCACGAACAACAGCCCCGCGAGCTCGTTCAACGCGGTATCGGACCAGAGCCGAGCGCCGCCCGCCGCCAGCGAGGACGGTGACACGAGCGTGACCTCGCTCGGCGACCCGCCGGCAGCGCGCCGGAACGTCAGGATCTCAGGGCTGGCGGTGGGATCCAGCGGCTCGGCGACGCCGACCTCTCCCACCTGGCTGACCACACGATACAGAGGCTCCGGCGCGTCGGGTTCGAGCCCCGTGAGCGCGACGGCTTCCAGGCGCTCACCGACGAACGTGGGGTGGACCGCGACGCCCATGAACACCTTGGTGTGATCGATGCCATAGTACGCGCGATCGTCGAACGCGCGTTCGTTCCACAAGCTGGCCCAGACCCGGCGCACCGCGAGCAGGGCGCTCTTTTCTTCGGTCAAGTCCTGCTCCAGATCCTCGATGAGCGGCAGCAGATGGCTCCGGTCGGGGTGCTCGGCGAGCTCGAGCTCTCGCCGCTCGAGCTCGGCGCGCAGGTAGGCCTCGTGCTCCGGGCTCAAGCAGGCCGACGGTCCCAGCGTGTCCGCGTCGAGGTCGTCGGCCAGGCAGCCGCTCCGGGAGTCGTACAGACCTGCTCCCGACAGACCCGGCAGGTCCTCGGCGTTGGTGCTGCTGCGAAAACGCAGCCGGGTGACCAGCCCCGCGGCGCCATAGGCCTGGCGAACGGCCGCTTCGAGCGCCTCGCCGAACTCGGGCACGTGCTCGGCGGCGCGCATGCGGCCCCGGAGCTCTGACAGGCGGCGCTGCTTGGTATCGGCGTCCGTGAACACCCGGGGATCGGCCAGCAGCGCCGCGACTTCGGCGTTGAACCCGCGCCGCTCCATGAAATCTGCATAGGCGCGGAACGGAATCGCAAAGCCGTCCACGCGGTTCTGCTCGGGCAGGATCCGGGACAGCTCTCCGAGGTTCGCGGCCTTGGTGCCGAACGCCGCGACATCCGCCGAGCCGAGCGAGGCCAGGGCTGCCGGCGAGGCGACCTCCAGGTCCGCGGCTGGATCGCCGAGCGGCGGCCGACGGGCGCTCCAGAACGCCTCGGCGTCCTCCCGGCGCGCGGGCTCGATCTCCACGTGGGCTCCACGGGCCGCGAGGTGGACGAGGCCATGGGCGAGCGCGCGGAGCACGCTGTTGTCGAACACGCCCGGCACCGCGGCGCTGGGGATCCCCTTCTCGCGCAAGCGCAGGTTCACGTGGCTGGCCAGGCTCTGCGGCTGCCGCGTGACGAGGCCGGCGACCAGCCCCAGATTGCTCGGCGCCGCGTCGATCACCAGCACGTCGCGCGGTCCGGCGCTGCCTGCGGCGGCGCCATCCACGATCTTCAGGTAACCGTACGCCTCGCCCTCGCTGTACGTCTCGGCGGACAGCCCGCTCAACAGCGCATCCGGGTCGACCAGCGCGACGCCTGCTGCCACGAGCTCGTCGGCGATGGCTTGCACCGCCGCGGTCTGGGCAGATCCATCCGGTGAGAACACCAGGAAGCGCTCGGCGAACGGGCTACACCCCTTGAGCCGCCGGTCGGCTTGCACGATGTCGTCGACCGTCAGGAGCTCATCGGGCGCGGCTTCGCTGTAGACCGTGTACGCCAGCACGCCCGCCGCTCCGGTCAGAGGATGGGGCGTGGCCGGGTAGAGCTTCAGGCCGCCGCCCCACATCACGCGGCTGGCGCGGCGCAGCACCATGTCCGCATAACGCTCCGCCGCGAGCGCCGCGTACTCCGGGAAGGTGCGAAGGAACTGCAAATGGTACGGGTGGTCGTCGGTATTCTGAAACAGGCACGCTGCGCCGGCGAACACCGCCGGAGGCTCGCGGCCGTCGACGATGGTCAGGTACTTCACCTCCGCGCCCTCGCCTGCCAGGGAAGTGTAGTCGTCGCGCGTGACGAGCTCCGTGAGATACTCCGCGTCAGCCCCCGGCGCTCCCCCCGCGCCGGCGGCGTTCACGGCCGAGGAATCGCCACATGCGGTCAACGCGACCGCCGAAAGCAACGCCGATACTGGCGCCGAGGTCCAAGGTTGCATCGATTGGGTTTCCCTCCCCGACGTGGCCGGAGTCGAGCAAGCGTGATGCCAGGCCGGCGGCCGCGCTGGTCGCTGCCGGAGGCGGCGCTCGAAGGGCCGCAGCCGCGACATCCGCGTCGCGGAGTGTGCCGCGGCCGTCATGGCACAGGGCCCCTTCGCGCTACCAGCGAGAACCAGCCGTCCTCCTCGGGATCCCTGGGCTCGGCCACGAACACGCCGGACTCGGCCGGCTCGCCGCGTGCCGCGTGCCAGGTGGAAGAGCGGATGCGCCCTCCCCGCGCCACGAGGACCTCGACGCTCGGTGATGGCCCTAATGAGAGATGTTGACGAAGACGTTCACGCTCCCGTCCTGCTGGACCGGGGTGGAGACGACGAGCACGTCCGGCCTCTGGTCGGCGTTCACGTCTCCGATCGCGAGCGCCCTGGTGAAGACGCTTTGGTACATGAGCGCGGCGTCGAACGTGCCGTCGCCCTTGCCGCGAAACACACCCACCGTCCCACCGCCGCCGAGCGCAAGGAAGATATCGGGCCGCGTATCGGAGTCGAAATCCGCCGTGCTGAGCGCTGACTCGAGGGGGAGGTAGACCGGCATGGTGATGGGCGCGCCGAACATTCCCCGTGGTTGGCCGGGTAGGACGCCGACGACGCTCGCGCTACCCACCGTCGCGAAAGCCATATCGAGCACGCCGTCGCCCGTGAAATCGGCGGGCGCGACGGTCCACGCGGAGCTGCCCACCGGGAGGCTCGTGGCCGCCTCGAACGTGCCGTCTCCGTTGCCGATGAGGAGCCGGAGGTCATCGCTGTCGTAGTTCGCCGTCGCCAGATCCGCCTTCCCATCGCCGTTGAAATCGCGAGCCGCCACATCCAGGACGTTCATCCCCGCGGGATACGCGATCGGCGGCAGGAACCCGCCAGCCTTGTCATTGAGGAGCACGCGCACGTCGTCGAAGGTGGTCGCCGCGATATCGGCGGCGCCGTCTCCATTCATGTCGGTGAGCGCGATCCGCCTCCCGCCCTCGTGGAGCGTCACGGGGCCGAACGAGCCTGCGCCGTCACCGAGGAGCACACCGACCTTTCCCGCCGCGTCGGTGCCGAACACGACATCGAGGTGCCCGTCGCCGTTCACGTCCCACGCGACGACCTGCTCCGGATCCACGCCGCCGGCAGGCGTGGTCACGGGAATATCGAATGCGCCGCTCCCTTTCCCGAGAAATAACGAGAGCGACTGGCCACCGGCATACGCGACGACCACGTCGGCCCTGCCGTCTTCATTCCAATCGCCGAGCGCCGCGCCGCTCGCCCCTTTGCCTCCGAGCAGCGCCGGAGCTGCGTGGAACGTCCCGTCTCCGCGACCTCGCGCGACCATGAGGCCGGTCATCGACATGACGAGATCCGCGTTGCCGTCCCCGTCGAGATCTCCCGACCGGACGCGTGAGCCACGGTGTCCAGTGAAATAGGTCACCCGCGGCTCGAGCCCCCCGAACCCATCACCCCGGAAAACGCTGAGGAGCGAGTCGTCCATGCTCTCCACCGCGATGTCTTGTTCTCCGTCGCTGTCCCAGTCGCCGAGGACGACGCCGCTCGGCGCGAGGCCGGCCGGGACGCGCCTGGTCGCCGAGAGCGCGCCCGACGGGCTACCCATCAAGAGGGTCATTCCCTTCGTATCCACGGCAGCGATATCGGGGTTGCCGTCGGCGTCGAGGTCGCCGACCGCCAGATCGGCCGCGCTGCCGACCGGCACGCCGTCTTGCGCGGAGATCGTGGTCTTCGTCACGGGGCCGAACGCGCCGCCGGCCTGACCGAAGCGCACGCTGACGACCGGCGAGGAGATCTCCGTGTCATAACCGACGATGTCGCGCAAGCCGTCGCTATCGAGGTCGGCCAGCGTGATGAAGCGGCAATTCGTGGTCCCGGTGAGGGTGCTCGACGCCGTGAACGCGCCCGCGCCGTCCCCCGCCAGGATCGTGATGCTGTTGCCATTGCGGCTCGCCACGATGTCGAGCTTCCCATCACCGTTCACGTCGGCGAGGACGGGCGAGACGTAGTCCGCCCCCGGGCTCGAAATCGGAGGCTGAAACGTGCCGTCGCCGTTGCCGAGCAGGACGCGGACGCCGGCGTCGGCGCTCAGGAGCGTGACGACAAGATCCTGGTTCATGTCGCCGTTCACATCGCCCACGGCGACGTCATGCGCGCCATTCACGACGTGCTCTGTCCGAGGAAGAAACCCACCCTTACCATCGGCGAGGAGCACCGCGACTCTGTTCGCGCTGCGCAGCGCCAGCGCGCCGTCGACAAGTCCATCGCCATTGAGGTCCGCGAGCGAGAATGGGGTGCCACCGTAGCTCGAGCCGGTCGCATAGAACCTGACGACATCAAAATCGATCGTCTCCGCAGCCTGAGGCGTGCCCCCACCCGCTCCGCCTGCGCCATCCTGGCCGCCGCTCCCGCCCGTGCCGCTTGCGCCGCCTGCGCCGCTCCCGCCCGTGCTGCCGACGCCGCCCGCGCCGCCGCTCCCGCCCGTGCTGCCGACGCCGCCTGCGCCGCCGCTCCCGCCCGTGCCACCGACGCCCCCTGTACCGCCAACGCCGCCAACGCCGCCCGCGCCACCTTGACCGCCGAGCCCCCCGGCGCCGCCCTGACCAACGGGCGGATCGGATGGAACGCCCCCGCACGCATAGCTGCAGAAGATGACGAACGCCGATGCCAGGAACCCGCGATGTGTGCGCATTGGGATATCACCTTGCAATGAGCCGCGACTGGGAAGATAGTTCGCGCAAATTCATCTCAATTTGTCAAGAAATTTGCACCAACGCATGCCACCTGGCTGTACGGTCGGACGGCCGCCACGAGGAGATTGACTTTCGGATCGCGTTTGGATTTCCTGGCCCCCTGTGCCGCCGCGATCAGAGAGGAATTCATCATGAACGCGCGTTATGCGATTGGACTCATCGTCGTTGGTTGTGGTTGCGCGGGATCGACGCCGAGCGCCTCGAGCCCGCCGCCGAGCGAACCGCTGGCGAGCGCCGAAGCGCCCGCGCCCGCTCCGCCGGCACCGGCACCTCTGCAAACGACGCCCGCGGCCGAGCCCGCGGTGACTGCGAACGTCCCCAAGCTGGCGCCCCCCGAAACGCCCGAGGCCATCAAGGCGCCGAGCACGGCCAACCTCGTCTTGAAGGCGAACGCCAAGGGCGCACAGATCTACGTGTGCGGCAAGAACAAGGAGCCCAAGGCGAAATTCGAATGGACGCTCAAAGCCCCGGACGCGACGCTCTCGGACGAGGCAGGAAAGACGCTCGGCAAGCATTACGGCGGCCCGACGTGGGAAGCGGCAGACGGCAGCAAGATCGTCGGTGCCATGAAGGCCAAGGTCGATGCGCCCGACGCCACCGCGATCCCCTGGCTGCTCCTGGAGATCAAGTCGACCGAGGGGCAAGGCGTGCTCAGCCACGTCGCGTGGATTCAGCGCGTCGAGACCGTGGGCGGCAAAGCTCCGGCGGACGGCTGCGACAAGGCGCACGATGGCGCCGAAGCGCGCATCGATTACAGCGCGACCTACTACTTCTACGCGAACCCGTGAGCTCGCTCGCTCTCCGAGCCCGCTCGGACAGCCGCGTTGGCCCTGGCCGCCGCCCCGCGCGCCGAGCCGAGATGTGAGCGGCTCGCTCGGCCGTTCGCCGCTCGTCCACCGCCATGGACGGCGCCCCGTCGAAGCGGCCGCCGAACGACGTCACGTGCACGCAGGCTGCGGCGTGCCGTCACGCCCGCGAGACCTGCGCAGCCGGGGCACCAGCGTCAGGCTCGGTGGTCGGGCGGACATCCGTGATGAGCTCCCGTCCAAGCACCAGGACCGCGGCGTGGAACACCCACAGGTGGCTGAAGTCGATGCTCAGCGTCGCGAGGGTGCCCATGTGGAACAGCAGCGCCACGCCGAGGAGGTACTTGCGCGCGCCGCGCACCGGGAAATAGAGGATGAACGCGAGCTCCATCAGCAGGGCAGCGCAGGAGAACACGCGTGATATCTCCGCTGACCGGGCCAGAAGGAGACCGAGCGGCTCTCCCTGCCTCAGCATGGCGATCTGCATGGTGGTCCCCTCGAGCGCCCAGTCCCAGCCCGATCGCATGAGCTTCGCGACAGCCGACTGGAAGTACACGAGAACCACGACGAGCTCCATGCAGCGGAACGACGCGCTGGACGCCCACGCGTCGGACCGCGCGCCAGGCCGATGCAGCACCATGAGCCCGCAGAGCCACACAACATGGATGCGCGCGTCGACGAACCCGAACATGTTATGCCACGCGTCCAGGAGGAGCATGCTGGCGAAGAACCCGAACGCGGCCAGCCGGAACGCCACATTGAAGAGCGCCGCGGCCGCGCAGAGCGTCGCGATGAGCTTGACGCCGAGCAGAACCCCGTGGGAGGGGAACGGCAGGCCGAGGACCGCAGCGAGGCCGATAGGTCGATAGAGGTGCGGGCTCATCGCGGTGTAGAACGACCAGTCCCACCGCCAGACCTCCCACAGGCCGTACGGATAAAGGACGAACCGGAACCGGTCCAGGAACCGCGACGCCGGGGCGTGGAGCAGGAACTCCTGCCACCGCCGCCAGAGGTGCTCCGCGGCGCTCACGGCGCCGAGCCCTCGACGGTGCAAACGTGCTTTTCCTCGGAGCGCACGACGCTCTCGGTCATGGCGCCGCTCGGAGACCGGACAAACTCTACCTCTTCGGCCACGATCGAGAGCCGGCGGAAGCGACCCGCCAGGACCGAACGGCAGAGATCCGCGCGCTGCTCCGGCGAGGCCGGATCCAGGAACGTGGCGTAGGATGCGTGGTTTGCCTGGAAGAACGGCACGTGCACCACGTCCCACGGCCGATGACGGCGTCCGTGCTCGTCGACGTAGAGGACGCGCTCCATCACGATCCCATCGGGCCAGTGTCGATCGAACATGCGATAGGCGTTGAGCGGGTAAAGGCTCTCGCGCGTCGCGCTGGCCCCGGTCTGCAAGGCCACGATCCCCAGGAATAGCAGCGAGCCGCACGCCGCGCGAAGGCTAGGTTTCACCGAGCACCTCGACTTGCATTTCATGATCGTCCGAGATCGCTCGCCAGGCGGACGGGCAGGAGAACGTCACCGGCAGCCCGCGCTGCAACCCTTTGTGGCAACCTGCGCCGGGGTTCCACACCTCGACGTCGCCGTCGTGGGAGAAGCCGAGCACGACGTCGAGCGGCAGGATGAGCCGCAGCGGCGGCAGGCGGAGGACGCGGCCATCGCGCTGGCGCAAGAGCTGGCGGCTCGAGCGCAGCACGACGTGATCGCCGTGGAAAGAACCCTCGGCGATGTCTCCGATCACGAGCGCCGAGCGCCGAGGCGGCGGCCTGCCAGGGCAGAGAGGCCGCACCTCCAGGCAGCGCTGGCGGACCAGGGGATGCCATGAGGCGTCGACCGCCCGCAGATTGCCAGTCGCCGCACGGAGGAGCTCCTGGCGCCCGTCGCGACCCGCGAGCAGCCGGACGGGCCGGCCCGACGTGCCCTCGTCATCCCAGGGCGTGAAGCCGATCCACTCCGGATGACCTGGCGTATCCCAGACATCGAAGCTCAGCGCCTTGAACCGGCGCCAGACGATCGGCCCGACATGGTCGTCCCCCTCGAGGCGGTGGCCCAGCGCCTCATGCAGCAGGTAGCCGAACGCGGGAGGCCGCAGCTCGAGCACCTCCGCGTCGAGCTCGCCTGCGTTCGCGGCGGGCAGGTCCAGGTGCTCCACGAGGGCCTGCGCCCAGCGCCGCGCGCGCTGGGCGCTGCCGCGGTCCCACACGCTCAGGAACGAGTAGCTCTCGCCGTCGCGAGAGACATCGAGGTACGCGCTCCTGCGCCGCAGCGGCGGTCGCGCGGGCCGGCGGAGCTCCCGCACCTCGTCACGCAGCTCCAGGCGCACGGCGTCGAAGGAGCGGGCGAGGTCGCTGGCCACCTCATAAAGCGCAGGAGCCCTCAGCCCGCCGGCAGACGGGGCGTCCGCCGTCCCGCTGCGAACGTGCCCGGAAGCCGTCCGTTGCCAGAAGTTCGCCTCCGACCTCGCTCGCGTCAACAGGAGACGACCGCGCTGCCAGCGGAAGTCCCTCACGCTCCTCGCCTGGATGCGATGGACCGGACGCTTCATGCTTCGATGTGGCCACAGTTCCAGCACGAGCGATCACGGCGGTAGGCGCGGCGGTCGATCTCCAGCGTGAACGGATCCACCGTGAGCTCGGTGCCCATCGAAGCACACTCGGCGAAGCCGCCCAGATATTTGATGATCTCGAGCGCGCCGATCGAGCTCACGAGCGCGTTGACGGGACCGAAGGACGGCGCCTGATAGCGACGGTTGAGCGCCTCGTGCAGCTCCGCCATGTCGCGCGCGCCACCCTTGGCCCGGCGCTTCTCGGAGCGCGGCTTGAAGCAGTGGTAGCACGACGTCCGCCCCGCCACGGTCATCGGCCCGATGACCCCCGTGGCGTCGCGGTATCCCAGGTTCACATAGGGGATGCGTCGCTTCACGCAGGCGAGATCGACCCACTCGTGGATGGTGGCTGGCTGGTCCGCAGAGAGCACGACGAAGTGAACGCCCTTCAGCGCGGCGCTCAGCTCTCGCGCGCTGCTCACCTTGAGCGGGACCGGACGGACGAGCGTGCCCCGGTTTCGCTCGGCCAGCCGCTCCGCTGCCACGTCGATCTTGGGCCGCCCGACGTCCTTCTCCGTGAACAGCACCTGACGCGTCAGGTTGCTGAGCTCGATGTCGTCGAAATCGATGAGCCGCAGCTCGCCGAAGCCGGCTCCGATGAGCGCCATCGAGACCCAGTTGCCGATTCCGCCCATGCCCACCAGCGCGACGCGCCGCCGCGCGAGGCTGGCCTGCACGGCGACCGGGTCGGCGCCCGCGAGATCGTAGAACAGAAGATGGCGATCGTACCGGCGAAAGCGCTCTGGAACGGGCTTGGCCGGGCGCAGGATGCCCGCGGACTTCAGGTCTCGTCCGAGCCGCTGCGCCTTGGCGGGGCGCTCGCGCACGCGCCGAGCCGCTGAGGAGAGCGTGGTGGGCTTCAGGAAGCCGAGCAGGAAGTCGAGCCCCTCGCTGTCCAGCGTGAGCTCCTTTCGCAGCCGATCCGTGTGACCCAGCGTGAGCTGAACAGCTCCGTCTCGCGTCGCTTCAGCACGCTCCAGCCCGAGGTAGCGTGGGATCTGAAGCCTCGATGCGCGCTCACTGCGTGCTTTGGTTGCATTTTGCATAGAGATACCTATCGCGCACCGCTCCCCGGTGCATCAGATAACATCGCAGGTGCCCTTCACGAACCATGCCGGCCTTCTCGAGGACGCGCATCGAGGCGACGTTGTCCGGATCGACATAGGCCTCGATACGCGCCACGCCCAGATCGGCGAAGCCTCGATCGAGCGCGAGCGAGGCCGCCCTCGTCGTGATCCCCCGCCCCCAGTGCCTGCGGGCGAGGACATACCCCAGCTCCGCCCTGCAGGACGCCGCTCCGGACCGGCGGTCGAGGGTGATGGCGCCGACCGGCGTGGCGTCCAGGCAGATGGCCATGAACCACGGGTGTGATTCAGCGACGTCCGCGAGGAAGAGGCGGGCACGCTCACGATCCTGGTAGCTGTCCCAGAACAAGGAGCGAGTCACCTCGGGGTCGGACGCCCACGTCATGAACGCGTCCAGATCACCCGCGCAGAGCGGACGCAGTGAGACATCCAGTTCATGTATGCTTCTTGTCATTCTTCACCACGAGCAGGAAGATCACCATGAGCACGCACAACCCGATGGATACGGTCGCGAAGAGGTTGTAGAGGTTCACGACAGATAGACGCTCGCCGTCCCGGCCCGAGAGCTGCCAGTGGATGATGGCGAGGGCGCCCATCATGCCGACGCGAGAGAACAGGCTCAACGAGCTCAGGACCGATGCGCGCGACGAGGAGGTGATGCGCTCGTTGATGCGGGCGCTCAGGAAGCTCCGCACCGAGGCAAGGCTGCCCTGGAGCAAGCAGAACACGACGAGCGCGGGAAGCCAGGCGCGCATCTGGCCGACGAGCATGTACAGGACCGAGAAGCTCATGAAGAGCGTCAGCATGAACGACGCGCTGCGTACCCATGCCCTCTTGGCGATGGCAGCGTAAACGGACCCGAACAGGGCGGAGGCGCCGGCATAAGCGATGAAGGTCGTGCCCAGGGCAGTGGTCTCGACGGAAGGATCGAGCTCCTGGAAGAGCGGCTGCCAGTAGTGGAGGATCGGCTGGATCACGAGCTGCACCAGCAGGCTCGCGAGGAACAGCGGCAGCACGGTCGGCCGCAGGATGCCGTCGGCGAAGGCGTTGCGCAGGTGCACACGGAGCGGCGTGTGCTCCGCCGCGACGCGAGAACCCTGCACGTCGCCAGGGAGCGCGAACACGAGCCATGCCATCGCGGCACCGAAGGTGAGCGCCGCGCCCAGGTACGGCAGCCCCACACCGCGGGCCGCGATGAGCCCGCCAGCGAAGCCGAACGCCATGACCGCAACGCTGTTGCACGTCTGGTTGAGGTAAAAGAAGCGATCGAGGTGCTGCGGTGAGCTCGCGAGCCCCGACGAGTCGATGGCGTAGGCCTCGTAGCAGCCGGACCAGAAGCAGAGCGACAGGGCGGTCAGGCATTCAGCGACGCAGAACCACGCCCAGGTATCGCAAGTGAAAAAGAGCAAGAACCCTGCGCCGCCGAGCAGCAGCGCGAGCGCAAGGCTAAGCCGCCGCCCGACCACGTCTGCCACGAGACCAGTAGGAAACTCGCCGACGAGAATCACGGCCGCTTGGACCGACTTCAACGTCGCGATGTCCTGCAGCTGGAAGCCCCGGGACAGGAGGTAGAGCACCGACGTTGCGCCGACGAACATCCGTCCGCCCTCGAAGAGCATGTCGAGAGCGAGAAATCGGCCCATCCTCGGCGGCGGCGCAGGGGCGAGGGGGATGTCGATGTGCTCTGACACGGTGGACATGGAGTTCCTATTGGGACGTGTCGACACTATCAATCCATCAAGGTCGATTCAAGCGCAAAATGGACGGCAACTCGCCCTCACGGTGCACGTCGATCCGCCATGGAAGACAGGTAGTCAATGATGGGCTGCGCTACGAGGGACGTCATCCCGCCTGGTCGTGATTGTCCTGGTGACGGCGGCGCGCCGCGGAGGCGAGTTCATCGCCGCCGCGGCGCGACCAATGTCCCTGTAGTCGCGGTCGCTAGTTACGGACCGAGCCGGCGTTGCGCACCGAGCCCGCGTTCCTCACCGAGCCCGCGTTGCGCACGGAGCCTGCGTTGCGCACGGAGCCTGCGTTGCGCACCGAGCCCGCGTTGCGCACCGAGCCCGCGTTGCGCACCGAGCCCGCGTTGCGCACCGAGCCCGCGTTGCGCACCGAGCCCGCGTTGCGCACCGAGCCCGCGTTGCGCACCGAGCCCGCGTTGCGCACCGAGCCCGCGTTGCGCACCGAGCCCGCGCTCTTGATGACGATCTTCATGCTGGGTTACCTCTCCTTTTACGCGTTACGCGTGTGGTCTGTAAGAAACGGCGTTTTGCCGCGGTGATGCGTGGTCTACTGAAGTGGTCTCTTGTCGTGAACGCACGCTGCGCGTTCACCTTGCCTCATACGAACACGTCGGAAGCTCCGGCTCTTCCTCCTTCGCTAGGAGCGTTCGCCTTAAGCGTTCAAGCTAGACTCTTCATTCCTTGTTTGGAAGCGTCGAAAATGTGCTGTTGGTCGGCTGATGTCTCGCGTCCCATGCGTTGGTCCGGTCATTACGCCTGTTCGAACGCGAGGGCGCCGGCGTGCGGGTCGCAGCCCCACGCGCCAGCGGGTCGGGTACGCGAGGGTCGGATGGCCCAGCTCGGCCGTCGTCCCTCGCGGGCCTCGCATCGCCGACGCAAACCCGAGCTTCGGCGGGCAAGAGGGCCCGTGGCCGTGTGCGTCGGCGCCGCGGCCTCGCCGGCAGCGTCGCCGGCGGACAGCGGGGTTCGGACTCTGCGACGTCGCAGGGTCATGGGGAGGCCTGCCCGAGCTCGAGCCGCCGGACCGCCGGAGCCGCAGCCCCGGCGCGCTCGATCGGTCCCTCCGGGGATCGTCATCGCGGCAGCCCACCGCAGCGCCGGCGCCGACGAGACTGCATAAGTGCCAGAGGAGCAGAAGTCGACGCATCGCCGCACGCTCCTGCTGCAAGGAGTTGTCATCTCCGGACTCGGAGCTCGGGGCGAAATGAATTAGAGTCGATCGGCAGGTCGAGGCGTGGAAGGGCGCCGAGCTCCGGCGCCGGGTGGGAGCAGCGCGATGAACGAGATCAATTTCTACAAGCTTCCGCGTACCATCCAGGACGGCGTGCTCGAGGCGTTCCGCGGGCGGTTCGCGCCGGCGCCGATCGTCAGCCGCTTCGGCACTCGGCGCACCATCGTGGCCTGGCTCACGGTCAGCGCCGCCTCGGGCCTCCTGCTGGCGGCGCTCTGTGCGGCCGGCCTGGGCGACGTGAACAGCGTTCTCGCGCTCCACCCGAGGTCGGCGGCCGCCGCGTACGTGCTGCTCGCCGCGACCACCGTCATCGGCGTGCTCCGGGCGCTCGCCTACAACGCCGACCTCGTCACGCTGCCGTTCGCGCCCGGCCTGTTCGTCTTCCCCGCGAACCTGGTCGACGCGCGCGACCACAGGCTCCGGGTCTTTTCGCTCGCGGAGCTCTCGCGCGTCTCGGCGGGCCCTCGCGGCGCCGTGGTCCTCACGTTCGGCGGCACGCAGCACGCCTTTCCCCTCGAGGACCCGTCGCGCTCGGACGACGTGATCCGGGAGGTCGAAGCGGCGTGCAGCCGCATGAAAGCGAAGCCCGACGCCGCCGAGCTGCGCCGGCTCGATCCCTTCGAGCCGCCCGCCATCCAGAGCCCGTTCGCGTCGCCGATCCCGCTCTCGCGCGAGGTCCCGGGGTGGCAAAGCTATGCGTGGCTCCTCGCGGCCGCGATCGGCGTGGCCCTCGGCCTGGGGCTCTTCTTCCTCCGCAACCGGATGAGCGACGCGCGGATGTACGCCGCGGCGCGGGAGCGCGACGACGTGGCCGCGTACCAGAGCTACATCGCGCGCGGCCGCGGCCACGCGGAGGTCGTCTCCCAGGTGCTGCTGCCACGGGCCGAGCTACGCCTCGCGGTGGCGAAAGGCTCGGTGGAGGCCATCGACGACTTCCTCCGCGCCCACCCCAAGACGGGCATCCAGGCCGAGGTCGACGCGGCCCGCCGCGCCGCGCTCGCCGCGGAGCTCGATCGGGCACGGGAGGTGGGTACGCTGGCGGCGCTGCTGGCGTTCGCGGAGCGCTACCCGAAGCACGGCCTGGACAAGACGTTCAACGACGCCAGGCACGCGCTTTATGCGCGCGCGCTCGATCGGTACAAGAGCGAGATGCCCGAAGGGGGCGAGCAGAACGCGGATCTCGTGAGGCGGCTCCTCGCCTACGCGGAGCGCGTGGGGCCCAGGAGCACGCCGCAGGGCCTCCGCGGCCCGGCCGTCCAGGTCCGCTTCCGGCGGCTTCCGTCGCAGGACCTGGAGCGCGCCGACGACATCGTTAGGAAGATCCCGATGTTCAGCGGCGCCGCGTCCCTGCCGAGCCGCTACGTCGATGCGACCCGCCTCGATCCCCAGGAGAAGCGGACCGCGTCGGCCCTGGTGGAGGGGTTCGCGCGGGGGTTCGAGCCGGAGCTCGTCACGTTCGAGCCGGGCCCGCCCTTCGAGGGCTCCGCCGAGGAGCAGCTCACCGTGACCTCCCCCTCGCTCGTGGTGAGCTATCGCGTCGAGTCGTCCGGGATCGCCCATGCCAGCAAGAAGCCGCAGATCATCATCATGGGGCTCAAGTTCCTGTTCAAAACGGAGTTCATCTTGCCCGGAGACGCGGAGCCGCTGCTCACGAGCTACAAGATCTCGCGGAAGGTCCCGGCCGGGCTCATCCAGCAGCAGACCCCCGCCCCGCGCCCCGGGGTCCTCGAGGCCGTCGTCTACGAGGCCATGATGCGCGAAGCCTTCATCGACCTCGAAGAGCGCTACCTCTCCAAGTGGTTCAGGAAGCGCGACGCGCCCAAGTGAGGGTGGACGCGGCGGGCGCGCGCGACGTCGGGAGAATGACACCGCCACGGACGTCCCGCAGCCCGGCAACGAGTTCCCCATCGTCTGCGGCATCGACGCGGGGGCCCGGTGGATGTGGTATGAGTGGAACCCGAGCCGCACGGCCGGCAGCCCGTTCGTCTGGCCCAGCGCCAGCGACAACGTGATCAAGGATTTCCTGATCTTCCGGCTGGGCGCCGAGTTCGTGCCCGAGCCGCCGCGCTAGCAACGCCTGGAGGTGCACCTCATGCGGCTCGACCGATCCTTTCGACGAACGCTCCTTGCCGGTCTCCTGCTGAGCGCCGGCCCGTCGACAACAGCTGCGCTCCTCATCGCAGCGCCGGGCTGCAGCGACTGGCTCGGCCGGGACGATATCCGCTGCTTCGAATGGCCCGACGAGCTCGGGGCGTGCCTGGACCGCGAGCAGGCGGTGGAGGAGCTCAACACGATCGATCGAAGTTGCAACGACCAGGTCGTGTCGGTGGAGAGCGCGAAGCAGCGAGACGGATTGTGCTGCTACAAGGTGACCGCCAGGAACTACGCCCGCGGCTGCCCCACGACGAGCGCTGCCAGCGCCGGGGGCAGTGGCCCGGTCAAGGGCAGTGTTGGCCACTCGGGGGGCGGTGGCGGCCAGTCCGGGGGCGGTGGCGGCCAGTCCGGGGGCGGTGGCGGCCAGTCCGGGGGCGGTGGTGGCCAGTCCGGGGGCGGTGGCGGCCAGTCCGGTGGTGGTGGTGGCCAGTCCGGTGGTGGTGGCGGCCGGTTTTGACTGAAACCGGCTGGATCAGACTGATTCGGCGAGCGCGGCTTCGAGGTCCACCGCATCGCGCTCGGCGTGTTCGACGCGATCGAGGCGTATCCGTGGGTGGGTGCGCAGCTCTCACGCGCTCCGTGGGAGACGGCGATGCTGCGGATCTACGAGCGCCTCGGCCGCCAGGTCGAGGCGCTGGGCGTCCGCGGGAGCGCCCAGTTCACCGCGGCGTCGACGCTGCTCAGCTACGTCATCGGGGTGAGCGGCCAGAACGCCACGGCGATCCAGTTCGCGCGCCGCGAGCTCGCGCCGTCGACGAACCGCGTCGGCTTCCTCGAGGCGGCAGCGGCGCGCTGGCGCGAGCTCGACGCCCGCGAGTACCCGTTCACGCGAAGCGTCGCCGCCCACCTCCCCGGCCACGACGACCGCGGAGAGCTCCTCGCCGGGATCGACCTGATCCTCGCCGGGATCGCCGGCTCGAGGTGAGCCGCGGAAACCAGCGCGTACAGCGTGGCTGTATGGTGGGATGGCCATTACGAGGAGATTGACATCCGGATCGCGTTTGGATTTCCTGGCTCCTGTGGCGCTCAATGGCACACCGACGACGCTGCACCTGCGGCGCATCGCATCGCGCATCGCGCATTGGAGCAGCGACGCGGAGAAGCGTCGCAGGACGGCGAATCTACGATTGTCGGGTTCGTCGTTCGTACTTGAGCGGCAATCCCCAGAGAAAAGGAAGTGTCCATGAATCTGAGAGAGCTGAGCATTGCGACATTCAACCTCTTCAACCTCAACGAACCTGGCTTGCGGATGTACTCGGACCCGGAGGGCTGGACCCAGGATCAATACAATCTCAAGCTCCAATGGGTCGCCCGGCAGCTGAAAATGCTGAAACCCGACGTTTGCGGGTTCCAGGAATTATGGCACCGCGACTCCTTGGACAACTGCTTGCAGACCGCGGGCATGACGGAGAATTACGATGTGCTGGCGCCGCCAGAGGCTACGGGGACGAAGATCGTCTGTGCCGCCATCGTACGCAAGGGGCTCCTGGAAGGCCAGCCGGACTGGATAGAGCGTTTCCCCAGAAAATTCGTCCTGCAATCCAGCGGCGACGATCCGCAGACGCCGGACATCAACGTGAGCATCAGCGGCTTCTCCAGGCCGGTCCTCCACTTCACGATAAAACCGCGTGAAAACGACCCTGCGATTCATGTCTACGTCTGCCACTTCAAATCCAAGGCGCCGACGAAGGTGTTCAACGAGGCCTGGTACAAGGCAGACAGGACTACCTATTCAAAGCACTCGGCCGGGCTCGGGTCGGCGCTCTCGACGATCCGTCGAACGGCGGAGGCGGCGGCGCTTCGCTTCCTTCTGACAGAACAGATGAAGGGCAACAATACACCCGTCATCGTGATCGGCGATATCAACGATGGGCAGCAGAGCAACACGGCCAACGTGCTGACCGGCCAACCGAAGTACCTGGTAGGCGATTCGGCTGGAGGTGGAGACACCGCGCTCTATACCGCGCAGACCTTGCAGGAGTACCGCGACACGAGGGACGTCTACTACACGCACGTCCATCAGGACATACGCGAATCGCTCGATCACATCCTGGTGAGCCAGGAGTTTTACGACAACAGCCGCAAACGCCTATGGATGTTCAACGGCATGACGGTGAACAACGATCACTTGAACTTCGAGGATCACAAGGCCGACGGCACCAACGATCACGGCATCATTCGCGCGATCTTCAAGTACAAGCCGATGAAGAAGGAAGCGCAGGACGTGATCGAAGACGAGGCTTGAGCCCGCTCGCGCGTCCCGCGGCTCTGCGCGCCGTGACGCCCGCAGGCCGCGGAGTGGACGCGGCCTCCTCGATGCATCGATAAGTTGCTGTTATAGCGTCACCTCTTCGAGGAGCAGAGCGGCGGGCGACCGCACAGGAGACGGGCCCAGATCGGCGTTTTCGGCGCGGAAGCGCACTCCTGTGCGCTGAGCACCGAAAACGTCGAGATGGGCCCGTATCCGAAGCGGGCGACCGCCGCTCTAGAAGGGGATGAAGTCCTGATCGCCTGGGGCGTGCGGCACGCGCCCGTTGCTCGATGCGCCGCCGCCGCTCAGGGGGCCCTTCTGCGGCGGCCTCCACAGCGCCTTGCCGCCGCGGCGGTCCGGTAGACGCGGCGGCGCCGCGGGCCTCTGGCCCGGGTCGCCGTCGCTCTCCTGCGCGAGGCGGAACGACGCCATCACGTTCTGGAGCTGCTCTGCCTGCGCCGAGAGCTCGGCCGCCGTGCTGGCGAGCTCCTCGGAGATCGCGGCGTTGCGCTGCGTGGACTGCTCTATCAGCTCCACCGCCCCGCTGATCTGGGCCACGCCGTTCGACTGCTCCTTGGATGCCACGGCGACGCCCTGCACCAGCTCCGCGGTCTCCCGGATCGACGGGACGAGCTCCGCGATGAGCTGGCCCGAGCGCTCCGCGACGACGATGCTCGACGCGGCGAACGAGCCGATCTCCTTCGCCGCATCCCGGCTTCGCTCGGCCAGCCGCCGCACCTCCGTGGCGACCACGGCGAAGCCCTTGCCGTGCTCGCCCGCGCGAGCCGCCTCGATCGCGGCGTTCAAGGCGAGCAGGTTCGTCTGGTACGCGATCTCCTCGATGATCACGATCCGCTGGGTGATCGCCTTCATCGCCTCGACCGTCTCCCGGACGGCCTGACCGCTCTGCTCCGCGTCCCTCGTCCTCCGGTGCGCCGTCTCCTCGACCTGCTTGCAGTTGGCGGCGTTCTTCGCGATGGTGCCGCTCAGCTGCTGCAGGCTGGTCATCGTCTCCTCCACGGACGCCGCCTGCTCGCTGGTGCCCTGCGACAGGCTCTGCGCCGTCGCCGAGAGCTGCACCGAGACCGACGAGACCGAGACCGCGCCGCTCCGGACCTCGCCGATGAGGCCCGCCAGGCGCTCCGACATGGCCTTCACGGCGCCGAGCATCTGGCCGAACTCGTCGGAGCTCTTCACCGTGACCTGGCCCGTGAAGTCGCCCCCGGCGATGCGCTGGTGGATCGACACCGCCTGGGTGAGCGGCAAGAGGATCATCCTGCTGAAGACGACGGCGAGCACGGCGGCGACGACGATCGCGAGAAGACCTCCTATCTGCAGCGTCACGTACATCGTCTTGACGAGCGCGTTCGTCGCCGCCTGCCGCTGGGCGAGGAGGGAGATCTCCTCGTCGTCGATCTCCTTGAGCGCCGTGCGCATCTGGTCCATGAGGCCCTTGCCGCGCCCCTGCTTGACCTCCTCGGCGGCGCGATCCACCGGCGCCTTCGCCTCGTCCGCGCTGCGGCGCTGCTGGATGATCGGCTCCAGCACGGAGGAGAGCCACTCGTCGTGGAGCTTGTCGATCCTGTCGAGGCGCGTCTGCTGGCGCGGGTTGTCCCTGGTGAGCTCCCGGGCACGGCTCAGGTTTTTATCGAACCGGTCTCGCCCGCTGCGGTACGGCTCCAGGAACGATTCCACCCCGGTGATGACGAAGCCGCGCTCTCCTGTCTCGGTGTCGAGCAGCGACGCCATGATCTCTCTCGTCGTGAGCATCACCTCGTAGGTGTGCTGGTCCCACGAGCGGGCCTCGTCGAGCTCCGCGAACCTCATGTAGGACGTGCCCGCCAGTCCGAGGACGAGGACGACCATGGCGGCGAAGCCGAGGTAGAGCTTCCGGCCTACTCCGATATGCGCAAGCATGATGCATGCTCCGGGCTAGATGTGGTGCGGCTTCCTGCGAGCCCCGCCGGGGGCGGGAGCCGATAAACGGATGGCGCGACGCACCGCACGCGGTGGTCCGTCCCGTGGAGGCCCTCGGCGTGTCCGAGGAACAGGTACCCTGAAGGCGCGAGGCTGGCGATGAGCCTCGCCACGATCGACGCCTTCGTCGCGGCGTCGAAGTAGATGAGGACGTTCCGGCAGAAGATCAGATCGAACAGGCCGAATCGCTTGGGCGCCGCGTCGAGCAGGTTGAAGCGCCGGAAGGTGATGAGCCTGCGCAGCTCCGGCCGGGCCTTCATGAGGCCCGCGCTCGCGCCCGTCCCGCGGAGCATGTAGCTGCGCAGGCGCTCCTCCGGGATCTCCGAGGCCCGCTCGAGCGGCCACACCGCGCGTTGCGCCTGGTCGAGCGCGCGGACGGACAGGTCCGTCGCGAGGATGCAGATCCCCGGAGCGCCGGGCGACGCGGCGGCGGCCCATGGCGGCGCCTGTCCCGCCGTGTCGCCGCGATCCCGGGAGGGCAGGCTGTCGAGCAACGACATCGCTATCGAGTAGGGCTCTTCCCCGGTCGAGCAGGCCGCGCTCCAGGCGCGCAGCGGGCGGCGGCCGCGCGCGAAGGGCGCTCCGTGGCCCGCGCTCTCGTGCCACGCCGGGAGGATCTCGCGCTCGAGGAGCTCGAACTGAGCGCGCTCCCGGAAGAAATGGGTCTCGTTCGTGCAGATGCAGTCGAGCATGTGCACGAGCTCGCCCTCGCCGTCCGGCGCGGTCACGCGGCGGTAGTACTCGCCGAAGCTGCGGAGCCCGAGCGCGCGGAGCCGGGGCCCGAGGCGGCAGAGCAGGAGCGGCTTCTTCTGCGGGCCGAGCGCGATGCCCGAGGCGCGCTTGACGAGCCGCTGGAACAGCCCGAACTCCTCGTCGCTGAGGGCGCGCGGGCCCAGCTCGGCGAGCGAGATCATGGCCTGTCCCCTTCGCCGGCCGGCGCGCCGTGGCCGCCTGGGAGCGCCGGCGGGGCCCCGGGGGCCGAGGGGCCGGACGGCGTCGAGGCCAGGAGCTCCGCCGGCGAGAGGATGCGGTCGATGTTGAGCAGCAGCACGAGCTTCTGGCCCACCTTTGCCATCCCGAGCAGCTGATCCACGCGCACCTGCGCGCCAAAGGCCGGCGCCTGCTCGATCTCGTCCTCGGAGAGCGTGAGCACATCGCCCACACCGTCGATGAGCAGGCCGAGGCGGGTGTTCTCGCCGTCGAGCTCGGTCTCGACGATGAGGACGCACGTCCATCGGCTCACCCTCGTCGGC
The DNA here is from genome assembly GCF_051530205.1 of Sorangium sp. So ce327. Lineage (NCBI taxonomy): Bacteria > Pseudomonadati > Myxococcota > Polyangiales > Polyangiaceae > Sorangium > Sorangium sp. So ce327. The sequence continues at coordinate 1,890,135 of NZ_CP150330.1, read as the reverse complement.
GGCAGCCCGAGCTTGACCGCGAGATCGATGACCGGCACGACGCGGCCCCGGAGGTTCATGGCGCCGACGATGCACGCTGGCATCATCGGGACCCGCGATGTGACGCTGTGCTCGACGATCTCCCGCGCCCGGAGGATGTTCACCGCGTACTCGTCACCCGCGATGATGAAGGAGATGTATTGCGACACGGGGCTCGACGCGTCGGAGATCATGACGCCTCCATAAAGAGAGATGGCAAACGGGCGCCCTGCGCGCCGGGGCGCCGGCTCATCCTGGGCTGCCTCCGGCGGCCGATGGCGCTGCCCTGCGCTCGTCGGGGGCGTCGACCGGGCCGAGGTCCCCGAGGACGCCGCCGAGCAACGCGTCGACGTCGAGGATCATCGCCACGCTGCCGTCGCCGAGGATGGTCGAGCCGGAGATGCCCCGGACGCGGCGAAACAGCTGGCCGAGCGGCTTGACCACCGTGCGCCCCTCGCCGTCGAGGAGGTCGACAACGAGGCCGGCCTCGGAGCCGTCGTGCGCGACGATGACGACGCGCTCCTCCGGCGGGGGAGATCCGCCGAGCCCGAAGAGCGCCCGGAGGCGGACGCACGGCAGCGCGCGCCCGCGCCGGATCATGAGCCCCTGGCCGCCGCCGTGCGCGAGCGTGCCGCGGGGCAGATCACAGCAGGCGAGCACCGCGCGGAGCGGGATCACGTACCGCTCGCCGCCGATCCCGACGGAGAGCCCCTCGATGGTGGCCAGGGTGAGCGGGAGCTGGATCGACAGCGACGTGCCGATCCCTTCGCGGCTCTCGATCCGGATCGTCCCCTGGATCGACTCCACGCTGCGCCGCACGACATCCATGCCCATGCCGCGCCCCGCCAGGTGGGACGACTCCGCCGCCGTGGAGAACCCGGGCTCGAAGACGAGGCTGAAGAGCTCATGATCGGGGAGCGTCTCGGGCGCCGGGTGCCTCCCCAGCGCGCAGACGCGGGCGGCGATGCGCTCGCGGCTCATCCCGGCGCCGTCGTCGGAGATCCGGAGCGCGATGCCGCCCCGCTCGTGCGCGGCGTGAAGGGTGATCGTGCCGCAGGGGTCCTTGCCCGCGGCGCGCCGCGCCTCGGGCGGCTCGATGCCGTGACAGATCGCGTTGCGCAGGATGTGCGTCAGGGCGTCCCGGAACCGCTCGACAACGGCCGTGTCCACCTCGACGTCGCCGTGCACGACGAGGAGGCGCGCCTGCCGGCCGTGCGCGTGGGCGAGATCGCGCACCGTGCGCTCGTAGTGCCGGAACCAGGGGCCGACCGGCACCATGCGCGCGGCGCGCACCGCCTCCTCCAGCTCCTTGCAGAGCCGATCTTGCTCCTCCATCTCGTCGCGCAGCGCAGCGCCGGCCTCGCCGCGCACCGCGCGGAGCGTCCGAGCGATCCTGTTCCGGCCGAGGGTGAGCTCTCCGATGAGATCCGCCATGCAGTCCAGCTTCTCGACGGCGACACGGATGCTCTTGATACCGGTCGCTCCCTCCGCGTCGTCCTCGGTCGCGCGGCGCGCGCTCGTCGCCCCCGCGTCCTCCTTCGCCGTGAGCCCTCCATGCCGCGCCTGCTCCAGGCGCGCGACGACCTCTCTGTACGAGGTGCTGCGCTCGGCCTGCCCCCGCTCGACCTCGGCGACGAGCCGGCGGGCTGCGTCCACCGTCTCGAGCAGCAGCGAGACCACGGGCGTCGAGAGCGGGAGCTCGCCGCGGCAGAGCGCCTCGATGATGTCCTCGGCGGCGTGCCCGAGCTCGCTCAGGCCGCCGAGGCCTACCGAGCCGGCGCTCCCCTTGAGCGTATGGGTGGCGCGGAAGACGCGCTGGAGGACCTCGTGAGCGTCGCGGCCGGTCTCGAGTTGCAGCAGCGCGCGCTCGATCTCGTCGAGGATCTCGTGCGCCTCTGGCGTGAACGTCTGGAGCAGCTCGTCGCGATCGCTGTCCATGCGGCTCACAGAGGCTGGATCGAGATGGCGCCGTCGCTCGTCCGGAAGACGATCTTGCGTCCCCGGTTGCCGCCCGTGTCCAGCTGGGCGATCCGTATCCGCTCCGCGCGCAGGAACGCGAGCCCGGCATCCACGTTCTGGGCGCCGAGGTGGGTGCCGCGCTCCCGGAACGCGGAGATGAGGCAGGCGCCCCCGACGACGTGCGCTTGCAGCGCCTGGCTGGAGGCCCCGAGCGCCACGAGCCGCTCGAGGAGGCGCCGGCATGCGAACTCGGCGAAGCGGACCGAGGCCATCGCCGGGCTCGGGCATTCCGGAAGCACGTAATGGTTCATCCCGCCGACGCCGGCGGTGGCGTCCCAGAGGCAGATCGCCACGCAGGACCCAACGATGGTGGTCACCATGGTGGGCTCGGGCGAAGCGAACAGCTGGCCTGGCATGACGTGCTGGGTCTCCGCCGGCAGCGAGCGCCAGCTGGACGGTCCGGCCGACGCGGACGGCGCCCTCGGGCCGGACGGGCTCGTCCTCTCCTCTCCGCCGACATCGTCGGGCAGGGCCATGGATCCATCGTCGCCGCTGGAAGGGGCGAGACGTGCGCCCTCGAATGCCCTCGCCGCCGAGTCAGTCGCCAAGGCAGTTCCTGACCTTTTCCAGGAGCTCCATCGTGTCGATAGGCTTCGTGACGAAATCGGAGCAGCCGCACCGGAATCCCTGTTCCATGTGCGCGACATCGCTCCGGCTGGTGACGAGCAGGATCGGCGTACCGCGCGTCGCGTCCTCCGCGCGCAGCTGCTGGCAGGCGTCGAACCCGTTCATGTGCGGCATGACGACATCAAGGAGGATGAGATCCGGCCGCTGCGCCAAGGCCACTTCGATCCCCTGGCCGCCGTCGTTCGCCGTGATGAGATCGTAGTCCTTGCTCAGCGCCATCTGCTCGATACGCAGGATGGTCTGAGAATCGTCGACCAGCAGAATCTTCTTCCGAGGCATCGTTGCCCCCCCTCGATCCGATTCAGCGGACATGGCCCGGCCGTGCCGTCGCGCATGAGCACGACTCCCCCTCTTCCCACCTACCTGCAGGGCGTCTCCCCCGAGCAGGATCACCCTACCACGAGGGCAGGCGGAATCTCCAATAGAAATTTGCAACAGGCACGCATCTGGTCCCTGTCGGTCGCGATGATTTGCCGGCGCGCCCGGATCCTCTCCATGAGGTTCGCGGCCACGGCGCTGGCGGCACGCGGGCGGGCAGGCGCTGGCAGGCCTGCAGCCGGAGCGCGCGGCCTCGAGTGGAGGCGCCATCCCCGCGGCGGCGGCGATCGAGCGCGGAACAGGCGCGCGAGCTCCGCGACCGTGAGCTCATGGAGGTCGAAGGCCGCTGGAAGGGAGGCGGTAGGGAGACAGGTAGCAGGAAGGCAAAGGATGTGCGCCGCAACCATGCACAGCAAGCCTGAAGGCGCGACGCGCGGGTGCGTTCGGATGTCGCGCCCAGGCAGAGTCATCGTCCACCTGGTCGACGGCCGCCCGCGTCGCCGAGGGGGTGGACACGGAGGAGAGGACGAAGAAACGTCGCGTCCTCTCCATGGCTCAGATTTGGTGTGTTCGAGTTCTTCCCCATCACGGCGCCAGGGATGAGCTTGGGAAACGCTCTGTTGGGCTCCGCCCGACGGCCGTCAAGCGCCCGGGGAGCGCGCGCGAGGAAGACGGAGACCGCTCCGGTCGATCGAGGCGGTCCTTGCCACGAGGCAACCAACGCGGTAATGGTCCGGCAGGTCATGAGCGCCAGCGCGTAGCCCCGGCTCGCTGGCCGACAACCCTCCGATCCGCGGTGGGGTGTCCCGGGTGACGACCTGGCCGGCCGCATGTGCGGCGGGCAAGCGCGGACTCTGGTCGCCCGGAGTCCCCTGGACTCCTGAGGTGATATGTCGATCGCTTCCATCGTGGACTGGCGCCCTTCCGCGGGCGCGCCGGCGCCGTCTGCCCTCGGTTCGCTCCCTTCGCTCCCTTCGCTCCCTTTGCCCGTCGTCGGGGCGGATCTCGCCGTGCCGCTCGTCACCGGCGAGCAGGTGGGCTACGTGAACCTCGATTACGCGGCGAGCGCCCCGTGCCTGCGCTCGGTGCTCGACGCGGTCTCGGCGCTGTTGCCCTGGTACAGCAGCGTGCACCGCGGGGCGGGGTTCGCGTCCACCGTGACGACCGAGCTCTATGCCGCCGCTCGCCGGGAGGTGGCGGGCTTCGTGGGAGCGCGCGACGAGGACACGGTGGTGTTCACGAGGAACACCACCGACGCGCTCAACCTGCTCGCCGCGGCGCTGCCCGAGGACACGACGGTGGTGATGTTCGCCTCGGAGCACCACGCGAACCAGCTGCCGTGGCGGCGCGGCCGGTCTGTCGTCCTCCCGGTGCCCGCGAGCGCGGACGAGGCGATCGCGCGGGCCGACGACGCGCTGCGCGGCGTGCGCTCACGCCATCGGCTGCTCGCCGTGACGGGGGCGAGCAACGTCACGGGCGAGCTGTGGCCGCTCCCGGAGCTCGCCGCGGTCGCCCATCGCCACGGCGCGCGGCTCGCCGTGGACGCGGCCCAGCTCGCGCCGCACCGCGCGATCGATCTCGCCGGGATCGGGGCCGATTATGTCGCGCTGTCCGGTCACAAGCTCTACGCCCCCTTCGGCGGCGGGGTGCTCGTCGGCCGCGGCGACTGGCTCGACGCCGCGCGCCCCTACCTCGCCGGCGGCGGCGCCGTCCGGCGCGTCACGCACGACGGCGTCGAATGGGCGAGCGGCGCGCCCCGCCACGAGGCCGGCACGCCCAACGTGGTCGGCGCGGTGTCGCTCGCGGCGGCGTGCCGCGCGCTCTCCGAGGTGGGCATGTCCGCCGTGGCGGCGCACGAGGCGCGCCTGCTCGACCGCGTCACGCGCGGCCTGTGCGCCGTGCCCGGGGTCGAGCGCCTCGCGATGTGGGGCCCGGAGAGCCCGCGGATCGGCGTCGTGACGTTCAATGTGCGGGGCCTCCATCCCGGCGCGGTCGCCGCGGCCCTGAGCGCCGAGCACGGCATCGGCGTGCGGGACGGGTCGTTCTGCGCGCACCCGCTCATGACGGCGCTCGCCGGGGATCGCGCGCCGGAGGCGAGCGGGAGCGCGGCGGTGCCCCTCGCGGTGCGGGCGAGCTTCGGCGTCGGCACCGGCGCGGCGGACATCGACCGGTTCGTCCTCGCGATCGCCGATCTCGTCGCCCGGGGTCCCCGCTGGCGTTATCGCCTCGACGGCGGGCGGCATGTCCCCGATCCGGATCCTCGCCCGCGCCCCGCGCTGGCGGGCCTCCTCGCCGGGGGCGCGGCCGGCGCGGCGCTCGGGCCCCTGGCGAGCCAGCTCGCGCCCTGCCAGGCGCTTCTCTGAGGCCTCCGAGGCGGATCAGCCCCCGGGCGCGCGGCCCAGGGCGAGCGCGCGCCGCGCGAGCGCGCGCAGGTCGGCGAGGGTCGCCCCCTCCAGCGGCGAGGCCTCGGCGTCGACGTCCTCGCCGCGCGCCGGCGCATCCCCCCGGCCGAACGCGTCGAGGAGCCAGCGCGCCGTGAGCACGTCGCCGCCGAGCCACGCGCGCGCCGGCGGAGCGTGCGGAACGTCGGAGAGCGCCGCGGCCTCGATCCAGCCGATGGGCACGCGCGCCAGCGCCGCGGCGGAGGCGCCCGGCGGCACCGGGTCGTCGGGCGCGGTCACGGGCTGGAAGCGCTCGGCCGCGAGCTCTGGCGCCTCGCCGCCGTCGATCAGCGGGAGCGCGGCGCGGAGGGCGACCCCCTCGACGACGGCGCGCGCGAGCGCCTCGAGCGAGAGGCGCGCCGGAAGGACGTCGGAGAGCGCGGCCGGGGCCTTGCCCAGCCAGCGGTCGATGACGCGCTCGTCCGGCGCCGCGAGCTCCGGGGGGATCGCGGGCGGCGCGTCGAGGCCCGCGAAGACCTCGATGAGGACCGCGCCGTCCGGCGTGGCGTCGAGGCCGACCAGCGCGGCGGGGCGGTGCTGCAGCGAGATCCACTCGCGCCCGAAGTAATGCGCGGGCGCGCCGGCGCGGGAGAAGCCCTTGAGAAAGCCGCGCACGTTGCGGTTGAGGAGCGTCCGGGCCGTGGCGTCGGGCGCGAGCGCGGCGGCGTGCGGCAGCGCGAGGGTCCACACGACGCCGCGCCCGCCGAGGAAAGCCGCGGTGCCCGTCGTGGCGCGCCGCAGGACCTTCGCGCCGCGCGCGGCGCAGGCCGAGAGGTCGACCACGCGCGCTGCGCGCTGGGCCGCGCCCAGCACCACGGCGGGGCCCTCGACGAGGCTGGCGGCGAGCCAGGGCGCCGCCTCTGCGGAGCCGGCGCGCGCGAGCAGCGCGGGGCCGAGCGCGAGCGCGTCCTCGAGAGGGCGATGAACCGGCGGGAGCGAGTGCATGGCGGGCATCGAGGGAGTCTCCTTGGCGTGAAGCTCGGCGCGCGGCGATGCGGCGAGGCGGCGATCTGCCGGCCTGCGGAAGCCATCGACCCGTTGACGGCAGCCCGGGGCGGGGTGTGCCATGGTGCCATGTTCAACGCCCGCCCCGATCGCCCCTTGCTCCCCGCCGAGCCCTCGGAGCGACTGATCCGGGTGGAGATCACGGTACCCCGGCCCGAGGGGAGCCAGGCCCGCAAGCCTGTCCACCTCTCGCTGGTGATCGACCGCTCCGGCTCGATGTCCGGCGAGAAGCTCCGGCTCGCGCTGGAAGCTGCTCGCCAGGCCATCCGCACCCTCCAGCCCGGCGACCGCTTCAGCGTGGTCACCTTCGACCACCAGGTCGAGGTGCCCATCCCCTCCACCGAGGCCACGCCCTCGGCGCGGCTCCGCGCCGAGGCCGCGCTCGACACGGTGACCGCGCGAGGCAACACCGACCTGGGCGGCGGCTGGCTCCGCGGCTGCGCCGAGGTGGGCGCGCACCTGCCCGAGGATGCCATCGGCCGCGTCCTCCTGCTCACCGACGGCCAGGCCAACCACGGGATCACCTCGCCCGACGAGCTGACCTCCCGCGCCCGCTCCCAGCGGCTGCGCCGGGTCACCACCAGCACCATTGGCCTGGGCGAGGGCTTCAATGAATTCCTCCTGGGCCGCCTCTCCGAGGAGGGCGGCGGCAACTTCTATTTCGCCGCGCGCGCCGACGAGCTCCCCGGCTTCGTCGGCCGGGAGATCGGCGAGGTGCTCTCCGTGGTCGCCCGCGACGCCGCGCTCGTGATCCGCGCGCCCGAGGGCGTCGAGGTGGAGTCGCTCAATGACTACCCCTGCACCCGCGACGGCGGGACCTGCTCCTTCTCGCTCGGCTCGCTCCCGGGCGGGATGGTGCTGGCCCCGATGTTCCGGCTGCGCTTCCCCGCCGGCGCGATCGGCGAGACGCTCCCCGTCAACGTCGCGCTCACGGACCGGGACGGCGCGCTGTCGAAGGAGCCCTGGACGCTGGCATGGCCTCGGGTCGCGGAGGAGCAGATCCGCGCCCAGCCGGCGGATCGGGAGGTGCTCCGGGCCGCGGCTGCGCTCGACGCCGCCCGCGCTCGCCGGGTGGCCCTGGGGCTCAACGACGCTCGCCGGTGGCAGGAAGCCGCGTCCACGCTGGCCGACGCGGCCAACCGACTCCGAGGCTACGCCGACGGGGATCCCGAGATCCTGGCCGAGGCGGACCGGCTCGACGCCGAGCGGGACGCCTATTCCAGGCCGATGTCCTCCCTGAGCAAGAAAGGCCACTATTTCGACGCGATGATGGCCATGAAGATGGGCGTCCGCGGCCGCGCCAGGCCAGGCCCTCAGGTCCTCGGTCTCCCCACGGCTGCCCGGCTGGCGCCGCTGCTCCGGACGGCATCCCAGGCGCTCGGCGGTGTGAAGGGGGCGCCGGCCTTCGACGTGGACGAGTCGCTCCAGGGGTCCCCGATCCCCGCCGGTCCGCTCTCGCAGCGCGACGAGGACGAGCTGGCCGCCGACGCGGACTTGCTGGACCCAGGCGCCCTCAAGGTGGTCTTCGTGGAGCAGCCCCTGCCGGACGGCTGGTTCTCGCACTGGCATCCGGGATCCCGGACGGCGGTGATCTCGCTGGCCGGCCTGGACCAGCTCATCTCCTTGCCAGCCGCGTCCTTCGTGGCCTACGAGCTGCTCCTCTACGGGCTGCACGCTCTCTCCGCCGAGTATGAGCCGGCGAAGCTGTTGCACGCCGAGACCCTCGCCTGCCTCTTCGACCTCTGCCAGCAGAGGTCCGAGGTGGGGCTCAAGCTCCAGGCCGGTCATGTCTGCGCCGGGTGCCTCGGGAAGCTCTCCACCGTCGGCCTGGATCGCGACGTGGTGACCCAGCTATGGCGAGCGGTCCAGGCGCTCGCTCAGTCGGGGACGTCGACAGGGCGTTGACCGCCAGCATCCCCCGGGGAACGCGGACGAGGCCCTGCAAGAGGGGCGCGGACGAGACCCTGCGGGACGAGGCCCGGCGGGGAGCCGCCGGTGGTAGCATCTCCCCATGGCGACCGAAGAGGAGCTGGCGGAGCAGCGCGTCGGCACGTGGATCGGCCCCTGGGCGGTGGAGAGCGTCCTCGGGGTCGGCGGCATGGCGAGCGTCTTCTTTTGCCGCCGGGCTGACGGGTGCGTGGCGGCGGTCAAGCTCCTGCACGCCGAGCTCGCCGAGATCGAGGCGGTGCGAAAGCGGTTCTTGCGCGAGGGGCCGATCGGGAGCGCGCTGGCCGCCGTGGCGCCGCTCTGCGAGGGGCTCCCCCAGGTGCTGGAGGCCGCGGCCACGGCTGACGGCCTTGTCTACATGGCCATGGAGGTGCTCGAGGGAGAGACCGTGTTCGACCGCATGGCCCGGCACGGGACGCTCCCTGTCGGTCAGGTGATCGCGCTCGGCGAGCGGGTCCTCGACGTGCTGATCGTGGCGCACGAGCACGGCGTCGTTCACCGCGATCTCAAGCCCGAGAACCTCCATATCGGCAACGACGGGCGCGTGAGGGTGCTCGATTTCGGCCTCGCGCGCGTCCTCGACCCGCTGCTCGAGGACGTCGCCGGGGTGCCCGAGATGACGAAGACCGCGACGGGCGTGTCGATCGGCACCGACGATTACATGGCGCCCGAACAGGCCCTCGGCCTCATCCGCGAGATCGACGGCCGGACGGACCTCTTCGGCCTCGGAGCGACGATGTTCCGGCTGCTCGCGGGCCGCACGATCCACGGCAACCTCGAGGACGCGCGCCTGCTCATCGCGGTCGCCACGGAGAAGGCGCCGCCCCTCGCGATGCACGCCCCCACGGCGCCGCCCGGCCTGTGCGCCGTTGTCGACCGCGCCCTCGCCTTCCTCAAGCAGGAGCGTTATCCCGACGCGAGGACGATGCGCGCCGATCTCGCGGCCGTGCGCGCCGGCCGCGAGCCGCCCTATGCGACGGCCGTTGCGCGGCAGCCGCGCGGGGCGACGGGGGCGTAAAGACCAGGGGCAGACCGCGCTCCAGGTGGAACCAGAAGGCCGGACGAAAGATCGATGATCTTCGTGCCTTCATGGAACTCTCTCCGGGCCGATGGGCGCTGACGGGCCGGCAGGCCGGTCATCCCTTGCTCAACGGCCGCGCGATCTGGACGATCTTCTCCCGAGCGAACTTGCACGCTTCGTCGTCGTCCGTGGCGGCGGGCCAGAGCAGCTCCATGTACCCGGGCTGGACCTCGAACGGCAGGGGCTTGGTCCGAAGGTGCGGCCTGACGGCGCGGATGTCGTCGGCGACGATCTCGGGCACGGTCGCCAGCATCGCTGTGCCGTCGATCAGCGCGCCCAGGTTGGAGAAGCTCGCGACGGAGCACCGGATCCTCCGCGTCTTGCCGAGCAGGTCCTCCACGAAGCCGCGCAGGTCCCCGTTGTACGAGACGATGACGTGATCGTGCGCGAAGTACTGGGCCTCCGTCAGCTTGCGCAGGCGCGCGTGGCGCGGGTCGTACAGGCAGGTGAAGCCGGTCTTCAAGAGCCGCTGGCGGCGGACGTTCGAAGGGAGATCGTCGGCGACCGTGATCGCCGCGTCGACGCCGCCGGCGAGCGCGGCGCCCACGGTGCGGAACTGCACGGGGACGGCGACGACGCGCACGCGCGGCGCCTCGCGCTCCAGCGCGCGCAAGAGCGGCGGGAGCAGCCACACCTCGGCCGTGTCGGAGAGCCCGAGGCGGAGGGTGCGCTCGCACGTCTTCGGGTCGAAGGTCGGCGGCGCCAGCGCGGCGTCGATCAGGGCGCCGAGGTGCGGCTTCAGCGACGCGCGCAGCCGTTCGCCGCGGCTCGTCAGCGCGACCCCGCGCCCGCTCCGCACGAAGAGCGGCGCGCCGATCGTCGCGGTCAGGCGCCGGAGCGCGGCGCTCACCGCCGGCTGCGTCAGGTACAGCCGGCTCGCCGCCTCCGTGACGCTGCCCGCCTCGGCGACGACGGCGAAGACGCGGAGCAGGTTCAGGTCGAGGTTTCTCCCATAAACGTCAGGCATGTCGAGAATACATCCTATTCATTGGAGCAATGAAACGCGAGCGCCTAGGGTGACGGCATGACGACGACGAACACCACCAAGCTCGGCAAAACTGGCCCCTCCATCTTCCCCCTCGCCCTCGGCTGCATGAGCATGGGCGGGGGCAGCTGGTACGGCGAGAGCGACGAGGCGGAGAGCATCGCGACCATCCACGCGGCGCTCGATCGGGGCGTGAGCCTCCTCGACACCGGCGACTTCTACGGCATGGGCAAGAACGAGATGCTCGTCGGCCGGGCCATCAAGGACCGGCGCGACAAGGCCGTGCTCAGCGTGAAGTACGGCGGCCTGCGCGCGCCGGACGGCACCTTCCTCGGCTTCGACGCCCGTCCGATGGCGACGAAGAGCTTCCTCGCCCATAGCCTGTCGCGCCTCGGCGTCGACTACATCGACGTCTACCGGCCCGCGCGCCTGGACCCGGCGGTCCCGATCGAGGACACGATCGGCGCCATCGCCGACATGGTGAAGGCGGGCTATGTCCGCCACATCGCCCTCTCCGAGGTGGGCGCGGAGACGATCCGCCGCGCCGCGAAGGTGCACCCGATCGTGGACCTCCAGATCGAGTACGCGGTCGTGAGCCGAGGCCCCGAGGCGACGATCTTCCCCGCGCTCGCCGAGCTCGGCGTCGCGGTCACCGCGTACGGCGTGCTCTCGCGCGGCCTGCTGGCCGGGAGCAAGCCGGCCGGCGCGGGCGACCTGCGAGCCCACATGCCGCGCTTCTCCGGCGAGAACGCCCGGAAGAACCAGGCCCTCGTCGACGCCTTCGTTCGCCTCGCAGAGAGGCGCGGCGTCACCCCCGTACAGCTCGCGATCGCCTGGGTCCGCGCCAAGGGCGCCGCGCAGGGCGTCACGGTGATCCCGACGATGGGCGCGCGCACGCGGAAGCAGCTCGACGATGCCCTCGCCGGCCTCGAGATCGCGCTGGCGCCCTCCGACCTCGCCGAGCTCGAGGCCGCCGTCCCTGCGGAGGAGATCGCCGGCGCCCGCTACCCCGCGCCCATGATGGCGATGCTCGACAGCGAGAGGTGAACTCAGGGCGGCCTCATCGTCGATGCATCGAGGAATTGACCGGGTTGGCGGAGAGGAAGAAGAAAGGATCTATGAAACTGTACTTCAGCCGAAACTTGAATCCACGGGTCGCCGTCGCCGTGGCGCGCCACCTCGATGCACCCGTGGACTACGTCCACGCGGCTCCTCTCGACCCGTCACAGCAGGAGAAGTTCCGAGCGCTGAACCCGAACCTGCGCGTGCCCATCCTGGTCGAGGGGGACCAGTCGCTCTGGGAGACGGACGCGATCGCGTGCCGCCTCTCGCAGCTCACGGGCTCGGACTTCTGGCGCACGGGCGCCGCGCAACCGGAGATGATCCGCTGGTTGAGCTGGGGTACGCACAACTTCGTCGCCGCGTGCGACAAGGTCCACTTCGAGCGGGTGACGAAGCAGCGCTACGGGCTCGGTCCCATCCGCGACGACCTCGTGGCGGAGGGGCTCTCGGGGTTTGCCGAGGCGGCGGCGCTGCTCGAACAGGTCCTGAGCGGCAGGGACTGGCTCGTCGGGAGCGCGGTTTCGTATGCAGACTTTCGGATGGCATCGGTGCTTCCGTTCGCGGATCTCGCCGGCCTGCCGCTCTCGGACTACCCGCGCGTCGCGGCCTGGCACGCGCGCCTGTGGCAGCTCGACGCCTGGCGCGATCCGTTCGCGGGGCTCGATGCCCCGGAGCTCCCGGAGGTTCCGCGCTTCGATGCCACCGGTCGGCGAGGGTGAATGTCTCGAGCGCCGAACGAGCTCCCCGACGCGAGCTCATCGTGTCTTCGCGACCACGGCGAGAAGGGTGTCGAGATCGATCGGCTTCTTGAGCAGCGCACACACGTCCAGGGTGGCTGCCTTGGCTTCCAGAGCGTCGACGCCCGACAGGATCGCCACCGGGATGTCCGCCAGCGCGGGCTCCCGTCGTTTGAGCGCGAGAAACTCCCAGCCATTGATCTCCGGCATCATGAGGTCGAGCAGGATGATGCTCGGGCGGAGGCCGCTGCGGAGCAGCTCCAGCGCCACCGCGCCGTTCTCCGCGCAGACGACCTCGTAGCCGCATGCCTGCAGGAGCTCCTCCACGACGGCGCGAAATCCGCTGTCGTCGTCGACGACCAAGACACCGTCGTGAGAATCATGCTGCAGGCTCATCGGGACCTCCAGCCGGCGGAGACACCTCGGTCGGCAGAGCGTCGCGGCGCCGGTGCAGGGGGAGCTCCACGATGAAGGCAGCGCCCGCGCCGAGCTCGCTCTCGACCCGGATCGAGCCATCATGGCCGTCCACGATCTGGCGGCTGATGTACAGCCCCAGGCCGAGACCGCCGTAGTGCTGCGCCGAGACGCCTCGCTCGAAGCGTTCGAAGATGTACGGCGCGCAGCTCGCGTCGATCCCGATGCCGCGATCGGCGACGACCAGCCTGGCCACCTCCCCCTCGGCCGCGACGCTGATCTCGATCGGGCTGCCCCTTCCATACTTGATGGCGTTCAGCACCAGGTTCGTCACCACCTGCTCCAGACGGGCCCTGTCCCACACACCCACGACGGGAGCGTCTGCCCGCCAGCTCACCGTACTTCCTGCCTGCTTCAGCTCCACGTCGAAGTGCTCCACGACCTCCTGCGAGAGCGCCCGGAGATCGACGTCTCCCAGCTTCAGCTCGAGCTTGCCAGCCTGGATCCGAGCCACGTTGAGCAGATCTTCGATGAGCCTCACGAGCCGCTGGCACTGCCGCTCGGCCATCCGGGCCAGCTTCGTCGCGCCGGCGGGGAGCGTCGTCGCCTCGCGCATCAAGCCTTGCACGGCGAGCTTCAGGCCCGCGATGGGGGTATAGAGCTCATGGGAGGCGATCGACAGGAAGTCGTCGCGCATCCGCACCGCCGCTTCGGCGGCGGTCCGAGCCCTCTGCTCGCGCTCCAGGACCAGGGCGCGCTCCGCCTCGATCCTCTTGCGCTCCGTGATGTCCGTGGAGATGCCGCCCACCGCGTACGGGACGCCGGCGACGTCGCGCAGAGGGAACTTGATGGTGAGATAGGTGTGCGCGCCGTCGTCCTCGGCCACCACCTCTTCGTCCTTCAGCGCCGTCCCGGCGAGGAGCGCCCGCCGGTCGAAGGCGCGGAGCGCCTCGGCGTGCTCCCGAGAGAACACGTCATCGTCCCTCTTGCCCACGATGGCCTCGCGAGCGACGCCGAACAGCTCCTCGAAGCGGCGGTTGACGAGGAGGTAGCGCCCCTCGATGTCCTTGACGGAGACGATGGCCGTCGAGCTGTCGATGATGGCGCGCAGGAGCTCCTGGCTCGTGCGCAACGCCTCCTCCGCGCACCTGCACTCCTCCGCGACCTTCCGCAACGCCGCCTCCGTCCGCTCGTGCTCACCGATCTTCCGCCTGAGCTGGGCGTTGGCGTGGCGCAGGTCGGCGGTGCGCTCGGCGACCTGCTGCTCCAGCCGCTCTTTCGCCCGGGCCTCTTCTGTCAGGCGAGCATCGAGGGCGAAGATGGACTTCAAGTCCATCTCGATCACGTCGCGACACTGCTCCATGAGCGCCTGGTAGGCCTTGCTGTAATGGTTCGCGCGGTCATCCAGCACGCAGATCGTCCCGAAGATATCCCCCGTGGGCCAGGAGATCGGGAAGCCGAGATAGGATATCAACCCGAGCTCGATGTCCGGATTCGACTTCCACTGATCGTCTTTCAGGGCGTCAGGGATCAGCAGCGGCGTTCGGGTCTTCATCACGCTCTCGCAGTAGAGGCCGGAGCCGAGGCGCGCTCGCTCGTTGGGCGCGAAGGGGTTCCCCTTCGACTCGCTGGAGACGCAGACGACCATCTCCGGCGGCTCGATTCTCATGATCAGAGCGGCCGGGACGCGCAGGATCTCCGCGAGGAGATCGGTCATCTCCTGCCACTTGCGAGCGATGTCCGTCGGGATGTCGGTCGCGACCGTGCTCGACTGGGCTCCTCGGCCGCTCCCGGGCGGAGGGCTCTTCGTCCCGAGCTCGTCCGTACGTTGCTCCGGCGGGCAGCCCGAGGCGGCCTTGTGCGGCCCGAAACCCGCCCGCTCAGCGCGCTCCGCGGGCTCGCCCGGCCCCGGGTGGCGGGCGTGCTCGACGACGAGCGCGCCTGGCTCCGTGTGATCGTCGGGTCCGGTACGCATGCTCCCTCACGATGAGGAATCGTGCGAAGGCCCATCAGGTTGTCAAGCAATCCACAATGACGCTCACCGACCCCCGAGCGATCCGGCAGCGTACGCGCCCCGGACCGGGTGACGTCACGCCGGCCGGCCCGGGGCGAGCGCGGCGGCTCCCGGGTGTCCGGATGGTGAAAACACGGCGAAGCCGGCGGATCGCCTCCTGGGCCTCGGCGAACAGCCGGGCGTCGTCGAGCGCGACGCCGGACAAGGAGTATCGTCGGATGCTGGGCGCACCGCCGCTCCACGTGTAACACAACCGCTCACGCCGGCGCCGAGGCTGTCCCGCTCGACGCCCGTGAGAGGCCGCCCGGATCCGCGGAGCGCAGCGCGAGCTCGGGTCGCGCTGCGCTGGGCCGCCCTCCGAGGTGCGCAGATTGGCCTTCCACTGGCTGCAGATCCCTGTAGCATTGCCCATGTGCGGGCGGTTCGGGGCATGGCCGCAGTGGAAGGGACGCTGGGACCTGGGCAGACCAGCCACGATGGCAGGTGCCGGGCTGCCCTCCGGTGGGCTCGACAACAGAGAGCATCACTCCTCTTGCAAACTCTGCGTTCGAAGGCTGTGCAACGAACCCAACAACAAGGAATGAGCCGTGATGTCTGCGAGACTGCTGCATGGACCTCCCCCCTCCGCGTCACGCCGATGGGGTCGAGTCTTTCTGATGGCCAATGCCGTTGCTTTTTCGTTCCTTGGTTGCGTCTACGACAGCGAACAGCCCTGTGGACCTGGCCAGACCGTGAGATCCGTGTCGGAGTACTCGGAGGTCTGCGTCTGCGCCGAGGGTTATGCTGCAACGACGGCGGGCTGCGTGCGCTGCGGCGAGAACGAGGAGATCGGGCCGAGTGGCTGCGTCTGCAAAGCCGGATATGGCCGCGCCGACGCCGCGGCGTCCTGCACGGCGTGTGGCGAGAATGAGGTGACCGGAGCGACAGGGGCGTGCGAATGCGCGACCGGGTTCAGCAGGGCGTCCGCCGGGGCGCCATGCACGGCGACCCCGGCCGGCCTGGCTGCGGCGTGCGACACCGCGACGACGCCTTGCCCCGAAGCAGAGTACAGCTACTGTCACGCCACCTCGGGGACCAGCGGCTACTGCACCAGCCAGGGGTGCGAGGGCCCTGCCGACTGCCCGGGTGGAACCATGTGCGACCTCACGGTCACCCCGTCCTACTGTCGCCGGCCGCCCATCGGCGCGGGGAAGCCCTGCACCGGCGACGCAGATTGCGCAGGGACCGAGGCCACGTACTGCAATATCCAGCTGACGCAAAAGTGTCAGGTTCAAGGCTGCACGCTCTCGCCGAACAATTGCTTCACGGGCACCGTGTGCTGCGACTTTACCGCCTACGGAGTCGAGCAATACCAGTGCGTCGCGGAAGGGAGCTGTCCCAATTGAGAACGCGATCCGTTGCACCCCGCGGCGTGCCCGTTCACCTTGCCTTCGCCGTCTCCTCCGCGCTGTCGCTCGGGTCGTCGTTCGCGGCGGCACAAGCAGCTCCGACGCCTGCGGAGGCCACGGGTCCGGCGGCCCCCTCCGGACCGGCTCCGGCACCGGACGGCTCGGGCGCCGTTCAATCTCCGGAGCCGGCGCCTCCGGCTCAACCTGCCGCGAGCGCAGAGCCGGGCGCAGCAAACACACCTTCGCCGGCGGCCAGCCCGGCTTCGAGCGCCGCGGCGCCTCCACAGGCAGGGGCTGCCGGCCCGGTCGACGCGGGCGCTGCGCCGGGAGTCGACGGAGAATCGGTCGCTCAAGCGCTGGCCGGCGAGGAGGTCGCGGAGGAGCTCACCTCCGGAGAGACCAAGCTCAGCGTCTACGGCTTCGCTGATTTCACCTTCGCCGCGCTGCTCAGCGACAAGAAGACGTCCGGGGCCTTGACCGGAGTGGGCCCGAACCCGACGTTCTACGTCGGCAATCTCAACGTCTACCTCGACTCCAACCTGGGCAAGAAGTTCCGCTCCTTGATCGAGCTCCGCTTCACTTACCTGCCGGACGGGGCGATCGTGACCGACCCGGCGACGTTCCAGAGCGCCCGTATCGGCGCCGCCTTTCCAGACTACACCGACTTCAATCGGCCGAAGAAGGTGGGCGGGGTGATCATCGAGCGCGCGTGGCTCGAATACGCCGCCCATCCTCTCTTCAACGTCCGGCTCGGACAGTGGCTTACCCCGTATGGGATCTGGAACGTGGACCACGGGACACCCGTCATCCTGAGCGCCACGCGCCCCTATATCGTCGGCTCCGAGTGGCTGCCCCAGCGACAAACCGGCATCGAAGCCTATGGAAGTCATGGCATCAATGACACGCAGGTAGGGTACCACCTTACGCTGTCGAACGGCCGTGGCCCGGTCGACAGCTACATGGACCTGGACAACAACAAGGCGGTTGGCTGGCGCCTCTGGCTACGGCAAGACACTCCGTTCGGCAACGTCGCCGTCGGCACATCGGGCTACAAGGGCCGCTACACCGACGCCGGGCAGGTCACGACGCTGGAGGACGACACGTTTGTTACCAGCTTCCCGATCACCGCGAGGTACGACGAGCTCGGCCTGGCCGCAGATCTCAAGTACACCTGGGGAGGCTTCCTGTTCCAGAGCGAGTACATCATGCACGATGTACGCTACGACGACGACCACCGGCCTCCTGGCATTACGCCAGGGACATGGACCCCTGACAACCGTGGCTGGGGCTTCTACTTTCAAACGGGTTATCGATTGCCCTGGTACGGCATCATGCCCTGGGTCGGCTTCGAATACGACCGCGCGGGCAAATCCAGCTTCGTGTACGAGGCGTGCGATATCGTCGGGGGCTTGAACATACGCCCCACGGAGAACGTCGTGCTGAAGGTCGTGGGCGTGCATGTATGGATGCCCTACCTGAAAGAGAAGAGCATCGATCTGGATCAATTCATCACGCAGGCCGCGTGGAGTTTCTAGCATGATCGCACGAAGAACCCTCTTGACGTCGTGCGCGTTGGTGTTCGCGGCGGTGGTCACGGCAGCGCCGGAGGAGACGTACGGCGCGGGAGACCTGGGACCTCTGGCGATCGTCGTTTCGAAGAGCTTCCCCGCGGCGGGGATCTCGTTTGGAGATCTGAAGCGCGCGTACATGGGCAACCAGGTCATGGTGAACGGGAAGCTGCTGGTGCCCGTCACCTATCCCAGGGCTGCTCCGGAGCGCATCGATTTCGACGAGGCGGTCCTCGGCATGTCACCCGAAGAGGTGGGTCTCTACTGGATCGATCGCAAGATCCGTGGCCAATCCGGTCCGCCGAAGAGCGTGTCGAACGCGGCCACGGTCGTCTGGATCGTGGGCAGGGTGGACGGGGCGATCGGGTTCGTTCGCGCGTCTGCGGCGGGGAATGACGTCAAGGTGCTTCGCGTCGACGGCAAGCTGCCGCGCGATCCGGGGTATCGTCTCTAGCGCAGAGATTTCATCCCGCCTCGCCGGCCCCCCTCTCGGCCTCTCCCATTCGCCCCTCGTCCTCAGGCGACGCCTCCCACGGCCGCGTGACCTGCGCGGGCCGCACCAGCGGCACCCACGGCCTCGGCCCTGCCGCCGCCATGCGCCCCTCCTCGGCCGCGATCTCCATCAGGCTCTCGCGGCTGATGCTCACCAGCTCGAGGCGCACCGCCTCCGGCATCGATCCCACCCGCGCCGGCTCCGGCATCTCCACCCCGATCGCCGCCGCGTCCCCCTCCCCCGCCGACGCCGACGCCGCGCCGACGCGGATCTCGGGCGCCGACGGCCACGCCCCGCCGAGCTCTCGCCCGATGGCGTCGAGGCTCTCGCGCCCGAGCGCCGCCTCGCCGATGCGGATGTCCGGCAGCGACCCGGCCGGCCGCGCCGGCGCCCCGGGCGACGCCGGCGCCTCGCGCAGCGCGACCGGGCGCGCCAGCGACCGCGGCGGCCCCCCGTTGGCGAGGAGGGCCAGCCCCGCGACCGCGCTCCGCTTGCGGGCCGGCGGCGACGGCGGCGGCGGGCGCCTGGAGGCCGGGGCCGGCGCCTCGCAGACGACCGCGGCCCCGCAGATGGCCGGCGGCACCTCGCGCACCTCACCGACCGGGCGGCGCGCCGAGGCAGGCACCGCCTCCCCCCGCGGCCGCGACCGGGTGCGCCGCGGCGCGCTCCGGATCGGCTGCTGCGCCGCCGGGGTCCCCTCGTCGATGGCACGCAGGCCGCGCTCGATCGCAGACGCCACGTCCCGCCGGTCCGCCCACGTGGGCATCACCACGCAGAGGATCGCCTCGGCGGCCACGCCGAAGTACACGTCGACGGGCGCCGCGCCCCCGTACGGCACCAGATCCTCGCGCCGCAGCTCGACGCACCCGAGCCGCCCTCGCTCCCCGAGGCTCAGCGCCGCCTCGACGATCTGGCTGCGGCCCTCCCTGGGCATGTCGCGCGGCACGCGTTTGGTGATGACCCGCCCCCGCCGGGTGATCACGAACGCGAAGTCCGCCCCCGCAGCCACGTAGGTTCGGTCCGAGATCGCATCGAGATCTACCACGCTCGCATCCTACCCGATCCAGGGCGTCCCCGTCTCGGGATCATGCCTGTCCGCGCATCGCAGCCCGCTCCCACCGCGGCGGAGGTGCTGTGTTGTGCGAGATACCGACAGAGCCCCTGTTTTTCTACAGCGCTGGTATCAACCCGACCCGCGCACCGCTCACCCCGCGCGTCCTGCTCCGCGCGCTTCGCCGCCTTCGCCCGCCGCCGCGCTCACCGCTCTCATCGCGCTCATCGCAAGACTTGCAGCATCCCCATCATGCCCGCGTCGGCGTGATCGAGGATGTGGCAGTGGAACATCCACATGCCAGGCCGGTTGTCGTAACGCACCGCGAAGCGCGCCGCGCCGTCGACAGGCACGTTCACCGTGTCCTTCCACGCGAACGGCCTCACCGGCTGGCCATCGGCGCCGAGCACCTGGAAGAAGAAGCCGTGCAGGTGGAACGGGTGATCGAACTCCATCGTGTTCTCGACGGTCCACACCGCGGTCTCACCCACCGCCGCCACGAGCGGCTCCGCCTCCCAGGAGGGCACGCCGTTGATGCCCATCACGAGGTCGCCCTGGCCCTCCTCCCGCGTCAGCTGCAGATCGACGCGCCTCGCCGCCGCCGTGTCGAGCGCCTCGATGCCCCGCGCGATCGCGGGGAGCGGATCCTCCTCGGCCAGGGGCTCGTCCGCGAGGCGCAGCCGGAACGCCTCGACCTCGGGCCTCCCGAAGGTCGCGCCGTAGCCGCGATCGTAGGGCACCCAGCGCACCGAGAGCGTCGCGCCCGGCGCCCCGCGCGGCGTCACGAGCACGTCGGCGCGCTCTCCGGGGGTGAGCAGGATCCTGTCCTCCTCGACCGGATGCTCGAGGAGCCCGCCGTCGCCGCCGATGCGGGTGAAGCGGTGATCCGTGATCAGCAGCTGGTAATAACGGGACTTGGCCGCGTTGACGATGCGCCATCGCTGCCTGAGCCCGGCGCGCGCCCCGATCACCGGGTTGACGCGCCCGTTGACGAGCAGGAGGTCGCCCTCGCGCCCGAACAGCGTGCCGAGGTTGCCGCCCGCCTCCGGGTCCTCGAGCGAGCCGTCGTCGCGCAGGCTGACGTCGCTGAGCACGAGCACGAGCTCGTCGCCGAGCGCCGCGGGCTCGTCCGGATCCTCGACCAGCAGCGGGCCGTAGAGGCCATTGCCCGCCTGCACCGCGGAGTCGACGTGCGGGTGGTACCAGTAGAGCCCCGCGTCCGGCACCACGAAGTCGTACGTGAAGCCTCCGCCCGGCGGCGTCTCGGGCTGGCTGTGCCCCGGCGCGCCATCCATCTCCGCCGGCAGACGCACGCCGTGCCAGTGGACCGTCGTGGGCGCCGGCAGCTCGTTGCGGAGGTGCACGATCACGCGATCGCCCACCCTGGCGCGCAGCAGCGGGCCGGGGAGCCCGCCGTTGTAGGTCCACGTCGGCGTCTTCTTGCCGGCCACGATCTCCACGTCCTCGACCCGCGCCGTCAGATCGACCTCGAGCACCCCCGGGCTCGCGTCGAGATCGCGCGCCGGTCGCAGCGCCACCGCGCTGTTCCACCCCTCGGGCTGCGACGGACGCTCGCCCGCACACCCGATCGCGGCGACGGCGAGCCAGAGGCTCGCGACAGGACCAGCAGAACGCCCGCACAGCATATCGCTGGGACGGATCTTACCACCAACCGGCGGAGAACCCGCGTGATATCGCGGGCTTCGCGGGCCCGCCGCACGTCGGCTCCAGGTCAGCTGACCCGAGGCGCGGCTTCCGGCGGGTCGTCGATGGCGGGCGCCGCCGCCTCTTCGCGGCGCAGGTGGCTCTCGCCGCGGCGCGCGGCGAACGCCGCGGCGAACACCTCGTCGACCTCCGGGCGCTCGGGCGCATCGTACAGGAACCACGCGCCCTGCACGCGCTCCGGCGTCACGTCGAGGACCACGTACCCGCGGCGCCACAGGTCGGCGTACTTGACGTGCGGGTTCGCGAGGACCAGCGGCTCGACCGCCCGGGCCTGCTCCTCGGTCAGCCACGGGGAGGTGATCCCCGGCACCGCGATCTCGACCGCCAGCGCGCCCCGGCCCGTCGCGGCGTCGTAGCGCGCCGGATCGAGCGGCGCCGGCGCGAGATCGATCGCCCACGACGCGTGGGTGTCGCCGCTGAGCACGACGACGTCGCGCACGCGCTCCTCGTCGAGGAGCTCGAAGAAGCGCTGGCGCGCCGCCGGATACCCGTCCCACGCGTCCGTGTTCAGGTCCTGCGGGAGCTGGCCCATCAGCACCTGCTGGCCGATGACCTTCCACGCCGCCGTCGAGCCCGCGAGCTCCGCGCGCAGCCACGCCTCCTGATCGCGCCCGAGCATCGTCCGCGCCGGCGCCTCGATCGCCGCGCGGTCGCTCGGGTCGGCCTGCCGGTCGCGCCCCCAGGAGCGCGTGTCGAGCAGGAAGAGGTCGACGAGATCGCCGTAGCGCAGCGCGCGCCAGATGCGGGCGGCATCGCGGGGATGCTCGCGGCTCGGCATCCACTCCGCGTAGGCGCGCTGCGCGACCGCCCTGCGCTCCTCCCACGACCCCTCGGCAGGCCACGCGTGGTTCCCCGCGCCGCCCTTCCAGGTGTTGTTCGCCAGCTCATGGTCGTCCCAGACCGTGATGAACGGGTGCTGCTGGTGCGCCGCCTGGAGGTCCCTGTCGCGCCGGTACTGGGCATAACGCGCGCGGTAGTCGGCGAGCGTCACGATCTCGTGCGCGGGCTCGTAATGCCGCGCGCTCCCGTACTGGCCAGCGCCGAATTCGTAGATGTAATCGCCGAGGTGGATCACCGCGTCGAGGTCGAGGCGCGCGGCGATGCGCCGGTACCCGTGGAACAGCCCGTGCGCATAGCTCGCGCACGACGCGACGGCGAAGCGCAGCCGCCCCGCGCGGCCGCGCGGCGCCGTCCTCGTGCGCCCGACGGGCGACGATCCGCCGAGGGCGATGAACCGGTAATAATAGGTCTTCCCTGGGTCGAGCCCGCCGGCGTCGACCTTGACCGTGTGATCGCGCTCCTCGTCCGTCAGGAGCGCCCCCGTGCCCACGATCCGGCTGAAGCCGGCGTCGAGCGCGATCTGCCATGTCACCGCCACCGGGCCCGCCTTGCCCGGCGTCACGCGCGTCCAGAGGATGACGGCATCGGGCAGCGGATCCCCGCTCGCCACGCCGTGCTGGAATACCGCCTTCGACAGCTCGCTGGCCGGCGACGGAGCGTCCCCCGACGCCGGCAAAGGCGCGTCGCCGTCCGGCGCGGCGCCCCAGCCGCCCGACAGTCCGGGGAGCGCGGCGAGGCTGAACATGGATACGCTGCAAAGGAGGCTTCGCCGGGCCATCGCCATGATCACGCCCCTTGTCGACCGCGTGCGGTGAGCTGCGTATGACGCACGCACCGCCGCCCCGGCAAGCAGAAACGAGCGCTGTAACGCGTCCGTCGCGCCGCGCTCTCAGCGATGTTCGTTTCGGGCGTCCCGGCGCCGACTCAGGTGTTGCGACCGACCACGTCGAGCAACGCGACGAGATCGACGGGCTTCTTCAGGATGTCGACCGCTCCGAGCTCCGTCGCCCGCGGCGCCGCCCCCGCCGTCAGCACGACCACGGGGACGTCGGAGATCGCCGGCGTGCGCAGCTGCTCTGCGCGGAACGCGTATCCGTCCATCCCGGGCATCATCAGATCGAGCACGATGAGCGCCGGCGTCGGCGCCTCGCGGAGCCTGGCCAGCGCGTCCGCGCCGTCCACGGCCGTCATCACATCGTATCCCTCATCGCACAGGACGGTCACGAGAGCATCGCAGACGCCTTGGTCGTCCTCGACGATGAAGATCGTCTTCCGTCGAGAGGGGCCCTGCTCGGCGAGCCTCCGCCCCATCGCGCCCGGAGGGCACGGCGGCGCGGCCGGCGGATCGCCCCGCTCCGCGCCGCACCCCCTTCCGGGGGCGCACGGGACATCGACGCCGCCCCTGCGCAATCCGCTCCGGACCATCAAAGGACCCATAAGCCGTGGAGCCGCGACGCGCAATTTGAATCGCGACGCGCGCTCTGCGCCATGCGTCATCCACGGCTGCGGGGCCTGCCAGCCTGCCCCTCACGCCGTTCTCGACGATGCCATGACGGGGCGCACGGCGGGCTCATCGGGCATGGCATGGAGCGCTCCGGCCATGGGATCACGGCGGTATGCGGGCTGCATGCGCGCTCGGCATGAACGTGGCCGTGATCTTCTATTCCCGCTATGGCGACACGGCCGCGCTCGCGGCCGCCGTCGCGCAGGGCGCCAGGCAGGCCGGAGCGACCGTGCGGCTCCGGCGCGTCGCCGATCTGACGGTGATCGAGGACCGGTGGAGCGCGGCGAATGAGCGGATCCGCGCCGCGCGGGGACACCTCGCCTCCGTCCCGCTGGCGCAGCAAGACGACCTCTTCTGGGCGGACGGCATCGCCATCGGCTCGCCTGCGCGCTATGGCGCGATGTGCGCGGAGATCCGGCGCTTCCTCGACGGATCGAGGCAGCCCTCGGGAGATCTCGCCGGCAAGGTGGCCTCGGTGTTCTGCTCGCCGTCCGCGGTCGAGGGAGCGCAGCGCGCGACGCTCACGGCGACGCTCGGCTCCCTCGCCGGCCATGGAGTCCTCGTCCAGGCCCCCGCCCGCGCGGAGATGGATCCGACGGGCAGGGCCGCGCAGCGCGACGGCCCGCCTCGGGCGAGCGCGGATCACGCGCCGGCGGAGCTCGACCTCGGGCCGGCGCGCGCCCTCGGCCGGAGGCTCGCGCGGCGCGAGAGCCGGACTCGCGGGTAGGCGCGGAGAGCCGGCCGCGCCGTCGGCCTGTGCCGTTGGCCGCGCCGGCGTCGCCGGCCCTGGAGTCCCGGACAACCGCGCAGCAAATCAGCAAACGCCAACCTCGTCTCCGGCACTCGCGTCGAGCGCGTCCGCGTTGGGCTGTTACACCAGCGGCGATACCTCGCTACTGGTCGTAACCGATGGATCGTCAGGCCGGGCCCGAGATGGGCCGCCGACGACCACCTCAGCCGTAGACAGGAGAGAGCTCAGCGAACCATGAGCGCACCGGCTCACCGCAAGCACTATCATCCTTCGCCTCGGCGCGAAGGCAGGGTCAGGTTGTCGAGGCATTCTCCTCGGACGACCACGCAGCTGACCGCCGCGCGCGCCGCGCCCAGCCAGCCGGCCGGCGCGGAGCGGGTCCGCTTCTTCCTCCGGGTGGGCGCCTATTTCAAGGGCGAGTGGGCGCGCATCGCGGCGCTCGCCGTGCTGGTCTGCGCCTCGATCGCGATCAGCCTGCTCCAGGTGTGGCCCGTCGCCGTGATCGTGGATCTCATCTCGACCGGCCCGCGCACGGGGGACTTCGTCCATCGCATCCTGCTCGCGCCGCTCCCGGACAGCCTGCTCGGCCGCGTCCTCGGGCTCGCGGCGATCACGCTCGTCCTCCGCGTGGCGCAGGAGTTCGTGGGCATGGGCCGCGCCTTGCTCACGTTCCGCATCGGCTATGGCGGGCTCACGCGCGTGCGGCGCGACGTGTACCGGAAGCTCCAGGCGCTCCATATGGGCTATCACCGGGCGCAGCCGCAGGGGGACGCCCTCTACCGGCTCAACCAGGACGCCTCCGGGTTCCACGGCATCCTCAACGTGGCGGTCGCGGTGATGGGGAGCGCGCTGACGCTCGCCGTGATGATCTGCATCATGGCCTCGCGCAGCCTGGAGCTCACGCTGCTCGCGCTCGCGGTCGTCCCGCCGCTCCTCCTCACGAACGTCAGGTTCGGGCGCGTGCTGCACAAGAAGTGCACCGAGGCGAAGGAGGTCGAGAGCGAGTTCGCGACGTCCGTCCAGCGCTCGATGGCGTCGATCGGTCTCGTCCAGGCGTTCGGCCGCGAGGCGGACGAGGAGGCGCGCTTCCACACGACGCTGCGCAACAGCGTGAAGGCGTGGCTCCGGCTCCACCACGACGAGCTCCGCCACACGCTCGCCATGGGCTCGATCCTCGGGCTCGGCGGCGCGCTGGTGCTCGGCTACGGCGGCTACCTCATCGTCCAGGCCCGGGCGGGCGGGGGCGAGGCCGGCATGACGCTCGGCGCGCTGACGGCGTTCCTCGGGTACCTGGGCATGCTCTACGACCCGCTCTGCAAGCTGACCGGCGCCGGCGCCGCGGTGCAGGGCGGCGTCGCGGGCGCGCAGCGCGTCTTCGAGGTGCTGGACCGCGACCAGGCGGTCGTCGACAGGCACGACGCGGCCAGCCTCCCGCCCCAGCCGCGCGCGCTCTCGCTCGATGGCGTCGGGTTCGAGTACCGCCCGGGCCACCCGGTGCTGCGCGGGCTCGACGCGACGATCCGGCCGGGCGAGATGGTCGCGTTCGTGGGCTCGGTCGGCGCCGGCAAGACGACGCTGCTCGGCCTGCTGCCGCGCTTCCACAACCCGACCTGCGGCGCGCTGCGGCTCGACGGCATCGACACGCGCGCGGTCCGCGTGGCCGACCTGCGCCGGCACATCGCGCTCGTCCTCCAGGACAGCATCCTCCTGCCGGCGACGATCGCCGAGAACATCGCCTACGGCCGCCCCTCCGCGACCGACCCGGAGATCCGGAGGGCGGCCGAGATGGCGGGGGCGGCCGGCTTCATCGAGGCGCTGCCGGACGGCTACCGGACGGCGATCGCCGACGGCGGGCTCAACCTGTCGACCGGGCAGCGGCAGCGCATCGCGATCGCGCGCGCGCTGCTGACGGACGCGCCCATCCTCGTGATCGACGAGCCGACCGACGGGCTCGACGCCGAGCACGAGCGGACCATCGGCGAGGCGCTGCGGGCCCTGAAGGGGAAGCGGACGATCGTCCTGATGAGCCACCGCCTGAGCACGGTCGTCGACTGCGACCAGATCTTCGTGATGGAGCGCGGCCGCATCGTCGAGCACGGCGGGCACGGAGAGCTCCTGCGGCGGGGCGGCGTCTACACCAAGATGGCGCGCTGGCAGCACCTCCACACCGGCCACGCCGCCGCGGCGAAGAGCAGCCCGCGCCGCGTCCTGCCGGCGCCGTCGTCCGAGGCGTACCGCGGCGAGGAGGGCAGCTGGGCCGATGGGCTGATGGGCTGAGCGAGACGTCGCGAGCGCCATCTGCCGCCCCGAGGCGACGGGGACGTGATAGAGCAGATGGGGGCGCGCGCCGGCCGCGCCTTCGCCGGATCGCCATCGATGCTGCGGGCCACGAACATCGACAGCTTGAGCCGCGACACGTTCGACGTCCTCGTCCTCGGCGCCGGGATCAACGGCGCGGTCGCGGCCGCGGCCCTCGCCGCGCGGGGGGCGAAGGTCGCGCTGATCGATCGGGGCGACTTCGCCGGATTCACCAGCCAGGAGTCGTCGAACCTCGCCTGGGGCGGCATCAAGTACATGGAGAGCTTCGAGTTTCCGCTCGTGCGGAAGCTCTGCACGTCGAGGAACCTCCTCCTCAGGAGCTACCCGTCGTCGGTGCAGGAGATCCGGTTCTACGCCGCGCACGAGCGGGGCTTCCGCCACGGGCTCTTCAAGCTCTTCCTGGGCACCTGGCTCTACTGGATCATCGGCAGCTTCTTCACGCGCATCCCCCGCCTGCTCTCCCGCCGGGCGATCGCGCGGGAGGAGCCGATCGTCAACCTGGACGGCTGCGACGGAGGATTCGAGTACTCCGACGCGTACCTTGTCGACAACGACGCGCGGTTCGTCTGGGGCTTCGTGCGCGCGGCGCTCGATCACGGCGCGCGGGCGGCCAACTACGTCGAGTCGCTCGGCGCGCGGCGCGAGGGGGGCGCGTGGGTCACGCGCGCCCGAGACGTCCTGTCGGGCAGGGACATCTCCATCCGGTCGCGGGTGCTCGTCAACGCCTGCGGGCCGTTCGTGGACGCGCACAACGAGCTGACGGGCCAGCGGACGAGGCACCGCCACATCTTCTCGAAGGGCATCCACCTCATCGTGGATCGGCTCACCGCGAGCCGGCGGGTGCTCACGTTCTTCGCGGACGACGGCCGGCTGTTCTTCGTGATCCCGATGGGATCGAGGACGTGCATCGGCACGACCGACACCCGCGTCGAGGGCCCGCGCGCGGCGGTGACGCCCGAGGACCGGCGCTTCGTGCTCTCCAACATCAACAAGCGCCTCAACCTGCCTCGCCCGCTGACCGAGGCCGACGTCATCGCGGAGCGCTGCGGGGTGCGCCCCCTGGCCGTCGAGGGCGGCGGGGACGGCGAGGACTGGCTGCAGCTCTCGCGCAAGCACGCCCTCGAGGTGGACGGGGCGCAGGCCCACGTGAGCATCTTCGGCGGCAAGCTCACCGATTGCATCAACGTGGGCGACGAGGTCTGCGCCGCCGTGCAGGGGCTCGGCGTCGCGCTGCCCCGCCCTGCGCAGCGCTGGTATGGCGAGCCTGGCGAGGCGCTTCGTAAAGAGTTCTTTCACAAGGCGCGCGCCCTCGATCTCGACGCGCTGACGCCGCCGCGCGCCTCGGAGGCGCTCAGCACGCGGCTATGGCGCCGCTATGGCGCGCAGGCGATCGGGCTGCTCGAGGACATCCAGCGCGATCCGAGGGTGGCCGAGCCGCTGTTCGAAGGGGCGGACGACCTGCGCTGCGAGGTCGCCCACGCCGCGAAGCACGAGATGATCGCGAAGCTCGATGATTTCCTGCGGCGGCGCACGAAGATCTCGCTCTTGCTCCGCCGCGAGGCGCTCGCGAGGTCGCCCGGCCTCCGCGAGGCGTGCGAGCTCCTCTTCGGGGACGAGGCCGACAGGCGGCTTACGGAGTACTTCCACGAGCACGGCGCCGGCCGCCTCGCGGAGGGGAAGGCGCCCGCCGCGGCGCAGCCGGTCAGGTAGCGCCCCGCCCGGCTCACCGCGCCGGCGCGCCGCAGATGCGGTGGACCAGCTCGAGCAGCGGCTCGATCTGGAGCGGCTTCTTCAGCAGGCCCGCTACGCGCAGCCGCGACGCCTCCTGCTCGACCCGCACGTCGGCGGACACGATCACCACCGGGATCGACGCGAGCGACGGGTCGCGCTGGAGCTCGGCGCGGAGCTGCCACCCGTCCATGACTGGCATCATCAGATCGAGCAGGATCAGCGCGGGCGGCGCGTCCCGACGCAGCAGCGCGAGCGCCTCGGCGCCGTCCGCGGCCTCCTCGACGTCGTACCCCTCGAACACGAGGAGCTGCGTAAGAATGCTCCTGATATCCAGATCGTCCTCGACGACCAGGATGCGGCCAGTTTTCTCGATCATGACCGAACCTCACGACCGGACTGCGCCGCGCGGCGCGCTTCTTCTGCCGCCCCGCCGAGCAGCCCAGCTGCGGCCCTGACCGATCGAGTGTTCATGGGGCCGGTGACGCAACTTGAGCGAACGCCGCGGCCCTGGCAAGCGGTCGGTCCCGCGGAGCGGCCCCGCGGCGCGCCGGAGCACGGACCGGCGCGCCGCCTGACAGAGCCCGTCCGCCAAGGACGGCGGAGCGCCTACTGAGCCGCCTCCTCGGGAAGCTCGTCCGAGGCCCCGCCCGAGCCGGCGTTGCGCTCCTCGCCTGTCCCCGCGCGATGGTCATGGACAGGCAAGAGCACGCGGAAACACGCGCCCTTGCCGACCTCGCTCTCCACGCCGATCTCGCCCCGGAAGCTCGTCACGATGCCGTGGCAGATCGCGAGCCCGAGCCCCGTCCCTTCCCCGATGGGCTTCGTCGTGAAGAACGGGTCGAAGATGCGGCTCCGCAGCTCCGGCGCGATCCCAGGCCCGGTGTCGCACACCTCGATGCACACGCGGCCGGGCGGCGCGGGGGCGGTGGAGATCCGGATCTCGTTCTCCGACACCTTCCCCTCGGGCAGCGCCTGGGCGGCGTTCACGAGCAGGTTCAGGATCACCTGGCCGAGCTGCGCCTCGTTCGCGTGGACGGCCGGCACCGGGCGGAGCTCCAGGACGAGCCGCGCCTTGCTCCGTATCTGCTGCTGCGCCATCCGCAGCACCAGCTGGATCACCGGGTCGACGTCGACCGGGCCGAGCTCGCCGTAGTCGGCCCGCGAGAACGTCTTCAGGCCGCCCACGATGTGCCGTACCCGCGCGCCGCCCTCCGCGGCCTCGTCGAGCGCCGAGAGGAGCGCGTCGAGGCGCGCGCCGGCCCCCTTCGCGCGGAGCTCCTTGCGCGCGAAATCGACGTTCGCGACCATGTACGCGAGGGGGTTGTTGATCTCGTGCGCCACCCCGGCCGCGAGCGTGCCGAGCGAGGCCATGCGATCGGCGAGCTGGAGCCGCGTCTCCATCTGCCGGCGCTCCGTGACGTCGGACACGGCCCCGAGCATCCGGTACGCCCTGCCGGTCGCGTCGCGCAGCACGATGCCCCGGTCGTGGACGTCGGCGTAGCTGCCGTCCGCGAGCAGGCACCGGTACCAGAGCTCGAACGTGCCCTCGTCCCCTTCCATCGCGCGCCGCAGCCCGTTCATCACGCGATCGCGATCCTCGGGGTGGACCCGCTCGAACCACCACACGGCGTCCTCCTCGATGTCGGCGCCGCCCGTGCCATAGAAGCTCCGCATGCGCTCGCTGCCGGTGACGCGCCCGGACGAGAGATCCCAGTCCCAGAAGGCGTCGCTCGTGGCGCGCACGACGAGCCGCATGCGCTCCTCGCTCGTCCGGAGCGCGTCCTCCGCCGCCTTGCGGGCCTTCATGTCGAAGGCGAAGCAGACGCCGCGATCGCGCGCCCCCTCGACCAGCGCAGGCGCGATGAGGACGGGCACGCGCCGCCCGTCGCGGGCCAGGAACTCCTTCTCGAACGGCGGGCAGACGCCGTTCTTCAGGACCTCCGAGAGGGCGCGCTGGTCCGCGGCGCGGTGCTCGGGCGGCGTGATCGCCATCCAGTTGAGGCGCCCCGCCTCGACGTCCTCCCGCGCGAAGCCCACCATGCCGAGGAACGCGTCGTTCGCGTCGAGCACGCCCCCCGCCGCGTCCCACACGAGCAGGCCGATCACCTCCGCGGACGCGTCGCGGAAGGAGCGCGCGGCCCGCTCGAGCAGCGCGCGCTCCGCGGGCGCCCGGTCGGCCACGTGCGCCGACGGCCGCCGCACCCACCACACCGCCGCGTCGAGCTGGATGGCGATCGACGGCTCGAGCGCCGCCGCCACGACCGTCGCGCCCGCCTCGAGCAGCGCCGCGGTCGCGCCCGCGCTCCCGGTGACGGCGACCACGGCCACGCGATCGCCCCCGGGCGCCGCGCGCAGCCGCCGGCAGAGCGCGAGCGTGTCCTCGAGCGGCCCCTCGTCCGCCAGCACGGCCACGTCGAACGGCTGAGTCGCCAGGAGATCCAGCCCGGCCTCGACGTCCCGCGCCGGGACCGCGACATAGCCGCGCGCCGCGGCGAGCGCCTGCGCAGCGCCCGAGGGGCCGCCTGGGAAGATCAGGATCCTGGGTGCCTGTGGTCCCGCCACGCGCGCAACATCCCGCGCGCGGCGCGCAGACGCAATACCGGCGCAGCGGTGATCCACGTTCTCGCACGTTCCGGCGCGTCCCCGCGCTTTCCCGCGCGCTCCGCGCCTACCCCCGCCTCACCCGACCCCGACCCTCCGGTCGTCGAACCATTGCCACGCGTTCGCGAACCCCACGCGCTGGGATGATTTCTTGTAACAGAGGAAGTAGAGCCTTCCGCCCTGAACACCGCACTCCGTGCGGTCTTTCCAGCAGGTGAGGAGATCCGGGTCCACGGCCGGATTGCTCGAAAGCACCGTCCCTTCCTCGAGCTCCTGTGTCCCGGCGGCGTCCAGGCAGGCCGCCGGGCTGGAGGTCACCGGAATGCCCACCGCGCTCGATTCCACGCCCGTATTGAAGAGCGCCTCGGCCACCCGGCGCACGGCGGCGGCGCGGTCTGGACCGCAGAGAGAGAGGATATCGAGGGTCGCGCGATCGACCTGGACGAGAATGAAATTGCGCCCCTCGATGACGGTGAGCCCGAGCCCGCCCGCGGCGTACTCGTGGCGGAGCAGGTCGGGCGTATCGTCCGTGGCGGCATGAAACGCGTGGCGCGCCTTCACGGCCTCGCCGTGCGGGTTGAGCTCGTCACGGAAGATGGAGTCGCACCAGTAGAACGACTCCGCGCGCGCCTGGGCCGGCACGTCGTCGAACCGCTCGACGGGCGTGAAGCCCTCCGGCGAGACGCGCGCCACGGCCGCGAGCCACCCCGCGATCTTCGCGTCGACGTCCTGCTTCTGCAATGCGTGCGCGCTCATCCCCAGCCTCCGTTCCTGTAGGTCGCCACGATCTGCTCGACGCGGTACCCGTCGTCCGGCGCCGAGCTGAACCAGATGAGCCCCCAGAAGACGCCCAGGATCGGCTCGACGGAATCGAACACGCCGGCGCCCCCCGCGTAATACCTGGTCACGCCGCCGTGGGAGAACTCGAGGCACGCCTCGTACCGGTTGAGCCCCGGGCTGAGCGTCCCGTCGGGCATGCGCGTATGGGACGCCGGGTAGGTCCTCCCCACCTCCACCGGCCCGTCGACGAGCGCCGCGCGCCACACGCGGCCGCCCTCGACCTTCGTGACGTCGAGCCCCGCCCACGGGTTCTGCTCGACGTCGGCCGACAGCGTCCTGCGCCCGCCGCCGACGTTGGGGTCGCCCCAGACCACGATCATGCGCGTCCGCCCCGGGATCCCGAGCTGGCGCAGCATGCCGCGGAGGAGGCGGACGATCGCCTGGCACTCCCCGCTCTCCTCCACGTGATCGGTCATCGGCCAGGCGCCGCCCTCGTCGTTCATGTACGTCGGGTGATGGTACTTCCGGGGCACCCTGGGGCTCGGCAGGAGGGTGTACGTCGGGAACCTGGCCATGACCCCCTCCACGATCTCGTGGGGATTGAGGGTATCCATCGGCGCGATCCAGGAGACCGCCCTGTCCATCCGCTTCAAGGTCACCCCATCTTCCTGCCAGACATCCTGTCTGTCGGTCTGGGGCCTGCCCATCGTGACATAGACGACGTTCGAGGTCCGGGCGGGCGACACGGTAGCTTCCGCCCCTGCAGACCAGCTCAGGGCGAGGTTGAACTTCTGGATCTTCCTCCCGAGCTGCCGCGAGGAGAAGAGATCGAGCGGCCCGGCGACAGCCCCGCTGCCGCGGCTCTCGAGGACGATGCCCCCCGGCCCCACGGCGCGGATCTCGGCCGCCGCCGCGCTGTAGGCGTCGCGCTGCGCCAGCTCGAGCCGGACGACGATGTGCCGCCCCATCGAGATCGAGAGGGGGACGGCGCCCCCCGGCGTCCACTCCGGCCGCGGGCACAGGGCCCCTTCGTTCCTCCAGCCGCTCTCCTCCTTGCAGTCCTTCAGGAGACCGTGATCGGACCTGAACTCGATGGAATGCAGCGCGATGGGCCGCGCCGCATCGGGCTCCGGGCTCTCCGTGGTCGGATCCGCCATATCGACCTTCCTCGCTCGCGGCGCTCATGCACTCGACGCTTGCCGAGCCGCACGCCGGGTCACGACGATCGTAGTGCGCGAGCCGGCCGAGCCAAGTCGGGAGTCCACGCAGGGGGCGACGGCGCTCTGCCGGCCGCCCCGCCACCCGCGCGCCCGCCCCGCCACCCTCCGCCCCGCCCCGCCCGGAGGCAGCGCGCTCGGCCGAGCCCGCGCGGCCCGCGCGCGCTCTCCCGGAAGGCCGGCCGCGGCGCGAGCCGGGTTCCTGCGGCAGCGCGCCCGAGCTAGATTGCGCGCATGTCCAACAGCCTGTTCGTCGTACATGTGCATGTACGTGTCAGACCCGAGCTCGTCGACGCCTTCCGGAGCGCGACGCTCGAGAACGCACGCGAGAGCGTCAAGGAGCCGGGGATCGCCCGGTTCGACGTCGTCCAGGACACCGAGGATCCCGCGCGGTTCGTGCTCGTCGAGGTCTACAGGACCAAGGAAGCGCCGGCCGCACACAAGGAAACGGCGCATTACCAGCGGTGGCGGGACACCGTCGCGGAGATGATGGCCGAGCCGCGGACCAGCCGGAAATACGTCAATGTCTTCCCTGACGACGCGGGGTATTGACATGGCGCCTCCCAGCAATGAACCCGCCTTCGAGTTCGCCACCGCGACGCGCATCGCCTTCGGCGCAGGCAAGATCGCCGAGGTGCCCGCGGCCGTGCGGGGCCTCGGCGGGACGCGGGCGCTCGTCGTCACCGGGCAGGATCCCGGCCGCGCCGCGCCGCTCCTCGCCGCGCTCGCGGCCGCGGGCGTCGCCGCGGTGCGCTTCGCCGTCGCGGGCGAGCCCACGGTGGACATCGCCCGCGAGGGGACGTCGCGGGCCGCGGCCGAGCGGTGCGACGTCGTTGTGGCGCTCGGCGGCGGCAGCGCGATCGACGCCGGCAAGGCGATCGCCGCGCTCGTCGCGAACGGCGGCGACCCGCTCGATTACCTGGAGGTCATCGGCAAGGGGGGAGCGCTCTCCAGGCCGTCCGTGCCGTTCGTCGCGATCCCCACGACCGCGGGCACCGGCGCGGAGGTGACGCGCAACGCGGTGCTCGCGTCGCCGGAGGCCGGCGTGAAGGCGAGCCTGCGCAGCCCCCACATGCTGCCGCGCCTCGCGGTGGTCGACCCCGACCTGCTCGCGGGCGCCCCGCCCGGGGTGCTCGCGTCGAGCGGGCTCGACGCGCTCTCGCAGCTCATCGAGCCGTTCCTTTCGAGCCGCAGCAACCCGCTCACGGACGGCCTCGCGCGCGAGGGCATCCGCCGCTCGGTGCGCTCGCTGCGCCGCGCGGTCCTGGAGGGCACAGACGCGCCGGCCCGGGACGACCTCGCGATCGCCAGCCTGCTCGGCGGCCTCTGCCTCGCGAACGCCGGCCTCGGGGCCGTCCACGGCTTCGCGGGGCCCGCGGGGGGCATGTACGACGCGCCGCACGGCGCGGTGTGCGCGGCGCTCTTACCCGCCGTCCTGGAGGTCAACCTGCGGGCGCTGCGCGCGCGCGACCCGGCTCACCGCGCGCTGCCGCGCTTCGACGAGCTGGCCGCGCTCGTCACGGGGCGCGCCGGCGCCAGCGCCGAGGAAGGGATCGCCTGGGTCCGCGAGCTCTGCCGTGACCTCGCGATCCCGGGGCTCCGGCGCTACGGCATGGGTGAGGCGGACCTCCCGGCGCTTGTCGCGAAGGCCAGGGCGGCGAGCAGCATGAAGGCGAACCCGCTGCCGCTCACCGACGAGGAGCTGTTCGACATCGCGGCGGCGTCCTTGTGATCGCGGCGCTGGTGGTATCATCAGGGGGTGGCAAGCCCGTACCGCACGAGACCGCCCACTCCGCCGCGGGTCCGGTCGATCGACCAGCGGCGGCGGATCAGCGTGGCGAGCCTCGTGTTCGGCATGCTCTGCGGCGTGTCGGGGATCTCGCTCGCCGACGAGGGGCGGGCCGAGTGCGCGCTGCTGTTCACAGGCGTCTGCGGCTTCGTCTTGCTCCTCCAGCGCTAGGGTGCACCCTAGCCTTGACCCCACCCCCGACGACCGGAGCTCGATGAAGAACGATCCCGCCCCGAATCCCACCCTCGACGCCATGCTCGCCGCCCAGCGCATCGCGTTTGCGCCCGTCATGTTCCAGGTGGCGCGGGTGATGCGAAACCGCGGCGTCCTCAAAGCGCTCCAGCGCGCTGGCAAGGGCGGCAGGACACCGGCGGAGGTGGCCCAGGACACCGGCCTCTCCGCCTATGCCGCCAAGACCTTGCTGGAGGCGAGCCTGAGCTTCGGCCTGGTGGAGCGCGCAGGCGGCGCCAGCGTCGCGAGCGGCGCAAACGCCCACGCAGAGCCGCGAGAGCGTGGCGAGCGCTACACGATCACGCGGGTCGGGCTCATCGTCGAGAATGACAGGATGACCCGCGTCAACATGGATTTCATCCATGACGTTTGTTACGAGGGCATGCGCTTTCTCGACGAGGCCATCGAGGGCGGCAAGCCGGCTGGCCTGAAGGTCTTCGGCGAGTGGCCGACGGTCTATGAGGCGCTCCCGGCGCTCCCGCCGAAGGTGAGGGAGAGCTGGTTTGCGTTCGATCACCTCTACTCCGACTCCGCGTTCCCCGAGGCGCTGCCCGTCGTGTTCGAGCGGAGGCCGAGGACGCTCCTCGACATCGGCGGCAACACGGGGCGGTGGGCGATCCAGTGCTGCACGCACGACCCCGACGTGCGCGTCACGCTGCTCGACCTGCCGGGCCAGCTGGAGGACGCGCGCGTCAACGTCGAGCGGCACGGGCTGCTCGGCCGGATCATGGGCACCCCCATCGACTTCCTGGATCACGGCCAGGCGTTCCCGACGGGCTTCGATGCCATCTGGATGAGCCAGTTCCTCGTGTGCTTCTCCGAGCCGGACATCGTCCAGATCCTCCGGCGGGCCGCGTCGGCCATGGGGGACGAGACGGTGCTCTGGATCCTCGACACGTTCTGGGATCGGCAGACGAACGAGGTGGCGGTCCACTGTCTTCACGGCTCTTCCCTGTATTTCACGTGCCTCGCGAACGGGAACAGCCGCATGTACAGCGCCGCCGATATCCGGCGTTGCATCGACGAGGCGGGCCTCGTCGTCGAGGCGGAGATCGACCAGCTCGGCCTCGCCCACACGCTGCTCCGGTGCCGCCGGCGCGACGCACCCGCGGGCAAACGCGCGTGAGCGTC
Source organism: Sorangium sp. So ce327 (assembly GCF_051530205.1). NCBI lineage: Bacteria > Pseudomonadati > Myxococcota > Polyangiales > Polyangiaceae > Sorangium > Sorangium sp. So ce327. The sequence goes on along the minus strand of NZ_CP150330.1, from coordinate 1,854,348 downwards.
CAGGTGAAGCGACGCGCGTGGCAGCCTGGACGATCCCGACCCCGGAGCGAGCGGCGACACAACGGATGAGGCGGCTCGGGGCGGCGCGCCCCGTCCGCCGCCGGCGCGGCGTGACCTGCGTTGCGCCGCGGCGATGACCGGGCGTGGCGCGCGCGAACGGCTTTCGCTCGTGGCCCTCGCGTAGCATAGTGGGGCGACGCCGCCACGGCGCCGCGCCGCGCCATGGGCCCACAAGGAGAAACCGTCGTGTCCCACCCCCCGCTCACCCAGCTCTCCGACGAGGAGCGCCTCTTCCGCGACTCGGTGCTTGATTTCGCCCGGAAGCGCGTCGCGCCGCGCGCGGCGGCGATGGACGAAGAGGGCGCGCTCGACCATGATCTGCTCCCTTCGCTGTTCGAGCTCGGCCTCATGGGCATCGAGATCCCGGAGGCGTACGGGGGCTCGGGCGCGGGCTTCTTCAGCGCGATCCTCGCGATCGAGGCGCTCGCCGTGGTCGACCCGAGCGTGAGCGTGCTCGTCGACGTGCAGAACACCCTGGTGGCCAATGCGTTCCTCCGCTGGGGCACCGAGGCGCAGAAGGAGAGGTACCTCCCGCGGCTCGCCCGCGACTGGATCGGCTCGTATGCGCTGAGCGAGGCGGGCTCGGGCTCGGACGCGTTCGCGCTCGCGGCCCGCGCCGAGCGCCGGGGCGACCGCTGGATCCTGAACGGCCGCAAGCTCTGGATCACGAACGCGAACGAGAGCTCGGTGTTCCTTGTGTTCGCCAACGTCGATCCGACGAAGGGCTACAAGGGCATCACGGCCTTCGTTGTCGAGCGATCCTTCCCCGGCTTCTCGGTGGGCAAGAAGGAGAACAAGCTCGGGATCCGCGCCTCCAGCACGTGTGAGCTCGTCCTCGAGGACTGCGAGGTGCCGGAGGGCAACGTGATCGGCGAGGTCGGCAAGGGCTACAAGATCGCCATCGAGACGCTGAACGAGGGCCGCATCGGCATCGGCGCGCAGATGCTCGGCCTGGCCGCGGGGGCGTTCGACCACGCGATGCGCTACATGGGCGAGCGGAAGCAGTTCGGACAGCCGATCTCGAGCTTCCAGGGCGTGCAGTTCCAGGTTGCGCGCGTCGCCATGGAGATCGAGGCCGCTCGCCTCCTCGTCTACAACGCCGCGCGGCTCAAGGACGCGGGCCAGCCGTTCGTGAAGGAGGCGGCGATGGCCAAGCTGTTCGCGTCCGAGGTGGCCGAGCGGACGGCGTCGCTCTGCATCGAGTTCATGGGCGGCGTCGGCTTCACCAAGGACTACCCTGTCGAGAAGCTCTACCGCGACGCGAAGATCGGGAAGATCTACGAGGGGACGTCGAACATGCAGCTCTCCACGATCGCGAAGCTGCTCCAGGCGGGATACGACGCGAAGGGCTGAGCGGGGGAGTTCACCCCCGTCCCAACACCGACGTTGCCCTCAGCTTCTCCGAGCGCGCGCCTGGGCGACGACCTCATCCCAGGTGAGCCCGACTGGCCCCTCGGCCTCGAGCTCATCGAGGCGCCGATCGAGCTCGACGCGCTGGGCGTCGCTGAGAGGCAGCGCGTCAGGGTCTCGCCCGAGGCTCGCCCATAACTCGTCGAGGAGGTCGAGCTGCTCGTCGCGGCTCAGTCGGGTGATGTCCAGCGCAGCCCTGCCCATACGCCCGAAGTATCGCACGGGGGGCCCGCCCGAACAATCCGCCGACGGCCTCGCGCGTCACGGCAGCTGTCGCTTGAGATCCGCGAGCCACCGGCGCGTCGATACCTGCTGCGGCAAGATCACGTCCCGCACCAGGGCGTGCGACTCGGTGTCGAGCTCCTCGATGTCGTTCCGGTAGTCCTTCAGGCCGTGCTCCTCGCCCTCGGCCAGCGCCGAGAGCGCCGTCTTGTGGCCGAGCGCCACAGCGGTCCCCTCGACGGCCTTGGCGAACGCGCCCCATGGCCCGGAGCTCGCCGGGGGGTCGCCTCCGAGCTCCTCGATCCGCCGGCGCAGCACCTTCACCCGCGCCTCGTGCGACGCGAGGTTCAGCCGGAGGTGGTGAGCAACCCAGCCCTGGCGCGCCGCGGCGATGGCCTGACGGTAGGTCTCGACCGCGGACATCTCACCGCGGCAGAACGATTTGAGCTGCTCGATCGAGTCATCGTCGATGAGTCCGTCCAGGCCCACGCTCTCGTCTGCGAATGCGACCGGTTCCATGGGTACTCTCCTGAGATGTCTGGTGAACGCCCGATTCCTCTCCTCCTTACCTCCCAAGGTGGGCCACCACGCCATACGTCCACGCAGGAGCCGCGATCGCCAGGGATCGTCGCCGCTGGGGAAGGCGCGCGCCCCCTGGTGCCTCAGGGGTACATGTTCGCCTCGTACTGCATCAGTCTCGGCTGAACTCTTTCATTCCCTTCAAGTCCCGTTCCAATGTCCGGGACTTCGCGGGCATGAAGCGAGCTCATCGATCCGGCGGCTCCCTTCAGCGGTGATGCGGCGCGCTGAGCGCCGCCGGGCTCACAGCGAGGCGAACACGCGGGCTCCCTGGCCCGTCCCACAGAAGTCGCCGCTGCCTGGGTCTCGCAGGATCGCGCGCAGCGCCGCGGCGTCCTTCTCGTCGCGGGCGAGGGCGCCGAGGAGCATCGCGCCTTCCTTGAGGCGCCTCTCGACCTCAGGCGCGCTCTGCTCGGGGATCCCGGCGTCGACGAGCACGCTGCTCAGGCTGGCCGTCTCGCTCGCCGAGCTCGCGTCCGCGAGCCTCACCGCGATGGGGCCGGCCACCGCGAGCCGCAGCCCCGGGACCACGAGCCCCGCGCTCGCGGCGGCGAGGACGGAGGTCAGCGCGCTCCCGTGCGAGGCCGCGCCGTATGCGCGCGAGCGCAAGATGTGCTGGCGGCGCGTCGCTTCGCTCACGATGGCGCAGACGTCCCGGCGCGTGTGCCCGCTGTCCAGGATGCGCCGGACGACGTCTTCGGCCTCTCCACGTGCTCGCACCATCCCCGTGATCAACCGCTGGCTCGCCATACAGACCTCCTTGGCTGAGGGTTCGCGCCGCGCGCGCTGGTTTCCAAGGAGCTATGCACAACACGAACCGTACCGCGCGCGTATCCGGCGGGAGATCGCCGGCCGCTCGCGAACCCAGCAACAGCGCCCGTCGCGTCCGCGGCACGATGCCACAGCGAGGCGATCACGCTGTGACGCAACGACACGGCAGACCCGTCGGGAATAGCGGGGCGAGGCGCATCCCCGCGCGGCTGCTGCAGCGCTCGCCGCGGCGCGGCTCAGGCCGCGGCGCGTCGTTCCCTGGGGGGACGCGTCGCGCTCTTGCCGGCTCGCGGCGCGTTCACCGCGCGCACCGAGCGCACGCTCTCGCGGAGGCGGGTCACGAGCGGCACGGCCTCTCGTTCGCCGAAGCCGCGGACGATCCGGAGCATCTTCGCCTCTTCGGGCCGGAGCGCCGCGAGCGCCCCGTCCGCGACGGCCTCCTCGGCGTCAATCAGGGACTGCAGGGCGCCCTCCGTGTAGGCGCGGATCACGGCGGGGTGGACATAACAACGCTGGCAGACCGCTCGTGTGTTGCCCAGACGGGCAGACACCCTGTCGATCACCTGCGCCACGCGCTTCTTCACCTGGCGGACCGAGCTCGCGATCTCCATCTCGCAGAAGAACGACGCGCACAGCACGGTGCCGGTCCAGGTGCGGAAGTCCTTCGCCGTGAAGTCGTGGCCCGCGACCAAGCGCAGGTACTCGTTCACGTCTTCCGAATGGATCCTTTGCCGCCGGCCCTCGCCGTCGATGTACTGGAACAGCTCGTGGCCGGGCACGTCCTGACAGCGCTTCACGATGCGGGCGAGCCGCCGATCCCGCACCGTCATCGCGTGCTCCTTGCCGCCCTTGCCCCTGAAGTGGAACCTGATGAGACTCCCCTCTATCTCGACGTGCTCGTCGTGGAGCGTAGTGAGTCCATACGAGTCGTTGTCGCGCGCGTACTCGTCGTTCCCTATGCGGATCGACGTCTCGTCGAGCAGGCGCACCACCGCCGCCAGCACCTTCTCGCGCGGCAGGCCAGGCAGCGCGAGATCGCGCTCGCTCGCCGCGCGGATCGCCGGGAGCGCCGCGCCGAACGCGAGCATGCGGTCGTACTTCGTCTCGTCGCGGACCTCGCGCCAGCGCGGGTGATACCGGTACTGCTTTCGGCCGCGCGCGTCCCGCCCTGTCGCCTGGATGTGCCCGCGCTCGCTCCGGCAGATCCACACCTCGGTCCACGCGGGCGGGATCGCGAGGCGGCGGATGCGCGCGAGCGTCGCCTCGTCCTTGACGGGGCGACCGTCGGCGTCGACGTAACGGAAGCCTTTGCCCGCCCCTCGCCTGGAGATCCCCGGCTCCCCGTCGTTCACATACCGGAGCCCGGCCGACTCGGCGGACTCGACCGGTGACGGGGTGAGCTGCCCTGTCCCCGCGAGCTCGCCGTCAGCGCGGGCGAGCTCGACCGTCTCGACGGACTCGACCGACACGCTGACGCGGCGCCGGCGGAGGACGACGCCGTTCGCGGATCCGCGCCTCTCGCGGCGCGGGGCGCTCCGCGGGCGGCGCCTTTCACGGGTGGTCGTGCCGCTTCCGCTCTTCATGGCGCGGGCCGCTCAGAGCGCCTCCTGCGCGACCGCGCCCGGAGCGCGCCGCCGCGCGCGATCGCGGTGCGCGTCATCGATGCACCGCCTCACCTCGGCGTCGATCGCCGCGATCGCCATCCGGTTGAACATGCGCAGCGGCAGGGGCATGTCGATCGCGAAGTCGACGGCCCTGGGCCGGAGCTCGAGCCGCCCGGAGAGCGTGAAGCCCTTGAAGGAGATGCCGACATCCGCGCGCCGCTCGTCGCTCCAGAAAATGGAGGGAGCGTACTCCGCGTATCGATCACAATACTTCGCCATCGCCCGCAGGACCGCGCGCTTCGCTTCTTCGTCGTTCAGGTCGTGATGGACAGTGTGGTTCATGGTGACCTCGGGTGATGGCTGGAAGCTGGAAGATCGACACCAGCGGACCTCCAGCGGCGTCGACGCGACAGGCTTGCCAGCGCCGGCGTTCGCGGGGTTAGCAAGCCGGGTGCCTGCCGGGTCCGACGGGGGCCGAGCGCTCGCGGCAGGGCCATTTCCGGGCGCGTCCGCGCGAGATCGGGCCTCCCCGCGGTCCGCGCATGTCGAGGTTCGCCACGAGCGGGGCAGATCGCCACGGCCAGCCTTGAGCCCGCCCCCTTGCGCCGCGGCTCAGCTCGCGGCATGGCGCGTGCGATCGATGGAGCTCATGCACGCGCTCCTGCACGAAGCTGCCGCGCTGAAGTCTCCACCTGCGCTCAGCGGGCGTTTCGGGCCACGGGCCAGGAGGGCGCTGAAGGCGCTGTTGATCCTGCCTCTCGCGCTGTGGCTCGGCTACGTCGTCGTGGTGAACGTCATGCTGAGCACGGGGCTCATCGCGAGGCTCGTCAGCTACAACCCCGTCGACGCCTCGCTCTATTATGGCTCGGCGTGGAGCCTCTGGCCCGGCGTCGTTCACGTCAAAGAGCTCCGGCTCAGCGGCTCCGACAGCGTGCTTCAGTGGGCGGTGGAGCTCGACGAAGCGGACGTCGATATCCACCTGACCGATCTTCTCCGGAAGAAGTTCTATGCGGAGGACATCCGCGCCACGGGCTTCGTGTTCCGGATGCGGATGCTCGTGGATCCGACGAGCGAGCGCGATCTGGAGGCGCCGCACATCCAGGCGCTGCCGCCCATCCCGGAGTTCGCGAACCCGCCGCTCAAGCCGGAGCTGCCGCCGAAGCACGATCTCGAGAACTCGGACGAGGGCTACAATTTGTGGACGGTGCACCTGGAAGGCATCGACACGACGCTCAAGGAGGTCTGGATCCAGCAAGTCCGGTATGCCGGCGGCGGTCGCGTGCGGGGAGGGTTCTATTACAAGCCGCTCCGCGCCGTTCGCGTCGGGCCCGTCGCGCTGGAGCTCCGGTCGGGCGAGGTCCACGTCGCCGATCGCGTCGTCGCGCGGCTCGACGCCGACGCCGACGTGACGATGAGCACGTTCGATCCGAGGGACGTCGACGGGCTCGACGTCCTCGAAACCGCCTGGGCGCGCGTCCGCCTCGACGCGCAGCTGCCGGGGCTCGACTTCATCCCCCTTCCCGCGGGTGATGGCGCCGGACCCCAGCTCGAGGACGGGAGCGGAGAGCTCCGGACGAACCTCGTCGTGAACCGGGGGAGCGTCGAGCCGGACAGCACCGCGTCCTACGAGACGAGCCATTTCGTGGCCTCCACCGCGTCGCTCCGCGCGACCGCCGAGGCGCGCGCGGCGCTCCGCGTCGACGAGCGCGGCGCGGCGCGCCTCGCCGTGACGCTGCCCCGCGCGACGCTCGAGCGCCCGGGAAGCGGGTTGCCGCCCATCGTCGTGGAGAGGGCGAGCGCCACCTTCGACGCGCCGGAGCTGCACCTCCTGCGGCTCCAGCCGGGGTTCGCGTCGAAGGTGGATGTCGTCGCCGCGGCGATCCCGGACCTGCGCTGGCTGAACGCCGAGGGCGCCGCGCCGGACGCGCCGCGGTTCACGGGCGGCGCAGCCTTCCTGCGGAGCAGCCTGGAGGTCGACCCGCTGGGCCGGGGGACGGGCTCGCTGCACCTGCTGTTGAAACACGGCGCCCTGCAGTGGAAACAGACGAAGGTGAAGGGCGACGTGGCGGCGCGCATGACGCTCGACGCGGCGAACGTCCTGAATCAGGCAGCCAAGCTGCGGAAGGGCCGCATCGACATCGAGGACCTCGCGGTCGAGCACGAGGGCGAGGCGGTCCCTGGCTGGTGGGCGCACATCGACATCGAGGACGCCGAGGTGAGGCGGGGGCTCATGGAGGCGGCGATCCGGTTGGAATGCAAGGACGCGCGGCCGGCCGTGATGCTGCTCGACGCCGAGGATGCCATTCCCGGCTGGGCCGCGGGGCTCCTCACGATGGAGGGGCTCAAGGCATCCGCGAAGGTGAGGCGCGCGGACGCCGGCGTCGATTTCAGGCTGCTGGAGGCGACGGGGGGCGATCTCGCGATCCGCGGGCGGCTCACGAAGTCCGACGGGCAGACCCCCAGGGGGGCATTCCTCGTGAAGAGCGGGCTGCTCTCGGTGGGGATCGCGCTCGATCGGGACGGGGCCGGCGTGCACCCCCTCGCCGGCGACGACTGGGTAAACGAGAAGATGATTGCGCTGGGCAGGTGATCTCGCGAGACCACGGCGGCGGGCCGTGGGACGACCACCGCGCGGCTCGGCGCCGCATCGCGTCTCACGAGGCTCGACGCTGGCTTCCGCACCGGATTAGTCTCTGCTTTGCTCAGCCCATCAGAACGCGGCGGTCGGTGTCTCGAGAGACGGGGGCACGACAGAGGGACGCGTGAGCTGAGCAGGAGGAACTTGGTATGTGCCAGAAGCTCTGTGGAAACGACTCGAACCATGACGGAGAGCCGGGCGAGGCGGGCTCGTCTCGTCGCCGGTTTCTCGCGGTGGGAGCTTCAGCGCTCGGTGCTGCGGCGGCCTTCTCGACGCCCGCGGCGGCGATGGGGAGGGCGGAGCACGATGACGACATGCCGCACGGGACCGGCGCCCCGCACCGGCGTTACATCCTGAGAGGCGGCGCCGTGCTCAGCATGGATCCGAACGTGGGGGACTTCGCCCGGGGCGACGTGCTCGTGCAGGGCAAGAAGATCATCGCGGTCGGGCCGCACCTGCACGCGCCAGGCGCGGAGATCATCGACGCGACGGGCACGATCGTGATGCCGGGGTTCGTCGACACCCATCACCACCAGTACCAGACCGCGCTGCGGAGCTTCCTCTCGGACGGCCTCCTGGCCAACGACGGGCTGCCGCACGGAGAGAGGAACTACCTCGACATCATCCACTTCACCATCACGCCGGTCTTCCGACCGCGGGACGCCTTCCTCGCGATACTGGCCTCCTCGCTCAGCCAGCTGGATGCCGGGGTGACGACGGTCGTCGACACGTCCCAGGTGGGCCACACGCCGGAGCACACCGATGCCGTCATCCATGGGCTGCTGGAATCGGGCCGCCGCGCGCTCTTCGTGTACTCGCCGGGCGCGGGGCCTGGCAACATCTTCCCGAACGATCTCGATCGGATCCAGAGCCAGTACTTCTCCTCGACCGACCAGCTCCTGACCCTGGCCATGGGCGGGGAGGTGTTCGACCCCGCGTGGCGCGACACCTGGGCGATCGGGCGCCAGCACGGCCTGCCCATCGTGACGCACCTCGTCGGCAGCATCGGCCAGGGGACGCTCATCGAGCAGATCGAGAGCGAGGGCCTGATGGGGCCTGATCTCGAGTTCATCCACGCCAGCGCCATCTCGGAGGCCTCCTGGCAGGCGATCGCCGATTCGGGCGCGAACGTCTCGATCGCGGCCCCGATCGAGATGACCATGCGACACGGCATGCCGCCGATCCAGGCCGCGCTCGATCATGGCGTCCAGCCCGCGCTGAGCACCGACGTCGAGTGCACGATGACCGCGGACTTCTTCACCCAGATGCGGACCGTCTTCACGCTTCAGCGGGCGCTCATCAACGAACGCGCGCTGGCCGGAGAGACGGACCTGCCCGAGCTCCTCACGTGCCGCGACGTCATCCGCCTGGCCACGGTCGAGGGGGCCCGGGTGGCCGGTCTCTCCCACAAGGTCGGCTCGCTGACTCCGGGCAAGGAGGCAGACATCCTCCTGCTGCGAGCGGACGCCATCAATGTGGCGCCGCTCAACAACGTGCCTGGCGCCGTGGTGACGTTGATGGACCGCAGCAACGTGGACACGGTCATCGTCGCGGGGAGCATCCGGAAGTGGCGAGGCAAGCTCGTCGGCGTGAACTTTGGCCGGCTCCGCGCCGGCCTCGAGGCGTCCAGGGACTACCTCCTCGACGCGGCGGGCGTCGAGCGCGTGCTCTTCTGAGGCTGTTGCCCCCACCCTCCGCGGCGCGTCACGGCGACACGGGCGCCTTGAGGGCGAGCTCGCGCCGCAGCAGGATCTGCTGGAACCCGAGCTGGCCGAGCGTGGCGGCGACCGACACGAGCCAGATGGTGTGCATGCGGAAGCCGGGCCGCGCGCTCAGGACGAGCACGGGGAGGACGAACGCGACCGCCCGCGCCCCCGAGGCGGCGAGCGAAGGCCAGGTGTTGCCGAGGCCTTGAAAAACGCCAGCGCAGACGAACACGATGCCGCTCGCGAAGTAACTCCAGGAGGTCACCTGGAGGTAGTCGACGCCGGCCGCGACGACGTCCGGCGCGGGCGAGAAGAGCGCGACGAGCGGCGCGGGGAAGACCTGGCAGATCAGGGTGAAGAAGAGCATGAACCCGAGCACGAGCTTCACGCTCTCGAGCGCGGTCTCTCGGACGCGAGCGTGGGCACCGGAGCCATAGTTCTGGCCGACGACCGCCGCAGCGGAGAAGCTGATCGCCACCGCAGGCATGAAGCCGGCCTGCATCAGCCGCAGCCCGATGCCGAACCCGGCCTGCGCCTCCGAGCCGAAGGGGCGCGTGACCACGTAGATCACGCCCATGGTGACGGCCAGCAACAAGAACTCCGCGCCCGAGGGCAAGCCGATGGCCACCAGCTTTCGCCAGGTGGCGAGGTCAGGCTGCCAGTCGGCGAGGCGGAGGCGAAGGAAGGTCTTGCCGCGCAGCAGATAGACGGCGAGCCCCACGACGGCGGCCGCGGTCGCGAGGAGCGTGGCGAGGCCCGCGCCGAACACGCCGAGCGGGCGCCCCGATACCCAGCCGAAGACGAGGAAGGGCGCGAGGACCATGTTGAGCAGCACGCTCGCGGTCTGGGCCACGAGCCCCGGCTTCATGTCGCCGATGCCGCGCAGGGCCGAGCCGAGCCCCACCATCGTGAACTGCAGCGCGAGCGCCGGGATGAACGCGAGCAGAAAGCTGCTCGCGAGCTCGGCGGTCATGGCGTCTCCCGAGAGCCTCTCGGCGTACGTGCGGTGAAGCGCGAGGCCGAGCACGAGGAAGAGGGCGCCCGCCCACGTGGCGAGGCTCTGCACCTGGTTGAACAGGCGCTGCACCTCGCCGAGCTCCTTCCTTCCGGCCGCCTGCGAGACGAGCGCCACGCAGCCGACCGAGAGCATCTGCGTCGCGGCCAGCGAGACGAACATCAGGTTGCTGGAGACCGCCACAGCGGCGACGGCCTCCTTCCCGAGGCGACCCACCCAGTAGATGTCGATCAGGCCATAGAGGGTCTGGATCGCCATGCCGGCCAGGATGAACAGCATGACGCGCACGACGTGCGCGCGCGGCTTGCCCTGCGTCATGTCGTGCACGCCGCGCGGCGCGGACGGCGCTTCGACTTCGATGTTGGTGTCCATATATTTTACCGGGTAGTATCTGACCGTCTCGTCGATCGCGGCTCGGCGGCCGCGGCTACCTCGTTCGCCGCGGCTTGCCCTCGTGCGCTGCAGGAAAGGCCCCGCCCTCGCGCAGGAGCTCGTTCAGGTGCTCTCGCACGTCCGCGGGCCAGGAGCGGGTGAGCTCCGTGAAGCGCCGCTTGTCCGACGCGAAGAGCGCGCGCGACGCCTCCTCGAACAGGGGCAGGTCGCCGGCCATGACCCACATGAAGCGGCTGGCGGCGGCGCGGGCCTCCCGGGCGCGGTCCTCGTCCGGGGCGCGCTTGCTGGCCTCCTCCACCAGCCTGCGGAGCGCGGCCGAGATCCCCTGCGGCTGGCGCTCGAGCCACTCCCAGTGCCGGGGCAGGAGCGACACCTCGCGCGAGACGACCCCGAGCTTCGGGCGCCCGGGGCCCGCCCTGGCCGGGCGCTCCGGCCTGGCGCGCGAGAGGACCTGATCGAGGGTGCCCCGGAAGTCGAAGTCGACCTGTTTCCCCGAGGCGTCCTCGAAGATCAGGAGCCGGAGCTCCGGATCCGCGTCGAGCCGCCTCTTGGCCTCGCGCAGCGTCTCCTCCAGCGTGCCGCGGACGACGCGCTCGGCGCCGGCGAAGGCGGTGAACGTGGGCAACGTCGGCGGGTCGCTCATGACGGCGACAATATTACCCGGGTAGTTTCCCCTGGCAAGGGCCGGGCGCGACGAGCGTGGCCCGGAGGCTCCGCTCTTGCGGTTTTCCGTGCAAAAGCAGAGAGTGGCGGGATGATGAAGCCCTCGTGCCTTGTGGCGATCGCCGCCTTGCTCGCAGCGCCGCTGCTCACCTCTTCTTCAGCGCGGGCGGACGTCCCGCCGCCCGAGAGCTGCGACACGCCGGGGTCGAGCTGCAACAACGCGGGGCCCGCCTACAACGAGCCTGGCACGTGCACGCAGCAGAAGTGCCAGCGAACGCTGCCGGGCGAGGACGGCGGCTTCACCACGATGGAATACGACTGCAATCTGTGCATTGCGTCGGGCGGGAGCGCGACGTCGGCCACGGGCGGGGACGCGACGTCGACCGGCAGCGCGGGCGCGGACAAGGCGTCCTCGGACGACGGCGGCTGCGCCATGAGCGGTGCCGCCTCGGGCGGCGCGATGGCGGGGCTGATGCTTCTCTGCGGCGCCGCGGCGCTCGTGACCGCCCGCCGGCGCCGCTGAACCGGGCCTCGACCGTGCGCGCGCCCGGTCCTCCGCCCGCGAGCGTGGCCCGCCTGCTCGAGCGCGGCGTCGCGCCGCTCGACGGCGCGCGGCGGCGCCTCTTCGGCCTGCTCCGCCGGAGCGAGCTCGCGATCGCGGTCGTGGCGCGCCCCGATCGCAGGATAGCGACCCTCGCCGCGGCCAACGCGCTCGGCGCCTTCACCATGGCGGTCTTTGCGCCGAGCGCGCTGCTCGTGCTCGGGCCCATCCTGCTCGGCGTCCTGCACGTCGCGGCCGACGTGCGCTACCTCGTGCTGCGGCGCGGGCTGCCGTCGTGGTGGCGCGGCGTCGTCTGGACGGCCTGCGCCGCGCTGGTGGGGCTGCGGGGCGCCCAGGAGCTCTTTGGCTCGGCCGCGGCGCTGCTCCGCGCCGAGCACGCATTGCTCGCCGCCTGGCTCGGCGCCGCGGTCGTCGCCGGCGCGCTCGCGTCGCGCGCGTGGCGGCGCGTCGCGCTGGCCGCCGCCGCCGCCGTGGCGCTGTCGGCGGCGGCGCTCGCCGCGCCGCGCGGCTTCCGGCTCGTCCTCGCGCACGCGCACAACCTGGTCGCGCTCGCGCTGTGGCTCGCGCTCTTCCGCCGCCGGGTGCGCGCGGTCGCCTGGCCGCTCGGCCTCGTGCTGGCCGGCACCGCGCTCCTCGCGAGCGGGGCGATGACCTCGCTCACCCTGCGCGCCGGGTGGCTGGACGCCTTCGGGCTGCACCTTCTCCTGGCGAGCGACTGGCTCGCTCCCGGGCTGCCGACCCGCGCCGCGGTCGCGCTCACTGCATGTTATGCGTTCCTGCAGTCCGTCCACTACGCGGTCTGGCTGCTGCTCATTCCCCAGGAAGATCACCCGGGCCAGCGGACAACCACCTTCCGCATGTCCGCGCGCTCGCTCCGGCGCGACTTCGGGGACGCAGGGCTCGCCGCCGTGGCGGCCGTCGCCGGCCTGGTGCTGATCGGCGCCCTGCGCAGCGCGCTCGGCACGCGCAACCTGGTGCTCTCGCTCGCCTCCTTCCACGGGTACCTGGAGCTCGCGCTGCTCGCGTACTTCTATGTCCGCGGCGACGTCGGCCGGCGCGCCGCGGAGGCGCGCCAGGAGCGGTCCGGGCGCGCGCGCGGGGTGGACGGCGGCGGGCCGGAGATCGCCGCGCAGCCGGCCGCGCCATGAGCCGCGTCTTCACCGATCCGCTGGTGGCCGCCTGGGCGCGCGCGTTCGCGTTCACGCTGCTCATCGAGCTCGCCGTCGCCTCACCGCTGCTCGGCGCGGCGGAGCGGTCACGAGGCCGCCGCGCCGCGCTCGTCGCCGTCGCCAACCTCGCGAGTCACCCGGCGGTGTGGTTCATCTTCCCCGCGCTCGCGATCGGCGCCACGGCGCGACTGGCCCTCTCGGAGCTCTGGGCGGTGCTGCTCGAGCTCGGCGTCTACCGGCTCGCGCTGCGCGAGCTGCCTGCCACGCACGCCATCGCGGCCTCGGCGCTCGCGAACGGCGCGTCGCTCGGGCTCGGGCTGCTCCTGCGCGCCACGACCGGCTGGGTGTGAGCGGGCCGCGGAGCGCCGCTCCGCCGGCTCCGGAGCAGCACAACCGCGCGTCCTGTGCGAGGAGGCCGGCAGAAGCTCCGGAGCAAGAACCAGCCAGAGCCTGCCACACGACCCGCGTCCCGATGCACAGCCCACTCGTCGAGGAGTTTGCCCGCCACGCCGTGCAATTCAGCAGTGCTGGTCTCACAGTTCGGACTATCCGAGCAAAGAGCGGCGAAGCGCGTCGATATCCCGTTTCATCGAACCTGAGGGCACAGCCGCTTCAATCACCTGAACGCCAGGAGATGCTAAGCTCCAGTCCAGCGCCGCGGCGAGCTCGTCTTGACTCGCAACGCGCCTCGCATCGAGCCCGAAGCTCACAGCGAGCTCAGCGAAGCCGATGCCTGCCGGGTTCCTCATCGTCTCGTAGTAACCCGCGAAGCGACTGCACGCCATCAGGTCGAAGATTGCGCCGCCGCCGTTGTTCACGACCACGATCGTGCCTCTCAGCCGAGCGTCGCGTGCGGCCGTCAGAGCGGGCAGATCGTGCAGCATCGCCTGATCGCCGACGAGGAGCATGCCGCTGCCACCGCAACCTAGAAGCTCCCCGATGAAGGTGCCGACCGTTCCGTCGATGCCGTTGACCCCTCGATTGGCGAAGATCCGCTGAGCTCGTTCGGTCGGAGCACACAGCATGTTGCCATGTCTGATGGACATGGAGTTCGCGAGATGCAGGAGGTCAACCCCCCGAGCGTTGCAAACCATGGATGCGACGACTGCTTCTCCCCACGGAAGTTCCCGGACGGATGTCTCAATCCGCGTCCTCGCGAACGCAGATCCCTCGCACCAGATCTCCAACCACTCCGCATCACCGACGGCCACTGCGGAGCCAAGCGCGCATAGCATCTCCGCCGATGCATCCCGCACCTGAACGGTCGCAGGCCAGGGGTGATGTCCCAGCGAAAGGTGTTCATCGAACCTAAGCACGGGGCAACGTTGCTCTGCGAGGAAATCTCGCACGACACTCGCGATCGGGGTCCCGCCGAGATGGATCATGACCTCAGCACGAAGGCTGCTCCACCTCGAGTTGCCGAGCAGCAGATCCGCCTCGCTCACGAGATTGACCGTCGGAGGGCGGCGAAGATTGCTTGGCGCGTCGGCAAGTACAGGATATCGTGAAGTCGTCGCAAATTCCGTGACGGCGCTTGGCGACACCCGGCAACCTGGCCCGACGACCACAAGACCTCGCATGCCTGGCCTTAGTCCGAAGGTTCCGACGATCTCCTGAAGGTCCACATCGGGCATCAAGCAGGCTGGCGAATCGGTCATGGGCAGGGGCGCCCCCGAATCGCTCCACCGCCCACGACGAGCGAGGTCAGAGAGCGAAGGAACGCGCCATGATGGCTCCTCCTCCGTTGTACACTGGCGGGCCCAGAGCGGTATATTGATATGAAACGGGCCAGAGGGGGAGGCGCTCCTCCACCGCTGAACCGCGGCGCTGACCCGACGCCGGAGCGATATGATGGATGCCTCGTCCGCGCAAGGAACTCCCAGAGCCAGAGTGCCTCGAACAAGTGGCGCACAGATCGCAACATGGTCGACCGCACTGCCCGGAGTGCCATCGCGCTTATGAAACGGAGAGTCGCACGATATCACGATGAGCGAGGTGCCCGCCGCGTTGGCCTCTGCGAGGGCCGGGACAACATTGGCGACGGCGGAGCCCATCGTAGTACAGACAGCCGCGGCACGTCCCCCAGCCCGGGCCATGCCGAGCGCCAGGAATGCGCCGCTCCGCTCGTCCGTGTGGACGACGGAGCGGATCTCTTCATTGCCACGCACTGCAAACACCAGCGCTGCGGCTCGACTGCCCGGGCAGAGGACCACGTCCCGCAGGCCGCCACGCGCGAGCTCCTCCACGATGCACCGGCACCACAAGGCGTTTACGCTGTAATCCGATGTCATTCTTGCCCCATCAGCGCGGCTTCTTCAGCAAGCCGGAACATCGCGAGGATGCCCCGCGCCATCCGTGAGCTGCCGCCGCCGGATCCACATGTCACAGATCCTAGAAGCACATGTATTCCCGGATTATCGGCAGCGCTCCACACGACACGCCGCAACGAATTCAGTCCGAATTTATCGAGACGCAGACACCGGGCACAGACGCGCACGCACCAGCTTTGTCATAAGCCCAGGATCATTTCCCCTCATGACAAAGCTCGAGCTTGATACCATCGGGATCCTGAAAGAACACGGCATAATGGTCTTGGCCGTAATATCCCGGCGGGTCGAGCACAACTCGGGCGTCGGCCACCAGGACCTGGTGCCACGTGTCCACCATACCTCTGTCCCGCACCGAGAAAGCGATATGATTCAATCCGGGCCGGTACCTATCGAACCCGAACGCGGCGCGCTCCGGAGAGCACGGGTTGAAATAGAAATAGCACGAATCAGAGCGAAACGAAAAATGCTTATCGGATCGCTCGTGCCTCCAGCCCTCAAGAAAACCGAATAGCTTTCTGTAGAACAGGAACGACGCGTCGAGGTCGACGACATTGATTTCCACATGATGGATTGCCAAGGCCTTGTTCCTTCCGGCTGGGGCTGAGGGCGCACGTCTGCCCTAGAGCACCGATCACGTTGAAACCCGGAGAATTTTCACAGGGAGGCGGGGAGGCGGGGAGGAAGAAGAAATGAATTTCTCCCTCCTCGCCGTCTCTCGCTCCCCGCCTCCCCGTCTCCCTGTGAAAAATTCCTGCTTTTTCTTGTGGTTTCAACCCGTTTGTCGCTCTAGAGCAGCATGCAGGGACCCCTTTGCGGTGCTCCTGTTGGCATGGATCGCTGCCCCCCGCAACCTGAGAGCTTCGACTAGCGCGACGTGCTAGGAGCCTCGTCCAGACGCGAGCGGCCCTGGGGCCGGCTTCACATCATCGTGGTTCGGTCTGCTCGTCAGGCGCCGGCAGGAACTTGGAGGTCGCCCCGACACTCTCGGCGTGGAGCAAGACCAGACGGGCCACCGGATCACCCCGCCGGATCGCTATCTCGCGCTGGGGTCGTACGGCGATGCTTACTCCGTGCGAAGCGTTAAAGCGCCCGATGCTCTTCGCATCGAGCACGCCGAGCGGGACCTCTAACCCCGGAATGTCCGGCCCCGGCATGATGAGCAAGAACATATCGTCGGGTATGTCGATTTGCCAGCCGAGATGCCATTCCACGCTGCCCTCGCCGTTCGGCAAGAACATGCACATCCACCCTTCTTTGGTGCGATATTGGTAAAATCTGAGCCAATCACTCGGCTTGAGCACGAGCGCAAAGCTATCCCTGTGCCACAGCTGCGTGTAGTCGCTCGCATGCGCAAGCTCCTGCAAAGAGTCATGATCGGCTTCTACCTCGACTCCTTGAATCGGCGTGAGCCGTACATCGATCGGACTCGGTACGAGCCAACCCAACTCCTGGCCGAGGCGCCACGGCCGGCAGAGCGGTGGTACGCGACGCGCGCGAAGCCACCTGAACTCTCTTTCATAAAGCTTGGCCTTTCGAGCAGCATCGGATGTCTCGATGCGGTGCTTGTACGGCAGGAGTGCCCATCGATGGATCGCGCGGAAGCAGATTTCTGAAGGCATCGCCCAGCCTCGGAGGTCCAACTGATTCAGCTCGTACTCTGGCCTCGTTGGCCACGGGTCGCGCACGGCGCGGCGAGGCGTGCTGCAGAGCACGTCTCGCCGTGCAGAGCACGTCAATTACCGGTAGAAGATCGCGACGCTGCAGGGACCTTTTCCGACATCCACTTGTGACCAGGATGCTACGGCCCGGGCCGTTCCCGTCGGGGCGGAGAGATCCACGACCGTGACCGTGTTCGGGTTGAACGAGCTGGGCTGTCGAGCGCCTGGCTGCCGAGCGTTCACAGGAGAACTATTCCGCGAGAACGCGCTCGAGTAGAGCGTGCCCCCGTCTCGCGAGACGGCGATACCGCGAGGGCCTGGACCAACCTCGATGCGTCGAGTAATGGCCATCGAGGGGACATCTATGGCGACTACCTCGGATGTGTCCTCCACGCTCACAAAAGCCACCTTCCCATCAGGCGAGAACGCGATGCCGCGGCTACCCTTGCTACCCAAGTCGACCTCGGCGTGGAGTTTGTCAGTCTTGGTCGAGAAGATCGACAGGTACTGGCTCTGCGTGTTGGCTACGAACAACAGCTCGCCGGAAGGATCGAGCGCCGTACTGTAAGGGTGGGCGTCGCTCCGGACCTGCATCCGCCCAACCTCTCGCACGGCCTGAGCACTCGTGTCTACGTCAGCGCGCATAGGGTCAGTCAGCGGCTGGATATCCAACTTGGACACATAGTCGGATCCCCAGATTGAAACGTACGCCCAGTCTCCAGCTTTACTGATGGCCATATGGCGCGGATCACGACCAACGGCGACCTGGGTCACCTCCCGCCGGTGAGACAAGTCGACCACTGACACGGTGTTCGATCCAGAGTTAGAAACAAGGGCAAACCGGTCCCCTGGAACGATCCCGACTCCCCTTGGTGCGACACCCACCTTTATGCGACCGATCTCACGGTTCGAAATGACATCGATTTCGGAGATCGTGTCGCCCGCGCCATTGGACACGTAACCGCGCCCGTCTTTGGTGAATTTGACGCTTCCGCGCGGCGCGTTGCCGACGGGGATCTTTCCACGCAGCACGTAGTTATTCTGCCCTACGCGCTCAACGACCGTGACGACCCCGGAATCCGTGTCGGTGCTACAGACAAGCTCAATCATCGTCCCCTCCGCCTGCGAATTGGCTGCCATTGAAGCAGCTCCTGGTAGCCAGTCAAGAACAGTGACCATGAGCCTATCTTGCGCCCAGGACTCCTGTCCGATCTGGACCGCACATACGCGCTTGGTCCGGCACGGGCACACACAGCAGGACGAGCTCAAGGAATAAAGCGCTTCGAGGTTGTCAAGGGCGTACCGCCACGCTCACCTCAGAGGGACAGAACGACTAGGCGATTGCGCTGCCACGAGCGTGGACGCCCACGCCGAGGCTGACACCGAAGTACAGCCCGAGCTCGAGTAACCGTGGGCGACGGTCCCGTCCCAGATCACGCCGCCCGGCGACGCCGAGAACGCTGGCTTCAGCTGCATCGTCAGCTCCAGCGGGAGAGCCGGCTTCCATTCCCAGGCGACGCCCCTCCCTGCCACGCCGCCGCTGAATGCGAGCCGCGGCGAAGCGTCGGCGGCGCACGCCAGGCGCTCCCCGCCCGCGCACGACGCGACCAGCGCGGCGGCGACACAGCCCCGGAGCGCCCTGCAGACCTGCCTCGATGGTCGAAACGAGGAACCGAGCACGGAGGCGATCAGAGCACGGCGCGGCTCCAGGCGCCCCGCGGGACGTCATGCCTGAACCGCAGCGCCGCGCCCTCTCCACCGGCTCGGCGCGCCAGGGCAGTGCCGACGGCGGAGCGCCAACTCCGAGCGCCGCGTCCCTGGAACGGAACTCGGCAGCCCCCCTGCGGGCGGGCTCGTCCGGCGCGAGCGAGACGCGACATCGCTCGTTCGCCGACAGCGTGGGTGTTCGTCTCACGCAGCGCGGACGGCTCCGCTGCGCTATGACTGCGAGATGTTTGGTCCAGGGCGCCCTCAGTACCCTCCGCAGCAGCCGCCTCAGTACCCTCCGCAGCCGCCGCCTTACTACCCTCCGCAGCCGCCGCCTTACTACCCTCCACCGCCGCCGCAGCGCCCGAAGTCCGGCCTGTCGCCGCTCGTGATCGTGCTCATCGTCCTCGGCGGGTTGTTCGCGCTGGGCGTGGGCGCCATCTTCGTGATCGGCGGCGCTGTGTACCTGGTGGCGAGCGCATCGCCGGAGCAAACCGTCGTCGAGACCACGCCTCCCGGCGTGTCGACCGCCGGCGGCCTCTCGCCGGTGGTGCCCACGTCGACGAGCACCCCGCTTCGCCCCGACCAGGAAGCCGACGAGGTGGCGGGCGAAGACCCGTCCACCGGCGACCGCGCCGCGGGCGACGCCCCGTCGCCTGCTGCCGACGACGAGACGGGCGAGGCGCCGGCGCCTCTGTCGACAGCGGCGCGGACGCCCACCTCACCGAGCGAGGGCTCCTCGAATGGAAGCCCGAGCAACGGTAGCGCGGCGGGCGGGACGTCCTGGTGGTGTACGGCGAGCGCGTCCGTGCGCGTCTGCGGCTTCGCGGGCGCGTGCAACTATCAGATGGTGTTCGGCAATGGCTCGGCGAAGGACCGCTTCATGGCGTCGCAGCAAGCGAAGCGGTCGTGCGAGGCGAGCGCCCGCGCCAAGGGCGCCACGGCCTTCTGCGTCGTGCAGTGCAGCCCTCGCTGACGGGCGATGACGTCGCTCGCTCCGCTCCGCTCAGCTCCTCGCGCCAGCGCTAGTAACCGCCGCTGCCGCCGACCCCCGCCGCGCTGTAGCCAGAGCTGTAGTCGCCGCCGCCCGCGCCCCCGGTGCCGCCCGCAGTCACGTTTCCGCCGTAGTAGTAGTCGTCCGGATCTTCGTAGACGTTGATACCGAGGTTCAACTTGCCGTTGAGCCACAGCTCGCTGCTCCCGATACCGAACGCATACTCGGCCCAGGTCGTCGAACGCGGCGAGACGTACAGGTAGATCCGTTGCGACGAGAGCAGCGTGGCCTCCACGTTCGGATCCGTCACCGTGCCGTCCTCGACCTTCTCGAAGTGCCAGCCCGGAAGGAGCGTGACGCTGTACCCTCCCTGCTCCAGATCGACGAGGAGGGAGGTCTCGTTCGGATCCTGATCCTCGCTGCTGACCGTCACCACAGTTCCGTAGCTACCACCGACAGCCATGGCTGAGGTATTCTCGTCTTCGTAGTAGTAATAACCGTTCGAGATCTCGAACGTGGCGTCGCGGAGCCGATACCGCGCTCCAGACGGCGCATCGGCCGCGAGCGGCAAGCTGATCGCGCCGACGTCCGGCCCGCGATCGGCCCCCTGCGAGCCGCAACCGCTGAGCAAGGCGGCGAACACCACGCCAGCCGCCGCCACCGACCCAAACCCCTTGATCGACTTGGTCATTCTATCCTCCAGACAAGCTGCCCCTCCGGCCCGATGACGGCGTGTGCCGTGACCTGCCATCGGTCCAGCGTGGGCCACCACCTAAGAGCAACCAACGGGCCAACCTGGATTTGCCGAGAATTCGGGGGGATTATCGGGAGCCGCTCAGGACTCGGCCCAGAATGTGTCAGCCATAATGGGCCAAACCGGGCCTGTGCCACCCTCAGCTATGTGCCACGTCGAACGCGTGCAGCCGAGCGCGGAGGCGTGGGGGCGCTGAGGGCGTTCGTTCAGCCGAGCCGGCTCTGCCCGTCATCAAACCGGCGGCCCGGCGGCAGCTACCCCTCGCCCGAGAGCACCGCGGCGATCGCGACGCGCTGCCCACGCGGCTGCCCCTCCGCGTCGGCGTGGGCCATGTCGAGGGCGGCCAGCACCGTCGACAGCGTCGTCTGGTCCAGGACCGACGAGGCCTCGACGGCGTGGAGGTCTTCTCCCACGAAGTTCTTCGGGCAGGCGTCGATGACCGGCAGCGCGCGCTCGCTGGCCGGCGCGAACCGGATGGGCAGGCCGTGCGTGCGGCAGATGAGCGGCCGCGCCGCGTAGATCGCGCACCTCCCCTCCCCGTCGAGCGCCGGGCACACGCCCGGATCGCCCGCCCGCGCGCGCTCGGCCAGCGCCGCGCGGTCGGCCTCCGGGAGCGCCGCGAGCGCCTCGCGGATCGCGTCGGCCTCGATCGACGTCACCGAGAACCGCCGCCGGCAGCAGTCGCTGCACCCGGTGCGGCAGGCCATCCGCTCGCCGTGGCGGGCGCTCGCGCTCGCGAAGAACGCGTCGACCTTGGTGAAGAGCTCGTGAAGGCGCTCGCGCGGCGTGTGGTGCATTCGCCGGCGTCTATAGCGGGGCGGATCCTCGTGCGCCAAGGCCGCCTCTGCGCCGCTCGGCTCGCCCGGGCGTGCTCTCCACGTTATCCGACGGCCACGGCGCGGCCGCTGGCGACCTCGGGCGAGGGCGCGTGCCGGGCCACGAGCTGGGCGACCTCGCCGCGGCAGGAGCCGCACCCCGTGCCGGCCTTGGTCGCGGCGCACGCCGACTCCAGCGAGCAGGCGCCGCCCTCGATGGCCTCCCGGAGGGTCGCCTCGCTGACCTTGTGACAGTTGCAGACGACGCGCTCGGCCTGCGCCGTTGGCCCCGCGCCGCCGCCGGCGCAGAGCGCCTCCAGAGGATCGGCGGGCAGCGGATCGTTGCGATCGAAGAGCTGCACCAGCGTGGCCGCGGCCGCGGTGTTGCCGACGAACTGGGCACCCAACAATCGCCCGTCGCGGATGATCAGCTTCCGGTACGTGCTCTTCCGCGTCTCGACGACCTGGAGCACGTCGTCGCTCTCGAGCTCCGGCTCGGTGCTGCCCATGGAGGTGACGTCGACGCCCGCCACCTTCAGCCGGGTATACAGCTTCGTGCCCCGGTAGCGCGCCTGCGGGTTCGCGCCCGTCAGGACGTCGGCGAGGACGGCGGCCTGCTCCCAGATGGGCGTGACAATGCCATAGAGCCTGCCCCGGTGCTCCGCGCACTCGCCGATCGCGTAGATGCCGGGCACCTGGGTGGCCATCGTGTCGTTGACGACGATGCCCTTGTTGATGGGCAGGTTGGAGGCGCGCGCCACGTCGACGCGAGGCCGGACGCCGCACGCGAGGACGACCATGTCGGCCGGCAGGACGCTGCCGTCGTCGAGGCGACAGCCCTCGACCGCCTCGTCTCCGCAGATGGCCTCGACGGTGCGCCCGGTGCGGACGAAGATGCCGCAGCGCTCGATGTGCTGCTCGAGCATGTCGCCGCCCATCTGATCCAGCTGCGCGTTCATGAGGCTCTTCGCGACGTGGATGACGGTCACGTGGAGGCCCATGTCGCTCAGCACCTTGGCCGCCTCCAGGCCGAGGAGCCCGCCGCCGACCACGATGGCGTTGTCCCCCGCCCGCGCGCTGCCGCGCATCCGGACGCAATCGTCCATCGTCCTGTACACGAAGACGCCCGGGCGCAGATCGCCCTCCGAGGTCGTCATGCCCTCGAGCGGCGGGACGAGCGGCTGGCTGCCTGTCGCGAGCACGGCGACGTCGTAACGATGGCGCGTGCCGTCGGCTGCCACGACCGCCCTCGACCCGGTGTCGATCCGCGCCACGGAGGTCCCGCTGACGAGCCGCACCCCGTTGCGCTCGTACCAGGCAGGGGGCTTCGTGACGATGGAGTCCGGCGCCTCCCCTGCGAGCACCTTGCTGAGCAGGACGCGGTTGTAGGCGCCGCCCCGCTCCTCGCCGAAGACGGTGATGTCGTAGCGGTCCCTGGCGCCGCGCGACATCAGCTCGTCCAGCAGGCGGCACGCCGCCATGCCGTTGCCAACGATGACAAGGTCCTTCCTTCGCATCAGTTCGACTCCGAGACCCGGCGCGCCCTGACGGCGCACACCTTGAACTCCGGCATCCGGCTGGTCGGGTCCAGCGCCGGCACGGTGAGCACGTTGGCGGCCTTCTTGCCGCCCCAGTGAAACGGAGCAAAGAGCGTGTCCGGCCGGATCGAAGGCACGACCGCGACCCGGAAGGTGACCGCCCCTCGCCGGCTCTCGACGAGCAGAGAGTCGCCGTCGACGACGCCGAGGCGCGCCGCCAGCCTGGGGTGGACCTCGACCTTCGGCTCGGGCTTGGCGTCTTCGAGCGTGGAGACCCGGCGCGTCTGGGCGCCGGAGTTGTAGTGTTCCTTGTAGCGGCCCGTCGTGAAGTAGAGCGGATAGGCGTCGTCGGGGAGCTCGGCGGCGGGGCGGTGGTGGACGGCGTGGAACCGCGCCCGGCCGTTCGGATGATGGAACCGCTCGGCGAAGAGGCGCGGAGTCCCCGGGTGCTCGACCGACGGGCACGGCCAGAAGACGCCTCGGTTCCGGCGTATCTTGTCGTAGGTGATGCCGCTGTAGTCCGCCCTGGCGCCCGCGGTCGCCCGGCGCAGCTCGTCGAACACCTGCTCCGCGGACGTGTACTGGAAGTGCCTGCCCGCGCCGAGGCGGCGCGCGAGCTCGCAGAAGATCTCGATATCGGTCTTCACCTCGGGGGGCGCGGGGCGGACCTTCTGCCGCAGGATCACCCGCCCTTCGAGGTTCGTCATCGTCCCCTCCTCCTCGGCGAACTGCGCGACCGGAAGGAGGACGTGGGCGTCCCGGGCCGTCTCGTTGACGAAGGCGTCACAGACCACGAGCAGATCGAGCGAGGCGAGCCGCCGCTCGATGTTGAGCGCGTTCGGCGACGCGACAGCCACGTTGGATCCGAACACGAGGAGCGCGCGGATCCCCCCCTCGGGGCCGAGCGCGTCGAGCAGCTCGTAGGCGCTCTTCCCCTTGGCCGGCAGCTCGGCAGGGTCGATGCCCCAAACGCGGGCGATGGCCTCCCGGTGCTCCGCGTCCTCGATATGCCGGTAGCCGGGGAGCTGATCGGCCTTCTGGCCGTGCTCGCGGCCCCCCTGGCCGTTGCCCTGTCCGGTGAGGCAGCCATAGCCGCTGTACGGCTTGCCGACCTTGCCGAGCGCGAGCATCAGGTTGATGAAGGAGAGCACGGTGTCTGACCCCTTCGACTGCTGCTCCGGCCCCCGGCCGGAGAGCAGCATGCTGCTCGGCGCCTCGGCGAGCAGCCGCACGGCCTTGAGCTGATCCTGCGTGGAGACCCCGGTCAGCCGCTCGACGTGCGCCGGGTGGTACGAGAGGATCACGCGCCGGAGCTCGTCGAACCCGTCCGTGCGCGCGGCGATGTACGCCGTGTCGACGAGCTTCTCCTCGAGGGCGAGGTAGAGCAGGCCGTTGGCGAGCGCCAGGTCGGACCCGGGCGTGGGCTGGAGGTGGAGCGCCGCGGCGCGCGCCGTGTCGGTGCGCCGCGGGTCGACGACGATCAGCGCGCCGCCGTTGTCGCGCTGCGCGAAGATCCATTGCATGATCGGCGGCAGGGTCTCCGCGCAGTTCGCGCCCCAGAGGAGGAGCGCCTTGGTCTGGGCGATATCGGACACGGGGAACGGCAGGCCGCGGTCGATGCCAAACGCCTTGTTGTGCCCCGCGGCCGCCGAGGCCATGCAATAGCGGCCGTTGTAATCGACGTTCGGCGACTGGAGGGCGAGGCGGACGAATTTGCCGAGGAGGTAGGTCTTCTCGTTCGTCAGGGCGCCGCTGCCGAACGCGGCCAGCGCCGCGGGGCCGTGGAGCTCGCGCAGCCGGAGGAGCCGCTCTGCGACGAAATCGAGCGCCGTGTCCCAGCGCGCCGGCAGGAGGCGACCGGCGCGCCCGCGGATCTTCGGCGCCGTCAGCCGCTCGGGGTGATCGAGCAGCGCCGCGGAGGTGAACCCCTTGATGCACATCTGCCCGCGGTTGACGGGGAAATCGTCGTCCGGTCGGACGTCGATCGCCCCCGCGTGGTCCGCGCGATCCGTCATGACCACGCCGCACTGGAAGGCGCAGTAAGGACAGTGGGTGTGCGTGGTCGTCTCGGAGGTGACGATCTTGAGCCGGAGGGAAGAGCGCGGTGCCATGGAGTCGCGTCAGCCACCCTCACCGAGCGTGTCGAGGAGGCTCTCCCTGGTGTAGCAATCACTCTGTTTCGAACGTATTTCTGAGGAATGTGCGGGCAGTTAATCTGTCGACGCCCGATGCCGCCGGCGCAGCAGCAGGTTCTCTCCCAGCGCCCACACCTCGGCCCCATCCCCGCGCACCTCGAACAGGGTGCCCCAGGTGCCGGACGCCTCGCCTCGCCAGGTGTGGCCGCCATCGGTGGAGCGCAGGAGCACGCCGCGCGCGCCGCACGCCCACAGCGTGCCCGCGTCGTCTCCCCAGAGGCTCCTGAGGCTTCCGGAGACCTGGGCCACCACCGCCCAGCTCGCGCCGCCGTCTCGAGAGCGCAGCACGTCGCTGACGCCGAGTCCGCCAGCCACGAAGAGCTCGTCGCCCCTGCCCCAGATCGCGGACAGATCGCGGGAGCTGCCGCTCTCCGCAACTTCCCATGTGGCGCCGTCGTCGATCGTGCGGACGATGGTCCCGCCGGAGCCGACCGCCACGGCGCGCTGCTCCGGCCCTGTCCAGACGGCGCAGAGGCGCGGCTCGTTCGGGACCTCCAGCTCCAGCCATCGTGAACCGCCCGCGACGAGACGGCAGACCCGGCCATCGAGGACGGCGAACGCCCTTGTCTCGTTCTGCCCGTGGACCGAGGCGCCGCCGGGTTTGCCTGTCACTTCTATCCAGGAGCGCCCGCCGTCCTCGGTCCGGATCTGCGAGGCGCCCTCGCCGACAGCAAGGGTCGCCTCGCCGCTGCCCCACACGGAGATCAGCGCGCCGGCGTCCTCCACGGCGCTCCTCTCCCAGGTCTGGCCGCCGTCGTGGGTTCGCGCGATGGAGCCTCCGTCGCCCACCAGCACGACCCTCCCCTGGGCTTGCACCCAGAGACCCCGGAACTTCCCCCGGACAGGCACCTTTTCCCACGGCCCGTCGAGCGGCGCGTCCCCTGCCTGGACTGGCACCTTGGTGAAGCTCTTCCCGCCATCGAGGGATCGGGCGGCGGGGCCGTCTCCCACGCACCAGATCGCGCCCTCGTCATCGCCCCACGCCGCGCAGCGGTGCTGATCGGACCGGAGCGCGGTGCGCCTCCAGGTGCGGCCCTCGTCCTCGCTGACCGCCAGGATGCCGCTTTCGCCGGACGCGATCACGAGGCCCGCGGCGCCGAGCCACAGCGCCTTGATCGAGCGCCCGGTCCCGGTGGAATACGACTCCCAGGACGCGCCCCCGTCCCGGCTCGCGTGGGCATGGCCGTCGCCGTCGCCCACGATCACGAGCCCGCCTCGCGCGCAGAGCGCCCTCGGACTCCGGCCCGGGACCTCGTGGCGCGTCCATGTCGCTCCTTGCAGGGTGGCGAGCTGTCCTTCGAGCGCCAGCGCGAGGAAGCGGCCCTCTGCGTCGACCGCGGCGGCCTCCAGGCAGAGGTCTCCGGGGCTCGGCCCGGCTCCCCAGGTCTGGCCGTGATCGCCGGAGCGGAGGACCGTCCCGCCGAGCCCCACCGCGATGGCCTCGCCGTCGTCCCGCAGGGCGACCCCGCGCAGGTCCGCCGTCGCGCCGCAGCCCACGTTGGACCAGCGCTGCCCGTCATCGCGCGAGGACAGCAGGGTCCCGCAGTGTCCGGCGGCGAGCAGCGCCGCGCCGGAACCTGCGAGCGCGCTCAGGTCCTGGCGGGTGGACGTCTGCACCCTTCTCCAGCGCTGGCCGCCGTCCTCCGAGCGGAGCACGTGCCCCTCGGAGCCCGCGATGACAATCAGGCGACCTCGTCCCCAGACGGCGCTGTGCCGGATGCTCATTCCGGGCACGATATCAGGCCGGTGAACCGGGGGCGCTCGCGAGCTGCCCGACATCCGACAGGCGCGGGGTCAGACCGGAGCGGGGTCAGACATCACCGGGCTCCTTCCGGAAGAAGTGACCGTGCAGGAACTGCCCGTTCGCCGGATCTCGATGATAGTTGTACTTGAAGCAGCGGCTCGGGCAGCTCACATCGAACAGGCTCGGCGAATCGTGGACGCGCAGCACCGCCGAACACAAGGGGCAAACGGCCTCCACACCCTCGCGCCTCGCGATGCAGCCGCAGAGGTGCTGGAGCTGTCGACCTTCCGCCTCGTATCGATCGCGGCGGGCGGGTGTCCAGAGGTAGAGCGGCTTGCTCCTTCTTGCGGAGAACGCCCTGGCCTGCGCACGGAACAAGAGATCGACCTTGATCGTGTCATCGCCCGACGAACGATGGAACGCGAACTCGAATTTATAGATGTCGCGGACCGCGCTGTTCGGACCGCAGTACCTCTCGGCGTCGTAGGCCGCCACCAGGGCTCCGCTCGTCGACGCGAAGGGCTGTTCGACCTGTGGCAGCAGTTCCCTCTCCAGAAATGCGCCGAGCGCCTCCTTGAGCTCCGGGGTCATCGCCGCCGAGTGGTAGGCGCTCGCAAAGGGGCCGAATCGGATGTTGGCGAAGGCAGGATGCATCTTCTATCCCCAATACCGTCATTCAGCAGCTGGCGCCAGAGCGACGGCTAAGCCCGCAGCCCGTGGCGTGAGAGCGGCGCCTTCGATAGATGGACAAGTTATTGATACAGCGCTACTTTTCAAGGAGGGAGGCGGATCGCGTGAGGTGCTCGATGTCGACAAGCGCGTGCAGCGTGGCTGTACGGGGGAACCGGTGATGCCGCGGGCCCTTCATCTCGGGCAATGCGGCGGCGGAGGGCGCCCGGCCCCCTGGAGAGGCGTCGACCGCCGCCGGTGCTCGACGGACCTCCCCCATGGCGCTGGACAGCATCGGGGCCTTGCGGCGCAGCGCCGGTTCATGAGACCTTTCGTGGGGGAGACATGACAGGCGACGATCTCGACAGACCTGGTCCGGCGGCTTCGGTTGACCCATCGACGAGTTACTGGAAGGCATGCGAACTATCGTTGTTGACTGCGATACCGTCCAGACAGAAGCAGACTTCTGGTCCGCGTACGTCATTGCGGCAGAGCCGGAAGGTGCGGCGTACTTTGGTCGGAACCTTGACGCCTTCTGGGACGGCCTGAACGGCGGTCCTGGGTGGCCGGGTGAATGTGAGCTCAAGCTCGTCAACACACAGTCATTGCATCGGCTCCGCGATGGACAGTTTGTTCAAAGATTGCGCGACATCGCCAGTCGGTCCATCTTCGTGAAGGTCACACTCGAGTAGCCTTCTACCCCGCCATCCGGGCCGACGGCGTGCCGCCGCGGCGGAATGTCACAGGACCTGGTGTTGCAGGATCGCGGGGACGTCGTGGCGGTCGTCACACGAATCGGCCTTCGCGAGAGATGCTGCGCGGAGGCGGCGCCCTGCGCTCGATAGCACTGTTTCATTTCTCGAACGCCGCCGTTCCAGCCCGCTGCCTGGCGTCGCCCACGGTGTCGCTGCATACTGTGGACGTGATCCCGGCGCGGTTGCGGCGCGGGTCGGATGCGCCTGCCTCCGCACCTCGGGCTGCAGCGGGCTCATCATTTGGCACCGCCGGTGCACAGGGCATCACGGCGGATGGAACCTGCCCTCGCTGATCCGCCGCGGTGCTCCGGGCGCGTCCTCCCAGCGCGAGGATCGCGCGCGGGCGCTGCGGCTCTCGGGGGCTGGCGATTGCCGTGAAGGGAGACGACGTCGCGAGCGGCACGCGCCTCGCCGAGCTCTGGACCCACGAGCGAATTGCAGAGCTCGACGAAAGCAAGGCCTGTTCCACTGACCGTGTGACTGGAATCAAATTGCCAATTCCATCTCAATCAGAGATATCCATGAAATGACACGATCGTTTACATGTTGACAGCGTTTTCGCTTCTGAGAATGATACCTCCGCACTGGCCGATGAAGCACGGAGCGGGCTCTTCATTGCGGAGCCCACGGGGCATCTTTCGGCGTGACCAAGATGCACCCATGAGCCCCTGCGCCCGACCACGCGCTTGGCTTGGAAACATAAACCATCATAACAACACATTGGCGGACAAATGAACCACTTCTGTCACACGACGCCCATGGGCGTCCTGGTCTGCGGGCTTATCGCGGGAGGCATCTCGCTGAGCGCACCGGCTCAAGCTCAGACGGCGACGTTCGGAGTATACGAAGGAGAGACTTGCCCCGCAGGATACACGCCGTTGCTCCCAGTCGACGCGTTCTGGACGTTTCTCGCCCGCTGCGATGAGCTCCCCTATTCAGGAGTCTTTCGTATCGCGGACGGGAGTTCGATAGACGGCCCGTGGAACAACTGCCAGCAGCATGCCAACGACACCCGCGAGCTGGACTACATCCTCTGCAAACCCAACTACCAGCTCTTTGACATCGGCGGGACTACCTTTGCGGTAGTGAGAGGCGGAGAACAGTGCCTGGAAGGCTTCGAGCACGTGGATTTTGCTACCGCGTCCGCCTACTCCGATGAGATATGCACTCACGTCGGGTACTGGGGAATCGCGAGAATCGGTGGAGGGGGCTCCATTGACGGCGTAGGTTACGGTTGCGGCATCCGCGCGACCGACTCTCGCGAGCTCGGTGATGCCATCTGCGTAGAAATCGAGTAAATATCCCGAACCAGAGGCAGCTTGCGCGATCCCCACCAGCTTGGCAGGCAGGGTGCGCAGCGACCGAACCAGCTGCTTCGGATCGTACCCCTCGCACCGCGCGAGCTTCTCGGCGCTCGATCCGCTCCGCTCCCATCGCCAGGAGGGATGCGGATCGGGTAGGTCGTCTATGTCAGCCAGCGCGAGCAGCGTAGCTGTACGGCGGGACGGCCGCTACGAGGAGCTTGACTTTCGAGCCACGCTTCGATTTCCTGGCCCCAAGTTCCGTCAAGGAGTGGGCACTTGGAAGGCGCGACAGCGACCGGCTTGCACAATGCGCACATCGAATGCCCGTTTACCGCGGGGAGCATCCAACTGACAGGCATTATCCTGTGCGACAATTGTTTCTCGCGGCTTCCGTTCGGCGCGCGCAAGGGTGTTCCCGGTCTGCGACCTCTCACGGCGTGCGACACCTGTGGCCTGCCGCTCGCATCGCTCCTCGGTAAGCCGGTGCGGTTGGACGATGGGCGGTGGACGATTCGTTGCGACTGTGGGGACCTCCTGCGAGGCTCACACCGTCGCGGCGCATTGTTCGGCACCTGGGCTTTCGTGGGCGTGCTGCCATCGGTGGAGCTCAACGTCGGTGACGGGCTCGTACCCGAGGCCGTCAGGAGCTCGAGTGACCTGGGAGCAACCTGGCGATCGACGGTGATGAGCGGGCTCGACGTGGCTGACCTCGTCAGGTGGCGCTCAGGCACCATCAACAGTCTGGAGTTCTCTGACGGATCGGCTCACAGGTTTTTGATCCAGTTCCGGCGGGAGAATCCCGCCAGCTGGGTCGCATACGGCGGCGCGGGTGTCGACGGCGCAGGCATGCTCCTCTGGGCGCCGCTCATGAGGGATCCCGAGCTTGAGCGGAGGATTGCAGCCATGCTCGACAGAGCGATTCGGTGGAGGCAATCGGCTCTGGCGAGCGGCAAGCAGGAAATGGTGGAGCCGCTTCGCGCCCTCGGAAACTTCTACGCGTATCTCTGCTGACATGTCCTGGAGCGACGGTCTGCTTGGTGCAGAGGTGGGCGGGAACCGCTGTAGTCTCGACGTGGGTACAGCTGCCCGGCGTCAGGCAGCTGTACCCACCTCGAGACTAGCAGTCGAAGACCCCGGCGCCCCGCTCGATCTCGCCGAACGGATCCATGAGCGCGCGCAGGATCAGGCGCGCCGGCGCGCTCTCGATGCCCCCCGCCGCATGCCACGTCGCGTACCGGAGCTCGCCCAGGAGGACCCCAGCGAGCGGCGTGTAGACAAGATCGAGCGCCGAGGGCCGGACGCCGTTGGCCTCGTAGCCGTACTCCCAGAGGTGGGTGCCGGCGATGGCGAACGCGAGCGCGGCCGGGGCGCCGAAGCGGCATATCCGCGCCCTGAGGTACATCTCGCTCCCGAGCAGGCCGTGGCCGACCACGTTGATCGGCCACGGGTCGTGATCCCACCGGAAGGCGGGCTGAGCGGCGTCGAAGAGCGGCGGCTTCGTGAGCGCCTCGCCATAGTGGTATCCCCATCGCTCCGCGCGAAAGTCGGCGAAGGGCTCGGGCCACAGTACCGCCTCGACGCTACGGGTCACCGTGAGCACGGCCAGCGTGTGCACGATCGGCGGCGCCCAGGCGGGCTCCACGGCCTCGGCCGCGACAACAGGCGGTGACGCCTGGGGCTCCAGCGCGGCAGGCGCGCGCTCCGGCAAGGGGATCGGGAGGCCAGGCGGAAAGGCAGACTCGGCCGGAGGAACCGCCGTGGTCCGGCCGGCGCACGCGGCGACGAGGACGGCGAGCGAAGCGGCAGCGCACAGGCGGATCGGAGCCATCGGGGAGCGGCCGCGGCGCGCGGTGGGTGCGGCGACCAGACTCGAGTCTAGAGCGACCAGCGGGTCGAAGCCGCATGCAAACAGCAAGAAGTTGAGCCGCCAGGTCGCCAGGTCGCCAGGGACGCCAAGATTGTGGTGTCTTCCTGGTGACCTGGCGGCTCATCTGCATGTCTTCCTGACGACTCGGCGGCTCATCTTCATGTCTTCTTCGCGTGCTTGGCGTCCTTGGCGCTTTGGCGGCTCATTTCTCTGGTTTCCAAGCTGCTCAGCGCTCCAGCGCGACCGCGAGCCTCACAGCACCCCGCCTCGCCGCGGGCTCGCGTAGGCTCCCGCGCCATGGCCGACATCATGCTCATCACGGGCGGCAGCCGCGGGATCGGCGCCGCCACCGCGCTGCTCGCCGCGAGCCGAGGCTACGCGGTCGCCGTGAGCTACCTGCGCGACGAGGACGCCGCGGCGAGGGTGGTCGACGAGATCCGCGCGCACGGCGGCGTCGCCCTCGCGATCGCGGCCGACGTGAGCCGCGAAGAGGACGTCGTGCGCCTGTTCCAGACCGTCGACCGCGACCTCGGCCCGATCGCGGCGCTCGTCAACAACGCGGGCGTGCTCGACCGGCAGGCGCGCCTCGAGGACATGAGCGCGGCGCGCGTGGAGCGCGTCCTCTCGACCAACGTCGTCGGCAGCTTCCTGTGCGCGCGCGAGGCGGTCCGGCGCATGTCGACGCTCCGCGGCGGCAGGGGAGGCGCCATCGTGAATGTCTCCTCGCGGGCGTCGCAGCTCGGCTCCCCGGGCGAGTACATCGACTACGCCGCCTCGAAGGCCGCCGTCGACACGCTCACGATCGGCCTCGCGAAGGAGGTCGCCGCCGAGGGCATCCGGGTCAACGCCGTGCGGCCGGGGATCATCGCGACCGACATCCACGCGAGCGGAGGCGATCCAGGGCGCGTCGAGCGGCTCCAGACGAGCCTGCCGCTGGGCCGCGCCGGCAGCCCCGAAGAGGTCGCGCGCGCCATACTGTGGCTCGCCTCCAGCGAGTCCTCCTACTGCACCGGCTCCCTCCTGGACGTCGCCGGCGGCCGCTAGCGCCGCACACCAGCCGTCCGGCCAGGGACTGGCGACGTCGCTGCATCGCGCTGCCGGGGGCGAAGCCAGGGCGCTCGCGCGCTCGGCCTCAGAGGTCCATGAGGCAGTCGCAGCCGCACTGGACGGTGGCCTCCTGCTGGTTGTATTGCCGCGAGCCGAGAGCGCAGCCGGATTCTTCCCACGTGTCCGTGTCCGTCACCTCGTACGAGCACATCCCCGTGCCTGTCGTCTCGTCGTACCCGTTGAACTCGCAGATCTCACGACAGAGGATGTCCCAGACCTCCGGGTTGTCGTCCCGGATCGCCTCACACTCGTTCTCCGCGTGGGCCTCGAGCGCGTCGATCGCGCGGCTCTCGGCGTTCTTCTTCCGCCCGATGAGGGAACAGGACGAGCCGACGCCGTACGCCTCCATCTCGAACATCGACATGGCCACGGGGACGCAACCGAACCCTTGATATTCGTTCTCGATCGGGCTGGCGAGCGCCTCGACCTCCTCCACGTCGGTCCCCTGCGAACCTTCGAGCCCGCCGCAGCCTCCAGCCGAGGCAACCGACAGCATGAGCACGGACATCCCCACGATCTTCTTGAGCAGCATGAATGTCTCCTCCGTCTACGAGGTCACGGGTCTCGCGGATTGCGACTTCGATGCCAGCCCGTCCTCGCGGCGAGGACCCGCGCGATCTCCGCATGCGCGCGGTCCGCTCCTGCGTTTGGCGCTCGCGCGCCCGTCCTGCGACGCCGGGGGGCCTGCCACACCGACCGGGTGTGACAGGTGTCAGGTGTGGCAGGAGGTGACACGGCGATGGCCTGCATCGGCGTGCTCCTCGGAACGCGCCTGGACCAGCGGGCCGGATCGCGGACGACCCCTGCTCGTACGGCGCGGTGGTGGGCGCGGCGCTCGCTCACGACGGGCGGTACCCGCATCCCTGGGGACAGGCACTATCGCGGCGGCGACCCCGGCGGCGCGCCGGCCTCGCCCGCGCCGATCGCCTGCGTCACGACGGCCGCCAGCGTCCGCGCCGCGTCCCGGAGCGCGCCCTCGGAGTGCGCGCCGAACCCCAGGATGAGCCCGGGCGCGCGCGGCGCGCGGGCCGAAGCGCGCGCCGCCGTGATGCGCGAGAGCGGCTGCGCGTCGACGCCCCGCGCCGCGAGCGCCTGGACGATGGCGACGTCGTCCGCGCCCGCGGGCAGGTCGAGCGTCAGCACCGAGCCCCCCGCGGGCGCCCGCGCTCGGACCGCGCTCGGCAAGAGCAGCCCGAGCTCCGCGAGCACGAGGTCGCGCCGGCGCCGCGTCGCCTGCTTCAGCTTCCGGAGGTGGCGCGCGAAGTGGCCCTCGTCGATGAAGTCGGCGAGCGCGGCCTGCAGCAGGTAGGGCGGCGAGCGGGTCGACGCCGCGCGCACCATGGCAACGGCGCGCACCAGCGCGGGCGGCACGATCATGAAGCCGAGCCGCAGGCCCGGGAACAGCGAGCGGCTGAAGGTCCCCACGTGGATCACGCGATCCTTCACGCCCTCGAGGTCGACGCTGAGGAGCGAGGGCAGCGGGGTGCCGTCGAACCGCAGCTCGCCCTCGTAGTCGATCTCGACGACCACGGCGCGCGCCCTGGTGGCCCAGGACAGGAGCTCGATGCGCCGCGGCAGCGTGAGCCGCGCCCCCGAGGGGAACGCGTAGGCAGGCGACACGAAGGCGACCCGCGCGCGCGGCGCGCCCCGACGTCGATGCGCGCCGGCGCGCACCCGGAGCCCGTCCTCGTCGACCGGGATCGGGACCGGCCGCGCGCCCGCCATGCGCACCGCCGCGCGGAGGGCCAGCGGCCCCGGGTCCTCCACCCAGGCGGCGTCGCCCGGGTCGAGCAGCGCGCGGCAGCACAGGTCCACCGCGGCCTGGGATCCCTCCGTGATGAACACCTGGTCGACCGTCGCGCGCACGCCGCGGGCCACCGCGATGTGGTGGAGCACGGCGCGCCGGAGCAGCGGCGCGCCCCGCGGATCGTGGTCGAGCGCGTCGGCCGCCGACATCGACCGGACGCGGCGCGCGAGGCACCGCTCGAAGATGCGCCACGGGAGCAGCTCGAGGTCCGGCAGGCCGACCCCGAACGGGCGCGACCGCGCGCGGCTGCCGAGGAGCGCGTCGAGCTTGTCGGGGGGCACCACCGCCGAGAGCCGCCGCGCGCTCTTCGACGTGCGCGGCGCGGCCGCCGCCGGCTGGACGCGGGCGGCGCCCTGCCCCCCCGCGCGCGCCGGCACGTGCGCGACGACCGGCGCCCGACGAGGGCGCACCACGATGGTGCCGTCCGCGGCCAGCGCCTCGTACGCCGCCACCGCGGTGTTGCGCGACACGCCGAGCTCCCGCGCGAGCTCGCGGGACGACGGGAGCGGGTGATCGGGCTGGAGGACGCCGTCCAGCACGGCGCGGCGCAGCTGCTCGACCAGCTGGGCCGCCAGCGTCGCCGGCGCGCCGCGCTGCAGGTGGAGGAAGGCGTGGGCGGCGTGGGAGGTGGAGCGCGCTGGCACCATCGAGATCGGCTTCTCTGGCCCTTTCCAGGGTGCCAGATCCGGGGCACCGTGTCGACGAGGAGCCAGCCATGCCCACCGCCGACGACCTCACGACGGTGTCGACCGCCCGCGAGCAGCCCACCGCTCCCCCGCGGCGGCCACTCGAAGACGACAAGACGGGCGAGCTCTCGTCGCGCATCGCCCGCCGCGCGGCCGAGGCGCACGCCGGTCAGCCGATCGATCGGCTCCTCGCCGAGGACCTCCCGGGCAACGAGCTGACCACGCTCCTGCTCCATTGCCTGCGCCGGCGCGCGCTGCGGCGGAGCTTCGCCGACGTCCTCGACCACGCGGAGCGCGCGCCCATGACGCACGCCTCGACGGCGGACGCGCGGCGGCTGCACGCCCTCGACGCGGCGGCGTACGCGGCGGCGGCGGGCTTCGAGGCGGTGGATCTCGCCCCGATCGGGCCGCTCGGCGTCACGGCGTGCGCGGGCGTCGAGCCGAACAACGTGCTCGCGACGGTCCGCTTCGCCGAGGTCGCCGCGGACCCGACGACGGGGCTCGCGCTGCACGCCGCGCGGCGCCGGCGGGGGACCCGGGGCGGCGAGCCGCTGCGGTTCTGCGCGAGCCAGCGCGTCCTGCGGATGCAGCCCACGACCCAGCCGGGCTTCACGCCGCACTTCCGCCTGTTCGCCCTCGCGACGGCGGCCCGCTCCCCGGGCCGCGGCGAGGACGACGCGTGCGAGCGGCGCGCCCTGCTCGATCACCTCGTCGTCTGGGCGGACCTCGTCCGCGCGCTGCCTCACGCGGGCTTCCGCGCCGCGGGGCTGCGCGTCGTGCTCTCCGACACGTCGCTGGTCCGCGCGAGCCTCGGCGCGCGCGGCGTCGACGCGGACGCGATGGCGCGGCGGGCGAAGGCGCACGAGCCCGGGTCGACGGAGGCGGCCCTGCGCGAGGCCGGCGTCGATCTGCCGCGACGCGCGGCGGATCTCGTGGGGGCCGCGCGGTCCCTCGGGCTCGGCCCCGAGCTCCTCGCGCGCGCCGAGCGCTGGGTCGCCGAGGTCAGCGAGCCGCTCACCCGCGCCCGCCCGGAGGTCGAGGTCGCCTACGACCTCGCGCGGCTGCAGGGGCTCGGCTACTACGCCGGGCCGTTCATCCAGCTCGTCGTCCGCCGGGACGACGGCCTCGAGCTCCCGCTCGGGGACGGCGGCGCCTTGCCGTGGCTCGGCGCGCTGCTCTCGAACCGCCGCGAGCGGATGGTCGCGACCGGCATCGGGAGCGAGATCCTCGTGAAGCTCTTCGATCGATCGGAGGCTCGGGCCGGAGAGGCTCGACCGGAGGGAGCGACGCCATGATCCTCGAGATGCCCGCGTTCACCCTGCGTCCCTGGGCGGCGGTCGACGTCGACGCGCTCGTGAAGAACGCGAACGACCGCCGCGTATGGGCGAACCTGCGCGATCGCTTTCCGCACCCGTACACGCGCGACGACGCCGAGGGCTGGATCGCGCACTGCGCGGCGCGCGCGCGGCCCGGCGAGGCCCTGGCGATCGTGGTCGCCGGCGAGGCGGCCGGCGGCATCGGCCTCGAGCGCCTCGACGACGTGCACCGGAACACCGCGGAGCTCGGCTACTGGCTCGGCGCGGCCTACTGGGGGCGCGGGCTGGCGACCGAGGCGGTGATCGCGCTGACGCGGTACGGCTTCGAGCAGCTGGGCCTCGAGCGCATCCAGGCCGGCGTCTTCGACTGGAACGGGGCATCCGCCCGCGTGCTCGAGAAGGCGGGTTACGCGCTCGAGGCGCGGATGCGCCGCCACGTCGTGAAGGACGGGCGGGTCGGCGACATGTTGCTCTACGCGCGCGTCCGGGAGGGCGCGCTGGCCGGCGGGCAGCCGTGAAGCGCCGGGCGGCACGGGCGCCGCCGCGCGCCGCGCGCCCCGTGCCCCGTTGCTGCTCGACGCCTCACCCGCGCGGGCGGCCCTCGCCTCCCGCCGCGGGCGCGGGCGCCTCTGCCGCCGCGGGCGCCTCGTGCCCCGCCGCCTCGGCGATCGGGAGCGTGAAGTAGAACCGGGCGCCCTGCCCGACCTCGCTCTCCACCCAGATGCGGCCGCCGTGCGCGTCGACGATCCCCTTGGCGATGTAGAGCCCGAGGCCGGTGCCCTTCTTCCCGGGCGTCTCGTCCTTCCAGAACCGCTCGAAGATGCTCGTGAGGTTCTGGGGGGGGATCCCCGGCCCCGAGTCGAGGACGGCGAAGCGGGCCATCGCCCCGTCCCGGTCCACCGAGAGGGTCACCTGGCCGCTCTGGGGCGTGAATTTCAGGGCGTTGCCGAGGAGGTTCGACAGCACCTGGAGCACGCGCTCCCACTCCGCGCGGATCACGAGCCCGGGCTCCTTCAGAGATTGCTCGAACCGGACCTGCTTCGACTCGGAGAGCGGCCCGAACATCTCCATCGTCTCGTGCAGGAGATCCTCCACCGCGCACGGCTTCGGCGTCACCGAGAACCTGGAGGCTTGCATCGTCGTCACGTCGAGCATCGTCCTGATGAGGCGCTCCATCCGCAGCGAGACGTGCTCGATCGACTCCGCTTGCTGCCGTGTTCGCTCGGAGTCGGCGCCCCGCCGCAGCCACGCGGCCTTCAGCGCGATGGCGCCGAGCGGGTTGCGCAGATCGTGGGCCACGATGCCCATGAGCTCGTCGCGGGCCGCCAGCGCCAGGCGCGCGGCGTCGCGCGCCTCCCGCGCCTTGTGGTACGGGCCGCCGAGGAGCTTCGTGAAGTACCAGGCGATCCCCAGGCCGGCCAGCACCAGCAAGCCCAGCAGGCCCTCGAGCCACAGCTCCAGCCGGGCTCGCTCCGTCTTCGCGTCATCGTAGAGCTGCTTCAGGACGTCTTGCTTGTGCTCGACGAGGCGGGCGAGGGAGCCCTCGAGATCGCGGTGACGCGGCCTCAGCTCCTCGTCGAACCGGCGCACGAGCTCGCTCGTGTCGCCAGTCCGCGTCCGCTGCCGGGCGTCGAGCAGCTCTTCCTGCATCCGGACGAGGTGCCTGGCCGCCTGCTCGACCTCGGTCACCCGCTCGAGACCGATCGGGCTGAGCGCGTGGTCGCGAAGCGCGCCGACGTGCTCGTCGAAGCGCGCCCTGGCCCTCTTCGCCTGCTCGAGGAGCTCCGCATCGCCGGAGATAAGGTAGCCCCTGCCGTGAGACACGATGAGCTCGCTGCTCCACCGGAGCCGCTCCACGAGCGTGATCTCATGCTCTTTGGCGCGTAGCCGAGCGATCTGAGCCTCGGCCACGGACGAGAAGCGCCGCACCGAGAACGCCATGCCGAGCGCCAGGAGCAGGGTGAGGATGGCGTAACCCATCCTCGCCGTGGCCTCGAAGCGCGTCCGCGTCGGAATGACCGAAGTTCCGTCCTCTCGACGGGCGTCGGCGGATCCGTGGGGCTGAGCCACTCCGCGAAAGCTAGACCGCGTTGCGCGAAGAGCAAGGCGCCCCGGCGCCGCGCCGCACGGCGAGACGCGCTCCGGCGGCGAGCGGGAGCGTGGCAGGACAACGCGCGACGAGCGGGGCGACTCGACCTGTCGAGGGGCATCTCGAGGCCGCCAACGGATGACAAGCAAGCGTTCCTCGGTGTAAAGAGTGTGCGTCATGACGGACCGCGAGGACGCCGGCCGCCTCCGCGGCGGGGCCGACCTCGATCTCCCCGGCCTGCGCCTCGCCGGCCGCGAGGCGGGCGCCGGAGCCCAGCGGCTCCTCGAGCGCGAGGTCCGCGGCCACGTGCAGCGCCTGCTCGACGTCCTCGTCTCAGGGGAGTTCCGCCGTGAGCTCTCGGCGCTCGCCTACGACGCTCGGCAGGCGGGCGAGCGGGTCGCCGAGGTGCGAGCGGCATGACGGCGCGGACCGAGCCAGGGAACGACGGAACAGAGGAGTCTCCCGGATGAATTGCCCCCGACGACAGCTGGTGCGCGGCCTCCCCCTCCTGATCCTCGCGGCGTGCCTCGCCGTCCTCGGCGGCTGCGAGCGCCCTTCGCCGGCGTCCGCCCAGCGGGAGGACAGGCTCGTCGTCTTCGCCGCCGCCTCCCTCCGGGACGTGTTCACCGCGCTGGGAGAGGATTTCAAGCGCTCTTATCCGGGCGTCGAGGTCACGTTCAACTTCGCCGGCACGCAGGAGCTCCGCACGCAGCTCGAGCACGGCGCCGCGGCCGACGTGTTCGCCTCGGCGGATCAGCGCCACATGGACGAGCTCGTGAAATCCCAGCGCGCCGCGGGCCCCGTCGTCTTCGCGCGCAACGAGCCCGTCCTCGTCGTCGCGAGCGAGAGCGCCGCGACCGTCCGGGGGCTCGCCGACCTCCCCGCCGCGACCCGCATCGTCATCGGCACCCCCGAGGTCCCGATCGGCCGCTACACGCTGCAGATCCTCGATCGCGCGTCGGCCTCCCTGGGCGCGGATTTCCGCGCGCGCGTGGAGTCCAAGGTCGCCTCGCGCGAGCCCAACGCGCGGCAGGTGCTCGCCAAGGTGCGCCTCGGGGAAGCACAGGCGGGCGTGGTCTACAGGACGGACGCGCTGGCGGCGCAGGACGGCGTGGTCGTCGTGGCGATCCCGCCCGAGGTCAACGTCCTCGCCGAGTACCCGATCGCCGTCGTGTCCGGCGCCCCGCACCCCGGGCTCGCGCGCGCGTGGGTCGACCTCGTGACGTCGGAGGCCGGCCGGACGGCGCTGTGGCGCGCCGGCTTCCTTGTGCCTTCCGGCGGGGGCGCGCCCAGGTGAGCGGACGTCTCCGCGCGGAGCGGGTCGCCCTGGCCGCGGTCGGCGCGGTCCTCGTGGCCTTCCTGGCCGTCCCGATCCTGGCCTTGTTCGCGACGGCCACCGCGGGGGACGCCGCGCAGGGGCTCCGCCACCCCCTCGTGTGGCCCGCGCTGCGCCTGAGCCTCCTGACGACCTCCGCGAGCCTCGCCGTCGTGGTCGTCCTGGGGACGCCGCTCGCCTGGACGCTGGCGCGCTCGCGCGGGCGGCTCTCGCGCGCGGTCGAGGCGGTGGTGCAGCTGCCCATCGTCATCCCGCCCGCGGTCGCGGGCGTCGCGCTGCTGCTCGCGTTCGGCCGCCGCGGGCTCCTCGCCGGGTGGCTCTACCCCGCGGGGTGGTCCGTCTCGTTCACGACGGCGGCGGTCGTCGTCGCCGAGGTGTTCGTCTCGGCGCCGTTCTTCGTGCAGGCGGCGACCAGCGCGTTCCGGAGGGTCGACGCGCGGCTGCTCGTGGTGGCGCGGACCTTCGGCGCGTCGCCGCTCCGGGTGTTCTTCCGCGTGGCGCTGCCGCTCTCGGCCCCTGGGCTCGCCGCGGGGGCCGCGATGAGCTGGGCCCGCTCCCTCGGCGAGTTCGGCGCGACGCTCATGTTCGCCGGCAACCTGGAGGGGCGGACGCAGACGCTGCCGCTCGCCATCTACACGGCGCTCGAGTCGGACCTGCGCGCCGCGCAGGCGCTGTCGATGGTCCTTGTCGTCGTGGCATTCGCGCTGCTCCTGTTCGTGCGGGCCGTGCTGCGGCGCTCCACCGAGGCCGAGCGCCTCGAGGCGGCGCCGTGATGGCGGCGGAGCGCCTCCGCGCCCGCGTGACCGCGCGCGTCGGGCGCCTGCGCATCGAGGCCGAGCTCGACACCGGCGGCGGGTCGCTCGTCCTGGTGGGGCCGAACGGCGCCGGGAAGACGACGTTGCTCTCGCTCCTCCTGGGCGTCTTCCCCGTGGAGCGAGGGCGCGTGGAGGTCGGCGAGGCGGTGCTCCTCGACACGGCGGCCGGGATCGACGTGCCCGTCGAGCAGCGCGGGATCGGCTATGTGCCCCAGGACTACGCGCTGTTTCCGCACCTCAGCGTCCGTGAGAACGTCGCGTTCGCGGTGCGGAGCGATCCCGCGCGGCGGGGGCGCGCGGCCGGCGCCGAGGTCGTCGACGCCATGCTCGACGACCTCGGCATCGCCGCGCACGCCCACCGGCGGACGCAGGCGCTCTCCGGCGGCGAGAAGCAGCGCGTGGCGCTCGCGCGCGCGCTCTCGGTGAGCCCGCGGGCGCTGCTCCTCGACGAGCCGCTCGCCGCGCTCGACGTCCACTCGCGCCGCGAGGTCCGGGCGTTCCTCTCGGACTACCTGCGGACGCTCGCCATCCCCACCGTCGTCGTCACGCACGACGCGACGGACGCGCGGCTCCTGGGAGATCGCATCGCCGTCCTAGAGGCAGGGCGCGTGACGCAGGCCGGCACCTGGGAGGAGCTCTCCGCCCGACCGGCGTCGCCCTTCGTGGAGGAGTTCGTCGCCTCGGCGCGCAGCGCCGGCGACGCGCCGCCCTCCCGGAGCGCGGATTCAGCCTGAAAATTCAGCGGTGAGCAGCGAAACCATCTGTCACGGCCGGATCTCCGGTCGCGAGGGCATTCGTCCGTCAGTCGCCACCCAGCGCGATCATGTTGAAAATGAGAATCATTCGCGTTACGGTCTCGCTCGGGAGGTCGACTTGTCAAACTCGAAGGACTGTCGTCACGAAACCCTCGCGTACAACGGCGTCGCGCACGTCCAGCGGTGCCTGGACTGCGGGGGTATCTCGATTCACCTCGGCCCCGTCTCCGTCCGGCTCGACGATTCCAGCCTGGAGGCGCTGTGGGCCGTGCTCGGAGAGGCCGCCGCGGAGCTCCACGCGCGGAGGACGACCGAGGTGATGAACGTGGTGAGGCGAGGTGTCGCGTGAGGGCCCGGGCGCTCGCGCGCGCGGCCTCGACGGCTCTTCCGCTGGACGGGCCCTGGGGGACGTTCGGCGGGCGGGTCCGGGAGCTCGCGTGCGCGGCCATGGGGCGCCTTGGCCCGTGGGTCGCCGTGGCCGGCTGCGCGGCGATGTTCGGCTTCGTCGGCGCGTTCGTCGCCCTGAGCGCCGGCTGGATCGCGTGGCCTGGCTACCTGACGGCGGTGTCCGGGTCGCTGCTCATGTACGCCGCCTGCCTCGCGGTCGGGCACGCCGGTGATCCCGTCGCGCAGCGGCGCCGGCAGGGCGCCTCTCGCGCGTCAGCCCTCGACGCCGCCAGCGCTGCAGTCCTTGCAGATCCCGAGCAGCTCGTGGACGTGGCCCGTCAAGCGGAAGCCGAATCTCTCCGCGACATCGCGCTGAAGAACCTCGATCGCCTCGAACTCGAACTCCACGACCTTGCCGCAGCGTGTGCAGATCAGATGGTCGTGATGTTCACGCTCGAACGCTCGCTCGTACCGCGCGCCGTCGCCCTTCGACACGAGCGTCATCTGGAGGAGCCCCGCTTCCACCAGGAGGGGTAGGACCCGGTAGACCGTGGCGGGGTGGGCATCGATGACGCCGCTCTCGCGGAGCTCCTTCAGCAGGTCGTCGACCGAGAAGTGCCCTCGCCTGAGGAGCGCCGCGCGCGCGATGGAGTCGCGGACCGACGACCCCTTCAGGCCGCGCTGCCGCACCGCGCGCCGCAGCCGCTCCAGCGCCCGCTCGAGGCCGGCCTCGTCGAGCGCGGGCGGCTGGGTCACATGGCGCACGCGGGGAACTATACGAACCGTTCGCAAGATGGTCAACGCTGGCCCAGCACCTGGGCGGGTGCGCGGCATCCTGCGCTGGAGCTCGCCTGTCCGGCGCCGCCGTCAGTCCGCCTCTCCTGCTCTCTCCAGCACCGCACGCCAGACGGGTGCGGCCAGGCGAAACCCGAATGTCTGCAGGCGCTCCAGCTCCGGACGGACCAGGTCGAGAAGCCCGCGCTCCTTCGCGACCACAAGGACGCCAGCCGTTCCGGTGATGTGCAAGCCCAGGGATGCCGCAACAGTTCGCGCGTATCCGTCGTCCAGAAGGACCAGCGACCCAGGGAGCGACCGCGAGAGCGCTATTCCCTCGGTTTCCCCGGCGCCAAGCCCGTCGATCCCCTGGAGCGCATGAGCGGGGGGCGAGCGCAGCTCGATCCAGTCCAGGGTGGTCACGTCGGGCAGATCCCTGCCCAGGCGAAGCCCTACGTTGAGCTCTGCGACGACGGCGGGTGGGACGAGCAAGCGGCGATAGAGCTGTTGCAGAAGCTCGAGGCGGCCGAGGCGGTGAAGGTAGCTCAGCGGCCCCGTATCGCTGATCACCGCGACCGGAAGCGTCATCTCGCCGCCGTCTTGGCAACATCCACATCGGCCGGGTCGAACGCCGCCGTCGGGATGCCGATCTCCGCGAGCCGGGCGGCGAAGCGAAAACGCTCCACGCATGCGATTTCGGCGGCCTTGGCCAGCGACACCCGGCCTTCCTCGTAGAGGCGGATCGCGGCGGCGAAGGCGATCTCGGACGCCAGCCGTTCGGCCGGCACCTGCAGCGCTGCGCAGAGGTCGTCGGGAACCGTCAGGGCGACGATGGTCATGCTTCTGAGTATCGCGCGAAGTGCCCCGGTGTCGAGGTCGGCTCGGGGGGCCACAGCCGGCGTCCGCGTTGCGATTCTGGGCGGTGCTCGACTGCCTCGCCCGAATGCTTGCGCTACAAGCCGCTCTCCTAGCGCTTTTCCCGTTCACGCGTCGACGACGGCGGCTCCTCGACCATCCGGCGCAGCCGCTCGAGCGCGCGATCCCAGCCTGCGGAGATGCCGTCGAGGAACACGCGGGCTTCCTCGATCCGCCGCGGCTCGAGCGCGTAGAGGACCTCGCGCCCGCGCCGCTCGTGCGTCACGAGACCCGCGCCCTCGAGCACCCGGAGGTGCTTCACGATGGCCTGTCGCGTCACCTTCGCTCCGTCGGAGAGCGCGGTCGCCGACAGCGCCCCTCCGGCCCCGAGCCGGGACACCACCGACAGCCGCGTCCCGTCGCCGAGGGCGAAGAAGACGTCAGCGACCGCCGGTTCACACGCTTTCGACATACTTCGCGATGTTCTCGGCCTGAGCGGCCCATCCCCCCTCGTTCATGCGGAACGCGCGCTCGCGCCGATGCGCTGGCACACGGTCGAAGCCGGACTCCACGATGGTGAGCAGGGTGCCTTCAGCGACCCCCTCGAGGCGGAACTCGACGAGCGTCGTCGGCTCGTTGTCCGGGTCGGCCTCGGCGTCGATGCCATACGGGATCCAGCGAAAGCTGAAGTACCGCTCCGGCTCGATGCGCTCCACCGTGCAGAACACCGCGCCCTTCTCGGGGAGCTTCACCTTCGAAGGCCGGAGACCGCGGCTCTTCTGGTAGTCCATGATGGCGGCTTCGTTGAGCCCCTCATCGAAGATGCCAGTGAGCGTCTTGCCCGCGACGAACTCGCCCACGAGCTCGATCCCGAACCAGCGCCCGAACTCCCGGGCGTCGGCGATCGCCCGCCACACGCGTGACACGGGCGCGCGCAGCGTGACCCGCTTCTCGATCCTGTCCGTCGATGCCATGTGCAACCTCCTGGATGCACATTACCGAGCCGCGCAACGAAGTGCAACCATTTGATTGCACATCGCCCTTCGCTTGACTTCCGACTGTCGATCCACAACCATATGGTTGTGGATTCGCTGAGCACGACCCTGGCCGCCCTGAGCGACGCCACCCGGCGCGCGATCCTCGTGCGGCTCAAGACGGGGCCTGCGTCGGTGCACGAGCTGGCGCAGCCGTTTCAGATCTCGCAACAGGCCATCTCCAAGCA
This sequence comes from Sorangium sp. So ce327, assembly GCF_051530205.1. Classification (NCBI taxonomy): domain Bacteria; kingdom Pseudomonadati; phylum Myxococcota; order Polyangiales; family Polyangiaceae; genus Sorangium; species Sorangium sp. So ce327. Next base: position 1,810,077 of record NZ_CP150330.1, on the reverse strand, counting down.
CCTGGCAACCCTGGAACGAGCGGGTCTGATCGAGAAGCGGCGCGACGGGCGGCAGCACGTTTGCCAGCTCAATCCCGCGCCGATGCGGGAGGTGGCGAGCTGGGTCGAGCAGTACCGGCAGCACTGGGACGAGGCGTTCGGCCGCCTGGACGACCTCCTGCACGAGCTGCATCCGCCAAAGAAAGGGTGATCACGTCACGATGCAATTCTCTCAAACCCCTCATGAGCCCACGGTCCTCATCGAGCGCACGTTCGATTTTCCGCGCGACGCGGTGTTCGATGCGTGGACGAACCCCGACCTGCTGGCGCGCTGGTTCGCGCCGCGGGGGTGCACCATCCGCTTCGCGCGGATCGACGTCCGGCCGGGAGGGGGCTTCCACTCGTGCATCCACAACCCGCAGTTCGGCGATTGCTGGACCGTCGGTGTCTACCGCGAGGTCGTGCGGCCGGAGCGGCTCGCGTTCACCATGCGGATCGCTGACGCGAACGGGAATCCCGTCTCCTCCGAGAGCCAGGGGCACGATCGGGACTGGCCCGAGGAGACGCTCGTGTCGATCACCTTCACCGAGCGAAACGGGCGGACGCTCGTGAGGCTCGAGCAGAACGTGAGCGAGGCGCTCGCTCGCCGGACCGGCGCGCACCCGAGCTGGCTCCAGATGCTGGACGCGCTCGGCGAGGAGCTGGCGAGGGGCACGCAGAGGCCTGGCTGAACATCGATCCGGCTGATTTTGCGAGAATCTCGGGCGCTTCGATGGAACGCGCGACGGTCTCGCCGACCATGACCACTTGCAGACACGAACCGCTCGCCGACACGCGAAGCAGCAAGGCCACCATGACGACACCGATCCTCTACGCCCACCCCTTCTCGTCCTACTCCCAGAAGGCCTTCATCGCCTTCCATGAAAAGGACGTCCCTTTCGAGCTGCGCCTGCTGGAGCCTTCCAACCCGCAGGCCGGCGTCGAGCTGGCGGCGCTCTGGCCGCTCGGCAAGTTCCCCGTGCTCCGGGTCGGTGATCTCGCCCTGTGGGAGGCGACCATCGTTGTCGAGTGGCTCGACCAGACGCATCCGGGGCCTGCCCGCCTGATCCCGTCCGATCCGGCCGCCGCGCTCCAGGTGCGGATGTTCGACCGCATCTTCGACAACTACGTCATGAATAGGATGCAGGTCATCGTGAACAACCGCATCCGCGAGATGCAGTCCAACCCGCGCGACGAGTACGGGGAGGTCCAGGCCCGCGCCGCCCTGGACAAGGTCTACGCCTGGCTCGACGGCGAGCTCGCCGGCCGCACCTGGGCGACGGGCGACGCCTTCACCCTCGCCGACTGCGCCGCCGCCCCGTCGCTGTTCTACGCCGACTGGGTCCACCCCTTCGACGACCGCCCGAACCTGCGCGCCTACTACCGCCGCCTGCGCGAGCGCCCGTCCGTCGATCGCGCCGTGGAGGGCGGCCGACCCTATCGCCACTACTTCCCCGGCGGCGCGCCAACCGATCGCGACTAGCTCCAGAGCGCTGGCGCAATGCGCTGATGCAGATCTCCGGGCCAACCTGCAAGACGCACCCGCGTCCTCGCAGGCTTCGGGCTCGCTGCGCCTGCGCACGCCGGGACGTGGCCGGACACCGCTACGGGCGGATCGCCAGCAGCTCGGCGGCCTGATTCGGCACCGCGGTCGCCATCATGTCGATGAGCATCCGGGGCTCCGCGGCGCCGAGCGCGCCGAGCTTACGGAGCTCCTGGGTGCGGCTCATGAGCCACAACAGGCTGGTCGTGAGCGTGCGCGGCAGACGGCTGAGCAGCGCCACCACGGTGGGCTCGATGGGGTGGCCCAGGCCGCGCACGATGTGAAACCCCTGGGCGAGCGCGGCGGCGTAGCGGCGCGCCTCACGCCATGTGATGCCGGTGTTCCGGTGCGCCACGACGACGCCGATCGACATGAGGGGGATCACCATGGCGGCGTGCGAGCGCAACCATGCGTGCATATCGGCGCTGGTCACGGTCGGGATCCCTGCAGCGCCGAACACCTTCGCCCAGGCCGCATCCCCCACGGTGGTGCCGGGCAGGATGCGCCTCCGCAGCTTGCCGTCGATGAGATGCGCCAGCACGCCGCCGGGGAAGCCGAACGAGAAGCGCTCGGCGCCCACCGCGTCCCGCAGTCGATCCAGCGGCTCGAAGGTGTTGAACATGAACATGATGTGTTTCGCGGCGCTCTGTCGCAGCACGGGTAAGACGCTGTCGACCTGAGGCGCCAGCACCGTCACGAGCACGAGATCGTACGGGACGCTCGGGTCGAGCGTGCCGGCGACGGCCACAGCTGCGCGAGCACCATCGGTCATAACAATGGCGCGGTCTTCCCGCAGGCGCTCCAGCCGCGCGCCGCGCGCGACGGCCGTGACCTCGTGGCCGGCTTTCGCCAGCTGGTAAGCGAATGTACTGCCGATGGCTCCTGTACCAAGCACTGCCATTTTCATGGGAGACAGCATAACCGGCGCCGCACGACGGAGGTTTTGCGCTGGGACAAAACGGTTTTGCGTGGACGAAGATCCGCCGAGATGGCAGGGTCGTCCCATGGACTGGGACGATTGTCGTGTGCTGCTCGAGGTCCACCGCCGCGGGAGCTTCCTCGCGGCCGGGCAGCGCCTCGGCATGTCGGCCTCCACGGTCATGCGGCGCGTCTCGACGCTCGAGCGCGCGCTCGGGCGCTCCGTCGTCCACCGGACGAGCCACGGGGTGCGGCTCGAACGCGAGGCCCTCGCGCTCGTGAACATCGCCGCCGGGTTCGAGCAAGCGCTCGGGGCGCACGATCGTGAACGAGCCGGCACCGTGCGCCTCTCGGTGCCGGAAGGGTTTGGCGCCGTGGCGGCCCAGGCGGCGCGGCGATGCTGGGAGCAGGACCGGACGACCATCGTCGAGGTGTCGGTCGAGTCGCGGCTCGTCGATCTGGCGGAGCGCGAAGCCGACATCGGGCTCCGCGGGGGTCGTTCGGCCTCGAACGTGCTCATCGAGAAGCGCGTCGGCGAGGTCAGGCCGGCTCTGTACGCGAGCGCCGCTTACCTGGCAGCGCATCTGCCCGGACGCCTGCTCACGCGAGACGACTACACAGCCCAACGCTTCATCGTCGATGAGCGGATCACCCAGGGACTCGGCCCCTTCCACTGGCTCGTGGAGCGCGGCGCGCAGAACTTCCCGCTTCGTTCAAACGCCGTGGAGACGCGGCTCGAGGCAGCGCGAGCGGGCATGGGCATCGTGGTGTACGGGGCCGGCGTTGATCTTCCGGGGTTGGAGCCCGTCGCGCTCGACGCCGCGGGTCCGTCGGTCCCGTTCTACGTCGTGATGCATCGAGAGCTGCGCCAGGTGCCGCGCATGCGCGCGATGGCGAGGGCGCTCGGCGAGCTGTTCGCGGAGTACACGGCCACGGCCACCGCTCGCGGATGACAGCGGGCCCTCGCGCCGCTCCAGCGTGCCGATCGGCGCGACGGCGGGATCGTGCTGCAGGCGCCGCCGGTCCGTGCCCGAGTCGTGGCAGGGCGGGCGCAGCGACGCTTGACAGCCTAGGACGATCGTCCTACTAGATGGACTCTCCGCGGCTGCGACAGCGGCCGTCCGGCGAGGCGAGGCTGTGAGCAACCCGACGACGCGCGCTCAGATCGTTCAAGCGGCCGATGGTCTCTTCTATCGACGGGGCTACGAGCACACATCCTTCGCCGATATCGCGGAGGCCGTCGGCATCTCGCGCGGCAACTTCTATTACCACTTCAAGACGAAGGACGAGATCCTGGATGCGGTGATCGACGAGCGCCTCGCCAATACGCAGCAGATGCTCGATCGGTGGGAGATCGAGGGGAGCAGCCCCGCGGACCGCATACGTAGCTTCATCGGGATCTTGATCGCGAACCGCGCCAGCATCAAACGCTTCGGTTGCCCCGTCGGCACCCTGTGCGCCGAGCTCGCAAAGCTGGACCACCCTTCCCGGCCGGGAGCCAACCGGCTGTTCACGCTCTTCCGGACGTGGCTGAGCCGGCAGTTCGTGCTGCTCGGCCGGGCGGACGACGCCGATGAGCTCGCGATGCACCTCCTGGCCCGGAGCCAGGGGGTGGCCACGCTGGCGAGCGCCTTCCACGACGAGGCCTTCATCGCGCAGGAAGTGGAGCAGATGCACGCGTGGTTGCTGTCGCTGACGACCAGCGCCGCCCCGCCTGGCCCCGACATTCGGTCAGAGCGGGGTCTCCAGACGACGCAACGCAAGACGACACGTGGCCGCCCCCGCGGCCGACGTGAGCCGTAACCCCAGGAGCATGCGCCGTGTTTCTTGTCCTTCTCAAGTTCTCCGATAACAAGGGTCAAGCCAGCCTGCACATGGACGAGCGGCTCGGGTTCCTGCGAGGCGACGCGCCATGAGCGCCGCGACGATCGTGGGGCCCGACGGTCGAGCGCGTTGCCGCTGGTCCGGCGCGGCGCCGGAGTTCATCGACTATCACGATCGCGAGTGGGGGTTTCCTGTCAGCGACGACCGCCGGCTGTTCGAGAAGCTGAGCCTCGAGGGCTTCCAGTCCGGGTTGAGCTGGCGCACCGTGCTCGCCAAGCGTGAGAGCTTCCGCGCGGTGTTCCACGGCTTCGACTTCGATAAGGTCGCTCGCTTCACCGGGCGAGACGTCGAGCGGCTCCTCGGGGATGCGCGGATCATCCGCCACCGCGGCAAGATCGAGGCGGTCATTCACAACGCGCGATGCGCCAGAGAGCTCGTCGAGCGCGAGGGCTCGCTGGCGGCGTTCGTCTGGGGCTACGAGCCCCAAGCGGAGCGGCTCGCGCTCCCGCAGACCGTATCGACATCACCGGAGTCGGTCGCCCTCTCGAAGGACCTGAAGAAGCTCGGCTGGAAGTTCGTCGGCCCCACGACGGTGTACGCGTTCATGCAGGCGATGGGGCTGCTGAACGATCACGTCGAGGGCTGCGTCATCCGAGGAGAGGTCGAGCGCTCGCGTGAGCGATTCAAGCGTCCCCGGCGCTGACACCTGCCTGCGTCGTTCCGGCGCTTCGTGGCACCGGCGGCGAGACAAGCGCCGCCTCACGTGAGGCCGGCGCCGAAAGCGCCGAGCGCGTTCGCGAAGGTCGTGCCTGTCGGGGCGGCGGGCAGCGCGGAAGGCGGCGGGCCCTCGAGCTCGAAAAAAGCGGGCATCGGCAGCGGCTGCGCCGCCGCGCCGCGGCCCAGGCACCACCGCTCGTAATGCGTGAACGTGATGAAGAAGCGGTGCTGGTCGACCACCCAGATGATGCGCCAGAAGGAGCTCACCTCCTCGGCGAGCGCGGCGTTCTCGTCGCAAAGGTCCACGATCTCGGGGACCGACCTGAGCGAGACCTCGAGGCAGATGTGCCGCCCGCCGCCGAGCGGGAGCTCGCGGGTGTGGTCGGAGAAGAAGTCGTACCAGACGAGCTGCCCCGACAGCAGACGATCGAGCGTGGCTTTCACCCAGGGGTTCGATTTGATGATCGTTGCGACGTTGACGGCGTTTCCCTGGAGCTTGCCGCTCTTCAGCCAGTCGTCGACGACGTAGGCCCCGAAGGTGCATGAAGGATGGTGAAGGAAGCCGACCGGGCTGGGAGAGAGGACCTGCGCGCCGCGGGCCTCGCAGATCATGTCGACCGAGATCTCGAGGAGCGCGGGCCGGCGCTCTCCCTTGACCATCCGGTAGAGCCGCAGCTTGCCGCGCGCGACGTCGCGGAAGATCGCGGCCCAGGCTCGCTGGTAACGCCGCTGGTTGGCGTACGTCGCGTCGAGCAGGAGGGCGCACGGCACGTTGCTGGTGCTCGCGAACCCCTTCTTCTGCGTGTCGCCCCATTCGAACTGATTGCCGCCGAGCCGCTTGGCGTCCCATGCCAGCCCGTCAAGACCGTAGTACTCGACGTCGGGCGGCACGCTGTTCGCGCCGCACACGGTACGGTCGTACTTGTTCTTGATGTCGGCGGGGGCGCCGAACACCTTGGGGTGCGTGCGGGCCGCGTGCGCGGCCGCCAGCGCCTCCTCCATGGTCTGTTGCAGGCTCTGGCCAAGGCCGAGGACGTTCATGATGATCTGCTCGACCTTGGGGTTCGCCGGAAGCTTGCTCCGGAGCTCGAGGAGGGTGGCGAGGTCGATGGCGCCTCTCTTCAGCAGGCAACTCGACACGATCTTCTTCGCGAGCTCCTGGGTCTCCACCAGCGACGGATCCTTGGGAGGCTCCAGCGCCTCGAGCTTCCCGATGTGGCCGGAGAGGTCCTGCGGCGTGAAGATGACGGACCAGATCTTCTCGGATCCCCTGAGGTGCGGCGCGAGCTGCGGCAGGTAGACCCAGAGGTTGCGCTTCGCGGCTCCCCAGAGATCCTCCCGCCGCCCCGGCGGGATCGGCGGCGGCAGCCCGAGATCCTCTCTCAACCCCGCATCCAGCGCGCGGGCCAGGCCGGCCGCGTCGGCCTGCAGGCGGAAGAGCTCGTCCACGAACGCTGGCGACAGCGCCGTGGGCGCCTTCAGCGGCGTCTGCCCGATGTTGCTCAGCGACTGTTGCCCGTAGACCACACCGATGCAGAGCTCGCAGACCGAATCGATGGCCAGCAGGCGCTCGAGCAGGTCCTCGACGCCGCAGCTCCGATGAAGGTGCGCTTCGTTGAGCTCGAGGCAGAGCCCCGCCAGCAAGCCGGTCAGCAGCAGCACGAAGTCCCGGACGTTCGACGAGGGCTGGCTCATCGGGTCTTTTCCGAAGTGGGTCCAGCACGGGCTATCGATCAGGCACCCGGCGTGCGCGAGGTCGAATTTCAGGGTGTGCGCGAGGAGCGGCTTCGGAAATGCGTCGGTCCTGTCGTGCGCGAGCAGGAGATCGAGGATCTCCTTGCGCGCATTCGTGATCTTCGAGCCGGCGAGCTCGGCGCAGACCGTCTGGCCGTCGGCCCGCGCGAGCAGGGCGCAGGCGTGCTCGACGAAGGCGGCCTGCCGTGGCGACATGTAGAAGTCGATGGCGGACGCGAAATCCCAGATGCCCTCGTTCCCCAGCATCCAGGGGGTATAAGCGCAGGGGAGATAGAGATCGGCGCCATCGATCGCATTCTCGACAGCCTGGATGTCGCCTGTCTGGATGGCCGCCAGGAGGAGGAGCGTGTCGCCGGCGGCGGGCGGTCCGAGATCGTTGAACTCCCGCTGCGCCTTGTTCGCGGCGTCGTCGTTCTCGACCTCCTTCTCCTTCTCGGTGACGGAACAAGTCGTCTCCGGACCCCTCTTGCTCGGGACCAGGCGCAGCACCTCGTCGGTCGAGGTCTCGAGCGCGGACTGCTCGTCGGTCACGAACCGCCACCGGTAGTAGCGCGTGCGCAGACGGAGGGCGTCGAGCAGCATCAGCTCGTCGATGGAGTCGGGCCAGCTCGAAGGTCTCGACTGCAGGAAGAGCTCGAGGTCCAGGAGGCCGAGCTCGGTGACGGTCGGCGGCCGGAAGCGCCCCTGCTTCCTTGCCCGCTTCTTTGACCTGTACCGCGTGGCGGGGAGGGACGGTTCTCTCTCTTCCATCTTCGTGCCCCCGCGCTCAGAGCGCCCGGCCGTAGGCGAGCAGCGGTGACGCGCCGCCGGGCGCCTCCTCCGCGTCGCTCCGTGACATGCGCTCGAAGCCCAGCGCCTCGGCCAGGCGGCGCGAGCGCAGGTTGCCGGGCGCGATGAACGTCGTCACCGAGCCGAGCCCGCGGGCCCGCGCCTCGCCGAGCAGCGCCGAGACGGCGGCGCGTCCGATCCCGCGGCCCCAGAACGGCTCGCCCAGCCAGTAGCGGATCTCCGCCGTGCGCCGGTGGCGATCGATGGCGCAGAGATCGCAGCCTCCCGCGACCGCAGGCGCGCCCCCGGGCGCCGCGGCCTGCGCAGCCGCCTGCGCGACCCCCCGCGCGACGACGATGGCGAAGCTCGCCCGCGTCCCCTCGCGCTCGTGGTGGCGCAGCGCCACCACCTCGCGCTCGACGTGCCGGGGCGGCAGCGGGTGCGGCAGCCGCAGCGGGCCCGCCACGGCCGGGCCGGCGAGCAGCGCCTGCATGGCGGCGGCGTGCTCGAACCCGAGCGGCTCGAGGCCGACATCGGACCGCGGCCCGGCCGCGGCGCGGAGGGCCGCGCTCACCCGAGCTCCCCGTGCGCCCGCGCCTTCAGCCGCGCAACGCGATCCCCCATCGGCAGCCGCTCGTCCGCGAGGATCGCCCGCGCCCAGGTCCGCTCGACCTCGAACCCCGCCCCGAGCGCGAGGTCGATCATGACGAAGCGGCCCACGTCGCGATCGTCGTCGATCCCGAGGGCGCGCGCGCGATCGACGGCGGCGCGCACGCGCTCGAGGCGCGCCGGCGCCGGGAGCGCCGCCGCCTCCGCCCAGTGGCGCGCCGCGATCGCCGCCAGCTGCTCCGCGAGCCGATCGTCCGCCGGTCTCGCCAGAGCAAGCCATTGCGCCCGACGGATCCTCAGCATTGCGCAAAATTGGATACGCGCGTGCCCGAGGTGGGTCAAGGCGCCAGCCGGCGCCCCGCGCCAGCCGGCGCCCCTCCTTCTCGCCCGCGGCGCTCTCTGCTCGAAGAGCTCGGACACAGCGGCTCTCAGTTGCCCATCCGCCCACCATCATGGCTCGCGGTGCGAGCCGGCGCGCAGCGCGCTGACGATCCCGGCGCTCAGCGTCAGCACGGCGCCGATACCGAGGCCGATGCGCGGCGCGGCATCGACTGGCATGAGCGTGAACAGCAAGGTCATGACGACAGCGCCCGCCGTCTGGCCGGCCAGCCGCGCGGTGCCCTGCATGCCGCCCGCGGCGGCGCTCCGCGCGCGCGGCGCCGCGAGGAGCATGTTGCGGTTGTTCGGCACCTGGAACAGGCCAAAGCCCGCGCCGCACAGCGCCACGAACGGCACCAGCGAAAGCGCGCTGCCGTGCGCCGGCGACAGCGCGAGCGCAGCGAGCCCCAGCGCGAGACACCCCGCGCCCGTCGCGCACAGCCAGGCCGTCGAGATGCGGTCGGCGAGGCGGCCCGCGACGGGCGCCAGGAGGGCCACGCTCAGCGGCCAGGGCGTGATCAGCAGCCCGGTGCTCAGGGCCTCCTGGCCAAAGCCGTGCCGCAGATGGAAGGGCAGCGCGACAAGCGCCGAGGCCTGTCCCGCGAAGCACGCGACCGAGGCGATCACCGAGACGCGAAACGAACGGCTGCGCAGCAGGTCGAGCGGCACCAGAGGCGCCTCCTTCGGCAGCTCGCGGCGGAGCAACAGCGTCGCGCTCAGGACGGCCGCGGCGAGCAGGCCGGCCCCGAGCGCCGGCGCCGCCGGCAGCAGCTCCGCGCCCGCGATCAACCCGCCGAAGGCCCCCGCATTCAGCGCCATGCTCGTCGCGTCCAGCGCCCGCGCCGTGCCGGGGACCTCGGGGAGGCCGCGCGAGGCGAGGAGCACCGCCACGCCGAGCGGAAGATTGACGGCGAACAGCCAGGGCCAGCTGGCGCTCGAGAGCAGCACGGCGCCGACCGTGGGCGCTGCGGCCGAGGACAGCGCCACGGCGAGCGCGTTCCAGCCGATGGCGGCCGCCAGCTGCGCCTGCGGAACCACGAAGCGCAGCAGCGCCACGCCGAGCGCCATCACGGCGGCGCCCCCGAGCCCCTGCAAAAAGCGCGCAGCGACAAGCCAGTGAAGCGATGGCGCCAGCGCGCACAGCGCCGACGCGCCCGTGAACAGCCCGACGCCCGCCGTGAACACGGCGCGATAGCCCAGGCTCTCGCCCAGCGCGGCGCACGGCAGCAGGGCCATCACCAGCCCGAGCTGGTAGGCGCTGACGACGCGCACCGACGCGGCGGGCGTCACCTGGAGCGCGTGCGCCAGCGCAGGCAGCGCCACGTTGGCGATGCCCGCGGAGAGCACCACCAGCACCATGGCCGCGAGCACGCACGCAATCGCCTCCGCGCGCGCCGGGCCCTGCACACCGGAAGCCGCCTGATCGGGCGCCTCGCTCGGCAGGGGCGCGCCCGCGATCGAGGTGCGCAGCGCCATCATGTTCCCACCGTCCAGACGCCGTTGCGCTCGACATAGCGGGTCACGCGCCGCGCGACCTGATCCTCCTGTCTGAGATCGCGCTCGGTGAAACGGAACAGCAGCGCCGGGCCGGCGACGCAGCGCGTGTCGTGGATGTCTCCCGGCAAGAACAGCTGCGCCTGCCCGGCGCGCAGCAGCGTCTCGTCACGCTTGACCAGCTGGACGCCGGCCCCGGTCTCGACGCGAGCGTAGGTCGACATCGCGATCTCTCCGCGCTGCAGGGCGTAGATCACCCAGCTGCGACCGTGGTCGTGCGGCGGGCGGTAGAGCCCGGCCTGCTCGGTGTGGGCCTGCAGCACGAAGCCGTGCTCCGCATCCCGGTAGAGCTCCCTGGACGCGGGCGCCTCCTCGTGCAGCGCCGCGAGCCAGGGCTCGGAGGCGTGCGCCTTCGCCAGCTGTTCCAGGTGAGCGCGACAGCTGGCGACAAGGTCGCTGCTGAGCGGTCCCCAGCTGGCGCGGGTGCGATGGACGAACAGGTCAAGGGCGTTCTCGGTCATGGGTGGCCTCCGGCTGGGCTCGAATCGACGTGATCCGCGCTTCGACGTTGAAGCTAGAGCGCCGGCACGGATTGCGGAACGCGCAACGATCGCAATCTATATGTGCATCCGACGCCATAGTTCACCCCGACCTCTGGTAGCCTGCTGGCATGTCGCTGCCTGACCTGAACCTGCTCGTGACGCTCGACGTGCTGCTCACGGAAGGCAGCGTCACCGGCGCGGCCCGGCGCCTGCGCCTGAGCCCCTCGGCGATGAGCCGGGCGCTCGCGCGCCTGCGGGAGACCCTTGGCGACCCGCTGCTGGTGCGCGCTGGACGCGGCCTGGTGCCGACCCCGCGCGCGCTCGAGCTGCGCGAGCGCGTGAGCCACCTGGTGCAGGGCGCCGAGGCCGTCCTGCGGCCGGCCGAGAAGCTCGACCTGAAGCGCCTTGTGCGGACCTTCACGCTGCGCACCAGCGAGGGCTTCGTCGAGAGCTTCGGTCCAGCCCTGATCGAGCGCACCGGCGCCCAGGCGCCAGGCGTCCGGCTGCGCTTCGTGGCCAAGCCCGACAAGGACAGCGCGCCGCTGCGCGCGGGCGCCGTCGATCTCGAGACGGGCGTCGTCGACGGAGACACCAGCCCCGAGCTGCGCACCCAGGCGCTGTTCCACGACCGCTTCATCGGTGTCGTGCGCAGCGACCACCCCCTCGGCCGCGCGAAGATCACGCCCGCGCGCTACGCCGCCGGACGCCACGTCGTGTTCTCACGGCGCGGCGTGGCCAAGGGGCGCATCGACGAGAGCCTGGCCGCGCTCGGTCTGGCGCGCGAGGTGGTGACCATCGTCGGCGGGTTCGCCACGGCGATCGCGCTGGCGCGCGCGACCGACCTGATCGCCACCGTTCCGGATCACCACACAAGGAGCCTGCGCGACGGCCTGTTCAGCTTCGCGCTGCCCTTCGCTGCGCCGGAGATCACCGTCTCGTTGCTGTGGCACCCGAGGCTGGACGCGGACCCCGCTCACCGCTGGTTGCGCGACAGCGTGCGGGAGGTCGTGGCAGGCGGGGAAGAGACGGCGGCGCGAAACGGGCGTGCCGGGCAGCGCCGCGAGCCACGGAAGAGGCGAAGGGGCTAGCGCCGCCCCTCAGCTTTGACGATGACCTGGGGCTTTACCCCTGTGGCCCGGCGGCCAGGCTGGCGGTGTCGATGACGAAGCGATACTTGACGTCGCTTTTGAGCATCCGCTCGTACGCCTGTTCGATCTGCTGGATCCGGATCACCTCGATGTCGGCGACGATCCCCTTCTCCGCGCAGAAATCGAGCATCTCCTGCGTCTCGGCGATGCCGCCGATCGTCGACCCCGCGATCGTCCTGCGCTTGAGCACGAGGTTGAAGACGTTGGGCGACGGGTGGGCGTCCTTCGGCACGCCCACGAGCACCAGGGCGCCGTCCCGCCTGAGCAGCCTCGTGAAGGCGTCGAGGTCATGGCTCACCGCGACCGTGTCCAAGATCAGGTCGAAGCTCTCGGCGTGGCGGTCCATCTCGTTCGCGTTGCGCGACACAACGACCTCGTCCGCGCCGAGGGCCTTGGCGTCTTGCCGCTTCGACTCCGACGTCGTGAACGCGACCGTGTGCGCGCCCATCGCGTGGGCGAGCTTGACGCCCATGTGGCCGAGCCCGCCGATGCCCACCACGCCGATCTTCTTGCCGGGCCCGGCCTTCCAGTGCCGGAGCGGCGAATAGGTGGTGATGCCGGCGCAGAGCAGCGGGGCCACGGCCGCCAGCTGATCCTCGCGATGGGTGATCTTCACCACGTACCTGTCGTTGACGACGATCCGCTGGGAGTAGCCGCCCAGCGTGTGCCCGGGGGCGTCCGGGGTCGGAGAGTTGTAGGTGAGCGTCATGCCCCTCTCGCAGTACTGCTCGAGGTGATCGGCGCAGGACGCGCAGCGCCCGCAGCTGTCGACCATGCAGCCGACGCCGACCAGCTCGCCCTTCTCGAAGCGAGATACCTGGGCCCCCACAGCGGACACCCGTCCCACGATCTCGTGCCCAGGGACACACGGATAGAGCGTGCCCGCCCATTCACCTCGGACGGTGTGCAAGTCCGAGTGGCAGACACCGCAGTAGGCGATGTCGATCTGCACGTCGTGGTCGCCCGGGGCGCGACGAAAGATGTCGAGCGCCTCCAGCGGCTTGTCGGCGGCATGGGCACCAAAGGCTTTCACGGTCATCTTTTACTCCTGGAAGAGCTTGCGCTCCTGGAAGAGGGAGGGCAGGCCCGCCTCGCTCGTCGGCTGCCGGGCCACGTGCAGCACGCAGCACTATCATGCGCTCGGCGTCGGCGGTGAACCAGCGCGCCGAACGGGCAGAAACACGAGCAAATACGCAAATTTAGCAGAAAGCGCACCGAGCGCCCCCCTCCTCGGCCGCGCGGCACACGGTCTGCAGCGGTCCCCTTCTTGCGAGGGCCCCTCCAGCGCGAACGAAGCAGTACTCCCGTGCCCCGAAGGAGGCGGCCATGCCCAGCAACACCGAGATGAGACACCTGCACCGCTGCGTCGAGCTCGCGGCGCTGGCGCGCTGGTCGGCCGCGAACCTCGCTCCCGACGTCCATCCCGCGCGCTGACGCGCGTGGCCGTACTGGTGGGAGGACGCCCATGGAAGGGAACTTTGGTTTTTCCAAGCGAGAACATGCGCCGGGAGATGGTCACCGAGGAGGAGCTGTTGGCGGCCCTTCGCAGGCAAGGGATCACGGACATCACCACGGTGCGCTCTGCCTGCCTCGAGGCGGACGGGGAGATCAGCGTGGTCAAGAAGCAGGGGGCGCAGGGCGGCGAGCAATGAGCCGGACTGACCGACGGCCCCTTCAGCGAGAACACGTGTGCGTCGTGGGCGAGATCGATGCGCACGCGCAGCGGTTTCCACGGAGCCGGCTGACGTTGCTGCGCGAGCGGCTTCGGTCGAGGGCGGAGGCGCTGCGGGTGACCACGACCGGCGGCACGGCGGGGCACGAGCGGCCGCTGGCGCGGGCGCAGGTGAAGCGCCTGCTCGACTTGCTCCTCCTCGCGCCCGATCTTCAAGACGCCGTCCGTGCGCTCGAAGCCACCGACGGCGCAGAGCCCGATGGCCCAGCGGCCCCTCCGGTCGGTGGCCCGCGCGGGGACGTGGGCCCCGCAGCGGGCGGTGTGCGCGTCCGCCATCCGGCGTCGGTAGGTTCCGAGCCACACCTGTTCTTCTCGACTCTGGTCGGGTCTTGTTGGCAGAGTTCGGCCCGGGTAGCGTGCTCCGGTGCACAGGGGATTCCACGCGACCGGAGCGGAGCCGATGATGACCGGAGCAGCGCTTGATCTCGATCGGCTGCTAAAGTTTCGCCTCCTGGTCGCGCGCTTCGGTGAGATGGACCTCGCCAAGTGGTGGAACACCGAGGGCCAGCTCGGGCGCCTCGGATCCGCCGCCCTGCGGCGCGGCCTCCCGCGCGCGCAAGAGCAGCTCGACGCTGCGCTGGCTGGCCTGCGCGACGAGTGTGCGCGCCTCATCGGGGCGGGCAAGAAGGTGGTGCTCTCGTGACGGCCCGCATCGACCTCGTGGAGCTCGCGAGGCGGGAGAGCGAGCAGACGGAATGGAAAGAGAACGTCGCTGACGTCAACGACGTCGTCGAGACGCTCTCCGCCTTCGCGAACGACCTCCAGAATCTGGGCGGCGGCTACGTGGTGTGCGGTGCGAAGGTGGAGAAGGACGAGAGCGGATTTCCCAAGCTCGTTCGCGCGGGGCTGACCGCGGCACGCTTGAAGGAGGTCGAGAACACGGTCCTGACCCGGTGCAGGGATCGCGTTTCTCCGCCTCTGGCGCCGCTCGTCGAGGAGCTCGAGTCGGATGATCCGCAGCGGCGGATCCTGGTCTTCCTCCAACCTGCCACGGGCTCCGCGCACACGTTTCGCCGAAACAACGAGGGGGCGAAGCACTTCGTGCGGGTGAGCCGCTCCACCATCGAGGCGCGGAACGGGCTCCTCAAGGACCTGCTCGTTCGCAAGGGGGCACTGGAGCCCTGGGATCGGAGGCCGTGCAACGCCGCGACCGTGAACGACATCGACCTGCTCACGCTGAGGGACGCGCTGCAGCGCATGGGGGTCTTCACGTTCGACCGTGGTGTCGAGCCCTACCTGGTCGCCGGGGTCCAGCTGTCGCCGTTCGTGCCGTCGCTGTGCGTGGCCGAGCCGCTCTCCGGCGTGCTGCGTCCGAGGAACTTCGCCGTGTTGCTCTTCGGACGAGAACCCCAGCGCTTCATCCCCGGCGCGTTCTCGATCTTCTCCGCGTACCCGGGGCTCGATCGCACCGATCCCATCGCTCGTCGCTCCGAGATCCCCGGCACGCTGCTCGATCAGGCGCGCCGCCTTCAGGAGCTCCTCGACGCCGAAGCCGTGACGCTGTTCGACAAGACCGACCTCGAGGCGCCGAACGCGGAGAAGTATCCACGGCGAGCTCTCCAGGAGGCGATGGTCAACGCGCTCGCGCATCGAGACTATGAGCTCGTCGATCCTGGCCGCTTCACCTCGTACCGTGATCGCATCGAGCTCGTCTCACCGGGGCCGCTTCCCGTCGGTGTGACGCTGGAGAACCTCCGCACGGGTTCCGTCACGCCCCGCTGGCGAAACCAGGCGCTCGCCTGGTTCCTCTCTCGCCTCCAGCTCGCCCAGGCGGAAGGACAAGGTATCCAGACGATCCGCAGCACGATGGAGGCGACGGGCTGTCCCCCGCCCATCTTCGATGCCACGGAGGTCTCCGTGACGTGCGTCCTGCGGGCCCATCCCCGCTTCGAGTCGGCGAAGCGAGGGAAGACCGTGTCGAGAGGCGGAGCCACGAAGCCCACTGCTTCGAAGAAGACCAAGCCGAAGGCAAAGAAGGTCGCATCGAAGTCGAGACCAGCGGCGAAGCCCAGGGAGACCGGCACGAAGGCGACCCAGAAGAGCAGCAAGAAGAGGGTGCGTCGCGGATAAGCGCTGTCGCGGTAGAATGCGCCAGTGAGCAACGTGCCCAGCATCGCCGACGAGGTCGAGCGGTACCTCCGCACCGGCGAGACCGACCCACACAACGCGGCGTGGCCCGGCGAGTTCATGGAGCGTGCGCACCGCGCCCATGAGGAGCTCCGAGGCGCGCTCGTTCGCGAGGTGCGGCGGCGGGCCGAAGGACTCGCGCACGAATCCCTGCCGCACGCCGACGTCGTCGCGATCGCGCGCGGCAAGGTCGAGCCGATGGTGCGGGGGCTGTTCCCGCGGGTCGAGCAGGACGCGGTGCTCGCGACGCTCGAGAAGTCGGTCGTGTTCGTCACGAGCGCGAACATCGAGCCGCTCTTGCTGGAGCATGGATACGACAGCTCGGCGTGGACGCTCGCCAACCTGTACCTCGCGAGCCTCGACGCGGATCTGCTCGGCGAGGACGCGCCGCGCCTCGTTGGCTTGAGCGAGGGGACGACCTGCTATGTCTCGGCCGAGTACTTCGCGGACGACGATCCGTTCGCCGACTTCATCGTTCACGAGGCCGCGCACATCTTCCACAACTGCAAGCGCGCGACCGTCGGTCTTCGCGAGACGCGGACGAAGGAGTGGCTCCTCGATATCGAGTACCGCAAGCGCGAGACGTTCGCGTACTCGTGCGAGGCCTACGCGTGCATCCTCGCGCGCGCCAAGGGCCCAGCCGAGCGCCGTGCGCTCGCCGCGGAGTATGGTGCGACGGCGCGGCTCTCCGAGGAGCGGGTGGACGCGAGCGAGGTAGCAGACATCGTCGCGGAGGCGGCGAGCGCACGGAACGGCTGGAAGATCATTCTCGCGCGGTGCGCTCCGGCGAGCCGTCCGCCGTCGGCTATCCAGCTGCTACGAGCGTCGTGGGCCGTTGAGGATGCTGCCCGGCGTCGGTGATCGAAACGGGCCCCGGTAGCCATGCATGTCGGCCCGTCGGCCAAGCACGCCTTCTACGTCATCGTCCCCCCACCGCCGTCACGTTCACGGGGAACCAGCGCACGCACGCGCTATCGTGACATCACGACACTAGAGACGCAGGGCGCCGACATCGAACTCCCGGAAGATCGGAGGGTCGGGCAGGTTCGCCACGCGGCGAACGGCAGCTGGAGGCCTCCGGCTGCTGGAGGACCTGCTCCCCTCCCATCGGGCGTTCCACCCGGTCGAAGGGGGTCGTCGCTCGTCCGAGCTGGGATCGCACCGGGTCGAAGGGGGGCCGCATCGGGTCGGAGGGGGCTTCGGCCCGGACCGATTCTGTGACGGCTGCGAGAAACGCCCCGTAATTCTGAGCATGAACCCTTCTCGTCCTCCGGCCGACCCGGTCCAGCACGGCGCCTGGACATCCATGCACACAACCGCCGTTCACGTCCTCCCTGGTATGCTCCGGTTCCTCGGCGTCGCCGAGGACGACCTCGACGACCTGTGCCAGGACGTCCTGCTGGGCGCCTACCGCAGCTTCCCCCGGTACGACCCGATGCGCTCCAGCAGCGCGCGCACCGCGGCCCCGCTGGACTCGCCAGACACCCTGGGCTTCGCCGCAGCGCCCGCGCAGGCCGCCGTCACCGCAGACAGCGCACCGGGTGACACACCTCCTCGCCCGCGCAGCACGCCCGCGGGCATGCCCGATCCATCTCGACCGGAGCGCCTCGGCGAGCACTGGAGGGCGGAGGCTTCGTGGCTCTTCGGGATCGCCTGGCGGCAGGTCCGCCATCACCTGGAGCGCGCCTACCGGCGCCGCGAGGTGCCGGTAGGGCTCGCGGACGCCGCCTGCTTCCAGGAGGCAGACATCGCGGCGAGCAGCGAGCATCACATCGCCGCGAAGGAGCGGCTCGCGCTCGCGATCCGTCTCCTGTCGGAGGTCGCGCCGGAGCGCCGGGCCGTCCTCCTCCTGGCCGACGCGTACGACGTCCCGGTGCGCGAGATCGCGCGCGCCCTTTCGCTCAACGAGCACACCGCCGCGAGCCGGCTGCGCCTCGCGCGCCGGGACTACCGCGCCGCCGAGAAGCGGCTGCGCCCCGAAGAGAGACGGGCGCTCCGGTCCAGCGTCCTCGTGCTCCCGCTGTTCTCGGCGACCTCCTTGCGTTCGCTCCGCGAGACGATCCTGCCCGCGAGCGACCCGGCCGCGCCGAGCGCCGGAGCGCGCGTCGATGAGACACGGTGGCGAACACGCCTCGCGGGCCTCGCGCGCGCGACCCCCCGGGCCCTTCGCCCGGCGCTCGGGTGGGGTGCGGCAGGCGTCGCCGGCGGCGTGCTCCTGGCCGCCTGGCTCGCTCGAGCACCGGTCGACTGGGCGCGCCACCTCGGCCCGGCCGCGATACCGCTCCTCGTCGCGCGGAGCACACATCCGGCCCCGACGCCGGAGCCGCGACCCCGAGGCGTTCTCGGTGAAACGCCGCGCTCTGACGACGCCACGCGCCCTGACGACACCCAGGGCGCCCGAGCGCCCGCGGCAGGGACGAGCGATGGGCCAGGCCAGCGCAAGCCCGCTGGATCGAGGCACGCCCCGGCGCTCCCAGACCAAAGCCAGGATCGGCTGGACGAGGAGCTCGCGCTGCTCGATGCGGCCAGGCAGGCGCTGTTGCACGGCGAGCGTGCCGCCGCCCTGGAGCACATCGATGCGCATACCCAGCGGTTTCCACGGGGCCGGCTGACGTTGCTGCGCGAGCGGCTTCGGTCGAGGGCGGAGGCGCTGCCGGTGACGACGACCGGCGGCACGGCGGGGCACGTGCGGCGATGAGCGCAGAGCCGCCGCATCACGCGCGCGTCGCGTCGCGCGCCCCGCGACGGGGAAAGCGGGCATGGGGCGCAGCGTTCGCTTCGATGGTCGCGGCCCTTGCCGCGCAGGTCGCGGCCGCGCCGGTCCGGGCCGATTCCGGACTGCGCCGGGCGCGCGTGCGCATCGAGCTCACGCGCGGCCCAGGCGCCGAGCGCTGCCCCGACGAGCGGTTCCTGCGCGCGGAGATCGCCCGGCGCATGGGCTTCGACCCCTTCGACGCGGAGGCTCCGTTCACGATGGCAGCGTCGATAGAACAAGGGCAGCGCGAGCTCATCGCGTCGATCTACCTGCGCGATCACCGCGGCGTGGTGATCTGGACCGACGCCTACAGGACCCGCGGCGACTGCAAGTCGCTGGTATCGACGGTGGCCCTGTCGATCGCCGTGCAGCTCGACGATACGGGCGAGCTCCCGCCGCTACAGGCAGCGCCGGCCCCGCAGGGAGAGCCCGCGACGTCGGGGGAAGCGCCGTGCTCACCCGAGCGCCCGTGCATGGGGCAGCCGGCGCCGCCGCCGAGCAAGGCGCCGCCTGCGCGCCGGCCGGGCAAGACGCCGCCCGCGCGCGAGCTGCGATCCGTGCGGGCACCGCCCCCGAGCAGCGCGGGGCAAGCTGCGGCGGAGCGCTTCCGGTGGAGCGTTGGCGCCGGCGCCACGATGGCGCTGGGGCTGACGCCCGGCGTTGCGGTTGGACCGACGTTGGCGGTCACGGGACGCTGGCCGGCATGGTCGGTCGCGCTGGAAGCCCGCGGGCTCTCGTCGCTGTCGACCAACGTGGACGACGTGCGTGTGGCGACATCGGCGCTCACCGCGAACGCTGCCCTGTGCCTTCACCGGCGGGTTCTCTTCGCGTGCGGGGTCGGAGAGCTCGGCGTGCTCCGTGTCGTGCCCGAAGCTCCAAGGATCGCGAGAATGCTGCTGAATCTTCGTGCCGGAATTGGCCTGCGAGCCGGCGTCAGGTGGCCGCTGTCAGAGGGCCTCTCTGGGTACGGAACTGCCGAGGCGGTCCAGCGCACGATCGACGCGTCACTCCTCCGTCGTGGAGGCATCGCCAAATCAGAGCGCGCAATCTGGAGCGCTCCCGCGCTCGGTGCGGCGTTCGGGCTCGGTCTCGAACTGAACCTATGAGAAGGTCCGGCGGCAGAGATCTCCGCCGTCCCCCAAGGTGACAAAAAATGAACAGCGTTTCACGACCGAGGGAATGCTCAGCGCGCGCCAGGCCCGCGGTACGACAGCCGCCTTGCGCTCAGGGCCATCATTCCCATAGGGTACGACGCATGCGCGTTCCGAGCTTTGCCCTCGCAGGCGTCCTGTTGACTGCGAGCTGCACCCAAGCCCCCATCGTCATTGAGGGCCCATGTTCGGACGAAGAGCGCGTCCACTATCCTGAGTGGTGCGAGAAATACGGCGGCGACGGCGGTCAGGGCGGCGGTGGTGGTGGTGACGGCGGCGGTCAGGGCGGCGCTGGCGGTCAGGGCGGCGCTGGCGGTCAGGAGCACAGCGCGCTGTGCTCCGGCCAGTGCGTCTCCCCCGCCCCGCTCGGCTGGTCCGGCCCGGCGCTGCTCTGGTTCGGCCCGCCGGAGGCCACCCCCGACTGCCCCGCCGACGCACCGACGATCGGCTACGAGGGCTTCGCCGATCTCCAGCAGGTGCCGAAGGCGTGCCCGACCTGCGCGTGCGACCCGGCCGAGGTCTCGTGTTCGCTCCCCACCTCGTGGGCCGCATCGTCCTCCTCGTGCCCCGGCGACGAGCCCGGCGCCGTCACGACGCCGTTCGCCGCGCCCGACGCATGGGACGGCGCCTGCACCGCCGGGAGCGCGATCCCTGCCGATCAGGACTGCAACGGCGAGCCCTGCGTGCAGTCGCTGACGATCGCAGCGCCCTCGATCACGGCCGGCGCATGTACGCCGCGCATCGAAGCCCCGCAGCCCATCCCCCAGAACGCGCTATGGTGGGCGACGCGCGCGAGGGCCTGCGTCGCCGGGGCGCACACCGAGTGCGCCGACGCGACGACGTGCGCGCCGGCAGCGCCGCCCGGGTTCCTGACCTGCGTCTACCACGAGGGCGAAGCCGAGTGTCCGGAGGGCTACGCCCAGAGGCATGTCTTCTATAAAGACGTGCTCGACGGCCGCGACTGCACTCCATGCAGCTGCGGCGAGCCGACCGGCGCCTCGTGCACGATCATGGCATCCGTGTACCGCGACGCGGCATGCACGGACCTGGTCGCATCGACCCTCGTCGACTCCAGCGTTCCGTTCTGCGGGGTGACGCCGCCCGGCCTCGGCTTGGGGAGCAAGTCGGCCGCGGTCGTGGAGGTGGAGTCGGGCGCGTGCGCACCGCAGGGCGGCGAGCCCGTCGGGGAGATCCAGCCGGCCGAGCAGTCCACATTCTGCTGCATCGCCTGAGCTCGCCGGAGCCGCCCCCGCCGGAGCCGCCGCCGACCGGGATGACGGCGGCCGAGCGCCGGCCGATGTCTAGGAGGTCGCGGGCGCGAGGGTCGCTGGCAGGGGCGCCGCCGCCGGCTTGCCGTTGGCCGGTCCGGCCTCGGCGGCCTTCCGAGCCTTCTCGCGCCGTCCCGCCGCGCGCCGGCGCCGCTCGTAGGCGCTCGTCACCTCGCGGGCGATCTCGGGGTGGCGCCGGAAGACGTGGGCCGCGGTCTTCCGGATGGCGCCGATGCGCTTCACCATGAGGTGCGGCAGCCGGGAGGCGGGCGAGGCGGAGGGGTGGGCAGATGACCCCGCCCCATGTCCAGATGGACGGGCAGGATGTCGGCCTCTGTAACTCGCCATCAGTCTTTCCCCTCGGCGTCCGACGTGACGCCCAGCTCGTTGAATCGCTCGTGCAGCGCGAGGAGTACCTCGGCGTCGAGCGCGGCATACTTCAACTGGTCGACGTCGAGCGGGCGGCGGCTCCAGTTGGAGGTCTGCGAGGTCTTGTCGAGGACGATGCCTAGCTCGCGCTCGCACACCACCGCGAGGCTGTGGCCGCCGACGGCATCGGCGCCGCGCGCACGACGGGATGCCTCCAGTGTGTCGAAGACCCCATCGAGCGCGATGCCGATTCTGGCCAGGACACGGCGCTCGAAGCGGGCGTTGTGGATCACCTTCACCGGGACCGAGCCGCTGAGGATGTCAACAATCGGCTTCAGGTCGCCGACGGCCAGCGGGTCAATGAGGAAGGTCCTGTTTCGCGTCGCGATCTGCACGAGGCAGAGCGTGCTGAAGTCGAGCGCGGTCTCGACGTCGAGGCCTACGATGTCGGCGGCGCGCAGATCCTGGCTGACCGACCGCAGCGCCGCCGGGGTGTCCACCCACTGGACATCGTTCTTCAGCGCGGCGGCAGCGCCCGGCGCGATACGCACCGCGAGCTCGAGCGGCAGCGGGCCAGTCGCTTCGATGTCCGCGAGACGCATGCCGCTCGGGCGAGCAGCGAGGCGCGATCCATTCACCTTCACGGCGGCGAGGAAGCGAAGGGTGCCAGGCTGGTCCAGGAGCCGCTCGGAGCGCAACCGATCCTCGGCCTCCTCGGGGAGGCATGGTTGGAACTTGCTGAGCATCCCGCGCGCCATGTCCCGGGCCGCACCTGCCGCCACGCGCTCCCAGTTCAAGTCGGCCAGGGAGCGAATCGCGTCCCCCGCTGCCGTGAACGGAATGTCCTTGCAGCGAAGCGAGAGATTCCCCGCGATCCACTTCTTGCCAGTCTTCTGCTCCAGACCCGCCGCGAGGAGCCGGTTCACCGCGCCTCCGGCGAACGTGTGCCACTGCACGCCATCGGGATGGTCCTCGAGGGGCGCCGTGCCTTCCTCAAGCAGGCCGTCGTAGCTCTCGCGCATCGACGCCAGCTCTGTGGCAGCAGCGCGGCTGAGCCACGCGCCTTCGTGACGCTCGTGGCGCAGCACGTCCATCATGGCCTGGCAGAGCGCGTTCGAGAGAACGCCTGGAAGCCCAAGCCAGCTCGGCACGCGCCCGTGCGCGGCGGGTCGAACGTGGAGGACGCCCTTGCCGAAGTCGACCTGCCCGACCTCCCACGCACGCCCCGAAAGCCGGAAGCAGAGCGGCCCCTTGTTCCGATCATGCATCGTGACGAAGAGCGCCTGGATGTAGCCGACGTCCTCCTTGCCGTGTTGCACGCGCAGGACGGGCGGCGCGGTGAACACGGCATAGAGCTCGAAGAAGTTCTTCCGGCCGTAGAGCTTCTCACCGCGTGTTCCGAGCGACAGGAGTCCATCGGCCTCGTAGAGGATCTCGCGCTCGAGCATCGTGTCGACGAGCTCGTGCACGCGCTCGGGGCGGATCGACGAGAACGGATAGGCCGCCTCGACCCACGGCATCAGCTTGTATCGGGAGATGCCGCCTTCCTGGAGGATGAGCGCCATCACCTGGTGCGCGAGCACGTGCATCGCGTGGGTGGCCGGCCGCACGTCCTCGACCCAGCCCTCCTCGGCGAGGCGCAAGAGCGCCACCGACTGGAGCAGCGACTCGGGGCTCAGGCAGAAGAATGTGCAGTTGGCACGCGTGTCCGCCCGGCGCCCGGTGCGGCCGAGGCGCTGGAGGAACGAGGCGACCGAAGCCGGCGCGTCGACCTGGATGACCTGATCGAGGTCTCCGACGTCGATGCCGAGCTCCATGGTCGAGGTGCAGACGATGGCGGTGTTCCGGCCCCTGGCGAACTGCTCCTCGGCGAGCGTGCGGTCGGCGCGGCTCACGGAGCTGTGGTGGATGAAGACATCGACGCCCGTACCCGCGAGCGCATGCGCGACCTTCTCGGCCTTCGAGCGGCTCTCGACGAAGACGAGGCTCTTCTTGCCGCGCGCGATCTGCCCGATGGCGCTCGCGGCCTCGCCGATGTCGGCGCAGAGGTCGACGCGCAGGTCACGCGCGGCCTTCGCCTTCGGCGGGTCGACGAGGCGGAACGGGCGCTTGCTCGACCCCTGCAGCCACTCGCCGATGACGCGCGGATTGCCGACCGTCGCCGAAAGGCCAACACGCTGGACGTCGCGTCCCGTGAGCGCGACGAGGCGTTCAAGCAGGCTCGCGAGGTGCGCTCCACGATCGTCGGCGGCGAAGGCGTGGACCTCATCGACGATGACCACGGAGAGCCCCTCGAAGAGCGCCTTTGCGTCCGTGCGCTCGGAGATCATCATGACCTCGAGCGACTCGGGCGTGGTCATCAAGATGTGCCCGGGCGACTGCCGGAACCTCTGCTTCTTCGAGTCGGCGACGTCGCCGTGCCACTTGAAGACATCGAGCCCCACCATCCGCGCATAGGACCGGAGCCGCTCCTCCTGGTTGTTGAGGAGCGCGCGGATCGGGCACACATAGAGCGCGGAGACGGGCCTCAGGTCCTCCGTGAGGATGCGGGAGAGCACCGGGAAGATGGACGCCTCGGTCTTCCCACCCGCCGTCGGGGCGAGCACCACCGCGTTGCAGCCGTCGAGGATCGCGTCGATCGTCAGCTCCTGGACAGGGCGAAGCGACCGCCACCCGAGGTCGTGGACGATCGCGTGCTGCAGGTGCGGATGAAGGCGCGGAAGGCCGGCCATCGCTATCCGTCCAGCCGTTTCCGCTTCGGAGCCGCCGGCTCCGCCCCCTCGGAGGGTTCAGGCGCTTCGGCACGGTCCTCCGTTGCCACCTCGACGGGGCGCCCGTGCTTCGCCGCCAGCTCCTCGGCCGTGAGCTTCGCGTCGTCGAGCTCGAGCTTGTGGTGGTCCTTGGGGTCGTAGGCCTCGTGGATGTCCACGCGGTCCATCACGTCGATCAGCTCACGGAGGAACATCCGCGGCGCCAGGGCCACCTTGCCGCCGAAGCCCGCCGTGACCTGCGCGACGAGTCCACGGAGGAACGCGTCGCTCACGCGCTCGGCGATGCGTGCCGGGTTCTTCGCGGGATAGAGATCGCGGATGCGCAACCCCACGGTCAACAGCCGCTCGTCGGTGAACGGCATGAGCCGCACTTGCGTCGCTTTGAGGTTGTCGAAGCGCGCTTCGCCGCTGAAGTTCACCTGCACGCGCTGGTACAGCGGCGCGAGTCCCTTCAGCCCCTTGTAGCCCTCGAAGAAGTCGCGCGTGCCGGTGATGACCAGGTAAAGCCCGGGCAGCTCCTCGTTCGCGAGCATGTCCATCAGCTGCCGGAGCGCGTTGAGGGATTTCTCGCGCGTCTGCGCGTTCATGCGCTGCACCGTCTCGACCTCGTCGAGGACGACGACGAGCCCGGCATAGCCCGACTGCCGCAGCAGCTGGAGCAGTCCAGCGAGGAACGTCAGCGACGCCTGGCCGTCGACCTTGCCCTTGGTGCCCGCCGCCTTGAGCACCGAGCGCTCGGTGTGCGGCTGGCCCGCGATCCACGCGAGCAGGCCCTGCGCCGTGGCGAAGTCGCCCTCGTGGGTCGCGCGGTGGTACGCCCGGAGCACCTGCGCAAAGGCCGGGTTGCGCTTCGAGAGGTCGGCCAGCTTGTCCTCGAGCCGCTGCTCCGTCGCGTCGGCGAAGCCAGGGTCGTCCTCGTTGATGCCGCGCAGCCGCACGACCTCGTCGCCGACCTGGTAGAGCCAGCCCTCGACGATGGCCTGGAATGCGTTGGGCCCGTCGGCGGCGGTCTCGAGCTTCTCGATGAGGCGGCGGTACACCGTCTCCAGGTGATGGAGCGGCGTGTCGTTGATGGAGATCTGCACTTCGGAGGTGGCGAACTTCCGCTCGCGCGCCTTCGCGCATAGGTACCGGGCCGCAAAGGTCTTCCCGGTGCCGTACTCGCCGCGAATCCACTTCGAGAGGCCCTTGCCGCCCGCGACGAAGTCCAGGTCTTCGTTGACCGCGTCGACGAGCGCGTCGAGCCCAGTCGCGAAGTGGTCGAGGCCGGCGTTGGGCACGAGGCCGCTGCGGAGCGCGTTCACGATCGCCTGCGATTCCGGGACAACAACCATCAGCGCGCTCCCTGGTCCTTGGGCTTCGGTTCGTAGCGGTACATGGTCTCACCGCTGGGCAGGACTTCGTCGCTGAAGAGGACGTGGCCCTCGGCGTGGAGGGTCCGGCGCAGCGCGCGCATGAGCCCGTTCAGGCGGACGGGGTTCTTCTTCAGGCGCTCGGCGAGCTCGCTGGCGCGCGCGGAGCCGTTCTCGCGCAGGAGCACCAGGATCGACCTCTCGTCGACGCTGAGCTTCTCGATCAGCGCCGCTGGAAGCGGGAGCGAACCCGCCCTGTCGGCCGGGTTGAACAGCGATAGCTGCGCCTTCGGCTTCGCCGGCACCTCATCGGACGGCAGGGGCGTGACGATGGGTGGTTGCACCGGCGCGGCCGGGACGCTGAGCTCCGCGAGGGTGCCGCGTCCGTACCACCACGCGGGCTCGTCGGCGTGCAGGCCATCGCGCTCGATCCACGCGAGCGGGACGACGACCTCTTCGAGCCCGCAGCCGCCGTGGAAGCCCACCTGAGGGCCGCCGAGGTACGCGCCGGAGCGCCACGCGAACGCGCGCCGCTCGGGCGGACCACCGAGCCCGGCGACGTCGATCTCGATGAAGCCTTCGGGCGCGGCATCGTGCTTGCCGAGCGCCGTGTACCTCGGCGTCTTGCCGTTGCCCGCGCGAAGCGACTTGTCGACGTACGGGCTATGGCCGTGATCCGCCGTGATGAGCACGCGCCGCCTGGACTCGAGGGCAACGCTCAAAGCGGGCTTGAACGCGGTGATGTCCTCGGGGGAGATCTTCACCGTCGCGCCCGTGTTCGACGAGCCGATCTGGTCGTCCACCGCGTTGAAGACGACGCCCACGACCGAGCAACTCTCGTCCTTCAGGGCGGAGAACAGGCCCTGCCCGCCGTCGGCGAGGTCGCCTTTCAGGAAGAGCCTTCGCGATCTGCTGCCGAGCGCGGCGTTCTGGTTGAAGCGCGCCTTGTCGGTCTTCGCTTCGTCCTGGTCGCGGAACACGGTCTCGGCGACGAGCGGGTCGCTCGGCAGCTCGCCGAGGAAGATGGCGCCGCGCGCGTGGCTCGTGATGGTCGGCAGCGGCGAGAGCGCCGGGAGCCCGTGCACGCGGCCGCCCGCGTCGGGCTTGATGCCGATCGGGAACGCGCTGTCCTGCGCGAGCGCGTAGAGCAGCTCGAGGAACACCGGATAACTGCAGCCATCGAGCACGACGAGGAACAGGCGCGCACCGGGCTCGCCCTGCCAGAGCGGCGCGACGGTGCGCTTCCAGATGCGGTGCAGCGGCGTCAGCCCGTCGCGGTGAAGCGCGGCCTCGTAGCCGCGGGCCAGCGTCTCGGCGAAATGCCGGTTCTCGCGGTCGCGGCGCTCGCGGCACGCCGCGAGCAGCTGGTTCGCCTCGGCGTGGTGGTGAACGCTGCTCGCGAGCGCGCGGCGGAGCTGCAGCATGGCGAGGTCCACGAAGGCGCCGCCCCGCTGGTACCCGCGCACCTGGTCCAGCACGTCGGCCTTCGGGCTGAAAGGCTGGTCGAGATAGCGCGAGATGCGCGCCATCGACTCCAGCACCGCGAGGTCGGCGCGGTTGATCCGGGCGGCCCGGTGGCTGGAGAGCCAGCTGATGTCGGCGGCGCTGATGGCCTTGCCGGAGGCGGCCTGCTGCGCGAGCGCGTGGCAGCGGTCGGAGAACGCGAGCGGCAGGACGCGGCTCGTCTGAAGCAGCGGCGGTGTCAGGCTCCCGCGCCCGACGCGGTCGGCTGCCGTGAGGAGATCGGCGCCGCCGTCGCCCAGCAGCGAGAGCGTCTCCTCCGCGAGCCGCGCGGCGGTGCGCCGGAGGATGCGCCGGTCCATCTCGATCGGCGGCTCGGTGGCGGCCTTCCACAGCGGGCCCCAGGCGGGCTTCGGCAGCTCGGCGGCTTCCACCGTGAGCACCGCGCCGTGCACGACGAGGTCGCGCAGGCGCGCGTCGGGCTCGGCGAGCGCCCACGCCAGCAGCCGCCCTTCGTCGCCGTGGAGCGACGGCATCGCGTCGCGCACGAGCTGGCTGACGTTCGCCGACCAGCGCGGGGGCTCCTGCACCCACGCGGCGAGGAGCTGAGCCGGGCTCCGCGTGCGCACCTGCTCACCCACGCTCACGTCGACGAGGAGCTCCGTGAGCAGGCGCCGGTCGACGACCGTCGGCAGCGTGCGGTGGCTCATCGCCAGGCCGAGGCGGTCGACGTTATCGATTGCGAGCTGCCGGATGTGCGGGGCGTCGGCGCCCACCACGCGCACGCCGAGCACCACCTCGAGGAGGTCGTTGGCCGAGAGCGCGTGGACGCGCTGGTCCATCGCGCGCCGGAGGAGATCGGGCGCGCCCTGGATTCGCCGCGCCACGTCCTCGGGCATCACGGCGATCAGCGGCGCCCCCTTCGCCTTCCAGAGCAAGTGTCGAAGGCCAAGCTCGGACGCGACACGATGCACGCCATAAACGGCCTTCGGCGTCGGCAGCTGCGCCGGCAGGTCCTCGAGCCCCTCGCCGTCGATCAAGAGCACATAGCCCGTCTCGCCGGCGCCGCCGGCTCGTTCGAGCAGACGACGAAGGAGGAGCTGGGCCGCGCTCACTCGTCCTCCTCCATCCTCACGAGCCTCACGAGCGCGATGCTGATTGGCTCCGTCCCCTGCTCCACCAGCGCCTTGCGGACCCTGGCGAGGAACGACGAGATGGCGGCGGCGTCGGTCGGGTCGACGCGCTCCTTCACGAGCACCGAGCGCGGCGGAGGCGGCGGCGGGGGGGGCGGAGGCGGCGGGGGCGGAGGCGGCGGGACCGGCTGATGCTCGATGAGCTGCGTGACCAGCGCCTGCGCCTTCTTGTTCCAGGTCGAGATCCAGTCCTTCGTCAGCGGCTTCTCGGCCTGTGCCGCTGCGAGGCGGCCGTCGAGCGCGCTCAGGTGCCCGCTCACCTCGGCGCCGAGGGCGGGGTGGCTCACGCCCGCCTTGAGGTTCGTGCGCGCGTGCTCGTTGAGCTCCGCGAGCGCGTCGCGCAAGCGCTCGGCCTGCTGCACGAGGGTGCGCAGCGCGTCGGGGGCGTCGTCGGGCCACGCGGCGAGCAGCTCGGTCAGCACCTTGTGGGTGTCGGTGGTCTTCTGCGCGAGCGGCTCGAGGCGCGCGTGCGCTGTCCCCAGCTCCGCGAACCGATCGCTCTGCTCGACGCCGAGACGCACGAGGCTCGCTCGCAGTCCATCGAGCACCGCGCGCCTGGCCGTGCCCTTGTCGCGCAGCGCCGTCGTGAAGCGGTCCTGACCCTGGAGGGAGCGGTGCGCGGGGGGGCGCGGCTCCTCGAAGAGCTGGTTGCCGAGGTCGCGCAGGCGGTGCCAGTCCGCGGTGCTCACCAGCTTGCCGCGCTGGAGCCGGATGCGCGTCGCCTGCGACATGCCGACGCGCACGTCGACGGGCTCGCCATCGACTTCCTGCAAGGCGCGGTGATCGCGCTGGCAGAGGAAGCAGAGGAAGAGATCGACGAGCAGCGGCTGGAACCCGTAGGTCTCGCGCAGGTGATCTGCGATGGACCACCATGCGACAGAGTCCTGGTCCGCGCGCTGGAGCACGTCCTTGATGTACCGGGAGTCGAGGCGCAGCGAGGCCTTGGTCTGCCCGAGGTTCACCAGCTCGAGCGGCTGGCCCAGGGTCTTCAGCACCTTGCCGACCTTCTCGTCATAGGGGACCGACACGCCGCCTTCGCTGGCGTCGACCATCCAGCCGAGCAGCGCTTCGAGGTCCTGCTTCTTCGGCTCGGCGAGGAACGTCGGGTGCTGCGGGTAGCGACGGTCCATCAGCAGCGTCGCGATGTGCTCGAGGTTCTCGGCGAGCGTCTCGCGCGGGCGGCTCGAGTCGACGTCGGAGATGAGCGCGAAGAACTCGCCATGGCGGACGTAGACCTCGTTCAGCAGGTCGTCGAGCTGCCCTTCGAGCGTCCTCTGCCGGATGCCGGCCTGGTCGAGGACCTTGCTCCTGTCCTGCGGACCGAGCGTCTCGAGCAGGTCTTCCTGCCCGGCGTCGGAGAGCAGGTAGCGGACCGCCGCGAGCTCGGTCAGCACGCCGAGCTCGCTGGGGCCCATGTGGCGCGGCAGCCAGCACACGGAGTGCATCTGCGCCTGCTTCTTGCGCACGTTGGTCGCGCGCAGGCGGTCTTCATCGACCGTGTGCCCGGGCTCGTCCCACGGGTAGTCGACGAGGATCTTGAACGCCCCGTCCGGCGGCGTGAAGTCGTCGTAGGACATCTCGCGCACGTTCCCGAGCTTGAGGCGGCCGCGGCGCCTCGTGCGCCGCCAGGAGAGGTCCCAGTCGCCCTCGTTCGGGCCACCGTCCTCGAAGCCCTTGGCGCCCGCGACGCCGAGCGCGCCGCGGAGCGCGCCCCAGAACACCTTGAAGCGCTGGGCCGGGTTGTCGACCTTCGAGCGCGCGCGCGCGAGGATCTCGCCGAGGCTCACGCGTCCGAGCACGTACCGGACGAGCGCCGTCTTGCCCTGGCCCGCCACCTGGAGGTCCGGCACCCGCTGCGAGAGCGCCAGCAAGTCCGTCTCGGCGACGCGCACCTGGCCACGGAACGTCTCGCCCTCGACGTCGACGGCGTTGAGCTGCACGAGCCGCTCGATGGTGAGGCCGCCTTGCTTCAGGCGCGGCGACACCTCCGCGAGCAGCACCGTTTTCACGAGCTGGTCGAGCGCGCGGCGCCGCTCGTCGTTGAACTCCGCGCCTCCTTCTTCAGCCATCTTCGCCATCGATGGCGCGAGGCGCGAGTAATACTGATGGTGGATGTCCTGCATCAGCTCCACCTTCTTGCTCGCCTCGACGCCCGACTCGGGGAAGATGGCGGAGAAGGCCGAGCCCACCGGCAGGAACTCGCCGAGCGGCAGCTTCGGGTAGTGGACGACGAGCAGCTCGTAGAGCAGGCGCAGCGCCGAGCGCTCGCGCTGCATGAGCGACGTGACGTCGACCAGCATCTCGATGAGCGCCGGGTGGAACGGGTAGACGTCGCGCAGGTAGTCGAGGTCGCCGCCGACGAGCAGCGCGGGCAGCACCTTGCTGTGCTTGTCGGCCAGCTGGCTCACGGCCGCCTGCACCGCCTTCGCGTCCTTCTGGCGCAGGACGCGGCCGCGCACGATGTGGCGCAGCTCGACGTCCTGCAGCTTCGTGATCTCGAAGCGCTTGGCGTGGTGGTCGAGGTGCTCGTGGATCTTCGACTCGTCGACGAGATCCGGGAAGAACTCCTGGAGGTTTCGCTGTCGCGCGACGAACACGAAGACCGGCGCGGGGCGCTGGCCGGTGTTGTGGTCGACGATGACGTTGAGGTTGTTGATCTCGGCGACGAACTCCTGGCCGCTCTTCTCGGCGAGCCAGAGGAGGAACTCGTCGATCATCAGCACGATGCCGCCGAAGCCCTGGGCCTTTGCGTGCTCGGCCATGCGCCTCAGCCCTTCGCTCCAGCGCGGGTCGACGCCGGCGTCCGAGGCGTCGCGCCCCTTGTACTTGAGCCAGGCGCGCGCGAAGCGCTCCCTGGCCTGGATCGAGCCCGCGGCGAGGGACTCGAAGTCCTCGCGCCCGCCGACGATGCCGTCGGTCTCGAGGCGCTTCCACACGACGTCGCCGTAGACCGAGGCCTCGCGGCGGACCTCCTCGAAGATGGAGTCGACGTTGAGGAACTCGAAGGGCGCCTTGCCGCGCCGCTTGAGCGCCGCGTTGAAGCCCTCGTAGACGGCGCGGTCGAAGCTGGTGCTGCGGCCGCGCACCGAGAGCATGTGGATGCGCACGACGAGGAGCCCGGCCTCCGTCAACCACGCTTCGTGGTCGGCGGCCTCGCCGCCCTTGCTCAGCTTCGCGTCGCGGTGCGCGCTCAGCAGCGGGCGGAACTTCTTCCACGCCGGCGCCGCGCCCTCGACCAGCAGCGAGAGCATGGTCATGAAGTGCGACTTGCCGCTGCCGAAGCTGCCGTGGATGAAGCGGCCGTATTCCTCGCCGCGATCGAAGACCTGCTTCATGTCGTCGAGGATGCGGGGCAGCTCCTTCTCGACGGCGGGCGTGATGACGTAGTCGCGCGCGAGCTGCGCCACCTCGTCGGAGTTCGGGTCGAGCTCGCGCAGCTTGACGACGAACCCCATCGCCCGGATGTCCTCGGGGCGCGGGAGCTCGAAGGCCTCGGTGATGGTGGTCATGTGAAGAGTCCCTGGTGGCTGGTGATCCAAGTCTCCGCGTCGGCCCCGAGCTTCATCGAGCGTCCCCCTTGAGCTGCCGGAGGAGCGCGCGTTTCTGCATCTCCAGATCGGCCTGATGGAGGCGCTCGTCGCCCGGCAGCGCGGTGTCGAGCTCCGCACGCAGCTTCTTCGCGGCGTCGCTCTCGCCCTCGCCGCGGCTCACCATCGCCACGTACTCCGCGAGCCGCTTGGTGTTGTGGCCCCCGGCGACCTGGCCGGCGCGTTCCTTCGCGCCCATGAACTCGATGAGGATTCGCTCGCTGGTCGCCCCCTCGGCGAACGGCACGTTCTCCACGAGCACCTCTCCGTCGCCCGCGACGAGCTTTCGCACCGAGCGCGCGGGCACCGAGCCGATGACCTGCTCCGAGTGCGTGGTCAGCACGAACTGCGCACGAGGGAACGCGTCACGGAGCCCTTGAATCACGCGCGCCTGCCAGGTCGGGTCCAGGTGCAGATCGATCTCGTCGATCAGGATGACCGCCTCGCTGTTCGTTCCTCGGTCGGAGGCGTTCAGGTCATCACTCGGGTTGAGCTGGACCATCCGCCGCGCGATGTCGACGACGAGCGAGAAGTGCGTGCGATAGCCGTCGGAGAGAGACGCGATATCGAGCGCTTCGAGCGACCCGTCGGCGTGCTCGAAGTCGACGAGCATACGAAGGCTCGGCTTGGTTTCGATGCGCGGGTTCTTGCAGCGGAGCCCCGCTCGCTCGACAGCGCCGCGGACCCACTCGAGCGTGGGGTGTCGGTAGTCGAAGTCCTTGCGGCGCTCGCGCTCGCGACGCTCCTCGTCCTCGGCGACGACGATCCACTCGAAGACCGTCTTGAACCGGGTGCTGGTGCGCAGCGACTCATCGAGCGCGCCGAGGCGATGAAACGCCTCGTTGAAGTCGCGCTTGCCAAGCGGGACCGCCGCGACAGAGCGCTCCGTGCCGTACGCTGCGACGAGCGGAAGTGCTCGCTGCGCTCTTGCTGTCTCCTCCCCGCCGTCGAGCGCTTCCTTCACGAGAGGGTCGAGCGCTTCGTGCAGTCGCTTCACCCCGACGGAATGCTCCGGCGGTCGGTCGCCAGCCCACCTGAGCGTGTGGACGTCCCATACGAGCTCGTTCGCCCCCGTGAGCGTGACGCGCGCAAAGGGCCGTTCGGCGCCCCGCTTTTCGTTCACGTCGGGCCTGTCTTTCCATGGGACGCGAATGTCGCCGTGCTTCGCGAAGGAGAGTCCCCTCACCTTCGGAACCCTTGCCACGATGGCGCCCAGTCCAATCGCGAGCGCATCGAGCAGCGTGGTCTTGCCCGCCGCGTTCACACCGAAGAAGACCGTCACGTCGGCGTCGAGGTCGATGGTCAGATCTCGAGCGCCGCGAAAGTTCTCGATGCGGATCGAGCGAATGGGGGCGATGACGTTCTGGGGCCGCCCCTGCAGGTTCGGGGAGGTCATGACGCGCCGCGCTCCTCGGTCTCGCAATCCCGATCGTCGGCTGTGAGGCGCAACATGCGTTCGGCCTCCTCGCGCTCGCGTTCGAGCTCTGCGCGGAGTTCCTCCTCCGTCGAGAGATAGAGCTGATAGCGCGCCGCGACGATGCGCTCCTCGTCGGGCAGCGTGATCCGCACCATCACGTCGTCCTTGTCGGAGCACAGCACGATCCCGATGGACTTGGCCTCGTGCTCGGCGCGCTGAAAGCGCTCGAAATGGTGGACGTACATCTGCAGCGACCAACTCGGGCTGGACGGAAACAACTCTGGCGAGCCCTTCGCCTCGCTGCCCGATTCGATCAACGCTGTTGATCGAATCGAGTCGCTGAGCTTGGGGATCGCGGACCCGGCAGGAAACGCCAGGTAGAACGAGAAGGCCTCCGTGATGGTCTTCATGACTTCTGTTCTCCCAGCGCCTCCAGCGACGCGACCCACGCACCGAAGCGCGGACAACGCTGTTTCAGCCCGTCGATCCCGACCTTGGCCGTGACGCTCGGTCCGTGCGTGGTCTTTCCGTAACCGGGAACACGCGCGAGCAAACGCTTCGAAGGTGCGGTCTCGGGGCCGTCGTTGACATCCTCGGGGGCCGTGTCACCGAGCTCCTTTCGGAGCGCATCGAGTCCCGCACGAGCGTCGGCGTCCGCGAGTTGCTCACGAAGATGGTCGAGTCCCGAGAGCACCAGCGCCTCGAACTCGTGGCGCTGCACGTACGGGATAAAGCGGTGGTCCTCGATGTCGTCGCGCATCGCGTCCTGCAAGAGACCCACCCTGCGGACCGTGTCGCGCTCGGAGCTGAGCTCAGCGAGCCGCGGAAAGTCCTCAGGGAGCCCGTACAGGTCGAACAGCGATGTCACGCGCAGGTCGGCGGCGTTCGAGCGCAGGAGCGTGCGGATGTCCTTTCGCCAGTGCTTCCAGTGCCCGCCGCCCTGCGAGAGCTTCTGGCCCGTCTTTCGATCTCGCTTCGTGGTGACCTCGATCGGCGTCGTCCACACCGAGAACCCGTCGAGGTGCGGAGCCAAGCTGTGCTTGACGAACTCCTGCTCTGTATCGCCTTCGACGATGACGAAGAGGCGAATCACGGCCGGCCTCCTAGCACGTTCTTGTCGTAGAGGTCCGACAGGCTGTAGTCCTCGAGCCACGCCTCGAGCTCCCTGGGATCGAGTCGCTTGAACGAGGTCTCACCGCCTCTTCGCTCGGCGACGACCACCTCGTCAGCGGCGAACTCGTCGAGCAGCGCGGGCGACTGGGTCGCGACCAGGATCTGCGAATGGGCCGACGCCGAGCGCACGAGGCCAGCGAAGATGGAGATCGCTGCCGGGTGCAACCCCAGCTCGGGCTCGTCGATCGTCAGGAACTTGGGTCGCGTCGCCGGAGGTTGGGTCAACGCTGCGAACAGCGCTATCGCGCGGAGCGTCCCGTCGGACAGGTCGTGCACGTCGAAGCGATGCCCGCGTTCGTCGCTCCAGTAGAGGCGCACGGCGGACGCATCCGCTCGATCCGGCGCGACGAGATCGGGCTCCAGAGCATTGATGAACGGCGCAATTCGTCGGACGAGCCCTTCGAACAGGGTCCACGCAGCTCGTGCTTCCTCGCTCTCGCTTCGCTTGATTCGGTACAAGTAGGCCGCCAGATTCGACCCGTCCGAGCGGACGTACTTGCTGTCGGCCTGGGTGGCGTTTTGCCTGAGCGGCGACGTGAGCGACGTGTCGTGGAAGTGGAAGAAGCTCATGCGCCCGATGAGCGCGGGCACCGCGGCCAGGGTCGCAGTCGATGGCAGTTGGATGTTTCCGAGCTGCGACTCGGTGTGCCCCGTCCCCAGCTGCAGCCCCTTGGGCTCTTCGTCGGTGAGCGTCCCGAGAAAGAGATTCTCCGCCACGAAGACCAAGGAATCGCCTGCCGCGTATCCGAGCCGGACCTCGTAGCACTTGCGCCCCGGGCCATCTTTGAACTCGAGGGCGATACCCAGCTCACGCGTGGTCTCGGGCCCGTAGTGCAGCAGCTTCGACGCGCCCCCCTGTTCGCCGACGAAGCGTCGGAGCACCTGCGTCCGCATCAAGGGCGGCAGGCGCAGCGCGGTGAGCAGGTTCGACTTGCCCGCTCCGTTTGGACCGATCACCACCGTGATAGGACCGAGATCGAGCGTCACGTCCTTGAGGGACCGGAAGCCCTCGACGCGAACTCTGGTGAGCTGCATGGCGAGCGCGGTCATTCGTCGCTCTCCTCCTCGATCTCGCGGTCTTCCTGGTCGCGCGCTGCAGCAGCCTTCCTGGCGCGGCCCGCTCGGGCCGTGGGCGGCGGGAAGCGCTTTTTCCAGTCCTCGATGAGCTCGCGGCTCGGGCCCTCGGGGCCCACGAGCGCTTGCAGCTCGGCCTTCAGCCGGTTCGCGGCGGCGGCGTCCTCACGGGCGACGTCGGGCAGGAGGCGCCACGCGCTGTCGAGCAGGCCGATGCGGTCGGCGAGCGGGACGGAGGCGTCCTCGAGTTCCTCGTCGATGGCGAGGATGGCCTTCACGCGCTGCTGCGCGGTCCAGCCCGCCCAGCCGTAGAGCGTCTCGACGCCGGAGCGACCGGGGACCTCGGTGAAGGCGATGAAGCGCTCCTTCGGGACGTCGAGCTTGCCACGGAGCTGCCAGTACTCCGGGCGCAGGAAGTCAGTGGCCTTGCCGCGACTACCTTGGCTGTACTCAGGAGGGACCGGGATCGAGTCGATCTTCTCACCGGCGTCCTCCCGCCGCTGGAGATCCCATGTCTGTTCCCAAGCGGCGCGCTTGGCGAGACCGCTGGTTGTATAGGTATGAAACGGATGACTGGGAACCGACTCCGTGTCGAGGATTGACTGCACCAGGCCCGAAATGTCGACGTCGCGACGTCGCTGAAGGACGGACGCGACAGCGAGAAACCGCTGATCGTCCTGCACGCTGGAAACAAGAACGGATGCCGTCCAGCCTTTGCTGCGGCTGGTTGCAGCCTGCTCGACACGTGCCGCGAGCCAGTTTTTCGCTGCGAGAGCTACTCGGTCCGTGTAGCTCTCGCCGTACCTTCCTGATTCGCCGGACGTGCCGCGCCAAAGTCGCTTCATCGTTGCGTTTTCGATGAGCCCTATCGCGGCATTCGTTTCTAGGATCCGCCTTCGCGTCGCGTATACCTCCCGCAATTCGCTGGACAGGGCAGTAGGTGGCCGACTTGCTGCCTCCCACAGAAAAGGCCTATCGTTCGGTGCTACTTCCCACGTCCCATCAGCAGATGGCGTATCGGCGAGTCCAAACAGTCGATAGACCAGCCAGTCTATCTCCTCCTGGATGAACACCAGCCGCTGAAGCAGCTTCCCCTCACGTTGCTCCGCCTGCCCCAATTGTTGACTGAGGGAGGTGGCATCGGCCCACCGGTCTTCCTGAGCGAGCACGGCATCAGGCGATTCCTTGAGGCGCGCCTGTGATATTGCGTCGCCTTGCCGAGCCAGCTCGATAAGCCGCGGATCGTGTACGCCTGCGGGTATGGGAAACGACTGAAGCGGTGTTGCCGCAAACTCGTACCGATTGTTCTCCGGATTCATCGTGTCGCGGGTTGCCGTGCCCTTCGGATGGAAAACCTGCTTCATCCAGAAGCACGCCGTCGACGAGTTCAGCAGGCCAAGCAGCGCGAGGTGGTCGTCCTCGGTGGCGCCCGCCGGGAGCTTGATGACGGGCGCGCTTTGCTTGAACACCTTACCGCCGCGATCGAGAACGAAGTGATTATGCGTAGCGACGAATGCGAAGGCGATGGAGAGCGGGGTACGGAGCTTCGATGCGGTGAAACGCCCATACTCGTACCACTTGAGACCGACTTCAACCTTAGTCCGCCCACCGAACATTTTGTTGTTCGAGAGTCTGGTCTTGTAGGGCCACAGCCACTTCTCAAGCGGCATGTTATTCACGACCTCGAGCACAGCGAGACGGTCATCATAGGGAAAAACTGCGGCCGTAACCGACGCCATCGCCCAATCGCGAATGGCGTCGCCTTCGACCATCGGACGTTGCTGGGCGGAGCCAAGACCGTGACGCACGAGAACGTCGCGAGGCGCGAGAAATGCGTCGTCCTCGAGAGTGAAGCAAGTAATGCCAATGCTTTCGGCTTCTTGACCCAGCAAGTTAGCCGCAAAGTCTTCGATTCGGCTCTTGAGCTCGGATCCTCCTCCACCACCGAGGATCCATGGGTGCTTCTTTAGCGTCTCCCGCTGCAGCTCCGCGACGCTCACATACTCGCTCTCGAAGCCGACACGGATCCACCCATCTTCAATGCTTGACCAAACCTTCCCCCTCGCCGGATCTTCGGGCGTCCCGCTCTCACCGCGCTTGCCCATGACGGCGCGGACGGCCTCACCTTCGGGTCGACGATTGCGCCCAAATAGCAGCACCGTCGGCGTTCCGTGGAACGGGATGTACGCCTGCGACGTGTCGACGACGAGCGTGAGGTCGAGGCCAGCGAGCACCTTCTCGATGAGAGCCTTGCCGAACTCCCGCTTCATGAAGTTGTTGCTCGTGATGAGCCCGACGTAGCCCTCCTTCTCAGCGAGCTGAAAGCAGCGCTCGGTGAAGGGCGAGCCGAGCGAGTACTTGCCCGTAGCCGAAACGTAGCGGCGGTTCTTCCCGATGAGCTCCCGGTGGTACGCCTTTCGCGCCTCGTCACGCTCCATGATGTACGGCGGGTTCGCGACCACCGCGTGGAACTTCGTCGCAAACACCTTCTTGAGCGCCGCGCGAACATCCGAGCGCGTCAGCGTCGCGCGCGGCCTCTCCTCGGCCTTCGTGAACAGGTCGAACTGAACCGAGGGCTTCTCCTCCTCGCGCTCGACCTGCTCCAGGCCATCGGCCCAGTACACATGCGGGTGAAACCGTGCCGCGTCGGCGAGCTTCGTTACGCCCGCGAGCTCGGCGGCTGTCATGATGAGCCGCGTGCGGGCGAGCGCGCAGGCGTAGTCGTTCAAATCGATGCCGACGACGCGATCGAGGGCATGCGCAACGACCTTCTCGCGCCCCCAATTGGGGTGCTTCTCGGCCGTCGCAGCGACCAGCCTCCTGAGCCCGTCGATGAGGAAGTGACCCGACCCGCACGCCGGATCCAGCAGCCGCACAAAGTCCGCGCCGAATGTCTCGATGGCTGGCGTCAGCGTGCGGTCGAGGATGAACGCGCGCACGAAGTCGGGCGTCTGGCAGAGTGCGAAGCGGTCCTTCACGACCGGATCGAGCTCCTGGTACAGGTCGCCCATCAGCTCGCCCTCGAAGCGCTCCTCGGCGAAGCTCCACACGGCGCCCGTGTCGGCGTCGCGGTGGCGCCAGAAGGCGATGAGCGCGCGCGACAGGTCGTCCGAGGGCAGCGCCACCTCGGCGGGCTGCGGGCTGAACAGCTCGGGCAGGCCGCCCTTCGCGCTGGCGAGGTCCTTGTAAATCCAGCGCAGGAACGCTGTCTCGCCGAGGTTCGGCGCCAGCCTCTCGAAGAGCTGCTGCGCCTCGGGATCGAGCAGGCGCCCGGGCGCGAGCAGCCCCCGATCCTCCAGCACGCGCACGTAGACGGACTTCAGCACCCAGAGCACCGCCGCGCGGCGCGAGAGCAGGTCCGTCCAGACCTCGTAATCCTCGGCGACGCGCTCGTCCTTGTGGAGCTGCTCCGCGGCCGCGCGCGCAGCGCCGGGCGCGCGCATCCTGGCGCGCAGGTCGGCGGCGATCTTCGCGACATGGTCGCGGAGGGCAGCGGAGAGTCGGGCTCGGTCGTTGGCTTTCATCGATGCTGGCTCATCCCGTGCGGCCTGCTGGGGCGGAGGCTCCGCTCGCGGAGCCCGACCCCCCGGCGGTGGGAAGAGGGTTCAGAAGAGGGAGCGTCGCGCCCTCGAGGTGCCACATCGCGGGCCCCTCGTTAAAGCGCGGCTGGCGGTTGTGGATGACGCCGGGCACGACGAGCACCCAGAAGCCCCGGCCGCCGGAGAGGGTCTCGTCGTAGAGGCGACGCGGGAGATCGAGCGACTCGCACAGGCCGAGCAGCGCGGTGTCGCCAAGGACGATGACATTGCCGGGCCTGCCGTGCTCGTCGAGGAGGCTCCACAGCGTCTGCTCGGCGGCCTCGGTCAGCGCCTCGCGCTGGGCGACGAAGCGCTCGGCGCGCTCGAGCGCCTGGATATCGGCCGAGTGCTCCGAGAAGAAGGCGTCGTCGAACGACACCCACTTGCCCGAGAGCGCGGCGGCCACGGAACGCCCGATCTCGGCGTGGCGCTCGGGCGGTGTCACCAGCATGCGGAAGCCGCGCGAACCGGCGGCCTCCCTGAGCATGTCGCGCACGACCAGCTCAGGGCTGCGCTCGGCGCCGAGCAGGCTGGGCAGGTCGTCGCTCGCGAGGGCCGGCGCGGCGACGATGGCTCCCGCGCTACCGGGCAGCACCCGCTGACCCTGCACGCGACAATCGAGGTCGCGCAGGATCGCGAGGAGGTGATCGGAGTCGGGATACGGGGTCTCCGGACCGAAGACGCCCCGCACACGCGCGGCGAGCTCGTCGAGCGCGATGGGCTGGCGGGTCTGGTCGATGACGAATCCGATGCTGTGCCTGGCGTCCAGCGGGCCGATGTACAGGTGGCCGGTCTCCGCGACCCGGACGTCCTCGCAGATGCGCACGCCGAGCGCGAGCGGATCGCCGTCGAAATGCGGGAGGAGCCCCGCGAGCGTGCGCCTCGCCGTGTCGGGCTCGACGGGCGGCCACTGGCCGGCGAGGCGCACCACCTCGGCGACGAAGGCCTTGAGCGTCTCGCGGTCGAAGATGGGCCGCGCGACGAGCGGCTGGTCGGCGCCGTCGACCTCGACGATGTGCGCGCGTCCCGACGAGACGCGGACGAGCAGGCGCACGATGCCTTCGCCCGTGACGACGCCGGCGGGCCACTCGCTCTCGAAGCGGCGGCCGATCTCGTCGAGGCGCACGATGCCGCCGAAGCCGTCGATCACCGCGTCGAACGAGCGATTGAGGTCGGCGAGCGCGCTCAGGTCGAGGCGCTCGATGCCCCTCGACAGGTCATGGCTGATCTGCGACTGGGTCCTGCGGAGGTCGTCGGCGATCTGCTCCTGCGTCTCCGGCGCTCCCGTGATGCCGATGGAGCGCTCGACGGCGGTGCACTGACCACCGCTCAAGGGCCGCGCCGCGAGCTCCCAGATGCGGTCGAGCGTGTGCGCGCCGTCGCCCTGCCCGCCGCCCC
Organism: Sorangium sp. So ce327; assembly: GCF_051530205.1. Classification (NCBI taxonomy): domain Bacteria; kingdom Pseudomonadati; phylum Myxococcota; order Polyangiales; family Polyangiaceae; genus Sorangium; species Sorangium sp. So ce327. Next base: position 1,769,957 of record NZ_CP150330.1, on the reverse strand, counting down.
TGTCGAGGGTGCGCGCGCGGAACTGGTGCAGCGCCTCGACGACGTCGGCGAGCTTCTTCCGCCCGATGCCGGGGAGCCCGAGCAGCTCGGAGCGCGTGAGCGAGGCGACAGCGCCCACGGTGGGCAGGTCGGCCTGCGCGAGCGCCGAGCGGAGCGCGTCGGTCAGCGGCAGCTTCTGCACAGGCTCGGGCGAGTCCCAGAGGTCGGGCACGAGCGGCGGCTCGACGGCCGCCGTCGACGCCGCCGGCGCCGACAGCCCGCGCTCGATCAGCGTCTCCTGGAACGCGATGATGTCGTTCGCGGTCTTGGTGCCGATGGCGTGGATGGCGCGCACCTGCGCGGCGGGCAACGCGAGCAGCTCGCCCACCGTGTGAACCCGGCTGCGGGCGAGCGCGTTGATGGCGCGGCGCGAGAGGCCGGTGATGCGAAGCGGCGTTGTCGCGTCGAGCTCCTTCGGCGGCGGCACCGACGACGTCGTGGTGGTGACGTCCTCGCCGAGCGCGACAAGCAGCGTGTCCCGCATCGCGCGCGCCGACGGGAAGCGCTGCTCCGGCACCGGGTTGAGCGCCTTGCGGAAGAACTCGACGAGGCCCGTGGGCTGGATGTCGTCGCCTTCGACGCTCGGCGGCTCCCCCGGCTCGGGCACGCGGCCCTCGAAGGCGTGGCGGCCGGCGTAGAGCTCGAAGAGGCAGAGCGCGGCGGCGAAGCGGTCGGTGGCGTGCGTCCAGCGCGCGCTCGCCGGATCGCGGTAGAGGGCCGTGCCGCCGTAGGGCGCGTCCTCGCGCATGGCCGCCAGGCTGAAGTCGATGAGGGTGAGCCGCCCGTCCGAGACGAGCAGGTTGTCGGGCTTGAGGTCCTTGTGCGTGACCGACTTCTGCTCGAGGTAGTCGAGGCCAGCGAGGAGGTCCTCGGCGAGGCGGCGCTGCGCCGTCGGCTCGGGCGCGGGGTGCTGCGCGAGCCACTGGCGCAGCGTCACGCCGCTCACGCGCTCCATCACGAGCGTGAGGCGCCCTTCCACCATCTTGGTCAGGTCGATGACGCGGACGATGTTCGGGTGATCGAGCCTGGTGAGGACGTCGTACTCGCCGCGCAGCGCCTCCTCGGCGGCGTCCTCGGTGCGGGCGATCTTCAGCGCGCGCGTACGCCCGCTGACGATGTGGCGCGCCGCGTACACGACGGCCATGCCGCCCTGGCCGAGGCGCGTGATGACCTCGTAATCGGCGCCGATGCGCGTGCCCGGCTGCAGGTTGTCGGCGTCGAGCGGAGCGCGCCCGAGGTTCGGCAGCGCCGCCTGGACGCGGGGAGAGGTGTCGCGGCCGACGCGCACCGCCTGGATGGCCTCGGCGAGCGACGGGTAACGGTCGGTCGCGCGCAGCTCGACCATCCTCGTGACCGCCTCGTCGAGGCTCAGCGAGATGCGCTGCGAGATGTCGCGGACGCGGCGCATGAGCCGGCGCGCGGCCATGAGCTGGCGCGTGTTCTCGAAGAGCGGCTTGCCCGTGAGCATGAGCGCGAGGATCGCGCCGAGGCTGAACTGGTCGGACGCGGGCTCGGCGCTCGAGAACGCGGTCACGACCTCGGGCGCCGCGTTCACGAGGCGGTCGTCGTGGACGGTGGAGAGCGAGATGGTCGCGTCGCTCGTCATCTGCTTGGCGAGGTCGAACCCCGTCACGCGGACCTCGGTCGGCTCCTGCTTGTCCTCGACGAGGATGACGTCGGGGCGCAGCAGGCGATGGACGACGCCCTGGCGATGCACCTCGTCGAGGGTCTGCGCGACGCGGATCCAGAGGTCGGTGCGCACGCGCAGGTCGGCCCTCTCCTTGCCGCGCACGTCGGGGCCGTACCGCTCGACCCAGGTGGTGAGCGTGATGCCCTTGAAGTGCTCGAGCGGAAGCACGATGCCCGCCTCGTCGGAGAAGGGCGGATCGGCGGAGAGGACGCCCTCGCTGCGCCCGAGCCGGCCGAGCACCTGCGCTTCCCAGCGGGCGCGCTCGGCGATCCGGTCACGCTGCTCCTGCGTCGCGAGCGGCGGGGTGCTGTAGATGCGGAGCACGCGCTCGGTGCCAGAGAGCGAGTTCCGCCCGAGCAGCTCGGTGAACGTGTCGTGGTGGTCGAGCGTCTCGACGACCTCGTACTCGCGAACGCGGCGGACCGGCCGAGGTCCGGACTGCGCTCCCGTGAAGAGCTCCAGGAGCTCGCGCTCGGCGAGCGACGCCGGCGTCCGCGCGCGCCCCTGGCTCAAGCGCTCGATCAGGGCCTGGTCCTGCAACGCGGCCAGGATCGTCTTTCGCGTGTGGACACGGTCGTTGCTCGCGGGGCCGCGCACGCCCACGTCCGTCGTCGCCGAGAGAAAGACCAGGCCTTCTGTCCAGACCAGTCCCGCCTGGTGGCTCGCGTTCTTCAGATGCGACTTGAGCACCTGCGAGGTGATGCGATTGAGCTTCAGAGGGCTGCGGATCTTCTCGGGCAGCCACCAATCGTTGTCGGTGCCCTCGATGCGCCCACGATACGACTTGATCTCGACGACGAAGATCGCGTGCGGCGCGACGACGACGGCATCGAGCTCGTAGACGACGCCGCCGCGCTCCACGAGCCAGGCGTTGCCGTAGACGGTGAAGTCCTCCGGCAGCCCCTCGACGAGGAACCGGAGCGCCTGTCGCTCTGCGTCGTGGGCGGGCTCGCCGATCTGGATGAACTTGGCCGCCATCGTCACACCAGCAGGACCTTCGCGGTCGGAAACCAGATCGCGAGTTGGTCCTCGACGTGGAACAGCCCGCCCTTGTCCGGGTGGAGGCCGACGACGAAGTCGAAGGAGCGTTGACGGAGCGGGTGGTCAGCGTCCTTGAGGTCCGCGGCCTCGGTGCGCACAGCGAAGTCGGAGTGCGGTGCGCCGAGCTCCAGGGCGATGACGCCGGCGAGCGTGAGCTCCTGCCAGGAGCTGCATGCCACGATGAAGTTGTCCTGCAGCGTGAGGTCCTTCTGGCTGCTCACGAGGTGGTGCGCGAGCTGCCCGCCCGTGCCCGGCAGCTCGAGCACCTTCTGGTGCGCCTTGACGACGTGAAGGTCCGAGCGCGCCATGCGCGTCGGCAGCCCGAGCAGGCGCGCCTGCTCGAGGATGTAGTCGGCGCCCGCCGTGCTCAGCGAGAGCGACTCGATGGACTGGAGCCAGCCGTCGGTCACGGCCTCGGGCAATCGGTCCGGGCGAAGCGAGCCGCCCACTGCATCGGGATCGAACGGCACACGGTGAAGGACGGCGGCGTCTTCGAAGAGCAGCGAGACGAGATCCACGCTGGAGAGCCGGCCGCGAAAGCGGGTCCAGGTGTCGAGCTTCGGTTCGGTTAGGGCCGGGCGCCTTCGTCCAGCCGCTTCGTCGCGCGCGATGGCATGCAGGAGAGACGCCGCCCACACGCCCGTGGGGCGCTGCGCGTCGGAGAGACTCGAAACATCAAAACTCGGCATCAACGATCCCCTCGCGTCGAATCATCAGGCGCGCCTTCCGCTCGCCCCCACTCGTCGACCTCGGACAGCTTGTAACTCCACAGCCGCCCGATCTCGTGCGCCGGCAGGCTGCGCGTATCGATCCACCGGTACACGGAATCCTTCGCAACGCCGAGGTGCTTGGCGACGTCCTCGAGGGAGACCCACGGCTCGGCTGTCATCGGCTCTGCTCCGGCTCTGCATCGACCCTGCGCGCAAGAGCACCGTACCCAGCCCGAGCTCTGCCAACAAGACCCGGCCAAAGTCGAGAAGAACGGACGTGGGTCCCTGGCCGACCCGCGCCGCGCGGCGGCCGCACGCGCCGCCCCCCATCACGGCGGCCTCGGGGGACTCGGCCGCGGGAAGCGCCATCGCGACGAGCGACCTCGCCGCCCGCTCGGCTCGCTGCCGTGGCGAAGCGAGCTGCGGGGCGGATCAGCGGGAACAGCCGCCCACGGGCGAGCGCGCACAGCCAGCGCCCCGGCGCCTTCGCCTCCCCGAACCCGAGGCCGGTGTGGCATGTAGGGGCGGCCGATGCCGCTCGTGTACCTGCCAGACGCCGAGGCCCTGTTCCTCTGGGGCGAAGCACCACCGCCCCGCGTCCTGCCCTCGCTCGGGCGTGGCGGCGAGGCGTGGTCGACCGCGCTCGTCGCGCCCGAGGGGCTGCGCGAGACGCCGGGCGTGAAGTTGCCGCTCTTCGAGACGGTGGCCCAGCTCGCGGTCGTCCCGGCCTCCGACGTGGAGAGCCTGCCGGGCTCGCTCGCGACCTGGGTGCTCGCGAGCAAGCTCGCGATGCACCTCGTGGCGCGCGAACGCGTGGTGCCCACGATCACGCGGCGCGGCGGTCGCGTCGAGGCCCGCTGGGCTGCCGCGCTCGCCGGCAGCGACGACGCGGCCAGGGTCGTGGCGCTCGCCAGGAGCATGCCGCCTGCGGCGCACGCCGTGCCCGCGGCGCGCGATGGCACCGGCGCGGTGTGGGCGCCGGACGCGCTCCTGCGGGCATACATCGATGCCGTCGTCGATGCCCTCGTTCGCGCTGCCCACGGTGGGCCCGCGCTTTCCCCGGCGCGGTCGAGGTCATCGCGCGCGGCCGCGGACGCGTGGGCGGACCGCTGGCGAGCGGCGCTCGGCGGCTCGCAGCGGAGCTTCGAGGCCGACGGCTTCGCCGAGCGCTCGGTTCTCGACGCGCTCGAGCGCTGGAGCGAGCCCGCCCTCGGCGCGCGCGATCGGCTGCGCGCGTGCTTCCGGCTGGAGCTTCCGGCGGCGGACGGCGAGCCGTTCCTCCTGCGCTTCCTGCTCCAGTCGCCCGACGATCCGAGCCTGCTCGTGCCCGCGTCCGACGCGTGGAAGGCGAAGGGCCGCAGCCTCGAGAAGCTCGGCCGTGCATTCCGCGATCCGCAGGAGTCGCTCCTCGAGGCGCTCGGTCGCGCGGCGCGCCTGTTCCCGCGCCTCGCGCGCTCGCTCGAGGAAGCTCGGCCCGAGTCGGTCGCGCTCGACCCAGCGGCGGCGTGGGCCTTCCTCGGAGAAGGCGCGGCGACGCTCGCCGATGCGGGCTTCGGGGTCATCGTGCCCGGCGAGCTGACCGCCGCAGGACAGCGCCGTTTGCGCCTGCGCATGCGCGTGGGCGGGAGCTCCAGGAAGGTGGCCGGGGTCGTCGCGGGCGCGGCAGGGCTCGCGCTCGACGACCTGCTCCAGGTCGACTGGGAGGCGGTCATCGGCGACGAGCCGCTGAGCGCGCGCGAGCTCGCCGCGCTGGCCAGGCAGAAAGCGCCGCTCGTCCAGCTCCGCGGGGCGTGGGTAGCGGTCGATCCGCGCGAGCTCGGCGACATCCAGAAGCGCCTCGCAGGCGGCCCGTCGACGATGACGACGCGCGAGGCGATCCAGGCCGTCCTCGCGGGCGAAGCGCGGCAGGGCGAGCTGTCGGTCGCGGTCTCCGCGTCGGGCGCCGTCGCCGACCTCATCGAGCGGCTGCGCAGCGGCGGCGCCAGGGAGCTCGGCGCGCCGAGCGCGCTGATCGCGGCGCTGCGGCCCTATCAGGAGCGCGGCCTCAGCTGGCTCGTGACCATGGGCTCGCTCGGCCTCGGCGCCTGCCTCGCCGACGACATGGGCCTCGGCAAGACGATGCAGCTCCTCGCGTTCCTGCTTCGCCGCATGGAAGATTCGCCGCGCGATGGCCGGCCGGCGCTGCTCGTCGCGCCGACGTCGGTGGTCGGCAACTGGGAGCGCGAGGTCGAGCGCTTCGCGCCGTCGCTCCGCCTCGTGCGCCACTACGGCTCCGAGCGCGCTCGGTCGGCGAAGGACATCCCCAGGAAGCCGGGCACTCTGGTCGTCACGACCTACGGCCTGCTGCGCCGCGACGCCGACCTCCTGTCGAGCGTCGACTGGTCGGTCGCGGCGCTCGACGAGGCGCAGAACATCAAGAATGCTTCGTCGGCGACGGCGCGCGCCGCTCGCGGCCTCCGCGCGAGCCACCGACTCGCGCTCACGGGCACCCCCGTCGAGAACCGCCTCGCGGAGCTGTGGTCCATCCTGGAGTTCGCAAACCCAGCCCTCCTCGGGCCACTCGAGAGCTTCCGTCGTGACTTCGCGCTGCCCATCGAGCGCTACGGCAACACCGCCGCCGCGACACGCCTCCGCCGCATCGTGAGCCCGTTCATCCTGCGTCGGCTGAAGAGCGATCCGACGATCATCCAGGACCTGCCGCCGAAGAACGAGATGAAGGTCGTCTGCACGCTCACCCGCGAGCAGGCGACGCTCTACAAGGCCGTCGTCGACGAGGAGCTGCGGCGCATCGAGGCTTCCAGTGGCATCGAGCGGCGCGGTCGGGTGCTGGCGCTGCTCATGTTCACCAAACAGATCTGCAATCACCCGGCGCAGTACCTCGGCGAGGGCGGCCCGCTGCCGAGGCGCTCGGGCAAGCTCGCCCGCACGACCGAGATGCTCGAAGAGGCCGTGGCGGCAGGCGACAAGGCGCTGGTCTTCACGCAGTTTCGCGAGATGGGCGACAAGCTCGTCGAGCATTTCACCGCGAACCTCGCCTGCGAGGTCGTGTTCCTGCATGGCGGCACGCCGAAGAAGGCGCGCGACGAGATGGTGAGGCGCTTCCAGGACGAGCCGCACGGTCCCCGCATCTTCGTGCTGTCGGTGAAGGCCGGTGGCACCGGGCTCAACCTCACGGCGGCGAGCCACGTCTTCCACTACGACCGTTGGTGGAACCCGGCCGTCGAAGATCAGGCCACCGACCGCGCCTACCGGATCGGCCAGAAGCGCGCGGTGCAGGTCCACAAGCTGGTCTGCGCCGGCACGGTCGAGGAGAAGATCGACCGGTTGCTCGAACAGAAGCGCGAGCTGGCCTCGAAGATCGTCGGAGCTGGCGAGCAGTGGATCACCGAGCTCGACGGTCGCGAGCTCCGCGACCTCTTCGCGCTCTCGGAGGGCGCGGTGGCGGATGGAGACGAGGACGACGCCGGCCCTGGCGCGCCGCCCAAAGCACGCACGAAGACGCGCGTCACGCGCGGCCGCGGCGAGGTGCGCCCATGAGTCGCCGGGGTAGCTTCGACTGGTACAAGCCGGCGCCGAAGAAGCCGCCGCCCGAGCGCGGCATTCGCATGAAGAAGGCGGGCACGACGTGGTGGGGCCAGCGCTGGATCGAGGCGCTCGAGGACGTGCTGCGCGGTGACTCCGCGAGGCTCGCGCGGGGGAGGACCTACGCCCGCGCAGGCCGCACGCACGATCTCGTCGTGAAGGGAGGCCGGGTGACAGCCAAGGTCACCGGCTCGCGAGCGACACCGTACAAGATCACCATCGAGCTCCCGCAGCTGGGCGAGGCTGCCTGGAAGGACGCCATCGATGGCATGGCCAGGAAGGCGCAGTTCTCGGCCGAGCTGCTCGCAGGGCAGATGCCGGTGGAGATCGACGACGTTTTCCGCGAAGCGGGCGTGAGCCTCTTCCCGAAGCAGCGGGCCGATCTGAAGACGAGCTGCTCGTGTCCCGACTGGGGCGATCCCTGCAAGCACGTCGCCGCGACCCATTACGTGCTCGGGGAGGCGCTCGACCGCGATCCGTTCCTGCTCTTCGAGCTGCGCGGGAGGACCAGGGAGCAAGTGCTCGACGCGCTGCGCGCCGCGCGGGGCTCGACGAGCGAGACGGCGGCAAAGAAGGGCGGCGAGGCGAAGGCGGCTCGCGAGGCCGCGGGTCACGAGGTACCGACCGTGAAGCTCGGCAAGTTGAAGCCGGCGGAGTACGATCGACCGCGCGAGGCGCTGCCGACGATGCACTTCGGCTTCGACGAGCCGGTCACACACGGCGCGGTGCTGCGCCAGCTCGGAGCGCCGGCGGCATGGGAGGGCGACGCGCTCCCCGCCGACGTCCTCGCGCCGCTCGTCCGCGCGGCCGCCGAGACCGCACGTCGCATCGCGATGGCCGAGCCCAGCGACGCGGGCGACCTCCCAGCCTCGCCGTCGTCGTCAAGGGATGCACCGACGCGCGCGCGAGCGCCTCGCAAGGCCGCTGCGAAGCGGCGGGGCACGTGAGTCAAGCGCGCTCCTCGTCGACGCGCCCATTCTCCACGAGAACGCGGACGAGAGATCGCCCCGAACGCCGTCCACCACGCCACGTGAGCCGCCGTTATGACGACGGCGCGGTGTTTATCAACGAGAGAGCCCGGGCGATCGACATCGTCGCCGCAGGGGCACGCGATCGCTCTGCAGGGAGCCCGCGCCGCCGATGCTCCTCGGGGACCTGCTGCAGCGCTTCCTCGGCGTACTTCCTCATGTCGGTTCTCTGCATTGTGCTCTGCTCCTTCCGTGGGAGGCCCGGCTCCGGGCTCGTCGAGCGCATCAGCACGAACCGCGCCACCACCGTGGCCGCTGGCAAGCCTGCGAAAGCCCGTCGAAGGAAGGCCGTCGACATCCACAAGGTTGGTTGTGGTGACCGAAGAGTCCTTGTACCGTCGTCCTGTGCGGGCCGTCCTCATCGCGTGGGTCGGCGTCTCCGACCTGAAGGGACCTGAGAAGTCAGGTACGGGCGACCTTGGGCCCATCGCCCAAGCGCTCGCCGCACGCTCGTTCGACCACGTGGTCCTGCTCGAGTTCTTCGACAAGGCGGACCATCAGAAGCTCCTCCCCGGCTACATCGCCTGGCTGCGCGCGCGCACCACGGCAGAGATCGTCGAGCGGCGCGAGACGCTGCGTGGGCCGACCGACTTCGGCGGCATCTACCAAGCTGCGCGCCGAGCCTGCCAAGAGGTGCTGGCGCAGCACAGGGACGCGACCCTCACGTTCCACCTCAGCCCTGGCTCTCCCCCGATGGCGGCCGTGTGGGTGCTGCTCGGCAAGACGATCTTTCCCGCGGAGCTGATCGAGTCGTCGCGCGAGCAGGGCGTGAAGACCGCCGAGGTGCCCTTCGACATCGCCGCCGAGTTCCTCCCCGATCTCCTGCGCGAGCCGGACGAGCGCCTCCGCGCGCAGAGCACGGCTGACTCGCCGCTGGCCCCGGAGTTCAGGACCATCATCCACCGAAGCCGTGTGATGGCGAGGCTCATCCAGCGCGCGCGTCGCGTGGCGCTGCGCAACATCCCGGTGCTCATCGAGGGAGAGTCGGGCACCGGCAAGGAGTTGCTCGCGAAGGCGATCCACCAGGCGAGCCCGCGCAAGGGCAAGCCCTTCATCCCTGTGAACTGCGGAGCGATCCCCGCGAGCCTGGTCGAGTCGGAGCTCTTCGGCGTCGAGAAGGGAGCGGCGACCGGCGTGGAAGCTCGCGAGGGGTACTTCGAGGCGGCTGACGGGGGGACCTTGTTTCTCGACGAGCTGGGCGAGCTCCCCCTGCCGGTTCAGGTGAAGCTCCTCCGGGTCCTGCAGGAGAACGAGGTCACGCGCGTCGGCGCCCGGAAACCGAAGAGGATCGACGCTCGGATCGTGGCCGCGACCAACCGCACCGTCGTCGACGAGGTCGCTGCCGGTCGTTTCCGCGAGGACCTCTTCTACCGGCTCGCGGTCGCGGTCCTGAAGTTGCCGCCCCTTCGAGAGCGCTCTGGAGACGTCGGGCTGCTCGTCGACGAGCTCCTGAAGCAGGTGAACCAGGAGGCTGCCGGCGAGCCCGGATACCGGGACAAGAAGCTTTCTGCCGGCGCAAGAAGTCTTCTGCTCGCACATCCCTGGCCGGGCAACGTTCGCGAACTGCTGTTGACCCTCAAGCGCGCCGCCATATGGAGCGAGGGCGAGACCATCACAACCGACGACGCGCGCGAAGCTCTCCTGGCGGTCCCCTCCACCCAGCGCAGCGACATCCTCGGTCGCCCGTTGGGCGAGGATCTCAACCTCCCGGATTTGCTGGCGAAAGTCGCGCGGCACTACCTCGAGCGCGCGCTGGACGAAGCCGGCGGGAACAAGACGAAGGCTGCTGGCCTCGTCGGCCTTCCCAGCTACCAGACCCTCACGAACTGGCTCCAACGCTACGAGGTGAAGCGATGAGCGCGCGCCCGGTGATGGCGGCTCATCCACCTGGCACGTCCTTCGCTTCACGGCCCCGGTCGCCGCCCCACGCGGCGAGAACCGAAAGGAGCCGTTCGATGTCGCCTGCCATCGCTGCACTGCCCTCGACGCTCGGCAGCTCTTCTCTCACCAAGCACGCCTATGAGCGCATGGTCACGCGCTCGATCTCTCGCACCGCGATCGAGGCGGCGCCGGAGCTCGGGCGCTGCGTCGAGATCCGCGGCCCGCAGGTTGTCGTCACGGCCAGCGGCGCGGTGATGACGATGTGCCGGAACAGCGACTTCAGGGGCCTGCGCACGCGCCGTCGTCGCAGCTTTCGGCGGTGAGGTGAGCGATGGGATGGGCCAAGTACCTCGAGGACATCGTCAGCCGCCGGAACGGGACCTCGCGAGTTCAAGCAGAGATCAAGAAGGTGGCGGAGCCCCGAGCGCCATCGAAGGGCACCCCGGAGAAGACTGGAGACAGAGCCATGAGCAAACTGAAGGAGTTCACCGCGTCGAGCGCGAGGCCGCTGCCGGTGCTGCTGCTCGCCGACATCAGCGGCAGCATGACCACGAACGGGAAGATCGACGCGCTCAACGACTCCGTGCAGGAGATGCTGGAGAGCTTCGCCGCTGAGGACGACAGCCGCGCGGAGATCCACGTCTCCGTCGTCACGTTCGGCAAGGACGGTGCGAAGGTTCACCAGCCGCTCGCCCCTGCCGCGAAGGTCCAGTGGACCCGCATGACGGCGGCCGGCGGGACGCCGATGGGCGCCGCCTTCGACGCGGCGACCGGCATGATCGAGGACCGAGCGCAGATCCCGAGCCGCGCATACCGCCCGACGATCATCCTCGTCTCGGATGGCCAGCCCACCGACGAGTGGCAGACCCCGCTGAAGCGGCTCCTCGGCGCGGAGCGCGCGTCGAAGGCTGCTCGGTTCGCAATGGGCATCGGCGACGACGCCGACGAGGCGATGCTCTCCGCATTCCTGGCGACGCCCGAGGCACGCGTCTACCGGGCCCACGCGGCGCGGCAGATCAAGCAGTTCTTCCGGTGGGTGACGATGAGCGTCACGCAGCGCTCGCGGAGCGCGAACCCCGACAGCGTGATCGCCGCGGAGCCGACCGATCTCGATGACTTCAACTTCTGAGCGCGCCGAGGTTCTCGTGTCGAACCGCCTACCCGACGACTACTTCGGCGCCAGCGTGGTCGGACCGCGCCATCGCGCCGAAGGCAAGCCCAGCGAGGACAGTTGGCTCGGAGCTCGTGGTGCGTTCGGGACGCTGGTCGTCGTCAGCGATGGGATGGGCTCTCGGCGCGAAGCCCGCCGAGGCGCGCAGATGGCCTGCCGGGCGGTGCTCGCCGCAGTGCGCTCGTGGCACAAGGCAGGCGCGCGTGACCTGGACGAACTCCTTGTTCGCATCGAGCCAGTATGGTTTTCGCTCATCGCTCCGTCGACTGCTCGTGACTGTGCGGCGACGTGCTTGTTCGCGCTCGCGCACGCCTACGGGCAGCTTCACGTGGCGGCGATCGGCGATGGCCTCGCGCTGCTACGAACGAGGCTTGGGCTGGAGTGGATCGTGGGCCCGCGCTCGGGCGGCTTCGCCAACGAGACCGCCGCCCTCGGTCACTCGGCGTCGTGGACGAGCCGAAGCTTCCCTAGCGCGAGCGGGGACGTCGTCGTGCTCGCGACTGACGGGGTCGCTGACGACCTACTTCCCGAGCGCATCGACGGCTTCGTGCAGTGGCTCATGGACGACTTCGCCGGCATGGCGCCCAGCCAGCGCTGGCGGGCCCTCCAGCGGGAGCTGAAGGACTGGCCCACGCCCCGCCACACCGATGACAAGACCCTCGTCGTCCTCGCCCAGCGAGAGGCGGTGCTCGCATGACTTCTGCTCCGCGCCAGGTCACCGACATCAACGGTGTGCGCTATTCGCTACTCCGGCAATTGGGGCGCGGAGGCCAGGGGGCCGTTCACGAGGTGGACGGCGGACGGCTCGCCGCGAAGATCGTCTTCGACGCTTCGGCTACTCGGCGTGAGCGCCTGCGAAACCAGCTCACGCAGGTGAAGCGGCTCTCCCTCGCCGATCTCGAGATCGCCCGGCCCATCGAGGTGCTTCGCGAGCCGGTGCTCGGCTACGTGATGGAGTTGCTCACCGGGATGCAGCCGCTGAAGGCGCTTGGTGCTGTGCCCAAGGACGAGAGCTCGCCTGCCGCGTGGTACCTCGCGGGCGGTGGCCTCCGGCGCCGACTCCGGCTCCTCGCGCGCAGCGCCGACGTGCTCGCCGGTCTTCACGGCAAGGGGCTCGTCTACTCCGACCCTTCGCCCCACAACATCTTCGTCTCGGCGAGCCCCGCGGCGACGGAGGTCCGCTTCATCGACTCGGACAACATCCACTACACGTCGGTCGCGGGCGTACCCGCCGTCTACACGCCGGGCTACGGCGCGCCCGAGCTCGTGCGGTGCACGAGCGGCGTCAACTCGCTCACGGACGCGCACGCCTTCGGTGTGCTCGCGTTCCAGACGCTGTCGCTCGCCCACCCGCTGATCGGGGATGCGGTCAACGATGGACCGCCCCAGCACGAGGAGGAGGCGCTGAGCGGTCAGCTCCCCTGGATCGACGACCCGACCGACGACGCCAACCGCGCCTCCTATGGCATCCCGCGCCCTTGGGTCCTGTCTCGCAAGCTCCTCGACGTTGCAGGCCGCGCCTTCGGCACAGGGCTTCGAGACCCAGCGAAGCGGCCGGGGGTCTCCGAGTGGGCTGAGTGCCTTCACGGCGCGGCCGATGCGACGCTGTCCTGCTCGTCGTGCAAGGGGACCTACTACTTCACGGAAAAGCTCTGCCCGTGGTGTGACGAGCTTCGGCCTGCGTTCGCCACCGCCGCCTTCAATCTGTGGGACCCGACCATCGGTCCAGGTGGTGAGCTTCTGCAGAAGCCCGCCGGTGATCGGCGGCGCGCGGTTGTCGCTGCGGTGCTCGCATTGACCGACGGCGAGACTGTCTCGGTCACGCAGCGCCTCGCGCAAGGTCGCGACGGTGCCGCTGGTGCTCGCCCTGTCGTCGAGCTGCGGCTCACAGGTTCCCGACTCTCGCTGCGCAGCGTCGATGGAGGCCGGTATCGGCTCTCGTCTCCGAGCGGGGGGCACGACACCGAGGTGAACGACCGCGCGAAGGAGATCCGGCTCGAGCCGGGCATCGCGTCACGGCGTCTTCACCTCGGCCCTCCCGACAGTTTGCACCGCGTCGTGAACTTCGAACTTCGGCCGACAGGAACCCGATGAACATCAACGACCTGGCCTCGGGAGAGGTCTCGACCATCGAGGTCGTGCCGGGCGCGGCAGCCGATTTCGACGTCGCCATCGATGCTCGCGCGGAGGCGGCTCTGCAGTTCTCCGACGTCACCGGCGACTCGCTGCTGCGGATCGGCGCGAGCGCATGGAGCGTCGTCGGCGCTGACAAGCGCGCGATCGAGGCGCTCCAGCGACTCCGGGACCGCAATCTCCCTCGCGTAGCCTGGGTCGCCTCCGTTCACCCAAAGGGCAAGAAGAGCGAAGCGGTACTGGTGCAGGTCCACGAGTTCCCCGCGCGCTACGACTGGCCGGACCAGGTCGACATCGGCGTCGACGACAAGCTCGTCGAGCAGGTGAGGCAGAAGCTCGGCCGCAGCGTCACGGCTTCGGAAGCCACCGAGTGGCTGAACGATCGATTCCTGCTCCAAGCCGACGATGGCACTTCGAGGGTGTTCCTCTCGGGAAGCCCGAGGCCGGAGACCGACCAGAGCGGCGCCTTCCGGCTTCACGGCCGTGGATACGCGGTCGACGTCGCCAAGGGGCGCGACGACAAGCTGCTTGCCACCCGAGTCGTGGAGGCGAAGCGCGGCAGCTCTCCCGACGAGCGCCGCCCGGTGGTCCTGGTACTCGGGCGCATTCAGTTTTGCGACGCGACCATCGCGGGTGCGTTTCGCGGCACGGCGCGGACGCAGCTCGATCAGCTCGTCGAGCAGGCCGGTAGCTATCTCAACGTTTGGAAGGAGTACAACAAGCTCGAACGCGAAAGCGTGCTTCGCCGCGCGAGAGTTCTCGGCTGGCTTCGGTACAGCAAGCGGCTGCTACAGGGAGACGGGCGGTGGCGCTTCTTCGTCGAGGACACGAAGCAGCTCGAGACCGCCCTCGATGTGTTGCGCCATGCGGAGGACGTCGTTCTCGAGGCCGCTCAGAATCCGCCGCCCGAGCTGCAGCACGCGACTGAGGACGCTGCGACGACTACCACAGACGACGCCCCCGCGCGGTCCCAACGGTCGCGGATCTTCGTCGGCGCCTTCTCCGGGGCCGAGCCCCAGCGGCGCACGATCGACCTGCGGCCGCCGCTCGACAGCGACGACCGGGAGCCGCCGGAAAGCGGCGTGTTGTTCCTGAGCGTGAGTGGCGATCGCAAGCGCCTCGAACGTCGTGAACATGCGCAGTCGCTCATCGCGTCGGCCGAATGCCCGATGCCACAGCTTGGGCTCCTGCTCGAGGGAAGCGCCGTACCCGAGCGCCGGAGGAAGGCGGAGGACCCGCTCTCCATCGCCGCGCGCGCGGTGTTCGGCGGCGAGCCCACAGCGCGCCAGGTGGAGGCGCTGCGCGTCGCGCTCAACACGCCCGACATCGCCTTGATCCAGGGACCGCCGGGCACCGGCAAGACGAAGACGATCGCTGCCCTTGGGGCCCGCCTCGCGGAGCTCTCGGAGGACGAGCTCGCTGGTCAGACCCTGCTCACGAGCTACCAACACGACGCCGTCGAGAACGCGGCGTCACGGACCCTCGTGTTCGGCCTCCCAGCGATCAAGGTGGGCCGCAAGCGAGGGACCACAGATCAGAGCGACGGCTTCGATCGCTGGCGACGGGAGAGAGCTGACGCCGTGCGCGCTGACCTTTCGACCCTCCCCGAGCGCCCCGTGACCGAGGTGCTGCGCAAGGTCAGAACGCTCGCCGCCGCCTACGTCGCCTCGCCGCTCACGACCGGCGAGTCGCTGCGCGTCGTTTGCGAGGTCCAGGACCTCTGCCGCAGCTACGTCCCGCCCCCCCTGAACGACCGGCTTGCCGTGCTTCGTCAGGAGCTGTCGCGCTCCCCGCAGATCGATGATTCCGAGGACGACGAGCGCGCCCTTGCCCTCAAGGCAGTTCGTGGGCTGCGTACCGCCCCCGTCGCGTTCGGCGACGATGGTCCTCGGAACGCCAGCCGCGCCCTCCTGCGTCTTCAGCGCATGGGCCTGTACGACGAGGGCAAGCACCGGGCCTTGAGAGAGGCAGCCGAATGGACCAGCGACGATGCGCCGTCGTTCCTCCGCGAGCTGAAGGCGCTGCAGGAGAATCTGATCGATCTTCTTTCGGCCGAGAGGCCCGTTGGCGCTCCGATGGTCCACAGCGACCTCGAGTGCCTCCTGCCGGAGATCGTCGACGCGCTCTACACCAAGGCTCGCGAGTCAGCGGGCGGCGAGGACGCGGTCCTCTACGAGTACCTCAACGACCTGGAGAACGACATCGACGCTGTCCGCGACGCGGTGCGGAAGTACACCGTCGTGCTCGCTGCCACCTGCCAGCAGTCGGTCGGCCTCCAGATGAGCCAAGCGAAGGGCGAAGACACGGTCTTCGCGAACGTGATCGTCGACGAGGCCGCGCGCGCCAACCCGCTCGACCTGCTCATCCCGATGTCGCGCGCCGAGCGACGCATCATCCTTGTCGGCGATCATCGCCAGCTACCGCACATCCTCGAGCCCGACATCGAGAGCCAGCTCGAGCAATCAGTCTCCGACGCGACGAGGACCGCGCTGCGTCGCAGCCTCTTCGAGCGCCTGTTCCAGGCCATGAAGGAGCGCGAGGCGAAGGACGGCATCAAGCGCACGGTCACGCTCGACAAGCAGTACCGGATGCACCCTGTGCTCGGGGCGTTCGTCAGCGACACGTTCTATGCTCCGTATCGCGAGGGCTTCGAGTCGCCACGCCGCCCGGAGGAGTTCGTTCACGACCTGCCGGGGTACGCCGGGCACGTTGCCGCGTGGGTGGACATGCCTCTGTCTCGCGGCCGCGAGCATGGTGGTCAAAGCAAGCGGCGCGCTGTCGAGGCCGAGTGGATCGCGAAGGAGGTCGAGCGCCTCGCCACCGCGCGCCGAGATCTCAGCTTCGGCGCCATCTCGTTCTACTCCGCGCAGGCTGACGAGGTGCTGCGCGCGATGGAGAAGCGTGGGATGTCCGAGCGGCTCGACGACGGCTCCTACCGCGTGAAGGACTCATGGCGCGAGACGCGCAGCGAGGACGGGCGGCTCATCGAGCGACTGCGCGTGGGAACCGTCGACGCCTTCCAGGGCAAGGAGTTCGACGTCGTGTTCTTGTCGATGACGAGGTCGAACGACCTGCCCGTGACGGATGAGCGCTCGCTCCGACGAAAGTTGGGCCACCTGATGCTCGAGAACCGTCTCTGCGTTGCGATGAGCCGGCAGCAACGGCTTCTCGTCGTGGTCGGAGACTCGGCGATGCTGAGGGGCGAAGCGTCCGAGAAGGCGTTGCACGGCCTCGTGGCGTTCCGTGAACTCTGTGGAGGGAAGCATGGCCTTGCTGTTCAAGCGTGAGGCGCCGGTCCTCCACTTCGGGCCGCGCCTACCGAAGGACCCGAGCACGAACCAGCGGACGCGGTGGAGCGAGCGCCGCTTCGTACTCTGGCCCGCGCTGATGTACCGCGTGGTTGCCCCCGAGGTGCGCGATCGCGAGCTCAACGTCCTCCAGAAGGCGGTGCTGGGGATGTGCCGTGCGGGTGTGACCAACGTCCAACGCATGGGCGAGCGGCTTCACATTCACGCCGACCTCGCAGCGCTCATCTACCTGGAGCTGCAGGAGCGCCGGCTGCTTGGCAGCAACGGGCTACCGACGGAGAAGGGGCGCGAGCTCTTCGAGGAGGAGTCGCTCGATGCGCGCCGGATGGTCACAGGCCACGTGTTCCAAGATCCGTGGTCCGGGGACCTCTGGCCGCGCTTCGTCGAGAAGCTCGACTACGTCGAGCTGCAGCAGAACCCCAATACCGGTTTCCCCGATCTCGTGCTCGGCTCGAAGGGTAAGCCGCGCCGGGAGCGAGCTTTCATGGTGCTCCCCGGCGACCTTGCGCCGCCTCCGGCGCCAGGAGCTTCTGACATCGTTCGCGTGACCCGTCGGCATCGCTCCGCGCTTCGACGCTCGGAGTCCTATGAGAGCGCCGACGAGGACGACACGTTCGCGCACGCGGGCAGCGTCGTTCTCGAGCGCGTCTCGCTCGTGGACGATCGGCCCACGCCGGTGTTCGTCACGAGCTTCATGTACCTGCCCGAGTCCGGCGACCTCGCGGGCGAGTGGCACGCGTGCGACCCCTTCGGACTCGGCGTCAGCCCGACACTACGACGAGCACTCGAGCGCGAGATGCGGTCGTCACCGGGGCTCCGTTCTGTGCTCGAGGGCATGATCGGCCGCTCGCTCGACGAGCAGATCGAGGCGCAGCAGCGCTGGGCGGGCGAGATTCGCGCGTTGGCGATCAACAACGTCGAGAAGGCGCTGTCTATCAGCGCGCGCGACCTGCCGCAGTACGAAGCCATCGTCGCGCTCGAGTACGCCCACGTCGAGGCCGGGCTGCTGGGCGATTCGTGCCCGGACCACAAGCTCCGCGCGCTCGTCGGTGACGCTCGGCGCGCCCTTGAGGCTACGTTCAGCGCGCTCTTTGAGCACCACCCTCCGTGCCAAGTCTGGCGACGCGTCTACACCGATCGTCGGCCTGTCGAGGACGAGGTGTACTGCCGAGGCGTCTATGAGGCGTCGGCGCTGGCCGTTGGCTTTCACGTACCGCTGCCCGAGGCGCTCGCTCGCGTGAAGCCCAATCACGTGAAGGCCGCGTGCTACCCCGACGGCAATTGGCGTCTCCGCAGCGCTATTATCGCCGCCGTGCTCGCTGCGCGCGACGACCGCGCGCACCCGCTCCGTCGCGCCGCAGCTCGAGAGCCGAAGCTCCTCGAGCTGCTCGACGGCGTCGCGAGGGCTGGCGGTGCGGTTCACGCCGGCGCCGAGCGCCCATCCCTCCAGTCGGTGCTACCTGTCGTCGCCGACGTCCACCGCGCCGTTGGTCTGCTCTCCGGCCTCGGCCAGCCGCTCGACTCCGCGAGGACCTGACAGAACATGAGCAAGAAGAACAAGCACCGCCATCAGCAGCAGTATCAGCAGGCCAAGGCTCCCGACTCCTCGCCCATGACCTCCGTCCAGCCCGTCGTCGCGGCGGCTCCCGTGGTGCCGCAGACGCCCGAGGCCGCGCTTGCCGTCGTTAGAGCCGCCAACGAGAGCGCCATCGCGGCGGCTACGGAAGCGGACATGGCGATCGCTCTCGCTGCGCCTCCGTCGCCCGAGGCTTCGCCCCTCGACCTCGTCGCGGCCGCGAAGCTGGTCGACGAGACATTGGCGCTGTGCCGGGCCCGGGTCGAACGCGTCGTCAAGCGCGAGACGGAGCTCGCTACCCTCGAGCAGGACGTGCTGACGCGGGATGAGGGGCTGAAGACGCGCGCGGCGGCGCTCGAGGAATCCGCGCGTGCCCTCAAGGCAGAGCAGGAGCGACTGCAGGAAGTCGAGGCGAAGCTCCAGTCGCGAGATCTCGACCTCCAAGGGCGCCAGAAGAACGTCCGCGACAGGGAGTTGAATGCGGAAGCGGGCTTCGCGGTCGAGCGCAGGGCCTCGCTGCGACAGCTCGACGAGGAAGCCGCGACCCTACGCGAAGAGCTGTCCAAGGCGCGGGCGCAGATCGCGAAGGAGCGCGCGGCGTGGGAAGCCGAGCGAAGCGCCGAGGACGACCGCAGGCGTGAGGAGCTGCGGCAGTCCTTCGCCGCCCACGAGGCGACCATCGCTGCGAGCGAGCGTGCGAGCGCCGAGCGCATCCGGCTCGAACGTGAGCAGCTCACGAAGGATCGCGCGGACCTTAAGAAGCGAGCCGCTCAGGTGGAGCTGGAGCGCGATATTCTGCGCGAGGACCGCGAGGCGTTCGACGAGCGCGTCGCCCGGCGAGCCGCCCATGAACTCGAGGCTGCGAAGGCCAAAAAGCAGGACCTCGAAGCGCGACTCGCGAGCGCTCAGGCGGGACGCGACGAGTTGTATGAAAAACTGCGTCTTCATGACGAGGCAGAGCGCGCGCTGGGCAATCGCCCGCTCGAAGAGGTGAAGAAGGAGCTGGACGCTCTCACGAGGGAGCGGGACTCCCTCAAGGCGCAACTCGCCAAGCGCCCAAACCAGGACGTCACGGAGCGCCTCGCCACCCTGGAGCGCGCGCAAGAGCAATGGGGAGCAGAG
Source organism: Sorangium sp. So ce327 (assembly GCF_051530205.1). Classification (NCBI taxonomy): domain Bacteria; kingdom Pseudomonadati; phylum Myxococcota; order Polyangiales; family Polyangiaceae; genus Sorangium; species Sorangium sp. So ce327. Next base: position 1,750,676 of record NZ_CP150330.1, on the reverse strand, counting down.
CGCGCCCGGCTCATGCAGGAGAGCGTCGCGGCGAGGACGGCGCTGGCGAAGGCATCCATCGCGGTCACCGAACTCGAGACGCTCCGCGATCAGAAGGCGGCGCTGGAGACCGGGCGCGATCTCCTCCACGCGGCTCTCGAGGACCTGCGGAAGGACGTCGACGAGCGCATTCGTCGAGCCGATGGGGGCAGTCCGTTCCCGGCGTGCAGCCAGATGGACGCGGACAGCGGCCTGCAAACGCAGACTCCCGTGACGGACGAGATCCCGGACCTCAAGGCCTTCTGTCAGGAACTCCAGCACCGCATCGCGATCGATCCGAGCAACCCGGACAAGGTGCTGTTCTACGAGCTCCGAGACCTCCGCTGCTTCTTGGGCGGCCTCGCGATGAGTCGCCTCCATCTGTTGCAGGGCATCAGCGGTACCGGCAAGACGAGTCTTCCTCTTGCTGTGGCGCGGGCACTCGGGGCGGGCTCGACCCTCGTTGAGGTGCAAGCCGGATGGCGTGACCGGCAGGACCTCGTCGGCCACTTCAACGCCTTCGAGCGTCGCTTCTACGAATCGGAGTTCCTGCAGGCGCTCTACCGCGCGCAGTGCCCTCGCTACGCGGGCCTCGTCAACATCGTCGTGCTCGACGAGATGAACCTCTCACACCCCGAGCAGTACTTCGCCGACCTGCTCTCGGCGCTCGAGCAGGACCCTCACCTCCAGAAGCTCGATCTCATGACGGCGCCAGTCGCGCCTGCGCCTGCCCACCTCCGCAACGGCCGCACCCTCACGATCCCGCAGAACGTGTGGTTCGTCGGCACCGCGAATCATGACGAGACGACTAAGGACTTCGCGGACAAGACTTACGACCGTGCGCACGTGATGGAGCTGCCGCGGAATCGTGCCCAGTTCCAGCCGCAACGCCTGCCCGCTCGGCCGCCGGTCTCGTTCGACGCACTTCGGTCGGCGTTCGCGAAGGCGCACGAGGTCCACTCCGCGAAGGCGAAGGAGGCGTACACCTTCCTCGACAGCTCGTTCGCGGACCTCCTCGGCCGCCGCTTCGGCGTTGGGTGGGGCAACCGTCTCGAGCGGCAGATGCTCGACTTCGTTCCGGTCGTTGTCGCGGCAGGAGGAACGGTCGGCGAGGCGGTCGACCACATCCTCGCCACGAAGCTCCTGCGCAAGGTCCGGGACCGGCACGACACGCGGCCCGAGGACCTCACGGCCCTGAGCGAGCGGATCGCGGAGGCTTGGCCGAAGGTGGACAGGACGGCGGACGCGGTACGTTCTACGGCCATCGTTCGCGACGAGCTGCGTCGACTCGGAGCAGAGGAAGAAGCGTGAGCATTCGAGTCCACGACCGACTCGGCGCCATCGACGAAGCGCGCAGCGGCGCTGCGCTGCTGGGCCGCTTCGTCGTGCGCGAGGGCGCCCCGGGCGAGCTGTTCATGAACTCGTTCCCGGCGCACGACGGCATGTTCCTGGTGCCCGAGTCGGCTGGACGCTGGCACCTGTTGCGAGGCTCCGAGCGTGTGGAGGGCACCTTCCCGCGCAATCAAATGCTGGACCCGCTGGACGCCGCGAGCATTCGTACCGTCGGGCGCAGCTTGGGTGAGTTGGTCGACCAGAGCGGGACGTGGCTCGACATGCTCGACGTCTCGCCGTTGGTTCCGGGCATGTCGAACCGCGCTGAGTTTCAGCGCTTCGAGCAACTGCTCAAGGAGAACGTCGGGCATCTCGAAGAGGTGTGCCGGAGGCCGCGTACGCACCTGCGCGTCGAGGTCGAGCGGATGGCCGTCTCGCGCGCCCGACGGTTTCCGGCGCAGGCCGCGAACTACCTCGCGGCGCACACGGAGGACTGGGAGCGACCGACGCTGCGCTCCGTGGTCCCCAGGAGGATCCTCGCCACCGTGCGCGAGGACCAGTGCGACATCTACGAAAACCGCGTCGCGGTCCGGCTCGTCGACCACCTCGTGGTGTACCTGCGCCGGCGCGTTCACGAGGTGACTCGGCTCCTGCGTGTATTCGAGGAGGCTGGTGGGAACCACGGCGCGGCTGCGGGCGGCTCGCACTGGCGCCGGGGGCGCATCTACAAGCTGTGGGGGGAAACGCTCGACGCGAGTGAAGCGAAGCGGAAGGCCGAGCGCACCCTCGGGCAACTGAAGCACCTCCTGTTCACGATCTCCGGGCTGAAGGACTCGGCGCTGTACCGAGAGGTCCCGCGACGAGCGACGGTGGGCACCACGCTCACGATGACAAACATCCTGAGCGACGACGCGCACTATCGGCGCGTCGCTGAGCTCTGGCTCGGGTGGGCTCGGCTCGGGCAGGAGCGGGCCGTCCGGCCGCGCGCGTACCTCGAGGAGATGCAGGATCTCTGTCGCTCGTTCGACAGCTTCGCGCTTCTGCTGACGCTTCGGGCGCTCGACCACCTCGGGTTCGAGCCGATCAACCTCGAGCGGTCGCTCGCCGATCGCGAGGCAGAGGTGCGCCACGGCTCGCGCGTCGCGCGCCTGTGGTGGGGCACGTCGGACGGCGCAATCTCGCTTCAAGGAGAGGGCATCGAGCCGCTGCGCATCGTCCCTCTGTGCAGCTCGCTCGCGGCACTCGATGACGAGCAGCTTCGCGGCGTGCTCGCCGACGCGGATGCACACGCTGGCACTGGCGCGACGACGGTCATCCTCTACCCGTCACCTTCCGAGGCCGCCGCGTTCGAGCACCTCGCCCCGGAGCTTGCTGTGCGGCTCCGCTCGCTTGCCCACGAGGCCGGAAGAGACGGTCGGCGAGGAGTCGGCTTCTTGCCGGTGTCCCCGTGGGACATCGGCAGCGTGGAGCGAATGGCACGCCAGCTTCGCTGGGTCACGACTGCCCCGGCGTTCCTCGCGTACCCACCGACGATCGCGCGGCCGGAGCTGTCGGAACTGAGCCGCGGGCACACGTGGCTCGAGGTCGTGGGCAACCAGCTCCGCATCGTACGCGCACCGCTGGAAAACGATGCGCTGCCTGCCAGGCAATTCGTCGATGACGCTGCGGCTCAGCTCAAGCGGCTCGAGGAAGAGCGGGAGAGCGTTTCTCTCAAGCTGCGCGAGGCGGTTCGAGATCGTGGGGCCACGGGCGCAGTCAATGCGCGCAAGAAGGAACTGAACGCGGAGATCACGTATGCGGAGAAGAGGCTCGAAGCACTCCGGCGCTTTGAGCGTGACCTGGCGAACGCGGTTGGGCTCGTCGACGACCTGCTCGGATGTCCGACATGCAAGACGCGCGCGGACGCGCGGCGCGACTTCAAGCCGATGGGCCAGCACTTCTCCTGCACATGCTCCGATTGCTCGACGACGTGGGGGACGATCGCTTGCGGTCGCTGCGCGAGGTCGATCCCGGTGCTGCGGCTCCACGGAACGGCTTGGACGACGCTGGCCGGCGAACCGGGGTGGGTCGACCGGACGCTGGGTGCCGACGTGCTCGCGGTGCCCTGGGTCGTCGGCGCGGAGATCGGGTTCGTGTGCCCGTCCTGCGGCCACTGCCGCCGGGATGCGCTCACCGCCGCGTAGGTCTCGAATAGCCGCTCTTCGATGAAGCGGCCATTTACCGCAGCGCGTCACAGGCGGTCGGCGCGGTCCGGGGCGGCGATCATCTCGCGCGCGAGTTGCAGCGCCGAGCGCGGCTTCCTGGTCGGCGCGCACCGCGCCGGGATCACCTTCCAGCCGTTCCTCGCGCTGTGCACGAGCCGGTCGACGAGCGTGACGACGGACTCGGCGTGCTGGCCGCGCGTGACAGGGATCGAGACCGGAAGCGGCAGGCGGCGCTCGGCGCGGCGGCGATCGAGCACCTGGCGGATGGCATCGACGTGGAGCAGGAAACTGGAGGGGTGAGCTCCGAAGGTTGAGCGCAGGCCCCTCGCACAGTGGCCGAACGGCTCAGTGTACCCGGAACGGTTCCTGGGATATCCTCGATCCCTCGCGGCGCGGCCGTCCGCCATCGGTGCTCATGTCCACCTTCGACTCGACCAAGACCCAGCTCAGCGTGCTCCTTTCCAGGGTGGTGGAGGGCAAGCTGCAGCTGCCCGACTTCCAACGGGGGTGGGTGTGGGATGACGAGCACATTCGATCCCTGCTCGTCTCCATCGCGCGCTCCTTCCCGATCGGCGCGGTGATGCTCCTCGAGACCGGGGGCGAGGCCCGGTTCCAGGTCCGGCCCGTCGAGGGCGTCGAGCTGCCGCCCAAGTCCGCGCGCCTCGCCGAAGAGCTGATCCTCGACGGGCAGCAACGCCTCACGTCGCTCACCCAGGTCCTCAAGCTCGACAGGCCAGTTGCGACCCGGGACGCGAAGAAGAAGGAGCTCCGCCTCCACTACTATTTCAACATCGAGAAGGCGCTCGAGGGCCCTGAGTCACTGGCGGATGCGATCGTCGCCGTCGACGAGCAGCGGACCCTGCGAAGTGAGTTCGGGCGCAAGGTCGACCTCGACCTGAGCACCCGTGAGAAGGAGCTCGAGGCGTTCCACTTCCCGTGTAGCCAGATCCTGAACTCGGACGACTGGGAGCAGCTCCTCTCGGAGAGGGCTCCGGACAAGCTCGTCCGCTTCATGAAGTTCCGGCGCCAGGTGGTCGAACCGTTCCGCAGCTACATGCTGCCGGTCATCAGCCTGAAGAAGGAGACCTCGAAGGAAGCCGTCTGCCTGGTGTTCGAGAAGGTGAACACCGGGGGCGTTCCGCTCTCGGTCTTCGAGCTCGTCACGGCGACGTGGGCTGCCGATGGGTTCAACCTTCGTGACGACTGGTTCGGCGGCCGCGGTCACGCGGGCCGGCATGCTCGTCTCAGCAAGCGGCCGCTTCTGCGCGACCTCCAGCCGACGGATTTCCTTCAGGGCGTCTCGCTCCTGCACTCCTCCGAGCGCCGCGCGCAGGACCTCGCAGCAGGACGTTCAGCAAAGGAGGCTACCGGCGTCACGGCCAAACGTGAGCACATCCTCGAGATGCCGCTCGCCGCCTACCAGAAGTGGTCGGAGCTACTGAGCAAGGGCTTCGAGCAGGCCGAGCGTTTCCTCCGCAGCGAAGGGTTTCATCACCCGAAGTTCCTCCCGTACCGCACGCAGCTCACGCCGCTCGCGGCCGTGCTCGCGCGCCTCGGCGAGCGATGGCTCGAGCCACAGATCAAGGCGAAGCTCGCACGCTGGTTCTGGTGCGGCGTCTTGGGCGAGCTTTACGGCGGGGCGGTGGAGACCCGCATCGCGCTCGATGTCCAGCAGCTGATGGCGTGGATCGAAGACGCCTCGGCGCCAGAGCCCGCGACGGTCCAGGCCGCGGGGTTCAACCCGAACCGACTCGACACCCTCCGCTCGCGCACGAGCGCGGCCTACCGCGGCCTGTACGTGCTGCTGCAGCGCGAGGGGGCCTGTGACTTCTTCTGGAAGGCGCGGATGGTCGATCTCGACCTTGATGATGTGAAGCTGGACATCCACCACATCTTCCCGAAGAAGTGGTGCGAGGAGCGCGGCATCCCGCCGCGCATCTTCGACGCGATCATCAACAAGACGGCGATCTCGTACAAGGCGAACAGGATGATCGGCGGCAGGGCACCTTCGCTGTACCTGGCGCAGATCCAGTCCCACGCGCAGGTCCAGCTCGACGGCGCCGCGATGGACGCCATCCTGAAGAGCCACGCCATCGATCCCGCGCTGCTGCGCGCCGACTCGTTCGAGGCCTTCTATGCAGCCCGCAAAGCCGCGCTCCTCGGGCTCGTGGAGCGGGCCATGGGCAAGGCCTCCACCGAGGCGCTGCCGATCGCCGCAGACGACGAGGATGAGGACGAGGGCGATAGCGACGCCTGAGCCCCGGTCAGCAGGTGCGTCGTCGTCGGTGCCGCTCCATCTCCATGCGCCCGTGAGCTCCGCGCGCTCGCGGCTCATGTTGAGCGGCCCCGGTCAATCGGCCTCAGCCCCTCTCTCCCCGGCGGATGCCGAGAGAGAGGCGAGAAGCTGTCCGCGGCGGGCGCGACGCTCGCGACGGCGCTCTCCTTGTCCGCCCGCGCCAAGGGCACGCGCGCACGCAGCCGACGCGCGAACCCCTCGGAAACAAGAAGTGCGTATTCTGGCGTGACCCGGCCACCCGTTCCGGTGACCCGGCCACCGATTCCGGCGGCACCCGGCCACCCGTTCCGGTGACCCGGCCGCCGCCGGGCTGGCCGGGTCACCGAAACGGGTGGCCGGGTGCCAGCGGAATGGGCGGCCGGGTCGACCGGAATACGCAGCGAGATCGCGAAGGCCGTCGCGAGCCAAACGCCGAGCGACGGCGAGTTCACGACGGTGCTCCCGCACCTCCACATCAGCCGGAAGTCGCGCCCGTCAGAGCCGTACTTCACGGTTCAGTGGCCGTGCTTCGCGCTCGTGGCGCAGGGAGCGAAGAGCCTCTTGCTCGGCTCGGACACCTACCGCTACGGCGTCGGTGACTACCTCGTCGTCTCGGCCGACTTGCCCGTGCACTCCTCGGTCACGACGGCGAGCCGAGACCGTCCGAACCTCGGCATCGGGCTCGCTCTCGACCCGCAACGGATCGGCGCTCTGCTGGACCGGATCGACGTGCAGCGGGTCGTGAGGACCAGCGGCGCTGTGCGCGGCGTCGCGGTCGACCGGGCGCCCCCCGAGCTGCTCGACGCGACGCTCCGCCTCGTGCGCTTGCTCGATCGTCCAGGCGATGCTCCTGCGCTTGGACCCCTGTTCGAGGAGGAGATCGCCTACCACCTGCTTCGAGGCCCGTGCGGCGAGCGCATGCTGCATCTGGTCGCCGGCAAGAGCGGCGAGGCGAAGGCGCACACAGCGGCTCGCTGGCTGCGCGAGAACTTCGCAGAGCCGCTCCGGCTCGACGAGCTCGCGCGCGTGAGCGGGATGAGCGTGTCGTCGTTGCACCACCACTTCAAGGCGCTCACCGGGATGTCGCCGCTCCAGTACCAGAAGCAGCTTCGGCTCCAGGAGGCGCGGCGGGCGCTCGTGGTCGAAGGCCTCGATGTGACGACCGCGGGCATGCGCGTCGGCTACTCGAGCCTGTCGCAGTTCAGCCGGGAGTACACGCGGCAATTCGGGACTTCACCGCGCAACGATCTCCGCAAGGCTTCACGCGCGTCGTGAGCGCGGTATCCGTTCGGCCGCCGAGCAGGGGTGGTGGCCTAATTTGAACATGAAGGCGGGAAGGCGGGAAGGCGGGAAGGCGGGAAGAAAAGAACAATAATCTTCCCGCCTTCCCGCGTTCATGTGAATCACTCCGGGGCCAATCAGGCCACCACCCGTCACGCGCGGTCGCTGGCGATGCGCCCGTCGACGATCTCGATCACGCGGTCGCACTGCCCGGCGATGCGGGGATCGTGCGTGACGACGAGGAACGTCGTACCCATCTCGCGGTTGAACCGCCGCATCAGCGCGAACACCTCCGCCGACGACTCAGTGTCGAGGTTCCCTGTCGGCTCGTCGGCGAGGACGAGCGGCGGTCGGCGCGACAGCGCGCGCGCGATGGCAACGCGTTGCTGCTGGCCGCCCGAGAGGGCGGTCGCCCTGAAGTTCATCCGGTCGGCGAGCCCCACCGCTCCGAGCAGCTCGGCCGCGCGCGCCTTCATGGCCGACGAAGGGAATCCCTCGTCGCCCCAGGCGGGCAGCATCACGTTCTCCAGCGCGGTGAACATCGGCAAGAGGTGATGGAACTGGAACACGAAGCCGAGCGTCCGCGCGCGAAGCCGGGTGACGCTCGCCTCGTCGAGCCCCGTCGTGTCCTTGCCGTCGACCACCACGCGCCCGCGCGTCGGCCGGTCGAGCAGGCCGATGATGTTGAGCAGCGTGCTCTTGCCGGAGCCGGACGGGCCGATCAGCGCGGCGAACTCGCCCTTCTCGAGCCGGAGATCGACTCCGTCGAGCGCGCGCGAGACGACGGCCTGACCGTATTCCTTCACCACGCCTTCGACGACGAGCAGCGGATCAGCCATTGCGGATCGCCGACGCCGGATCGAGCATCGAGGCGCGCCGCGCCGGCAGCACGGCGGCGAGGAGCCCCACGCCGATGGCGAGGGCGGTCGCGAGCACGAAGAGCTCGAGATCGAGCTGCACGGGGAACTTCGGGGCGCCGTCGGGCCCGCGCACGAGGCCCTCGAAGAGCTTCGACAGGAGCGCCCCGAGCGCCGATCCGACGAACGACCCGAGGAGCCCGAGCACCGCGCCCTGGATCAGGAAGATGCGCAGGACGCGGCCCCGCGACGTGCCGACCGCGCGGAGGACGCCTATCTCGCGCGACTTCTGGACGACCGACACGATGAGCACGCTCGCGATTCCCAGCGCGACCGCGAGGACGACGAAGAACTGGATCATGCTCTTCGAGCTGCTCTGCGCCGAGAGGCCGGTGAGCAGCTCGGCGTTGATCTTCATCCAGCTGTCCGCCTTCAGCCCCGTCCTCCCGCGCAGCTCGCCCGCGACGGCCTCCGCGGCGAACACGTCGGCGACCTTGAGCTCGATCGAGGTCGCGCCGCCGGGGAGCGCATAGAGCGTCTGCGCCCTGCGGAGCGACGTGATCACCCACGTCCTGTCGACCGCCTCGTTGCCGAGCGAGAAGACGCCCGTGATCGCGACGACATCGTCGACCCCTTCGGTCGTCGTGATCCGGATCTTGTCGCCGACGCCGACGCCGAGCTCGCCCGCGAGCACGGCGCCGATGACCGCGTCGCCCCCGGCGACGTCGAACCGGCCCCCGCGCATGCGCCTCCGGACGTCGATGATCGCGAGGAAGCGCTCGGGATCGACGCCGCGCACGACGACGGCGTTCTTCGCCTCGGCGCGGACGGCGAAGCCGGCGCCCACGATCGCCGGCGACGCGGCGACGACGCCGGCGGTGCGCTCCGCGTCGGCCATGACGAGCGGCCACTGGTCGATGGAGCGAAGGCGCTGCGGCGCGGGCTGCACGGAGCGCGCGACGGCGAGATCGTTCGAGGGGTCGACGAGCGGGCGCGCCGCTTCGCGCTGCACCTGCAACGTGATGTGCGGCTGCGAGCCGAGCGTCTTGTCGATGAGCGACAGCTGGAGGCCGTTGATCAGCGCGGAGAGGAAGACAATCACGCTCACGCCCACCGACACCGCCGCGAGGATCAGCGCGGTCTGCCCCTTCGCGTCGCGCAGGTAACGGAGCGCCACGAACCACTCGAACGGCATCTCAATCGAGCTCCGCGCGCACGCGCTGGCCCGGCGCATGGATCCGCCCGTCCGGCAACACAACGACGCTCCCCTCGCCGAGGCCCTCGACGACCTCGACGGCGCCCTCTCCGCGAATGCCCAGCTTCACGTCCTTGCGCACGAGGCGATCGCCCTCGACGGCGAACAGCCAGGGCGCCGGCGTCGCCGCGTCGCGCACGGCGTCGCTCGGAACGACGAGCGCTCTCTCGCGCCGAGCGACCGAGAGATCGATGGAGACGGTCATGTCGGGCAAGAGGAAGGCCGGCGCGCGCGGCACCGCGAGGCGCACCTCGACACTGCCTCTCTGCGGATCGATGGAAGGCGCGATGTAGCTCACCTCGGCGTCGAACACCTGTTGCGGATAGGCGTCCGCGGACGCGCGCGCCCTCTGCCCCAGCGCGATCCACGCGAGGTTCCGCTCATCGGGCTGAAAGACGAGCTGCGGGCTCCCGTCCGCGGCGAGCACCATCAACGTCCGCGCCGGCTGCACGACGTCGCCGGGCTCCACGGAGCGCGTGAGCACGACGCCGTCCTGATGCGCCACGATCCGCGTCTGCGCGAGGCGAACGGTCGCGCCGACGTGCTGCGCCTGCGCCTGGAGGAGCGCGGTCAGCGCGACGCGGGAGTCCGCGCCCATCGGGGTCGACGCGATACGTTGCGCCTCCGCCGCGACCTTTTGCGCGCGCGCGAGCTCGACGCTGTGCTGGGCGTTGTCGAGCTCGGCTTGAGCGACCGCCCCCGACGCCGAGAGCTCTCGCACCCGCGCGAGCTCGATCTCGGCGCGCTCGAGGTTCGTCTCCGCTTGACGGAGCGCCTCCGTCGCGACGATCGCGCCGACGCGGCGGAGCTGCTCGACGCGCGCGCTCGCCTGGTCGACGGCGGCCTTCGCCTGCGACACCGCCGCGCGCGCCTCGGCGTCGTCGATCTGCACGAGGAGATCGCCCGCCTTCACGCGTTGCCCCTCGATCGCGCCGACCGCGACGACGAGGCCCGGGACCTGCGCCGCGACCTGGACGCGCGTCGGCACCCTCACCCGTCCGCTCGCGACGACGCGCTGCTCGAGGTTCCGTCGAGCGGCCACGGCGACCTTCACCTTGGGTCCGCGCGCACGCACCGCCATCACGATCGTGGAGACCGCGAGCAACGCGATCAGGATCCAGAGCCCAGGGCGCCGAAGGAGCGTCCTCATCTGCCGAACCGTCTACCACCGATCCGGCGCGGCCAGCGAGGCCCGTCATGCGGACTCGAGGTCGCCGGTCGCTCGACGGGCAGCCCTGCTCCTCCCCTTGACGACGGCCCCCTCATGCAACATAGTAAGTTACATGAGACGAGACAGCCGACTTTCGGGCGTGCTTCACGTCCTGCTGCACATGGCGCAGCACAAGGGCCCCCTGACGTCCGAGCACATGGCGAAGGCCATGGACACCAACCCGGTGGTGATCCGGCGCGTCATGGGCGGTCTCCGTGACCGCGGCTACGTCCAGTCGGAGAAGGGACATGGCGGGGGATGGGTCCTGTCCTGCGATCTGGCGAAGGTGACTCTGCGCGACATCTACGACGCGCTTGGCTCGCCATCGCTGCTCGCAATCGGGAACCGAACGGAGGCCCCCGGGTGCGTCGTTGAACAGGCGGTCAACGCGGCGCTTGGCAAGTCCTTTGATGCTGCGGAGGCGCTCCTTCTCGAGCGCCTCGGCGAGGTGACGCTCGCGACGCTGGGCGAGGACGTGCGGAATCGGGTCGCTCTCCGTGGCGCCTGCAGCGGCGGGAGGAAGCATGAATAGCGGCAAGGTGGACGACGAGAGCCTCGTCGAGAGCGTCGTTCCTGCGGGAGTCACAAGGAGCGCCACGGGCGAGGCCGGGAACGGGGACGTCTCACGGCGTGACTTCCTCCAGGCGGGCGCTCTTCTCGGGGCTGCGATCGTCGCTCCCGGCTGTGCGACAGCGTCAGGGGCTGCAGTCCGCCCGACGAACACACCCGAACGATCGGCACCGCCGTACGACGTCGTCATCGTCGGAGGCGGACCTGGTGGCCTCGCCGCTGCGCTGACCCTCGGGCGTTCGCGTAGGCGCGTTCTGCTCTGTGATTCTGGCTCGCGACGAAACGCAGCCGCAGAACACATCCACAACTTCGTTACGCGAGACGGGACATCCCCCGAGGAGTTCCGGCGGATCGGTCGTGAGCAGCTCGCTGCTTACCCGAGCGTGGACGTCCAGGATGTCCGGGTCGTGTCCGTCTCGGGGGCACGTGACGCGTTCCAGATCGGTCTGACGTCGGGCGTCGCCCGATCGCGGCGCGTTCTGCTGTGCACCGGGATGCTCGACGAGCGACTTCCGATCCAAGGGTTCGACGAGCTCTGGGGGCACGCCATCTTTCAGTGCCCCTACTGCCACGGCTGGGAGGTGCAGGACCAGCGGTGGGGATACTTGGTCACCGCGTCGGACGCGCAGATGCTCCTTCCGTTTGCCTTGCAGGCGCGCGGATGGACGCGCGACGTTGTCGTGTTCACAAGCGGGACCTTCGACGTTCCGGCGGAGACCCGCGCGCGGCTCCGAGCCGCAGGAATCAGCATCGAGACCGATCCGGTGCGGCGATTCATCACCCGGGAGCGTCGCCTCGAAGCGGTGGAGTTGTCGACCGGATCCATCGTGCCCTGTGCTGTCATCTTCACGCATCCCGCGCAGCGCCAGGTGGAGCTGGTTGGCTCCTTGGGCCTGACCCTCGACGAGCACGGCTACGTTCGCGCTGACCCGATGAGAGGCGAGACGTCCATGCCGGGAGTCTACGCTGCAGGCGACCTCACCACGCGGATGCAGGGCGCGATCTGGGCAGCGGCTGCCGGTGCTCGCGCCGCGGCGATGATCAACGTCGATCTCGCGATGAGCGCGGCCTCCGGAGAACTCGGCGAGGACGCGGAGCCCGTCGGGCGCGGCGCTGGCGACACCTCGCCCAGTGTCCCTTCCTCTGACCGGTAATCGCGATACCCGATGCCCGTGCACTCCCAAGTGCCGTGAGACAAACGATGAAGACGAATCCGACCGCACAGTCTGGCACTGCCGATCCACTCATCCACACCCCCGCTCAGCGTCGCGCGATCTTGGCCGGTGTGTGTGTCGCCCTCATGGCAGTGATTGCGTCCGTCTCGGGGCTCAACGTCGCGCAACAGCAGCTCGCCGTGGCGCTCGACGCTTCACAGAGCGACGTCATTTGGATGATCAACATCTACGCGGTCACACTGGCCGCGCTGCTGCTGCCGCTCGGCGCCATTGGCGACCGTTGGGGCCGCAAGCCAGTCCTGATCGCCGGCCTCGTGGTTTTCGGCCTCGCGAACGCCGCTGCGGGGCTTGCTCCCTCTTCCGGCGTGATGCTCGCGGCGCGATTTCTCAGCGGCGTCGGTGCGGCCATGATCATGCCCGTAACGCTCGCGGTCATCACATCCACGTTTCCGGCGGAAGAGCGATCCAAGGCGATCGGCATCTGGTCTGCTGTCGCGGGCGGCGGCGGCATCGTCGGCATGTTCCTGTCGGCGCTGCTGGTCGACGTCGCGAGCTGGCGATGGCTCTTCGTCCTGCCACTCGTGCTCGTGCTGGCCGCTGCCATCATGGTCACGCGCTCCGTTCCCAACTCGCGCGATGCCCCTCGAGGCACCTTTGATGTCCTCGGCGCCATGACTTCCGTCGTCGCGGTGGTCGGGTTCATCTTCCTCCTGCACGAGGGGCCGGAGCGCGGATGGTCGTCGCCCAGTACTCTGCTGACCCTCGTCGTCGGCTCCGCGGGCGCCCTCGGCTTCGTGGTGTGGGAGCTACGCCGAGAGGCGCCGCTGCTCGACCTCAGGCTCTTTCGGAAGCGGGGCCTGACCAGCGGCTCCTTGTCCCTGCTCGCGGTGTTCGGCGTGCAAGCTGGCATCTTCATCGCGCTTTACCCGTACTTTCAGGCGGTACTCGGGTGGTCGGGGCTTCGCTCCACCGTCGCGCTCATGCCGATGGCTGTCCTCAGCATGGCCTCCTCTGGACTTGCGCCGCGCATGGCCGCGCGGGTCGGCGCGCGCCTGACGATGGTGTCCGGGATTCTCCTTGGAGCTGCTGGCCTCGGGATGATGGCGGCGCTGGTCTCCGTGGACGGCGGCTACCTCTCGGTTCTGCCTGGCATGCTCGCGGTGGGGCTCGGCATGGGTTTGTCGATGACCCCCTCGACCGAGGCGATCACCGTGTCACTGCCACGTGAGAGGCAAGGCGTCGCGTCCGCGCTCAACGACATCACGAGGGAGTTCGGCACCGCGCTCGGCGTCGCGCTCCTCGGCGCGATCCTCACGGCAGGGTACCGGAGCGCCATCGACTCCAGGTTGCCCGCGGTCCCAACCGCAGCCGCCGAGGCCGCCCGCCGAGGCATCGCCAACGCGCTCGCCGCGGCGGAGGGAGCAGCGCCTCACTCGCCATCGCTTGTCCGCGCGGCGCAGGAAGCATTCGTCGAAGGCTGGCGGCAGGCAATGTGGGTCGGGGTCATCGTGATGGCCGTCCTGTTCATCTACGTGCTGATACGCGGTCCTGAAGCAGCAACCACCGCAGTGGAAAGTCCGCCGACAGCAGCGAGCGCGCCGATGGGCGAGGCCTGACCCCAGCGACGCCACCGAGATGAACCGCGACCACGCCGAGGACCGAAGGCGCGATGAACCCCGACACGAGCACCAAACCGAGCCGCCTGAAGAGCGCTCAGAAAGCGAGGAGCCGATGCGGCATCTGAATACAACCCTCGTTGCGGCTGCCCTCGCTGCTGGGTGCAGCTCGGCGGCGAATCGAGCCCCGACGCCGACCACGGCCCAAGACCCGCGACGTCACGCACATGCTGCGCATGCCCACGAGAGTCACTCGACGGGCGGGCATCACCACGTCTTCGCTGACGCCGACGTTTGGACCAAGGTGCTCGACGATCCTGCACGTGACGACTGGCAGCGCCCCGGCGAGGTGCTGCGCGCCATGGAGCTCGAGTCCGCGATGACGGTCGCCGACGTCGGGGCAGGTACGGGGTACTTCTCCGTGCGGCTCTCGCGGCTGGTCCCCCGGGGCAAGGTGATCGCGACGGACATCGAACCCGACATGGTGCGGTTCCTGAGTGAGCGCGCGCGCCGCGAAGGCCTCACGAACCTGCGCGCCATCCAAGGCACGCCCGAGGCCTCGGGCCTTGCGGCCCGCAGCGTTGACCGCATCCTCGTCGTGCACGTCTGGCACCACCTCGGCGACCGCGATGCGTACGCGCGCGACCTCGCGGCTGCGCTCAAGCCCGGTGGTCGGCTGTTCGTCGTGGACTTCCAGCTCTCTGCTCACCGCGGTCCGCCGGAGGAGATGCGCGTCGCGCCTGGAGCGGTCATCGCGGCGCTCGAGAGCGCGGGCCTCTCCGCCGGCGTCTCGCCGGTCGTCCTGCCCGACCAATACATCGTGGAAGCGCACCGAAGACCATGAGCGCTTCAGCACGAAGAAGGAGTGAGACATCGTGACCGAATTCTGGGAAAGTGCGTTCAACAAGAAGCAACTGATGTGGGGTCTCGCGCCGACAGCGTCGGCTTCGGCGGCGCGCGACACATTCATACGCTCTGGCGCAAAGAGCGTCCTGATACCTGGCATCGGCTACGGGAGAAATGCCAGACCGTTCCTCGAACGCGGGATGTCCGTGGCGGGGATTGAAATCTCGGAGACGGCGATCGAGCTCGCTCGCTCGCGCCTCGGGCTCGAGATCCCGATTGTCCACGGCTCGGTCGCGGACATGCCCTTCGACCGCCGAAAGTACGACGGCGTCTTCTGCCATGGGCTCGTCTACCTCCTGGATGCGCGCGGCCGCCAGAAGCTCATTCGTGACTGCTACCGCCAGCTCGAGCCCGGTGGGCACATGGTCTTCACGGTCATCTCGAAGAAGGCCCCGATGTACGGACAGGGGCCAAGACTCGGTGACGACTGGTACGAGCGCCTGCCTGGGCTTCCGATGTACTTCTACGACGCTGAATCGGTGAAGCGAGAGTTCGGCCCATACGGATTGGTTGAGCTCTCCGAGTTCGACGAGCCCGCGGGTGACGGCGCGACCCTGCCATTCATCAAGGTCGTCTGCAAGCGGGACGCCGTGAGGGTGAGCGCAGCGGAGGCGGTGGACCGGCTCCACGCGGGACAGGTCGAGGTGACGGTCGCCGGCGCGCTCCAGCAGAGCGAGGTGGCGGCGATCGCTGGAGCGCTCGAGACCAGCACGACCTCCATCCTGACGATGGGCGGCTGCCAGATCACAGACATGGGCGGCGTGGCGATCGCAAATGCTCTGCTCACCAACAAAGCGCTCAGAGAGCTATGGCTGTTCAACAACGAGATCAACGATGCTGGTGGGAAGGCGTTTGGCGATGCCTTGAGGTCGAACGCATCCCTGACGACGCTGTGCCTCAACGAGAACCGAGTCGGCGACGTTGGCGCTGCGGCGATCGGAGAGGCGCTTCGCTCATCCGAGTCGCTGGTTGAGCTGGGGCTGGGTCGCAACCAGATCGGCGACATCGGCGGCGCTGCGATCGGGGGAGCACTTGCGTTCAACAGCTCCGTCATCGCGCTGAGCCTCAACCACAACCACATCGGTGATGCCGGCGCGGCCAGCATCGGCGGTGCGCTTCGCAACAACGCATCACTCAGGATCCTGCGCCTGAGCCACAACGAGATCGGCGACTCTGGTGCGGAGGCGGTGCGAACCGGCGTCGCCCATAACTCCGTCTTGAGGACTGTCAGCTTTGAAGAGAACCCCGCGTCGGCCTCCCTTCACCAGGGAATCAAGGCCGCGCTGGAGCGTGCCCCATGAGCATCCTCTCTGATGCAAGGCGGTGTGCAGCAAACCCGGGTTGGAAGCGGTCTCTATCCCCGCTTTCCCCGCTTTCGCGCGCCCGATCACGCAACAATATAAGTTGCGATATGCGTCCGCCGACCTCGCCGGAAGGACGTTCGCCGGCGGTGTCCACGGGACACCCTTCGCAGGGCGAGGCGCTGCGGCGACGAACCAACCTCGCGAGCCTGGGGCGCTCATGGCTTGGGCGCGCCGCCCTCGCCGTCGCGATGGCGGCCTGGCTGGCCACGAGCGGCTGCCAGCAAGAGAGGACCGAGGTGCACACGTCGGCGCCGAAGCGGCTGAAGGTCGACACGGTCGGCGCCGTCACCAAGCCGATCCCGGACACGTTGTTGGTCACTGGCGCGCTCGAGGCGACGACCGTCAACGACATCGCAGCCAATGCGACGGGCCGCGTGGTTGCCGTCCACGGAGAACGGGGCGATCCGGTCGAGAAGCACGCCGCGCTGGCCAAGCTCGATGTGCGCCTCGTCGCCTTGCAAGCAGGCGTTGCGAACGCCCAAGCCAAGGTGGCCAGCGACCAGGCGGAGCTCCAGGCGCAAGAGTGCGCCCGCACGGAGACGCTCGCGGCGTCGGGCGCAGTTCCGATGGCAGAGTGGGAGAGGCAAAGCTGGCAGTGCAAGATCGCCAAGGGCACCATGGTCGCCTCCCAGGTCCAGGCTACCATGGCGGCGCAGTACGTGTCAGACGGCACCATCCGCGCGCCGATGGATGGTCACCTCGTCGAGCGCTTCGTCGAGGTGGGGCAGTTCGTCACGCCGACGACGAGGATCGCGACGCTCGTCTCGCTCGACGAGCTCCGGCTCCGCATCTCCGTCCCTGAGATCCATCTGGGCGGTCTGAAGAGAGGCGCGGCGCTTACGTTTCGTGTCGCCACCTACGGGACTCGGACCTTCTCCGGAACGCTGGCCCGAGTATCGCCCGTAGTTCGGTCAGAGACTCGGGACGTGATCGCCGAGGCGACCGTGCTCAACGACGGCCACCTGTTGCGCCCCGGAATGTTCGCGACGGTAGAGTTCCAGTTGGGAACAAAATCGGCGTCCGTCGTGCCTTCGTCGGCGGTGGTTGTTCGCGAGGGCACCAGTCGCGTCTTCGTCGTGCGCGATGGCCGGATCGAGGAGCGGGCCGTGCAGCTCGGGCCGAAGGTCGGTGACGAAGTCGCTGTGCTGAAGGGGGTCTCCCGCGACGAGCGGATCGTGCGTGAGCCTGGTGAAGAAGTGAAGAACGGGCTGTTCGCCGAGTGAGGAACAACGACGATGCAATGGCTTGCGCTGATCTCCGTTCGTCGGCCTGTATTCGCGGCCGTGCTCATGCTCCTCGTCGTCGTTCTCGGTGCCTCGGGCTATCGCGGGCTCGGAGTTGATGAGTTCCCGTCGGTCGATATCCCAATCGTGATCGTCACCGCGCGACTGCCGGGCGCGGCGCCCCAGGAGGTCGAGACTGAGGTGAGCGACAAGCTCGAGGCCGCACTGAACACGATCGCGGGCGTGGATGAGCTTCGCTCTACATCGGCCGAGGGTGTCAGCATGGTCGTCGTCACCTTCGACCTGAGCAAGAGCGCTGACGGTGCGGCACAGGAGGTACGTGACAAGGTCCAGGGAGTCCTGGGAGACCTCCCGAAGGGCATCGAGCCGCCGGTCGTGGCAAAGGTTGACCCGACGGCGGCGCCAGTCGCGCTCCTCGCGGTACGATCGAATCGGCCGATTCGCGAGACCACCGAGCTCGCGGACAAGGTCGTCCGCCGACGCCTGGAGACCATCGCGGGCGTCGGGCAAGTCAACATGATCGGCGGCCGGAAGCGCCAACTTCGTGTGTGGCTCGATCCAGTTGCCTCGCGCGCACGCGGCGTCACCGCAACGGAGGTATTCAACGCGATCGGCCTTCAAAGCCAAGCAGCGCCGGGAGGTAGTCTCGTCGCTGGACCGTTCTCGGCGACGCTACGCGTCGACGGCCGGGTCGCCTCACCGAGGGAGCTTGCTCGAATCGTCGTTCGGCAGGTGAACGGCGGCACGGTTCGCGTCGAGGATGTCGCTCGCGTCGAGGATGCAGAGGAGGACGCGCGCTCCTTCGCGCAGCTCGACTCGGAGCGAACGGTGGTCTTCTCGGTCGTGAAGCAGGCGGGGCAGAACACCGTCGCGGTAACCGATGCCGTGAAGGCCCAGCTGGACGACATTCGAGGTTCCCTCCCATCCGACGTAGCTGTCGAGCTGATTCGTGACAACTCGACGATCATCCGCAATGGCACGCGCGCGCTCCTCGAGCACCTGATCGTCGGTGGCCTCCTCGCGGCCCTCGTCGTGTTGGTGTTCCTGGGCGATGCGCGGAGCACGCTGATCGCGGCGATCTCCATCCCAATCTCGGTGATCGGCACGTTCGCTGTCATGAAGGCCTTGGGCCTGACGCTCAACTTCTTGACGCTGCTCGCGCTCGCGCTGGCGGTCGGCATCGTGATCGATGACGCGATCGTCGTCCTGGAGAACATCGTTCGCTGGATCAAGGAGAAGAATCGCAAGCCCTTCATGGCGGCGGTCCTGGCCACCAGGGAGATCGGTCTCGCCGTCCTCGCGACGACGTTCTCGCTCCTGGCCGTGTTCGTTCCGGTCGCGATGATGAGCGGAATCATCGGGCGTTTCCTTAGCAGCTTTGGCATCACGATGGCGATCAGCATCGCTGTCTCGATGCTCGTCAGCTTCACGCTCACGCCCGCGATGGCTTCGCGCATGCTCACGAGCGATCGCGGAACGCCGCTGCTCGCGCGCGTCGTCGACACGGTCTATGTGCCTATGGAACGCGTGTACCTGCGGGCTCTCAGGTGGGTGATGACGCATCGATGGGTGATGGTGCTGACCATGGTCGCCACCCTTGGGTCGTGCGGCCCGATGATGCGCGGCCTCCCTGCCGGCTTCATCCCGCCTCAGGACCGAGGGGAGTTCGAAGTTTCGATTCGCGCTCCCGAGGGGAGCTCTCTGGAGGAAACGCAGCTGATCGCGGAGCGGATCGCGCTCGACGTTCGTAGCCTGCCGGGCGTGGAGCACACGCTCACAACGGTCGCCGAAGACCCGCAGCAGACGGCGAACCTCGCGAAGGTCAGGGCGTTCCTCTCGGACCCGTTGCGGCGCGAACACAGCCAGATGGCGCTGATGGATACGGTGCGCACGAGGCTCCTCCCGAGCTACCCGAAGGAGCTGCGCCTGGGCGTGGCTGAGGTCCAAGCGTTCAGCACGGGTTCGTCTACAGCGCGCGTCAGCTATGCGATCACCGGCTCCAATCTCGAAGAGCTCACGGCCAAGAGCGAGCGAATCGTCGCAGAGCTGCGGAGGTCCCCGACGGCGGTCGACGTCGACAGTTCGCTCGTCCTCGGGAAGCCTGAGGTCCGGGCGCGCGTCGATCGAGACCGTGCGGGAGATCTCGGGGTTCGCGTCGCGGACATCTCGGAGACGCTCCGTCTGTTCGTCGCGGGGCTCAAGGCTTCCACGTACGCGGAATCTGGTGAGCAGTACGACGTGCAGGTGCGCGGCGAAGCCGCGTGGAGAGCGAGCCCAGAGGCGCTCGCCGCCGTGGATGTTCCGTCGTCGAAGCGCGGCTCGGTACCACTGTCGAGCGTGGTCGCGCTGAGCGAGGCCGAGGGTCCTGCCGTCATCGACCGCCTTTCGCGCCAGCGTCAAGTGACGATCACCGCGAATCCGGCCGCGGGCTATAGCGACAGCGACACGATGGCAACGATCAACAGGCTCGTCGCCGCCGAGGGGCTCCCGGAGGGCGGCCGGCTGATGCCGCTCGGGCAGACCAAAGAGCAGCTACGCAGCGGCCCGGCGTTCCTGCTTGTCTTCGTCCTCGGCTTCATCTTCATGTACCTCGTCCTCGCGGCTCAGTTCGACTCGTGGGTGCTCCCTATTTCGATCCTCGTGACGTTGCCGCTGACGGTGCCGTTCGCGCTGCTCTCCCTGCTGATATTCCAGCAGTCGCTCAATCTCTTCTCTGGGCTGGGGCTGCTCGTCCTCTTCGGCGTCGTGAAGAAGAACGCGATCCTGCAAGTCTCACAGACGAACGTACTCCGCGCTCGAGGCATGACGCGGCTCGACGCCATCATGGGGGCGAACCGCGAGAGGCTGCGCCCGATCCTCATGACGACCCTCGCGTTCGTAGCGGGGATGATCCCGCTGATGCTCGCGAAGGGCATCGGCTCGGAGGTCAATCATGCTACCGCGGGCATCGTCCTCGGCGGTCAGACGCTCTCGTTGGTCCTGACGCTCCTCGCTGCTCCCGTCACATACTCCATCCTCGACGACGTGTCGGCGTGGTTCGCACGCCGGAGACGCGAGCCGCATGAAGATCGCGGAGAGCAGGAGCTGACGGAGTTCCTCGGCGAAGGGGCAGGCAGGGGCGAGGTGGCCGCCGACGTCGCGAACGCGGTGGAGGTCGTCCGATGAGAGCGTGGTGGGCGTGGCCGTTTGGAATCCTGGTCTCGTCTTCACCGTGGGCGCAGCCGATCACGCTGAAGGACCTCCTTGAGGCGGCCGGCACGAGCTACCCGCCGACGCGCTTCTTCTGGTTCTCGGGCCCCCTGCGCGACGACCGCGACGGCCGCGAGCTTCAGCCCGTGCAGCCAGCCGGCGTCGTGCAGGGCGGAGGCGCGAGCGACGCCCTGGGCGAAGCCGATCATGAGCAGCGCCGACGGGAGCGTGAAGCACGTCGAGGCGACGACCGCGCCGAGGAGGCCGGCACGCTGTATCCCGAGCGCGAACACGACCTGACTGCTCGCGGGGCCGGGGAGGAACTGGCAGAGCGCGCCCAGGTCGCCGTAGTGCGCGTCGTCATCCGCGCGCGCCTCGCCGGCCCAGGACGCCTTTCTTCAGAAAGTCGATCAGCACCTCGAGCTTGGGGGCGAGGTTCGCCCGGCTCGGATAGTAGAGAAAGTAGCCCGGGATCTTCGGGCAATACCTGTCGAGCACCCGCACGAGTCGCTTCTCGGACACCAGCGCGCTCACCATGTCTTCGAAGACGTACGCGAGCCCGACGCCCTCGACGGCAGCGTCCACCAACACCGATCCGTCGTTGGTCACCACGCGACCGTCGATGGCCAGCTCCAGCTCCTTGTCGCCCTCGACGAACTTCCACGGGGCGACCGCGCCCGTCGACATGCGCAGGCCGATGCACTCGTGCTCGTGGAGCTCGCGCGGGTGTGTGGGCTTGCCCCGGCGCGCGAAGTAGTCCCGCGAGCCGACGACCACGAGGCGCTGGTCCGGGCTCACGCGAACGGCGATCATCTCGCGATCGAGGCTCTGGCCGAGGCGTATCCCCGCGTCGAAACCTTCGGCGACGATGTTCGACAGCGCCTCCTCGAGGCAGATGTAGATGCGGATGTCGGGGTACGCGGCGAGAAAGGCCGCGAGCTTGGGCTTGATGACGTCGTTGTACCCGGTCCGGAGCATCGTGAGGCGGAGCAGTCCCGACGGCCTCCCGTTCCTGGCCATGAGCGACTCGAACGCGACGTCGATCCCGTCGAAGGCGGGCTTGAGCTGCGCGATGAAGTGCTCGCCGGCCTCGGTCAGCCCGACGTTGCGCGTGGTTCGCTGGAGCAGCCGCACGCCGACGCGCTCTTCGAGGGCGCGCACGATCTGACTCACCGCCGAGGGCGTCACCCCCAGCTCGGCAGCTGCCGCCCGAAAACTGCGCTTTTCGGCGACGCAGAGGAACGCCCGAAGCCCGGATAGTTCGTCACGCATTGTTTAGCTTCGCTACCCATAGCATGCACGATTCCTCGTATTTTTATTTCGTTCGGCGAGGCTAATCTCTTCGAAGAAAGCAACGCAGAGGAGACCGCCATGACGCCATCGCTACCCATGCCCATCGCTGCCTACGTCGAAGCCAACGCGCGCCTCGACGTCGACGGAATGCTCGCCCCCTTCGCCGCCGACGCCGTCCTCATCGACAACGGGAGGCGTCACCAGGGCCACGCCGAGCTGCGGAGCTTGCTCGAGGAAGCCGTGATCCCCGCCAAGGCGATCTTCACGCCGGATACGGCTCGCCACGAGAACGGTCAGGTCGTGGTCGAAGGCCCCGCCCACGGCGACTTCAAGGGCAGCCCGATCCGCTTCACCTATCGGTTCACGCTCGTAAAGGGCGCCATCAAAGCCCTGGAGATCACGGCGTGAACATCAAAGCCGATCCCACCGAGTTCGCGGGAAAGCGCGTCCTCGTCAGCGGCGGCACCAAGGGTGCGGGCCGCGCCACCGTCGACCGCTTCCGGGCCGGCGGCGCGCGAGTGATCACCGCCGCGCGCGGGACCCCGGAGCCCATCGCCGGCGTCGAGTTCGTCCAAGCGGACCTGGCGACGCCCGAGGGCGGGCAAACGCTGGCCAAGGCGGCGCTCGAGCGCATGGGCGGCGTCGACATCCTCGCCCACGTGATCGGCGGCTCGGCGTCGCCGGGCGGCGGCTTCGTCGCCCTGACCGACGAACACTGGCTCGCCGAGCTGAACCTGAACCTCCTCGCCACGGTCCGTCTTGATCGCCTCCTCGTTCCGCAGATGATCGAGCGAGGCGCCGGCGCGGTGGTGCACGTCACCTCCATCCAGTCGGTCCTGCCTCTGCCCGAGTCGACCACGGCCTACGCCGCCGCCAAGGCCGCGCTCAGGACCTACAGCAAGTCGCTCTCCAAGGAGCTCGGACCGAAGGGCGTGCGGGTCAACGTCGTCTCCCCCGGCTGGATCATGACCGAGTCGTCCGCCGAACTGCTGAAGCGTCTGCAGGCCGCGAATGGCGGCACGATCGAAGATGCGAGGCAGCTCGTGCTCGACAGCCTGGGCGGGATCCCGATCGGGCGCCCCGCCGAGCCGGCCGAGGTCGCCGACCTCATCGCCTACCTCGCCTCCGACCGCGCTGCCGCGATCCACGGCGCCGAGTTCGTCATCGACGGCGGCACCGTTCGGACCGTCTGAGGGCAGGAGATGCCTCCCGGAGCCGCGCGACTCCTAGCGTTCGCTGTCGAGGCTCGCCATCTGCGCCTCGGGGTACCGGCTCCCGCGGAACGCGCCTTTCGGCAGGAGCGCTTCGAGCGCCGACTTCTCGCTGACGTGCCCAGTCTGTGGACGAGTGGCGTGACGGCAAAGCTCTCGTCCCCAGGGCGTGGATGCCCGACGGCACGGCGTGAACCCTTTCGCGCCGTCAAGGGTTCGAGCCCCGTGCGGGACCACGCCCCGGCGTTCAACTGTCCCGCGCTCGCTCGACGCGGCCGTCTTTGCGCTCGCGGCGCTCTCAGCGCGTCCGCGAACCCGGCGCACACGACGCTCGCCGACGCGCAAACCCTCGGGGAATCAGGGGGAGAAAAGGCAACGGCCCCGGAGATCGCTCTCAGGGGCCGCTGTCTACTGACGCCTCTCGCGATGTTCGCGAGGAGGAAGAAATGGCTCCAGCTGCTGGACTCGAACCAGCGACCCGGCGGTTAACAGCCGCCTGCTCTACCAACTGAGCTAAGCTGGAATGCGTTGGAGACGGGCGCGAGGATAGTCAGCGAGGCCTTCCCGTCAAGCGAATCCGCACCGCCGCTGAAGTTTGCGTGACGCCCCGGTGTGCTCGCCCGCTCCGCGCGAGATTGCCCGCCCGGCGTGCTTCTGCGACAACGCCGCCGTGCAGCACGCCGCCGTGCCCTTCCCGCCGCAGCCGCCGGACGCCCCGGCACCCTCTCCGGCCCCCTCCGCCGCCCGCTCCGCCGGCCGCGGCGGCCTCGCCATCGCCGGCGCCAAGGTCTCCTTCATCCTCTTCGGCTTCGTCCAGCAGCTCATCCTCCCCCGCCTGCTCGGCACCGACGGCTACGGCGCGGTCTCCGTCGTCCTCGCGGGCGTCGGCGTCGTCAACAACGTCATCGTCGCGACCGGCATCCAGGGCGTCTCGCGCGCCGTCTCCAGCGTCGCGGAAGAGGACGTCGCCGCCGCCTTCCGCCGCACGCTCGCCCTCCACGCCCTCCTCGCCGTGGTCGTCTCCGCCGGCTTCGCGCTCCTCGCCGGCGCCATCGCCGACTTCTCCGAGGCCCCGCACGTCGCGGGCCCGCTGCGGCTCGCCGCCGCCGTCGTGCTCCTCTACGGCCTCTACGCCCCGCTCGTCGGCGCGCTCAACGGCCAGCGGCGCTTCGTCACGCAGGCCGCCTTCGACGTCGGCTACGGCGCGCTCCGCACCGCGAGCATCGCCGCCTTCGCCTTGCTCTTCCTCCGCGCCGGCCAGAGCGGCGTCCTCGGCGCGATCGCCGGCTTCGTCGCCGCGGCCGCCGTCATCGTCCCCCTCGCGCTCACCAGGACGGGCCTCGGCCGCCGCGGCAGCGCCGGCCCCTCGATCCGCGAGCACGCCGCCTTCCTCCTGCCGCTCGCCGTCTCGCAGACGTTCCTGAACCTCCTGCTCCAGACCGACTTCTTCCTCCTCCGCCGCTTCCTCGGGCAGGCCACGAGCGGGCTCGCGCTCGGCGCCAAGGCCGCCGACGACCTCATCGGCGTCTACCGCGGCGCGCAGCTCTTCGCGTTCCTGCCGTACCAGCTGCTGCTCTCGGTCACGTTCATCCTCTTCCCGATGCTCGCCCGCGCGCACGCCGAGAACGACCGCGCCGCGGTCCGCCGCTACGCCATGACGGGCGTCCGCCTCTCGTTCCTGCTCACCGGGCTCCTCTGCGCCCCGATCTCGGGCCTCGCCCCGCACGTCCTGCGCTTCGCCTTCCCTGTCGAGATCTGGAGCCGCGGCGGCGACACGCTCCGCGTCCTCTCCCTCGGCATGGGCGCGTTCGCCGTCCTCGGCGTCGCCTCGGCCGCGCTCACCAGCCTGCACCGGGAGCGCATCGCCGCCGCCCTCACCGCCACCACCGTCGTCCTCGTCGCCACCGGCTGCTCGATCGCCGTCCCGCGCGCCGCGTTCGGCCCCGACATGCTCGTGCGCTCCGCCGTCGCCACCTCGCTCGCGCTGGCCACCGCCGCGGTCGCCGGCGGCGTCCTGCTCCACCGCGCCGCCGGCGGCTTCGTCCCCGCCCGGACGGCGCTCCGCGTCGGCGCCGCGCTGCTCGCCGGGATCGCCGTGGGCGCGCAGCTCCCGTGGCTCGGCAAGATCGCCGTGCTCGGCGAGGCGATCCTGGTCGCCCTCGTGTACCTCGCCGTGCTCATCGCCACGCGCGAGGTCGGCCGCGAGGACCTCGCCGCCCTCAAGCAGACGTTCGGGCGCGGCGCGCGCCGCGCCTAGCTCCGCGCGCACGCCCGCGTCCGTCCCGGCGCGCGCCCTGCGCGCCCGCCTACAGCCGCCTCGACGCCCTCTTGACCGTCAGCCGGCGATCTCGCATACGGCCTCTCCCCCCAGCCCGGCCAGCGCCGCGCCCGCTCGAAGGCCGAGCGGAGCCCCACGGCGCGCCGGGCACGCACAGACAGGCGAAGACGTGGCCCCTCAATTCATCTTCACGATGCAGGATGTCCGGAAGGTGCACCCCCCGAACAAGGAGGTGCTGAAGGGCCTGTGGCTCTCCTTCTACCCGGGCGCGAAGATCGGCGTCCTCGGCTCGAACGGCGCCGGCAAGAGCACCCTGCTGCGCATCATGGCGGGCGTCGACAAGGAGTACCTCGGCGAGGCGAAGCCCGCCGACGGCATCCGCATCGGCTACCTCGCCCAGGAGCCGCAGCTCGAGGCCAGCAAGACCGTGCAGGAGCACGTCGAGATGGCGGTCCACGACGTCCGCTCCCTCGTCCAGCGCTTCGAGGAGATCGGCGCGAAGCTCGGCGAGTCGCCCCCCGACATGGAGGCGCTCCTCGAGGAGTACGCCGCGCTCCAGGACAAGATCGAGGCCGCGAACGGCTGGGAGATCGACCGCGTCGTCGAGCGCGCCATGGACGCCCTCCGGCTGCCGCCGCCCGACGCCGACGTCACCAAGCTCTCCGGCGGCGAGCGCCGCCGCGTCGCCCTCTGCAGGCTCCTCCTCGAGAAGCCGGACATCCTGCTGCTCGACGAGCCGACCAACCACCTCGACGCCGAGAGCGTCGCCTGGCTCGAGCGCTTCCTCCACGACTACCCCGGCACCGTCGTCGCGGTCACCCACGACCGGTACTTCCTCGACAACGTCGCCGGCTGGATCCTCGAGCTCGACCGCGGCGCCGGCATCCCGTACGAGGGCAACTACACCGGCTGGCTCGAGCAGAAGAAGAAGCGCCTCGAGCTGGAGCAGAAGCAGGAGAGCGCGCGCAAGCGCACCCTGGAGCGCGAGCTCGAGTGGGTGCGCCTGGCCCCGCGCGCCCGCCAGGCCAAGAGCAAGGCCCGCCTCGCCGCCTACGAGACGCTGCTCGCCGAGGACAGGTCGAAGAAGGTCGAGGAGAACGAGATCCACATCCCCGCCGGCCAGCGGCTCGGGAACGTGGTCGTCGAGGCCGAGCACCTCCGCAAGGGCTTCGGCGACCGCGTCCTCATCGACGACCTCAGCTTCTCGCTCCCGCGCGGCGGCATCGTCGGCATCATCGGGCCGAACGGCGCCGGCAAGACCACGCTCTTCCGCATGATCATGGGCCTCGAGAAGCCCGACGGCGGCGCGCTCAAGCTCGGCGAGACCGTGGAGCTCGCGTACGTCGACCAGTCGCGCGACGCGCTCAACCCGAACAACAACGTCTGGCAGGAGATCTCCGGCGGCGAGGACCGCCTCCTCGTCGGCAAGCGCGAGGTCAACTCGCGCGCGTACGTCGCGAGCTTCAACTTCGCCGGCAGCGACCAGCAGAAGAAGGTCCGCGATCTCTCCGGCGGCGAGCGCAACCGCCTCCACCTCGCCAAGCTGCTCCGCCGCGGCGGCAACGTCCTCCTGCTCGACGAGCCCACCAACGACCTCGACGTCGACACGCTCCGCTCGCTCGAGGAGGCGCTGCTCAACTTCGCCGGCTGCGCCGTGGTCATCAGCCACGATCGCTGGTTCCTCGACCGGATCGCGACCCACATCCTCGCCTTCGAGGGCGACAGCAAGGTCGTCTGGTTCGAGGGCAACTACGCCGACTACGAGGCCGACCTGAAGCGCCGCCTCGGCGCCGACGCGGCCGAGCCCCGCAAGCTCCGCTACCGCAAGCTCACCGCGGGCTGACCCGGGGCCCGGCGCGCCTCGCACGGCGCCCCCGCGGCATTCCTCCCCGGAGCACGTTTCCGGTCGGGTGCGACGCGCACGCACCGGTATTTTCTGGTCACAGGATCACCCCGCCCACGTAAGCGTCCGACCGCTCTTCAGCTAAGCTGCGCCCGATGCACGGCACGAGGAGAAAGGGCTCCCCGCCGAGCGCCCGCAGGGACTGGGGGCGCCTCGCCGTGCGCGTTTTGTGCGTCTTGTTCGCGCTGATCGGCGCGATCCCGCTCGCGCTCGGCTTCCTCGTGCGCACCGAGACGGTGCGGGCCTGGGCGGCGCGCGAGACGGCGGCGCTGCTCCAGCGCGAGCTCGGCATCACGGCCCGCTACGACGTGCGCGTCCAGGCCTGGCCCCTCATGGTCGGCCTGAACCGGCTCGTCGTCGACTCCTCGGACGGCGGCGCGCCGTTCCTCGAGCTCGAGCGCGTGGCCATCCGCCCGCGCCTGTTCTCGCTGCTCGCGGGGCACATCGACGCCGGGGACGTCGAGATCATCGGCCCCCGCGTCCGCGCGGTGCTGAAGGACGGGGAGCTCCGCAACCTCACCCTCCCGAGCACCGGCAAGGGCGGCGGGGGCGGCCTCGACCGCGCGCCGCTCTCCTCGGTGGCCATCACCGACGCGCGGGTCGACCTGACGATCGACAATATCCGCGTCCAGGCCACCGAGGTCGACGTCGACGTCTCCGCCGAGCCGTCGGACGCGTTCGAGATCGCGATGCGCTCCGGCCTCGTCTCGGTCGTCCACACGCACCCCGCGCCCGGCCACGAGGCCGAGGAGGACAGCGTCGACGAGGACGTCGTCTGCCGCTTCGACACGCGCGTCCGCGTCGAGCCGGGCCGCGCGCTCGTCCGCCGGCTGATCCTCGAGGGCGCCGCCGACTTCGACCCGGATCCCGGCACCACGCCGCCCTGCGCGCTCCAGGACGGCGACTGGCGCCGGGTGGAGCTCGAGCTCGGCGCCCTCCGCGCCGTCGGCCTCGGCGACGGCATGCCCCACCGGATCGAGGGCCGCGTGCGGGCGCGCCTCCCCGTGCCGATCGTGCACCGCTTCGTGAACCTGCCGCCCGCGTCCGGCTCGGTCTCGCTCGACGTCGACGCGGAGTACGACGCGGCGTCCGCGCCGCTCGGCCTTGCGCTCCCCCGCCTCAAGGGCACGCTCCTGCTCGACCGGCCGGGCCTCGACGGCAGGGTCTTCGCCACGCGCCTCGCGGGCAAGGTCTCGACGACGCCGGACGCCGTGCAGCTCTCCGACACCGACGTCGCCTGGGCCGACGGCACGCTGAAGATCTCGAGCGCGGAGATCAAGCCGTTCGAGAAGGGCGTGCCGCTCCAGGCCGGGCCGATCGACCTCGCCAACGTCGAGCTGCCCGGCCTGCTCCGCGACCTCGCGGTCCACCCGCAGGCGCACGTCGCGTGGACGCTGCGCGAGGGGAGGTTCGATCGCTTCGGCGGCACGCTGTCCCCGCTCTCCCTCGAGGGCCCGCTCGCCGTGCAGACGCACGGCTTCGAGATCTTCGATCACCCGACGAAGGACCCTGCCCGCAAGCGCCTGACGGGCGTCAAGGAGGCCACGGTCCGAGGCTCGTTCCAGGTGCGCCCGAACGCCGTCGTGCTCTCGGGCTTCTCGATCGACACGCCGAGCTCGCACCTCAGGACCACCGTCTCGCTCGGCTTCAACGACCAGCTCGGGGTCGAGGTCCACCCGGGCTCGCGCGTGGACCTCGCGGAGGTCTCGCCGCTCGCGGCGCTCGAGCTCGCCGGCGTCGCCACGCTGAAGGCCGCGATGCACGGCTCGTACGAGCACCCGAAGCTCACAGGCGAGGTCGGCATCGAGAAGTTCGTGTTCGGCGGCTTCCCCATCGGCGACCTCGAGCCCTCGCCGGTCGCGTTCGAGCCGCTCGCCCTGACGCTCGAGAACGCGCGGGTCCGGCACGGGGCGAGCCGCGTCCGGGTCCCGTCGATCAAGGTCGATTTCGACCCGGCCGGCAACCTGCCCAAGGGCCGCCCGCTCGACAGCTCGGCGGGGATCGTCGTCGTGGACGCGACCGTCGACACGCGCGAGGCGCCGCACCTCGCCGCGCGCGACCTGCTCGAGGTGCTCCGCCTCGACAAGGATCCGCGGTTCGCCGACTACAAGGCGACCGCGAGCGGGACGGCCCGCGCCCACTTCGCGCTCGGCGGCCCCGAGGACCGCTGCGGCGGCGGCTACCTCGCCGTGAACGCGGGCATGCGGCTCACCGGCGTCGAGCTGCTCGACGAGCGCTTCGACGAGGGCGAGGTCGACCTCGACATGATCTGGGACGACCAGGCCGCCGGCGCCGACGGCATGCGGCTCGACGTCCGCTCGGCGTCGCTGCGCAAGGGCACGGGCTCCGTGCTGGCGAGCGCCTCCGTGGCGCACGGCGGCGCGCTGAAGGGGAGCGTCATCGCGAGCGGCCTCCCGCTCTCGCGGATCGACGGGCTCGGGGCGGCGGCCTCGCAGTTCGACGGCTCGGTGTCGGTCGTCGCCAGCCTGGGCGGCACCGTGAGCAGGCTCGCCGGCTTCGCGGACGTGCACGTCTCGCGCGTCGGCATCCGCCGCGCGCACGCGAGCCTGCCGCCCTCGCGGGTCGAGCTCACGATCCTGCCGAACGACAAGCCGCCGAAGATCATCGGCAGGACGCCGATCTGCGGCAACCCCCAGGGCGCGCCGTTCGAGCCGGCGGAGTACGAGCGCGACCTCCCCGACGGCTCCTTCGTCGCGAACGGCTCGCTGTTCGGCGGGCAGGTCGCGCTGAAGGGGCTCCGCGTCACGCGCCAGCGGCGCAAGATCGTGGACGGGGACGTGCGCATGGACGCGCTCGACCTGGGCACGCTCGCGAACCTGATCCCGGGCGCCGCCCTCGCGGCGGCGCCGAAGGGCACGATGACCGGGTCGCTCGACATCGAGCGGCTCCCCCTCACGGATTTCCGGCAGTCCGCGCTCACGCTCACGGTCGACGCGCTCAAGCTCGATCGGGAGGGCCAGGGGGTCCACCTCACGCGCCCGAGCGGCCCGATCCGCCTCGCGGGCAACACGCTGAAGGTGCCGGAGCTCCACCTCGAGGCGCACACCGCCTCGCGCCTGTCCGCCGCGTTCACGGCGTCCGGCGAGGTCAAGCGGGTGTTCACGGCGCCGGACCTCGACGTGGCGATCCGGGTGAGCCCGACGAGCCTCTCGCGGCTCAGCGCCGACATCCCGCAGATCCGGCACGCGCGGGGCACGGTGCAGGCCGAGGTCCAGGTGGCCGGGCCGCTCCAGGGGCTGCGCTACACGGGCTCGGCGACGCTCAAGGAGGGCGAGCTCGACGTGGTCGGCCTGCCGGTCTCGCTCGACGACATCGACGTGGAGTTCGCGATCGGCGGCGACCAGGTGCGCCTCACGAAGGCGAGCGCGCGGGTCGGCACGGGCACGGTGACCGCGGTGGGGCACATGCCGGTGCGCGGCCTGACCCTCGGCACGGCGCAGGCATCCATCGTGGCGAACGGCGTGAAGCTGCCGGTCGCCGACGGGGTGAACCTCACCGCGAACGCCAACCTGACGGCGAGCTTCCGGCCCGGCGTCGAGGACGACGCGTCGGGGGAGAAGAACCTGCCGCGGGTCGAGGGGAAGATCACGCTCACGTCGTTCAGCTACACGCGCCCCATCCTGATGAGCATGGACCTCGGCGATCTCACGGGGCGCCAGCGGACGACGGTGCAGACCTACGACCCCGCCGCCGACGTGGTCCGGTTCGACGTCACCGTCGCCTCGCCGAACCCGCTCCGCTTCTCGAACGATCTGGCCGACATGCGGCTCGAGGTCTCGCAGCCCGGGCTCGCGCTCTCGGGCACGAACCAGCGCTTCGGCGCGCGCGGCACGCTGCGCATCCTGCCCGACTCGAAGCTCATGCTGCGCAGCACCGAGTTCGAGGTCCGGGACGGCTACGTCCGCTTCGACGATCCGTTCCGCATCGCGCCCAAGGTCGACGTGCGCGCCGAGAGCGAGTACCGCCGCTACACGTCGACGAGCACCGCCGCCGCGGCGGACGCGACGTCGGGCGCGGAGCCCACGGCGCCGACGGCCGCGGCCGCGGGCAGCAGCGCGAACTCCAGCGGGCTCTGGCGCATCAAGCTGCACGCCCAGGGCGACGCCGACAACCTCCAGCTCAACCTGACGAGCGATCCGCCGCTCAGCCAGGAGGACATCGTCCTGCTGCTGACGCTCGGCATGACGCGCGCCGAGCTCAACCAGGGCGTCGTGTCGTCGCTCGGCGAGACCATGGGCCTCGAGGCGCTCTCGTCGCTGACGGGCGCCGACAAGGCGGTGAAGACGATGGTCCCCCTCATCGACGAGTTCCGCTTCGGCACCGGCTACTCGTCCAAGAACGGCGCCCCGGAGCCGACGGTGACGATCGGCAAGCGCATCACGGACGCGGTGCGCGCCAACGTGACGACGGGGCTCTCGCAAGGCAGCCAGGTGCGCGCGGGCGTCGAGGTGAAGCTCAGCGACCGGATGAGCCTCCAGGGGTCGTACGACAACTCGAGCGACGCCTCGAGCTCGCCGCTCGGCAACGTCGGCGCCGACCTGAGGTGGCGGCTCGAGTTCGAGTGACGTTCGAGCCGCGGATGGAGCTCGAAGGGCGCTCGCCCGGCGCTCGATCCGCGGCCGTCAGGTGACCGCGGCGAGCGCCGCGTCGAGGGCGCCGTACCGGTCGTCGCGGCCCGAGACCCACTGCCTGTGGCCCATGAGCTCGAAGATGCGCCGGTGCTTCGGGTTCTTCCAGGTCATGCCGAGCAGCGCGCGCTGGAACGCCTCGGCCTTCGCCTCGGGCAGCGCCGGCAGCGCGTCGAACATCGCGAAATCGTAGGCCGGCGTGGTCCAGAGGACGTCGACCCGGCGGAGGTCGATGTGGCCGCTCGCCTGCTCGGCGAGCCACACCGCGTCCCCGACCGCCGCCGCCTGCGCCTTGCCCTCGTGCAGCGCCGCGAGCGCCTGGACCTCGCTCGTCGCGGTGTCCCCGTGCTTGCCGACGTCCACCTCGAACGGCATGAGCTGGATCTTCTCCACGGCCACGCCCGCCTGCCGGAGGAAGTGGAGCGGCAGGATGCGCGCGTGCGCCGAGTCGACGCTCCCGACGGCGAGCGCCTTGCCCTCCAGATCGCTGAGCGCCCCGACGGCGGCGTCGCGGCGGACGAGCAGCTTGCTGTGGAAGTCGCGATCGATCTCGCGCATCGCGAGCGAGCGGGACCGTCCCTCGGTCTGCCGCTTCACCCGCACGTGCGCGACGGCGCTGTTCCAGGCGACGTCGATGTGCCCGCGGATCAGCGACTCGACCTGGCGCTCGTACGTAGAGAACAGCGCGAAATCAATCAGGATTCCATGTTCGCGGAAGTGCTCGCGCAGGCTCTCCCACAACGTCACCACCTTGGCGTCATGCGCCACGGCGCCGACGAGCATCGCCAGGTCCTTCATCTGGTGCCTCGCACGGGCGCCGACGCTAGCACGAGCTCTGCCCGCCGAGAGCCCCGCGTCTCGCACATCGGGGCCACGCGGGCGGCCTCTTGCCCATCCAGCGCCCAACCGGGCTACGCTGCGTCCGTCGTGCACGCCGGCGCCGGTTCATTTCCGTTTCGTCCCCCGGCGCTCCGCGCCTGATGGCTCGCTTCCGTTCCACCCTCATTCCCTTTCTGCTCGGCTTTTTGCCGCTCGGCGCGATCGCCTTCCCGGCGCACGCCGACCCGACCCCGGCACGTCCGGCTCAAGCCAGCCCCAACCCCGGTCAGGCCAACCTCAACCCCGGTCAGGCCAGCCCCAACCCCGGTCAGGCCAGCCTCGACCCTGTCGACCCTCCGGCACGGGCCGTGCCTGCGGGCGAGGCCGGCACCCAGGCCACCGACGTGCCTTCGCTCGGCCAGCCGCTGGCCCTGGGAGAGCTCGTCGGCAAGCCGATCGTCCGCATCGATGTCACCGCGCAGGGCGACCGATGGCAGATCGTGTCGCCGGTCACGAGCGTCGACCTCGGCGAGCCGCTCAGCCCCGACGCCGCGCGCCGCGCCATGCGCGAGCTGCTCGCCTCGGGCAACTTCGCCCGCGCGTCGGCCGAGGCGTACCTCGTGCCGGACGGCGCCGCGCTCCGCATCTTCGTCGTCCCCCGCCGGAGCATCGCCACCGTCCAGATCAGCGGCGGCGCGCTCGACCGGCAGGACACCCTCGAGGCCGCCGGCATCGCCGAGGGCGGCGAGATCACCGCGGCCACGCTGGCCGAGATCAGCCCCCGCATCCGCGCGTTCTACGCGCTTCACGGCTACCCCGCGGCCGCCGTCACGGTCCGCGCCGTCGACACCGACGAGCCCTCCCAGGTCGTCCTCGCCCTCGACATCGAGGCCGGCGCTCCACGTGTTGTCTCCGAGCGCGTCTTCGTCGTGGCGCCGCGCGCGGACCGGGAGCTCGGCGCGCTCAAGCAGAGCTACGGCCTCGGCGTCGGCGCCCGCGTCGACGAGCCCGCCCTCGCCGAGGCCGACCGCGAGATGGCCGAGCTGCTCCGCCGCAGCGGCTTTCACGACGCCGAGGTCTCCCACCGCGTGCTCGCGGTCGGCCCGCACAACTACCTCTACGTCTACCTCGAGCCCGGCGCGCGCATCGTCCCCGTCTTCGACGGCAACCGCGCCTTCGACGACGACGCCCTCGAGGCCGCGCTCGACCTCGGCGAGACGACCGAGACCAGGACGAACGATCTCACCGATCGGCTCCGCGCGTTCTACGTCGAGCGCGGCTTCCTCGACGCCGAGATCACCCCCTCGCTGGGCGGCAAGCCCGACGATGCGGTCCGTTACCTGACCTTCACCGTCCGCGAGCACGACCAGGTGCGCGTCACGAAGCGCGTCTTCCCCTGCCTCACGGGCGACCTCAGCCCCGACGACCTCGGCCGCGAGATCGAGAGCTTCCTCGAGGAGGACCTGCCCGGCGCCGACCCCTTCACGATGCCCGACCCGCGAGGCATCTCGGACCTCTTCGGCCCGACCCGCGGCGCCGGCGGCCGGGCCAGGCCGGTCGAGCTCATCCCCTCGATGACGTACGCGCAGGAGACCTACGATCGCGCCCTCAAGCACCTTCGCGATCTCTACTTCAGCAAGGGCTACCTGAACGCCGTCGTCGGCCCGGTCTCCGTGCTCCGCGCCACCTGCTCGCGCCGCTCCCCGCCGGGCGCCTGCGTCCCCGAGCCGGTCGCCGAGCGCGTCACGGCCCAGTGCCTCACCGACGCGCAAGGCATCCCCCTCCCCGAGCCGCCCGTCCCCGCCGCCCTCACGTGCCGCCCCGACGCGGCCCGGCACCTCGCGTGCTCCCCCGAGGTGACGCTCCGCATTCCGGTCCATCCTGGCCCGCAGACCCAGCTCTACGATCTCGCCTTCGAGGGGAACAAGGGCTTCTGCCGTCAGGCCGGCCTGAGCGAGCGCGACCGCGCGCTCTGCGCCGAGGAGCGGCCGTTCAGCGAGCGCTGGCTCAGCGACCTCGCCGATCTGAAGGTCGGACAGCCCCTCTCGACGCTCGCGCTCGACGCCGCGCGGCTGCGCATCATGGATGCTTACCGCGACCTGGGCTACGCGTTCGCCGAGGTCCGCACGGCCATCGAGCCCTCGCCCGACCGCACGCGCGCCCGCGCGCGGTTCATCGTCTCGGAGCGAGATCGGGTGTTCGTCACCGGCATCGTCGTCAAGGGCGCCGTCCGGACCGACGAGCAGCTGATCCTCCGCCGCGTGCTGCTCCGCGAGGGCGCGCCGTTCCGCCAGTCGCAGGCCCGCCTGAGCGAGGAGCGCATCGCCACGCTCGGCCCCTTCTCCAGCGTGTCGATCTCGCTCGAGGATCCCGACGTCCCGCAGAAGAACAAGCGGGTCGTCATCCACGTGGTCGAGCAGCTGCCGCAGTACCTCAACCCGCAGATCGGGTTCTCGACCGGCGAGGGCGCGCGCCTCGCCTTCGAGTACGGACACCGCAACATCGCCGGCCTCGCCATCGGCCTCACGATGGGCGTCCAGCTCAGCTACCTGTTCGAGTTCATGATCGTGGACAAGGCGGCGAGCCGCCACTACGAGGAGCTCCAGGTCGACGACCAGCTGGAGCGCCGCATCGCGGTCTCGGTCGCGCTCCCGGACATCGGCCTCGGTCCGCTCGTCAGCATGTCGCTCGCGGGCATCCACGTGCGCGACAACCAGCTGGATTTCGGCGTCACGAAGACGGCGATCATCCCCGCGCTCACCTACCGCCCGCGGCGCGCCGTGACGACGCAGCTCGCCCTGTCGACCGAGCTGAACAAAGTCGGATTCTTTCCGGGCGCCGTCGGCACCGACAAGCGGGATATCCTCGACCAGCTGCGCATGCCCGAGGGCGAGACGATCGCCCTGGCGCAGCGGATCGACGCGTCCTGGGACACGCGGGACACCCCCTTCGCCGCGACCCGGGGCTTCCTCCTCTCCGGCGGCGTCGAGCACGTCGACGCCTTCGACGCCTTCGCCTCGGTCCGGGCCCAATCGAGCTTCCCCGAGAGCCACTTCCTGCGATTCACGGGCCGCGTGTCGGGCTATATCCCCCTCGCGCCGCGGTCGCGGCTCACCCTCGCACTGAGCCTGTCCGGAGGGTATATTCAGCCGCTCGTGGCCGAGAGCGGGACGTACCCGGATCGCCTGTTCTTCCTCGGCGGCGTCGACTCTCTCCGTTCCCATCTGGCCGAGTCGCTGTATCCTGAGGACGGGCTCGAGGAGGCGAGAAAGGCGCTGGGCGGGGACGCCGAGGTGTCGACCGACGATATCCCGCGCGGCGGGACGGTGATGGTGAACCCGCGCGCCGAGCTGCGCATTCCGCTGACGGATCTGCTCCAGCTCGGGCTCTTCCTCGACGCGGGCAACCTCTGGATCAGGGCGAGGAACGTCAACCTCGATCCGCGGCTCCTGCGTTACGGGCTCGGCGCCGGCCTGCGGGTGAACACGCCCATCGGCCCCCTCGCCTTCGACTACGGCTTCAACCTGGATCCGCGCGACGAGCTGGATGAGATCGACGGTGCACTCCACTTCTCCGTGGGGCTCTTTTGACAGGCGGCCTCGCGCGCGAGGCCGCTCCCAACGCATGATGATAACGAGGCTCCCCTGATGAACCGTTCACTCCGCATGTGTGCTTTGCTCGCCCTGACATCGACCCTCACGATCGCCGGCTGCGGCGACGACGAGAGCGCCGCGCCGAGCAGCGCGGCGAGCACGTCCGGCGCCGGCGGGTCCGGCGGGCAAGGCGGGCAAGGCGGGCACGGCGGAGCGGCGGGCAGCGGCGGAGAGGGCGGGCAAGGCGGCTCGACGAGCAGCGGCGGAGAGGGCGGGCAAGGCGGCTCGACGAGCAGCGCCTCGGCTGGCGGAGATGCCACGGGCGGCGGCGGAGCGGGCGGGCAAGGCGGCTCGACGAGCAGCGCCTCGGCTGGCGGAGATGCCACGGGCGGCGGTGGAGCGGGCGGGCAAGGCGGCTCGACGAGCAGCGCCTCGACGAGCAGCGCCTCGACGAGCAGCGCCTCGACGAGCAGCGCTTCGGCGGGCGGAGGCGACGCCGGCGGCGGCGGCTCGGCGAGCAGCGCTTCGACGGGCGGCGGCGACGCCGCCGGCGGCGGCTCGGTGAGCAGCGCCTCGACGAGCAGCGCTTCGACAGGCGGCGGCGACGCCACCGGCGGCGGTGGAGAGGGCGGGGCGTCGGCGTGCGGCGATCTTCGGTGTGACACCGGCGAGACGTGCGGCTCGTGCGCCGACGACTGCGGCGTGTGCCCGCCGATCTGCGGTGACGGCACATGCGAGCCCGACAGGGAAAACTGCCAGGCGTGCGCCACCGACTGCGGCGTGTGCCCGCCGGCCGAGTGCGGCCACGACCTCTGCGAGGAAGGCGCGCCCCTCCTCATGGGCTGCGACCCGTGCGTGACCGAGCTGTGCGCGGAGGACCCGGCGTGCTGCATGAGCAACTGGGATACCCACTGCGTCGCCGGCCTCACCGCCGCCTGCGGGCGGGCCTGCGGGTGCGCCCACGACCTCTGCGAGGAAGGCGCGCCCCTCGACGCGACCTGCAACAGCTGCGTCGAGACCGTGTGCGGAGAGGACGGAGACAGCTTCTGCTGCACGATCGGGTGGGACGAGGGCTGCATCGCGCTCTCGGAGAGGCTGTGCGACGTCACGTGCCGGTGAGCTCGGCTCGCCGCCCGAAGGGCGAGCCCCTCATGGCGCGGTAGCGACGGCGCTCCGCCGTGAACCTGACCCGCTCGGCGGGTGGAACGCCATCCGGCCGGCGCGCTCAGCGCGCCGTCGCCGCCTTCATCTCGCGGACGAAGCTCGCGACGGCGCGCGCGGCCGCCTCGGGATCACCGACGTTCGCCGCGACCCGCTGCACGACCGCGGACCCGCTGACCACGCCGAACGCCCCGGCGGCGAGGGCGTCGCGCACGTGCTCGGGCTTCGAGATGCCGAACCCGAGGATCGCGGGCGGCGCGCCGAACCGGCGCAGCGTCTCGAAGAGCGCCCCGTGGCCGAGGCGCAGCTGCTCGTCCGCCCCCGTCACGCCCTTGCGCGTCACGCAGTACGTGTACGCGCTGCACCGCTCCGCGAGCTGCTGCAGCGTGGCCTCCGAGGCGTTCAGCGGCGCGATCAGCACCGGCGCCACCCCCACGGCGCGCGCCGCCGCCACGTACGGATCCGACTCCCTCACAGGCACGTCGGCGACGAGCACGCTGTCGACCCCGGCCGCGGCCACCGACGCGTAGAAGCCCGCCAGATCGCGGTGCTTCACGAGGTTCGCGTACGTCAGGATGCCGATCGGCACCTCCGGCGCCTCCGCCCGGAACCGCGCCAGGAGCTCGATGCAGTCGCCCGGCCGCACGCCGGCCTCGAGCGCCCGCACGGCGGCGGCCTGGATCGTCGGGCCGTCCGCGATCGGATCCGAGAACGGGATCCCGACCTCGATCGCGTCCGCGCCGCCCTCCACGGCCGCGCGCAGCAGCCGCGCGCTCGTGGCGAGGTCGGGATCCCCCAGCATCAGGAAGGGGATGAACGCCCCCTCGCCGCGCTGCCGCAGCCGCTCGAATGCGCGATCGTAGCGCGTCGTCACCGTCTCCCGACTCATGTCGACCTCCCGGGATCGAGCAGCCTCTGCGCCTGCTCCATGTCCTTGTCTCCGCGGCCCGACAGGTTCACGACGAGCACCGTCTCGCGCCCTGCCTGCGCCGCCTCCGCCACCATCTTCAGCGCGTGCGCGATCGCGTGCGCCGACTCGAACGCCGGGATGATGCCCTCGCTGCGCGCGAGCCGCTGGAACGCGTCGAGCGCCTCGTCGTCCGTCGCCGCGACGTACGTCGCCCGGCCCGACGTCATGAGGTGCGCGTGCTCCGGCCCGACGCCGGGGTAGTCGAGCCCCGCCGAGACCGAGTGCGTCTCGGCGACCTGCCCGTGCTCGTCCTGGAGGATGTAGGTCTCCGACCCGTGCAGCACCCCCGGGCGGCCCTTGAGGAGCGTCGCCCCGTGCATGGCGGTCGACAGGCCGTGGCCGGCGGGCTCCACGCCGACGAGCGCCACGTCCTTGTCCGGGATGAACTCGGAGAAGATCCCCATGGCGTTGCTGCCGCCGCCCACGCACGCGACCACCGCGTCGGGCAAGCGCCCCTCGGCCTCCAGGATCTGGGCGCGCGCCTCGCGGCCGATCACCCACTGGAAATCGCGCACGATCGTGGGGAACGGGTGAGGCCCGGCGACCGTCCCGATCAGGTAATGCGTGTCCTCGTAGCTCTCGGTCCAGTAGCGCAGCGCCTCGTTGAGGGCGTCCTTCAGCGTCTGCGAGCCCGAGGTCACGGGCACCACCTCGGCCCCCATGAGGCGCATCCGGAAGACGTTGAGCCGCTGCCGCTCGACGTCCTTCGCGCCCATGTAGATGCGCGTGGGCATGCCGAGCAGCGCCCCGATCATGGCGGTCGCGACGCCGTGCTGGCCGGCCCCGGTCTCGGCGATGAGCCGCCGCTTGCCCATGCGCCGCGCGAGCAGCCCCTGGCCGAGCGCCTGGTTCGTCTTGTGCGCGCCGCCGTGGAGCAGGTCCTCGCGCTTGAGGTACAGCTTCACGCGCGGATCGCCGGTCAGGTTGCGGCACAGGGTGAGCGGCGTCGGTCGCCCCGCGTAGGTCGTCAGCAAGGCGTCGAACTCGGCCGCGAACGACGGATCGCCGCGCGCCTCCAGGTACGCGCGCTCGAGCTGCTCGAGCGCGGGCACGAGGATCTCCGGGACATAGGCGCCGCCAAAGGCGCCGAAGCGGCCGCTTTGCTGCATGTGATTGCCTCGATCGTCGGTTGTGCGTTGTGCGTCGTGAGAGCTGCCGTCAGGGGGAGGCGCGGTCCGCCGGGGCCCCGGGGTCATTGTCGTGGCGCGACGGGCCGCGCGCGCTGTCGAACAGGCGCACGAGCAGGTCGGCGCACTTCTCGCCGGGCGCGCGCTCGACGCCCGACGCCACGTCGAGCCCCCACGTCCCCACCCGGCGCGCCGCGGCGATGTTGTCCGGGTTCAGCCCGCCCGCGAGCAGGCTCCGCGTGCGCGCCGGGTGGCCGTCGATCGCGCTCCAGGCGAACGTCCGCCCCGTGCCTCCCCGCGCCTCCGCCGTGCGCGTGTCGAAGACAAGCCGGTCGGCGCTGCGCTCGACCTCCGCGCCCGCGCCGTCGCCGCCCGCCTCGCCGACCGCGCCCGCGGCGCCCGCCGCGCCGGCGGCCTCCCCGGACGGCGCCATCGGGACCGCCTTCCAGACCTCGCACCCCTCGGGGAGCGCGCGCCGCAGCACCTCGATGAACGCGGCGTCCTCGTCGCCGTGGAGCTGCACGGCGCGCAGCCCGATCGCCCGCGCCGTATCCGCGACGAAGTCCACGGATTGATTGAGGAAAACGCCGACGAAGGGCAGCCCCGCGGCCGTGGCGGCCACGATCTCGGCCTGCTCGCGCGTCACCCGCCGCGGCGAGGCCTCGGCGAAGACGAGGCCGCCGAAGCGGGCCCCGAGCCGCTCCGCCTCGCGCGCGTCCCCGGGCCGGGTCAGGCCGCAGATCTTCACCCGGCCGGTCACCAGCGCGCGCGCGGCGTCCGCGATGTCGGGGCTGCGCATGAGCGACGTGCCGACGAGGAACCCGTCCACCGAGGGCGCGAGCCGCTCCACGTGGGCGCGCGACTCGACGCCCGACTCCGCGATGACGATCCGATCGCGCGGCACGCGCGGGGCGAGCCGCTCCGAGACGGCGAGATCGACCTTGAGCGTCTTGAGATCGCGGTTGTTGATGCCGATCACGGGCGCGGGCAGCGCGAGCGCCCGCTCGAGCTCCGCCTCGTCGTGGACCTCGACGAGGCAGTCCATGCCGAGCGCCTGGGCGGCGCCCAGGCACAGGAGCGCGGTCGCGTCGTCCAGCACCGACAGCATGAGCAGGATCGCGTCCGCGCCGTTCGCCCGCGCCTCGATCACCTGGTAGGGCGAAACGACGAAGTCCTTGCAGAGGATCGGGACGTCCACGACCGCGCGCACGGCCTGGAGGATCTCGAAGCTGCCCTGGAAGAAGGGCTCGTCGGTCAGCACGCTCACCGCGTCGGCGACGCCGTAGTACGCGGCGGCGACGGCGTGCGGGTCGAAATCCGGCCGGATGAGGCCCTCGGACGGAGAGGCCTTCTTGCACTCCAGGACGAACCGCGCGCCCGGCGCGGAGAGCGCGCGCCGGAGGCTCCGCGAGGTGGGCGGCGCGCTCGCCCGAAGGCTGGCGAGCGGGGTCCGCCGCTCGCGCTCCGCCACGTCCACCCGCTTCCGCTCCACGATGCGCGCGAGCACATTGCCCTGCTCAGCCATGTTTCGCCTCCTTCCGCGCTTCCTGGGCCCCATCCCGGCTCAGCGCCACGAAGCGCGTGAGGCGCTCCGCCGCGCGCCCGGAGCC
Source organism: Sorangium sp. So ce327 (assembly GCF_051530205.1). Classification (NCBI taxonomy): domain Bacteria; kingdom Pseudomonadati; phylum Myxococcota; order Polyangiales; family Polyangiaceae; genus Sorangium; species Sorangium sp. So ce327. Next base: position 1,709,566 of record NZ_CP150330.1, on the reverse strand, counting down.
CAGCGCGTCGAGCGCCAGGGCCGTCCCCTCCCGCAGCCCCTCGGCTCGTCCGGCGACCCAGAGCAGCGCCCCGGCGTTGATCGCGACGGCGTCGCGGTGCGCGGGCGCGCCGCGCCCGGCGAGCAGATCGTGGAGCCACGCCGCGTTCGCCGCCGGGCCGGCGCCCCGGAGCGCCTCGATCGGCGCCGGCGCGACCCCCGCGTCCGCCGGGTCGATCAAGAGCTCCTCGACGATCCCATCGCGGAGCCGGGCCGCGCGCGTCGGGGCGTGCAGGGCGACCTCGTCGAGCCCCCCGCCGTGGACGACGAGCGCGGCCTGGCACCCGAGCATGCCGAGCGTGCGCGCGGCGTGGGTGACGAGCTCCGGATCGTAGATGCCCATCACCTGGATCGGCGGCGCGCTCGGGTTCACGAGGGGGCCGAGCAGGTTCATGATCGTGCGCACCTTGAGGGCGCGGCGCACGGGCATCGCGTGGCGGAGCCCGGCGTGGTACTGCGGCGCGAAGAGGAAGCAGAAGCCGACCTCATCGAGGGCGCGGCGCGAGACCTCGGCCGGCGGGTCGAGCCGGGCGCCGAGCGCCTCGAGCGCGTCGGCGGAGCCGCACTGGGAGGAGACCGAGCGGTTGCCGTGCTTGGCGACCGGCAGGCCTGCTTCGGCCGCGACGAAGGCGACGGCCGTCGACACGTTCACGGTGGACTGCCCGTCTCCGCCGGTGCCGCAGCAGTCGGCATAGACATAAGCCGGCCGCGCGAACGGCGCCGACGCCCCCCTGAGCGCGCGCGCCGCGCCCGCGATCTCGGCGGGGGTCTCGCCCTTCGCCTTGAGCGCGACGAGCAGCGCGGAGAGCTCGATCTCGGTCAGCGCCCCTGCGACCACATCGCGGAACAGCGCCTCGGTCTGCTCCGCGGAGAGGTCGACGCCGGCGCAGAGCGCATCGATGACTGCATGCATCATGGTTCTCTCCTCATGTTCACGGCTGTTCCGGCAGACACGGATCCTCGGGACTCTGGCGTCGCGCCGCGGCGCCCTGCATAGCGGACAAAAGCGAAAAGGCCCACCGTTGTTCGGCGGGCCCTCTTCTTCTTTCCTTCAGGTCGTCCTCCCCGCAGGGAGGCGCGTTACCCGTGGTAAGGGCCCGCCTTGGTAGAGCACCAGCGCCACCAGCGCAGCCCTGCCACGCACGAACCCACCTCGGCGGCCGAGCACGACGCGCCGCCGAGGACGAAGGCCTCGGAGCGGCGGCGAGCGCAGGACGCGGGGAGCGCGCGGGGCATGCGGGGAACATAGCTTGCGGGCGCGACGAGCGTCAAGCGGGTTCGCGGCGGTTCCCGCTTCGCTCGTCCTGCCGGTCTTGTTGATTCTTCGACTACCGGCTCTTCGACCACCGGCTCTTCAGTGGGGAGAGCGGAGGGCACAGCGCCGGGATTCTCATCGTCCTCGCAGAGATATCCAGATCACCCGGATCGAGCGCCGCCTCGACACGTGAGGAGGCGATCGCTGAGCTTCCGCCGGCGAGATCTCCCGTTATGCGCCGCGCGCGCGGGACGCCTCTTTCCGGGCACCCCTCATCATCACCCGGAGCCCCCGCGGCGCCTCCGCGGAAAAGGAGAGCTCGAACCCGCAGCGCCGGCAGACCTCGCCCGTGATCGCGAGCCCGAGCCCCGAGCCGCGCGGATCGCGCCGACGCGCCTCGTCGGAGCGAAACGTGCGCTCCCCGAGCCGCGGTATCTCGGCGGGAAGCACGCCGGGGCCATCGTCGGCGACCGTCAGGCAAAAGCCGCCCTCCGGCTCGAGCTTCAGCACGACCGCCACGTGCCCGCCGCGATCGCCGTACGACACCGCGTTCTCCACGACATTGCCGACGGCCTGCTCGCACGCCACCGGGTGGCAGCGGATGAGCACCGCCTCGTCCGGCACCGCGTGCGCGAGCGCGATCCCCCGCCGGCGCGCGAGCGCCGCGAGCCGCGCGACGACGCGCTCGACCGCGTCGCTCAGATCCGTCCCGCCCTCGTTCGCGGCCGGGTCCAGGCCCTCCTCGAGCTCGGCGGCGAGCCGCAGGTTGCTCACCAGCCCGGCCAGGTACACGCAATCGCGCAACGCGCCCGCGAACAGCTCCACCTGCGCGGGATCCCGCGCGACGTCGGCTGCCTGCTCGATCGCGAGCTGCAGCGAGGCGAGGGGCGTCCGGAGATCGTGCGCGACGTCCGACAGGTGCAGCTCGAGATCGCGCCGCCGCCGCTCCAGCCGCGCCGCGTCCTCGCGGATGCGCGCGTGCGCCCGGTCGAGCGCCGCGCCCACCCGGTCGAGCTCGTCGTCGTCCGCGCGCCGCGCGGGCGTGTATCCGCGTGGATCGCCCACGCGCGCCGCCGCGCCGTGGAGCCGCCGCACGCGGTCCGACAGGGGCCGCACGACCAGGAAGACCCCGAGCGCGGCCGCCGCCAGGGCCGCCCCGAGGACCCCGGCCAATCCGACGAGCAGGACGCCGCTCTCCGGAGAGCGCGCCGGCCAGACCGCCTGCAGCACCGCGCACGGGCCGCTCTCCGCCGCGCGGATCTGCGCGAGCCCCCCGCCCCCGAGCAGCAGCGCCCGGAAATCTGCGACCGCGGGCCCGTCCACCGCGCCCAGGCGCGCGTGGAGCGCGCGGTCGAGCGGCGGCGCCGCGCCGTTGGCCGAGGCGAGCGTCCCTGCGTCGTAGGCGAAGATCTGCGGCCCATCGAGCAGGCCCGCCGACCACTGCTCGGGCTGCGCCTCGCAGCGCTCCCGGTGCCGCGCCGACGAGCGCCGGAGCCAGCTGCCCATCACCTTCGTGGCCATGCGCTCCGACGCGTACCGCGCCGAGAGCGCCGCGCTCGTCAGGCCGACCCCGCCGCTCAGCACCGACACGAGGAGCACCCGGATCGACAGGCTCCGGAGGAGCTTCATGCGCTCTCCTCCGGAGGCTCGAAGCGATACCCGATCCCCCACACGGTCACGATCGCGGCGGCCGCGCCCGCTCCGAGCTTCTTGCGGATGCGCGCCACGTGCGAGTCGATCGTGCGCGCGTCGCGCGGCTCGAGCGCGGAGAGGGCCCGCTCGGCGAGCTGCTCGCGGGAGATCGCGCGGCTCGGCCGCTCGATCAGGTACGCGAGGAGATCGAGCTCAGCCCGCGTGAGCGGCAGGACCGCCTCGCCTCGCCGCGCGGCGCGCGCGTCGAGGTCCACCGTCACCCCGGCCCAGCCGATCACCCGCCGCGGCGCGCCCGCGCGCACGCCGAGGTGAGCGCGGACGCGCGCGACGAGCTCCTCCATGAAGAAGGGCTTGGGCACGTAATCGACCGCCCCGAGCTCGAACGATCGAAGCCGATCCGGCAGATCCGTGCGCGCGGTCAGCACGATCACAGGGACACGCCGCCGGCCGCTCAGATCGCGCAGGATCTCGAGGCCGGAGCGCTCGGGCAGCATGAGGTCGAGCACCACGACGTCGAAGGCGCCGCGGAGGGCGCATTCGAGCCCGGCGCGGCCGTTCGTGGCGAGCTCCACCTCGAACCCGGCGGCCGTGAGCCCGCGCACGAGCCCGGCGGCGACACCGGGGTCGTCCTCGACCACGAGCGCGCGTGTCGTCATGAGGCACCGATACCAGCTGGCGCGGGGGCGCGAAAGCGGCCGATCCGGCGATCTGGCGCGGCTCCACAGCCCTTCAACATCTCGCGGGCAGGATGGATCGCATGAATCGATATCACGGCACCTGCTCGGCGCTGCTCGCCCTGATGGGCGCGGGGGCGATCGGCTGCTCGAGCACGGCCAGCAGCGACAACGATGGATCTCCTCCCAGCGCCACGCCCACCTATCACCGGGACGTCAGGCCCATCCTCGAGGCGAAATGCACCGGCTGCCACGCGCCGGGTGGGATCGCGCCGTTCGCGTTCACGACAGCCGATGTCGCGATCCAGCTCAAGGACGCGATCGCGGACGCGGTGACCAGCCGGCGCATGCCTCCCTGGCCTCCCGCGCCGGGCTGCGCGGAGCTGCTCGACGATCGCTCGCTCACGGACGACCAGATCGACGCCATCGCGCGCTGGGCCGAGGCGGGCGCGCCCCCCGGCGATCCGGCCGAGTTCGTCGCGTCGCCGGACATGCCTGGCGGCCTGTCGCGCGTCGACCTCGATCTGTCGATGCCCGAGCCCTACACGCCGGCGACAGCGCCCGACGAATACCGGTGCTTCTTGATCGACTGGCCGTACGAGGCGACCCGCTTCGTCACGGGCCTCGGCGTCACGCCGGGCGCGCCGTCGATCGTGCACCACGTCGTCGTCTTCTTCGCGAAGCCGGGCGCCGTGGAGACCTACGAGGCGTGGGACGCGGCGGATCCGGGCCCGGGCTACTCCTGCTTCGGCGGCCCGACCGGCGACGACGCCGCGATCCAGGGCCCTTCGGCGTATGGCATCCTCGGCGGATGGGCGCCCGGGTCGTTCGGGCGCGACGCCCCTCGGGGCACGGGGATCGAGGTCCCGCCGGGGGTGAAGATCGTGATGCAGGTCCATTACAACATCGCGCACGGCATGCCGGCCCCGGACCAGACCCGCGTCGCGCTCCGGATCGACGACGCGGTGGAGCGGCCGGCGTACACGATGCCGTGGCTCGACCCCGCGTGGGTGAAGGGCGGTATGCGGATCCCGGCCGGCGATCCCGACGTGATGTACGACTTCGAGGAGGACGCGGCGACCGCTGTATCGCTCTTCACGAAGGGCGCCCTCCCGGCGGATCAGCCATTCACGCTGTACACGGTCGGCCTGCACCAGCACCTGCGCGGCAAGAGCATCTCCCTGTCCACGCGCCGGGGGGACGGCGAGCGAGAGTGCCTGGTCGACATCCCGCGCTGGGACTTCCACTGGCAATCTCCCTACGGCCTCGCCGAGCCGAGGCGGCTCGCGCCGGGCGACCGGCTTCGCGTCGAGTGCCACTGGGACAACAGCGCCGAGAACCAGCCGTTCGTGAGCGGGGTCAGGATGCCGCCGGAGGACCTCGCCTGGGGTGAAGGCACGAACGACGAGATGTGCCTCGCGTGGCTCTATGTGACGCCGTGAGCGGCGCTCCAGCGGGCGGACTGCGGTCGTCGACCGACGCCGCCGCGGCGTCGCCAGAGCGGGAATCCGGCGCCTCTTCGCCTTGCGGAGGGTCGGGCCGACGGCGGTGCGATGATCGCTACCTGGAGATCACGATCCAGGTGAGCTCGTCGATCCCGGAGAGCGGCGCCGTCTTGACGACCGCGCCGTCGGCCTCCCCTGCAGCCGGCGCCGAGAGCTTGCCGTCGTACTCGCTCATCGTCCGGAACCTCACGGGCGTCCCTGGCGCCAGGTCCGAGGGGGCCTGGACCCCGATGGGCGAGTCGCTGGTCGTCGCGAACGGGTAGAGCGCGTAGACCGCCACGATCTCCTCCCCGCCGAGATCGGGGAGCGGTGGCACGCGCTCGGGCGGGATCCTCCGGGCCGCGATGTCGTGGAGGGCCTCGCCGAGCGGCGTCGCGAGCGCGGCGCGGCTCACGGTGAGCTGGAGGCCATCGCCGACCTCCAGGACCTGCGGATCATCGCTGTTCGGACCAAGGACGGCGCCCGCGGGCAGGTGCGGCACGAAGAGCGATCCCGCATCGACGGTGACCGCGTCGGTGAAGCGCAGCGGGAACAGGGTCGTTCCCCGGCGCGGCGTCGTCCCCGCGTCCTCCATCGACTTCACAACGAAGTCGACAGGCGGCTCCGCGTCGCAGAGGAAGGTGAAGCGACCATCCGCCCTCGATCGGTCCGAGTAGCAGACCGCGGTGTTGCAAAACAGCACGGTGGCTCCGCCGATGGGCTGTCCCGCCTCGTCCGCGAGCACGCCGGTCACGCCTGGACCCGCCGGCGCGCCGCCTGCGCCGGAGCCGCCCGTCGCGCCGCCGCCGCCAGCGTCGCCACCACCGCTGACCGCTGCGCTGCCGCCGCCTCCGGCGCCGCCGCCCGTCGCTGCGCCGCCGCCGGCGTCCCCCGCCCCGCTGGTCGAGCCGCCGCCTCCGTCGCAACCGGACGCGATCAGCACGACCATCAGGAGCAGGGCGCGCCTCATCATTCGGCCAGCGCCTGCTCGATGACCGCCGTCATCGCATCCGGATCGTACTCATGCGTGACATACCGGACGATGCCGTCCTTCCCGACGATCACGTCGACCGGAAACGGATTGGGGCCGGGGAAATTGGACGTCACGGCGGCGTAGGTGCTCGCGGTCTCCTCGAGCCCGACCGGAAAGCTGACCTTGATGTTGTCGCAATACGTCTGTACCTGGCCGATCTGATCGACCGGCTCCCTCGGGTTGAGGGCGACGATCTGCAGGCCTTGGTCCTTGTACTTCAGCCAGAACCGCTCCTCGGTGTCCGGCAGGTGGTTGGCGCAGACCGGACAGAAGGTGGCAAAGTAGGTGAGCAGAAGCACGCCCCCCGCCGACTCCTCCGAGGTCCATGTCGTGCCGTCCAGCATCGTGCCCGTGGTCGCGGGCAGGGGCGCCCCGACGCTCACGCCGGGCGCGTTGCCGACGAGATAGCTCTTCCGCACCGGGGCCGCGGGGTCGTCCGAGGTGATGTGGAGATAGCCGATCTCCTGGTCCGTCGCCGAGGCCAGGTAGGTCACGTTGAGCTCGATCGTCTCGCCGGGCGCGATCCGGGCCTGGCGCGGCTCGACGCTGAACGCGGAGCCGCTGACCCAGTTGTCCACCAGCGTGAGCGGCGCCGTCCCCTGGTTCGTGACCTCGAGCGGGAGCGTCTTCCTGTCCCCGGCCGCGACCGGGCCGAAATCGATCCGCGCGGCGGATTCCGGGAGACGGATGTTGGGGGCGAGGCGGTCCGGCTCGAGGCGGTAGGAATACGGGTTCTCCCAGGTGCCGATGAACACGTCCTGACCCCGGGCGGCGACGCCGAAGGTGCGCATCGTGGGGAGCTCGCGATCGGGATCGTCGTACTCGAACGCCCTCGGGATGCGCACGGCCGCGATGAAGGTCGGGGCGGCGGGCGTGGACACGTCGTACACGCGCACGTCGTTCCACGCGGCGACGAAGAGGCGGCGCTCGGAGGTTGCCAGGCGGAGCGGGGTCCCGGGCATCTCGGCGCGCCCGACGACGACCGGGCGCGCGAGGTCGGAGATGTCGACGACGGCGACGCCCGCAGAGCCCGCCGCCACATACGCGAAGTCGCCGTCCACGACGACGCCCTTCGCCTGGCCGCCTGTCGCCACGCGCCCGAGCTCCACTGGCGCCGTCGGGTCCGTCGCGTCGACCGTGACGAGCCCGTCCACGCCGTCGGCGACGAAGACATGGTTGTCGCGCGCCGCGACCCCCCACGCATTCGTGAATCCACCCAGGCTGCCGACCCGCGTGAACCCGACCGCGCTGTCGTAGCGGTAGACGCCGAGGCCATCTCCGTGCAGCCCCACGAAGATGTTGTGGTTCGCGACGTCGACTCCCTCGTAGCTGATCCCCTCCTCCTGCAGGACAGGGAGCTGCACCGGGGCCTCGGGATCGCTGATGTCCCAGCCGCTCAGGAAGGCCGGGTTCCGGATGTTGCCGAGGTGCGTGGTGAAGACGAGATCATCGTCCCACGCGAGGTGCTTGCAGCCGGGCGTGCGGGTATCGCCGGGGATTGTGTGCTTGAGCCCCCCCGCGAGCACCTCCATGTCGGCGGGGTCCTCCGCATCGATGACGTTGAATGTGTAGCTGCAATTGAGGAGCAAGTCATCGTCGCGGACGCGGACCTCATCCGTGTGGCTCCCGACTTCGTGCAAGCTCTGGAGCTGCACAAGCGGGCTCAGGAAATGCCCGGGCTGGAGCGCGGTCGGGACGCATTCCCCGCCGACGTCCTCGGTGCCCTCGCCGCAGACGACACCGGGGCTCGTCGCCGAAGGCACGCACGCGCCGTCGACGTCCTCGGTGCCCTCGCCGCAGACGACGCCGGGGCTCGTCGCCGAAGGCACACACACGCCGCCTTCGGCCTTCGTGCCTGGACCGCACGACAGCCCGGTCTCGCTCACCGCATCGTCGTCTCCGCAGGCGGACAAGGCGAGCAAGATCAGCGCGGAGGCGGAAGCGCGACGTCGCAGCAGCGTCATGAAGAGCTCCTTGGAGGGGATGAAGGACAGGGCGGCTGATGAAGCAAGGGCAGCGTCTTTGCGACGATACAAGTCGCCAGGGGGGCCTGGGCAAGGAGAACCTGGGTCGCGGCGGCGCCGGCGCACATCTCCGACGGTGTCCCCCGTTGCGCCGTCCGGACCAGGTGGGGTCCAGGTCGGAGGCGGAGATTCGGAGGGGGGGCGGCCTCCGCGGCTCGATGGCCTGGGGGGCCGAACATGACGCGTCACCGAGGACGCAGGCCTCGGAGCGGTCCCGCGTGCAGCGCGCGGGGCATGTGGTAGGGACCCCCCGGCAGCGTCGTTAGAAGGGTCGTGGTCGCAGGAGACCACGAGAGAACACGGGAAGGTTCATGTTGAGGAGTGGCTTCGTCAACTGGCTTGGCACGTTCGAGAGCGATCGCGCGGTGTTCTCGGAATCGCAGATCGAGGTGATGGACTGCTGGGGTGTCGGCGTGCGCTTCGGCGTCGTGCCCGTATCTCGATCGAAGGCGTACTGGGCCGGCGCCGCGGCCTGCCCTGAAGCTCGGGGCAAGGAGCCGGCAGATCACCGGGCCGAGCTCCGCGCCCTCTTCCGCGGGTGGCCGAGCCCGATACCGCGATTGATAGAGGAGACGCCCATCGAGCGCATGAACAAGATCTACGTCCACGATCACGATCCCATCGACACGTGGCATCGAGACAACGTCTTGCTGATCGGCGACGCCGCGCACGCGGCGCTGCCCACGTCGGGCCAAGGCGCCAGTCAGGCCCTCGAAGACGCGTGGCACCTGGCCGACTGCCTGGGCAGCGCGGCCTCCCTCGAGGAGGCGTTCACCGCCTTCACGAAGCGCCGCCACGCCAAGAACGCCGCGATCAACGCGGGCGCCCGCGACCTCGCGCGCTCGCTGTTCGCGACCGATCCTGCGCTCTGCGAGGCGAGGGATCGCAGGAGCAAGGCGACCGACTACGAGGCCATGGTGCAGGGCATGGCGAGGGGCTGGTCCAGCGGACTGCCGATGAGCGGGCGTCCGGGCGCCCCGGCGGCTCGGCCTCAGGCGTGACGAGCCCGGGAGGGGCGCTCCTGCGCGACCGCGCGCAGCCCCGTCTCGGCGAGTCGCCGCTCTACTCCTCGTCCGGATCGTCTCCGAAGAGCGCCCCGACGGACCACGTGATCGCGTCGAACGGCTCTGCCCTGACGCGCTCGCCCCGCTCTGCCGTGAGCACGTTCAGATACCCGTCATCCATCCAGCGATGCACGGTGAGCACCTCGTTCATTGGATCCACGATCCAGTAATGGGGCACCTTGCACCGGTGGTAGGTGCGCATCTTCTTCACGAGATCGTTGCGCGTGTTGCGCGTGTTCGAGACGCTCAGCACCTCGCAAACCCAGTCGGGCCGCACGAGGATCGGCGTCTTTTCGGGCAGCTCCGGTAGGCGCTCACGCCGCCAGCCCGCCACGTCGGGGCGGTAGATCTCGTGCTCCTCGAGCTGCACCTCGACCTCGGTGGCGAACCACCACCCTCCTGGCCAGCGACCGCCAGGCCGCCGGTTGTAGGGGCGGAACACGATCCCGGCGAGCGATGCCTGGGCGCCGCCGTGCTTCGGCGAAGGCATCGCCTTCGGGACGAGCTCGCCGTCGATGATCTCGTGGAAGCGCTGCGCCTCGGGGACGGCCAGCAGATCCGCGATCGTGGCGAGCTTGCGCGCGGGGAGCGACACGGCTCCACCATCGTGCCGTACCCGCGCGGAGCCCGCCAGCGGGCACGTGCCAGGCGCCGCTCGGGCCCCCGGCGCACCCGTGCAGCCGTCTTGCCGGCTTCGCGTGGCGCAGCCTCGACTCCGAGCGCGGCGCTTCCGGATTGCCCGCCGCCGGCGCCCCCGGCTCGTCCGCTCCCGCAGGATACTTTGCGGCCCGGTAGACCGATGGTAGGCCCCGTTCTCCAGGGCGCACGACCTCGCGGCCAGGCGCGACAGGCCCTCGCGAGGCGCCCACGCGGCCCTCCCCCCTGTGTGCCCATGATCACCGCCGAACCAGGTCCCCCGCCGCCGCCGAGCGCCGCCGGCTCTCATGACAGCGTCCCGCCGCGATCGCCGAGCGGCCCGCCCGCCCGGCAGAGCGCGCCGCCGGGGCGGTCCGTCCCCCCGCCGGGGCGGTCGGCCGCCCCTCCCCCGCCGCGCCGCAGCGCCTGGACGACCCGCCTCGGCGAGGCCTGCGTGCTCGGCCTCGGCGTCGCTGCGCTCTCCGCCGTACCGACCGCCCTGCGCACCGCCCGCGCCGGCGCGTCCTTCCTCGACGGGCTCCTCGTCGGGACCGCCGTCCTGCTCCCGCTCGTCACGCTCGCGCTCATCCTCTCGCGCGCGGCCGGCCGCGGCTTCCGCGGCATCGTCGGCGCGGGCGGCGAGCGGCTCGCCGTCCTCCGCGTCGCGCTCTGGATCGGCGTCGCCTTCCCGGTGCTCGCCGCGCTCGCCGCCCTCCTCAAGGCGACGACGCACCACCGAGGCCTCGCCGGCGCGACCTTCGGCGTCCTCGGCCTCGCCGGCGTCGTGGCCGCGGCGCTCGTCACCCAGCGCCTCGTCGCGCTCGGCGATCGCCTCGCCGCCCGCGGCGTGAAGCCGTGGCTCCTCGCCGTCGCCGGCACGGCCATCGGCGTCGTGCCCCTCGTCGCCGCCTTCGCTCCGCTCGCCGCCCACGCGGCCAGCACGACCGGCGACGCCGGGGCCGCCGTGCGCGCCGCCATCGTCGACGGCGCCATCGCGCTCGTGGCGACCGCGCTCGTCTCGAGCGTCGACCTCAGCGCGGCCGTCGGCCGCATCGCCGGCGTCGCGGGCGTCCCCCTCGCCGCCCTGGTCCTCATGACCGCGACCGCCCGGATCGAGTCGTTCCCCCCGCTCGGCCAGGCCGTGCGCGCCGGCGGCGGGCTCGCGGCCACGCTCTTCAGCGCGCTCGAGCAGTGGACCGACCGCGACGGCGACGGGATGGGCTCGCACTTCGGCGGCCTCGACTGCGACGAGGGCGATCCCACCCGGTATCACGGCGCACCGGAAACGCCGGGCGACGGCATCGATCAGGACTGCAGCGACGGGGCCCACGAGGGCGCCGCCTCCCTGCCCGCCAGGGCCGTCGCGGGCTCGCCTGCCGGCGCGCTGACGACCGCGGCCGCCGGCGCCCCGCCTGCCGCCCCTGCCGGCGCCACGACGGCCGCCCCTGCCGGCGCCACGACGGCCGCGCCCGTGCGCGCCGCCTCCGCGCCCGCCGCGCGCGACGAGGGCGGCGCGGTCATCCCGGCCGTCCTGACGAAGACCATCTCCCCCGCCGGGACCACGCCCGCGCCCGCCGCGCCCGCCGCGCCGATGCGCCCCGACGTCCTCCTCGTCACGCTCGACACGGTCCGCGCCGACCACACGTCGGCCTACGGCTATGGCCGCGACACCAGCCCGCGGCTCGCCGAGCTCGCGGCCCGCGGCGTGATGTTCGAGCGCGCCTACGCCGCCTCGAGCGAGACGCAGCGGGCCATCTCGCCGCTCGTCACCGGCCGCCGCCTCAACCGAGCGGCGCGCGACCGCCGCGAGTGGCCCACGCTGCTGCCCGAGAACGACACCCTCGCGGAGCGCATGAAGCGCGCCGGCTACCTGACCGCCGCGGTCAGCTCGTTCACGTGGATCAGCCAGGAGCGCGGCTTCGATCAAGGGTTCGACCGCTTCGAGACCGTCTACGGCGACGCCCACCCGGAGCGCGAGGCGACAGGCCACCTCGCGGTCGAGAAGGCCATCGCGCTCCTCGAGGGGGTTGCCCAGCGCACCCAGCCGATCTTCCTCTGGCTCCACCTCTTCGACGCCCACGAGCGCTACGTCGCCCACCCCGGCATCCGCTTCGGCGCCGGCAGGACCGCCGCCTACGACGGCGAGATCGCCTACGTCGACCGGCAGCTCGGCGCCCTGCTCGACGCCGTGGCGAGGGGCCCCCGCGCCGGCCGCACGGCGGTCATCGTCCACGGCTCGCAGGGCGAGGGGCTCGGCGAGCACGGCCCCGTGGGGCACGGCGTCGAGCTCTACGAGGAGGCGATCCGCGTCCCCCTCGTCATCGCCCTCCCCGGCGCCGCGCCGGGCCGTTACCCGCATCCCGTGAGCACGGTCGACATCGCGCCCACCGTCCTCGACGTCGGCGGCGCGGAGGCGACGGCCGTCGAAGGCGCCTCCCTGGCCGCGATCGCCACCGGCGCCGAGCGCGCTCCCCGAGGGCCGGTGTTCGCGCGCACCGCCCGCCGCGCCGCGGTCGTCGACGGGCAGCTCAAGCTCCTCGTGATCGAGCGGAAGAAGCGTGACCGGCTGCTCCTGTTCGATCTCGGGAGCGATCCGCGGGAGACCCGCGACCTGTCCGGCGAGCGGCGCTTCGAGGCCGACCTCGGGCGGCTCCGCGAAAAGTTGTCTGCCTTCGAGTCTCCCTCGCAGTAGAGTTTACTGCGAGGGATCATGCACCGACTCGCCCCTTCGACGCGGAAGCCCGCGCCCCCCCGCGCGAGGGCGCTGCGCGCCGCCGTCGCCGTCGGCTTCGCGCTGGGCCTCGCCTCGCTCGCGCTGCTCGTCGTGCGGCTCGCGCAGGCGCCGTCCGTGCCGCTCACGCTCGGCGCGGGCGCCATCACCGGCTCGCTGCCGCGGCGCCTCCGGTTCGAGTGGCGCCTCGTGCGCGATCGTCACTGGCAGATCGCCTCGTCGCCCGCCGAGTCGCGCGAGGCCACCGACCAGATCGAGGGCACCCGCGGCACCTGCCCGACGGGCATGGTCGAGGTCTCCGGCCTCATGAAGCTCGACCCCGCCCCGAAGGCCCAGGGCGACCTGCGCTCCATCGACGAGATGCAGCGGACCACCTGCAAGCACTGGATCAGCAGGGACTACCCCGAGCGGTGCGCGGAGTTCGATCGCGAGAAGTGGCTCTCGATGTCGAAGGATCTCGACACGAAGCCGATGCACTTCTGCATGGATCGCTACGAGTACCCCAACCAGAAGGGCGTCTATCCGTTCATCCTCGTCTCGTTCTACGAGGCGAACGAGCTCTGCGCCGAAGAGGGCAAGCGCCTCTGCGACGAGGCCGAGTGGACCTTCGCCTGCGAGGGCGAGGAGGCGCGCCCCTACCCCTACGGTTACGTCCGCGAGCCTGAAGCGTGCGTCGTCGATCAGGGTTGGCGCCCGTACATCGAGACCGCGCTGCGCCCCCGTGGCGGCCCCGCGGCCATGGCCGAGATGGACCGGCTCTGGCAGGGCATGGCGTCGGGCGTCCAGCCCCGCTGCCGGAGCCCCTTCGGCGTCTACGACATGACCGGCAACATCGATGAGTGGACCCGTTCCGTCCGTGAGGGCGAGCGCCCCTCCATCCTGAAGGGCGGCTACTGGGGTCCTGTCCGCACGCGCTGCCGCCCCTCGACCCGCTCGCACGACGAGAACCACATGTTCTACCAGCAGGGCTTCCGCTGCTGCGCGGACCACGGCGCCACGATCGGCGTCCCCGCGGAGCGCGCCGTCTCCGGCGATCCTGCCGCCGCCCCGCTGCCGCGCGAGCTCCGCTGACGCGCTCGCTGGCGTGCAGACAAGCGCGCGGCGCGCGTCATCGGAGCTCACGCCGCCGCGCAGTCGACCGCGCTCGCCGCAGCGCGTATCCTCTGCGCTGATGGACCACCCCCCCGCCGGACAGGGCGCCTCGCCTGGCCCCCGCGACGTGCGCGCCGAGCACGCCGGCACGCGCCTCGCTGCGCGGGCGGAGCCGCCGGGCGCCGCGCCAGCCCCGCCGCGCGCGCGCCAGCTCGATCGGCTGACCGGGCTCGTGCTCCTCGCCGCCGCCGCCGCCGTGCTGCTCCCGACGGCGCCCGTCGTGTTCCGGGCGGTCGCCGGCGATCGCTCGCCGGCGCAGAGCGCTGGCCGCTTCGCGCACCTCCTCGACGGGCGTTCCCCGGCGGACCGGCGCGCGCAGGTCCACCCTCGTTTCCCGTTCGACGACGATCCAGGCTCCGACGAGGGGCCATCCCCTCACGACGACGGCCCTGCCTTCGACGACGAGGAGGACCCGGGCGGGCCTGCGCGCCTCCAGGCGGGCATCGCCTCGCGCGGCATCACGCTGCTCGACGAGCCGCGGGCGGACGGCACCCGGGTCGGCGCCATCGCCGCGGGCGAGATCGTGATGATCGTGCGCGAGTCGGGCGCGTGGGCCCTCGTCATGAAGAACGGCGGGGGCGAGCTGCTCATGGGCTGGGCCCGCCGGAGCGAGATCGCCATCCGATGAGCGCGCGCTCGCCGGAGTCGCCGCGCGCCTACCGCGCTCGCCTGCTCACCCCGATCCCCGCGTCGCCGGACGGCGCTCAGGTCCGATTCATCGACGACGCGCTGCTCGTGGTCGGCGGCGACGGTCGGATCGCCCAGGCAGCGCCGTTCGCCCCGGGCGCGTTCCGCGGGCCGGTGCTGGACCTGCGGCCTGCGGTGTTGATGCCGGGCTTCATCGACGCGCACGTCCATTTCCCGCAGACGCGCATCATCGGCAGCGCCAGCGGCCCGCTGCTCGACTGGCTCGATCGGTCGGTCTTCCCCGAGGAGGCCCGCTTCCGCGACGAGGCCTATGCCACGCTCGTCGCGGGCGAGTTCACAAACCGGCTGCTCGCGTCGGGCACGACCACCTGCGTCGTCTTCTCCAGCTCGTGCGCCGGCGCGACCGACCGGCTGTTCCGCGCCCTGCTGGCCGCCGGCTTGCGCGGCATCGCCGGCCTCACGCTCATGGACCAGAGCTGCCCGGAGGCGCTCCGCGTCCCTCGCGACGAGGCCATCCCCGCCGCCCGCGATCTCGTGCAGCGCTGGCACGGCGAGGGCGGCGGCCTCCTCGAGTTCGCGATCACCCCCCGCTTTGCCCCGAGCTGCTCCCGTCCCTTGATGGAGGCGGCCGCGCGGCTCGCCCGCGATCACGGCCTCCTCGTGCAAACGCACGTCGCCGAGAACCCGGCCGAGGGCGAGGCCACCTTGCGCGCGCACCCCTGGGCGCGCGACTACGTCGACGTCTACGACCGCGTCGGCCTGCTCACCGGGCGCGCCCTGCTCGCGCATGCGATTCACCTCTCGCCGCGCGAGTGGGACCGCCTCGCGGAGACGGGCTCCTCGGTCGTCCACTGCCCCGACTCGAACTTCTTCCTGGGCAGCGGCCGCATGCGCCTCTCCGACCCGCGCGCGCGCGGGGTCCTGGTCGGGCTGGGCAGCGACGTCGGCGCTGGCCGCAGCTTCGACATGCGTCGCAGCATGTCGAGCGCCTTCGACAACGCCCTCTGCCTCGGCGACCGCCTGACCCCGGCGGATCTCTTCGTCATGGCCACGCAGGGCACCGCCGACGCCATCGGCCTGGGCCGCGTCGTCGGCAGCCTCGACGTCGGCAAGGAGGCGGACTTCATCGCCGTGCGTTTCCCCGAGCACGTGCTCGGCGAGGCCGAGACGCTGAACCACCTCGTCTTCGCGTCCGACGCGACCGTCGCGACCGTCCAACGCGCGTTCGTGCGCGGCCGGCCAGTCTACCCCTGACCGCTCCCCCTCTCGTCCTCGGCGGCCTCATAGACCTCGAGCTCCCAGACGAGGATCTCGAAGTCTCGCCGCAGGATGTACCGTGCGCCGTCGTCCCCGCGCACCTTGAAGTAGTGGTGATCGCCCCCGGGCCACCGGTCGAGGATCTCCGTCACCCGCACGCGGCGCTCCCCCAGGGTGACCGTCTCGGGCTCTTCGCTCCCGCCGTGGCCGGCACGGCACGCCACATCGACCCGCATCTGCCTCTCGCGCAGGGTAGCAGGTGCGGGCGCCTGGCTCCCGCGATCCCTCCAGGGAGAGGGCTCGTTCGGCCGGACGCCCTGCAATGGCGGCGCTCCCGGGGTGTCGCGCCCGGGAGCGCCTCCTCGCTCAGTTCGGGTTGACCGAACAGCCGTAGAGCAGCTCCATGCCCGCGGTGTTGTCCTGCGCCGCCATGGCGCACGTGTCCTCGCACAGCTTGATCTGCCCCTCCTCGATGTAGAAGGACGAGGTCGCCCCGGCGCACTCCTCGAGGCTCTTCACCTGGGAGAAGGTCTTCTTCTGCCCGCCGTCGCTCGGCGTGAACTCGATCTGCACCGTCTTCAGGTCGATCGAGTGTCCATCCGGCGCCTTGGGCACCTCGATCTCGCACGACAGCTTGGCGCCCGAGATCACGCTGTCTGCGATGGCCTGGAACACCGCATCGTAGGTGGCGTGCTGCTGGATCGGGTACCTCAGCCCGCCGGTCATGACGCTGAGGACCTGATAGGTCGTCCCGGGATCGACCGAGTCTGGCCGGCACTGCTCCCAGGTGGCTGGCGCCTCCGGCGGCCAGGGGGCGGTGATTGGGTCGTTCTCCTTGATGCCCACGAAGCTGAAGAACTTGTAGTTGCGCGCGTCCTTCGAGCCGAAGAACTCCGGCGCGACCGCCATGAGGGCGGCGTCGAAGGTCTCTGCCGAGAGGGTGCCGCCGGCGACGTTCTCGTTCTCGGGCAGATCGTCGTCGAGGTCGTAAAGTTTGATGTCAGCCCCCTCGTCGACGGCCGTCTTGCTCGCGCCGAGCGACTTCGTCGTGCAGTCGACGCCGTCATCGGTGATCTCGACGAACACCTTGAGCGAGTCCTCCCGCAGCCACTGCGACCACCCGGGTGACGCGGTCTCTCCCCTGGGCTGGATCGCGCCCTTCAGCGTGTCGATCGCCATGCAGAGCGAGTCGAGGCTGCTGATATCCAGGTTGTACTGGTAGAAGTGCGGTGGATTGGTGTTCGGGATCGACGGGACCGGCGAACAGCTCCCGCTGCCGAGCGGCGCCTCGATGCAGACCGATTGCTCCAGGTCCGAGCTGCCGTGCCTCGATAGCATGATGACGCGGAAATCGATCTTGCTCGCCGCGATGATCGAGGCGAAGTTCTGGTTGATGTTCCGCTGGACGCTGTTGATCTCGTCCTTCATGCTCTCCGAGTTGTCGATGATGAAGATGATGTCGGCCGGGCGCTGCTCGTAATCGGCCTGCAATCGGGTCGCGACGCACGCCGTATCGCCGTTGAGCGACGCGTCCTTGTCCCCGGCCCCTGCGTCGACATCGAACTCACCGCCGTCCCCGAGCCCGCTCCCGGACGTCTCGCCGCTGCTGCCGCTGCCGCCGCTGCCGCTTCCAGAGCCGCTGTTGCCGGGGTTCGCCTCACCACCCCCGCCGGAGCACCCACCGATGGCTGCCGCCGCCGCAAGCAAACCCAGACCAACCAGCCCAACAAGCGTCTTCGTCGAGAGCTTCAAAATGACCTCCAAATTGGGGAACGCGACAATGCGCAGCGACCGAGGTTACCAGACTCACGTCCCAGTGGACGCGATCGTCATGAAATAATCCAGACCGACATGAGGTAGACAACCGACCACCGTTGTCGGTCCAGGTACCTTGTCCACGACCGGTCGACTCGCCCTCTGGGACAGGCTCACCAAAGGAGCGAGGACATGGCCGAGGGCGGGTGAACCGGAGCGCCGCACGACGCGGCGGCCCCAGGGCAGCCCGGCGAGACCACCCTCGGGTACACACAGCGAGCGCGGCGCACAGCCATCCTGACGTCTCCCCTCGGCCGCTCGGCGGCGGGAGTCGCAACTTTGCGATGGGGAGGGGCTAGACTGCGCCCTTCGAGGCGACGAGCTCGCGCGCCGCCGCGAGCAGGCGCTCGGGCGTGTTCGCCTCGGGCTCTTCGGTGACGAGCTCGACGAGGCGCTCCAGGAGCTCGCCGACGAGCCGACTCGGCGGAATGCCGAGCTCCTTCATCAATCGATTGCCGTTCACGGCGAGATCCTTGGCCGAGAGCGCCGCGCCCGCGGCGAGCAGCGCGTCCACGCGCTCCCGGAGCCGCCCGATCGTGGCGATGTCCTCGGTCGCCTCGCGGCCCTTGCCGAGCGCGTCGGCGAAGCCGATCTCGTAGAGATCCGGCGCCAGCGCCGGGGTCACCCGGCGGAGCCAGCGGCGCACCGCGGCGTCCGTCCAGGTGTCGTCGTAGCAGATCAGGTGGTGTCGGATGAGCGCCACGATCCGCGCGCGCTCGTCGTTCGAGAAGCGGAGCCGCGTGAGGATCGGGTCGGCCATCTCGGCCCCGACCCGCTCGTGCTCGTAGAACGTGTAGTCCTTCGTCTTGTCGGAGAACTCGCGCGTCCTCGGCTTCCCGATGTCGTGCATCAGCGCCGCCACGCGGAGGATCGGCTCGGGCTTGCACGCGTCGAGGCAGGCCATCGCGTGCCCCCACACGTCGTAGGCGTGCCATCGGTTCTGCTCGCACCCGACCGACTCGATCATCTCCGGGCAGGTGATCGCCAGCAGCTCCGTCCGGCGCATGATCTCGAACGCCACGCTCGGGCGGCGCGCGCGCATCGCCTTCAGCCACTCGTCGCGCACCCGCTCCGCGCTCACGCAGCGGAACGTCTGGTGCGACCGCGCGGTGCCCATCGCGCGCTCGGTCTCTGGGTCCAGCGTGCCCTCCAGCGTCGCGGCGAAGCGCGCCGCGCGCAGCACCCGCAGCCCGTCCTCGGCGAACCGCTCGCCCGGATCCCCGACCGCGCGGATGACCTTCGCCTCGAGATCGCTCCTCCCGCCGAACGGATCGATGAGGTGCCCGTCCACCGGATCGATCGCGATGGCGTTCATGGTGAAGTCCCGCCGCGCGAGATCGGCGGTGATGTCGTCCACGAACTCGACCCGGTCCGGCCGCCTGCCGTCGCTGTAGGTCCCGTCGCCGCGCAGGGTCGTGACCTCGTACGGCACGCCGCGCACGAGGACGGTCACCGTCCCGTGCTGGATCCCGGTCGGGATCACCTTCCGGAACGCGGCCACGACCTCCTCCGGCCGCGCGTCGGTCGCGACGTCCCAGTCCTTGGCGTCCTGCCCGCGGAGCAGGTCGCGCACGCAGCCGCCCACGATCCAGCCGCGCTTGCCGCGCTCGCGGAGGCGGCGACAGATGCCGAGCACGTCCTCGGGGACGGCCTCGATGAGGTGATCGATCCGGGTCACGCCTGCGGCTTATCACGGGGCACGGCGAGCAGGGCCCCCGCCGAGCGCACGCTCACTTCTTCGGGTGAGCCCAGGGGTCCCGGACATCCGGGTTCTTGGGGGTCCGGGTCGTCGGCACCGCCGGCGGCCGTCCCGTCCCGGGCCTCGCCTTCGGACCGCTCTTCTCGTCGGCCTCGAGCTTCACGAGCTTGCTCGGCTCGGTGCCGTCGAGCACCACCGTGCTGGGCTGGTACCCCTCGGCCCGGATGTCGATCGTGACCGTCTGCCCCTGCTCCACGTCGATGCTCGCCGGCAGCTTCAGCTCCACGCCGTTCCGGTAGCCGACCGCCGTCTCCGGCACCGCGGCCAGCGCCACCACCGTCTTCTGGACCGGCGGCGGCTCGGGAGGCGCCGGCTTGGCGGGCGCCTCGACCGGCGGCTTCTGCGCCTTCTGGGCGTTGTCCCTGGCCGACCCGCTCGCGCCGATGACGAAGATCGCCGTCACGATCCCCACCGCGGCCGCCGCCCCGGCGACCCACACGTAGCGGGGCCAAGGCGAGCGCGGGGGCGACGGCGGCGTCGCGGGGACGATCACCTTCGAGGTCTTGAAGTAATCGTGCGGCACGTTGAAGCCGCCCGAGCGCGCCATCATCTCCGCGACCGCGCCCGGCACGCCCCCGCACCTCACCTGCTCGAGGTCGGCGTGGAGATCGCTCATGGTCTGGTAGCGCGACTCCGGCTTCTTGGAGAGGCACTTCAGGATCACCGCCTCGAGCCCGGGCGGGCAGTCCGGGCCGCCGACGAGCGCGCGGATGGGGACCGGCGCCTTGTACATGTGCTGCGTCAGGATCCCCATGAAGTTGTCGGCGTTGAACGGGAGCTGGCGGCTCACGAGCTCGTAGAGCATCACGCCGAGCGAGTAGATGTCGGTCCGGTGATCGATGGGCGCCCCCGCGGCCTGCTCCGGGGACATGTAGTGCGGCGTCCCGAACACCGCGCCGGCGCGCGTCAGCTTGGTCGTCGTGCTCGTCGACACCTTCGCGATCCCGAAGTCGAGGATCTTCACGAAGTTCGGATCGCTGCCGCGGGCGACCACGAAGACGTTGTCCGGCTTGAGATCGCGGTGGATGATGCCGGCGTCGTGCGCGGCCGCGAGCCCCGCGGACAGCTGCAGCGCGATGTGACAGATGCGATCCATCGGCAGCTCGTTCGGCGAGTCGATGAGCTGCGCCAGGCTCACGCCTTCCAGGTACTCCATGACGAAGTACGTGGAGCCGTCCGGCAGGTCGCCGAAATCGGAGATGTCCACGATGTGCGGGTTGCCGATGCTCGACGCGGAGCGGGCCTCCTGCACGAAGCGCTCGAAGATCTCGCGGTCCCTGGCGAGCTCCGCGCGGAGCACCTTCACCGCGACGCGCTTGTCGATGACCTTGTGGCGGGCGAGGTAGACGAACCCCATCCCGCCCTCGCCGAGCAGCCGCTCGATCTTGTACCGGTGATCGAAGGTCGTCCCGATGTAAGGGTCCTTGGCGCCCGGCGGCCGCCGCTCGCGCGGCTCGACCTCGTCCGGCGGCGGGATCTCCAGGGAAGGCTCCCCCTCGCTGATCGGCACCGGGCTCGTTCGCCCGCTGATCTCGTCATTGTCGGGATCGCTCTGCCGCCCGAACCGCGGGGCCATCTGGCGCAGCGGCGGCGGCGCCCGGAAGCTCGGCGGCACCTCGCTCGCGGGCCCCTCGACCCACCCTGCCCTGGAGGGCCTCGACGAAGGGCGGAGCTCGACCTCGACCGGCACGTCGTCGTCGGCGCCGCTCGGCTCGATGGACGACGGCGCGAACGCGGCCGCGACACCGGACGAGCGGGGACCGCCCGCCGCGCTCTTGGGGCGTGACGGGGGCGGCTCCTCGAGCGCGCCTTCCTCGGCGTTGAAGACCCTGCTGCGCGCGGTGTGGTGCTCGTTTTTGGTGGCGCTCATGAAAGGCTCGCGGGCAGAAGTGCACGCCACATGCCGGCAGCTGCGACAGGGTTGGATTCTAGCAGGCGTTCGGTCCAGGAAGCGAGATCATGCGGACCCCGCGCGCGAAAGGGCGCGGCGAGCGCGGCGAGTGCGGCGAGTCGACGGCGTGTCGGCCCACCGCCGACGATGGCGGCCCAGCGTGCCGCGCGCGCCGCGTTCTGCTAGGAGGGCACCGCGATGAGCTACCCTATCGAGGTCGCGCTGCGATATCTCGGCTCCAAGAAGCGGGCGTTCATCTCGGTCGGCACCACGTTCGCGATCCTCGGGGTCGCGCTCGGGGTCGCGGCGCTCGCGACCGTGATGAGCGTGACCGGGGGCTTTCAGGCGGAGTTCCGCGAGAAGGTCCTGGGCGTCAACGCGCACGTCCTGGTGATCAAGTACTCGACGGACTTCCGTGAGTACCGCTCGATCATGGAGCAGGTCTCCAAGGTTCCCGGCGTCGTCGGCGTCGCGCCGTTCAGCATCAACCCCATGATGCTGACGCACGGCGACGCGACGGCGACCGGCGTCCTGGTCAAGGGGGTCGACCCGGCCAGGAGCCTCGGCGTGGGGGCCGAGGGCGCCTCCACGGCCGTGCTCGACCTGCCCCGTCACATCCTCCCGGGCGGCGATCTCGCCGGGCTGCGGCGCCCTGGCTCGAAGCCCGCCGAGCGCGCCGTGCCGTCGTTGCCCGAGGTCCCCCTCCTGGAGCCGGACGCTGGCGCGCGGGGCGCGCTCGCGCCGGACGCGGGCGCCGAGATCGATCTGCTGAAGGCCTACGAGGCCCGGATCCTCGAGGACGAGCGCGCCGCGGCCGCGCGCGACGCCGCGCTCGCGCCCCCGACGGCGCGCGCGGCCGAGGCGGAAGGCGCGCCCGGCGCCGGGGCCGAGGAGGCGGAGGTCGCGCTCGACGAGGGCGCCCCGCGGGGCGCGATCGAGCCGCAGGGCGGCTATGGCAGCGTTCTCCCGGACGACGACGAGCTGCCGCCCGAGGTCGATCCGGACCCCTGCGCCGACAAGGAGCAGATCGCCAGGATGCCGGGCATCGTGATCGGCGCCGCGCTGGCGAAGAACCTGTCGCTCGACCTGGGCCAGTGCGTCACTGTCACCTCGCCCACGATCGGCTTCTCGTTCGCGAACGGCGCCATCAAGCCGCCGGTCGCCAAGCGATTCCGGGTCATCGCGATCTTCGAGGCCGGCTTCGAGCAGTACGACACCAAGCTGGCGTACGCCGATCTCTACGAGACGCAGGCGTTCTACGACCAGGGCGACACGGTGACCGGCGTCGAGATGAAGGTCGACGACATCGACAGCGCGAGCGGCATCGCGCGCGAGATCAGCAAGCTCCTCGGCAGCGGGCTCTATTACACGATGGACTGGGAGGAGCTGAACCACGGGCTCTTCACGGCGCTGCGCATCCAGCAGATCGGCATGAGCGCGGTGCTGGCGCTCATCATCGTGGTCGCCGCGTTCACGGTGATCGCGACGCTGATCATGGTGGTGCTCGACAAGAAGAAGGAGATCGCGGTCCTCAAGGCGATGGGCGCGACGGACGGCGCCGTCCTGCGCATCTTCCTCTACCAGGGCGGGATCATCGGCGTCGCGGGCACCACGCTGGGCCTCTTGCTCGGCGTGGCGGTGTGCAAGGGGCTCCTGGTGTACGGCTTCCCGCTCGACCCGAAGGTCTATTTCATCTCCCGCCTCCCCGTCCAGGCGCGCCCGCAGGAGTTCATCATCACGGGCTGCATCGCCATCCTCATCTGCCTCGCCGCCACGATCGTGCCCAGCCTCTACGCCGCGCGCCTCCGCCCCGCCGAGGGCTTCCGCGCGCAGTGAGCCCCTGCCTCCCCGCGCGGCTGCAGGCCCGAGGTGGGCCTGCTCGCCGCGCGGCCTACCGCCGAGAGGCGGCGTAGAGCTTCTGCTGCCCGTTTTTGTCGGACGCCAGGTAGAGCGTGCACTCGTCCGGGGACAGCGACGGCGTCATGACGGCGACGCTCGGGTCCAGGTTGGGCAGCAGCATCCTCGCCGGCTGATCGTCCAGGGGCAGCCCGTCGTCCCCGAGCGCCACGTAGAAGCTCCGCAGCACCGACGCCTCCTCGCACTCGCCGCGCGCGCTGTAGGGCGCCTGGAAGAAGAGCAGGCGGCCGTCGGGCGTCACCCACGGGGCGAGGTCGTCTCCCTGCGCGGGGCAGTCGCCTGGCAGGTGGATGTCGAGCACCTGCACCTCCGCGTCCTCCGCGCGCTTCGTGACGAGCCGGCTCGTGTTCCCGCCGCCGTCCTGGTGCGTGTTCATGAACCAGTACCGGTAGGAGGGCCGCTGCCCGTGGGCGACCGCCACCGAGCGGCTCCCCCCGTCCGGGTTGAGCGCGGAGAGCGTGTCCGCCTGGGTCGCGCCCAGCCCATCCGCGACGTGCAGCAGCGGGAGGCTGCCCGGCGCGGGGGGGAGGCGGTCGAAGAGCAGCGAGCCCGCAGGGAAGCCGTCATGCGGCGAGGGCGCGTCCAGGGGCAGGAGGAGCGGGCCCGACTCCTGGCCTTCGGCGTCGACGAGGAAGCTGGAGACGACCTCGCCGGCCGTCCAGGGCCGCCCGGTGGCCGTGGCGATCTTCGTGTCGTCCGATCCGAACTTCGCCGTGTAGACGAGCCGGAGCGTCGCCTCGCCCTCTCCGGTCTCCGCGCGCACGCGCGGGAACGCGGGCATCGCCCCCGCCACCTCGACCTCCGAGGGCGCGCCGAACGACAGCACGCCGCCGCGGGCCGCGCAGGAGACGCACGTCTCGCTGGCCGTGCAGAACTCCCCGTCCTTGCACGCGCCGCAGCCGCCCTCGCCGCCCCCGCCCGACGCGGCCGACGACGAGGCCGAGCCACCGCCTCCCCCGCCTCCCCCGCTGCCCCCGCCCCCGTCGCCGCCGGCGCCGCCCTCGCCGCCGCTCGATGACGTGGACGTGGCGCTCGCGCCGGCCGCCGTGAACCGCTCGCCGCAGCCGGCGAGCGCCGCGAGCGCCAGCTGCGCGGCGAGCGAGAAGGTTCCGTAGAAGCGAAGCGTGCGCACCCGAGCTGCCTCCTGTCGTGGTCCCGCCGCGCGGAGCCGGCGTGCGCGGTCAAGACGCCTTGTTGTAGTCCGTGTCCTCGAGAAGGATGACGTTCGTCTTCGAGCGGGTCTCGCCGACGCTGGTCACGTAGACCGCGGGCTTGTCCTGCACCGGACACACCTTCTCGCACGCGCCGCAGCCGATGCACAGCGACGGATCGACGTGCGGACGCTGCACGTGGACCATCTTCATCGGCGGCTCCTTGCCGTGCTCGGCCGCCACCGGCTCGCGCTTCGGGATGTCGACCTCCTCGACCCAGATCGCCTTGGGCGACGTCGGGCAGAACTCCTCGCAGACGATGCACGGCACGCTCATCGACCACGGCAGGCAGCGCCCTTGATCGTAGAACGCGGTGCCGATCGAGATCGGCTTCTGGCCGATGCCCATCTTCTGCTCCTCGGTGATCTTCTGGATCGCGCCGGTCGGGCAGACGTCGCCGCAGAGGACGCAGGAGTGCTCGCAGTACCCGATGCGCGGGATGACGATCGGCGTCCAGAGCCCCTCGATGCCCGCCTCGAAGAACGCGGGGTGGATCGCGTTGTTGGGGCAGACCTTCATGCACTCCGCGCACCGGATGCAGCGCTCCAGGAACTCGCGCTCCTCGACCGAGCCCGGCGGCCGGATCACGCGGTGATCGTAGTTCGCGTCGAGCACGTCGGCGATGCGCGCCGTCGGGATGATCACCGCGCCGGCGGCGGCGGTCGCGAGGGCGGTGCGGCGGCCCGTGTCGGGCGTCACGAGGGCGCTCTTCCGGTTCGGCAGGAAGCGGAACTTGATGACGTCCTCGGGGCAGGCGCTCTCGCAGTTGAGGCACATGTGGCACTCGTCCTGCCGCCACTTCACCCCGCCCTGGGGCGAGTCGGCGCCCTGGCAGTGCACGAGGCACAGGTTGCAGTCGGTGCACTTCGCGTGATCCTTCTGCATCCCGAAGAGCGCGAAGCGCGCGAACACGCCGAGGAACGCGCCGAGCGGGCAGAGCACGCGGCACCAGAACCGCGGGATGAACCGGTTCATGAAGAGGATCGCGACGAACAGGATCCCGACGAACCACGTGTGGTGGAAGTAGAACTGCTTCGTCTGCCACACGCTCGCGGCCAGGAAATCCTGCGCGTGATCCGCGGCGAGCTGCACCGGCCGGCTCCCGGTCGTGGCCGCGGAGCCGGTCACCACGGCGGCGACGTACTGCGCGGCCGGGATGACGGCGAGGCCGATGGCCCGGACCGCCACGCAGATCGGATCGAACAGCCCGCCGATCACGCTGCCGGTCGCGCTCGCCGCGAGGAAGGCGTACATCAGGTAGTACTTCACCCGCTGCCGCGTGTACGTCTTGTTCGCCTCGACGCGCTTGCCGCCCTTGCCGTAGCGCGACGGGAAGATCCACCCGAAGAAATGGTGGAGGGTGCCGAAGGGGCAGATCCAGCCGCAGAACACGCGCCCGAAGACGAGCGTCAGCGCGAGGATCCCGAGCGACCAGAGGAGGCCGCGGTAGACGGTGTGCGTCGAGAGCAGGGTCATCGCGCCGACGAACGGGTCGGCGAGGAGGAAGCCCTCGACGGGGAGCGGCAGGCGCACCCGCGCCTCGGCGGAGGCGAACGAGCCGCGGAAGCCCGTCTGGAACAGGAAGTAGAGGAACAGCCCGAGGCAGCCGGCCTGCACGGCGCGGCGCACCCAGACGAGCACCTGGATCACCTTGCGCGCCGGCAGCCCCGAGCCGGACCGGCGCTTCGGGGCGGGCCGGACGATCGCGCCGGCCTTGCGCAACGTGCGCAACAGCGCGCCCCAGGGGGCCTCCTTCGCGAATGCGGCGGGCGGCGTCGCGCTCGGCGCGGCGGGCGGCGCCGCGCTCGCCTTCGCGGGCTCCACGACGGCTCCTGCCGCCGGTTCACGGTGCGCCGGCGCGGCCGGCGTCGGATCGAGGTTTGCCATGAGTACTACACCTCGGCGAGCCGCAGGTTCTGCCAGTGCATCGTGCCCAGGCCACGCTCGTGGCCCATCTTCAGGTACGGGATCTCCTCCGGCTTGCGGCCGATGAGCTGGCAGCCGTACGCGTCGGCGGCGACCTGGTCGGTCGTCGCGATCACGGTGTGCATGTCCTTCGCGTCGGCGACGTTCCCGCCCTGCGGCCCGTTGCGCATGAGGACGCGGACGGCGTCCACGATGGTGAGCGTGGGCTGGATGAACGTCGCGAGATCGGCGATCGACACGTCGATGTTCTGGTGGAGGCGGTTGCGCCGGCCGCCGAGCGCCCCGTACCAGTTCTTCATCGCGCCGGTGTACTTGGACAGGTTGTGGTGCTTCGCGATGGGGACGTTGATGACCTTGTCCGCGTTGACGAGCGGCGTATAGACGGGCCAGTCGTCGAGCACCTCGCCCTTCAGGCGCATGCCGCGGAAGCGGTGCGCCGCGGGGATGACGACCTCCCCGCCGACGTCGTAGGCGGCCTTCCAGATGCCGGAGCGCTGGAAGCAGCGGTTCGGCTCGTTGCACGAGGCGTCCGTCACGATGACGGTCTTGGCGCCGGCGTCGTAGGCGAGGCGCACCACCTCGGCCACGACCTTGGGGTTCGTGTTGGCCGCGTGGATCGGCGTGCGATCCCAGCCGATGTTCGGCTTCACGACCACGACGTCGCCGCGCGAGATGAAGCGGCGCATCCCGCCGAGCGCGTCGACCGCCTTCCGGACCAGGGCGGCCGGGTCCGGGGCGCCCGCGGCGAGCGCCTCGGCGCCGGCGCGGGCGACGACGAGCTCCGGCACCCCTGCGGGCGCGTCGCGGAGCCGGTAGTCCCGCGTCTGCTGGCGCTCGGCGGCGACGGCGGCGCTGCCGCCGCGATCCCACCGGGCCGCCGCGAGCCCGCCCGCGCCCCCGAGGACGAGGCCCGCCGCGCTCAGCCGACGCAGCATTTCACGTCGAGAAATGTCACCCATGGCCCTCGCCTTCCCTGGACCTACGGATAGCCTCCCCGGGCGGTCGCCACAAGCAGAGGTGGCCTGGCGGAACCGACGTGCGCCGCCTCCCGGCGCTTCCAGCAACGGCGCTCAAGGAGGAGCCGCAGTGGACGTCGCCGGGGTCGCCGGGGCCGCTGGGGCCGCTGGGGCCGCTGGCGTCGCCGGAGCGCCTGCGGCGGGGGAAGCCCCCGTGCTCGCCGGCTGCGGCGCCTGCGGCGGCGCGCCGCTCGCGGCGGGCGGCGCGTGCGCAGGCGGCGAGGGCGGCGGGGTGGCGGGCTCGTCCGGCTCGTACGGGTCGGCCTTCAGGCGATCGCGCTCTGCAAAACAGCTGGCGCGCTCCGCGTCGCACGCGGCCCGCAGCTGCGCCGCGTTGGCGAGGTCCGCCGAGCGCTGGTCGGCGAGCGCCCTGGCCTCGTCGCGCTCGGCGGTGACGGCGGCGCGCGCCTTCTCGACCTCGGCGAGCCGCGCGCGCTCGTCCATGGCCGCCTTCTGCGCGGCCGCTGCGCTGTCCTCGCAGGTCTTGAGGCGCGCGGCCTGGGTCGCGTGCAGCACCTGGATCTCGCGGGCGTGCTCGGCCTCCGACGTGGAGCCGCTCTTCTGGAGGGTGGCCAGCGTCGCGTTGAAATCCGCGCGATCCTGATCGCGGGCGCCGCGGCACGCGATCGCCTCGGACTGGGCGATCTGGTGGCTGGCGACGCAGGTGTCGAGCTTGTCGAACGACTCGGCGCCCCGCTGGCGGGCCTGCTCGAGCTCGTTCGCGAGCCGCAGGGTCTCGCGCTTCGAGAAGCCGAGCAGCACGACCGCGCAGCCCACGAGGGTCAGCGCGCCGGCCGCGATCCGCGCGCGCAGGTAGGACGTCTTCTGCTTGATCCGCAGCCGCTCCGCCTCGCGCTCCGCCTCGCGCTCCGGCTCGAGCAGCACGTCGAGCTCCTCGGCGAGCTGGGTCATCGTCGGGCGCTCGTTCGGATCGATCGCGAGCCATCGCCTGAGCGCGGCCTGGAACATCTCGCGCGGGCGCCCGGTGAGGTCTGGCAGCGCGTTGTCGGCGAGCGGCTTGTCGGCGCGGACGTCGTGCGACTCGGCGAGCTCGGTGCGGCTCTGCGCGGACTCGCCCGGGAAGTCCCTGGGGTTCACGAGCGAGTAGAGCAGGGTCGTGGCGAGCCCGTACGTGTCCATCTTCTCGGAGAGCGGCACGGCGCCGGGGAACCCGTTCAGCGCCCGGAGCTGCTCGGGCGAGGCGTAGAGCGCGGTGCCGGCGCAGAAGGAGGCCTCTCGCTCCGCGGCCACGCCCAGGTCGAGCAGGATGGGGTGGACGCGGCCGGCGAACCTGGCGAGGAAGATGTTGTCGGGCTTGACGTCCTGGTGCCGGAGCCCGGCGGCGTGGAGCGCCTCGAGCCCGCGCGCGACGGCGAGGAAGATGTCGTGCGCCTCGCGCAGGGCGAGGGGGCTGCGCTCGAGGCGCTGGGCGAGGGTCTCGCCCTCGTAGACCGGCATGGTGAGCCACACGTAGTCGGCGTTCATGCCGTGGTCCTTCAGCTGGACGACGTGCGGGTGCCCGACGGTCGCGAGCATGACGAGCTCTCGCTCGACGTTCCGCATCGCGTACAGCGAGCGGGGCATGAGCTTGAGGGCGACCTGGTGCTCGGGGACGTCGATCCGCTGGGCGACGTACACCTTGCCGAACATGCCCTGCCCAAGCAGGCGCCCCAGGCGGTAGAGCCCGCCGACGATCTGGCCGACCTCGGGGAGGATCGAGGGGCCGCGGCTGCTGCTCCTCGCGGGGTCGTCGCTCCCGCCGCGCGACGTGGTGCGCACCAGGCTGGACGGATCCGCCACCGTGACGGCGAACGCGTGGACGATCGTGGTGCGGAGGTTGGGGTCGACGGGCGGCACAGCGATTGCCAGAGTAGCGGAAGCAGCGAGCGCTGAGAAAGAAGCCGGCCGACGGAAGACGGCCGGCGCGGGGCGTTTATTCGAGGGGGGCTTTCGGAGGTGCCGGGGGGCTAACGTTCTCGCGCTCGGAGCGTCGCGTTGACGCGGAGGTGCGCCACCGTGGCTAGCCGGGCGCTACGGCGCCGGAGCGCCGGGAGAAAACGGACGTCGAGCGTCGCGCCGACGTGCGTGGGGTGCACCCGATACGGCTCACTCCAGCGAGAGCTGCGGTGGCCGCCCGCGCAGGGCGCTCCAGACGGCCAGCACAAGGACCTCTCCGCCCTCGCGGTCAACGACGCGTAGTAGACCAGGTAACGCGACGTCGGGAGCGGAGCGCGGCGAACGCCTTTGATCCGCCGGTGCGCGTACGGCGCTCCGGCCTTGGGCGCCATTCTGAGCAGGCTGAGCAGGGCCGCGAGCTCCTCGCGGAACAGGGAAGGAGCGGCATATCGGTTCTCGATCCACCATGCGGCCGCTTCCCTCGCCTGGCGGACGGCCTCCTTGGTGAGCCGGATGCGGGCTCGCTTCATCCGCGCGCCGGCTCGAGGCGCGCGATCTCCGCCAGAAACTCGTCCGCGTCGATCGTGCCTTCGCCCGCGCTCGCCAGCGACACCTCGAGCGCCTCGTCGAGACGAGCCCGCTCTTCTCCGTCCAGGTCGTCGTTGTCGGCCACCACGAGATCGATCACGGTCCCCTCGGCAAAGCTCGTCGGCTCGTCGAGGATCAGCCGGCCGCCGTGCACTTTGGCTCGCAGCGAGCTCATGGCCGCAGCGTACCATCGGGGGTCCACCCAGGGAAGCTCAGCAGAAGCGCTGAGCCTCCCTGTAGGGCAGCGCGCACGATCTCCGGCTGGCCAAGGAACACGAAGCGCAGCTCGGCCGCCACGGCGCGCGCCTCGTCGAGGTGGGCCGCGTAGAAGCCGCCGAGCCCGTCGAGCGCGTCGCTGGGGCTCTCGTTCTTCTCGGCGGTCAGCAGATACCGCGTCTGTGCCCCCTGCGTGGCGCGCTGCAGCGAGAGGATCTCTTCTGCCGTCCTCGGCCCTAAGCGCGCGGCGTCCCCCCTTCTTGCCGTCCTTCGGGACCGCCGACTCGAGGCCCAGGCGGGTCACCCGCATCTGGGCATCGACGCAATCCCATCGCTGCCGGCTCGCTCGGATGGTCCTTGTGGATCATTGCAACGAGGCCTGCCGATCTCGGGGCGTCGCTCGCGACAAGAGGTCACACGCGGGGGGCTCAGGCGCCGTCATCGGATGCGCAACAGCGCAATCCATTGCGCAATGGGCAGAGGCGACAGGAGGGGTCGTCGCAGCGGTCGCGTGCCCCGGAAGAGCAAGAAGCTGGCGATGCTCCGGCGGCGCAGCCGCCGGAGACTCCGGGCTCCTCCTCGAGGGACGGCACCAGCGACCACGTATCGCTCCCCGGCTCGTGGAGCTGAACGGCAGAGGCATCGCGCCGAGCATCGGACCAGCAGCGGACGACCGGGCCCCTGCCATCGGCGAGGAGCACGGCGCTCGGGGTTTGGTCCAGGTCAGCCCGGCTCGTCCGCGGGCAGCGAGCAGCTCGCGCGCACGGATCGCGTCGGCCAGGCTGGCCTGCCCGATGCACAGCGCGATCCCAGGCGCGCCGCCGGGAGCGACGGTGCCACCGGCGCCGCGAGATCGGGAATCCACGCAAATGCTCGCCAGAACCGCGCTCGTGATCGCCTGTCTGGAGCTCGCCGGGTGCGCCGCGTTCAGGCCGCCGGCGTCGCCGCCCGAGCTCGCCCGCTCCAGGGCGGCGATCCGCGCGGCCGAGCGGGAGGGCGCGAGCGCCGACCGGCGCGCGGCCATGCACCTCGCGCTGGCGAGGAGCGAGCTCGCGCGGGCGCGGCGGCGGATCTCGGTGGGCGACGTGGAGGGCGCGCGCTGGCTGCTGCGGCGGGCCGAGGTCGACGCGGAGCTCGCGGCGCTCGTCGTGAGGGAAGCAGGCCTGCGCGACGCCGCGGGCCGCACGCTGGACCAGGCGAGCGCGCTCGCCGAGGGGAAGGAGTAAGGCCCGCGTGCGCGCCGGAGCCCCGCTCGCCATGGCGCTCGCGCTCGCGGGCTGCGCGACGCGCGCGGCCGCGCCGCCGCCCGAGCTGCTGACGGCGCGCGCCGCCGTCGTACAGGCGCAGGACAACCCGCTCTCGCCGCTCGCGATCGCCGAGCTGAGGCAGGCGGAGGAGGCGCTCGCGATCGCCGAGCGCGTGGAGCGCGAGCGCCCGCGCTCGACGATCGCGCGCGACGCGGCCTACGTCGCGCGGCGGAGGGCGCAGTGCTCGCTGCTGTCCTCGCTCGTGCGCGCGAACCAGAGCGCGCTCGAGCGCGCGCGGCGGAGCCAGCGCGCCGCGGCGCCGCGCGCACCCCCCGGCGGCGAGCCTGAGCCCGCGTCGCCCGACCCTGCCGTCGATGTCGGTCGCGGCGTCGCGCTCGACGGCGCGCGCACGCGGCCTCGGCAGTCCGCCAGGTGATCGCGGCCGCGCTCCTGCGCTGCCGCGCCGTCGCGCTCACCGCCGCGCGCCCGCGCGACGCCTGATTTGCCGCCGGGATCCGGGCGGATCGGCCCGAGCGCCCCCGCGCGCCGCGTACCGCCCAGGGCGTCGGCGCGGCTTCCAGGGAACAGTTTCTCCTGGGAGTGGCCGATTTTTGGATCCAAGATGCGCGCGACGCGCCTCCGCCGGCATCGAAGGCGTCCCGGAGGCCAGCGTCGGTCGAAGTTCGAAGTTCGACGGGACACCCGGTCCCGCGTGCGAGGAGAGCGCGATGAAGGAAGGCGCGAACGTGATACTGGTGCCCGTCGACTTCGAGGCCGCCTCGATGAAGGCGATCGAGCTCGCGAAGGATCTCGGCGCGAGGCTCGGGCACCGGGTCGTGCTGCTGCACGTCTACCAGCTCCCGGTCTACACGTACCCCGGGCTCGAGCCGGCGCTGATGCCCGGGTTCCACGCCGAGGTGAGCGCCGCCGCGTCGCGCGCGGTCCAGCAGCTCTCGGCGCAGACAGGGGGGCTCTCGACGGCGCTGCGCGAGGGCGACCCTGCGACCGAGATCCTCGCCGCCGCCGACGAGCAGGGGGCGGCGATGATCGTCATGGGCACGCACGGCCGCCGGGGGCTCACGCACCTCTTCCTCGGGAGCGTCGCCGAGCAGGTGATCCGGAAGAGCAACGTCCCCGTGCTCACGGTGCGCGTGGCCAGCTGATCCTCCGCGGCGCCTCGCGGTGGGCGGGCCGGCGCGGCTGCCGGCCGGGGCGCGGCGGGCAGGGCCGCGCTCGACTGGGTTAGGGCGGGCTCGGCCGCGCTCGACGTGGGTCAGGGCCCCGGCTTCTGCGTCGCATGCGACGCGTGGAGTTCCTCGCATGTCGCCCCTGTGTCCGCGCGATCTCGCGCTTCCGCCGAACCTCGTGAGCCTGGCCCGGCTGCCGCTGGCGGCCCTGTTCCCGATCGTCGCCACGCGGCCTGCGCTCGCCCTCGCCGTCCTCTGCTGCGCAGGCCTGACGGACGTGCTGGACGGCTGGCTGGCCCGCCGCTCCGGTCAGGTGACGCCCACCGGGGCGATCGTCGACCCGATCGCGGACAAGGTGTTCGCGCTCGCGGTGGTGGGCACGCTCCTCGAGAGCGGCGCGCTCCCCCTCTGGGGCATCCCGGCGCTGCTGGCCCGCGAGCTCCTCGAGCTGCCGCTCGCGCTCTGGATCGCGGTGAGCCGCCGCTTCCAGGGCGCGCGCCTGTCGACGGCGAGCGCCAACATCCCTGGCAAGCTCGCGACGGTGGTGCAGTTCGCGGCGGTCTTCACCGCGATCGCGCTCCCCTCGGCGCTGCCCGCGATGCTCGCCGCGTCGGCGATCGCGGGCGCGGCCGCGGGCGTCTCGTACTGGGCGCGCCAACTCCGCCGCGTGCCCGGGGCGGCGTAGGTGCCGCCTGGGGGCGCTCCTGGTGTAAGGTCGGCCCAGGCGGCGCGTTGAGCGCCTGCCACCGGCTCCATGCTCCGAGGAACCATGCGAAGAACGCTGCCCGTCTGGGCTCTCCTTGCCTCGCTCGCCGGCCCTGCCGCCTGCAGCTCCGCCCCGTCGGCCGCGCGCGACGCCTCCAGCTCGCCGGCGTACGGCGCGGCGCCGGCCCCGATGGCAGGGATGCCTCCTCGAGTCATGCAGACGGCCGGCGAGTCGGTGCGCGAGGAGTCGTACGATGCCGAGGTGTCGGTGGCGGCGGAGTTCGCCAAGGCTGCGCCGCCGCCGGCGCCCGGCGGCGGCGCTCAGCCCCCGGCGGCGAGGCCGGCGCCGACCGCCGCCACGCCGCAGCCGGCGCCGACCTCGTCCGGCGCCGCGCCGCAAGGAACGCCGCCGGCCGCCGCCCAGGTGAGCGAGGCGCCGGCGCCCCTCCTCGTCTACACGGCAGAGATCGCGATGGCCGTGTTCGAGGTGGGCGCGTCGCTCGGCAAGGTCGAGGCGC
This sequence comes from Sorangium sp. So ce327, assembly GCF_051530205.1. Classification (NCBI taxonomy): domain Bacteria; kingdom Pseudomonadati; phylum Myxococcota; order Polyangiales; family Polyangiaceae; genus Sorangium; species Sorangium sp. So ce327. The sequence goes on along the minus strand of NZ_CP150330.1, from coordinate 1,676,025 downwards.
TCGCGCGGGATCTCGGCGGCTTCCTCGCCCGCCGCGACGATCGGACGATCACGATCCGCGTCCCCGCCGCCCGGTTCGACGAGGCGCTGAAGCGCCTGGCGGACCTCGGCGACATCCTCCAGCGCAACGTCGTCGCCCAGGACGTCACCGAGGAGTTCTTCGACCTCGCGATCCGCATCCGGAACGCGCGGGCGGTCCGGGATCGCCTGGAGAAGCTGCTCGAGAAGGCCGCGAAGGTCGAGGAGTCGATCCAGCTGGAGCGCGAGCTCGCGCGCGTGTCCAGCGAGCTCGAGCGCCTCGAGGGACGGCTCAAGTTCCTGCGCGATCGGATCGCGTTCTCGACCCTCACCGTGTCCTTCCAGCCGCGCTCGACGGAGACCCTCGCCCCGTCGGGACCGCGGCTCCCCATCGACTGGCTCAACGAGCTCGGCCTCTCGCGGCTCCTCAACCTGTGAACCGGGCGCCTCCGATGAACCACTCCCTTCGCCACGCCTTCGCCCTCGTCGCCACGCTCACCGGCGCGGCGGCGCTGCTCGCCTGCGGCCGGCCCTTCACGCCCGCGACCCCGCCGGGGTTCGTCGACCTCGAAGACCGCTATGGCGACGACGAGTACCGCGCGACCACCGCCGAGGGGCTGGTGATCGGGATCCGCGCGTTCGAGAACGATCCGAAGGGCGACCTCGCCTTCTGGTCCCGCGTGATCGAGAAGCGGCTGCGCGAGGGCGGCGGCTACGCGCTGCTCGGCAAGACCGACGTGAAGGCCCGGAACGGCCTGCCGGGCGTCCAGCTGCGCTTCGGGCACGACGAGGGGAAGGAAGCGCACCTTTATTACCTCACCGTCTTCGTCAACGACGATCGTGTCTTCCTCCACGAGGCGGGCGGCGCGAAGGCGCTGGTCGAGCGGCATCAGCAGCAGATCGACTGGGCCATCCGCAACTTCCTGCCGGAGTGACCCGCGCCGCCCGCGTCGGCCGCGCGCGCCCCTACAGCCGCTGCGCCGCTGCGCTTGCTCGCGGAAGCCCTGTTTGCTACCTGGCGGACGTGCGTTCCCGCCCCCTTCCCTGTGACGCGCGGCAGCGCCGGTCGAGCCAGGCGCTGCTCCTCGCCCTCGCGGCCACGCTCGGCAGCGCCGACGCCCTGGCGCACGGCGGAGGAGAGAAGCCGCTCGCCACGTTGCCCACGCCGCCCCCCGGCGACGGCGCCAAGGCGGCGCAGATCCTCCGCGAGATCGAGGGCCGCGTCGCGCCCCCGCCCGCAGCCGTCGCCGGCGAGAAGGCCGCCGGCGGCGAGAAGGCCGCCGGCGGCGAGCAGACCGCTGTCGGGGCGCCGATCGCGGCGAGCGGGCCTTCGCCGAGCGCCGCGAAGGTCGTGGCCGAGCCGATGGCGCACGCGAAGCGCGCGCTCCAGCGCGCGCACGGCGCGCGCGCGGCGGGCGACCCGACGAACGCGCGGCGGCTCGACGCGGTGGCCCTCGAGTGGGCGGAGGCGGCGAGGACGCTGCTGCGCGCCGCCGCGGCGGCGGCGGGGGCCGTGGAGGCCGCGAAGCGCGCGCGCGAGGTCGAGACGAAGCTCGAGCGGGCGCGCGCGCTGCTCGAAGAGACGCAGGCGCGGCGAGGCCGCGCCGCGGCGGAGCTCGAGCGGATCGAGGCCGAGGCGCGCGAGGCGACCAGGGCAGCGGCGAACGTCGAAGCGCAGCGGATAGAAGCCGGCAAGAGAGGGGCGGCGCCCAAGGAGGCGACGCGGGGGGCGCGAGGGGCCGAACAAGCGCCCACCGCGGCGCCAGGCGCCGGGCCCAAGGGCGGCGCCGGCAAGGCGACGGCTCCGGTGGGCCAGGAGGGCACGCCTTGAGCGCGCGTCGCCTCGCAGGGGTCGCCGTCGCGGGGGTGCTCCTCGGCGCGTGCGCGCCGATCCCGCGGCCAGCGGTGCTCGATGAGCTCGATCACGTCCGCGCGGGGGCGGTCGCCGCCGAGTCGAAGCGGCACGCGCCGGGCGCGTTCGCGCGGGCGGAGAAGCTGCGCGGCGACGCGCTCGCCGCGCTCGAGAGCGAGGATCGATCCGGGGCGCAGATCCTGGGCGAGCAGGCCATCGCGGCGCACGCGCACGCGCACGCGCTGTCGCGGGTTGCTCGGGCCGAGGCGGCCGAGACCGAGGCGAAGGCCCAGCGTTCCGCGGGCGAGGCGTCGCTCGCGGGCCTCGAGGCCGAGCAGTCGCGCGTCGCTGCCGAGGTCGACGCCCTCGACATGCGGACCAAGGTCGCCCGGGACGCGCAGCCCGTGGTCCCATCGGGCAAGGCCGATGCGGATCGCGAGAAGGCGCGCCTCGCCGCCGCGCGCTCGCTCGCGCTCCAGGCCCGCTTGCTGTGCGGCGCGGCGCGCCTCCTGATCGCACCGGCGCCGCAGGACAGCGCGCAGCCCGCAGGCGCCAGCCCCACCGGTGCGCAGCCCGGCAGCGCCGAGCTCGCGACGCAGCTCGAGGGGGCGACCACCGCGATCAAGAAGCTCGACGCGGAGCTCGCCGAGGCGAGCGGCTCCACCCGCGCCATCCCGGCGCCCATCGATCAGGCTTCCCGCGCCCGGGCGGGCTGCCTCGCCGCGCTGACGGCCGCGCGCCGCGCCGCCACGCCGGTGACCCGCGCGCCTGGCGCTGGTGACGGGCTCCTCGCAGAGCTCTCGGCCGCAGGGACCTGGTCGCCCGTCCGCGACGATCGCGGCATCGTGGTCACGCTCCGCGGGCTCTTTGCCGGCAACGCCCTCACGAAGGCCGGCGAGGCGCGCCTCCGCGACCTCGCGCTGGTCGCCACGGCGCACCCCTCCTTTCCCGTGGCCGTGGTCGTGCACACGGACCGGGAGATCCGCGCCAGCGAAGAGCCCGCGTGGGCGGCGCGGGCCGATGCCGTCGTCCGCGCCCTCGGTCCTGCGCAAGGTGCGACCGCCGCGGGGGCGCCCGCGGGCCCGTCCATCGCGCCGTTCCTCGCGGGATCCGCGTCCCCGGTCGTCGATCCGGGGGGCAGCGAGCGCGCCCGCAACGCCCGGGTCGAGATCATTTTTGTAACCCCGGAAACCCTGTGAGGCGTGATGGTCCCGGCCGTCGGAACTCCGCTCGCCTCGGAGAGTCGTTCTCGATGATGCGCTCTTCCACCTTCGCCCGAAGCGAAAGCAAGCCTGCCGTGCTCGCCTGTGCGCTGGCCGCCGCCCTCGGGAGCGCGTGTCAGGAGGACGGCAAGACCTCCCAGAAGCATGCGGCGGAGCTCTGCGCCAAGCTCGCGCCGGTCGTCGCGGAGGACGTTGGCCAGGTGCGGACGGGCCTCCCCGCGGGCTCGCAGAAGCTCGCGGCGCTGGTGGACACCGACCCGGGCGCGAACCTGCTCGGGCTCCAGAAGGCGATCGCGGGAGCGCGCGCCTCGGTGAAGGAGCTCGGGTTCGCGAAGAGCACCTTCTTCTCTTTCGCCGATCCGAGCGGCACGGTGCTGCGCAGCGAGGCCGATCCGGACATGCTCGCCAACAGGTCCGTCCTGGCCTCGTTCCCCGAGCTCAGGAAGGTGCTGACCCCGGGCAGCGGCGTCGTCGAGGCGTTCGGGGAAATGCAGGAGATGCGCGGGGTCAGGAACGGCCCCGATCTCCAGTGGGTCGCCGTGCACCCGGTCACACGGAGCGGCGGCGAGCTCCAGGGCCTCTTCGTCACGGGCTGGTCGTTCCGCGCCTACGCGTACCGGCTGCAGGAGGCGGCCAAGCGCGACATCGCCGAGATCGCCAAGCGGGACGGGCTGAAGTCGACGCCGCTGCTCTACGTCTTCGCGTGGAAGGGCGCGAAGGCGTACGGCGGACCGGTGACGCCCGACGTCAACACCGAGGCGCTCGAGAAGCTGGACCTGCCGGCGAAGACGGCCTCGGGCCCCTGGAGCGGCACGGTGGAGATCGCCGGCCGCACCTTCGGCGCTGCGGGGCAGCGCGTTCCGGAGCTCGCCGCGGACGCCGGCGTCGCGGCGCTCGTCTCGACGCTCTGAGCGCGCCCTCCGGGGCGGTCCCCCTGGCTACGGCCCCGGGTGCTGTGAGGGCGCGCGGCGGGCCTGGGGAGATCTCCTTATCGAGCGCTACCGTGCTAGGCTGTGGCGACTGGCTCGCGCTGCCGAGCTCACCCCCATGCCGGCTTCCATCGATCAGCTTCTCAAGGTTTGCCGCGAGGTGATCGCGCCGCTCGTCCGAGCCGACGGCGGTGAGCTCTACATCGTGGCCGTCGAGCCCGATCACCTGACGCTCCACCTCGCCGGCGCGTGCTCGGGCTGCCCCGGGGCCATGCTCACCGCGCGCGCGGTGATCGAGCCAGCGGTGCTCGCCGTCGCGCCGTCCGCGCGGGTCATCGTGACGAACGGCATGCGTGTCCCCGACGGCGCATCGCTAGCGTGAGGCAGCCGCCCGCTGCGGAGACGGGCCCATCTCGACGTTTTCGGTGCTCAGCGCACTGGAGTGCGCTTGCGCGCCGAAAACGCCGATCTGGACCCGTCTCCTGTACGGGTGGCCGCCTCAGCTGGGCTACCGGGACGGGGAGGGGCCGCCTCGGCTGGGCTACCGGGTGACCGCCTCCGCTGGGCTACCGGGACGCGGTGGGAGAAGGGCTACTTCTTTTTGCCGGGCTTGTCGGCGGAGGGGGGCGGGCCGGGAGGGGGCTCTTCCTTGCGGACGGCGGAGGCGACGGCGGGGTCGATGGCGTTCGCGTCGACCGGCTTGTTGGGGCGGAGCGAATCGAGGCTGCCCAGCGTGACCAGGTCCTCGTAGGCGAACGCGATCTCGGAGTCGTTCCGCTCGATCGCGCGGAAGTGCGTGGCCGCGTCCTTCCAGTCGACCTCGTTGACGTAGCGGCCCTTGTCCGGAGCAGGGGGCGTCACGCGGCCAGGCACCCCGAACGCCGTCGCGAGCTTGACCACGGCGGACGCATAGTCCTTCCCCCGGGCGGCCTTCTCGCCCAGCGGGTGCTCGTCGATGATCTTCCAGAGCTTGTCCTGGATGAAGAAGAAGTACCGCTTCCCGCTCTCGCGGGTCAGCGTCATCATCGATTCCTTGTTGAGGTAGGTGTACTCGCCCTTGAGCGGCGTCGCGTCGATGCCGGTCGGCAACCCGCCGAAGTCGATGCGGCTGCGGCGGAACGCGCTCTTCTCCTCGGCGAGCTCCGCGTCGAGCGCCCTCATCTTCACGCCGGGCGAGATCGCCTTGTAACGCGGCACGTACGCCTCATCGAGCATCTTGTCGATGACCGCCGCCACCTGCTTGGTGGTCATCCCCCAGGCGATGCCCGGAGGCGTGAGCGCGATCGTCTTCTTCGTCGCCGGCGTATCGGCAGGCTTGGCAGGAGCCGCGGCAGGCGCTCCGCTCGTCCCCCGCTTCTGCTGGGCAGCCGCCACGGTCGCACTCGTGATCGCCGCAAGGCCCAGCCCCAGAGCCAGCGCCGCTCCCAGGAGCCTCTTCGCTTTCATGTTCCTCCTCCAGCCGGCGCAGGCCCTGTCCCTGCGCTCTGTGCAATCGCAAAAGCCAGGAAACCCAGCCCGGCAAGCCGGAGAACGCTAGCACCTGCGGTAGGACAGGAGAATAGGTTCTCCGCACCGAGCCGGGTCGACCGCCGTTGGACGATCGCTCGGCCGGATCGATGGAGAGCGAGCGCGAGGCGGATCGCGACGAGGGCAAAACAGCCTCGACAGCGCATGTAGCCGGTGTGTGCCGGGTCCTGACAGGGACCGGCCGACGTGCTACGAGCTCTGGCCCCAAGGATGATGCCTGCCGCCGGTGCTGCACCTTTGCGCCTTGCGCTCGCCGCGCTGGCGACCGTTGGCCCCGCCGGCGGCTGCGTCGCCGATCACGAGCGCCCCGCGGCGTCCGCCGATGCACAGGCTGGCCTGCCCCCATGGGAGGGGCGCGCGCGCGAGGTCTTCGACGACAACATCGAGCCTGCCGCCGTGGGCTTCTCGCTGGACGGCCCCTCGCCCAGATCCGACCCGTTCCTCCGCGAGCGGTCGCAGACGGGAGACGTGGTCGCGCGGGTCCGCGTCAACACGGTGACGGTCGACTCGATCGGCGAACAGAGCACCTACCACCTCGGGATCCAGGTCGGCTACCCTCCGCTGACCACACCCCGGGCGCCGGACCGGGCGTTCGAGCTCCACATCCGGCCGCAGAGCCGCGCGTTCGGCGTCGCGAAGGCGATCGACGCGCGGCTCCGCGGGCTCACCTTCATCGCCTTCATCCGGCGCTTCGCCGGCGAGGCCGGCGAGCCGGAGATCCACTGGCACCTTTCACCTGATACAGCGGAGGTCGCCGCGGCCGTCAAAGAGGCCGTCGTCCTCGGGGAGCTGTCTGCGCCGTGAGCAACGTGAGCATCAAGACGGTCAAAGAAGTCGACGCCCTCCGCACGGCCTCACAGATGGCTGCGGAGACGCTCCTCGGCGTCGGCGAGATGATCCGCGCCGGCATCACCACCGAGGACATCAACACCTTCGTCCACGAGGACACGATCCGCCGCGGCGGCTACCCCGCGCCGCTGAACTACCACGGGTTCCCGAAGAGCGTCTGCACCTCGATCAACGAGGTGGTCTGCCACGGCATCCCGTGCGACCGCGTGCTCGTTCCGGGCGACATCATCAACGTGGACGTCACCACGATCTACAACGGCTTCTACGGCGACACGTCCGCGACCTTCTACATCGGCAAGCCCTCGGCCGAGGCGAAGCACGTGACCGAGGTGTCCCGGCGCAGCCTGCAGCTCGGCATCGCCCAGGTCCGGGACGGGGCGCGCCTTGGCGACATCGGGGCCGCCATTCAAGAGTTCGCCGAGGGCGAGGGCTGCTCGGTGGTGCGGGCCTTCGTCGGGCACGGCATCGGGCGGCGCTTCCACGAGGCGCCGCAGGTCTCGCACGTCGGCAAGTACGGCAGCGGCGCCCGCCTCCGCGCCGGCATGTGCTTCACGATCGAGCCGATGATCAACCTCGGCACCTACGAGGTCGAGATCCAGGAAGACAAGTGGACCGCGCTGACGGCCGATCGCTCGCTGTCGGCGCAGTTCGAGCACACCATCGTCGTGACGAGGAACGGCTGCGAGGTGCTGACCCGTCGCAACCGGCCGCTCGCGAACAGCGAGATTTTCCCCGATCCCTTCGTCGTCTCCGCGGCGCGAGCGCTCTGACGCAGAGCGCGCTCGACGACGCGCACAACGCCGACGACGCTCACCACGCCGACGACGCTCACCACGCCGACGACGCTCACCACGCCGACGACGCTCACCACGCCGACGACGCTCACCACGCCGACGACGCTCACCACGCCCGGGCAGCGCGCGCCGGCCAGCCCCGGCCGCGAGGGCCGGCGCGTCGGTGCGCCGACGTGGCCCGGATCTGTCGATCGGAAACCGAGTTTTGTCGACCGTCCGGCCTGCGATTGGGAGTAGAAGCAGGGGCATGGCCTTGGACGAAGCGTCGCGTGCCCGAATCGCGCCGTATGTGTCGAGCCCGACGGCCGACGTCTTCTCGCTGTCGGGTCTGCCGGAAGAAGTCATCGCCGTCCTGTTCGCGTACTACTCGCGCAGCCGGGACGATCTGCGCACCAACCTGGCGCGCCTGCTCGGCGACGAGGAGCTCGACGTCGCCCCGGAGGCCGATGGCCGGCCGCGCCGGGGCCTCGCGTTCGCGTCGGACAAGGCGCGGAGCTTCCACGAGAAATGGGTCGTGGGCTACGGCCACGCGTCGGTCGCCGAGCACGCCGTGGTGCACCTCGCGATCGAGAACGTCAGCATCGTCGCGTCCAAGGTGATCGAGGACCTGCGGCTCGGCTCGTACACGGAGAAGAGCACGCGCTACGTGGTCTTCGATCAGCACTCGTTCGTCGACCTGCCGGAGCTCGACGCCGAGCACGCCGCCAGATACAAGGCCTCGAGCGAGCGGCTCTTCGCGACCTACCTCGACCTCGTCCCCAGGGTGACCGAGCAGCTCGGCGCGCGCTCGCCGAAGCCCGAGAAGATGTCGGACGCCGCCTACAAGGGGGCGCTGCGCGCGCAGGCGTGCGATCTCCTGCGCGGCCTCCTGCCGGCGGGGACGCGGACGAACATCGGCCTCACCGCGAACGCGAGGGCGCTCGAGGTCCTGCTCACGAAGATGCTGTCGCATCCGCTCGAGGAGGTGCGCAGGGTCGCCCGCGACATGCACACGGCGGCGCTGGCCGTGACCCCGACCCTCGTGAAGTACGCCGCGCCGAACGAGCTCCGGCAGACGCTGCAGGCCTCCGTCGCCGCGGCGATGAAGCGGGTCTACACGCCGCCGGAGGAGGGCGTGAGCGCGACGATGGTGATCAACCAGCCTGTCCGGCTGGTGCGCTACGACAAGGACGCGCTGGAGCGCGTCGCGCTCGCGCTCGCGTACGACGGCAGCGATCCGGGCGTGCACGCCTACAACCTGGGCGACGCGCTCCACCGCGCGACGTTGCCGGAGCTCATCGGGATCGCGAAGGCCGCGTGCGAGAAGCGCGGCCCGTACGACGCGCCGCCGCGCGCGTTCGAGGCGTCGACGATGACCTTCGAGCTGATGCTCGACTACGGCGCCTACCGCGACCTGCAGCGCCACAGGATGCTGACGCCGGCGACGCAGCGGCTCACCTGCCGGCTCGGCTTCGAGACGCCGCAGGCCCTCTCGGATCTCGGCCACGCCGAGACGTATCAGGACGCGATGCTCGCCGCGCGCGACGTGTGGAACGCGATGGAGGAGCGCTACCCCCTCGAGGCGCAGTACGCGGTGCCGCTCGGCTTCCGCGTGAGGACCCTCTGGACGCTGAACCTGCGCGAGCTCTTCCACGTCATCGAGCTCCGCTCGGCGAAGCAGGGGCACACGAGCTACCGGCGCATGGCCCAGGGGCTCTACCGCACCGCGATCACGGTGCACCCCTGGCTGAAGGACCTGATCCGCGTCGATCTGAACGACTACGCGCTCGCGCGGAGCTGATCCGCCCCACGCGCCCCGCCTCGGCTACGCCGTCACCTCGGCTACGCCGTCGCCCTGGGTGCGCCGTCGATCTATAGGCGTGCCGCTTCGATGAGCTCTGTCGCGGCCCTGAGCGACGCGCCGGTGACCTTCGCCCCCGACAGCATCCGCGCCACCTCGGCGATGCGGTCCTTCTTGTCGACGCGCGTGACCGAGCTCTTGGCGATGCCGCCCGCGTTCTCCTTGGCGACGACGAAGTGAGCGCCGGCGAACGCCGCGATGGGCGCGAGGTGGGTGATGCAGAGCACCTGGTGGTGGCGCGCCACGTCGCCGATCGCGCGCCCGATCTTGTCGGCGACGGCGCCGCCGACGCCGCTGTCGACCTCGTCGAAGACGTAGAGCCCGGCGGGCCCGCACTCCGCGAGCACCCGCTTCAGGGCGAGCAGGGCGCGCGAGAGCTCGCCGCCCGAGGCGATGCGGCGCAGGGGGCGAGGCTCGATGCCCTTGTTGGGCGAGATGAGGAACTCGACGCGGTCGATCCCGTCCTGGCCGAGGCGGGCGCCGTCGACGACCAGCTCGGCGCGGTCGCCGCCGTGCGGCTCGATGTCCACGACGACCCGCGCCCCGCCCATGCCGAGATCGGCGAGCTCCGAGGAGATCGCGGCGCCGAGCTTCTCGCCGGCCTTCCGCCGCTTCGCCGAGAGCTTGCGGGCGCGCTCGGCGGCGACGGCGAGCAAGGCGTCGCGCCGCCGCTCGAGCTCCGCGACGTGGCTCTCGACCCCCGAGAGGCGCTCCAGCTCGGCCGCGAGGCGCGCCCGCGCGGCGAGCACGTCGTCGAGCGTCGGGCCGTGCTGCCGCAGCAGACCCTCGAGGCGGTACATGCGATCCTCGATCTCGGAGAGGCGATCCGGGTCGGCCTCCGCGCGCTCGGCGTAACGGGCGATCTGGCGGGCCGCCTCGCTGAGCTCCGTCCAGCAGCCGTCGACCGCGCGGGCGACATCGTCGAGCGCGGGATCGATCTCCGCCGCCGCCCGGAGCTCCGAGGCGAGGCGCGCGAGCTCGTCGCACATCGCGTCGTCCCCTTGATCGAGGCGGGACGCGGCGCGCCGCGTGATGTCGTGCAGGCGGCCCGCGTGGCGGAGCCGGTTGCGCTCGGCCGCGAGATCGGCGAGCTCGCCGGGGCGCGGCGACAGCGCGTCGATGGCCTGGAGCTGGAAGGAGAGGAACGCCTCGCGCTCGCCGCGGCCGCGCTCGAGCTCGCGGGCGGCCCTGAGCTCGGCGGTGAGCGCCTCGAGCGCGCTGACGTCCGCCGCGAGCTCGCTGCGCGCAGGCACGAGGCGGCCGAAGCGATCGAGGTAGCCGAGGTGCGTAGACGGATCGGTCAGCGCGACGCTCTCGTGCTGCGAGGCGACGTCGGCGAGCTCCGGGGCGAGCGCCTGGAGCTCGCCCGCGGTGCAGAGACGGCCGTTCAGGTAGGCGCGCGAGCGGCCTGTCGCCTGGACCACGCGGCGGACCACGAGCTCGCCCTCGCTCGCGATGCCGGCGGCGTCGAGCATCGCCATCGCGCGATCGGAGCCGCGCACGTCGAAGAGCGCCTCGATCTCCGCCTCGTCCGCGCCGGGGCGGACCTGCTCGGCGCTCGCGCGGCCGCCGAGGACCAGCGAGAGCGCGCCCACGACGATGGACTTGCCCGCGCCCGTCTCGCCGGTGAGCACGTTGAACCCGGGCTCGAGCCGGAGCTCGAGGGCGTCCATCAGGATGAAGTTCTTGACCCGAAGCGCGACCAGCACAGCGGCGGGAGGATAGAAAGCTTTCGACCCGTCGTCAGCGGATCTTCACCTGCTTCATGACGGTGACCGGAATTCCCTCGAAAGGCGGCACCGCGACGTCGCGGAATGCACCGGCGATGCACCCGGCGGTGGCGGTCCCGACCAGGTCGCCCCCCTCCACGCGTGCCGACATGGCCTTCCCCGTGGGGGCGAAGGTGACGGCCACGCGGGCCGTGCCGGTGAGGCCCTCGCCGGTGCACCCGGCGGCCGCCGCCGCCGCGGACGCGAGGACGGCGGACGCGGCGCTCTGATCGAAGCGCGCTGGCTCGTCCTTCGCCGGAAGGAGCGGCGCCGGCGGCGGCTGCTTGCCCGCTGGCTTGGCGCGCTCGGGCTCGCTCGGCGCCGCGGCCCGGGCAGGGCGCTCGGGTACATCAGGCTTCTGGCTGGCCTGCGGCGCGGCGGTCGCCGCCGGCGCGGCGGTGGCCGCCGGCGCGGCGGGCGCCGCTGCCGCGGGGCTCACCGCCGGCGCGGCGGTCGCTGCTGGCGCGGCGCTCGACGCCGGCGCGGCGGTCGGCTCGGGTGCGGCCCCAGGAGCAGCCCCTGTCTGCGCGGGCTGCGGCGGTGCCGCTGGCTCGCCGGCAGGGCTGGCGGAGGCGGCCAGCGCCTGCTCCGCAGGGCCGGGAGCGGCGGCCGGCGGCTCCGCGACCGGCTCGTCGTCCAGGGACGGCTCCCGGTCGGCGGTCTGGCCAGCGGGCGCCGCCGCGGCGGACGACGGAGGCGGCACCTCGGGCGGCGCCGCAACGAGCGCGCCGCTGCCTGCGGGCGCGCTCTGGGTCGCCACGGCGCTGGACGAGCGGCCGTGAGCCTGCGCGAGGTAGAGCGCAGCGCCGAACACGATGAAGACGACGGTCACCCAGCCGGCGAGCGCCATGTTCTGCCGCGACGCCGGCGTCGAGAGGGAGCGCAGCTTCTCGGACACGAGGGAGCCGGCCGTGATCGAGGTGCGCACCGGCGTCTCTTCCCCGGAGGACGTGTGTCCCTCGACGGCCAGGAGCTCGGGCTCGACGGGCTGCGAGGGGAACGAGGAGTCCGAGCTCCGCCCAGCGGCGGCGTCATCGAACAGCCCGCTGTTGATGCTCAGGATCTCGTGATCGGCCCGGTCCTCGTTGCGGCGCGCCTCGCCCTCCTCGCCGGGCGGCGGCGCCATGCTGCGCAGGTCGATCAGGCCCGAGGTCTCCTTGCGCTCGGCGCGCCCGCGAGGCTCGGTCTGGCCGGGCCCGCCGCCCGCCGCGTGGGGGGTCGAGCGCGGGGAGAGGTTCGTGAGCGCGAGCGGCTCGTGCGACGGCCGCTCGTCGCTCCCCTGATCCCGCGGCTCTCCCGCGGCGCCCTGCGCCTCGGCCGCCTTGGACCTGGCGCGGTCTCGCTGCTGCTCCTCGGCGACGCGCGGCGGGCCCGCGGCCGGCGACGGGGCGAGCGAACCCAGCAAGGCGAGGTCCGCCGGAGAGGCATCGGCGTGCTGCGCGGCGCTCGGACCGGACCGGGCGCGCCGCGCGGACGGCATGGGCTGCGGGGCGAGCGCCGCCATCGCCTGCACGTCCTGGAGCCGGAGCTCGGGCGACGAGCGGTGCGACGACGGCCGGCCCTCGTCGATGGACAGCGGCGCCGACGGTATCTCGGAGAGCGGCGCCGGCGGCATCTCCGACGGCGGCGCGACAGGCCGCGCGGAGCCGCCTGCGCGCGGGACAGCAGCGGCCCGGGGCCGCGCCACCGGCGCCGTGGTGCGCTGCTCGCGCCGCGCCGGCGGTCGCGCCGGGACCGGCGTGCGCGGGGTCGCGCGGGGCACGACCGCGGGTTCGAGCGCGGGCGCGGGCTGGCTCGCGCGCTCCTCCTCGACGGCGTGCGAGCCGAACGAGAGCGAGGGCGGCTCGACGCCCGGGGAGAGCATCTGCGCGAGGTCCTGGATCGAGACGGGATCCGAGTCGGCGGGAGGGAGCGCGGACGGGCTCCGAGCGGCCGGCGCCGCGCCGCCGCGGGGCGCGTCGTCCCAGGAGAGGCCGGCGAACGTCCGATGCCGCGCCGGGACCTCGCGCCGCCCCAGCCCGCCGTCCGGCGTCACGACGGCGTGCTCGAGCGAGGCCTCGGCCGCCGCGTAGAACGCATCCAGCGCCCTCGGGCTGGACTCAGGCGCGGCGTCCAGCTCCTGCTGCGCGATCCGCTCCGCGAGCGTGAGCCCTCGCCTGGTTCCGGCCGCCGCCGGCGCCGCGCGCCGCTCCGTGTCGCCTGCGGGCTCAAGCCGGTGCTGGATGCCAGCGCCCGGGAGCGTCGTCTCGGCGTCCAGCACATCGCTCGACAGCCCGGCCCCCCTCTCCGAGCGGCGCCCGGAGGAAGGCTTCGCGCGCTCCGGCTCGCTCGACGGCTCCCGCCGGTCGCGTCCGCTCGCGGAGCTCGGAACGCCCGAGGGGGAAGACCGTGGCTCACCCCTCTCGGAAGCGGACTGCTTGCTCTTCATGCGACACGTCTTGCAGACAAACGGCAAGGACGGACGCATCTCGCGTCCTACACCGATCTCCACGTAGGTCCTGCAGAGAGAGCAGGCGAGTTGCACCTTGAGAAGAGAATCGCGCAGCTCGCCAGCACGCGCAATCTTCTTCACAGGTGACCAGGGCGGTCGTCCTCGGGCTCGCCCGCTCCGCCCGGCTCCGGGCTGCGGGATTCCGCCGGATCCCGCTGGATTCGCCTAGGCGGAGGGCTCGCCGGCGGGCGCCGGCAGGGGCGCGGGCGGGCGCACCCAGCGTTGCTCCAACCAGTCCAGCGACACCGGCGCGCTCCGCAGCGCCGTGTCGACGGCGCGCGCGACCGGATCGGGGACGGGGGCTGACCCGGAAGCGCGGGTCGACAGGATCCAGTTCGACAGCTCGTAGTGGTGGAGGAGCGGCGCGAACCGGTGGGCGTCGAAGCCGGCGAGGATCTCCGCGGCGCGGCTCAGGCGATCGCAGCGCACGAGCGCCGTCGTGACGTCGAAGAGCAGGGCGCGGAGGTCCTCGAAGGCGCGCTCCGGGTTCCCGGCCACGCTCTCCAGGAGCGCCTCGAACCCGGCGTCGGAGAGGCCAGCCGCCTCGGCCGCCTCGGCCATCGCGGGCACCTGCGTGGCCAGGAAGTCGGAGCTGGGGGCATGCCCAAGGAGGCGCCCGACGAGGTACAGATCGAACGCGCTGGCGATGGCCTCGGCGAGCAGGAGCGACTCAGCGCTGGGCGGAGCGCCGGCGCCCGCGGCCGAGAGCGCGCGGTGGGCGAGGTGGTGCCACGCGACGTGCGCGACGACGTCGGCGGCGAGGTGGTCGCCGGCGATCAGGTCGCCTTGCTCGCTCTGGCTCCAGAACGTCAGGTTCAAGAAGACGACGCGATCCCAGCTCGTATCGCCCTCGGGCACGCGAAAGCGGTACCCGTCGCGCCGGAGTGCCTGCTTCAGATCGTCGTAGAGCGCGACGTGCCGGAAGGAGCGCTCGTCGTCGATGGTCAGCTCGTCCAGGGTCAAGGTTCGCAGCTTCACGCGGCGGACATTAGACCCGGAACGTTTCGTCAGCCACAGCGGAGGCCGGGGAAGGACAGCCCCGGCGGAGGCCTGGAAGAACCGGGCGGCGTCACGTGTTTTGTGCCGAGGGCGGGGTTTTCCCGACCAGGGCCGCAAGTTCTCGCCCCTGGCCGGGTGTTGCAAGCGCCGCCGGCTTAGGCATGATGCGCCCGTTCCTGCGCCAGCCGAGGAGGCACACCGAATGATTTCCGTCAGGTCTCTCTGTTCTATCGCGCTCGTGCTCGTCGCCAGCGGTGCCGCCGGCTGCAAGGAGGACCCGCCCCCTCCCCAGCCGGAGCCGGCAAGCTCCGCGGCGGCGAACACGAACAAGGGAAAGGCGAGCCTGCGGACGCCCGTGTCGCCGATGGCGAAGGTCGACCCGCAGTCGATGAAGGAGTACCGCGTCGACGTCTGCTACTTCGGGACGCTCTCGCTGAAGCAGGCCCGCGACGCGTACCTCGCGAGCCTCGGCAAGGATGAGCCCAGCGAGAAGAAGATCCCGAGCTTCGGCAACGACGATCAGGCGAAGGCCGGAGACGCCGCGAAGGGCGCGCTCCCCGCGAAGCCGCCCGCGCCCGGCGCCGCCGCCGCGCCGAAGACGGCCGGCCTGCCCGGCGCCGCCGCCGCGCCGGGCGGCACCAGCGCCCCCGCCGCCAAGGGCGCGCCGACCCCTCCTGGCAAGCCGGACGAGCGCCGGCCGATCAACTTCAGCGCGCGCGCGCCGCACGAGCGCAACGCGCGCGCCTGCACCGTCGCCCTCAGCCTCAAGGAGCCGGCCATGGCGGACGTCGACGGCGCGCTCGCCGAGTACGCGCCGTTCGCGACCGAGCTGGCGAAGAACATCGCCGCGGCGGCCAACTACTACCAGCGCGAGGAGTACAAGAAGGACAGCTTCGCGAAGGGCAAGGAGCTCCACGCGAAGCTCCTCGCCGACTTCCAGAAGCTCGACGCGCACTCCGACAAGCTCGGCCTCGCGGTGTCCGCGTGGCACTCATCGCACCTGCCCGACCTCGCGAAGGCGGAAGCGGGCCAGAAGGAGGCGATCACGGCCCTCGAGGACGCGCGCGCGCTCATGCTGATCCTCGCCAGCAAGAACGTCGATCCGGCGGCGGAGAAGGCCGCGCTCCAGAAGCTGGAGACGTCCGCGGCCGCGCTCAAGGCGTACGGCTCGACCCACCAGACCGACCCGTGGGCCAAGATCATGGAGCCCGCGCTCGCCGGCTTCATCCGCGACGTGAAGGCGGCCGAGCCCAAGCTGACGGACAAGGGGATCACCTCCCCTGCCCTGTTCCTGCCGGTCGTCACGAGCTTCGTGTCGGTGATCGAGGGGAAGCACCGCGCGCTCTCCCGCTCGCTCATGGCGAAGAGCCAGGCGGCGACGCGCGAGGCCGCCGGGACCGCGCAGCCGGCCGCGCCGGCCGCGCCGGCCGCCCCCGAGCCCGAGAAGGAGTGACCGCCCGGGCGGGCTCCCCGCGAGGGAGGCGCGCGCCGCCCACGTGCCGATCGCGCCGCGCCTCCGCCGGGGGCGCGGGCGCGGTCAGAACGGGCGGCCGGTCCGGCGGGCGATCGCGAGGCGGTAGAGGGCCTCGTACTGCCGCGCGGCTTGCGCCCAGCCGAAGTTCTTCTTCATCGCCCGCAGCTGCATCGACCGGAAGTAGGCCGGGTCGGCGCGGTAGAGGTGCACCGCCCACGCGACGGTGTTCCCGAGCGCGCTCGACGACATCTCCTCGAACTTGAAGCCCGTGACGTTGTTCTCGACCGTGTCGTCGAGGCCGCCGACGGCGCGCACGACCGGCAGCGTCCCGTAGCGCTGGCTGTACATCTGGTTCAACCCGCAGGGCTCGTAGCGCGACGGCATCAGGAAGAGGTCGGCGCCCGCCTCGATGCGGTGGGCGAGCCCCTCGTTCATGCCGACGTAGACGCGGAAGCGGTCGCTCGCGCCGGAGATCCGCGAGAAGAGGTCCTCGGCCCAGCGCTCGCCGGAGCCCAGGACGATGAGCTGGACGTCGAGCGAGAGGATGTGGTCGAGCGCGCCCGCGAGGATGTCGATCCCCTTCTGGGTCGCCAGGCGGCTGATGAGCCCGAGGAGCGGGACGTCGGGGCGCTCCTCGAGCCCCATCTCTCGCTGGAGCGCCGCCTTGCAGAGGCGCTTGCCGCCAAGATCCTCGGCGGAGAACGGCGCCGCGATGTGGGGATCGGTCGCGGGGTTCCAGATGGAATCGTCGATGCCGTTGAGGATCCCGATCACGTCGGTGCCGCGATCCCGCAGCACGCCGTCGAGCCCCTCGCCGCCCTCCCACGTCTGGATCTCCTGCGCGTACCTGGGGGAGACCGTGGAGACGAGCGTGGCGTTGTAGATGCCGCCCTTGAGCAGGTTGATGCTGTCGTACGCCTCGAGGCAGAACCTGTGGAACTGATCCCACCCGAGCCCGGTCGTGGGGAGCTGTCCCTTGTTGAACCAGCCCTGGTAGCCGAGGTTGTGGATCGTCAGCACGGACGCGGCGCGGGCGAGCGGCGACCGGTGCTCGAGGACGTTGAGGTAGAGCGGGACGAGCGCCGACTGCCAGTCGTGGACGTGGACGATGTCCGGCCAGAACTCGAGCGCGTGGCAGAGCTGCAGCGCGCCGCGAGACAGGAGCGCGTAGCGGGCGAGGTTGTCGCCGAACTCGCCGTGCGCGTCGCCGTAGATGCCGTCGCGATCGTAGAGCACGTCGTGCTCGAGCAGGTACACGCGGGGCGCAGGTGTGCCGGGCGCCCCGGGATCGAGGCGCGTCTCCCAGACGGCGGTCCACGCCTCGCCGCCGCCGAGGGGCACGCCGAGCGAGAGCGGCAGCCGGTGCGGCACGAAGCGCTCCGCCGGGGGCTCGCCGTCTCCGGCTTGGGTCGCGTCGGCCGACGGGGCGGCATCGGTCGCCGGGGCAGCGCCAGCCGACGGGGCGGTGTCGGCCGACGGGGCGGCGTCGGCCGCCGAGGCGGCGAGCCCGCTGCCGGCGGCCGCCGCGGCGACGGCCGGCGCGGCGACGGCCTCGCTGCCCGCCGGCTGCTGCTCGGTGAGCGCGATCTGGCGGGCGAGGTAGCGCTTGGCGACACGGTAGGCCGGCATCACGACGCGCACGTCGTGACCGGCCGCGGCGAGCGCGATCGGCAGCGCGCCCGCCACGTCGGCTAGACCACCTGTCTTGCTGAAGGGGACGCACTCGGACACCACGAAGAGAATTTTGAGGCGCGGCATGGACATGGGAAGGAGGGGGAGCGCGCCCCCGACTCAAGGCGAGCGCGTCGCGTTCCTTCTACCAGCTTCACGCGCGATCTTGACCACGCGATCGACAGAGCGCGCGAGACCGAGCGCCGACGTGTCCACCGCGAAGTCGGCCTGCTCATAGAGCGCGCGCCGCGCCTGGAAGAGCGCCCTGAGCTCCTTCATGGCGTCGGCCCGGTTGGCCATGGGCCGCGCGTCCCCCTGCTCGACCACGCGGCGCCAGTGGTCCTCGGGCGTCGCCCGGAGCCACACCGTCACCGCGCAGCGCCTCAGTCGCTCGAAGGTCGCCGGATCGGTCACCAGGCCGCCGCCCGTGGCCACGATCCCGTGGGCGCGCGCGCCTTCGAGCCGCGCGAGCTCCTCGCGCTCCAGCCGCCGGTAGTAGGCGTTTCCATGGATCTCGAACAGGGCGGCGAGGCTCATCCCCGCGCGCGCGGCCACGAGGGCGTCGAGCTCGAGGAAGGGCACGCCGAGCCGCGCCGCGGCGCGGCCGCCGATCGTTGTCTTGCCGGCCCCGCGCAGGCCGAGCAGCGCGACGAGGGGCTCGCCCGCCCCTCCCCCGTCCTCGCCGGCCGACCGGCCGCGCAGAGGCGCCTCCTCGCCGAGCTCGCCCGCCGAGAGCAGCGCGGCGGCCGAGGTGCCCAGCGCGCGGCCGATGTCCTCGAGCCGCACCACGGAGACGTTCGCCCGCCCGCTCTCGAGCAGCACAAGGAAGCGCTCGCTCACGCCGGCGAGCTCGGCGAGCTCCCGCAAGGTGAGCGCGAGCTCCGTCCGCCGCTGCCGGAGCCGACCGCCGAGGTGCGCGAGGATCGGCGGCGCGCCGTCCGCGACGCCCGCCGCGCCCGCCTCCGGCCCCTGGCCTGCGCGCGCCTTGCGCGATGTCTGACGGGACGCCATCTCGTCGATGCACTATATTTCATGACAGCCGGTCCAACAAGAACTATACTGCTTGACTGAACCCCGGCGCGGTGGTGGGCTCGTCGGGTATGGAAGCGACCACCTCTCCTCCTTCCGCGGCGCCGGCGCCGCAGACCAGGGCCCGGGAAGACGGCGCGTCCGGCGAGGACGCGCCCCTCCGCTTCGAGACGGAGCCGGGCCGCTACAGGCACTGGAAGCTCTCGTTCGAGGGGGCGATCGCGCGCGTGGCGATGGACGTCGACGAGGACGCGGCGGCGCGGCCCGGCTACCAGCTGAAGCTCAACAGCTACGACATCGCGGTCGACATCGAGCTCGCCGACATCGTGCAGCGGCTGCGCTTCGAGCACCCCGAGGTGAAGGCGGTCGTCGTGACGAGCGCGCAGCCGCGGATCTTCTGCGCCGGCGCGAACATCTACATGCTCGGGTCGTCGACGCACGCGTTCAAGGTCAACTTCTGCAAGTTCACGAACGAGACGCGCCTCGCGCTCGAGGAGGCGTGCTCCGAGAGCGGGCAGCGCTACCTCGCGGCGCTGAACGGCGTCGCCTCGGGCGGCGGCTACGAGCTCGCGCTCGCGTGCGAGGAGATCCTCCTCGCCGACGACGGGAGCAGCGCCGTCTCGTTCCCGGAGACGCCGCTGCTCGCCGTGCTCCCGGGGACCGGGGGGCTCACGCGGCTCGTGGACAAACGCAAGGTGCGGCGCGATCTCGCGGACGTGTTCTCGACGCTGGCCGAGGGGGTGCGCGGCAAGCGCGCGGAGCAGTGGGGCCTCGTCGATCGATCGATCCCGAAGAGCCGCTTCGAGCAGGCGGTGGCCCAGCGCGCCGCCGAGCTCGCGGCGGCGACGCCGGACAGGGCGGGGCCCGGGGTGAGGCTCTCGCCGCTCGAGGCGCGGCGCGCCACGGCGGGCGACGTGTCGACCTGCGACTACCGCCACGTGTCGATGAAGGTGGACCGCGCCGCGAGGACCGCGGAGATCCGCGTGCTCGGGCCGGAAGGCGAAGTGTCGACCGACGCCGCCGGGATGCGCCGGGCGGGCGCGGACCTGTGGGCGCTCCGCGCGTTCCGCGAGCTGGACGACGCGCTGCTCGACCTCCGCTTCAACCACCCGACGGTGGGCCTCGTGCTCCTGCGGACGTACGGCTCTCCCGCCGCGGTGCGGGCCGCGGACGAGGCGCTGTGGGCGAGCCGCGACGACTGGTTCGTGAAGGAGGTGCTGCTCCACATGCGGCGCGTGCTCAAGCGGCTCGACCTCACGGCGCGCAGCGTGTTCGCGCTGATCGAGCCGGGCTCCTGCTTCGCGGGGAGCCTGTTCGAGCTCGCCCTCGCGGCGGACCGCTCCTACATGCTGGACGGCGGAGGGGACGAGGGGCAGGCAGGGGCGCCCGCGTCGCCCGCGTCGCCCGCGTCCATTGCGCTGAGCTCGCTGAACTTCGGTCCGCTCGTCATGTCGAACGGCCTGACGCGGCTCGCGTCACGCTTCCTCGGCGCGCCGGAGCGCGTGGCCGCGCTGAAGGAGAAGACGGGCCTCCTGTCCGCCGAGGAGGCGCTGGACGAGGGCCTCTGCACCTTCGCGCCGGACGCGATGGACTGGGACGACGAGGTGCGGCTCGCGATCGAGGAGCGGGTGAGCCTGTCGCCCGACGCGCTCACCGGGATGGAGGCGAGCCTGCGCTTCTGCGGGCCCGAGACGATGGAGACGAAGATCTTTTCGCGGCTGTCGGCCTGGCAGAACTGGATCTTCCAGCGCCCCAACGCGGTGGGCCAGCGGGGCGCGCTGACGGTGTACGGGCGGCCGGAGCGCCCCGAATTCGACTGGAGGCGGACATGAGCGCGGTCGTCAACTCGGAGAGGATCCCGAACAACGTCGATCTCGCGTCGGACAGGAAGCTGCAGCGCGCCCTCGAGGCGTGGCAGCCGAAGTTCCTGGACTGGTGGCGGGAGGCGGGGCCCGAGGGCTTCCAGGCGGACGACATCTACCTGCGCACCGCGATCAGCGTCGATCACGAGGGGTGGGCGCATTTCGACTACGTGAAGATGCCGGAGTACCGCTGGGGCATCTTCCTCGCGGATCGGGTGGCGGACCGGACGATCGGCTTCGGCGACCACCTGGGCGAGCCGGCGTGGCAAGAGGTGCCGGGGGAGCTCCGGAACATGCTGCGGCGGCTGGTGGTGACGCAGGGAGACACCGAGCCCGCGAGCGTGGAGCAGCAGCGGCTGCTCGGCCAGAGCTGCCCGAGCGTCTACGACCTGCGGAACCTGTTCCAGGTGAACGTCGAGGAGGGGCGGCACCTCTGGGCGATGGTGTACCTCCTGCACAGCCACTTCGGCCGCGACGGCCGGGAGGAGGCGGAGGCGCTCCTGGAGCGGCGCAGCGGCGACCCGGACAAGCCGCGGATCCTGGGCGCCTTCAACGAGCCGTGCACGAACTGGCTCTCGTTCTTCATGTTCACCTACTTCACGGATCGCGACGGCAAGTACCAGCTGCTCGCGCTCGCGGAGAGCGGCTTCGATCCGCTGTCGCGCACGACGCGGTTCATGCTGACCGAGGAGGCGCACCACATGTTCGTCGGCGAGACGGGCCTGCTCCGCATCGTCGAGCGCACGTGCGAGCTGATGAAGCGCAACGCGAACGAGGACGCGCGCGCCGAGGGCGGCATCGATCTACCGACGATGCAGAAGTACCTGAACCTCTGGTACTCGCTGTCGCTGGACCTCTTCGGCGGGGAGATCTCGTCGAACGCGGCGTCGTTCTTCGCCTCGAGCGTGAAGGGCCGCGCGAAGGAGGCGTCGTACGACGACCACCGGGCGCTCGACGGCGTCTACGTGATCGATGTACCGCACGTGCCCGCCGCCGGGGGCGGCGCGGTGACCGGCTGGCGGCGCGAGGAGGTGCCGCTCAGGAACGCGATGAACGAGGTGCTGCGCGACGAGTACGTGGCCGACTCGCAGCGCGGGATCGACAAGATGAACCGGGTGATCGAGGCGTCCGGCGTGTCGTTCAAGCTGAGCCTGCCGAGCCGGCGCTTCCACCGGAGCTCGGGGATCTACGCGGGGCTCCACTTCGACGTCGACGGCAACCCCCTCTCGAAGGAGGCGTGGGAGCGCCGGCGCGACGCGTGGCTGCCGACCGCGAGCGACGAGGCCTACGTGCGGAGCCTGATGGAGAAGCCGGTGTTCGATCCGAAGCAGATGGCGAACTGGATCGCGGCGCCGACGAAGGGGCTCAAGGGCAAGCCCGTCGACTTCGAGTACGTGCGGCGCGGCTAGGGCGCGCCCGCGTCGGGCAAGGGCGCGCCCGCGTCAGGGGGAGGTGCGCCCCCGCCCGCGGGCGCCTTCTTCGGCGGGTCGCCGTGCTCGTCGGTGAGCTTCTTCACGAGCCCGTCGAGGAGCACCTGCTCGTGGTACTGCGGCATCGCCGGGAGCTGCACGGCGACGTGCACCCCGGCGCGGCCGTCCACGACCTCGATCGCCCCCTGCGTCACCCTGCCGCCGCTCTCCGGGCTCCGGTACTCGAAGAGCAGATAGCCATTGGAGACGTCCTTCTCGACGATCTTGAAGCCGAGATCGACGCGCACGAGGCGCAGCGCCGTGCCGAAGGTCTGCTCGAAGGTGTAAGGCGACTCATAGGCGACGCTGGCGCTGGCGTGCCGCTCGCCGAGGCCGCTCGCCACGGGGACGGCGAGCGCGATGAGGGCGACGAGCGCGATCGACGGGAGGCGGCGCATGACCGCGGCGTAGAGGGGCTGGCGAGGACGGGCCAAGTTCCTTGCTGCCGAGCGAGCGGCTATGCTGGCGTCAACCTCGATGGACCGACCCTACGTCGAGCAGCTCCGCATCCAGGGCTACGGCTGCGTCCAGGACGCGACCCTGGAGCTGACGCCGCTGCATGCGCTCATCGGGCCCAACGACAGCGGCAAGAGCACGGTGCTGCGGGCGCTCCGCACGCTCTCCTCCGTCCTCGAGCGGGCGCTCGGGGCGCCGTCGCTGGACACGCTCGGGCGCGCCGGCCCCACGAGCAGGGCCCCGGACGGCGCCGTCTTCGAGGTGTCGGCGGCGTGCACGACGTGGCGCGTGGAGCTCGACGCCGGGGGGCGAGTCCGGTCCATGTCGTTCCCCAGGGATCTCGAGCCCCCTTCCCTGCTCGACGACGCAGACGGGGACGACGACGCGGGCGGCGCGCCCAGCCCGGAGCGCCCTGCGCTGGACATCGTCCAGGCGCTGCGCGGGGCCCAGATGCTCCGCCTCGATCCCGACGCGCTGAGGGCCCCGCACCCGCTGATCCCCGACGGGCACCCGCTCTGCTTCGCCGACGAGCGCGGCACGGGCCTGCCGGCCGTCTACGACGCCGTCATCAGCCGCGACCTGTCAGCGTACGTCGATCTGAACCAGGAGCTCACCCGCCTGTTCCCCAGCGTGAAGAGCCTCCACCTCGCCAACCCGAGCTCCACGACGAAGGCCATCGGCGTGAAGCTCGAGGGCGGCGCCGTGGTGCCGGCGTCGCTGATGAGCGAGGGCATGCTGTACTACCTCGCCTTCGCGGCGCTGCCGCACCTCGATCCGACGCCCCTGCTCCTCGTCGAGGAGCCCGAGCACGGGCTGCACCCCTCGCGCATCGCCGATGTGATGCGCGCGCTGCGCCTCGTCTCCGAGAAGACCCAGGTCCTCCTCGCGACGCACAGCCCGCTCGTGGTGAACGAGCTGCAGCCGGAGGAGGTCACGGTCGTCACCCGCGCGGGCGAGCGGGGGATGAGGGCAACGCGCATCCTGGACACGCCGGGCTTCGAGGATCGGGCGAGGGTGTACGCGCTGGGGGAGCTCTGGCTGAGCTACGCCAACGGCGGGGACGAGGCGCCGCTCCTCGGCGGAGGGCCGCGGCCGTGATGAAGGCGCCCGATCGGATCCGGGTCTTCCTTGTCGGCGAGGGCGAGGGCGAGCTGGGCAGCCGCGCCGGAGCGCCCGCCTACCAGTCGGACAAGCACCCCGGCGTGCTCGTCACGCTGCTCTCCCGCGTCCAGCCGAGCGGATGGGTCGTCGGCGGCGCCCGCGAGTGGAAGAGCATCCGGAAGTACCAGGCGCGCGGCGCGGCCCACGAGGACACGCACCACGTGCTTGGCGCGGCGCTCGACGCGCAGGAGGCCGGGTGCGAGATCCTCGCGTTCGCCCGCGACATCGACCGCGATCCGGCGCGCCGCGAGGCGATCGCGGAGGGCATCCGGCGCGTCTCGTCGGCCCTGTCCTCGCCGCCCGACGTGATCGGCGGCGTGGCCGCGCCGGCGCTCGGAGGCTGGATCCTCGCGCTGCTCGGCGAGAAGGCGACCGAGGAGATGTCGCCCCTCAGGGCGCAGGCGATGCTCGCTGCGAAGGGCATGATGCCGGGCGACGGCGCCGCCATGGTGCGCGTCGCGGAGGACGCCGACCTCGACGCCGTCCCCCCGGACGCCACGTCGCTCGTCGAGTGGCTCTCTCGCGCGCGCGCGGTGCTGCCGCGGCGGGCAGGACGCGTCGTGAGGTGAGCGCTGACGCCCTCACGATGAAACAGCCATGGTCGGAAGGGGCTATCCCAGAAGTCGAAGCGCGCGAGCTGCTTCGGCGGCGACCCTTGCGCGTTTGTCCTTCACGAACGTCTCGATGAGAGGTCGATCCTGTTCGCGGCCGAACTCTGACAGGACCGCGAGCGCGCCGATGAGCTGCGCGGTTTGGCCGGCGGAGCTCGTGAGGAGACAAACCAGGAGCGGGGTCGACAGACTGGAGATATCGAAGGGGAGCAGCGAAGAGAACTCGGTGAGATCGAGACCGACGCTGGCGTAGGCTTCACGACTGCGCAGGATCCGGTCGAAGTAGCGAAAGGCGCGCGCCCCGTCCCCCTCGAGGCAGGCTCGCAGGGTCCGGGAGTGCGTGGCGTCGTCCAGAAGCGCATCCCGAACCAGCTTGTGAAGGTTGAGCATGCGTTTCGTTGGCCAATGAAGGAGAGCGGAGAGCGAGGGGCATCGCTGGCGGCCTGCCGCCCGCCTGCTGGCCTTCAATTCTCGGTCAGCGGCGGCGGCACTGCGGCGCCGCGGAGAGCGCTGCCCTCGCCGCCTCGCGCAGGCCGTGCGGCGTGTCCTTGTCGAGCAGCGGCTTGAGGCGCGCGGGCAGATCCGCCGGGTGCACCGATCCGAGCGCCGCGAGCGCCGCCGAGCCGAGCCGCTGATCGTGCTCGCCGATCGGCGCCTTCGCGCGGAGCGCGAGCCGCGTCCACAGATCGACCGAGCTCGCGTCGCACATCGCCCCGAGCGCGAGGATCGCCCGCGCGCGCACCTCGAGGTCCTCCTCCTTGTCCTCCGCCCGGTCGCGCACGGCCTCGATGTGCGCGGTCGCGCGGTGCGCGCCGAGGCCGTCGAGCGCGTGCCGGCGCACCTCGGGCGAGCTGTCGGCGAGCGCCCCGACGAGCGCCCGGTCGCCCGCCGCCGTCGCCGGCATCGCGCCGATCGCCAGCGCAGCGCCGCCCCGGATGAACGTCCACGGGTCCGAGGCGAGCCGCGCCGCGAGCGCCTCGGCCGCGCCGGCGGGCAGCTTCGCGCCGGCAGCGGCCGCGCGCGCGAGCGCCACGATCGCCGCCTCGCGCACGCGCGCGTCCGGATCGGAGGCCGCCGCGAGCAGGTCCTGCGCGAGCGACGGCACGTCCGCCGCGACCTCGGCCGCGCGGAGGCGCACGTGCGCGTCCGCGTCCTTCCGGAGCGACGCCCGGAGGTACGCCTCCGCCGGCGCCTCGCCCCCGCGCGCGAGCGCCGCGGCCGGCGCTTGCAGCAGGTAACGCCGCTCGAAGGGCGCGCCGCCCGCCGAAGCGAGCGCCTGGAACGCCGCGCCGCCGCCCTTCACCCGCCCGAGCGCCGGCCCGAGCGCGCGCAGCAGATCGAGCTGCGCGTCCTCCGGCCGGGCGCGGAGCCGCTCGATCTGCACCTCTTCCTCGACCACGGAAGCGGCCCGCTCGCTCCGCGCCGCCAGCGCGAGCGCGGCCCGGAGCTCCCTCCGCGCCGCGCCGCGCGCCCCGGCGAGGGCGTCGAGCAGCGCCGGGATCGCCTCGGCCGGCGCGACGAGCGCGAGCTCCCGGGCCGCCGCGACCCTGGCCGCGGCCGCGCCCGCCTTCACGATCTCCGCGAGCGCCGGCGCGGCCGCGCGCCCGCAACGGCGGATGCGATCGCGCGCGTGGTGGAGCTCCGGATCGAGCTCGGGCGGCGCAGCGCGAGCGGCGCGCCCCGGCGCGGCCGATGCAACCCCGGACGCGCGCCCCGCGGATGCCGCGCCGGGCGGGGGCTGCGCAGCCGATGCCGCGCCGGACGCCAGCCGCGCGGTGAGGAACGGGATCTGCATCGCGCAGGGCGCCGTGTCGATCACGCCCCGGGCGAGCTGCCTGCCCGCGAAATCGAGCCTGTCATAGCCGGCGATCGCCGCCTCGACCGCCTCCGGTCCGCCGCGCGCGAGCAGCGCCGCCGCCGCCCTGGATCGCTCGCCGCCGCCCGCGAGCGCGCCCACGAGCGCCGCCGGGCCCTGCCCGTCGAACGCCGTGCGCGCCGTGACCTCGGCGATCGTGACCCGCACCTCCGGCGCCGAGGGCGCGCCGCGGCCCCCCCCGGCCCCCGCCGGCGCGTACGCATCGTCGAGCACGACGGCGATGCACGAGGCCTTGATCTCCTCGGGGAGCTTCACCTCGTAGCCGGCGGACTCCTTGAGCCACGCGTCATCGGGCAGGCTCACCTGGAAGAGCCGGTCGGGCGTCGCCACGAAGAGCGTGCGCGGCGCGGCGCCGCCCTCGACGCCGTCGGGCGGCTTGATGCGCAGACCCAGGCCCGTGATCCCGACCTCGTCCGCCGACGAGAACGACACGAACTCGCCCCGGCCCGCGCCCGCCTTGCCCTCGGACCACGCGGTCTTCGGGTCGCCGTCGGCGATCTCCGCGAAGCGCTTGCCGACCGCGCTCGACGCGGCGGTCGGGCGCAGCAGCCGGAAGGCGGCCGCCGCCGCGTCGGCGTCACGGCGCTCGGCGACCACCTTGCCTGCGGCGCGCCGCTCCTCCGCCGAGAGGTTCTGGAAGCTGGCCCCTTTCAGGAGCGTCATGGTCCGGGGATCGACCTCGCTCGCGCCGACCAGCGCCGGCCGCCCGCAGAGGGTCACGTCGTCTCGCAGCTGCCCGACGAGCACACGGCTGCCGCTGCCGCCGATCGGCTCCACGACCACGGCGTCGCTCCGGCCCTCGCCGTGCTCCCCTGTGGCGACGCCGGTCCAGCCGCTCCAGAGCACGAGCGGCTCCGCCCCCTTCCCCGCGAGCGGCGCCGCGAGCAGCATCACCCAGCTGCCGCTCGCGCCTTCCGACGCGCCGGCGCCCGCCGGCTTTCCCCCGGCCGATACCTCAATCTTGGCGAGGCGCTTGCCGTCCGCCAGGGTGACCGGCACGACGCGCGCGCCGCCGAGCAGCGGCGCCACCTCGGACGGCACGGCGAGGACCTTGCCGCCGTCGGGCGCGCACGCAGCCGCAGCAGGACAGGCGCGGGCAGTGACCCCGCCCGGATCGATGCGGACAGCGAGCGC
Source organism: Sorangium sp. So ce327 (assembly GCF_051530205.1). Taxonomy (NCBI): domain Bacteria; kingdom Pseudomonadati; phylum Myxococcota; order Polyangiales; family Polyangiaceae; genus Sorangium; species Sorangium sp. So ce327. The sequence continues at coordinate 1,648,992 of NZ_CP150330.1, read as the reverse complement.
CTGCTGGCCCGCCGCGTGAGGGAGCACCACGGGCGCGGCCTGCGCGGCGGCGCTGCCACCGACGGCCGCGGAGGCTGCGATCACCCCGGCCGCCGCGCCAAGGCGAGGCCGCCGGAAACGAAACGGCGAGCTGGACATGCGCGCCATCCTAGTCGCCCGGCGCGGCGAAACCGCTCGAGAGTTGATCGAGAGTTGACGCCTCGAGCACAGCGCCGCTCCCCCCGGACCGGCGCTGCGGCGCGTCGTCCAGGCGGGCCCGCCGCGCACAGCGGGCCCGCGCGCCCTCGCTACTTCGGCGTCTCCGTGGCGGGGATCCAGAAGCCGCCCTCGTCCGGCGGCGTCATCCCGAGCGCCTTCGGGAGCACGTTGGTCCAGCCCGCCACCGTCTCGAGCAGGTAGATCTCCGCGCCGGCCTCGATCTCGCCGATCGGCTTCTCCTTCTCGTCGCGCCGCGCGCGGACCGGGATCGCCCTCGTCGCCTTCACGATCGGCGGCGCCTTGTCGAGCGCGAGCTGCGCGCCGGCCACCGCGGTCGTCGGCGGGATGTACTGGTCCATCATCTCGCCCTTCTTCAGCGGCTCGAGATCCTTGAGGCGCGCCCAGGCGTCGATCGTGAGGTCGCCCCGAGACATCAGGTGGACGAAGCCGGACTTCGCCTCGGTGCTCCAGAAGAGCTGGGCCGTCCCCTCCAGCATCCTCAGCGTGAAGATCACGTCGCCGTCCGGACGATCGAAGAGCTCGATCGTCGACGTCTTCATCAGGTACCCGCGGGCGCTGCCGGGGATCTCCATCTTCGTGGAGACGCCGCGCTGCAGCGCGAAGGCGTCGCAGGGGGCCGAGGCCTTCGCTGTCTGCCGTTCGGACCCGGAGATCGAGAGCTCCGCGCGCAGCGAGTCGCCCGTGGCCGCGACGAGCTTCACCTTCTGCGCGCTCGAGATCCACACGTGCCCGGCGATGACCGGGATGTCGCGCGTCGTGAACACCGCGACGTCCGAGGGCGCGATGTAGCCGTCGATCCGCAGCGCGGGCGAGCTGTCCGACGTGCTCAGCCGCGCGCGGCCCGCCGCCGGATCCGCCGGGATCGCGCTCAGCGTCATCGGGACCAGCGCGCCGGTGAAGCTCGCGACCGTCCTGCCGCCGCTCGGCGCGTCATGCAGCCGGGCGCCCTTGGGCACCGGCGCCGTCCCCTTCAGCTTGCACGCCGGCCCCGACACCGCCTGGCCGACCGTCGCGGTCGCCTGCGCGGCCGCCCCCGTCACCTGCGCGGCCGACACCACCACCTGGGCGGGCTCTGCCTTCGCCTCGGAGACGGCCGGCGTGCCCGGGAGCCCCACGCAGAGCACCCCCCCAAGAGCCAGAAGACCGAGTCCCAGAACGTCGCTTCTCATCCACTTCCTCCGACACAGGCCGGCAGCCCCGCTCGCGCGGCGAGCCCGAGCGCGGTCCCCAGCTGTCGAGTCTCCCTGGAACCGCCGGCCTGCTCTGCGCGGCGGCGCACTCACTGCGGGGCCGCCCGGCACGCCGAGCCGCCCCTGCCGTTGGTCGGATCATCCTAGCGGAACATTCAGGCCTCGCCCGAGAAAGGTCCTCCACCGCAGCGCTTCGACCGTTTCGGGTGTATGGAGCAGGGCGCCCGCCGCGGCACGCGCCGGGTCGCCCGGCTGGACGGTACCTGCCTCTCCGGGAAGCCACGCCATGCACGGATTCGATCTCGCCTTCGCCTCCCCTCGCAAGCTCCCCCGCGCCCGCGATCTGCGCGGCAACGTCGCCGTTCTCGACATCGCCTTCGCTTCGGAGGCGGGGGGCAAGAGCTTCGAGACGGTCACGCTCCCCCTCATCCAGGACCTCGGGCCGCGGCTCGCCGCCTGGGTCGACCACCACGACAGCGCCCACCACGCGCGCTTCGCCGGCGACCCCCGCTTCGTCCTGTCGACCAAGGCCGAGCACGGCGCCTGCCCCGAGATGATCACGCCGGAGCTCGTCGCCCGCGCCGGGCGCGTCGACACCCTCGTCTGCCACGTCGACTTCGACGGCCTCGCCAGCGGCGCGAAGTGGATGCGCGGCGGCGTCGAGCCCTACCCCGGCTGCGACGACGACGCCCGCGCCATCGACACCCGCATCGGCGTCCCGGGCCCGGCCGCCACCCGCATGGACCGCGCGCTCCGCGCCCGCCCCCGCGATCAGGCCCTCTTCGGCCTCATCGTCCGGCACCTCGCGTCAGGCCTCTCCGATCCGTCGCTCTGGACTCCCATCGACCAGGCCGGCGCCGAGCTCGCCACCATGGAAGCCGAGACCCGCCGGATCGCGCTCCGCTACGAGCGCGTCGAGCCGGGCCTCGTCCTCGTCGACGCCTCCCAGCGGGGCGGGGCCTACGACAAGACCCTGCTCCTCCTCATCGGGCAGGAGCGCGCGCCCATCTCCGTCGTCGTCGACAACGACAGCATCACCTTCGCTGCCCGGTTCGACAGCGGGGTGAACTTCCTCGAGACGTTCAAGATCTCCGGAGGGATGCCGACCCGCATCTCCCTCCAGCGCTCCCGGCTCCAGGAGGCGCTCGTGGCCCTCGGGGTCAAGTCGACCGACGCGAGCCGGCTCGCCGCGACCCCCTGAGCCCCTCCTCACCGCGATCCCGCCGACATCGTTGACGCTGTAAGCCTCGACTGCTAGGGGGGGCATTGCAGATCTGCAATTTGCAATTCTGCAATAGACATCTGATCCGAGGCTTCACGCCTGCGTCGAGCGCGAGGGGGTATGGCAGCGACAAACTTGTCTTCGACGGCGAGCAGCGGTGTCGACGAGCTCCTGTTCCGGAACGACTCCGTCTCGCTCTGTCTCCTGGTCAATCGGCGGCACCGGACGCTCCGCATCGTCGACTTCCGCGCGGGACCCACGCCGTCCAAGCGGAGCTTCGTCCTGTCGACCGCCAAGCGCGAGGGGGTCGAGAAGATCTTCACGCTCGTCGAGCGCGACGAGGTGCCGACGTGGACCCGCCTCGGGTTCACGCGGGAGGGGTCGATCCCCGGCTTTTACAAGCGCAGCGACGCCTGGATCCTCGGGGCGGTCGTGTCCGAGATGACGTCGCGGCTGCGCACGAGCGGCGACGGCGAGGAGGGCGGCGAGGGCGACGACGTCGCGGCCTCTCCGGCGGTCCTGCTCGCGGAGCGCACGATCGCCCGCGCGAGGCGGCTGCTCCGGGAGGCCGAGGGGCGGCCGCTGCCCGCGATCAAGATCGCGCCCGCGAGCGGCGTCGAGCTGCGGCGCGCGGTCGCGGCCGCGCAGCGGGCGGGGCGGGCGCTGACGGGCTTCGAGCCGTTCGGGCGCGACGCGGTGCGGACGGGCTACGTGCTGTCCGCGCGGGGCGGCTTCACGCTGCACGCCGCGTGGGAGATGCAGTCGTGCTTCGGCAACTCGTTCCTGGAGCTCCTGTGCCCGCCGCGCCACGAGGCGGAGCGGCTCGCGACGACGGCCGCGATCGGCGCGCTCTGCGAGCGCCTCGTCGAGGAGAAGGCCGTGAGCACGTTCACCTTCGCCCCCGCGGACGACCAGGAGCTCTGCGCCGCCCTCCTCGCGAACGGCTTCCGCCGCTCGGCGGTGCTGGCGCGGCACCTCGTCGTCGGCCGCGCCCGCAAGGACGCCATCCTCTGGGCGAAGAAGCTCGTCGCGCCCGAGGCCTGAGCCGCCGGCCCGCGAGGGCAGGGGCGAGGGTTACGGCGCGATCTTCTGCAACGGCGGTGCGCACCTGCGCCCCGCGACGATTCATGGGCGCGGCCGCGCCCGCCTCACACCCCGAGGTTGCGCGGGATGCGCACCGCCGGGTCCTCGAGGTCGGGGACGAACGCCGTCCCGGTGATCCGCTCGAACGCCTCGATGTAGCGGCGGGACGCCTCGATCCGGACCTCGTCCGGGATCGCGGGGATCGGCCCGTCGCCCTGGAAGCCGCGCGCGGCGAGCCAGCGGCGCACGTACTCCTTGTCGAACGACTCCGGGTCCTCGCCGGCCGCGAAGCGCTCGCCGTAGGACGAGGCGAACCAGAAGCGGGACGAGTCGGGGGTGTGGATCTCGTCGATGACGACGATGTTGCCGTCCCGGTCCTTGCCGAACTCGTACTTGGTGTCGACGAGGATGAGCCCCTGCTCCGCGCACGCGCGGGCGCCGTGCTCGAAGAGCGCGAGGGCCATCTCGGCGGCGGCGTCGAAGTCGCGCGGCGCGATCGTGCCGAGGGCGAGGATCTCCTCGCGCGAGGCGGAGAGATCGTGCCCGCCCTTCGGCGCCTTGGTGCTCGGCGTCAGGATGGGCCGCGGCAGCCGCTCGTTCTTGCGGAGGCCCTCGGGGAGCCGGTGGCCGCAGAAGACGCGCTCGCCGCGCGCGTAGTGCGTCCAGATGCTTGTCGAGGTCACGCCCGTCACGTAGGCGCGCACGACCATCTCGACCGGCAGGGGCGTGCACTCGATCGCCTCGAGGACGTTCGGGTCGGGCTGGGAGATCATGTGGTTCGGGGCGACGCTCCGCGTGCGCTCGAACCAGAAGGCGGACAGGCGGTTCAGCACCTGGCCCTTCAGCGGCAGCGTGCCGAGCACGCGATCGAAGGCGCTGATGCGGTCGGTGACGACGAGCAGGCGGCGGCCGTCCGGCGTCGTGTAGCAGTCCCGCACCTTGCCCTCGTAGCGGGCGAAGGGGCCCGCGAGCGAGGTGCGCTCGAGCACCCTGCCGAGCGCGGTGCGCAGATCGTCCTCGGTGACCATGGGGCGCGGCTTACCCGGGCTCGCGGGCCGAGTCGACAGGTTTCGAAGGCGCCGGCCGAGTTCACTCCCCCGCGCCCGCCCTGGAGCCCCGTTGGTCTCCGGCCGGGGGGGTGGTAATAGGGCCGCCCATGGCAAACCGAAGAAAGATCGCCCTAATCGGCGCCGGCAACATCGGCGGGGAGCTCGCGGCCCTCATCGCGCGCAAGGAGCTCGGGGACGTCGTGCTGTTCGACATCCCCCAGAAGACGGACTTCGCGAAAGGCAAGGCGCTCGACCTCGAGCAGAACGGCGCCGTGCTGGGCTACGACGCCTCGATCAAGGGCACCTCGAGCTGGGCCGACTGTGCAGGGGCCGACGTCCTCATCGTCACGGCCGGCATCCCGCGCAAGCCGGGCCAGAGCCGTGACGACCTGGTCGCGACGAACCTGCCGATCATCCGCAGCGTGGCCGACGGCGCGAAGGAGCACTGCCCGAACGCGCTGGTGATCGTCATCTCGAACCCGATCGACGCCATGGTCTACGAGTTCAAGCGCCGCACCGGCTTCCCGCGCGAGCGCGTGCTCGGCATGGCGGGCGTGCTCGACAGCGCGCGCTTCCAGCTGTTCCTGGCGCGCGAGGCGAACGTGTCCGTGAAGGACGTGCGCGCGATGGTCCTCGGCGGCCACGGCGATGACATGGTGCCCATCCCGTCGGCGTGCACGATCAACGGCGTGCGCGCGACCGAGCTCATCAGCAAGGAGAAGCTCGACGCGCTCATCGCGAGGACCCGCAAGGGCGGCGGCGAGATCGTCCAGCTCATGGGGACGAGCGCCTACTACGCGCCCGCCTCGAGCGCCGTCGCGATGGCCGAGAGCTACCTGCTCGACCAGAAGCGGCTGCTCCCCGTCGCGGCCTACCTGGACGGCGAGTACGGCTACAAGGACATCTTCATGGGCGTGCCGGTCATCCTCGGCGGCAAGGGCATCGAGAAGATCGTCGAGCTGCCGCTGACCGCAGAAGAGAAGGAGATGCTCGCGAAGAGCGCGAAGAGCGTGCAGGGCATCACCGACGTGGTGAAGGCCTCGAGCTAGCGCCGGTCGCGCGGCGCGCCGCGCGTCACGAAGGGCACGCGCGCCAGGAGCGGGAGGGAGAGGAGAGAGCGAAGGGCTCTCCCTCTCCCTCGGCGCTTCAGCGGCTCACATCGCACCGCCGTAGAGGCCATCCAGCACGGCCGTCAGCTCGCGCCGGGAATCGCGGGCGAGCTCGCCTGCGCTCGCGCCGCCCGCCGGCATCTCGGTAGCCGCGACGCCTTCCCCTGCGGCGATGTCGCTGATGCGCTGGCAGATCAGGTTCATCATCTGCCAGCCCTCGGTGAGCGCGCCCCGCAGCGGGCCGAGTTCCAGGCCGGGGAAGCCCTTCAGAAGGCTGTGCCCGAGCTTGAAGTGCTCGGCGTCCACCTCGGCGTGCGTCGCGAAGTAGTCCGAGTCGGGGAAGATCTGCTGGGCCGCCGTGAGGAGGATGTCGGCGCAGCGCTCGATGACGAAGTGGACGAGGACCGTCCGCTCCTCGGTGGACGCCGAGCCCATCCGCTCGATGAACCACGACGACGCCGCGGCGATGCCGCGGTCCCAGGACGGCGAGCTCCGCGGGTCGTGCATCCTGGAGAGCCTCCGGTTGTGCCCGACCTCGTCGGCGAGGTGGCGCTCGGCGATCGCGATGGCCCCGGGGTGCGACTCGAAGACGACCCTGGCGCACAGGACCTTCTGGAACGCGTTCGACCAGATCTGGAGCGCCCCGAGCATCCGCCGCTTCACGTCGTCCCGGAGGGCGCGCTCGGACCGGATGAGCTGCATCAAGGGGCTGCCCGCGAACTCCCGCGCGTGGACCTCGTTCTCCTCGACGAGGAGATCCACGGGGGACACGGCGCGATCCGGGGACGCCTCGTCCGCGCTGTCCTCCCGCCCGAGCGCCGCGCACAGACACGGCGTGTCCCAGCGAGGCTCGCTTTCGTCGAGCTCCTCGAGATGGATGGATATCGCGGAGAGCCCGCCCGGCGCGCCGCCCACGAGCCCCTGCAGCCCGCCGGGAGGGACCATCACGACGTCTCCCGCCTGGACGCTGCATGGCGAGTCCCCGATGACCTCGCCCGAGCCTTCGGTCACGACGATCATGCCTTTGCCGAGGAGCGCACGAGGCCTGAGCGGCTGGCCTTCGAGCAGGCGTACCCATCGCAAGGACAGGTGGCAGACTTCAGGCAGGTAAGCCGAGAGCTCCGAATGTTTCCGGAGTTCCTTGAACAGCCCCAGCAGGGTGCGCTCATCCGCCTTGAGAGACTCGATCGCGAGGATGTCGGCTGTGTTGACTACGCGCATCTACACGGTCCTCCGGGTCGACATGATGGTGCGTCGACTCTGCACGGCTTGATCGCCTGTGTCTAGATCACACTCGGGCATGAAGGCGAATCGTACGGGCCTAAAAAGGAAGGACTCCCGCGGTTCTTTTCATTCACGCTTCCCGCTCCCTGCGCCGCTGATTCTCAGCATCTCTATTTTTCTTCTCGTCTGTTGTTCTGCCCCTCTGCTCCCCTGCCCCGCTCCTGCCGTGATTCCGTGATTCCTTGATTCCGTGCGAGACCGCCGTGTGTTGTGGCAGGATGCGTGCATGAGCCAGCCGCTGCTCGTACCCGCCATCCGCCGCGCCGCCGAGGCGGACCTGCCGGCGATCGTCCATCTCTTCTCGATCCCGGACGAGGGCAACGCGAAGACGGACCACCCCGGCCCGCCGCTCGATCCGCGCTACCGCGAGGCGCTCGCCGCCATCGCGGAAGATCCGAACAACGCGCTGCTCGTCGCGGAGGTCGAGGGGCGCGTCGCCGGCGCGTTCCACCTGACCATCATCCAGTACGTGGCGAACCGCGGAGCACGGGTGGCGCAGATCGAGAACGTCATCGTGGACCCGAGCCTGCGAGGCCGCGGGGTCGGCGAGGCGATGATGCGATGGGCCATCGACGAGGCGCGGCGGCGGGGGTGTTTCCGGGTGCAGCTCACCTCGAACAAGGCGCGGCGGCGGGCGCACCGCTTCTACGAGCGGCTCGGCTTCGTGGCGAGCCACGAGGGGATGAAGCTGAAGCTGTAGACACGAGCAGCCGCGCGGCCAGCGGGATCGCCACGGCGCGGGAAGCGCCGCCTCAGCGGCCGCTCACGAGGAGCGGCTCCCCCTCGGCCCCGAGCAGCGACAGCGGGAAGACCTGCGCTCCGGCCAGCACGTCGCGGCAATAGAGCTCCACGTCGGGGCCGCGCAGCGGCAAGGCCGCGAGCTCCTCCAGCGTGACCCAGCGCGCCTCGAGCGAGTGCTCGTCCGGCTGGCTCTTCGGGGGCGTGGCGTCCCGAGGGCGCGCGAGGAAGATCACCCGGAAGCGCGCCTGCCAGGGGCCCGGGCTGTGCTCGATGCGCAGGATGCCCTCCAGCTCCACCGGGACGCCGGTCTCCTCGAGCGCCTCGCGCCGTGCCCCCTCCGCGAACGTCTCCCCGGGTTCGACGCGGCCCGCCGGCAGATACCAGCGCTGGTCGTGCTTGCGCTCGTGCACGAGGAGGAACCGGTTCCGGTGCCTCACCAGCACCACAGCGATGCACCAGGTCGGGATGGCCGTGCGGGACATGATCGAACCTACGACAGCTTATCCGGGGGCGCCGCTCGCCAGAAGGGAGAACGCGAGGATCACCCCGGCGCCGCGCCAGCCGGAGCCGCAGGCGCCGCGGGCTCGCTCGGCACCGCGAACGCGGCGATGGTGAGCACCGCCATGAGGGCGCCGAACACGAGGAGCCCCATGAACAAGGCGATCCCGGCGTGCAGCGCCACGGTGGCGACGACCCAGGGCAGCCGCGTGCGGCGCGGCCAGATCAGGAAGCCATAGCCGATCTCCACGAGCAGCACCGTCCACCCGGCGACCGCCGCGAGCCAGGGGGCACCGGCGAGCCACGAGAGGTCGAACTGCCGGTATTCGGGCAACATGACCGAACGCCAGATCGCCTCGCCGTCCCACCACGGCTCGCCCGCTGCCTTTCCCAGCCCGCTGACGAGGTAGGCGAACGAGAGGTGCAGCTGCACAACGCGCAACCCGAGCCGGGCTGCCGGCGTGGGCCCTCCCCGCGCGCGCCCGAGCCGGCGATCCATGGAGAAGGCGGCCTCCGAAGGCATCCAGAGGAGATAGAAGAGAAAGATGCTGGCGAAGCTGTCCACGCCATAGACGGTGGAGCTCGCGGTCGTCACCAGCATCAGGTGGGTGAGCCACGCCAGGAAGGCCGCGGCCCTCGTGCACCAACCGACCAGGAGCGCGGCGAGGGCAACCACGTAGATCACCCCCGTGCCCAGGATGACCGGATCCTCCCCGATCCCGAGCGGGGCAAGGAGCTCCACCGCCCAGCCGATGCGTGGAAGATCGGTCCTCGCGAACACGTCGCGCAGAGGCCCCTGGAGGATCCCGGACCGGCCGTAGAGCTCGAAGAGCGCGGGCGCGACGAGCGCCGCTTGAAGCAAGAGCACGGCCGCGAGCCCGACGCGGAGGGCCGCGAGCGGCGCCGCGGAGGCCGGCGCCAGCGCGAAGCGCTCGATCGCGCCGAGGACCCGCGCGGGCTCGCCGCCCGCGGCCACCCCGCGGAGGCCGATCGAAGGGTCCTTCACCGCGCACCCCCGCTCGCCTCTCGAGAGGTCCGGAGCTTCGAGCGGATCATGAACTTCGCCTCGTACTGCAGGTTCCAGCCGGACCGCTTCCCCTCCCGGTACTCCCGCATCGACGGCAGATCGCACGTCTCCAGTCGGACGAGGATGCTCTCGGCCGCGGGGTGTCTCGCCAGCACCTTGCCCGCCCACGAGGCGGCGATCGAGCGCTGGATCGTCGGATCCTCCACGCTCAAGAAAGGCGTGATGAGGTTCAGTATCCGGATCTCCGTCTCGCGGCTGGCGCCCGACTCGAGCGCGTCGGTGAGGGTCGCGCCGCCGGCACCCGAGACGTGAAATCTGGCCCTGGGCAGCGGGGTGATGCTGTCCGCGAAGAAGGCATAGCCGCTCTCGGCCCCGGAGAGCGCGCCGTAAACCGCGAGCGCCCGCGCAAGCCGACCGTCTCCCTCGGGATGGATCTGGAGAGCCCCCATGACGACGAGGCCCAGATGGCCCACGACGGCGACCAGGGCTGCGGCGTGACTCCGGCTGTTCCGCTTTCCCTCCATGCAGCTCCCTCCGGGTGTGCCCGCCTGCGAGCGCCCGCGAACCTGACTGACGAGAGCGAGACGGGGAGAGGGCCGCCCGTCCCGCTCTCCTGCCGCGGCGCCGGCGCCCTCAGCGATCCGTCCTGTCCCCTCTCGGGCGTCCGCCGGCCGAGGGTGCGAAGCCCCCCATCGGACCGCCGCCGGTCATGTCACCGCCAGTGCCCGTACCAGAGACCATGCCAATGACCGTGCCAGTGACCATGCCAATGACCATGCCCGTGCCAATGACCGTGCCCGTGCCAATGACCGTGCCAGTACCCATGCCAGGGCCTGTACCAATGACCATACCAGGACCCGTACCAGGGACCGTACCAGGGCCACTGGCGTGCAGGACGAGCGTCGGCTGCATTCGCGGCGACGGGAGCTCGTGTTTCCGCGATGAGGACGAGCTCCTCGACGGGCGTCGTGGGTGAGGCCGAGGCGAGCTGCGCTGCCCCGAGGCATGCGAGCGGCGCGGCCAGCAGGCCGATGATGTTGATGCGCTTCATGTCCATCCCCCCGTGTGACGGCTGCTCATGACGAGCGCGAACGGCCGAGTGTCCTCAACACCCATGCAAGCCGCACGCCCCGGCTGCATCCGGCGGACGGTCGTCGCTTCCCCGATCTCGGGGTGACAATCACGATAAAGCGGAGCTCACGCACCTCGCCCGGCGCGCGGCTCGACGCCGACCGGCGACGGCAGATTCGGCGCTATTGCTGCGCTATTCCTGCGCTATTCCTGCCAGAGAACCCCGAGCTCGATCTCCACGGCGTCGAACGGCGCCGCGCGCAGGGTGACGTCACCCTCCCACGCGCCCACGCGCGCGAACCGCCCACCGTCGATGCGGTAGACCTCCAGGAGCCGGAGCCGTGGGTCGATCAGCCAGTAGTGGGCCACGAGCTCGCGCGCGTAGATCTCCATCTTGTCGCGGCGATCGAGCGCCTCGGTGGACGGCGAGATCACCTCGCACACCCAGTCGGGCGCGAGGAAGATCGCCGCGTTCCGCATCGGGATCTGCGGCATCCGGTCGCGGCGCCACGCGGCGATGTCAGGGATCACGATGTCCGGATCGGTGCCGAGGTGCAGCTCGGGCTCGACCAGCAGCGCCCACCGGCCAGGCCCCTTGATGCCCCGACGAAATGGCAGGTACAGCTCGCCCGCGAGCACCGACGTCACGTTGCGGGAGGACACGGAGGGCCGCGGCGTCGCGTGGAGGACGCCGTTCAGGACCTCCGCCACCTGATTCGGCGGCGTGTCAAGCACATCCTGGTACGTGGCGCGACGGGCGCAGTCAGACATGGTCGGATGTTAGCATGCACGCCGCGCGCGGCGGCTCGCCCGGCGAAAATCCGTGAGCAGCCCCCCTCCGATCGCCGCGGGTTCGTTGTAGATTCCGCCGCCATGAGCGAAGCAGCCCCCTCCCCCACGCAACGCCCCCGTCCGCTCGTCCTCTGCATCCTCGATGGATTCGGCGAGCGCGAAGAAAAGGACCAGAACGCGATCGCCCTCGCCGCGATGCCGAACCTCGACGCGATCAAGCGCGACTCCGAGAAGACGCTGATCGGGACGAGCGGCCCGGACGTCGGGCTCCCGGTGGGGCAGATGGGCAACAGCGAGGTCGGCCACCTGAACTTCGGCGCGGGGAGGATCGCGCTGATGGACATCTCGCGCATCGACGTCGCGATCGCCGAGAACAAGCTCGGCTCGAACGAGATCATCGACCGGACGTTCCGGATCGCGCAGGACCGCAAGTGCCGGGTGCACCTCTTCGGGCTCGTCTCCGACGGCGGCGTCCACTCGTCGCTCGACCACTTCCTCGCGCTGATCAAGCTCGCGAAGTTCCACGAGGTGCCCCTCGTGCTGCACGCGTTCCTCGACGGCCGCGACACGCCGCCGAAGAGCGCGTGGGGCTACGTCGAGAAGATCGAGGAGGCGCTCCAGGGCGTCGGCGTCATCGGCACCATCTCGGGCCGGTACTACGCCATGGACCGCGACAAGCGCTGGGACCGCGTCATGAAGGCATTCGCCGCGATCGTGCGCGGCGACGCGCCGCGGGCCGACACGGCGTTCGACGCGATCCAGCAGTCGTACGCGGCCGGGAAGACGGACGAGTTCGTCGAGCCCATCCGCATCGGCGACTACAGCGGCATCAAGGGCGACTTCGTGGCCGACTTCGCCTCGCAGGAGCCCCGCTGGGAGTGGCAGGGAGAAGAGGTCGGCCTCTCCGTCAACTTCAGGCCTGACCGGATGCGCGAGATCTCGGCGATGCTCACGCGGCGGAACCTGCCGGACGAGGTGCTGGAGCTCCTCTCGGACCGGGGCAAGCCGGTCTTCGCCTTCCAGGAGCACTGTTACAGCGGCATGACCGAGTACGACGCGGCGCTGAAGCTGCCGGTCGCGTTCCCGAAGGACGAGGTGACCGAGTCGTTCCCCGAGGTGATCGCCCGCGCCGGGCTCACGCAGCTCCGGTGCGCGGAGACCGAGAAGTACGCGCACGTCACGTACTTCTTCAACGGCGGCCGCGAGGAGACGTTCCCGGGCGAGGACAGGAAGCTCGTGCCCTCGCCGCGCGACGTCGCCACCTACGACAAGAAGCCGGAGATGAGCGCGGCGGGCGTCGCGAACGAGGTCGTGACCGCGATCAAGAGCGGCAAGTACGACTTCATCCTGGTGAACTTCGCGAACCCGGACATGGTCGGGCACACCGGCATCCTCGAGGCCGCCATCCACGCCAACGAGGCGGTCGACAAGGGGCTCGGCGCCATCGGGGACGCCGTGCGCGAGGCCGGCGGCGCGCTGATCATCACCGCGGACCACGGCAACTGCGAGCAGATGAAGGACGAGCACGGCAACCCGCACACCGCCCACACGCTCAACCCGGTGCCGCTCTACTACCTGAACCAGAACGACCCCGGCATCGTGCTCCGGTCCGGCGGCCGCATCTGCGACGTGGCGCCGACGATGCTCGAGATCCTCGGCCTCCCGCAGCCCGCGGCGATGACGGGGCGCACGCTCCGCGTCCGACAGCGGTAAGTGGGCGCCGACCAGAGGCAGCTCGGCCCGTACATCCTGCGCGAGGCCGTCTCGTCGCGGGCGCTCACCGTGACGTACCGGGCCGAGCACGCGGGGCTCGGTCGGGCGGCGCTGATCAAGACGCTCAAGCCCACGGTGTCGGCCGCGAGCGCGTTCGCGGCCGGCCTCGAGCGCGAGGCGAAGATCCTCGCGCGCATCCGGCACCCCAACATCATCGACATCCACGACTTCCAGCGCGACGAGGACCGGATATGGCTCGTGCTGGAGCCGCTCTCGGGGCCGACGCTCGCGGCCCTGTGCGCGCGCGCTGGCCGCCTCGACGAGGGCGCCGCGGCGGCCATCGCGCTGGAGATCGCGCGCGGCCTCGGGCACGCGCACGAGCGGGGCGTCGTGCACCGCGAGCTGCGCCCCGAGCGCGTCATCGTCACGCCCGCGGGCGGCGTGAAGATCCTGGAGTTCGCGGCGGCGTCCGACGGCCGGCAACCCTCGCTGCCGGAGCCGTTCGAGGGCAGCGACACGTTCGCGCGGCCCGACTACATGGCGCCGGAGCAGATCCTCGGGGCGGAGCCCGGGCCTCAGGCGGACGTGTTCGCGCTCGGCGTTGTGCTGTTCGAGATGCTCACCGGCGTGCGCCCGTTCGACGAGCCGAAGGCGGGGCCGGAGGATGCCAATCGTACGTCGAACCACGCGTCGAACCGCGCCTCCAACCGCGCGTCGAACCGCGCGTCGGGCGCCCCCGGCGCGCCGCGCGAGCGCGACGAGGACCGGTGGGCCGAGGGCAGGGCCGTCGCGCACCGGATCCGCAACGCGCCGCCGCAGCCGCTGCGAGGGCTCGTGCCCGACGTGTCGCGCGGCCTGGAGCGCGTGGTGCTCCGGTGCCTCGAGAAAGAGCCGGAGCAGCGCTACGACAGCGGCCGCGCCGTCGCGGACGCCCTGGCCGAGGAGCTCGCGGAGCGCGGCCAACCGCAGCCGCGCGCGCTCATCACGAGGGCCCTCGCGACGGCCAAGCTCGGCGGCGACGAGCTGCCGCCCGCGCAGGCGCCCTCCGCGCGCCCCGCCGCCGAGCAGCGCAGCGCGCCGTCGCTCGCGCCCGACGTGGGCCGGCTCGTCGGCATCTTCGCCCTGGTCGTCGCGGGCGGCGCGCTCATCGAGCTCAGCCTCCGCCCGCACGACGCCGCGGAGCCGCCCAGCGCCGAGGTCAGGCAGCCCGGCGGGCGCTCGGAGGAGCGCGGCTACCTGAAGGTCCTCGCCAGGCCGTGGGCGGAGGTCGTCATCGATGGGGAGCTCATCGACGTGACGCCGATGGCGCGGGCGATCCCGCTCCAGGCCGGGCGGCACTACGTCACGTTCCGGCACCCGAACGCGCCCGAGGAGAAGCGCACGATCACCGTCTCCGAGGGGCAGACGGTCACGCTCGACGTGAGCATGCGGATCGATCGCGGCGCGATCGACGCGGGCGCGCCGCCGGTTCCGGACAGGGACGCGTCGCCCTGACGGCGACGCCGGCCGCACCTACACGGCGCCGCCCGCCTCCCCCGCGCCGTTTGCGCCCCCCGCGTCTCCCTCGCCGCTCGCGCCGCCCGCGCGGCGGCGGAGCGCCTCGAGCGCGAGGAGCGGCCGCTCCCGCTTCTCGTGCAGCTCGCCGAGGCACTGGCCGCTGCCGCGCTCGAGCGCGCGGCAGCAGTCGGGCCGCACCTCGTAGATCGAGCACAGGAAGCGGCCGTGCTCCGCGTCCAGCGTGAGCGCGGCGCAGCGGCCGTCCTCGATGCGCATGTAGCAGCGGTTGCCGATGAAGCGCGTGAACCCCCGCGCGCGATCGTCCATGCGATCGTGGTCGCAGCCGAAGACCCGGACGTACTCCGGCAGGGCCGAGAAGCAGCAGGTGCCGCACGCGGTGCACTCGGGGACGACCGCATCTCCCCCGCCGCGCGCGCCGCCTGCGCGCGGCGCGCCCGTCGCGCCCCGCTCGCCCTTGCGCGTCAGAGCCGGACCTCCACGTGCGTCCCGCGCTTCAGGTCGTCGAGCCACTTCTGCTTGGCCTTCGTCATGATCTCCGCCTGCAGCCGCTGGAGGACCTCCGGGCGAGCCGCCTCGAGCGTCGTGAAGCGGGACGGCTGGCGGCTCAGGAGCTTCATGACCACGAACGCATCGCCCGCGCGCATCGGCCCGGTCACGCCGCCCGGCTCGATCGCCATCAGCGCGGCCTCGAGCTCCGGGGCCATCACCTGGCGCTGGCCGGTCACCGCGGCCTGCGTCCCCTGCGGCGCGCGGACCCCGAGGTCGCCGCCCTCCTCGCGGGTCGCGGTGTCGTCCGAGAACTGCCCCGCGAGCGCCGCGAAATCCTCGCCGCCGCGCGCGCGCTCCGCGAGCGCCGCGGCGAGCGCGCGGCGCTCCTCGACCGCCTCGGCGCTCGAGCCGGGCAGGACGCGCAGGACGATCCACGCCGGGTGGTAGTCGCGCCGCCGGCGCTCCTCGCGCACCAGCCGATCGAAGGCCGACCGCACGTCCTGCTCGGTGATGCGCACGCGGCCCTTCACCCGGAGCTGCAGCATCTTGCCCTCGAGGATCTGCCGGCGGATCTCGTCGCGGTACTCCTGCTCGGTGAGCCCCGAGCTCGCCCGCGCCGTCCGGAACAGCTCCTCGACCGTCATCTGCTCCGCGGCCGCGATGTTCCGGAACGCGTTCTCGATCTCCTCGGAGGTCACGCGGACATTGGCCTTCTCGGCGGCCTGGCCCTCGAGCTCCTCGTCCACCATCTTCTGGAGGAGATCGCGGAAGACCTGCGATTCGGCCGCCGCCTGCTGCGCGCCCGGCGGGACCCTGGCCTGGATCTGAAGCAGGAAGGGGCGAGCCCGCTGCCGCAGATCCGAGAGCAGGATGGCGCGATCGCCGACGACGGCGACGATCCGCTCGCTCACGACCGCGTGGGCGAGCGGCGAGGCGAAGGCGGCGGCGGCGACGAGCCCGGCGAGGGCGAGGCGGAGCGGAACACGCATCGCGCGGCTCTACCACCGGGCCCCAGGCGGTTCCACGCGTTTCCGGCCCTGCGCGGCCCGGGTTGCCCCGGACTCAGCCGGAGCCGGGGTACACCGTCCGACGGGAGGCGCGTTCGCGGACGGCCTCGCGCGCGAGCGCGTCGGCGCGCTCGTTGAGCAGCACGCCGGCGTGCCCCGGCACATACACGAGGCGCGCGCGCGGCCGCGCGGCGAGCGCGCCGCGCAGCGAGGCGATGAGCTCGGCGTTCGCCTTCGCCTTCCACCCCTTCTGGAGCACACCGATCGAGTACTGGCTGTCCGTGTGGATGACGATGGGCCGCCCCGGCTCGTCCACCTCCTCGAGCGAGCGGAGGATGGCCGTCAGCTCGGCGATGTTGTTGGTCGCGGTGCCGAGGAACTCGCTGCGCTCGATCCGCCGGCCGCCGTCGATGACCACCACGCCGAGCCCCGCGGGCCCCGGGTTCCCCGAGCACGCGCCGTCCGCGTAGACGATGACAGCCCCTTCCGGGACGGGCGCCGCACCGGCCTCCCCCCGCGCCGGCGCCTTGCGCTGCGCGCGCCCGGCCGGCGCCGGGGCGGCCGCGCCCCCCTCGGGCTGCTCGCCGGCGCGCGCCTTCACGACCGCCTCCGCGGGCCCACAGGTGTCGTCGGGCAACACCTTCGGGTCGACCACGGTCAGGTTGTCGGCGCGCGCCTTGTACCTGCGGCCGTCGTGCGGCTTGTAGCGGATCTCGACGCCGCCGCCCTCCTCCGCGACCAGGGCGCCGGCGGCGTCGGCGCGAGCATAGACGGTTTGACCTCGAAGCGATGCGCGGACCCAGGGCACGAGCGCACACTGGCATGGATCGAAGGCCGCCGGTACGGGAGACCACGCCAGGCGAGCCCGGCCTATCGCGCCGGCCGGGCGCGGCCGCGCCTGCCCTCGGCGCAGCCCTCGCGGCGCGCAAGGCGGACAGCGACGCTGGCGGCGCGCGCGGCCGCGCCGCCCTGCGATCACGGGTCGATGCAGAGCGCGAGCGACCACGCGGTCAGCGTACCGGAGTCGGACCCGGCGTCGTCCCCGACCCGGAGCGTCCACGTGCCGTTCGCCGGCCCCGAGAGGAAGGCCGCGAACGACGACTCCGGGCGGAAGCAGCCGCGGAACGGCGCCATCGCCCCCGTGACCGCGCTCGCGCAGCCCATGTCGAAGACGGTCCTCCGGTAGTTGTCGCCGGAGCCGCCGTTGTCGCTCGACACATCGACCGTCGCGCCAGCCGGAGAGGTGAGCGAGATATCGAGATCTCCGTCGAACGAATGCGCGATGTCGAGCTCGAGCGTCACGCGCCGGATCGCGCCCCTCGAGACGACAGGGAGGACGCTGGCAGCGACCGCGCGATCCGTGACGGTCTTGGGGATGTCCGTGGACGACTGCACCCACAGCACCTGCCCGGGCGAGCACGCGCCGACGGCAGCGTCGCAGCCGAGCGCGCAGTCCGGGTCGGCGCAGTCCGTCTCGCCGTCGAGGTCATCGTCCGCCGCGTCGCCGCAGTTGCGCTCCTTGGCGTACGTGCACACGCTCGGCGTGCCCCGGCAGGTGTACCGCGCTTCGACCATGCAGCCCGCGCTGCAGCCGTCGCCGCTCGACGTGTTGGCGTCGTCGCAGCCCTCGACGCCGTCCCGCACGAAGCCGTCGCCGCACCTCGCGGCGCGGCAGGTGATAGGGCAGCCGTCGGCGCTGTCGGCGTCGCCGTCGTCGCACTCCTCGCCGGCCTGGATCGCGCCGTCGCCGCAGCCGTCGAGCAGGCACCCTGGGCTGCACCCGTCGCCCGCGCTCCGGTTCCCGTCGTCGCACGCCTCGACGCCGGCGCGGACGAACCCGTCCCCGCACACGGCGCGCGCGCAGCCCGTCGGGCAGGCGTCGGTGTTGCTCGCGTTTCCGTCGTCGCACGCCTCGACGCCGGCGCGGACGAACCCGTCCCCGCACGAGGCGGCGACGCACGTGGTGAGGCACGCGTCCGTGGTGCTCGTATTGCCGTCATCACACGCCTCCGCGGCGGCGTTGACCACGCCGTCGCCGCAGACCGGCGCGGCGCAGGTGCCTGCCGCGCTGCACACGTGGCTCAGGCAATCGCGCCCGACGGCGCAGCGCATTCCGGCGGCGCACCCGACGCACGCGGGGCCGCCGCAGTCGATATCGGTCTCCGCCCCGTTCCGGGCGATGTCGGTGCACGACGGGAGGCACGTCGTCCCTGAACAGCGGCCGCCCAGGCAATCGCCGTCCGCGGCGCACGCCTTGCCGGTGGCGCAAGGCGAGCACGCCGGTCCGCCGCAGTCGACGTCGGTCTCCGCCCCGTTCGTCGCGCCGTCGGCGCACGACGACGCGCGGCACCTGCCGTCCGCGCAGATCCCGCTCCGGCAGTCCGCGCCGGCGAGGCAGGCCTCGAGATCCGCGCACGGCACGCACTCCGAGCCGCCGCAGTCGACGCCGGTCTCGGCGCCGTTCATCGCGCCATCGCCGCAATCTGGCGCGACACAGCTGTTCTCGACGCAGATGTTGCTCAGGCAATCGCCAGCGACGAGACACTCGACACAAGCGCCGTTCCCATCGCAATAGCGCGCTCCGGTCGCGTCGGGTCCGCCGCACTCCGTGGTCGCCGGCGCCGGAAGGTTCTTCGGCGCCCCGGCGACGCACACGTCGGCCGAGCACGGGTCTCCGTCGGAGAAGGCGTCTTGGTCGTCGTCGAGCTCGATCACGGCGCCATGCCCATCGCAAACGCGCGCCTTGCAGTCGCCCAGCACCTGCTCGCCCACGGGCTTTCCCCGCGGCGCGTCGTCGAGGGCGCACCGGCCGCCTTCGCAGGTGCGCAGCCGACACGCGCCGTCGACCCCGGGGCAGTCCGCGGCCGTGACGCAAGGCGCTCCGTCCCCTCCGCCCCCGCCGCCTCCGCCGTCCTCGCTGCCTCCGCCGTTCCCGCCGTTCCCGCCGCCGCCGGCCTCCGGCCCCGGCGCCTGCCGGGGACGATCGCAGTCGACCGCGGTCAAAGCAGCAGCGATGACGAGCGGCGACAGAACCTTCGTGAACGGAGCGCTTCTGAAGAGGTCCGCTCGCACTGACACCTCGATTCCTCCGCTTCTGGCGGGAACGGCGACGTCCCTTCAAGGCTCGATCCGAGCCTGACGGACGCGCAGGCGGTCGATCATCGGCGCACTAGACTGATATGGAATCGAGAGGACGCCAGCAGCCAAACGGATCGGGAGAGCCCCTATTGCGACGCGCGGCGCTCGCAGCGCGCCGGGCCCTCGACCGCGCCATGGCGGCGGGCAGCTCGCCGCCGCGTACGCCTCCCGGCCGCCGCATGAGCTCCCACCGGACTCGATCCATGCAGGCGTAGGCGGGGGGCGAGCTTCCCGACGCCGTACGGCGAGCGGTCTACGGCCCCGCGCAGCCGTGATGTTCGTCCCGGGGCTCGGGACGCGAAGAGTTGGCCGTCGCGAGCTGCGCATACAGCGCGGCGTACTCCGCCATGATCGTCCTGCTGGCATAACGGCGCACGGCGCGCCGGCGCGCGGCCTCGCCGAGCTGCGCCCGCAGGGAAAGGTCGTCGCGCAGGGATCGGAGCGCGCCCCGCAGCGCGTCCTCGTCTCTCGGCGCCACCAGGAGCGCCACCCGACGGCCCTCGCCCTGGATCACCTCCGGCACCGCGCCGACCGGCGTGACGACGCAGGGCAGGCCGCTGGCCATGGCCTCCAGCAACGCGTTGGGCAGCCCCTCGCCATGGCTCGGCAGGCAGAAGACGTCCGCGTCGCGGTAGACAGCGGGCATCGCGTCTTCGGGCACCTCGCCGAGCAGGCTCAGGCGGCCTTGCCGATCGAGCTCCGCGAGCGCCTCGTCGAGGCGGCGGGACGGGCCGGCAGCGCCGCTTGCGTCGCGAGGCCCCGCCAGCGCGAGGGTCAGGCCCTCGACCGCCAGCACGGCCCGCGCGAGCTCCAGGACCCCCTTCTGCGGCGTGACGAGCCCCGCGAAGAGCACCCGCAGCGGCTGGCCGGGCGAGCGCGGCGCGGCAGCGGGGTGGAAGCCGCCGGTGTCGACCGGGTTGGCGATCCGGAGGACGCGGCCCCCTGGAACCAGGGCCTGCACGTAACACCGCAGCTCCTCCGAGAGCGTGATGACGGCTGCGGCGCGGCCCAGCACGGCGCGCACGGCCTGCCGAGCCGGCCACGGCAGGGCCCGATGCCAGGCGATGATCTGCGGCGACAGGCGCAGGTGGAGCACGGCCGGCACCGCCGCGCGACGGCACAGCTCCACCGCGAGGCCGTCGCGCGCGGTCGCCCAGAACAGGGTGGTGCACAGATGAACGACATCCGGCCGGCGTCGCGCGAGCAGCCGGTGAAGCGCAGCCAGCGCCTCGCCCGCGCGGACCACGCGCGCGGGGCGAAGCCTGCTCGTCGGATCGGTCGAGGCGCCTCGGGGCGAGGTGTCGATGACGTCCGCCTCGATGCCCGCCGCTGCCGCCGCGTCGAGGTAGTTCCGCATCCACCGCGTGATTCCGCCGGCGGGCGGCGGGAGGGGGCCCCAGAGCGCGACGCGCATGTCCCTAGAAGCGCGCGTCGGCCTCGATCTGGGCCCAGCGCTCGCGGAACCACCCCACGGTGCGCGCGAGCCCCTCGCGCAGGCCCGTCTGCGCCTCGAAGCCGAGGAGGCGACGGGCCTTGTCGGTGGACGCGACCCGACGGCGCTGCGTATCCCACGACCGGCGCCCGACGAACCGGACGCCGGCGCGGTTGCCCGTCAACTCGTTGATGGCTCTCGCGACGTCGAGGATGGCGATCTCCTCGCCCGACGCCAGGTTGAACGCCTCGCCCGAGGCGGACGCCGCGGTGCCCGCGCGGAGAAATCCATCGACGATGTCACCCACGTAGGTGAACGAGCGGGTCTCCTCTCCCGTCCCGGTGATCGGCAGCGCCTCGCCGCGCAGGGCCCAGTAGATGAAGTTGGGGATCACATTGCGGTATCGGCCAGGGACCTCGCCCGGACCATACGAGTTGAAGGGGCGGATCCGCACGGTGCTCAGCCCGTCGTGGCCGGCCGGATGACCGCAGAAATAATTGCAATAGAGCTCGCCGAGCAGCTTGGTGGCCTGGTAAGGCGTGTGGACGTCGAGCGCGAGGTGCTCCTCGTGGACGGGCCGCGGCGGGTCGCTGCCGTAGGGCGCGCACCCGGACGAGGCGAAGACGACGCGCTGCGCCCCGCTGCGCCGCGCGTGCTGCAGCACCCGCAATGTGCCGAGGCCGTTGACCTCGAGATCGCGCTCCGGGTTGTCCACCGAGTTCTGGTTCGCGAACAGCGCGGCGAGGTGGAAGACGTGCGATGGCTGCTCCCGGAACACCGCCGCGAGCAAGCCGTCATCAACGACGCTCCCCTCCACGAAGCGCACGTTGCGCCGCGCCGGGACGCCCCAGCGGGAGGAGGAGGAGAGGTCGTCCACCACGATCACCTCCGCGCCCGCGTCGGCCAGGGCCGCCGTGAGCGAGCCGCCGATCGCGCCCGCCCCACCGGTCACGATGATCCGCCGGTCCTTGTACCCCTGCATGGTGCCCCCCGCTGTGCCTGTCGTCTCGCCCATGGAACGATGCTCACCGCAATGCGCCGGTGCATTGCGTCCTTAGGTACCCCCAGCCTCGCGCCGGTGCCCGAGGGCGCCGGCGTCCTCACGACGATGCTTCACCCGCTGCGCGCGCGAAGATCTCCTCATAACGACGCACGAGCGGCTCGCGCGTGAACCAGCGAAGGAAATAGAGCCGGCCGGCCTCCCCCATCGCGCGCCGCGCCTCCGGCGTCATGCCGTGAAACCGCCGCACGGCGTCCGCGAGCGCCGCCGGGTCCTCGGGCTCGCAGGCGAGCCCCGCCCCGCTATTGCGCACCAGATCCGCCGGATCCCCGCCCGCCGCGACGAGCACCGGCCTGGCGGCGGCCATGTAGGCCGGGATCTTCGAGGGGATCGTGATCTCGAAGCGCGGATCGCGCCGGAGGTGCGAGAGCACCACATCGGCCAGCGCGAAGAAATGCGGCATGCGCTCGTGGGGTTGCTGGCCGATGAAGACGACGTTCGAGAGGGCCCGCGCCGCAGCCTCGCGCCGGAGCCTGAGCGCGTCGTTCCCGTCCCCGACCATCACGAACCGCACGTCGGTGAGGTCGCGCAGCCGCTCGGCCGCGTCGAGCACGCTGGAGAGGGCCTGGGCAGGGCCCATGTTGCCGGCGAAGAGGACGACGAACCGCCCTGACAACCCGTGCTCCGCCGCGAGCTGCGGGTCGGGCTCCACCGGCCTGTAGATCCGATCGTCGGCCCAGTTCGGGATCAGGTGCACCTTGTCTGTCGAGACGCCTTTGCGGGAGAGCTCGCGCTCGAGCCCCGGGCTGATGACGGTGATCGCCGCGGCGCGCCGGAAGAGGGCGCGGTTCACGCGATCGATGCCAGCGAACACGAGCCTGTTGTCGAGCATGCCCGAGGCCGCCGCGGTCTCGGGCCAGAGGTCCTGGACCTCATAGACCCACGGTATCCGGCGGAGCGCGGCGAGCCACGAGGCGGCGATGGCGTGGCTCGGTGCGGGGTTATGGACCCAGGCGACGTCCGCCGGCCCGGAGAGGGCAGTCCCGAGCAGCGCTGTCGAGGCGGCGAAGCTCGCGTAGTTGAGCGTCCGCCGCACGCGCGATCGGCTGTGATCAGGGTAGCTCGGGAGGCGTATCACCCTGGTGCCGCTCGCGTGCTCCACGTCCCAGAGGCGCTGTCGGTACCCTGGATAAGTGCGGCCATGCGGGTAGCTCGGGAACGCGGTCACCACCATCACCTGGTGCCCGCGCTCGGCCAGCGCCTCTGCGAGCAGATGGGGGCGCGCGATCGGCTCGGGGTGATACCACTGCGACAGGAGGAGTATCTTCACTCACCGCGCTTCGATGCACCGGCGCTCGCGGGCATTCATGGGATTCGGCGGGGGCGGCGCCGGAGCGTCGCCGCCGGGCACGACGGCCGGCGCTCGCCTCGATGGGACGGGCGGCCATCACGCCTCGACAGCATTGCAGGGGCGCGACGATCCTGGACGGCTGGCCGTCCCCCCTGGCGACGCGAGCCGGCGCCCGGCGCGGATGGCCGATCCGCGGCCTGCTTGCGACCGCACGGCGGTGCGTCCGGGCGGCCGCCACCTTCGGTCAGGCGGAAGGGCAAGCGTGCGCTCAGGCCCTGGCCGGCGCCACCTCTGGAGGGGCTTGAACCTGGCGATGACTCCAACGTCGCCACGACGCTGGGGTCGGTCGTGCTCGCGCGCAGTAGGCTTCACGATTGACGCCCGGTTCCCGGTTCCGTACCTCCGTACGCGCTGGTCCGAAATACGCTCCCGGAGGGGTTCGTCATGTCGAAGAACATCCTGGCAAAAGCCGGCGCCTTGCTGCTTGTCGTCGCCTTCGGCGCGCTGATGGTCCCAGCCTGCACCATCCACCTCAGGCAAGGAGGCGAGGGCGGAGCCGAGGACACCGAGCCCGCACCCGACGACACGCTGCCCACGCCCGACGACCCGCAGACCACGCCGGCGGGCGGCGGCGCAGAGGGGAGCGGCGGATTCACGCCCGAGGAGCAAGAAGCGATCGAGGCGGCGCGAAGAGCAGACCCGGTAGCGCTCGCGCTCACCCAGGCGAAATCTGCCTACGCGGCGTACGCCCTCAGCGGACTGACCGAATCCCAGATCGTCGACCCTGAACTCATCGACGAAGAAACGCTGCTGCGCCTCATCGAGGAGAACGCGCCGCTCGCCTGGGACCTCGCGGAGCAATGGATCACCTCGCTGGATCCGACGACGCTCTCGTACGGGTACCCGGTCAACGTCGCATGCATGGACCCGCCGTTCTTGTGCAACTCCAACGTCGCGTGCGACTTCGCAAAGGTCTGCATCCTCGACAACTGCGGAGACGGCAAGTGCAAGCCATGCCCTGACACATGGGGCCTCGGAAACCTCATTACCAGCGGGTGGTGCACGTATACCTGTTACATCGGGAACGACGGTGACATCGTCGGCGCGGCGATCACGTTTCGACCCAGGATCGGCGGCCACATCGTCCCATGGGTCAAGCTCTGCAGGGCGAACTAGGAAGGTGGAGGGTCTGGCCATGGATGAGTCGATCGGAGCCCAGGCGCAGTCCGAAGAATGGGCTCAGTGCATGGTGCAGATGGTGAATTACGCAGGCGCGCTCGCGGCGCCGCGGGCGGCACAGAGCCTCGGTGCCACGCCGAGCCGGGAGGAGCTCCTCGGGCTTCTCGATCGGTTCATCGCGCTGAACGGTGAGGAATCGCGGGTGACGATCGGGGACGGGAGGCCGATCCATGAGGTCACTGCACAAGCGCGAACGCTCCGCGCCCTGTGCGAGACGTGGACGCCGTCGCCCGAGGTCCCGGCCGCGATCCAGCAAGCCGCGCGGAGGCTGCTCGCCGCGTTCGGCTTCCCCGAGCCGCCCGAGGGCTGGGACGAGCTCGAAGCCCCGCCGGAGATGCCGCCCGAGCCCGAGGCCCCGGACTCCCGCCCGCCCCCGACCGAGGCGGAGCTGGCGGCGCGACCGCACCCGTTTAGCTTCGGCGTGGCCATCGGGTGGTGCCAGTATCTCGGGTCACCCAGGATGGTCGCGAAGATCCCGCCCGCGGATCTCCGGTTCCCCGCGCTCGGTCACCTCGACAACATGCTGGCTTTGTTCCGGACCGCGCGCAGCAAGAACGCTGAAGGACGCGCGTATTTTGCCACGCTGATTCAACGTCTTGAGATCTTGCGTGCGCTCTGCGAGGCGTGGGACGGCGCCGAGGCGCCGCCCGCGCGCGCGCAAGAGGTGGCGCGCGCGGTGCACATGCAGCTCCAGCACAAGAGCGATCCACGCGAATACGACGAGTTCGAGGAAGACGTCGACCCGGTCTATTTGACGATCCCCAAGGTCCGGAGCGAGTAGGTACCGGAGGATACCCGGCGAGCCCAGGAGGGCGGCGCCCGTCGAGCAAATCTCCGCCGCGTCGAACGGATTGCCTCCGGCACCGACCTCCACGTAGTTTACCCGGCTGGGTCGCGCCGGTCGACGGCGCGCGACCTTGTCAAGGAGGTCGGTTCATGCCCAAGCAACCTGTGCAAGACCCCACGGACGTCGATCTGCTCTCGGCCGCCCAGATCGAGGAGCGCGTCGAGAAGACGCGCCAGCACATCGAGGCCATCCAGGCGCTCTGGCCTGGTCTCGAGCGGCTCGAAGAGGGCCGGCGCAGGCGCAGCGTCGGCCGCAGCCTCGGCGTGCTGGGGCCTCCGCTCGCCAAGCTGTTCGCGCTCTTGCGCCCCAAGGACGGCAAGGACAGCCCGCTCGCGAGATCGTTCCACGTGCTCGGGGACCAGGACGACGGTGATGACCCCGAGCGGTTCGAGGTGGAGTTGCTCGAGCGGCGCCTGAAGCGCGCCCTGGCCCAGCAGAAGGTCGCCGACGCGCTCGAGGACCTGGCGCGCCACCTCGACGACGACGTCCTCGCCACCGCCGAGACCGTCATCGGCCCCGGCCTCGCCGCGCTCGACCTGGCGCGCACGATCGCCCGCCAAAACGCGACCTTCCGCGCCATCCTGGCGCCGGTCCTCGACGACTTCCGCGCCATGACCAAGCAGGCGCGCAAGGGGAAGAAGCCCGAGGCGTCGAAGGACGCGCCACCCAAGCCCGAGGCGCCCAGGCCCGAGCCGTCCTGAGGGCGCCGCGGGCTCGCCCGGGCGGGCCCCACCGCCGCCGGGCCAGGTGTCTGCCACGGCTCCGGCGGGGGCCATCCCCGGCGACGCTGCCAGCGCATCAACCGTCGTAGCGCGCCGATGTGAATGGAAGACCGCCCGACCGAAGCGTCCTGCCGCGCGCCTGAACCCAGCTATTCAGCAAAAGATGCCGCGCTACCGGCAGGCGCAGCAATACGCTCGCTGCGGCGTGTCGCTCTCGCCTTCAACGCTGGGGGACTGATCGGCCTTCGCGCTCGATGTGCTCGTGCTCATGTGTGGTTGACATCCTCTCAGCCTGTCATCATTGAGTCGCGAACCCCGACGAACGAGCAGAAAGCCAATCGTCGACAGCCGACGGATTGTCTATCTCGGTGAACGTAGGCTCCCAGGAAAAACCGGTGGGAGCCCCTTCCCCCAGTTGATTGAACCCCAACCGATATTGACAACCAGCGACAACCGACACCTCCGTCTCGTAGATCCCTGACGACAGCGTAACGTTTTGCATTCGATCGAACAACGCTATCCTGAGCTTGTGCGTGCCGGGAAGCGTCTCCATGAAGGAGCCCTCCCCCAGCCAATGCCCATCCAGCGTGCTGACGTAGACTTGCGGCGCGAACGTCACCACGGCGACCTCCGCCGGTGGCCGGATCGGGCCTTGATAATAGCGGGCCACGACAGTGCCCGTGGCGCACCCCAGCGAGAGGAGCGCGAGCGCGAGCGTCGCGAGCAGGAGAGACCGAACCGGCATGGAGAGCATACGGCCTCATCGCTCCCTGCAGCGGCAAAGTCAACCGGGCAGTCGCACGCGCAGCGCCGCGACGCCACCCGCGCGCGCCGAGCCGCGTGACCCGCGTCCTCGCTCTGGACGCGCATCCTCGCCCTCCGGCTCAGCGAGACGCCAGCAGCGGCCCGTCGACCCCAGGCCGACATTCCTTCACTGCCCCGCGAGGTATCGGGCGATACCCTGGCAGGTATCCGGCGATGCCCGGCGAGGTATCGCCAGATACCTCGCCAGGCATCCGCCGGTACGCCGCCAAGCATCCGCCGCACACCCTCACCGTACTCCTGGCCATCCGTGCGGTGGAGCCGCCGTCTCGTCAGTACTCGACGTCCTGCTTGAAGATGAGCTCCGAGGACGGCGACCCGGGATTGGCCGTCTTCTCGAGGCTGATGACGAGCTCGAACCGGGTGAGCGGCACGCTCACGTCCTTGAGCTTGCCGGTGCGGGCATCGGGGTCGAAGGTGAGCGCGCCGATCCGCTGCCAGGGCGAGTCGCTGTCCGGGCGCGCCCAGACGACGTAGGCGGTGCCGCTCGAGTCGAGGCGATCGGGCGGCGGGAGGTCCTTCGCGTTGATGTCGAGGCGGGTCATGGCCGCGTCGAAGTTGACGTCGGCGATGATCACGGCGTCCGCGCCCGGCGCCTTCCCCATGCCCTGCGGCGTGTAGCGCAGCGGGCCGCCGCAGCCCGCCATCAGCGCGCACGCAAACGCCACGACAGCGAGCCGCAGCACCCTGGAAACATGTCCTCTCATCTCGGTAGCTCCTCCTTCGTCTCTCTGCTGCGGGCGAGGACGCCTCGCGAGCCGCCAGCACCGGCTGGCGGCCGAAACAGCCGCGGCATCATAGCCGCTTTCGGCCATGCCGACGGCGCTCGACGCAGCAGGAGGCGGCCTGGCCCGCCGGACGTGCTCGACGCGCCGGAAACCCGCCGCGTCGCGCGCCCGGCCGGCGAGGCGCCGTCCGCGAGCGCAGCGCACGCCCCCGGCGTCGGGGAACGGCGCGGATCGGACGGATCGCGTGGCGGAGCGCCGCCCATCGACTAAAGTCTCGAAATCGAGATGGATTTGGCACACACACGGCTCGGAGCTCGGGGCGATCGCTGGTCGACCGGGCGGGGAGTCCTCGATGTTCGAACGCCGGCGTCCGACGTCGTGACGAGGCGCCTCGAGGGGTACGCGTCGCTCGATCTCATCGAGCCGGCGATCAGGCACCTGGAGACCCTCGTCGAGGCGGGCGTGCACCCGGTCTTGTTCGACGATTTCGAGCTCGGCACCGGCTATGACAGCGACGTCCGGGCCAGGCTCACGGCGTGGCACCTGCGGAACCCCGGCAAGCTGAAGGAGGTCCATATCCTCGTGCGGCCGGGGCTCGTCGCCATGGGCGTCACGGTCGCCAACCTCGCCACGGGCGGCCGCTTCAACGTGTACACCGACCGCTCCGCGTTCGAGTGGGCGCTCGCGGGCGTGCTGACGTCGAGGATCACGTCGGGGCCCGCCTCGTCGGTTCGCGCGCCGTCCCTGCGCTGACGAGCGCCCCCGGCCGCGCGGGTAGGCGGCTCGCGCGCCCTCGACCCGAGCTCAGGGGTGCTGCACGGCCCCGTTCGCCGGAGCACCCCTGGCGCCGAGCGTGATCTCGCTCATCCGCTCCGGGTGCTTCCCTTCGATGCCCTCGTAGTGATGGCGGATCGCCGCCATGTCGGCCTCGATGTCGCCCGTCGGGTGGAACACGTGGAGGATCCCGCACCGCTTGCGGGGGAAATCGAGGTATCCGAGGAGGATCGGGACGCCGGCGCCGAGCGCGACGTAGTAGAAGCCCGTCTTCCAGCGCTTCGTGCGCGAGCGCGTGCCCTCGGGCGCGATGATCAGGATGAGCTCGTCGCGCTCCTTCAGCACGTCGACCACGGCCGCGACGAGGTTGTTCCGGTCGCGGCGGTCGACGGGGACGCCGCCGAGCCACTTGAAGAAGAAGCCGAACGGCGGCTCGAAGAGCGTGTGCTTGCCGAGCCAGGAGAACTCGAGGTCGAGCACGTAGCTGACCGCGAGCGTGAACGGGAAATCCCAGTTCGAGGTGTGGGGCGCCGCGATGATCACCGCCTTCGACGGGAGCTC
Organism: Sorangium sp. So ce327; assembly: GCF_051530205.1. Lineage (NCBI taxonomy): Bacteria > Pseudomonadati > Myxococcota > Polyangiales > Polyangiaceae > Sorangium > Sorangium sp. So ce327. The sequence continues at coordinate 1,620,366 of NZ_CP150330.1, read as the reverse complement.
CGTCATGCCCTCCACGCGCCAGCCGAACACGGACAACCAGGTGCGGCCGACGAACCGGCGAACGGCGCGGCGCGCGGCGGAGAAACGTGGAGCAGGTGCGTTCGACATGGAGGACCTCGACGGTAAGCAGCGGGAGGTTCGTCGCTGCCCGGGTGGAAGTCACGTCACCTTTCCGTCATCCCGCGCTCGATCAACCAACGCCGCGCGATCAACGCCGCGCGATCAACGCCGCGCGATCAACGCCGCGCGATCAACGCCGCGCGATCAACGCCGCGCGATCAACGCCGTTCGATTCCGTGCGGCTTGCCCTCGCCGTAGCCCGCCAGCGTCTGCACCCCGATGACGGCCTTGTCGTGGAGCTCGTCGAGGTTCGCCGCGCCGGCGTAGGTGCACGCCGACTGCACGCCGGTGATCATCTCGATCAGGATGGCGCCGACGCTCTCGCGCCCCTCGTGGATGTAGATGCGGGACGTCGAGATGCCCTCGCGGAAGAAGGCCTTCTTGGCGCGCTCGAACGCGTCGAGGTCGGCGGTGCGCTCGCTGACCGCGCGGGCGCTCGCCATGCCGTAGTTCTCCTTGTAGAGCAGCCCGTCTCGGTCCTCCATGACGTCGCCCGGGCTCTCGTACGTGCCGGCAAGCGTCGTCCCGACCATGACGCGCGAGGCGCCGGCGGCGAGGTAGAGCGCGACGTCGCGCGGGTGACGGACGCCGCCGTCGGCCCAGACGCGCTTGCCGTGGCGGCGCGCCTCGCGGGCGCACGCGAGCACCGAGGAGAACGTCGGGCGGCCGGCGCCGGTCTGCATGCGCGTCGTGCACATCGCGCCGGGGCCGACGTTCACCTTCACGATGCCGGCGCCAGCCTCGATGAGCGCCCGCGTGCCCTCCGCCGTGCAGACGTTGCCGGCCACGAGCGGGACGGCGTCGCCGACGGCGCCCCGCACGGCGCGGATCGCCTCGATCATCCGGCGCTGGTGGCCGTGCGCGGTGTCGAGCACGATCGCAGAGACGCCGATCTCGAGCAGGCGCGCGGCGCTCTGGGCCGCCTGCGCGGAGATCCCGATCGCCGCCGCGACCATGAGCTCGCCGCCGCCGTCGAGCGTCGGCTTGAGCAGCTCGAGCCGCACGGCGTCGTCGCGCGTCAGCACGCCGTGGAGCCGCCCGTCCCCGTCGAGCACGGGGACCGCCTTCACGCGGGCGTCCTCCATCAGCAGGAAGGCCGTCCGGTTCGGCGTGCCGGCCGGGATGGTGATGAGGCGCGACGACATGAGCGCGGACGCGGGCGTGTACTGGTCCCGGTCGCGCAGGTCGGCGTGGGTGACGATGCCGATCGGCCGCCGCTCGTCGTCGACCACGACCACCATGTCGTGCGATCGCTTGCGGATGATGCCGTGCACGTCGCGGAGCGTCGCCCGCGGGGAGACCGAGAGGGGCGTGTCGTAGCGCGGGTCGGCGCGCTTGATGTGGCCGACGATGCGCTCGACCGTGTCGAGATCCATGTCCTGCGGGAGCACGCCGAGGCCGCCGAAGCGGGCCATCGTCTCCGCCATCCGCTTGCCGGTGACCGCGTTCATGTTCGCCGAGACGATCGGGTGCGAGCCGCCAGGGAAGTCCGCCGGGCGCAGGTCGGTCTCGAGGCGGGAGCCGCCGGCGAAGTACCCGGGGGTCAGGAACACGTCTTCGAGGGCGAGCTCCAGGCTCTCGTCATGCTCGGGGTGGAGAAAGCGCATGCACAGCTCCGAGGAAGGGGGATGGCGCCGCGAAGGCGCCGCGGCGCGCGCCAGTCTAGTGCCTGACGGCAGGGCGGGGGTCGGCGCTGGTTGCGCGGGCGGCCCCCTCCCCGCCGGGCCACCGGGTTCAAGCAGGCTGGCGGGCGCGCCGGGCGGCCGCGTCGGTGATGACGCGGTCCAGGATCTCGGCCACGCTGGCCGCGGCCGCCTCGGACGACAGCTCCGCGGGCGGAGTCGCCGGGACAGGCAGCGCGCCGGTCTCCCGGAAGCGCGCGAGGTGGCGCGCGAGCGCGGCGGCGATGCCGTCGATGTCGTCCGGCGCGACGCGCGCGTTGTCGCCCCGGTACGAGAGGAGCTCGTCGACCTCCCGGTTCGCCGTCACGCTGACGACGGGCATCCCCGACGCGATGTAGTCGTAGGTCTTGGCCGAGATGCGCAGCACGACATGGGGGCTGAACATCGCGAACAGCACGTGCGCTCGCCTGAGCTCGCCGAGCACGCCGCGGTGCGGGACCAGGGGGAGCGCCTCGACGTACGGCGTGAGCCCCATGCGCTCGAAGCAGCCGCGGTCGTGATCGGACATCCGGCCGATCTGCCGGAACACGACGTCGCCGGGCGCGAGCCGCTCGCGGTCGATGAACCGCCGCAGCGCGGCGCCTATCTGGTCGGCGGAGACCTCCTCGCGGATCGTGCCCAGGTGGAGCACGACGAAGCGGCGGGGCGGCTCCGGCTCGGGCGCCTGTGAGTACAGCGCGAGATCGAAGTGGTTGCGTACGAACGAGGACTTCGACGAGAGCTCGGGGAAGCGCGCGCGGTAGGCCTCGAGCGCGGCCCGGGTGTTCAAGATCACGTGGTCGGCGCCCTCGAGCCAGCGGCGCTCCAGGCGCGGCACGATGGCGCGCCGGGCCCGCTCGGCCAGGCCGGACGGCGGCCCGTTCCCCGTCTCGTGAAGCGAGTACGGATCGCGCATGTCGAGGACGAGCGGCACGCCGAGCGCCCGCTTCACGTGGAGGCCGACCGGGCAGGCCGAGTACGGCCCGGCGCTCACCACGACGGCCTGCGCGCCGGTGCGGCGGGCCAGGGCGACGGCCGCGCGCGCCCCGCGCGGCGCGTGCGCGATCCAGCGGTCGGTGAGCGCCTGGAACGGGCGGAGCCCGACGAGCGGCCCCGCGCGCCCCGCAGGGAGCGGCGCCCGTGCGCGGAGGGCGCGCAGCGCGGCGCCCGCGGCGAGGACGACCGGATCGAGGTACTCGTCGAAGACCTCGACCTCGGGCGGCAGCGCGGCGAGCAGCCCGTCGTCGCGCTGATCCTCGGGGAAGGTCCCCGACAGGACGGCGACGCGGAAGCCGTGGCGCGGCAGGTGCCGCGCGAGCTTCACCCAGCGGAAGGCGCCGACGCTCGTCTGGGGCGCGAAGGCGGGGGAGATCAGCAGGAAGGGGCGCACGTTCGGTTCTCTCGCGGGCAAGCTGGCGTCCACGACATCACCCCTCGCCGCGCACCCCGCGCTCGAGCAGGTCCGCGTAGAGCGCGAACAGCGCTTCGAAGTGCTCGTCGCTCGTGGGCAGCCGCTCCCCCGCGGCCCGCGCCGCCGCGACGCGCTCCTCCCGCGGGCGCGCGAGCACCCGCTCGATCGCGGCGGCCACCTCGCCAGGCGAGGCGCGCGGCGCGTACACCTCGGCGGCGCCGGGCTGCACGAAATCCATCGCGGCGCCGGCGGCCGGGACGACGAGCGGCAGGCCCGAGCACAGCGCCTCGCCCAGCACGAAGCCGAACGTCTCGGCGGCGCCCCCGTGGACGAAGACGTCGGCGCTGGCGTGCAGCGCGGCGTAGGTGGCGCGGTCCTTGGCGAAGCCGAGGAAGGTCACCTGCGGAAGGGCGGCCGCGCGCCGCTCGAGCCGCGCCCGCTCGGGCCCATCGCCCAGCACCGCGAGGGCGACGGGGCGCCGCGCGGCGAGCTCGCGCGCGGCGTCGATCACGAGCGCCACCCGCTTCTCGACGGCGAGCCGGCACGCGACGAGGAGCAGCGCGGCCGACGGCTCGTCCGCGAACCGGCCGAGCAGGCTGCGGCGCAGCGCCGCGTCCGCGCGGGCGGGGTCGAAGTCGCCGCGCTTCACGCCGAAGGTGACGCGGTGGACGCGCTCGCAGCCGTGGCTGCGGAGCTGCTCCGCGATGAACGTCCCGGGGGCGATCGTCGCGTCGAACCGCCGCGACAGCGCGCGCGGCCAGGCGAACAGCGCGCCCTCGAGCGCCCGTGCGACCGCGCGCGGGCGCACCCGGTCGAGCAGCGGCGCCGCGTAGGTGCTGATCTGATCCGAGTGGTACACGAACGCGCGGAGCGGGACCTCGCGGGCGCTCGCCGCGACGAGCGCGGCCGTGTACGGCGCGCTCGCCTGCACCACGTCCGGCGCCTCGCGGCGGATGATCGCCCGCGCCGCGCCGAGCCGGAGGAGCGCGTGGTAGGTCGGGTCGTACGGCATCGGCGGGCCGGCCACCCGCACGATGCGGCCCCGCTCGAGCGGGACGACCTCGTCGCGCGGCCCGGGCGCCACGACGACGATCTCGTGGCCGCGCCGGCTCCCCTGGCGCACGAGCTCCTCCAGGTACGACCGCACGCCGCCCCCGCGGGACGAGAAGAACTCCGCGACGTCGAGGATCTTCACGAGTGGTTGCTCCCGCGCAGGAGGAGGCCGCCCTTCCACGAGCGCCGCATCCGCGCCGAGCGGTTCATGACGTGGAGCAGCGCCGGGAGGAACAGGAGCGCGCACGCGACGCACGCCACCTCGCCGCTGACCGCGACCCAGCCGAACGAGTTCAGCGCCTGGTTGTCGGCGAAGATGAGCGATCCGTAGCCGAGCACGGTCGTGTAGCTGCAGAGGGCCACGGGGCCGGCCGAGCGCTTGAGCGCGAGCGACACGTCGCCGCCGAGCAGCCGCGCGCGATCGAAGACGTTGAAGGGGTACTCGCAGCCGATGCCGAACGTGATCGGGAGCGCGATGAAGTTCAGGAAGTTGATCTTGACGTCGAGCGCCGCCATGGCGGTGGCCGTCGCGAGCACGCCGAGCACGAGGGACAGGAGGACCGCGAGCGCGCCCGCCATGCTGCCCGTCGCGAGGACCACGACGATCGTGACCGCGAGGAGCGAGGCCGCCGTCGCCAGCGGGCCGTCGCGCTCCATCGACCGGATCATCTCGGCGAAGACCGTCGGCCTGCTCGCCGTGACGACGTGGGTCCCGTCAGGGAGGACCACGTTGCCGGTCGTGTCGGCCATCCGCAGGAGGTTCCTGCCGTTCGAGAACGAGACGTTGTTCTTGTACTTCACGTAGAACACCGTCCCCACGACGCCGTTGTTCTCCTCGAACCTGCGGCGGATGAGGTCGGGCAGGTCCTTCGGGCCGATGACGCGGAGCGCCTCCGGCGGCTTCATGCTGAGGACGCGCTCCCGCTCCTCGGGGCCCAGGGCCTTCAGCACCCGCGGGGTCAGCCGGTCCCGGATGCGCTCCAGGACCTCGATCTTCCGCTGCTGCTCCTCGGCCGTGCCGGGGAGGGCGTCGGCGATCGTCGCGACGTCGGCCACGAGCTGGCCCTGCGGATCCTTCGCGTCGTTCGCCAGGATCTGCGCCTTGATGGCCGGCACCTGCTCGGGGGTGTCCGCGAGCATCATCGCGCCGGCGACGTTCATCTTCCCGCCGAAGACCTCGGACGCCTTGAGCGACCAGCTCCCCGCGCCCTTCTCCCGCGAGCTCTTCGAGCCGAGGCGCGCGAAGTTGTACTCCCAGGGATCCCGGATGTACGCGGGGAGCTTCCACGCCGCGAGCGCGACGATGACCGGCGCGACCGCGAGGAACGCGAGCGGCCACCGCGACGTCACGCGCGCGAGCGCCCGCGAGCCGGGCCCCGCGATGCCCTCGTCCGAGACGCGCGGCGCCGGATCGCGCATCCAGCGCGGGAGCCTCGCCTGGATGCGCTCGATCGCGACGAGCGTCGCGGGCACGAGCGGCACGATGGACGCCCACACCATGAACATCCCGACGAAGCCGATCGTGCCGAACTGGCTGAACCCGCGGAAGTGCGTGATCGTGAGCGATCCGTAGGCGATCGCCGCCACGCTCGCCCCGACGAGCTCGGCGCGGAACGCGTTGATGACCGCCTCGCGCCGCGCCTCGTCCGCGGGCATGCCGCGCGCGCGGAAGTCGCGGTACCTCGACAGGAGCACGATCGGGTAGTTGACCCCGTTGCCGACGATGATCGCCCCGAGGAAGGCGCCGACCGTGTTGACGTAGCCGTAGGTCAGGGTCGCGAACGCGTACCCCGCGCTGGCGCCGAAGGCCGTGGGGAGCAGGATCACCAGGAGCGACCAGGGCGAGCGGTAGTAGATCATCACGCCGCCGACGATCAGCACGAGCGCGATGACCGTGGCCCACACCGCCTCGCTCACGAGCGACTTCTGCTCGGCGATGGCGTTCGGGATGTCGCCCGCGTACCCGACCTGCATGGCCGGGTGGAACGCCGCAGGGTCGAGGCGCGAGACGAGCGCGGTCACCTGGTCGAGGAGCTCCGCCGCGCGGCGATCGCCCATCCCGGCGCTGCGTGAGACGATGCGGAGCGCGACCATGCGCCCGTCGGGCGTGGCGAAGTAGCCGCTCGGGAACTCGTCGATCTTCTTCAGGCGCCGCTGGAGCTCCTGCCAGGTCTCGTCGAGCGACAGCCCCTTCTGGGCCGGCGCCGGCGCCGGCGTCGCCGCCGCGCCCGCGTCACCTCCGGGCGCCCCGGGAGCCTCCAGATCCTCGATAAGGCCGCTCCGCAGCGCGAGCTCCAGCTCGATCGCCTCGTCCGCCGCCTCGAGCTCGCGGACGCTCGCGTAGAGCCACTTGTTCGCGTCGAAGAAGCTGCGGACCTCCTTCGTGCCGGACTCCAGGTAGCGGATGAGCGCCGGCGGCCCGCACGCCGCTCGGCAGGCGTCGTCGCCGCACGCCGCGGCGCAGGCCGCGCGCTTCCGGAGCGGCTCGTTCAGCTGCTCCGCGAGCGCGTCGATGAACCGCTCGTTCGCGCCCCGATCCGGCGACTCGGCGATGACGATGAGCTGCGCTCCGCCGTCCACGCGCTGGGCCTGACGCTCGTAGGCCTGGAACGCCGGGCTGTCGCGCGGCAAGAGCTCCCGGAGCTCCGTGCGCAGCTCGAGCCGCGACGCGTACCCCCATAGCCCTGCCATGGAGAGGAGCGCGAGCGCGATGACGAGCCAGGGACGGCGCCCGCTGAAATCAGCGAGCGCACCGATCATCCTGAGGAGCATTCGAAGGACACCTCGAAACCGGGAACACCTCGAAGCGGCCGCGTGCGGGCCGGCTTCGGGCCGGTCTTACCATGCGCCCTAGGCGCAGAACGACGGCTGGATACCCTTGGGCCGCGGCGCCGCCGCGGGGCGCAGGTGGCCGAACGCGAAGAGGCCGCCGGTGAAGCCCATCCAGGTGCGGAAGTGCCGGAAAGTCTCCAGCCACTGGAGCGCCTTCGGCCCGTCGACGAGCGGGCGCAGGTTGGATTGCCTCGCGTGCTCGCGCGCGTGCGCGAACGCGTTCGCGAGCATGCGCTGCACGACGAGGGGCGAGGACCGCTCGCGCGCCCGCTGCGCGGCCGCGCTGCCGAGCCGCGCGGCGGCGAGCGGGTCGCGCGTGAGCGCGAGCACGGCCTTGCCGAACGCGGCGTTCGCGCTCTCCTCGGCGATCGACCCGCGGCCCGGGTCGATCAGCAGGCCGTTGTGGCCGCTCTGGATCTGCGAGCTCACGCCCATGCCGTCGGCGAACGCGACCGTCGGGGAGCCGCACCAGAGCGCCTCGCTGAGTACGTTTCCGAACGTCTCGCTCAGCGAGGCGTGCAGGAAGAGGTTCGCGTGCCGGTAGTAGTCCGAGATCTGGCTGTACGGCACCTCGCCCGTGAAGATGACCCGGCGCGCGACGCCCAGCTCGCGCGCGAGCGCCGCGTACGCCGCGCTGTCCGGCCCGTCTCCGACGAGCGTGAGCGTCGCCTGCGGCTCGTGCGGGACGATGTGCTCGGCGAAGATGCGGATCAGCCGGTGCTGCGACTTCTCCCGGGTGTGGCGGCCCGCGCAGACGAGGCGGGGGCCGCGCGGGTCGAGCCCGCGCTCCTCGAGCAGCTGCACGTAGGGGTCGGGGCCGAGCGGGCGCTCGAACACGTCCTCGGGGACCATCCGCGGGATGACGTGGATGGGCACCGTCACGCCCCGTTCGCGCCAGTAATCGCGCAGGCCCTCGCTCAGCACGACGAGGCCGTCTCCCTGGTTGTACAGGTCCACGAAGAGCCGCTCCATCGGCGCGCGGAGCGTCTTGTGGAGCACCGTGTGGACCGCGCCGATCCGGGAGACCCGCTCCGGCAGGAGCACGTCGTACGCGGCCGCGAGGTGCGTCGTGTTCACGCAGAGCAGCGGGACGCCGCGCATCTTGCGCAGCCAGATGCCGAACTCGACGAGCAGGGTCGTGGTCTGCGCAAAGCAGATGTCAAAATCCCACCGCATCGGATCGAGCACCGAGGATCCCACGGGGATCGGCAGGTGCACCCCCGGGTAGGTGCGCAGCGGCAGGCTGGGCAAGGCGACGGTGCCGGGAGGGATCTCGTCGGCCGAGGCATCCGGATCCCGAGGTCCGATCAGTGTTGCCTGGTGACCACAGGTGTTGAGCGCGCGATACAGGGCCCGCGTCTGGAAGACGGCGCCATTCGCGTAAGGAATGCGCGTGAAATCGCTGAGGATGGCGACCTTGAGCGGCCGCCCGTTGGCGCCGGAGAGGGCAGCGAAGGGATTCTCTGGAATGGCCGCTTGCGCCCTGACGGAGGAGAGCCCTCCCCGCGCGGGTCCCGTCGACGGCGTGTGGCGCGCCGGCGCGATCGCCTCGTGCGGCGCGCGATCGCTGCGGTGGTCGCTGAGCGGCAGAATTGCATCCATCGTCATCTTCGTTGCTCCTGGAGAAGCGGCGCGAACCGTGGTCGATGACCGACCGAGGCGCGCAGCGTGACGGGCGGTAGGGCGTCGGTGTCGCGCCCGCGACAGCCGTGTCGCGCTGCGGCCGCGAGCGCTGCCTGCTGCTCGGCACAGCAGCCATTCCTCGTCGGCCGATCGGCCTGTCGGCAGTGGGCGTAATTAGCAAAGCTCATGCCGCTTGTGTCGACTTCGGCCACGGTGCGAGGTGCGAACGTCGCGATGCACCTCGTCACGAGGCGCCCGCGCACGCCTCCTCCAGCAGGGTGAGCATGGCGGAAGGCGCGCTCGGCAGCGCGCGCTCCAGGTCGATGCGAGCGAAGTCGGCGGCGCGGCAGCGATCGAAGAAGCGCGCCACGACGACCGGCGAGAGCGCCGCGAGCGAGCTCGCGACCGCGACGCCGGCCCGCTCGGCGAGGAGCGCGTTGAGCGTCTGCTCGTTGTGGCGGTCGTCGTAGAGCGCGAGCACGGGCTTGCCGGCGAGCACGCACTCGGCGAGGACGTTGCTGCCGGCGGTGGTCACGACCGCCGACGCGCCCTCGAGGTGACCGAGGAACGCGCCCGGATCGAAGGGGCGCGCCTCGACGCCGGGCACGTCGAGGCCCGGGTCGCCGAACGCGATGACGCGCCGGCCGTCGCGCGCGACGAGATCGAGCACGCGGCGCGCGTCGCACTCGCTGAAGTAACAGACGATGGCCCCGGGCTCGCCGGCGCGCGCGGGGGCGAGCCGGCGCTCGGGCCGCGCGACGAGGGTGCCCGGCGTCTCCGGCTCGATCGGCAGGAAGTGGACGGCGACCGCGCGGCGCGCCCGGCTGGAGGCCCAGGTCGTGCGCCGGCACGCGAGCACCCGCAGCCTCGGCAGCCCCTCGGGCAGGCGGCAGCGCGAGAAGACGAGATCGTGGCCGAGCGCGACGGCGGGGATCCCGAGCGCGCGCGCGGCGAGCAGCGACGGGACGTCGCCGTCGCTCACGATGGCGTCGGGCCGGAAGCCCGCCTGCTCGACGATCTCCTTCGCCAGGCGGCGCGGGAGCTCGATCACGCCCGCGAGCCCGCGGCGGATCGGCCGCACGAGGCGGTGCTCCGGGAGCGCGCCGAGCAGGTCCGCCGCCTGGCCGCCGCCGTAGATCCGGAGCTCGTGGCCGCGCTCGCGGAGGGCTCCCAGGATCGGGAGCGCGCGGCTCGCGTGCCCGCGCCCGCGCCCGTGGACGTAGTAGCCGATCTTCGCCACGGGCCGTCAGCGCACCGGCGCGCCGCAGCCGCCGCGCGCGCGAGAGAGGGCCCGTCCCAGGATCACGCGCGGGCCCATGGCCGCCCGCGCGGGGGCCGCGCCGGCGAGCTCGCCATTGCGGACCGCGATGATCACGAGCGCACGTCTCTGCTTCATCCCATTTCCCCGCGGATCGCCGCCGAGATCGCCGCCATGGCGGGGGTCTCGGCGCGAGCGCGGAGCGCCTCTACAACGGACGCCTCGCCGGCGGAACCCCGGAGGCGCGCTCGCCGCGCCGCGCCCGGGCGGCGCTCGCGTGGCGCGTACGACGTGGGCGACGCCTGCGACGTGTGTGACGCGTGCGATGCGCGCCACACGTACGTTGCGTGCGACACGTGCGATGCGTCATTTCTCGCTCCTCCAGACGGGCGACGTGCGCTTTGACTCCGCGCCAGCGCAGGGCTCCAATGACGCCCGCGACACGGCCCGCGCCGCACCATGACCGCCTCGAGCAGCCTTCATTCGACGGGATCCCAGGGACCTCGAAGCATCAGCTCGGCGGACGAGCGCCGCGCGATGGCGCGGGGCCTCCCCACGGCGCTCGTGACCTGGCCCACGTTCGCGGCGCTCGACGTGTTCGTGGTGCTCGCGGTGTTTCCGAGCGCCTCGGTCACCCGGCTGCTGCTCTACCGGCTGCTCGGCGAGGTCATCCTGCTCTGGCTGTACCTCCTCGCCCGGCGCGAGCAGACCTCGGCCGAGCTCCTCGATGCGGCGCACGTCTTCGCGGTCTGGAGCACGGGGGGGCTCATCTCCGTGATGGCGCTGGAGTTCGGGGATCTGACCTGGAACTACATGCACGGGCTGTCGATCGTGATGCTCGTCGACGCGACGATCCTGCCAACGCACTTCTCGCGATCGCTCCGGATGACGATCCCGGTGGCGCTCAGCTTCCCCATCATCATGGGCGCGGGGGCGTCCCTCGACCCGGCGCTCGCGGCGCAGTGGACGTCGCCGCGGTCGCTCGTGATCTTCGCCTGCAACTACATCTTCGTGCTCGCCACCGCGATCCTGGTGTCGGCGGCGAGCCACGGCCTCTGGTCGGCGCGCCAGCAGGTCTACGAGGCCCGCAAGCTCGGCCGCTACCGGCTCGTGGCGCCGGTCGGCCGGGGCGGGCAGAACGAGGTGTGGCTCGCCTGGGACGAGTCGCTGCGCCGCGACGTGGCGCTGAAGCTGCTCCGCAGCGAGAGCAAGTCCGAGGGCGACGTGCGCAGCTTCGAGCGCGAGGCGCGCGCGACGAGCCGGCTCACGTCGCCGCACACGATCCGGATCTTCGATTTCGGCGCGAGCAGCGACGGCATCTTCTACATCGCGATGGAGCACCTGGCCGGCGCCGACCTGGCCACCCTGGTGCGCGATCACGGCCCGATGCCGCCCTCCCGGGTCGTCCACTTCGCGCGGCAGGCCTGCCTCTCGCTGGCGGAGGCGCACGACGCGGGCGTCATCCACCGCGACATCAAGCCCCACAACCTCTACATCACGCGCGTGGGCGACGAGCAGGACGTGCTCAAGGTGCTCGACTTCGGGATCGCGAAGCAGGTGAGCCTGGAGGGAGACGCGAGCATGACGGACGTCGGCGTGATCAAGGGAACGCCGACGTACATGTCCCCGGAGATGATCTCGGCCGGCGCCGTGGACGCCCGGAGCGACATCTACTCGCTCGGGGTCACGCTCTATTACCTGCTGACGGGCGTGGCCCCCTTCGACGGCCGGAGCTTCGGCAAGCTCGTCTACTCGCACCTGACGATGCCGCCGATCCCGCCGTCGCTGCGCGCGCCCTGGCCGCTGTCGTCGGAGCTGGAAGAGGTGGTGATGCGGTGCCTCGCCAAGCGGCCGGGCGACCGTTACCAGAGCGCGCGCGAGCTGCTCGCCGCGCTCGACGCATGCGAGCCGGCGCCAGCGTGGACGCCGGACGACGCAAGGAGCTTCTGGACGGCGCGCGCCGCGATGCCGCGCGCCGAGCCGCCGCCCCCGGATCCCGGCCCCACCGTGCGCCTGCGGCCCGAAAAAGCCGTGCCCGTGGCCTGAGGCGGCCAGGGCGAGCGGGGGCCTTCAGGCCTGGCCCGCCCCGAGCTGCGCGCCGTCGGGGAACCGCCTCGAGGGGGGCGGCGCTCGTCGAACGGACGCAGGAGGCTGCGCGTCCGCCTGGAGCGCAGGGCCCTTGTCGACCATGGGCATACGCAGCGGCGCGGGCGCGGGCGCTGGCGAGCGCCGCTCGCTCTGCGCCAGGACGAGCGTGTCGTGGAGCGCGCGAGCGCTCTCGTCCCACCCCTTGCACCCTGCGAGCGCCGAGATCCGCTCGGGATCGTAGGGCGCGTGCGCCGCGCGCGCCATGGCGCCGGCCAGGGCGGGGAGATCGCCGGGCGCGACGAGCTCGCCGAGCTCGGGGCGGCTGATCACGTCGGGGATGCCCCCGACCCGCGTCGCGACGACGCGTCGGCCCGACGCGAGCGACTCGATCACGACGTTGGGCGTGCCCTCGTGGTGGCTCGGCAGGACGAGCGCATCACAGGCGGCGACCCAGCGCGCCACCTCGTGGTGCGGCAGGCGTCCGGTCATCAGGACGCGCTCGCCGAGCCGCGCCGCCGCCGACCTGCAGGCCTGCTCGTCCGCGCCGCTCCCGACCAGCGCGAGGTCGACGTCGGGGTGCGCGGCGGCGACGCGCTCGAACGCGGCGATCGCGTCGAGCGCGCCCTTGTCGCGGAGCAGGTGGCCGACGTAGAGCAGCAGCCGGCGCTCCGCAGGGCGGCCCAGGGCGGCGCGGGCCTCGCGCCGGTCGCGCGGGTAGAACATGCCGCGATCGACGCCGTTCATGACGACATCGATGCGGTCGCGCGGGACGCCGAGCGCGTGCACCCCCTCGGCCAGCTGCTTGCTCACGGCGACGACGCGGGTCGCGCGCTGGAGACCCCACTCGAGCGAGGGCCTGACCGCCGGTTGCTGCGAGAGCACGTCGACGTCCGAGCCATGCACCTTGACGACCGCCGGGACGCCGAGCAGCTCCGCGAGGCACACAGCGGCGAATCCATCCGGATAAGCGAACGAGCCGACGATGACGTCCGGCGCCGGACGGCGGCGCGCCAGCTCGAAGAGCATGGACGCCGCATAGAGCGGCCCATTGAGATAGGGCGCCACCTTGGGCACATAGAGGAATCGCGGGTGGCGCACCGGCAATCCATCGATCACGTCCTCGCGAGGCGCGTCGCTCGACATGGACCATCGGGAGAACCTGGATGCCCCCGGAAACCAGGGGATCGTCGCGAAGACGTCGATGTCGCAATACCTCGAGAGCGCGGCGAACTGCCGCCGGTTGAACGGCGCCTGTCCCGGGTTCGTCGCGTTCGGGAAGATCTTGGTGATAAGCAGGATGCGCATACCTCTGCTCCTTCGGACTCTCCCGCTCGGCTCGACGAAAACCCTGCGTTCAGGGGAGCATCTCGCCGCGCGGTCGAGCGGTGTCGAGCAGAGAACATGCCACTCCGAGAAAGCTGGAAACGAGGCAACGAATGGGAGGAGCGTGCCCAGACGACCGATGAACGAACATCCATGCCGCCCCAGCGAGGCAAATTGCCACGCGCCGCAGATGGCCTTGGCAGATGAGGTGGGCAAACAGCGCGCAGCGATAGCGAGCGAGCGCGACAATTGCAATGAGAACGGTATTTATAAAGAGAGCTTCGCGACGAACGCGTCGCCCTGGCCTGCGCTCGCGAGCGCCCCTTGACCGAAGTTGATGGCGCCGTAGAAGCGGCCGGCGATCAGCACGCTCGCGCCTGAGCCCGCCGCCACGTCGAGGCCGACCTGCGTCTGGACGTCGCCGAACAGCTTGCTGAAGACGTGATCGCCGGAGGCGCCGAGCTTGACCAGGTAGACATCGGTCTTTCCTCGGCTCGTCAGCGGCCCTCCGCCGAAGTCCGCCGAGCCGAACAGCGGACCCGCGAGCAGGAGATTGCCGGCGGTGTCCACCGCGACGCTCGCGCGCGCCCCGGTCTCGAAATCGGTGAGCAGCTGGTCCTCGGCGTCGCCGAAGCGCCGGCTCACGAGGTGCGCTCCGGCGCCGGAGAGCCTGGCGACGAACAGATCCCGCCCGCCGGCGCTCACCAGCGGATCGCCGCCGAGGTCGATGGTCGACGCGAACGTGCCCGTGAGCGCCACGTCGCCCGTCGCCGGGTGGACCGCGACGTCGTGGGCCTCGTCCGCCTCGGCGCCGCCGAACCGGGCGCTCCAGACGTGGTCGCCGGAAGGACGGAGCTTGGCGAGGAAGATGTCGGAGAGGCCGGCGCTCTCGAGCGGCCCGCCGCCGAGATCGATGGATCCCTCGAAATACCCCGCGACGAGCAGGTTGCCGTCGGCGTCGACCGCGATCCCGTGGGCATAGTCGTCGCCTTCGCCGCCGGCGCGCGCGGCGAGGAGCGTCCGGCCGTCGTCCGAGGCGAGGCGCAGCACGAAGGCGTCGCGCATGCCCGCGCTCGTGAGCTCGCCGGCGCCGAAGTCGACGGCGCCGTGGTAGCCGCCCGCCACGAGGACGTTGCCCGCCGCGTCGACGGCGATGCGGTCGCAGCGATCCGCGCCGGATCCGCCGAAGATCCTGCTCCAGATGTGCTCGCCGCCGCCGCCCAGCTTGACGACGAAGACATCGTCGCTCCCGTGCGACGCGAGCTCGCCGCCGCCGAGATCGACGCGGCCGAAGGCGCGGCCCGCCACGAGGACGCTGCCCGCCGCGTCGACCGCGAGCGCCATCGCGAACTGGTTGCCGTCGCCCGGGAACAGCTTGCTCCAGACGTGCGCGCCGAACCTGTCGAACTTCGCCACGAAGGCGTCCGTGCCGGTGGCCGTGAGCGGGCCGCCGCCGAGATCGACGGTCCCCTCCAGCTGGCCGACCACGATCACGTTGCCGTCCGCGTCGAACGCGACGGAGCGGGCGTACTGGCCGTTCGCGTCGCCGAAGCCGCGGCTCCACACGTCCTCGCAGGCGGGCGTCGCGCCGTCGCAGTCCTCGTCGTCGGGCGTGTCGCACGCGTCGAACGCGGGCAGGACCTCGCCCATGCACGGGCCCCACGACGTGCCCTCCGCGTTGCAGACGCGCGTGCCGGCCGCGCAGCGCCCGACGCCGTCCGTCCCCCCCGGGCCCGTGTAACACGCCTCCTGCGCGCCGGGCGTACACACGCAGCCGGGACAGCCGCAGTCGAGGCCGCTGCACGCGGCCGGCGCGAGCTCCGCGATCCAGGCGGCGACACACGCGATCTCCTCGGACGAGTACGGGGCCCCGCCGAGCGGCATGCGCGCGCCGCACGAGGGCGCGTCGGTGAGCCGCACGTAGAGCGCGCTCTCCTCCGGCCGATCGGGGTCGGCGAGCACGCTGGCGCAGTTCGTGGCCGGGCGGCCGGCGACACGATCGCCGACGCCGAGCGTGACGAGGTCGAGGCCGGCCGCGGGCTCGCCAGGCCCGTGGCAGCCCCCGCCGCCGCACCGCTCGGCGAACACCGCGGGCACGTCGGCGCACGCGGCCTGCGGGTCGCGATCCCGCCGGTCGAACCGCTCCTGGTCGTCGATCGTCCCAGGACACCCCGCGAGCAGCGGCAAGGCCGGCGCGACGAGCGCCGCCGCCGTCGCCGCCGTCGCCGCCGTGAAGCGCCCGCCGCGACGGGCAGACACGGCGCGCGCCGCGCGCGCTGAGCGCACCTCACTGCCCATGATAAGCCACCCCCAGGTGAACGCTGAAGAGCTGGTCGAGCGCCCCGCCAGCGATGTACGTGTCCTCTGGCTCGGAGTCGAAGTCGTAGAAGAACCGCGCGTACGACGCGCCGGCGCGCGCCTCGAGCCCCGGCGCGAACGGGGCGGCGACCGCGACGCGGAGATCGACGCCTCCGGCGCTCGGCGCGCGGAAATGAGAGGCGAGGGCTCCCATCGAGAGGGGCGCCTGAACCCCTCCCCCGGCCTCCAGCGCGACCGGGCCGACCGGCAATCGCCCGTCCACCCCCACGCGCAAGGCGACGTAAGACACCGACGCGGCGTCGCGCGACGGGTCGCCCGTCGACTCGATATCGAAGTCGGTCCAGCGGAGTCCGCCGCCCGCGAACAGGACCGGCCCGTCCTGCCCGGCGAGGCGGTAACGGCCCCGGAGGCCCGCGTGGAGCCGGCTCCACGAGGTCGATACGCTCGCTCCGCCGGCGCCCTCCGAGTCGAGGCCGAGCGCGCGAGCGTACGAGAGCTCGACGCCGAGGTCGCGGAGCACCGGGACAGCGCTTCGCGCGAACGGGTACAGCTCGCCCCGGAGGGACGGCATGGGCACGCCCAGCACCTCGTAGGTGCGGAGGTTGTCGGAGAGCAGATCGCTATAGGACAGCGTACGACCCGCGATCTCGAGATCGACACCCGCGCTGAAGAGCGCCGTCCCCGCGGCGGGGGGGCGGGCGCCTTCATCGCGCTCGGCGCGATCGGCGCCGGGATCGGCGAGCGCCGAGCCTGGCGCCAGGAGCGCCAGGAGCATCGACAGCGCCGAGAGCGCCGCGCCGAGCAGCGCGGCCGCAGAAGAGCGGCGCGCGCTGCGCCGCGGCGCCCGAGGAGAGAGAGGAGCGACAGGACAGGCGAGCGTTCGCCTTTGCATTGGGCGCGAGCATAGTCGCTCCGTACACCGCAGGTCGAGCCGCCTTCGAAGGCCGGAGTCCGCGGCAACGCCGTAAGACACGCGCGCACGGGATGATCACATCGGCCCCGTGCTCCCACTTGATTCGGCGGCTCCGAGCGCAGCTCCTATCCGGGAGCGACGGTTTGCCATACGCTCCTTGAAGATGGCGAGATGGCGCGCCACGCACACGGCCGCGCCCCGCACGCTGCACGGAGGGGAACGCGCCGTGCCCTGCTCGCGCTCGCCGACGAGGCACCATGGCTGAACCAAGAGCTCTCCGCTGGCCCATCGGCCTGCTCCTCCTCGCCTCCTGCTCAGGGCAGTTCGGCGATCTCCCCGCGAGCGACGACGGCGAGGCGACGGCGCCGCTCTGCGACTCCATCGAGCCAGGCGAGTCGCCGCTCCGCCGCATGACACGGGTGGAGTACGACAATACGATACTCGATCTCCTCGGCGACGACAGCCGCCCTGCGAGGGGCTTCGTGCCCGAGGAGGAGTCGCTCGGCTTCAACAACCAGGCGGCGGCGCTCGTCGTGAGCCCGCTGCTCGCGGAGCAGTACATGACCGCCGCCGAGGGCATCGCGGCGCGCGCGGCGGGCAAGCTGCTCGGCGAGGCGCCCTCGTGCCGCGGGGCCGCGGCGGGCGCCGCGTGCCGCGGCGAGATCGCGGCGCTCATCGCGTCGCTCGGCAAGCGGGCGTTCCGCCGGCCCCTCGCCGAGGACGAGGTCGCCGAGCTCGCGGCGCTCTTCGACCGCGGGCTCGGCCTCGGGGAGACGCCCGACGACGCGTCGACCGGCCTCTCGCTCGTCGTCCAGGCGATGCTCCAGTCGCCGCACTTCCTCTACCGCGTCGAGCTCGGCATGCCGGATCCGGTGGAGGGCGACGTCGTGCCGCTCACCTCGTACGAGCTCGCCTCGCGGCTCTCGTACCTGCTCTGGGGCACGATGCCCGACGACGCGCTCTTCGCGGCCGCCGAGGCGGGGGCGCTCGGCACCGCCGCGGAGATCGCGGCGCAGGCGCGGCGCATGCTGGACGATCCGCGGGCGCGCGAGGCCGTGAAGAACTTCCACCGCCAGTGGCTCGGGCTCTCGAAGATCGACGAGATCGCCGCGGGCGGGAGGGACCCGGAGCTCTACCCCGAGTACCGGGACGAGCTCCTGCCGCTGTTCCAGGCCGAGACCGAGGCGTTCCTGGATCACGCGATCTTCGAGGAGGACGCGAGCGTGAGCGCGCTGTTCACGGCGTCCTATTCGATGATGAACCGGGAGCTCGCCGAGCTCTACGGCGTCGAGGGAGGCCCGAAGGGCGAGGCGTTCGAGCGGGTGGAGCTCGATCCGTCGCAGCGCGCCGGCTTCCTGACGCACGCCGGGCTGCTCTCGCTCTACGCGAAGCCGAACCGGTCCTCGCCGGTGCACCGCGGCCGGTTCGTGCGCCAGAGCCTGCTCTGCCAGATCCCGCCGCCGCCGCCGGACGTGGTCCCGGAGCCGCCGATGGTCGACCGGACGAAGACGACGCGCGAGCAGTTCTCGCAGCACGTGTCCGACCCGGGCTGCAGGAGCTGCCACACGCTGCTCGACCCGATCGGGTTCGGCTTCGAGCACTACGACGCGCTCGGCCGCTGGCGGGACGCCGAGAACGGCATCCCTGTCGACGCCAGCGGCGAGCTCACGCAGACCGACATCGACGGGCCGTTCGACGGGGCGGTCGAGCTCGCGCACCGGCTCGCGGAGAGCGAGCAGGTGCGCGCGTGCGTCGTGAAGCAGTGGTTCCGCTTCGGCTACGGCCGCGCCGAGCAGCGCGAGGACGCCTGCAGCCTCTCGCAGGCGACGGAGGCGTTCGAGGCGTCCCGGTACAACGTCAGGGCGCTGCTCGTGGCGCTCACCCAGACCGACGCGTTCCGCTACCGGCGCGAGATCAACGTGGGCGACGTGGGAGACGACGCAGGGGGCGCCTCGGAGAGCGCCCCGGGAGGAGAGCCGTGATGAAGCCTTTCCGACTCAGCCGCCGCGCCGTGCTCAAAGGCCTCGGCGGCGCGGCGCTCGCGCTGCCGTTCCTCGAGGCGATGGGCTGCTCGAAGCGGCTCGCGCCGGCGTCGGAGCAGACGGGGCGGGCCGCGTTCGGGCTCGAGTTCCCGAAGCGGTTCATCGTGCTCTACACGCCGAACGGGACCGTCCCGCCGGACTTCTGGCCGTCGTCCTCGACGTTCCGGGACGGCGAGGAGCTGTCGCCCATCCTGGCGCCGCTCAAGGACCACAACAGGGATCTGCTGGTCCTCGGCAACGTGAGCGCGCTGTCGGCGCTGACGGGGCCGGGCGACGCGCACCAGAAGGGCACGGGGCAGTGCCTGACCGCGCGCGCGATGCAGGAGGGCGACTTCCCCGGCGACGCCGGGCTGTCGTGCGGCTGGGCCGACGGCATCTCGCTCGACCAGGAGATCGCGAACCACATCGGCACGAAGACCAAGTTCCTCTCGCTCGAGCTCGGCGTGCTCGTGTACGGGGCGACCGTGGGCGCGCGCCTCGCGTACCGCGGGCCGGCGCAGCCGCTGCCGCCCGAGAACAGCCCGTACGCCGCGTTCGACAGGCTCTTCTCCGACCTGTCGGTCGCGCCCGCCGACGCGACGCGGAAGACCGAGCAGCGCAGGGCGGTGCTCGGCAAGGTGGCCTCGGACTACGACCGGCTGCGCAAGCGGCTGGGCGCCGCGGATCGGCAGAAGCTCGACGGGCACCTCGCGTCGGTGGAGGACATCGCGTCGCGCCTCGATCGCAGCTCGGCGCCGACCTCGCCGGCGTGCGCCGCGCCGGCGCTGACGCCGGATCTCGACGTCGACAAGGTCGCCAGCATGCCGGAGCTCTGCCGGCTCCAGCTGGATCTCATCGCGATGTCCCTCGCCTGCGATCTGACGCGGGTCGCGAGCCTGCACTTCACGAACTCCGCGACGACCAAGGTGCTGAGCTTCCTCGGGCCGGACATCACCGAGGGCCACCACCCGATGGCGCACAACGGCTACGCCGATCAGGTGAACCGCGAGCGGCTCACCAGGATCAGCCGCTTCTACGCCGAGCAGCTCGCGTACCTGATCGCCAAGCTGAAGAGCATGCCGGAGGGCGACGGCACGGTCTTCGACAACACGGTGATCTTCTGGACCAACGAGCACGCGGACGGCAACCACCTGCGCAAGAACATCCCTTATGTCGTCGCCGGGAGCGCAGGAGGTTATTTCAAGACGGGCCGATACCTCGTCCAGCAGAAGGAGGTCGCGCACAACAACCTGCTCCTGTCGCTGCTCCACGCGATGGGCATCGAGGCCGACACGTTCGGCGACCCGGACTTCTGCACAGGACCGCTGACAGGGATGATCTGACGGCGGCCTGCCGGCCGCGCTCGCCGGCGCGAGGCGCAGGTTCGTGTGCGAGCGCCGCCGTGGACCGCGGCGGCCCCCTCAAAACCGGCCACCGAATCCGGTCGGGCGGCCCTCGCCGGCGTCTCCCTGGCCCGCCCCCACCTGCGCGGGATTGGGGTCGTGCAAGAGGAGGAGGCCGGCCGACAAGGCCGCCGCGACGACCGCCCCGGCGCCGGCGATCCATACCCACGACGGCGTCCCGCCGCGCTTCTCGGCCGGCACCAGGCCGACGCGGACGCTGCTCAGCGCCTCGTCCTGAATCCGTATCTGGGCCTGGTAGGGCACCTTTCCCGGCGCCGTCACCCTCACCACGTGACGGCCGCTCGGCACGATGCCCTCCCACTGCCCTTCGCCAAGGAACTCGCCGTCGAGCGCAAGGCGATCGCCGGGAGAGGCAACGATGGAGAGCCTGCCGCCGTTCATCGGCCGCGCCAGCCGGACGTCGAGCGCCAGCTGCGCGCCAGGGGCCACGCTCTCCACGCGGAGGTGCTCCTTGAACCCCGGCTTGAAGACACGGATTCGCCTCGTGCCGGCGTCGACGATCACCTTGCCCGGGAGCGGCGTCTTCCCGATCGGCTCGCCGTCGATCGTCACCTCCGCGTCCCGCTCGCTCGCGGCGATGTCCAGGTGACCGACGAGGGCGCTGGCGTCCCGCTCGACCTCGGCGATCGTCGCCCAGTCCTCCGGGAGCAGGACGCCGCGGTCCTCCTGCTTCAACCTCTCCACCAGCGCAAGGAGCTGGCTGTACCGGTGCATCTTGGAGGTGCAGGCGATCATGTTCCAGAGGAGGCGCGCGTCCTTCGAGCTCTCGTAGGCGCTCTGGAACTTGAGGAAGGCGCTGGCAAAGTCGCCGTTGCGAAAGAGCGCCTTGCCGGACTCGTAATCGGCCCTGGCCTCACCGCTCAGCCGCTCGCGGGCGGGCGCAGAAGGAGCCTCGCCCGGCGCGGGCGCGGCCGGCGCAGGAGCCGCTGGCGCGGGCGCGGCCGGCGCGGGAGCCGCCGCAGGGGCGGGCTGGGGTCGCTGCGCGGCCGCGCCGCCGGCCGTGGTCAACACCACGATGGCGACCGCTGGCGCGAGCCCCGCCGCCGGGCGGCGCGAACGCACCGGCGCCTCGCGTGCATCCGGATGGAATGCGGGGTGCAACGGGTCGGAGGCCGGTGGTTCCTGTCTCATCTGAGCGGTGGTTCCAAGGGATTCTTCCCTCCGGGCGCCGACGGCGCCTTCGGCGTCGCCGACGCGCTCGTGGCCGGGGGCGCGCGCCGGCCCTCGAGCGCCGCCCCGGAGGGCGCCGCGTCGTTGGCCGGCGCGACGACCGGGGAGACCGGCGGCTGCTGCGGCGGCAAGGCGTCACGGACCGCGGGCGGCGGCTCGGGCGCGATCAGCGGGTCCGCGCCGCGCGCCGCGGTGTCCTGCCGTGCGCGCCGCGGCGCCGTGTCGTCCCGCGAGGCCGCCGCGGCCTGCAGCGCCGCCGCCTCCGGCGCTCTGCCGGGCAACGCGACCGCGCCCCACAGGGCGAGCGCGAGCACGGCGATCACGACCGCCCCGAGCGCCGCCCCGAGGATCCTGCGCGACCCGGGCCGCGCGAACGTTCGCGTGAGCCCCTGCGTCGTGGGAAGGAGGCTCGCCATCGCGCCGGACGGGGCGCTCGGAGGGCCGCTGGCCGTCACGAGCCGCGGCGGCGGCACCGAACCGGTCGGCGGCGCGGTCGCCTGCGCCGCCGCCCCGAGGATCCGCGCGGCGCGCTCCGCCCGCTCCTGCCCGCCCGCCGCCGCGAAGGGCACCAGCGCGCGCGCCAGGTCGGCGACGGTCTGCGGCCGCCGGGCCGGATCCTTCTGGAGGCAATGGAGGATCGCGGCCTCGAGCCCCGGTGGGATGTCGCTCCTGAGCGCGGAAGGCGGGATCGGCTCGGCGCTCGCGACCTGCAGCACGAGCTCGGCGAGCGCCGGGGCATCGAACGGCGGCTGCCCTACCAGGAGGCGGTAGAGCAGCGCGCCGAGCGCCCACACGTCGGAGCGGGCGTCGACCGAGCGCGACGACCGCATCTGCTCCGGGGACATGTAATTGGGCGAGCCGAGCATCTCCCGCGTCTGCGTCAACGACACGCCGACGCCCTCGGTGCTGCCCGGCACCTCCTTCGAGATCCCGAAGTCGAGGACCTTGATCAGCGTCGCCCCGCCGGGCGTCGTCGAGAGGAAGAGGTTCGCCGGCTTTAGATCGCGGTGCACGATGCCCGCGGCGTGCGCCTCGGCCATCGCCAGGCAGGCCTGCAGGACGTAGTCGGCCGCGTCAACGACGCTGAGCGTGCCGCGGGCGCGGAGCACATCGGAGAGATCTTCGCCCTCCAGGTACTCCATCACGATGTACGGGATGCCCGAGCCGAGCTCGCCGACGTCGAACACCCGCACGACGTGCTCGCCCTTGAGGCGGACCACCGCGCGCGCCTCGCGAAGAAACCGCTGCACGAGCGCCGGGCTCTCCGTGCTGAGAAGGAGCTTGATCGCGACGCGCTGCGGGAGGAACAGGTGGCTCGCCGCGACAACGATGCCCATGCCGCCTCGGCCCACGACGCGATCGACCCGGTACTTGCCGGCGATGACGTCTCCTTCGACGACAGGTGGCTTCATGGGAGCTCCGTGCTTCACGCCCGGCCACGGGGCGCGCCGCCATCCGAGCCTGCTGTGGTCGACGGTAGCACAGGTGCCCCCCGACCGGTCCATCGACGGAGGCGTGCCCTCGTCTGCGATCGCCGGTCGGAGGGCGATACGATGCGACGATGAAGCGCTCACCTCGATGTATCTCAATGGCGGTAGGCTCGCTCGCGCTGCTCGTCCAGAGCGCGTGCGGCGGCGCGGTGATCATGGACGGCGGAGGAGACGGGGCCGGCGGCGCGGGCAGCACGACCGGCCAGGGCAGCACGAGCGGCCAGGGCAGCACGAGCGGCCAGGGCAGCCCGGATGGCCCGGATGGCCCGATCTCGACGACGAGCTCGGTCGCGCCGTCGCCGACGACCTCGGGCGGCGCGGGCCGCCAGGTGAGCGCGATCGTCTTCGGCGACTCGTCGAGCGTGACGTTCCGTATTGCCACCCTGGCCCTGTCCTGCAGCGATCCCGACGCAAACCCCACGTACTCGCCCTGCAGCGACTGGTGGGACCTGGAGCTCAGCATGCCCGAGTCGATGCTCGCCGTGGGCGAGGTGGACACGGCGAGCGGAGATCTCACGATCTTCGGGACGTCCTCTCGCGCGGACTGCAGCAGCACAGGGGCCGTCAGCGGCGGCGGCAACGCGGGATTCGGCAGGCTCACCATCACGGCGATCGACCCGAGATCGGTCGCCTTCGAGCTCTCCGACGTGGGCAGCGTGTTCGTCGACGAGGACCCGAACGGCCGCTACGTCGCGCCCCGGTGCGCCCCGCGGTAGCGCCGCGCTGCCCAACGACGGCTCGGCTGGCGAGACACCGATGGATCCCCCGAGGTCCCGCCGCCGGCCAGTCGCACCGGATCACCGGCCGCACAGGCTCGATGATGGGGGCGCGGCTCCTGCGCAACGCCGGTCCACGCGTAGCACGGTTCGACCGCCATCGTCTCTTGCGCGCCAGACAGCATCACTCGTACGGTTCGCAGGTCGCACCACGCCCGCGCCCCTCTCTCTGGACATCGCATCTGTTCCTCGTTCCCCGAGGGGCCTGACATCCCCTGTCGATCCGCCGCGAGGCGCTCGCCCGGGAGGCCGCGCGTTGCGCGCCGGACCGACCGCGTTTCGCTGGAGATGCCCATGCCGCTCGCCCGAACGCTCGACGACGCCCCCCTCCGCCCCTCGGCGCGGCGCACGGCCGCCGCCCCCCTCCTCGTCGCGCTCGCCTTCGCCGCCTGTGCCGGGCACGATCCCGCCGGGACCGAGGCGGGCCGAGCGCCGTCGGAGGGCGCGCCGGGCGCCTCCTCCGCGCCTGCCGCGGCGCCGGTGCCGGCGCCGCACGCGCCGCCGTCGTTCGATCTCGGTCAGGTCATCGAGCGGATCCACTTCGCGTTCCGGCCCGACACGGAGCGCGCCGCGACATGGACCGGCGGCCACGCGACGTACGCCGTGCGCGCCGACGCCGACGGGTTCCGCGTCGCCCCGGTGGCGCGCGACGCGGACGCGCCCCGCATGGGCGCCGCGGCGGTGTTCTCGACCGTCGCGATCGGCCGCGCTCTCGCCGCCGGCCCCGGCACGCGCGCGCCGCACGGCGGGCCCCGCGCGGCGCGCGAGCCGGGCGAGCCGGCGCGCGCCACACGCGTCGCGCGCGTCGCTGACGACGGCCACCTCGTCGTCGCCCGCGCCGGGGTCGCCGAGCACCTGCGCAACGGGCCCGCCGGCGTCGAGCAGAGCTTCGAGTTTTCCGCCGCGCCGGCAGGGGACGGGGATCTCGTGGTGCGCGTGCGGGTCGACGGCCTCCGCCACGCCGGAGCCACCGAGGGCGGCCATCACTTCATCGATCCGGCGAGCGGCCTCGGGCTGCGCTACGGCGTCGCCACCTGGATCGACGCGCGCGGGACCGCGACGCGGGTGCCGGTGGCGTGGGATGCGGCGGGGGAGCTCGCGCTCCGGGTGCCGGAGGCGCTCGTCGAGACATCGGCGTATCCGGCGGTGCTCGACCCGATCGTCTCGCCGGAGCTCGCCATGGATGAGCCGATCGCGGGGCCGTCGCTGGGCGCCCAGAGCGACGCCGCGGTGGCGTCCGACGGGACGAACTTCCTCGTGGTGTGGTCCGACTGGCGGGGCGATCTCACGACCTCCTCCGACGGCGCCGACCTCTACGCGGCGCGGATCGCCCCCGACGGCACGGTGCTCGATCCGCGCGGCATCCCCATCAGCACCGGGCCCGGCGCGCAAGAACAGCCGGCGATCTCGTGGGACGGGGCGAACTACCTCGTCGCCTGGAGCGACCACCAGACCGGGACCAATTCGCAGGTCTACGCCACGCGGGTGAGCCCCCTCGGGTCGGTCCTCAACCCCGGGGGCATGCTGCTGAACCCGGGCTACAGAGGCGGCGGCTCGCCGAGCATCGCCTTCGACGGCACGCGCCACCTCGTGGTGTGGATCGGAGTGCCGCCGGACAGCGCGACGAGCTCGCTCGTCGGCACCTTCGTCACCCCCGAGGGGGTCGCCACGATCGCGCCCGCGTTCACCGGCATCAGCGGCAGCAGCCCGGTCGTCGCGTCGGCGAGGGGCTCGTTCGTCGTGGCGTGGTCCAGGTACAACAGCGGCACGCTGGACTACGAGGTGCGGATGTCGCGCGTCTCCGCCGCCGGCGGGATCCTCGACCCGGCGGGGATCCTGGTGGGCACGGGAACCTGCCCTCGCCTGGCGACCGATGGATCCCAGTACGCCCTCGCATGGGTGAGCAAGTGGGGCTCCGTCGGGCTGACGCGCCTCGACGCCGAGGCGACCCGCCTCGACACGACCTTCGTCGACTCCGAGACGCTGGCGGACTTCACCTGTGCCGCCGTCGCCTTCGACGGATCGAACTACCTCGTCGGCTGGCCGACGGACTCGCAGCAGATGACGATCCAGCGCTTCCCCACCGCCGGGCCGCCGCTCCCGGGGACGATCGTCGCCGGGCAGGCGAGCCAGCAGACGAGCCCCGCGATCGCGTCGGGCGGCGGACGATCGCTGGTCGTCTGGCGGCGCCCGAGCCCGTTCGGCCGCCCCCAGCCGCGGGAGCTCACCCTGTCGCGGATCGCCGCGGACGGGGCGCTGCTCGCGCCGAGCGACGTGCCGCTGACGCCGGGGTCGAACCGCCAGCTCGCGCCGGACGCCGCGTTTGACGGGGCGAACTACCTCGTCGTCTGGGACGACACGGGCGCCGACGGCGATCGCGATATCTACGGCACGCGCGTCTCGCCGGCGGGGGAGATCCTCGATCCGAGCGGCATCGCCATCGCCGACGCGCCCGGGGAGCAGGCCGCGCCCCGCGTCGCGTTCGACGGGGAGAACCACCTCGTCGTCTGGCAGGACGACCGCAACGCCGCGGCCTCGCTGACCGACATCTACGCCGCGCGCGTGACCCCGCGCGGGGAGGTGCTCGCCGCGAGCCCGCTGAGCGCCGCCTCCGCAGCGCAGACCTCGCCCGACGTGGCGGCGGGGGGCGGCGCCGCCCTGGTCGCGTGGACCGACGGGCGCAACGGCGGAACGAGCATCTACGCGACCCGCGTGGAGGGCGGCCGCTCGATGGACGGGAGCGGCTTCGGCGTCACGGCGCGGGGGGGCTCCAAGCCGGCGGTCGGCTTCGGCGGGGGCCAGTTCCTCGTCGCCTGGCGGAGCGGCGGCGTGATCGTCGCGAGCCGCGTCGGCGTCGATGGTCTCGTGCTGGACCCCACGGTCATGCAGCTCTCGGACAGCGCCGCGTCGGCCCCGGACGACACCAGCCCCGGGCTCGCGTTCGACGGGGTGAACCACCTGGTCGTGTGGCTCCATCCGAACTCGTACAGGGTCCAGGGCCGCACCGTCCCGACGTCCGGTCGACCCGGGGAAAGCTTCCAGATCCACTACGCGCAGAGCCAGCAGTTCAGGAGCGTGACCGCCACCTTCGACGGCGTGACCCCCGTCATCGCCTGGGAGCAGGTGACGGGGCCCCAGTCCGTGATCGTCGCAGCCCGGCTCCTTTCAGGCGGCGCGCTGGCTCCCCCCGGCGTCTTCGCGATCGAGAGCGCGTACGGCCCCGCACGCGGCCCCTCCCTCGCCACGAACGGCGCCGGGCAGTCGCTTGTCGCGTACGCCCACTTCGACCCCGCCGCGGGCGTCGGATCGTACCGAGCGCGCGGCCGCATCATCTCTCTCTCCGAGCGCGGCGCCGCGTGCTCGAGCGCGCACGACTGCGTGACCGGCTTCTGCGTGGACGGCGTCTGCTGCGACAGCGCGTGCGGCGGCGACGTCCGCGGCGACTGCCAGGTCTGCAGCGTCGCTGCGGGGGCGGCCGTCGACGGCGAGTGCACGCCGCTGACCGGCGTGGCGTGCGACGACGGCGCCATCTGCACGACCAACGACACCTGCCAGGCCGGCGTCTGCGTCCCGGGAACCCCGGTCACCTGCGCGCCCCCCGATGCCTGCCACCAGCCGGGGACCTGCAACACCGCGAGCGGCCGGTGCCGCTACGCGGAAGCGCCGAACGGCACCGCGTGCGACGACGGGGACGCGTGCACCCAGACCGACACATGCCAGAGGGGCGCCTGCGTCCCGGGAAGCCCGGTCACCTGCGCGCCCCCCGACGCCTGCCACGAGGCTGGGACGTGTGATCCCGCGACAGGCGCGTGCTCGAACCCGGAGCGGCCCGACGGTGCGCCCTGCCCCGGCGGCACCTGCGTCGACGGCCTCTGCAACGACTCGGTGGGCGGAAGCGGCGGGGGGACCACGAGCGGCGCATCGGCGGCCTCGGGCGGCGCATCGGCAGGCTCGGGCGGCGTAACCGCGGGCTCAGGCGGCGGCGCAGGCGCTGGCGGCGCGACCGCGGGCTCAGGCGGCGGCGCAGGCGCTGGCGTCGCGACCGCGGGCTCAGGCGGCGATGCGCCGGGGGCAGGTGACCCGGACGACAGCGACGGCGGCGGATGCGGGTGCCGCACGACGCCGGCCGCACCGGCCGCCCACGGGGCGCCGCTCGCGCTCCTGGCGCTCGCGTTCCTCACGCGGCGGCAGCGGCGTTCCTGAAGCACCGATCGCGTTGTTCGAGCGAGAGATGAACCGCCATGACGCCAAGGACTCCAAGTGCCTCTCTCTCCCTGGCGTTCTTGAGTTCCGGTAGCGCACGTCATCGGAGCGACAGAGCATCTGCTCGCAGGCGAGCGGAAGATCGCAATCGAACAGATTGATGTGCTGCTGGACGACATCGCCCACCGTCTTGGCCTTGGCCAGCGCTGTCGGGGATGGCGGCCGAGGTGGGGGGTTCTTCACTCCAGCACGATGCTCACGCTCTTCGTGCCCTCGTATCCGTCGCCGCGCACGGTCACCGTGAGCCCGAGCTTCTGACCTTCGAGGGTCTCGCGGTCCCACGCGAAGGGGTGGTAGAGCGCGCCGTCCGAGACCAGGAAAGAGCCGGTCTTGATGAACTGGACGTTGAACTGCGCGGCGGCGATCCCCTCGGGATCGCTGGCGAGCGGGCCCTCGAGCTCGTTCGCGAGGCGCACCACATGGCACGTCTCCTCCGCGTCGCCGGGCAGAGCCTCCACCTGGACCCAGGGCGTGATCATCATCGAGCCTTGATTGCCGAGGATCAGTCGCACGCCGGCGCCGTCGTCGTAGGGCACGAACGTCCCGGACGACGCGTCGCCGATGTCGACGGCGCGGGTCTCGGTGAAGGCCTCGCCGAACAGCGTGGGACAATCGCTGGCTTCCTCGGGGATCGACGGCTCAGGGTCGACTGGGCCACACCCGGAGAGGGACGCGAGAAAAGAGAAGGCGGACGGTAAAAGGCAGGATCGCATTGCGCGCGCAGAGCTCCGAAAGAAGCCGGGACGAGACGGACAGGAGAGACGCCGGCTCGCAGAGGCGCGAGGGCGAGGGCGAGGGCGAGCTGTAGCACGCCGGGTGCGGAGCAACCTCGGCGAGCAAAGCGCGTACGACTGGCACGCGCGCTGCTATCGGCTCGCGGCGATGCTGAACTCATCACGGCGAAACGCCGGTCGCCCCGCAGAGGCTCTGACGTTGGTGTCGCGGTCACGACAATCTGTGTCGCCTCGATTCGCGGTCCTCCGCCAGCCCCTCTTCCTCGGCGCTCTGGCGCTCCTGGTGGTCAACGACCACCTCCTGAAAGGCGCCGGGCTCTTGCCAGGCGCCCTCACCGGCAAGCTCAGCGACCTCGCCGGCCTCGTGGTCGCCCCCGTCCTCGCAGCGGCGCTCGTGGACGCACGCACGTCGCGCGGGCGAGCGCTGGCGTTCGCGGCCGTGGTCGCGCCGTTCGCGGCGATCAAGCTCTCGGCCGCTGCCGCGCAGCTCCTCGTGGGGCTCGTGGGGCTCGCGGGGATCACGTGGCGTATCTGGCAAGATCCGACGGACCTGGCCGCGCTCGTGGTCCTCGTCCCGGCATGGCGCCTCTCGGCGCGCGCGGCGTCCCGCCGGGAGCTCTCGGCCCGGAGCGCCGAGGAAGGCTCGCGCACCGCCTGGGTGCTCGAGCGCGCGATCCTGGGGGCGTCCGCGGTCGCCTGTGTCGCGACCGGCACCCCCGCACCCGAGGGTTATTTCACGGACGCCTATCTCATCAATGCCACGCCCGGGACCGTGGACGTTCGCGTGCGCTGGGTGGACGCGTCGCTCGATTGCTCCGCCGTCACCTCCGGCGATCCGACACGCATGTTCGGGCCGAGCGCGTTCAACCTCGGGATCACGTACCGGCTGGACCCGCAGGACACGCTCCCGCTCAACAGGACCGAGGCCCACCGCGCCGCAGGCAACTTCGAGGAGACGGCGCCGACCTCGGAAGGGCGTTGCGAGGTGGTGCTTCTCGAGACGGATGGACTGCGGCCTGTGATGGCATGGTGGTCCGATCTGCAAACCGTCATGATTCCGCAGAAGGTGAACGACGACAGCGATTTCTGGAAGGACGCGGAGACGGTGGCGGGGCGCGTCGCGCTGAAGCCGGACACGATGGTGGCGCCCGGACAGGTGAAGACGGGCGCGCTGCAGACGAGCGTCGCCCCCTCGGCGTGCGCTGGCGCGCCTCAATCGTCCTTCCAGTGGGCCGGCTCCTGGTCGAAGCAAGTGGTCGGCGAGATCGCGAACATCGATGCACTGTCGGACGGCTGCATCGAATTGACCATGAACTACCGGCGGCTCGGCCCCGGCGATGGCTCGGGCGGCGCTGGCGGCGCGGGTGCTGGCGGCGCCGGTGCTGGCGGAGCCGGCGGCAGTGGCGCTGGCGGCGCGGGTGCGGGTGGAGCCGGCGGCAGTGGCGCTGGCGGCGCGGGTGCTGGCGGAGCCGACGTTGGTGGCGCTGGCGGCGCGGGTGCCGGCGGCGCCGGCGGCGAAGGTGGAATGGGCACCGGCGGCGAGGGCGGCGGCGAGCCGGACCCGAGCTTCACCCCTCTGACTCACTACCTGTGCATTCCGATCGAAGACTTCCCGTTCTCGGCGGGCGAAACGGTGCAATGGTCCGACGAGGGCGACCACCTCGAGATCTCGGCCACCGACTCGGCGAAGCGGCTCGAGGTCTATCCCAACGTCGTCGAGCTCCAGCTCGAGGGCCTCGCTGCCTCGATCGAGGCGACCGCCTGCGAGGGCGACCGGCTGGGCTGCGGAGCCTACGTCACCGACGCGGTGGTGGCGGTGCAGAGCGGCGGCGCGAAGACCCTGCTGAGCCCTGGAGACGCCCTCGAAGGGCCCAACTTCCGCGTGCGGGTCGGCCGCGCCGAACGCGTGCTCGCCGGGCGTGACGAGTGCGACGCGGGCTACCAGACGCCCAACGCGTCCGCGGATCTGTTGATCGCTTACGAATAAGGAGAAGCCCTATGTCGTCGAAGATGAAGCTGGTCTCACTCGGTCTCTGCGCCGCCGCCGTCGGTTGCGGCACCGACAACGTCGGCGAGGGCAGCGGCGTCCCCGCAGGCTCGGTCAACGTGGCCCAGGGCGGGGCGCAGGACATTTCCCAGTTCCGCGCGATCGTGAAGGCGGGGAAGGTGCCCACGCTCGACACGCTGGATCCGGTCGGGTTCTTCGCCGAGCACGCGATCGACCTGCCCGACGCCGACTGCGGCAAGGACGTCTGTGTTCACCCGTTCCTCGCGGTGGCGCCGCGCTTCAACGGGGGGAACTGGACAATGGCCTTCGTCGCGATGAACACCGGGGTCGCCCCTTCGACGCTGGACAGGCCGCCGGTTCACCTGGCGATCGCCGTCGAGAACAGCCGCTTCGCCGGGATCGATGAGGACGCGCTGGACGCGGGGATGCGAGGGCTGCTCGCGAGCCTCCGTCCCGAGGACCGCGTCAGCGTCATCCGCTATGGCGAGCGGGTCGAGCGCCGCGCCTTCCTCGCAGCGCCGGAGTCGGCGGAGCTCGCGCGCCTCATCGCCGACGAGCGCCTCGGCGCCGGCGCCGGCGAGCTCGTCGGCCTCTACCAGGGGATCGCCGCCGCCGAGAACGCGTTCGAGGAGGGCGACGCGGCGGGCTTCGAGGGCGCGCGCCGCGTGCTCCTGCTCACGAGCGGGCACGCGACCAGCGGTATCACCGATCCCGACCGCATCCTCGGTCTGGGCGAGGCGCTTGTGGAGAAGGGCACGGCGTTCGGCGTGATCGGCGTGGGCGAGAGCTTCCTTGTGAAGATCCCGTCGGCGCTGGGCTCGATGGGCGCGGGCACGTACGCCTACGCGCTGAGCCCGGGCGACCTCGGCGGTTTGCTCTCGGAGGAGGGGAAGACCACGCTCTTCCCGCTGGCAACGGACTTCAGCCTGGAGGTGACCCCATCCGCCGGCTACACGGTGGGGCGCATCTACGGGACGAAGCGGGCGACCGCCAGCGCCGCGGGGGCGGCCCTGGAGATGCCGGCGCTGTTCATCGGCCAGCGCGACGGCGCGACCGACGTGGGCGGCAGCCGCCGCGGCGGCGGTGGTGGTCTGTTCGTGGAGCTCCTGGCCGACGCGTCCGTCGCCGACGACATCGGGCCGGACAAGGCGGCCTTCGAGGTGACGGCAGGCTGGACCTCGGCGAAGGACGGAGCCGCGCAGGACGTCGACACCACCCTGCTCAACGCGCTGCCTCCCGGGCAGAACCCCGACTCGAGGTGGTGGAACATCTCCGACGGCGGCTCGGGAAAGCCGTACATGATGCTGAACATGTACCTGGCGCTGCGCGGCGCGCTCGACTTCTACCAGGCGGGCGACTGCCGGCGCTCGCTCGGGGTCATCGAGATGATGAAGCCGCCGATCGGGGCGTGGCTCGGGAAGTACCCGGACACGGACATCCAGGACGACAACAACCTGATGCTGATGTTGCGACAGAACATCGAGGACGCCTGTCGTGCATCGCAGTCGTCCACGGAGCCCACGCCCCCCCTCGACTTCGACGGCGGCTGCGGCTGGCTGTGACCGCCCCCTTCGCCCTCTGAACGCCGCTCGGCGGTCATGGAGAGCCGATGTGCGTCACGGCTGTCCGATACCAGCGATCGCCCGGAGCGCCTGGACCGTGTTGTCGAGGTGCCCCCTGGCCTGCACGAGGTGGCTGATCGTCCTCCGGATCTCGCGCACCGCCGGGCGGAAGATATAGAGCCCTTCGAGGAAGAGGACCCCCAGGGTCACACACAGCAGGATCAGCTCGACGAGGCGGAGCCGCTCGATCCGCGCGGTCGCCTCGTGAGCGTACTGAGAGACGACCCGGTCCATCCCGCTCAGGAAGCCCGGCTCCGCCGCGAGGATCGCGCCGACGATCGGCTGGATGGCGGCCGCCTCCACCGGCTTTTCGCCGCCGGCGCCCACCGCGGCGAGCAGATCCTTCCCGTCCCGGAGCATGCTCTGGTGCAGCGGCTCGATCGCCTGGAACATGCGGGTCACCTCCGGCGTGTTCTTCCCCGGCAATCCCATCCCCGGATCGCCGTGCTGGAGCGCGCGATGAGACCGCTCCCAGAGCGCCATGGCCTGCGCCAGCTCGTCGGCGCGGCCCTTGCGCTCGGCGGGGTCGGTGGTCACCTGGAACGTGAGCGCGGCCTTGCTGAGCCGCTGGCTGAGCATTCGCTGGCGCCCGGCCACGTTGACGACGTGCGCGTCGCTCGTCTGCTGGTTCAACGCGTGCTGCACGAGGAGCTGCGCCACGACCGACAAGAGCGCCACCGCGCCGAGGGCGCTGACGTACAGGCGCGTCAACCGGCGGGTGGGTGCCAGGAGCTCAGAGGAAACCTGCGCCATTGTTCTCTCTCCATGAGCGAGGAGGGAGACACTACCCGAGCATCGGAACGAACGTGTATCGCTCATGTTTCCGCAGAGTGCTTTGCGCGCTGCCCAGCGCTCCGCGGTTTCAGACGGACGCGCTCAAATAAGCTGACATCCCATGACCGCTCCATGGTAAGACTCGCCTGAGAGCGCTCCTCGCGAGGCCCCTTTGCGCTGGCCTTGCAGCAGCGTCCACTGGAACCAGGAGAATGTCTCATGCAAGAGCGTACCGCGTTGGCCGCGGGCGGCGCGCCGCCGAGCGCGGCCGGAAACGCACCTGAGCTCTTGCCGAAACAGTTCGGCAAATACACGCTCCTGTCGAAGCTCTCGGCAGGGGGCATGGCGGAGATCTTCCTCGCGCTGCATCGCTCGTCCTTCGGCTTCGAGAAGCTCGTGGTCATCAAGCGCATCCTGCCCTCGATGAACCAGGATCCGTCGCTCATCGACATGCTGCTCCACGAGGCGCGCATCGCGGCGACGCTCTCGCATCCCAACATCGTCCAGACGTTCGACGCCGGGCAGGTGGACAGGACGTATTTCATCGCGATGGAGCACATCCACGGCGAGGACGTCGGCTCGATCGTGCGCGAGGCGGCGGAGCGCGACCCGGGAGGGATCCCGCTTGAGCACGCGCTCAGCATCATCCTCGGCGTCTGCGCGGGGCTCGCGTACGTCCACGACAAGCGCGGCCTCGACGGTACGCCGCTCGGCATCGTCCACAGGGACATCTCGCCGCGCAATGTGGTCGTGAGCTACACGGGCGACGTGAAGATCGTCGACTTCGGCATCGCCCGGAGCGAGCTCGGCGACGTCGAAGAGCAGAGAGAGAACGTGCTGATGGGCAAGTTCGCCTACATGGCCCCGGAGCACGTGGCGGGGGATCGCATCGACCATCGCGCGGACATCTTCGCCGCCGGCGTGGTCCTGTTCGAGATGACGACGGGCAGGCGGCTGTTCAAGGGCGGCACCCAGATGCGGACGCTCCTCCAGATCCACGGCTCGGAGTACCCTCTCCCGAGCGCGATCAAGCCCGGTTATCCGAAGGGGCTGGAGAAGATCGTCCTGCGCGCGCTCGAGAAGCGGCGCGAGGATCGTTACCAGTCTGCCCGCGAGATGCACGCGGCGATCGAGGAGCTCATCCGTGACGAGCGCATCCCCGCCTCGCCGATGGGGCTCACGGCATGGATGGAGTCGCTCTTCCGGGACAAGCTCGCTCGCCACAAGGAGGCGCTCCTGGGCGTCAGGCAGCTCATCGACGTGATCGCGGCGCAGCAGCAGCGCTGGTCGCTGGAGATGAGCGGCGGCGCGACCGTCTCCCAGAGCGGCGTCCCGACGAGCACGAGCCCGGCGACCCTGAGCAGCCCGCCGCCGCTCGCGGGCAAGGGAGGTGTTGCGGCGTTCATCCCGGCCGCCAGCGCGCTCGCGCTCGTGCCTGGGTTCCTCTACATGCAGGGGCAGCTCTCGGAGCGGCACGCCGAGTTCATGACGATGGTCCACGACGCCCAGGCGAGCCGTCAGGAGCCGCCCGCGCCGGTCGAGGCGAAGGGCTCGCTGGAGATCACGAGCAAGCCCGAGGGCTGCACGTTATGGGTGAACGGCGAGCGTCACGCCGTCGCCACGCCGGCCAAGCTCCACGGGCTTCCGCTCGGGCGTGAGCTCCACATCAAGCTCACGAGAGACGGATACAAGCCGTACCGCACGGCCGTGAAGCTGAGCGACGAGGCGCGCTTCAAGGAGATCGTGGCCGAGCTGGACAGGCTCACGGCGACGGTGGTGCTCTGGGTCGATCCGCCGGCCAACGTCGTCGTCGACGGGAAGCTCTGGAAGGGCAATCGCACGAGGATCGAGGGGCTCACGGTGGGCGAGGGACACCGCCTCGTGCTGTCCGCCCCTGGGCATGCCTCCAAGACGCTGATGGTCAACGTGGAGCCGGGAGAGATGAAGACGCTGAGCGTCCGGCTTCCGAAGCTCGGCGCGCAAGCGCCGGTGGAGGAGCGCGCCGAGGGCGCGCAGTGACGCCGCGCGCCGCGCGTCTCCCTCGTTATGCCCGGATCATGTGCAGCTCGCCCGGATCATCGCGCAGGAACGCGAGCGCCGCGCGGGCGAACGGCTCCTTCCACTCGCCGAAGATGGGGCCGTGTCCGCCGTTGGGCAGGATCCACAGGCAGGAGCGCGGGATGGCGCGGTACATCTCCAGGGCGAGCTCGGCCGGGTAGAACGGATCGCGGTCGCCGTTGACGATCATCGTGCGCGCCGTGATGGTCGACAGGTGGGGGGGCGTGAAGCTCATGTCGTCGTGGCTGGCCGCGAAGCGGCGCGGCTGATTCCACAGCGCTCGGATCTGCGCGTCGCCGAGCTCGTGGCGGCTCCTCATGTCCCGCCATTCCTCCTCGGAGCGGCCCTCGTCGGAGGCGAGGCGCATGATCGCCCTGGCCTGCTCGGGGAAGTACGGTGCGGGGGCCACGAGGACCATCGACTCGACGCGGTCCGGCTGCTGCGTGGCCAGGTGCAGGAGGCACTTGGCGCCGAAGCTGAGGCCGATGGCCCGGAACGTTTTCACCCCAAGATGGTCGAGGAGGGCGAACACGTCGGAGGCGCACTGACGGATCGTCAGCGAGCCAGCCGGGTTGGTCGAGCGGCCGTGGCCGCGCAGATCGGGGGTGATGACCGTGTGTCCACACCCGAGCTCCGCGAGGTCGAACACGTGAGCCCAGTCCCTGCTCCCTCCGGTGAAGCCGTGGAGCAGCACGAGCGGCGGCCCTTCGCCGCGGAGCTCGTAGTACATCTCGATGTCGTTGACGGGCGCGGTGCGCCCGGTGGCCGTCGCTGTCGCCATTCGCTCCTCCGATCGCTCGACCGCGGCCGATCCGCGGCCGGTCGCCCACGATCTGTAAGCGGCGCGCTCCGCTCTTGATAGCTGTGCTCTTTTCGCATAGAATGCCAATCGGCTGGTGAGGGGACGTCCAGCCGGCGGTTCACGCGGGGCGCGCAGAGCTCGCGGATCGTGCTGAATTCGCTGAACAGACGCTCAGCGTCCGCGGTCCTGCCGAGAACGGGTGTTCGTCAGCCGCCGACGAAATGGCGCAGGAACTCGTCCGCCTCGCGGAGGATGCGCGGTATCGAGGCGACGAGCTCGTGGCCGTCGTCCACCTCGATGAGCCGCACATGCCGCTTGCCTGCGGCGAACGTCCGCGAGAGCTCGATGTCCACCACCTCGTCGCTCCGGCCGTGGACGATCAGCGTGGGTACGCGCACGTCCGGCCAGCCCCCCGAGCGCTCATCCACCTCGGCCGCGTCGGCGGCGAAGCCGAAGTCCACCCGGGCTCGCTTCTTCTCCGCGTAGTCGTCGACCTCGAGCCATCCCCGCTCCTCCCACGCCCGGAAGCCCTCCTCGCCCAGCCGCAGCCGCCATCGCTCCATGATCCGGAACGCGGGCGCGAGCAGCACCAGCGCGCACACCCGCGCGTCCTCCTCGGCGACGCGGCACGCGGTGAGGCCGCCGAGGCTCGATCCCATCACCACCGCCCGGTCGCGCTCTCCGCCGATCGCCTGCTTCACGGCGCCGATCATCGCGCTCAGGCGCAAGCGCTCGAACGAGGGCACCCGCAGGTTGAGCCGCTCGAGGGCCACCCCGCGCTGCTCGAAGTGCGCGGCGATCCGCACGCCCTTGGTCGAGCTCGGGCCCGAGGCGAAGCCGTGCAGGTACAGCCAGCGCGGGCCGGCGGCGGAGGGCGGCGTCGTCATGGTCATGCAGGCAGGGAGCCTACTCCCTCCACCGCGGCGCGACGATGCGGTATGAGGCGCCGGAGAGACGCCATGATCCGCCCCGCCACCGCCGCCGACATCCCCACCATCGCCCGCCTCATCCGGATGCTCGCCGAGTACGAGCGGCTCGCGCACGAGGTCACCTTCGACGAGCGAGAGCTGGAAGCGCACCTCTTCGGGCCGAGGCCGGCAGCCGAGGTCGTCCTGGCCGAAGCGGAGGGGATCCCGGTGGGATTCGCCCTCTTCTTCCAGAGCTTCTCCACCTTCCTCGGCAAGCCCGGGATCTACCTCGAAGATCTCTTCGTGCTCCCGGAGCACCGCGGAGGAGGCCACGGCAAGGCCCTGCTCGTGCACCTCGCGAAGCTCGCGGTGGAGCGCGGCTGCGGGCGCT
Organism: Sorangium sp. So ce327; assembly: GCF_051530205.1. NCBI lineage: Bacteria > Pseudomonadati > Myxococcota > Polyangiales > Polyangiaceae > Sorangium > Sorangium sp. So ce327. Next base: position 1,583,324 of record NZ_CP150330.1, on the reverse strand, counting down.
TCGAGTGGTCCGTGCTCGACTGGAACGAGCCGGCGCTCGGCTTTTACCGGAAGCTCGGCGCCAAGCCCATGGACGAGTGGACCGTCCACCGCCTCACCGGCGAGGCGCTCGCCCAGCTCGCGCAGGGCTGACGCGCGCGCCACGGGCATTGCTCGTGGCGGCGCAGCCGAGCACCACCGGCTGCTGCTGGAGCAGCAGCGGCCGCGACCCCTCGGCGCGCTCCCGGCCTGATCGCGGCCGAGGCGCGCCGTCCAGACGACCACCGCGAGCGCGGGGATCGTGGTACGGATGTTGCGGGTCATGGGGAATTGCGAATCGCCCATCCCACACGCCGCGTGTGCTGATACCGGCGGCGCGACTCCTGGACTCGGTCGCGACATGCCCTAGTGCTCATCGTGCATGAGCGAGAGTCCACAACGCCCCACCGGGGCCGCCGCAGGCGCCGAGATGTCTTCCAACAACCTCACCGGGCTCGGCGTGCTGCGCCACCGGAGCTTCGCGTTCTACCTCGCGGCCAGGCTGCTCTCCGCGGTCGCGGTGCAGATGCAGAGCGTCGCGATCGGCTGGCAGGTCTACGCGCTGACCGGCGATGTCTTCGATCTGGGCCTCATCGGCCTCGCCCAGTTCGCGCCCTTCTTCGCGCTGATCCTCTTCGCCGGCCAGGCGGCGGATCGGTTCGACCGGCGCCGCATCATCACGGTCGGCCTCGCGGTGGAGCTGCTCTGCTCCCTCCTGCTGCTCGCGTTCACGGTGTCCGGTCTGACGGTGGTGTGGCCCGTGTTCGCGGTGCTCGTGCTGTTCGGCAGCGCGCGCGCCTTCATGATGCCGGCGCAGCAGGCGATCCTGATGAACCTGGTGCCGCAGGACAGCTTCAGCAAGGCGGTCGCGCTCAGCTCATCGAGCTTCCATGTCGCGGTCATCGTCGGGCCGACGCTCGGCGGGCTCCTCTACCTCGCCGGGTCGACGATCGTGTATTCGATCGTCGGGGCGCTGCTCCTCGTCTCCCTCGTGCTCATGAGCCTCGTGCACGCGACCCGGCAGGCGAGGCGCCCCGAGCCGACGTCGTGGAGCGCGGTGCTGGAGGGGCTGCGCTTCGTCTGGTCGAAGCCGGCGGTGCTCGGCGCCATCTCGCTCGACCTGTTCGCCGTGCTGTTCGGCGGGGCGGTCGCGCTGCTGCCCGCGTATGCGCGCGACGTGCTCCACGCCGGCCCGACCGGCCTCGGCCTGCTCCGCACGGCGCCGGCCGCGGGCGCCGCGATCACCGCCGGGGTCCTCGCCTTCCGGCCGATCACGCGCCAGGTGGGCCGCTGGATGTTCGGCGGCGTCGCCGTGTTCGGGCTCGCCACCATCGCCCTCGGGCAGACCCGGAGCTTCACCGTCGCGCTCATCGCCCTGTTCCTCGTCGGCGCAGGCGACATGGTGAGCGTCTATATCCGTCACATCCTCGTGCAGTTCGAGACGCCGGACTCCATCCGAGGGCGGGTGAGCGCGGTCAACGCGGTGTTCATCGGCGCCTCCAACGAGCTCGGCGAGTTCGAGTCCGGCCTCACCGCCAGCTGGTTCGGCCTGCTCCCCGCCATCCTCCTCGGCGGCAGCGCCACCCTCGTGGTCGCCGCGCTGTGGGCCCTCGGCTTCCCCGTGCTCAGCCGCATGGACCGCTTCCCCCACGCGAAGCGAGATCCCGAGGAGAGCGCGGACGGCGGCGGAACGACCGAGGCCACCGCGACGACGTGAGGCGGACAGATCCCCTCGATTGTTGGCGTTCTTAGAGAGAAAGAATTGAACAGGGAGGCGGGGAGGCGGGAGATGAATGGGATTCAACTCCTGGTCTTCCCGCATGCCTGTGAATCTCCCTACGTCGCGCCCCGGCGCGCCGTGCGCTGACGACGCGTCGTCGAGGGGCGACCTCAGGCCAGCACGGCGAGCAGCTGCGCGATGAGGATCTTGCCGATCATCGCCAGCGGATACACAAGCGCGTACGCGACGTACGTCTCCTCGGAGCGCTGGGACAGCTCGAAGGCCGCCGCCAGCGTGGCCGGCTGGGTCTGCATGCCGCTCGCGCCTCCGAGCGCCGCCACGACGCCCGCCCCGCCCCAGCGCCGCATCAGGACCAACGCCAGCGCGCTGGTCGTCACGGTGACGCAGGCGCCTATCGCGATGATGGCCAGGCCCTCCCGGTTCATCAACCCCGCGAGCTTGCCCCCCGCGTTCACGCCGACCCCCGCCAGAAACAGGAGCAGCCCGATCTCTCGCAGGCTCAGGTTCGCCTCGTACGGCAGCGCCCACATCAGCTTGCCTGTCCGCCCCAGGCGACCGAAGATCAACGCGGCCACGAGCGGCCCTCCGGCGGTCCCCAGCGTGACGGACGTACCGAAAATAGGGATGGGCACCCGCGCCAGCAGCAGGCCGACGCAGAGGCCCACCGCCAGCGCGACGTAATCGACATCGATCTCGCGCTCCGAGTCGCCGAGGAATCGGCTGAGCTCGCCCAGGCGCTCGACGGGCGCCACGACGCGAAGGCGGTCCCCCAGCTCCAGGCGCAGCTCGTCGGAGGGGATCAAGTCGAGGTCGGCCCGGCGCAGGCGCGTCACCTGGGCGTTGAAGCGACGCGCGAGGTCGAGCTCCCCCAGCGTGAGCCCGACGAACTCGCGCTTCGAGACCAGGACCCGGCGCATGTCGACCCTGTCGCGGCGCAGCTCCAGACGCTCGCTCGCGACCCTCCCGAAGAACTCGATGGCGGATTGAATCGACGAAAGGGTGCCGACCACCGTGATCACGTCCCCCGCGTGAAGCACCGTGTACTTGTTCGGGACCGAGTCGACCTCACCACGCCGAAGGCGGGAGACCACGACCCCGAACTCGTCGCGCACGCGCAGCTCCCCGATCGAATGTCCCAGCGCGCGGGGGTTCGTGACCTCGACGCTCCTCGACTCGATCGCGGCGCGCGACGCGGCTTGCCGCGCGACCTCGCCGGCGAGCTCGTCGCGGCGCCACTTCGCGAAGCCACGTCCGAGCAGGAGCGCCCCCAGCACACCCACCGGGTAGGTCAGCGAGTAGGCGAGCGCGGGGATCGCCTCGAGCGCAGTGCCGGAGAGCCGGCCGCTGACGGCGCCGAGCGCCGGTGTATTGGTCAGGGCCCCGCAGAACAGGCCGGCGATCTGCGCGCGGTTCAACCCGAAGAGCCAGCCCGCGACACACGCGAGCAGCGCCCCCCAGACGAGCGCCGCGGCGCACGCCAGGTTCATCCCCAGACCGCGGCTGCGCCACGCGGCGAAGAAGCCGGGACCGCTGGTGAGGCCGACGCAGTACACGAACAGCAGCAGGCCGAGCTCCTTGATCTGCGGCGCCAGCTCCAGCTCTCCCAGAGGGTGCAGCCAGGCGCTGAGCCCCAAGCCCGCGAACAGGACGCCGGCCATCCCGAGCCGCAAGCCGCGGTACTCCAGCCGGCCGAGCGCCAGCCCGAGCAGGATGACGGTGAAGAGCAGGAGCAGCTCTTCTCTCGCCAGGAGCTCATGCAGGCCGGTCATCGCGTTCCTCTAGAGCGAGCCCTCCCGGAGCGGTGCTCCAGCCGGAGCGCCGCTCCTCCGCGAGGCGCCTCCCGCAAATCCGCGGCTTCACGTCGGATCGTGCGCGAGCTCCCACCGCGCCGGGCTCCGCCACAGCCGCGACTTGAGCAGCTCTCGCTCGAACACGAACTCCTTCGGCAGTCGATCCAGGAACATGTCGAACAGCTCCTCATGCAGACGGACCTCCGCCGCCGCCGCGTCGCGCGAGATGCTCATCAGATCGTAGAACGTATCCTCCGAGAAGCTCAAGCCCTCCCACGGCAGATCGTCGTGGCGAGGCATCCAGCCCAAGGGGCTCTCCACGCCGTATCCTTGCCCGTGCACCCGCGCCAGGATCCACGACAGCACGCGCGTGTTCTCGCCGAACCCGGGCCAGACGAAGCGGCCCTGCTCGTCCTTACGGAACCAGTTCACGCGGAAGATGCGCGGCGGGTTCGGCAGCTTGCGGCCGAAGTTGAGCCAGTGCGAGAAGTAGTCCGCCATGTTGTAACCACAGAAGGGCAGCATCGCCATCGGATCGCGGCGCATCGCCGCCTGGCCCACGGAGGCGGCGGTCGCCTCGGAGCCCATCGTGGCCGCGAGGTACACGCCGTGGCTCCAGTTGAACGCCTGGAACACGAGCGGCATCTCTTTGCTCATGCGACCGCCGAAGATGAACGCGCTCACCGGCACCCCCTTGGGGTCGTCCCAGCGCGGGTCCACCGACGGGCACTGCACGAGCGGCGCGGTGAAGCGGGCGTTCGGGTGGGCAGCGGGGCGCCCCGCGTCGGGTGTCCAGTCCTGCCCGCGCCAGTCGATCAGGTGGGCCGGCGGGGTCTTGGTCATGCCCTCCCACCACACGTCGCCGTCGTCCGTCAACGCCACGTTGGTGAAGATCGTGTTACGGCTGATCGCCGCCATCGCGTTGGGGTTCGTCACCTCGTTCGTCCCGGGGGCCACGCCGAAGAAGCCCGCCTCGGGGTTGATGGCGTACACCTTGCCGTCCGGGCCCGGCTTCAGCCACGCGATGTCGTCGCCGACCGTCGAGATCTTGTAACCCGAGAGCGCCTCGGGAGGGACCATCATGGCGAAGTTCGTCTTGCCGCACGCGCTCGGGAACGCCGCGCAAACGTACGTCTTGGCGCCGCTCGGCTCTTGAACTCCCATGATCAACATGTGCTCGGCGAGCCACCCGCCGTCGCGCCCCATGACCGAGGCGATGCGCAGAGCAAAACACTTCTTCCCGAGCAGCGCGTTGCCGCCGTAGCCGCTCCCGAAGGAGATGATGGTGCGCTCCTCAGGGAAGTGCGTGACGTACGTGTTCTCGGGGTTGCACGGCCACGCGACGTCCTGCTGCCCGGGCTGCAGGGGCACGCCGACCGAATGCAAGCACTTGACGAAGCGCCCGCTGTCGCCGAGCACGTCGAGGGCCCCCTTCCCCATGCGCGTCATGATACGCATGCTGACCACGACATAGGGCGAATCGGTGATCTGCACGCCGATGTGGGCGATCTCCGAGCCGAGTGGCCCCATGCTGAACGGCACCACGTACATGGTCCGGCCTCGCATGCAGCCGTCGAACAGCCCGTTCAGCTTGGCCTTCATCTCGGCCGGCGCCATCCAGTTGTTCGTGGGCCCGGCGTCATTCGGGTTCAGCGAGCAGATGAAGGTGCGGGACTCGACGCGCGCGACGTCCCGCGGGTCCGACCGGCTCAGGTAGCTGTTGGGCCGCTTCTCCGGGTTCAGGCGGAGCAGCGTGCCGCTCTTCAGCATGGCCGCGATCAGCTCCGTGTTCTCTGCCTCGCTGCCGTCGCAGTAGCGGACAGACTCCGGCTTGCACAAGGCGACCATCTCGCTGACCCAGGCGAGGAGCTGCGGATGACGGGTCGGAATGCTGGACATGATCGAACTCCCTCTGCGACGTGACTCACGACAGACCAGTTCTCAAGAATTCAACGCCGGCAAGCTCGACATGCGAGGCGTCACGCCTGAGCCAGATGCATGACGCGTACCGTCAGCTAGCAGGGCGGCTCGCAGGGCGGATGGACGTCGCCCTGCCCCGCGCTTCCCCCCGCGCTCGCGCGAGCCGTGCTCCTGCTGCGCCGAGCGCGCAGAATTCGCGCCGGTTCATCCGGGCGCGAGGCGAGATCGCGGCGAGCGCGCGGGGCGAGCCGCTCGACCCCGGGCGGCCCCCCTCCCCTGCCCGACGACCCGATGCGGTCGCGCCGGATTGTCACGCTCCGCGGCGTCCCCTACCCTGGCGAGCGTCCGTCGGGGGGCAGCGCACGCCGGGAGGTTCTTGGATGGATGATTCGGAGGAGCGGTCCACAGCCGGTGAGTTCGAGTTCGATATCGGGGTGTTCAATCTGGATGAGCGCGGCCTGGACGCGCAGCCCTTCGGGATCATCCGGCTGGATCGCGAGGGCACGGTGCTCTCCTACAACCTCTACGAGGAGCGTCAGGCGCGCCGGAATCGCCAGGACGTCATCGGGAAGAACTTCTTCACCGACATCGCCCCCTGCAGCCGGGTGAAGAAGTTCCACGGGCGCTTCCTGGACGGGGTCGAGCGGCGCGAGCTCAAGGCCACCTTCGGCTTCGTGTTCCACTTCCCTCACAAGACACGGCACGTCGACGTCTCCCTGTTCTACAGGGCGGCCGCGCGGCAGCAGGACGATGCGGTCTGGGTGTTCATCCGCGGTTGACCGCCTGATGGCCGGGGTACTGGCAGCGCGCGGAGAGAAAGGGGCGGCCGCAGGCAGTCAACGGGGGGCCGCCCTTGCCATGGAAGCGCACGACCAGGCTCAGGCCTCCGCGGGCATGGAGAACCAGAACGCCGAGCCCACGAGCTGACCGCGCCGCCTCAGCTCCTCACGCTGCGGTCCGTGACTTGTCACGGTACAACCGTGACTTGTCACGGTACAACCCGTGACTTGTCACGGTGCAACCCGTGACAGGTAGCGGCGCATCGGTCTGCATTTCCAGCTCGGCCGCGCCTTTTCCGCACGGAGCGTGATGGCCGGACGACCCAGGCCATTGCTGAACCTGGCACGAGGCGTGCGATAACCTCCGGGCAGCGGCCGAGGAGGACCGTTGTTCACGACGACCGCGAGGCATCGGGCATCGGGCCTCCGGACGACGAGCGCCCCGGCAGACGTGGCAGCCAGCGGGCAGGCGACACGGCTGCCACGAGCCCGAGCCGCGCCGATCGTTTGGCTCACGGGCATCGACAACAGAACCCGTGTGTCGATCTACGTGCCACGAGCACCGGAGCGGAGCCCAAACACATCGATCGAAGCGATATCACCAACGACGAATATTAAGACTCCGAATGGCTTCCGCGAAATGGGAGACCCTGGGATTGCATGGAATCGCACGGGCGCGGTCAGCGCCGTTCAGGTCGAGCTGCTTGATCAGGGCAAGAGACCAGGAAGAGCAAACGCCATCCCGCGCACCGAGGCGTGAGCGGCCGCCGTTGACCGCGCCTCCGGACCCTGCGAGGCTTCCGATCCCGCGGACGCCACCAACACCGCAATAACATAAGGTAAAATCTTTCAAGGAGTCATGTTCATGCTGCATTCTATGACCTCACCCGGGCGCCGCGGGATCCGCGTCGCCCGTTCCGCCCTCTCCGGCTCGTTGCTGGCCGGCGGGCTGCTGACCGGATGCGCGGTTACCGAGGAAGACGGCTCCCCCGCCGGACCCGAGGACACCCTCGTCACCGCGGCCGCCATCACGAACACGGACTTCACCGACGGCAGCGGAAGGATCCGCATCCGGGTGAAGACCTGCGATCCCACGGCGGCTGCTACGACCAATTGCGCCTATTGCACCGCCGACGATGGCTGGGTCCGCATCGGGGGCGGCGCGCAGATCCTGGGGGAGAACAACCCCGGCGCCATGCTGCAGGCATCCTTTCCCAGCCCGAACTTCTTCACGGCAGCCAACGACTTCGGCTGCACGGGCCCGGCGGGCCATTCGCCCCCGCGCCTTGGGATCGATGACAAATCGACCTGGGTGGTGAGGGCCTCCGGCGCGACCCATCAATTGCAGGCCTATGTCATCCAAATGCAGCTCGTCGATGCCGCCGGTAACGCCTTCACGCCCAGCGTCACCGAAGGCTTGGACTACGTGACAAACGCCGTCAATCCCCCGTCCAATTACACCGTCGAGACCCCGGAGTCCTGGCTCCTTGACGGTTACTTCCTGATCGGCGGAGGCGCGCGCGTCCTCAGCACCAACCCGGCCGACAGCGTCACCGCCGCCACCGATGCGTACCTGGTGGAATCGCGGCCGGTGGACGGCCCGAACGGAAGGGTCTGGCGCGCCAGCGCCCGGGCCCGAAGCTCTCCGGCCCATGACAATCCGCTCAAGTCGTACGCGATCGGGGTGAAAGCCTGCCCTCCCCAGTGGGACAGCTGCCTCACCTATCCCATGATCAAGGAAATCACCGCGGCGGCGACCTCCGGCTACGGCACCGCGACCTACACCATCAGCCCCTCCTGGGTGGGCTCGAGCGTGGGCGGCTATGCCCCCACCACGAGCTCGGGCGCGCGCTTCCTCGCCGATCTCATCCCCTTCAACGGAACCGCGAAAGGGTTCACCGTGCGCAGCAGGGATGACGGCACGGGGGGATCGGGGCAAACCTTCGGCTCCACCTTGGTGTTCGGCCATCTCCAGGGCCTGTATACATTCAATGCGGTGTTCTTTTCGCGCGGCGCGAATCCCGCCATCCTGAGACGCCCCACCGGAACGGACCCCCAATTGCAAGCCGCCTATTCCACGGCCGATCAACCGGCGACCCGCTGGCACCTCGAAGCCTTCGGCACGGGCACCTTCCGGCTGCGGAACGGGAACCCCGATGGGGGCACGGAATGCGCCTACCGCGACGGTACGACTTCCAACGTGCGGGTCAAGGCCTGCGGGACCGGCAACGAATTCATGTGGACCGTCATCGGCAACTTCCCCAGCTCGAGCACGTTCCAACTGCAGAACGCGACCAATGGTCAATGCCTCGACACCAACGGGAGCGCTACCCCGACCAATATGGTCCTCAAGCCATGCGTCACCACGGGCGATCCCACCTACCAGTTGTTGTACGTAGACAATTACAATTGGCCTAATTGATCCCCATGGTAGCGCGCCGAGAGCGGGAAGAGAGCGCTACTCCGAGCGGAGCGCCTCGATCGGGTCGAGCCGCGAGGCGCGCCAGGCGGGGTAGAAGCCGAAGACCACGCCGATCGTGACCGAGAGGCCGAGGCCGAGGAAGAGCGACCAGGGCTCGACCTGGAACGCCCAGCGGCCGATCACCTGCGCGAGAAGCGCGCTGGCGAGCCAGGAGAGGGCGAGCCCCGAGAGCACGCCGAGCACGCCGCCGAGCAGCGAGACGGCCGCCGCCTCGCACAGGAACTGCAGCAGGATCGCGCGCGGCGAGGCCCCGACCGCGCGGCGGATGCCGATCTCCCGCGTCCGCTCGGTCACGGTCACCAGCATGATGTTCATGATGTTGATGCCCCCCACGATCAGCGCGACAACGCCGGTGCTGAGCAGCAGCATCTTGATGATGTCGAGGACGAGCCGCTCCTGGCTGTGGCTGTCCTTGTCCTCGATCCTGAAGTTTTTGACCCCGTGATGGCGGCGCAGGAGCGTCGCGTCGATGACGCCGCGGAGCGCGGCGAGCGGCGTCCGGACCGTGACGAGCGGATCCTGCCGGACGTACAGGCGGTCGGTCCTGTGCGACGGCGCGTAGAGCGCGTCGTAGGTGGTCTCCGGGACGAGGACCTTGCGGTTCCAGATGCTCGTGTCGTCCGTGGAGCTGAAGCTCGACCGGTCCTGGAGCACGCCGACGACCGTCCACACGTGGCCGTCGGCCGTCATGTGGAGGGGCTCGGCCTGCCCGACCCGCGCCGGAGGGCCGCCGAAGAGCTCGGCCCAGACCTCGTGGCCGACGACACACACGCGCCGCCGCGCCGCGAGATCCGCCTCGGCGAGGAACCGGCCCGCCGCGAGCTCCAGGTCGTAGAGGGCCGGCGCCGCCGGCACGGCGCTGACGAGGGAGATCCGCTTCTTCTTGGCGCCGGCCCGGGCCTCGGTCGGGCGCACCGACTCGCTCAGGGTCGAGGCGCCGCCGAGGGCGCGCGACGCGGCGAGCGCGCGGGCGTCGTCCCGAGAGAGATCGCGCCGGGTGCGGCGCCGGTCGTTCACGCTCACCTCGGCGGGGTGGACCTGGATGAGGTCGGCCTCCACGGCCTGCTCGCTCGCCCGGAGGAGCGCCTCCTCGCCGCCCGCGAGGAGCGAGGCGAGCAGCACGATCGAGCCGGTGCCGATGATGATGCCGAGCAGCGTGAGCGCGGCGCGCGTCCGGTCGGCGACCACGGCGCGCGTCGAGTGGAGGAGATCGTCGAGCCTCATCGCCGCATCGCCGCCACGGGGTCGAGCCGGCCCGCGCGCTGGGCCGGCAGCCACCCGAAGACAACGCCCACGCCGGAGGAGACGAGCAGCGCCGCGACCACCGCCGGCGTGGAGACCGCGCCGACCCAGCTCGGCGTGAAGCGGCGGATGATCAATGAGGCGAGCTCGGCCGCGGCGGCGCCGCCGGCGACCCCGAGCAGGCCGCCGAAGCCCGAGAGCAGCGCCGCCTCGGCCAGGAACTGCGCGCTGATGTCGCGCGGCGACGCCCCGAGCGCCTTGCGGATGCCGATCTCGCGCACGCGCTCGGACACGCTCACGAGCATCATGTTCATCACGCCCACGCCGCCGATGAGCAGCGCGACGCCCGCGATGAGGCCGACGATCGCCTTCATCGTGGACAACATGGCCTCGAATTTCTCCATGATGCCGCTGAAATCGAGGAGGGTGAAGTCGTCGACGCCGTGGTGGCGATCGACGAGGAGCGCGTTGACGATGCGCTTCACCGGATCGTTGTTGCGGACGTCATCGGTCTTGATGACGAGCAGCGCCGAGGCGCTCACCGCCTTCTCGACGTCCGCCGCCGTGTCGAGCGGGGCGACGAGCAGGTCGACCCAGCTGAAGCCGAAGTTGACGCCCATCCGATCGGCGTCGGCCAGCACGCCGATGACCCGGCAGCGCAGGGCCCCGACCGTCACCCACCGGCCGATCGGATCGCCGCGCCAGAGCCGCGCCGCGAGCTTCGGGCCGGCGACGCAGACCCGGGCCCGGCGGCGGTCCTCCTCGTCGGTGAACGTCCGGCCGCGCGCGACGGGCATCCGGAAGGCGGCGAGGAAGCCGCTGTCGGCCGCGACGAAGTCGGTGCGATCCTCCTTGCCCTCGTCGGAGGTGACGTCGCGCGAGCCGAGCATGGCGTACATCGTGTGCTCGGCGACGTGAGGGACGCCGCGCGCGAGCCGATCGCGATCCCGGCGGGTGAAGCCGGTGACGTACATCGTCTTCTTCCGCTCGGCGCGCTCCGGCGCCTTCGGGACGACGAGGATGAGCCGCGCCCCGCCGAGCTGCTCGATGCCGCGGGCCATCGTGAGCAGGCCGCCCTCCGCGAGCGAGGTCATGAGCACGATGGCGAAGGCCCCGAGCGTGATGCTGAGGACGGTCAGGAGCGACCGCAGCTTGTGCGCCGAGAGGGCCTTCGCGGCGATCGCGAGGTAGGCGGACCACCTCACATCTTCGTCTCGTTCGCGGCCGCCGAGGGCGGGTTGATGAGCACGCGGGCCCCCTCCGGGACGCCGTTCACGATCTCGACGTCGCGATCGTTGCGCGCGCCGAGCGCGACCTCGACCTTCTCGGTCGTCTGCTTGCCGTCGGGGCCGTCGACCACGCGCGTGACGAGCTGCTTGCCGCCCTCGTCGGCGACGGCCTCGATGGGCAGCGAGACCACGCCCGGCCTGCTGTCGAGCCGGATGCGCACGTCGGCGGTCATGCCGGGCTTGATGAGGCCGTCGATCTGGGTGAGCTCGGCCTCGACCGGGAAGACGTCGACCTCGCGGCCCTCGAGCTTCACCGAGGCGGGCGCGATCTTGGTGACCCTGGCGGCGTACGTCTTGCCGGGCAAGGCGTCGAGCGTCAGGGTCGCCGTCTGGCCGAGCGCGACCTTGGCCACGTCGATCTGGTTGAGGTCCACCTTGACCACGAGCGTCGAGAGATCGGCCACGGTGAGCAGCGCCTTGCCGTTGAAGGTCGACTGCACGCCCGGCGTGACGACCTCGCCGGGCTCGATGTTGCGCTGGATGACGGTGCCGTCGAGGGGCGAGGCGATCTTCGTGTACCGGAGCTGGTCCCTGGCGGCGCTGAGCGCGACCTCGGCGAGCCGGATGGCGACGGTCTTCTCGGTGAGGTCGTGCTTGGCCACGTCGAGCTCCTGCGCGGGGACGACGCTGGCCTCGACGCCGGCGGTCCGCTGCGCGACCACGCGCTTGGCGAAGCCCGCGGCGGCCCTGGCCCGGGCGAGCTCGGCCTCGGCGCGGGCGACCTCGCGCTCGTAGTCGGTCGGGTCGAGCACGAGCAGCAGCTCGTCCTTCCGGACCCGGGCGCCCTCGTCCGCGAGCACCTCGGCGACCTGGCCCGCGACCTTGGACTTGAGCTCGACCTGCTCGCGGGCCTCGATGCGCCCGGTCTCGAGGATCTCGACGGCGAGGTCGCCGCGCTTCGCGGTCACGACGAGCGCGGGGTCGATGGGCGCGGGGCCGCCGCCGGCCTTCGCGAGGACGGCGGCGCCGCCCCCGGCGAGCGCCAGCGCGCCGACGAGCCACGGCCAGAGGCGCCGCTTGCGCCGGGCGCTCACGAGAGGCCTCCAGGAGGGGACGACGACGGTCCAGGAACCGACGACGGCGGTCCAGGAACCGGCGACGACGGTCCAGGAACCGGCGACGAGACGTCCACGCGCCGGCCGCGGGGGCCGGTGTCCTCGACGATGGCGCCGTCCCTGAAGGTGACGACGCGGGTGGCGTAGTCGGCGATCGAGCGGTCGTGGGTCACGACGACGACCGTCATCCCCTGCGCGTGCAGCGCGCAGAAGAGCTCCATGACCTGCCCGGTGGTGGCGGAGTCGAGCGCGCCGGTCGGCTCGTCCGCGAGGAGGAGCGGCGGCTCGTTGACGATCGCGCGGGCGATCGCCACGCGCTGCTGCTGGCCGCCGGACAGCTGGTTCGGCAGGTGGTGCGCCCGGTCCTCGAGGCCGACGCGCGCGAGCGCCCGCGCGGCCCGCGCCCGCCGGTCGGACGGCCGGACGCCGGCGTAGACCATGGGCAGCTCGACGTTCGCGAGGGCGGTGTCGCGCGGAAGGAGGTTGAACGACTGGAAGACGAACCCGATCTTGCGGTTGCGGAGCTGCGCCAGCTCGACCTCGTCGAGCTCCTCGACCGGCTCGTCGTCGAGGAGGTAACGGCCGCCGGTGGGGCGGTCGAGCGTGCCGATGACGTTCAGGGTCGTCGATTTGCCCGACCCCGAGGCGCCCATGATGGCGACCATCTCGCCCCGCGAGAGCTCCAGGGAGACGCCGCGGAGCGCCTGCACCTCCACCTCGCCCATCCAGTAGACCTTGGTGATCGCGTCGAGCTTCACGAGTGCAGACATGAGGGTCCTCGGCGGTGGCCTGCGCCATCCACAGGGACGGCCGCGACCCGCGCGAGCCCGGTTCGCCTGACCCGCGCGTGACGCACCAGGGTGCGCCGCTCTCGTCGCTCCGGCCATCGCGTCGCGAAGGCCGGCGGACGCGCTGAGGCGTAGGCGAAGCGCAGCAGCAAGGCAACCGCGGCGCAGGAGCGCGGCGGTCGCGCGCCGAGGCCACGGCGAGCGTGGCGCTGGCGGCGCTACAGCCCGGACGTTTCGACGAGCGCCAGGATCACGGCCCCGACGCCGTACGAGAGATCGTCGCGGAGCTCGACCGCCGCGTAATCCTCGAGCTTTCCCACCGTCGTGGGCCCGGAGATTCCGGTCACCACCGGCCGCCCGGAGCCGTCCTCCTCGATGCGCGAGCGCACGCCCGCCATGGCGCGGTCGATCGCGGGGCGCACCGAGGCGTCGAGGAAGCCGTGGCGCAGCCCGCGCGCGAGCCCGGCGGCGAAGAGGGCCGTCGCGCTCGTCTCCAGGTAGATCTCGCCCGGGCGGTTCATGAGGGTCCACCACAGGCCGCTGTCCTGGTCCTGCGCGCCCAGGACCGCCGCGACCTGCCGCTCGAGCGCCACGGCGACGGCGTCGTCGCGCTCGCCGCGCGCCGCGCGCACGCGGAGGTACTCGTACCCGGCCGCCGTGACCCAGCCGTTGCCGCGCGCCCAGTACACGTCCGGATCCTGCGGCGCCGCCCAGTCGTACGCGTGCCGGAAGAGCCCGGGCTCGTCCTGGAGGAGTGACGCGAAGATCTGGAATTGATTCGAGAATTCGTCGAGCGGACGCGCCTCGCCCGAGCGCTCGCCGGCGCGGACGAGCACATTGCCGAACATGAACAGGGAGTCGATCCAGAGGGTGGGCTCGAACAGCGGCGACACGCCGAGGTGATTGATGCCGCCCTGCTCCGTCCGGCGGGCTTCCTCGTAGAGGTAGCGGAGCACGTCGTCGACGACCTTCGCATAGGGGGCCGCGCACGATTCCTCGTGGAGCGCGAGCGCGGCCATGGCCGGCGGGCAGCGGTCGCTTGTCGTGATCTCGTAGCCGTACTCGATGTGGCGGTCGAGGTAGCGCCGGTAGTAGTCCCGGTACGGGGAGCGCTGCGTGACGCGGTACAGCTCGACGAGCGAGAGCATGACCGTGCCCTCGCCCCAGTCCCACGGCAGCGACTCCGCCGGGTGCTCGGCGATCCAGCGGTCGGCGATGGCGCGCGCCAGCGTGATGCTCTCCGAGTCGGGTGCGCGCTCGCGCGCGAACGCGTCCTCCGCCGACGGTGACGTCGGCGTGCACTCCGCCCCGGAGCTGCCGGGCTGCCCGGCGCCCGGCTCCCCCGCGCACCCGCCGGCCGCAGCGGCGCACGCGGCGGCAGCGACGAGCAGCGCGCGGAGGCGCGACGACCGACGCGACAGGTGAGGGCGCGCTCTCGGGGGCATCTCACTCCTCCACGGCGAGGCTGGTGGCGTCGGGCGCGGTGACGCGGGGGCTCCCGTCGAGGAGCACCCTGGTCCCCCTCGCCATCAGCGCGAACGGCCGGTCGCCCTCGATCCGCAGCACGACGAGCTCCGCGTCGGTCTCGAGGACCTGCCCCCCAGGCAGCGCCAGCGTCTCCGGGGCTCCCTTGCTCCGCAGCACCGCGACGTCGGTCCCTCCTTCGCTCTCGATCTGCCACGCGACGACGCCGGGCTCCGCCGCGATCGGCGCCGCCTGGAGCGGCGCGTCGGGGCCCGCGTCCACGCCGACCTTGTAGGGCAGGAGCACCGCCAGGAACCCCGGCGCCTCGGCCTCCACCGTGGCGTCGATGACCGCGTGGTCGGCGGCCTTGCGGTCCTCCTCGAACTCGTGGACGTGGGGCACCGTGAGCGGCGTGTACGGCGGCTCCACGACGGCGAGCCCCGGCGACGTCGACTGCACGCGCGCCTCGACGCCCGCCCGCGCCCGCTCCCATCGGCCGCCGTCGGGGAGGAGCTCGAAGGTGCCTCCGGACGTGAGCCCCGCGTAGCCGTGCAGCCGCCACGCGTGCGCTCGGGCCGCGGGGTGCGACGTCGAGAGGCGGTCGCCGACCACGAAGTAGCGGCCGTCGATGAAGGCCACCGATCGCTCGACGTGCGTGTCCTGGTAGTCCTGGTGCGCCTCCGCGTAGTCGACGGCGTCGCCGTCGTGGGTGTTCCGGAGAAACGCGTCCGCGTCGCCGAAATCGTTGAAGAGCCCCTTGTCGGGCGCGGATCGGCCGTCGATGAGGATCACGTTGTGCGACGGCGACTGGCTGGTCTTGGCGTTGTCGAGCGAATCGGGCTTGTAGTAGCCGGCGTCGATCAACAGGTACTCTCCGTAGGCCGCGAGGGAGAACGACGTGCCGTCCACGTGGTCGTGGATCGCCTTGCGCGCCGAGCCGTGCTCCGCGAGCAGCAGGAGCCAGCGCGCGTCGTCGCCCCAGTCCGAGCGGAACACCGCGTGGCCGGTGTCAGGGAAGAAGCGCGTGAGGAAGCGCGGCGCCTCGGGAGCCACTGCGTCGTCGACGTAGAGCAGGTGATGGGCGATGAGGTCGGCGCCGAACTCCATGGCCCGGGGGTCGCGGTTCTGCTCCCAGTCCCACAGGTACTCCCCGCTCCCGCCGAAAGAAGTGAGCAGCGGGCTCCCGTTGAACGGGGTGAAGACGCCGTCGTCGACCGGGGGCCGGCTGCCCCAGGGGAGGCGCAGCGAGAGCGACCAGTCGACGGCCTTCGTGAAGAGCCCGCCGCGCAGCGGGACCTCCAGCGCGCCCTGCTCGCCGTCGACGCAGCCGTGTCCGGTCCACGGGTCCTCGTCGGAGCGGGTACGGCAGTCGCGGGTGAAGGCCACCTCGCCCTCGAGCGCGTTGTCGAGGGCGATGAAGAACGCCGCCGTCGGGCCCCAGGCGAAGCCGGAGTAATACGGGCCCTCGGACGCCCCGCCGTCGGGCTGCACGTACTGGCCGTCCGGACTCCAGAGGTAATCGAGCTCCGAGATCGACCAGTTCCACCAGATCGCGGCCGCCGGATGCTCGGGGAACGCGAGCGCCACATAACCGAGCGCGTCGGCGGTCCGGATCGGGTGGTTGTTCTGCGCGGGGCGCAGCAGGAGATCTCGATAGAAATCCTGCTCGAGGTACTTGGCGAAAAACTGACCGGTGATGTCGGTGATCTTTCTCTCGGCCTCGGCGGACTCCTCGTCGGGGAACCACGGCGTGGCGCTCAGGAGGTCCCACGTGTTCGTGTACCCCATGAGGATCCTCGCCATCCGGATGTTCATGTCGAGGACCGTGTTCGTGTCCCAGTCGGTCTCCAGGCGGCGCAGGAACTCGCGCGCCTTGTCGGCCGCCGCCCGGTCCTCGAAGGCCCAGGCGAGGAGGGCATTCGCCTGCGCGGTCGAGGCGTTGTTGCCGTTCGTCTTGTGGTCCCATGAAGCGGGGTCGGGCTCCTCCTCGTAGGCGCGGTCGGCGCGGCGCTTCAGGGTGGCGAGGATCGAGGCGTAGGGCTCGCGATCGACGCGCGAGCGCAGGAGGTCGCGGTGCTCCGGGCGCGCGAGGAGCCGCGGATGGACGCCGGTGTCCCGCGGCTCGCTCGGCCCGGGGGCGTCCGTGCCGCATCCCGCGGCCGCGAGCGCGGCGCACGCGAGCGCCGGAGCGAGAGTGGGAAGGGAGAGAGGAAAGCCGTGAGACCGTGATTTCATGGAAGGGATGGGGCTAGGGCTCAGAGGGACGAGCTGGTGCGTGAGGCGCAGCGTATCAGCTCGTCCCGGCCTGGAGCCGCCCGAGTTCTCGCTGCCGTGGGGCCGATCACCACGTGTCCACGATGGGCAGTCTCGGCAGCCACCGACACGCCGGAAGATCCGACCAGAGCGGAGAGAACAACACTGGCGACATGCGGTCGCGAGCGGAATGCGGGAGAGGAGGAACCTTCTGTGAGCCCGCCAGGATCAGCCCGGCAGGCGCCTCTGAGGGGCGTGTCCTGCGAGCTGAGCCGTGCCTGTTGCGATGGCCTGGCGCGGGCTGCGTCGAGCGCGCTCGCGGCCTTCTCGGCGTGAGGGGGCGCGATCGCGCAGGGTGGTGCGATCCTGCGCGGGCGTCTGCCTGCTCTTGCAGGACGCGACGAGCGGGGTGGAGCGACCGCGCCGCTCGCGCAGACCCCTCGACACAGGGGCTCTCGCTGCGCGGTCTCCCGCTTGCATTGCCCGGCCCCGGTGGGGGGAGTCGAGGAGGTTTGATATGGCGACCGAGCAGAAGCAGGGAATGGGCGCGCAGGGGCAGCAGGGCGCTGGCCTACAGGAGGGCCGCAGCGAGAGCAGCGTGATCCCCGACAAGGACTACAACCTGGTCAGCGTGCTCTACCATACGCTCAAGGGCGCGCAGACCCACTCCCAGTACATCCAGGACGCGAAGCAGCAGGGTGATCAAGAGCTCGCCTCCTTCTTCAGCGAGGTCCGGCAGGAGGAGCTGCAGCGCGCGGAGCGCGCGAAGCAGCTCCTCGGACAGCGGCTGAGCGGAGGGCGCCCGGGCCAGGGAGGGGCCCGAGGGAGCGCGTAGAGCCCACGGGGCTCCGGGCGCCCTGACGGACCATCAATCGGCGATAACCTGATTTCGGCCAACGAAATCGACGTACGGATACAACGCCGAGCGCAGGTTATCCACCTGAACACCGGAGTTGATACCGCTGATTTCCCAGCCGTTCCACTTGGACGGGTTCCGGGTCGTCGCGTTCAGGAACAGCGGCACCTCCAGCAACGACTCCACGACGCCGGTCGTGGACATCTTGTCAAAATCGACGAGGACCGGAGCGGTATTGTCCGTCAGGTTCTTCACCCAGACACGCGCAGCGCCGAAATCACCGCCCGCGACGCCGTCGATGTCGCGGTTCGGGTCGACCTGCACCTGAATTTCGTACCACTTGCCCGAAGCCGGCGCGAAGTTGGTCGCCTTGTACAGCTCGCCGCTGTCCCGCGACCCCCGGAGGCGCAGCTGCCCCTGCTCGAACTGGACAAGGAACCCGACGTAGTTGTTCGGGGTGAGGCCATTGCTCGCGCTGGTGGCCGTGTTGACAGGAGCAAAGTAAACGCCTGTGGTGCCGTACAGCTGGCCGGAATAAACCGTCAGGTCGCTCGCGTCGTGGTCGGTCAGCTCGGTCTCCCACCAGGCGCTGGCCGCGCTCGCTCCCGTCGGACGAACCGCGAGCGTCGAGGTGTTGCCCGTACCGTACGGCGCAGAAGCCGTGAGCTGCCCCGGCCCGCCGGAGGCCGGCCCCTTCCACACCAGCTGCGGAACGACCTGGCTGTCCATGGCGACGCCAGACTGATAATGGTCGAAATTGTCATTCATCTGCGGCACGTAGTACCCCATCGAGAGGTCATCCACGGCGTTGCCGTCGCCGTAGGCCGCCACGATGAACCCGTTGAAATTCGAGGGGTTCCTGTTCACGCCCAGGACGAGCGGCACGTACAGCACCCGCTCGATCACGCCGGTCGTATTGAGATTGTCGAAGACGACGCGCGTGAAACCCTTCTGCCCGTCCGTCACGTTGCGAACGTACAGTGAGCCAAGGCCAGTGCCCACCGTGGGGTTGACGACCATCTTCACCTCGAGCCATTTGCCCATCGTGGCGGGGATGTTGACGGCTTGATAGACATCTCCGCCGTCATAGCCGGAGCGAAGACGGAGCGCCCCCCAGGCCATGGAAACGGTCGGCCCCTGGTAGGCAGGGAGGGCGTAGCCCGTCGGGCTCCCGCCGGCCACGTTGATCGGCTCGAACGCGACCCCTGAGATGGCATTGTAGAGGAGACCCGAGTAGACGACCTTCTCCGTGCTGCTGAAGCTCGGCCCATCGAACGCGGACCAGGCTACCTTGCCGTTGTAGCCGCCCGTGGAGACGATGCTCTGCTCGGAGACGTTCCCGCTTCCCGGCGGCGAGCCGATCGCGAACTTGTCCGGGTTCGCCCCCGTCCAGCTGTTCGCGCCCTGGTTGTTCATCGCGTTGCCAAAGACGTGCTGCTCGTAGTCCTCGCGATCCATGGTGCAGGCCTCATACTGAAGGCGCACGTGGTCGTGGTAAGCGACGTCCGGCGACTGGGAGGGCAACGCCGCCACATGAGACCAGTCGGCGTGCTGCGTGGTGGTGTTCATGTTGCTCACCAGCACATCGACGCGGCCCCCCCTCTGAACGCCGGACCACTCGATGCCGGCGTTCTTGTTGGTCGCCAGGGTGAGGGTGCGCAGCTCGCCGTCCCGCGCGAACACGTCGTCCAGCGCCTGCCACGCGTCGGCCATGTCGGCGGTGAACGCGAGCGTCGCGGTGACGACGTTGCCATACGTCTGATAGTAGTAGGTGGTCGCCCCCGACTGGTTGACGTTGACCTCCCACGTCCTGAACCCGTCCGCCCCGCGGAGCCGGTAGTGCTGGACCTGCGCGACGTTGTCCGTCGGCAGGAGGACCTGCGACTGAGGCACGCCATAGTTCGGCTTGTTGACGAAGTCGGCGATATAGGGAATCAACTGATGACCGTTCGGAAGGTGCCGAGCCGCCACGCTCACCGTCTCGAGCCCCTGCCAGAAGATCGCGGAGATCTGGGTGGGCGCCGGTCCGCCGACATAGGGCACGCCGTTGATCGAGGAGGCGACGTGCAGCGCCGCTTGGCTCGAGCTGTACGCCACCGGCATCGCGACATTGATGCCTGACGTATAGTAGATATTCTCTCGATCAATCTTGTACTGCTCACCGACGTTCCAGGGCCACGCGCCGGACGTATCGACGCTCATCCCAGGGTAGTAGCCGTAGTTGCCCACATACGCGCCCGAGATATCCGCGTCCGGGTCCGTTCGAACGCGGTCGACGTTGTCGAGGAGCAGGTCGTATTGCGTCTGGGTGTCCCCCTCGATGTCCATCAACAGGTAATCGAGCGCATAGCCGTTGCTGCTGATCCAATCGAGCGCAGGGTCGAGCTTCGCCAGGCCCCACCCCCTGGTCTCGAGCCCCGTGGGGACCCCGGCCAGGGTGTTGCTGATGATCACGTCGTCGTAGTCGCCCCGCTCTGCCCACCCCACCGCGGCGATGTCTCCCCCGTTCTGGACAATCTCGGCGTTGGTCGGCTCGAACGCCTGCCAGCTCGTGAAGTAGCCCTCGGCTTGCGCCATCGCGGTCGAGCCGCTCTCGAGCACGCCGAGCAGCGCGCCTCCCACGACGATCACCCAATGCAGCGCTGTTCTGTTCTTACCGTGTGTTCGCATCTGAGACACCTTCTTCATGGCGTTCTGGTAACGGCCCCGAGACGCATCTCGGCCATGGGCAGGCGTGGTCGGGCGCAGGGGGTTACTGGAGGGTCGGCGCCGTCCACTTCATCCACCTGGCCAGATCGGCCGTCGCCCCGTCGCCCTTGAGCAGGTTGGTGTCCGCGGTGCCGCCGCCGACAAGGAACTTCCTTACGTACGCCTCGAGGGCTGCCCTCTGCGAGGACGGGAACGCGCAGTGGGAATGGCCGGTGGTCTGCCAGTAGCCCATCTTGTCCTGCACCCCCAGCCCCTTCCAGATCTGCTGGGCGATGGACCCCGCCGTGAAGGTGCTGTTGATGCCGAGCCAGTCGATCCTGTTGTCGATGACGAGCAGCGCGCGCGGCGCGACGAGGCCCATGACCATGTGATGATCGAAGGGCAAGGACGTCACCCGGTTGCCGAAGGTCGAGCCGAAGTTCGCGCGGAACCACGGCTGCTCGTTGGCCGCGTTCGACAGCGTCTGCACGTTCTCCCCGGCGTTGGCGCCCGCCTGCGAGACGCGCCAGCTCGCCGAGCCCCCGGCGCCCGACTCCTGGGGGATCGTCAGCACGATGCGCTCGTCGAACGCGCCCACCGTGAGCGCGCCCTTGCCGTTGCGCGAGCAACCCGTCACGGCGATGCGCTTCGGGTCGATGTTGGCCCCCGGGGTCTTCTCCAGCGCGTCGATGATCCGGCTCACGCCCCAGGCCCACGCGATCATCGAGCTGGCCGAGTGGTTGCTGCCGTAGAGGTTGTAGAACGTGCCCGTCCCGCGCGAGCCGGCGCCGCTCTGGGCGCCCATCGCGTTGTTGTCGAAGGTCGCCATAGCGACGCCGTTCTGCGTGAACACGCTGGTGTCGAGGTTGTTACCGCCGATGCCGATGACGAGCGGGATCGGACCAGCGGGCGCGCCGGAGGGCCGGCTGATGTTGATGGAGAAGGAGGCGCTCTTCCCTGCATCGTTGACGTTGACCGTCAGCCTGTTCGCCGAGAACTGCCCCGTGACATTGTCCTTGGACACCACGGGCTTCGATCCGGACTCATACGTCTCGACCTGCGACTTGATCTCCGCGCGCCGGCACGCCCACTCCGACTTCTTCGTGATGCGTGAGCCGCTCAAGCTCAGGAACGGATCGTGATGCGTGTCGAACACCGGGAGAGACGAGGCGGCGGGCAACGTCGGCTTGGGGCAGCTCGCGCCGCTGTCCTCGACCGCGCCCGTGCTCCCGCCCGACCCGCCGGAGCCGCCAGAGCCACCGGATCCGCCGGAGCCGCCCGCACCGGAGCCGCCCGCACCGCCAGAGCCGCCTGCCCCACCCGCCCCCGAGCTGCTGCTCGACGACGAGCTCGCGCTGCTCGACGACGCGCTGCTGCTCGACGACGAGCTGCTGCTCGACGACGAGCTCGCGCTGCTGCTCGACGAGGAGGACGCGCCCGTGCCGACGATCGTGCCTCCGCTGCCGGTGACCGACGCGACGGCGGGCCGCCCGCTGCCGTTTGCGCAGAACCCCCACTCCACCCAACCTTTCTCCTTGATGGCTGCGTTGTGGGTCACGCTCGTGGCGGTGAACTGCCCGTTCGAGGACACCGAGGTCACGTTCCACGCGTTGGCCAGCGTCGAGCCGTTGAGCCGGACGACCACGTTCCAGCCGGTGGTGGCCGGGGAGCGGGACTTGTTCGTCACCCTGACGTTCGCGCAGTAGCCGTTCCCCCAGTCCGACTGAATCGCGACATCCGCCGACATCGAGCCGTCAGCGCTGTCCAGGGCGCCGTCCAGCGTGTCGAGATCCTCTTCCTCGATGGGCTCCACGGCGCACGCAAGCAGACCGAACGCGAACGCAGCGGAGATGCAGCCAAGCAAGCGAGTCATACGCATAAGATGCTCCAGGATCGGAACGACTGAGTCGCGGGCGTCTGCTCAAGGTGGATACGTGCACCAGCGAGACGCCTGCGAACCCTCTCGTTCAATTGGTAGAGCTCAGTATTCCCGGCCAGCGTGCATCTGATCATGAGCGAGTGCTCCTGGCAGCGATCTCCCCCCGAGTCGGTCCTCCGGATCGTGCCGCCGTCGCTCAGGCCGCCTGGGCGTGCGCCATCGTCGCCCTCGTCGAGCTACGCCGCTCCGAGGCCGGGCGTCACGCCGGCTTGCGCCCCGACACCAGATAGAACGTCACTCCGCACGCCCCGACGAGCGTGCGCGCGAGCGCGGCCTGCTTCCACGCGCGGGCCTCCTGCATGGCGATCGCCCACAGCCGCTCGAACTGCGCCGGATCGCCGCCGCCGGCCAGATACCAGGCGTGGGCCTGGTCGCGGGTGCCGCCCGTTCCGAGCCAGATGCCGCCGTCGATCCACGCCAGCACCTGGCGCAGCTCCGCGCGCTCCGCGGGCGTCTCGTACGGCGGGATCAGCGCGGCGCACTTGTCCGACTGGCACACGTGGAGATCGCCGAGCCCTGCCTCGCGGAAGAGCCCCGGCAGCCGCTCGCCCACGGAGCTGTCCCCCTGTCCCAGCGCGCGCTTGCCGTCCTGGCAGGTTGCCTCGAGCTCGAGCAGCGCGAGCCGGTCGGCGCGCGACAGGCCGGGCGCGGTGACCAGGGCGGTGGCCTTCTCGGCGAAGTTGTTCGGCTCGACCGCCAGCAGGAGGCCGCCGGGGCGCAGGACACGGCGCATCTCGCGCAGCACCCGCAGCGGGTCGGCGACGTGCATCAGGACCGTCTGGCACGTGGCGAGGTCGACGCTCGCGTCGGGCAGCGGGAGCGCCTCGGCAAGGCCCTCCCGGTACGACGTGCGCGCCGCCACCCCGCACGCCTCGGCCTCGGCGGCGGCGCGCGCGACGAACGACGGTTCACGATCGACGCCCACCAGGGTGGCGTCGCCGTGGAGCACGGGCAGGAGGGTGCGCCCCCAGTGCCCGACGCCGCAGCCGACATCGACCGCCGCGCGCACCTCGCCGAGCCGGAGCCGGCGGGCGATGAGCTCGACGAAATCACGGTTCCACCAGGTGTCGCGCCAGTCGCCCTCGAAGCCGACGAGCCAGCTGTAGTCGCTGGCCTCGAAGGCGGGCGGCGGCGGAGGAGCCGAGGGATCAGCGGCGCTGGACACCGCGATGGCATACCACGGCCGGCCCCCTGTGCCCTGACCTACAGAGGTGGTGACGCCGGCGGAGCTGGAGGTTGCGCATCGGGTCCGCCGCCTCCTCCGCCTGTCGAGTCGTCGCCGCTGCTCACCGCGCACGCAAGGCACCTCGATCACGGTGATTGGCAGCTTCAGTCCGCATTCCTGACGTTTCTGGTCGGACCCCGCCAGAAATGCAGGAACGCTGAATACTTCGCGCACGACCGCACGAGAAGCGACCTCTGACGAGCTGGGCAAGGCATGGCGGAGCCGCGGTGCGTTGCAGTCTTGCACGGCGCGTTTAGCGCTTGACGGGCGTCGAGATCCACCCTCGAGATCCGCGAATCGGTTGGTTCACCCTCTTTCCCAAGCCACCCTCCATGGAAAGGCTGATTCAGATGGCGCCTCCTTCGGAAAACAAGATGCCACGTCGCGCGGGCCGGCCGCCCCCTCGACGGCCTCATTCGATGAAGATCCTGAGGGTACCGCTCCTCGTTGTCGGGCTCTTGAGCGCGGCGCTCGCGGGCGCCTGCTCCTCGAGCGGCACCGATGAGCCGAACGAGGTGACCGGCAGCGGCGGCTCCAGCGCGGCGGGGAGCCCCAGCGGGGCCACCGGCACGGGCGGCGGCGCGAGCAGCGGCGCGAACACCGGCACGGGCGGCGGCGCATCGGTCGGTCAGGGCGGCATGGACACGACAGCATCGACAGGGAGCACGGGCGGGATGTCGGGCTCCGACGAGGAGTACCCCGCGCCGGGCGCCCTGCCGGACGAGACGGGCGCAGACCTCTGGCTCAGGTACCCGAAGGTGCCGATTCCGGGGCGCCTCGCGGAGTATCAGGCGGCCTTCAAGCGCGTGGTCAAGTCGGGGACCGGCGCGAGCCTCGACATCGCCGAGGCCGAGCTCGTCAAAGGGCTGAGCGGGTTGACGGGCGGAACGGTCGGGACCGGCGCGGCCGTCGACGGAGCGGGCGCCGTGGTGATCGGGACGGCCACCGCGGACGTCATCAAGGGCCTGCCGCTCGCGGCGCGCCTCGGCGCCCTGGGCCCCGAGGGCTACCTCGTCGAGGCCGCCGACGTCGGAGGCCAACGGGTGATCGCCGTGGCCGGCAACACCGAGGTGGGCGTGCTCTATGGCGCCTTCGCGCTCCTGCGGCACGTCCAGAGCCACAGCGCCCTCGACAAGCTGTCGCTCACCGGCTCTCCGAAGATCGGCCATCGCATCCTGAACCACTGGGACAACCTCGATCGCACCGTGGAGCGCGGCTACGCGGGCCGCTCCATCTGGGACTGGAGCGCGCTGCCCGGCACGCTCTCTCCCCGTTACAAGGACTACGCGAGGGCCAACGCCTCCATCGGCATCAACGGGACGGTGCTGACCAACGTGAACGCCAACGCGCAGGTCCTGACTCCATCGTACCTTACGAAGGTCAAGGCGCTCGCCGACGTCTTCCGCCCTTATGGCATCAAGGTCTACCTCACGGCGCGATTCAGCGCGCCGGTCGAGATCGGCAACCTGAGCACGGCCGATCCGACCAACGCCAGCGTCAAGCAATGGTGGACGAACAAGGTCAACGAGATCTACCAGCAGATCCCCGACTTCGGTGGTTTCCTCGTGAAGGCGAACTCCGAGGGGCAGCCAGGGCCGCAGGACTACGGGCGGACCCACGCCGACGGCGCCAACATGCTCGCCGACGCCCTCGCGCCGCACGACGGCATCGTGATATGGCGCGCCTTCGTCTACTCCGACACCAGCCCGCCGGACCGCATCAAGCAGGCCTACGAGGAGTTCAAGCCTCTGGACGGCAAATTCAAGAGCAACGTCCTCGTGCAGGCCAAGAACGGCCCGCTCGATTTCCAGCCCCGGGAGCCGTTCCATCCGCTGTTCGGGGCCATGCCGAAGACGCCCCTCGCCCTCGAGCTCCAGATCACGAAGGAGTACCTCGGCGAGGACACGCACCTCGCCTACCTCGGCCCGCTCTACGAGGAGGTCCTCAAGGCGGACACCTACGCGGGCGGCGAGGGCTCGACCGTGGCGCGGGTCATCGACGGCACGCTCCACAAGTACACGACCACCGCGATCTCGGGCGTCGCCAACGTGGGTGACGACACGAACTGGACCGGATCGCAGATGAACCAGGCGAACTGGTACGTGTTCGGACGCCTGGCGTGGAACCCGGACCTCTCCTCGGAGGCCATCGCAGAGGAGTGGGTGCGGCAGACCTTCTCGAACGACCCCGTCGTCGTCGAGCCGGTCGTTCAGATCATGATGGAGTCACGCGAGGCGCTCGTCGATTACATGACGCCCCTCGGCCTTGTCCACATCATGGGCAACGACCATCACTACGGGCCAGGGCCATGGCTGAACAGCCTGAGCCGCGTCGAGTGGAACCCGGTCTACTACCACAAGGCGGACGCGAACGGGATCGGCTTCAACCGCACCTCGGCGGGCAGCAACGCTGTTGGCCAGTACGCCGCGCAGGTGGGACAGAAGTTCGGGAGCCGGGACACGGTGTCGGACGATCTCGTGCTCTTCTTCCACCACGTCGGCTGGCAAGACAAGCTGAAGTCGGGGAGGACGGTCTGGGAGGAGCTCGTCCATCGTTACAGCCAGGGCGTCGATGAAGTGGGCGTGATGCGAGAGACATGGAAGTCCGTCGAGGGCCGTATCGATGCCAAGCGCTTCGGTGACGTGAGCGACTTCCTCGAGATCCAGCACTACGAGGCGCGCTGGTGGCGCGACGCGTGCCTCGCCTACTTCGGCTCGGTGTCGAAGCTCCAGGTCCCGAGCGGCTATGCCCCCCTGGCGAACACGCTGAGCTTCTACCAGGGGCTCCGCTGCCCGTCCGACCCAAAGAAGCCCCGCTGCTCGCAGGTCTATACGGGGAATCCGTCCCCGGCCATTCTCCAGTGAGAGCGCAGTGAGAGCGGCGGGCCAGCTCGGTCTGGCCCGCCGCCTGGCGGCGGTCTTCACGCCCCTCCCCCCGTCAAGCGCGCAGCGTCCTCCGGGTCTTGCTGACTCGGCGATCTGGCCAGGTCACAACACCGGAGTCGTCGCATGACCTCGTCGTGGTGCGCGATCGACGTGAACGCTCACACGCTGTTACCGTCCTGCTGGCTCATCCATCGAAGGACGGCGGGGTGCGCGTCGGCTGCCAAGGCCGTCAGGAGGTGCGTCGTGACGCTGACTTCGAGTCAAGCATTGTTGCTGTTGATGGCGGGGTGCGCCTCGGCGTGCAGCGCGCCTGGACCGCAGGCGGCGGGGAATGGTCCTGCCGGGCGCCCCGCGGAGCGCGCGCTCCGGCCGAGCGGCGCCGCGCCGGTCGAGCTCGGGCGGATCGTGAGCAGGGCGCGGGCGAGCTTTCGATCCACGCGACAAGGGCTCTCCGCCGAGGGCGCCGCCCACCGGATCGACCTCGAGGGCGGCGCGGCGCGGATCCGCGCGAAGCCCTCGGCGAGGGCGGCACGCAGGGGGCGGGCGAGGCAGCTCCAGGCGCTCGCCGAGGCGCGCACTGCCGCCGAGCTGACGGCGCGCCGCCGCGCGCTCCGCGGGCCTCTCGTCGAGGGCGCGCCCGGCGAGCTCCAGCCGGGGAGCGCGCTCACGCTCACGACGCGATCGATCGCCCGCGCCGGCCACGAGTGCGTGAACGGCGAGGGCCGCGTGCGCATGGCGGCGGACGGCGGCGCGGAGCGCGCGTTCGGGACCTGCAGCGAGCTGTGGAAGAACCACGAGGCGAACGCCGAGCAGGCGTTCCGGTTCCCCGAGCGGCCCGGGGGGCGCGGCGATCTCGTCGTGCGCGTGAGCGCCCGGCTCGGCGCCGCGGACGCCGCGCCCTCGGTCGCGAGCGACGCCCGCGGCCTCGTCCTCGGCGCCGCGCCGGGGCAGCGGTTCGTGTA
Source organism: Sorangium sp. So ce327 (assembly GCF_051530205.1). Taxonomy (NCBI): domain Bacteria; kingdom Pseudomonadati; phylum Myxococcota; order Polyangiales; family Polyangiaceae; genus Sorangium; species Sorangium sp. So ce327. Next base: position 1,555,949 of record NZ_CP150330.1, on the reverse strand, counting down.
CGGCCACGGCACGTGGATCGACGCGTCGGGCCGCCGTGTCCCGGTGCCCGCCCGCTGGGCGGACGGCCACATCGAGCTGCGCGTGCCCGCCTCGGTCGTCGAGGAGAGCGGCTATCCGGCGCTGCTCGATCCGGAGGTGGGCCCGGAGATCGGGACGGAGCCGCCCGTGCCCGTCCAGCACGACGTCGGGTTCGATCCGGAGATCGCGACCGACGGGACGGGCTACGTCGTGGTCTTCGAGGATCTGTCGCGCATCCGCGCGGTCCGCGTCGGCGCGCGCGGGGACGTGCTCGATCTCGACTGGCTGGATCTGGGCGAGGAGTCCGCCGGTCAGTACCTGCCCAGCGTGGCGTACGGCGGAGGCCGCTACCTCGTCACCTGGAGCCAGTACGGCGACGACGCCCGGATCACCATCCGCGGCCGCGTGATGCGACCCGACGGCACGCTCGAAGGGCCGGCGAGCTTCGCGATCTCGACGTCGGACGAGGGCGTGTATCCCTCGGTCGAGTGGAACGGGGCGCGCTTCGTGGCCGCCTGGCTCAGCCTCGCCGACGATGGGGCCGACGACGTCCGCGCGACCCTCGTCGACCCGAGCGGCAGCGCCGTTCCCGGCGCCGAGCGCGCCCTCTCCACGAGCGGCCGCGCGTCGCGCCCGGCGGTCGGCGCCGGGGCGGACGTCTCCGTCGTGGCCTGGGACGAGGACGTCGGCGGCGGCGCGCGCGCCATCCGTGCGACGCGGGTGGCCAGCGATGGGACGGCGCTCGACGCCGGGGGCGTTCCGATCTCGGAGGGTCCGGGCAACACGCGGCTGGCCGCGCTCGCCTCCGGCGGGGCGAGCTTCCTGGCCACGTGGGTACGGGACGATCCCACGAGCACGATCCGGGGCGCGGTGCTGCGCGCAGACGGCACGATCGCGGCAAGGGACTTCCCGATCTCGCGGCCGAGCCCGGGCACCGGGGCCCCCACCGCGGCGTTCGACGGCAGCAGCTATCTCGTGGCCTGGGCCGACGAGCGGGACGGTCGCTCGATGTACGGGGCCCGCGTCTCGGCCGAGGGCGTCGTGCAGGGGACCGACGACGTGAGGCTCGCGGACGGGTCGCCTCGCTCCATCTGGGATTCGGATCGGAGCTCGCTCGCGTGGAACGGCTCGCGCTTCCTGCTCGCGTTCCAGGGCCACGGCATCGAGGGCAGCCTGATCGGCCCGGATCTCGCGCTGGCCGCGGGCCGGCTCGGGCTCAGCCCCCTGCCGAACAAGCAGGGCGCCCCGCGCGTCGCCTGGACCGGCGAGAGCTACCTCGTCGCCTGGACCGACGAGCCGGACCCGGACCGGGAGCGGATGACCGCGCGCGCGGTGCGCGTGAGCGCGGCAGGCGAGGTCGTCGATCCGGTCGGGATCGAGCTCGCGAGCAGCGCCTTCGCGATCGATCTGGCCTCGAACGGCGGCGGCGCGTCGGTGCTGACCTGGAGCGCGCTCGGCGCCGGTGGGGATCACCTGCGGCGGGTGTCGAGCGACGGCGCGCTCGGGGAGAGCGTCGCCGTCTCGTCGCTCCACCTGTCGGCGACGCCGTCGGTCGCCGGCAACGGCGACGGCTATCTGGTGACCTTCGTTGAGAGGACCGCGGAGGAGCCCTTCGTGTACACCGCGTCCGGCCGCCTGCTCGGCGCTTCGGGGAGCGCTGGCCCGGTGTTCCCCATCGTGCCCTCGGTCGGGCCGGAGTCGCACGCGATGCCGCTCCACGCCGGGCGGGACTACCTGGTGGCCTACGTGAAGGCGGGCCTGCATCTCGTCCCCGTGAGCCGCACGGGAGGCGTCGGGGAGGGCTTCCTGCTGTCGAGCGCACCGGCCGCCATCGCCGGGGCGACGGACGGCACGGACACGCTCGTTGTCTGGACGGAGTCCGCAGGTAGCTGGCCGGAGGGCGGTGAGGGGCCGGTGCACGGTCGAATCTACGGCACGGGCGGCTGGCGGGGTGAAGCGTTCCTGATCTCGCCGACGAGCGCCGGTCATGCGGCGGCCGTGGCCTGGGACGGCGCGAGCTACCAGGTGGTGTGGGAAGAGGCGGAGACGCACCGGCTCCGGATCCGCGCCGTGGCCCCCGATGGGACGCCGGGCATGGAGGCGCTGCTCGTCGATGACGAGTGCAATGCGCCGATGCTGGCCCGCGGCGAGGATGGCCGGTTCCTCCTGAGCTATGACAAGCTCGGCCCTGCTGCGCGCACGCGGCGCGTCGTCTCGCGGCTGCTCAGCTGGGAGCCCTCACCCGGGCTGGCCGCAGCCGGCGGCGCGGGTGGAAGCGGCGGCGCAGGGCTCGGTACGGACGGAGGCGGCAGCGTGGAGCCCGGCGCGGGCGGGAGCGGCGGTGCGGAGCCGGGGGTTGGCGGAAACGGCGGTGCGGAGCCGGGCGCGGGCGGCCGAGCAGAGAATGGCGGGGGCGGCGGCACCTCCAGCGTGGCCGCCGGCAGCAGCAGAATGGATGGGACGGACGACACAAGCAACGACGCACAATGCAGCGCTCACGGCGCTGGCAGCAGGTCCGCGTACATCGGGCTCACCGTCGCCCTGTTCGGTCTCGCCCTCATTGCACGACGGCGGGAGGTTCCGGTACCGGAGCAGGGGCGCCGTCGTTCTGCGCCCCCTTCTCGAACGCACGCATCAGGTTGTCCTCGGACGCCACCTCTCCATCGTCATCGCCGGCAGGGCGATTCCCTTCGTGTTTCGAGCATTCGGCGCTGCGCGCGGCGCAGGCACGGGCCGGCCTGTGTCCACCCCGCCGAAGAGAATCTTCTCTTGGCGTCCTTGGTGTCTTGGCGGTTTATTTCTCGCTTGATCAACGTGATCGCTATTCTAGGGCAAAGCCCCTGGACCCGGTGATCGCTTCCGAGGTGCGAGCCGCCTGAGCTATCCCCGGCGAGTATCGCCGCGGACGCGCCGTCGTCGAGGGGGCGCCGCCGAGCTTGCCTCGAGCGCCTCGACGGCGAAGCGCCCGAGTTCGGCCACGCGGGCGGCATCCACCCAGGGGAACAGCTACGGATCCACCCAAGTCCACACGACCGAGAAGAGGCACACGTAGATTGTCGCCTGGCCCATCGACACCCCGTCCATGTCCACATCCGGCACCACCTCGTTCCCGAGTTCCGGCGGGATCAGCTGGTAACCGGGGTACGTGGCCTCGATCTCCCCAGCGATCTCGCGCGCCACCGGCTCCTCCTCCGGGATGCCGGCGAGGTGGATCCCGTAGTATGGCCCGAGCAGGGACACGTGGAAACTGAGCGCCGCATCATCGGTGAGCCAGATGCGGGCCGAGTACGCCGGTTCGACCCACCCCGCCAACAGGCTGAGCGACTCGTTCTGAAGGCTGCATCGCTCCCCCAGCCTGTCGATCATGACCTTCCACCTTGGGTACTCCGCTTGCCCTCGTTTTGCGGCTTCCACTAGGCGACGGCGCTCCTCCGTGTCCTCGTAGACGAGCTCGTCGGGGGGCACATGGATGCGCGTGATTTTATGCACACCGCGCGGGTAGAAGCGGTAAACAACGTCGAGGAGCTCGGAGCGAGTTATCATCATGGACTGGTCACCTTGGCGCCGAGTCTCTTGTACTTGGACTTGAACGCAGCGTCCGCCGCGCGGTGAAACCTATCGCAGAAGGATCACATAGAATCACGTAGTGTCGTTCAGAAAGTCCGAAAGCTTATCCGGACACCCATCCCTGGAGCAGATGATCCCTGCCGAGGAGCGAGCCGCCTGAGCTCCCCACGGCGCATAGCGCCGCCGAGCTCACCTCGAGCGCCTCGCCGTCCGTGCGACCGAATGCGGTCACGTGGACGGCGGCCGCCCGGGGCTGTGGTTACGGATCCACCCAAGTCCAGACGTCCGAGAAGAGGCACACGTAGATCGTCGCCTCGCCCATCATCACCCCGTCCATCGCCACATCCGGCACCACCTCGTTCCCGAGCTCCGGCGGGATCGGCTGGTAACCGGGGTACGTGGCCTCGATCTCTTCTGCGACCGCCGCCGGTATCTCGTCGGGCTCGCCCCTGCTGTGGATTCCATAATAAGGCCCGAGAAGGCTCACGTGGAAGCTGAGCGAAGCCCTGCTGCTGAGCGAAGGAGCGGGCTCGAAGTCCTTGGGGCGATAGATGCGGGCCGAGTACGCCGGGTCGATCCCCCCCGCAAACAGGTTGAGCGACTCGTTTTGAAGGCCGTATCGTTCGTACATACGGTGGATCATCGCTTCCCACCTCGGGTACTCCGCTCGCCCGCGGTTTGCGGCTTCCACCAGGCGGCCGTGCTCCTCCGTGTCCTCGTAGACGGGCTCGCCCGGAGGCACATAGATGCGCATGATTTGTTGCACACCCCGCGGGTAGAATCGGTAGATAACGTCGAGCAGCTCGGAGCGAGTTGTCTTCATGGACTCGTCACCGACGCGCCGAGTAGCGGGTACTTGGACTTGAACGCGGCTTTTGCCTGAGTGGCAAATCTTGTGCAAAAGATCCCTGGCGGCAGGTTGTAGTCCATGACGTTGGCAACATCCTCCGTGATCTCTTCGCTGAGGCTGGCTGCACGAAGTGGATCGATTTTCCCCATAAACTCAGTCCGGATCGGCATTTTGATGGTAACAGCGCAGGACCACTCGGTGGTGCCGCCTGAAAATACGTGCTTGAAATTCAGGTTTGTCTTGGCCTGTTGCCACCCGCCCGCCTTCCCCCGGCCGTCATCCTCGACAATGGTAACAAACGTAAAGAACGACGAATCGAAATCTACCCAGAGAAAGTGGGCCATTCCAGGCTTCGGACACTTCGGGCTGCATGCACCGCTACAGCTCAAGAAGGTCGCTCCGGCTCCCGCTACATCGCCGGCTCCGGGGCACTGGTCTCGCGGGCTCTCCGGGCGGTATGTCGTTGGGGTCTCCGAGCTGTCGCTCGGTCTCTCCTCTTCGTCTTCAAGCTCCCACTCGTTGCACGCGATCTTTCGCTCGCCGCCGCCTTGGGGGTCGGCCCCGAAGTCACCGGATGCGGAGGAGGTGAAGACGGGGCGTGGCTCGGAGCCCGGACCGGCCCCTGCACCCGAAGTTCCTTCCCCGACAGGATAGCAGTCGCCGAACGTCATGCTGCACGCCGCCAGCGCCCAAACCGCGATGACCAAGATCAATAATAGAAGTTTTCTCGCGTTCATTTCTCACTCCATCGAAGCACAGGACCAGCAACAACGACGACGGACACATAGCCCGGGAGCACCAGACTGCCCCGACCGACCCAATCCACGTTGACGCTCACCGACACCCCCAGCGGTCCGGCGACGTACGCGTTGGTCTGCGCGTGGCCGCCTACGGCCAAGCCACCGACCTGGCCGCACAAGGTGACGCCGCACGCCGGCATGAGGTAGAACGCGACAGACGGTCCCGTGCTGACGTTGCCGTCCTTCCACGCGTACCCGATGTCAACCGAGGTCTGGTTGTAGATCCCGAGCCCGTCCTCCTGGATCGGGGGTAGGATCGTGCACAGGTCGTGCACCGTGAACAGGATGTCTCGCTGGATGGGCCAAGATATGCCCGCGTGCGGCCCCACTGCGAGGCGCGGAACGGTACCGGCCTGGAGCCACCCGAGGCTCACACCAGCGCTCAGCTCGGAGGCCTCTCCTTGCGTCGGTACGACGACGAGCAGCGGGATGACCAGGATCGCCCATGGGATCCGCCGCCTTCTTGTGCCCATCGTCCCCTTCCCGTCTTCCGCAACTCGTGAGCAACGTGCCGACGCGGGGCATTCTTCTGATCAGAGGATCGGCGTCAAACGGAATCTAGGCGAGCACACTGCACTGGCCAGGGGTCGTACCGTCCAGAGCGTGCGCCGGCGAGCAGCTACCCGCGCGGCGCCAGCGCGTGTCGACGTGCTGGCGCCAGCTGCCTGGCCGCTCCGCCGCGGGTCCGCGCGACAGGCCACGCGCCCCGCGCTGCACGATGTCGGCTGCAAGCCCGACCCAGCGCGGCACCGTGCCCAGGCAGCGGTGACCGCGCGCCGTGACGCCCACGCGCGTGGCACCATGCGACGTCGCTCGCGCGGCCGCGCTGCCGCGAGCGCGGCGCCTGGCGATGGCCTGCACGGTCAACGATGACGACGCGCTAGCGCTCACGCGCCTGGAGCCGCACGACGTTGCTCGCGCGTCTGCGCCGCCCGCGAGCGCCACGCATCGCGGCGGCATTGGCGGGGAGCCACGAGACCGGCTACGGATGGCCCGATGGGGCTCCGCAGGCACCGCAGCCCGGATGGTCCCGCAGCCCTCGCCACTGCTCGAGGGCGTCGCCGCTGTTGCCCCGGCCGGCGGGTCTCTCGGCGTCGTCGAGTTGCCGAGCCGCGACTACGCCGATCACCTCGCGCAGGCGATGCAGATCGCCCAGGAGCGCCATCACCTCCATCACACCGCACGCGGTACACCGGCGAGCGGGGCCGGAGAACGGACGGATCAAGAGCTCGACCATACCGCTGCGCAGCCGCGGTCTTCGGTCGATGGCGCCCGCGGCGACAAGGGCGGCCGCACCGCGCCTCACGATTCTGCAGTGCCGCGACCACGCGCTGCTTGGACGCCCGCGTTCAACGAGCGACGGTCCGGCCCGAAGCGCTTGACCACGCGAACATCGATGGCCCCGAACTCGCCGGCGTCCACCTCGATCCCTGCGCGCGGAGCGGTCGCGGACCTCGACCCTGCGGCCTGTCTGCTCGAGCGCCATGTAGCGCGCCGTCGGCGGCCCCGCACACCTGCGGCCGCTCCGGAGCGAGAAACGCAGCATTCCTGTCTGCTCCGGCGCCATGTACGACGCCAGCGCGATCGCGGGCGCTCGCCGGCGTCCTCCTCGACGCCCGCGGCCGCTCCGCGGTCAACCAGGGGCCGCAGCGCCGAGCACGCACTCGAGGAGCTCGCCGGCGACGGCCACGAGCTCACGCGGCGCTTCTACCTGAAGGAGATGATCACTTCGCCGAGAGGCGAGCCTCTCGAACGCTCTCGGCGCGCTCATGCGCCGCCGGACGGCGCCGCAGCCCGCGGGATCTTGCGCCGCGCCGCTTCCCGGAGGGAGAAAACCCGCGGTCGTGTGCCTCGTGCTGCGCCGCCCGTGCCTGCCCGCGGAACGGCTCGAGGACCTCGTCGACCGAGAGCCGGCCGAGCGGTGCGCGAGGCATCGGGCCAGTGCTATCCCTATACGTCAGGGAAGTTGTCGCCTCCTCAGGCCGGCAGTCCGGCCCAAGGAGGCGACAACTTCCCTGACGTATAGGGACGACGAGCTCCGCAGCGCTGCTCGTCATGGCGGGCGTCTTCGGCACCAGGCGCAGAAAGCGCGGGGCCTCGGTCCGCGACAGTCGGCTCGACCAGCCGTGCAGCGTCGAAGCCGCAAAGCCACGGCTCCGCGCGAACTCCTCCGCCGTTTCACCGCTCTCGCGCCACGCCCGAACGCGCTCGGACCACATCGCTTCTGTCGCCTTCGTCCTTGTCATGCTCGCCATGATGAACTGGACGGCGCCGCCGGGGTGAGACGGCGCTTCGCGCAGCGCTTACAAACAGGCGGACGCCATGGAGACCGCTACCGTTTCCGGCGACCGCTCGTCATTACCGGTTTTTCTAGCGGGACTGTTCTGCGGGGGCGAACCGCCGTGAGCCATAGCTTTCCCCGGAGTTTCATGGGGCGTGACGACGGATCGCACCGGTTCGAAGGGCATGGACCCAACCCGGGCCCAACGGATAGGCGGTTGCGGGACTGCGCCTGAGCAGCAGCGGCGGCAAGGTTCCGGCGCAGTCCCGCAAACGTCGGGTTGGACCGGTCCGGTTCGCGGCCGGGCGAGGCGGTCGCGAGGCCTGTGGAGATCCTGCCCGAGAAGGCAGGAGGGGGCGGGCTCGGCGGGGCTCGCACGCGGGGTGCATCCCGCCGCCACGGCGTCGGGCGCGGACGTGCCGAGACAGAGCGCGGCGCCGACGCAGGCCCAGGAGCAGCCACGCCGCCGCCGTGGACGGCGCAGAAGACGGATGGATGCCTGACCGCCGCGCCACGGAAGTGGTGTTGTTGCTCCTGCCCAGGTCAGCGATGCTCATGACGTGCCCGGAGGAGCAGCGGAAGAGGCGACGACGCACGACGGCAGCAGTCGGCGAGCCATCGCAGCCTGACCGCAGCGAGGACAGATGGATGAGTCAATCCCCGTGAGCGCGACGAGCAGCGTGCACCAGTCGACCTTGACGACGGAGCACCATCCAAGCTCCGCGGGAGTCCTTCATCTCTCCGACGTAGAGGCGATTCTTCGGCCACGTCATGAATGAGAGACTTCTCCCTACCGCTGCTCAGTCGGGGTTGGTGACACTACAAGGAGGAGAGCCGTCGTAATGCGGATGGGTCCAGGCTCTCCATGGCGTCCATTTTTCACCGGCCATGCGCCAGATATCTCTAGCGCACATAGCATTCGAAACGGGGTCTTTCAATTTCTGTTTTCCGCCGCACATATTCCAATTTGCCGAATTAATCTGGAAGAGTCCAATATCGACCGTTCCGTCACTGTTTGTGTTCTCGACTTCAGTCCATCCGTCAGACTCGTACCGGATGATGCAAAGAGCCTGGTAAGCCAAATTGGGGTGCTGCGGCTGATCGCCCCAGACTCGAGCTATGATGCCCATCTGCTCGTCATCGGAGAGTTTGCGGCCACCGTGCCTGGCCTCCTTCATCGGCGACTTCCAGCGCTCGGTGCAGCTGGTGAGCGAGACGGCTGACGCAAAGCCGATTCCAAGGCACATCAAAAACTTCGACCTTTTCATACGTCTTCCTCTTCTAGAGTTGTGTGCAACATCCACACTCCGGCAGATTCCCGCTCTGGACCGGGAAGAATAGATTCACGAGAGGGCGACCGTGGGTTGGTTCACGGCGTCCTCTTCCCCTTGGCAAATCGGGCGCACCTGGCGGCGCGGTGTGCAAGTCGCCGCTCTTGCATCGGCTCGTGGCTCGATCACAACGAGTCTAAAGTCGGCGATCACCCCTGCAAAGGTCTGATGTCGTAAATGAAAAAAGGAACCCCGAGCTCTTCGGAAAGAGTCAAGCCTCAGTCGGGGAACCTGCCCCGGGTTGACAAACATTGTTCTATACAATCTAATAACCCCTGAAATGCGGCGCCAAGCCAACACTTTCCGTGCATCGAAGGAGCCGTCTTCACTCCACAGCCTTCGGGAGCTTGTCGATAGATTGATACGTCAGGGAGCTTGTCGCCTCCTCCCGATTGATCAGTCCTTCGGCAATAACGCAGGAGAGCAGAGGGGGTTGACATGCTGCTCGCTCCTTCCTTGCTCGCCTCCACCTCGCTCTCGGCTCGCCCCGCGCTCGCCGAGCCGCCACCGGCGCCTCTCGCGCCCTCGGTCACGCTGCCGTCGTAGCCCCCGCCGCCCGTTGCGCCTTGGGCAGCTCCGCTCGCCGGCACACGACGGCGCGGCTCCGGCGTCAGGGGCCGGGGTATCTCTACGGCAGTACGCGCACGGCGCGCGCTGGGCGCGTCGGTCCCCGGTCTCGGTGGCGGCGGCGAGCACACGACACATCGTGCGGATCGAGGCGAAGTAGACACCTCGAATCACGAGCGTTGGAGTGCCTCGACCTCGTCGCGCTGGGTGCATGCGGCCGCCTGTCGAACCATCCGCAGCTTCTCGGCAACCGTGAAGGACCGCCTCTTGCCCGGCTTCGGCTCGGCTTCAACGGTGACGCCGCTGGGGCGGTCAGCAGCGTTAGGCGACGCGGGGCGGGTGTAGGGTTGATCGATCGGAGTTGGGACGGCTTGGGCACGGGTCAGGTCCATTCTCCGCCCTCGGCTCACAGGTTACCAGGAGGAGGCTGTCTCGCTCGACATTGGCACAGAGGGCAAGGAGACGCGGAATGAGAGCTGACAGGCAAGTCTATACCAAGACGCTACCAGCATGAAAAACACCCCGAAATCAAACGGAGTTGATGGTGTGCCAATTCCGCCCACGGCCCCGCGGCGTGGAACCTGCACCCTTATGACGCACGAGAGCGCGCGCCGCGGCGGCCGTTACCTCGCGCGCACTCAAGATGGCCGACGAAGGGACAATCCATGGATATTCCGCCCGAAATGATCGCCGCGCTGGAGAGCCACCGCTACGAGATACTCAATATCAATGGAGTCCTTGGGATCGACATCGGCTTTACAGAGCCTGGTGGCGTGCCGACCGATGACATCGCGATCCGCGTGCTGGTGCCGGACCTCAATAACGTTCCAGCTGGCATCCCCGACGAGCTGGAAGGATTCCCGGTCGTCGTCATCCAACGCAATGTCGAGTTCGACCAGGATCTCGCGCGCTACGACCCCGTCCAGGGGGGCATTTCGGTGGGGCGCAGTGCGGGCATCCTCGGGTTCTCAGGCACTCTTGGTGGGATTGTTCTAGACGCCACCACCAAGGAGCTGCGCGGACTGAGCTGCAGGCATGTCCTTTGTCACGACCCTTTCGCCGTGGGAGATGTGATCCAGCAGCCGGAGCCCACCTCCAGCGTGGTCAATCACCTCGGCACGCTCCTCCGGTGGTCCCAGTGGACGCCTGGCGGGCCTCCGTGGCCGCCGGGCACGCAGCTCGCCTACTCCGACGCCGCCATCTGTACGATCGACCGCGTCGTGGGCTGGCCGACGATCGTGGACATTGGTCCAGCCATCCGCACGGCCACCCCTCGTCTGAAGGACCGCGTGCGCAAGCGCGGCAGAACCACCATGCTCACGCACGGGATTGTCAACGCGGTGATGCGCACCCACCTCAATCAAGAGGGGGTCATGCTGTTGGATGATTTCGAGGTGCGCGTCGACAGTGCCCTGTCCACCGTATGGTCGGATCACGGCGACTCGGGCTCCCTGGTCGTCAACGACACTGGCGATGTGGTCGGCCTCAACTGGGGTAGGGATCGATCGACGGGTATGGGATGCGTGAACTACATCGGCAGTCTCGCCACGGATCTCGGCATCTCGCTGGACTGGCCGATCCCGCAGATCTGGTTGATGACGCCCGCCGAAGGCTCGAGCTCCGGGGGAGAAACCGTCGTCATCTCCGGCGTTGGTTTCCAGCTCGCCTCCGAGGTGAGGTTCGGCGGAGTCCTCGTTCCAATGTTCTTGCGCCAGGGAAACAGCGATAATGTGATCGTCGCCACCACGCCCCCTGGGACGGGCACCGTGGAGGTGACGGTGACGGCGCCGGGCGGCACGTCGCTCGGGTCGACCTTCACGTACGTCTGACGCGGGACGTTTCGTCCTTCGCATGAAGGCGGCGACCGGCTCACGGCTGGGGCGCACCCGACTTGAGAGCGGGCTCGATCGGTGGATATTTCTCGTGGTGCTCGACGTCGGCGCCGTTCAGATCCGTTGAAGAACGGTTCGGCGATACCACGTCCAGGCCTGGCGCCGGCGGGCGCGGGCTGCACAACATCATCTTGGAACGACGCTTGCCAGTAACTGCAGCATGGCACGCAACGCCCGCCGTCGATCCCGCGCCCGTAAAGCGCCGGCACAGAGCGAAGACGCCGGCGCGCGATCCCTCTCGGTCGACGTCAGCGTGTTCGTCGTACGTCCCGAGGACCTGTGCGTACTGAGTCTTCGATTCATCAATCTGCGCAGCGACGACGGCGTGAACCTTCGGAAGGTGCGCGAGGGCGAGCCGAGCTTCGTCGTCATCGAGCTTCCCCCGCAGCACATCGCGGAGAGGGCGATATTCAAGGCGCAGAGCGTGCCGCCTCTCCCAGTCCCCCATGTCATCGCCGGTCCGTCGCAAATCGTGTATGAGCACCGGGGCGGAGTCCTCCCCTATTTCCTGGAGCTCCTCCTCCGGGATCTCTCGCACGGCACGCTCAGCGTGCCCGCCAACGCCAGGCCGCCGACCCTGCACGCCGCGCCCGTGTTCTCCGAGCCGCCGCCATTCTCCGAGGGATTTACGACCTTGCTGATCCGGGACAGCCGGGCCCGCACGGAGCGCGCCGTCGACGCCGAGCTCGGGGGCGGCGAGCTCCGCAACGTCGTCGATAGCCGTCCAACCACGCCGCTGGCGGCGCCCGCTCCTCACGAGACGGCGATCGAGCTGCCAACGCGCTTGATCCTCGCCCCCCACGTCGGCTCGGCCTTCGCCCACGTGAGGAGGCCCTATCGGCCGGAGGGCGCGCGCCGCGTCGAACTCTGGAGCACGCGCCTCGGCACGCGCGTCTTCGACGAGGCCGGCTGGCACGTCGATGAACGAGGCGGCGGCGGGAACAGGGTGCGCGCGGTGTGGACGCCCGACCTTACCGGCGCGCCGCCGCCGCCGTTCGAGATCCTCCCGAAGGCCGAGCATCGCAAGGCCATCGTCGAGCAGACCGCGCTCTTCCAGAACCCTGCGCGACCGGGGTACGAGCCCGTCGCCATCGAGGTGAACAGGCTCGCGCTCACCGCCCTGGGCGCGTCGTTTGACGCACACGTGCGGTTCCCCGACATTGATCCTGCAAACCCATTCCCCGTGGAGGAATGGAGCCACATCGCGACGATGGGACGCGACGAGTACGTGCGCGTCGTGAGCCGCGGCTTCCTCTCGTGCGGTCACCAGGCCACGATCATCGAGATCGCCGAGAGACGGCTCTCGCCGGCGGGCGCGGTCGACGCCCCGGTCGCCATGCTGGTGCAACGTCGCATGCTCGTCGTGCGCCAGCCATACCTGGACTACACGGGTGAGCCGGGGGGTGGGGCGGGCCCCTTCTACAAGGAACGGTTCAAGCGACGGTTTCCCTTCAAGAGCATCCGCATCACGACGACGACGACACCCGACCTCAGCAACGCGCCTCCCGAGGGGAGGGGGTTCTGGCCCGAGGTCGGCGGCAAGCCGTTGCTGTTCACGTGCGTCGCCCTCGACGTCGAGGGGAACGTCCTGCGCTTCGACGCGCCGTTCGCGTATTTTCCGGCGGGAGCGGAGAACGAGCACGACGTCCTCGACGAGGAGGGCGCACCGCGCAGCACCGCCGCGCTGCGCAGCCAGCGCTTCGCGGTCGCGCAGGCGAAGCGCCCGGGCGACACGGTCGTCGACACGACCGCGATCCGGTTCGGCGTCCTCTGGGACCGTGAGCACCTGTCGAACGGCGCGCGGTTCGTCCCCGTGGTCGCGAGGGTCACGGCGTCCATCCCTGCGCTCCGCCAGTGCGCCGGCCTGAACGAGGCGCGTGAATTCCGATTCCCGGACCCGTATCTGTGGGTGGGCTTCGACGCCGCGACAAACCCCCAGGAGCTATTCCTCCAGCTCGTCGACGAGCCGCCGCTCGATCTCGACTTCAGCAGGCAAAGCGATCGCTCCGGCGGCTTCGTGACGCCGAACTTGCAGATCCGCGGCGTCTCGCGCATTTCCGGCCCGTATGCGGGCACCGTGACGTCCGCCACCGGAGAGCTGCCGGCGACCGCCGACATCGATCCGAAGGAGTACTTTGCTGGCGTCCTGGGCCGCGAGGCCAAGCTCTTCGGCGTCATCAACCTCGCCGACCTCATCGTGAAAGGCCCCCTCTACGAGGCGGCGCCTTCGTTCGCCGCAGACGCGTTCGACGAGCTGCAGTCGTTCCTCATGGCCCTCGCGCGCCTCGAAGTTGCGTTTGTGGCGCTCCAGACCGCCTTGCAAGCGGCCTCGGGAGGCACGGACGTCGGGAGGGTGGCGGACGCGATGAATCAGTTGTCCGCGTCCGCCGAGCGCGTCTATGCCGACCTGGAGCAGGGCGCTGCAGGCTTGCAGCAGCTCGCGCAGGGCGATCTGGACATGTTCGTTACGGCCTCGGGCGCTCTCGCCCGCGCGCTCGAGCTCGACCGCGCGACCCCGGGCTCGCTCGGCCTCTCCCGACAAGCGGCAGAGGACATGAACGCCAGCCTGCGAGACGTCGCGCGCTTCGCCGGCGACACGCGAGCGTTCATAGGCCGCTTGCAGGGGGCGACGCAGGCCGTCGAGAACGCCAAGGGCCTCACGACGCGCATCGACTGGCGTCCGAAGATCCAGAAGGTCGCCATCTTCGACCCTAAACGCGCCGACGGCCTCCTGCTTCGCGCCGAGATCCGCGCCAAGCAGGTGGGCGACAAGAGGGCGGGCGTCGATCTCCTCGCCTGTCTCGAAGACTTCACCCTGGACCTGTTCGGCAGCCCATCCATCATCAGGATCCCGTTCAAGCGGCTCCAGTTCAGCATGGAAGCCGGCAAGAAGCCCGACGTCGACTGCGTGCTCGGCGACATGGAGTTCCTCGGAGCGCTCGCGTTCCTGCAGGCGCTCCAGAAGCTCATCCCGTCCGGCGGCTTCAGCGATCCGCCCTTCATCGAGGTCGACACCTCGAGCATCCGCGCGGGCTTCACGCTGGCCTTCCCGAACATCGGCCTCGGCATCTTCAGCCTCGAGAACATTGCGCTCTCCGCCGAGCTACAGATACCGTTCCTCGGGCGTTCCCCATCGTTTGCCTTCGCGTTCTGCTCACGAGACAACCCCTTCCGGTTGACGGTCTCGCTCCTCGGCGGCGGCGGCTTCTTCGGGCTCACCGTCGGGATGGGGGGCCTCGAGATGCTCGAGTGCGCGCTGGAGTTCGGGGCGTGCGTCGCGATCAACCTCGGCGTCGCGAGCGGCTCGGTGTCGCTCGTGGCCGGCATCTACCTGCGCATGATCGGCGACGGGACCAATCTCTCGGGCTACGTGCGCATCCGCGGTCAGGTCGAGGTCCTCGGGATCGTCTCGATATCGATCGAAGTGCGGCTCGAGCTGGGCTACGAGACGTGGCCCAAGAAGCGCGCTTATGGGCGCGCCGAGATCATCCTCGAGGTATCCATCGCGTTCTTCAGCATCAGCGTGAGCGCGAGCTGCGAGAAGAGCTTCTATCCGGACAACAGCGATCCCACGTTTGCAGAGCTCATGGCGCCCGAAGGCGACTACGTGCCTTGGAGGACGTATTGTCTGGCGTTCGCCTAGCGCTGCGAAATCCCGTCCACGAGTCAGGAGACCTCATGCTCGCATTAACCCTCATGTGCACCGCCCTCCCGCGCCGCACCCGGAACGGAGCGCTGGAGCTCACCGCGTTCCTGTCGATGCGGCTCGAGCCGGGTACGGCCGCCAACTACCCGTTCCTGAGCTCGTGGCCGGCGCAGCTCTCGACGGCGCAGTTCGTCGTCCTCTTCTCGGATGGAACCAGCGCGGTCGCGCGGGCGACGCTCGCAGGAGATCGCGCCGTCTTCGAGCAGGTCTTTCCGCTCTCGACGCCCATCCGCGACTACCGATCGGAGAGCCTCGTGAGCTCGGGCGAAGCGGTCACGTTCGACGCTGCGGGCCTCGACGCGCTCGTGCGCGACGTGTACGCGACGGTCGCGGCCGACCCCGCCACGTCGTCCGCGCCGCCGCGGCTCGCGGACTCGGCTCGCGTGAAGGATGTCGTCTGGGAGATCGGGCCGCTGGTCCGGCGCCGGATAGCGCGGGAATCCATCGACCCCCGCGACCTGTCGCCGGAAGCACGTTTGGCTCACGAATTCGAGGAATTTCATGGGCGCTACACCCCCCGGCAGCAGCTTCCCCTGGGCGATGTCCAGCCATTCGACTTCCACGAGCGCGCGACGCTGCTCGGTGACTTTCCAGCGCTCCTGCGCAAGTGCGGCTTCGCCGTCGACCTGACGGTCGATGATCCGGCCGTGATGGGCGCGCCGCCGATCGGCGAGCTGACCGTGACGGTGTCCTTCGGCTCGGCCATGGATCCCACGCCGACGATCCTCGCCAACTCCACCGCCTATGAGCTCGACGCCGCGCGCGGCGTCTTCCGCGCCGCGCCGCGCACGGCGTCCAGCGACGTGAGGGAGGGCATGCTTCGGCTCGGCGGCGGAGGCTGGTCGCTGGCCCAGGGCGAGCTCGACGGAGCCGCCTCGAAGCTCATCGATTTCTGCGCGAACACCTACAAGCGAGCCGTCGAATGCCCGGCGGCAGAGCGCGAGCCTGTGGCGCTGCCGGCGCTCGCATCGGGTGGGTTCACCGTGTTTCGCGCCGGGCGCCTCGATGCGGTGCGCGCCGCGCTGGACGAGTGGCGCAGCCGCGATCAGCACGTACGACAGGGGCGGCCGTCGCCGGACGCGCTCTACGCCGAGGACCTCGTGCGGGGGTACCGCATCGACGTGCAGCGCAACGACGAGCCATGGCGGTCGCTCTGCCGCCGCGCAGGCATCGTCACGTTCCCCGACGCGGCGCTCCAGATCCCCATCGACGACGAGGGCTATGTAAAGGCCGCGAGCGCCTCGGTGACGCTCAACGTCGACGGGCACCCTGAGCGCGTGAAGGTGCACGAGGCGACCTTCGGCTGGGATGGATGGTCTCTCTGCGCGCGGCGCCCGGGGCGGTTCATCGGCGAGCCGACGGGCGCCCCCGGCGGCGCACCCATCCAGCGGCTGCACAGCGTGACGCCTCCGGGCGCGGGCTTCTCGATGGGCACCGAGATCGACGCCGCGCCCGGTACGCTTCCGCGCCTGCGCTTCGGCGACAGATACCGCCTGCGCGCGCGCGTCGTCGACCTCGCGGGCGACGGCCTCTCGCTCGCGGAGGGCCTCGAAGCATACGCCACCCCGCGACAGACCTATCTGCGCTTCGAGCCAGTGCCGTCCCCCGTGCTCGTGCCGCGCGAGCGCATGGTCGAGGGCGAGTCGGTCGAGCACGTCGTCGTGCGCAGCATCGTCGACGACGAAGCCCTCGCGCACGCGTTCCCGGCCGTCTCGAAGGACAGCTCCGACCGTCACGTCGCGCCGGCGAAGACGAGCCAGGCGGAGGCGGAGATCCACGGCGTCTTCGACGCGTTCATGACCCGCGACATCGAGGGGGCTTATCTGCTCGCGCTCCGCGAGGAGGGCACGTTCCTCGATCGCGAGGTCCGCCTCTCGGACGGCCGGACCGTCCCTGTCACCGACATGGAGATAGTCGCGCCGCCCGGCGTGTCGACGAGTCCTCCCCGGGTGCGGGGAGACGGGCTCGCGCCGGGCGCCTACGTGATCCACAAGGGCGAAGAGGTGCGCGTGCCCTATCTGTCGGACGCGTTCGCCAGCGGCGTGTCGCTGCGCGCTCCGTTCGGCGACGTCGCTCGCGCCTTCGAGGGGAGCTGGCCCGGCGTGCGCGCGACGCGGCTCCGCGTCGTCAAGACGAGCGGCGCGGTCCCGACGATCTCCGCGGGCACGGGCTCGACGCCGATCGAGATCGCGCTCCCGCCGGCGACCATCGTGCGCGTCCAGGTAAGCTCGACGATGCGCGCGGACGACGTCTCCCGCATGTGGGTCTTCGGCCTCATCGAGGAGCGCGCCTCGGCGGCGAACGTGGCTCGCTCGCGACAGCTCGCCGTCGACGGACGCATCTGGATGATGACGCCGGCGCGCGAGCTCACCCTCGTGCATGCGGTCCAGAAGCCGCTGCGCGCGCCGAGGGTGACGGGCGCGACGCTCTCCCGCCCGCTCGGCGCTACCTGGGTCGATTGGACGTCGATCGCGCTGGACGTGGACGCGCACAGCACGGGCGTCGTCGACGTCACTGCGGAATGGACGGACGTCGTGGACGCCGGCGGAGTCCGTGCGGACATCGCGCGCAGCGGTCACGCGTGTCACCTGCGTGTCCCGTATGACGACACGACTGGCATCTACCCCAAGGAGGCGCCCGAGCCCGCTGGATGCCGTAGAGATGAAGGTGGAGGCGGGCCGCCGCCGCCGCGGATGCGGCAGGAGATCGGCGACACGAAGCACCACGCGGTCAAGCTGCGGGCCACGGGCACGACGCGCTTTCGCGAGTACTACCCGCGCGACCTGTGGCTCGACGAGCGGAACCTGGAGAGCGTGGGCGCAGTCTCCCCGCGCGAGGAGGACGTCCTCCACATCCCGAGCTCGACGCCTCCGGACCCGCCCAAGATCGCGTACGTGCTCCCGACCTTCGAGTGGAAGGAGTCGAGCGAGAACGCGCGCCAGCGCGTCGGCGGCGGGTTGCGCATCTACCTCGAGCGCCCCTGGTACGGCACGGGCGCGGGCGAGTTGCTCGCGGCGCTCGTCCCGGCGAGCGGCCAGAGCGTGAGCGCGGACGACGCGAAGTACGTCTCGCAGTGGGGACACGATCCGATCTGGTCGCCGGCCAACCGCAGCACTCTCCCGGCGCAGCTCACCGCGGCGCACTTCGTCAAAGCGGACGGCGATCCCTTTCCGATGACGGTGAGCGCGCCCCTCCTGCTGCCCGAGCAGCCCTCGCTGCGCGTCGTCGCCGTCGGCTTCGAGCCCAAGTTCAGCGATGAGCGCGGCCTGTGGTACGTGGACGTCGAGCTCGACGCTGGGACTGCGTACTTCCCCTTCGTGCGCCTCGCGCTCGCGCGATACCAGCCCCACTCGATCGAGTCGTCTCCTGGCGCGCCGGGCATCGCACTCTCGCGCGTCGTCCGGGCCGACTTCGTGCAACTCACCGCGAACCGGACCGCGACGCTCGCATACGACGTCGCGCGCACCGCCGTCGTCGTCACGGTCGCAGGCCCGACAGCCTCGAGTGCCGGTCGCGCGGAGCCCGGCGGCGCGCACCGCGTGTCCGTGGTCGTGCAGAGCCGGCCCCCGCTCGGCAGCGATCTCCTGTGGCGTGACGAGCCCGGCGGCGTCGACGCGCTGCCGCTCTCGGGGCTCGGCGGCGACGGTGTCGCGATGTGGAGCGGGACGGTCCCGCTGCCCGCGCGCGTGGGCGAGCGCGAGTACCAGATCTTGATTACGGAGCGGGAGATCTACGCGGCCGAGCCGGGCGCCGCCGAGCGCGCGCGCATCGTGTACGCGGACGCATTCCCACTCATGTGATTCGGCCGCTGCCGCCAGGCTGAGCTCGATCGGCGTCCGATGAAGCGAGGGCCGTGCGCGCAGGCCGCCAGGCCCCGCAGGTTGTGGAGTGAAGGCAGCCGCTTCCATGCATGGATAAATTATCAATATAGCGTCTTTCTTCAGGAGGGTCGGATCGCATAGAAGAATGTTCCGTCAACCGAGGGCAGGTCCCGCAGTTAGGGCTTGGTCTCTGGCGGCGAACCCCATCACGACGTGGCGCCCGCCGAGCCACGGCAAGGCGATCTCGGCCGCATTGAAGCGTCGGACCGGGGGAGGAGCCAGGCTCGACGCGCTGGGGAGGCCAGCACGACGAGCAGCTGCGAGGGCGTGAGGATCAAGTCGGCGTCGCGCATCAGCACCCAGCGCCGCAGCGTGCGCGGGCTGGATGAATCGCTTCCGGTGGTCGAAGCGCGCCGACACCTACCTCGCCCTTCTGCACTTCGCCCGCGGGGTCATTACCTGGCGCGCGGCCGGCCTACAGGGATAGGTTCTAAGTCAGTCCGCAGCCTACTATCCTTCCAGATTCGCCCACGTCAGACCTTGCCCATGGACGTTGGCTTGCATCACGTCGCCACCATGCAGACACTCATGAGATCCAGGTACAAGGCCACACACATCCTGCGCTGCGCCGTTACACTCGCGCTATTTGTGTACATCACGCGCGCGTGGTCACTATCGGAACATGCATTTGCTGTCGCTGATATGCCAAATGCGAAATCCGAATCAAAGTTTAACACAAGTACGCCTCAACAGGACGGAGCTCCACCATCTGAGCCTATACCAGAGCCGGTCGAGGAAATCTATTGCAGTGGCTGCTGCGAGAGTCAGTGCTACGCAACCTACTGCCCGTCCGGTCAGGAGTGCTTCCTGAGTTGCGTAGGTCCGTACATTGGCATGTTCTGCTATGCGCCGGCGTAGCTGTCCGATCGCACCATCACCCGCCGCGAATAATGAGAGTCATTCTTGAACCCAGGTCCCGTCCAGGTGACCTTCCTCGCCCCGCGTGCGGTCACGCCGGGAGCCACGAGCGTCGTCATCGACGCAGCCGAGCTCGCGAAGATCCTCGAGGGCATCACGCTTACGCCGTCTAAGCTGCGGTGAGATATCCGCCTCGCCGAGGCTGCACCGCCGCCAGCCTTGTGTCCAGGGAGTGCCTCGGTCGCAACCGCATCCCTACGCTCGCGGAGCTCCGGGCCCGCATCCAGCAGTGGAATGCAGCCGCGGACCGGGCTCGTCGCAAGATCAACTGAACCTTCACCGTCGGCGACTCCGAGCGGATTATCGGATTCGACTGGTTCAACAGAATCGTGTCAGAGCACTGGCCCATGGCGCTGCGACCGGTGGCACCATGACTCAACAACCTGCTAGACAGCTCGGGAACTCCGCGAATTCTCCGCTCTGCTACCAGTGAAATACCTGCGGATAAGCGAAACCGGTTGACGTGATCACGCTCTCGTACTGTACCTCGAAGGCGTAGAACGGTTCGATGACGATCCGTCCCGGCAACGGATCAGCCAGATGCATCTCTGTCCCGTCCTCAGTGCCATCCGTATCGATGCCCTCCAGGACCAACATGTGTGTGGTGGTGGCGCCTGCGCCCGGGCTGCCGTAGTTCACGAGAATTGGTCCAAACCCCCGGATGAAGTCGATCCAGCTCTGCAAGTTATAATTGACTGTCGGTTCAACGGCGAGGCGCGCGTCGGTCGCGAACCCGGATATCCAGTGCCAGGGTAGACCCTCACCACGATCGAATCGATCTATGTATTGGCTCTGGTTCCTTAGCGCGGTCAGCGTATCGCGGATCGGAAGCGAGCGCTGGTTCTTCCAATTATAGATGATGGCAAAACCGGCTGCCCAACAGGTTATCGTCGATGTCTGAGGGACTACCGCAAGCGGTGGCACGACGTGATAGCTCCCAGCGGTCGCCGCGGGCGCCGTGGACCGGCCTGCTGCGCGCCCGCCCTGCTGGGTTTTCCGGTGCTTCGACATCCTAAGGGGGTGAACGATCTGTCCAATGGGCGCGCAAACTCTCTTTTTCGGCATTGGCCTTCTCCTCTCCGAGCAGAATAGGGCTTGCGGGTTCGGCCGTGGACGGCTTCGCGCCGACCAGTGCCGCCGCTCTCATGATCCTGTTTAGTGCGAGCGGACTCGAGCGCAAGTGGCGATCCCGAAGCGCGATGTCGCGTACCGTCGCCGGTTCAACACGATCCCGAGGGCCTACGGTAATCTCGAGGGGATGAACGACTCCGGCCTCGACCCCGGACTGACCGATGACCATGAGGCGGAGCGAAGAAACGAATGACTCATAACGATCAAGGCGGACACGAACGTCTCGCCAGCCAAAGCGACCTATTAGGACGACTTGAACCGCGAGCGCGTCAAGCGAGAGTTGCTCGACAAGATCGGCGTGCTTCTCGGCGAGGAGGGCGGAGGTGGCCGACATCCGCGACGGCCCGAGCGTGCCTAGGTAGACGACGGCGTCCCCGAGTTCGTGCCCGGGGACCTCGACATCGGCTAGGTGCGGAACGGCCGTCCGGCGGCCCGACGCCCGCGCCGCGGCGAGGGACCGCGCCGATCGGCTCCGGCGCCATGCGCTCGACGGCAGCCGCGCCGAGTTCCTCCTTAGGCGGCCCGACGCCCGCGCCGCGGCGAGGGACCGCGCCGATCGGCTCCCGCGCCATGCGTTTCGACGGCGGCCGCGCCGAGTTCTCCTCGTCGAGTTGCTGGATGGTAAACGACCACAGCCCCGAGCGCGTGCTCTAGGCGCGGCGATCCGAAGCCGCGCCCTTGACGACCCGCGACCCAGCACCGGCACGGGCGCGCGCCCATGGCCCCGTACAGCTCCCCCGGCCTCCCCACGCTTGCCGCCCAGGCTGCCGGCCACAGCAGACAACCATTCGAAACCATTCAGAATTATTTTTGCGTCTCCGAATTGTTCTCCCCTTGCAGAACACCTCGCCGAACAGGCTCGCCGCCCGGAGGACCCGCCGCGCCTCGGGCGCGAGCGCCGAGAGGCGCGCCTCCACCATGCCCAGCACGGTGTCGGGCAGCGCCGCCCCCCGCCCCTCGGCCACCGCGCGGATCAGCTCCTCGATGTAAAACGCGTTCCCTCCGGACCGCTCGGCGATCGCCGCGGCCTGGGAGGGCTCCACGGCCGCACCGAGCATGCTCTGCACGAGCTCCGTCGCTGCGCGCCGCGAGAGCTCGTTAAGGCGGATCTGGTGGGCATTGCGCGTCGCCCACAGACGCGGGAAGACATCGTGCACGGAAGGCCGCGCGAGGGCGATCACCGCGAATGGCCGGTCATCAAGGTCGCGCAGCGCCGCGTCGACGATCTTGATCGAGGGCGCGTCTCCCCAGTGGAGATCCTCGAGGATCAGGAGGACCGGCCGGGTGCTCGCCACGGCGGAGGTGAGCCCGACGTACGCCGCCTCCACCTGCTCGGCCATGAGCTGCGGGCTCTGCCGGGCGGCGCGCAGGCGAGGGCTGTCCTCGTCCGGAAAGGGCGCACCCGCGAGCTCTCCCAGGAACTCCGTCATACGACTTGCCTCTTCGCCCGCATGAAAAACGGAGACGAGGTGCTTTATCTTGTCCTGTTGAGCGGAGAGCGGCTCGCCGGCCGTGATCTGGAGAGGCCCACGCAGCGCCTCCGACAGCAGCGCGAAGGACGAGCCCGCGCCGATCGCGTCGGGGCGGGCCATCGCGAGCGCCACGGTGGGGTGGCGCCCCCGGACCACGCGGACGATCTCCTGCCGAAGGCGCGACTTGCCCATGCCAGGGGGCGCCGTCACAAGGACCGCGACCGGGCGACGCTCCTCGAAGCTCCCCTCGATCAGGTCGACGACGCTCCGGAGCTCCCGGTCTCGGCCGACAAAAGGGCTCGGCTTGCCGAGGAGGGTACGCGGCTCGTCCCCGATCTGACTCTCGCGGTGGAGCAGGAAGCGACCTGCCTCCTCGACGACCTGAAAGCGCGGGTCCAGCAGCGCTCGGGTCACGTCGTCGATCCGCACCAGCACGCCTCGTCCCTCGAGCCCGCGTGTCTCGTCGAGCAACGCCGCCGCCCGCTCCAGGGCCTCTCCCACGGGCAGACGGTGGGTCGCTTCGGCGCGGCCCGTCACCAGCACGATCGCGGCATCCGTCGCCGCCCTCACCCAGAGCGCGCAACGCGCCGCCGCCGCCGCTTGATCCGTCGCGCTGCCCTCGCTCAGGAGCGCCGCCACGACGACGCCGTTCGCGAGCTCCTCGACCCGCGCCCCCAGCGGCACCGCCGCGCGCTTCACCGCCTCGACGAGGCCCCGCGACGCGCCCTGGGCGGGCCTCGTCGCTCCGGTGGTCCTCACCTCGCCGGCGGGAGCCGTCCGGGCCTCGACGGCGGACTGGCCGTGAGCCGAGGCCACCGCCACGATGGATACGAGCCGCCGCTCCATGCGGGTGATCGATCGGGAACCAGCGCCTATTTCGGCGCGGCTGCGCGGCTCCGCGTCCGACCCCAGCGATACGAGGGCCTCTATCACGGCCGCCCCGTCGGCCGGGCGCTCCGAAGGCTCCTTCGCGAGCATCCGCGCGACCAGGTCGGCGAGCCAAGCGGGCACGTCCGGCCGGAGTTCGCGCAGGAGCGGCGGCTCTTCCAAGAGGAGCTTCGCGAGCAGCGCCATCAGGTGCTCGCCCTGAAATGCAGGCGTGCCGGTCAAGCACTCGAACAGCACGCACCCGAGCGCGAACACGTCCGCCGGCGGGCCCACCTCGCGCTCCGTGCGTGCCTGCTCCGGGGCCATGTACCCGGGAGTCCCCAGGATCGATCCTGTCTGCGTCAGGCGCCTCGTCGCTCCTGGGTGCCACGCTATCCCGAAATCGAGCACCTTCACCTGCTCGACCTCGCCGCCGACCAGGAGCAGGTTGTTCGGCTTGATGTCCCGGTGAACGACGCCGAGCGCATGGGCCTTTGCGAGGGCGCTCGCGACGCGACGGGCGACGAGCAGGCTCTCTTCGAGGTTCAGGCCCGCCCCGTCAAGCCGGTCGGCGAGCGTCTCGCCGTCGAGCCACTCCATCACGAGGTAAGGTTCGCCCGAAGGCTCGAGCCCGTGCGTCACATACTGCACGATGTGCGGGTGCGAGAGCCCCGCAAGCACGCGCGCCTCGTGACGAAACCTCGCCGAATCGCGCTCGCTGACGCGGGTGAGGAGCTTGAGCGCCACGGGTCGACCCGTCGTCCGGTCCAGCGCGCGCCACACCGTCCCCATTCCCCCCGTGCCCGCGCGGTCCACCAGCTCGAAGCGGCCGCCGAAGAGCTGCCCCCTGTGCATCGAAGGAGGAGCGTGCCGCAGCCGGGGTCAACACTCAACAGAGATTTACTCGCCAAAGGCGCGATGAGGCGCTTCAGCCCGCTGGACCTCTTCAGGGACGGCCGACCAAGACGTGGGGCGGTAGGTCGACCGGAGGCATGCGGCGCGCTCGTTATGCGCCACAAGTACGCGTGTGTCTCATCGCCGATTTCATCCCTGGAGAAAGAAACCGTTCGCCGCACGTCGGAGAGAGCGCACTCGATCTGGCTCAGCCAGGGAGCGTGCCTGCGGGTGAAGAGCAACATCCAGCGCGGCTCTCCTCAAGCCAGTCCATCACCTCGTCGACGATGCAAGGCGATGTCGCCAATGGTATTCATTGTGCCGTCTGGCTGAGCCATGTCCCCCCGACGGACGGTATCGGTCAATCGGTCCGTGTCGAGGAGTAGGCCTTCTGAGCGTGCCCTCGAGGTCTGCCCGCTGCGTGGTGCCTCCAAGCGGCTCGCCCGGTTTGGCTCGGACGCGCCTCGTTCTCGCTGCTATGTCAGGTTCGTGAGCGGCCCGGTGCAGTGCTCCGGGGTGCCGAACGTGGTCCGGGGGTCGCCGAACAGGTTCAAGATCGACACGAGCAGGTTGTTGTGCGGAAGGTTCTTGTACCGGAGCCAGCGCCCCGTACGCAGACCGCCGCCGCCGCCGGCCAGCAGGAACGGCATGTTCGTCTTCTTGTGGCTCGGCGGATCCGAGATCTCGGAGCCGAAGAAGACGACGCTCTCGTCGAGCAGCGAGTGTCCGCCCATGTCGACCTTCTCCATCTCCTGCAGGAGATAGAGGTGCTGCTTCGAATACCAGTTGCAGATGAGCTCGCACTCGGCCGCCCTGAAGCCGCCGTCGTGCTGGTAGTAATGGTGGTGCTCGCTCAGGTTCAGCCAGGGGAAGGTGTGCTTCGCCTCGGTGTCGCTCCACTGAAGGGTGCCGACCGCGGTGATGTCGCAGGCGAGCGCCATCACCAGCATGTCTGTCATGAGCTTGCCGACCTTGGGGATCGCCGCGTCGGTCGACGTGTCCTTGATCGAGCCGTTGTCGGCGGAGTTGCGCCCCGTGCGCGGGTTGTAGTCGGACGTGTCGACCTTCGCCGGCGCCTGGCAGGCGCCCGCCGCGGTCGGCGCCTTGCTGAGGCTCTCCTCGATCTCGCGGATCTTGGTCAGGTGCTGATCGATCTTCTGCCTGTCAGCGGCGCCGAGCCGCGAGGACAGGGCGGAGTAGCGCCGGTCGAGGAAGTCGAGGATCGACTGCTTCCGCGCGAGACGACGAGCAGCGTCGTTGTCGGCGCCGGGGTTCAGCGTGCCGAAGAGATCGGTGAAGATCTCCACCGGATCGATGCGCGGCGGGATCGGGCTGTAGGGCGCGTCGTTCTCGAAATTCGCGATGTTCATCGGAGACAGCAGGCCGTGCGATTTCCCGGTCGCCCAGCGCACCGCGATTTCGAGGCTCGCCTTCGCCTTTTGCCCCCCCGAGATCCGGGAGGCGATCACCTGATCGATCGACGGCCCGCTCCCGTAGGCGCGGCCCGCGGCGCCGTCCTGCGGCGTGCCCGTGAGCCAGGCGATGATCCCGGCCTGGTGCTGCTCGCCGAGCCCGCTCTTCATGTCGAGGCCGTCGACGACGAGCAGCCGGCTCTGCACCGGCGCGAGCGGCGCCAGGATGGGGCTCAGCGTGAAGCTCGTCTCGGAGCCCGTCGGCCGCCAGCGGTCCATCACGGTCCCGCCGGGCGTGTAGACGGCGAGGAAGCGCTTCGCGGGGGCGGCCTGCGCGCGCGCCGTGGGCTCGGCGCCCATGATCTCCAGCCACGGGAGCGCGATGGCGATGCCGCCAGCACCTCGCAGCAAGGCACGCCGGTTCAAGCGAAACGTCGAGCGAAACGTCGAGCGAAACGTCGAGCGAAACGTCGAGCGAAACGTCGAGCGAAACGTCGAGCGAAACGTCGAGCGAAACGTCGACATAGCCGTCACTCCTCCCGGGGAGCCATGGTGTGGAAGGCGTCCGTCTGTGTGAGCTCGATGAGGAGCTGTTTCACGTTGTATCCGGACGTCTTGAAGGCGGCCGTGACGGCCTCTCGTGTGCACTTGTCCTCGGCGCGCAGCGTGAGGCCGTAGGCGTATTCGATCCAGTGCGTCGCGAAGCAGCTCTGTACGTCCTCCGTCTCGGCGAGCTTGCGCACCAGCTCGATCGGCCCGCTCACCGTCCCCTCCGTGCCTGGCACCGAGCCGCTCGCGTCGATCGCGACGTCGTTCTCGGTCGCGCGGAACAGCCCGACCGCATCGTAGTTCTCGAACGAGAAGCCGACAGGATCCATGAACTGGTGGCACGTCGCGCAGACCTGATCCTCGCTGTGCTGACTGAAGCGCTCCCGCGCCGTCTTGCCGGTGTACGGGTCCGGCGGCTTCACCTTCTCCAGGATGTCGCCCGTGGGGAGCGGGATGACATGGCACATCAGCTTCTGGACCACGAAGGAGCCGCGGACCACGGGGTTCGTCATGTTCGAGTGCGTCGTCCCGGCCATCACCCCCGCCTGGGTGAGGAGCCCGAGGCGCTGGGTCGTATCGAGCTCCACGCGCTGGAACGCGTCGCCCGTCACGCCGGAGACGCCATAGAACGCCGCGAGCGGGCCGTTCATGTACGAGTACGGGGCGGTCAAGATGGATGGCCAGGTGCCGGCCTGCTCGAAGATCTCCTGCTCGGGGAACCGCTGCGTCTCCTCGCGCACCAGCGAGCCGATCGTGCGAGAGAAGGTCGGGATGGATTGGGCTCCAGATCCGTGATGCGCGTCGTCGCGTTTACCGGGCGAGCGCGACGGCGAACGGCGCGAGCCCTCGCCTTCGCAGCACGGAGGGGACGAGCAAGGCGACCGCCTCGGGGCCGCGAGCGGTCTCGATGTCTCCGAGATCTTCGATCCAGTCGGCCGGCCAGCCCAGATCGCCGAGCAACCGCCCGACGACCGCCTTCGCGCCCTCGTCGTTGCCGGAGAGGAACGCGGTCGGGGCGGCGCGCAGGCTCGTGGGATCCGCCATGACGGTGAACAGCATGGTATTCAGCGTCTTGACGACGGCCGTCTCGGGCAGCACAGCCTGCAGGCGCTCGGCGACGCTGTCGTTCGGGTAAAGCAGGCTGCCGGGGAGGCCGTCGCGGCCGCGCAGCGTCGCGTTGGAGACGTCGACAAGGATCTTTCCCTTCAGCGCGTCGCGGAGGGCGCCGAGCCGCTCCACGCTCGTGTCCCCGGGGGTGGCGTTGATGACGATCGCGGCCAGGCGCGCGGTCTCCGCGTGATCCCTGAAGTCGACGCGCCCTCCCGACCATTTCAGCGCCGCCTGCGCCGGGTCCCTGGTGCCGATCGTGACGGCGCGCCCGGCGCCCGCGAGCTTGTTGGCGAGGACCGTGGCGACACGGCCCGAGCCGAGGATTCCAATGTTTCCCATGAGTTGATCCATGTTCAGCCTCCTCCTCTCATCGGATGGTCGACAGGACGCCTACCGCGCCGGCGTGGAGCCCGGGCGCTGCAGCCAGGAAGTCCTCGCTGGCGAGGCTCCACCGCTCCCCGCGTGTGTCCGTGACCGCGCCCCCGGCCTCCGCGACGAGCAGCGCCCCGGCGACGAGCCCGGAGCGGATCTGGCTGTACTGCCAGAAGACGTCCATCCGGCCGGCCGCGACCTGAACGAGCTGGAGGGTGGCCGGCACCGAGACGCGCAGGACGAGCGCGCTCCCGAGCATCGCGGTGACGGACATGCCGATCCGCCGGTAGGTCTCCGCGTCCTCACCCGGCATCGCCTGGCCGGTCCCGACGAAGGCGGCGCCGAGCTCCGTCTTCGCCGACGCGCGGATCCTCCTCGTCCCGAGGTACGCGCCGGCGCCCTTCCGGGCGGTGTACGTGTCGCCGGTCAAGGGCAGGTGCACCGCCGTCAGGACCGGCTCGTTGTCGCGGACGAGGGTCGCCGTGACGCACCAGTCCGCCATCCCGTGAACATGGTTGATGTTCCCCTCGACGGTGTCGGTGACCCACCACTCCCCCGGCGGGAGGGGCCCGCACTCGAGCTCGTCCTCGACCCACCGGGCCTCCGGGCGAGCGCGCGACAAGGGCTCGCGGAGCGCCTCGAGGGAGACCGCATCGTTTTCGCCGAGCGCGGCGAAGATGTCCTCCCGGCTCCTCGGGCGCGGCTCTGTCGAGAAGCGACCGACGAGCCGCTCGCCCGCCGCGGAGAGCGCCGCGACGACCGCGGGCAGCAGGAGCTCGTCCTCCGCGCGGCCCGGGCCTCGGTCTCGCCACATCACATCGTTGTTCCTCTGCTCGGAATGCTCGGAATGAATCGACATGAATCCTCCTCGGACGAGCGGCGCGCGCGTGGTCGCAAACCGCTGAGCCACCGTGCGGAGGAATAAACCCTGGACGACTCATACCGTCCAATGCATAGTTGCTATGAGGAAGAATTACCGCCATGCATGTGGACCTGAACCTGTTGCCGGCGCTGGACGCGTTGCTCGAGGAGAGGAGCGTCAGCGCCGCGGCGGCCCGCTTGCACCTGTCCCAGCCCGCGATGAGCCGGACGCTGGGGCGCATCCGGGACGCCACGGGGGACCCGATCCTCGTGCGCGCCGGCCGGACGATGGCGCTCACGCCCCGCGCGCTGGCCCTGCGACAGGAGGTCCAGGCCATCGTCCAGCGAGCGCACGCGGTGTTCGCGCCCGAGCGGGAGCTCGACCTGGCGAGGCTCGATCGGACCTTCACCGTCCGCTGCCACGACGCGCTCACGACGGCGCTCGGTACGCGGCTCTTGCGAGCGGTGCAGGAGCAGGCGCCTCTCGCGAAGGTCCGGCTCCTGGCCGAGCCTGCGGGAGATACGGACGACCTGCGCCAAGGGCGCGTGGATCTCGAGATCGGCTCGACGGAGCCCGCGCTCCCCGAGATCCGTGGGGAGCTGGTCGGCGAAGATCGCGTCGTCGTCGCCCTCCGCCGGGCCCACCCGCTCGCGCGCGGCCGGCTCACCGCCAGGCGCTACGCCGAGGCGCTCCACGTCATCGTCTCACGCCGTGGCCGTCTGCGCGATCCGATCGACGAGGCGCTCGAGGCGCTGGGGCTGCGGCGGCGCGTCGTCGCGGCGGCGCCCACGTGCTCGGCGGCCATCCATTTCGCCCACGAGAGCGACCTCGTCGTCGCGCTGCCGGCGCGCGTCTGCGGGCCCATCGTGCGGGCGCTGGGCCTCAGCACCCGTCCGCTGCCGCTCGACGCGCCGGAGCTCAGGATCGTCCAGCTGTGGCACCAGCGCTGCGAGGGCGACAAGGCGCACGCATGGCTGCGCGGACACACGCGCGAGATCCTCCGGGCGATCTGCCGTGGAGAGGCGTGACCCAGCAGCAGCGTGCCGGTCGGCCGGCGCTCGCGGGCATGGCGTCGACCCGCCTGGCGAGCGCGCTCCGCCGCCGGAGGTCGGGCCGGCGCGGCCCTCAACCCCTCTCAACCCCTCTTCCGGCGGCGCGGGGCCTTCGCGGCCGCCGCGGGTGCCCCGGCGCCGTGACCGCAGCGCAGCAGCGCCTCCCAGAGCGCCTGCGCGACGACGCCGTGCGGGCGGTCGCGGCGGCGGATCACGAAGAGCTCCATGGTGTCGGCCACGAACTCGGGGACCTGCAGCGCCACGAGCTCGCCCGCCTCCAGCGCGCCGGCGGCCACGTGCTCGGGCAGCCCGCCCCAGCCCATGCCCGCGAGGAGGACCTCCTTCTTCGCCGCGACGTCGGTGACCGTCCAGCGCAGGCCGCCCTCCAGCACGTTCAGGGACGGCGAGGAGCTCCCCCTCGCGCTGTCGCGCAGGATGATCTGCGCGTGCGCCCGCAGCAGCGCGGGCGGGATCGGCGCGCCGCAGGTCGCCAGGGGGTGATCGAAGCGCGCCACCGGGATCACCCGCACGTCGCAGAAGCGCGCCGTCTCCACCGCTGAGCCGTCGATCCCGAGCTTCGTGGCGACGGCGAGATCGGCGCGGTCCTCGCGCAGCGCGTCGGCGGTGCCCGCCAGCCGCTCGGTGCCGAGCTCGATGCGCACCAGGGGATAACGCACCAGGAGCCCCCGGAAGATGTCCATGATGGGGCCGAGCGGCGTCACCGCGTCGACGGCGAGCCGCACGATCGGCTCCACCTTCCTCGAGAGGCGCATGCCGAAGCTGCGCAGCGCCTCGGTGCCCTCGATGACGGCCGCGGCGCGCTCGTGGAACAGGCGGCCTGCGTCGGTGAGCGTGGCGCGGTACTCCCGGCGATCGAACAGCTCGATCCCCAGCTCGCGCTCGAGGTTGCGCACCAGCTTGCTCACGGCCGGCTGGGACTTGTGCAGCCGCGCGGACGCGGCGCTGAACGTGCCCTCGCCCGCGACGGCGAGGAAGGCGACGAGCTGATCGTAGGTCATGGCGGGGCCCGCAGGATCAAAACCTGGAGTTATGAAGTCGATAGAAACATACCACTTTCTCGGTTCGAGGGACGGTCCTAGGTTGTCGGCGCGAAAGGAACGACACTCCATGTCCACCAGGATCGATCGCGTCATCATCACAGGCGCCAGCAGCGGTATCGGCCTCGACCTCGCCAGGAGCTTCCTTGCCGAGGGATCGAGCGTCGTCATGAACGGCCGCGACCCGGAGAAGCTCGAGCAGGCGCGGCGGAGCCTCGACGGCGGGGCGCGCGTCGTCGCCGTGCCGGGCCACGTGGGGGATCGGGCCACGGCGCGGGCCGTCGCCGCGGCCGCGCGCGAGCGCTTCGGCGGGGTCGACGTGCTGATCAACAACGCCGGGATCTTCGGCGTGAAGCCGTTCCTCGAGAGCACGGAGGAGGACCTGGAGCGGTTCTTCACCACCAACGTGAAGGGGACGTTCCTGATGACGCAGGCGGTGGTGCCGCTGATGATCGAGGGCGGCGGGGGCTCGATCATCAACATCGGCACCGTGCTCGTCCAGCAGGCCATGGCGCGGATGCCGGCCTCGGCCGCCATGGCCAGCAAGGGCGGCGTCCACGCGCTCACCGTCTCGCTGGCCGCCGAGCTCGCCGCCCACAACATCCGCGTGAACACGCTGGCGCCCGGCATCATCCGCACGCCGCTCATCGGCGAAGGGGCCGATTCGATGGCCTCGATCCACCCGCTGGGGCGCATCGGCGAGGTGCGGGACACGACGGAAGCGGCGCTGTTCCTGGCCAGGGCCGGCTTCGTGACCGGCACGACGCTCGACGTGGATGGAGGTTACTCCCATGGGCGCTGAGGGCCGACAGCACGTGCTCCTGGTGGGGCTCCAGATGGCGGACGAGACGTCCTACGCCCGCTACCGCGCCGGGATGATGCCGATCCTCTCGTCCTATGGCGGCGCGTTCGGCCACGATTTCGTCGTGGCGCGCGTGCTGAAGGGGGATGAGCGGATCAACCGCGTCTTCACCCTCCTGTTCCCCGACCGCGCGACGCGGGAGCGGTTCTTCGCCGACGCGCAGTACCGCGCCGTGCGCGCCGAGTTCTTCGAGCCCGCGGTCGCGGCGACCTTCATCCTCGGCGAGTTCGAAGCGACGGCGGAGTGAGCTGCCTCCTCAAGGCGTGTAGACGATATCGCCGTCATCGAAGAGGCCGCCGGGGATCGAGACGCCGACCGCGCCGTAGTAGTTCACGTCGACGGCGTCGACGCCCGCGCCTGGGCTGCCGAGGTCAGAGAAGGTGAAGCGGTTCGCCGCAGCGAACGCGCCGCCCGAGGTCCAGCACGTGCCATGGCCATCGAAGCTCCAGCTTCCGCCGCTCACGGTATGGGGACGGAAGCGCAGGTAGCGGCAGGTGACGGGGGCTTCGCCGGGATTGTGGATGATGATCGTGAAATGCCCCCTGAGCGAGCCGTCGACCTGCTGGCTCACCGAGCCCATGAAGCTGGCATGGCCGCGCACGCCCCATCCGGAGAGCGTCGGCAGCGGCCCGGCCGCCGCAGGGGACGAGAACGCGGTGACGGCCAGGCCGGCGGCCATCGTGAGGGACATGACGAGGGAGCGTGTCTTCTGGGTCGTGTTCGTGGGCAGCATCGGTTCTCCTTGGTCATTGCAGCGTCGTAGCAGCGTCGTCGCAGCGAGCCTCGCGGGAGGCTTCCTACGTGCGGAGAGCAGGCGGACACTGGCATGAGGCGTACCAGGGCCCACGAGGCGAGCGGGTCGCGCGGGGGCGGCTAATTCAGCCGAGATCCTGGGACGGGCGCGGCGCGAGGAACGCGGGATGGAGGGACGCGCCTCCATGTCCGGTGGTGGCTCGCGGCACCACCGGGGCGCGGGCCGCCGTGCGCAGGATTGACCTTGCGGACGCCATGTTCCTATCATGCCTATCCCCCGCGCTCATGCAGGTGGAGCCGCGACGGCGGCTCCGCCCCGGCAAGCGGCGGGCCCCACCAAGCTCTCCGAGGTCCCGATGAGGTTTTCGCGCTTCGTTTCCATCCTCGCCATCGCGGTCGCGCTCGGTCTCTCGCACGCCCCCGCGGCGCTGGCCGACGACGCCGCCGACAAGGCCCTGGCGGCGACCGAAGCGGCCATGAACAAGGCCAAGACGCTCTACTTCGACTACGAGGCCAAGACGGCGGAGAGCGGCAGACCCGACAAGACCGTCGGCATCAACGTGTGGATGAAGGGCGAGAAGCGCCTCGCCGAGTTCACCGCTCCGGCGGACCTCAAAGGCACCAAGGTCCTCATCCTCTCCCCTACCGAGATGTACGTCTATCTGCCGTCCTTCGGCAAAGTCCGCCGTATCGCCAGCCACACCAGCGATCAGAGCGCCTTCGGCATGGCCTTCAGCCAGGAAGACCTGGCCACCCAGAAGTACGGCAGCTACACGCCGGCCGTCAGCTCCTCCAGCGGCAAGGAGGTCAAGCTCACGCTCACCCCCAGGAGCGGCCAGACGACCTCCTACGCCAAGATCGAGATGACGATCACGAAGGACAAGAACGTCCCCAGCGAGCTCAAGTATTACAACACCGAGGGCAAGCTGGTGAAGACCGAGACCCGCACCGGCTACTCCTGCGACGGCGACGTCTGCACCCCCGGCACCCTCAAGATGGTGGACCACACAAAGAACCTCACCACCACGCTCACGCGCAAGAAGGTGAAGGTGAACGAGGCCATCAACGACGACACCTTCTCCAAGCGCAACCTGGAGAAGTGAGCGACACGGCTGTCGAAAGCCACCATCTCCCCCGCCCGCCTCTCCGCTTCAAAAGACTCATTCCCGGGTTCTGAAACCCCTGGAAGTGTAGTATTCGCCGCTCATAGCGATTCGATCTCGGGCGATGCGCGCAGCGGGCTTCGCCCTCGCGCCGGCCCGCTCCGCGCTCCCCTTCGCCGCTCCCGCGTCGGCGGACGACGAGCTCTCCATCAACATCGGTGGCTCCGTCCAGTCCGACCTGCGCTTCCGCCTCGAGCGCAGGGCTTCGGCGAGTATTACGACCGCGTCGAGTTGCCCAAGGGCCCCGAGCGTAACTGGGACACACTCTCGGTCAAGGCCGACGCCTCCTACGGCCGCTTTAACACCACTGTGTCACAGCCGGAGGGACTGGAGCCTGGGGACATCGGCGTGTCGACGGTGGCAGCTGGGGCACCGGGGCAGCCAGCGGGTCAGCACGCGGGCGATGGCGAGACGACAGGCAGCGTGGCTGTACGGTGGGACCGGTGATGCCGCAAGGGCTCGCCCTGCGCGGCGGTTCTACCGGGGGTGGCTGAGGGCCTCGCGCTGCGCCGCGGTGAGCCGGTCGAGCCTGGCGGTGATGGTGAAGCTGCCAGGCCCGACGCGCTGGAGGGCGACCGGATCGGTCACGTCCGGGTGTTGCTCGGCGTCGCGCAGGGCGCTCGCGACGCGGTCCGTGGACCAGCCCAGCGCGGTGGCCAGTTGCTGGACGGTGAGCGGCGCGCTCGCGTGCACGAGCGCGGCGAGCACCGTCAGCGCGTCACCGACGGCGCCTGCCGTAGGGCCGCCG
The DNA here is from genome assembly GCF_051530205.1 of Sorangium sp. So ce327. NCBI lineage: Bacteria > Pseudomonadati > Myxococcota > Polyangiales > Polyangiaceae > Sorangium > Sorangium sp. So ce327. The sequence goes on along the minus strand of NZ_CP150330.1, from coordinate 1,521,832 downwards.
GCCATGTCGTCGCTGAGGCGCGCGAAGAATCGGCCCATCTGGTCCAACCGGGCGCCGGCGGGGGTGGCAGCCCTGAAGATCTCGACTCCCTCACGGGCGGCATCCGCCCACATCGCGTTCGCGCGAGCGCTCGACATCCACGACCGGACCCAGACATCGTCGTCGAAAACGTAGCGCTCGCCCCGCCGCGGGCCGCGCTCGCGCCGGACCAGCTCGAGCCCTTCCAGATAACCGATGGCCTTGGACACCGACGCGGGGCTCACCCGCAATCGCACGACCAGCTCGACGGCAGTCAGGGCGCCCGCGTCGGTGGTGAACAGGGAGGCGAGCACCCGGGCCGCCATCCGTGGAAGCCCTGTCTGGACCATCAGCGTCGAGAAGCGCTCGATATACCCGCGCACCGCCTCGGGGTTCCGCCCGTCGGCGCCGGCGGCGCCCCGTTGCTCCGGGGACGGGGCCGGCCTGCGCCGGCGGGCGCGCCGCCCGGTGGCCTCGTGGGCGTGCTCCGCCCGGTAACCGGCGGGCCCGCCGTTGCGGGCCACCTCCCGGCTGATGGTCGACGTCGGCCTGCCCAGCCGCCTGGCGATCTCGGCGTACCCGAGCCCCTCGGCCAGCCCTGACGCGATGTCCCGGCGCTCCTGGTTGCTCAACCGGCCTCCCGGCATCCTCGCCCGCCTCCTGTGGGTCGATGGTCCAGCCCAGTGTGCGTTCACCCTCAGTACATTGCAACGCCGATCGCCCGATCGTTGCATTCATCGACAAGGCCATTGCAATATTCACCATGAATTCGCTGCGCAACGCGACAAGTCCATGGGTCGTCCATTGACGATCAATGAAACGCGACGTAGCGTTCGCGACTGTTCAAAGGGCCACGGCGAGGTGCCGGCGTGTTCTGCCCGCTTCCCGGGGCGGCGCAGCCGGGCTCCGGCCTGTGGGTGACATTCATGGACCTTGCCATCAACACCCAGGCTCCCACCGACGTGACCAGTCGGTCGCTGGCGCCGGACATCGCCCGTGGCTTCATGCTGCTGCTGGTCGCCCTGTCCCACGCGCCGACGTTCGTCAGCCGCTGGGATCTCGGGCCGGCCGCGCTCAACACGATCGCCGCGTTCATCCGATCCCTCGTCGCCGAGAACCAGGCGCGCGTCATGTTCGTGTTCCTCTTCGGCTACGCGCTGGGACAGCTGACCGAGCGGTGGCGCGCGCGGGGCAGCGACTGGGCCTCGATCCGCAAGCTGCTGCGGCGCCGGAGTCTCTGGCTGATCGTCATCGGCTTCGCGCACTCGACCCTGCTCGTGCCGTTTGACATCATCGCGGTCTACGGCCTGACGCTGCTCCTGCTCGCGCCGCTGGTCCGGGCCCGGGACTCGGTCCTGTGCTGGACCAGCGCCCTCATGCTCGTCCCCGCGACGCTGCTGCTCTCATGGCAGAGCGTGACAGCGCAGAGCGCCGCTGCCATGGGCGCGCCCATGACCATGGCGCAGCTCATGGCCCCCGATTACTGTGCTCACGTCCTCGCGAGCGTCCCGTTCTGGCCGCTGAAGACGGCTGTCTCCACCATCGTGGTGGTGCCGGACATGCTGCTGGGCATCTGGGCCGCCAGGCGCCGGATGCTCGACGAACCGGAGCGCCATGCGTGGTTCCTGCTGCGCGCCACCGCGATCTTGATGGCCGTGTCCGTCATCGGCAGGCTTCCCATGGCCCTGCAGCTGGCGGGCGTGTGGACGACATCGAACCGCTGGACGGTCGCCGGCGCGCACGCCCTGACCGGATACGCCGGCGGTCTCGGCATGGCCGCCGCCTCTGGGCTCGTCGCGATCAGGCTCGGACGTGACCATGGACGCCTCACCGCGGCCCTCGCCGCGCTGGGCCAGCGGTCGATGACGTTCTACCTGTTCCAGTCGGTGGTGTGGGTGGCGCTATTCTACCCGTTCACGCTCGACCTGAGGGACGACATGAGCTTCGCCGCCAGCTGCGCGGTCGCCGTCGCCCTGTGGATCGCCTCGATCCTGCTGGCCGACTGGATGCGCCGCACAGGCTACCGCGGCCCGGCGGAGGCGCTGCTGCGACGGCTGTCCTACGGCCGCACCGGGCCTGTCAGCGCGTGATCGAGCCCCAAGACGGCGCATGCCGCCTTCTTCCTCTTGTTCGTCAGCTTGCACATTGGCGCAAATGGAATCACATCACACTTCGCCACGATCAACGCAGATACATTCAAATGCACTCCCATAGAGGAACAGTATCTCAAGCTCGGGAGCGAGCTGACCTCAATCCAACGCCGCCGACGTTCTAGCGAGGATTCGGTACGTACCGCTCCTCGACCCGCTCCTTCCGGTCTTGAGGCGCGACTCAGGCGCCGAAGACTTCGCGCGCCCGGCGTTCGGCCGAGTCGGCCAGGTCCTGCGAGATCAGGAGCAGGAAGGTGCTCACCTTGTCCAGTCGGGCACCCGCGGGCGTGGTGCGACCGAGGATTCCGGCCCCCTGGCGGCTGAGCTCGGCCAGCAGCTCATTGGAGCGGACACTGGCGAGACAGGAACGGTACCCGACCTTTCTCTCTAATGTGTACCTCTGCTTGCCCCGGGCTCCGCGTTCGCGGACGATCAGGCCCTGCTCCTCGGCCCATCGGGTGGCTGTGGAGACGGCGGCCGGGCTGACATGGAGCCGCCGCACCAGCTCGGCGGACGTGAGATCGCCGGAGTCGGTGGTGAACAGGCACGACAGGATCCTCGCCACCATGCGCGGGCATCTGGTGGCGATCATCAGCTCAGCGAGTTGCTGCTCGAACGCGAACACCGCCTTGGGGTCGCGTCCGTAGGCGGCGGCGGTGGCCGGAGTCGCGGGGAGCGGTATCGGCTTGCGGCGGCGGGCACGCAGCCGCGTCAGCTGGTGCGCATGGTCGGCGCGGTAGTCCTCGGGCCCGCCGTTACGGGCCACCTCTCGGGTGATCGTTGACTTGGGACGGTTCAGCCGCCGGGCGATCTCGGTATACGTCAGGCCCTCGGTGAGCCACGCGGCGATGCGCCGACGATCCTCCTGGGTGAGTCGGTCTCCTGGCACGGCGGGCGCCTCCAATGTGGTGCGAGCGTCGAGCAGTATGCATTCGTTGGCATGTCATTGCAACCGTTGGATGGTCCGCGTTGCATTCGTCTCCATGCTCATTGCAACACGCCCCCAATAGTTGCACAATTTTGCTGAATTTTGGCCCAACAATCTTGACGATTTTACGAATGCAACGTAGCCTTTGATTCCTCGCTAACGCTTCGCTGTTTCAACACGACGCAATTCGGCGAAGAAGAGAGGAATGAACATGACGGAACCCGTACACACCGTCGGCCTGCTGCCGGCGGCGCGTGAGCCTGGCTGTCCCTTCGACCCGCCGAAGGAGCTGCGTCAGGCGCGTGAGCGCGGCCCCATCAGCCGGTACCCCTTCCCCGGCGGATACGAGGGTTGGCTGATCACCGGCTACGACCTGGTCCGGTCGGTGCTGGCCGACTCACGCTTCAGCTCCCGCAAGGAGCTCATGCGCCACCCGTTGATCGACCTGGGCGACATGAAAATCCCTCCGGCGCCGCCCGGCGAGTTCCTCCTGATGGACGAGCCGGAGCACGGCCGCTACCGGAAGCTGCTGACGGGCAAGTTCACCGTCCGGCGGATGCAACGGCTCACCGAGCGCGTCGAGCAGGTCACCGCCGAACACCTGGATGCCATGGGAAAGGCCGGCCCGCCGGTGGACCTGGTGACCGCGTTCGCCAAGCCCATCCCCACGATCATGATCTGCGATCTACTCGGGGTGCCGTACGAGACCCGAGACTCTTTCCAGGAGCATGTCGACGCGATCGTCTCCGGGGTGAGCAAGCAGGACCAGCTGGCCGGCTACGTCGCGACCCAGCAGTACATCGCACAGTTGGTGGCGGCCAAGCGCGCCAATCCCACCGACGACGTGCTCAGCGACCTCACCGACACCGACCTGACCGACGAAGAACTGATGGGTGTCGGCCTCCTGCTGCTGGCAGCCGGGCTCGACACCACCGCGAACATGCTGGCGCTGGGCACCTTCGCCCTGCTGAGCAATCCCGCGCAGTGGGCCACGCTGCGTGCTCGCCCCGAGATCGCCGACCAGGCCGTGGAGGAACTGCTGCGGTACCTGTCTGTCGCCAAGACCTTCCAGCGGACGGCGCTGGAGGACGTCGAGCTGGGCGGCCAGACCATCAAGGCCGGCGCGACGGTCATCCTGTCGTACCACACCGCCAACCGCGACCCGGAGCGCTTCGCCGATCCCGACACGCTCGACATCCAGCGGCAGGCCATCGGGCACCTGGCCTTCGGCCACGGCATCCACGTGTGCCTTGGCCAGCAACTGGCCCGTATCGAGATGCGGGTCGCCTTGCCCGCGCTGGTAAAGCGCTTCCCGACCCTCCGCCTGGACGTAGCGGCCGAGGACGTCGACCTGCGCCCCGAAACCGCGGACATCTTCGGCGTGAAGAGCCTCCCGGTCACCTGGAACGCGTGACCCATGAGAGTCACTGGGCCACATGCCCCGTTACCGGTGGCGGCCAGGCTCCCGCAGGCTGTGCAGCGAACGCGGCCTCCTCGATGCGTGGGAATGCACCCGCTGCCGTTCAAGATCGCCAGAGCATCCGAGCGATGAGGCTGCCGATCGCGGACCAGGACGCTCGGTAAGGAGGAGCTCGGGGGAGGGAGCGGCGCAGGAGGGGAAGCGGCCGAGGAGAGGGGGAAGGGCCAGCGCAGGTCGCGCTCGATGCGGTTCGCTCGGGGCGGGCGCTGGCCTTGGGGAGGTCTCGTCGTGCCGGCCGATCACCGGCTATCGGCCGAGCGTCGGTCAGTCACGGTGCGGCGCGCAGAGGAGGCCGTTGTTGTAGTTGTCGAGCTTCGTGGCGAGCGGCTCGCCGGTCGACCAGGGCGAGCTCTTGCCGCCCTCCTTCACGTTGCTGGCGAGCGGGTACTTCTTGAGCCAGGCGTCGGCCGCGGCGATGGTGTCCTCGATGCAGCTCGACTGGTTGCCGATACCGACGTTGAGCTTGGCGACGATGAGGTGCTTCGCGATGATGTACGTGACGTCACCCTTGGTCGGACGGCTGATGATGTCGAGGAGCTGGGACTTCGTGTACGTCTTGCCGCCGATGGTCAGCTGCGAGACCTTCCAGGCGCCCTCGTGGTTCTTCCAGTAGCCGGGGGTGCCGGTGCCGGGGGAGGCGCACTGGCAGGCGCCGCAGTCGGCCGCGCAGCTCGAGCAGTCCTCGGAGCCGGCCTTGCAGACGCCGTCGCCGCAGACCGGCGGGCACTCGCCGCAGTCGGCCGCGCAGCTCGAGCAGGTCTCACCGGCCTCGCAGACGCCGCTGCCGCAGACCGGCGGGCAGATGCCGACGTCGCTCGGGCACTCGAGGCAGTTCTCGCCGGCCTCGATGACGCCGTTGCCGCAGACCGCGGGGCAAGCACCGCAGTCGCCGGTGCAGGTCGAGCAGTCCTCGCCGTTCTCGCAGACGTTGTTGCCGCAGACCGCGGGGCAGGCGCCGCAGTCGTCCGAGCAGCTGCCGCAGTCCTCGCCGGCCTCGCAGGTGCCGTTGCCGCAGACCGGCGGGCAGGTGCCGCAGTCGTCCGAGCAGCTGCCGCAGCTCTCGCTGCCGTTGCAGGTGCCGTCGCCGCAGGCGGGCGGGCAGACGTCGCAGTCGGCGCTGCAGCTGCCGCAGTCCTCGCCGGCCTCGCAGGTGCCGTTGCCGCACTGGGGCGGGCAGACGCCGCAGTCGACGGCGCAGGTGGAACAGCTCTCGTCGCCGCCGCAAACGCCGTTGCCGCAGGAGAGCTGGTAGCCGAAGTCCGCGTCGAGCAGGTCCTGTGCCCAGCCGAGCGAGACAACGCCCACGTTGTCGAGCCCGCCGTCGGGGTCGGCCGTCGGCTCCTGTCCGGCGAGCGGACCGCTCGTCATGAAGTTGTCGGGCGTGATGACCACCGAGTAGGTGCCCGCCGGGAGCGTGTCGAAGAGGTAGAAGCCGGGCTGGCCGGTGTAGGGGCTCGTGCCGGTGATGGTGAAGTCGACGAGCTGGGCCCCCTGGAACAGCTCGACACGGACGCCGTTGACGCCGAGCTCGCCGGTCTCCGGCTCGTAGAGCCCGTCGGCGTCGCTGTCGAGCCACACCGTGTCGCCGATCGACGAGTACGTCACGTAGCCGAAGTCGGCGTTGGCCACGTTCTCACCCACGCCGAGGGACACGCCGAGCGGCTCGTCATCGCTGGTCAGGATATGGCCGAGCGGGAGCGTCGTGTCGTCGACGTCGACGACGTAACAGCCCGCATTGAGCTCGGTGAAGCGGTAGACGCCGTTTGCGCCGGTCACCGCCGTCTGGAGCATGGCGCCGTCGGCGACGCCGTCGCAGTTCGCGTCGCCGAAGAGGTCGACGACGACGCCGGAGATGCCGAGCTCGGAGGCGTCCTCGATGCCGTCCGCGTTGGCGTCGAACCACACCTTGTCGCCGATCGAGCCCTTCGGCACCGTGTAACAGACCTCGAGGAGAGGGCGGTAACCCATTTCGGTGTGGGCGCTGCCCTTGTACGACGTCTTGCCGCTGGCGCCCTCCTCGAGGAGGATCCCGTAGCTCGGCGCCGTCCCGCTCACCCACTGCTGCACCATCGCGGTGAGGTCGACGGTGGTCCACCCGGTGACGTTGGGCACGAACGTGGTGAACGCGGCGGGGTCCATGCCGCCGAAGTTGTTCCACGTGACGAGCGACTCGCTCCAGGGGGCGAGCACCTGGTGGACGTACACGGTCTTCGCGGTGCTCGTGTACGTCAGGGCGTAGAACTTGGCCGACGTGACGAGAGAGCCGGCGGGGATGGGGCTGAGATCGAAGCGGAACAGGGCGCGCTTCTCTCCGACCGAGCTGGAGTACCCGGTGTTGACCTCGAACGGGGACGGGACATGGTAGCTCGGGGCGAGGCTCCAGATCTCCGCGTTGTAGATGTCGCCCAGGACACCCCGCTTGATCACGGTGCACGTGGGAGACGGAGCGGTCGTGTTGGCGAGGCTGGTGGCGGTGATGAACAGCGTGGCGAGCGCGGCGGAAGATGCGATTGCGATCTGCTTCATTGGTAGCTCCTCGAGGTCCTCACGGGTGAACCATTGCTGGAGCGTCATCCGAATAGCAGGCGCCATGACACACGGGTCAGGCGAGGTCGGTTTCGCGGGCTCCGGTCGGAATGAGCCCCCGCGTGCTGATCAGGATCGGATCAAGTACGCGGGTGCTCGTGCTTCGATCGGAGGGCGGATGCGCAAGGTGACAGTGTTCAAGATAGCAACTCGACTACGAAGGTGTCCAGATCTTTTTGAAGACAGACCAGAAAAATATATCGAGTTGCGCAGTGACAATTTTGGGTCGTGTGGTGACGTTTTTCGGCGTCTCGCGTCGTCTCGAGATCTGTGGGGAGGAACGCAGAGACGAGCGTGGTCTGTCGCATCGATGTCTCATCGACATCGATGGCCAGTGCGCAGCTCGCGGTCCGCGGGTCGCGGCGTGCCCCGGGCGGCGCGTGCGGCGGCGGCACGCTTTCACGCTCAGCACGCTCAGCCGGATCAGCAGCCCTCGCCGACCCTTCGCGGAGGCCGAGGGACGAACAGGATCGGATCAGGTACGCGGGAGTGTCTGACGAGATTTGATGCAGAATGCGCACGGGACCATTTTTCAAGATACCGAGTCTTCGCTTCGCCTGTCTAGATCCTTTTTTCGCCGCGTGAGCTTTTTCTTTTTATCTGGCTCTTGGTCTCGCGTGCGGGCTCGTGTTCTCGCGTGCGGGCTCGCGTGCGGGTGGGTGTCAGGCGGCGGGCGCAGCTCATCGCGCACCGTTCATCACATGCCCGCAAGCTGCTGCGCGCTGCCGCTGCTGTGGGGCGAACTTGATGGTCCGCCGCCGCTGGTACGGCTGCACACCAAAGCCGGCTCACCGAGGCGCCCGGCCCAGGATGGTGGGCCCGGCCACGCGCTTCCCGCTGCCCGAGACGCTGAGCGGGACCCGGCCGAGCGGGCGCTGCTGGCGGCCGATTGGCGCGACGCCGGGCGGCCATCGAGCGGCTGGAGCGGCTGGAGAGGGACGGGCTGCTAGCGTAGGCGTAACCGCGTCCGCCGGGTCCGGCGAGCGCCGAATAATCGGCATGGGCTTGACGACCATCCCCCCGGCGGAACGACAATACGCCACAATGATAACGGTCCGTCCTCCTCCGATGACGGCCGAGCTACTCGAGCGCACGGACGGGTACGTGGTCGCGGTGTGGCGGCGGCTCATGCTGCTGATCTGGCGGGGCAAGGCCACCGCGGTCGGGATCGATCGCTCGCGAGAGCTCTTCGCTCGCTGGTCGGCGGGCCAGCCGGGCGGCGCGGCCTTCGTCGTTGTCCTCCCCCTTCAGGGCACCCTACCGCCGGACGAGGAGAGCCGGGCCGCGATGCGGCGGGCGGCGAGCTCCCCTTCCCGGAACCTCAGGGGCACGGCCACGCTCGTCGAGTCGGAGGGGTTCATCGCCGCCTCGGTCCGCTCCATCATGATGCTGCTGCAGACGGGGCGGGCGCCGAACGTCTTCCGGACGACCGGCGAGCTCGCGACCTGGGCGGCGACGCTCCTGAAGGACCCCAACCTCACCTCCGCCGGCATCGCGGAGGCGATCCGCATGGCGCGCGAGGGGTGAGCCAGCCCGCGCGCGGGCGGTTCTCCGGCCTCGCGCGCCACGTCCTCTCCCGTGTGCGGGTCCCGCTCGACCAGCGACCCCGGCTCAGCCCCTGCTGGTCCGGGTCCAGGGGCGGACAGCCCCTGGTCGGGTCTGGAGCGAAGCCCCAGCGAGGCGCTCACCCCGCGGGCCCTGCCTCCGGGATGGGCGCGCGGCCAATCGCGTAAGGCAGGATACGCGCGATGTTGCGCGCGTCGTCGATCCCGCGGTGGTGTGTCCCGTGGAGCGGGAGTCCGAGCCGCTCGAGCGCGCTCGCCATGCCGTAGCGCTGGGTCACCCCGAGCGCCGCGGAGAAGCGCTTCTTGATGTTCATGTGCCCCTGCAGCGGCAGGGGCACGCCCCAGCGGGCCGCGTCGATCTCGAACTGCTTGCGGTCGTAATCGCCCCACGAGCAGAAGAGCGCCTCCCGCTGGCCGACGAAGCGCCCGAGCGCCGCGATGGCTTCGGGGAACGTGGGCGCGGCGTCGACGTCTGCTTGCGTGATCGTGGTGAGCTTCGTGCAGAACTCCGTGAGCTTCGGCCGGATGACCGGGCGCACGAAGGTGGCGAGCTCGCTCACGGGCTCGAGCGTCGCGCCGTCCACGAGGACCGCGCCGATCTCGATGATCTCCATGATGCGCTCGGGGATGCGACCCTCCTCGTCGCACGTCGCCTCCAGATCGATCACCAGGAAAAACGCAGGTTCCTTTCCCATGTCCGTCCTCCTCTCTGCTGAAGCTTGATAAGATCCGCGCGAAGAAAATGCCCGGACACGAAACCGGACAGGCCGCTCCCGCGGGCTTTTCCTGGGAGGATTACGTCGCCTGGCTCGTCGCGCAGCACGGCTCCTTGACCGCGGTCGCCGAGCGGCTCTCCTCCCTGCGTGGCTACGAGGACGACGTGACCTCGATCGAGCGCGCCCTGCGCCGGCTGCGGACGCGCGGCCAGCGGGACGGCGGGACGTGGGGGGCGCGCGCGCTCGCGGCCTTCGGCTTGCCGGACGCGCTCACCGAGCGCGCCCGCTGGATGGGCGCCTATCACTCGCGGTTCACCGACCTGCCCCTGCCCCTCGCCCAGGACCTCTTGCGCCTCTGGGATCGACCGCCGGTGAGCGAGGATCCGACCTCCCACGTCTTCCTCGCCCTCGCCCACGCCACCTGCGTGCTGCGCGGCGACGACCGCGAGGCCGGAAAGACGCACCTCGCCCGCATCCGGCCGCTGCTCGGAAAGGCCCCGCCCGAGGCGCGGGTGGAGGCCCTGCTCACAGAGGCCTTCGTGGCGAGCCGCGATGACGTCGCGCGCGTGCCTGGCCTGCTCGACGAGATCGAGCCGCTCTTCGAGCTGCCGATGCCCACCTGCGACCGAGCCTGCCTGTTCGCGCGGTGGATCGATCAACGCGCCTTCGAGCGGAACCGCTCCTGGGGCGGCAAGCAGCCGGATCCGGCGGCCGCGGAGGCGCTGTACCGGCGCATCCCGGAGGACGGCCCGGCCTTCGCGCGGTCGCGGCGGGCAAACGGGCTGGCGTATGCGCGGTGGAAGCAGGGGTTTCCCGAGGAAGGCGCGGCGCTCGCGCGCGAGGCGTGCCGGCACGCGGGGGACGGCGGGCACCTGCGGATGCGCGCGATGGCGCTGAACATGCTGGCGCGGATCGTGGGCGGCGACGAGGGCGCGGAGGCGAGGCGGCGAGCGATGGCGATCGCGAACGAGCTCGAGGACGAGGTGCTCAGGCTGCGGTTCGAGCGGCGGGCGGAAGCGGGAAACAAGCGCTGAGGCGGATCAAGCCGCCTTCTCGACCTCCTCCTTTTCCTTCCGGGAGACGGGCCGCACCCCGGCGAGGGAAGCGTCGGAATCGTGCCAGATGGCCCGCGACGCCCGGACGGCGCGCTCGTGCTCTCCGAGAGGCCTTTACGCAGGGCGCGACTTCGCCGATCCTGGTGGAATGAATTTACGTCTTGTTTCAGCTTTGGCTTTTGCTGTCGCGCTTCATGCATCCGGGTGTTCGGACGCCGGCACCGATCCTGGCGATTCCGGCGCCGGCGGCGGCGGTAACGGGGGCGCGGGCGGGGAGGACGACAACGGTCTCGGTGAGATCGCCGGCGTTGGCGGAGGGACCGGGCTCTCGACCGCGGTGAGCGTGATCATCACGGCCGACAATGCGTACGGCTTCGGCTACGGAACCGGCGACGGGCTCCTGAACTATTTCGGGGGCATCGAGAACACCCTCGCCGGCAAGATCTTCTCCTGTCCCATCGGCAACGGGCCGGAGTCGTACACCGTGCCAGCGGCGTCCGCGAACGCCGGGCATTATCTCTACATCATCACGTACGCCGACAAGTCCACGACACAGGGCGTGATCGGCCAGTTCTTCCGCGAGGGGGCCGCTCCCGTCTTCACCGGCAACGGCGCGTGGGAGGTCTGCGCGACGGGCGAGGACTACGACCTCGGCTCGAACGGGCCGACGCTGGAGACCATCGACCAGTATATCGCGCGCTGCAACAGCGGTGATCTCGACCCGCAGACGACAAGCGCCGGCTGGGTGACCACCGAGGCGTCCGCGCACGGCCATGTGGCGTTCGGAGAGACGAACGACACGGAGCGCTCGGTCCCGGAGCCCGGCAATGAGTTCTCCATCGTCTGCGACATCGACGAGGCGGCTCGCTGGATGTGGTACGAGTGGGATCCGGACCGCAGCGGCGGCAGCCCCTTCATGTGGCCTGGCAGCAGCAGCGGCAACGTCACCAAGGACTTCTTGATCTTCCGCCTGGGTGCCGAGTTCATCCCCGAGGTCCCGCGCTAGTACTACAGCCGTACCTGCGGCTCATCTGCGGCTGTAGACGGGCAAACGGACTGGAATTTTTCGACGATTTTGATGCCTTCAGCCGCACCTCGGACCGGCTTCGGTTTCCCAATCGACGGATAGTTGGGCCGCCATGGAAGACAGCGACATCATCACGCTTCAAAACGTAGACCGGGTGCGAAGCATCACGGTCCGCGCCGCCCGGCGCGTTCTCGTGACAGTCGCATCGTCCGGGCTTTTTGTCGCCGCTGCGGCAGCAGGGCTTACTTATGTCCTGCATGGGCCCGAGCGCATAGCCATTGTATGTCTCTGCACTGGCATATTTGTGGTGATTTTCCTGTTTCAGTTCGTTCATTGGGCGCGGCACTACAAGGCTCTCATGCGCCAGCTTGACGACCTGGAGCATCGAATCAACAAGGGCGAGATCATCTACGGGTCGCAGGTGCGATTTCGCTCATACCGTTAGTGGCCTCACGATTCATTCAAGCCGGCGCCGCTTCGCGGCGCGCCCGCAAGGAGCGGCTGATCTTGGTCTTCCACCAGGTGCCGCTCTCGGAGAAGCGAGCGGGGCTCCGCGCCGTCCACGACGCCCTCGTGCCCGGCGGCGAGCTGCACGTCGCCGACTATGGCCAGCCGCCGTCGCGGGACCGAGACTCATGACGCGGTGAGTGCGTCTCCGCCGAGGTGCCTCACGCGCGCGTCAGCACCCCGGGTACGCGGGGAGCACGAGGTCGCTGGCGGCGCTCGTGACCATCTTCTCGAACCAGCGGGCGAGCGGGCGCGAGGTGAGCGCCCGGTACATCGCGTTGCGCAGCGCGAGTTGCACGCGGGTCGGCGGGGCGAAGAACGAGCCGACGTGCTTCGCCCCCTGCTGGCAGCGCCGGGCATATCGACGGATCCGCGCTTCGTAGCGCTGGAACGCGGCGCGATGGTCTCCCTTCGCAACGGCGAGCTCACCCGCGAGCACATACGCGCAGACCACGGCGAGGCCGGTCCCCTGCCCTCCGATGGTGCCGCCGTAGCCGGCGTCGCCCAGGAGCACGACGCGACCCCGCGAAGTGCGATCCATGTCGATCCACCCCACGGCGTCGAAATACAGACTCGGACTCTGCCTCATCGCCTCGAGCAGACGCGGCACCTCCCACCCCATCCCCGCGAACCGCTCGGCGAGGATCGCCTTGTGCTGCGCCACGTCGCGCGGATCGTGGTCGAGCGGCCTGGAGGCGAACATCAGGAGCGCCGTCGCCTCCTCGGGGCGGCGGGCGCTCGCGATGCTGGCGGCCCGCCCCGGCTCGCTGAAGATGAGGCCCTGGTGATCGAGGCCGAGGTGGTTCGGCGCGGCGAACGTCGCCACGTAATGGCCGTGGAAGCGCAGGAACCTCGACTCGTCGCCGAACGCGAGCGCGCGCACGCGGGAGTGCAGCCCGTCGGCGCCCACGACAAGGTCGAAGCGCCTCGGCCGGCCGCGTTCGAACGTGACGTCGACGCCGTCGGGCGTGTCGGTGAGCGAGGCGATGCTGTCGCCGAACACGAACTCGGCCGCGTCCTTCGCGGCCTCGTGGAGGATGCGGCTGAGATCGCCGCGCTCGATCTCCACGTCGCCGCTCGCGAACGCCGCGGGGAGCGTGACGAGGCGCCGGCCGGCCTCGTCCACCATCGCGAGATCCCGCATGTGGGTCTGATGCTGTCGAATCGCGTCGAGCACCCCCATCTCGCCGAGGACGCGCAGGTGCGTCGGCCCGCGGAAGTCCACGGCGTTGCCTCCTGCCCGCAGGGCGGGGGCGCGCTCGACCACGGTGGGGGTGAACCCGCGACGCGAGAGCCAGTAGGCGAGCGCGGGGCCTGCGATGCCTGCGCCGGAGACGAGAACGGTGCCATTCGACATGGGGACCTCGGGGGGAAGCTTGCGTACGACGTACGCAACCGACCGCGTACGGCGTACGCACCAGCATGGCGACGACGGCGGCGCTCGGCACCCCGCGAACGGCGCATTAGCCGAGATTCTAGGCTAGAACAGCTGCGGTCGCGGACTGCGTCCCGGCAACCATCCCGCGCGCTATCAACCGCCCATCTGTGCTAGTACAGTCACCATGGCTCCGGTGAAGCGCGGCACGTCGACGAACCGCCGCAAGTCGGCCGACGGACCGCCCTACCTGCAGATCGCGAACGACTTGCGCGCGCGCATCACGTCCGGGCGCCTCCGTGCGGGCGATCGCGTCCCTTCGACGCGCCAGATCGTTCGCTCCTTCGGCGTCGCGCTCGCCACCGCCACCAAGGCGCTGTCGACCCTGCGCCACGAGGGGCTCATCCGATCGGTCCCGCGCTCGGGCCACGTGGTGGCCGAGGGCGATCGCGCGGCACGTGAGCCGTCCGAGCGAGGCGGCGCCCTGACGCGCGAGCGGATCGTGCAGGTCGCCATCCGGCTCGCCGACGACGAGGGGCTCGACGCCCTCTCCATGCGCGGTGTCGCCGCGAAGCTCGGCGTGCCGACGATGTCGCTTTACCGTTACGTGGAGGGGAAAGAGGCGCTCGTGCTCCTCATGATCGACGCGGTGTTCGGCGAGCACCCGCTGCCGGGGTCGCCTCCTCGCGATCTGCGCGAGGCCCTGAGCCGCGCGTCCCGCGCGCAGTGGGCGCTGTACCGGCGGCACGGATGGCTCGCGCACGTGCTGCCGCTCGCGCGGCCCGTCGCGCTGCGCAACGTGATCGCGCACGCCGAGTGGATCCTGCGTGCCATGGAAGCCCCCGGGATCGACGCGGCGACCCGGCTCGAGGCGCACATGACGCTCTACAGCTACGTTCGCGGCGTCGCCGTGAACCTCGAGTCGGAGCGCGAGGCCGAGGCCACCACGGGGATGACCGAAGCGCAGTGGAACGAATCGCAGGGGGCCGCGTTCCTGGCGATCGCGACGTCGGGGCCGTATCCGAGCTTCGCCAGGCTGCTGAACGAGCTCTCGGGCGGGTACGATTTCAACCTCGATCGCGTGTTCGAGTTCGGCCTCCAGCCGATGATCGACGGCCTCATGAAGACATTGCGACCGCGCGAATGAACGGGCGCGCGGCGCAAAGCGCGCGATGAGCGAGCGGGCCGCCGTCGTGAAGGCGTAGCGCCGAGGCCTCGACCCGGCAGCCGAGGCGTTCACCAGGGCGAGGGGGGCAGTAACTACCCCCGTGTCGGTGTGTGCATTTTTGCACGGGCCTGGGCGCACATTGCGAATCGACGGTTCGTCCGCCGGCGGGTACCAAAGCATTGCAACGACGGCAGGGCAGGCCCCGCGCCCCCCGCCCCTTCGCGGGGGCGCGCGCCGCCCCGACCCGTTCAGGGCGCCGTCATTTCACGCACCAAGGAACCCCAATGACATTTCGATCGACTCACCTGTCTCTCCTGGCACGCTCCCTTCCGGCATCCATTCTTTTGCATACAGCTTGCGGCACCCCCGGCGTCGATCTCGAGCCCGCGCCCGACGACGCCCCCGTGGCCGAGGTGTCGGCCGGGCTATCGTCCTCGACGGCCGTCATCCACCGAGAGATCCCAGTCCGGTTCGTTCAGTTCGTCGACGGCACCGACGACTCGCTCGGCCGGAGCGCCCTGAACGAGCAGATCGCCGGCGCGAACGCCGCCTTCGTCAAGGCGGGCATTCGCTTCTCGCTGGCCGCATCGGTCGTCGTCACGAGCCCGACCTTCACCACGATCGGCGGCAGCTACGCCTGGCCCTCGCCCCCCTCGTCGGCGCCCCCCGTCGCCTTCAACCCCGGCTGCGCGGCCCCGGGGCTGAGCGGCACCGAGTCGGAGGAGATGGCCCTCTTTCGCGCCGCCTCGCTCTGCGGCAACGAGAACGAGATCGTCGTCTTCACCGTGCGCTCGAGCAGCCAGGCCTGGGGCGCCTACCCGTGGGAGGGCAACGGCATCATCATACAACGCTACAACATGGGCGCGGGCAACCGCACCTTCGCCCACGAGCTGGGGCACTACTTGGGCCTCTCGCACTCGTTCCGCGGCGCGGGCCTCGGCTACGATCTGTCGAACCCCAACCTGAAGAACCCCGCGACCGGCGCCCCGGCCAAGCTCGCCGACTTCTGGGACCTCGTCTACAAACCCGCCGACCTGCCCCCGGCGACCACGACCAACCTCTACTTCTCGAGCCGAGCGCAGGCCGCGAGCTACCCCGAATCGTCGCTACGGCCCATTCAAGGCAACAGCGGCTGGGCGCAGAACCCGCTCGGCTTCGCCTGCTACGCCTCGCTCGACAACTGCCCCCCGGCCGAGCCCGACCGCACGTTGCGCTTGGCCGTGCCGCGCACAGGCTTCGAGTATGCCGACTGCAACCAGGCCGAGCCCGGTTACAGCCAGACGTGCCTTTGCGTCAGCTTCCCTTCGGCCTGCGACATTCTTTATACGGGCGACGACGGCTTGAAGGGCCTCGGCCTCACGCTGCCCGGCCACACGCCGTCGGCGCCGAACCTCGGCGCCAACCTCATGAGCTATAACTACGATCCGGGCTACACCGGCGACCGCTGGTCGCTCAGCGACTCGCAGGTCGAGCAGGTGAAGCGCGTTCTGACCTACGACGTCGACTCGTCGTGGTTCGCCGGCGCCCGGGGCAAAAGGCCCGCGCTCGGCATCGGCAGAGGCTGGGAGGACTGGGAGTCCGTCGGCGCCGGGGCACGGGGGCTTCCGGCCGCCGTGACCAAGCCGTCCGGCCAGCTCGATCTCATCGTCAGGAACGCCGACGCCACCTTCGGCAACAAGGTGCAAATCCCCGGATCGCCCCCCTCGTGGTGGCCTTCGCAGCTCGGCCTGGCGGGCCTCGGCGGCTCGTCGAGCAAGGCGCCGGCGCTCGTCCGGCGGGGCGACCACCTGAGCGCCTTCATGCTCGGCAACGACAACTCGGTTTACCACAAAGTGTGGGATCCACTCCTCGCCGGCTGGTGGCCCTCGCAAACCACGTGGGACTCTCTCGGGGGCCCCGCCTCGGCACCGCCGGTCGCCGTCTCGCCCGACCCCGACTCGCTCGACGTATTCACGCTGAGCGCGTCGGGCAAGGTCTTGCACAAGTCGTGGTCGACCTCGACGGGCCAGTGGTCGCCCTCTCCCTCTGGCTGGAACGACCTTGGCACGATGGGCTCCGCGCCGACGGCCGCCTCGTGGGGCGCCGGCCATATCGACGTCATCGCGCTCGACGCGGGCAAGCGGGCGTACAACAAGGTCTATAATGCGTCGGCCGGCTGGTGGCCCTCCCAGACGGGCTGGCAGGGCCTCGGCGGCAAGCAGTTCGCCGAAACCCCGGTCGTCGATTCGTGGGGCGCCGGCCACCTCGACATCGTCGGCCGCGGCGCCGACGGTCGCGCGTACAACAAGGCCTGGGACGCGTCGGGTTGGTCGCCCAGCCAGACCGAGTGGTATGACATGGGCGGCAACCTCGCGGGGCCCCCGTCGGTGGTCTCGTCGGACGTCGGCCACCTCGAGGTCGTCGCCCGGAGCACTGACGGTCGATTGCTTTACAAAGAGTGGAGCGCGGGCAGCTGGTGGCCCGGGCAGACCGAGTGGGCGACGCTCGCCGTCGATGTCGGCGGCGACCCCATCCTCGTGAGCTCGGCCCCGGGCAGGCTCGACGTCTTCGTCGTGGGTCCCGACGGCACCCTCTGGCACCGTTCGCGGAACCTTTAACCCCGAATGGCCCGGGCAGGGCGCCGCTCGTCAGCGGCGCCCTGGGGTCCCGAGGTGCCCGCGCAACGCCTCGGTGACGAGCTCGATGACCGCCCTCACCGGCTCGGCGAGGGACGCCTCTTTGCGGTACACGATCGAGAGCCGGCTCTTCCCGAGGCTCTCGCCCGTGAGCCGCCGGAGCGAAGGCTCGAGCGAGGCGAGCAGGCAAGGCAAGATGGCGATGCCCATGCCCGCGACGCAGGCGGCCAGAAGGTCGCTCACCTCGCGGTACCGCATGAGCACGCGGGCGCCTTCGCTGCGCTCTTCGAGCCACCGGGCCAGAGGGGCGTTGCTGACGCCCGCCTCGAAACCCAGCAGATCGTGCCCCCGGAGGTCGCACGAGCCGGCCGAAGCCGGGTGCCGCGCCAGGTAGGCTTCCGAGGCATACAGCGACCAATCGAGCTCGCCGACCTTCTTGGCGATCAGATCGTCGCCGTCGACCGTGCCCGAACGCAGCGCGACATCGGCCTCGCCCTTTCTTAGGTCGGCCGGGCGGCTACCGCTGAGTATCTCCAGGACGATTTCGGGGCGGGCGGCCTGGAAGGCGCCGATGTGCGGGGCGAGCAAGCGGCCGAAGGCCGAGGGGGTGGCCAGCTTGACCCGGACGGTTTGCGACCGCACGGCCGCTTGCACCGCGAGCGCCGCCTGCTCCATTTGCTCGAGCAGCGGCGCGACCGTCTGGCCTATCGCCGTGAGCGAAAGCCCCTCGGGGCCGCGCGTGAGCAGCGGGGCGCCCAGCGCCGTTTCGAGCGCCACGAGCCTGCGACCTACCGTCGAGTGCTCGACGCCCAGCGAGCGCGCCGCGCCAGCCAATGTTTTGGCCCTCACCGCGGCGAGGGCGTAGCGAAGGTCGTTCCAGTCGAGGTCTGACGGCTTGGTCACGAGGGGTCGAGCTTAGCCCAGTGTGCCTTCAGATGGAACGCCACGAGGCTGGCCGGCACGGACAGCGCCCCGGCATTTCTGGCGGGACTGTTCCGCGGCGCTGAACCGTCGCGATCCGTCGTTATCGAATCCATTCTGTGCGTGCATGACGACATCGACGAAAGGAAGCCTACGACCGCGAGGTGGCCCGATCCGAGGAGCCGGAGGCTAGCTTCACGAAGGCGCGTACAGCGCCGGCGGTCTCGTCAGCGCGGCCGATCAGGTGCAGCTCGGCGAAGACGTTCTTCGGCGCGACGAACGGACGATAGACGACGCGGGGAACCTTCACCTGAATCAGCGGTTTTGGAGCCAGCGCCACGCCCAGGCCTGCGCCGGCCAACGACAGCATGCTCAGGGTGGTGTCGGCGCGGTGGACCCGGCGCGGCTCGCGTCCTGTCAAGAGGATCAATCTCTTCAGCACGTCGCCACCGGCCTCTTCCGATGGGAACATGATGAGCGGCTCTCCGGCGAGCATCTTCGGCGTCACGCGCCTGTGCGCCGCGAGCGTGTGCTCCTCTGCCATCGCGACCACCAGCGGCCAGGCGCCGATCGGTTGGACGCTCAACCGCGGATCTACCTTGAGGGCGAACGCCGAGCAGTAGCCGACGTCAACCTCGCCGGTCAACACGGCCTCCGCCTGCCTCGAAGGTGGCATCTCGCGCAGCTCGATCTCCGCGGCAGGATGGGCTTTGCGGAACGCTCGCAGGTGGTCCGTCATCTTGCCAGTGAGGATCGCGTTGCCCGCGTAACCGATGCGAACTTTGCCGATGTCGCCGCGCAGCGATTGCTGGACGATCGCCTTGGCCCGCTCCGCCTGGGCGACCGCCCGCTGCGCCTCGACGACCAGCAATGCGCCGGCTTCGGTCAGCTCCACGCGCCGACTCGTCCGCACGAACAGCGCGCCGCCGATCTCGCTTTCGAGCGCCCGAATCTGCATGCTCAGCGCCGGCTGAACGATGTGCAGTCGCTGCGCGGCGCGGCCAAAATGGCGTTCTTCGGCGACGGCCAGAAAATAGCGAAGGTGTCGCAGGTCCACGACATTCGACCGTACCACGGATCAATCAGAAGATCAAATCGATCGATTGGATCAATATATTGTTATTCTGGTGAATGGGCGGCTATGGTCTTCCTGGCCGGCGCGCCCGCCACCTGCTGGCCAATGCCGATAGCCAACGGAGTCACCGGTGTGCGGGGAATGGGTGGCTCGTCACAGCGGATCGATCGTGCCCGCCGGTCAGGAGCCTATCACCATGAACCGAAGTACCCTGGGAAGAGTCGTTCTCACGTTCGCGCTGGCGAGCGGCGCCATCGTCGCTGTCGGCGTGGACTGGAATAAAACCCACCTGTTCAACCCTGCATGGCATGAGCATGCGCGCTTTCATGGCGCCCTCATGCTGCTCATCCTGTGTGGCGTGACGATCGTCGGATTGTGGATGGTGTGGCGGCGGTCCATGGAGCCGCAGGTCGGGTTCAACGTGGCGGCCTGGATCGTCGTCATCACCTGGACGCCCTTCTTCTACATTACGTGGCTCATCCCGGGGACCAGCCTGCTCGCGGGCCCCGACGTGCCGCTCCCGGTCGTGGCGGGCATCCCGCTCTACCCGAACGTGATCATCGCAGGTACCGAGCTCTTGCTCGCGGCGCTCGCCTACAAGCTCTTCCACAGCGATCCTGCATCGACGGCAGCGCGCGTGGCGAACGCCTGACGAGGAGAGGCGCTTCATGAAATCCACGATTCAGAAGACGATGGGATGGGCTTCATGTCCCGGCGCGCGCGCCCTGCTCGTCGCCACGCTCGTCTCGTGGCCCTCCGTGAGCTGGGCGCACCCGGGCGGCGCCGATGCGGGATTTCTGAAGGGCCTCTTCCATCCGGTGTTCGGCGCGGACCACCTGCTCGCGATGGTGAGCGTCGGTGTCGTCAGCTCGCAGCTCGGCGGAAAGCACCTCCTCCGGATCCCCGCCACGTTCGTCGCCGCGATGCTGGTCGGCGGCCTCCTGGGGATGGCGCGATGGCCCATGCCCCTGGGTGAGCTTTGCATCGCGGCGTCGGTCGCGGCGCTCGGTCTCGGCATCGTCACCACGACCCGTGGCTCCTCACCGTTCCTGCTCTCCGGATGCGTGGCGATGTTCGGTGTCTTTCACGGACATGCCCACGGCCTGGAGATGCCTCATGCGGTCAGCCCGGCGCTGTATGCCATGGGCTTTCTGCTGAGCACGACCGTGCTTCATCTCTGCGGTCTCGTCCTCGGCGAGCTCGCCGCCGGTCGAGAGTCCCTGTCGCGGGGGCTGCGCTATGCCGGCGCCGCCGTGATGGGGACGGGGATGGTCCTTCTGGTGCGCGGGACCGGCATCTGACTGGAAGCGGCTCGCCGCGACGGATGAAGCTCGTCGCCATGGTCACTGAGCCCCGGAACATCGCCCGCTTCCTCTCCGCGCTCGGCGAGCCGACCGATGTTCCAGCACGCTCTCCCATCGTCCACGCGGCGGCCGCCGTACTGGAATCCTGGTGGACGTCCAGAAAGATCGCAGGCCCCTGACTACCGCCGCTTCGGATGGGCATCGCCGTCGCCGCCATCGTAGCTCTTGAAATCGAACGGCAGCGTCAGCGCTCCGAAGTCCGGGATGCTGCCGGCGGGGGCGGTCTGCCCCTCGTCGGTCGGTTCGTCAGGCTTTGCGTTCTGGTCCAAAGCGATGTCCTGATTGCGGATCACGTAGGCGCGCAGGGCGTCCTCGTACGCGGCGATGCCACCCACCAGATCATCCTCGTGCCTGGCGAGCTCACTGGCCAAAACGTAAGCGCCGACCATCGCGACCGAGGTGGCCTGCCCCGTACCCAGAGAGACGGCGTAGCCAGCATCGCCGACCAGCACGATCCGCCCGCGTGACCAGCTGCTCATGCGGACCTGGCTCAGCGAGTAGAAATGGAAGTCGGTCGCGCGCAGCATATGCTCCACGATCTGCGGAATGACCCAGCCTGCGCCTGCGACGCGGTCGGCGAGCAATCGCTTCTGTGCGTCGATGTCGCGGGAGTCGTGGTCGATCCCCTTCGGCGCGTTGAAGCCGAGATAGGTCCTCGCGTGGACATCCCTCCGCAGGCCCATGACCAGCGCGCCGACGGAGTCCGGCTGCCGGTACATGACCTGCCAGCGCTCGAGACCGAGGAAGTTCGGCATGCCGAACGTCGCGACGTACAGGTCGCCGAAGGCGCGGATGAACTGCTCATCGGGGCCGAAGGCGATCCGCCGCACCCCCGAACCCAATCCGTCGGCGCCAACCACCAGCTCGAAGCGGCGAGGCGCAGCCTTGAGGAACGTGACGTCGACGCCCGACTCGTCCTGGGTCAGCGACGTGATGGAATCGGCGAAGAGGTACTCGACCCGGGGGCCCACGGCCTCGTGAAGCACGTGACACAGGTCGTCGCGCAAGATCTCGACGTCGGGGCTGTCGAGCCGGCCGCCTGTCAAGGTGCTCTCCGTGCTCCGAAAGATCTCCTGACCGGCCGAGTCGACCACAGAGATGCCCGTCAGCCTCGTGCTTCGATCGCGAAGCGTGGCGAGGATGCCCATCCGCTCCGCGACCTCCAGGGCCGGCCCCCGAACGTCGAGCGCGTGCCCGCCCGGGCGTAGATGCGGCGCACGCTCGACCACCGTGACCGCGAAGCCGTGGCGGGCGAGCCAATAGGCGACGGTGAGACCGGAGACGCTGGCGCCGGAGACCAGCACCCGGGAGGCGGGACGCGTCGGGATCGTCGAGTTCATGGCGAGCACGGTATGTTTCTCGAACCGAGCCGTCCAAGACATTGATCGCACGGCTATGATGCCTGTAGGGTAACGGTCGAGACCATGGAGCTCCGACACCTGCGCTACTTCGTCACGATCGCCGAGGAGCAGAGCTTCCGCCGAGCCGCCACCAGGCTCCACGTCTCGCAGTCTCCATTGAGTCGGCAGATGAAGGACCTCGAGGAGGAGATGGGCGTCGAGCTCTTCGCGCCCGAGGGACGCGGGATCAAGCTCACGGCCGCCGGGAAGTCCTTCGCGGAGAGAGCCAGGAGCATCCTCGCGAGCGTTGACGCGGCCGTCGACGAAGCCAAGGGAATCGCCGAAGGCAGGCTCGGAACCGTGGTCATCGGCTTCGAGACGGGCACGACCTTCATGGGCTTGTTCTTGTCCCTCGTCGCGGCGTTTCGTCGGCGAACGCCCCGCGTCGGCCTCCAGCTTGTCCCCATGAGCAGCCTGGAGCAGTGGACGGCGCTGCGGCAGGGGACGATCACCTTCGGCTATGGGGCCTACGCGCCCGAAGACGACGCCCTCGGCCACCTCGAGATGACCCGCGATCGACTGGGGCTGCTGCTCTCCCCTGAGCATCGGCTCGCACGGCTCAAGAAGATCCGGCTTCGAGATCTCGAGAGCGAGCGCGTGCTGCTCCAGCCGCGTCAGCTCTATCCGAGGCTCCACGCGGACATCATCACGGCGGCGCGCGCACAGGGCGTGACGCTGCACGTGACGGCGGAGGTGCTCGACCTGGAGGCGCTCATGGCCCTGGTCGTGATCGGCGACGCGGTCACCTTCCTCTCAGAGAAGTTCTGGGAGCTGGCTTCGCAGACGTCGTTGCTGTGGCGGCCCGTCGAAGATCTCCACATCGATCTGAGCGAAGTCGTCACATGGCGCGCGGAGGACGACGGCGCGCCCATGGTGCGAGCGCTGATCGAGGCCGCGCGAGAGGTGAGCCCGCTCCTGCAGCACGCCGCAGACCGCGCGCGCTCCCCCAGGGCCGCCGGGCGAAAGCGCAACGAGCGCTGAGGCGTTTTCCCGGGCGGTCACGAGAGCAACACGCGTCGCCTCCGCGCCTGGGCGGCTGCTTTGCCCGTGCGGAGGTCGACATCACCGGCGCGCTGCAGCGACTGCTGCCCTGACCTGCCTCCGAGCGGAGGGCCTCAAGCAGCCCGGTGGGCAACCACGGTGTCGATGAGCTGCCGGGTCGACGACCGGACCGCCTCTTCGCTCCAAGCCGCCGCGCCGCCGAACCGATCCGGGAACGTGAGTGCCCTCGAGCTCGACAGCAGCGCGCCGAGCCCATCAGGCCGGCGGAAGCGAACGAGGGTGTCGAGGGAGCCCCCCTGGGCACCGATGCCCGGCACCAGAAACCACGACCGCGCCCCCGAGCTGCGTAGCGCCTCCGCCGTCCCGGGGAAGGTGGCGCCCACGACGAGGCCGAGGCTCGGCTCTTCGGCCTGATCGTAGCGCGCTACATGCTCGGCGACGAGCTGGTACACTGGCTTTCCGTTCACGGTGGCGAACTGGAGATCCCGGGCGCCGGGGTTCGACGTCTGCGCCAGGACGAACACCCCCTTGTGGTTCGCAAGAGCCACGGAGAGGAAGGGCTCGATGGAGTCCCACCCGAGGTAGGGGCTCACCGTCATCGCGTCGCACGGGAGGAAGGCTCTCGGGCCCAGGTACGCCTCCGCGTAGGCCGCGGAGGTCGACCCGATGTCGCCGCGCTTGGCGTCGATGATCACCAGGAGGCCCCGGGCGGTCGCGGAGGCGGCCACCTTCGCCATGGCGTGCACCCCGTCCCCCCCCAGCACCTCGAAATACGCTGACTGCAGCTTTACCACCGGGACGAGATCCCCGACCGCGTCGAGGATGGCGAGACAGAACCGCTCGACGGCGGCGCTCGGCCCGCCTCCGCTCAAGAACGCCGGAGGGATGAGATCCAAGCTTGGATCGAGGCCGACCACCACGGGATTGCCCAGGCGCCGCACCTGGCTGGCCAGCCTGACACCAAACGAGACGACTGTGGATTGATTCTCCATGACCCCCCCTATCACAGGATCGAGCCCCACCGGCGCTGGATCTCCTCGGCGATCCTGACCGAGAGGACATCCGCCG
Organism: Sorangium sp. So ce327; assembly: GCF_051530205.1. Taxonomy (NCBI): domain Bacteria; kingdom Pseudomonadati; phylum Myxococcota; order Polyangiales; family Polyangiaceae; genus Sorangium; species Sorangium sp. So ce327. Next base: position 1,497,812 of record NZ_CP150330.1, on the reverse strand, counting down.
ACAAACCGGCGTCGAGCACCAGGAACGATTCGTCCCGGCACTCGAGGAACGTCTCCCGGACAAGTGTCATGAACTCGATCCTCCGCTCCTCGAATTTCGTGATCTTCCCCTCCCGGCACAGTACGCGGCTCCTGGCCTGCTCCGCGGAGAGATCCAGCAGCAAGGTAAGGTCGGGGATCCGCACCCCCTCGTTCGCACGCCGAACGAACGCGAGGTCGACCCTCCGCGCGCGAAAGAACGCATACGAAGAGTATACATACCGGTCACATAGCACCCAGGCGCCGCGCTCCAGGGCCGGGCCGATCACGGTTGCAAGGTGCTGTCGCCTATCCTCGGCAGCCAGAATACACAACTCCTCCATCCCGATGCTCCCGTCGCCTCGCTCCAGGTAGGCACGGACCCGCGGGTCCTCGCGGTAGTGGGACGTCGGTTGACGCGTACAGAGCACGCTGGCGCCCCGCGCGCGCAACATGCTCTCCAGGGCTCCGAGCTGGGTCGTCTTGCCGCACCCGTCAAGCCCCTCGAAGGCGATCAGCTTTCCACTCGCTACATCCATGTCCGGCCGGTCGTTACTCATGGTCCGGCATCTCCCGACAGGAGCCGATCCCGGAAGCGATAGAAATCCGCGAGGCGAGGCTCGGGCGACCGCAGCCCGACGACCTCCACCGCCTCGATGCCCTCCTCTACAAGAGCGCCCCTCTTGGCGTCGTTGTCCGAGAGCAGGCGAGCCCTCCGGACGCCAAGCCATCGCGCCGCGAACGCCTGGCTGCGGAATTGCCTCAGGTCACGCGTCGCGAGGTATCGGCCCTCGAGGCCGCTCGAGGCGGTCCCGTCGGACCCGAGATAGGCGCGCAGCTTCGAGACGAGGCCGTGACCGCGCCCCTCGTCCGTCGGAGTGTACACCAGCGCGCACGACTCCTCGGCCTCGAACATCCTCAGCGCCTCGGCGAGCTGCCAGATGCAATCACAGCGCTGGCAACCGAAGAGCTCGGAGGTCAGGCACGCGGAGTTCAGCCGCAAGAGGCAGATCGAGCCCGGCCCCACGCCCCTGTACAGGCACAGGTGCTCGCTCTCGCGCCCAGCCACGTCGCGCAGCCGGATCGCAGCGGACAAGAAGCGCCCGTGCGGCGTCTCCATGGGAACGTCCCGCACGCAGTCGAGGATGACGTGCTCGTTCACCATGTCAGTCCATTGCTCACGTTGAGGTCGGCGCCGCTCATGTAGTGAGGGCGCGTCTCGACGAGCCAGAGGATCGCCGCCGCCACCTCCTCCGGCCTCGCGGCCCTCTTCAGCATGGTTCTCGAGATGGCCATCTCTCTCCGCTCCTCCGGCTGTGCGCGGGACATCGCCGTATCGACGATCCCGGGAGACACACTGAACACGCTTGGCCCGCGCCCCGTCAGGTTGAGGGCCAGGCTCCTCGTCAGGCCCAGGATGCCGGCCTTCGAGGCCGAGTATCCGGGATCGCGGCTGCCGATGTGGCCGGCCGCGGAGCCCACGAGCACGACGACGCCCCGCGCATCCTCCGCCGATGGATCGAGCCACGCCCGGACGAGCGCGAACGGGCTCACGAGGTTCATCCGGAGCACGGAGGCGAACGAGTCGACGGTGCACCCGTCGAGAGTCGAGGCGTCGTAGCGCGCGGCGCACAGGACCAGCGAGTCGACGGATCCGAGGGCGGTCCGCACGGACGCGATGAGCGAGCCCGCCCCCTCCGTCTCGCTCAGATCACACTGCACGTAGCAGTCCGCCTCCTGCGGCTGGTTCCTGTCCGCTACGGCCACCCGGTGCCCCCGGGCGCGGAGCCCCTGCACGACAGCCTGGCCAATGCCGCCCGAGCCTCCCGTCACGAGCACGTTGCTCACACGACCCACCTTTCGTCGTCGAGCAGCCCGTCGCCCGACGTGCGCCCGCGCAGGTGCACCGGAGGTACCTCGTGCTCCGCGAAGCGGGCCACGTACTCCTCGAGGGTCGTTCCGAGCTCGTCCCGGGCGGCGACGCCGCCGAGCAGGTACTCGGCGACCGCCGCCGGCCCGCAGAGATGGGCGCCGGCCAGGACGCCGGACAGGTCCGCGCCCCGCCTGCGCAGGCTCTCATCGAGCGTCGCTCCGGCGGCCGCGAGTACCTCCTCGAGCGCGCAGAGGTTCCGCTCCAGGAGCTGACGGACGAGGAGCTCCTGGCTCGCAGGTGACATGCAGTCTTCGTACGTCCAGATGCCGTGGCGTCCCGTGAACGTGCCCGCCCAGGTGTTGACGTCTGTCGCCCAGATCATCTGTCCCTCCACGCGCTGGAGCCCCGCCCGCCGCCCGGCAGCCCAGCAGCTGGCCGGGACGGCGCCCGAGTAGAGGCAATCGACATCGATCCCGCGCCCTTGGTGATCCACGCGCACGCGCCGCGGACGGTAGACACCGAGGCTCACGAGGGCCGCTTCGCCGAACTGGTATCCGAAGAAGCCGAGCGCGTTCACCGAGCGGTACTGCATCGAGGCCAGGCACCCGGGATCCCGGGGATCGAACAGGTCGGCGACGCCGAGGCTCGCGAAATACTGTTGAACGGTCATCTGCTCGATGATCAGCGCGCCGGTCCGCGGATCGCGGCGGCACCGCCCCGGGCGCTCGACCGCCATCGACCGGAGGACCGGCTCGTGCAGGTTGCTGCGGTACCAGGCGTGGCGCCGTAGATCGACGCCCGACTCGACCGCCAGCAGCGCCGGCAGGAGCGGCTTCGAGAGCCTGTCAAACGGCATGGCTCCTCTCGATCACCTCGAGGAGGGCGCGCTCGACCTCGCGCGGCTCGAGCGTGCGCCCGGAGGTGGTCCCGTCGCACGATCCCCCGGTCTCCGGGTCAGGCCGCATGATCACCCGGGAAAAGCTCCGCCGCGGGGGACCCGTGAGCACCAGGGTCGCCGCGAAGCTGCTCGGCGCCGGTGTCCGGTGGAGCTGGGTGTGCTCGATCCAGTGCGTCCCGCCGGGGGTCACGGTATACTCGCAGGTGAGGCGCAGATCGCAGCGCGCGAGCTGCGCGCACTGCTTCACGCCCCGCAGGTCCGCGTCGGTGAGGTCGCGCGCGAACCAGCCTCCGCCCGCCGCGGGCACCTGCTCGAAATTGGAGAAGCTCAACCGGCCGGCCAGCACGAGGGAGGAGAGATTCCACCTGTGATTGTGCACGGAGGACGTCGACGGCTGTCGGGCGGGCTTCCAGACATGAACGCGGATGGATGTCCCGGTCTCCGGATGGCGCCACAGAGAGATCTTGAGAAAGCCGTTGTTGTGGGCATGGGATCGTCCGGCGGGACGGCTCTCGCGCCTCGACCAGGCGAGATAGCTCTCGAGGAGACGGAGCGCCTCGCCGCGGCTCGCGAGCTGCTCTAGAAGCGCGCGGTGCTCGTCCTCCCGGGCGCCGATCTTCGAGATGAAGTGTGCAAACATCGATCCCGGCATGTCCGCACTTTCAGGAGACATTTTGTATAAGGCCGTCGCTGGCCTCCCGCTCGGACCACGAGGACACGAGCTCGCCGAGCATCGCCTCCAGGGTCTCCTTGACCTCGCCGGACGTGCGCGTCCCGGCGCGGACCTCGCGCGCGAGCCCGAAGCAGAGCTCGTTCACCGCGCGCTTGTGCCAGCCGGCGAGCGGCGCCGATAGCCGAGGATCCGGCATTACGAAGGACGCGGAGCCCGGCCAGAGCACCCCCCCGATACACAGCCAGGAGTCCGACACCGTGCTCGCCAGGGGATTGTGAAATTCGGCCCGGACGTTCACGTGACCGAAATCAAACATCTGAGCGACCCGCCCGCCCGCGTCCACGTCCCGGGTCAGCTGGATGTTGATCCGCTCGATCCGGAGATCGCCTCGATCGCCCTTGAACTCTCGAAGGCGGCGCAGGTCGTCAGCGTCGAGCGCCAGAGTGATGTCCCGTCCACTGCTCGTCACGCTGAGCTCTCCGTCCTTCTCCTCGATCGTCAGGCAGTTGCCGTTGTTCACCGAGGTCAGGCCGTACGAGCGCAACAGGAGCTCGATGAACGTGCTCATCGCCTCCGCGTTGCTGCCGCTCGCGGGGATGCTCGAGCCCCCGGGCGGACGGCGATGCGCTCTGCGCACGTGTACCCCGGCGGGGCCGGTACCGTTCCAGCCATTCACGATGTCGAAGCCGAGATCCAGGACCGCATACACCGGGACCGTCGAGAGCGAGGGCACCGTCCTCGTGAAGATGGCGTCGACCAACCGCTTGAGGAGGTAGTCTCCGAGCGCCACGCCGAGGTATTCCAGGCCGCTCCCGTAGGGACCTGCGTGAGGCCGCGTGCCGGCCGCGACCCCTACTCCCTTGAGGTCCAGGAGCCCCCCTCGCTCCTCGCCCTGGCACGACCAATCCGCGGCGCGGATCTCGTCGAGCGCCACGATCGCCGATCGACCGTACCCGGGCGGCCGGTGGCAGGGCAAGGCAGGTCCGGTCGTGACGATCTCCGAATTGACCACGTTCTGCCCGAGCTGAGCCTCGGAGATGAGGCCGGCGTGCTCGACCAGCCACCGGTCGACCATCGCGCTCATCGCCCGCCGCCGCTTGTCCTCGGGCAGGCTCCCCAGAGCCGGGAAGCGACGCAGCAGGGCGGCGTCGGATAGCTCCGGGAAGTCGTGCTGCAAGAGCCGGTAGTCCGCGAGGGCCACTCGAGCCGATGACAGACGTCGAACCGAATCCGGGCGGATCTGCGCCTCATCGAGCTGCTCGATCGAGGTCAGGACAGGACCGACGGGCGCCGGAGCTCCGGAGGATACTACCTCCCCCATACCTACGCCTCCTCCGGGCGCCCGGGCACCGCCGGGGCCCAGGGGACCTGCATCGAGAGCAGGAGCGCGAGCGCCAGCGTCTGCTTCGGCTGCGGGTCGACCCCGAACGGCCGGTATCCCAGGAGCTCCGAGGCCGCGCGCCCGGACCTGTCGACGGCTCGCTGGTGCGCCGGGAGGGCCAGGAGACCCGGCGGGACCTCGGGAGAAGCGCCCCCACGACCGGGCTCGTCCGGATGATCTGCGGCGAGGACCGCGCGAACGAGCCTCTCGAACGTCGGGTGCGCAAGGAACGACCTGTATTCGAACGCGAGATCCAGCTCCTCGCACACCCGGGCGACCAGGTTGATCACCCCCATCGAGTCGCCGCCTGCCTTGTAGAAATCATCCTCGTCGCGAACGACCGGGACCGACAAGACGGACTTCCAGATGGCCGCGAGCCGGCCGACGGTCGCCTCGCTCATGGTCGCCCTCCGCTGATGATCCGCGGCCGGGCAACGAACGGCGAGACATCCAGCGCCAGCCGGAACCGCAGGTTCGAGTCGAGCACGCGCCGAACATCCCCGACGAGCTCCTCTACGCGCGTCAGGTAGCCGAGGACTTCCTCGGGGGCGGCGACCGGAAAGAGCAGCTCGCGGCCACGCACGGCGACCGGCGCGGGCAATCGGCCGCGCTCGACGCCCGTCATGTCGCTCCAGCGGCGCTCCAGGAACCTCAGCCACTTCAGCCCCAGGTAGCTGTAGCCGCGACTGGCGAAATAGGCCTCGAACGCCTTCTCGACCGAGTGGCGCCCCATCGCGAGCGCGAGCCAGAAGCTGTCCTCGGCGGCGACCCTGGCGTCGACGAGGGAACGGTAGGACGTGATCATGGACTGGACAGCACAGTGGATATCGAAGCTCTCGTCCGGCAGATCCACCACCGCCGACGGCCACGCCTCGGGGCTCAGCGGCCACGCCCTGCGGAGCCGGGCCAGGAGCTGCCGCTGCTGGAACGAGAGCGCCACGCGGGAGGTCTTCAAGAGCCCAAGGAGCTGCGATATCTTCTCGGTCAGGAGGAACTGGACATCCATCTCGACGTTCGAGCTGCGCACCACCGCCGTCGCGATCGCGAGCTCGTCCGAGCTGGCATAGTTGCCTGCAAAAAGCACGTGAGGCGTGCCGGCTCGTGGCATACGGAGGCAGTCCGGCGATCTCAGCAGGACCAGCAGATCGATGTCGGAGGCTTCCGTGGCGATCCCGAGGGGGATCGACCCGCCGAGCGCGATGAGCACGATCCCGGCGGGATCCACGAAGTCCGACAGCACGGCGTCGATGGTGCGGCCGGTCGCCGCCTCGAAGCGGGACCGGAACACGGCCGCGTCCGAGGCGGCATGCAGCCTGTGGCCAGAGATGGTGTCAGTCTCCATAGCGTTCGCTCATCGATCCATCCGCTTGCAGCATCTTCGCGAGCCGGACACGGTCGACCTTGCCGCTGGAGGTCCGCGGCAGTTCTCCGAGCGGGACGAACCGGCGCGGCACCATGTGAGGAGGCAGCTCCTCGCCGCACATACGCGTCAGGTCGCTCGCGGAGCAGGCGCCCTCGACGAAGGCCACGATGCCCGACACTCGGCCGTCCGCCTGCGCCACCGGCACGACCGCCACGTGGGCCCGCGTGAGCGCGCGGAGGTGGCTCTCCACCTCGAGCAGATCGATCCGGAAGCCGGACATCTTGATCTGCTGATCACGACGGCCGACAAAGAGCAGGCCATGATCGGGGGAGAGCCGCACCACGTCGCCGGTACGGTACCACACGCCCGCGGACGTGTCGTCGAAAGCGGCGGCTGTAGCTACCGGGTCGCCCCAGTACCGCCCGGCCACCTGGTCGCCCGACAGGAGCAGTTCCCCGCGCCCGTCCGGATGTCCATCCAGCGGATCGATCCGGACACCCACGCCCGGCAGCGGTGCGCCGATCGGCACGATCCGCAGATCCTCCGGGAGCCCCCCCGTGTACCGGAACCAGGTCACGCAGACAGTCGCCTCGGTCGGGCCATAGAGATTGATGAGCTCCGCGCCGGGGGCGAAGCACCGCCAGGCGTCGGCGAGCGAGACGGGCAACGCTTCTCCACAGAAGAGGGAACGGCGGAGGTGCCGCAGCATGCCTGTCCGGACGGCGCGCATCGAGACCATCGCGGCGGCGAGGGTCGGGACGGAGCTCCAGATGGTGATCTTCTCTTGCTCGCAATAGGGAGGGAGCGCCAACTTCTCCTCGGCCGAGGGCACCGCCACACAGCCTCCCCCGTGCCAGGTCGGGAAGATCTCGCCGACGGAGAGATCGAACGAGAGGTCGGCCGCCTGCAGGACCCGGTCCGAGGGCTCGACGGGCAGGACCGCGCTCAGGGCATTGACGAACGAGACGGCATGGTGGTGGGAGATCGGCACCGCCTTGGGAATCCCCGTCGAGCCAGAGGTCAGGATCAGGTACGCGAGCCCGGAAGCTCCGGCGGAAGCCGTGGTCGCCGGACGCAGATCGACCAGATCGAGCGCCTCTCCTTCGACCGAGACCTGCGGGCGCACGGCGTCGTCGAGGTCGAGGGCAGCGCGCAGTCGGCCGCGGAGCTCCGGAGCGCAGAGGACCGCTGCGAGCGTCGCCTGACGCACCTGTGCGCCCAGCCGCTTCGGGGGCTCCCTGAGGCCCAGAGGAACGTAGGCATTGCCGCTGGACAACACGCCGAGCATCGCGGCGAACATCGCGAAGCTCTTCTCCCCGAGTAGGCCGATCGGCACCCCGGCGAGACCCACGCCGGTGAGCGTATCCGCGATCCGACGTTGTGCGGCTTGGAGCTCGTCGTACTGCCAGACGCGCCCGGCCACGGACAGGCATGGTCGCCCGGGGAATCGCGCGGCCGCGAGTTCGAAGCAGTCCTGGATGCGGCTCATAGGGGATCTTGGCCGGAGAGACCGACGGCAAACCGCAGCTTGTCGCGGAGGTAAGGATGGGCGTCGAGGACGGCGGCCATCCTCTCCAGGACGACCCCGCACTCGTGGAGGCGGGCGCTGTCATGTTCCAGGCTCGTGAGCCGGGGGTCCTCGTGGCAGTGAACCGTGACGTGCACTCCCGGGACGACGGTGGGGAGGTATCCATGAGACAGGAAGCGCAGGAACCACTCCGTGTCCTCCACCAAGCGGAGATCCTCGGAGAAGCCGCCGACCTGCGCGAAGCACTCACGGCGGACGGTCACGCCGTGGCCGAGGCCGATGGACAGGAACGCCAGAAGCAGGCTGCGCTGATCGCGGATCCTCGGCGCGAAGTCCCTGACCCGAGACGCCCGCGGGTCGTCCGAGTTCGAGGGCTTGAGCAGGACCCCCGTCCAGCAGAGCCCGACCGTGGCAGGCGCCTCGGCGAGCGCCGCGGCTGCACGGGCGAGGTAACCGGGGTGGAATTCGTCGTCGTCGTCGAGGAAGGCCACGAGCTCGGAGGTGGCCGCGCGGAGCCCCGCGTTCCTGGCGACCGCTGGCCCCGCGTTCCGCTCGAGCCGGACCACGTGGATGCTCGGATCCAGCGCCCGCAACGCGGAGACGTAGTCGAACGAGGAGGCGTCGTCGACGAGGATGATCTCCCGGGCCGCGCTGCTCTGAGCAAGGACGCTCCGCACCGCCCTGTGCACGAGCTGTGGACGGTCACAGGTCGGAATGATCACCGATACTCGAGGATCGCTCATCGTCACTGGCCCTCGACGGAGCGCGCGAGATCCGTGATCTCCTCGCGGCAGAGCTCGGTGAAGGCCTCGACGTGGGACCGGGAGAGCAGCCGCTCGCTGAAATCCCACGCGACGCAGACCTTGCCCTGCCGCCGGATGACGCCGCCGCTCAGAAGGAATACACGCTGTGTCGAGGGCGCGACCACGCTGGGCGCGACCACGCTTTCCTCGCGCACGAAGAACGCGCTGTGTCTCGGCAGGAGAGGCTCTCGCAGATCGATGTTCAGCGACACGTCAGCGTCCGGCAGCCGGCGGATGGCATCGACGCCGGGCACGGTGGAGGGAACCAGGTGCCTGAGCACACCGAAGGAGCGCCCCGAGGAGGCGGCCCTCTCGAGCTGCGCCCGGGCTTCCAGGGCGAGGGCACGGCGATCGGCCTCGAGCGGCAGGACGATGGGCACCGTCTCGCTGATCCAGCCCACCGTCCGCGCCAGCTCCCCGGATAGCCCGTCCTCGGTGCGCCCGTGCATCACCAGCGAAAGGTGGAGCGCGGCATGCGCGCTCCAACGCCGGAACGCTCTCGCAATCCCCGCGACGATGAGGTCGGTGATTTGGAGATCGCCCGCGCCCCCCCCGTCGCGCAGGACGGGAAGATCCTCCAAGGCGAGCAGGACCTGGACGGAGTGCTCCTCGGTGTTGAGCGGATCGGCCGGCGACGTCCCCGGCAGCAACGGTGAAACAAGGTGCCATGGGAGCGACAGCCAGCGTGGGACCTCCTCCGGCCCACGTCGAGCCCAGTACGCGATGCTCTCTGACGAGTATCGCGCGAACGACAGGGTCGGCGGCGCCGGGGGCGGGTCCTCGCCGGCCCCCTTCGCCCAGCACGCGTAGGCCTCGACGAGGCTCGCCATGACCATCCGGAAGGACATGGAGTCCACCAAGAGGTGATGGGCGATCACGCAGAACCAGGCCGAGCCTGTGAACACATCACGGAAGAGCAGCACCCGGAAGAGATCGCCGGGCAGCGCGAGCGCCTGTTGCGCCGCCCGGCTCTGCTCCTCCATCCACCGCGACGCCATCGAGGCGGAGAGCGCACCGGGGATCTCCAGGACGCGGAGCGGCCGGACCTCCCGAGGCGGGAGGCATACCTGCTCCACGCCGCCGGGACCGACGCAGACACGGAGCCGGAGGCTATCGTGCCGGGCCACGACCAGATCGACGGCCCTCGCGAAGGCGTCCACGTCGACCGGCGGGAGCAATCGATACACGTGGCTGACGACGTTCCACGCCGAGAGGTTCCGGACGCGCCGGACGAAGTAGGAGTAGCGGTTGGCGAGCGCCGGCACACGCGCGGCTTGCTCCTCGTCCGGCGCAGGCAGAGCGGATGTCCCCGCGCTCTCCGTCCGGACGGCGCTCAGCCTCGCCGCGAGCGTGGTCGCGATCTCGTCCAGGCTGTGGGATACCGAGAGATCCCTGGACGACAGCAGGAGGTGAAACTCATCGTGGATGCCCGCGAGCAACAAGATCAAGGAGAAAGAGTCCGCCCCCAGCTCCTGCAGGGGCCGATCGAGCACCGAGGCGCGCGCTCCTACGGTCGCCCGGGAAACGCGGACCAGCCTCCGGCGGACGTCCTCCAGCATCTCAGAAGGCCCCCGCCGTGGAGGCCAGGACATCCAGCATCTGGCGCCACTCTGCCTCGAAGCCTGCGTCCATCGCGGCCCAGTCCACACCTTGGGGTCGAACCAGGATCTCCACCATCATGCTCTCTCGCCGCCCCTTCGTGCGCGCAATGAATTCATCCACCTCGCGGGCGACACGCGCGCTCTCGGGCGCGCGCTCCTGGACGAGGTGCTGGGCGAGCATCAGCAGGTGCAGGTTGCCCAAGTTGACCTCCTTCAGGTACGATCTCAGGAGGCGCTGCGTGACATCCCGGCCCCGGCCGCGAGCGGCCTGAAGACGCCGCAGGTGGCGGCGATCGACCGAAGCGCCGGGCTGCAAGCTCGACCCATTGAGTATGCGCAGCAGTGAGGTCGCGTGCGCTCCAGCCGGGCTGGGGCGTGCTCGAACCCGCATTGCCCAGAGCCCCGGCTCCCGCAGCATGGATCGCACATCGCCGGCTCCGGCCAGGGAGAAGCGCTCCAGAAGAGCCCCGAGCTCGACCTTCGGGAACCGGAACTCCTGGTAGGTGGTCCGCTCTTCGTACGGGGCGGCATCCGCCGAGTCCAGAAAGACCAGATCTTGCTGCTCCTCGCGCAGGACGAGATGATAATGGACAGCCTCGCCCTGCCCCACGGAGCTCGCCTCCCCTCCTCGGACCCGTCGAGCCGCCGGTACGAGCACGGGCTCCCCCGCGGCGACGGCACGCTCGACGGCCTCTCTCACCTGGTCGGGGCCACGACAGGGCTCAATCAGGAAATCGACGTTGAGAGCCGGACCCGCCACTTCTCCGACGAAGGAGAAGTGCCCGCAGTCCTCCGACGAGAAGTGGTCGCCGATGCCGTGGGCCCTGTGTAGCGAGAGGAGGAGAAGGAACGGATCCCCGGTGCCGGGGGCCGCGAGCTCGAGCAGGTGAGCCTGAGGGCGCAGGAAGCAGTCGATGGCATCCCAGCCGAATGCTGTCCAGATCGCCATGGCGACGGCGCTACCTCACTCCGAGTTCGCGCGAGAGGTCACGCGCCAATGTCGATGATCATGGCGTCCAGCCTGAGCCTCTGGAGGGCGAGCCTGGAATGCGCCCTGTAGATCTCGGCCCACTCGGCCTTCAGCTCCTCGGGAGACGACTCCTTCAATGGCTGGCCGTGGAGCTCCGGGTGCAGGGCGTGAAACTCGGCGTCCGCGCCCCGGAAGATCTGGAATAGCGCACCGTCCTTCCCGTCCGCCATGACACGCTTCGACATGGAACCGTACAGCACGTTCACGAGCGCCGAGCGAAGAACCTGGCTCTCCCGGAGAGCACGATTGCCGCCGTCGGCCGCCGCCGAAACATCCGCATCCTTGCTTGTCATCGGTTACATCCTCCGCGTGAAGTTGAGACCCCAATCCGCGGCTCCGGCTGGCAGTGTCGTGCCCGCGCGTGAGCCCTCACCACGGTCGCCGACAAGCTTGCGGTCTGGGCGAATGGCGAGTCAAGCATTTTCAGGCTACCGGCGCGGTCGCATACAAATGCTCCATGGGCTGTCAAGCTCAAATTTTATTGATTCCCCGTGCCGGCATTCCCCGCGATCCGCGTCACGCCGCGCAGGGCATTGGGCGATAGGCGACGGCGCCGCAAGCTCACGCCAATACTACAGTCGTACTTCGGCGAGGCAGCCGCCCCCGTCCTGCCCCCGCAGGCCCGCGGGTCTCGTGCATGGTCACCGCCGCACCCCGGACAGCTCGGCCGGACGCCGCTCTTCTGCACGAACTAGCAGCGCTCGGTGACGTCTGGGCATCCGCCTGGACGGAAATTTCTCGAGCGCGTGGGCAGCCACTTCGCACGCGGGGCGACGAATCGGTGGCCTCGTCTGGCGGAGATCATTCATGTGGTCCACGTGCCAGAAGGCATTGAGTCAGGAGGCACCCAACGATCCCAGCGCGCTCAGCGCGCGGGCCGGTCGAGCGCTGCGAGCGCCTCCTGCGCGCCCCGGTGTTTGGGATCGAGCCGCAGCGCCTCCTCGAGGTGCTTCTTCGCCTCGGCGAGGAGCTCGGCGCGTCGCTGCTGCTCCTGCTCCTTGTCCGCCAGCGCCCGGAGGTACAGCGCCATGCCGTGCGGCGCCTCGGCGCTCCCGGGATACGCCTCCTTCGCGGCGAGGAACTGCGCCCGCGCGCCCTCGAGGTCCTGCCGGGCGAGCAGTTGCCGGCCCTTGCCGCACAGCGCGCTGGCCAGGATCGTGCGCCCTATCGGGTAATCGTTCGTGGCGAGGGCGGCTCGCGCCATGTCCACCGCCCGATCGTGCTCCTCTCTCCACGTGAGAAAGTTGGCGTAGTTGCCCTTGGCCCAGGCGGACTTCGGATCGAGGCGAACGATCGCCAGGTAGGTGTCCTCCACCGCGTCCCACTCACGCATGGCCTTGTAGACGTCGGTGAGGATGTCGTAAGCGCGCGCCAGCACCTGCGGGTTCTTGCTGGTCTCGATGATCCGCTTCGCGCCCGCGAGGGCCTCCTCCGTCTTCCCCTCGCGCTCGGCGAGGGTGGCCGACAGGAGGATCACATCGTCGGCGTCGCGGCGGAGCGCCTCCGCGGCCTCGACCCTCCTGCGCGCCTCGCCGTGGTTCTTCTGGAACATGTAGGCCCAGCCCTTGACCACATGGGCGTCCAGGCATCCGGGATCGAGCTCCAGCGCCTTGTCGGTGTGCTCGTGGGCGCGCACAAGGCTGTCGGGCTCGTACTCGTTGCCACGGAGGTAACCGCTCTTGTAGGCGACGCGGCCGAGCGCCGCGTGGGCCGGCGCGTAGGCGGGGTTCGCGCGGATCGCCTGATCGAGCAGCGCGCGCGCCCGCTGGTAGACGCTCTGCGATCTGGCCTCATCGAGCAGCGCGTTGGCGTCGCGGACGAGCGACGCCTCGACGGAGGGCGACGGCTCGGGGGCGACGGGCGCTGGCGTGTAGTCGGCGGGCGGCACCGGCGGCCTCCACACCTTGCCCGGCGCCGCCCAGATGCGGATCTGGTTGTTCCCGCCGCCCGCGGCGAACTGCGCGCCGCCCGGGTGGAAGGCGAGCGCGATCACGCCGTTCAGGCCGGCGCGCAGCTCTCTCCTGACCTTGCCCGAGTAAACGTCCCAGACCCGGATCATGTCGTCCTTGCCGCCGCTCACCAGGGTGTCGCCGTTCGGTGAGAGCGCGAGCGACCAGACCTCGTCGGTGTGCCCGGAGAGCGTGTTGAGCGGCTTCCGGCTGCCGAGGTGGGAGAGGCGGATGGTCCGATCGTCGCTCGCGCTGATCACGGTCTGCCCGTCGGGCCCGATCACGATGCGGTTCACCGGCCCGGCGTGGCCCGAGAGCACGCCGATCTCGCTGGCCGTCTCGACCGACCAGACCCGGACGGCCCCGCGGTCGTCGCCGCTCAGGACCACGCGGCCGTCGGCCGTCATGGCGACGGACATGACGCGCCCGCCGTTCTGGAACGTCTTCTCGTTCTGGCCAGTCCGGATCGAGAACACCCGCACGGTCCCATCCATGCTCGAGACGGCGACCCGGCCGCCGTCGGCGGACAGCGCGAGATCGGTGATGACCCCGGCGCCGGCGTCGAGCGTCTTCAGCGGCGCGCCGGAGTCGACGTCCCAGAGCCGCACCGTCGAGTCGGCAGCAGAAACAAGTGTCTTGCCGTCCGGCGTGAACGCGATCCCTCCGATGCGCTTCGTGTGCCCGGCGAAGGAGCGCAGCGGCTGGCCGTCGTCGAGGTTCCAGAGCTTGAGCGCGAGATCGTTGCTGCCGCTCGCGAGGCGCTTGCCCCCCGGGTCATAAGCGACCTCGAAGATCGCGGACCAGTGGCCCGAGAGCGTCCGCAGCGGGGCGAAGGACGCCCGTCCCTTCGCTTCCTTCGCGGCGGTCGTCATCGCGGGCGTGCCGGGCGTGCCGGGCGTGCCGGGCGCGTCGCGCGAGACGGCCGCGGTGGGGAGCGGAGCCGATCGAGTGCGATGGACGACCAGGGCGGCGCCGCCGGCGACCGTGAGGCCGAGGGCGACCGCGGCCACCGCGAGCAGGCCCCGCCGGGGGCCGCGTTCCGCCGGACGATCGAGCGCGAGGAGCGCTTCCCTCGCCGTGGCGAACCGGCGATCCAGGTCGGGATCGAGCATGCGATCGAGCCAGTCGGCGAAGGGAGGCGAGACCTGGACGCTGCCGCGGACATCGAACCGCATGCCCTTCTGGGGCAGATCCGCGGGATCGCGGCCGGAGAGCACGTGCAGCAGCGTGGCGCCGAGCCCGTAGAGATCGCTCCCGGGCGCGGCGCGGCCGCGGAACTGCTCCGGGGCCATGTAACCGTACGTGCCCACCACCGTGCTCCCTCCCGAGGTGGTGTCCCGCGCCTCCCCCACGGCGCCGAAATCGACGAGGTACACGGAGCCGTCCTCGTGGCGAAGCAGGTTCTGCGGCTTGATGTCGCGGTGGACGATGGGCTGGCTGAAGCCCTGGAGATAAAGCAACGTCCGCAGGACGTGCCGCGCGATGGTCGTCGCCTCGGCCTCGTCGGCGCGCCATCCGTCCTTGACCCAGGCCGAGAGCGGTCGCCCCGGCGCGAGCTCCTGCACCAGATAGAAGCAAGGCCCCTGCGCGCCGTCGAGCTTGAGGTAATCGATGTAGCGAGGAATGCTGGGGTGGGTGAGGCTCGAGAGGACCCTCGCCTCGCGCTCGAACAGATCGAGGGCCTTCCACTCCGCGTGCTTCCAGATCAGGAGCTGTTTGACGGCGACGCGCCCCCCGGTCGAGAGGTCCTCCGCCTCGTAAGTGATCGCGTTGCCGCCGCGGCCAAGCACGCGAACGACGCGGTACCGATCGGCGATCACATGCCCTTCGAGGTACGCAGAGTCCATGAGGAGCGAGAGGGTATCATGTGGAATGCGCTGCTCTCCGCGCGGTCCGCGCCGCCGGAGCGCCGGAATCGTGCCCCGAGGCGAGGGCGGCTCCGGGGCCCAGGGACGTCGTGAGGACACGCAAATGACCCAATTCGTTCAACAATGCCTCGCTCGAGAGGCGCAGTCGCTCACGTGAGCAGCGCCGGCGTCGCGCAGCGGGATCGGCGGTCCGACCGCGCGCTGGCCGCGAGGCGCCTGGCAGGCGCGCCGGGCGATCGCCGAGCCGTGGAGCACTCCGCGCCAGGCGCCGGAGCCGGACGGGCAAGCGCCCCCGAACGCCGGGACCTTTCTGCCTGGGACGCCGGATACCCCCCGGATCGCCCAGCGTGTGGCGGCGCCCGCTGAGCCGTTGTAAACGCGGGGCGTGACCCAGGTGCGCTCGATCTTCGCCCCAGGACTCTTCGAACGCCAGGTGGCGATCGTCACCGGCGGAGGCAGCGGCATCGGCCTCGCGTGCGCGCGTGAGCTCGCTTACCTCGGCGCGAAGGTCGCCCTCTGCGGCCGCCGGGCCGACAAGCTCGAGGCCGCGGCGAGCACGCTCGCGGGGGACGGCGTCCCCGGCGACGACGTGCTCGCCGCGCCGTGTGATATCCGCGAGCCGGAGCAGATCGCTGCCTTCGTGGGCCAGGTCCTCGAGAAATTCGGCCGTATCGACGTCCTCGTGAACAATGCCGGCGGCCAGTTCCCGAGCCCGGCCAGCGAAATGACGCCGAAGGGCTGGGAGGCGGTCGTCCGCAACAACCTGAACGGGACCTTCTTCATGACGCGCGAGGTCGCGAGGCGCGCGATGCTCCCGGCGCGCCGCGGCCGGATCGTGAACGTAACCGCGTCGGTGAGCCGCGGCTTCCCGGGCATGGCGCACACGGGCGCCGCGCGCGCCGGCGTGGAGAACCTGACCCGCTCGCTCGCCGTCGAGTGGGCGGCGCTCGGCATCCGGGTCAACGCGGTCGCGCCCGGCAGCAACATCCGGTCGAGCGGCACATCGCAGTACGGCGACGAGCTGCTCGAGCTCGCGCGGCGCGCCACGCCGCTCAAGCGCCTCGCCACCCCCGAGGAGGTCTCGCGGCTCATCGTGTTCCTCGCCAGCGACCAGAACGACTTCATCACGGGCGCGGTCTACGGCGTCGACGGCGGCCAGCCGCTCTGGGGCGACATCTGGTCCATCCCCGAGCCGGACGGCGCGCCGGGCGCTCCACCGGACGTGAAGGGCTGAGAGGGCGCGGCGTGACCTATCGGCCCCCGTCCCCTGCCGCCGCGCGCGACCCCATGTCCAGCGCGCTCGACGACGACACGACGACGCCGTACGGGCCGCCGTCCTCCGGGCCGCCGCCGTCCTTCGGGCCGCCGCCGTCCTCCGGGCCGCCGCCGTCCTCCGGGCTGCCGCCGTCGGCAGGGCCGCCCGCCACGCCGTCCTTCCTCGGGGACGCCGCGCGGCGCGTGCGCGACTACTTCCTCGCGCTCGACCCGACCTTCCTGTCCGCGATCGCGCCGCTCGCGCTGGTCGCCGTCATCCTCTTCACGCGCGCACCGTCGACGAACTACATCTTCGACGAGCAGGAGGCGCTCCTCGCCAACCCGTACGTGAACGCGAAGGGCGGGATCGGCTTCCTCGACGCGATCCACCGCGATTTCTGGGGGCTGCCGCCCGACCGGAGCGTCGGCTCCTACCGCCCGCTGCCGAACTTCCTCTGGCGCACGATCTGGGCGGTCACGAAGCAGCCGTTCTTCCACCACTTCTACAACGTCCTCTTCCACGCGGTGAACGCCGCGCTGCTCACGTGCGTCACGTTCTGGCTCACGCGGCGGCGCGGGCTCGCGTACCTCACGGGGCTGCTCTTCGTCGGCTGCGCGGTGCTCACCGAGGCGGTGAGCGGCATCGTCGGCATCGCCGACGTGCTCGGGGGCATGGGGGCGATCGCCGCCCTCGCCGCCCTCGCGCTGCCCGCGTGGGCGATGCCGTTCGGCGTGTTCGCGGCCGTGCTCTTCGGCCTCTTCTCCAAGGAGAGCGCGCTCGTCTGCGTGCCGCTCGTCCCGTTCGCCGCGCTGATCGCGGCGCCGCTCACCCACCCCACGCGGCCGGCGCGGTTCGTCCGTGCGTTGCTCGCGCTGCTCGCCGCGGGCGCGGCGTTCGTGCTCTACGTCGAGCTCCGGCGGCGCTGGTTCCCCTCGCCCATGCCGGCCGAGCTCGCCGCGCCGCTCCCCGAGGGCGCGCCGCTCGTGAAGCGCGCGCTCCACGAGGCGCTCGTCTGGTTCCACCAGGCGCCCCTGCCGCGCGATCCGCTCAACAACCCGCTCGGCGCCGCGGACATGCCGCACCGGATCGCCGGCGCGCTGCGCGTCTACTGGCGGGGCCTCACCCAGATCGTGTTCCCGTGGACGCTGAGCGGCGACTACTCGTACCCGCAGGAGCCGGTGCCGGACAGGCTCGTCTTCTTCGGCAGCGTCGCCGGCGCCGCGATGATGGTGCTGCCCCCGCTCGGATCGCTCGCGCTGTGGATCGCGGCCCTCCGCCGCGAGCACCTGGAGCGGCGCGAGCGGCGGTCGGTGCGCGCCGCCTTCCTGGTGGACGGCGGCCAGGCGACGTCGCGGAGGTGGCCGCTGCTCCTCGCGGGGGCGCTCCTCGCGATCGCGGCGGCGGCGCTCGCGGCGTACGACTGGCACGTGCTCCGCCCTGCGGGGCGCGTGCCGCTGCTCCGGGCGCTGCCGCTCGTGCTCTGGCCGCTGCCGTTCCTGCCCGCGTTCCTCCTCGGGCTCGGGCTGCTCGTCGAGGGCGCGCGCCCCCTGCCCTGCCCGGCGACGGCGGACCGGAGCGCCTGGGTACCGCTGCGCCGCGGCTACGCGGGGCTGTGCATCGCGGCGATCGGGCTGACCTGGGTCGTGGTCAGCTACTTCCCGCACTCGAACATCCCGGTCGTCCTGCCGACGGTGCGCGCCGAGCGCTTCTGGTACTTCCCGGCCATCGGCTCGTCGCTCGTCCTCGCCGTCGCCTTCTCGTGGCTCCACGAGGCGCTCGCGGGCTCGACCCTCACGCCGCGCGCGCGCTGGTCGTGGAGGGCGTGGGTGACGCCGGCGCTGTTCGTGCTCTTCTTCGGCTTCCAGTGCGCGCAGGCCTACCGGCACGCGATGGACTACCGCAACGACCTCGATTTCTGGGCCGCGACGAAGGAGGCGGTCCCGAACAGCGCCAAGGCGCACCTCAACTACTCGGTGATGAAGGGCGCCCGCGGCGACCTCGAGACCCGCCTCGCCGAGAGCAAGATCGCGATGGATCTCGCCCCGACGTGGCCGATGGCGCACGTGTACACGGGCGACACGCTCTGCCGGATGCACCGCCCCGACGAGGCCTTCCCGCACTACAAGCGCGGCATGGAGCTCGGCCCGAACGAGCTGAGCCTGATCGCGCTCGCGCTGCAGTGCCTGCACGACGAGCAGCGCCTCGCGGCGCACGACGCGGAGCTCCGGCGGCTCGCGGAGGAGCACCCCGGGACGTGGCTCGCGTACCTCGCGACCGACACGCTCGACAACGGCGCGACGCACGGCGGAGTGGACCCGAAGTACCGGCCGCGGGGCTACAACGAGGGGCCGAAGGAGTGACCGCGGGCTGGCACGTCTACATCCTGCGCTGCGGAGACGGGTCGTTCTACACGGGGATCGCCCGCGACGTGGAGGCGCGCTTCGCGCAGCACGCGGCGGGGCGCGGGGCGCGGTACACGCGCGGGCGGGGGCCGCTCGCGCTGGTTCACGTCGAGGCGGCGGCCGACAGGGGGGAGGCCCTGCGGAGGGAGGCCGCGATCCGGCGGCTGGGGCGCGCCGGGAAGGCGGCGCTCGCCGCCGGGGGCCGGGGGTCAACGTAACCGTTCGGATGTAGGACAACGCGACGCGAAGCTTGGTGGTTGCCGTGGATCTCACGCCCGGGATGTCGACTAGAATCGTCGGGGTGAAGCCCTGCCCCTTCTGCGCGGAGCAGATTCAGGACGCCGCGATCAAGTGCCGATTCTGCGGCAGCATGCTCGACGAGCGAGCGCCCGTGGCCGCGGCCCCCGCCGCGCCGCTCGCCCACACCGCCCAAGCCGGCAGCGCGCTCGCCCCCGCTGGCGGCGCGCTCGCCCCCGCCGGCGGCGCGCTCGCCCCCGCGCCGGGCGCGGCGCGCGTCCTCTTCGAGGGGACGCCGAGCTGGAAGGCGTGGTTCTGGTCCTACGTGGCGGCGGGCGTGCTCTCGCTCGTGCTGGTGGGCCTCATCTGGCTCGGCATCCTGCACTGGAAGCGCAAGAGCCTCCGCTACAAGATCACCGATCGCACGATCGACTACGAGGCCGGCCTGCTCACGCGCCGGATCGAGACCCTGCAGCTCTGGCGGGTCCTCGACATCGACCTCCGCCAGACGTTCATGCAGCGGCTGCTCGACGTCGCGGAGATCCGCGTGTTCACGAAGGACGCGAGCGATCCCGAGCTCGTCATCCGGGGGCTGCCGGCGTCGCGCGAGCTGTTCGAGGCCCTCAAGAACGCGGCGGAGCTCGCGCGCCAGCAGCGCGTGCTCGGCGTCGTGCAGTGAGCCCGGCCCAGGAAGCCTAGATCGGAGCCCGACCATGCCCCCGAGGCGATCCCCGCTCGACGAGCTCCCGGACGTGCGCGACGGCCTGACCCGCGCCGAGCGCATCATCCTGTGGAAGCTCTCCGAGCTCGAGAAGGAGTTCAACGGCCGCAACGTGCCCACGGCCACGCTCTACGGCCGCGTCGTCGAGCACATCGACCTCTCGGTCCCCGAGTTCCAGCGCCTCATGCAGCGCCTCGTCGGCGTGCGCTGAGCGCTGCGTGGCGTGTCCGCGCGCTGGCGCGGCGCCTCCCGTCAGGCGGCCGCCTGCTCGATGGCGGCCCGCAGCGCGGACACGGACGCGCTGCGCAGGTACACGACCTGAGCGCCGTCCGCCGCGAGGCTCTGCATCTGGTCACGCAGCGCGTGCGAGACCATCGTCACCATGATCACGATGAGCGCGATCCTCCCCACGCCGTGGCGCGCGCCCGGCGGCACGCGGTTCTCGTAATGGCGCAGCGACCAGCCGTGCTTCTCGGCCACATCGCGGTAGCGGCTCGACATGCCGCCGCTGCCCCCGATGACCAGCACCGTCTGCTCCTCGCGCCTCCCGTCGCTCCCCTGACTCCGCCGCTCCGCCTTCATGCGATCTCCCTGGAGCAAGGCGCAAGCCACGCTCTCCAGCTCGCCGTTTCTTGCAAAACCCTCGGTATCGGGCTCTATTCCTGGGCAAATTGTCCTCGAATCGCAAAGGCCCTTGTCTCCGTGACAGCGCGGGCGTCGGAGCGCGGGACAGACATGCTCGAGGAGGGGCGGAAGAGGAGAGCAGCAGGAGAGGAGGCGCGACGCCGGCTCCGGGGGAGAGGTCCTCTCCTCGCCGCGGCGGCGCGACGTGGTGTCAGGCGGCGCGCTGCTCGATCGCGGCCCGCAGCGCCGAGACGGAGGCGCTGCGCAGGTACACGACCGGGGCGCCATCCGCCGCGAGGCTCTGCATCTGATCGCGAAGCGCGTGCGAGACCATCGTCACCATGATCACGATGAGCGCGATCCTCCCCACGCCGTGGCGCGCGCCCGGCGGCACGCGGTTCTCGTAATGGCGCAGCGACCAGCCGTGCTCCTCGACCACATCGCGGTAGCGGCTCGACATGCCGCCGCTGCCCCCGATGACCAGCACCGTCTGCTCCTCGCGCTTCCTGTCGACCGCCTGGGAACGCCGCTCCGCCTTCATGCGATCTCCCTGGAGCAAGCCGTAAGCCACGCTGCTCCAGCGGCCATTTCCGCGCAAATGTCGCGGCTCCGGCCTATTCCCCGGCAAAATGTCGTCGAGTCACCGAGGCCTCTGTCATCGTGACATCGCGAGCGCGAGGACCCGGCGCTGCGCCGCGGCCGCCACGAGGATCGGGGAATATTCTCCCCCTCGCGGCAGTTCCTGCCGGCGCGCGCGGCCCGGGCGAGGAGATGGATCGCAGGCGCTACCGCGAGCGTCCCGCCAACGCCACGAGAGCGCCGCGACGACGACCCCTCGGTGCGGAAGGCAAACCCACCGGCACCGAGATAGCCCGACATGCCGTCCCCACTGCCCGCGGCCGGGGTGCGCCCGGTGGAAGGGCGCCGGATGCGGGCACGAAGGCGGGAACGCCGGAATAAAATTCAACAATATTCCATGTTGAACGCTGCAGGATGGCTCTCTCCTGGCGGACGCCACGGCGTTCCGCCGGCGACGTCGAGCTGTGGTAGGGAGCGGCGTCCCCCCTGCCCCGCCCTGCCATGATGTCTCCCGCCACGCCGCCCAGCGACCCGCCTCCGCCGCCGCCCGGCACCGTCGAGCGCTGGGCCTGGGATTACGTCCTCTCGACCGACCTCGAGCACAAGCTGTCTCCGCCGCCCGTGCCCTCCCTCTGGGAGTCGGATGCCACGCTGTCGGCGTCGGGCGCCGCGCCGGCCCCGCCGCGGCGCCTCGAGCGACCTGGGCGGCCCGCCGCGCTGCGCATCTCGGAGCGCGCGCAGAAGAGCCCGGGGCCCGAGGCGCTGCGCAACCCGGCGCGCCGCGCGCAGCTCTTCCACGCGTTCCTGCACCACGAGCTCCAGGCGGCGGAGCTCATGGCCTGGGCGCTGCTCGCCTTCCCCGAGACGCCGCGCGCCTTCCGCGGCGGCCTCGTCCGGATCGCCCTCGACGAGGCGCGCCACATGCGGCTCTACGCCGCGTACCTCGCCGCGATCGGCCACCGCTTCGGCGACTTCCCCGTGCGCGACTGGTTCTGGACGCGGGTGCCCGCCGCCGCGTCGCCCGCGCAGTTCGTGGCCGTGATGGGCATGGGCCTCGAGGGGGGCAACCTCGACCACACGGCGCGCTTCGCCGAGCGCTTCCGCGCCATCGGCGACGTCGAGGGCGCCGCGCTCACGGAGCGGGTCTGCGCGGAGGAGATCCCGCACGTGCGCTTCGGGGTCCGCTGGTTCCGCCGCTTCACGCAGGCGAGCGGGAGCGCTGGCCAGGCGGCGCCTTCCACGTCTGCCGCAGGCGATCCGGCCGCCGCGGGTGAAGCGGCGCCGCGCGGGCCGGAGGACGTCGCGCAGCGCGGGCCGAGCGATTTCGAGGCCTGGGTCCGCCACATCCCGCCGCCCCTCTCGCCGCTGCTCATGCGGGGCGAGCCGATGAACCGCCGCGACCGCAGCCGCACCGGCCTCTCCGAGCCGTTCCTCGACGCGCTGGCCTCATGGACCGAGCGAGCGCCTGGGTCCTGAACTTCGACGCCGACGAGGAGCTGGCGCGCCCCGCGGGGTACACCCCGCGCGCCGCGGTCGCCGGCCGGGCTCCCGAGCTCGCCGGCCGCGTCTCGGCCCTGCTGCGCCCCGGCGACGTCGTGCTGAGCCCCGAGCTCCCCTCGCCCCTCGTGCCGCCGGCGCCTCCTGGAACGCCGCTCGTCGGCCGCGCGTGGTGCCCCACGCCCCGCGCCCTTCGCCTCCTCGGCCGCGCCGGTGTCGCCCTCGCGGAGGCGCCGCCGCTCGAGGTGCTCCGGCGCGTCAACCACCGGAGGTTCTGCGCGGACCTCGGCCAGACGCTGCCCGGCGCGCGCTATGTCGCCTCGCTGGCCGAGCTCGAGGCCGCGATCGCGGAGCCCACGCCGACGGGCCACTGGCTGCTCAAGCGGCCGTTCGGGTTCGCCGGGCGCGGCCGGCGCCGGGTCGCCCGCGGGGCGCTGCTGCCCGACGCGCGGCCCTGGGCCGCCGCGTCGCTCGATCCCGCGTCGCCGGACAGCGGCCTGCAGGTCGAACCGTGGGTCGAGCGCCGCGGCGACTTTTCGCTGCACGGGCACGTCGCCCGCGGCGGCGCGGTGCACCTCGGCGACCCGTGTGTCCAGCGCTGCGACGCGAACGGGGCGTACCTCGGGGCCGCCCTGGCCGGCGAGGGCGACCTGGGCGACGGCGAGCGCCGGGGGCTCGTCGAGGCCGCGCTCGAGGCGGGGCAGGCGCTCGCCGGCGCGGGCTATTTCGGGCCGTTCGGGATCGACGCCTTCCGCTGGGAGGACGAGCAGGGCGCGCTGCGCTGGAACCCGCGGTGCGAGATCAACGCGCGCTACACGATGGCGTGGGCCATCGGCATGGGCAGCGCGCGGCCTGACCTGGAGTGACCGAGGCCGTCAGCCCTCACTGCTCGGCTCCCGAAGCGGTGACGTGCTCGCCAACATGCTCCTGATGGCTGGCAGCGTCGGGGCATCGTTCAAGCGCAGCACCCTCCGGAGCCGCTCTCTTCCGCGCGCCAGACGCTCCTGGATCGTGCTGGGGTTCTGACCGAGCTCGGCCGCAATCTCCTCCGCGGTGAGTCCCAGAGCGAAGTCCACCACGACGTCGCGCAGCGCGGGATCGATCCGTTCCAGGTTGCGGAGGCTGAGCCGCGCCTCCACGCGCCCGGACGGCGACGACATCGGGTCACCGATCGCCGAATACGCATAGGAATCGCGGCCTTTCTCCCACCGATTCTGGAATTCCCTGTAGTGCGTCGTATGGTGCCACACGACCACATCCAACCAGCGTCTTGTCGCCTGCTTCATCGACAGGTGCTCGCGCGCAGGAACGCGTCCTGCCTCAACTGTCTTCCATACGGAGAGCAGGATCTCCTGCATCACATCATCGCGATCGCACTCTGGAACCTGGAGCCGGCGCAGCCTGTCCCTGATCATCGAACTTTGCTGCACGATGACATCGAATGTAACGCGTGCCCCGGGGCGCATGGCCACGTCCTCCGCATCCGCGGCACGGTGGCGCTCACCCATGGCGCCCTACTCCCGGAAGTGTCGTGTTCAGCGGAGAGCGCTCTGCTTCCTCCCAATCCGACGCGTCGGCGGAGCTCGCCCCCCCTTCGTCACGCTGTAGCGGGATGCTCGCCAACGTCCCAGCTCGACGGGCGACCTCTTCCCCCGTGGCGGAGCGGACAGGGAGCGGCGACCGAAGCCGCGGCAGCGGTGGCGGCGGGAGCTTCGCCCGCGGGCTCCTGGCCGCGAGCTCGGGAGACGGCACCACGGGCGGAGGAACGTCGGGCGCGCGGGGAGGCATCGTGAGCGGAGGCGGCGGCACCGAGCTCGGCGCCGGTGACGACGCGGAACGCGCCGAGCTCTCGCGCCTGGTGACGGGCTCGCCGACCTGGATCACCGCGGTCTCCTCTGCGTCCGCCCGGTAGTCCTCGTGCAGCCGCCACAGGCGCTCCCAGTACCGGGCGGGTGTGCCGGTGAACGCCTCCAGCTGCCGGGCAAGGCCGGGGGTCATGGGAAGGTCGCTCCTTAACAACTGCTCCACCTCCCTCGTCGATAGCCCCGTGCTCTCGGCCAGCTTTCTCCTCCACGAAGGGTTTGTCGCGCAGAACGACTCGAGGACCCTGCCTGGCCCGGGAATGGGGCGCGCGCGGACGTTTGTGAGCTCTGCGAGCGCCGCATCGATGTGGCAGTCCAGCAAGCGCCGGTATCGGTCCCGCTCCGCCGCAGCCTGCTCCTTCGCATCGGTGAGGACTGCCACCTCGTCATCATGCGCGTGCTCGCGCGCCTCGCGAAGCCCGCGCTCGCGTCCCAGCGCTTCGCGCGCGGTGACCGCGAAGCCGATCGCGACGCAGGCTATCATCGCGAGCCCGAGCGGCGAAATGAGCCACATCGCACCGAGCACATCCTCCATCGTCGTCATCGCGTTTCGTTTCCTGGACATGACCGTTCTTGTCGGGAACAAGGCGGATCGTCGCCTTGTGCTGTCCGAAGACCTCACCAGCGTCACCGCCTGCTTGCTGTCAGAGGACAGCCGAGGGCTCAGCGTAGCTGTCGGAGAAGCGCTTCGCGCTCGGCGGCGAGCAGCCCATCGGGGAACTCCCGCGCGTGGACGTTCAGCAGCTGGAGCGCCTCGACGTCGGCCATGGCGTTGCCGGCCTCGACAGCCCTCCGGGCCTGGTCGATCAGGCTCCTCTCGTGCTCGCTGACGGTCGGTCGAACGGCCCTCGCCGGAGCCACGGGCCGGCCGTTGGTCCTCTTCGAGGGAGCGGGTGTGCTGCTCGCAGCCGGCTGCGCGCGTGCGCTTCCTTGATGCCTGACCGACGAGATCTCGTGCGCGATCGGCGCAGAGGGCGCCGCGGCGCCGTGCGCGCCGCCTCGCGCAGGGGACGCCCCAGCATCCTGCGCTGCGGGTGGGGTGACAGGGACGCGGACCACCGCCGCCCCGAGCCATGATTCCAGGTCGGCCAAGGGCGGCACGGCGGAGACGATCGCGCCGGTCAGCAGGACGAGCGCGCACTGAACGAGGATCCTCACGCCCAGATGGCGCAGCGAGGCCACCCACGACGCGTGGCGGCGGAACCCCAGCGCGAGCGACAGGAAGGCGCGATCGTCCCTTCCCTGCGAGCGCTCCCGCGCCTGCCATCGCTCCCGCTGCACCCGGAGCTCCTTGTGCGCCCGCCAGTGTCGCGTCTTCACCGTGGCCAGCGGCAGCCCCTGCTCGGCGGCGATCTCAGCGAGCGGGACCTCCTGGAGATCGTGCTTGATCACGAGCTCCCGGTACTTGGGATCGAGCTGGTCTATCAGCTGCCGCGTGAACTCTTCCTGCTGCCGTCTCCGGAGCAGCTCTTCCGGCGTGGGGCACTCGTCTCGGAGCTCGCACTCATCGAACGACGTCAGCACCTCGCCGCGGAAGCGCGCGTCACGGACGTGGTTGCGCGCCTGGTTGACGGCGATCGTGACGCGGTACGGGGCCGGGTCTCCCCCCGGGTCGAGCCGCTTGTCGGCCTCCAGCCCCCGCAGCAGCGCTTCCTGAGCGACATCCTCGGCGCTTCGCGCCGGCACGCCGTGGCGCCTGGCGAGGCGCCGGAAGAGCTCGAAGCCGGGGGAGACGGTCGCTGGCTTGTCCACGGTAAGCAGCACACTTGAGCGGGTCGAAAGGCTTCAAAGAAATGAACCGCCGAGCAATTTTGGTCGGACAATGTAGCACAAAGCAACACCATTAATCACATCCAGTCGGGCATGGCGTTGGCTGATCGCATTCAATTAACCGACCGAAAATTCTCACCAAAACGGACTAAATCTGGCGATTTCTGTCGGTTGACGCCAAGAGGACGGCATCACTAGCGTGACTGGATGCGTTACATCGCGCATTCGCTCTCGATCTTTCTTGCGCTCGGGATCGCGACAGGCCTCACGCGCTCCGCCAGCGCGGACGACATTCAAGCGAAGGCGAAACCGAGCGGCAGCTCCTCGGTGAAGGACCATGTTCGCCGCGGTCAGAGAGCGCGTTATGCCGGGCTGTGGGTCGAGGCGCACGCCGCCTACAAGGCTGCTTTCGAGGCCGCGGACCCCGCGACCAGCACCGAGCGAGAGCGCGCGGAGCTTGCCGGTGAGCTCGGCCTTTGCGAGGTCGCGCTGCACAGGTACCGCGACGCGGCCGAGCACCTCTCCAGGAGCCTGCAACAGCGCGAGACGCTGCCGGACGCGCTCCGGCGCCGATTCGAGGCAGGTCAGCGCGAGGCAGCGAAGCACATCGCGACGCTCGTGCTCGGGGTCGATCCGCCCGACGCCGAGGTGTTCATCGACGGCGAGCGCATCGGCGAGATTGCACGGACCTACACACGCTTCTTCGAGCCGGGCAAACACATGGTGCGGGCCCGCGCACCGGGCCGTGAGGACGCGCTCCATTCGTTCCTCGCCGTGGCAGGCGCGGAGCACGAGATCACGATGCAGCTGCCCCGCAGTGCGGCGAGCAGCGCCAAAGAGGCGAGCAGCGCCAAGGAGATCGCGACAGCGGCGCCGTCCTCCGCACGCAGGTTGCCCGCTGCGCGCGCGCAGGCTCCCAGCCCGTGGGCCTCCTGGCCGGGGACGCTACGCATCACGGGGATCGCCGTCTCGACGGCAGGCGTGGCCGTGGGCACCATCCTCATCGTTCGGGCGGGCAAGCTCGATGACGATCTGAGCGCCCGCAGAGCTCGGCTCCAAAGCGAGCCGTCATCGAGCGCGTCGATGTGCTGGCAAGCGCCTCGGAGCTCGCCATGTGGCGAGCTGGCGCGCCTTCAGGACGCGCGCAACACGTACGGCCGGGCCGGGCTGGCCACGGTGATCACGGGCGGTGTCCTCGGGGCCATGACCGCCGCGTCATTCTTCACGGACTTCTCTTTCCTGGGACTCGAACCGGCTGGAGACCGAGTCCATGTCTCGCCCGTGGCGAATGGGAGCGAAATTGGCGCGCGAATCGAGGGGAAATGGTGAACACGCAGGGGGCCGAGAGAACGGCGGCGCTGGCAGGCCGAGGCGCCGTGAGGTCGGTCATCGCTCTGGCAGTCTGCTTGTGGGGAGCTGGCACGCTGACAGCTTGCGCTAACTATTCCGATGATTGCTCGGAAAAGCTGGCGTGTGCTCCCGAGACGGAGCCTCCGCTCGACCCGTGCGCGGGAGACCCCAGCACAGCGCCAGCGCTCGACAAGTGCGGCGTGTTCGTCAGCGAGCACGGCGACGACGAGCACCCCGGCACGAAGGATGCGCCCGTGAAAACCTTGCAACACGCGGTCGGGCTCGCCGCGCACGGACGAGGCCACGGCGAGGCAGCGACCCGGCGCGTGTACGCGTGCGGCGGGAGGTTCGAGGAGGCGCTCGCGTTGCCCTCGGGCGTCGATCTCTGGGGCGGGCGGCTCTGCGAGGACGGCGAGTGGTCGTATGAAGGGTCGTTCGGCGGGCCGGATCACCCGACGATCATCGCTCCGGCGGTGGGGATCCCGCTGCGGGTCCTCGGGGGGAACGACGGGGGCATCGCAGGGGACGACGCGACCTCCGTGATCTTCGGCGTGCGCGCCGTGGCGGCCGACGCCTCCGCGAGCGATGGAAAGTCGTCGATCGCGATGATCTTGAGCCAGGGCGCCAAGGCGAGGGTGGCGTCGAGCGATGTCATCGCGGGCGACGGCAAGGATGGGGAGGCGGGCAAGGACGCGCCGAGCCATCGAGCGACGGACGGCGAGCTGGGGAACGACGGCGCGCCCGCCTGCACCGTGGACGCCGCTGTGGGCGCCCTGCCGGTTGTCAACTCCTGCGAAGACGGCATCGAGTCGACGGGCGGATATGGCGGCGACGGCGGACTCGACGTCGGCGGCGATGGCGCACCGGGAAAGCCGGCGCCCGCGGAAAATCCGCAAGGCTACGGGGTTGCGGGGCTCGGCGCGGGCAGCGATCCATGCACGAAGGGGGCAGACGGCGCGCCCGGTGCAAGCCGTGGCCGCGCTGACGGCGCGGTAGGTGAAGGCTACCTCAACATCTACGGATGGGTCGGCGTCCGCGGTAAGGATGGAGAGAAGGGCGGCGTCGGCCAAGGGGGGGGCGGCGGGGGCGGCAGCAAGTCGCGCGGGCCCATGGTTGCGTGCCCGGTAGGCCGCCCCCAAAGCGGTGCGGCTGGCGGCTCGGGGGGGAGCGGGGGTTGCGGCGGCGACGGAGGCAGGGGCGGCGGCTATGGCGGCGCGAGCATCGCCATCGTCGCGCTGGAGGACTCGGAGCTGGAACTCAACGCCACGAAGGTTGTCGCGGGCAACGGCGGCAAGGGCGGGGTCGGCGGAACGGGTCAACCGGGCGGGCACGGCTGGACTGGTGGTCATGGGGGGGGAACGAGAGGTGATATGTGGCCTGCGTGCCCCGGAGGCCAAGGAGGCGACGGCGGCCACGGCGGTGACGCCGGTGGCGGGCTTGGCGGCGCCGCGATCGGCATCGCGTACGTGGTCCCCCATCTGACCATCCTGCCGGGCACGACCTTCGAGGTTGGGCCAGCTGGAGAAGGCGGCCCCGCAGGCAACACCGATGTCAATGACGAGGTGGGCAAAGGCGCGCGCGGCCCACGGGGCCACCTCTATCCTTTCGGTGCGGCGAACGAGCCGCCCCGTTGAATCGTTCACCGCGGCGCCGCCGTCGAGGAATACCGATGATGTCAAGACGCACGATTGTCCTGCTCCTGGCACTCCCTCTCGGCACGGTCGGCTGCGGGAGCGCGCCAGGCCCCATGGATGCCGATGGACCGCCGTGTGCGCTCACGTCGTCGTGCCAAGACGAACCACCGCCGGAAGCCGTCTGTCTCGAGCACCTCGCGGCCGATCGGTTCGACGACGGCTGTGGCGTGTTCGTCACCGGACCCTTCTTTGGCGGCGACGATGCGAATCCAGGCACGAAGGACAAGCCGGTCCGCTCTCTCCATCGTGCGATTGCCCTGGCACGCATCGGTCGAGGAAGGGTGTTCGCGTGCAACGACGCCTTCGAAGGAGCCGTCGTCCTACCTTCCGGCGTGGACCTCTACGGGGGCCTTGATAGCCAAACGTTTGAACGCTTCAAGGAGGATGTCACGACCGGCATCGTCGTCCGTGAGAAACCTTTCGCCATTGCCCTTACCGTCGAGCCGGCGGGCGCCGGCGACACCGGGGCGGCGGATGGAGTCTCGAGGATCGACCACATAGACCTTGCGGGCGGAAAATATCTCGGGATGCTCGTTCGGTCGGGCGCCGCGGTGGAGCTCACCCGGAGTTACATCAGCGCATCCTACGGGAATGGGGGTGCCCCCGGAGAGAGGTGGCCTGGGCCGTATCAGGCACCCGACGGGGCGCACGGCATCTACGGCGGAGATGCGTGCTCGGCGGCCACCGTCGTCGGCGGGCCCGCGGTGGTGAACCCGTGCGAGGGCGGGCTCCCGAGCGTCGGTGGCAAGGGAGGCGACGGGCGCGCCGACGGCGCCGGAGATGGGGAGGCCGGCGAGCCCGTTCCCGCGCCGGACCCCGGACACGATGGGCAAGGAGGACTCGGCGACCGCGAAGACGTTGGCTGCTACAGCGGCGTTGCCGGGAAACGCGGGAAGTGGGGCGCCGCCGGCGCACCCGGCGAGGGCATCGGGCGGCTTGCCGAGACCGGATGGGAGGGCGACAAGGGAGCCGAGGGCGGCCGCGGCATGCCGGGCCAGGGCGGTGGCGGGGGAGGCGGCCGTCGCGGCGGGCTCGCCGTGTGCGACGTGGCCTCCAAGGGAGGCGCCGGCGGTGGTTCGGGCGGCGCGGGGGGCTGCGGCGGTCGAGGCGGCCGAGGAGGCGGGAACGGCCAGCCGAGCATCGGCATCGCCGTGCTTCACGCCAAGCTGACGGTGCGCGACAGCGTGATCGAGACGCTGGCTGCGGGGCCGGGCGGCGATGGCGGGGAGCCACAGCAAGGCGGCGACGGGGGCCGAGGCATGCCAGGCGGGGCCGTGGGGGACGGCACCTGGTCGTGCGGCGGCGGCGAAGGAGGCCGAGGAGGCGACGGCGGCTACGGCGGCCCGGGGCGCGGCGGCGACTCGATCGGCATCGCCTACCTCGACGAGGACCAGCTTACGCTGGAGGGCGTCAGGTATGAACTGGGACCGCCGGGTAAGGGCGGCGTGAGCTGGGATTGGTCTGGCGACGAGATCAGGGGGGAGGATGGCGTCGCCATCAAGACGCTTCGCTTTCGCGAATAGGTGCGGTCATCGGTCAAGGCATCAACGAGAGAGCCTTGACTTCATATGTTACGGCGGTGTCCCACGTCCACGTGGTCGTCCGGCTCTCCGCGCCGTCCTGGTCCACGCGCATGCGCGGTCGACCGGCCGCGTTGCTGGTAAAGGTAGTCGTGCCCCGATCATGGTCTGCGATCCACCGCGCGTGCCGCACCTCGTCGGAGCGCTGAACGGGCGGTTCAGCTGGTCCGTCCACGGTAGGGCACGCCGATTGGACGGCTTCGAAGTCGCGCGGTCATCGGAGCCCTGGTGAACGGATTGATCCCTGAACGCTCCTCAAATGTGAACAGCCTCTCCGCGAGTGAAACACCATTGACCCAGTCAGCCATCCAGTCATGAAGCGATATCTGCGTGTCGGCGAGGCCTGTCTCGTCCAACATCAGCACATGTCCAGTGTCTTCGTCGATGCACGACCATGTGCCGCAGCCCCAATCGCAGAGAGGGACTACCTGCGCAGGTACACCAGCACCCGTAGGGTCTGCGAAGAGCTGTTCGCGGAGCTCTACGACCGATCGACCGTCGTCATCAACTTTGCCTCCCGGTAAGCCAATGAGACCATTCGCTGGACCGAATCCACCATTTCCGACCTCTTGGAGCAGCCTTCGGTGCAATGGGTGGAGCTTACACTTCAATGCTTTCTCGGCTCGCTCCACCTGCTCCAATGTGGCGCACTGAGCTAGCTCAGGCGTGTCTCGGTCCGGCCAATCCGTGCGGGTCGTCGGATCTGTTGCTCGTCTGATGATCGCGCCAATAAGGGTGTCGTCTTTCATGATTAGAACTCGAATGCGTGCTTTCCGGTGACGCGGCCTCCGAGGCCTTCGATAAACTCAGTGCATCCACCGGGGGCCTGTGCAAATGGTGCTGGTGGTTACGCCGCACGTAGGTGTCAGGCCGAGCTCTCCGGCTCCGAAAATTGCGGTTGGCTCAGCATGAACTCCTGGCATCGGTGGTGCTGGAGTCAGCCCGAGCCTCTGAGCCGCAGCGATTTGAGCGGCGGATAGATCGCTCGCGCCTCCAGCAACCAGCGTCGGTCCTTCGGCCGTTTCGACGAGCACAACCGTTCGTCTGAAGTTCATCGGCACACGTTCGACGTTGGCAATATGCTGAGCGAGCTCGCGAGTGGCTCCTGCCCCGCGTACCGCCCCCGCCGCAACCGCCGATCCCTCTGCTGCCCCGAGCCCCCGTCCCATCCCGAAGACGGTGGCCGCGGCGAGCACCATCGTCTTGGTCCCCGCCGCGCCCGCTGTCCGATAGTCATCCGGATCGATGGCGAGGGTCGTGTCCGCCGCGCCGCGGCCGACGTGGTAGAGCGGGTTGACGGCATTGAGCGCGCCGACGAGGCCGTCTTCGTCGTAGCCGTCCCACCTCGCGCTGGCGAACTCGTAGCCGCTGTACATCCCGAGCGTCAGCGCATTCAGCACGAGCATCCGCCCGATCCCTGCTCCGAGGTCGCGCGTCCCCTCCGCGGCGCCCAGCAAGGTCTGGCCGACGACGGTGCCTGGGCCGCCGACGCCCGAGTGCTCCGGCGATAAGGTCACCGGCTGCGGCACGTACCCGGACGAGCTTCCGGTCGTGCCCACGTCGATAGGCGCCGTCGTGGCGCCGACCTCCACCGCCTCGTGCGGCCCTTCTTCAGGCTGGTTTGCTTTCGGCGGCGAGTAGAAGATCTCCACGGCATAGTGTTCCGGGCGCACCATCGAGTAGACCGGCAGGATCGGCGCCTCCACCGGCTCTTCCTGGAACCCGCTCGGATCCACGTGATTGAGCGGACTGTTGCGCACGTAGCTGCACGGATTCCAGCTCTGTCCGAAGGACTGGATCGAGATGATCAGGTCCGTCGTCAAGAACCGCCCGATCCTTGGATCGTAGATCCTGCCCTTCATGTTCACGAGCCCGAGCTCGTCGTCGCTCTCGTGCCCGGTGACCCCTTGCGTCGTCTCGCTCGGGAACGACGCAGGCGGGCGCTCCCCCGATGGATCGGATCGTACCTCCACTCGGTCACGGGCCCATGATGCCGCGATCCGGGCGGTATCATGCTAAATATTCTTATCGCTCAATTGCTGGTTCAGGATGTCGTGCAGCGGCGTTCCGTTGGGACTGTTTATCTCCCACTCGCGCCCCCCCTTTCGGAATATCAGCCTGAATTCTCCCTTCTCTGCGTCATCTTCGATCACTCTCGAGCCGTCGAGGACAGCGAGAAAGCCGAAAACCGCTTGATGGGCCGCCATGTTGAGCACTCGGAGCAGCGTCGCCTGCTCCTGGTCGGACAAGGTTTCAAACCACCGACTGGCCTCAACAAGATTCTTCTCGGGCCGACGCCCCGGCGGGTGCTCCAATGTTGCCACCGTCGCTTCGGTTGCGGCTTCGAGGACATTTTTTTGTATCGCTGCGACAAATTCTTCCGGTGTCATTTTGTAAAGGCTCCAGGGTACATTTCCTTGTTGAGTCGAACTAGCTCTTGGAGTGGGCCGTTTGGCACATTGGTGGACTGACGCAAGTTCCAAATGTCATGAGCGAGCAGCGCCCGCGGTGAGAGCGATACAGGCCCTCGGAGCGTCGGAACCAAGGCGTGTTCACCGCGGGGTAAGGCGATGGCAGGTCCGGAAGCCCTGCTGTAGCCAGGGACGACTTGCTCCATTGCGTGCGCCTGTCCCACATGATGAATGTCGAGTGCATCCCCAACAACTGAGCGAGCTTTCAGTGCGTCGTAGGTCCCCACTTCGTATGCGGCGACTCTCGGGGCTCCGCCTGCAGCTCGAGCCGCAACCACCGACTCCTCCGTCGCCGCCCCCAGCCCCCTTCCCATCCCGAAGACGGTGGCCGCGGCGAGCACCATCGTCTTGGTCCCCGCCGCGCCCGCTGTCCGATAGTCATCCCGATCGATGGCGAGGGCCGTGTCCGCCGCGCCGCGGCCGATGTGGTAGAGCGGGTTGACGGCGTTGAGCGCGCCGACGAGGCCGTCTTCGTCGTAGCCGTCCCACATCGCGCTGGCGAACTCGTAGCCGCTGTACATCCCGAGCGTCAGCGCATTCAGCACGAGCATCCGCCCGATCCCTGCTCCGAGGTCGCGCGTCCCCTCCGCGGCGCCCAGCAAGGTCTGGCCGACGACGGTGCCTGGGCCGCCGACGCCCGAGTGCTCCGGCGAGACGGTCACCGGCTGCGGCACGTACCCGGACGAGCTTCCGGTCGTGCCCACGTCGATAGGCGCCGTCGTGGCGCCGACCTCCACGGCCTCGCGCGGCCCTTCTTCAGGCTGGTTTGCCTTCGGCGGCGAGTAGAAGAGATCCACGGCGTATTGTTCCGGGTGCACCACCGAGTCGACCGGCAGGATCGGCTCCTCCACCGGCTCTTCCTGGAAGCCGCTCGGATCCACATGATTGAGCGGGCTGTTGCGTACGTAGCTGTACGGATTCCAGCTCTGCCCGAAGGACGGGAGCGCAATGATCGGGTCCGTCGTCAAGAACCGCCCGATCCTGGGATCGTAGATCCTGCCCTTCATGTTCACGAGCCCGAGCTCGTCGTCGCTCTCGTGCCCCGTGAATCCCTGCGTCGTCTCGCTCGGGAACGACGCCGGCGGGCGCTCGCCCCACACGGGGTTCCTGCGCTGCCCGAACGGGTCGTAGCTCCGCCGTTCGATCACAGCGCCGTCCTCGTCGGTGAGCGCATCGATCGAGCCGAGGTGATCGACATGCACGTAGCGCGTACCCTCGTCCGAGCCTCCCCGGGTCACGATCGCCACCACGCGCTCCGGCGAGTGGACGTGGTACCGGTGCTCCACGGCGCCTGACGCCGCCTCGGTGACCCGCTCGTACAGATCGCCGAAGTAGAGCGTCTCCCTTTCCGGCGTGGTCTTGCGGATCCGCTGCTGGTCGCCGTCGTAATCGAACGTGATGGCGCTCGCGCTCTGCGTGATCTGCTCCGGCAGGTCGAACGGCGTATAACGCACCGTCGTGCCGCCGGGCCGCGCGGTCTGATTGCCGACAGCGTCATGCGCGAAGGTGTCCGTACCCGCGCCGGTGACCGCATGCGGGTGCAGCGGGTCGTCATACGAGAGGTCGCCGACGTCCGACTTGTAGGTGAGATTGCCGTTCGGGTGGTAGTCGTAGCGGAGCGCGCAGGGCGCCGTCGCGCTCTCGAGATCGCCGAAGTACGCGCAGGTCAGCCGTTGGATCGGATCGTACCGGAAGCGCTCCGTCGTGTTCTCGGGCTGGAGCGCGTCGGTGCGGCGCGTGAGATTCAGGAGATCGTCGAACCCATAGTCCAGGTCCTGCACCTCCCCCGCGCCGCTCTGCGTCGCCATGTGCCTCAGACGCTGCTTGTCCGCGAAGTAGCTCCGCTCCGTGACGGCGCCGTTGCCGAACACCTCCTCCCGGAAGCGCCCCGCGTCGTCCACGTCCGCCAAGCGCCAGTAGGTGAGGTTCGTTCCGCTGTCGCGCACGGCGAGCACATGGCCGTGTGCGTCGCGTTCGCGGGCCACGACGAACGCCGCCACGCCGGCAGGCGCCGGATACGTGATCGTCTCGACGCGGCCGAGGTCGTCATAACCGAGCCTGGCCTCCAGGGGAGAGCGCTCGCCGTCGATGCGGAGCGCGATCGTGTCGAGCTGGCCACGGCCCGTGTACCCGTACGTCTTCTCCCCGTCGGGGCTCGCGAGCGTGTGCAGCTTCCCGACGCCGTGCGCCGCCGTGTCCCATGTCCAGGTGGTCGTCAGGCTCTCCGCGCCGTCCTGGTCCACGCGTGAGCGGGGTCGACCGAGCGCGTCGTACGTCCACGTGACCTTTCGCTCGAGCGCGTCGGTCGACGAGATCAGCTCGCCGAAGCCGTCATGGATCGAGACCGTCGTGCCCCGATCGGGGTCGTCGAGCTGCCGGACACGGCCGAACGCGTCGCGCGTCGTGCGCGTCACTGCCTCGCCCGGATCGGTAACCGTGTGCAGCAGGCCGAAGGGGCCGTACGCGTAGCGGGTAATCCCGTCGGCCGCGTCGGTGATGGTCTTGATGCGCCCCAGCGGGTCCTGCTCGGTCACCGTCACGTGATCGAGCGGGTCGGTGACGCGCACCTGCAGGCCATCGTACGCCGTCGTCGTGACCGCGTTCCACGGCGTCGTATGGCGCACCTCGCGGCCCGCCGCATCGTACTCGTAGCGATCGTACAGGATCGCGCTCTCGGGCGTGTCCTCCCTGACCGGCACCGAGCGCCGTGCGATGTGCTCGCCCAGCGCGTCGTACCCGATCTCCTGCATGATGCGCTTCGCATCGCCCGAGCCCTCCGAGGGCTCCGGTTCGGGCCCGTGTCCCAGCCATCGGATCGGGCGGCCGAGGCTGTCGAACTCCACCGTATCGTCGGCACCGCCGGTCGTGATGCTCCGCTCCCTCACCCGCCACGCATCCTGCTCCGGGCCACCCTCCTTGCTGCGAGCGAGGGTGACGGTCGTCGTCGTGCCGTCCGGGCGCCTCTCGATGCCGAGCCGCCCGAAGCCGTCGTGCGCCCACGTCGTCACGAGCTGATTCGGATCGACCCGCTTGAGGAGCACGCCGAGCGCGTCGTCGAACTCCAGGAGCGTGGTGTGCCCGGCCGCGTTCACGTACTTCTCGGGGAACATGCCCTCCTCGTCGAAGCCCGTGCTGAATGGCCGCTTGTGCCCGAAGGCGTCCTCCGCCGTGACGCCGGTGATGTTCCCGAAGGCGTCGCGCGCATAGGTGAGCTTCAGCTTCGTGTCCGGCAGGCCGTCGTCGCTCTCGGTGGACTCGGTCTCCACCTCGCCGTAGATCGTGTTCGTTCGGTTGAGGGTCCTGCACTGCGACATCCCGGCCGCCGCGCTGCACTCCTTCTGCGTTTCAAGCTGGCCGAGGGCCCAGCGCCCTGTATCGTTCTTGAACGACCGCGTGACCTCGAGCGTCAGGTCGACGCCCTCCGTCGACACCTCCTCGGCGCGCACGTTGCCGAACGTGTCGAAGTCCGTCACCTTCGATATCGAGTCGCGCAGCAGCGTCGCGCCATCGCCGCCGCGCTCGATCTCCCGCACGTACACCTCGATCGATGTCGCGTCCCCGCCCGGGGGCGGATAGATCCCTTGCGCTCGCCTCACCCGGCGCTCGGTGGGCAGCGTGAAGTACGTGGCGCCGTCGTTGGTCGGCACGAGCGTCCGCGTCACGTCGCGGAACGAGAGCTCGATCAGCTCCGGCCTGGGCTGGCTCGCGAGCCCCGGAGCCCCGCGCAGCGTCCGCTGGACGCTCCCCGCGAAGGGAAAGACCTGGAGCTCGTCGTCGAAGGTGCCGTGGTCGTAGACGTCGATCGTCACGGCCCCCGTATCCAGGTCGGTGACGATCCGCTCGC
Organism: Sorangium sp. So ce327; assembly: GCF_051530205.1. Taxonomy (NCBI): domain Bacteria; kingdom Pseudomonadati; phylum Myxococcota; order Polyangiales; family Polyangiaceae; genus Sorangium; species Sorangium sp. So ce327. Next base: position 1,460,942 of record NZ_CP150330.1, on the reverse strand, counting down.
CGAACCCGAGAAATCCGCGGCCCAGCCGGTGGTAGCGCCCGTCGCGGTAGCCGACCTCGAAGCGCCTCGCTCGATCCGCGCCGTTGTTGAGCGCGTACGCGCTGACCACCCGGCGAGGGCCCGCGACGCAACGCCGAGGATAGCCGCAGTCGTCCGCCGCGCCGGAACGCGCGACGTAGAGCGCGCTCCTCCTTTCAGGATCCTCCTCCGCGCCTCCGCTCGTGACCGGCGCATCGGTCAGGTGGCCGTACGAGATGCTCACGTTGGGCACGAAGCCCGGCTCGGTCGGCTCGTGCGCGTTCATCCCGTCAGAGACCGCGACCAGGAGATCCTGGTCGGCCGAGAGGTTCTGGAAGACGTTGAACACGCCGCCGAGCGCCAGGATCACGTCCTGGGCCCCGTCCCCGTCGAGATCGCCGGTGCGCGGCCCGCGCGGATCGGCGAGCGTGATCGCGTCGCCGAGCTTGGCCTCGAAAGGAACCCCTGCATCGACGAGCTTGAACGGCGGCCCCGCCAGGTCGCCCGTCGCTTGCAGGACGCCCCAGGAGGGGAGGACATTGGAGCCACTCAGCAGCATGCCTGGTGGGACGGGCATGAGCAGATCCTGCCGTCCATCGCCGTTGAAGTCGAGCGGCACCGCGAGGCGGAAAAGCGCGTCGTGATCCGGGGCCCCCAGCAGATCGCCGAAGCTGAACGCGTCGACGGTCCGGAAGGGCGACATCACGAACGTCGGCCCCGTGTTGAGGTAGGTATAAAGCTGGTGGTCGCTGCTGCCGGATTCGACGGCATCGGGCAGGCCGTCGCCGTTGACGTCGAGAAAGACGACGCGGCCCCCGCGCCGCACGACAGGGAGCTTGGTGTCGATGAGCTCCCAGCGCCCCTCGCCCCGGCGCATGATCGCTTCGTAGCTTTCTCCGATGAGGGGCGTCCCGTCATTCCACAACATCAGGGAAGGCACGACGAGATCGATCTTGCTGTCGGCGTCGATGTCGAGCGTGTGGAGCTCCACATCGCATGGATAGGCGCTGAGCACCTCGATCGATTCGCCCGTGGGGCCGAACCCCGCGGGCGTCGCGCCGCGCGCGGGCCTCCAGAGGTGGACGGTCCACACGGTGGACCGCGGATCCGGTACCAGCTCCTCGACGTGGTCCTGGCACTGGATCAGATCCGGCACCGAGTCGCCGTCGAGATCGGCGAGGTGCACCGAGGCGACGGGGCTGCTCAGGCTCGGCGGTCTTGGCGTGCTCCCGAGCGGGAACGGCCGGCGGATGCCCGTGTCATGCAGCGCGAAGGTCCGGTCCGGCCGGGACAGGAGCACGTGCCATGTGGTCCTGGTGTCGAAGACGTCGTGGAGAAAGACGTCCATCTGCCCATCGTCGTTGTAATCGAGCACCGTCCCGAGCTCGGGCTGAAGAAGGGCCGGGTCGGACGGTCCATCCGCATCGGCGGCGAACAGCCAATCCTGGAGGAAGGCGCGCTCCGGCGCCGCGAGAAAGGACGGCGAGGCGCTGGGCCCGAGGTTGCGCGCCACCTGCCACGTGGTGATCGGATGCGACGGCGTGCTGGACCCCGGGACGATGTCCGGAATCACGAGATCGTCGAGGCCGTCGGCGTCGATGTCGAACACCATCGGGCTCGCCCTCTCGGAGACCGGCTTGTCGATGTCCGTCGTGAGCCGCTCGAATCCGGGCTTTCCACGGCTGTACTGAAACCGTGTCGAAGGCTTGCAGACCCCGTCGCTCGCGCACTCCTCGACCTGGGTGAGGAGCGTCCGGCTCGTCGTCGGGCTGAGCTCGTAGCGGAAACCGTAGCGCCGGACCAGCGCGTCGCCCGGACCGAGCATCTGGATCTCCTCCAGGCGAAGCGAGCGCTGGAGCACCACGCCGCCCGAGTAGCCCGTGCGAACCGAGGCCAAGTCCTTGGTACCATACACGAAGCGCACCGCCCGGGTGGGCGCAAGAGACGGCGTGCCCTCGAAGCTCGTGTAACGGATCTCGTCGATCGCGTACTCGGCGGCATGACCGTCCTCGGCCTCGGCGAGGCAGTACGCGTACGTCATGGCGTTGCCGCGGCCGTCACGGGCCTCGTTCGCGAGCCACGCGCGCGGGACGCCGTCTCGCGCGAGCGGCTTGCTGCCATCGTTGCGCCCGTACTCGACGACGCGGCCGGAGGGCAGATAGGCCTCGAAGAAGAGCGCCTCGGCGGGCGCGCCGCCTTCCGGAGCGTAGTGTCCGACCACCTTGACGAAGGTGTCCGGGAACGTGCGGTACTCGATGATTCCCGGCCCCTCTCCCACGGGGACGAGGCGCTGGCCGTCGAGGCAGAGCCCGTCGTCTCCGTCGTACCGCACCGCGCGGACCTCCCCGTCTTGCGCGAGGCTCTTCGGACATCGGGTGATCGCGGACAGTCCGCTGAGGGAGAAGCCGTTTCCGAGCACGCCGTCGCCGCCGTCGCTGCGATAGACGATCTGGAGCCCGGGACCCATGCCCGCGCGCGAGGGCGGTGAGGCCAGACCCATGGTGTACACGGCCTCGCCGGTGCTCGTGATGGAGAACGCCCCGGGGATGGTGCCGGCGGCGACGGTCTCGACCTCCGGCGCGGGACGGGACGTGGCAGGGCCATGCGCGCGCTGCGTCCGGCAGGCGACAAGGCCAGGCGGCTCCGGAAGCGGCTCACCGAAGGCGCACTGGCACCCGCCCGACGCGAGCACGCAAGCCAGAAACATCCAGAGCGGGATCAACGCCCGGAGCGACCAACGCGGAACTGGCGACATCTCAGCCTCCCCGGCGAACAGCAGTGCCACGGCGCTGCATCGCGCGTCAAGCGCCGCGCTCCTGCGGAACCGCGCCATCGACGCCGAGATCGACGCATTCGTGAATGCCTCTGTACGTGTCCGGGGTGCACGCCGCAGGCGCCACAGCTGCGCTCATCAAGGCGCGATTGGCCGTCCATGCTCAAGTCGCGACGAGGAGAGGGCAAGCGAGCGTGAACGCGCGCATGACGGCGTGCCCCCTACCTCGACGAGGACCAGCTCACGCGGGGGTTACCGACGATCTGGAACCGAGGGGCACGGGAAGCTGGAGTCTCCTGCACGGGCGACGATCTGCGCGCCAGCTCCGGCGCGCTCCGTGGTAGGATCTCATCATGGCCGAGCTCATGCCGACGCCGGACGCCGCACTGTCGCATCGCCTCGGAGCGCGTCCGGCGCTCGGGGCACGCGCGCAGGAGCTCTTCGAGGAGCTCTCCCCCTACCGCGGCGACGGGCTGCGCAACCACTGTCTTCGCGTATTCCACTTCACGATGCTGCTCCTCGAGCGCCGCCGCCAGAAGGCCGATCCCGACCTGCTCCACGCGCTGGCGATGATTCATGATCTCGGGCTGCTGTGCCCAGACGAGCGGGGCGGAGACTACATGCAGCGCAGCCGCTCGCTGTTCCACCGCGCCTTCGCCGCGAAGTCGTTCGAGCTCTCCCCGCACGACCTGCGCGTGGCCGACGAGTGCCTCCTCTACAACCATCGCCTCCGCCCGACGCCGGCGTTGTGCCCTGAATCGACGGCATTCCGGCAGTCGGTGTGGATGGACCACTCCCTCGGTGTGCGCCGCTACGACCTCGACGCCGCCTCGGTGCGCGACGGCTTCGCGCGTTATCCGCGGGGCGACTTCAACGCGGTGCTCCTCGACTTCGCCCGGCGCGTCCTGACGCGCGAGCCCTGGACCCTCGTCGATGGCATCTTCATGTGAGGGCTGGGCCGCATGTCGACCCTGCGTCGCGCCATGTTCCGGGACCCCGCCGACGCGCGGCGGCTCGCCGTCGTCGCGGCAGCCGAGGTGCTCCTCCTCGGGATCGGCGTGTGGAGCGGAGGCGGCGCCCTCGCCGGAGCGCTCTTCTGGGCGGCTGGGCTCGCGGGCTGGACCTTGATTGAGTACCTGCTCCACCGCTTCCTCTTCCACCTGCCGGCGGAGCACCCGCTCGCCTTCCTCGGCGCCCGTATCCACCTGGCGCACCACGAGGCCGCTGACCAGACGCCGATCGTCAAACCCCCCGCTGCCACGCTCGGAGCCTTCTCCGCCGGCTTCTGCGCGACCGCGGCGGCCGCGGGGGTCTCTCGCGCCGCGCCGCTCTGGGCCGGGCTCGTCGCCGGCTATCTTCTTTATGAGCTCTCCCATCTCGCGGCGCACCTGCTCAGCGACGCCGAGCACCCTCTTCCGGCGCAGCGCCGCCATCACCTCCGGCACCACGCCGCGCCGCGCGCGCGCTTCGGGGTGAGCTCCGCGCTCTGGGACCGGGCGTTCGACACCGGGCGCGAGGCAGGCCAGTGAGCGCGTCTGACCAGAGTGGCTCGCCCGACCCCGCCCCGCTCGACGACCCGGGCCGGGCCGAGCTGCGGCGGCGCCGGGTCATGTCGATGCCGCGGTGGTACTCTCCCTGGCTCCACCTCGCGAGCACGGTCGGCCTCGGGTGTGGGCTCGCGGCGCTCTCGCTGACGCGGTTGCATGGCCTGCGGACCTCGGAGCTCGCCGCGATTCCGCTTTTTTTCGTCTTTTGCAATGCCGTCGAGTGGCGGGCGCATCGGGGTCTGCTCCACCGGAGGCGGCGCTTCCTCGAGGCGTTCTACGACCGGCACACGCCGGTGCACCACCGCGTGTTCGTCGAGCACGACATGGCGATCCGCACACCGCGTGAGCTCGGCTTCGTGCTGATCCCGTCGTACGGCATCGCGGGTGTCTTCGCGCTGACGCTCCCGCTCGCGCTCGCCCTCAGCGCGGCCGGTCAAAGCAACCTCGCATCGCTCTTCGTGGCGACGTGCATGGGGTACATGGTGCTGTACGAGTGTCTCCATCTCGCGTACCACCTCCCGCCGGAGAGCAGGATAGGCCGCAGCCGCGTCGTGGCACGGCTCCGGCGCCACCACGGCGCGCACCACCGGCCGTCGTTGATGCGGCAGTGGAACTTCAACGTCACCTTCCCCCTCTGGGATCTGGTACGCGGGACGTACTACCGCGGCGACGCCGCGGACGCGACGACCCGGGATGTGCGCTCCGGATCAGCGCTCGAGCGCCTCGAACGGTGATGTCAGCGCCCGGGAACCGCGGGGCGGATCCGGCGGTCACGCAGATCAAATTCCCGTTCGGCCAGCTCTTCTCGCTCGTTCCGAGAGAGAGCGATGACGCCGTGGAGGCCTCAATGGTCCGCGGTAGGGGCAAGGCTGCCGAGCGGCTCAGCATCCCGGAGCTCTGATCGCAGCGCCGCGCCCTCGCCGACACAGACTTGTTGCACACTGGCCCGTCCAGCTCCTTTACCTTCCGCCCGCCGAACGACACGGGCCATCCAGGATCGTCCGATGGCCACGTGAGAGGAGGGGCGGCATGGATCTTCCAACGTGCATGGCGGTGCGACGTGCGGTGAGGCATGGCGCGGTGCAACCCGGCACCAGCGCGACGACGAGCGTCGGGCTCGGGGCGTTCGGCGCGCTCGCCGCGCTCCTGGCGCTCTTCGCGGCGTGCGGGGACGGCGGCGACGACGGAACGGGCGCGGCCCGAGGGCCCTGCGGCGGCGCGTTCTGCGCCGCGGATCAGTACTGCAACTACCCGCCAGGCGACTGCGGAGAGGGCGGCGTCGTCCCGGGAAATTACGGCGTCTGCCAGGAGCGGCCCACGTCGTGCGACACCGCCACGCCGCGCGAGGTCTGCGCCTGCGACGGGCGCCCCTACGCCAACGCCTGTGAGGCCGCGCGGGCCGGCGTGAGCGTCGGCAACGGCGAGGAGTGCGCGGGCGCAGCGCCGCCGGGGACGTTCGCCTGCGGAAGCTACTTCTGCCGATCGGACAGCGAGTACTGCCAGACCATCGAGGATCAACACGACGAGCTGTTCCGGCTGCCGCCGCAGAGCTCCTGCAAAGCGGTCGCCGTCGCCTGCGCGTCGGAGCCCTCCTGCACCTGCCTGATCGACGTGGTCAAGCCGGCTGGCAGCAGCGACAAAAGGGAGTGCACCACCGCACCGACCTGCACGCAGGACGCATCCGGCAATTTCGCCCTCCGGTGCGCCGGCAATCTTTACTGAGCTGCCATCGCGAGCGGCGGGCTCTGCCTCGCTCACACCTACGTTCGAGATCAGGAGAAAGGGTAGACAGACTCATGCAGAATTCGCGCACGCGAGAGGACGCAGGCACACACGAACACCGAGAGACGAGCTGGTCGAGACGATCGAAGGGCACCCTCTGCGCCGCCCTTCCGGCGCTCGCGGTCATCCACGCCTGCGGCGCCAATGACGAGTACATCGAGGAGGTCCTGGAAACGCGGCAGACGCTGACCACGGTCTCCTTCCAGCAGGGGTCGCTCCCGAGCTCGTCGTACGCCGGCTCGACCGACGCGACCGTCCGGCAGGCCGCCGCCACCACGAACTACGGCGGAGCCACCACGTGCGAGGCCGACGGCGACGACGGCTCGGGCGTGGACAAATCTTGCCTGCTGAAATGGGCCCTCTCCGGCATCCCCGCGGGGAGCATCGTCCAGTCGGCGTCGATCACCCTCCAGGTGACGGACGGCTCCGCGAACACGTACAGCGTCTACGAGGTGAAGCGCTCGTGGAACGAGTCACAGGTCACCTGGAACAACGCGACCTCCACGACGGCGTGGGCCACCGCGGGCGCGATGGGCTCGACCGATCGCGGAAGCCTCGTGGGCAGCGTCACCGGCAGCGCGGGCGCCAGGACGATCACCCTGAACGCGGCCGGCGTGGCGCTCGTCCAGGCGTGGGTCGACGGGACCTCCAACGACGGCATTCTCATCGCGAGCGCGTCGAACACCGATGGCATCGACTTCGCGTCTTCGGAGCACGCCACGGTGGCGCAGCGGCCCAAGCTCACGATCACGTATGGCGCGCCCGGCGGCGGCGCGGGCACGCCGACCGATCCCGATCTCCTGATCGCCTTCATCGGCGACCAGGGCGCGAACGGCAACTCGGACGCGGTGCTCAACCTGATCAAGGACGAGGGCGCCGCGGCCACCATCCACAACGGTGACTTCGACTATGCGAACAACCCGACAGCGTGGGACAACCGGATCAACAGCATCCTCGGCGCGAACTATCCTTACTTCGCGATCATCGGCAACCACGACGCCGCGGCCTGGGGCGGCGCGAGCGGCTACGCCAGCAAGATCCAGGCTCGCCACGCGGCCGTGCCGTCGATGAACTGCACAGGCGAGCTCGGCGTCAAGTCGACATGCAACTTCCGCGGGCTGCACATCATCCAGTCGTGCGTCGGGACGAGCGAGCTCCGCTCGACCTGCGCCGCCAACGCGGCCGACCAGGTGGACTTCATCCGCGACGCGCTCGCCGCCGACAGCTCGATCTGGTCCATCTGCAACTGGCACAAGAACCAGAACGACATGCAGGTCGGCACCAAGGGCAACGAGGTCGGCTGGAGCGCGTACCAGGAGTGCATGAACGCCGGCGCCATCGTCTCGACCGGCCACGAGCACTCCTACTCGCGCACGCTGACCCTGACCGACGTCGGCAACGCCGCGACCGGCCACGGCAAGACAGGCGCCTACGACCTCGTGGAGCTCGGCCCGAGCCGTAACTTCGTGTTCGTCTCCGGCCTCGCCGGCGTCGGCATCCGCGACTACGCCGCGGCCAGCCACGACGACGACACGTGGTGGGCCTCCTACTACGCCGGCAACAAGTGGAAGAAGAACAACGTGGTCATGTCGGGCACCGCCGCCTATGGCGCCCTGTTCATCCGCTTCCACGTCGGCGGGGATCCGAAGCGCGCGACGGCGTACTTCAAGGACGTGAACGGCCGCCTCGCGGACGAGTTCACGATCCAGGTCCAGTAAACCCGGGCGGGCCCCGGCGAACCTGCGGGATCCATGGGTCCCGCCGGGGAACAGCCGGCTACTCGCAGCCGGGCGGGGCAGACAGCCCGATCAGCGAGAAGAACGTGCCGAACGTGTTGTCCTCGAAGCAGCTGTCGTGCGTGTCCGGCACGGTGAGCAACGTCAGGTCGCTCGCGGCAAAGTAGAAGGGGTTCTCGGCGGGCGATCCTGGATCCAGGCCGTTGCCCGTCACCGTGTTGCCCGCCACGTGGTTGTCGCGGGCGTCCTGGTCCATCAGGTACGGAACGGTGATGGACGGATCCGTCCGGCAGTCGAGGCTCGGTATGCCGCTGGCCACCGCACAGTAGTCCGCGATGGTGATACCCGAGAGCTTGTTGCCGAAGACACGGTTGCCCGAGATCTCCGACTCGTCCACGCCGACATAGAGAACCCCGATTCCGGGCGGGATAGCCGAAAGAATGCTCCCTGGCCGCGCCGTGTTCGGCCTGTTGTTGTCGACCACGTCGTTGTCGCGAACGTCGATTCGCCTGGCGCCCGCCCGGACGTCGAAGATGCCCGGCAGGAGCACGACCGAGAACCCCACGGCGTTGTTCCTGGCCACGTTGTAACTGAGATCGACGTCGTCGCTGTTCGACACCTCGAAGCCGTTGGTGTTGTCTTCGACCAGGTTGTGCGTGACCCGGACGTCCTCGGAGGTCTCGACCCAGATGCCGCTGTCATTGGCGCCCGTGGCCTTGCTCAGCGCGATGAGCCCGTTGCGCGATTGCGTAGGGAAGATCCCGTAGCTCTTGTTGTTGTCCGAGTGGACGTCCACGATCCGGAAGCCGTCGACGCGCTCCGTGAACAGGCCGTTGTTGACGAAATTGCGGATGGTGATGCCGCGGATCTCGACGTCGTACAGGGCGGGCTCGCCGCTCGTCGCGGCGCTGTGGATGCCAGGCTTGAGCTCGAACGGCGGCGCCATGCTCTCGTGGCAACCCATGCAGTCGTTGCGCTCGCTGGGCACGACGACGATCCCGTTGCGCTGGCCGCCGGCGTTCTCGAGGACGACGCGCTTCGTCGGGGTGTTCTGCCCGATGAGCGAGAGGCCGCTCTTGTTGATGATCAGGCCGTTGGTCGCATTGGCGGTCTCCCGGTACACGCCTGCCAGGACGAGGATCCTGGCCCCGTCGTTCGCCTGGTCGATCGCTTCCTGGATCGACTGGCCGGGCCGGACGACGAGGGTCTGGCGCTCGTCCCGGCCGGCCACGAGCAAGCTCTCCTCCGCCGGCGGTGATGCATGACAGCGCTGGCAGCCGGCGTTCTCACCGGACCCGAACATCGTTCCATACGGCGCGGTCCACTCCGTCAGCGTCGCGCCGGAGGCGTGGGCCCGCGCAGAGACGAGGCATGCAGAAGCTCCCCCGGATACCGCACACAACACGACCAGCACGGCGCGATTGCAGCTCATGGAACTCCCCTCTGCGATCCCGACGATCCGCGGCATGCAGTCGCCCGCGCTGCGTCTACGACAGCTGAGCGCGAATTCTCTGCATGTCACGATATACCATGCCTTCCGCTTGCCAGCAAACCATGGTGCTTCACCACGTCAGCGGACCACCACGCCTGGAGGCGGAAACTGGAGACGATCCCCGGAAGGCAACCTCCTTCAAATCGGTCGATTCATCCCGGACGGGTCGATGGAAGCGTGTCCGCGGAGCGCCTGGGACACACGCCAAGACGAGGACAGGAGACGAGGGCACCAGCTATCCGGACGGTGAACGCTGGCCATCAGCAATCCACCCCGGCGCTCTTGCGCCCTTCATTCTTCAGCATCAACATGCCGACGCGCCGGCTCGCGGACAGATCCATGAACGGTTGAACGGCGCTGTCCGCGTCCAGCAGAAGGTCGACGAGACCCCCTCGCCCTGTGGGAGAGGGCAGCGCGAGCGGACGTGGGGCCCCCTGTCATGCGTGTGCGGGCAAAGCATTATCGGACGGGCCAGCCTCTCGACCTCGTCTGCGAGCGAGGCGCGATCCAGCGCGTCGAGTCCGCCGGCGCCGGCCCCGCCGATCACGAGGCGGATTGGGTCGCGCCCGCCTTATGCGATGTGCAGATCAACGGCTGCGGGGGGATCAGCTTCAACTCCCTCCAGCTGACACGAGCACAAGCCCGCCACGTCGTTGACACGTGCCAGCGACACGGCATCGCCCAGCTCTGCCCCACCCTCGTGACCGGCTCGTTCGATGCCCTGATGCACGGATGCCGCACCCTTCGCGCCGCGTGCGACGAGGATCGGGAGTTGAGCCGGGCCATCGTCGGGATTCACCTGGAGGGCCCTTACATCTCGCCGGACGACGGGCCGCGCGGAGCGCATCCGAGGCACCATGTCCGCCCACCCAGCTGGGAGGAATTTCAACGCTTTCAGGACGAGGCCGCCCGCGGCATGATCAAGATGGTGACGCTGGCGCCAGAGACTCCGGGGGCGCTGCCGTTCATCGAGAAGCTGGCGAAGGCGGGCGTGGTCGTCGCCATCGGCCACACTGCGGCGTCGGCCAGCTGCATTCGCGACGCGATCCGCGCCGGCGCACGCATGAGCACGCACCTGGGCAACGGTTCCCATGCGATGCTGCCCCGGCACGACAACTACCTCTGGGAGCAGCTGGCGGCGGATGAGCTCTGGGCCAGCATCATCGCCAACGGGCATCACCTCCCCATCCCCGTGATGCGCTGCATCCTCCGCGCCAAGACGCCGGCCCGTTTGATCGTGACGTGCGACGCGGACCCCCTGGCCGGGCTGCCGCCGGGGAAGTATCGCGAATGGGATCAGGAGTTCGAGATCCTCCCGGCGGGCAAGATCGTCGTGCCCGGCACCAGCTTCCTCGCTGGCTCCTGGGCGTTCACGGACGTGTGCGTGCGCAACCTGCTCAACCTGGGCGAGACGTCGCTGCCGGACACGATCGACATGGCGTCGAACCGACCGCGCGCCCTGCTCGGGCTGCCCCTGCGCCGGATCGAGGCCGGCGAGCCGGCGGAGTTGATCCTGTTCGACTGGTCGCCGGGGCAGGAGTTGCACGTACGGGCGATCGTGATGGGCGATACCTCAACTGGGCACTGCGCAGACCCAGAGCACCCAACAAGACCCCGCTGACACCGCTCGCGAGCCGGCTCGCTCGAGTGATGCTCGGCTGACGGCGCGGTGGTCGAGGAAGCCGACGCGCACGCCGCGAGCGGCGCGAGCGCCATCGTGAGGCACAGCCTGGAGGACCGGCCAAGCTCGACATCGGATGGCCGACAAGTCTCCTCCGGAGCGGCGCGTCAAAAGGGCGGGCGCAGGGCCACGGTATTGTTCGATGTGGATTCCAATTTCGGGATCGAGGCTCGCCTCGCGCCGGTTCATTTGAGTTGACATGGGGAATGTGAACGTTCACAATTTCGTCTCAGGGTATCGTTTCGCTTTGTCCCGGGTAGCCGTCGTGCGCACCGGACTCCTGGTCCTTTGTACCGGGATCGATCTCTGCGCCGGCTCCGCTCGGGTGTCGTGAACGCAGGCCGTGACGAGATCGCGGGGGCTCGCCTGCGCTGGGCTCGCTCAGGTGGAGCCGATCCAGGTGAGACAATCGTGGCGGAGGGAACAGCATGGCGATGGGTAGGACGAGATCGTGGTTCGGATTGACGATGACGGCGTGCCTCGCCGGCGCGTGCGGCGGCGCGCAGGCCGTCGACACGCCCCCTGCGGCAGCGCCGCCTGCGCCTGCGCCGGCGGCGGCCCCCGCGGCGGACGCGGCTCCAGCGGCCCCGGCCGCCAAGTCCGAGCCACCTGGTGGTGAAGCCGTGAACGCAAAGCCCGCTTCCGTCTCCAAGGCGCCCTTCGGCAACGCCGACGGCAAAGAGGTGATCCTCTACACGCTCACGAACGCGAACGGCCTGGTCGCGAAGGTGATGACCTACGGCGCGACGGTGACCGAGCTCCACGTCCCCGACAGGACAGGGAAGATGGGCGACATCGTCCTCGGCCACGACAACCTCGACGGGTACCTGAAGAGCAGCCCGTACTTCGGGGCGACGGTCGGCCGCGTGGCCAATCGCATCAAGAACGCGCAGTTCCAGCTCGATGGCAAGACCTACAAGCTCTCCGCGAACAACGGCGCCCACACGCTGCACGGCGGCAAGAAGGGCTGGGACAAGGTCGTCTGGGACGCGGAAGCGACCGAGACGCCGGACGGCCCGTCCATCAAGCTCACGTACGTATCGAAGGACGGGGAAGAAGGATACCCCGGCACGGTCAACGCGACCACGACCTACACGCTCACCAACAAGAACGAGCTCAGGGTCGAGATGTCGGCCACGACCGACAAGACAACGATCGTCAACATGGCCCACCACGGCTACTTCAACCTGGGAGGGCACGGCTCGGGCTCCGTCGCCGACCAGGAGCTGACGCTGCACGCCGACAGCTACACCCCGCCGGACGCCACCGGCGTCCCCTCGGGCCAGACCAAGCCGGTGAAGGGGACGCCGCTCGATTTCACCGCCGCCAAGCCGATCGGCAAGGACCTGGAGGCGATGGGCGGCAAGCCGGTCGGATTCGACCACAACATGGTCATCAGCGGCGACCCGCACAAGCTCCGCGAGGCGGCTCGGGTCAAGGATCCGAAGACCGGCCGGGTGCTGACGATCGAGGCCGATCAGCCGGGGATCCAGTTCTATACCGGCAACTACCTCGACGGGTCGATCAAGGGCAAGGGCGGCGCGGTGTACAACCAGTACAGCGGATTGTGCCTCGAGCCGCAGAAGTTCCCGAACTCGATCAACGTCCCGGCCTGGAAGAACGAGGTCATCCTCAAGCCCGGCCAGCGCTACGCGCAGACGGCCGTCTTCCGGTTCACCACCGAGTAGCTCGTCGGCGGTCACCCGCGCTGCCTCGCGGCGCCTGCGCGCTCACGCGAACGTCACAATCGGCTTCAATCGGCTTTACGTCCGCCACCGGCGCGCGAGCGCCGCGGCCTGACGTCGGCGCCGCACACGCCAATGGCGGGCGGCAACTTCATCCCAGGAGGATCCATGACCCGGTCGATCCCGTGCAGTATCTCACTCCTCGTCGCGCTTTCAATCGCCGCTTGCGGATCCGACAACGACGCCGCCGACGGCTCGGGCGGCAGCGGAGGAAAAGAAAGCAGCAGCAGCGCTTCGAGCAGCAGCAGCAGCAGTTCTTCGAGCAGCAGCTCTTCGAGCAGCACCGGCAGCACCTCGGGCGCGGGCGGCACGGACGACCCGAACCCGAGCGGCGGGGGAGGACAGGGCGGGACGGTCGATCCGGTCGGCACCGAAGGCGACGGCGATTTCGAGATCGGGCCTGACTACCGGGACGCCCCGGAGATCAGGAGGATCGACGGCGTTCCCCAGGGGCGGACGTTCACGTTCACCCTGTCGTCCCGGGAGAGCAAGATCTTCACCGGCCACGATCCGACGTTGAACGACAACGCCAAGGGGGATTTCAACCGCCGCGTGGAGGTCGCGATCCCGGCGACGTACGTCGACGGCGCGGAGGCGCCGTTCATGGTCGTCCAGGACGCGCGGGACAGGAACGAGATCATCAACACGATCAACAACTTCGTCGCGGACCCGGACAACCGCTTCCCGAGCGTCATCACCATCTTCGCCGCGAGCGGAGGGGGCGACTCGTACGGCAGCGAGCGGGGGCTCGAATACGATACCATGTCGGACGCTTATCAGAGGTTCGTCGATACGGAGCTCCTCGAGGCGGTCAAGAACGACCAGGCCGTCCGCGCCGCGTACCCCAACCTGAAGTTCACGAGCAACCCGGATGGCCGCGCCTCGTACGGGTGCAGCTCGGGCGGGGCGGCGGCGCTGACCATGGGCTGGTTCGGCCACGACACCTACCGCAAGATCGTCACCTACGCCGGCACGTTCGTCGACCAGCAGAACCCCATCGCGCCCACCGAGGCCGAGTATCCCGACGGCGCCTGGGAGTACACGGAGGGGCTCATCCGGGACAGCCCGCCCAAGCCGTTGCGCGTCTTCCTGCAGGTCGGCGAGAACGACCTCGGCAGCACCCGGGATGAAGCCAGCCACCACAACTGGGTGATGGCGAACCAGCGCGTGGCGGCGGTCCTCAAGGAGAAGGGGTACCATTACCGCTTCGTCTACGCGAAGGGCGCCGGCCACTGCGACGGGAGGGTGATCAAGCAGACGCTCCCCGACACGCTGCGCTGGATGTGGCGGGGCTATCCGGTCGATTGACGACACGGGCCGGTGGCCTTGGGGGCAGCCCGCGAGCGCCCCGCACGACGCGCCGACGCACAGCGTCGTGAAGCGGACGGTCCGACGCTCGACCATGGATGTCGAGCCAGGCGAAATCAGGGCATCGGGATGACGAAGGTGGTGACGGAAAAGGCCGGGACCGTCACCACCAGGCGATAGCCTTCGATCGCCATGTCGGGGAGCCGATCGAGGTCCTCCGTGCGCGAGGTGCGGTGCACCTCCGCGGCGGGACCGACCGTGGGCAGCCGGGTGAGATCGAGCGTGTAGCCGCGGCTCGCGTTGCGATCGCCGTTGCGGACCACGAGCGAGAGAGAGCCCCCGTCGGCGCTGACCGCGGCCACCATGTCCTCGCTGTCGACGTCGACGAAGCGCGCGCCGGGCCGGATGTAACGGCTGAAGCCGGCATGCATGTAAAAGCGCTTGATGGGAGCGAAGGACTGCTCGCGGTCGTTCAGCGTGAAGCTCGCCCAGCTGCGCGACGGATCGCCCGACTGCCAGTCCACCCAGGCCTCCGGCTTCAGCTCGCGCAGATCGTCGATGATGCGCTCCGCCATGAACAGCGCCGCGTCCGTGTCGTCGCTGATGTTCTGCCCGAGCGGCCCCGACTCCGATTGCCACAGCCGCTTGCCGAGCCTGGTCGCCAGCCGCCGGAGCTCGCTGCGCTGGCTGCCCGCGTAGGAGTGGACGTTGAGCTGCTGGAAAGCGGCGAGCGTCCCCGCGCCGAAGGCGCCGATGTTCCGGACGGCGTCATCCATGCTGTTCTCGTCCGACGCGCTGACCGCCGTCTCGCCGAGGCCCTTGCTGGTCAGCTGCTTGGCCACCTCCTGGATGATCTTCTCCTGACTCGCCCGGTCGAAGTGGCATCCTTCCTGGGAGCCGTTCGATTTCCACCAGTCGGCGAAGGGCTCGTTCAGCGGCTCCAGCGTGCGAAAGGTGATCCCGTGCTCGTCCCTGTAGTGACGGACGACCTCCGTGAGGTAGTGGGCGAAGTCGTCGTAATGGTCCGCCTTGAGGTTGTCCTTGCCGTTGCTGCTGCCCGAAGCGCAACCGCTGTTCGTCATCCAGTAGGGGGGAGAGTTGGAGAACGCCTCGAAGATCAGATCCGCTCCGCGCTCCGCGATGCGCAGGAGGATGGCGCGTTGCCTTTCGTCGTTCGCCCACGTGAAGATCCCGTCGGCGCTCTGGAATCCAGGCATCTCGCGGTGCTCCTTCATGTGCTCGTGGGACGGGTTCTCCCCGCCGCCGATGTTGTAGCGGAAGACGTTGTAGCCGAGGCCATTCACCGGATCGACGACCGCGTCGACCACGGCGTTGCGCCTGGCTTCCTGCCATCCACCCACGTGATCGGCCCACCAGCACAGGCTCGTGCCCCAGCCCTCGAAGGACTGGTGCATCACGTCCGTGTCGACCCGGACGAGCTCCGTGCCCGGAGCGGCGGTCACCGTGGGGCGAGGCTCGCCCGGCGCGCCCCCGCTTGCGCCCGACGAGCCGCCGCTGGTCGAAGCCGCGCTCGCCGCCCCTGCCCCGCCGGAGCCCGCTGGCGCCCCGCCGGAGCCCGCTGGCGCCCCGCCGGAGCCCGCGGCTCCTCCTGCTCCGGTCGAGGGCGCGCCGCCGCTTCCACCGTTCGACCCGGCCTCGTCCGAGGGAGCTGCCGAATCACGACCGCAGCCCGAGACGAGGACCAGGGTGATCGCAAGGAGGGACGAGGTTCTCGACGTCCTGGTCATCATGGGGTCGTCCCCGAGCGCCGGCGACCGGTCGCTCCACGGTGAGAGGTCTCAACAGCTCTCTCAGGTGGCCGATGACCTGTCCGGCTGGGCAAGGCGCCGAACAGGCAGCGTCTTCCCAAGAACCGCAACATTAGAGCATGGCGGCCCGGAGCGTGGAAGATGGGACCCGAGCCGATCCCATATTCCCGTCCTCATGTAGTTCTCTTGCGCTGTTTCACGCGACTCAGCGCGTCAAGGATCCAGCGCGTCAAGGATCCAGGGTGACGGGGGGAAGCGCGTGCCTCGGCAGCTGTTCGCAGACCCACCGTACCGGGGCGGCTGTGCGACCTCGTCCGCGACTTAACCGGATCGAGCCGAGGGCGGGACTTGGACCAGCGGCTGGAAGGGCTCTACGGGTCGTTGTCGCCACCGAGTCCTGGTGCTAGCCATGATCACGAGAGCGGCTGCGGGGAATTGAGTCATCTAGCCAAGGAGGCGCTGTGCGTTTAACTTTGTTAAAAGTTTTTACTATCTCTTTAGGGTTCGTCGCCGTGGGGTGCGCGGGGCCGGACGATTCATCTGCTGAGAGCGGGGCGGGGGGCAGCTCGTCTGCTGGGACGGGCGGCGTGACCGCGGGCAGCACCGGCACCACCGGCACCACCGGCACCACAGGCACCACCGGCACCACGACGGGCCCGGGCGGGTCGACGACGAGCGGGGCCGGGGGCAGCACCACCACGAGCGGGTCGACGACGAGCGGGGCCGGGGGCTTTGACGGGTCCGGGGGCGGGAGCACCACGACAACGAGCAGCTCGACCACAAGCAGCTCGACCACGAGCAGCTCGACCACGAGCAGCTCGACCACGAGCACCACGACCGCGAGCAGCACCACGTCCACGACCGGGACCGGCACACCCACCCGGTGCACGGAGGCCGACCTGGAGGTCTGCAGCGACAGGACAGGCATGCATTGCGGGCTCACCTTCGAATACTGGAAGGACCGAGGAAACGGGTGCCTCGTCAACACGGCGGATGGCTTCCGCGTGGATTGGAACAACATCAACAACCTGCTGGGCCGTAAAGGCTTGAGGCCGGGCGGGAAGAACAATATCGTCACCTACGAGGCCGACTACCGGCCGAACGGCAACTCCTACCTGTCTGTCTATGGGTGGACGAGGAACCCGCTCATCGAGTATTACATCGTCGATAGCTGGGGCAACTGGCGTCCGCCGGGCGGAGAGGGGTTCGTGGGCACCGTCACCAGCGACGGAGGCACCTACGACATCTACAAGACCCAGCGAGTCAACCAGCCGTCCATCGACGGCAATGCGACCTTCTATCAGTTCTGGAGCGTCCGGCAGCAAAAGCGCACGAGCGGAACCATCACCGTCGGCAACCACTTCGACGCGTGGGGGAAGCAGGGGCTGACCCTGGGGACCTTCTATGAGGTCTCGCTGGTCGTGGAAGGCTATCAAAGCAGCGGCAGCGCCGATGTGAAGCTCTCGATCGAGTGAGCGCCGAGCCCTGAGCATCGTTTCGGCCGACGGCCGTCCCTGAACGGAGCAACGACGGGCAGCTGAAGCATCCCCTCGAATCTTTCGGGGGGAGGATTCACAGGGAGGCGGGGAGACGGGGAGTAACATCCCGACGATCTCACCGTCTCCCTGTTCCGTTTCCCGGCAAGATGCCGACCGATGCCGACCCATGAGGGGGTTGTTCAGGACGACGACACGCGCCCCGTCCAGGCGCTCGCCGCCCTGCGCGCCCCCGAGCGCCGGCCGCGCCGGCCCGCTCGTGCGGCGCTCGAAGGTGGACCGCCCGTCGGGTACGCTGCGGGCCGGACATGAAACAGCACGCGCCGCGCTCCCCTGACGCCCCGGCCCCCGGGGCCCACGCGAACGCGCCCTCTCTGCCGTCGCCGCCTTCCAGCGCCACGACGCAGGTCCACAAGACGCGCGTCCCGGAGGCGTTCGGAGAGGCGCCCACGATCATGTACATGCCGGGCGACGAGCCCGATCGCTCGCCGGGCCACGCCCCGCCCCACGCGGCCGGACAGGCCCGGCCTCCGGCGACCGACGAGGCCACCGTGCGCATGCCACCCAGGGCCGGCGCCCAGGCCGGGGACGAGGCCACCCTGCGCATGCCACCCAGGGCCGGCGCCCAGGCCGGGGACGAGGCCACCCTGCGCATGCCGGCCAGGGCCAGCACCCCGGGCGGGGAGCACGACGACCGCACGCTCAAGATGCCCGAGCGGCAAGCGCGCGGCGGGGCAGCGGACGACGACAACGCGCCGACCGTCAAGGCCGAGCCCAAGGCGTCCTACGTCGACCTGAACGCCGAGGACGAGGGCAAGCCCGGGGACCTCCGATCGTCCGCCCGCGCCTTCCTCAAGCGCCACCACAAGAAGCTCTGGTGGCTGCACACCGCGTATGCGCTCAGCCTCGGCGCCTTCGTGGTGACCTTCGCGCAGAAGGGGTTCCAGCACGCACGCTTCCTCGCGGTCACGGTCAGCGTCGCCTGGCTGCTCGTGCTCCTCTTCTTCCGGCTCTTCGGCACCGGCGCCCGCCAGGACTTCGCGACGGCGTGGCGCGGCGCCCGGCTGCGCTTCCTCGTGATGACCTATGTCCTGAAGAACCTCTATCAGGGCATGCTCTTCTTCCTCCTCCCGTTCTACTGGAAGAGCGCCAGCCTGGACGCGCCGAACCGGTGGTTCGTCCTCCTCCTCGCCGCCTGCGCGGTGCTCTCGACGCTCGACCTCGTCTTCGACCGCGTGCTCATGCGCTGGAAGACCCTCGCGTCGGTGTTCTACGGGGTGACGCTGTTCGCCTGCCTGAACCTCGTCATCCCCGCGCTCCTCCCCGACACCCGCACGCTGTACACGCTGCTCTCCGCCGCCCTCGTGTCCGTGCTCGGCTTCTGCACCCTGCACCTGCCGTTCGGGGCCCTCTGGAGCCGGATGGGCGCCGTGTTCCTCGTCGTCGCGATGGCCGCCGGGGTCGGGCTCGCCTACGGGACGCGCGAGCTCATCCCGCCCGTGCCAATGCACCTGTCCTCCGCGGCCGTGGGCCCCTCGGTGCTGCCGGACGGACGTCTCGCCATGTCCGTGAAATCGCTTCATTTTTCCGTGATCCGCGAGCTCCGCGCGGTGACCGACGTGGTGGTGCCGGGCGGCGACGGCGATCGGCTGCTCCACGTCTGGCGGCGCGAGGGGCGCGAGGTCCTCCGCGCGCCCGAGGAGACGCTGCGCGTGCCCGGGCCGGAGGGCGCGGTGCGGCTCAAGTCGCAGCTCGTGGGCGGGAGCCTGCCGCGCCGCCTGGCGGGGCGCTGGACGGTGGATGTCGAGACCGAGGACGGCCAGCTCGTCGGCCGCACCTCGTTCGAGGTGACGGAATGAGCTGGCCGCTCCGGGGCGGAAGCGAGGCGAGCGCCGCGGAGCGCGCGCGCTGGGTCGACGCCGGCAACATCGCGAACGGGTTCCTCGTGTTCGGCAACGTCGTCACGGGCTTCATCGCGATCGGCAACGTCGCGCGCGGCTTCATCGCGATCGGCAACGTCGCCGTCGGCGTCGTCGCGATCGGCAACGTCGCCGTCGGCGTGGTCGGCGGGTTCGGCGCGACGATCGCCGTGGGCGCCTTCGCCGGCGCGGGCGTGCTCGCCCTGCCGGTGCTCGACGGGGTGGCGGGCGTGACCAGCCTGCTCGCGCTGAATCCGTTCCTGTCGGTGCTCCCTATCGCCCTCTGGCTCTTCGCCGCGCGCGTGCTCCCGGGGGAGCGCGCGCCCCGGCTGGGCCCCGATCCCGAGCTCGCCTCGCTCTCGTCGGTGCTCCGCGGCGAGCGCTCCGAGGGCTGGGTCCGCGCGCGGGTCGAGCGCGCGGGGGACGGCGCGCTCCGCCTGACGCAGCGCGGCCGGGCCGTCGAGCTGCCCGCGACCCCGGAGGCGCTGCGCGCGGGCGCGGCGCTGCTCCCGGAGGGGCGCGGCGCGCGGCTCCTCGCCCTCGTGCGGGCGGAGGAGCACGTCCGCGGCGGCGAGGGCGGCTACCGCGCGGCGCAGGAGCGCGAGCGGGTCCTCACCGTCGCCGATCTGCTGGCGCCGCCGGCGTGGGTGCCGCCGTGGATCAACGGCGCCGAGGTGCAGTGGTGGCTCGCGCGCGCGTGGAACGTCGGGGCGGTCGTGGCGGTCCTGCTGAGGGGGGCGCAGCTCATCGCGGGCGCGATGGGATGAGCGCCCGCCGCTCGCCTGCTCCCGTTACTCCGTCCCTCCGCTGCTCCGCTCCTCCGCCGGCTTCCGCTCGCCATCGGGCGCCAGGGCGGCGTCGCCTCCCTCGATCTCCGGAGGCAGCGGCAGCCGGACGCGGAACGTCGTGCCCTGACCTGGCTCGCTCTCGACGACGATCTCTCCGCCGTGCGCCCACACGATCAGCCTGCAGACGTAGAGCCCGACGCCGAGCCCGCTGTGCGCCTCCGGGGTCCACCGGAACGGCTCGAAGAGCCTGTCCCGCTGCTCCGGCGTGATGCCGACGCCGCGATCGCGCACGGAGATCACCGCGAAGCCGGCCTGCCGGACGACCGACAGCGTGATCGGCTGTCCAGCGCCGTGCCGCGACGCGTTCGACAGCAGGTTCGTGATGACCTGCTCGAGGCGCGCGTCGTCCCAGTAGCCAAAGACGGATCGGTCGAGCTGGAGCTCCAGGGAACACCCGTCGGCCTCGAGCTGCTCTGTCACCTGCCGGGCGGTCCTGCGCACGGTCTCGTTGAGCTCCGTCCTCTCCAGGTTCAGCGCCGGCGGGCCGGTCGCGAAGCTCGCGACGACGAACATGTTGTTGATGACCTGCGTGATCCGGGCGAGCTCCCGCGACGACACCTTCAAGAAGCGGCTGATGTCCTTCGAGCCCAGCGTCACCATGAGGGGCTGCGATCGCGATCGCAGCATGTGCTCGTACAGGAGCCGCAGGCTCGTCAGCGGCGTGCGCAGCTCGTGCGAGGCGAACCGCAGGAACTCCTCGCGGACGCGGATGGCGTCTTTCAGCTCGGTCTCCGCGCACTCCAGGCGGCGGACACGATCCTCGAGCTCCCTGCGCAGCTCCTGCTCGCGCTGCACGCCGGTGGCCAGGTCCTTCGCGCGCCGCTGCAGCAGGATCGTCAGGACGAGCGTGGCGAGCAGCATCACGCCGCAGGCGGTGAGGACCACACGGCGCGTCACGACATAGACGCCATAGGCATCGTCCTTGTCGATCTCGGTCGCGAGGCCGAGGTCGAGCTCCTGATCCCACAGCCACGAGCCGACGACCTCGACGCCGCGATAATCGCGGTATCCCTCCACGTCGACGCCGGCGATCCCCGCGATGGCGCTGGTCGCCATGCGCGTGAGCGGCTGCTCCGCACGGGGCAAGATGCGCCCGGAGCCTTCCGGCGCCTCGCCCCCGGGATCGCGTATCTGCACGTTGAGGCTCGTGCGCTCGCCGGCCGCCAGGAGGCCCATTTCGCGGAGGTTCTGGGCGAACCTGAGCTCCGTGACGACGCGACCGTGCCTATCGAACGCGTAGGTCTCCCCCGCCGCGCCGACCTGGCCGCGATGGGCGATCTGCGTGAGCTCCCTCCCGGGATCGATGCGGAAGGCGAGCGCCGCGATGATCTCCCCTTCCCCGGCGACCGAGCGCACCGGCGCCGCGACGACGAGGACGGGGGTGACCCTGCCGAGGACGGGGGACCGCATGGCGAACGGAGTACCCATGACGGTCGAGCCGCGCAGGGCCGCGGCGATGGTGTCCGGGTCGTGGGCGCTCAGCGTCTTGGTGCCGAGGAGCTCATCGCGATCCGAGGCGATATGGGTGCCATCCAGCGCGATGACGTCGAAGCCGAGGCACTGTTGCCGCTCGACGACGTTCCCCAGCTCCAGCCGCAGATCCTGGAGGTACGGGCTATCGCGGAGCGAGCCATCGCCGCGGCGCAGCTCGACCTGCGCGGCGACCGCGCGCTGTACCCTCCGCTCGTTCGCCCAGAACCCCGTGGCGCTCTTCACCTGCCGCGCCCACGTCAAGAGCCCTTCGCGGGTCGTCGAGAGCACCGCCTGCAGGGTCGCCGCGATGTTCCTGCGATGGACGTCCTGGATCTCGTGGAGGCTCAGGAGCAAGACGACGCCGATCGGCAGCAGCGCCGCCAGGGGCATCCAGTCGAGCCATTCTTTCCTTGGCCGTTCGTTACCCATGCATGACGCAGGCAAGACGCGGGGAGCAGCTCCTCACAAACCCCACGCCACCCCCCCGTGTGAGCGCGCTTCACGCTCGCCCGCTCGGCCCGGGCCTGCCTCGATCCCCCCGCGCCACGGCGAGCCGGCGCCCAGCCTCGGTCGGCCGCTATCTCTTCTTCGACGAAGGCTGCTTCGGCGCGCCGTTCGCCTTGGCGCACACGTCGGACCCGTCGAGCCCTTCGGCCCGCATCGCCTCGCACGACCTTCGCCAGTTCTCTTTCGCCTTGTCGAGATCCTTCGGAACGCCCTTCCCCTCGGCGTGCAGGTCCCCGACCTCTTCGCACCAGACCGCCCTGCGATCACACCCGGATTTCGCGAGGGCGAACGCGTCCGCGTCCTTGCCGATGCGGAGCGCGACCTTCGACGCCAACGAGCAGAGATCGGCCTCCTGGGCGCAGCCGAATTGAGCGACGCTGAGCGCGCGGACGGGGTCGGCATGGTCTCGGGACTTGGCGAGGAGCTCACCGAGCCGGACGCAATCGGATGGATAGCCGCCGTAGCAGGCGCGGTTCATGAGCGCGAACGCCTTCACCTCGTCTTTCCCGACCCCCTCCCCGAGCAGGTACTGCGTGGCGCTGGCGGAGCAGCCCTCGCCGTCGCCGAGCGCACACGCGCGCTCGTACGCGCGGACCGCGCCCGGCAGGTCGGAGAACGGGCCGGCCGACTCATAACCCCAGAGGAAGTCGCCGAGCATCGTGCATGCCTCGCTCCCGCCCATGGAGCAGCCCTTTCGAGCGAGCTCGATCGCCTCCTTGTTCGCCGGGCTCTTCGAGTGGTCTCCCCCCTGCCAGCGGTAGAGCCCGTACCATCCGCAGCCGTTCGCGACGCCGCCGTCGCAGGCCTTCTTGTAGTAAGCCTCTCGCTCGTTCTTCTCGACGGTCTTTCCCGCCGCGTAGTTGTAGCACGACTCGGCGCTGCCTTTTTCGCACTGCTCCCTGCAATCCGGCCCATTCTCGGGCTTGCACAGGTGCGCCGCCTCGCCCGCGCGCGTGCAGATCCCGCCGCTGAAGACGAAGTCTCGGGGGCAGGGGCTCTCCTGCGGCGTCGGCTCCTTGCCTTCCTTCCCGCTCTTGCCTTCCTTCCCGTGCGGCTCCTTGGCCGCGCTCGCACCCCCGAGCGGATGGAGCTGGACGCTGAGCGGCGACCGGCACTCCGGCGGCGGGCTCGGCGCGTCCGGGTCCGCCGTGCGACAGGCCTCGAGCGAGCCGTCGGTGCTCGAAGCGTTGCGTGACGCGGAGCTCGAGCCCGACGAGCCGATCTTGAAGAGATCGGCGACGGCCATGATCTTCCCGGCGGAGCCCGTCGTCATCGAGAACGCCCCGAGCGAGGCCGACTGGAGAAAGTGCGTCGCGCCGTCACAGCTCCCCGTGAGCTCGGCCCGATCGATGCGTTCGACCGTCGTCGCGCGCCTCCCGACGAGCACGAGCGCGAGATCGATCGAGTTGCCGGATTTCATGTCGGCGCCGATCTTCCCGGCGCTGAGGGGGAGGTTCACGTTGAGATCGTCCTGGTTCGTCATCTGGACGACCTGCTCCTTGCGGCTGACGCCCGCATATTCGTAGTCGCCGTTCGCGAGCTTGCACGAGGGCAGGACACGCAAGCTCTTGCAGTCGTACGCGACGATGGCGACGCCCTTCTTCATCGATGCTTCGAGGTCGACACGCGACGATGCGTCGAGGTCCACGACCAGCGCCTGCGCGAGCTTTGGCTCGGCGCCGCAAGGCTGCACGGTCGTGCCGAGGGCGTCGGTGCCGGTGATGTCGTTCGGTCGAACGATCTCTCCGCCAGCGCCTCCGCACGCGGCAAGGAACGTCGATGCCAATGAGAACATGAGTCCAGGCTGGCGCATGGCCCGAAGGATTACCTGAAAGCGCATCCAAAGACAATGGATCCTGCCTGGGGCGCCCGACGCGAACAGACATTCATCGTGTCGAGCCTCCAGCCCGGATACCCCGGCGAGAGCGCGATCGCACCGGCGGGCAGCTCGACGTCCCCAGGCGCCAGCGTCACGTCGACCGCCGCGCCTCGGAGCCGCTCACCCCTCGACGATCACAGGGCTCCCGCTGTACATCACCGCGTCGAGCAGCCGCTCCTCCCGCACCATCGCGAGCGCCGGCGCGTCCCGGCGCACCGAGATGCTGCCGCCGGGATCCGCGAACCCGCACGCCTCCGCCCCCCGCTGCGAGCCGATCTCCCAGAGCACCTCGGCGGGCGTCGCCCCGCCCTCGCCCCGCAGCGTCACGCGCCGGCCCGTCCGCAGCCGCTCGCCGAGCTCGACGCCGCGCATGTCCTCGAACGGATCGGTGATCACGTGGCTGTCGATCCCGACGCACAGCCGCGCGCCCGCCGCGCGCAGCGCGCCCACGTCGGGCAGTCCGTCGCCGAGGTCGCGCTCGGTCGTCGGGCACAGGCACGCGAACGCCCTCGCCGCGCCGAGCAGCGCCGGCTCGTGCGGCGCCGCGGTCCCGCCACTCCGGTTTGCCGCGCCACACTTCCTCGTGCTGCGGTCCGGCTTCTTTTACCTACGCGCCTGGTCAGGGCCGCACAAATTCATAGGTGTACGTCTCGTTGCAGGTTTCCGTCGTTCCATCGAACAGATCGGTTTCGACGACTGCCTCCCCGTCCTCACGCATCCAGTGATCGACAAGGTTGATGTCGTCTCTCGTGTAGATCCAGCGCATCTCGATGTACTCCGGGAAACCCGTGCGGACGCATGTTTGCTGGCCGTCCAACGTCGCGACCTCACCCTCCACGGAGTAACCATAGATGCAGCTTCCCCAGGGTTGACCCTCCTCATCGAGCGTGATGTACTCGAGGTCGCTGTCTTCTCCTTCGCGTAGCCGGATGTTGAAGGAGGACCGCAGCTCCCAGTCGCCGTAACACGAGCTGGTGCCCCGGCCGCCTACTGCCCTCCACGTTCCCTCGAATCTCGAGACGTCAGGCCCTGAACAGCCCACGACGAGCAGGGCCAGGGCTCCCAATAACGACTTCCGCATGAGGTTCTCCTGAGAGCAGGACATGGAATCAGCGACTGAGTGGGTCTTCACCGCCGATCTGAGTGTCCGGAGGAGACAGCGCGCCAGTGGCTTCCCCCCACGCGCGCGGGATGTCAAATCAGCGGTGAGGACCCACTTGGCACTGTTCTGGTGCTGCCTCGCACGAGGCAGGAGAGAAGGAGACCCAAACGCTCAGGAAACGTCAAGCCCCAGCCGCGGGGCGTGCCCCGGGTCGGCAGACATGCTTGTGGGCGATCCGATACCTCCCTGCGGAAAGCGACTCTGGTTGAACACGCATCGATACATCGATCGTGAGCAAGACGAGGCCATGGCCGGCTCGTCGTCCTCGCGGCAACCAGGCCGGGGCGAGAGGAGCTGAACACGAGGTGTCCGGAAGAGACAGTGCGCGGGCCGGTCCCCAGACGCGGTCAGCAGGGGTTCCGCGCTCAGCGCTCCACGACCGTCGGACGTCCCGATCCCGAGCGCGCGGACGCGCGAGGCCCAGTAGCGCTGATTGGCGAACATCGGCACGCTCACCTGCGGGACGCTCGCGCGCAGCCATGGGTGAGGAGCGCGCCCCGGCGCGCGCGGGCGGCGTGGTAGCGGCGGCCGAGCTCGAAGGCGGCGGCGAGCCGGCTCGCATCGAAGAGGGCGATGTGGGTGCGCTCGGCGACGCTCGGAGGGCGGTCCCACCAGCCCACGCCCGGGTTGACGGGTCGGTGTGCCCGGCGCTCCAGTCGAGACCGGCCTCCGGGAAGCTGCACCTCGTCACTTCCCGTGCCGAGCAGGGTGCGAGTTCGTGGACTGTTCGACAGGTCCTTCCCGCGACGGGGGCGCGCCCGATCATCGTGCCGCCGCGCCCCGCGCGTCCGTGGTCGTGGGCAGCCGTCGCCGGCGGTCACTTCTTGCGCCGGTAGTTCATCGTCATGACCTCCTGCCACGCCCCGTCGGGGCCCAGCATGCGCGACGTCAGGACCCGATGGTCGTCGCTCTTCAGCTCGATCGAGTCGACGTATTTCGTCAGGCCCGCCCCCGGCTCCATCCCCGGCCCCTCGGTGTCGAGCCGCAGCACCCGCTCCGACGCGTCGAGCGAGCCCTCGTAGACCCACAGATGGGTCATCATGGCGCCGACGAAGGTCCCGATGAACTTGTTCTTCTGCGGGTCGTAGCCGAGCGTCATCAGATTGATCCCCACGCCTCCCGGCGTCTCGAAGCGCCCTTCACACACCACCCAGACCCCGCCCAGCGAGCGTACGATCTCCGTCCCCGTGAACGTCTGCGGCGGCTTACCGGGCTCGGCCGGCGCCTCGAACTCGCTCGTCCACTCCCCGACGAGCTGCTCCAGCCACGGGTGCACATTCTGCGATCCGGTCGTCGTCGTCATCGGCTTCTCCTGGTGCAGCGCTTGTATCGTGGGGTTCGCTCCGGCGCTCCGCGCGCGCCGGCGAGCGCGAGGAGCCTACTCCACCTTGGTGGCGATCCACCACGTCGTTCCCCCCGCGTCCCTCACGCCACCCCGTTTGTCCTCATCCGCCTTCTTCACGGGCTCCTGCACCGAGGTCGCGCCCGCCTCGAGGGCGCGCCGGTAGGTCGCGTCCACGTCGGACACGTAGACATGCACGTACGATGGGATCGGCGGCCAGCCGTCGGCGCCATCGGCGATCATCACCACCGTGTCGTCGATGCGCACCTCGGCGTGCTGGAGCTTGCCCTCGGCGTTCGGGAAGCGGCGCAGCTCGACCGCGCCGAAGACCTTCACGAGGAAGTCGATCGTGGCGCTCGCCCCGTCGACGATCAGGTACGGCGAGACAGTGCTGTAGGTGTCGGGCTTGTGGTGCGAGCTCATGGAGTCTCCTCCGGGTGGCTGGTTCTCCGGTGGTGTCCTAATTTGAACATGAAGGCGGGAAGGCGGGAAGAAAAGATCGATGATCTTCCCGCCTTCATGTGGACTCTCTCCGGGCAAATTAGGACACCACCCGCGGAGGGTGAGACGGGTTTCATCGCGCGCGGAGTCTACTGGACTCCACGCGCGCCTGCGAGCGGGCTCCGGCTCGGGCGAGCGAGCGCGAGGCGAAGAGCCTTCGTTCGTGCTCGTGAAGAGCGCGGCTCACCCATCCACGATCGCCGGGCTCCCGCTGTACACCACCGCGTCGAGCAGCCGCTCCTCCCGCACCATCGCGAGCGCCGGCGCGTCCCGGCGCACCGAGATGCTGCCGCCGGGATCCGCGAACCCGCACGCCTCCGCCCCCCGCTGCGAGCCGATCTCCCAGAGCACCTCGGCGGGCGTCGCCCCGCCCTCGCCCCGCAGCGTCACGCGCCGGCCCGTCCGCAGCCGCTCGCCGAGCTCGACGCCGCGCATGTCCTCGAACGGATCGGTGATCACGTGGCTGTCGATCCCGACGCACAGCCGCGCGCCCGCCGCGCGCAGCGCGCCCACGTCGGGCAGTCCATCGCCGAGGTCGCGCTCGGTCGTCGGGCACAGGCACGCGAACGCCCTCGCCGCGCCGAGCAGCGCCGGCTCGTGCGGCGCGAGGTGCGTCGCGTGCACCGCCACGAAGCGCTCGCTGAGGACCCCGCGTTCGGCCAGGAGCTCCACAGGCCGCCGGCCGGTCTCGGCGAGGCACGCCTCGATCTCGGCCGGCTGCTCGGCCACGTGCATGTGCACCATGAGCCCGCGCTCCGCGGCGTACCGCGCGATCTCGCCGAGCCACGCCGGGGGCACGGCGCGCACGCTGTGGGGCGCCACGCCGACGCGCACGTCGTCGCAGCCCGCGTAGCGCGCCCGGAGCGCCTCGACGTCCGCGAGCGCCGCGTCGAGCGAGGCGTCCGAGAACCGCCGCTGCGCCCCCTCGGGCGCCCTTCCCGCGCCCGCGCGC
This sequence comes from Sorangium sp. So ce327, assembly GCF_051530205.1. NCBI lineage: Bacteria > Pseudomonadati > Myxococcota > Polyangiales > Polyangiaceae > Sorangium > Sorangium sp. So ce327. The sequence goes on along the minus strand of NZ_CP150330.1, from coordinate 1,433,012 downwards.
GCGTAGACGACCCGGAGGAGCGCGATCCGGAGGCCCTCCTCGCGCGCGGCCTCGATCACCGCGTCCGCGAGGACCGTGCGATCGGCGTAGGGCGCGCCGCCCGGCTGGTGGTGCACGTAGTGAAACTCGCCCACCGTGCGCACGCCCGCGGCGCGGAGCTCGCGATAGGCCACCTTCGAGATCGCATGAATGGACTCCGGCGTGAGCGACTCGGCGAGCGCGTACATGGCGCTGCGCCACGACCAGAAGTCGTCCGCCCCCGACGGCCCCGGCCGCTGCGCCTCACCGCGCATCCCGCGCTGGAAAGCATGGGAGTGGGCGCTCGCGAGCGCCGGCAGCTCGATGGCTCGCTCGGTCAGCCTCATGGCGCACGTCTATCACGTCCATCGCGTCCATCACGTTGGGACAGACGGGAAAAGGCGTGGGCAGGCCGCTCTGCCGGGGCGGCGCCGCGAGCCAGAGCGGCCCTCCGCGCTGGAGCGGGGAGCGCACGGCCCGCGGCGCGCCGCGTCCGGCGCGGTCTGCTCACTCTGCGCCTGGGGTCGTGAAGAGAGGGAAGCAGCCGGCGCCGAGCTTGCCGCAAGCGCCGTCGAGCAGGGCGTCGCCCTTGTCGGTTTGCTCGTAGAAAGCCATGGTGAGCGCGCTGCACTCGGGGAACACCTCGCGCGCGTACGCTCGCATCTCGGCCGCGCAGGCGTCGATCTCCGCGATCGTGGCCGTGCACTGCGTCGGCTGGCTGCAGGGCTTTGCGTCGACCTCCATGAGGGCCTGCTCCAGAAGCTGCTCTGCCTGGCTCGGGTCGGCCATGCACCCCTCGACCAGCTCGGAGCACTTCGCCTGCAGCTCGGCGTCGCTGGTCTCGGCGTCGTCGCCGTACGCCGCGCCGAGCACGCCCTGCATGAGGCAGACGTACTCGACGGTCACCTGCTCGGCGCTGCAGCGGCGATACCCCTTGCACGCCTGCTCGACCTCCGCTGGCGAGAGCTCGCTGACGAGCGCCGACGTGTCGAGTCCGGAGCAGGACGCGGCCCCGGAGCCCCCGCCCCCCGCCGGACCCGTCGAGTCAACGGGCGTCGCCCCGTCGTCGTCGCCCCCGCAGCCCAGCCCCGAGAGGCCGCAAGCCAAGCACACCCCCACCACGCCAGCCCAGAACGTCGTTCGCATTCCTGTGCGCTCCCGATGAAAGGTCAAGAATCGAGCCCTGCCGCGGCAGAACCACGTTTCCTTACGCCGGGCGGCTCCGATTCCCCCCTGACGAGGCCGTCACGATGCTGCTCGCCGCGCGCCCCGGCCCCGGTCCTCTGGATTTTCCTCGGGCCTTCGCGGCCCGAGGGCGCCTCACTGCTTCGGCTCGACCTCGAGCTCGGGCAATCCCGCGAGCTTCACCTCGACCTCCGCGGCGGGCGGCGCTTCACGGGCCTCCTCGCGGCGGGGAGCCATGACCGTCAAGGCGCGCGGGAGGCACTCCACCACGAGCGGCGTCGTCCCGGCCTCCTCGCCGTCGATGAGCACGTTCTGGGGCGGCTCGGTCGTGATGCAGACCCGCCGGGCGGCGAGGAAACCGACGTTGTCGCGCTCGGCCGGCTCGCCGTCGATCGCGGTCCTCAGGAGGTGCAGCCCTGTCGCGACCGCCTCCACCAGCGTCGTGGCCGACACGATGGTCAGGTCGAGCCGCCCGTCGTCGGGGGACAGGACGGGCGGCCCCTGCGCCAGCACCGTGCGCGGAGGCGCCATGTTCGCGACGGTCACCGCGACCGCACGGCAGTGGATCCGCTGGTCCTCGGTCTCGATCTCGACAACGAACGGCTCCAGGCTCATCAGCTTCTTCAGCCCGGTGCGGATGTACGCGAGCACACCCCAGCGCTGCTTCTCGTCCTGCGGGGTCTCGCCGACCGTGTCGGCGTGCAGCCCGACCGCCGAGAGCAGGATCATGGTCTTCCCGTTGGCGCGGGCGGCGTCGATGCGCGTCGGCTCGCCGTGGACGAGCACGTCGATCGCCCCCTCCAGGTCGGCCGGGATCCCCAGGGAGTGCGCGATCGAGTTCGCCGTTCCCAGCGGCAGGACCCCCAGGCACGCATCGGTCCCGAGGAGCGCCGACGCCACGCTGGAGATCGTCCCGTCACCGCCCGCCGCGATCACCAGGGAGGCGCCTTCGCGGCGCGCTGCGTCGGCGCAGGCGGCGGCAGAGCGCTCCGCGCTCGTCTCGTAGACGCTCAGCGCAAACTCGCGCTGGAGCCGGGCAGGCAGCGACTCGACCGAATCGCCCGCGTGGCCGGCAGCAGGGTTGACGATCAGCGCCGCTCTCCGCTCGGTCATGGCGGCATCGTAGAACGCCGAACCGGTTGAAACCCCAAGAAAAATCGGCAGGGTGGCCGCCAGCGGACCCCCGCGAGCGGCTATCGCCGCGCCCGTACGGCTGTGCCTGCGTGCGCCACCCGCGCGACAGCAGCGCCCCGCCGCGCAGCCCAGAGACGCCGCTGGCCGCACGATGGCACGGCAGTTGTACCGCGATGTTGTTCATGAGACTTCAGCGAATCGGTCGACCGGCTTGTCTTGCGCTCGCGCTCCTCGGCGCGGGGACGCTCGCCGCGTGCGGAGAGGACTCGTCACCGGGCACGGGTGGCAGCGGCGCCACGAGCAGCGGGGGCGCCACCGGCGGCGAGGGCGGCGCGGGCGGCGAAGGCGGGGGGGACGGCGGGAGCGCCGGAGGCGGCGCGTCATGGCCCGTCGACACCTACCCGATCGACATCACTCCATCGGAGGACTGGAAGAACCAGATCACCTTCCCCTTCGAGCCCTTCGCCGCCTGGCCCCCGACCTTCCAGACGCCGGGCTGGGTGAAGTTCACCGTGCTGATGCACGACCCCACCAAGGTCTACTACCAGGACAGCAACAAGTTCCCGTTCCACGGCGAGTTCGCCACGGCCCGGCTCGACCCGTTCTTCGAGATGTCGCGGGACGAGTTCGACCAGGTCTCGCTGCACGAGGAGGGGCAGAAGGCCATCCTCGGCGCCGTGATCTTCCCGCCGACCCCGGAGAGCGTGCCGGAGTACGGCATCCAGCTCGTCCGCCAGGACGCCTACGATCCCGAGGTGGCGCGCGTCGTCCTGGAGCTCGTGAAGGACAGCGTCATCGCGCCCGGGGGGACGCGGCCCTTCTATTTCCCGACGTACGAGCAAGCGGCGTCGGCCGCGGAGAACAGCGCGTTCTTCGAGGCGAGCGGGTTCCCGGTGAGCTCGGTCGAGCGGTGGCTGGACGGCGACGCGTGTTATGCGACGGGCTGGGCCGTGGGCCGGCTCCGCTATGTCCCGCCGGACGCGATCGACGCCGCCTACGCGAGCGGCGAGCTCCGGGCCGAGGACATCCTGCTCACCGACTCCATCCCTGCGGAGGTGCCTTATGTGGCGGGCATCGTCTCGCTGTCGCCCGCGACGCCGAACGCGCACACCGCCCTCCTCGCGACCTCGTTCGGCATCCCGTTCGTCTACCTCGGCGATCAGGCCGCCGCGGACGCGGCAAAGGCGCTCGACGGCGAGGAGGTCGCGCTGCGGGCCTCGCTCCAGTACGGGTCCATCTGCCGCGCCGTGCTCTTCGAGGCCGGAGGGATCGCGCCGGCGGACAGGGAGCAGCTGCTCGCGCTGAAGCGGCCTGGCGAGCTCGGGATCCGCCCCAAGGAGCCCTTCGGCGCCTACGCCGGATCCACCGAGGACCTCGGCCCCGCGGATATCGTGCATTTCGGGGGCAAGGCCGCGAACTATGGCCTGCTGCGGGACGCCATCCCGGAGAACTCCGATGTCGCGGTCGCGCTGTCGCTCGATCTCTGGGACGATTTCCTCGATCAGGTCATGCCCGGCGGCCGCACGCTGCGCGCCGAGATCGCGGAGCGCCTCGCGGGCCATAGCTACCCGCCCGACATGCTGGCGCTCAAGGCCGATCTCGCGGCGATCCGCGCGCGGATCACCGGGGATACCGCCTTCTCGGCGGGGCAGCGGCAAGCGATCGAGGCGGCGCTCGAGGGCTTCACGCCCACGAAGAAGATCCGGTTCCGGAGCTCGACCAACGTGGAGGACAGCGCCGTCTTCACGGGCGCGGGCCTCTACGACAGCTACAGCGGCTGCCTGGCCGACGATCGGGACGCCGACCAGGAGGGGCCGAGCCTGTGCGACCCCGGCGAGGCCGGCGAGCGCGGCGTGTTCCGCGCGATCCGCAAGGTGTACGCGAGCTTCTACAACGACAACGCCTTCCTCGCCCGGCTCCTCCATGGCGTGGACGAGGCGGAGGTAGGGATGGGCGTCCTCGTCCATCACTCCTATCCTGACGAGGACGAGATGGCGAACGGCGTCGCGACGCTCGAGCGGCGCGAGCTGGTCAATGACCAGATCAAGATCGTCACGCAGCTCGGGGCGACGTCCGTCACCAACCCGGAAGGCGGAGCGCAGCCGGAGGTCGTGACCGCGAGCCTCTTCGACCAGGAGACCTCGGTTTACCTCCTGTCCGGCTCGACGCTCGTCCCGCTCGGCGGCCACGTGATGCAATGGGAGGACGATTACCTCGCGCTCGCCGGGCTGCTCGGCCGCGTCGAGGCGCGGTTCAGCGAGCTGAACCCCGGCAGGAAGTCGTTCCTGCTCGATTACGAGTTCAAGAAGATGAAGCCCGGAGATCTCGTCGTGAAGCAGGTGCGCGAGGTCGCGCTCCCGGACACGACGCCGAGCCTCACGCCGTTCCTGCTCGACGAGCCCCGGGAGGTCTGCACCTTCCAGGGCGAGTCCGGCGACGTGTTCGCGAACCACCGGCTCAAGGTGCGCGCGAGGCTCTCGGCGAAGAGCGGATTCCTCACGCCGGCGGCGCTCGCCAGCACGCTCTTCAACGAGGACGCGCGGCTCGATTACCTCTCCGGTGGATCGGTGGCGACGCTCTCGGGCAGCCCCGCGGCGTGGCCGGCCGCGTCCCACGCGTACGCCAGCGAGACGGCCACGGACTCCTTCGTGGACGGCGCCGGGGCCTCGGAGATCGCCTATGCGCTCGCCGCCTCCCCGGTGCCCGAGCTGTTGCCGCCGTCGCTGGGCCCGCTGGTCGCGCTGCGCGACGTCGGGATGATGCTGAGCGCCTCCTACGCCACGCCCGTGCCGGCGCTCGAGTGGGACGGGACGCCGCTCGCTGTGTCCTCGGAGGTGGTGCAGCTCGACGCTTGTCCCGCGGAGGGCCCCCCGGTGGCGGGCGCGCTGCTCCAGGAGCGCTCGCTCTCCTGGACGTCCGGCGTCACCGTGGAGACCGCGTTTTACTGGCCGCCGGCCCCCACGGGCCCCACGGCGGGGTACACGGCGCCGCTCCACAAGTGGGTGGGGACGCGCATCGCGGGGCTGACGAGCGCCCCGATCGTGCTCAAGGGCTACTACGCGCAGACGTACCGCCCGCAGCACCACAATTTCTCGGAGGACTTCATCTTCGAGCCCCGCCTCGAGCCCGGCCTGGATCCCGCGATCCTCGCCGAGCTGGAGGAGAAGGGCATCCGGCTGATCCACGTTCGGACGCCGGACGGCGGCGAGCAAGGCCCGAAGCTCTGGACCCTCGATCCAGCGGGCGTGTTCCACCAGGTCGACTGAGCGTCCCCGAAAGGCCTGCGGAGCCCCGGCGAGCCCCGCCGTCGCCCGAGGCTCCGCCGGGCTCGTGACTTCTCCTCGAAGCGCACCACCGGGCTCGACCGCCGCTCCAGTCGACCGCGCCGACCGCGCGACGTGGACCGTGTCCGGCGCGCGCGCGTGGAGTTGACGCGCGGAGGCCGCGGGTGGACCAGAGGCGCCAACTGTTCCTGCTGACGAGGAGACGATCATGAGCCTTTACGACAGCTCGTTCCCCCAGATGACTCGCATGCTCGGCCAGGTGCTGGTCTGGCTCGACAAGGCGGAGGCCTACGCACAAAAGAAGAAGTTCGATCCGGAGGTGCTCCTCACGGCGCGCCTCGCGCCCGATCAGTGGAACCTCAGGCGTCAGATCCAGAACGTCATCGCCTGGCCCCTGAGGCTGAGCGCGCTGCTCACCGGCGCGGAGCTGCCGCAGCTCGAGACGGGCGACGAGACGATCGCGGAGCTGCGCGCGCGCATCGGCAAGGCGATCGAGCAGCTGAACGCGGTGAAGCCGGAGCAGCTGAAGGGCGCGGAAGACCGCACGATTCCGCTCTTCTTCCTGCCGGGCAAGGGCATGAAGGCCCCGGCGTTCGTGTTCGGGTTCGTGCTCCCCAACTTCTACTTCCACGCCACCACCGCGTACTCGATCCTGCGGCACAACGGGCTCGACGTCGGCAAGTCCGACTTCATCGGGTCGCTCGACCTCCGCGACCTGTGACCGAGGCGGCCCTCCCCCGCGGGAGGCGGCGGGGGGGCCGTCAGTCGTCCTCGCGCTCGTCGCCGAAGAGCACGCCGACCTGAAGCTCGAGCGCATCGAACGGCTCGGCCCTGATGCGCTCGCCCCGCTCCGCGCGGAGCGCCACGAGGTACCCCTCCGGGGTCCACCGGTGCACGGTCAGCGTCTCCTCCCGGGGATCGACGATCCAGTGATGGGGGAGCTGACAGCGGTGGTAGACGCGCATCTTCTTGACCGTGTCGTTGCGCGCGTTGCTCGGCGACAGCACCTCACAGACCCAGTCGGGCCGGATCCGGACAGGGCACCCGCTGGGCCGCTCCGGCGCGCGCTCGCGGCGCCAGCCGACCACGTCAGGCCGGTACACCTGGTCCGGCATGAGCTCGACCTCGATCTCGGTGGCGAACCACCATCCTCCGGGCCAGCGGCCCCCGGGGCGCCGCTGGAAGGGGTTCTTCACGTGCGCGACGATGGCGGACTGCGCGTCGCCGTGCTCGAACGAAGGAACGGCCTTCTGCACGAGCTCGCCGTCGAGGATCTCGTGAAAGCGCTGCTCCTCGGGGATGGCCAGGAGATCCGCCACGGTGGCCGGGCGTGGCTTCTGTGCAGCGGGCACGCGTCGAGCATAGCGCCTCCGAGCGAGGTGTCGCGGCGCTTCGCTCGGCCTGACCAGCTCGCTCCGCCTGCCTCCGGGACGTAGGACCGCGACGCGCTCTCTCGCCCGATCGGCGCCGGGCCTCGGTCCAGCGCGGCGCCCGCTCAGGGAACACGATCCACCTCGCCTGGCGCAAAGGCGCGGCGCAGAGCGCGCGCTTCCGGGCCGTGCAGGCGGCGCTGCTGGAGGAGGGCCGAGCGCCGCGCGGGGCTCAGCCGCCCGCGTCGCGGAGCGTGCTGGGCCCGGAGCGCGCGCCGTCCGTCCGCCGCCCGTCCAGAGTCCGCACGCTTCACCGGGCGCAGGCGCGCCGTCGAGCGATTCAGTGAAACGACGGGCAGCGCGGCGGCTACACTCCACGCCGAGAGCCCATGCTGAACTCGATCACGCTCGAGAACTTCAAGAGCTTCCGGAAGGCGGCGATCCCGCTGGGCCCCTTCACGCTGCTCGTCGGGACGAACGCCTCCGGCAAGAGCAACCTCCGCGATGCGTTCCGCTTTCTCCATGGCGTCGGCCGCGGCTATTCGCTGGCGGAGATCCTGGGCGAGAAGTACGGGGAGGGCGGCGAACTTCAGTGGAAGGGTCTTCGAGGCGGCACGAAGGAGGTTGTCTTCGGAGGAGGACCGGAGTTCTCGATCGGTGCAGAGCTCAAGGACATCGAGAACCAATACCATCACAAATATCGAGTCTCCGTCGCCACCGGGCTCTCGAATGCTGCTCCCAGGGTCACACGCGAGGCCCTCTACGAGAGCACAGACATGAGCTTCGACTCACACCCCGCCGAGGACGCCCCTGCACAGAAAGACAAGGAACACTTGCTCGTACGCCTCGCGCGAGGTGGTGAGGAATCCACCTTGTCAAGCTCGCCTGCGATCGCGCAGGTCAGGGATCCTCGTTACGTCCGGAGACAAGCAAAGCGGACGCTGCACACGCTGCGCTCGATGCGTTTCCTGGACCTCTCACCGGACGCTGCGCGGCTACCCTCGTTGCCGGGCAGACAGGTGCTCGGGGATCGAGGCGAAAACCTCTCGTCCGTGCTGCAAGCGATCTCCCTGGATCCGAAGCGAAGAGACACGCTCCTCGAGTGGATCCGCGCCCTCACGCCGCTCGACGTGATGGATCTCGAATTTCCACAGGATTTCGCCGGACGCGTCCTCGTGCACCTCGTGGAGCAGGGCGGGCGCAGGATCTCGGCCTACAGCGCCTCGGACGGCACGCTGCGCTTCCTCGCGATCCTTGCCGCTCTTCTCGACACCGACTCCGCTCACTTCTATTTCTTCGAGGAGATCGAGAACGGCATCCATCCGACACGCCTTCACCTCCTCGTGCAGCTCATCGAACAGCAGTGTCGCACAAGGGATGTCCAGGTCATCGCGACGACCCACTCGCCCCAGCTCCTCGGATTCCTCAGCCCCGAGTCCCGCGAGAGCGCTCTCCTCATCTACCGGCTCCGCGGCGCCGACGAGTCCAGCGTGCGCAAGGTGGTCGACCTTCCTGACCTGAACCGGGTCCTCGAGACGCAGGACCTCGCTCGCCTTCACGCCTCGGGGTGGCTGGAAGACATGGTAGAGCTCATGGCAGACGACGCGGGCGAGGCCGCCCAGTGAGCTATCGCGTGCTCGTCATCCCCGAGGATTTTCGCAAAGATCAGTACGTCCTCGAGCCCATCGTCGCGAAGATGTTCGAGGCCATCGGCCGCAAGGCCAAGGTGCTCGTGTGCCGCGATCCGCTCCTCGGCGGCGTCGACCAGGCGCTCCGGTGGGAGCGGCTCCAGGAGATACTCCTGCGCTACCAGGCGATGATCGAGTGCTTCTTGCTCCTCGTCGATCGCGACGGCAAACCGGGGCGGCGCGAGGCCCTCGATAGACTGGAGTCGCTGGCCAGCTCCGCGCTTCCACAGGGAAAACGGTTTCTGGCCGAGAACGCCTGGCAAGAGGTCGAGGTGTGGCTCCTCGCCGGACACGATCTGCCCTCCGAGTGGGCGTGGAAGGCAGTACGCGCCCACGAAAACCCGAAGGAACATTACTATCAACCCCTCGCCAAGAAGCGCGGCGTCCTCCAGGAGCCGGCGGAGGGGCGCGGGATCCTGGCGCGCGAGGCAGCCTCGCGGTACAGCCGCATTCGCTCCCTGTGCCCGGAGGTCGCGGACCTCGAGCGGCGCGTCGGCGCGTAGCGCCTCGCGCCGCCCGCGCCCGATGCGGGCTCACCCGCCCCAGTCGACCTTCGGCCTCCCCGGCGGCGTGACGTTCGGCATCTCGTGGAAGAGCCCCCGCGCGAGGTCGGGCAGCGGAGCGCACGCCTGCTCTCCCAGGTTGGTCAGCTCCAGCGGGTCGTCGAGCACGTTGAAGCAGTGGTACTCGCCGTCCCACTCGCGCGCCTCGATCTTCATCGGCCCCTGCATCATCCCCCAGTTGCGGAACGCGCAACCCCACACCCACGTGCAGTTCGTGAGCGGCATCGGCGCGACCGTGCGCTCCGGCCGCGTCAACGGATGTCCGATCATCCGCCGGCGGAACGGATCGAGCGCCGGCTCGTCCCAGAGGCCCATCAGATCGAGGAACGTCGGCGCCAGGTCGAGGTGCCACACGAACGTGTCCTTCGCGCCCTCGATGCTCGCCCGCTCCTCCGGCGCGAGCGTCCCCTCCGGCGCGTCGACCCACGTCGGGACGAGGATCTCCTCGTCCCAGAGCGAGCTCGTGTGGCCGAGCTGCCAGTGCTCCCGGAACGACTCGCCATGATCCGACGTGTACACGATGACCGTGCGCTCGCCGCTCGGCGTCCCGCGGATGTGCTCGATGAGCCGGCCAACCGCCATGTCCGACAGGTAAACGACGTTCTTGTAGTAGTTCTTGAAGTGCTCGTTCTTCTCGGGCGCCTTCGTCAGCTCGCTCGGTTGAAACGGCGAGTGGAGCGGATCGCTCACGTACGGGAAATGGACGTTCGAGTAATGGACGACCGCGAAGAACGGCTCGACGAGCTCGTCCCACTCCTCGATCACCCGATCGGTGAGCTGCCGATCATAGGCGCCGTAATCGAGGTCGGCGCCCGGATCGAGCTGGGTCGCGACAGCCCGGTGCGAGACCGGGATGTCTTGCACGTAGAGCCGAGCGTTCCCGAACATGAGGTTCTGGCTCGTCCAGTACGCGGTGTCCCACCCGGCCGCGTGGGCGTAATCCCAGAGCAGCGGCGCGGCGCCGAGCACCTCGAGGCGCTCCGTCGGAGGGACGCCGGACCAGATGTTCGAGATGGAGATGGCCGTCGTCGAGTCGTGGGCCCGCATCTGCAGGAGCGGCATGCGGCGGGGCGCGGCGGCGTTGGAGAACGGCGTCGCCTTGTCGCAGGCCGGGTCGTACGCGACGCACGTCACGTCCGCCCGCTGGCTCTCCTGCAGGAGGAGCACAACGTTCCGCGGCCGCGCAGGCCGCGCCGAGAGCCGCGGCACGCGCTCCGGGTGGCGGCGCTGCACCCGCAGATCCGGGGAGTCGTTCGTGATGCCGAGGTGCTCCTTCACCACGGCGGTGATGCCGTGGAAGTAGATCATGTCGGCCGACGACGACTGGATCACCCGGTAGCTCACCGGGATCACCGCCACGCCGGCCAGCGCGAACGGCACGAGCACGGCGGCGAGGCGCCGCCGGAGCCGCCGGGGGCGCACGAGCCGTCGGGAGAGCCGGAGCGCCCCAAGGGCGAGCCCGAGCGCGACCGCGAAGTGGGCGATCACGCGCGGGTGCCCGAGCGGGAGCGTGCCCACGATCGACCAGGGGATCGACTGGGAGTGGATCTGGGAGTCGACCGAACAGTAGATGTTGTAGAGGGCGTGGAAGCCCCCCTGGACGCCGCACGCGAGCGTGAAGAGCGCGACGAACAGCGCGCCCACGGCGCCGCGCGCCGCGCCGCGACGGCCCGAGGCGACGTAGAGCAAGAGGCCCCAGAACCCCAGCGACGCCGCCACGGTCGCGGCGTACCCCGCGGCGTGCGGCCGATCGAACGTTGTCATGTGGCGGGCCCGGCGCAGCACGTCGGCGACGAGGATCCAGAGCGCCGGCGAGGCCAGGAGGGCCAAGCTGATCAGGCGGCCGCGGCGGAGCGCGGCCTGCCGCGCGGCGCGCGGGCGGACGCGGTCACGGGCGGCGCGATCGTCCGCTCGCGCGGCGCGATCGTCCCCGTGCGCGGGCAGGCTGATGGCGGGGGACGCGGGCGGCTCGGCGAGCGCGCCGCCCTGTCGGTCGATGTCCTGGGTCATCCGGATCAGTCGTGGCGAGGCCCGACCGCGAGGTCGCGGAGGTGGGCGGGGACGTCGACGCTGCCCGCGGGACCGCCGTAGAGGGCGTCCGCGAGCCGGGGCAGGTCGCCGCAGGCAGCGGGCCCGAGGTCGCGCTGCTCGCGGGGGTCGGCGAGCACGTCGTAGCAGTGCCAGGCGGTGTCCCAGGCGCGGGATTCGAGCTTCATGTTGCCGCGCATCATCCCCCAGTTCTTGAACGCGCAGCCCCAGATCCCGGTGCAGTTCGTGAGCGCCAGCGCCGCCGGCCCCGGCGACGGCCGGAGCAGGCTGTGCCCGACCATCGCCGCCCGGTACCCCGCGAGCGCAGGCTCCTCCCAGAGGCCCATCAGGTCGAGCAGGGTCGGCGCCACGTCGGTGTGGAAGACCGGCTCGTCCCGGGCCGCGCGCAGCGCGCCCTCCTCCGCCGCCGTCAGGGTGCCCGGCGGAGCGTCGATCCATCCGGGCACCCGGATCTCCTCGTCGAGGATCGAGCCCGTGTGGCCGAGCTGGCCGTGCTCCCGGAACGCCTCGCCGTGATCCGACGTGAAGACGATGACCGTGCGCTCGCCGACCGGAGAGCCGCGGACGAAGCGGATGAGGTCCGCGATGGCCGCGTCCTGACGGTAGACCGCGTTCCTGTAGAAGTTGCGGTACGCCTCGTTGTCGTCCGGCGCCTTGCTCTCGAGGGCGGGCTGGAACGGCGCGTCCTCCGGGTCGACAAGGTAGGGGACGTGGGTGTTCCCGAAGTGAGCGACCGCGACGAACGGCTCGCGCAGCGAGAGCACCTCGGACCGGACGTGCGCCGACAGCAGCCGGTCGTCGGCCCCGAGATCGATGTCGGCCAGCGGATCGAGCTCGGTCGCGCCGCACTGGTGCGAGACCGGCAGGTCCTGCACGTAGAGGCGCGAGTTGGCGAACATCATGTGGTGGCTCGTCCAGTAGGCGCTGTCGAAGCCGGCGGCGTGCGCGTAGTCGAAGACGAGCGGCGCCGAGTGGAGCGCCTCGCGGGTCGCGACCGGCTGGAGGCCGGACCAGAGCACCGCGAGCCCGATCGCCGTCGTCGAGGCGTTCGAGCGCATCTGCGTGAGCGGCAGCCGGTCGGGGACCGCCGCGTCGATGCGCGGCGTGCCGGGGCACGCGGCGGGCGCCTCGCCGGCGGCCACGGGCATGCGCGCCGAGCACGTCGCGTCGGCGCGCACGCTCTCGGTCAGGATGAAGAGGACGTTGCGCCGCGGGCCCGGCCGCGGGGTGACCGGCGGCAGCGAGGGCGGCGTGCGGAGCCCGGGGCGCACCTGCGCCGTGGTCTGGACGCCGGCGAGCTCCTTGAGCAGGCCGCCGATCGCGTGGAAGTAGATGACGTCGGGCGTGGAGGCCTGCACCGTGCGGTAGGAGCACGGCAGGACGAACGCGGCCACAACGACCGCGGGCGCGGCGAGACGGGCGGCGCGGGCCCACGCCGTGCGGCCTGGCCGCACGATCCGCCGGCCCAGCCAGACGAGCGCGATCGCGAGCAGGAGCGGCGGGAGGACCGAGCGGAAGAAGTTCTCGCCGTCGGCCCGGAGCTGGCCGAAGAGGCTGGCCGAGAGCGAGGTCCCGAAGAGCGTCGCGTCGAGGTTGAGGTACGTCGCGTACTGGCGGTGGAAGTAGAGCTGGCCGCCGAGCGACAGCGTCGCGAGCGCCACGAAGAGCAGCGCCGCGAGCCACCGCGACGCGCCCCGCCGCGACGAGGCGGCGAAGAGCAGGAGCCCCCAGAGCGCGGCGCTCTCGACCATCGCGCCGAGGTAGCTCGCGATGTGCTTCCCGCCCAGATCGAGCAGGCGATCGCCGCGGAGGAGGACGTCCGCCGCCACGATGAGGAGCAGCGGGAGCGCGAGGAACAGGCGGCCGTAGCGGCGGCGGGCGCGGGCGACGGCGCGCAGCCGCGCGCGCGCCGCGGCGCGATCGGCGCCCAGATCGCGGGCGAAACCGCGGGACGAGCGGCTTGCGGCGTCGGCCTCGACCGGCCGAGGATCGTTGAGCGCCTTGGAGCGGAGCACGGAGGCGCGCGAGTTTACCGAGGACGTGGCGTATCGGGAACGTTTCTGAGGCGGCCCGGTGGCATCGAGGTGACGGCGCCGGCCGGGATTGCCCGCCCGGGGGACGAGAAAACCCTTCGACCGCCGCGCGAGGCATGCCATGGAGGCGTTCGCATGGCTGAGCAGCTCTTCCTGAACGGGATGCGCGGCGCGCAGCAGGCCTCCGGGGCCGCGGCGCCGCCGGCCGAACCCGCGTCGACCGAGGCCGCCGCGCAGCCCGAGGCGCGGCCGTCGCCGGGCGCGCCGGCGCCCGAGCCGCCGCTCGAGACGGCGGCCAGGCTCAGCGCCGAGCTGGAGGCCGCGCTCGTGCGCGAGCTCATGGCGGCCTACCAGAGCCTGAACTACACGCATTTCCGGCGGAAGCTGCGCTCTGCGTCCATCGAGCTGTCCGACGCCGCGAGCCGGCTCGGGCGGTGGATCTCGGAGGCGCGCGCGATCGAGATCTCGCGGCCGCTCGTCCTGACGCAGCCGTGGGGCGTCGTGATCGAGGTGCTGAAGCACGAGATGGCGCACCAGTACGTGCACGAGGTGCTGGGCGTCACGGACGAGGCGGCGCACGGGCCGGCGTTCCGCGAGGTGTGCACGCGCCTCGGCATCGACGGGACGGCGGCCGGGATGCCGGCCGCGGGGCGCTCGCCGGCGGATCCGGCCGGGGTCGCGCGCGGCGACGACGCGGGCGCGTCGGAGGCGAGCGTGGACGCCCGGATCCTCGATCGCATCGCGCGGCTGCTCGCGCTCGCCGACAGCCCGAACGCGAACGAGGCGCAGGCGGCGATGAGCGCCGCGCAGCGGCTGATGCTGAAGTACAACCTCGACGTCGCGAAGGCGCGCGCCGCGCGGCAGTACGGCTTCCGCCACCTCGGGGCGCCGAGCGGGCGCGTGGGCGAGACCGAGCGAATCGTCGGCGGCATCCTCGGGAAGCACTTCTTCGTCGAGGCGATCTGGGTGCCTGTCTACCTGCCGCTCGAGGGCAAGCGGGGCAGCGTCCTCGAGATCTGCGGGACGCCGGCGAACCTGGAGATGGCGGCCTACGTGCACGCGTTCCTGCACCACACGGCCGAGCAGCTGTGGAACGCGCACAAGCGGACCCACGGGGTGAAGGGCAACAAGGACCGGCGGACCTACCAGGCCGGGGTGATGCTCGGGTTCCTCGAGAAGCTGAACGCGGAGCGGAAGGTGTCCGTCGAGCAGGGGCTCGTCTGGGTGAGGGACGCCGATCTGGACGGCTACTATCGAACGCGCCACCCGCACGTGCAGCACCTGCGCCACGCGGGCAACCAGCGGACAGCGGCGCACGCGCACGGGCGCGAGGCGGGGCGAAAGATCGTCCTGCACCGGCCGATGCAGGAGGCGACCGGCAACCGGGGCATGCTGCTGCCGCCGGGCAAGAAGGGCTGAGCTCACGACGCCGGATCCGGGCCGCGCGAGGAGCTCGGACGGAAGCCGGACGATGCGAGAGATGCGAGAGATGCGAGATGGCGCAGCGCCGGCGTCTCGGCCGCGGCGCGCTCGACGGGCTCGTTGACGGAGAAGGAGCGGTTCCGGCACGATGGCACGGCGCGCGGGAAAGCCTAGGAGAAGAACGAGATGCCGCTCCTGTTCACCATTGAAGAGCGCTTCGATGCATCGCCCGAGGACGTCTTCCGGCTCGCGACCGACATCGACGCGTTCGGCGACTGGATGCCCAATTTCGTGCGGGTAGAGAGGCTCACCGGCGCCGTCGTCGGCAAGGGCGCGATGTGGCGTGAGACCCGCAAGATGTTCGGCAAGGAATCGACCGAGCTGTTCGAGGTCACGGCGGCGGAGCCCGGCAGGCGTCTGGACCTCTTCGTCGACGGGCAGAAGGGCACCACGGGGCGGGGGGCTTACCGCTTCCGGTATGTGTTCGAGCCCCAGGGCGCCGGTACGCTGCTCAAGATGGAGGGCGAGATCGCCGGGATGGGCTGGTTCATGGAGACGCTGGGGCGGCTGTTCATCGGCAGCTTCAAGAAGGCGGTGCACGCGGATCTCAAGGCGATGAAGACACACCTGGAGCGGCGGCGGGCGAGCTAGCGCTCTGCGCCTACCGGCCCCGGAGAGGGCGCTGGTCGCGAGGGCCCGGCCCCCGGAGAGGGTGTCCGTGGGGCGGCGCGGGGGCCCCACCGAACTCGCCTGATCGACGTGCTCTCTCCGGCGCGCTGCGCACGCCGGAGAGAGCACGTCGATCAGGCTCAGACAGCGGTCCGTCCCCCACGCCGCCCCACGGACACCCTCTCCGGGGGCCTCATCGGTGTTCATCAAGCCCGTTCGATCGCGCTCAGGGCAACCCGGGGCGCACGAGCGTCATCGTGGTTATTTTATCATCCCTCGACACGAGCCTGGGGGACATCCGCTGATGCAGCGAGGGTGATCCGCCACGGCGTACTTCCCGCGTTGCGCTCGGGGGGACGGCGGAACAGCATCCCGGCATGGCGAGGCGACGGCGAAAGGACCCGGGGAGAGCGAAGTCTTCTCTTATGCTCGAGCGGCTGCCGTCTATCCTGCTGTCGCTGTTTGCGGCGTTCTTCGTCGCTATCGCGAGCTTCGTGATCTCCGCCGGCTACGCGGAACACCGAGCCGCCGAGATCGACGCGGCGGCCATGAGCTTGGCGGAGAACGCCACGCCGAGCATCATGCACCTGGCGGCCGCGCGCGCCGAGCTGAGGCATACCCAGGCGCTCCTGAGCGACCTCGTCAACGACGCCGCGCTGGGGCGCCCGCGCGACCGCCACGAGCTCGACGAGGCGCGCGACAACCTATCCCGGAGCGTCGACGTCTACCTCGGCACGCCGGTCTATCCGGGAGAGCTCAAGCAGTGGCAGAGCGTCGCGCAGGCGCTCGGCAAGCTCGATCTGGACACCGATCGGGCCCTCTCGCTGGTGGCGAACGGCCATCCGGACGAGGCCAACAAGCTTGTGGACGGCGCGCTGCGAGCGGACTTCAACTCGACGAACGACGCCGTGATGGCCAGCATCGAGCTCAACGCCCGGCAGGCACGCCGCCTGGCGATCGAGATCGCAGCCAACCGCGTTCGCTCCCGTCGGACCGCGCTCGTGCTCAACACGGCGAGCGTGACGTTCGCGCTGCTGGCCTGCGCGGCGGCCGCCGTGCAGGTCCGGCGCCACGTGAGGCTGCTCTGGCAGCAAGGCGTGGTCCTGGAGCGTCGAGCGGATGAGCTCGAGCAGTTCGCCGGCCGGGTCGCGCACGATGTGCTCAGCCCCCTCGGCGCGGTCGCGCTCGCGCTCGACCTCGCCCTGCGGCGGTGCGGCGAGGGAGATCCGGCACGAAAGGGGCTCGAACGGGGCCGGCAGGCCATCCTTCGCGTCAAGCGCATGACCGACGGGCTGCTGGAGTTCGCTCGCGCGGGCGCCAGGCCGGAGCCAGGCGCGCGCGCCGAGGTGCACTCCATCATCGACGATCTCATGGTCGAGCTCGTTCCTGTCGCGGTGGAGCTCGGCGCGGAGCTCCGCGTCGAGCCCTTCGCCCCGTGCGCGGTGGCCGCGAGCCCCGGCGTGCTGACAAGCATTCTCGCCAACCTGACCCGCAACGCGCTCAAGTACCTCGGCGACGCGGCGGTCTGTCACGTCGTGATCCGGGTGCTCGACGCGAGAGAGGCTGTGCGGATCGAGGTGGAGGACACGGGGCCCGGCGTCGCGCCGGCCCTCGAGCACCTGGTGTTCGAGCCTCACGTCCGAGCGCAAGGCGCTCGAGTGCCGGGTCTGGGCCTGGGGCTCGCCACCGTCAAACGCTTGACCGAGGCGCACGGCGGCCGCGTGGGGCTCCGCACGGTCGTGGGCAAGGGGAGCCTCTTTTGGTTCGAGCTGCCCAGAGCGAGCGCCGAGCCAGCGCACGCGTTCGACATCGGCTCGAGCACCAACGCATGACGCCCGGGAGGCTGCGCCCAGGTCGCTCCGCGAGCGACATGAGGATGCGTTTGCGAAAGACAGGCGCCGGGCTCGAGCTCGACACGCCGGTCCCGGACGTGCCCCGGTAGCCGCCCCATCCACACGGGCCGGCGGCGCCTCCCCTCGCACGATGCTGCCGCCGAGGAGACCCAGGGCGCCTCGAACTTGTACAAGGTTGCCCCCTCGGACGACCCACGGCGCCTCGAACCTGTACAAGGTTGCCCCCCTCGGACGATCCCGGTTTCCTTCGGTACACACCGATCCGTCTTTGTTGACCCGGTGCGCGGCCCCAGGCACCATCGGCGCGCAGCGCCCGGCCGGCCGGCCGGCCTGCATGGCCGGAGCTCGACTCCGGCTCGCTCCCCTTCCCTAACAAGCTGTTGAGGTGCTTTGATGCCCGTTCGTACGATGCTCTTGCTCTGCTTCGCGCCCTTCGTCATTGGCGCTCTCCACGGTTGCGGCGGCGATGACGGCGGCGGCGAGACCTCCGGGGGATCGTCGCTCGGTGACTGTCCGCCGGACTCGGCCGCGCAGGCGGATACGGGCTACCAGGCGCTCCAGACGCAGTGCGCGCCCTGTCATTTGTCGACCTCGGAGGGCGCGACGCGCATCGGCGCTCCGGACGATGTCAACGTCGATGACCCCGCCAGCGTCACCGCCGAGGCGGAGGAGATCCTCGAGGAGATCCGGATCGGCGGGGCGAATGGCGGGGACGGGATGCCCATCGGCTCGAAGCTCTCCGACGACACGATCGAGGCCATCCGGGTCTTCCTCGCCTGCGACGCGGCACAGTAACGCCGCGTCTCTGCCCCGCACGCTTCCCCCCACCACGTCCGAACGCCGGCGCGCCAGCTCACGAGAGGGCGCGCCGGCGGCTCTCAGGCGCGCCGCTCGCCTCGATCGCTGTGCGATCGCGCGATCCGGAGTATGGTGCAGGCATGTTCAGGCTGGATGCCCGCTCCGGGGCCGCCGCGCTCGCGCTGGCCGCCACGCTCGCGCTGACCGCGTCGCTCGGCGCCTCGTGCGCCGGCGCGCCCCCCGCGCAGCGCGGGGCGGCGGCCTGCCCGCCGCTCTGCCCGCAGCCGGCGCCCCCGCCGAGCGCAGCGCCGGCCGGGCCCGTCGTCCAGGGCACGCCGGGCGAGGCGCCGGCGTTCGACCCCGAGCGCCTCACCCTCGTGCTGGACGACCCGCGGCTCGCGCAGGTGCAGAAGCTCGTCGAGCAGGAGGCGTACGCAGGCGCGGCCGCGGCGATGGCCCAGGCGCTCTCGGCGCCCCTGTCGCCCGCGGACGCGGCGGCGTTTCGCTACCAGCTCGGGCGGCTGCGCGCCCTCGCGGGCGATCCCGTGGGCGCGGCGAAGGAGTACGACGCCGCCGCGGCGGCGGGCGGGCCGCTCGCGGATCACGCGAGGTTCGCGGCGGCCGATCTCCTCGCCAGGGCGGGGCAGCCCGACGCGGCGCTCGAGCGCGCGCGCGCCGTCGCGTCGGACGTCGCGATCGCCGACGAGCTCGATCGCATCGTCGCCGGCGCGCTCGCCGACAAGGGCGACATCGAGGGCGCGGCCGCGCGCTGGCGCGCGTACCTCGCCCGCAGCTGGCCGGCGTCGACGTGGGTGCCCGAGGCGCTCCGCTTCGCCCGCGCGCTGCTCCGCCACCCGAGCGAAGACCATGCCGAGGAGGCGGTCCGCGTCACCCGGCGCGTCATCGACGAGGCGCCGGGCGGCGCCGGCGCCGGGGAGGCGAAGGAGATCCGGGACCAGGCCCTGTCGACGCTGCCGTTCGCGCGGCGCAAGCCGTTCCTCGACCTGGGCCCCGCCGATCTGCTCGCCCGCGCGCGTGCCCTGCTCGCCTCGCGCCAGGACAAGGAAGCGCTCGCCGTCACCGACGCGCTGATCGCCCTCCCCGAGGCGCAGGCGCCCTCGGCCTTCGCCTGCGACGCGTTCGCCGCGCGCGGCGAGGCGCTCGGGCGCCTCCGGCGGCGGGCCGAGGCCGCCGACCTCTTCGGCACGGCCATCGAGCGCTGCGGGCCGGCCGCGCCCGCCGCCGCAGGCGCGAGCGCGCCCGCCGCCGCAAGCGCGGCCCCCGCCGCCGCAAGCGCGGCCCCCGCCGCAGCCGGGGCGCCCGCCCCGCGGCGGCCCGAGGCCCTCTACAACGCCGGGCGCGCGTCGCTCCGCGTCGATCGGCACGCCGAGGCGGCCGCGCGCTTCGCGCTGCTCGAGAAGGAATACCCGGATCACCGGCTCGCGGACGACGCGCGCTACCTCGGCGCGCGCGCGCTGCTCGGGCTCGGGGACCAGGCGCAGTTCGTGCAGCTGCTCACCGCCATGCCCGACGATTACCCGTCGGGCGACATGGTCGCCGACGGCCTGTTCGAGCTCGCGCTCTTCGAGATGGAGCGCGGCGACTGGGCGGGCGCGGTCAGGCCGCTCGAGCGCGCGCTCGAGCGGTTCCCGCACGAACGCGCGTACCACGCCGCCGGCAGGCTCCCCTATTACCTCGGGCGCGCCCACATCGAGACGGGCTCGCCCGACAAGGGGAAGGCGCTGCTCGAGCAGGTGATCCGCGATTACCCGCTCTCTTTCTACATGGCGCTCTCGCACGCGCGGCTCGCCGACGTGGACCCCGCCGCCGCCCAGCGCGCCCTGTCCGCGGCCCTGGAGCGCGACGCGAGCGCGCCGTACACCGAGCTCAGGAGCCCGCTCTTCGCGCAGCCCGCGTTCACGCGCGCGGTCGAGCTCGCGCGCCAGGGGGAAGCGAAGCTCGCGCGGCGCGAGCTCGACCTGCTCGGCGTCGGGGGCAAGACGGCGCCGCGCGAGGTGATGTGGGCCTCGGCGTTCCTGCTCGCGCGCTCGGGCGCGCTGCCGCAGTCGTACAGCATCCTGCGCACCGCCATGGCGGCGCCCGCGGCCGTCGAGCTCGCGGGCGAGTGGGTCGACCACTACCCCGTCGGGCGCTGGCGCGGCGCCTGGGAGCTCGCCTACCCGCGCCCCTTCGCCGGCCTCGTCGCCGCGGAGACCAAGCGGAGCGGGATCCCCGAGGCCCTCGCCTACGCGATCATGCGCGAGGAGTCGGCCTTCGACCCGAGGGTGGCCTCGCCGGCCCAGGCGTTCGGGCTGATGCAGCTCATCGTGCCGACAGCGAAGCTCGTGGCCAAGCCGCTCGGGCTGCCGTGGAGCGCCGACGCGCTGAAGCGCCCCGAGGTGAACATCGCGCTCGGCTGCCGCTACCTCTCGCAGCTGCGCGGCCAGTTCTCGGACAACCCCCTGCTGGCGATCCCCGCCTACAACGCGGGCGGCGGCGCGCCGAAGCGATGGATCGCGGAGCGCCCCTCGCAGAGCTTCGACCTGTGGGTCGAGCGCATCCCGTACGAGGAGACGCGGCTCTACACGAAGCGCGTGATGACGAGCCTCGCCGTCTACGAGCTCCTCTACGCCGGCGCTCAGCCGGGCGAGGCCCTGCGGACGCCGCTCCCCGCGAGCCCGGCCGCGCGCTCGGCCGTGGCGAACGCCGCGCCCTGACCCGCGCCGGCGGAACCGGAAGCCAAACGCCGAAGCGCCGGCGGAAGCCGCATACCGCCGAGGTTTCGGCGAGCGGGCCGCGCTCAAGCTTTGGTAGAGTCCGCGTGTGATCGACCCATCGAGCCCTTCCCATCAGCTCGTGGGCGCCGTGCTCAGCGGGCGCTTCCGGATCCTGCGTCTCCTCGGCGAGGGGGGTATGGGCGCGGTCTACGAGGCCGAGGGCCTTCGCGGCGAGGGCAAGCGGGCGATCAAGGTGCTCCACCCCGAGTTCACGCAGGAGGAGCAGGTCCTCCACCGCTTCTTCGCCGAGGCGGAGGCGACGAGGGGGTTCGTCCACCAGAACATCGCCTCGGTCTTCGAGGCGACCCGCGCCGAGGACGGCACGCCGTACCTCGTCATGGAGCTCCTGCAAGGCGTCCCGCTCGCCGCGTACATCGACACGGGCAACCCGATCCCCCCGCAGCAGGCCGTGCCGATCATCCACGAGGTGCTCCAGGCGCTCATGGCGGCGCACAGCCACAAGGTGATCCACCGCGATCTGAAGCCGGAGAACCTGTTCCTCATCCGCGATCCGCGCGGGGGCTTCCGCGTGAAGGTGCTCGACTTCGGCATCGCGAAGGTGATGGACGCGGCCGGCGGCATGGGCCTGAAGACCCGCGCCGGCACGCTCCTCGGGACGCCCGGCTACATGAGCCCCGAGCAGATCAAGAACGCGCAGGGCGTCGACGCGCGCGCCGATCTCTGGAGCGTCGGCGTGATCTTCTACGAGATGCTCACGGCGACGCAGCCGTTCCCCGCCGAGAACGAGTTCGCGCGGCTCACCGCCGTGCTCGCCAAGGAGGTGCGCCCGATCGAGCAGGTCGCGCCCCACCTCGCGGCCTGGGGCCTCTTCTTCCAGCGCGCCCTCTGCAAGGACGTGGCAGGGCGCTTCCAGACGGCCGAGGAGATGGCGCAGACGCTGGGCGCCATCGCGCACCGCACGGGCATCGCGACGCCCAGCGCGCGGCCCGAGGCGCCGGCGTCGCCCGCGCTGACGCACCAGCTGCCCTCGCTGCCGCCGCCGCAGCCGCTTCAGAGCCCGACGCAGCCGCCGCAGAACATGGCGCCCCCGCCGCAGAACGTCACGCAGCCGGTGCAGAGCGTGCCGCCGATCGCGTCCAGGATCCCGACGGTGCCCCCGCCGCGCATGACGGCGCCGCCCGTCCAGGCGTCCCCGTCGGTGGCGCCCACGGCGACCTTCTCGGCCAGGCCAACCCACATCAGCGCGCAGCAGCCCGCCGGCGTGCCGACGCTCACGGGCGGCCACTACGACGTGCGGGTCGTGGACGTCCCCCTGGCCGCCGAGGGCGGGGGCTCGGAGGGCGCTGCCTGGTGGCTCGTCGGGCTCATCGGGCTCGTGTGCCTCGGCGTCGGCTTCGCGCTGGGCGTGCTGGTGAGCCGGTGAGCGCGTGAACGGAAGCGCCCGCGTCCGCGCCCTGCTCGCCGTCACCTGCGCCGCCGGCGCCCTGGGCGCGCCGCGGCCCACGCTCGGCGACCCGCCCGGGGAGCCCCCCGTGCCGGTCGTCGATCTGCACGTCGACGTGCCCTGGCAGGTCCACTTCAAGGGGCGCGACAGGCGCCTCGGCGAAGGCCACGCCCGCAGGGAGACGCTCGTCGCGGGCCACTACCTCGGCGTCGTGCTGCCGATCTACCTGCCCGACCAGGCGCGCCCCGAGGGCCCGCAGATCGAGGACGCCAGCGCGGTCCTCGCGACGATCGAGGCGATCATCGCCGCGAACCCGGTGCTCCTCCCGCTCGGCGCGGCGCGGGCCGAGCCGGGGAAGATCAGCACCTTCCTCTCGATCGAGGGGGCCGGCGCGTTCGCGGCGGACATCGCGCAGATCGACCGCTTCATCGCGCGCGGCGTGCGGCTCATCAGCCCGAACCACGCGAAGAACACGCGGCTCTCGTCGTCCGCGACCGGCGAGCCGGCGGCGTACGGGCTGACCGAGCTCGGCAAGCGGTTCTGCGAGCGCGTCTACGACCAGGGCGCCCTGATCGACGTCTCGCACATCTCGGACGCCGCGTTCGCGGATCTCGTCCCGATCGCCGCGGCGCACGGCGCGCCGATCGTCGCGACGCACTCGAACGCGCGCGCGGTGGCGAACCGGCCGCGCAACCTGACGGACGAGCAGCTGCGGCTCATCGCGCGGAGCGGCGGGGTCGCGGGGCTCAACTTCCACGCCCCCTTCGTGAACGGCACGAGCGAGGCGGACGTCGACGACGTGGTCGCGCAGGTCGATCACATGGTCCGCGTGGCCGGCGTCGATCACGTCGCGATCGGCTCGGATTTCGACGGCGGCATCGTCCCGCCGAGGGGGCTCGCCGACGCGTCGGCGCTGCCGGCGCTCGCCGCGCGGCTCAGGCAGCGCGGCATGTCGCGCGAGGACGTCGTGAAGATCTTCGCGCAGAACGCGCTGCGCATCCTCGGCTGGCGGCCGGCGATGGATGCGAAGAGCGCGAGCGCGGCCGGCGGCGCGCGCCCGTAGCCGGAGGCCGCCGCGCTCCGCCTGCGCGCTCGTGGTAAAGGCCACGCATGCGCAGGGAAGTCGCTCGGTCGGCGCGGGGGCTGCTCGCCCTCGCGCTCTTCGCATCCATCGCCGGCCCGAGCTGCGCGGAGCTCGGGCACATCGAGGGCGTCGGCGAGGCCGTCTGCCCCGAGCTGCGCGGCCCGGGCGACGTCCTCGGGGCCCAGTTCTCCGCGGACGCCCGGGCGAACGCGAAGGTGAGGACGTTCGTGCAGGCCGCCAAGGACATGGCGGCCGTGTCGGCGGCGATCGAGGCGCAGGTGGCCGACGCGTGCCGCCGGATGGGCGCGGATCTGGGGATACCGCCCGCGCAGATGGCGTCGCGCGACGAGGCGGGGGGCCAGGCCAGCGGCGCCTGCGGCGCGGTCTCGGCGGCGATCGACGCCATCCTGCGCCAGGGCGCCGCCGTGCAGATCGCGGTGACGCCGCCAGCCTGCCAGGCGAACGCCCAGGCCGGGGCGCGGTGCAGCGGCTCGTGCGACGTGCAGCTGGATCCGGGGCAGATCGTGGCGCAGTGCGAGCCCGCGCGGCTCTCCGGCTATTGCCAGGGTCGCTGCGCGGGGCGGTGCGACGGGCGCTGCACCGGGCAGTGCCGGGGGCAGTGCTCCGCCTACGACGCGCAGGGCCGCTGCGTGGGGCAGTGCAACGGCGAGTGCGACGGTGGCTGCGACGCCACGTGCCACGCGCGCTGCGAGGGCAGCTGGCAGGCGCCGCAGTGCTCCGGGATGGTGCGGCCCCCGAGCGCCGACGCCGAGTGCGAGGCGAGCTGCCGCGCGCACGCGGACGTCTACGCGGCCTGCACGCCGGCGCTTGTCCAGGTGCGCGCGTCGCAGGGCGCCGAGATGGCCGCGCGGCTCGCCGCGACGCTGCAGGCCAACCTGCCGGCGCTGCTGCACGCCGAGGTGGCGCTCGGCCGCCGGCTCCTCGGCGACGCCCAGACCGTGGTCCAGGTCGGCGCCGCGCTCCCGCGGATCGTGGGCGACGCGGGAGCGCGCGCGCTCGCGTGCGTCGCCGGGGCGGCGGAGGCCTCAACGAGCGCGTCGGTGCGCATCCAGGTGAGCGTGCGCGCGAGCGCGAGCGTCACGGGGCGCGTCGGGGCGACGGGCGGATGATAACGTGGCTGCCGCGGGTCAGCGCCCGCGCCCGTGCCGCGCGGCGCGCCGTCGCGAGCCCCGATCCGTCGACGCGCGCCCGCGCCGGCACCGATGTCCTGGTCGCAGCGCCCGGCGCCCGAAGCGGCGCCGAGCGCCTTCGCGTGCATGGATGGCATGGACGGCGCCGCGCCCCTCGGACTACCCTCGCGCTCCCGCCGGGAGGATCCCATGACCGATCTCGACGACCGCTGTCTCGACACGTTCCCCGAGTGGCTGCGCAGCCTCGCCTCGGACGCCACGGATCTGGCGGGCCTGCTCGCCTCACCGGAAAGCCCGGAGGCCACGCGCCGATCGCTCGCGGGGGGCCTCAACTACCTCTTCAAGTCGCTCGACCTCATCCCGGACGGCATCGAGGATCTCGGCTTCCTCGACGACGCCTTCGTGCTGCGCGTCGCCGCGTCCTTCGCCGCGGCGGAGAGCCCGGAGCTGCGCGACCAGGCGCCGGCCCTCGCGCGGCTCGCCCGCGACGCAGAGCTCATCGCCGAGCTGCTCGGCGGCGACTACGCCCGGCTCAAGGGCTACGTGCGCTCGCTGGAGAAGGGCGCCGCGCGCGGCCGCACCGTCGACGACATCCTGAGCGACGAGCAGGTCCGCACCTCGTTCATGCACGAGATCACCGGCTGGGCGTCGAGCTACACGGCACCGAGCTTCAGCCGTGACGCGAAGAACCTGATCAAGCTGAAATCCTTCCTCTCCGCCAAGCTCCCGGCCTGATCGCGCCCGTCGAGGCGCCGCCGCAGCGCGTTCACCGCCGGCCATGGTACACCCCCGATCATCCCCCGGAGGATCGCGTCCGATGTCAGCCGCTCCCCGCCTCACCGCGCTGCTCGCCGCACTGCTCGCCGCGGGCTGCGACGCCGACCGACCCGCCTCGACGGCGCACAGCCCGGCCGCCGCCTCATCTCCGCCCTCGCGCTCCACCGCGGCCCCGGCCGCGCCGCCGCCCGACGCGGATCGCTCCTACGCCTACCCGGCCGCCGATCGCGTGGTCGCCATCGGCGACGTCCACGGCGACCTCGCGGCCACGCGCGCGGCCCTGCGGATCGCGGGCGCGATCGACGGCGCGGATCGCTGGATCGGCGGCAAGCTCGTGCTCGTGCAGACGGGCGACGAGCTCGACCGCGGCGACGGCGAGCAGGAGATCGTCGACCTCTTCGATCGCCTCGCCGTCGAGGCGCGCGCCGCCGGCGGCGCCGTGTACGCGCTGAACGGCAACCACGAGGTCATGAACGTCCAGCTCGATTTCCGCTACGTCACCGAGGGCGGCTTCAGGGACTTCGAGGACGTGCCCGGGCTCGACGCGTCGGGCCCTCGCCTCACGCCGGTGCCGCCCCCCGCGCGAGCCCGCGCCGCCGCGTTCGCCCCCGGCGGTCTCTACGCCAGGAAGCTCGCGGCGCGCGACGTGATCATCGCGGTCGGCGACACCGTCTTCGCGCACGGCGGCGTGCTCCCGGCCCACGCGCGCTACGGCATCGCGCGGATCAACCGCGAGGTGCGCGCGTGGATGGAGGGGAAGAGCCCCTCCACGCCGGCCGTGATCGCGGCCGAGGACAGCCCGGTGTGGGCGCGCCTCTACTCGAGCGAGCCGCCGCCGGGCCCGGGGTCGCCCCCCTGCGCGGCGCTGGACCAGACCCTCGCGGCGATGTCCGCGAAGCGCATGGTCGTGGGCCACACCGTCCAGAAGCACGGCGTCACGTCGGCCTGCGGCGACAAGATCTGGCGGATCGACGTCGGCATGGCGTCGCATTACGGCGGAAAACCAGCAGCGCTGGAGATTGTCGGTGACACCGTGCGCGTCTTGACGGCCGACGCAACCAAGGCGGCCGACGCGTCCAGCGCAACCGGCGCAACCGACGCGACCAAAGCGACCAAAGCGACCAAACCGAAAAAATAGACGTAGTTGTGAGAAAACTTCAGCGCCGTCCGCAATGCGATCGCGTGTCGTCAACGACCACGTTCACGGCGACGGCCACGCCCACGCCAACACGCGCCAGGGGGAGAAGCCCCCGGGCGCGGCCACCAGCGCATTGACGCGCGCCGCGAAGACCGGATAACGTGAATAGCAAACTGGGGTGCTTCGATCCCCAGGGGAAGGGAATCAGATGCCCGAGCGACCGCTCGCGCTGATCCACGAGGCGAATCTGAGCGACGGGGTGCCTACCCTGACGCTCGGCGAGCGGCGCCCCGCCCTTCCGGTCCCCCGTACCGCGCCCGCGCTCCTGAGCCGGTGCCGGCGGGGCGAGCGCTGTACCGCGTGGCTCGACGCGGGGAGCGGCTGATGGACGACGACGAGCTGCTGCGCGCCCTGACGCGCATCGCACAGCGGGATCCGACGACCGATCCGCGCTGGCGCAGGCTCGCCGAAGAGACGCGCCCGGAGGACGCGCAAGACGCTCCGGGAGACGCCGCGAACACCGCGGCGCGCTCGAGCGCCGGGCGGGAGGAGCGCGAAGTCCGGCCACCCCTCGACGACGAGACCCGCGCCCGGCTCGCCGACCAGCTCCTTGCCCAGCTCCGGGAGCCGCGCGGCGGTGCGCCCGCGCCGTCTTCGCTGGCGCGTCCAGCGGTCGATCGGAAGTCGGGCATCCGCTTCCGGTGCCCCGAGGAGTGGGACTGCGACGCGGAGGAGGCGAGCGACGTCGCCGACGCCGCGCCGCTGGGCGCGGACGCCGACTCGCTCAGCGGCACGAGCGCGCCGTCCACCACGGACGCGCCGGTCTGTCGCGCGATCGACGGCGAATCCGTGCCGCCCGGGACATCGGAGCCGCCGCGCGACGCGTGCTCGAGCGCGGCGCCCGGGCAGCCTGCCCAGCGCGCGCAGGACGGCGCGGACGCCCTCGCCAGGCCGCCGCGCAAGGGCCTGCCGCACCCCGAGCTGGTCGTCGAGCGGCGGAGCGCGCGGCGGACGACGCCGGCGGCGCGGGCCCGGGCGGCCGTGGGCGTGGTCGGCTGGGTCGTGTCGGCGGCGCTCGTGTCGCTGCTCGCGCTGCGGCCCGCGCCGTTCGCGCCGGGCGCCGCCCCGCTCCCCGACTACACGCTCGCGACGACGACCCTCGGCGACGGCCCGCAGCAGGGAGCTCGCGGGCCGGGCGCCCCGCGCCACGTCGGCAGGGGCCAAAGGCTCATGATCGCGCTCTCGCCCGGCACGCGCGTGCCGGCGCCGGTCGCGGTAAGGGCCTTTCTGGTGCAGGGCGGGAGCGCGCGCCCGTGGCCCGTGGAGCTGGCGCTGGATGGCGCCGGCGGCGCGAGCATCTCGGGCACGCGCGAGGAGCTGTTCCGGGACGTCGCGGTGGGTCCCTGCGAGGTCGTCCTGGTGGTCGGGCACCCCGACGCGCTGCCAGGCCCGGACGACCGGCTGCCCGACGAGGACGCCATCCACCTGGCGGGCGGCCGGCTCCTGCGGCAGCGATTGTTCCTTGACTGACCGCCGCCTGCGCGCATGAGGTAGCCCGTCCTTCCCCTGGCGAGGGAGCCGCCTCGCCCGCGGGCCTGCGGGGCGTGCTCGACCCGGCGCGCGCGCCGCCGTCCCTGGCCGGGAAGGGCAGAGGGCATCACGCATGAACCGACGGATGTTCAAGAGCAAGATCCACCGCGCGACCGTGACCCACGCGGATCTGCACTACGAGGGCAGCGTCACGATCGACGCCGACCTCCTCGAGGCCGCCGACATCCTGCCGTACGAGGCGGTCGACATCTGGAACGTGACGCGCGGCTCCCGGCTGACCACGTATGCGCTCGCGGGGGCGCGCGGCTCGGGCGTCGTGTGCATCAACGGCGCGGCGGCGCACCTCAATCAGCCCGGCGACCTCGTGATCATCGCGACGTTCGCGGACATGGACGACGCCGAGGCGCGGCGGCACACGCCGCGCGTGCTCCGCGTCGACGGGCGCAACCGGCCGCTCGCCGACCAGCCGCCCGAGACGCCGGGCCCGCTCGCGCCCAACTGAGCGCGCGCGGGCCAGCCGGGCGCCTCGCGCCTCGCCCGAGACGCGCCGCGCGCCCGGCGAACCGGCCGAGCGCGCGTGTCACCCGGCGTGCGGCAGCGCCCGCGCGAGCGGCGCGCGGGCCAGCCGGACGAAGCGCGCCGAGAGCCCCCCCGCGACGGCGATGAGCCCCGCGGTGAGCCCGAACCAGAGCCCGCGGACGCCCAGGTCGAGCCCGAAGGCGAGCCCGATCGACAGCGGCAGGCCGAAGGCCCAGTGGGCCCCGAGGTTGGCCCAGAAGGGGAACCGCACGTCGCCCGCCCCGCGCAGCGCGCCGGCGGCGACCGCCTGGACGCCGTCGAACAGCTGGAAGAGCGCGGCGATGCGGAGCAGCGGGACGCCGATGGCGAGGACGTCGGCGTCCGGGGTGAACGCGCCGATGAGGGCGCGAGGGAACGCGGCGTACATCGAGGCGCTCACGCACATGAGGCCGGCGCCGAGCAGGAGGCCGAGCACGCCGGCGCGCAGCGGCGACCGGCCCGCGCCGACCGCGCGCCCCACGCGGACGGCGGTGGCGCCGCCGACGCCGATGGCGCCCATGAACGTGAAGGAGGCGAGCCCGATGGCGATCTGGTGCGCCGAGACCACGGTCGCGCCGAGCCGCCCGGCGAGCAGCGCCGTCATCCCGAACACGCCGACCTCGGCGAGGAGCTGCAGCCCTATCGGCACGCCGAGCCGGTAGACCACAGCCACCGGCACCGCGCCGTCCTCCTCGCGGGGCGCCCCGCGCCGGCGCCCCGCGGCGAAGAGCACGATCGACGACAGCACCGCGCTGGCGAGGCTCGCGGCGAGCCCCGCGCCGAGCGCGCCGAGCTGCGGCAGGCCGAGCGGCGGCAGGCCCACCCAGCGCAGCGCCTCGTCGCCGCGGACCATCAGGTTGCAGGCCACGACGTTGACCGCGTTCGCCGCGACGACGGCGACGAGCGCGGGCCGCGTCGCGCCGTGGGCCTGGAGGAAGTTTTTCCCGGCGAGGAACACGGGCCAGAGGAAGATCCACAGCGCGTGGCCGAGGATGTACCGGCGCACGCCGGGGACGAGCGCCGGATCGACGCCCATGGGCGCGAGCGCGAAGGTCGCCGCGAGCGCGGCCCCGAACGCGACGACGCTGACGAGCAGGCTCGCGCGCAGGGTCGCGCGCAGCGCCGCCCACGCCAGCCCCGGGCGACCGGCGCCGATCGCCTGCGACGCGAGCGGATCGACCGCGGCCGAGACGCCCATCCCGAGCGCGTTGCTCGTGTGGACGATCGTCCTCCCCATCGCGCAGGAGGCGAGCTCGTTCACCGAGACGCGCCCCACGATCGCGACGTCGACGAGCGCCATCGCGACGAGCCCCGCCTGCGCCACCGCGATCGGCAGCGCGAGGCGCGCGAGGGCGCGCAGCTCGGACCGCGCGCTGTCCGCGGCGAGAGGGGCGGAAGCAAGGTTCAAGGGGTCACCGGCTCGACAAAGGGGCGCCACCATAGCGCGCCGGGGTGGGAGCGCTCGCCGGAGGTGGGGTGAAGATCTAAAAGATCAACAGTTACGTAAGCTTATCAAGAAATCGAACGAGCCGACTCTGAGGAGAGAAGATCGAGAAAAAAACGCGAAGGCGCAAAGGCGCAAAGGCGCAAGGGAGAGAGATAGAACCTCTCCCAGCTCCAAGCCTCGTCTTGGACAGACAGCACATTTCCGTGCTTCGGCCATCGCCCTGCGCCCAGCAGCGCTCAATCATTCCTCTCTCTTTTTTGCGTCTTTGCGTCTTTGCGCCTTGGCGTTTTTTCTTCTTCCCGCCGCGCGTCGCCCCGCCCTCTTCGCGCCCGCGCCCCAGGCCTCACCAGGCGAGGTGCGCCCGCCCGTCGAGGTACACGCGCTGCGCCTCGCCGAGGCCCGTCGACTCGCCCTCCACGACGCGCAGGATCCCCGTCGCGGGCCCGAGCGCCACATCCCGCCCCGCCTCGAAGCGCTGCATCCGGACCAGGGCCCGGTAGGCCTTGTCCAGCAGGAGGGCCCGCTCGCGCGACGGCGCGACGAGGTACGCGAGATCGCGGTCGCCGCCGGGCGCGCCGCGCCGCACCTCGGCCTCGTCGAGCGCGCCGCCCGGGAAGAAGCGGGCGAGCATCTCCGCGTTCCCGCGGTAGTCGTCGGCCCCGCGCGCGCGGCGCAGGTAGGTCAGCACCTCCGGCTCCGCGTGGCCGGCCTGCGGCACGTCGGGCATGCCGCGCAGGTCCTGGTGCCGCCAGCCGGCCGCGCCGGGCACCTTGCGCGCCAGCGAGAAGGTGTGGTCCACCGTCACCCCGACCGCGCCGTGGCAGCCCATGCACGCCCGGTGCTCCTCCGCGGTCTGCAGCCGCAGCCGGCCCTGCTCGTCCTCGATGAACGCCTGGATCTGCCAGCCGAACGCGTTGCGCAGGCCGACCTCGGGCCCGCCCGGGTGGAACGGCGGCTGCCCCTCGTCCTTCTCCTCCGCCTCGCGCTCGTACGCGCGCGCGATCGCCCAGTCGTCCGGCTCGTCGACCTTGCGCGCGTAGCGCAGCTCCTTCATCCGCGCGGCGAGCAGCGCCGGGCGATCCGGGTCGAGGTACCGCACCGAGTGCAGGAGCTCCGCCCCGCGCGGGTAGAGCCACGCCCGCACCGGGACGCCGGCCGCCCCGCCGGCGTACCGCGCGGGCAGGCGGACGACGCGCGTCACCGCGGGCTCGAGCGCGCCGTCGCCGTCGAGATCGAAGCCGGCGAGGAGCTCGCTCACCGGCTCCACCTCCCGCCCGGCGGCCGCGCCAGAGGGCCCGGCCGCGCCCTCCCTCGGCAGGGGCGACGGCGACGCGATCGCCGCCTCGAGCAGCGCGAGGTTCAGCTTGTACACCGCGCGCGACGGCGCGCCCGAGGCGTCCTCGCGGAACGCGGCCGGCAGGCGGAGGAAGACGTCGCCGGCGCTGCCGTTCGTGGGCCAGAAGCTCCCGGGGAACGGCTTGTAGCGGACCGCGCGGAAGCCGCTCCCGTCGCGCGCGAAGCCCTCCTCGTCGAGCCCGGCGCCGAGGTCGAGATCCGGCACGTAGCCCGGGTAATCCCGGCGCGCGGCGAGCGCCTCGCGCAGCGGCGCGTAGTTGTCCTCCCGGATGTACTCGAGGATCTCCGCGTCGCTCGTCCGGGCGGCGGCGGCCGAGAGGTCCTCGAGCAGGTTCGTCCAGGGGTTCTTCCGGGCCGCGTCCGAGAAGCTGTACTCGCGCTGGAGCTCGTGATCGGCGAGCGTGTTCGGCCCGATCCCGATCGTGTGGCACGTCCAGCAGCCGTTCGCGCCGCTGGCCGTTGTCGCGTAACACATCGGCGGGATCGAGGCCTCGGGGTTGCCAGCGCGCCCGGCGCGCGCGGCCGCGGTGGCGAGCGGGTCGTGGCCGCCCCCGCCGCAGCGCGCGCCCGCGGCGAGGACGGCGGACACCGCCGCGAAGGCCAGGGGCGCGGACAGCAGGCGCGCGCGGCGGGCGAGCATGGCGGAGATCACTCGGGCAGGAAGGTGACAGCGATCACGCTCGACAGGGCGCCGTCGCCCTTCGGCCAGGTGCTGTAGGCGCTCTCGCCGGGGTGCTGCACCGCCATGAAGACCGTGCCCATGTCGGGCGTGAAGGACGGGCCGGTCGCCTCCGCGTCGCTCGGCATCGCCACCACGCGGAACCCCTTGCCGAAGCTCGGCTGGGTCACGCCCGGCTGGCCCTCGCGGTGGGCGGGGTCGAGATCGAGGTAGTAGAAGGCGTCCGCGTGGGAGGCGACGCCAAAGTTGCCGTCGGTGCCGAACCACACGCCGCCCTCGCGGTCGAGGATCAGGTTGTCCGGGCAGGAGGCGTCGAAGTCGCCCTGCGCCTTCGAGCCGTGCCAGACCTCGAAGTACAGGAACTCGGTCGACGCGCCCGGGTTCGCGGGGTCGGACTCCTCCAGGGCGAAGATCGAGCCCACGGCGTCCGCGCGCTTCGGGGACTGCGTCGCGTGGGTCGCCGGATCGAAGACCGCGCCGTCCTGATCGAGCGACGTCTGCCCCGTGTGGTTGGTGAACGCCACGTAAATGCGCGGCGTGCCGCTCGGGTCGCGCGGGTTCCACTCGATGTCCTCGGGCCGGTTCAGCTCCATGATCCCGACCTTGTTGCTCACCGTGAACAGCGCGCGCCAGACGTCGTAATCCGTCTGGAAGCCGCCGATCCGGTTCCAGGTCACGTCGCGCAGCGCGTCGCCGACCGTCTTGGCCGGGTCGCCGAGCGCGGCCGCGTTCGGCGCGATGGCGGCGCTGTCGACGGAGAGCTCGATCCACTGCCCCGTGCCCGGGGCCGCCTCGGTCGGGGCCGCGCCGGTCGCGACCAGGGTGTTGCCGGTCCTGTTGTCGAGCCCCGCCATGTGCGCTGCGTAGAGCTTGCCCTCGTCGAGCAACGCGCGGATCTCCGCCCGCGTCATCCCGGCCGTATACGTGCCGCTGGTCACGTACTTGTAGATGCGGCCGCCGCGGCGGTCGTCGGTCCCGTAGATCACGATCGGCCGATCCGGCAGGAGCCTCCACGCGTCGTCGACAGCGAACGCCGCGGCCTCCCACCGGGCGCGGCCCATGAAGCCGAACTTCTTGTGGCCCGTGCCCGGCTGCGTCTTGCCGTCGTATTCGCCCGCGGGCTGCCCCGGGTCGATCTCGGTGAGATAACCGTAATGGTCGCGCGGCTGCCGGCCGTTCGGATCGGAGATGCGCCCGAACTCCGCGCTGGTGCTCGCCGCGAAGACCGGGCTCACCGGCGCGCCCGGATCGAAGCCCCGGCCGGTGAGGAACCGCTGATCGCCCGACCAGCTCGCCTCGAGATCACCGTAGTAGTCCTGCACGTTCTCCTCGGCGGTGATCACGGTGCCCCACGGCGTCTGCCCGCCGGCGCAGTCGCCCATGATGCCGGCCACCACCCCTCCGGGGAGCGGCTCGCCGGTCGTGTCGTCCTGGCCCGGGCTCGAGAGCTCGGACCCCGCGAGCCGGCTCAGCGTCTTGCTCGTCGCGTCGTAGCGAACGGCCCTCCCGCTCCGGTCGACCGACCACGCGCCCGTCGCCGGGTCCTGCACGGTCCGGAGCCAGGAGCCGCCGACCTCCTTCTTTTCCCAACGGATATAGGTGTCGACGTCCGCTTGCGACCAGACGTTCGACTCGACGTCATTCGTGAGGACACCGAGCTTGCGCAGGTGCCGTGCCAGCGTGAGGTGCTGCCCGGTCGGCGCGGAGCTGACCGTCGGGCTTCGCCCGGAGACGTACTCGTGGTTGACCCAGAGCCACCCGGCGGTGGCAGAGCCGTTCCACTGGGGCGCATCGCCCGCGGTGGCGGCCCACCCTTCGCCGAAGAAGGCGGTGTAGTCGTTGTTGGCGCCGAAGCGGGGCGCTTCCGGCGCGGTGCTGAAGGTCAACGGATCGAGCCAGGTCACCACGATATCGGAGCGCACGCCCGCGAGCGCCCGGATGGTGTCGGTCGCGGCCGCGCGGAGCGGGAACTGCTCGCCCTCGGGCAAGTTGCCGGTGGCGAACAGCGCGACGCGCTCTCTCACGTAGTGCGCGAGGTTCGCGGCGCTGCTCCACACCGGCGCGTCCTCGCCGGGCGCCCCGGGCTCACCAGGCGCTCCTGGCTCTCCAGGCTCTCCAGGCGCCCCAGGCTCTCCAGGCGCCCCAGGCTCTCCAGGCGCCCCAGGCTCACCGGGCGCCCCAGGCTCACCGGGCGCCCCAGGCTCACCGGGCGCCCCAGGCTCACCGGGCTCCCCAGGCTCACCGGGCTCCCCCTGCTCACCGTTCGCGCCGTCCTTGCCCGGTGCGCCCTGTTCACCGGGCGCCCCGGGGGCGCCCTTCGCGCCATCCTCGCCGCAACCGCTCCCGATCGCGGCAAGACCGCCTGCGAGCACCAGAAGCAACGCCGTCCTCAGGGTCCGCCTCGTCATCATGTCCTCGTCTCCGCCGGGTAATGGCCGCAGACGATGCCTGGCGACGGTGGCGCCCCAATGCCCCTCACGCGACGAGTTGTTGTCAGAGATCCCCTGACCCGCGATCGGGCGTGTCATGAGCACCGCACGACCGGCGGCCATGCGCCGGGGCCACGGCGAAGATGCCCTCAAATGACCAGCGGAGCGGCGTTGCTCGTCATGACCGCGCGGCCGTCGTCGCCGCGCTACTCGTCGTCCTCGTCGGGCACGACGACGTCTTGACCGAAGCGCGCGCGCGCCTCGAGCAGCTCCCTGTCCGAGATCCAGGTGCGCTCGCAGCCGAGGAGCGGCTCCACCTGATAGACGTCCTTGCGCTCCTCGCCGTGCCCGTCTTCGAGGACCCGGACTACCTCGTGATGGAGGCCGCAGGTGGGGCAGAGCGCTCGCATGAAGGGTCCCTATAGTGCGGGCGCGCTGGGCGCAAGGCCCTCCCCTGCGCGCCGTCGACCGCGGAGCGGCGTCGGGCGGCGGGGGAGGTCAGCGCGTGGGAGAGGGGAGCGAAAGGGCGCGGGGAGCGCCGAGCGCGAGAGGAGACGCCCGGCTCAGGCCGTGGCGCGGGCGCCGGCAGCGGCGGTCGCCTTCTCGTCCGACTTGATCCGCATCCCGTAGAAGGAGCGGTACACGAACACCGTCGAGAGCAGGAAGAAGATGCCCGCGAGCACGAGGCTCGTCCCGCGGTCGATCTCGATCGCCAGCTCGACCGCGAGCAGGCCGAACAGCGTCGTGAACTTGATGATGGGGTTCATCGCGACGGACGAGGTGTCCTTGAAGGGATCGCCCACGGTGTCGCCGACGACCGTCGCCGCGTGGAGCGGCGTGCCCTTCTCCTTCAGCTCCACCTCGACGAGCTTCTTCGCGTTGTCCCAGGCGCCGCCGGCGTTCGCCATGAAGATCGCCTGATAGAGCCCGAAGAGCGCGATGCTGATGAGGTAGCCGATGAAGAAGAACGGCTCGAGGCAGGCGAAGGCGAGCGTCGAGAAGAAGACGCCGAGGAAGATGTTGAACATCCCCCGCTGCGCGTACTGGGTGCAGATCTCGACCACCTTCTTGCTGTCGGTGATCGAGGCCTTCTCCACGCCCTCGAGGCGGATGTTCGCCTTGATGAACTCGACAGCGCGGTAGGCGCCGGTCGAGACCGCCTGGGTCGACGCGCCCGTGAACCAGTAGATGATCGCGCCGCCCGTCACGAGGCCGAGCAGGAACGGCGGGTGGAGCAGCGAGAGCTTGTCCACGTTCGACGTCAGCTTGTTCGTGAGCACGACGATGATCGAGAAGATGAGCGTCGTCGATCCGACGACCGCCGTCCCGATGAGCACCGGCTTGGCCGTCGCCTTGAAGGTGTTGCCCGCGCCGTCGTTCTCCTCGAGGTAGTGCTTCGCCTTCTCGAAGTTCGGGGTGAAGCCGAAATCCTTCTTCAGCTCGGCCTCGACGTTCGGGACGTTCTCGATGAGCGAGAGCTCGTAGACCGACTGCGCGTTGTCGGTCACCGGGCCGTAGGAGTCGACCGCGATGGTCACCGGGCCCATGCCGAGGAAGCCGAACGCCACGAGGCCGAAGGCGAAGACGCTCTCGGCGATCATGAGCTGCGCGAGGCCCAGGGAGGAGAAGTAGTACGAGATGGCCATCAGCACGACGAGGACGATGCCCATCCAGTACGCGCTGAAGTTGCCGGCCGTCAGGCCCGAGAGCACGTTCAGCGAGGCGCCGCCCTCGCGCGACGCGGTCACGACCTCGCGGACGTGGCCCGACTCGGTCGAGGTGAAGATCTTGGTCATCTCCGGGATGATGGCGCCCGCCAGGGTGCCGCAGGTGATGATCGACGAGAGCTTCCACCAGAGCGTCGTGTCGCCCCCGATGTTCGGGATCATGAACGCCGAGACGGCGTAGGTGAGCGCGACCGACACGATCGAGGTCAGCCAGACGAGGCGCGTCAGGGGGGCCTCGAAGTTCATCTTGTCGGCGTCGGCGTAAGACGCCTTCGCGATCGCCTCGTTGAGCAGGTACGAGCCGATGCTCGCGAGGACCATCACGATGCGCATCACGAAGATCCAGACGAGCAGCTGGACCTGGACGGCCGTGTCGGAGACCGCGAGGAGGATGAACGAGATGAGCGCGACGCCGGTGACGCCGTAGGTCTCGAAGCCGTCGGCGCTCGGGCCGACCGAGTCGCCGGCGTTGTCGCCGGTGCAGTCGGCGATGACGCCCGGGTTGCGCGCGTCGTCTTCCTTGATGTTGAAGACGATCTTCATCAGGTCCGAGCCGATGTCGGCGATCTTCGTGAAGATGCCGCCCGCGATGCGGAGCGCGGAGGCGCCGAGCGACTCGCCGATGGCGAAGCCGATGAAGCATGGGCCGGCGTAGTCGGCGGGGATGAAGAGCAGGATCATCAGCATGAGCATGAGCTCGGTGCTGATGAGGACCGCGCCGATGCTCATCCCGGCCTTGAGCGGGATCGCGTACGTCGGGAACGGCTTGCCCTTGAGGCTCGCGAACGCGGCGCGCGAGTTCGCGAACGTGTTGATGCGCATGCCGAACCACGCGACGCCGCAGCTGCCGGCGATGCCGACGAGGCTGCTCAGCAGGATGACCACGACCTTCGCGGCATCCATGTGACGCAGCACGCCGAAGTAGAGAACCATGACCGCGCCGATCAGGATCTCCAGGACCAGGATGAACTTGAACTGCGTGACCAGGTACGTCTTGCAGGTCTCGTAGATGAGCTCCGAGATCTCCCGCATCGCGCGGTGGACCGGGAGCTTGTTCAGCTGCGAGTAGATGACGAGCCCGAACACGAACCCGAGCGCGCAGACGCCGATGCCGCCCATGAGGAGCGTGCGGCCGTCGATGCCGCCGAAGGACTGGGTGCCTAGATCGGGGAGGACGAGATCGGATTCACTGGCGCTGGCGAGCCCGCCGCTGAGCAGCAGGGCAAGCGCGGCGAGCCCGGCCAGCATCGGTGCGAGCCAGGCCTTTTGGGACCGGAGAACGTTCATTGACGGTGTGCCTCCATCGCAAAATCCGAGGCAGAGGACGGCGCCATCGCCGCTCGCTGCTTCGTGGTTCCGAGGGGTTGGCCGCCTGCGTAAAGGGGAAGGGGACCGGCGCGCTGCCGGAGGGGCTCTTGCTCTAACGCAGACGCTTCAGCACAGCCTCGTCCCTCGACGACCGGAGGGTGTCGGAGTGCCCAGAGCTGCCAGGCATGCCTCCACCGTGACCGGACCCCCGAGGCGCGCGCTAGCTACCATGCACCCGAGACGCCGTCGAGAGGGTGCGATGCGCGCCCACGACGAGAGGGCCTGTCAGCGGCGCGACGTCAGGAGATCACTTAGGGAGATTACGTACGATGGTGAAAGAAAGAAGCGCGCACGACCGAACGCCGTCACACGCTGTCGCGTCCGGTCGCATTCGGCTGCGCTCGGACGCTTTCAGCTGCGCTCGATCGTGTTCAGCTGCGCTCGACGGTGTTCAGTTGCGCTCGGTCGCGGTGTTCAGCCGCCGATCCGAGCCGGAGAGCCGCTGATCCGAGCCCGAGTCCGCGCCAGGGCTGGCGTGGGACGTGAGGAGCTCCGCCACGAGATCCCGACACTCCGGCTTGTTGCGGAGGTGGCTCAGCAGCAGGTTGGAGGCCTCGCTGAACGACTTCTCGTAGGCGAGCCCCTCGCGCGTGCGCGCCGCGACGCGCTCGCGCCCCTGCGCCAGGTCCTCCTCCAGGGCCTCGGCGTAGCGGGCGAGCTGGGCGCGGAGCTCGTCGATCTGGCGGCGCAGGTCGCGCGCGTTCGCCTCGCGCGTGTTCTTCTTGTGCTCGTAACGCCCGAGCTGCTCGCGCTTCGCCTGCGCGGTCGCGCCGGCCGCGCCCGCGCGCTCGTAGATGAGCGGATCGTGGTTGCCCTGGCGGGCCGCCCCGTCCGCCAGCTGGCGCGCGGACAGCGCGAGCTTCTCGGCGGCGGCGAGCTCGACGCGGACCTTCTCGACGTCCTCGCCGTCGGCCATCGCCTCGCGCATCACGCGCGACTCCTCGTGCGCGAGCTCCTCGACCTTGCGGCCGATCTCGGCGCGCAGCGCGCGGCCGCGGCGCTCGAGCGCCTCGAGCTTGCGGGTGAGGCTCGCGACCTCGCCCTCGAGCTTGTTGGCGCGCGCGGCGAGGTCCCAGGCCTGCGCAAGGCCGTTCTGGACCTCCTGCGGCACCTGCCCGGACGGGTAGGCGCGGGAGACCATGCGCGAGAACAGGGCCGCCCGGCTCGCCCACTCGATGACGCCGGCGCTCTGCGGCGGCGGCGGCGGCGGCGGCACCGGCACGCCGTCGCTCCCCTCGACCTCCCACGCGTGCGCCGGGAGCCCGCGCTGGAGCGCCTTCAGCTCCTCCTGGAGGTGGTGGGCGTCGCGGTAGCGCTTGCGGATGTCCTTCTCGAGCAGGCGCAGCACGATCGCCTCGCCCTGCGCGTGCGCGTCGGGGCGGATCGAGCGGGGCCGCGGCGGCGCGTGGGTCCGCTGCATCTCGAGGAGCGTGTCGCGGTCGTTCGCGCGGAAGGGGAGCTGCCCGGTCAGCATCTCGAAGAAGAGCACGCCGAGCGCGTAGAGGTCGGACTGCGCCGTCGCCTCCTCGCCGCGCGCCTGCTCGGGCGACATGTACTCGGGCGTCCCGAAGACCGCGCCCTTCGGGGCGAGGCGCGGATCGCGCGCGATGGCGGCGAGGCCGAAGTCGAGGATCTTGACGAAATCCTTCCGGCCGCCGCGGTGGGTGAGCAGGATGTTGTCGCTCTTCAGATCGCGGTGCACGACGCCGAGGTCGTGGGCGCGCGCGAGCGCCGCGCACATCTGCTCGAGGATGTCCACCGATCGCGCGATCGGCATCGGGCCGCGCGCGAGCTCCGCCGAGAGCGGCGTGCCGACGAGGTACTCCATGACGAGATAGAGCTCGCCCTCCTCGGTCTCGCCGATGTCGTGGATATCGATGATGTGGGCGTGATCAACGCGGTTTGCGGCGCGCGCCTCGCGCAGCATCCACGCGCGGAGGTGGGTCTCTCCGCGGAGATCGGGCCGGATGAGCTTCAGGGCGACGACCCGGTCGATCAGCACGTGGCGAGCGCGATAAACGACGCCCATGCCGCCTTCGCCAAGCCGTGCCTCGAGCCGGTACCTGCCGGCCACGACCTTCCCGATCAACGGATCGGTGCTCGAAGCCTTGGGACCTGCCGGTCGCTGAATCGCGCGCTCCATGGTGCCTTCGTTTCTCCTCAGCGCTCCCCAGAAGAGCCGTTCTCGTCTCTCAGGGCCCTATTGCGCTGTGCGGTGAGTCGGATCGCTCGCTGAACGTATCCGGTTTGAAACAGCTGGTCTACGGGCCCGCGATCGGGTTGCGATGAATATCGTGCGAGCTCCGTGTGGAGGTGGGGTGGGAGACCGGCGCCGATGACGCGCTCGTCATGGGCGAGCCAAGCCGCGCGATAGGCCGAGCGGGCGGGCTCGCCTCCGCGGACGGCCGTTCGGGCGGGCTCGCCTCCGCGGGCGGCCGCGCGGGAGGAGGGGTATCGCCTTGCGGACGGGCGCTCGCCGGGCGAGGATCGAGGGGCAGGCGACAGACGAAGCGCGCGCCGTGGACCGAGGTCGGCGCTCCGCGGCACGGGTGTCCGCCGCGGCCGCCGTCGCCGTCTTCTCGTTCTGGTGCTGCCGCGAGGGCGAGCGTGCCGCCGTGCCGCCGGACGATCTCGGTCGAGATCGACAGCCCGAGGCCGGTCCCCTGCCCTCGCGGCTTCGTTGTGAAGAACGGATCGAAGATCCGCTGGGCGAGGTCCGGCGGAACGCCCGGCCCGCTGTCCGAGATCGCGACGGCCGCCATGTCGTCGTCGACCCAGGTCTCGATGCAGATCGCCGGCTCGCCGGGCGCGCGCGGCGCCGCGCCCCCGCCGGAGGTCCCCTCCTCTGCCGGCGCGGCGGGCGCCGGCGGCGCCTCGAGCGCCTGGATGGCGTTGACGAGGAGGTTCATGAACACCTGGTTGATCTCGCCGCCCCGGCAGGTGACGGGCGGCAGCTCGCCGTAGCGCCGGATCACCTCGATGCGCGCCTGCCGGAGCCGCGGGCCGAGCAGGAGCAGCGTCTCCTCGAGCCCCGCGTGCAGATCGGCCGGCAGCGGCTCGCCCGAGACGCGCGAGAAGCTCTTCAGGTTGGTGACGATGCGGACGCTGCGCTCGACCGCGCGGTGGACGAGGGTCGAGATGCCGGCGAGATCGTCGAGCGCCGCCTCGGTCTGGAGCCGCTCGCGGAGCGCCTCGAGCGCGCGGCGGCGCTCGCCCGGGAGATCGCGCTCCGCCTCGCGGTACGCGTCGAGGACGGCGCGGAGCTCCGCGGC
The DNA here is from genome assembly GCF_051530205.1 of Sorangium sp. So ce327. NCBI lineage: Bacteria > Pseudomonadati > Myxococcota > Polyangiales > Polyangiaceae > Sorangium > Sorangium sp. So ce327. The sequence continues at coordinate 1,392,227 of NZ_CP150330.1, read as the reverse complement.
GCGCTCCTCGATCGGCTGGGCGGCGCCGGCGATGGCGTTCAGCGGGTTGTAGATCTCGTGCGCCACGCCGGCCACGAGCTCGCCGATGGAGGCGAGCCGCTCGCCCTGGATGAGCGCGGCCTGCGTCCGCTTCAGCTCGGACAGGGCGCGCGTGAGCTCGGCGGTGCGCGAGGCGACGTTCTCCTCGAGGCCGGCGCGCTCGGCCTCGAGCTCGGCGATCGTCCGGGAGAGCGCCTGCCGCATGCGCTCGACGCTCTCGCCGAGGCCCACGACCTCCTTCGGCCCTGACAGCCGCGGCACGGCGGCGTCGAGCTCGCCGCGCGCGACCTCGTCGGCGGCGCGCGCGAGCTGTGCCATCGGCCTGGAGAGCTCGCGCGCCGCCCGCGCGACGACGCCGAGGGCGGCGAGGACGAGGAGGGACAGCGAGGCGAAGAGCGCGGTGATCGCGTTGAAGTCCTCGTCGAACGACGAGCCGGTGGCGAGCGCACGGTAGAGGCCGATCGAGGAGAAGAGCGAGAGGAGCCCCGTGAACAAAAGGGGCAGCCCGAAGTCGCGCAGCATGCGCCGCCGGAGGGGCGTCGGGGGCGCGCCGCCGTGCTCGAGCGCGCCCGTCCAGGCGCGCAGGAGGTCCACCGCGCGGGCGACGGAGTCCTTGTGCCAGGCGCGCTGGTAGAACGAGACGCCGAAGGCGAAGAGGGCGCCGAAGCCGAGCTGCATGAGCGCGTCGGCGACGCTGGACGTGGCCCCGACGCGCACGTAGGCCATGCCGATCGCGGTGCATCCGAGCCACAGCGCGAAGTTCAGGGAGGCGAGCACGTCGGGGAGCCGCTCGGCGCGGGCGAGGCCGCGGCCGAGCAGGGCGCGGGCGCCGGAAGGGCCGGCCGCGAGGGCGGCCAGGATCGGGCGCGTGGCGGGGCGCACGGCGAGCGTGAAGCCGAGGGTGCCGGAGAGGGCGAGGAGGGGGACGACCTCGAACCACGCCTGGAACACGACCTGGCTCTGGGTGCGGAGGAACGCGACGCAGAAGAGCAGCATGACGTGCCCGCCGACGATGCCCGCGGTCGCCGCCGACTCCGCGAGCCTCGGCCGGAGCGCCGCGGCGAGGGCGCGCGCCGAGGCGGCGTCTCCGGCGCCGCCCTCGACGGCGCCTTCGCGGAGCAGGGCGCGGTAGATCGCGCGGCGCATGCCGCCCGCCATGACGCCGAAGGCGACCGCGGTCACCAGGAGGCCGAGCCACGAGGGCGGCGTCGAGCGGCCGATCCCGAGCGGGCCTGGCCAGGAGGGGGGCACGGTCGGGGCGCCTCGGAACGCGAGCGGCAAGACAGCGAGCGGCCACGAGAGGGCGCGGATCGCCGCCGCGACGGCGAAGCCGCGGTCGCCGCGGCGGGTGAGCGAGCCCGAGAGCGCGGCCGAGGCGGCCAGGGAGGAGAGCAGGAGGATCGCCGGCCACGGCGTGGTGAGGGCGGCGGGGACGACGGCGGAGAGGAACAGGAGCGCCGAGAACAGCTCCCAGCCGGTCGCGACGAGCTCTGCGCGGACGCGCGGGGCGCGGAGCGCGGCGGGCGGGGGCGGCGGCGGCGTGGTCACGAGGCGAGCGGCATGGAAGCGCAGGGCGCGCGCCATCGCAACGGCGCGCGCCCACGTGCGCACGTGCGACGGCGCGCGGCGGGGCGCGCCTCCGCGCGTCAGCGGCCGGGGAGGCGCACGCCCGGGAGGACGGTGCGCCGCTCGACGACCTCGTCGAGCGCGTCGGCGTCGATCAGGAGGTGCGCCCGCAGGCTGTCCTCGATGGCCGAGAACACCTTGCCCTGGTAACGGATCTCGCGGCCGGGCCCGGCCGCGAGCCAGTAGTTGCCGCCCGGTTCGCTGCCGTCGCCGGCCGCGCTCGGGCTGGCCAGGAGCGGCTCCGCGTTGCCGGGGAACGGATCGGGCGGGGTCGCGAAGCCCGGGAACGACGGCGCGGGCGGCGCGGATGTGAATGGCTCAGGGCCCGCGGAGAACGTGAGCGACGCGCCGGGCTCGAAGCTCACCGACAGGGCGCCGCCGCGAGCTGCGACCACCACGCCGGGCGTGCGCTCCTCGACGACGACCTCCTCGATGACCTTCCCGGAGACGAGCAGGAGCTTGTGGCTGCTCGTCACCTGCGAGCTCTCGGCCGTGAGCTCTCGGCGCAGCGCGATCTGGTGCGAAACGTAAAATTGCAGGTTCTTCACGTCGCTGTCGCTCAGGTCGTGCTGCACCCGGAGCTCGTGCGTGAACGGGACGAGGCGGGGGCCGCAGCCCAGGAGGAGGAGCGACAGGAGCGCGAGAAAGAGCGGGGCGGACGCCGTGGACAGGCGCCAGCGCGCCGCGGCGTGGGTCGTGTGGACGGAGAACGGCATGAAAGCCCTCGTTGAGGAGGCCTCGGCGAGATCGCCGCGGCGCACCTCTTCGCAACGGGGCGGCCGTGCGCAGCTTACAGCGGGCCGACGAGCCGCTCGCCGCGAGGGTGCCTGGCGACGCCACGGCGGAATCGCCGCCGCCTCGGGGGCACCCGACGGAATGAGGCGCTCAGCCGGCTCCAGGACGATTGGCGATGTCCGCCAGGTGCTGTTTCAGCACCTCCGCGCGGATCGGCTTGACCAGGTGCACGTCGAACCCGGCCTCCCGGGTCATGCGGCGGTCCGATTCCTGGCCGTAACCGGTCATCGCGAACAGCGATAGGCCCGCGAGGCCCGGAGTGCGACGCAGCGCGCGCGCGACGTCAACTCCTGTCATGCCCGGCATGCCGATATCGAGCAGCACGACGTCCGGCTGGAGCTGCGCCGCGAGCTCGAGCGCCGAGGGGCCGTCGAACACGGCGTGCACGTCGTTGCCCATGCGCTTGAGCAGCAGCGCCATGCTCTCGGCCGAGTCGCGGTTGTCGTCGACGACGAGGATGCGCAGCTTGCGCCCGGCTTTCGTCGCGGGAGCGCCCACCGCCGGCGGCGCGAGGGGGCGCGTCAGCCGCGGCAATCGCACGATGAACTCGCTGCCGCGGCCGGGCCCCTCGCTGAGCGCCTGGACCGTCCCGCCGTGCAGCTCGACCAGCCGGCGCACGATCGTCAATCCGAGGCCCAGCCCGCCCTCGACGCGATCGAGGCCGCGATCCCCCTGCGTGAACAGGTCGAACACCTGCGGCAGCAGCTCGGACGATATCCCCGCGCCGCTGTCGCGGATACGGAGGATCGCGTGCGCGTCGTCCGCCTCCACCGTGACCCGGATCGAGCCGCGCGGCGGCGTGAACTTCGCCGCGTTGTGCAGAAGGTTGCTCGCCACCTGCGTGAGCCGCGCCAGGTCGCCCGAAACGACGGCGAGCGGCCCTTCGGGCAGCTGCAGCTCCAGGGTCTGCTCGCGCGCGTCGATCCAGGTCCGGGACGCTTCCGCCGCGCGCGTCACCACGTCGGCGAGATCGATCCGCTTGGACTCCAGGGCGATCTTGCCGCGCGTGATGCGGCTCACGTCGAGCAGGTCGTCGACGAGCCGCACGAGCTGGCCGAGCTGCCGTTCCATCAGGCCGGCTGCCCAGACGACCTGGGCGTTGTCCTTCCCTTCGAGCTTGAGGACGCTGGTCGCGTTGGCGATCGGCGCCAGCGGATTGCGCAGCTCGTGCGCCAGCATCGCCACGAATTCCTCCATCTGGCGCGCGTTGGACTCCATCTGCTCCAGGCGCTTGCGCTCGCTCAGGTCGCGCGTGATCTTGGAGAAGCCGCGCAGCTCGCCGCTCGGGCCGTAGATGGCCGTGACGAGGACGCTCGCCCAGAACGACGACCCGTCCTTGCGCACGCGCCAGCCTTCGTCCTCGAAGCTGCCTTCGCGCCGCGCGGCGGCGAGCACCGTCTCTGGGCGGCCGCGCGCGATCGCCTCGGCCGGATAGAAGCGCGAGAAGTGCGTGCCGATCACCTCTTGCGCGGAGTATCCCTTGATCCGCTCGGCGCCGGCGTTCCACGTGGCCACCCTGCCGTCGGGGTCGAGCATGAAGATGGCGTAATCCTTCACGCCTTCGACCAGCGCGCGGAAGCGCTCCTCGCTCTGCCGCAGCGACTCTTCCTGGCGCTTGCGCTCGCTCAGGTCGCGCGTGATCTTGGAGAAGCCGCGCAGCTCGCCGTCGGGGCCGTGGAGGGCCGTGATGATGACGTTCGCCCAGAACATCGAGCCGTCCTTGCGCACGCGCCAGCCTTCGTCCTCGAAGCGGCCCACGCGCCGCGCTTCGGCGAGCTCTGTCTGTGGCCACTTCCGCTCGATCGCCTCGGCCGGATAGAAGCGCGAGAAGTGCGAGCCGATCACCTCTTGCGCGGAGTATCCTTTGATCTGCTCGGCGCCGGCGTTCCACGTGGTCACGCGCCCCTCGGTGTCCAGCATGAAGATGGCGTAGTCCTTCACCCCTTCGACCAGCATGCGGAATTGCAGATCGGCGCCGAGCCCCGTCGGATCCATGCGGCACAGCCTACAGCATGGGTACACGTTCGCCACGCCATGCTCTCCCTTCCTGTCCTGCTCTCCGCGTCCGCGAGCCGTCGTCGTGTCGGCCGGCAGCGGCGAGTGACGAGCACAGCAATGGCCCCATGAGCCCGCGTCGAGAGCGCCCGCCGGCGGCCGCGCAGGGCCACCGCCAGCCGCTGGAGCGGTTCGAGGGTATCAAGACGGACTCATCGATTGTGGAGCCATCGAACGTGTCCAGTGCGAGCCACCCGACCTCGAGGGCACCGGGGTTGTCTTGCCCATCAGCTCCGAGGGCGCGCGGCGCCGATCCGTTGCCGACGCCCGGTGGCCCACGCGCGAGTTGGCGTGCGCGCGTGTCGCGGGCGAAGAAACGCCGGTGTACCCTGGCCGGTGTACCCTGAGGCCCCCGCGAGCATCTCCGGTGCGCCCGCTCCAGAACGAGCACGATCATGCATCCTGAACCCTGGCACCTGGTCACCAGACAACCGGACTACATCCTGGCTTCCTGGCACCAGATCTTCTGTGTCATCTGGCGCCGCGAGACGACCGAGGACGGCGCGCGCCACCTGAGGGATGCGTGCGCGGACTTCGCGAAGAAGCACCCGCGCGGCATAGGGCTGCTCACCCTCGTCGAGAGCGAGGCGTCGTTGCCATCGGCGCCCGCGCGCAGGGCGATCGCGAGCTTCCTCGCGGAGGCGAGCGCAACCATCAGGTGCTCAGCGGTCGTCTTCGAGGGCTCGGGGTTCCAGGCGGCGATGGTTCGCAGCGTCGTGACAGGGCTCACGCTCATTGCCCGCCAGCGTTATCCGCACAGGGTATGTGACATCGGGGAAGCCTGGCAGATGTTCGCGGAGCTCCTGCCCGCGGTGACGGGCGCCGCCGTGAGCGAAGCCGCGTTCCGGGCATCGCTCGACGCGCTGCGCGAGGACCTCCGCCGGACATGAGCCGGCGCGGCGTCTACTCCCAGTAAAGCGTCGCCCGCCCGATCGCGGTGAACGGCCACCCCGGCGAGTAGTGGATCCCGGTGACCGGGGCCGGCTCGTACTGCAGCCGCGACGCGCTCGCGAACTGGACCTCGCGCCACGTCGTGTCGAAGAGGTTCTGGATGTCCACGGCCACCTCGACGTTCTTCCACCGCAGCCCGGCGTTGGCGTCGACGACCGTGAACCCCTCGGCGGTGAGCGACTCGTCCTCGGTCGCGGGCCGAGCGCCGATCGCCTTGACCCGCAGCGCGGCGAACGGCGTGAACGCGCCGAACGTCGGGCGGACGCCGACGCCCGCGGTCAGCGTCCGGGTCGGCGCGAGGGCGACCGCGCTCGCGTTGCCGGCGTTCTCGCGGAAGCGCGCGCGGGTGAAGGTCGCGTCCACGTCCGCGAAGAGCCAGCTCCGGAGCCGGTAGCGCCCGCCGATCTCGATCCCGTAGCGCCGCGTCTGCCCCGACGCCTCGGTCGCGCCCGCGTCGCCGCTCCAGACCAGCTCCGAGTCCAGGTCGAGCAGGAACGCAGCCCCGTTCAGCGACAGCCCGCGCAGGGGCGCGACCCGCAGGCCGACCTCGTAGCCCGTCGCGGGCGTGATCAGCGTCGCCGCCCCCTCCCCCAGCACCGCGCCCTGCGCGTCGTTCGAGTGGAAGCCCCGTCCGAAGTGGGCGAAGAGATCGACCCCCTCGACGGGCGACACGATCGCCGTGAGCTTCGGGAGCAGCTGCATCTGTCCCCGGGCGCCGCTCGACCTGTTCCCCGCCGCCTCGAGGTCCTCGCCCGGGTCGTCCACGTTGACGTCGATCCACTGCGCGCGCGCCCCGAGCACGACGCGGAGCCAGCGCCGGAGCCGGGCGTCCTGCTCGACGTAGACGCCGATCTGGCTCTCATCGACGTGGGTCCTGCTCTTCTCCTCGATCCGCTCGCGCGCCTCGTCGTGGTGGAGGGACTTGTCGATCGCGTCCGCGCGGATCTGCGCCCCCAGCGAGGTCGTGAACCTCGCCCCGCCGATCTCGTATTGCCTGCGGAACCGGAGATCGGCGCCGCCGACGGCGCGGTCGTCGTTCTGCTCGATCTGGTCGCCGTGGACGGGGTCCTCGCTGAAGAACGTGAAGTTCGAGTACAGCGTGAAGCGGTACCGGACGAGGTAGGCCAGCGCGCTCAGATCGGCGTCCCGCCACGCCGTCGAGTACGCGACGGACGCCATGTGCCGCTCGGTCGCGCCGCCCTCGGTCGGATCCACGGCGCCGAAATGGTCGATGCACGGCTGTCCGAACGCCGAGGGGGGCGGGTTCAACCCGCCCTGCTCGCCCTCGCCGCACACGGCGCGCGCGGGGATCTGGCCGGAGCCGTGCCAGGTCGATCCATAGGACATCCAGGTCATCTGGACCTTCCCGGTGTTGCCCAGATCGTGCGTGGCCCGCAGGACCACGTTGAAGCGCTTGAGCCGCTCCGGGCTCAGGAACGGCCCGTCGTTCCGGTAGATCTCCGCCGCGGCCACCGCGCGCCACGTGTCGCCGAGATCCGGCGAGGCGATGACGAGGCCGCGCTGGATGCCGTACTGCCCCAGGCTGACCTGCGCGTAGCTCTCCTCGAGCTTCTCGGCGAAGCGCAGGTTGACGGCGCCCGCCGTACCGAAGTCGCCGATGCTCGCGTAATAAGGCCCCTTGTAGCCGTCGAGCCCTGTCACGAGCTCCGGGATCATGAAGTAGAGATCGGTGAAGCCGTGCCCGTGGCCGTGGCTGACCATGTTGACGGGCACGCCGTCGACGAAGAAGGCGACGTCGGTCCCATGATCCGCGTCGAATCCGCGGAGGAAGTACTGGTTCGCCTTGCCCCCGCCCGCGTGCTGCACGGCGAAGAGCCCGGGGACCGACTCGAGGAGGTCGCCCGGCCGGAGCCTCGGCCTGAGCTCGAGCTCCCGGTGTCCGACGGAGACGCGCGACGCGGCCTCGCTGCCCGGCTTCTCCGCCTGGATCGTCACCTCGATCGCGGCGTCGACCGCGGGTGCGGCCTCGCCGGTGGGCGCTGCGGCGGCGGCCTCCGGCGGGGCAGCGGGCGCATCGGGGGTGTCGCCCTCGGCGCGCGCTGGCCGCGCGGCGGCCAGCACCATGGATAACGCGGCGAGCAGATGAAATGGATGGCGGTGCCCGTGGCTCGTCGTGACCGTCTCGCGCAGCATTCGTGTCCTCCTTCGCCGCAATCGCGCGGAGCGGCGTCGGGCCGCTCGCGTCGAGCTCCGCGAGGACGAAATGGCTGGCCATCGCACGGTGCGCTGGACCGACCTCTCGCCCCCGCGGGCGACCGGAAGGCGACGCGGGGGCGGTTCGGTATCCGGGACGTGCGCAGAGAGGTGGAGCTGCACCGGCTCGGACCTCACCGCCTCCCTCGAGGCTCCCAGGTCGAACCGGCGCCGGATGTCTCCCGCCGCCGGGCGCTGGCAGGTCTTCGGGCTCGCGAGCGCTCCGGTCTGACCGGCTCCCTACTGTCCACCGCTTCCCAGCCCTCGGCGGGCCAGTGCATGGGGTGGAGGTCGTTCTCGCTTACCGCTGCGGGGCAGCCCCGGAATTTCACCGGGTTCCCTCTTCGGCCCAGGCGAACGCCCGGGCACCAGCACGGCGCGCACCCTAGGACCGCGCGCCTTCGGCTGTCAATCGCTACCGCTCGGCTCGCCCGCTCGACGCGCGCCGCTCTCGCGCCATGCGCGCGCCTCGCGCTCTCCATCCGAGCGCCTCGACGCGCGCCTGCCGTGCAGGCCGAACGTTCGGGCTCTAGCGAGGATGGGCTCGCTCCTCCGTGGGTCGCGTGCTACACGGCCGCCGCCGTATATGCCCCGTAACGATCTCCGCAACATCGCCATCGTCGCCCACGTCGACCACGGGAAGACGACCCTCGTCGATCACATGCTCCGCCAGTCGGGCGCCTTCCGAGAGAACGAGGTCGTGGCCGAGCGGGTCATGGACTCGAACGACCTCGAGCGGGAGCGCGGCATCACCATCCTCGCGAAGAACACGAGCATCCGGTACCGCGGGGTCAAGATCAACATCGTCGACACGCCCGGCCACTCCGACTTCGGCGGCGAGGTCGAGCGCACGCTCATGATGGCCGACGGGGCGCTCCTCCTCGTCGACGCCGCCGAGGGCCCGCTGCCGCAGACGCGCTTCGTGCTCTCGAAGTGCCTCCAGCGCGGCTTCCCGGTCATCGTGGTCATCAACAAGATCGACCGGAGCGACGCGCGCGCCCACGAGGTGCTCTCCGAGGTGTTCGACCTCTTCTGCGACCTCGAGGCGAGCGACGCGCAGATGGACTTCTCGACGCTCTACGCGATCGCGAAGTTCGGCCAGGCGAAGCGCGAGCTCGAGCACGAGGCGAAGGACCTCGATCCGCTCTTCGAGACCATCCTCGAGCGGGTCCCCGGCCCCTCCGGTGACCCCGACGGTCCGCTCCAGGTCATCGTCTGCAACACGACCCACGACGACTACGTGGGCCGGCTCGCGGTCGGCCGCGTGGTCCGCGGCACCGCCCGGTCCGGCGCCGACGTCGCGCTCCTCGGCGAGGGCGGCCAGTCGCGCGGCTACGTGAAGATGCTCTACGCCTACGAGGGGCTGAAGCGCGTCGCGGTCGAGAGCGCCGTCGCGGGCGAGGTGATCGCGATCGCCGGGCTCGACGCGGTCACGATCGGCGACACGATCACGGATCCGGCGCACCCCGAGGCGCTGCCGCGGATCGTCGTCGAGGAGCCGACGATCAAGATGAAGATCGGCGTCAACACGTCGACGTTCGCCGGCAAGAGCAAGCAGTCGAAGTTCCTGACGAGCCGTCACCTGAAGGAGCGGCTCGAGCGCGAGGCGATGAAGAACCTCGCGATCCGGGTGGAGCCGACCGAGGTGCCCGACACGTTCGTGGTGCTCGGCCGCGGCGAGCTCCAGCTCGCCATCCTGGTCGAGACGATGCGGCGCGAGGGGTACGAGATGCAGCTCTCGAACCCCGAGGTGGTGACGCGCGAGATCGACGGTGAGGTGATGGAGCCGCTCGAGCTCGTGGTCGTGGACGTGCCCGACACCTACGTCGGCATCGTGACCGAGCGCCTCAGCTCCCGGCGCGGCCGGATGGTGAAGATGACGAACCCCGGCTTCGGCCGCGCCCGCCTCGAGTTCCGGGTGCCGTCGCGCGGGCTCATCGGCTTCCGCGGCGAGTTCCTGACGGCGACGCGCGGGACGGGCCTGCTCAACACGATGTTCGACGGCTGGGCGCCCTGGGGCGGCCCGATGATGCGCCGCCCGACCGGCGCCATCGTCGCCGATCGCGTCGGCGTGGCGACCCCGTACGCGCTGCACCACCTGCAGCCGCGCGGCATGTTCTTCATCGTCCCCGGCGTCGAGGTCTACGAGGGGATGATCATCGGCGAGCACAACCGGCCGAACGACACCGACGTCAACGTCATCAAGGAGAAGAAGCTGTCGAACGTGCGCAACCACGGCAAGGACGAGAACGTCCTCCTGGCCAGCCCGCGGCTGCTCACGATCGAGACGGCGATGGAGTGGATCGACGGCGACGAGCTCGTCGAGGTCACGCCCGACGCGGTGCGCGTCCGCAAGAAGGTGCTCGCGTGCAACCGCCGGGAGCGCCGCGAGGACGCGATCGAGCAATCGCAGGCGGTGGAGTGAGCGGCGGGGGCGCGCGGAACGTCCGACGCGCGCCCGACGCGCCCGACGCGCGCCCCTCCCGTACCTGCCGCGCGATAGGATGCCCTGATGAGAACGCCGCTGCTCTTCGCTTTCCTGGCTTCGCTCGTCGCGCTCGCGGGGGCGGGCGCTTGCGGCGGGGCCGTCGTCGTCGACGGGCTCCCCGGGAGCTCCGACGGCGCCGGGGGCGCTGGCGCGGCCGTGGGGTCGCCATCGGCGAGCTCCGGCGGGGCCTCCGTCGAGGAGCAGAAGGCCTCGTGCGATTTCTTCTGCTCGCTCTTCGACGGCGTCACGTGCCCGGAGCTCCGGTGCAGCGAGCGCTGCGCCGACCTGCTCTCCGAGCAGCGCCCCTGCAACGCGCTGACCGCCCCCTTCTTCGACTGCGTGGGCGAGACCGTCGCCTCCGCGGACCGGATCCCCTGCGAGTTCCTCGCGCCGTCGATCACGTCGCTCTTCGATTGCCTGAGCGGGCGCGCTCCGGAGTGCACGACCGATTTCCTGCCCCAGACGTGTGACGCGCAGTTCGAGAAGCTCAGGGCGTGCCAGCGCGATCAGGGCCGGTAGCGGGGGCGCTCGTCGCCTGACGCGCGCGGCCGCGCGCCGGGGTCGAGGGCGCTCCGGAGCGGCCCGAGGGCGTCGGCGACGAACGTGACGAGCGCCTTCACGCGCGGCACCCCGCGCGTATCGCGGTGCACCCCGAGCCACAGCTTGCGCCCTGGCGGCGGCGAGGGCGGCGAGAGCAGGCAAAGGCCGGCGGTCGCGTCGCCGAGGTAGCGGGGCAGGCAGACGAGCCCGACGCCGGCGGCCCCCATCGTCGCCTGGGGCTCGCGGCCGTTGGTGCGCGCGGCGACGCGGGCCTTCGCGGCGACGGCGCGCACCCACGACAGGTCGGCGATCGCCGGAGGATCGTCGTTCATGGTGACGAGGGTGTGGCCCTCGCACTGCCGGCCCCAGTCCGGCGGGCCGCGCTCGGCGAGGTAGGCCTCCGATGCATAGAGCCCGAACCCGATCCGCGCGACCTCGCGCTGGAAGACCTCGTTGTGCTCGAACGCGGCGGGGCGAAGGGCGATGTCCGCTTCCCGCCGCGGCAGGCTCAGCCATCGCGCGTCCGCGATGAGATCGATGGAGATGGCGGGGTGGCGCGCGAGGAACGGGACGAGCAGCGGCCCGAGGACGCGCGTGGCGAGCCACTCGGACGCGGTGACACGGAGGTGGCCCCTCAGGCCTGCGTCGCGTCCGGCGGCGGCGCGCTCGGCCGCGAGCGCGTCCTGCTCCATGCGCTCGGCGTGGCCGAGCACGCTCTCGCCCGCGGCCGAGAGCGAGAACCCCGACGGCGAGCGCTGGAAGAGCCTCGCCCCGAGGCGCCGCTCGAACGCCGCGACGCGCCGCCCCACGGTCGGCTGGGTGACCTTCAGCACGCGCGCGGCGGCGGAGAGGTTGCCGTGCCGCGCGACGGCGAGGAAGTAGCGCAGATCGTCCCAGTCGAGCATGGCTCCGGGGCGCGGGGCGCTGCTGCCGGAGCGCGCTCCGCGCCATGCAAAGGTGCATGGCGAGTCTACGTCGATGGCGGATCCCCGGGCAACGGCGGACCGCGCATGCTCTCCCGCGTGCGTTCCCGCACCCGCACGCTCGCGGACTCGCGAACTAGCGGACTCTCGGACTCGCAGGTCGCGAGTTTCACGTCGGAGGATCGGAGGGAGGCTGGCATGTTGACGAATCGTCGTGAGTTTCTCCACCGCGTGACCGGCACGGCCGCGGCGGGCTTCCTGGGCTCGGCCCCGGCCGGGACGGCTTCCTGTGCCGCGCAGCACGGGCCGGCGCCGCCGCGGCCGGCGGCGGGATCGAAGATCAAGGCGATCGCCTTCGACGCTTTTCCTATCTTCGATCCGCGCCCGATCGCGGCGCTCGCGGAGGAGCTCTGTCCGGGCAAGGGGGCATCGCTGAGCGAGGCGTGGCGCACCCGGCAATTCGAGTACACGTGGCTGCGGGTCGCGTCCCACGAGTATGCCGACTTCTGGCAGGTGACTTCGGATGCGCTGGTGTTCGCCGAGCGCGCGCTGGCGCTCGATCTCGGGGAGGAGAAGCGGGCGCGGCTCCTCGGCGCCTACCTGGATCTCCGGGCGTGGCCTGACGTGCTGCCGGCGCTCCGGGCGCTGAGGGGCGCGGGGATCCGGCTCTCGTTCCTGTCGAACTTCACGCCGAGGATGCTCGGGGCCGCCATCGAGAGCTCCGGTCTGGGGGGCCTGTTCGAGCACGTGCTCAGCACGGATGGGGCGAGGACGTACAAGCCCGATCCTCGCGCGTACCGGATGGCGCTCGACGCGTTCGGCCTCACGCGCGAGGAGATCGCGTTCGTCGCGTTCGCCGGCTGGGACGCCGCGGGGGCCCGATGGTTCGGCTATCCCACGTTCTGGGTCAACCGCCTGGGCCTGCCGGCCGAGGAGCTCGGCGTGAGCGCCGACGCGACGGGAGCGAGCCTCTCGGATCTCGTGGAGTTCGTGAAGGAGAGGGCGTGACCGGCGGGGCCATGCCGCCTGTGCGATCAGCGGGTCGCAGGGCTCCCGGCGCGCCTCACGGCGGCGAGTTCACGGCGCTGCGCATGGCGCGCATGGAGTCGCGGGCGAACCGCGCCTGGACCCGGCGCGCGTAGGGAAACCCGAGCCGGGCGAGGAGGTGGTTCGGCCGGGAGACGGCGAAGATGTCGTAGGCGACCTCGCCGGAAGGCTCGTCGTGCTCGACGAGGAAGCGCTCCTCGCCGCGCTCGCCGTGCTCCTCGAGCGTCCCGTAGGCGAAGCCGAACCGGCGCACAGGGCCGCTCGTCTCATCGACGGTGTAGACAATCCGGCATGCGTTGAGCCAGTGAATCCCGAGCACGCGGACGAGGATCGCCACGGTGACGCCGGCCTGGAGGGGAGCATCGGGATAGCAGAGCTCGACCCAGCCGAGCCGGAACTGCGCCCAGCGCCGCATCGCCTCGACGGCGCGGTCGAAGAGCGCGGCGCCCTGGCCGAGCACCGCGCGGTGGTGGTCGACGTTGAAGCCGGCAGGCGGCCGCGGGCGGCCCTCGCCGGCGCCGGTGCAGCCGACCTCCGCGTACGAGAGCGGCCGGCCCGCCTGGCGAGCGAGGAAGGCGCGGATCGCGGCATCGGAGGGGCGGGCGCGGGAGAGCACGAGGGGCAGGATAGCCGAGGCGGTCAGGCGTGGAGCCAGGGGCGCAAGCCGAGCTCGCTCCAGCGAGCGGCCCAGCCGACGTCAAACACCTCGGGACACGCCTCGATCCACGAGCGAATGTCCCATGGGTAGCGGCGCTCCTTCAGGGCGGTGCGGAAGCGGTCGACGTCGATTCGATACCAGCTCAGGTAGTCTTGGTTGCTCCACAGACCGACGATATAACCGTCGTTCCAGCGGACGCACGCGCCGTGGATCTCGTACTGGCGGAGCTCCAGGAGCGCCTCGTTGACCTCCGCCTCGATCGCGTCCGGATGCGGCAAAAAGACCGGCGCGGGGAGCCGCGCGATATCGGCTCGAGCAGCCAGGCCCAGCGGGGTGCCAGCGACCGTGACGCGCTCGAGCGCCGGGAGGTGATCCAGGAGCGGGCCGAGCTCGGTCAGGTCGCACGCGGTGAGATGGAGATCCGTGAGGTGGGTCAGCGAGGACAGGCCCGTGGTCACCGCCGTCTCACGTCCGCGATCCGAGCTGCACGAGCTCTCGGATCGGACGCGAGCTCGCACGGCGGTATGTTCCCGTCACCTCAGCCACGTGATGTCTTTGCAGTCACGACGAAGCGCGAGGAGCACCTTCGCTGCTGGCCGGCCTGCACGGATCCGAGACGCCGCTCACCGAGGGATCGGCATGGACATGAGATGGGCTGGACGATCGCGAAGCGGGCTTCAGGCGCGCTTCGCAGCTCGAGGATGGCGGCGCGTACACGACGCGACTCCGCGTGTGCGGCTGGCACCTCCCGGCGAGCGCTGATACGCTCCTCGGCGACTCGTAACAGCGAGGAGGTGCATGGCCAATGGACATGCAATTCAACTTTCACGACGCCGAGGTCGAGGCGGATCAGCTGGATGCGATGCTCGAGAGCCTGATGCGAGACATCGGCACCGCAGGCGCGACCCCGCGGCGCGCCGTTGAAGGCCACCTCCCGAGGAACGCCAAGGGAGACGCCTTCACCGTCGGCGCGATCGCGCTCGCCGCGCTCCCCGCGGTGCTCCCCCAGGTGATTCAGCTCGTCAATGAGTGGGTCGTCCGCGCGCCGAGGCGCCGCATTCGCATCCGGGGGAAGAACGGCCTGGAGGTCGAGTTCACCTCGGACAAGCCGCTCGGGGAGAAGGAAGTGCTCGACCTCGCGCGCCGCATCAGCGCAATCAAATGACAGCCCTGGACAGAGATCCTGTGCTGGGCGGACGGGACCGCCTCGCGCTCATCATCGCGAACGGAATGTATGCGGACGGCAGGTTGCGCTCGCTCCAGGCGCCCGCCCTCGACGCATCGAAGCTCGCCGACACGATGGGAAACCCGGACATCGGCGATTTTCGCGTCCAGCTCTGCGTCGATGGCAGCCAGCTCGAGGTCCGGAAGGCCATCGGCGCGCTCTTCCATCGCCGCCATCCGGAGGATCTGCTCGTCCTCTACTACTCCGGTCATGGCCTGAAGGACGACTGGGGTCACCTCCACCTCGCCACGCACGACACGGAGAAAGAGCTCTTCAGCGCGACCTCGGTCGACGCGGCGTGGATCAGCCGCCAGATCGATCAGTGCCCCGCGAAGCGCATCGTCCTGATCCTCGACTGCTGCTACAGCGGCGCGTACGAGAACTCCGCCAAGAGCGAGCAGGACAGCGTCGACATCGCCGGGACGTTCATGGGAGACGGCTCGGGTCGCGTCGTGATCTCCGCCACGACGTCGGTTCAGCTGGCGTGGCAGGCCGACCAGCCCGTGGGGGTGACCCCGCAGTCGATCTTCACGCGCCACATCGTCGAGGGCCTGTCGACCGGCACAGCCGATCTGGACCGAGACGGATACGTCGATGTCCACGAGCTCTGCGAGTACGTGCAAGCGAGCATCAAGGCCGAGGGAGGCCGGCAGACCCCGCAGATGTGGACGCAGAAGTACGAGGGGCGGCTGCGCATCGCGAAGGCCCCGCTCCGGCCCACGATCCCGGCGTCGGGCGGGAACGCCGTGATCTCCCACGAGCTCTTCGTGTGCAACGGGCCCCTCGCGGGTCGGCGGTTCGTGCTCCACCCTGGAGAGTTCACGGTAGGGCGAGAGCCCGACTGCTTCATCCGCCTCGATGATCCGAAGGTGTCGCGAAAGCACGCGACGATCGTCGTCGGAGCGGATGAGGTGCGCGTGATCGACCAGGGGAGCACGCACGGGACCAAGATCGACGATCAGCGCATCACGAGCGCCTTGCTCCCGCAAAACGGCCAGATCGTCGTCGGGGGCACCGTGCTCAGGCTGGTCCGCCTGGAGGCCGCGGGCACACGTCAGACCGCGGAGACGGTCGCGCACCCGCCAACCGGGCCGAGGAAGCGATCGGCCACCCTGTTCACTCCCTGAGCCCTGGCGCAGGGGACGTCCGCGCTATGCTTCGGCTCGCCCGGCGCGCGGGGCCTCCCGGTGGGTGTGACCGCGCCCCAGGGTGAAGGGGCACCGCTCGCCCGCAGCCCGCGGGCGGCCTGACCGCCCTCCCGTCGATGCACAAGGACCTCCTCGATCTCCTCCTCGCCCTCGACCGCGTGCCGCAGGATCCGCGCTGGCACCCCGAGGGCGACGCGCTCTTCCATTCCCTGCAGGTCTTCGACCTGGCCCGCCGCGAGACCGCGGATCGCTCGCTCTGGGCCGCGGCCCTGCTCCACGACGTCGGCAAGGCGTTCGCCTGCGCCGACCACGCCGAGGAGGGGGCCGACGTGCTCGAGGAGCTCGTGTGCCCGCGGATCGTCTGGCTCGTGCGGCACCACCTCCACCTGCTGCGCGCGCCCGGCGCGACCCGGCGGCGCCTGCGGCGCACGAAGGCGCTCGCGGACCTCGCGCGGCTCCGCCGCTGGGACGTCGGCGGCCGCTCGCCCGAGGCGACCGTGCTCCGCCCCGAGGCCGCCGTGGAGCTCCTGCTCGACGGCGCAGACTGGACCCTCCTCTCGATCGGCGGCGAGCCCGCCCCCTCCGATGACCTGCGAAAGGAGCCGCTCGCCTGAGCGCAAGGTCCGCCGGGAGGTCCTCTGCGACGACGTCGACCGCTGGGCCGACGATCGCCGGCTCTGGGGCGGCGAGGCCGAGCCGCCCGGGCGAGCGCGGCTCTGCGCCGCGGTGCGGGACGCGGTCGAGACCGCGCTGACGGCGAAGCAGCGGGAGGTCGTCGAGGCGTATTTCTTCGACGGCCTCTCGCAGGGCGAGATCGCGCGCCGCCTCGGCGTGGCGCAGCAGGTGGTGCAGAAGCGCCTGTTCGGGGCGCCGCGGGGCGGCCGGGTGGTCGGCGGCGCGATGCTCCGGCTGCGGCAGGCCCTCGAGCCGGCGGTCGCCGCGGCGCCGGCGCGGGCGGCGGAGGCGCCGGCAGCGCGCGCGGCGCGGGGGGCCCGATGAGCGCCGAGCGCTTCGGCGGGCTGCGGGCCCGCATCGCCGCGGAGGCCGCGCGCCTCATGTACGAGGAAGGCGTGGACCAGTACTTCACCGCCAAGCGGATGGCCGCGAAGCGGATCCTCGGCCAGGTGGAGGGGCGGCGAGCGCGCTACCGGCCCGCGGACCTGCCCTCGAACGGCGAGATCCGCGAGGCGCTGCTCCTCTTCGCCGAGCGCGCCGAGGGGAGCCAGCGGACGCGCCGGCTCTTCGCGCTGCGCATCGTGGCGCTGGAGGCCATGCGCGCGCTCGCGCCGTTCTCGCCGCGGCTCATCGGCTCGGTCTCCACCGGCCATATCCGCCGCGGCAGCGACGTCGATCTGCACGTGTTCCCCGCCGACGAGGAGGCGCTGGAGCGGCACGTGCGGGCGCTCGGCTGGACGTTCGACCGGGAGCGCGTGACGATCCAGAAGGGCGGAGAGCTCCGGGAGTACGTCCACTACCACGTGGCGGACGTGGCGCCCCTCGAGCTCACGGTGTACGCCCCGCGCGATCTGAGGGCGCGGCCCCGCAGCAGCACCGATGGGAAGCCGATCGTGCGCCTCGGCGTCGCCGCGCTCTCGGCGCTCTGCGCCCGGGATCACCCCGTGGCGTGGGAGCGCTACCTGGAGACCGGCGAGGTGGAGGGCATGGACGCGCTGCTCGAGGCGGACGAGGACGAGCCGCTCCCCGGGCCGTTCGATGGGCTGCTCGACGGCGGCGGCGCCGGAGAGGACGGCGACGAGCCGGCCTGCGCCGAGCCTGGCGAGGAGGACGACGCAACTCAGGACTACGAGCCGCTCCCCGGCTTCGAGGACACGGCCTGAGGCCCCGACCGCAGGCGAGGAGGGTCCGGCGCTCCTGCGCTCCCGCGCCGGCACGAAGGGATACCGTCGCTCGCCGAGCGCGAGGCTCGACACCGATGGATGGATAGGACGACTCGCCGGACTCGGATCCTGCGGTCGTCGCCGGACTCCACCGCTTTCACCCGCGCTGCGAGGCCGATGAACCTCCTCGGCGGGCGGAAAGGCGAACGTCGGACGTCGGACGGCGCGCCGGTGTCGCCGCGTGGCGAGGCTTGACCCTCGCGACGCCCAAGTGCTCTCATGGCGCGGTGAAGCCCGAGGACCCGCCCGTTCCCAGCGCGATGGCGGCGCCTTCCGGAACGGCGGCGGCGGCGGTGATGTGGCGCGCGCGGGGGCGGCTCCACCTCACCGTGATCGCCAAGGCGACCTTCGCCTTTGTCGACGGCGCACCGATGATTCCCGTCGAGCCGCAAAAAATCATCGATGCTGACATCCACCATCACAACCACCCGGGCCGCAGCGTCCGGTTGACGAGCGATCTCGCGCCCTACCTCGCGCGCATCGACGTGTTCTTCACGGGCCACGCGCACGTGCCGCCGGGCCCGCCTGCGGCGCCCTTCTCCGTGCGCCTCGCGCTCTTCGCCGGCGAGCGCCCGATCCTCGACAAGGCGCTCTCGATCGAGCCCGGCGGCGCGGAGAAGGCGATCCCGCTCGCCTACGAGCGCGCATTCGGGGGGATCGGCATGGCCGACAACCCGTTCGGCACCGATCGCCCGGCCGTCCTGGATCCCTCGCGGCGCGACCGCCCGGCGGGCTTCGCGCCGCTCGGGAGCGTGTGGCCGTCGCGCAGGCGGCTGCTCGGGCGTACGCCCCACAAGGCGCTCGAGGGGCCCATCCTCGAGATCCCCGACGATTTCGACTGGAGCTACTTCCAGGCGGCCCCCCCGGATCAGCGCGTCGAAGCCCTGGTCGGCGACGAGTGGCTCGTGCTCGCGGGGCTTCACCCGACGCTCGCGGCGCTGCGGACGCGGCTCCCCGGGGCGCGCGCCCTCGCGCGCGTCCATGGCCTCTCCGCGTTCGGCATCACGGAGGGGCAGCCGCTCGATCTCGTGCTGGACACGCTGCACGTCGACGGCGACCGGCAATCGTGCTCGCTGGTCTGGCGGCGCAGCTTCCCGCTCGCGGAGGCAGCAGCGCTCGCGGCGGTGCGTGTCGTCGTCGGCGTCGAGGTGCCGGGCGCCACGCCCGCGTGGCTGGCTCCTGTCGAGATCGCGATAGCGGCCCAGAGCGCCGGCGCGACGTCCGATCCGACAGGGGTGACGCTCAACGTGTCCGATCAAGACGCCGTCGGTACGTGAGCGAAGCCGTCGCGCAACCCGTTCCGGAGGCGCGGCGGCGCAGCAGGGGCGCGGGGCGCGTTGCTCGGCCTCGCCGCCGCAAGTACATTCGGCGACCCATGGACGTCACGACGCTGGTGCGGGGCGACGCCATCTCGGTTGTCGACTACCGGTGCCGCTCCGGACCTGGGGACGCGCCGTTCGCCGAGCTCCACCGCGGCTTCTCCGTCTCCTACGTGCGCAAGGGCAGCTTCGGTTACCGCGTCCGGGGGGAGGCGTTCGAGCTCGTGGCCGGGTCGCTCCTTGTCGGCCACCCCGGCGACGAGTACACGTGCTCACACGAGCACGTCGTCGGCGACGAGTGCCTGTCGTTCCAGCTCGCGCCGGCGCTCGTCGAGGCCCTCGGCGACGGCGCCGGCGCGTTCCGGGCCGGCGGCCTGCCGCCCGTGCCCGAGCTGATGGTGCTCGGCGAGCTCGCGCAGGCGGCCGCCGAGGGCAGGAGCGACCTCGGCGTCGACGAGGTGGGGGTGCTCCTCTCCGCCCGCTTCGTCGAGGTCGCCTCCGGCCGGAAGCGAAGGCCGCCGGACACCGGGGCGCGCGACCGCCGCCGCGCCGTCGAGGCGGCGCTCTGGCTGGACGAGCACGCGCACGAGCCCATCGACCTCGAGGGCGCGGCGCGGGAGGTCGGGCTCAGCCCGTTCCACTTCCTGCGGGTCTTCGGGAAGGTCGTCGGCGTGACCCCGCACCAGTACCTGGTCCGCGCCCGCCTGCGCCGCGCGGCGCGCCTCCTCGCCGACAGCGCCCGGTCGATCACCGACATCGCGCTCGACGTCGGGTTCGGCGACCTCTCCAACTTCGTCCGCACCTTCCACCGCGCGGCCGGCGTCTCGCCCCGCGGGTTCCGGAAGGCGGCGAGGGGGGATCGCAAGATCTTCCAAGATCGCCTCGCCGCGCGCTCCTAGGATGGCCGCCGGACGCGGGCGCCCCGCCTGCCCGCGAGGACCCTCATGACAGCAACGGCACACGGCTTCCTCCTGTTCGACACGGCGATCGGCCGCTGCGGCATCGCGTGGGGCGAGCGCGGCGTCGCCGCCTTGCAGCTGCCCGAGGCGCGCGAGCCCGAGACGCGCTCGCGCCTGCTCCAGCGCCTGCCGGGCGCCCAGGCGGCGGCGCCGCCGCCCGAGGTGCAGCGCGCGGTCGAGGCGATCGTCGCGCTCCTGCGCGGCGAGGCGAGCGACCTGTCCGCCGTCGCGCTCGACATGGATCGGGTTCCGCCGTTCCACCGCCGCGTCTACGAGGTCGCGCGCACCATCCCGCCGGGGGCGACGCTGACCTACGGCGAGGTCGCGGCGCGCCTCGGGGCGGTCGGCTCGGCGCGCGCCGTGGGGCAGGCGCTCGGGCGGAACCCGTTCGCGATCATCGTCCCGTGCCACCGCGTGCTCGCGGCCGGCGGCAAGGCCGGCGGCTTCTCCGCGAACGGCGGCGTCACGACGAAGCTCCGCCTCCTCGCGATCGAGGGCGGCCAGACGCGCGGCGCCCCGTCGAGCGCGCCCGGCGGCGACTTCGGCTTCGATCCGGGCGCCGCCGTCGAGCACCTGCGCGCGTCCGACGCGGCGCTCGCGCGCGTCATCGACGCGGTCGGGCCGTTCGCCATGCGGATCGACAGGACGTCGAGCCTCTTCCTCGCGCTCGCGGAGTCGATCGTCTACCAGCAGCTCACCGGCAAGGCCGCCGCGACCATCTTCGCGCGCGTGCGCGCGCTCTTCCCGCGAGCGCACGAGGGCCCCACGCCCGCGCAGCTCCTGCGCGCCTCCGACGAGAAGCTCCGCGGCGCCGGCCTCTCGCAGGCGAAGCTCCTCGCGCTGCGCGACCTCGCGCGGAAGACGGAGGACGGCGAGCTCCCCACGCTCGCCGAGGTGCACGGCATGGACGACGAGGCGATCATCGAGCGCCTCACGCGGGTGCGCGGCATCGGCCGGTGGACGGTGGAGATGCTCCTCATGTTCCGCCTCGGCCGCCCGGACGTGCTGCCCGTGGACGACTACGGCATCCGCAAAGGCTTCACGCTCGCGTTCAAGCGGCCCGAGCCGCCTGCGCGCGCGGATCTCGAGAAGCGCGGCGCGCGGTGGAAGCCGTACCGCACGGTGGCGAGCTGGTACCTCTGGCGCGCGGTGGATCTGGCGCGGGGCGGCTGACGCCTCGCCCCGCGGCGGCGCTGGGGCTGCCCAGCGGGGCGCCTCCTCCGGCGCTGTCGCCGTCGCCCGGGCGAGCAGCCATCGCGGCGCGGCCCTCGGTCGGGCTCGCCATCGCGGCGCGGCCCTCGGTCGGGCTCGCCATCGCGGCGCGGCCCTCGGTCGGGCTCGCCGTCGCGCTGGCCGGCGTCGAGGCCCGGGGCTAAGTTCTCGCCGGCCCGAGAGCGCCGCGTGGAGCGCCGCACGACGCTGGACAAGGTTGCCGTCGCGGATGGCAACGAGAAGAGCACGGGAGGAGCACGACAGTCATGCTGAAGAACCTCGAAGGGCAGCGCGTTCCGGATGTCACGTTTCGTACGCGTGTCGACGGTCAGTGGAAGGACGTGACCACCAAGGAGGTGTTCGCCGGCAAGAAGGTGGTTGTGTTCGCGCTGCCGGGCGCCTTCACGCCGACCTGCTCGAGCAGCCACGTGCCGCGCTACAACGAGCTCGCGGAGGAGTTCAAGCGGCGCGGGGTGGACACGATCGCGTGTGTGTCCGTGAACGACGCGTTCGTGATGGATGAGTGGTGCAAGGCGCAGGAGGCGGACAAGGTCCAGTTCCTGCCCGACGGGAACGGGGAGTTCTCCGAGAAGATGGGCATGCTCGTCGACAAGGCGAACCTCGGCTTCGGCAAGCGCTCGTGGCGCTATTCGATGCTCGTCGACGACGGCGTGATCAAGAAGATGTTCATCGAGCCCGAGGTGGAGGGGGATCCCTTCGATGTGTCGGACGCGGACACGATGCTGAAGTACCTGGATCCGTCGTCGAAGTCGCCGCACGACGTGCTGCTGTTCACGAAGCCGGGCTGTGGCTACTGCACCAAGGCGAAGCGGCTCCTCGACGCGCGGAAGATCCCTTATGAGGAGGTGGCGTCCTCGCCGCGCCGCCTGCGGGCGGTGAGCGGCAAGGGCACGACCCCGCAGGTCTTCATCGACGGCAAGCACATCGGCGGCGCCGACGAGCTCGAAACCTACCTCGCGAAGGCCTGATTCACGAAGGCGGCCCGGGCGCCCCCGACGACGGGGGTGCCTACGCGCCGCCCTCCGGGTCCGACGGATCGGCGCGGAAATGGGTCACCGCGGGCGCCGAGGCCGGCACCTCCACGGGGGCGACGGCCGAGCTGCGGCGCGCCGCGGCGGCGCACCTGTCGCTGTTCATGGCGAACTGCCCGATGCTGCTCCACAGCCTGTCGAACTCGGCCTGATCGAAGGTCGACCGGGACTGGAACAGGTCGTATCCGCCGTATTTCGGGTCCGCTCCGTCGCCGTCCTCCGGGGCGATGAACCGATAATGGCCCATCACGTCGGCGTGGTCGGCGTCGACAAGGAAGCTGCGCTTCGTGTCCGGATAGACCATCGATACGCAGTTGACGATCCCGTCGTTCATCTCCGGCGTGAGCGGCTCGGTCTGGGTCGGGTTCTCGAACCGTGGCACGGAGCAGGGCGGCCCGAGGGCCTCGACGACCTTCGGCTCCTTGATGTTGGCCGTGATGCCGTGAAAGATGCCGAAGGCGCCCAGGAACGGGCCGCCGGGGTCACGCTTTGCCCGGGTGACGATCGACCGGAGCGCGATGCCCCGATCCTCGTAGTACTTGCTCAGCTCCTCCTCGAGCTCCGCCCCGAGGAGGCTGGCTTTCCTTGTCCGCTTCGCGCTCTTGATGGAGGCCGCGAGCTCGCGAGGCCAGGCGCCGATACCGCGCGCGGACAGGCCCTGCTTGGACCAGCGCTCCTCGCGCGGCGGCCGGCCTGACAGCGGCAGGGGATCGAGATCCTCGAAGGCCTCGGTGTCCTCGGCGACGTGCAGCAGCCAGCGGAGCACGTTGAAGTACTCGCCGCGCGCCTCGGCCCTGGCGAGGTCGTCGCATGGCAGCGCGTGGAAGCGCTCGATCGTGTCGAGGGCGGCGCGGACGATGCCGTCCGATTGGCCGAACACCTGGAGGAGCGTCTTCGCGCGGCGGGCCGCGGAGCTCGCGTCCTTCGGGCCAGCCAGGCGGAGCCACCAGTGGAGGGCCCCGGCCAGGCCTGTGAGGAGGGGCTGCCTCCGGTGGAGGACGTGGGCGAGGTTCGTCCCGCGGTGCGGCGTCGAGAGGAACTGGATCGAGCAGATGCTCTCGAGGATGCGCTCCACCGGGACGCCGTAGACAGACCCTTTCTGCTCGGTCTCGGCCAGGAGCAGGAGCATCAGCGTCTTGATGTCCCGCCCGCCTGTCGAGTGGCCCACGAGGTGGACGCAGTCCCGCTGGCCGCGGCCCGCACCCCCGTAGAACACCCCCTGCCTGAACCGATCCGCGAGCCAGCGGAGGAGCGCGTGCGCGCGGGTGTCCACGCTCGCCGTGGGCAGGTTCGGGAAGCAATGCACCGAGAGCGGGCCTTGATACGGCCCGGTATCGGTGTTTCGGAGGATCTCCGTGACACCGCTGTAATAGACGATCGAACCCAGGATATCGAAGCCCGCGAAACCCGGCACGAGCACGAGGTGGCTTCTCGGTGAACTCATGGCTTTCCCTCCCACATGAAACGGCCGCGCGCATCACTTCTTCCGGCGATGAGCGACAGCCCGACGTTCTCTGATCGAGCGGGCGGTCGACGAACGCGCCGCGGGGGCGCCTCTCCCAGGGCCGGGCGAGCGCCGCGGCGCGTTCATCGACCGGCCGCCCGCCGGCGGGGCCCGGGGCCCCCGCTCACTCGGCGGGATACATCTCGTCGATGGTCCCGCGGAAGCGCTGCTCGATCACGTTGCGCTTCATCTTGAGCGTCGGCGTCATCTCGCCGTCCTGCACCGAGAACTCGCGGCCGAGGACCGTGAACCGCTTGATCTGCTCGAAGCTGGCGAGCTCCGCGTTCAAGGCGTCGACGTGCACCTTCACCTGGCTCACCACCTCGACGCTCGTGATCGCGTCGCTGCCCAGGGCGCCCCGCTCCTTCAGCTCGGCGAGCTTGCCCTCGGTCAGCGTGATCAGCGCCGAGAGGTACTTGCGGCCGTCGCCCACCATGCACACCTGGCTGATGAT
Organism: Sorangium sp. So ce327; assembly: GCF_051530205.1. NCBI lineage: Bacteria > Pseudomonadati > Myxococcota > Polyangiales > Polyangiaceae > Sorangium > Sorangium sp. So ce327. Next base: position 1,368,120 of record NZ_CP150330.1, on the reverse strand, counting down.
CTCCGCCGCCTTGAGCCTCTCCTCGATCGGGAGCGGCGCGATCATCTTGCCGCCCGAGGTCTTGAGGATCTCCTTCTTGCGGCCCCGGATCTTGAGCTGTCCGCGGTCGTTCCACTCGCCGAGATCGCCCGTGTGCAGCCAGCCGTCCTCGAGCGCGGCCTCCGTCGCCGCCTTGTCCTTGTAATAACCCACGAACACGTGCCGGCCGCGGGTCAGGATCTCGCCGTCCTCGGCCAGCTTGAACTCGACGCCCGGCACGGGCTTGCCCACGGTGCCCGCGCTCTCGATGCCCGGCTCGGTCATGCAGATGACGCCTGTCGACTCGGTCTGGCCGAAGTCCTCGAGGATCTCGAGGTTCAGCGCGCGGAACCACGTCGAGATGTGCGGCGCGAGCGCCGCCGCGCCCGAGGCGAGCACCTCGGCCTTGCCCAGGCCGAGCGCCGCGCGCACCTTGCCCAGCACGAGCTTGTCGGCGAGCTTGAGCTGCAAGGCGTCGAGCGCGCTCGGCGCGCGCTGCGCGTACTTCGCCTGGGCCACGCGGGCGCCCACGGCGAGCGCCCACTCGGCCAGCTTCTTCTTGGCGCCCTTGCCCCCGCGCACCTTCGCCATCACGCCTTCCATCATCTTCTCCCAGAGCCGCGGCACGCAGAGCAGCAGCGTGGGCTGCACCTCGGGGAGCTCGATCGAGACGTTCTCGAACTTCGAGCAGAAGTTGACGGTGTAGCGCTGGGTAAGGCCCGCCCCGACGCACTGCAGCTTCTCGGCGATGTGACAGAGCGGGAGGAACGAGAACATCGTGCCGCGCGCGAACGGCAGGTTCCAGTACTTCACGACCATGTCGGCCGTGTAAGCCAGGTTGTCGTGCGAGAGCATGGCCCCCTTGGGGTTGCCCGTCGTACCCGAGGTGTAGATCAGGAACGCGCCGGCCCTGGGGTCGATCTTCGCCAGGTAGTCGGCGAACGTCTTCGCGCCCGGCTGCCCCGCGAGCGCGCGGCCCTCGGCCAGCGCCTGCTCGTACGAGATCGCCTTGGGCGAGATCGATGTGTCACCATCGAAGACGAGGATCCAACTCACGCTGTCAGGGACGGAATACTCGCCCTTCTCCCCGGAGATCTTCTGAAAGTACTCCTTGTTTTGCACCGAGAGCAGCGTCGCCTCGGTGTGGTTCAGGATGTACTGGATGTCTTTCGCGGTGGAGTTCGGGTAGAGGCCCGCCGACTTGCCCCCGACGAGCAGCGCCGCCAGGTCGACGTGGACCCACTGCGGGCAGTTGTACGAGAGGATCGCGCCGACCTGGCTCGCGTCGAAGCCCCTGGACTCCAGGAACAGCGCGAGGTGGTGAACCCGGTCACGGTAGTCGCGCGCGGTCAGCGTCTTCCACTCGCCTTGAGATTTGAAGCGCTGGGCCGGCGCGTCAGGAGATTCGTTAGCCCACTGTTCCAGACGGTGGAGGACGGTGCTCATTGCATCTCCTGCGGCTCAAGGCCTCGAGGGTCGCGGGGTGGCCAGGATGCGGGAGCCGCCGGGGCATTGTCAATCCGCGTCGAGGAGCCCCTCGAAGCGCTGGCGGCGAGCCGCCGGTTGTCTCGTTCCGCGTACCGCCCGGCCCGCTCGTCGCGGGTCACGGTTCGGCGTGGCCGCCCGGCGCCGCGGCCTGATACGATCCGATAAGGAACCTCACCTCACGTGGCCCGTCCATGCGGCATGTCCCCGAGCGCTTTCAGATCGTCCGGCGGCTCGGGGCAGGCGGCTTCGGGATCGTGTACGAGGCGATCGATCGCGAGCGCGGGGAGCGGGTCGCCCTGAAGGCGCTCGCGCGCGTGGGCGCCTCGGCCCTCTACCGCTTCAAGCGGGAGTTCCGGGCGCTCGCGGACGTCACCCACGACAACCTCGTCCGGCTCCACGAGCTCATCGGCAGCGGGGACGAGTGGTTCTTCACCATGGAGCTCGTGCGCGGGGTCGACTGGCTCACCCACGTGCGCGGGCAGGGAGCCGCGGGCGGCGCCGCCTCGTGGCCCAGCCTGACCAGCACCGCGCCCCCGGACGAGGGGATCGATCTCGACGCCACGCTGGAGGAGCCGGTCGAGCGCCCGCCCGCGCCCTCTCCTGCCGGCGCCGCCTGCGCGGAGGCGCGCGCCGGCGCCGACCTGAAGCGGGTGCGGTCCTCGCTCGTCCAGGTCGCGCGGGCGCTCCAGGCGGTCCACGCGGCGCGGCTCGTCCACCGGGACGTGAAGCCCTCCAACGTGCTCGTCACGGCCGAGGGGCGCGCCGTCGTGCTCGATTTCGGCGTCGCCTCGCGCCTCTCGACCAGCGGCAGCGGGCAGAGCGCGACCGACGCCGAGCAGCTCGTCGGGACGCCGCGCTACATGGCGCCGGAGCAGGTGGGCGCGAGCGCCGCGGCGCCGAGCGCCGACTGGTACGCGCTCGGCGTGATGCTCTTCGAGGCGCTGGCAGGGAGGCCGCCCTTCACGGGCACGTCGATCGAGGTCCTCGCCGAGAAGCAGCGATCCGCGCCGCCCCGGCTCCGCGACGTCGCGCCGTGGGCGCCGGACGACCTGGCCGACCTCGTCGCCGATCTGCTGTGCGCGGCGCCGGAGCGGCGCCCCTCCGGCGCGGAGGTGGTGCGGCGGCTCGGCGCGGCGGGAGATCTCGCGGCGGCGCCCCCCGACCCGGCGGCGCCGGTCGGTCGCGGCGGCCGCGGCCCGTCGCGCGCGGCGGTGGAGGCGCCGGCGACGCGGCCGCGGGAGCTCGAGGCGCTCTCCGGCGCGCTCGCGCGGGTGCGGGAGGGGCAGCCGGGGCTGGTCCTCGTCCAGGGCGCCGCCGCGGCGGACGGGGGCGCGCTCGTGCGCGCGTTCCTCGACCGCGAGGCCGGGGACGCGCTCGTGCTCGAGGGCAGGTGCCACGAGCGCGAGCAGGTGCCGTTCAGGGCGCTCGACGGCGCGATCGACGCGCTCAGCCGCCACCTCGTGCGGACCCCGCCGGGGGAGGCCGCCGCGCTCATGCCCCGCGGCGCCGCCGCGCTGGCCCGCGTCTTTCCCGTGCTCGCGCGCGTGCCGGCCGTGCGCGCGGCGCCGCCGCTCCCGGCGCCGCGGAGCGCAGCGGAAGAGGGCGAGGAGCGGCTCCGGGCGCGCGCCTCGGCCGCGCTGCGCGATCTGCTCGGGCGGATCTCCGACCGGCGCGCCGTCGTCGTGTTCATCGACGACGCCCACGGGGGCGACGCGGAGAGCGCGTCGCTGCTCGCGGAGATCATGGCCTCGCCGGACCCGGCCGCGCTCCTGCTGATCGTCGCCTACCGCCCCGAGGACGCCGGAGCGAGCCCGCTGCTCTCGGCGCTCCGGACCTCCCCGGCGATGGCCGCGGTGCACACCGTGGAGATCGACCTCACGGGAACCCCGGCGCGAAGATCGCCGCCAGGCGCGCGGGGTTCCTGACGCCCTGGCCCGCCATCCAGGCGTCCGCGGCCTGGATCAGCGAGCGGCCCTCGTCCCCGCCGAGGAGCTGGCCGCGGCGGCGGCGCGCGCAGGCGGCGAAGAGGCCCATCCCGCGCTCGTCGAACGCGGCCGCGGCCGCCGCGAGGAGCGACAGCGCCGAGGCGGCCTGGCCCCGCTGCGCCGCGATGGCGGCGCGCAGGGACATCACCATCGGAGCGACCCACGGCGCGCCCTCGCGCGACAGCCGCCGGGCGTCGCGCGCCGCGCCGCGGAGCAGGGCCCGGCCGAGCCGCGCGTCGCCGGCGCCGTCGCGCGCGGCGGCCTCCAGCGCCGCGGACGCGCGCAGGTGATGGATCAAGACGCGGTAGTACTGGAACCTCGGCAGGAACGACCAGGCGATCTTGCGCCAGCGGTCCTCGATCCTCCGCAGCGCCGCGAGCGGCGCGCCGGCGTAGAGGTCGATGCGCCCGAGCGCCACGGTCTCCAGGCAGTCGAGGTGGTCGAACGCGCGGCGCGGCCAGCGCGCCATGGCGCCCAGCACCTCTTCGCGCGCCGCGTCCGGCCGGTCCGCGGCGAGCGGCACGATGTACGTGAGCCCCACCCGGAAGAAGCTGGCCGCGTAGAGGTCGCCGCGCGCGTCCGCGTCCGCGCAGCGCGGCGCCGCGAGGCGGGCCAGCGCGTCGAGCTCGCCGCGGTGGTAGTGGGCCACCATCATGAACCGGCTGGTAGTGCCCAGCTCCCACGCGACGCCCGCGCACCGCGCGCGCAGGAGGTCCTCGGCCTCGCGGCAGAGCTCGAGGCCCTCGGCCCAGCGCCCGGAGAGGCTCTCGACGACGCCGAGCATGCCCTTGTTGAAGGCGATGAGGTACGGGTCGCCGACCTTCTCCGCGAGCGCCGCCCCCGTGCCGTAGAGCCGGTGCGCCTGGCGGCGCCCCACGACGTGGTCCGTGCCGAGGTGCGCGATCTCGGTCGCGATGGCGCGGGCGAGGCGGTAGGGCTCGCCCGCGCGGAGCGCGAGGAGGAGGTGCCTCGCCTGGAACTCCGCGCCCTGGAGGACATCGGCCATGGCGAGCCCGACGGAGGCCGACCAGCAGATGTCGATGCGGGTCAGCGTCTCGGCCGGCAGATCGCGGGCGTCGCGCTCCCGGAAGCGGAAGCCGCGCACGCGCAGGAGCAGGCGGAAGAACAGGAGCGAGAGCAGCACCGCCCACCGGCGCTCGGCGAGCCGCATCCCCACGGCCGCAAGGACGCCCCGGAGCGCGCGCTTGCCCTCCTCGATGTGCCCGCTCACGAGCAGCTGCTCGGCGGCGCACCGCCGCAGATCGAGGCTCTCCCGCGGCGGCGCGCCCTCGGCCGCGGCGGCGTACGCCCGGGCCGCCTCCGCGCCGCGGCCGGCGTTGCGCAGGGCGTGCGCGAGCTTGACCCGCAGCGCGCGCGCCTCCCCCGCGCCGGCCGGCGCCGCCTCGAGCGCGGCGGCGAAGTGCTCCGCGGCGCGATCGAAGGCGAGCGCCTCGGCCGCGCGGTCGCCCGCCTGGACCGCGTAGCGGGCCGCCTCGGCGGGGCGCCCGGCGCGCCGGAAGTGCACGGCGAGCGCGTCCGCGTCGGCCCGCCCCGAGTCCTCCAGGACGGCGGCGAGCCGCAGGTGGACCTCGGCGAGCTCCGCCGCGCCGAGCTGCGCGAGGGCCGCCTCGCGGATGCGGTCGTGAAACGCCTCGAGCTCCTGCTCGCCGTGCTGCCCCCGCGCGCGCACGACGTTGCCGGCCCGGAGCGCCGCGAGCGCGGCCCGCTCCTGCTCGGGGGTGAGCGCCGCGGCCTGCCGCGCGTCGCGGAGGTCGAGCGGCTTGCCCGACACGGCGATGACCTCGAGCAGGCGCCTCGCCTCGGCGGGCAGGCGCAGGAGGCGGTTCGCGAGGACCGATCCCAGCCGGACGCCGCCGCCGTCCGCGCCGCGCGCCGACTCCGGCGCGGCCTGGCCCTGCACGTCGCGCGAGAGCTCGATCACGAAGAACGGGCTCCCGGCCGCCTCCGCCGCGATCGCGTCGGCCTGCGCGGCGGCCCGAGCGCCGCCGCCGAGGAAGGCCAGCGCGAGGTCGCGCCCCTCCTCGGGGGTGAGCGCGCCGACGGCCAGGGAGCGCACGTCGCCCTCGTCCCCGTCGCTCGGGGCTGGCGGGAGCAGCCGCGCGAGGAGCTCGCTCCGCGCGGCGTCCTCGCTCCGGTAGCAGAGGAGCAGCAGGAGCGCGGGCGCGTCGGGCTCGCGGAGGACGTCGGTGAGGAGCGCGGCGCTGTCGGCGTCCCCCCACTGGAGATCGTCGATGAACAGGACGAGCGGCCGTCGATCCGCGATCCGCGCGAGGAGCTCGCGGAGCGCGGCGAACCCGCGCCGGCGGAGCTCCCGGGCGTCCGGGGGCTCGATCTCGCGCCGCGGCGCCCGGGCGATCGCGTCGACCTGCCCGAGCACCGGGAAGAGGCGCACGACCGCGTGGACGTCGCGCGGCATGAGCTCGGCGGCCTCCAGCCTGGGGAGGCGCGAGAGGTGGCGGCTGAGCGCGTCGATCAGGCTGTCGACGGCCTTGTAGGGGACGGATTCCCGCTCGTAACAGCGGCCCTCGAGGATCACCGCGTGATCCACGCGCCCGAGCTCGTCGAGGAAGCGCCGGACGAGCGCGGTCTTGCCCGTGCCCGACGCGCCGTGGATGTGCAGGGTGGTCGCCCGCCCTCCCCTCGCCCGCTCGAACGCCCCGCGCAGCGCGTCGATGTGCCGCTGCCGCCCGACGAACGGCGCGCCGTTCCCGGCCGGCGGCCCCGGGCGCGCCTCGGCGAGCGGCGGCGCGCCGGCGCTGCCGCGGGCGTCGCCGCGCGGCGGCAGCAGCCGCCGGAGCACCTCGGGCGCCGGGGGCCGCTCGTCGGGGGCGCGGCGCAGCAGCTCCGCGCAGAGGGCGTCGAGGTCCTCCGGGATGCCCGGCGCGAGCGCGCTCGGAGGAGGCGGCTCTTCCGCCTGCTTTCGCAGGATGACGTCGAGCGCCCCTCCCTCGAAGGGCCGGCGCCCGGTGAGCGCCTCGTGGAGCATGACGCCGACCGCGTACCAGTCGCATGCGGGCGTCAGGGAGCCGGCCTTGGCCTGCTCCGGCGCCATGTACGCCGGCGTCCCCGCGATGTGGCTGCCGCTCTGGTCGATGGAGCCGCTCGAGAGCTCCGCCACGAGGCCGAAATCGAGGATGACGACGCGCCCCTCGCGCGTCACGAGCACGTTCGACGGCTTCAGGTCGCGATGGAGCTTGCCGGCCGCGTGGAGCGCGGCGAGGCCCTGGGCGAGCTGGAGGAGCGCGCTCCTCAGCGGCCCCCAGGGCGGCGGCGCAGCGGCGGCCGGGTCGCGCCCGGCGCCGCCGGCGGCCGGAGGGGGCCACGCGGCCGACAGGTCCGGTTCCGTCGCGTCCGGGTCGTCCTGGGCAAGGCTGGGCGCTGTGGGGCTGGGCGCCGAGGCGGCGCGGGCGCCGCGGGCGCCGCGGGCCAATGAGCCGCGCACGGAGGAGAGGAAATCGATGCCCTCGATGAGGTCCATCGTGAAAAACCACTGATCGTCCTCGGAGAACAGCTCGTGGAGCGCGACCAGGTTCGGGTGGACGACCTCGGACAGGGCGCGGAACTCGCGCTTGAACCGGTAGAGCGCGAGCGGGTCGAGGCGGTGGAGCGACTTCAATGCGACGCGCGCCCCCCGCTCGCGATCCTGCGCCTCGTAGACGGCGCCGAACGCGCCCTCGCCGAGGCGGCGGCCGATCGAGAATCGCGCATTGCTGGGGGGCGTCCGCTGCATCGAATCGCTCTGCAGTGCCCGGCCTGCGGGCGGCGAGCCTACCACGCGGCGCGCGCGATTTTGCGCCGGATTCCGCGCCGGATTCCGCGCCGACCTGGAGCCTTGCGCGCCCTGGCGCCGCAATGCGAGAGTCGGCCGCGGGAGAATGAGCGAGGCAACGGCGTCCGGCGGCCCGACCCGAACAGACGAGGCGCCGCGCGGGGCCGACGAGGGCGGCTCGTACCTGCTCGTGGTGCAGGGGAGCTCCTCGTCGGTGCTCCGCCTGCCGCGGAGCGGCGTGGTGCTCCTGGGCCGCGGGCCCCGGGCCGACGTGCGCCTCCGCAACACCTCGGCGTCGCGGGAGCACGCGAAGATCGTGCTGCTCGACGGGCGCGCGCAGCTCGTCGATCTCGGCAGCCGGAACGGCACCCTGCTGAACGGCGTCCGCGTCGACGGCGCGAGGCCGCTCGGCTCGGGCGACGTGGTGTCGATCGGCGAGGCCGTCGTGGTGATGCGGTGCCCGCGCCCCGCGAAGAGCCGGCAGGTCCTCGAGATCGCGGAGCTGCGGCGGAGGATCGAGGGGGAGATCGACAGGGCGCTGCGCCACGATCGGCCGGCGACGGTGATCGCCGTCCAGCTCGGGGCGGCCTCGGCCCGCGAGGTCGTCGCCGGCGCGCTGGAGCGGGAGCTCGCGGTGACCGACTTCGCGGGCTTCGAGGCCGACGACCGCCTCCTCGTGCTCTTGCCCGAGGCGGACGCGGCCGCTGCGGGCCACGCCGTGCAGCGGCTCGTCGACGCCGTGCACGCCGTCGCCGCGGCGCCGAAGGTCGGCGTGGCGACGGCGCCGGCGGACGGCTGCGACGCGGACACGCTCGTCGCGTCGGCCCGGGCCGCCGCGGAGGTCGCGCGCCCCGGGCACCCGGCGACCGCGGCGGAGGCGGTGACCACGCTGGAGATCGGCGGGCAGCGCACGGTGCTCGCCGACGCGGCCACGGTGCGCGTGTTCGATCTGATCCGGCGCCTCGCGGCGACGGACCTGCCGGTGCTGGTGACCGGCGAGACGGGCTCCGGAAAGGAGAGCGCGGCGCGCGCGCTGCATGAGTGGTCCCCGAGGGCGCGGCGACCGCTCGTCACGCTCAACTGCGCCGCGATGCCCGAGAGCCTGGTCGAGAGCGAGCTCTTCGGCTACGAGCGCGGCGCGTTCTCCGGCGCGGCGGGCCCGAAGCCGGGCCTCCTGGAGCACGGGAGCGGGGGGACCGTCTTCCTCGACGAGATAGGCGATCTCTCGGCGAGCGCCCAGGCGAAGATCCTTCGCGCGATCGAGACCCGGCGGATCCTCCGGCTGGGCGACGTGCGCGAGCGCGAGGTCGACATCCGCGTCGTCGCCGCCACGCACAAGGATCTTCAGGGGGAGGTCAAGGCCGGCCGCTTCCGGCAAGATCTCTATTATCGCCTCGGCGCGGCCACGGTGATCTTGCCCCCTCTCCGGGAGCGCCCCCGGGAGATCCTCGCGCTCTCGCGGGCGTTCCTGGCCGACGCGTGCGCGCGCGCGGGGCGCGAGGAGATGGTCCTGTCGACGGAGGCGACGGAGCTCTTCACGGCCTATGCGTGGCCGGGCAACGTGCGTGAGCTGAAGAACGTCATCGATTACATCGCGGCGACGGTCAGCGCGCGCATCGTCGAGCGCGGGCACCTGCCAGCCGCGCTCGCGGCGGGGCCGCCGCGCCCCGAGGGCATCCCGCCCTCCGTGGCGCCGGCCTCCCGCGCGGCGCCCTCCGCGAGGGGTGCTGGCCGGACGTTCCGGCCGCTCGCCGAGGAGGTGAGGGAGCTCGAGCGCACGCGCATCGCCGAGGCGCTCGCCGCGGTCGGAGGGGTGCAGACGAGGGCGGCGGAGGCGCTCCACATGCCGCTGCGGACCTTCGTGCTGAAGATGAACCGTTACGGCCTGGCGAAGCGCAGGCGGTGACGCCGCCGCCGGGTGCGGCTCCGAGCGGACAAGGTGTCAGCGGGAGACGACCCGGCGCCTCCCTCGTCCGGCGCATCCTGTTCGAGCCATTTCCGGGGCACCGAGCTCGGTCGTGAGAGGGCGATCGAATAGCGCTGCTGCGGGCCGTCGGACGGGGAAGCGAACCGCCATGACGCCAAGAGACCAGGGAAGAAGGTCGGCGACGCCGAGGTGCAGATCCCCTGAAGGCGGCGCAGATCCCCGCAGTGGCCGGCGGCGAGCTCTCCAGTGCCCGCCGGCATCGTGGCGGATTCTCCGACGCCCCCGGCGTCTTCCCGCGCTCGATCCGATCGGGTAGTCTTGCCCACTGTGATCTCCTGCCTCCGGAGGAACACATCCGGCCCGATCATGGCCGCTGCCTCCTTCGGTGATAGCGCCCAGGCGCTCGACAGCGCCCATCCGCCGGCTCGCGGTGCCCCCGTCCAGGCCGCCCGCACCTCAGAGTGCCAAAGCACATTCACCTGATATGAAAATCCTCTTCCTGGGCGCGAACCCTTTCGACACCACCCGCCTGGCGCTCGATCGCGAAATCCGCGAGATCACCCGACGGCTTCGCGCCAGTCCCCACGCCGAGCGGTTCGAGCTGGTGCACGAGTGGGCGCTGCGCGTCGGAGACATCCAGGCGGCGCTCTTGAGGCACAGGCCGCAGGTGGTCCACTTCTCCGGGCACGGACGCGCCGGGGTTGGCCATGCAGGCGGCCCCGCGGGAATGACCCGCGAGCTGCCTGCGACTGAGCCAACCACAGGCAATTGCAGCGAAATTCTGGTGGAGAACGACGCCGGCGCCGCGGTGCCCATCGCGACCTCGGCGCTGGCCGAGCTGTTCCGGATCGTGGGCGGGGTCCGCTGCGTGGTTCTCAACGCGTGCCATTCCGCCGCTCAGGGAGAAGCCCTCCGGAAGCAGGTGGACTTCGTGCTGGGGATGGGCCACGCGATCCAGGACGAAGCGGCGATCGCCTTCGCCTGGGCCTTTTACCAAGGGCTAGGGTTCGGGGAGCCGGTCGACAAGGCGTTTGAGCTCGGCAAGAACCAGATTCACCTGGCCGGCTCGCTCGACATCGATGTACCGAAGCTCCTGGTACGCGAGGGCATATCCCCAGAGCACATCCGTCTGCCGCTTCTGAGCGCTGCCGAGCGCCCCCCCGCGGCCGCTGCAAGCCTCGACAGGCCCACCTCGGGCGCCCGCGGCGAGGAACCCGACGTTTCCAAGGCGAAGCCGCTGAAGCGTCGCTCGCTGCTCGACCGTCGGCTGGCTGCCGAGCTGATCGTCTCGTATCCGCCGCAGGCGGGCTCGCGCCGCGTCGACGCACGAAGCCAGCGCTCAAACCTGTACGCGCTGAGCCTCTTCGAGAACGTCCTCATCGAAAACCAGTTCGGGAGCATCCTGGCGGGGCTCGTATCCGGGGATCAGCTGCTCGAAGAGGCCGTCCTGTTCGTGACCGGCGACGCCGGCGACGAACCTCCGGAGCTCCTCAAGGCCATTGACGAGGCGTCCCGCGCCTGGCTGAGCGATCCAGGGTTTCAGCTCGCCGCGTCCGTGTACGGGCGCTCCAAGCGCAGCATGAGCGAGAGCCTCGCGGACGCCGTCGCATACCTCCGGCGGATGCTGCTGCTCGCACGGCGCTTCGACGCCGCCATCGTCCCTCACCCCGATCGCTGGCGTCTCTACGAGCACTGGTTCGAGAGCTGCATTCAGCGCGCCTCCGGCGCTGAGCCGACGCGGACCATCATCCCGCTACCCGAGCCGGCGGCGGCTGCGGCCGAGGCGGTATCGATGGAGCGCTCCGCCCAGATCGCGCAGATCGACCCCGGGGCGCCTGGCGCGGCGCCGCCCGTACGTCTGATCCGCTACGGCCCCATGGTGTATCCCTTCCCGGCTGCGTACGCGAAGCGACTCGCCCCTGCCGCCGTCACGACCTACCCGGCCTTCACCTATGAGTTCTGCACCGCCGGCAGGACGGAAGGGCCCCGATGAGCCGAGAGGACGACCCGGAGGGCCTCCGCAAGCTGCTCCTCAGCTGGAACGAAGCCAAGAAAGCCCTCGCCGCCTCTGCCCTGGCCGTCCTCCGCGACGATCCGGATCGCGGAGACGTTCGCCAGCTCTTCGTAGAGCATTTCTTGTGAGGTTTCAGGCGCTCGAGGAGGCGAGCGGCCCGTCGATCACTTCGAGATGACCTTCGTGCACGTCGCGCCGAAGTCGACGTAGCCGACCGGGCAGCTCCCCCAGCACACGGGGCCCGCGCCGCTGTAGCCGGAGGCGCAGGCCGGATAGCAGAGACCCGCGTCGTATTGCTGGCCCGCGCCGCAGCTCGTCGGCACCGAGCCGGCGCCGCGCCCGTAAGAGCTCTTTCCGAAGATATGCGCGTCGCGCCGGCACGTGCAGCCGTCGTTGCTATACCCCGCCGGGCACGTGGAGCAGCCCTTGGCGAAGGTCAGGCCGCAGACGTCGTACCAGGGGCACGCGGAGTTGTTGGCGTTGATGATATGCGCGTCGCGCCGGCACGTGAGGCCGTCGTCCGAGTACCCGGCCGGGCAGCTCTGCCAGCACACGGGGCCGACCCCGTAGTAGCCCGACGCGCAGGCAGGATAGCAGAGACCCGCGTCGTACTGCTGGCCCGCGCCGCAGAGCGTCGGCACCGCGCCGACGCCGCGCCCGTAGCTCGGCTTTGCCACCGTGGAGGAGCACGTCGCGCCGTCATCGCTGAAGCCGGGCGGGCAGGCCGGCACCGCGGCGGGGGCCGGGACGGCGGGGTTCTGCACGTGGAGACGCGCCTGGAAATCGTAAAGGCTGTGGATCGCGCCGGGGTTCGCCTCCAGCACCTGGATCATCGCGCTGTCGCCCACGACATCGGACAGGTCGAGCAGCGCGTTGGCGATGCGCTTCTCGTTCCAGTCCCGGTACTGGCTCGACGGGCACGCGTCCCCGCTGCCGCAGAGGCGGCCGCGCGCGCCGACCCGGGCTTGCTCCCAGTAGTCCGCGAAGCCCTCGTTGAAGGCGTACCCCTGGTTGGCGATCTCGGAGCCGTCGTGAGAGCGCCCGTAGACATAGGCCACGTCGTCACCATTCCAGTGGTTCAGATCCCCGTCGGCGACGTGCCGCACGCTGTGCCCGAACTCGTGGGTGATGACCCGCCGGCGCTCCGCGGCCGTGCTCCCCCAGGTGCTCGTGAGGAAGTCCGTGCGAATGTTGATGTAGTCGTAGAACGTGAAGGGCGTGCCCAGGTAAACCCCGCTCCAGCGCAGCATGCGCAGCGCGTGCGCGGGCGGCTGGGCCCCGCGGGCGGCGTGGAAGTCGCGCAGCGTATCGACGCCGAGCCGCCAGAGCTCGCAGTCGACGCCGCTCAGCGTGACCACGTCGACGTCGAGATCGCCGCTCGAGCGCGGGCTGCCAGCGACGTCGGCCCCCTGGCCCCGCGGCGCGTGCAGCTCGTCCATGATCGTGAGCGGCGTCGTCACGCCGCTCGAGCTCACGACGCCGTCGTACGTCACGTCGAGGTGCACGCTCGCGCTCGCGATCGACGAGATGGGGATCCTGAAATCGCCGTTCGCGTCCGTCACGCCGCTCCCGAGGCCGGGAATGCTGAGCGGCACGAACGCGAGCGCGTTCGTGATCGTCCCCGCGCCGTCCGGCGCGGCGCACTGCAGGCGCCCGATGACGGACGTGGACGGCGGTACGCAATGGAGGCTCGTCACCTCCCCGACGCAGATCGAGTCCCACTGGGTGGTACAGCAAAACGGGTCCGCCGCGCAAACGCAGCTCTGGACGGCCGCGTCGTTGCAGCCGGCGAACGAGTGCGGGTTCACGCAGTCGTTCACCTTGAGCTCGCTGTCCGCCTCGGCCGTCGATTCAGCCTCGGCCTGCAGCTCGCCTGGATCGCCGGAGGGCTCCGAGCCCTCATGATCGCCCGAGGGCTCGGCGCCCTCGGGGACGGCGCACGCGGCGAACGCCCCCGCGGCGAAGAACAGCACGGCGGACGCAGAAAACCTCGCCATCCCGACGTTGGTTGTCGATGACATGCCCCTCTCCTTGGTGTGGTCTGGACCGCTCCATGTCGTCCAGCCACCCCAGGTACGCGGGCCAGGTTGGGTGGTTTCGCGCCACCGTCCAGTTTCGCGATGGCCGGACAAAGCGACGGCCGGGGGCGCGCCGCGCCCTCCGGCCGCCGGAGCGCCAGCGGCGCTGACTACCGGTTGACGGCGCTCACGACGGCCTGCCACTCCGTCGAGAACGAGCCGTCCGTGCGCTTGATGTCCGTCCCCGTGTCCCACAGCACGGGAACGACGCCGCGCGACTTCGCCGCCTCCACCACCGACCGCATCCACAGCGTCCGTGACGCCGGCTCACGGGGGTAGTTCGTGCCCAGCGTGACGCCGAACTCGCCGAGGATGATCGGGAGGCTCCGCTGCGCGCTGAACGCGCCGAGGATGTCGAACTTGCTCTTCAGCTCCGCCTTCTCGGGCTCCGTGCCCCACGTCGTCTTGGGAGAGCCCCAGCTCTCCACCTTGTCGAGGCCGCAGAAGGTGTAGGGCGTATAGTAATGGATCGAGAGGAAGAGGCTCTTCGTGCCGGCCGGATCGGTCGGCGCCTTGAAATCGCCCACACACGTCCTGTCGATGTCCGTCACGAAGCCGGAGATGAGCAGGGCGCGGCTCGCGTTGTAGCCGCCCTGCTCGCGCACGGTGGTGACGAAGATCTGGTTCATCTCGTTCAGAGCGGCGTAGTCCGGCGTCCCGCCGTCCTGAACGCCGTTGACCCAGTAGTTCCCTTCCTCGTTCATCCCCTCGAGGATCAGCTTGTGACCGACGTCGCTGAAGGCCGTGGCGATCTGGGTCCAGTAGGACGCGAACCTGGTCTTGACGTCGTCGGTGAGCTTGTACTTGTCGGCGTTGTCCTCGTTGTAGATCCAGCCCCCGTCCCAGTGGATGTTCACGATCGAGTACATCCCCGCGGCCTCGATCCAGCCCACCACCTCCTTGACCCGGGCCATCTTGGTGGCGTCGATCGTGCCGTTGGCGGCGTAGGTGTCCCAGGCCACGGGCACGCGCACCGTCCTGATGCCGTGGTTGGCCATGCCGTTGATGAACGTCTGCGTGATCAGCGGCTGGCCCCAGCCCGTCTCCCACGCGGTGGTGTTCTCCAGCGTGTTGCCGATGTTGGCGCCGATGCCCATGTCGGGGACCATGGCCGCGGCGTCCACCGGCGTCGCTGATCCGCCGGTCCCGCCGGAGCCCCCGACTCCCCCCGTGCCGGCGCCGCCCGCACCGGCGCCGCCCTCACCGGCACCGCCCGTCGCGGCGTCGCCGGTACCGGCACCGCCCGTCGCGGCGTCGCCGGTACCGGCACCGCCCGTCGCGGCGTCGCCCGTGGTTGTGCCTCCGCCGCTGCCTCCGGTGGCCCCTCCGGAGGCCGCGCCTGCGCCCGACGTGGCATCGGGATCCGTCGAGTTGCAAGCGACCAGCCAGCCGAGAATCGAGAAGAAAGCAAGTCGATACGCGTGGGTCATGGGTCCTCTGCGGGTGATGGAAAGGAGCTCGTCTCCCTCCGGTTGCGCTGCGCCCCTGCCAGCCTTCACAAATCGCACGGACGCTCCCGGACCGCGATCCACGCCGGATCCTGGGAGCCCGCGCTCGGCCTTCACGACCAAGGGGCGGCTCGCTACCAGGGCGCGGCTCACCGTCGCCCTGCCGCCGCGCGCGGGCGGGGCGCCCGCCGGGTGCAGGAGTTACCGGGATCAGGCAAGAGTTACCTAGCCGGTCGTGCAAGAGTTGCACGAGCCGGCCAGGGGGACGCGTCACGCTCGCTGGAGCGCGCTGCGCCCGCGGCGCCGGCGCAGGCACGCAGGCTGCTACGACGACAAGGCCCGAGTGCTTCGCAGGGTTCTCGAACACCCGATGACGGAGCGGGTCACGTCCGCCGCATCCGCCTCGCATCTTTCTTCTGCCGCCTCCTGTCTTCCGTGCGCGCACACCCGCGGACGCGGGCGAGGACGGCAGATGCAGGGCGAGACGAGCGAGGACGCCCCCTGCTCGCAGCCCGAGGAGATCCGCTTGCCCGACGCCAACCTGACGACATCCGCCCTCAACTCCGCGCTCGGCGGAGAGATTCGGTGCCTCCGATCCGTGATCGCCGCGCTCACGCCGGTGATTCACGCGCGGGTCGGCCGGGCGCTCCACCGGCGCCGCGCGCGGTTCGCGGGCGGCGCGGACGACCGCATGGACGACCTCGTTCAGGACGTGTTCGTCGAGCTGTTCCGCGACGACAGCCGGGCGCTCCGCGCCTGGGATCCGGCCCGCGGATTGAGCCTCGCCAACTGGGTCGGCCTCATCGCCGACCAGAGGGTGGCGGCGGCCTTCCGCTGCCGGAAGCGGCAGCTCGACGCCGCGGCGCTGCCGCTCGACGACGCCCCGGAGGAGGGCGCCCGGTCCGACGACGATCCGGAGGCCAGGGTGCTCGCCCGCGACGCGCTGGAGCGCCCCCTCGGCCTGCTCCGGGCGGAGCTCAGCCCCCTCGGGCGCTCGCTGCTCGAGGCGCTCCTCATCGAGGAGGAGCCGATCGCCTCGGTCTGCGCGCGGACCGGCATGAGCGCCTGCGCGGTGCAGGCCTGGAGCAGCCGCCTCAGGCGGCGGTTCGCGGAGCTGGCGGCCGGGTGCGGCGAGCACGCGCGGAGCGGGCCCGGCGGACGGAGCAGGGCGGCCTCGCTCTGCGCGTGAGCGCGGTGGCCTCGCAGCGCGCCGCCTCGGCCCTCGGGCCCGGACGACTCAACCGCTGGCCCAGGCGTTGATCCGCGCTGCCCAGCTGGCAGCACCGTCGATGGTGAGGACGAGCCGCCGATACCGCTCCCCCTCGAGCTCGATGGTCAGCGGGTGCTCCTTCCGGGTCCGCACCCAGTACCAGAACTCCTTGCCGTGCGCGGTGAAGTAGGTCCCCGCTTTGATCACCCCAGGCAAGGCCGTCCCTGGCGCGCGGATCTCCTTCCATGTGGAGGGCGGCAGCGCCGCCTCCGCCCGCGCCACGTGCTCGCGGGGCACCACGATGGGCCGGAGCCTCACGGCCCAGAGCCGCTCGGCGCCCTCCAGGGTGAGCGTCAATCGATCCCCTTCGATGCGAAGCTGCACGGCGACAGTCTAGCTGTTTCGCGAGCGCCTGGCGAGCAGCTGTCGCTGCCAGATTGCCGCCATGGTGAAACGCGGCGATGAAGAAAACGATACGCGATGTCAGAAGTGGCGAGCGTCGCGCATACTCCTCTATCGACGACGGCGAGGCGCCCGGCCCCAAGGTGAAAGCGGCGGCTCGCCCCTCACCAGAACGATGGGAGAAGACATCATGTTTCATGACACGAACCTGCGTTCGATGAAGATGCACCTTTGCGCGCTGCTCGCGACGACCGCGGCGCTCACGACGCTCCTCTCCGCGTGCGGCGCCCCGCCCGTGGGCGATCTCGATGGCGCCGAGCTCGATGGCGTCGAGGAGGAGACCCTCTCCGAGCAGGCGGATGAGCTCGCGGGGCCCGCGGGCGGTCGCCTCACCTGCGCTGTCGTCCGCTGTATGGACGGGTTTGTCTGCGAGGAACGGAAGGGGAGGGCCGCGTGCGTGCCCGCCCCGAAGCGCCAGTGCGTGACCGACGCCGACTGCAGCCTCGTCGACAATTACTGTGGAGGCTGCAACTGCAACGCCGTCCCCACGGGCACGCCCGCGCCCAAGTGCCTGGGAGACGAGGTGGCGTGTCTGGTCGCGCCGTGTGCCGGCCTCACCGCTTCCTGCCAGGCCGGAGCGTGCGTGATCTCGAACGAACGCTGAGCGGAGCCCCCACGACGGCATACCGGGCCGTCGCTCGCCCCTGCGCGGCTCGCCGTCGCCCTCGCACCACGCCCCGGCGCTAGAACGGCGGTCACCCCGGATCGCGGCCGGGGATCTCCGGCCGCACGCGCACGCTCTTCCACCGCGCGAGTTGAACGAGCCCGGCGGGCGCGCCCCGCGGCTTGCTCACGTCCCCGGCCCTGCAGACGTGGACCTCCACCTTGGCGGCGCTCCGCGCCTTCGAGTACCACGCGGCGGCCGCCGCGGCGCGCTCGACCACCTCGCGCGGGACCTCCACGCGCTCGGGGTTGCGCACGATCACGTGGCTGCCCGGCGTGCCGCCGGCCACGTGCAGCCAGAGATCGTGCGGCTCGGCGATCTCGAAGGTGAGCGCGTCGTTGTCCTCGTCGCCGCGGCCGACGAGCACCTCGAAGCCATCGATCGTGAGCGTGCGGTACGGCCGCCCCTTGCTGCCCATGCCGGCCCTCGCCGTCAGCCGGGCGCGGCGCCGGCGCGCGGTCCGGCGCCCGATTCCGCGGGCCTCGCCGGCGCCCTCGCCTCGCCCGCCACCTCGGCGTCGAGCCACGCGAGCAGGTCCCGCACGACCTCCTCGCGGTTGATCTCGTTCAGCATCTCGTGGCGCCCGCCGGGGTAGAACCGCTGCGCCACCCGGCGGAGACCGGCGGCGCGGTACGCCTCGATCATCTGGGTGACGCCCTTGAGCAGCCCGCCGACCGGGTCGCGAGAGCCGGAGACGACGTAGAGGGGCAGGTCCTTCGGGATGCGCGAGAGCCGCTCGGGGCGCGCGAGCGCCGCCATCGCGTCGAGCAGGTCGACCCAGAGCGAGGTCGTCGCCGGGAAGCCGCAGCGGGGATCGGCGATGTACTCGTCGACCTCGGCGCGATCGCGAGAGAGCCAGTCGAAGGGCGTGCGCGTCGGCGCGAACACCTTGTTGAAGCTGTCGAAGCTCATCGTCTGGAGGAGCTGGCTCTTGCCGCGCTCGCCCAGCCGCCGCCGCTCGGCGCGCGCCACGAGCCGGCCCGCGTCCACGAGCGCGTTCGCCTTGCCCGCGGCGCCGGAGAGCACCGCGCCGTCGATCGAGCCGCCGTGCTCGATCAGGACCTCCTGCGCGAGGGCGGCGCCCATGCTGTGGCCGAAGAGGACGACCGGCAGGCCGGGGTGCTCGCTCCGCGCGCGCGCGAGGAGCTGCGCGAGATCGCGGACGACCCGCTGGAAGCCGCCCTGGCTCGCGAAGAAGCCGAGCTCGTCGCTCCCGCGCGCCGTCGCGCCGTGGCCGCGGTGATCGTTCGCGTAGACGGCCCACCCGGCGGCGCAGAGCGCCTGCGCGAGGCGCGCATAGCGGCCCGCGTGCTCCGACATGCCGTGCGCGACGTGGACGACGCCGCGCGCCCCGCCGTCCGGGAGCCAGCGGTACACGAAGAGCTCTCGGCCATCGTCCGCCTGAAACGTGAAGGTGTCCGCGGGCATCGCGGGCCGACCCTACCACCGCTCCGCGCGCGTCTGACCACGATTCTCGACGCTTCCGCGCCGAAAGGAGTTTTCGGTACGGTCCTCCATGGCATGAGGTTCGCACAAAGGCCGGCCATGCCCGAGCGCCGATCGTTGCCCGTGCTCTCGTTGCGCGACACCGTCCTCTTCCCTGGGATAGCGACGCCCATCACGGTCGGACGGCTGAAGACGCTGCGCGCGGTGGAGGCCGCCCTCCGGGTCGAGGGAGAAGACAAGCGCATCTTCGCGGTCGCCCAGCGCGACGCCGCCGAGGAGCCCACCGCGGGCGGCCTCTTCTCGATCGGCGTGATCGCCCGCATCACCCAGGTGCAGCGGTTCGGGTCGGGCCTTCAGCTCGTGCTCTACTGCGAGCGGCGAGCGGCCGCGCCCCGCTACACCGAGGTCGACGGCGTGATCCGCGCCCCCGTCATCGAGCTCGCCGATCTGCCCCTCCGTCCAGAGGAGGACGGCGCCCTGGAGGCGCTCTCCCGCGAGGTGCGCGAGCGGGCCGTCGAGTACGGCCGTCACCGCGGCGCGCCCGAGGACGTGCTCAAGCAGTTCGTCGGCAGCATGTACGGCCCGGCCGAGCTCGTGAACCACATCGCCTTCTACCTGGACCTCCCGACCCCCGAGAAGCAGGCGCTGCTCGAGATCCTCTCGACGGAAGAGCGGATGCGCAGCCTCGCGCTGCACCTCTACCGGCAGATCGGCATCGTGGAGACCCAGGAGAAGATCAGGACGACCGTCGAGGAGGAGCTCGGCGAGCGTCAGCGGGAGATCTACCTGCGCGAGCAGCTGCGCGCGATCCAGAAGGAGCTCGGCGAGGAGGACGACGAGAACGCCGCCGCACGTCTTGAGCACAAGCTGCAGCGGGCCAACCTGCCGGCGGAGATCCTGCAGGAGGCCCGGCGCGATCTCGCGCGCTTGCGGCGCATGGGGCGGGAGACGTCGCCGGAGGCGCAGGTCCTCATGACGTGGCTCGAGTGGGTGGCGGATCTGCCCTGGAACCAGCGCACTGACGACCACGTCGATCTCGATCGCGCGCGGGCGATCCTCGACGAGGATCACTACGGCCTGGGCGACGTGAAGGACCGGGTGCTCGAGTTCCTGGCCGTCCGCAAGCTACGCCTGGAGCAGGCGAGGAGCGAGGGAGAGCGGAGCCGCGCGATCTCCCGCGGGCCGATCCTGCTCTTCCTCGGTCCGCCCGGGACCGGCAAGACGTCCATCGCGGAGTCGATCGCGCGGGCGCTCGGGCGCAAGTACGTCCGCGTCTCGCTGGGCGGGGCGCGCGACGAGGCGGACATCCGCGGCCACCGGCGCACGTACGTGGGCGCGATGCCTGGCCGCATCCTCCAGGGGATCAAGCGGATCGGCTCGAAGAACCCGGTGATCGTCCTCGACGAGGTCGACAAGCTCGGCGCCTCCTACCAGGGCGATCCTGGCGCGGCGCTGCTCGAGGTGCTGGATCCTGCGCAGAACGACGGCTTCGTCGACCACTACCTCGGACTGCCGTTCGACCTGTCCGAGGTGCTGTTCATCTGCACGGCGAACTTCCGCGAGACGATCCCCCCTCCGCTGTTCGACCGGATGGAGCCCGCGCTGTTCGCCGGGTACACGGAGCAGGAGAAGCACGAGATCGCCCGGAAGTACCTGCTCCCCCGGCAGCGGAAGGAGTGCGGGCTGCGCGAGGAGCAGCTGCGCGTGACGGGCACGGCGCTCGGCGGGATCATCAGCGGCTACACGCGCGAGGCGGGCGTGCGGCAGCTGGAACGGACGATCGGCTCGCTGGCGCGGAAGGCCGCGCGGCGGATAGCGGCCGGCGAGATCGAGCGGGCTGTGGTGGGCGCCGACGACGACGTGAAGGAATTGCTCGGCCGCGCGAGGATGCGCCTTGAGCGGAGGCTCCAGTACGATCAGCCGGGGGTCGCGACCGGCATGTATTACACGCAGATGGGTGGCGACATCATGCACGTCGAGGCGAGCGTGATGCCCGGCAAGGGCGATTTCGTCCTCACGGGGCAGCTGGGCGACGTCATGAAGGAGAGCGGCCGCGCGGCGCTGAGTTATGCGCGAGCGCACGCGGCGGAGCTCGGCGTGCCGTCCGATCGGCTGCAGCGGCGGGACGTCCACATCCATGTTCCGGCGGGGGCGGTGCCGAAGGACGGGCCGAGCGCGGGTGTGACGATGGCGGTGGCGCTTGTGAGCGCCCTGTCGGGCAGGCCGGTCAGGAGCGACATCGCGATGACCGGGGAGATCACGCTTCGCGGGACGGTGCTGCCGATCGGGGGGATCAAGGAGAAGGTGCTGGGGGCGCACCGCGCGGGGATCTTCGAGATCCTGCTGCCGGCGGACAACGAGGCGGATCTCGACGATCTGCCGGCCGAGGTGAGGAGCTCGCTCGAGTTCTACCTGGTGAACACGCTCGACGAGGCGCTCGCGCTCTGCCTGCGGCTCCGCTCGATTCCCCTGGAGGCGCCCAAGGAGATGCCGCACGCGCGGGCGTCCTGACGCGCCTCAGGTGGGCGGCGAGGAGGCCGGTGCACCGGCGGCGCCGAGGGCATCGGCCAGCGCGGCGGCTGCGGCTGCGGCGAAGGCGTCGAGCGTGGCGGGCTCGGTCCAGCGGGTCGCCTCGCGGGCGTCGAGCGCGTGGTGGGTCTCGACGAGGATGGAGGGCATGGAAGGGCGGCGCAGCACGAAGATGCGCTGTCCCGGGGGGCGCCGGTCGAGGAAGACGCCGGGCTGGGCGGTGTCCGGCGCGTACAGGCCGCTGTACGCGGCGCCGTCGTAGGGCAACAGGCCTGCTTCTTCCATGCGCCTCGCGAAGCCGCGCGCGAGCGCGAGCCGGAGGGCGCAGAGGGCGGGATCACCTTCGTCGGACCACAGGACGGCGAACCCCGGCGCGGCGAGGCTGAGCGGGCATTGGCGGCCCTGGCCGGGCGACCACGTCTCGGTCCTGCCGCGCACGTCCGAGTGCAGGCTGACGAAGGCGTCGGCGCCCCACCGAGCGGCGTCCTCGACGCGCTCCGCGTAGGGCAACGGACGGTCGCCGGCCCTGCCCACGCGCGCCTCGAAGCGCCCGGTGGCATTGAGCCGCTCGGCGAGGGCGCGCGCCGCGGCCAGGGTGAAGTCCTGCTCGTCGACGCAGAAGCAGGAGAGGTTGCCGGTGTTGCCGGGGGCGCCATGTCCGGCGTCGAGGTAGATGCGGCGGACCCCGAAATCGGGCGGAAAGACGGCGGAGGGGGCGACGACGCGGGCCCCTGGAAACGGCCACCCGCTCGGCGCGATCGGGAGCTTGAGGGCGCGCCGCGCCGCGATCTCGCGCGGGGAGCCCGGGGCGAGCGCCCGTGAGAGGGCGGCCGCTCCGGCGGCGCCGGCGAGACCGAGGACGAGCTTCCTGCGCGAGATCACCGCGGCTCCGCTTGCTATCAAAGGCGGAGCGCGGCGTCAGGTTCTCGACAAGCGAGCGTGGCCGAGGTGACGAAGGGGGCGTGACGTGGCGACATCCCGAGATCGCCCGGGGCGTCCGAGAGCTCGTGACCCGGCGTGCCCCGCACCTCGGCCGGCCCCCCGCTACTGGGCCGGCGTGTAGCAGACCTCGAGCTTCGGCCGGGGGGCGATGTTCGTTTGCTCGCTCGATCGGATATCGGTCCGACCGTTCACGTCGTGGAGCGCGACGCCGTGGTTCGGGGAGCCATCCACCCAGGACTGGACGAGGGCCGCCACGTTGGCGGTCACGACGGCGCTCGCCTGGGCGACGGTGGTGATCGAGGCCTCGACGGCCGGGTTGTATCCGGGGAAGTTGCCGGCGTGCACGGTCGACTCCTGCCAGGGGCCGTTCACGCGGTGCAGCTCGATGGTGCTGGCGCTCGCCTTCCACGTGTGAGCCAGCGAGAGGGTCGCGGATTCGACGTCGGAGCCCGCCGGGATGAACGACAGATCGAAGGCCAGCACGCCCAGCTGCACGCCCTCCGGGAACGTGTTCATGACGATGTACGGGTAATCGCCGTACGGCCACGAGACGCCGGGCTGGATATGCGCATCCTGCACGCTCCCGTAGGTGCCGCGCTGCACGACCACGCACACGGGCTCGGCGGGCGGGGGGGGCTCGCAGGCGTCGCCGATGCCGTCGGCGTCGGCGTCGGCCTGGGAGGGGTTGGCCAGCGCCGGGCAGTTGTCGCACGAGTCGAACACCCCGTCCTGATCCGTATCTGCGGCGACCACGGTGACGTTATCGAGGAGCGTCCCCAGGCCGTTCGAGATGCCCAGGTCGTTGAACTGGAGGCGCGTCGTCGTGCCGGAGGCCACGAGGGTATAGGTGTAGTTGACCCATGCGGTGCTGGCGGTCGTGAGCGTGGCCACCTGCTGGCCGCCCCAGACGACGCCCAGCACGTTCTGGCTCGCGGTCGTGCCGGGGCGCGCGGCGAAGGCGAACCGGAGCTGGTAGGTCGCTCCCGGGACGGTCGTGAGGTCCTGATAGATGCCGCTCGAGTTCGTGGCGTCCAGCTCGACGTGCTGGCTGCCGTGCGCGGGGCTCATGCCGTTCGAGTGGTCATGGATCTGGATCTGACCATAGGCGGCCTGCCAGCCGGTGATCGAGCCGTTGTAGATCGACGACGTGCCGGACGACACGTTCGGCGATTCGAAGCTGCCGTTCGTGACGATGTTGCCGGAGGGGAGCACCGAGCAGGAGACGAGCGCCGCCGCGCCCTCCCCGATGGCATCTTCGGTATCGTCGTGCGGCTCGGCCGTAGCCATGCAGCCGGAGATCATCGAGGCGAGCGCGAGCGCAGAGGCAGAGATCGACAGATAGGCGGTTCTCATGGGAGAGCTCCTCGTTGCGGCGCCGGCATGGCGGCGCCGCGCTGTGCGGCGAGCTGCCGCACGCTGTGGAATTAGAAAATACTTCTTACAAACTGGCCGATGCGGATACGGTGCTCCATTTGCCCGAAGGCGGAGCGCTCAAGGAGTCATTCGTCAACCAGCGCGTGCGGCACGACGGCACAATGGGACGGCCGTTACCAGGCGCTCGCCTCCCGGATCGTGGCCGACCTCGACCTCCCTGGCCCCCAGGAGGATCTCACCCCCCTTGGGGGATGAGGGTCGTCGTCGGCCTGGCGATCGATGGATGAAGTCGGGCGAGCGCGGTCACGAGCGATTCTTGCAGCAGTCAGCCGTAGCGCTGTCTGGTTATATCATGAAATGGGCGCGCGGATCATCGTCTTTCGCACCAGCCAGCGCCGCGACGAAAAAGGCTGTCCCCCTGATCTCATGAGAAAGAGAGCCATGGTGGGCGCCGTGGGCGCCGAGGGAAGAGGAGAGAGCAAAAATTCTTCATCTCTCCTTTTTCCGCTGCGTTCCCCTGCGTTCCGCTGCGTTCCGCTGCGTTCCCCTGCGTTCCGCTGCGTTCCCCTGCGTTCCGCTGCGTTCCCCTGCGTTCCGCTGCGTTCCCCTGCGTTTCGGCGTCTCGACGTCTCGACGTCTCGACGTCCGCCTTGCCTCTACGATTCAATTTCGCCAGGTCACGGAACTGGGGCAAAATTGGTCACTGGGGCAAAATGGGACGACCGGGCCCGCTCACCCTTCTCCCGCTCTCCGCATCCCGCAGCGGCAAGAGCAGCCCGAGGAAGACGACCGAGATCACGGTCCCCAGGGCGAACAGGCCGGCATAGCCGAGCCGCTGGGCGACGGCGCCCGAGAGCCACACAGCGGGCGACTTGCCGAGCACCTCCACGCTGGCGAGCAGCGTGTAGTGCGTCGCGCCGACCGACCGCCGGACACGCGACATCATGAAAGCGAACACCGCCGTCGTGAGGGCGCCGCCGAAGAGGTGCTCGGCCACGGTGACCGCGACGACGGCATTCGCTGTGGGCGCCCCCGCCGCGGCGAGGTACCACTCGCCCGCCATCGCGACGGTGCGCAGCGCCGAGGTCACCCCGACGGCGGCGAGCAGCGGGATCCGGTGCGACAGGAGGCCTCCCGCGAGCGAGCCGGCGATCGACGCGACCAGGCCGTACGTGCCCACCCAGAGGCCGATCCGGTGCGGCGGGAAGCCGGCGTCGACGAGGAACGGCTTGAACATCATGTCGACCATCGCCTCGCCGAGCTTGTAGGTCCCGAGGAAGGCGACGACCCAGAGCGCGCCAGGCGCCCGCAGGGCGGCGAAGACCGCCGCGAGCACCTCGCGGAGCGACCGGCGCGCGTGCGCCTCGACCTCGCTCGCGGGAGGCTCGCGCAGCGCGAGCGAGGCCAGCGCCGAGAGGAAGACCAGCGCGGCCATCGCCCCGAACTGACCGCCCCAGCCGATCCAGGCGCTCGCCCAGACGAGCAGCCCGCCCGCGACGAGCATGCCGACCTTGTAGCCGACCACCTGCGCGGCGTTCGCCAGGCCGAGCTCGCCGCGCCCGAGCAGATCGATCGCGAGCCCGTCGACCGCGATGTCCTGGGTGGCCGCGAGCAGGTTCATCAGGAAGACCAGCGCGAGCAGGGCGCCGAGGTGGCGCGACGGCGGGACGAACGCGGCGGCCGCGCACGTGAGCGAGAGCAGCACCCCGAGCGGCAGGATCCACGAGCGGCGCCTGCCGATCCGCTCCCAGCCGTAGCGGTCGACGAGCGGCGCCCAGAGCGCCTTCGCCGCCCACGGGAGCGCGAGCGCGCCGGCGAAGCCCACGCCGGAGAGCGAGACGCCGCTCGCCCGCAGGAAGACGGGGAGCGCCGTCGCCTGGAAGCCGAA
Source organism: Sorangium sp. So ce327 (assembly GCF_051530205.1). NCBI lineage: Bacteria > Pseudomonadati > Myxococcota > Polyangiales > Polyangiaceae > Sorangium > Sorangium sp. So ce327. The sequence continues at coordinate 1,342,857 of NZ_CP150330.1, read as the reverse complement.
CGGGATGCCCTGTGCGAAGTACAGCGCGGCGAGGGCGGCGATCGTGCCGGCGCGCGTTCGGTCTGCCACGACCGACAATCGTAACCGAGCGGACGAGCTTCGGTCGCCGGAAACACGGACACTTGCGTACGTTTCGATCTCGATCCGATCTCGATCTCGATGAGCACGCCGCACCGACTCACCCCTTCTGCCGGCCGGACGAGCGCGCGCCGATGATCGCCGACACCTTCTCTCCGCGGTCGCTCGCGCCGGCGGGCGAGGTCCGGGTGCGGTGGCTGGGCACGGCGGGGTTCGCGATCGAGCACGCCGGCGTGGTGGTGCTGATCGATCCCTATCTCACGCGCGCTTCGCTCCTCCGTTGCGTGGTCGGCCGGCTCGCCCCCGACGTGGCCGCCATCGCGCGCCACGCGCCGCGCGCCGACGCCGTCATCGCGGGCCACACCCATTTCGATCACGCGCTCGACATCCCGGAGATCGCGCTCCGCACCGGGGCCACGGTCTTCGGCTCGCGCTCCGCGGCGGCGCTCTGTCGCGCCGCCGGCGTCCCCGCGGCGCGCGTGCGCGACGTCGAGCGCGCGCCGGGCGGCGAGCCCGTGGTCGCCGAGGTCGGCCCGTTCCAGCTGCGCTTCTTCCCGAGCGCTCACGCCCGCCTGCTGCTCGGCCGGGTCCCCTTCCCCGGCGACATCTCCGATTGCGACCAGGTCCCGCTCCGGGCCGAGCGTTACCGGTGCGGCGCCGTCTTTGCGGTGGAGATCCGGGTCGCGGACCGGCGCATCGTCCACCTGGGCAGCGCGGAGCTCGTCGAGGCGGGCCTCGATTGCAGGGAGCCCGACCTGCTCCTGCTCTGCGTGGCCGGCTGGACCGCCTCGAGCGCTTTCCCCGAGCGCGTCGCGCGCGCCCTGTCGCCGCGCGCGGTGCTCTTCTCTCACTGGGACAATTTCTTTCTGCCCCTCGATCGCCCCGCCGTCGCGCTCCCCGCGATGCAGGGAGAGCGCCTGGCAGAGCGCCTCGGCCGCGCGTCGCGGGACGTGAACCTGGGCGTGCTCCCGCTGCTAGGCGAGGTGTGGATCTAGGGCGAGGCGTGTTGTTCCCTCGCCGTGCCTGAGGACTTTGTACCAGGGTGGGTGGGAGCGGGGATGCCGTCTTCCCCAGCCAGCGCGCTCCGTGCGAGGGGCCGCGCGGCGTCCTCTCGGCGGTCGCTTGCGGCGATGGCGGAGCTCCGGCTAGATTCGCGCCCGCATGAGCGCTCCCCGTCGCTGGCCCTCCTCGCGCGCGAAGCGCTCGTCGCGGCCGCTCGCCATCACCCGCTTTGCTGGGCGGGCATCACAGCTCAGGTGAGGAACCCTTGATTTCGTTCATCGCCGCCTTCAACCTGCCGGACGCGAGCGACCGCGATCCCGGCGCGTTTCTCCGCCGCGCGGCGCTCCTCGTCGGCGAGCGGATGTCCTCCATGGGCCCGGAGCCCCGGATAACGGTGGAGGTCCTGCCAGAGGTGGGCGGCGGGTGGGCGCTCCTCACGCCGGAGCCGGGGGCGCGGCTCGCCCTGCTCGATCACGTGGTCACCGACACGCACGCTGTGCTGTTGTTCGGCGAGCTGCAGGGCGAATCCAGGGCTGCGCCCGCGAGGGCCGTCCTCCGCGCCTGGACGTCGGGCGGCGGGGACGCGGTGGCCGCGCTCGATGGCAATTTCTCCGTCATCGTCGTCGACCGCGCTGAGCGCACGGCCTCGGTGATCTCGGATCTGCTCGGCCGCCGGGCGCTGCGCACCCTGCACGCGGGCGGGGTCCTCTACGTCTCTCCGCACGACGTCGCGCTCGTGGCGACCGGGGCGTGCCCTGTCGAGATCGATCACGCCTCGGCGTGCTCGATCATCACCGCGGACTGGTCCATCGGCGGGCGGCCGCTGCTCGCGCGCGTCGAGCCGGGAGATCCGGCGCACTGGCTGCGCCTGCGGGGCGGCCGCCTGGAGCGGCTCCCCGCGCCGCTCGGGCTGTTCGAGCGCCGCATCGACGCCCGCGACGCGGCCGCGGTCCGGGAGCGAATCGACCGGATCGTCGACACCATGCGCGAGAACACGCGCTTCGCCGCGGCGGGCTGCGACACGGTGCAGGCCGATCTGACCGCGGGCATCGACAGCCGCGCGGCTTTTGCGCTGGTCGCGTCGATCGCGCCGGCGGAGCGCATCGTGGCCAAGACCACCGGCGCGACCGACAGCCTCGACGTGCGCGTGGCCAGGCGCATCGCCGCTCTCGTGGGCGTACGCCACGAGCACCGCGAGCTGGATCTGCCCATCCACGACGATTTCAGCCGTCACGCGGATCTCATCGCGTTTCACATGAACGGCGATTCCAGCGCCAAGCGCGCGATTGACAGGTATCCGAGCTGGGACGACCGCCCCCTGGGCTTCGAAGGGGGTGGAGGCGAGATCTTCCGTGGTTATTACTATGCTCGCCCCGGCCAATACACGCGGGTGGCCCGCGCCAACGCGGACGACGTAGCGGCCTTCTTCGTCCGGAAGTGGCGCCGCCCGACAGCGCTGAGCTTTCGCTCACCCGATCCTCTGGCCGCCGCCCGCGAGCGCACCCGCTCGGTGGTCGAGGCGATGTTCCGGCGCTCGCCCGACCTCCACGACGTGCTCGATCAATTCTACCTCTTCGAGCGGTATGGCCGCTGGGGCGCGATCACGTCGCGTTTCGCCTGGTGGAATACCTTCTCCCCGTACGCCAGCCCATCCCTCGTGCGGCTGGCGTTCGGCCTGCCCTCCCCGATTGGCATGCACGCGGGCCTCCACGACGCCATCGTGCGCCGCTTCTTGCCGTCCGCGCGCGGCATCCTCGTGAACGACAACTCCCTGCTTGCGCTCCAGGGGCCCGGGCTCTCACGCCTGCTCGCGCGCGATCTGCTCTATGTCACCGGCGAGGTCTGGCGAGCGGCGACCGCGTGGCGCGGCCGCTCGGGCAAGAAGCGCCGCTCGGCGGACGCCATGCGCGCCGAAATGCTCGCGGGGCCGCTCCACGACCACGCGCGCGACGTGCTCCTCTCGCGAGACAGCATCGCCGTGGACCTGCTCGGGCACGAGTCCGTCGCCCGCCTGCTGGACGAGCACAGGGCGCGCCGGCGGCACCTGGAGACCCTGTGCAACCTCCTCAGCATCGAGCATTTTCGGCGCCTCGCCACGTCCACCGCCGCGGCCGCGTCCAGCCGCTGACACCGGGTCGCTCACGGCCCCTCTCAGGGGCCCGGCCGCTGGGCGGCGCTTCCCGCGCGGCCGGAACCGTCCCTTGTCGACGCGCTACCAGCGCCCCGCCCCTCTCACGGCCCGGCGCGCAGGAACGCCACCTTGATCCGCTTCTTCCCCCACCCGGAGAACTTCACGGTCGCGATCGGATCCGCCCCGGGATCCACGCTCTCGACCACGCCCGGCCCGAACCGCTCGTGGTACACCCGCATCCCGCGCCGCAGCGCGAGCCCCTCGCTGCCCTCGGCGCCCGGGTCGACCGCCTCCCGCTCGATATACCGCTCGCCCGGCGCCCGGTCGGGGACGTCCACGCGCGCCCTCGCCGGCTCGCCCTCCCGCGAGAACCGCGCCCCTGCGAACCGCTCGTCCGCCTGCGCCCCGGGCCTCCGCTCGCGGCCCTCCCACGAGCGCTCCTGCCCGCCGAACCGGAGCCCGGGCGCGGCGTACCCGCCGCCCCCGCCGAAGCCGCCCTCGACCCGGCGCTGCGCCATCATGCTGGCGGGCGTCGCGATCGGGCGCACCGAGGCCGGCGGCAGATCCGCGAGGAAGCGGCTCGGCAAGCCGTAACGCGTCTGGCCGAAGATCGCCCGCCGCGCCGCGTGCGTGATCCAGAGCCGCTCGCGCGCCCGCGTGATCGCGACGTAGGCCAGCCGGCGCTCCTCCTCGATGTCGCCCTTGCGGTTCGGATCCTGGCTCCGGAACGGGAACAGGTCCTCCTCCATGCCGGTCAGGAACACCGCGTGGAACTCCAGCCCCTTCGCGGCGTGGATCGTCATCATCGCCACCTTGGGCACGTCCGCGAGCGCGTCGACGTCCGACACCAGGCTCACCCGCTCGAGGTAGCCCGCGAGCGTCGCCTCGTCGCCCGCGGCGGTCGCCTCCTGCTCGTAGTCGACGAGCGACTGCACGAGCTCGCGCAAGTTCTGGAGCCGCGCCTCCGACTCGACGCTGTCCTCCTGCTCGAGCGCCTTGGCGTAGCCCGACCGCGCGAGCACCTCCTCCGCCAGCGCGCTCGGCGACGCGCTCTTCGCCTCGGTCATGAGCCCGTGGATCAGATCGCGGAAGCCGAGCAGGCTGCGCTTCGCCGCCGACGCGAGCGGCGGCAGCTGGCCCCCCGGCATCGCCGACGGCGGCACCCGCCCCTCCAGGAGCGGATCGATCGCCTCGAACAGCGACACGCCCAGCAGATCCGCCGCCTGGATGAGCTTGTCGACCGTGCTCTGGCCGATCTTGCGGGCGGGCACGTTGATGATGCGGTTGAGATCCACATCGCTCTTGGGGTTCGCGATCACCCGGAGGTACGAGAGCAGGTTCTTCACCTCCGCCCGCTCGAAGAAGCGCGTGCCCCCGATGATCTGGTACGGGATGCGCGCCTCGCGCAGCACCTCCTCGAGCACGCGCGACTGCGCGTGGATCCGGTAGAACACCGCGATCTCGTTCGGCGAGACGCCCTCCGCGATGAGCGCGCGGACGCACTCGACCACCCACGCCGCCTCGTCGTGCTCGCTGTCCGCCGCCACCACGTCGATCGGCGTGCCGTCCTGGTTCGCCGTCCAGAGCTCCTTCGGCTCGCGATCCGACGCGTGGCGGATCACGCCGAGCGCGCCCCGCACGACATGCCCGATGGATCGGTAGTTCTGCTCGAGCTTCACCACCGTCGCGTGCGGAAAATCGCGCCGGAAGCCGCGGACGATCCGGACGTCCGCGCCGCGCCAGCGGTAGATGCTCTGGTCGTCGTCGCCGACCACGCAGAGGTTGTCGTGGCTCTTGCAGAACGCCCGGACGAGCCGGTACTGCACCTGGTTCACGTCCTGGAACTCGTCCACGAGCACGTGCCGGAAGCGCCCCCGGAGATCCTCGCCGGCGTAGCTCGTCGGGTCCTCCGCGATGCGCAGCACCGCGAGCAGCAGGTCGTCGAAGTCCACCGCGCTCGCCGCCTTGAGGTGCCGCTCGTACGCCTCGAAGCACCGCGCGATCGCGTCGTCGAAGTAGCCCTTCCGCTCGAACTCGGCGGGCCCCCGCCCCTCCTGCTTCTCCGCGTGGATGCGCGAGAGCACCTGGCGGGGCGGATAGCGCCGATCGTCGAGGTTGAGCTCCTTGAGCACGCGGTTCATGACCGCCCGCTGATCGTCGTCGTCGTAAATGACGAAGTTCTTGTCGAGCCCGGCCGCCTCGTGGTGCCGGCGCAACAGGCGCGCGCACACCGCGTGGAACGTGCCCACCCAGAGGTCCTTCACGATGTCGGCCCCGATGAGCGCCTCCAGCCGGCGCTTCATCTCGGTCGCCGCCTTGTTCGTGAACGTCACCGCCAGGATCCGGTAGGGCGGGACACGGTGCGTGACGATGAGGTTCGCGATCCGGTACACGATGACGCGGGTCTTGCCGCTCCCCGCGCCGGCGAAGATGAGGAGCGGCCCCGCCGCGTGGCTGGCCGCGCGCGCCTGCGGCTCGTTCAGCTCCTCGTAAGGGAGGCCAGGCTCGGGCGGCGGAGAGCGGTCGGCGTCGTGTGCGGCGAAACGATCCACACGGGGTCGCTAGCACGACCTCCGCGCGAGCGGGAGCCCGCCGAGCCCCGGAGCCCCCCGCGGCGCTCTCCTGCTTTTTCCCCGGCAAATCACGCCTGCTGGCCGTAATCTCGCACGCGCGTGCGCCTCCGGCAGAGCACCGGGGGAGCCGCGGCCCGGACGACCGGCACAGGAGAGACCATGCGCATCGCGCTCACGCACAACCTGAAGATCACGAGCTCCGCCGAGGAAGCCGAGTTCGACAGCCCGGAGACGATCGCCGCCATCGCCGGCGCGCTCGAGCGAGCCGGGCACGAGGTCGAGCGGATCGAGGTCAGCGGGCCGGCCTCCCGGGTCCTCGCCCGGCTCGAGGCGCTCCAGCCGGACCTCATCTTCAACACGGCCGAGGGCCACAAGGGCAAGACGCGCGAGGCGTTCTATCCGTCGCTCTTCGACGAGCTCGGCATCCCGTACACCGGCTCCGACGCCTACACGCTGAACGTCGCGCTCGACAAGTCGCTCACGAAGCGCGTCCTCGCGAGCTACGGCGTCGCCACCCCGCGCGCCCGCCTCGTCAACCGGACCACGCTGGAGAGCGGCGCGCTCGACGACATGAGCTTCCCCGTCATCGTGAAGCCGAACTTCGAGGGCTCCTCCAAGGGCATCTTCCGGGAGTGGAGCGTCTGCGAGGACGCGCACCACCTCGCCGAGGTCGTCGAGCGGCAGCTCGCGCGCTTCGAGGCGGGCCTGCTGGTCGAGCACTACATCGCCGGCATCGACGTCGCGTGCGCCTTCGTCGACGGGCTGAAGGAGACGAGCCCCGCGCGCTCGAGCGGCACCGGGATCCCCGAGGGGATCCTCGACCCCATCGAGTTCGTGATCGATCCCCAGGTGCCCGGCAGCTACAACGTGTACGACTTCAACCTGAAGCACGCGAAGCCCGAGCACGTCACGCGCCGGCCCGCGCAGCTGCCCGCGGCCACGCTCGAGCGCATCCGGTCGCTCACCGCGCGCGTCGTGCGCGCCCTGGACCTCAAGGATCACGCCCGCTGCGAGTTCCGGGTCACGCCGTCCGCCTCGCGCAGCCAGGGCCACGACGTCCACTTCCTCGAGGTCGACGGGCTGCCCACCCTCCAGCCGGGCGCCAGCGTCTTCGTCGCGGCGGCGCAGCGCGGCGTCGACTTCGACGGCGTGATCCGGGCCATCGTGAGGAGCGCCTGCAAGCGGCGGGGGCTCCTGCCGCTCCTGGAGAGCAACCAGCCGCGCCGGTCGAAGCGGACCGCGCTCCGCGTCGGCTTCACCTACAACATGAAGCGGAGCGACACGGCCGCGGCCGACAAGGCGGGCCCCGGCACGATGCACGACCTGGAGGCCGAGTTCGACTCGCCGCGCACGATCCAGGCGATCGCCAGCGCCATCGAGAGCTACGGCCACACCGTGGTCCCGCTCGAGGCGACCCCGGACCTGCCGCGCGCGCTCGCGGCTTCCGGGGTCGACGTCGTCTTCAACATCGCCGAGGGGCTCCGCGGCCGCGGCCGCGAGGCGCAGGTGCCGGCGCTCTGCGAGCTGCTCGGCATCCCCTACAGCGGCTCGGACGCGACAACGCTCTCGCTCGCCCTCGACAAGGGCCTCACGAAGCAGATCCTGCGGGCGGCCGGCATCGAGACGGCCGAGTGGCAGGTGGTCACGACCGGGCGCGAGAAGCTGAAGCCGTTCCGATACCCGGTGATCGTGAAGCCCAACGCCGAGGGGACCTCGAAGGGGATCACCTCCGCGTCCGTCGTCAAGGACGAGGCCGCCGCGCGCGCCGCGGCGAAGCAGCTGGTCGATCGCTACCACCAGCCGGCCCTCATCGAGGAGTACATCACGGGCCGCGAGTTCACCGTGGGCCTGCTCGGCGAGCGGCGGCCGAAGGTGCTGCCGCCGATGGAGGTCGTCTTCGTCGACCCGCCCACCTACCCCGTCTACGGCTACGACGAGAAGCAATCGGACACGCCGCGCGTGCGCTTCGAGTGCCCCGCGCAGCTCACGCCGTCGGAGCTCCGCCGCGTCGAGAAGGTCGTGCGCGACACGTTCGCGGCCCTCGGGTGCCGCGACGTGGCCCGGGTCGATCTGCGCATGGGGAAGGACGGGAGGGTGTACGTCATCGAGATCAACCCGCTGCCCGGCCTGACGCCCGACTTCAGCGATCTCTGCGTGATCGCGAAGGTGGCGGGGATGGATTACCGGACGCTGATCGGCGAGATCCTGGCCGGCTGCCTCAAGCGCTACCGCGACGCCCGCGCCGCGGCGCCGCGGGCCGCGTTCACCGCGGCGGCGCCTGCGGCGGGCGCGGCCGCGCCCTCCGCGAGCGCGGCGATCGCCTCGCCGGCCGCCGACCCGGGCCTGCTGGCCGCGCCCGGCCCGGCGCTCGCCGGGCCCGCGCCGCTGCCGGCGGAGTCCGCGCCCCTCTCTGACACGGTCTCCGTCGCGAGCGGCGAGGTCGCCGGCCCATGAGCGCGCCCTCGACCGCGCTCAGGCGCCCTCGGCTGCGCGATCTCGGCGTCGCGATCGGCCGCTTTCCGACCGGTCCGGAGAACGCGATCACGGACATCCCTGGGGTGCGGGTCCACCACGTGACCAAGATCGAGGGCGAAGGCGAGCTCGTCCCCGGCCTCGGTCCGGTGCGCACGGGCGTGACCGCGGTCGTCCCGGCCGACGGCGACGTCTTCCTCGATCGGGTGTTCACCGCGAGCTACGTGCTCAACGGCGCGGGCGAGGTGACCGGCCTCTCGCAGATCAACGAGTGGGGCCTCTGCGAGACGCCGATCCTGCTCTGCAGCACGCTCTGCGTCGGCCGCGTCCTCGACGCGACCGTCGCGTGGCTCTCGCGCAAGCACCCCAAGATCGGCAAGGACTACGACGTCGTGATCCCGGTCGTCGCCGAGTGCGACGACAGCTTCCTCAACGACGCCGTGGGGCGCCACGTGGCGCAGGCCGACGTCGACGAGGCGATCGACAACGCCCGGGGTGGCCCCGTGGCCGAGGGGTGCGTCGGCGCCGGCACGGGCATGCAGACGTTCCACTTCGCGGGCGGGATCGGCACCTCGAGCCGGTCGGTCCCTGTCGGCGGGGTCGACGCCCTCGTGGGGGCGCTCGTGCTGTCGAACTTCGGCGATCGCGAGCTGCTCCGCGTCGATGGGGTCCCGGTCGGGCGGCTCATCAGCGACCGCTTCAACCACGTCCCGCGGCGGGGCCCCGCCGGCTCGATCATCGTGCTCGTCGCCACCGACGCCCCGCTCATCCATCGCCAGCTCGCGCGCCTCGCGCGGCGCGCCGCGCTCGCGATCGGCCGGACCGGCGGGTATGCGGCCAACAACTCGGGCGAGATCGTCCTCGCCTGGAGCACCGCGAACCGGGTGCCTCGCGTCGCCACCGAGCAGTGGAGCGCCCCCCGGTCGAGCCGCTCGCTCAGCGTGCACCCCCTCGCGCCGGGCCGGCACATGGCCGAGCTCGTCCTCGACACCGAGGTCGACGCGCTCTACGAGGCCACCGTCGACGTGGTGGAGGAGGCGATCCTCAACGCGATGTGCGGCGGCGTCGACATGACCGGCCACAGCGGACACCACGCCCCGGCCCTGCCGCTGGACGCCGTGGCCGAGATCCTGAAGCAGTACCGCCCCCCGCACCCCTCCGACCCGCCCCCCCTCTTCTAGCGCCCCCCCGCCCTCTTCTCTCCAGCAAAGCCCCCGCCGAGCGGCGGTCACCCGCACAGGAGACGGGCCCAGATCGGCGTTTTCGGCGCGGAAGCGCACTCACGTGCGCTGAGCACCGAAAACGTCGAGATGGGCCCGTATCCGAAGCGGGTGCCCGCCGCTCATTCCGGATCGCCGTGGAGGAGCCACTCGTGGGCTGCGTCCTCGTCCCAGAAGCGCCGGAGGACCTTGTCCGTGCCGCTCTCGCGCGCCACGCGGTTCAGCTGGAGCGCGACGATGTCGCTCTCGATGATCTCGGCGACCCGCATCACCCCGAGCTCCAGGCCGAACTCCTGGACGGCGCGGATCTTCTCCGCCACATCGGGGGACATCGGCCTGAACCCGCGGACATCGGCCTTGATCTTGATCCCCCGGCCCTGGAGGCTCTCGCACGCCTTCCTCAGCTCGCTGACGAAGTTCTCCATCTCCTCGAGGCGGACACGCCCCTCGAGGACGAAATCCACCATGGCGATGTTCCGGTCGACTTTGATCTCGAACACGTTGAGAGACCTCCTGCCAGTTCCCGAAGGGGCGGGATGGGGCCGCGTGATCATACCCCGGATCGCGCGAGGACGCGCCTAGGGATCGCGACGCTCACGCGGCAGCGACGCTGGCCGTCGGCCGTGGGAAGCCCGGGCCGGCGTCGCCGCCCTTCACGCCACGCGCGGCTCGCCGACGCGCGACTTGCCCTGTCCGCGCCGCACGGCGATCGCCTGCTCGTAGATGGTCTCGTACCGCGAGAGCAGCGTGGGCCACTGCCGCTCCTTGAGGATCCACGCCCGCGCGTTCTTGCCGACCTGCTCGAGGCGCGCCGGGTCCTTGAGCGCCTCGACACACCGCCTCGTGAGGTCGGCGCTGTCGCCCGCCTTGAAGACGAACCCGGTCTCGCCGTAACGGACGAGCTCCCCCATGGCCGCGACGTCGCTCACCATCACGGGCCGGGCCATGGACATCGCCTCGAGCGGCTTCAGCGGCGTCGTGAGCTCGGTCGTGCGGGTCCGGATGCGGGGATACACGAGCAGGCTCGCCATCGCGTAGATGTTGAACACCTCGTCGTGCGGCACCCGCCCGGTGAAGGTCACCTTGGACTCCACCCCTCGCTCGCGGGCGAACGCCTTGAGCTCCATCTCCTGGCCGCCGGCCCCGGTGATCACGACGTGCGCGTCCGGGATCTCCCGCGCGATGTCGCCGATCGCCGCGATGAGCGTCTGGAGCCCCTCGTACGGCTGGAAGGTGCCGACGTAGCCGATGAGCTTCTTCCCCGCGAGCCCGAAGCGCTCCCAGGCGCCGGGCGGGGCCTCCCGAGGCGCGAACTTGTCCGAGTCGACGCCGTTGCCCACGACGTGGAGCGCGTCCGTGCTGCGCACCCGCGGCGCGACAGCGCCCTTCAGCGCCTCGCAGATCGTCACCGTCGCGTCAGCGTACTTGTAGACGATCGTCTCGAGGCCGGCGGCGACCTTGTAAGGCGCCGAGTCCTCTTTGAATTTGCCCCGGTCGACGGAGGCGTTCTCCCAGAGGTCGCGCACCTCGTAGACGAGCGGCAGCCCGAAGCGGCGCGCCGCCGCGAGCGCCGGCAGGCCGACGAGCATCGGCGAGTGCGCGTGCACGAGATCGGGCTGAAACTCCCGGATCGCGTCCTCGACGCGCGCCTCCAGCGCCCGCACGAGCTGGAGCTCCCTGACCAGCGGCAGCTTCTTGCCGGTTGGCTCGCGCGTCCGCCAGTACGAGATGCCGCCGATCTCGTCCTTCAGCGCATCCCCGGACCCCTGCTGCGCCGACGTCACCACCGCCGGCCGCATCCCGTGCTCGGCCTGGTGCTTGATGATGTAGTCGCTGCGGATCGTGTACCCCGCAATGACAGGCAGCGACGTATGAAGAACATGGAGCACGCGCACGAATCACCACCCTTCTTTATGCTGCGCCGCGCAGCCTACCCGAGGCCGCCGCGACCGTCATCAAGCTCCTCCTCGCCCGTCCCCGCGCGCGGGCAGGAGCGTGGACGCGTCCACGCTCCTGCCCGCGGGCCGGCCGAGAGCCTAGCTCTCGGCTGCCACGTTGCGGTACGCTCCGCCGCCGCATGACCCTCAAAATCGCGATCGTCGGCTGCGGCAAGATCGCCGACGGCCACATAGAAGAGATCCAGAAGATGCCGGAGCGGGCTCGGGTCGTCGCCGTATGCGACCTGGAGCTCCTGATGGCCGAGCAGATCGCGGTGCGCTACGGCATCCCGAGCCACTACGACTCGTTCGACCGATTGCTCGACGTCGAGAAGCCCGACGTCGTCCACATCACCACCCCTCCGCAGTCGCACCTGTTCCTCGCCCGGCGCGCCATCGAGGCCGGCGCCCACGTCTACGTGGAGAAGCCGACTGCGCTGAACCTCGCGGACGTGCGGCGCCTCATCGAGCTCTGCACCGCCGCCGGGAAGAAGATGACCGTCGGCTGGGAGTATCAGTTCGATCCCCCGGCCGTCGAGATGCGCAGGCTCGTCGGCGACGGCGTGATCGGCGATCCCGTCCACGTGGAGAGCTGCTTCGGCTACAACCTCGCCGGCCCCTTCGGCGCGGCGCTCCTCGGCGACGGCTCGCACTGGGTCCATCGCCTCCCGGGCAAGCTGTTCCACAACAACGTCGATCACCTGCTGAACAAGATCGTCGAGTTCGTGGACGACGAGCAGCCGAAGGTCACCGCGACGGCCTACGCGCTCCGGGAGAAGCGGTTCGGCGACTCGCGCGACGACATGCTCGACGAGCTCCGCGTCACGGTGCAGGGCGCGCGCGTCAGCGCCTACGGGACCTTCTCGTCGCACGCGCGGCCGCCCGGGCACTTCCTCCGCGTCTACGGCACGAAGAACACGCTCCACGTCGACTTCACGAGCCGCACGGTCACCCTCGACGCGTCGCCGAAGCTCCCGAGCGCCATCGGGCGCGTCGTCCCGGCCTTCGATCAGGCCCTCTCGTACCTCCGCGAGGGGGGCAAGAACGTGGTGCGGTTCGCCCGCAGCGACTTCCACTTCTTCTCGGGGCTGAACCGCCTGATCGGCCTCTTCTACGACAGCATCACGCGGGGCGCGGAGCTGCCCATCTCGTACCGGGACATGATCCGGGTCGCGTCGATGATGGATGAGATCTTCCGGCAGGTCCCGCAGGAGAAGGCGCGCACATGAAAGTCCTTGTCACCGGCTCGAACGGCTTCCTCGGATCGGCCCTCGTCGACCGGCTGCTCGCCCACGGCGAGACCGATCTTCGCTGCCTCGTCCGCCCCGCGAGCAACCGCTCGCGGCTCGAGGAGATCGAGAAGCGGCGGGGCGTCCCCCTCGACATCGCGGTGGGCTCCCTCGCCACGAAGGAGGCCGCGGAGCGCGCGGTCGAGGGCGTGGACGTCGTCTACCACGTGGCCGCGGCCATGGGCGGCGCGCCCGCGGACATGTTCCTGAGCACCGTCGTCGCCTCGAAGAACCTGCTCGAGGCGCTCGTCCACACCGGCCGTTCGCCGCGCGTCGTCCTGGTCAGCTCCTTCGGCGTCTACGGCGTCGCCGACCTCCCGCGGGGGTACATCGTCGACGAGAACACGCCCCTGGAGACGCGGCCCGCGCAGCGCGATCTCTACTCGCAGGCGAAGCTCCGGCAGGAGAAGCTCTTCTGGGAGTACCAGGGGCGCTACGGCTTCCCGCTGACGGTGCTCCGCCCCGGCGTCATCTACGGCCCCGGCGGCAACGCCTTCTCCAGCCGCGTCGGGATGAGCCTCTTCGGCGTGTTCCTGCACCTCGGCGGCCGCAACATCCTCCCGCTCTCGTACGTCGAGAACTGCGCGGAGGCGATCGCCGTCGCCGGCCGGAGCGAGGTCGCGCGGGGGCAGGTCTACAACGTCCACGACGACGACCTGCCCACGGCCGACGTCTACCTCGCCCGCTACAAGCGCGAGGTGAAGCCGATCCGCTCGCTCACGGTGCCCTACTTCGCCCTCACCGGGATATCGAAGCTCGTCGAGCGCTACCACGCCTACTCGAAGGGGCAGCTGCCCGCCATCTTCACGCCGTACAAGAGCGCGACCTCGTGGAAGGGCAACCGGTTCGACAACACGAAGCTGAAGGCGCTCGGGTGGAAGCAGCTGGTCTCCACGGAGGAGGGCCTCCAGCGGACGTTCACGTACCTCAAGGAACGCGCGACATGACGGGTCGGCCGTCGCTCGCGTCGCTCGCGTCGCTCGGGCTCGCGTTCGGCCTCGCGGGTCTCCTCGCCGGCTGCGAGCGGCGGCAGACCCCGGGGCCCCCGGCGGTCCACAGCGGCGCGGGCACCCAGTCCGCCACCGCCGCCCTCGCGGTCGAGGCGCCGCGCTTCGACGCGCCGGCCGCGCCGCCGGCCACGCCGGCCAAGGGGCACCCCCGGCTCTGGGTGCGCGCGGCCGATCTGCCGAAGCTCCGGGCGCGCGCCACGCAGGCGAACCCCCTGTTCAAGGAGCTCGCCGCCGTGGCGGCCGAGGCCGCGGCGGCGATGGACAAGGGCAACATCCCCTCGGAGGGCGACTGCACCCACGCCCGCACCTACTGCGAGGCGCACGCGGAGCTGTTCGCCTTCATGTCGCTCGTCTCGAGCGACGAGGCGGCCCGCAACGACCACGCCGCCCGCGCGCGCAAGATCCTGCTCTACATCGTCGACCGCGTGAACAAGGGGGATCCGCAGGATCCCTTCGTCCGCAGGTTCTCGACCGGCGACCGCGCCCGCTGGGCCGGAGAGTCGTTCGGCCTCACGGTCGACTGGATCTACGGGTACCTCTCGGCCCAGGACAAGGCGGCGATACGGCCCGTCTTCCTCCGCTGGGCGGAGGAGCAGCTGAAGTCGTCGACGACGAGCCACGCTCACCCCGAGCCCGTGGGCAAGCTGAACGACCCGGCGATGCTGAAGGAGCCGAAGAAGCGCAGGTACGCCCTGAACAACTACTTCACGTCGCACATGCGCAACCTGACGCTCCTGTCGCTCGCGTTCGACGAGGCCGACGATCCGCCGGATCCGAAGCCGAGCGGCACCTACCCGCGGCTCAGGGACTACTTCGCCAACGTCGCCGGGGCGTGGCTCTACATGACCGACAGCCTCCTGCGGAACGACGCGCGCGGCGGCGCGCCGCCGGAGGGCTTCCAGTACGGCCCCGCGACGCTGGCCTACGTGAGCGAGACGCTGCTCGCCATCCAGACGGCCGGCGAGGCCGATCCGGCGAAGTGGGGCCCGCAGGTGCACCTCGACGGCAACCCGTTCTGGCACGAGTTCATCCCGGCCCACCTCCACAGCCTGAGCCCCGCCACGCCGGCGGGCCGGATCGGGCCGACCCACCAGGCCGCGTGGACGGGCGACGGGGAGCGCTACGAGTACACGGATCACATCGACCCGTTCGCCGCGCTCGGCCTCCACGCCGAGAACAGCGGCAACGCCGAGCGCCTGAACGCGCTCCGCTGGATGGCCATCCACGCCGGCCCGGGGGGCGCCGCCGCCCTCGCGCGGCGCGCCCGCTCGCAGCTCGGCCAGGTCCACAAGCGCCACTCGATCATGTACTTCCTCCTGCTCGACCCGGCGGTCACCCCGACCGACCCGCGCCCCTCCGTCCCGCTCACGCACTACGGCCCCGGCCTCGGCCAGGTCTTCGCGAGGACGAGCTGGGGGCCCGAGGCCACGTGGCTCCACTTCCAGCTCGGCTGGGAGCAGATCGACCACCAGCACGGCGACGGCCTCAGCTTCGGCTTCTACCGCGGCGGCGAGTGGCTCACGAAGGAGCGCGTCGGGTACGGCGCCTTCATGGCGAGCTCCGATCAGCACAACACCCTCACGGTCGAGAACGACAAGAACCGCCGCCACGACGACCCGAACCGCGGCGAGCTCTGGCGGCGCGGGTCCCAGTGGCCGCTCGTGCACACGGGCGATCCCAGGGTGCTCGCGAAGAGCTTCGCGCAGGACTACGTTTACGTCCTCGGCGACGCGACCCCGCTCTACAACTCCGAGTACGAGAACATCCGCGACGTCACGCACGTAAGCCGCGCGCTCGTGTGGCTCAAGCCGGACCACCTCGTGCTCTACGACCGCGCCGCCACGGGCAAGGAGGGGCGCTTCAAGCGCTTCTTCGTGCAGACGCCGAGCGCGGCGCAGGTCGCGGGGAAGCTCGCGACGGCCACGACCGCGAAGGGGCAGAAGCTCTTCGTGACCACGCTCCTGCCGGAGAGCGCCGTCATGGTGGCCGAGCCGTACAAGCCGACGGGCTCCTGGGAGACCAAGCCGGCCGAGAACGAGCAGATGCTCGCGACCCTGCGGGTCGAGCCGCCGGCCCCGATGCCGAAGGACACGCGCTTCCTGCACGTGCTCCAGGGCGCGGCCAGCAACGCGACGGCAGATCCGGTGACGCTCGTGCGCACGAAGCGCGGGACGCCGTTCGCCGGCGCGGCGGTGAAGGGCACGCTGGTCCTGTTCCCGGTCGATCTGGGCGCCGTGTCCGAGGTGCAGTTCACCTCGCTCCCTGGCGTGGCGAAGCACGTCGTCACGGGGCTCTCCCCCGGCGCGTCCTACGACGTGATCAGGAAGCCCGCGGGCGGCGGCGACGAGATCACGATCCGCGCCGGCTCCGCCGCCAAGGCCGACGAGGGCGGCGTCCTCACCTTCTGAGCGCCGTGTCGCAAACGGCAACAGCAACAGCAACGGCAAACGCGACGATGACGCCGTCCGCGCCCGCTTGTCCTCGGCGTGGCGCGCTGCGATAATCCACTCTCTTTGCCCACGTCCTGTACGGAGATGCCATGAGCAAGAAGCGACTCGTCTCTGCCGGCGCATTCCTCGTCGCGCTGGGCGCCCTGTTCATCCCCATCGAGGGCACGGCGCCGGCCGCGACCGGCCCCATCGCGAAGGCCGGCTCGCTCGACCTGTCCGGCTTCGCGAGCGCCCGGCCCGATGCCCCGCTGGATCTCCTGTTCATCCATCACTCGTGCGGCGGCCAGCTCCTCACGGAGACGGGCGCCGAGAAGGAGAAGGCGTCGTGCGTCTACGAGGCGCACCCGAACGGAGGCGGGCTCAAGAGGAAGCTCACAGAGCAGGGTTACCGCGTCCACGAGGCCTCCTACGGCAGCGAGATCGGCGAGAACACCGACCTCTTCGACTGGGCGCCCAAGTTCCGCGACAAGATGGACAAGGTGCTCCGGGTCGCGCTGAACGACCAGATGCACCCGGACGGCGTGGTGAACCGGATCGTCGTCTTCAAGTCCTGTTATCCCAACAACCGCTTCGTCGGCGAGGGCTCCGCCCCCGGCAACCCGGCCGGCCCGGAGCTCACCGTCTGGAACGCGAAGGCCACGCTGGCGTCCATCCTGCCCGACCTCGCGAAGCGGAAGGACACGCTGTTCGTCTACGTCACCGCCCCCGCCAACATCCTCAAACGCTCGAAGGACCCCGCCTGGAAGTGGACCGCGAAGCGGCTCCTCGGGAAGCCCTCCGACGCCGAGATCGCGCAGCGCCAGGCGGATCTCGCCCGCTCGTTCAACAACTGGGTCAAGTCGCCCGACGGCTGGCTCAGCGGCTATCCGGAGAAGAACGTCGTCGTCTTCGACTACTACGACGTGCTCACGAACAAGGGCGAGTCCAACTTCTCCCTGCACGGCTCGGAGGGGAACACCGACCACCACCCCTCGAGCGCGGGCAACGCGAGGGCCGCGGATGAGTTCGTCCCGTTCCTGAACCAGGCCGTGCGCCGCGTGGGCCTCAGCACGTAGGCTCGAGGGCCCGGAAACCACGCCGGAGGGAGCGAGCGCAAGTCGCTTGACGCGAGCCGCGATCCTCCGGAACGTCCCCCACCACCCGAACGGCGTCTCCGCCGAGGACCCTCGACATGCTCGCGCTCCCCGGGGTCATCCTTCTCATCGTCTTCATCTACGGCAGGCCTCAGGAGTGGGACGAGCGCTTCGAGAGCCTGCCGTTCCTGTACCTCTGGCTCGGCCTCGCCTTCATGGGCATGGGCCTCGATCTCGCCATGGGCAAGGTCAGGCTGAAGGCGACCCCGCAGCTCCGGTGGGCCATCGTCGTCTACTTCTGGTGCGTGCTCACGCTCGGCATCCGGAACCCCGCCGAGTTCACCGGGGGGTTCGTCTCGATCAGCGTGACGTTCGTCCTCTTCTTCCTGATCGGGCACAGCCCCGACGGCTTCAAAGGGTTCCAGAAGCTCGCCGCCACGGTGCTCATCATGGGCCTCTTCGTGGCGGGCGTCGCGATCCACCAGGGGTTCTCCTCGTTTCAGTGCCTGGCGATGACGCAGACCATCGGAGGCTCGCGCGGCGAGGCCGGCATCCCCGACGGCCGGTCCTGCGAGCTCCGCGTGGACTGCCGCGAGGGGCCGGGCGCCGATCCCGAGGTCGAGTACCTGTGCGAGCGCGTCGGCCTCTTCAAGACGTCGACGATCAACGGCCGCGTGCGCTGGCGCGGCGTGCTCCAGGATCCGAACGAGCTCGCGCTCACGGCGGGCATCGTGCTGCCGTTCAGCTTCGCGATGTTCGAGCAGAAGCGCTCCTTCACGCGCGCGCTCCTGGTCTTCGGCTCGCTCCTCCTGATCGCGACCGCGATCATCCTCACGCAGTCCCGGGGCGGCCAGCTCGTCTTCGCGACGGTGCTGGGCGTCTACTTCGTCAAGAAGTACGGCATCCGCGGCGCGATCTTCGGCGCGGTCTGCGCGGCGCCGCTCATGCTCCTCGGCGGCCGCGGCGGCGGCGAGGCGGATGAGTCGGCGAACGAGCGCACGGAGATCCTGGGCGAGGGCCTGAATATCTACCGGATGTTCCCGCTGATGGGCGCGGGCTACCGCCAGTTCACGGAGCACCACTGGCTCACCGCGCACAACGCGTACCTGCTCGCGCTCTCGGAGCTCGGCCCGCTCGGGATGTTCGCGTGGACGGCGATGATCTACCTCACCCTCAAGATCTCGCTGGTCGCGCTCAAGCGGTACGAGCACGGCGCCCAGTTCGCGATGATCCGCGCCTGGTCCATGGCGATCATGGCCGGGTTCTGCGGGATGATGGTCGGGATCTTCTTCCTCTCGTTCACCTACCACTACGTGCTCTGGATCTACTTCGGCCTGGCGGGAGCGCTGTATTCCGCCATCAGGAGCGTCGATCCGAACTTCTCGATCCGGCTCGAGAAGCGCGACGTCTACCGGCTCATCCTGGCCAACCTCGCCCTGGTGCTCGTGATCGTCGTGCTCAGCAAGAGGGGCTAGCGGAGCCGCGGGAAGCGGCCCCGGTTCAGCGGAGAGAGCGCAATGGCGCCGGGGTCCGGAGGCGCGGCGCCCGCTCAGCGCCCGAGGCCGAGGACCATCACGAGCGGCGTCTTCACGATGATCGAGAGCTCCATCTGCAGGAACGTCGAGAGCTTCTCGAGCGACGCGGCGTACGCGAGATCGAAGAGCAGCTTCATCCGCATGTCGTCGGCCTCGGCCCCCTCCGCCTCCTCGAGGCCGAACGGGTTCGTCAGCGTCGCCTCGAACGCGGCGACCTCGCTCTCCGCCGGGGCGCGTCCGGTATACCCGAGCGACACCTGCGCGAGCCCCGTGATGCCCGGCTTGATGTCGCGCATCCGCTCCTCGAAGAAGGGAATGGCGAGCGCGAGGTTGACGAGCAGCTCGGGGCGCTCGGGGCGCGGCCCCACGATGCTCATGTCGCCCATGAGCACGCTCCAGAACTGCGGGATCTCATCGAGGCGCGTCTTGCGCAGGAAGCGGCCGACCCGGGTGATGCGCGGGTCGTCCTGCTGGGCGAGCACGGCCCCCGTCAATTTCTCTGCATCCACGCGCATGGAACGAAACTTGCGCATGTGGAATTCGACGAACCGCGGGTAGGCCACGCCATCCCGTACTTCCGTACCGATGAGCATCCCGGCACGGCGCTGCATGTAGAAGATCGGCCCGGGCGACTCGAGGTAGATGGCCGCGCCGATGAGAGGGTAGAGCGGGAGGGTCAGCGTGAGACCCACGAGCGAGCCCGCGATGTCGATCGCACGTTTCGCTACACGAACGCCAGGTGTCACTGTTTACCTTGTGGCTCCCATAGTCGAGAACGTGGTAGGGTACAAGCTCGGATGGAGGTTTGGGCGTGATCCGACTCCGCGTACCAGGTTCGTTGACCTATCGCCACCTCGCCCTCCGCGTGGTGGCGGCCGCATGCAAGATGGCCGCGCCTGGGAGGGTCGAGGGCGGGTCGCCCGGCCTCACCCAGGAGGATTTCGAGGACCAGACCGTCTCGGCGTTCGGCGAGGCGTTCAACAACATCGCGATTCACGGATACCGCGCTGGCCCGCCGGGCGACGTCGACATCGAGATCGAATCCGACGCGGACGGCATCATCATCCGTTTGATGGACACGGGATGCAGCTTCGATCCCGCGGCCATCGACAACCCTCCCATCGACGACCTCCCCGAGTCCGGGATGGGGCTCTTCATCATCAAGTCGTTCATGGATGAGGTCGACTACTGTCCCGGCAGTCCGAATGTCCTCCGTCTTGTGAAACGGAGGGAGGGCAGCTCGTGTATTGCCGGCGACGGGGGTGAAGGCAGCAGCGAACAAGAGCATTCCGACGCCGATTTCGCCGGGGCGACAGGGCATCGGACGAGCAGTTTTCGAATGCGGAGCGTCTCCCGTTCGGGCGCGACCCGCGCCGCAGGGGGAATCAAAATCCAATGAGTTATACGCGGACCGATAACGGCAGTGAGACGGTCGTGCAGTTCGAGGGGACCCTCGACGCAGTGACCGCACCGGAGTTCAGGACATTGGTGGACGAGCTG
Organism: Sorangium sp. So ce327; assembly: GCF_051530205.1. Classification (NCBI taxonomy): domain Bacteria; kingdom Pseudomonadati; phylum Myxococcota; order Polyangiales; family Polyangiaceae; genus Sorangium; species Sorangium sp. So ce327. The sequence continues at coordinate 1,322,587 of NZ_CP150330.1, read as the reverse complement.
GTGGCCGAGAACCGGCAGAACATCACGCTCGAGCTCTCGTCCCTCCGGCTGATCGACAGCTCGGGCGTCGGCGTCATCGTCTCGCTGTTCAAGCGGGTACGGGCCAACGGCGGCCAGGTGCGCATCGTCGGGCTGAGGGATCAGCCGCGCGCGATCTTCCGCCTGCTGCGCCTCGATCGGGTGTTCCCCACGTGACGCTCGGTGGCGGCGCGCGCGCCGCCACCCCGGCCCCTCGGCCCAGCCGTCGACAACGGCTGCGGTGGCAGCGCCCCGCGGCGAGTGTCGCGCGGACGGCGCTGAGCGGCTGGAGTCGCCCGGACGGTGCCCCTCCGTCGTCGCGGCGCTGGTTCCGCGTGCTGCGCGTACTGGGGGCGTGTTAGGCGTGGGGTTGCGCGCGGCGGGCACGCGGCGGGCACGCGGCGGGCACGGCCGAGTGCAACAAGCTGGCGCTCGCGCGTCGCACGTCTACCATAGCCAACCAGCCTGCCAGACCGGGGTGCGCGTCCTCCGGATCGGGCGGAGCAAGGCAACCTTCGAGGAGCGGGGACCATGGACAAGAAGATGAACCAGCAGCTCCCCGGGCCTACCCCGCCCCAGGAGGCGCTCGGGGCGATCCCCGCCGACGCAGCGGCGCGGCCTGCAGGTCCGCAGCCGCCCAGCGTCAGCGCGATGATCAACCGGACGCTGGCGCACTGGTACGTGGCGGTGCTGGTCGCGATCGCGGGGCTCGGGTTCACGGTGCTCGTCGTGCAGTCGAGGAAGCCCGCGTACCGCTCCGAGACCGTGATCTTCTACCGCGAGGGCGTCAAGGCGACGTACCTCGGGCCCGACGGGCCCGACCCGCTCCGCACCCTCTCCGCGCGGCTCAAGGAGACGCTGCTCGCGCGCTCCAACCTCGAGAAGGTCGTGACGGAGTTCAACCTCTTCCCCGACGTCCTCGAGAAGCGGGGCATGGTCGACGCGGTCGATCGGCTCCGCGCCAAGATCACCTTCAAGGCCCGCTCGCAGGACACCTTCGCGATCTCGGCCGAAGGAGAGACGCGCGAGCAGGCGCAGGAGGTGACGCAGCGGCTCGCGGACATCCTCGTCGAGGAGACGACCCGCATGCGCAGGTCGCAGGCGAAGCTGACGAACGAGTTCCTCGACGCCGAGCTGAAGCGCGCCGAGCAGGACGTCGAGAAGGCCGAGACCGAGCTCGCGGCGTTCCTGGCCGAGCACCCCGAGTTCGCCGCCGAGCAGAACTCGCCCGGCGGCGCGCAGGGCGGCGCCGCCATCCGCGAGCGAGAGCGGCGCGCCACCGGGACCGACCCGACGCTCGAGGCGCTCGAGCGGCAGGTGCCCCGCCTGCGCAGCCGGCTCACCGGCAAGCCGGAGCAGCCGGCGGTGAGCGCCGCCGGGGTGCCCTCCCCCGCGCTCACCCGGCAGCGGGATCAGGCCGAGCAGGAGCTCGCCACCGCGCGGCGGGATCTGGCCGACAAGCAGTCCCGCTTCACCGAGCAGCACCCCGACGTCCGGGCGGCGGCGGCCCGCGTGACCAACGCCGAGGCGGCGCTGCGGCGCGCCGAGCAGGCGCTCGTCCTGCCGCCGGAGCCGGTGGTGGAGGTCCCCGCGACCGACGAGGCCGAGAAGGCGAAGATCAAGTCCCAGCTCGCGGCTCTCGAGCGGGAGATCGCGGCGCGCAGGGGCGCGAAGAAGGGCAACGCGGCCGACGCGAGCGAGGCGGCGAAGCAGATCATCAACACCGAGACCGACTGGTCGCGGCTCAGCCGCGAGAAGGCGCGCGCGCAGCAGCGCCTCTCCGACCTCGAGGGCAAGTCGTTCCGCGCGGAGATCGCCGCGAGCTCGGAGCAGGGCGGCTACTCGGCGCAGATCGAGGTGCTCGACCCGGCGTACCGGCCGAGCGCACCGTCGAGCCCGTCGCGGTTGATCATCGCCATCGGCGGGCTGTTCTTGTCCGTTGCGGCCGGCATCGCGGCCGCCGCGGCGCGTGGCATCGTGTTCGACGATCGGGTTTACGACATGGAAGATATCGATCGAATGGCCCTCGCTCCGGTGCTCGTCGTCGTACCGCCCGCCGCGCGCGCGCCCCGAGGGCGCCGTGGCTGAGACAGGCGGAGCTGAGCCGGGAAAGCCCCCGCCGGTCGCTTCCCTCGAGCGAGCGCTCGATCAGGTCTGCGATTTCCTGAGTCGCGCGGAGCAGACCGCGCGGGTCCGCGCCCTCGTCATCGAGGCGCGCCGGCTCCGCAACGTGGTCGGCAACTGGCGCTCGATCGCGCCGGATCCGGACGTGCGCGAGGAGATGATCGCCCGCGTCCTGCGCCTCGCGAACGACGCGGAGGACGTCGTCTCGGCGGAGCGCCCGAGCTCCAGCCAGGACGACCCGAGCGCCGCGTTCGACTCGCCGACCATCCGGCAAGATCTGCCCCCGCCGCCGCAGCACCCGCAGGCGATGGGGCTGCGCCTCGGCGCCGCGCAGGCGCCGGGCGCTCACCCCGGCGCGCAGCAACCGCTCAGGGGGCCGTCGCCAGCGACGGCGCTCTTCCTCGGGGGTCCCGCGGCCGACCACGGCGAGCACCGCGCGCATCCGGGCACCGCGACGGTGCTCGGCATGCCCGCGCCGGCGCTGCCGCCCGGCCCCGAGCGGCAAGGCTCATCCCCCGCGATCGCGCGCGTCGTCGATCTGAGCGCGACGCTGAGCAGCCCTGGGCTCGTGTCGAGCGGCGGGAGGCCGGGCAGCTCGCCGGCGCTGCCGGTGCCGATCGAGCGGGTCATCGCCTCGCCATCGCGCGACGTGGGGGTCCGGGACGCGTCGGCGCCCCCGGGGGGAGCGCCGTCCATCGAGCGATCGTTCAGCGGCGCGTTCCCCTCGCCGCCTTCGCTCGTCTTCGATCGCGTGGTGCCGCCCGCGACGCGCGAGGTGACGGTGCGCGAGGTGCCGCAGCCGCATCAGCCGCCGCCGCAGCAGCAGCCGCCGCCCGAGCGGCCGATCGATCGCTCGCTCACCAGCACGTTCAGCTCGCCGCCCTCCCTGATCTTCAACCGCGTGGTGTCGACCCCGGCGCACCAGGCCGTGGACGCGAAGCTGCAGTCGCTGGATCCGACGTTCGAGGAGCCGCCGTCGCTTCACATCGAGCAGCTGCGCTCCCTGCCCACCACGCCGGAGAACGCCGGGTTGCTCCCGGAGGAGTCGCTGCGCGGCCCGGGCGAGATCACCGTGCGCCCCGTGCCGATGCCGGACGCCGTGGATCCGAACATCGTGATGCTCCGCGCGCCCTACTCGCCCCAGGCCGACGCGTACCGGACGCTCCGGCGCAAGCTGCCGACGGGCACGGGGATCACCATCGCGGTGACGAGCGCCGGGCCCGGCGAGGGCAAGACGTCGTGCGCCATCAACCTCGCGCTCGCGCTCCGCGAGACCGTCCGCGGGAAGATCCTCCTCGTCGAGGCGAACATCCGCAAGCCCGGCATCGCGAAGGCGCTGCGGTTCGAGCCCCCGAGCTGCTTCACGGAGCAGCTCCAGCGCCACGTCAACGACCGGTTCGCGCCCTGGGTCGTCGTCGATCAGGCGGCGCCCGCCGTGACGCCGGGCGACGACGGCGGCGAGACGTCGTCGGACAGGAACGCCGCGCCGATGGGCGGCAGGTCGCCCGACGCGAGGCTCGCCCTCCAGACGCCCGTCCACATCCTGGCCGTCGATCCGCGCACGGAGCGGCCGCCGATCTTCGACGGGGTGGCGTTCTCGACCGCGATCGAGAGCCTCAAGCGCGCGGGCTACTCGTACATCATCATCGACACGCCGCCGGTGCTCGGCAGCATGGACCTGAACGTCATCGGCGACTCGGTGGACGGCGTGGTCCTGACCTCGCTGGTCAAGAAGTCGACCCGCAAGGCGATCCGCCAGGCCATCGAGCAGCTCCGGCCGGCGCCCATCCTCGGTGTCGTCCTCCTCGACGCCTGAACGGCCGGCGCGCGGCGCTCACCTCCTTGCGCCGAAAGGTCGGGGAGGCGTAGCCGAGCGCCGGCTCCATTGTTACCTTGCAGCCCTCATGCGCTCCGGACGAGGTATTGCGGTCGCGGCCTTCGGCTGCGCGATCCTCACCCACCACGGCGCCCGGGCGCAGGACGCAACCCTCCACGGCGTCTTCACCGGGTCGATCGGCGTCACCGACAACGTGACCTCCGCGGCCGAGCCCGAGCCCGAGGCCGAGCCCCAGGCCGGTCCCCAGGCCGACGGCCTCGCGACCGTGAGCCCCGGCCTGATCTTCACCTACACGACGCCGCGGACCGCGCAGACGCTGTCCTACACGTTCTCGACGAGCCTCTTCTTCCGGCGCTCGGAGGCGAGCTCGTACTCGAACGTGGCCGCGTGGACCGGCCGCTTCGTCACGTCGCCGAGGACCTCGCTGACGCTCGGGGCGTCCGGGTCGCAAGGCCAGCTCAACACGTTCCAGCTCGAGCAGACGCCGGGGACCACGACGCTCCAGGGCACCGAGGGCGGGACGACGAACTTCGTGCAGGGGTCGTTCAACGAGGGGTTCTCGTTCCAGCCCTCGCCGGTCTGGTCGCTCGGGCAGGCCGCGACGTTCGCCGTCTACAACCCGCTCCGGGATCGCCCGCAGCGCACGTACAGCGCGGCGAACACGCTGACGGCGCAGCGCACCTTCCGCCACGACGCCGCGTCCCTCGCGCTCTCGGTCGGCTACACCCATTTCGACAACGTGGACGCCGATCCCACGACCGCGGTCACGTATGCGTCGCGCGACCAGCTCGTCAGCACGCTCGTGGCAAGCTGGCAGCACGACCTCGGGCGCCGCTTCTCGAGCCAGCTCGACGTCGGCGGGGTCGTCGCGACGGACCTGAAGGACGGCGCTGGGTCGCTCGCGCGTCCCGCCGGGCTCGCGGCGCTGCGCTACACGCACGAGCGGGGCGAGGCGGCCGAGCTCGCGTACGCCTATTCGGCCACGCCGAACGTCTTCCTGCAGCAGATCCAGCTCTCCCACATGCTGACGCTCCGCGCCGCCGTGCCCGTCCGCCCCGCCTGGCACCTGTCGGTCGAGGGCTCGGCCGGCGCGCAGCTCGCTCAGCCCCTCGAGCCGAACGCGGAGGGAGACCTCGACACGGGGCCGACCACGATCGCGGTGCTCACCGACGTCGCGCTGCTCTGGAGCCCCGTCATCGTCATCCCGGACTTCGCGCTCGCGCTCCGGTACCAGCACGGGAACCAGCGCACCGAGGGGAGGACGGTGGAGATCGAGGGGAGGACGGAGAAGCTCCCCGACACACGCGTCGTCCGGAACACGCTCCTCCTGACCGTGTCGGGCGCGTTCCCGCGGCAGGCGGTGCCGGGCTCGCGCATCTTGATGACCCAGCCCTTCGGCTCTGCAGGCCCTTCCGGTGCGACACGCCGCCAGGAGACGCCGAGCGAGCCGCTGGAGGGCGAGGCGCCCACGTCTTCCGGCACGAGCGACGCCGCTCGCTGAGCGCGACGGGGCGCGCTCCCCAGCGGAGCCGGAAACCCGCGCTTGGCGCGCTCAGAGGTTTCGCCGGGCTGCCGTCAGCAGCGCGCTCGGGGGTCTCGCCGGACCGTCGCCAGCGGCGCGCTCAGGTGCGCCGCGCGAGGAGGAAGGCCCTGTCGTCCTCGGGCAGCTGGTCGCCGCGGAACTCCTCGAGCATGTGCGTGAGCTTGTCGGCGATCGACGCGACCGGGCGGCCAGCGCTGGTGGCGCAGAGCTTGGCGAAGCCCGTGCCGAGCGCGTGCAGGCCGAGCATCTGCTTCGACGAGTTGCGCAGCTCGGTGAGCCCGTCGGTGTACATCGCGAGCACCTCGCCCGGCGCGAGCACGCTCTGGTGCGCCTCCATCGGCACCAGGCCGACCCCGAGCGCCGGGTTGACGGCCGCCTGGAGGTGCCGCAGTCCGCCCTCCGCGGTCGCCACCAGCGCCGGCGGGTGCCCTGCGTTGACGCACTCCATGCGGCCCGTCGCGGGGTCGAGGGCGACGGCCACCATCGTGACGAACGAGTGCTCCGGCAGGTACTCGCAGAGGTAGGCGTTCAGCCGGTCCATCATCCCCGTGATCCCGCGGCCGGCGTCGACCGTCGCGCGCACCATCGTGTGGACGCTCGAGCCGATGAGCGCGGCCTGGAGCCCCTTGCCGCAGACGTCCGCCACGGCGAGCATGATGCGGCCGTCCGGCATCGGGACGATGTCCACGTAGTCGCCCCCGACCCACCGGCACGGCTCGAAGCCGAGCGCCACGTCCAGCGCCTTGAACTCCAGCCGCTTCGGGACGAAGGTCCGCTGGATCTGGTGCGCCATCTCGAGCTCGCGCTCGATCGCCGCGTGCGCCTGCGCGTGGCGCCGGGCCTCCCAGGCCGACTCGGCCTGCTGATAGACCTCCGCCGCGAGCGCGATGAGCCCGAGCCACTCGACGCTGCCGAAGTCGGGCGGCAGGGTCACGTAGAGCAGGTTCATCATCTGCTCCTCGACGCGCAGCGGACAGGCCACGACCCAGAGGGCCATGACGTCGCGCGACATCGTGAGCTCGACCGTGGCGCTGTCGCTCACCAGGTTGCCGGCCAGCACCGGCTCGCGCGTGTCCTGCACCGCCGCGAGCACGCGGCGCGAGATGTACGGCGGGGCGACGGAGTCCTCGCGCCGGAGCGACTGGAACGGGCGGTGCGGCCCGGACAGGATCGTCAGCGCGCCGTTCTGCCGGAGCCGCAGCGCGAGCGCCATGCTGCCGTGGAAGTCCTCGCGGACCATCAGCTGGCAGAGCGCGTCGAACCGATCCGTCGCGTCCTCGATGCTGAGGAGCCGCCGCGACAGGTCCATCAGGGTGAACAGGTGCTTCGCCGCGATCCGCGGCGGGTCGAGCTCGCCGAGCTTGCGGATCGCGGTCGGTTTGTCCTCCTCGAAATGGAGGCCGCCCGGGTCGATCGGCACGCGAGGGGCCCGCGCCGTGAGCTGGAACTCGAGGATGTAGTCGCCGATCCCGATGCGATCGCCCGGCTTCAGCACCTTCTCGTTGATCCGCTCGTCATTGACGAGCGTTCCGTTGGTGCTGCCGAGGTCGCGGATCCACCACCGGCCGAACGGATCGCAGAAGAGCTCCGCGTGGCGCCGGGAGACCGTGTAGTGGTCGAGCGTGAGCTGCACGCCAGGCGCCCTGCCGATGACGATGTGGGACTCCGTCAGCGGCCGTCGCGTCCCCGGGAGATCGCCGAGCCGGATCTCCAGGTGGCCCTTCCAATCCGAGCTCGACGGCGCAGGGCCCAGGCTGTCATCTGCAGGCGACATCGTTCGACCTGGCCCGACCATGGGCGGCGGCGTGGACATGGACCGTCTTTGATGGGTACCGAACCGGCGCCCTGACATCAAGGGGATGCTCGCGATTTCGCGAGCTCGGCAAGAGCTGCATCGGTGACGGTGTTACGGGGTTACGGGGTTACCGGGTTACGGCGCTACGGGGTCACGAGGATACGTGGTGACGAGGATACGCGGATACAAGGTGACGCGGCTACGAGGTCGCGAGGACGCGCGGAGCCCCTCGCGGTTGCCGAGGAGTCACCCGGGAGCTCCGCCACGGCGCCGGCGCCGTGGCGTGGGCGCCACGGCGATGCCCGCGGCGCGCCGCCCACAGCGCGGGAGTTGAGCGACACGCCACGGGGCCAGCGGCGACGCGGCAAGGACGCCGCCGCTGGATGCCTGGTCACCAGGACCGCCGCGCTGGCGTGCGACGCTTGCCCGCGCCGCTCGGGGCGCCCTCGCCCTCCGTCAGGCCTTGACCACCTTGGGGTTCGCCGCGCGGTAGACGCCACGGGCGTCGACGATCAGGGCGGCGTGGTTCAGCACCAGATCGTAGTCGACCACGGAGTGGTCGGTGACGATCATGACCGCGTCGTGGCTCTTGAGCGTGTCCTCGTTGAGGGGGAGGGACGAGAGCTCCGGCAGATGCGGCCAGGTGCGCATGCGCGGCAGCTTGGGCACGTGCGGGTCGTGGAAGCTCAGCACGGCCCCGAGCTTGCGCAGGAGCTCGATGATCTCGAACGCGGGGCTCTCGCGCGGGTCGTCGATGTCCTTCTTGTAGGCGACGCCGAGCAGCAGGACCTTCGTGCCCTTCAGCGCCTTGCCGCGCTCGTTCAGCGCGAGCTGGAGCTTGTTGACGACGTAGTGCGGCATCTCGACGTTCACCTCGCCGGCGAGCTCGATGAACTTGGTGGACACGCCGTACTCGCGCGCCTTCCACGCGAGGTAGAACGGGTCGAGCGGGATGCAGTGGCCGCCCCAGCCCGGGCCGGGGTTGAACCGCATGAAGCCGAACGGCTTGGTCGACGCGGCGTCGAGCACCTCCCAGACGTCGATGCCCATGGCGTCGTAGACGACCTTGAGCTCGTTCACGAGGGCGATGTTGATGGCCCGGAAGATGTTCTCGGTCAGCTTCGCCGCCTCGGCCGCGCGCGCCGAGGAGACGGCCACCACGCGCGCGATCGCCTGCGAGTAGAGCGCCTGCGAGAGGACCAGCGACGCGCGATCGACGCCGCCGACGACCTTCGGGATGGTCGCGGTGCTGTGATCGCGGTTGCCCGGGTCCTCGCGCTCGGGCGAGAAGGCGAGGTAGAAATCCTGCCCCATGCGCAGGCCCGATTGCTCGAGGATGCCCTTCACGAGCTCATCGGTCGTGCCGGGATACGTGGTGGACTCGAGGACGATGAGCTGCCCCTTCCGAAGCCGCTCCTTGATCTTCTGGGCGGAGCCGACGACGTAGCTCATGTCGGGCTCCCGCTGGGCCGTCAGCGGGGTCGGAACGCAGATCAGGATGGCGTCGGGCTCGCCGAGCCGCGAGAAGTCCGTCGTCGCCTCCAATCGGCCCGTCTTGGCTGCCGCCGCGATGCGCGCGGGATCGAGGTGCTTGATGTAGCCCTTCCCCTCGCTGAGCGCGGTGACCTTCGCCGGGTCCACGTCGAAGCCCAGCACGCGGAAGCCCTTCTCGATGAACGTGAGCGCCAGCGGCAGGCCGACATAACCCATGCCGATGATGCCCACCTGGGCTTCGCGGGAGTTGATCTTGGCCAGGAAGCTCTCGACCGCAGGGGGATGCGTCTCTGCCATTTCCTTTTATCTCCAGTGGTGGACGGGAGCCGCCATGCGGATCCCGACCCAGTTTCGAAGAGAGGGGCCCGACGCTACCACAGGCCCTTCAATTTCGCTCGAGTGTCGCGTGGGGCCCCAACCTTCGGAGGGGAAAGGTGCTCCTCGTTGCGATCCGCACGCTCATTACGCACGCTCGTCACGCTCGTTACGCTGGCCACGCTCGTTACGCGTGTTGCTCTCACCGCACTCATCCCGCTCGCTGCGCGCGCTTCGCTCGTCACGCCGGTCGGTGACATTCAGGAAACGCCTTAACGACGGCGGCGGACCGCTTCGCGTGCGAGCTGGAGGAAGTCCCGCGATGCCTGTCGCGCGATCACCAGCGCGGCGGCGACGAAGGCGAGCCCGCCGACCACCACCTCGGCGCCAAGGCGGCACCCGCGGGGCAGGTCGTGGAGCGACCGCATGCCGTAGCGAACGGCGAGCACCGCGGCGACCATGGGCAGGCACGCGACGAGCGGGCGGACCAGCGGGCGCAGGAGCCGCAGGTACGGGACGCCATCGGCGCGCTTGACCACCCAGAGGCTCGCCAGGGCGTGCACCCCGAACGCGACGCCGACGCCGGCGCAGGCCCAGAGGACGCCGCCCATCGTTCCGAGCAGCGCGATGCCGCCGACGATCGCGGCCACCTTGAGCCACTCCAGGACCATGATCGTCCGCGTCCGGCCGTAGACCTGCATGTACGAGGACAGGACCCAGCCGATCGGGCGCGCGACGCCGAGCGCGGACAGCACGGCGAGGAGCGGGCCGGCCGGCTCCCATGCCTCGTTGAAGAACGTGTCGTTCAGGATCGTCGGGGCGACCGCGCCGAGGCCCACGGCGAGCGGGAAGATGACGAGGGCGAGCAGCGTGAGCGCGCGGACGAGCGCCGCCTTGCGCTGCTCCGGCTCGAGCTTCGCGAACGACGGGACGAGCACGTCGCCGATGCGCTCGCCGACCTGGGAGGCCGGGATGTCGGCGAGGTTCCACGCGAGGTTGTAGAGCCCGCCGACTTGCTCCCCGAACAGGCGGATCATGACGAGGTTGTCCCATTTGGACGCCCCGAAGTTCGCCAGCGACCCGAAGTTGAGCGGGATGCCGAAGGCGAACAGCTCGCGCGCCTTCTCGCGCGACAGCGGGCTCGGCGTCAGCCACTCGGAGAGCTTCACCGCGGGGACCGTGGTCACGACGCGCACGACGGCGCGCAGGAGCGTCGCCACCACGATGGCGTTTCCCCCCCAGCCGAGCACGGCGAGGGAGACGGACGCCGCGGTGTAGGTGAGCTCGCCGGCGGCGTTCCGGAGGCTCACGCTGCGGAAGCGCATCTCGCGGATGAGCAGGCGATCGGGGACGTACCAGAGCCGATCGATGAGCATCGCGACGATGAGCCCCGGCATGAACTCGAGCATCCCGGGCGCGCCGACGAGGTGCACCGCGATCGGCTCCCGGAGGAGGTACACGGCGGCGATGGCGATGAGGCCCGCCACGTGGAAATAGACGGTCGCGTTGAAGACCATCTGGCGGTCGAGGTTGGGCCTCGACGCGATGAACTGGCCGGTCCCGAGGCTCGACATGAAGTGCGCCGTCATGATCACGACGGACGCTGCCGAGACCTCGCCGTACACATCCGGCGCGATGAACCGGGTGAGCACGAGGGTGCCTATCAGGCCGAGCACGCGCGAGCCGAGCCCGGTCGCGATCGTCCAGACCGCGCCGAGGACCGCCTTTCGGGCAAGCGCGGAGGAGCCGGCCACGATCAGGGCACGAAGACGGTATCGCCGGCCTTGAGCACGAGGTCCTGCTCGGGCCGCTTGCGCGAGGCGATTTCGTCGTAGTTGATGGGGATGTGCCGGAATTTGCCCGGGCTATCCATGCGGATGAGCAGGATCTGATCCGTCGAGGCGAACTGGTTGGGACCGCCGGCGAGCGCGAGCGCCTCGGAGACGGAGACGAAGTAGTTGGAGGCGAAGATGCCGGCGCGCGCGACGTTGCCGCTGACCACGAACCGGTAGCTGTTGATCCCGGTCACGGCGACGGTGATCACGGCCGTCTCGTCCTTCACGAACTCGGAGAGCCGCTTCTTCAGCTCCTCGCGCACCTGGGTCGGGGTCCTTCCGGCCACGTAGACGTCGCCGATGAGCGGCATCGTGATGACGCCATCGGCCCGGACGAGCGCCTCGCTCGACAGGTCGGCCATGCGCCAGACGTTGATCCGGATCTGGTCCCCTACCCCGATCGTGTATTCGTGCTTACGCGGGTCGTACTCCTTCGCGTAGTTCGCGGGGTTGTAGATGTACGTCGGCGCGCACCCGGCGGAGAACGCGGCGAGGGCGAGCCCTGCCGCTGCCGTCAGAAGCACTCCTCGCATGAAGGACCGTTTCGTGGGACGGGCTGTGCCTTCCATGGGCGTCTGCATTGAGGAGGATGTCAGGCGGTACGGGGTTGCGATCACGCGGCGATCAAGGGGCGATCACGGGGCGTTCACAGGGAACGAGGTGAACTCGGCCGTACGGCGGCGCGATTCACCGAGCGGCGCCAGCATTGCAGGAAGGCCGTCCGCCGCCAAGGGGAAGTTTTCGTACCGCGGCAAGACGCGGGATCCTCGCGAGGAACCAACTTGACGGGCCGATGACCTCTCTCGAAAGTCGGCTTTGATGCTGCTTCATCTGCAACGGATCGCGGTCCCCTTCGAGTACCCCGTCTACTTCACGGAGGGCGTCTTTTCGCCGAGCAACGCCGACCTGGCGGCCGCCATCGCCGCGAAGGAGCCGCGCCGGCGTCACCGCGTGCTGCCGGTGATCGACGGCGGCGTCGCCGCGGCGTGGCCGTCTCTGGCGGACGACATCGCGCGGTACGTGGGCGCGCGGCCGGACCTGCTCACGCTCGCGGCCGAGCCGATCGTGGTGCCCGGCGGCGAGGCGGCGAAGAACGACGGCGCGGCGACGGCGGCGCTGCAGGCGAGGCTCGACGCGCTGGGGATGGATCGGCAGTCGTTCGTGATGATCGTCGGAGGCGGCGCGGTGCTCGACATGGTCGGCTACGCGGCGGCGACGGTGCACCGAGGCCTCCGGGTCGTGCGGATCCCGACCACGGTGCTCGCGCAGGCCGATTCCGGGGTCGGCGTGAAGAACGGCGTCAACGCGTTCGGGAAGAAGAACCTGCTCGGCACGTTCGCCCCGCCGTTCGCGGTGCTCATCGATCCGCGCTTTCTGGAGACGCTGCCCTTGCGCGACAAGGTGGCGGGGATGGCGGAGGCGGTGAAGGTCGCGCTGATCCGGGACGCTCGGCTGTTCTCGTGGCTGTCCGAGCACGCGCCCGCGCTCGCGTCGGGGTCGCTCGCGCCGCTCGCGCAGCTCGTGCGCCGCTCGGCGGAGATCCACCTCCACCACATCGCGAGCGCGGGCGACCCGTTCGAGCTCGGGAGCGCGCGGCCCCTCGACTTCGGGCACTGGGCTGCGCACAAGCTGGAGTCGCTCACGAAGCACAGGCTCCGCCACGGCGAGGCGGTCGCGATCGGGATCGCGATCGACACGCTGTACGCCGAGCTGGCCGGCCTGTGCAGCCAGACGACAGCGGCCGCGGTGGTGGCGGCGCTCGAGGCGCTCGGCTTCACGCTGTGGGACGACGCGCTCACGCTGACGCGCACGTGCGAGCGGGGGGAGCGGGGCGAGCGGCTCTGCGTGCTCGATGGGCTGGACGAGTTCCGCGAGCACCTCGGCGGGGAGCTCACGGTGACGTTGCTCGAGGACGTGGGGCGCGCCCGCGAGGTGCACGCGATGGAGGAGCGGCACATCGTCGCGGCGATCGCGCGGCTGCGCGAGCGCGCCGGGAGGCGGGGCGCGCTCGCGGCGATCGGCGCGACGGGAGCGGCGGGCGCGGCCACGGGAGCGACGGGCGTGGCCGCGGCAGCGACGGGCGCGGCCACGGGAGCGGCGGGCGTGGCCACGGGAGCGGCGAGCGCGGTCACGGGAGCGGCGCAATCATGAGGCTCGCGTGCGCGGGCGCGCCGCACCTCACGTACTGCACGAACATCCACGCGGGCGAGACGTGGTCGGAGGTGAAGCAGAGCCTCGAGACGCACCTGCTCGCGATCTGGTCGCGCGCGGCCCGCGGGGAGGAAGGGGCGTTGCACGGAGGAGGCGCCGGAAGCGGCGGAGGCGGCAGCGGGGCGGAGGGCCTCGGGCCGAGCACGCGCCGCCGGTGCGGGGTGGGGCTGCGGCTGTCGGCGAGGGCGGCGGCGGAGCTCGCCGAGCCGGCGGAGCTCGACGCGTTCCGCGATTTTCTCGAGCGGAACGGCCTCTACGTGTTCACGCTGAACGGCTTCCCCTACGGCCGGTTCCACGGCGCGCCGGTGAAGGAGCGCGTGTACCTGCCCGACTGGCTCGACGAGGAGCGGCTCGCGTACAGCGATCTCCTGGCGACGCTCCTCGCCGAGCTGCTGCCGGCGGACGAGGGCCTGATGGGAAGCGTCAGCACGGTGCCCGGCGCGTTCAGGCCGCGGGTGCGCACGCCGGGCGACGCGGAGGCGATGGCGCGGCGGCTGGTCGAGCACGCGGCGCACCTCGTCGAGATCCGCCGCCGCACGGGCAAGCACATCGCGCTGGCCCTCGAGCCGGAGCCGTGCTGCTTCCTCGAGACGACGCCCGAGGCGATCGGCTTCTTCACCGATCACGTGTTCGCGCCGGCGCGCGCGCGCGAGCTGTCGGCGCTGGCCGGGATGAGCCTGCCGGACGCGGAGGAGGCGCTCCGGAGCCACCTCGGCCTCTGCTTCGACGCGTGCCACATGGCGGTGGAGTTCGAGGACGCCCCCGCGTCGCTCGCGGCGCTCCGCGCGGCGGGCATCGGCGTGCACAAGGTGCAGCTCAGCGCCGGGCTACGCGCCCGCGTGGCGGAGCGCGAGCCGGCGACGATGGCGAGGCTGCGCGCGTACGCGGAGGACGTCGTCTACCTGCACCAGGTGGTCGAGCGGCGCGGCGGCCCGGGCGGGGGCGAGCTCGTCCGCTACCTGGATCTGCCCGAGGCGCTGGCGGCGCTCGACCGCGGGACTGCAGCGCCACCCGAGGCGCAGCCGGAGGAGTGGCGAGTCCATTTCCATGTGCCGATCTTCCGGGAGCTCGAGGGCGCGCTCGCGACGACGCAGCCGGAGCTGGCGGCGCTGCTGTCGCACCTGCGAGACTCGCCAGCGACGCAGCACCTCGAGGTGGAGACTTACACCTGGGATGTACTTCCGGAGGACCAGCGCCGAGGCGGGCTGGTCGAGGCGGTGGCGAGGGAGCTCCGCTGGGTGGAGGAGCGGATGGTGGGTAACGGAAGCGTGGGCGCCGGCGAGGGCAGAGGCGTCGGCGAGGGCAAAGGCCTCGGCGCAAGCCGTGGAGTCGGGGGTGGCCGCGAGGCCGGTGGTGGCCGCGAAGTGGGCGCGAGCTCCGCTGGGCGAGCGGACGGCGAAATCGGCGCGAGCTCCGGTGGCCGAGCGGACGACCGACCGGGGGCAGGGCGATGAGCTCGCGCGCACGGGTGTACCTGCGGCTCGGCCGCGTCTCGAACCTGCCCACGGTGTGGACGAACGTGCTCTGTGGCATGGCCCTGTCGGGGTCTGCGCCGCGGGCGCTCGAGGTGGCGCTTGTAGGGTTCGCGGTGTCGCTGATGTACGTGGGCGGCATGTTCCTGAACGACGCGTTCGACCGGGGGATCGACGCGCACGAGCGGCCCGAGCGGCCGATCCCATCCGGGCTTGTGAGCGCCCGCGAGGTGTTCGCGGTCGGCTACGGCCTGCTCGGGGCGGGGGTGCTGATCGTGGGCGGCCACGCCTATGTGGCGAACCGGGGGATGGCGCCCGCCCTGGCGAGCGTGCTGCTCGCCGGGGCGATCGTGCTTTACGATGCCTGGCACAAGGGGAACCCGCTGAGCCCGGCGCTGATGGGGGCGTGCCGCGTGCTGGTCTATGTGACGGCAGCGCTCGCGGCGGGGGGCCAGCTCGGGAGCGCGGTGCTCGCCGGGGGGGTGGCGCTGCTGTTCTATCTGATCGGGCTGACCGCGATCGCGAAGCAGGAGAACCTGCTGGCGGTGCGCAGCCTCTGGGCGCTCGGCTTCATGGCGGTCCCGTTCCTGGCGACGCTCGGCGCGCCGCTCACGGGGATGATGGGGACGATCGCGTACGGGGCGCTCGCTGGCTGCGTGATCCACGCGGTGAGGTTGCTGCGCGGGACGCGAAAGGACCGGATCCCGCGCGCCGTGGTGACGCTCATCGCAGGGATATCGCTGCTGGACGCCGTGCTCATCGCGAGGAGCGGCGCGCCGGGCGCCGGCGGCGCGGCGGCGCTGGCGATACTGGGATTTCCGCTGACGCTGGCGATGCAGCGGGTGGTGAGGGGGACGTGAGGAAGAGGTAAGAAGGAGCCACGCCCTACCTTCCCGACGGAGCATCAGCCCGAGTTTCGGAAGAATACGTGAGTCACAGGAGAGACGCGCACATGTCCACATATCGCCCCCGAATGAAACAGGCCGGTTTTCTGGCGTTCGTCCTCGTCGGGTCCGGGTGCGGGCTCCTCCTCGGGCTTGACGACTTCGAGGACGCTTCCACTTCAGGAAGCCAGAGCTCTGGCGGGAATGGCGGCTCAAATGCGTGCCCCCCTGACACATCGGAGCAATGCTACAGTGGCCCGCCTAGCACCGCGAAGATTGGGCTATGCCGCCCCGGAACCCGGACGTGCGACAGCCAAGGCGAGGCCTGGAGCGCCTGCCAGGACGAGGTGGTGCCCCAACAGGAAAGCTGCGCCTCCACCGAGGACGAGAACTGTGATGGGTTTGACTGTGCGCTGTGGGCTAAGACGTTCGATACACCTAGCAGCGCTGCAAGCATCCACTCGATAGCCTTCGACAGTGAAGAAAACATCATCGCGGCGGGCTCGTTCGCGCGCTCGATACAGTTCGGACCCGAGCCGCTGGTCGGCTCCGACGACGACGACTCTGGCCTAGATGCTTTCATCGTCTCCTTCGATAGCGCCGGAAACCATCGCTGGAGCCGCCAGATCGGCGCCCCGCTGGCCCAGGAAGCGACGTCCGTGGGCGTCGACAACGCGGGCAACGTCATCGTCACAGGGATCAACACCGGCAGCTTGAACCTCGGCGATGACGACGTGGGCCCGGGCATCTTCGTCGCGAAGTTCGACAGCGACGGGAACCACCTGTGGAGCAAGGGCATCGGCGGATCTCCGGCGGGCGATTCCGGCTTCGTGGCAGGTCATCCAAAGGTCAATATCATGCCCGACGGCGACGTGATCCTCGCTGGACACTTCGCTGGCACCCTCCAGTTCGACGATGACCAGTTCACCACCTATCCCGCGGAGGCGTATGACATCTACGTGGCGAGGCTCGACGGAGAGACCGGGGCCAGCAGCGCAGCGGACGGCGGATGGGTCCAGCGATTCAAGAGTCAAGGGGACGACACCTTGACCGGGCTCGCCGTTCACTCGAGCAGCAACATCATCATCACCGGAAATTTCGCTCAGAGGATCGAGTTCGGCTCTCTCTCACCGGCGCTCGACAACGGAATGTTCCTCGTCAATCTGAACAGGGACGGAAGCCCTGCCTGGGCCCGCGGCTTCGCCAATGCTGAGCCGACCGCGCTGAGCGTCGACACGCTCGGCAACATCTCTGTAACAGGCGCCTACGAACATCCCACCGATTTCGGGGGCGGCAGTCTTCCAGAGTGGAGCCAAATGGCGTTTACAGCGCAGTTCAACATCACTGGAAGCCACAAGTGGAGTCGCGGCTTCAGAGGGGACATCACGACGGCGAGCATCAGCACCGATGCGAACAACAATGTCACCGTGCTCGGCAGTGTGGCGTATGAGGTGAGAATCGACGACGGCGAGATACTGTATGTGGAAGAGAAGCCCTCGCCCATAGTCATCAAGCTCGACCCCGAGGGGAGAACGGTCTGGAAAAGATGGTTCCCTCTGAAGCCTTTCGGCGCGGGACCTGCAGGGGCCGCGGAAACACACCTCGGAGGCGGAACCGCCATCGCAGGACGAGGGGTCAACACCTCGGGCCAAAGCACGACCATCGATTTTGGGACCGGCCCGCAACCCATAGTAGACAACTCTCTCTTCATCGCGAAGCTCGGCAAGTGAGCGCCTCGCGATGCCGCACGAGCCGACCGGCAGGCCGCACCCAGGCAGGTCGTGAGCGATCAGTCAAAGATGTGGCTCAGGACGATCTCCTTGATGTCCGCCGCATGAACGCTCCTGTTCGGCAGCAGGGACGCATCGGTCGACGCCACGAGCGGCCCCTCTCCGGCGCTCTCGGTCAAGCGACCGTGAGAGCCCTTCACGAGCGAAGCGTCCAGCGAGATGACATTCATCAGATAGCGGAAACCGAGCTTCTTCTTGAGTAGCCTCCACGCGACGTGGACCGGCGGGAGACGCAGGCCCGCGTCGACGAAGAGCTCCACGGGGTCATAGCCTGGTTTCCTGTGGATATCAACCGTCCTCGCGAACTCGGGGGCCTTGCTGTCATCCGTCCAATAATAGTACGTGAACCATCGGTCCTTCTTGGAGACAGCGACGAGCTCACCTGATCTCGGGTGATCCAGCCCGGCGGCGCGCTTGTCCTCGCCGTCGAGGACGAAGTCCACGCCAGGCAGCTTCACGAGCAGGCTCTTTACCTCGTCGATCCGCTCCGGGCGTCGAACGTAGACGTGCGCAATCTGGTGGTCGGCCACCGCGAACGCCTCGGAGGCTCCCGGATCCAGCTTCTCCAGGCCACGCTCGACGCGCACGCGAATGAGCCCTTGCTCCCGCAGTGCCCGGTTGATGTGCACAGCGCCGGTCACAGCCGTAATGCCATACTCGGAGAGCACCAGCACCCGCGCCCCGTCCTTGCGCACGTGCTCGATGAGCTCCCCGCAAACGGCATCCACCGCTCTGAGATCCTTCTCGATGGCTGGGTCGCCCGGGCCGAGGCGTTGCAGGTTGTAGTCGAGGTGCGGCAGATAGACCAACGTCAACGTGGGACGACGCGTGTCGTACACATGGCGCGCGCACCGCGCGATCCACTCTGTCGACCGGATGTCCGCGTTCGGCCCCCAGAAATGGAAGAGAGGGAACTCGCCCAGCCGGTGCACAAGCTCATCGCGCAATGAGGAAGGCTCGGTGTAGATATCGGGTAACTTGAGCCCGTCCGCCCAGTAGATCGGCCTCGGCGTCACTGCATAATCCGCCGAGCTGTACATATTGTACCACCAGAACAGCTTGGCACAGGTGAACGCCGAATCGCGCCGGCGCGCAGCCTCCCAGATCTTGTCACCCGTTACGAGCTGGTTCGCCTGGCGCCACAAGTTCACCTCGGCGATGTCGCGAAAATACCAGCCGTTCGCCACAGCGCCGTGCCCGCTGGGGGGGAGCCCTGTCGTGAAGGTCGACTGGACCGTGCACGTGACCGCTGGTAGCACGGTCTGCAGAGGGCGCATGGCGCCCTCCTGAGCGAGGCGCTTCAGGTTCGGCGTGGCCTCGCCGAGGAGCTCCCCGGTGAGCCCGACGACGTTGAGAACGACGGTGCGGTGCATGCGTGTGCCCGATCAGCGCTGCACGACAGGGGCCTGCCCGCGCAAGACTGAATTGCCCTCGAAGAGGGTGCGCTGGTCCACCGCGGGCGCCTCGCCGAGCTCCGCGAGGTCGAGCCGGCCGCTCTGGGCAAAGAATGCGAGCGGATTCTTCCAGACGATGCGCTCGATCACCTCATCCGCAATCCCATTCTCACGCATCCGGGCCGCCGTCTTCGGCACTTTCAGGGGATCGCTCACGCCCCAGTCCGCGGCGCTGTTGATCAGCATCCGCTCCGCACCGTATTTCTTGACCAGCGCGACCATCCGGTCTTCGTCCATCTTGGTGTTCGGGTAGATGGAGTGACCCGCCCAGCAGCCCGACGCGAGCACGAGCGGCAGCGTCTCCTCGTTATTGTGATCGATGAGCACGCGCTCCTCGGGGAACCGAAGCTCTCGCACCGCGGCGAGCGTCCGCTCGGTTCCCCGCTTCTTGTCACGGTGCGGCGTGTGTACGAGGATGGGAAGTTCGTGCTCCCTCGCGAGCTCGACCTGCAGGGCGAAGTACTTCTCTTCCTCGGGCGTCATGTCGTCAAACCCGATCTCGCCGACAGCGACCACGCCCTCCTTGTCGAGGTAACGCGGCAGTAGATCGATGACACCTTGCGCCACGCGAGGGTTATTGGCCTCCTTCGGATTGAGCGCCAGAGTACACAAGTGACGGATGCCGAACTGGCTGGCCCGAAAGCGCTCCCAGCCGAGCAGGGACGCGAAGTAGTCCTCGAACGAGCCGACGTGCGTCCTCGGCTGACCGAGCCAGAACGCCGGCTCGAGGACGGCCACGATGCCGGCCGCGGCCATCGCCTGGTAGTCGTCCGTCGTCCGCGATGTCATGTGGATGTGGGGATCGAATAGCTTCAAGAGTCCCTCCGCAGCGCGCCGCTTCACTCGGGGATCCGCGTCGCGCGCTCGCGCTCATGGTCCAGGGAGAGCAAGCCTATGTCGACCGGGATGCCCCGGCCAGCCGCCCTCCGTTCGCTAGCGAAGTCCTCCGCCATCCTGGCGAGCTCGCCCGATCGCCGCCGGTCGAGCCCGATGATCCGGGCGAGCGCCACGCCCATGAACATGGCCTTGAGGACCATCTGGTTGAAGTTGAGATCGGGAAAATTGGCAGCCGGGTAGGGATTCTCGCAGGCGATCGCTTCGAAGATGGGCAGCTCGTTCGTTCGGCACGCCTCGACCGCGAGCGGAACGAAGCGCTCCGCCTCGGTCAAGAGCGGCAGTGCCCGCAAGAGCGCCTGCCGCTCCCGGCCATCTCCCTGCTCATAACAAACACGGAGCAGCGATTCGAGCCGCGGTGCGGGCAGGCGCCTCGAAACCTGCGCCAGCATCGTTATCCGGCCGAGCTCATCCAGCGCCCGGCCATCGACCACCCCGGCGACGCCGGCAGCCTCCAGAGCATCCCGCTCGTCGGGGTGAAGCTCGATCTGCCCCCTACCGAGCACGCGTACCGCCGCAGTGAACGTCGCGAGGAAGCGGTCGAGATCGAACCACGTCGACGACTCGCTCTCCCGCGCGTCGGGCGTGCCGCCGAGACCCGCACCGGCCCCGGTCGCCCGTTCGAAGCGCTCCAACCAGGAGCGCGCCGCCGACGGAATCCGGCGCGATAGAATTCCAAACAGCAGTAGGGAAGCGTCTTGCATTGTAGTCATGCCCGCCGGTCTGGGCGCCTGCCGCAAGATGCCGACGTCGCCGAGCGGTGGAAAGTTATACCAAGGGGCGCGCTGTTCGGATAGTGTCCTACTGCATGATGGACCAGAAGCGTTTCCTTTTTCCTTTTATGCCCATCGCAGCCGCCCTTTTCGGGCTCGGCTTCACCCTGAATGGCTGCGGCGGTAGCGAGAGCGGCGCAGGCGGAGGAGGCGGGGGAGGATCCGGTCCCGGTACAACGGGCTCCGGCGGCGGCACCTCGACCGGCGCCCCCACAAGCAGCGGAACCGGCTCGGACACCAGCGGCAGCGGCAGCGGCAGCGGCAGCGGCAGCACCAGCGGCCCGGGCACGACCACGAGCAGCGGAGCCGGAGCCGGCCCTGCGACCAGCGCCGGCTCCGGCGCCGGCGGGAGCGGGACGATCGAGTGCGACGAGCCGGGTGGGACGGTGCCGCCGCTCAAGCTGACGGAAGTCGTACGTGGTCTGCATCAGCCCCTCTTCGTGACGAGCGAGCCGAAGGACGCCAGCCGGCTGTATGTGCTGGAGCAAGGTGGAACGATCCGCCTCGTCACCGGCGGCGTACTGCAGAGCACTCCATTCCTTGATATCACCGACGACGTCCAGCAGGTCGAGTGGCAAGCCGACGAGCGTGGACTCCTGGGGTTTGCGTTTCACCCTGACTATGCGACCAACGGCCGGTTCTTCCTCTACTTCAACACGACGAACAACTTGCTGGTTCTTCGAGAGTACAGGCGTTCAGAGAGCAACCCGGACCGAGCCGCCCCGCAGGCGCAAAACGAGCTTCTCTCGATACGGGTGCTGCGAAAGAACCATAACGGCGGCATGGTCGCCTTCGGGCCCGACGGCATGCTCTACGTCGGCGTCGGCGATGGTGGCAGCGAAGGCGACACGCAGGACCCGGACAAGAACGGTCAGAATATCGACGTGAAGTACGGCAAGATCCTACGGATCAACGTCGACACATATCCGACTCCCCCCGCCGGAAACCTCGCCGGTGGAGATCCGGACATCTGGGACTACGGCCTCCGCAATCCATGGCGGTTCAGCTTTGATAGCTGCAATGGTGACCTCTACATCGGCGACGTGGGGGCGAAATCGGTCGAAGAGATCAACGTCGAGCCACGCGGCCAAGGGCACAAGAACTACGGATGGAGCATTTTCGAGGGGAGCGGCTGCTACCCGCCGAGCCAGACGAACTGCCAACTCGCAGGTCACACACCGCCTGTCGCGGTGCATGGGCACGGCACCGGCGACGGGTCAATCACTGGAGGGTATGTGTACCGCGGCAGCAGGATCCCCGCGCTGCGTGGCACTTACATCTATGGCGATTTCTCCTCCAACCGCATTCATAGCTTCGTCTGGAAGAACGGCAGCAAGCTGGGAGAGAGGCCTCTCACGACTGATCTCGAGAGCGCGGATACGCTGCAAGCGCTCGCGTCCTTCGGAGAGGACGCCGCCGGGGAGCTCTACGTGGTTGACTATGGAGTCGACGGTAGCGGACGGCTGTTCCGCATCGATCCTGAATGATCAGGGCGTAGCGCCAGGGTCACTCCGCCAGCGCGGAGAGGGTGGTAGCTGAGGCATTTCGGACAGAGCACATCGAGCAGAGAAACCAGGTGAGAAAGAGGACGGGATCGATGCTGAGCACACGGGGGAACACCACTGCTTGGGGGCTGCTCCTCGCGCTCGGGCTGCTGAGCCGAGACGCTGCCGGTGGGATCGACGATCTCAAGGGGACCAAGCCCGGAGATCTGCCGAACAACGGAGACTTCTTCTCCGCCGAGGCATGCACCGGCTGCCACCGGGCCTTACCTAATACAGATCCACCACAGTCTAAGGACTACATGCCGTCCGATACATGGGCAGGCACCATGATGGCCAATGCGTGGCGCGATCCCGTCTTCATCGCTGCCCTCACCATCGCCAACCAGGACGCGCCCGGAGTTGGCACGTTTTGCATTCGCTGCCACTCCCCTATCGGCTTCGTACGCGGGCGTGCGACGCCTCCGGACGGGTCGGCGTTCGACCCCGATACGAGCCTGGAGGGTATCGTCGACGGCCAGGGGGTCGGGTGCGATGTGTGTCATCGAGCAACGACATCGCCCGCCCCCAACGATCCATACATCCTGGGCAACGCGCAGCTCGTATTTGGCTACGAGATTGACCCGGAGGAGCAAAAGCTAGTCAAATACGGCCCTTACGAGAACGTGATCTCTGAGCACCACGGCGGACAGGAGGCTCCCAGCCTCTCGACCTCCCGCTTTTGTGGTCAATGCCACCAGGTCACGAATCCGGAAGTGATGCTCCGAGACGCGAACGGCGCTCCGACGGACATCGAATTTCCGCTCGATACGACCTTCGAAGAGTGGGCATCCAGCGACTTCCGCGACGGCGGGACGAACGCACAGAGCTGCGTTGACTGCCATATGCGCAAGAAGCTCGGGGAGTGGTCCGTCGCCAAATTCGGGCCTCCCCGCACCGACCCGCGCGACCACCTCATCGTCGGCGGCAACCACTGGGGCATCCAAGCCGTCATGGCGGCCGACCCGACGCTCGCGGCGGAGCGCGCTGATTCCTTCGAGCGCGCGCTCAAAGGCACCCTCGAGAGCCTCGCCTCGGCCGCCTCGGTCACGCTCGTCGACGCCCCGCAGGAGGCCGCGCCAGGAGAGGAGATCGCCGTCACCGTCCGGGTCGAGAACCTCACCGGTCACAAGTTCCCGACAGGCTATGCGGAGAGCCGGCGCGCCTGGATCGCCGTGTTCCTCGTCGACGAGAACGGCGTCGAACGACCGCTGCTCGGCGGCTACGACGCAGACACGGGCGAGATCCAGCACGAGCCGCCCACCCACGAGTACCGCGCCGTGCACGGGCGCTGGGACGGCGAGGCGGGCGTGGGCGAGAAGGAGGAGCACCTCGCGCTCCACGACATGATCATCTCCGATACGCGCATCCCGCCGAAGGGCTTCGTCCCGTCGCGGACCACCCAGCCGACGCAGGAGATCGACTTCACCGATGGGAACGGCGGATACCGCAACTACGACGAGGCGCGCTTCACGCTCACCGTCCCGGCCAACGCCTTCGGCAGGCAGACGCTCTCGGCGCGCGTGTACTACCAATCGATGACGAAGGAGTACATCGAGTTCCTGCAGTCCGAGAACCGCACGGACAGCACAGGAGACGACCTCCGGGCCATCTACGAGGAGACCGGCGAGGCGCCGCCCATCCTCGTCGCGGCCGATGACGCGGAAGCGCCGCTCGATCTGGGAGAGCCGCCCGTCAACGCCAGCAGCAGCAACGGAGCCGGCGCCGGCGGCAGCGGCGCCGGCGGCAACGGCACCGGCGGCAACGGCACCGGCGGCAACGGCACCGGCGGCAGCATCAGCGGCTCCAGCGACGACGGCGGGTGCGGCTGCCGGATGCCCGGCAACGCCCCCGACGGGTGGCTCCCCGCGGGCCTCGCGGGGCTCGCCCTCGCCGCCGCAGCCAGGCGCCGGCGCACCCACCGGCGGCATTGAGCGTCGCTCCACCACGAACCGCCGCAAGCGCGCGTCGCTGCGGGGCGGACGATCTTCGATCGGCTCCGTCCCGCCGTTTCACCTGGAGACGGCCCCTTTTTCGCTCGCATCGCCCCCCCGGCGCCTTCATAGAGTGAGCTCACCCAGCGCCTCACGGCGAGCCTCGCCTTGCCCATCTCCCGCCTCGTCGATCCCCTGCTCGTGCTCCTCGTCGCCGCGGGCGTCGGCCTCGCGCTCTCCGGCGGCGACTGGAGCTTCCGAACACGCGGGGCGAAGATCGGGCGGGCGCTCGCGTGGAGCGCCTGGCTCGCGCTGTGGCTCCTCTCCACGCCCTGGCTCTCCAGCACGCTCGCACGCCGGATCAGCACGGTGCCGAGGGACCTGCACGCGGAGCTCGCCGGGAGCTCACCCGAGCGGCGGGTCCTCGTCATCCTCACCGCCGGCATCGACGCCGATGAGTTCGGCGAGCCAGCCATGGAACGGCAGTCGGCGGCAGGCCTCGAGCGCGGCCTCGCCGCCGTGCGGGTCTACCGCGAGTACGGCTTCGGCCACGTCATCGTCTCGGGGAAGGACGTCCGAGGCGCGCCCACCCAGCTCGCCAGCGCGATGGCCGATCTCCTCGTGGAGCTCGGCGTTCCCAGGAAGAAGATCATCCTGGAGACCGAGTCGCGCGATACCCGAGAGAACGCCCTCCACTCCACGCGGATCGCCCGCGGCCTGTCGGCCGACGCCGTCGTGGTCGTGACCAGCGCGCTCCACATGCCGCGCTCCCTCCGCATGTTCGAGCGCGCAGGGCTCGACGTCCTCCCCGCGCCGGTCAGGTTCCAGTCGCTGCCGCCCGAGGGGCTAGAGCGGCTGCTGCCGGAGTCGCTCTCCCTCAGGCGGTCGCAGCGCGCCGTTCACGAGCTCGTGGGTCTCCTGGAGCCGTAGCCCCGGCGCGCCCCGCGCTACCAGGTGACCTTCTGCGAGCCTCGGAGGTAGCGCCAGAGGCCGACCACCGCCGCCGCGTTCAGGACCACGAACGTCCGCGCGAGCGCGCCGAGCTTGCCCGCAGCGCCCCCGAGCACCGCGAGCAGGTAGAAGGCCACCTGCCCGCCGAACAGCGCGCGCGCCGCGTAGAGCGTCCACGAGGCGTCGCCGCTCATCTCGGCGCCCATCCACGCGACCGTCGACGTGATCAGCAGCGCGACGAGCGCCCAGGGGCACACGAGGCGGAGCAGCTTGTGCGAGAAGATCTCGAACCAGGACGGGTTCCTGAACGGGACGAGGAGCGCCGGGAGCAGCGAAAAGAGCTGATAATTGCCGGCCAGCGTGCGCACCTTGCGGCCGAACTCGCGCTCGTCGCCGAACGCGTCGTCGTACGCGATCGCGTCGGGAGCAAACAGGATCGAACGCCCCTCGAGGCGGAGCCGCATCGGCACCCACATGTCGTCGAGGATGACGCCCTCCGGGAGATGGCTCATGTCGGCGCGGCGGATCGCATAGATGGGACCGGTCACGCCCACCATGCTCCTGAACCGCCCTTCCTGGAGGCGAATCCAGTTCTCGTAACGCCAGTAAGCCCCCGACCCCGCCGATCCCTTCAGCACCAGGTTGCCAGAGACACAGCCCGCGTTCGGATCGGCCAGGAGCCGCACGAGCGCGCGCAACGCCCCGGGCACGAGCGGCTGGCGGATGTCCGTCATCAACAGCACCTCGCCCGTCGCGACCCCGAGCATCGTGTTCACGCCGATCGGCTTGCCACGACGCGCCTCGCTGACGATCACCTTCACTCGAGGATCGCGCTCGGCCAGCTGTCGCGCCACGAGCACGGTGTCGTCCGTCGAGCCGTCCGAGAAGAGCAGGACCTCCAGCTTGTCCTTCGGATAGTCGAGCGCGAGCAGGCTCTCGACCTTCGCCGGGAGATACGACACCGCGTTGAAGACGGGAATGCACGCCGTCACCGTGGGGACGTAGTCCGGATCCTCCTTCCGCTGCGCAGGCCAGAGGCGCGCCAGGATGCCGATAACGATCGGGTACCCGAAGTAGGTGTACACGAGCACCGCGACGGCCAGAAAGGAGGCAATGACCACGCTAAACTGTAGAGCGCCGGTCGGGGGCGCTTGTCAACCGACATGGATGGGCCACGCCGCGACACGGCCGTTCACGTTGCGCGCGTTGCACGGCACGCGCACGGCACGCGCACGCCGCGCCGCCCGCGATCAGTTCCGCACCTTCACGCTCCGGATGATGTCCCCATCCGCGAGCGCAGCCCACGGCCCGGCGGCGACGCCGACGGCCGCGTACTGGCCGTCGAGGTGCGGCGCGCGCGCGTGCATCACGAAGAGCTGGCTCGATCCGGTGTCGCGACCGGCGAGCGCGACGCCGACCCGGAGCGGCTCGAACGCGACCGGCGACGTCTCGCAGCGCAGCGCCGGCCGGCCGGGCGGACCTCCGGCGCCGTCGCCGAACGGCGCGCCGAACTGGGTGACGAAGCCGGGCACCACGCGATGGACGATCTTGCCGTCGTAATAGCCGGAGCGCGCGAGATCGACGAAGCGGGTCACCGCGACCGGCGCGAGCGCAGGGTCGAGCGTCATCGTGAGCTCGCCGGCGTCCGTGTCGAAGATCAGCACCGCCGGCGCGCGCACGAGCGCGGAGGCCTCGGCCGGCACCTCGCCGACCGGCGGCGCGACGGCCGGCCGCCCCGCCGCGCCCGCGTCCCCCGGCAGACCGGCGTCGCACGCGACCTTGCGGCCCCTGAGCACGCCGAGCGCCGTCCCGGCGCGCGCCCGCGTCGTGGGATAGCTCGACCGGCAGAGCTGCTCCAGGCGAGCCTCCGCCGGCTTGAACGCCAGCGCCCCCACCGCGTCGACGACCGCGCCGATCAGCTCCGGATCGTCGCGCGCGCCTGGGCGGTCGAGGATCGCGAGCAGCGCGGCCTCGATCGCCGGCGATGTGACCGCTGCGGAAGCGTCCTTCTCGTCGCTCCGCTTCCTGCGCTTCCGCTTCCCCGGCGCCTCCGACGCGCGCTGGGGCTGCCGCGCGATGACCTCCGCCGCGGCGGCGACGAGGCCCGGCTCCTCCGCGGCGAGCGCCTTCGCGAGCAGGTCGGGTGCGCCGGCGATCTCCTCGTGCGCGGCGATGAGCTCGATCGCGGCCTCCCGCGCGCGCAGATCGCCCGACGCGGCGTACGCGCGGAACGCGGCGAGCCGCGCGCCCGTGATGGCGTCGCGGCCGATCACCTCGACGACCGCCCGAGCGCCGATCGGGCCGCGCACCGGCGCGCCTGCGTCCGGCTTGCTCCCGGGCTCCGCCGGCGCCGTGACGTCACAGCCGAGCAGCAGCGGCTCGCGGTAGTCCCCGCCCGCGAGGAGCCGGGCCGCGCCGCAGCGGAGCCACGCGACACGGCGGAGGATCGCCGCGGGCGCGCTCGGCGGCGGCGGCAGGGCGGCGAGATCGCGGAGCGCCTTGCGCGCGGCGCCCGCAGATCCGAGCGCGTCGAGCGCGGTGAGCAGCACGCCGAAGTCCTCGCTCACGAGGCCCGTGAGCGCGATCGGGTCCGCGCTCGGGGCGAGCGCGGCGACCGCGTCGGCGAGGGCGCGCTGGCCGGGCGGGCCGAGCCGCTTGAGGGCGCGCGCGGCCTCGGCGCGCTCGCTCGCGGTGAACACCCCCTTCGCGGAGAGGACGCGCGCGAGCTCGGAGGCGGCCGCCTCCCCTGCCCGGCCGAGCGCGCGCACCGCGAAGAGCCGCGCGTCGGAGGCCTCCGCGAGCCGCGCGGTCGCGACGTCGCGGATGCGGGGGATGACCGTGAGCGGGACGTGCTCGAGGCGCCCGATCGGGTAGAGCGCCTCGGGGACCGGCGGGCTCGCCGCGCTCCCCGAGGCGAGGTTGAGCAGCGCGACGAGCGTCTCCTCGCGCAGCTTGAGCTTGATCGCGGCGAGATCGCCGAGCGCATACGCCGCGTGGATCGCGCGCTCGCGCGGGCCGTCGAGCCACGCGACCAGCGTCGGCTCCGACGCCTCCGCGCCGCACCGCCCGATGGCGCGGGCGAGCGCGCCGCCCGCATCGAGCGGCGGCGCAGCCGCAGCGGCGCCGCCGCTCGGCGCCGCCGCGGACGCAGCGGACGCAGCGGCGGTCGCCGCGCCCGCGGGGCTCGGGCGGGCGTCGCGGGCGAGGGCGCGCGCGACGAGCGCCGAGACCGCCTCGGTCTCGCGCTCCTTGCACGAGAACCCGAGGCCGTAGGCGGCCCACGCGACCACCTCGTCGTCCTCGTCGGCGAGCGCCCGCGCGAGCCCAGGCCACGCCGCGTCTCCGCCGATGCGCGCGAGGGCCCGCGCGGCGGCGCGCCGCACGCCGACGTCGCGGCTCTGCTGGTCCGCGGGGCTCACCTCCAGGGCGGCGCGGCGCTGCTCGGCCGCGAGGAGGGCGTCGAGCCTCCCCGCCGCCCCGGCGCTGGCGGCCGGCGCCGCCGCGGAGCTCCCGGCGTCGGGCGCAGGGCCCGGCGCCGGCTGCCCGGTGCAGGCGGACAGGGAGAAGAGCAGCGTGAAGACGAGGAGCGGAGAGGAGCGCCTTCTCGGCATGATCACGGTTCACCCTGACGAGCGGTGTCGAGCAGCCAGGCGGCGCTCTCGCTGAGGATCCGCTGGCGGCGCATCGCGCGCGCGTCGAGCCACATCGAGACCACCTCGTGACCGCGCTGCCATGCGCGCGCAACCACCGGCTCGCCCACGCGCGACGCCGGCAGCCCGCAAGCATCGATCCCGACGTCGTGGAAGTTCTGGAGAGCCCTGGCCATGTGCCAGGAGCAGGTGACGATCGCCGCGCGCCGCGCGCCCACGCGGCGCAGGAGCGCCGCGCTGAAGATCGCGTTCTCGTGCGTCGTCAGCGACCAGAGATCCTGCAGGATCGCGTGCGCCGGCACGCCGGCGCGCCGCAGCTCGGCGGCGAGCACGCGCGCCTCGACCTGCGC
Source organism: Sorangium sp. So ce327 (assembly GCF_051530205.1). NCBI lineage: Bacteria > Pseudomonadati > Myxococcota > Polyangiales > Polyangiaceae > Sorangium > Sorangium sp. So ce327. The sequence continues at coordinate 1,293,722 of NZ_CP150330.1, read as the reverse complement.
TCCCCAGCGGCGCCCGCCGCTGGCGATCACCCACGGCGCGACCCCGTCGCGGTAGGCCTCCGCGGCGCGCGCCGCGCGGCGCGCGCCGGGGGCCGCCGGGCGCCCGGAGGGAAACACCCTGCAGCCGAGGACGACGATGGCGTCCGCGTGGAGCGGCATGCGACCGACCATAGCCCATCGGCCGCGGCCTTCGCGTGCCCGCTGCGCGCGATCGTCCTGCCCTCCCGCCGCCGCCCGCGGGCCGTGCCGCTCCGATGCCTGCGCCGCACGCAGGCCGACCTGGGGCCGCCACCTGCGCCCCCGCCCCGCCGCCCGCGCCTCTGCCCCCGCCGCCCGCGCCCCCGCCGCCGCGCGCTCCCGCCCCCCCAGCGGCAGGCCGCGCCGGCCGCTGGGCCCGCAACCTATCCCCTGACTACATTGGCGCCTTGGCCCTGCTCCCCCGGCCAGGTCTCCACGTCTGCGACCTTCCTTGCTCCCGGTGCACCAGGCGGCTTGACGCTGCCCGCGCTCGGAATCTAATAGCTCTACCTTGAAACGGGCGGGGTTCAGCGAGCGAGGCAGGATGCGGATCAAGATGTGGGGGGTTCGCGGAAGCATCCCCACGCCCGGTGCAGGCACGGTCGAAGTAGGCGGCAACACGAGCTGCTATGAGATTCGTGCCGGCGAAACGCTGGTCATCCTCGATGGCGGGACGGGGCTCCGTCTCCTCGGCCAGGAGCTGGTCAAGGAGATGCCCTTCGAAGCCTGGATGTTCTTCAGTCATGTGCACTGGGATCACATCCAGGGCTTCCCGTTCTTCACGCCCGCGTTCGTGCGCGGGAACAAGATCCATCTCTACGGTGGCCTCAACGTCTCCCGGACGCTCGAGGAGACGCTGGCCGGGCAGATGGACTACCCGAGCTTCCCGGTGCACCTCACGGAGATGGGCGCGGCGATGACCTTCCGCGACCTCTACGAGGGCGAGGTGGTCACGATCGGCCCGAACGACGATGTGCGCGTGACCAACGCGCGCGGCAACCACCCGAACGGCGTGTACGCGTACCGCGTCGAGCACGAGGGCAAGGTCGTCGTGTACATCACCGACTCCGAGCACTACGCGATCGTGGATCCGAAGCTGAAGAAGCTCGCGATGGGCGCCGACGTGCTGATCTTCGACGCCATGTACACGCCCGAAGAGTACGCGGGCGAGGTCGGCGGCGGCCCGAAGACGGGCTGGGGTCACGCCACGTTCGTCGCGGGCTGCGAGCTCGCGAAGGCGGCGGGCGCCAAGCAGCTCGTCCTGCACCACCACGATCCCAACCAGACCGACGCGATGGTGCGCGAGAAGGAAATGCGCGCCCGCGAGCTCTTCCCGAACACCATCGCCGCGCGCGAAGGCACGGTCATCGAGATCTAGCGCGCCGCCTCGCCAGGCTCGCAGCGCGCCCAAATCGCCGCGCGTCGCCACCGACGACGCGCGACATCCCCAGCAGTACCACCGCGGCGTTCTCCCGCGCCAGCCGCTCCCTCACCGCAGCGTCGGCGCGTGGCTCTCCCGCACAGGAGACGGGCCCAGATCGGCGTTTTCGGCGCGGAGGCGCACTCCAGTGCGCTGAGCACCGAAAACGTCGAGGTGGGCCCGTATCCGAAGCGGGAGAGCCACGCGCCTAGGCGCTCTTCGCCATGGGCTCGCGGGTGATCTCCTCGATGCGCGCGCGCATCCGCTTCTTGGCGCGCTCCTCGATCTGCCGCACGCGCTCCTTGCTGACGCCGAAGTCGGCGCCGAGCTGCTCGAGCGTCACGGGGCTGTCCGTCAGCCAGCGCTGGTGCATGATGGAGCGCTCGCGGGGCGACAGCTCGTTCACGACCTGGAGCAGCGCGCGCGAGAGCTGCGCGCGCTCGTCGGCGTCGCAGGCCTCGTCCTCCGGCGTGTGCGCGCTCGACGCGAGCCGCTCCACCGGAGCTACGCCGTCCTCGGTCGGAGAGCGCTCCAGACTGACGTCGCGCGCCATGAGCAGCGGCAGCAGCTCGGCCGCCCGCTCCTCCGACAGGCCGCTCAGCTCCGCGAGCACCGCCGGGTCCTTCTCGTGCGTCTTGCGGTAGATGCGCAGCGCGCGCCGCTCGCTCTTCGACGACCCGAGGCGCACGATCCGGTACCCCCGCGCCACGTGCTCGCGGATCTCCGCGCGGATCCAGTAGGCCGCGTACGTCGCCAGGCGGCAGCCGCGGTCCGGATCGAAGCGCTCCGCGGCCTTCAGGAGGCCGATGTTCCCCTCCTGCACGATGTCCTCCATCGGCAGGCCCCAGCGGCGGTACTCGAGAGCGATCGTCATCACGAACGGCAGACACGCCTCGATGAGGCGCCGGCCAGCGTCCCGGTCACCAGCTCGCCAGCGGAACGCGAGCTCTCGCTCGGCCTCCGGGCTCAGGGTGGCGTAGTTCGCGAGCTCTGTACGATAAGCCGAGAATGCCGCACGATCCCAGGTGGCGCTCATGATCTCTCCGCTCTCCACCGCGCGCGCCGATCAAGAAGGGCTTGCGAGCCCCTGCGGGCCGGCGGGCGGCACCGGGGCAGATGCAGGCGTGATGCCGGGATTGACCCTAGGAAATCGCCTTTTTTTGCGCTGGAATGCGCAACGTGTTCGGATCCCTCGACGGAAGCGAAAGCTTTGCGGGAAAGCGGAGGAGCACGAATGCGCAGCGCTGAGCCCAGATCCACAGCGCACGAGCGGCGAACGAGGCGGGCGAGGTGCGCGCCGAGGCCCCAGGCCGCGGGCGACGGCGTCGCCCGCGCGGCGCGCGCGCTCGCTCTCCGCGGGGACGCCGCCGCGGTCGCCCCTGCCCCTGCGCGCCGCATCGTGATATCCGGGGAGCAGTGAGGACGCGCGTCGCGGGCTCCGTCGCGTGCATCGCCGCAAGCCTGGCGACGCTCGCCTTGCTCTCGCGCGAGGCGGAGATCCCCCTCGCGAGGGCGCGGCGCGGGATCGCGCGGCCCTTGCTCCACACCGTCGCGCCGGATGACGAGGAGATCGACGGCGTCGGCTGCGACCCGAACGCCCTGGACCGCGGCATCGCGGTGCCGACCGGGGCGCCGACGTCGCTCGGCTGCGAGCAGGCCCGCGCCATCGTGGCCCAGGCCCGCACCACGCTGGCCGCCCCGCCGCTCCGCGTCGATCCCGCAAAGTTTGCCGAAGCGACCTCCGACTGGCTGGATCCGCACGGGCTGTGGTCGGTCGCCCCCGACACGCCCGTGGGCGCCTCGCTGCAGCGGGAAGCCGCCGCGCTCCTGGACGAGCTGCAGGCGCCCGTGGGCAGCGGGCCGTGCGCGGCGGCGCTGCGCGTCGGGCAGGAGCTCGCCCGGTGGTCGCGCGAGCTCGAGACGCTCTTCGATGACGGCTACCGGCGCGGCCTGGCCAGCCCGCCCGCGACCCACGCCGCGGCGTGGGAGCTGGTGTCGTCGGCGCCGTTCGAGGACGGCGAGGTGACGCGCAGCGCCCGGGATCTCGCGCGCAAGCTCGGCCGGGAGGTCGGCGGGCTGCGCGCGCATGTCGGGGAGCCGCTCGCCCGGTACGTGGACGCCGTGCGCGAGCGGGCGGCGCCCTCGATGAGCGAGGACGGCTGGGCGCGCACGGTGATCGCCGCCGCGGTGCGGGCCTACGTGCCCCAGCTGGACGCGCACGGCGCCTGGGCGCCGCTCGAGGAGGAGGTCTCCATCTACGATCTCGACCTCGAGGCGCACCCGCCGGCCCGGCTCTGGCAAGAGATGACGCGCACCTCGATCGGGGTGCGCATCGACCGCGGCGCGCTCGCGCCGCTCGAGGACGGGGACGTGGTGCTCCGGATCCAGGATCTGCCGATCTCCGGCATGAGCGTCGAGCAGGCCGAGCAGCTCGCCGTGCTGTCCGACGTGCACCCCGGGACGACCGCTCGCGTGGCGCTGCTGCGGCGCGGGGTCGCGGCGCCCCTCGAGCTGACCGTCGCGCCGCACCCGGTCGGACCGCAGCCGGCCGAGGCGGCGCCCTCGGAGCTGCCGCTCGATCTGGTGCGCTACGGGGACGGCAAGGTCGCGGTGATCGCCATCCCCGACGTGCCCGACGACCTCGGGGATCGGGTCGCGGCGGCGCTCCTCCGCGCTCGCGCGCAAGGCGACACGCGGGGCGTGATGCTGGACGTGCGCGCGAACGGCGGCGGCTCGACCGACGGCGCGATCGCCGCGCTCGGGCTGTTCCTGCCGGGCGTACCGCTGTTCCCGATGCGGCGCCGCGACGGCGGCGTCGAGGTGGAGCGCTCGCCCGAGGTCCCGGAGGAGCGCGGGTGGAGCGGGCCGCTCGCGGTGCTCGTCGACGGCGACTCCGCGAGCGCGGCGGAGATGATCGCCGGCGCGATCGCCAGCTACCGGCGCGGGGTGATCATCGGCGATCGGACGTACGGCAAGGGGTGCGCTCAGGAATACCTCGACGACGACGCCCACGTCGGCGTGCTGCGGCTCACGACGCTCCTCTACGCGCTCCCCGACGGCGCGCCGGTGCAGAAGGTGGGCATCGTGCCGCAGGTGCAGCTGTCGCTGCCGGCGACGAACGAGCGAGAGGCGCGCGTGGACCGGGCGCTCGGCCCGTGGCGAGGCCCCGACGTGCGCGATCTGCACCGCGTGCGCGACGTGCCCTGGCCGGCGCACGCAGGGCGGATAGGGCCCTGCCGCGACGAGACGGTCTGCCGCGCGCTGCGGTCGCTCGGCGCGGTGCCCGCGGCAGCGCGCTGACGCGCGTCAGCGCTTCCAGAACTTGCCGAGGAGGCCCCCCGCGGGCGTCGGATCGCTCGTCGTGCGGCTCCGCATCTCCTGCAGGCGGACCTCGCGGATCGCGTCGAGGTTCTTCGGGTTGAGCTCCGCCGCCAGGCGGAAATCGCCGATCGCCTTGTCGATCCTCCCCGAGCGCTTGAGGAGCATGCCGCGGTAGAAGAGCGCCCGCTCGTAGCGAGGCTCCTTCTCCAGGACGGCATCCAGCGTCTGGATCAGATCGTCGTAGTGCGCGCTCGTGGCCCCCTCCGCGAGCACGGGCGGATCGCCGCGCCGCTGCGCCTGGATCCAGACGAGCAACGTCATGTACTCGGGCTGCTCCGGGTCGGCGTTGAGCGCGCGCCGCGCGCGGGCCTCGGCGCCCGCGAGGTCGTTCTTCTTGAGCAGGATCTCGGCCTTCTGGAACTCGAGCGCGGCGTCGACGGCGCGGGCGATCCGCTGCTCGTCCTCGGCGGGGGGCGGGGCCTCCTTCGGCGCGCTCTGGTACTCGGCGCGCCGCTTCGGATCGCTCAGCGTCTGGTAGGCCTCGCTGATGCGGGCGAACACGCGCGCGACGAGCGGCTTGACGTCCTGGAGCTCCGCCGGCGTCCGGTCGGGGTGCCACCGCTTGGCGAGCGCGAAATAGGCGCTCTGCACGCGCTCCGGAGGGGCGTCCTCCGCGACGCCGAGCATCTCGAAGAAGCCCTCGCCGTCGATCGACGCGGCGCGCGCCTCGATCTCCGCGCGGCGCGCGGCGAGCTCGGGGTTCGGCGCGGCGCGCGGCAGCGGCGGGAGATCGGGCGCGAGCGCCGCCGGTCCCTGCGGCTTCGCCGGCTCCGCGGCGCGCGCCGGCGGCACGGGCGACGGCGCCTCGGCGCGCCCCGCCCCTCGCGCGGCCCTGCCCTCCGGGCCGACCGCCGCCATCTTGACGGTGGGCGCCTGCGGGGGCGGCGGCGCAACGCGGGCGCCGGCGAAGGTCGGCGCAGGAGGCGGCCTCAGCGCCTTCGGATCCACGCCGCGGTAACCGCCGCCCGGATCACCGCCGGACGCGCGCGCGTCGAAGGGCGCCGCCGGGCTCGGGGTCGGCGCGCCGGTCCACGACGCCGCCTCCGGCGCCGCGGCCGGGGGTGGCGCCGTGGAGCGGCGCGGGGCGACCGGGACCCCAGCGCGCCTGCTGGACGGCGCCGCGACGTCGTCGGGCTGCCGCTGCGGTGCGCGGCCTTCGGCCTCGCCCCGCGCCGGGCGTGGACCGGGCATCGTCGAGCCCGTCGAGCCCACGGTGGCGCGCGGCGAGCGCGCCGCCGCGCCGGAGGGCTCGCGCGTGGGCGCTGGCCCCGCCTCGGCCGGGGGCGCGCCAGCGGCCCGCTCCCTGCCGGGCCCGGCGGGACCGCCGACCCCGACAGGGCGCCGGCCCGGCGCGCCGAGATCGAGGTGCCGCGTGATCGCGAGCGCATAGATCATCAGCCGCACGACGCGCTCCTGCGCGACGCCGGCGGCGAGCAGCTCGGCCAGCGTCATGCGCCGCATCCGCAGGAGATCCACGATGGCCGCCTCGTCGCGATGGAGCTGGAACCGCTTCAGCTCGGCCTCGACGTGGAGCCCGAGCTGCCGGTTCTGGATCCGGTCCAGGGTCGTGTCGATCAGCGGATCGTCGGCGTGGAGCCGGACGCCCGCCATGATCACCGCGAGGGGCTCGCACCCGATGAGCTCCGGACCGCCGTAGGACGACAGCAGGTTCTGGGCGTCGTAGTAGGCGTAACGCGTCGCGGGCGGGAGATCGTAGAGCGCGACCAGCTTGCGCACGAGCTGCTCGCGCAGCACGCCGGACACCGTCTCCCTGTCGAGCAGGCCCCGGGAGACGAGCAGCCGGCCATGCAGCACCCGTCGCTTGGTGATGTCCCGGAGCGTCTCTCGCAGCGTCGCCTCGTCCAGGAGGCCGAGATCGAGGATCACCCGATCGAGCGGGGCGATGATCGTCCCGGTCCAGATCTTGGCGGGCACGCCGTCGCTGAAGAAGATGCCGTGGCGGACGCCGTCGGGGTCGATGAAGCACGTCGTGCCGGTGAGGCGCCGGTCGAGCATGTACACGAGCAGGTGGACGAGCGGCGTGCGCGCGAGCGTGCCCTCCGCGGTCGGCGGGTCGCCCGGCAACGACAGCACGGCGATCGGACCGGCCATCGCCGACGGAGGCAGATCAGACACGGGGTTGCGCTCGCGCCGCTGCGGCGGATCTCCCCAGCCGCGGGTGCGCACCGACGGCGGCCGCGCGCTCTCCTCGGGGACCTCGTCCGGATCGCTGTCTGTCTGCACCGACCACGACTCCTCTCCATGAGCGCCCGGGGCGGGCGAGGTTGGGTCCGCCACCGCGGCGGGCTCCAGATGCGGCGGATCGGGCCAGCGCGCCGTCGTGCGCCCTGACCGCAAGGGCGGAGACAGCCTGCCGGACGGCGCAGGCGGCAGATCCGCGAGCATCCTGGCCTCCGCGCCGTCGTCCGGCAGCCCACCGAACGTGGCCTCGGGCGGCGAGGCGGGCCCGCGGGCGGCGTCGCTGGCCCGCGGCTGCGTCCTCCGGCTCGCCGGCGCGTTGGTCATGGGCAGCGTGGGCGACGAGGGCCGCGTGATCTGCTGCTGCGGCGGCATGCGCAGGTTGCCGAGCGGCGACGCCGGCGCGTTGCGGATCGGCGGCGACTCGGCCGCGAGCACCGGCGAGCGGAGCGACACCTGCGGCGCCTCCTGGATCGCCGCGTGGGCGCGCATCGACGCGGCGGCGGGGTCGTCGCTCGTCGCGACGATCCGGCGGATGTGCCGCGGCGGCTCGCCCTGGCGAGGCCGCTCGGCGAGATCGACCTCGAGCGCGCGCGGGATGGGACCGCCGGCGGCGTCGAGCACCAGCCGGACGCGCGGCTGCGAGTAGCGGGCCGGGTGCGCCGGCGTCTGCACGACGAGCGCGACCTCCCCGGTCGAGAGCTCCACGAGCGTGCCGGTCGGAAAGATGCCGAGCGCGCCCACGAGCAGCCGCAGCACCGCGCGGTCCGCCGGATCGGCCGCCTCCCGCTCGAGCTTGGCGATGGCCTCGTCGGCGGAGAGCGGCGCCTCGCCCGGGGCCGGCGTCAGGAGGTCGTTGAACGCGCGGGCGGTCGCGAGGATCCGCGCCTGGAGCGTCGGCTGGCGGAGGCCGCGGTAGACCGGGCCGAGCGCCGGCTGGCGGCGCACCCAGTGCGCCTCGTAGGCCACGACGGTGCGCATCACGCTCGGCTCGTTGACGAGGCCGAGCGCGGTCAGCACGACCGCCGTGCCCGCCGGGACGTCCGCCTCCTGCTGTTCGCTCAGCTGCGGGACGAGCCCGCCCGAGCCGCTCGTCGCGACGCCCGTGAGGCGCGGCCGGGCGATGTCGAAGAGCAGCGCCGCCATCGAGAGCCGCTGGAGAAGGACGACGTCGCTCGTGATCTGCCGCGCCATCGCGAGGCTCAGGATCGCGGTGTTCACGGCGCGCCCGGCGTCGTCGTGGTTCTGGTTGCGCAGCGCGGTGACGCCCAGGAAGGCCGGCGTCTCGTTCGCGGAGAGGTCGACGAGGCGCTGCGTGATGCGCTTGACGCCCTGCCGCAGGGTGTACCGGCCGCGCCGCAGGTCGTCGTAGAACCGGCGGATGATCACGATCGCCGTCGCGTAGGTGCGCACGATCGCGGAGGTCTCGTCGCCCTCGCGATCGATCGCCACCTCGCGGCGGAGCACGGCCTCGTCCACGGCGCGCAGGCGGACGCGCGGCGACGGGCGGTCGGCGAGCGCCGGCTTGCTGCTGCGGAGGGCCTCGGCGAGCGCGGAGGCGAGGGCGTAGAGATCGCTCGCGCGGACGTCCTTGGCGACGCCGATCTCGGAGTAGCCGCAGCGGCCGAGGACGTCGCCGAGCTCGAGCGCGCCCTCGTAGACGGCGCGGTTCGCCTTGAGGAGCTGCCCGGAGACGAACACCGAGCCGCGGGTGAACAGGATCGAGACGTTGTGACCGGAGCGCTGGCCGAAGTCCTGGACGAGCGAGACCGTCTCCTCGACCTGCCGCACCATGGCCTGGTTGTCGATCGCGTGCAGCGTCGAGAGCTTCACCAGCCGGAAGAGGGCCTGCACCACGCTGGCGGCGAGATCGCGCGCCTGCTCGCGGCGGATGTTCTCCGACACGTTCTGGCTGATGACGTCGACCTGGGGCGCCATCACGGGACCTCCCCGGCGGTCGAGATCCGCTTGCCGAGGCGCGCGGCGATGGCCTCGGCGGCGGCGCCCGCGGCGTCGCGCAGCGCCTGGCTGTTCCAGGGCCGCCGCTTCGTGGCGGCGAGCGCGGCGTCGAGCGCCTCCTGCGAGCGCGCCTCGCGGCCGAGCAGCTCGGCCGAGAGGCAGCGGGTCTGCTCCGCCGCGTCGTCGGCGAGGAGGCCGTGCCGCTGGAGCAGCTCGACGGCGACCGACTCGCCGCGCGCCGGGTTGAGCGTGTAGAGCGCGCCGAGGAACTCGCGCCGCTCGTCGAGCGTGAGCTGGTGGAACGAGCTGTCCTGCACGCGGCGGACGAGCAGCGGGCCGGCCGCGCGGACCTGGTGGTGCGCCAGCGTGCGGAGCGCCGCGACGCGCACGTCGGGCGGCGCCGACTCGGCGAGCGAGAGCAGCTCGTCCCGGATCTGCTCGGGGCTCGTCGCGAGGTGCGCGATCGCCTCGCAGCGGAGCGCCGCGTTCGCGCACCCGGAGAGCCGCTTCAGCGCGCCCAGGGCGCCCTGCGTCCGCGACGCGGCGAACATCTTGAGGATCGGGCGGGCCACGTCGAGATCCAGCGTCATGAGCGCGTCCACGACCCCCTCCTCGTGCCCGGGCAGCGTCCGCTCGACGTGGCCGAGCAGCGCGCGGCGCAGCGCCTCGTGGCCGGTGTGCCCCACGACCTCCATCGCGACGGGCAGGGTCTCGCTGCCGAGCTTGTTCAGGATGGGCGCGAGCCGCTGCGCGACCAGATCGAGGTCCACGGGGGCGGGCTGCGCCGCGCCGCCGGGGGCGGACGTCATGACGACGCGCGTCGCCTCGCGGAGGAGCAGCCGCACCGTGTCGGGCGGGAACATCCCCCGGGCGAGCTCCGTCGCGAGCGCGCCCCCCTGCTGCCTGGGCGCGAGCGCGTCGAGGGCCTTCTCGATGGCGTCGTGCATCCCGAAGAGCACCTCGAAGCGGCGCGCGAGGATGAGATCGCGCGCCGAGGCGGCCATCGGCTCGGTCACGAGCTCGACGTCCTTGTACCGCCTGGCGTTCAGGAAGGCGTCGGCCACGACCTCGACGAAGCGCTCGCTCCAGCGGTCCGGGCTCATGACGAGCTGCGTGCCGAGCGCGCGCTGCGCGACCGGGTCGAGCGCGAGCGCGCTCGCGGCGCGGCGCGCGGCGCGCAGCGCGGCGGCGTCGGTGTCGATGACCATCGCCGCCGCCTCGGCGCGGTTCGCCTTCTCCTCGGCGGCGCGCCGGGCCATGCCCTCGAGGTCGTCGGCCTCGTGCCAGAACTGCTCGCGATCGGCCGCGTCCCCCTCGACGAAGATGCTCACCACGTCGTAGCGCACGTGCTCGAGGCGGCGCTCCCACAGGGCGGCCGCGACGTCGTCCTCGGGCGCGAGGTCGCGCAGCGGATCGAGCAGCAGCACCTCGCAGAGGGCGCGCAGCTCGTCCTCCGTGATGCCAGGGAGCAGCTGGACGCGCCGCACGCCGGCCGCGAAGAGGTTGTACGGGACGAGGTCGAGCGGGTGCGACGGCTCCCACACCGTCCGCCGGCGATGCTCGAAGGCGTACGGCGTCAGCGTCCAGTAAACGAGGCTCCCGTCCGCGCGCAGCGCCTCCACGATCGCCTGGAAGGTCGCGCGGAGCTTGTTGTCCGCGTCCGGGTGGGTCCAGCCGTAGTGACGCACCGCCGGGAGCAGCCGCTCCATGCGGCGGAACACCTCGGTGAGCCGCGTCACCGCGGGATCGTCCGGCTCCGCCTCACCCGGCTCGTCCTGGGGCACGGGCTCCTCCGCCGCCCGCATCCCGACGGCCGTGGGCGAGTCGTCCGGCGGGGGGCGCTTCGTGCTCTGCGGCGAGGAGCGGCGGGGCAAGGACGCGCCGACCTCCTCGAGGACGCGCAGCACCTCCTGCCGCATCTGCGCGGCCGACTCGAAGCGGTTGCGCTTGTCCCAGGCGAGCGCCTTGTCGACGAGGCCGATGACCGAGGCGGGCAGCTCGGGCGCGATCCGCGCGAGCGACGGCGCCGGCGTCGTCGCCGCGAGGATGAACGCCTCGTTGTCCGAGCGCCCCTGGTGGAGGCGCTGCCCGCTGAGCACGGCGTACAGGGTCGCGCCGATCGAGAAGAGATCCGCCCGCCCGTCGACCCCCTCGGTCAGCCCCATCGCCTGCTCGGGCGCCATGAACGAGGGGGTCCCGAGCGCCGTGCCCGCCTTGGTCTTGTCGCCGGGCGCGCCGCGCATCCTCGCCACGCCGAAGTCGAGCAGCTTCACCACGTTGTCCTTCGTGATGAAGATGTTCGCGGGCTTCAGGTCGCGGTGGACGATGCCCTCCGCGTGGAAGCTCTCGAGCGTGTGGAGCACCTCGCCCGCGATCCAGAGCGCCTCGGCGACGGGGAGCTTCCGGCTCTTGCGCTTCCAGAGCTGCTGGACGGTCTCCCCGTCGAGCAGCTCCATCACGAGGAACGGCTCGTCCTGCTCGGTGATGTCGTCGTCGAGGATCGCGACCCGGCCGGGGTGATCGATCTTGTTGGCGACGTAGCCCTCGCGCAGGAACCGCTCGCGGATGCCGACGTCGCGCGCGAACTCGGCGTGCAGGATCTTCAGCGCGGCGCGCGAGCCGTTCCGGTGGTGGGTGGCGGCGTACACGGAGGCCATGCCGCCCACGCCGAGGAGCGAGTCGATCCGCCACTTGTTCTTGACGGTCATCCCGAGGCGGGCGCGCGCCCGCTGCTTCTCGTCCGGCGCGTCCGTGACTTCCGAGGGCGGAGGGATGACGGACTCGGGGAGGACGCCACGTGAGGTCATTCGGCCACCGGAAGGCGGGAAATCGTATCACCTCCCCGCCCGCCCCAGGTTCCGGATTTCGGCGGGCGGGCGGTGAGCCTTACCGTTTCCTGGCGCCAGGCAGGCGCAGGGCGATCGCTGGCACGGTAGCTCTCTCCACCCGCCGGGCGTCCGGCCAGGGGTGCGATCGCCGCACGGGCGGCGAGCCGGCCGGGATCACGAGGGCGGACCGCCGGCCGACGTCGGGGGGGTCGCGGGCGCCGCCGCCGGCTTGACGTTGGCCTGTCCAGCCTCCACGGACGCACGTCACGAGGCGCCGAGCGAAAGCTCGATGGCCAGCGCGTCCACCAGCGAGCGCAGCACCGCCGTCATCCGCGCCACGCGGTCCGGGTCGAGCGCCGGGCGGCGCCGATCGCCGGGCGAGCACACGAGCGCCCGGGCCAGCTCGATCTGGATCGCGTCGACGCAGGGCGCGGCGTGGCGGAGCACGGAGTAGCCGCCCGGAAACGGCGCCTCGACGCCGACGGAGAGCCCATGGTCCCGCGCCGCGCGCGCCAGGGCGTCGCGCACCGCCGGGCGCGCGCATCGGCCGTCTCGGGTCCCGAGCACGACGTCCGGCGCGTCCTTCCGGCCTCCGTCGGGGTACGTGTGGACCGCGAGGAGGGCGGCGCGGCCGTGGCGCGCGCACGACGCCGCGAGCTCGGCGGCGACGGCGTCGTGGTACGGCGCGAAGACCTCTGCGAGGAGCGCCTCGACCTCGGCGCGCGATCGCCGGCGCTCCCACCACATGACGCCGGCGCACGAGAAGCGGCGCACGTCGCCGAGCCCCGGCGGGAGCTTGTCTTCATAGGGCGTCGGCACGCGCGGCTCCGAGTTGAGATCGACGACGTAACGGCTCGCCGTGGCGACGACGCGCCGCACGCCCCTGGCCTCGAGCCCCTCGCACACGGCTGCGGCGCCCACGTCCGAGTCGGCCCAGGGCGCGCCCGCGTCGAGCGCGATCGAGGGGAGGCCGAGGCCCCGCGCGGTGAGCGGATCGAGCCCGAGGCCCGCGTGGGGGACCTCGACAACGACGGGGCCGGGCGCATCGGGGCCCAGGATCTCGAAGTGCGGAGCGGTCATCCTGCCAGGCGCCGGAGTGTGCCGGAGGACGTGTCGTCGCGAGGGGCGAGCGCGTGATGCGCGTGGCGCATGCGGCAGGAGGATACACCGGTCCGGCGAGCGCTCCTCCGCCGCAGAATGCAACCGGCAACCCCGCCCCCCTTGACGTGGTGCGGGAGGGCTAGCGACACTCCTAGGTCGGCGGTCCTCGTGTCCATGTGTGATTCCCCGTGAGCGACAACACGTCCATCGCCCAGGCCCTCGCGAAGCTCGACGAGGCCATGCGCCCGAGCCTCGGCGGCAGCGCCGACCCAGCGCGGCGCCGGGTCGCCCAGCGCCTCGCTCAGCTCGCGCGCTGCGAGGACGAGGACCTGCCGGCGTTCTCGAAACGTCACATGCCCGGGCGCACCGTCGAGGAGTCCGCGCTCCGCGCGGCCCGGGACCTCTTGCTGGCGATCGGCGGCATCGCGGAGATGGAGGAGGGCGGGCCCGACGCATGGGCGGCGCTCGCCGAGGTGAAAGGGCTCCTGGAGCGCCGCCTGGCCGAGGCGAAGGGGGCGGCGCTGACGCGCAAGGCCGAGGCGGCAGAAGCGGCCGCGGGCCCGCCGCCGCACGTCGCGTCGACATGGCCGCAAGGGACGGCGGCGCCGCTGGCAGGGCCGCTCTCGCCGCCTGCGCTCGCACTGAGCCCCTCGTCCGATGTCGCCCCGGCGCCCGCCGGTCCCGTCCCGTTCTCCGCGCCGACGCCGGCCGCCGTGGGGCCGCTGCCGTTCACGCCCGCCCCCGCAGCGGCGCCGACGCCCGCCGCAGCGGCGCCGGCGCCCCCGCTGGCGGATGCCACGCTGCCGCCCACGCCGCTGCAGGTCTTGGGCGCGCTGCCTTTCGCGTCCACGACGAGCCCGCTCCCGTTCGCGGCCAGGGCGGGGTGGGACCGTCCCACGCCGTCGTCCTCGGCGCCCCGGTACGATTCGGTGCTGCCGTTCCGCCCTCCCCCCTCCTCGGCGGCGCAGGCCTCCGCCTCGGCGCCGCCGCCGGCGGCGCCGGCCGCAGCTCCGCGCGAGGAGCGCGCCTCGATGGGTCCCGAGCTCACGTCCTGGCGCGCGCCGCCCCAGACCAGCCCCGCAGCGCCGTCTTCGGGCGTGGGCGCTGCCGCCAGCATCGCCCCGCTCACGCTGGAGCAGTATGCGGGGATGGTGGTGGCCTGCGAGCTCTATCCTCTCCATGCCCAGAACACCCAGAGCCGATATGGTGTGAGGACCCCGGACGAGCGGGTGGCGCTCGACCGCTTCTGGCAGGCGCGGCTCTCGGCCGATCCGGCGCTCGCCGAGCAATGGGAGCGCATGCGGGAGAACGCGCGGAGGTACTTCCGCCAAGGCACCTGACCGCCGGCCCCACGGCCTCGATGGCGCGCCGCCGGGTTACGGGCGCGGCGTGAGCGGTTGACACGAATCGAGGCCCGGCCGAGACTCTCCGTTCCCACTCCCCGCGTCGCAAGAGGCAAGACATGCCCACCGCGCTCTACTCTCTCGCGTGCTCGAAGCTCGAAAACATCTCCTTCGTCGGGTTCCGCGGCAAGGAGGAGATATCTCGGCCGTACGAGTTCGAGCTGTTCTTCACCGTCCCTGTCGGCACGGCTGTCCAGGATGCGGTCGGCGAGCGGGCCAAGCTCACGATCAGCCGCGGCGAAGACGCGGTCCCGGTCGTGTTCCACGGCGTGATCGCGGGGACGCGGCTGCTCCACCAGACGGCCGAGCGCGCCCTGTACCGGGCGCTGCTCGTCCCCAAGCTCTGGATGCTTCGTCACTTCTGGCGGAGCTTCATCTTCACCGACAAGCAGGTGGACGAGTTCCTGACCGACACGCTGAAGGCCGGCGGCCTGAGCACGAGTGAATTCCGGTTCTCCGTTGTCGGCACGTACCCGAAGGAGGAGTTCGTCGCGCAGTACCGCGAGACCCTCCTCGACTTCTTCCACCGGTGGTGCGAGCGCGAGGGCCTCTACTATTATTTCGAGCAGAGCGACGACAAGCCGAGCGAGGTCCTCGTCATCGCGGACAGCCGCGAGCTCCACGACGACTTCCCGGGCGGCGGCCACGTGAGGTACACGCCGATCCTGGGCGACGACGTCACGGCGCCGCCCGGGCTGCATTCGATGGAGGCCGACGTGCGGTGGCTCCCGAAGACGGTCACCATCGCCGACTACAACTACGCGAACCCGTCGGCTTCCGTGAAGAGCGACAGCGACGTGACCGAGCGCGGCGTCGGGACGATCCGGGAGTACGGCGCTCGCGTGTTCGGCGAGAGCGACGCCAAGCGCATCGCGACGGTGCGGGCCGAATCCATCGGCTGCCGCGAGCGCACGCTCCGCGCGGCGGGCAGCGCTCTCGGGCCGCGGTCAGGCTACCGCTTCACCATCGACGACGGACCGGACGACCTCGCAGACAGCTGGCTCGCCGTGGAGGTGGAGCACGAGGGCTCCCACGCGGGCGTGACGCCCGAGGTGGTCCGCATGACGGGCATCAAGGGCACCGACACGTACAAGATGAAGCTCTTCGCCGTGCCCGCGAGCGCACAGTACCGTGCGCCGCAGTCGACCCCGTGGCCGCGGATCTACGGCTTCGAGAACGGGGTCGTCAGCGGCCCGGCCGACAGCCCCTATGCCCAGATCGACGCCGACGGCCGGTACCTCGTCCGCTTCGAGTTCGACACGAGCGATCTCCCCGACGCGCAGGTGTCGACGCGCGTCCGGATGCTCCAGCCGCACGGCGGAGAGAACGAGGGTTTCCACTTTCCCCTGCGCAAGGGCACCGAGGTGATGGTCGGCTTCCTCGGCGGCGACCCGGACCGGCCGTTCATCGCGGGCGTCGTGCCCAACGCGCACAAGCCGAGCGTCGTCAAGGAGCGCAACCGCACGCAGAACGTGATTCGCACGGGCAGCAACAACCAGATCGTGATGGAGGACGAGCAGGGGAAGGAGTTCATCTTCATCCAGTCCCCCAACAAGAGGACGGGCATCTACCTCGGCCATCCCTCCGGCGATCAATCGAAGATCTTCACCGGGGACGGCGACCAGCCGACGAGCTGGTACTTCACGAACCCCGGCGCCGCGGCGACCGGCGACACGAACGCAGGGGTCGACGTCGGCGTGAGCCTCTGGCAGACCACCGACGGCAACTCGGGCCTCTTCGTCGGCGGAGACTCCTGGGTCAACGTCTGGGGAACGCAGAACTGGTTCGTGTACGGCGCCGTATCCCACGGTTACCTGTCGACGTTCACGCTCGACATCGGCGCCGACTCGAACGAGAAGTACCATGCCCGTCGAAATACGGAGATCACCTCCGGCCGGACCGACAAGGTCCTGGCCGGCGGCATGGTGCAGGATATCCACGGCGGGCTGACCCAGACGATCGAGCCTGGAGGGAAGTCGACGGTCACGGGCGGATGGGAGCACAACGTGACGGCGACGAACACCGACCACTACGGGACGTGGGTGTCCAACATCGACAACAGCTGGACCGCGACCGTCGGTCAGGCCATCTCGGTCACCAGCACGGGCGCGAGCATCGAGATCAAGGCCCCCGCCGGGAACGTCGACGTGAAGGGCCTCGGGGGCCACTGCAACCTCCAGGGCTCGGACAGCATCGAGCTCACGGCGCCCAAGGTGACGGTCAACGGCGTCGACGTGCAGGTGAAGAGCACCAAGTGGTTCGACTGGTATACCCACAAGGGCGCCGCGGGCGTCCTCAAGCTGGACGAAGCGGCGATCTATCAGTCCGCCTATGGCCTGAAGATCGACACCGTCGGGGTCAAGGTCGAGAACGAGTTCTGCAAGAAGATCACGGGCGGGATGTTCATGCGCGCGTACGCGATGTCGAAGAAGACTGCCCTGTTCGGCATCGCGGACTACGCCATCGGAATCTGGAACGGCGCGTTCAAGAAGGAGTGACTGGCCGGTGAAGGTCTGCAAGCCACTCAAGATCCCGATCCTGACGCGCGTGATCGAGCACCTGCGGAGACCCCAGTTCCACGTCGCCGCGATCATCGGCTTCCCCCTGGACCGCCCGCGGGCGCTCCTCGACGAGCTCGCGTTCTGGCCGGCGGTCACCCGCGATCTCGGGATCGCCGTGCTCGACGAGGGGATCTCCAAGGCTCGCGGGGAGCTGCTCGTCGCCGGACGCTGCTGCACCCCCGGCGGCCGGCCCCTGACGGCGTCGTACGTCCGGGCAAAGGTGGGCGCGATCGACAAGAAGCTCATGGTGATGGGCGATCGCCACCGCCAGTTCGGCTTCGCCACGGAGCCGAAGCCCTTCGCGGAGATGCCCGTCGACTGGGCGCACGCCTACGGCGGCAAGGACTATCCGCGGAACCCCTACGGCATCGGCGCGGAGGACATCGAGCGCGACGGCAAGCGCGTGCGACCGCTGCCCAACATCGAGCCGCTCGGCGGCCTCCTCGGCTCGAACAGCGGCCAGCCCGAGTCCTTCGCGCCGATGGACATGAGCTTCGCGCCGCGGCGCGCGCGGGCTGGGACCTTCGGGCGCGACTACGTCGAAAAGTACGCGCCGGGCCTGCCCCCCGACCACGACCCCACCGTGTACAACGCTGCGCCCGAGGACCAGTGGCTCCCCGGTTTCTGGCGGGGCGACGAGCGCTTCCTGGTGGAGAACATGAACCCGTCGAGCCCCCGGATCGAGGGAGAGCTGCCGGGCCTCGTGGCGCGGGCGTTCGTGACCCATCGAACGGCGGACGGCGAGCGCTTCGTCGAGATCGGCCTTCGCTGCGACACGGTCTGGCTCTTCCCCACGGCCGGGATCGGCGCCCTGATCCTGCACGGCTGGAGGCTCGTCGCCGACGACGATGCGCGCGACATCGTCCACCTCGTCGTCGCGTGCGAGGAGCCCGCCGCGCCCCGGCCCATCGAGCACTACCAGCAGGCCCTCGTGCGCAGGCTCGACAAGGACAAGGGGTCGCTGAACGATCTGAGCGACAGCGACCTCATGCCCGCGCGCGCGTCCGGCGTGGTCGCCAACATGGACCTCGGGCCGATAGGCCAGTGGCTAAGGCCGGACCTGATCGCGATGCAGAACGAGCGGCGCGGCGCCGAGCGCCGGCGCCAGGAGCGCGTGGCCGAGTGCGAGGCGCAGGGGATCGATCCGGCGCTGTACGGCCTCGCCGAGCCGCTCCCGGCCGTCGCGCTCCCGCCGACGGACGACCTCGACGCCATGGCGCAGTACCTCCTCACGATCGAAGCGCAGGTGGCCGAGGAGGAGGAGAAGGCGAAGAAGGCCGCGGAGGACCTGAAGGCGGAGCACCGGGCAGCGATGGGCGCCGCCGGGTTCGACCCGGCCGCGGAGCAAGGCGAGCTCACCGGCGGTCCACCGACGTTCCGCGCGGAGGCGCACCTCCGACAGCAAGCCGAGCTCGCGAGGGTCGCGCGGGCGGCCGGCGAGCCGGACCTCGAGCTCGAGGCGAAGCTCGCGAGCCGCGCGTTTCACGAGGAGCTCCTCCGGCTCGAGGCGCTGACGCGCACCGGGTACCAGCAAACAGCCCACCTCGCGCCCGCGGCTCCACCGATGACGGAGGAGGCGGTGGAGATCGCGCGCGCGTTGATCCAGGTGGCGCGGGACGCAGGCGAGCCCCTCGCGGACCGCGACCTCACCGGCGCGGATTTCCGCGGGATGGACCTCACCGGCATGGACTTCTCGCGGGCGTTCCTCGAGGGCGCCGATCTGCGCGACGCCGACCTCTCGGGCGCCATCTTCGAAGGCGCCGTGCTCACCCGGGCCGACCTGCGCGGCGCGCGCCTCAAAGGCACGCGGCTCGTCGGCGCCAACCTCGGCGCCGCGAACCTCGAGAGGGCCTCCTTCGAGGGCGCCGATCTGTCGCAGGCCGTCCTGATGGGCGCGCGCGTGGAGGGCGCGAGCTTCGCCCGCGCCACGCTCACGGGCGCCGACGTGCTCGAGACGAGGTGGATCGGCGTGGACCTCGCGGGAGCCCGGCTCGACCAGTGCACCTTCCTCCGGGCCGATTTCACGGGATCGAACGTCACGGCCGCGCACCTCGTGCAGACGACGTTCATCGAGTGCCAGCTCGATCGTGTGGACTTCTCGGGCGCCGATCTCCAGCGCGCCTGCTTCGTCACCTGCAAGGGGGAGGAGGCCCGCTTCGTTCGTGCCCGCATGAGCGAGGCGGTGATCGGTCACAAGAGCGAGCTCCCGCGCGCCGACTTCACCGACGCCGTGATGGAGAAGTGCTGCCTGCGGACGACCGCGCTGCCCGGCGCGAAGTTCGTCGCCGCCAGGATGGTGATGGCCGATCTGTCGGAGTGCGACGCCAGCGCGGCCACCTTCGATCGGGCGATCCTGAGCAGCGCGCTGCTGATCCGGGCGCGGCTCGACGGCGCGTCGCTGCGCGGCGTGAACCTGACCGAGGCGATCCTGTCGAAGTCCAGGCTGGCCGGCGCTGATTTCACCGGCGCCCAGCTCACACGCGCGGACTTCAGCCGCGCCATCGGGGACCGCGACACGCGCTTCACCGACGCCGTCGTGAAGTTCACTCGCTTCGACCAAGGGGCAACGAGGCCCGCGCCGTGAACCGCGACCAGCTCATCGACGCCATCCGCCACGGCACGGTGGTCCAGGGGGACATCTCGGGCCTCGACCTCTCGGGCGCCGACATCTCCGGCGGCGTCTTCGACCGCGTGCGCTTCCCCGCGCGGATGGCCGGCGCGCAGCTCAAGGAGGCGAGCCTCAACGAGTGCGACCTGTCCGCGTGCGACCTCTCGGGCAGCGACCTGCACATGGCGACGGTCTTCCGCAGCAAGCTCGACGGCGTCAGCTTCTCGGGCGCGAAGCTGATCTGCGCGACCTTCGTCGAGTCGCCGGCGCCTCGGGCGAGCTTCGCCGGGTGCGAGGCGCCGCTCGCCACCTGGACGAACTGCGTGCTCTCGGGCAGCTCGTTCGAAGGAGCCAACCTCGACCGCGCCAACGTGCTCGAGTGCGGCCTCGACCGCACGGACTTCCGGCGCGCCAACCTCGACCGCGGGACGTACTACAAGCTGGACCTCGCGACGGCGCTGCTCGACGGCGCCAATCTCACGCTCACCACGTTCGTCGAGTCGAACCTCGGAGCCCGCTCCTTCGCGGGCACGAAGCTCTTCCGAACGCAGTTCATGCGCGGCAGCGTGGCCGGCTCGAGCTTCGCCGGGTGCGACGCGACCCAGTGCAACTTCACGGCCGTCGACATCGGGGGCTGCGACTTCTCGGCGGCCGTGCTGACCCAAGCGCTGTTCGGCCAGGCGCGCGGCGCCAAGGTCAAGTTCACGCGCGCGAAGCTCCAGAACGCCATCTTCGAGCGCGCGAACCTGCCCGGCGCGGACTTCGCGGACGTCGACCTGACGGAGGCTTACCTGGCGAAAGGGGCGTTTCCGGGCGCGCGCTTCGTCGGCGCGACGCTCAGCTACGCCGACTTCTCCCATTGCCAGCTGAACGGCGCCGACTTCAGCAGGGCTTCGATGTTTCGCACGAAGCTGCACCGCGCGGCGCGCGACGGCGCGGTCATCCCGGGCGGCGACTGGCTCGGCGACGACGCCGAGGTCGCCGCGCTGGAGGACTGGAAGGCGCGCCACGGGGCCGATCGGACGGCCCGCTGATCCCGAGGCAAGGCATGCACGCGACGAACGCCAAGAGACAGGAACTGCACGAGATCGCCCCGTACGAGGAGCGTCCCTCGCTCGAGCAGCTCGTCGACCTCGACGCGCGCCCGACGCCCGAGCCCCGAGGTGACGCCGGCAGAGCCGGCTTCAGCGCCGGCCCGCCAGCGCTCGCCTACGGCACCGCGCTGGACGGCGGCGAGCTCGCCGTCCAGCTCGACGGCGGTCCCCGTCCCGCGCGGCGGGCCAAGAGCTGCCTCGTCGCCGTCACGCCGGGCGACCGGGTCCTGTGCTCGGTCTCCGCCGACGCCGTGTACGTGCTGGCCGTGCTCGAGAGCGCCGGCGCCGGGCCGACCCGCGTGGTCGCGGACGGCTCCCTCGAGCTGCAAGCCGGCGGGGAGATCGCCATCAGCGGCGCCTCGCTCCTCATGCGCGCGAGGTCCGCGAGCGTCATGATCGAGGAGCTGAAGGTCCTCGGCCGCTCCGTCGAGGCGAGCTTCGCGGAGAAGGCGACGTTGTTCGCCGAGCGCGTCGAGTCGCGCGCCTCGCGCGTGCTCCAGCGGGCGAAGCAGGCGTTCCGCTTCGTGACCGACATCGAGCAGGCGCGCGTGGGCAACTACGACCTGCGCGCCGAGAACCTCGCCGCGATGCGCGGTGAGAACACCATCGTCTCCGCGCGGGTGCTCGCGAAGCTCGATGGCGAGCAGGTCAAGATTGGTTGAACGGTTCGATGGGATGAATGGAGGACGCGATGCTGGCAAAGACGCAGGCGGGTGGGATGAATTTCGCGTTTCCCGACGTGTGCTTGACCCCGACCCCAGCGGGACCGGTGCCCATCCCCTATCCCAACATCGCGCTCGAGCCGACGAACATCGCCTTCGTGCCGAACGTGCTCATCACCTGCGCGCCCGCTCACAACATGACGACGATCGCGCCGATGACCAACGGTGACAACGCCGGCGTCGCGTTGGGCGTGGCCTCGGGAACGGTGATGGCGCCGCAGCGGAACCTGACCGGAGCCTTCACCGTCATCGTCGGCTGCGCGCCAGTCACCCGGCTCACGAGCCTATCGATGCAGAACAGCACGGACGCGTTCGGCGCCAAGATCGTGCCCAGCGTGACGAACACCATCGTGCTGTCGCCGTGACGTGGGCGCGGCGCCGCGCCTCATCTCCCGGCCCTCGCCTCGAGGTCGGTGCGCGCGCCGGACGGGCCCCGGAACAGGACCCATAGCCGCGGCACAGGGGACGGCGAGGGCGCGGGCACCGCGGGGTCGACGATCGCGGCCGACCCGCCGCAGTACTTGCACGTCACACGGCGCACCCCTTCGGGCGCGTCGAGCGGCGCATGGCAGCGGGGGCACTCGAGCGCGATCACGGCGGCGCCACGGGGCGCGCGTGGCCGGTCCCGGTCAACGAGGAGCGCGACCACGCCGCGCGGCATCGCGCGCCGGACGAGCGCGGGCACCTCGCCCGAATGGCTCACGCCGCACGTGCACGTGTAGCCGCCGCCGCGCCACCGGGGTTCGACGAGCGCGCCGCACGCGCAGATCGGGTGGCCGGGGCCGGCGACGAGGTTGGCGGGCGTGTCGTCGTCGGGCCGGAGCCGCTCGCCGGGGGCGTCGGCGCGCTCGATGCCGACCTCTTTGAAGGGGTTGAGGGGCGCGATCGGCGGCCGGCCGACCGCGCCGCCCTCGGGGTCGGGGCCAGCCATGTCGGCGACCGCATGCGCGTGCCGGAGCGCGGTGCGCCAGAGCAGGGCGGAGAGCTCCTGCGTGTGGCCACACGTCGGGCACACCGCGCGGCCGTCGTCCGCGAGCGAGGCGAGCGGCACGCGGCTGGAGCAGCCCGCGCACGCCCACGCGAAGGCGACATGGCCCCAGTACGCATCGTCGACGCGCCGCACCACCTCGACAGGTGCGGACGGGTCGTCACGGCACACGCTGCATGCCTTGTGGCGCGTCGGCACGACGCGCCCGCACCGGGGGCAGATGCGCAGCGCATTCGCGGCGACGTTCGGCGTCGGATCGCCGGGTCCGAGCGCCAGCTCCGCAATAGCCGCCTCCGCGATCCCCGCCTCCTCCGCGATATCCGCTGGCGGGACCGGCCGGCCGCAGTTGCGGCACAGCAGCGCCCCTCCGCTGTATCGGGTCTTGCAAAACGGGCACGTGGCCATGCGGCGAGTGTACACGAACGGTTCTGCGTGGGCCGCGACGCCGCGAGCGCGCAAGCCGGCCGGACACGGTCGCCGCCCTGAAGTGCAGGACGAACACGGACACGATCCGTACGCAGAGGCGCTGGCGAAGGTGCGCACGCTGCGCGAGGTCCACGGCGTGCTCGAATCCGCTCCCGGAGATCCCTGGCGGGACCGCTGGTACGCGGCGCTAGGACGGCCCGGCAGGGCCCACGAGCGCGCGGCAGCGCGCGTCGTCGAGCACGGGGCGCACGCCGCGGTTCGACGGAAAGAGCGCGTTGAGACGCGCTGTGACCGCGGGATCGCCCGTGAAGACGTCGATTTGCCGTCCGACGACCTTGATGCCGCGATCCTCGGCGACGAAGCACCCGTCGTGTCGGCCCCCACCGGGGAGCGGCAGCCCGACGAGCTCGGGCACGAACAGGGACGTGCCGAGCGGAATGACGCTCGAGTCGACCGCGACCGTGCGCAGCGGCGTGATCGGGCGCCCGGTCGCGCCGCGGCCATACGGGAACCGCCGCGGATCGAGCCGCTCGAAGCAGACCTGCTGGCCGGTGCGCGGGCAGACATCGGCGCACGCGCAGCCGCGTCGCGCGAAGCTCACCGTGTCACCCGAAGCGAGCCGGCCGCTGCCCTGGACGCAGACCTGGTCGTGGAACGCGCGCGGGACGCTCGAGAGCGGCGCGCAGGCAGCGTCGTAAAGGACCGCATCCTTCGGCCCTTCGCCCTCGCTCGGGAAGTCGTAGTAGGTGTTCCGGAACATCCCGGGCGCGAGCCCCGGCGCCGCCTGTGGCGCCGGGGCCGCGCGCGCGGGCCGGCCGTGCTCGCGCACGAGGATCACCGGGTCGCCCTGCGCCGAGGCGCCGCCCAGATCGGCCTGCGCCGCGCCGCGCGCCTCGCCCGGCGCGCCGTCGACAGCGGCGCTGGCGCGCCGGTCGCGATCGCCGTCGTCCGGGGAGGGCTCGTGGAGCCAGCCGCCGCCTCCGCGCGCGATCTGCGGCTCGCTCGAGCCGTCGTGGACCCAGTCCGCGCCCCCCTTGGCCGCGCACCCCGCGGGGAGCGCGAGCAGGAGCGCATGGATCCCGCCGAGGACGAGCGCTCGCGCGCGTGCCGCGCTCGTCAAAAGGCGCCTCCGAGCCGGGCGAGCTCCCGGATCGCCGCGGCGGCGACGTCGGCGCGCGCCCAGAACACGGCGGGTGAGCCGGCGCTCTCGGGCGCGGCGCCGGCCGCGATCACCACGGGCGCGGAGTCGCCCGCGCCCGGCTGGCCAAGGCGGCTCGCGACGAGCCGCAGCGGCTCGACCACCAGCGCGAACGCGATGTCCGAGCCGAGCGGCGCCAGCGCGGTCTTCATGGAGGCGACCTCGCCGAGGCGCTCTCCCTGGAGCGCGCCGACCACGCTGCGGAGCCCCGCGCCCGGATCGTTGCCGACGGACGCGAAGAGGCCGTCGTCGCGGACGAGGTAGAGCAGCTCGATCGAGGACGGCGGAAGCGACGCTCCCTGCGCGGCGGGCCCGCCCTTTCCGCCCTGCGACCCCTTGCGCGCCGGCGCCCCTCCCGCGCCAGCGGGCGCGCTCGCCCCGGCGGTCCGCTCGAACCGCACCCGCCGGACGTCGCCGTCGAGCAGCGGAAGCGCCGCCTTGCCCGCGGAGACCCGGAGCCCCTCGCGCTGCAGCGCGGCCTTGAACGGCGGGAGCTCCGCGGTCCCGAGGAGATCCTGGATGGAGGCCTCGAGCTTGGCCCGGTCGCCCACGGCGGCGCGCACGAACGCCGTGGGACCGGCGCCGTCGAAGCGGAGCCCGCCGGCGAACCAGTCGCCGCGCGCGTCCGACGCCGCGCGGATCGCGGCGCCGACCCGCTCCCGCTCCGCGGCCGGGAGGTCGCCCTCGACGAGCCCAGCGAGGGCGTCGACGAGCCTGGGCACGTTCTCGGCGCGCGTCGCGGCCCGATCGCGGACGAGGATCCCGACGAGCGCGTCGGCGGGCAGATCGAGCAGCGGCTTCACGTCGCCGACGGCGAGATCGGCCGACGCCTTCGACGCCGGGCCGCCCCCTGCCTTCGGCGTTCCGGAGACGCGCAGGTGCGCGTTCTCGTCCAGCACCAGCGTGAGGCGCGCTCGCTCGAGATCGCCGAGCATCGCGAGCGCGCCCTCGATCATCGGACCGAGCGGCACCGCGGTGGCGCGCGGCGCGCCGTCGGGCCCGCGCGCTTTGTCCCAGGCGCTCCGGGCCGCCTTGAGCACCGGGCCCTCGAGCGCGGCCCTCGGGAGCTCGACCGCGAGATCCTCCTTCGGCACCTGCGCTTGCGGCATCGTCCGCGCGACGTAGGGGCCCAGGGAGATCAGGTCGCCCGGCGTCTCCGCGACGAGCAGGTAGTTGCCGAGGACGCCGAGGGCCACCGGGCTCGCGCCCTGGAGCTGGAGCGGCTCGAGCAGCGCGATCGCGGTCGCCGCGTCGGGCTTCGCGCGGAAGCGCGCCCCCTCGCCTCGCGTGAGCTGGTCGATGAAGCGTCCCCCGTCCTTCACGTGGATGCCGAGCGCGGCCCGCGGGCGCGCCCCGTCCGCGGCCTCCACGGCCGCGCCGAGCACCGGCACCCCGCCGTCGATCTCGGACGCGACGGTGATGGGCAAGCCGAGCAGCGACGCGGCGAGGGCGCCGGCGCTGCTCGGGAGGAGCGCCGCCGAGCCGCCGATGAGGCCGCGCGCCTTGGCCCACGTGGCGTCGGGCGTCGGGAGGAACGCCTCGGCGATGAGCCCCGCCGGCGCGGGCACGGGGCTCAGGGCCGCGGCGCCGGCGTCGGACGGCGCGCCAGGCGATTTGCAGGCCAGCGCGCCCGCGCTCAGGCCGAGGGCGATGGCCAGGAGCGCCGCAGCGCCGCGGCGCACGGCAGAGGTCGATCGCACGATCACGACCCGAACGGTAGCGCCTTCCCGCCGCGGTCGACCACGAACCTGCAAAATCGCCGCGCGCGCCGTGGCAGCTGCCCCCATCACCCCCGCGCTGGTCCCAGGCGGCCTCAGCGGAAAGCTGCGGAGCAGGCGCACCGCTGCGGTAAGCTCCAGCCGATGCCTCGCCCCGGCTACGACAGCGTGGTGCTCATCACCGGCTTCCCCAAGTTCATCGCGCGGAAGATGCTGCAGCACATCCTCGCGTCGGAGCCGCGCACGCTCGTGGTTGCCGTCGTGATCGCGAAGTCGTCGGCGCAGGCCAGCGCGGAGCGGGACGCGCTCCCGGCGGCGGACCGCGAGCGCCTCGTGCTGCTCGAGGGCGACGTCGCGGCCATGGATCTCGGGCTGTCGGGCGCCGAGTTCCGGCAGCTGGCCCGCGAGGTCGACCGGATCCATCACCTCGCGCACGTGGGCCACGCCGGGGCCGACCGGAGCACCGCCCACGCCGTGAACGTCGTCGGGACGGCCGAGGTGATCGAGCTCGCCCGCGCCTGCACCTCGCTCCAGTGCCTCGTCCATCAATCGACCGCGTTCGTCGCGGGGGACCGGACGGGGATGGTGTACGAGGACGATCTCGAGGCCGGCCAGGCGTTCCGCAACCCCGTGGAGGAGACGCGGATGCGCGCGGAGGTGCTCGTGCGGCGGGCGATGCGCCACGTGCCGGCGGCGGTCGTCCGGCCGACCACGGTGGTGGGCGACGCGACGACCGGGGAGATCGACCGGCTCGACGGCCTGTACCTCCTGGTGCTGCTCATCATGGCAGCGCCGGCCGACATGGCGATCCCGATGCCCGGCCGCGGCGACGTGCCGCTCAACATCGTCCCGATCGATCACGTCGTCCGCGCGACGCACGCGATCGGCCTGAACCGCCTCGCGCCGGGTCGCACGCTCCACGTCACCGATCCGCACCCGCTGTCGGCGCGGCGGGTCTTCGATCTCATCGCGCGTGCGAGCGGCCGCCGCGCCGCGCGCGGTCACATCCCGTCGAACCTCGCCAAGGCGCTGCTCCGTACGCCCGGGATCGAGCGCTTCGTCCGCAGCCCGCGCGCGTTCGTCGAGCAGCTGATGACCCCGGTGCGCTACGACGCCAGGAACGCGGATCTCGTGCTCACGGCCGCGGGGATCGCGTGCCCGCCCTTCGAGTCGTACGTCGACGTGCTCGTCGGCGCCGTCCAGGAGCGCGTCCGCGAGCGGCGCGAGCGCCAGGAGATCGAGGTCAGCGCGGACGCCGAGCCCGACATCGAGGATCCGCTGTCGTGAGGGGCGCAGCCCGCCCCGCAGCCCGCGCGGAGATCCCGGAGCGCCGCGCGGCGTCCTGCCGCGCCCCGCGGCGGCGAGCGCCGGCGCGGCCCCTCTCCGCCGCGTCGCGGCGCGCCCTCGCGGCGCTGCTCGCGGCGCTGCTCGCGGCCGAGGCGCTCGGCTGCAGCGCGACGCGCGAGCACGTGGCGCCGCCGGCGCCCGAGGTGGGATCCGCGCCGCCCGCGCCTTCGCCCCCGCCGCGCCCCGCAGAGGCCCCCGCCCCGAAGACAGCCGCGCCGAGCCCCGCGGAGGCCGCGCCGGCGCGCCCGCCAGAGCTGGATCTGCTGCGCCCCGAGGACGGGGCTTACGCCCACTTCTTCGCGGCGCTCCGCGCGCTCGAGCAGGGTCGCCGCCGGGATCACGTGCGCATCGCATGGCTCGGCGACTCGCACGCCGCGGCGGACTTCTGGAGCGGCGCGGTCCGGGCCGCGCTGCAGCGGCGCTTCGGCGACGGCGGGCTCGGCTTCGTGCACCTCGGCTACGCCGCCTACCGCCACAACGGCGCGCGGCTCACGGCCGACGGCAAGTGGCGGACCCGCCCGAAGTCTCCGGGCGGCTCCACGCCGGCCGACGACGGCGTCTTCGGGCTCGGGGGCATCCTCTTCGGCGCGCAGGCGGCCCCGGTGCGCGCGGAGATCTCGCTCACCTCGGCGGCGCCTTCCGCGCGGCTGCTCTGGGACGTGTGCTTCCGCCCGAGCGCGCCGACCGACGAGGTCGCGGTGACGATCAAGGGCGGCCCGAGCGAGGTGCTCCGCGCGGCCGCGGGCGAGGCGCCCGGCGCGCTGCAGCACACGCGGCTGGCGAGCGTGGGCGCGGTGAAGCTCGGCGTCGCGCCCTCGGGCGGGGCCGAGCTCTGCGGGCTGGTCGTCGAGCGCGATCCGGAGGCCGGGGCCGGGGTGGTGCTCGACACGCTCGGCATCAACGGCGCCCGCCTGGCGACGCCGCTCCGGTGGAGCGAGCTCGCCTGGGCCGCCGAGCTCGCGCGGCGCTCGCCGGAGCTCGTCGTGCTCGGGTACGGCACGAACGAGGCGGGCGACGTCACAACGGATCCGTCCCTCTACGCGAAGCAGCTGGCCGAGCTGCTCGCCCGCGCCCGCAGGGTGGAGCCCGACGTCGACTGCCTGGTGCTCGCGCCGACGGACCGGAGGGACACGCCGGAGCGCACGCCCGTCGTCCGAGACGTCCTGCGCGACGCCGCGCGGGAGGGCGGCTGCGCGTTCTGGGACACGTACCAGGCGATGGGCGGGAGGGGCTCGATCGAGGCCTGGTACCGCGAGCGCCCGCCGCGCGCGTCGCGCGACGGCGTCCACCTGACCTTCCGCGGCTATCAGGAGCTCGGCGTGAAGCTCTCGAACGACATCCTGGAGCGCTATCGCCCCTGACGAGCGTCGCCGGCGTTGGGGTCGGTTCGACGCCGACGGCTGGCGGCCGGCCCGGTGGCCTTGCTCGTGCTTTCCGCTGTCTTTGCTCGATCGGCGTGAAGGCTTCTCACGCGCGATGGGCGAAGGGGGCACATGCTTCATGCCGGGGACGTTGCAGGAGGTCGCTTCCGGCTGATCCGGCAGATCGGCGCGGGTGGGATGTCGAGCGTGTGGTGGGCGCGCCATGAGCTCATCGGCCGGGACGTGGCGCTCAAGCTGTCCCCGGCGCTCCGGGACGAGCAGGTCGTCGGGCGCTTCATCCGGGAGGCGAAGATCATCGGCAAGTTCCAGCACCGGAACATCGTCGGCGTCGTCGACGCCGGCGAGCTCCAGGACGAGGGCTACCTGTTCCTGGCCCTCGAGCTCCTGCGGGGCTCGCCGTTCGCTGACCGCCTCCAGCCGAACCGGCCGCTGCCGCCCGAGGAGGTGGTGCCCGTCCTCATCGAGGTGTGCTGCGGGCTCTCGGCCGCCCACGCCGAGGGCGTCGTGCACCGCGACATCAAGCCGGAGAACATCATGATGGCGGCGGTCCCCGGCGAGGGGATCGTGCCGAAGATCGTCGACTTCGGCATCAGCCAGCTCACGGGCGCGGGCGACGCCATCACCATCGACGGACAGCTGCTCGGGACGCCCTCGTACATGAGCCCGGAGCAGGCGCTCGGCAAGCGCACCATCGACGCGCGCGCCGATCTCTGGGCGGTCGGCGTCATGCTCTACGAGGCGCTCAGCGGCGCGCAGCCGTTCACGGGAGGCAACCACCACGCGGTCCTCCGGCGCATCCTCGAGACCGAGCCCGCGCCGCTGCCGAGCTCGATCCCGCCGCGCCTCCGGAAGATCACCGGCCGGTGTCTCGAGAAGGACCCGGCGCGGCGCTACCCGGACGCGGCCTCGCTGCGCGCGGATCTGAAGGCCGCGCTCGACGATCTCGGCGCGAGCGCGCCCGCGCCGATCGTGATCCTCTCGCCGCCGGCCTCTCGCTCGCGGGCCGAGGAGGTGACGCGAGCCCGCGGCGCGCTCGCCGCGCCCCCGAGGCTCGCCGTTCGCGCCCTCGAGCGGCTCTGGACCCGGGCGCCACGGGCGCCTCGATGGCGGGAGGCGACGACGATCGGGCGCACGCAGGGGGCCGCCGCCCCGCAGGGCGCGGCGCGCCGCGCGAGGACGATCCTGGCGATCCGGCTCGCGGGCGCCGCGGCGCTCGCGGCGGCGCTCGGCTCGGCCGCGCTGCGGGAGCAGGCGGACGCGGGGCCCGAGAGCGCGGCGCGCGAGAGCCTCCGCCCCGTGCTGGCCACGGCCTTCGCCGACGGCGGCGCCGCCTGGCGGCGCAGCGCCAGCGCCCCCGAGGCGACGCGCGGCGACGCGCGGCCACGGGACGCGGCGAGCCGCGGCGGCGCGCCGGGCTCGCCCGAGCGCGCCTCGAGGGACCCGGGCAGCGACGACGTCTCGTCGGCCTACGAGGACAAGCCCCCGCGCGGGCAAGCGCCGCGCGGGCCATCTCGACCCCGCATCACGAGCCCCGGGTTCTGATGACCAGCGCCGCACCGATCACCGCTCCTCGCCGACGCCGCTGGCGGCGCGCCGCCGCGCTCGGGCTCGTTTGCTGGGCGCTGCTCTCGCCCTCCTGGCTGCATGCGCAGGACGACAGCGTGACGCGCGCGCTGAGGCTCCAGTTTGCGCAGGGGCTGACGCTCGAGATCGCGGGGCGCTGGGCCGACGCGCTGGACAGGTTCGAGTCGATCGCCCGCCGGCGGCCGACGGCGAACGTGACGTACCACATCGGCCTCTGTCACGAGCGGCTCGGCCGGCTGCGCACGGCCGAGCGGACATACCACAACGCGCGTGCGATCGCGGACGCGGACGCGGACGCGCGGAAGGCGTCGCCGGGGGTGCTCGCCGAGATCGACGCGCGCCTCGAGGACCTCGAGGGACGGATGCCGAGGATCGTGCTGAACCTCGCCGGCGCGACCGACGGCGTGACGCTGCTGCTCGACGGCGAGGTGACGAAGCCGTCGCGGGCAATCCGGGTCGATCCGGGCCCCCACGTCGCCGTGGCGCTCCGGCACGGGATCCCCGTCGCCGCGAGCGCCTTCTCGAGCCACGAGCGCCGAACCAGGTTCGTGACGCTGACCGTTCACCCCGGTGCGCTCCGCGTGTCCAGCGTCTCGCGCCCCTGAGCTCGCCGAGCCGGCGCCCCACACCGAGCTCCCCACACCCCAGCGCCTGTGTGCGAGCTGAGGGGGCCCGCGCCCCTCGCTCCGGACATGATCGCGCAGCGGTGGCGCGCCTTCGCGGAGCGCCCTCGCCGCGCGGCCTGCGGCTCGTCGCGGACGTGTGCCCGGCCGCGCGCGCAGCGCCCACACGCGGGCGAGGTCTCGCGAGCGCGTGGCATTTCGCCGCACGCGCGGCGCTGGCCCGACCGTCCAGCGCCCGCTTGGATCCCATGCGAGGCCCACCTGACAGGGCGCTCCGGACACGCCCAAACTCGCCGAGTCGTCGGCCGTGAACGCTGGATCCAGCTTCTGACGTCCTGTTAGCATGCGAATCCCATGGCTCTCGACAGGCCGCCCGGTGCGGGCTCTGCTTCGCGACTCGGCAACTATGAGCTGCTGAGAGAGCTCTCCGGCGGTGGCATCGGCTCCACGTGGCTCGCGCGGGCGTCCTCCGACGAGGGCGAGGCGAAGAGCGCGCTGCCTGTCACGATCCTCCGCATCTACCGGCACCTCACGAAGAGGGCCGAGACCGCCGACAGCATCCTCCGCGAAGCCGGGATGGCGCAGCAGGTCCGCTTCCCCAACGTGCTCTCGGTGCTCGACGCCCGCGTCGCCGACGGCGAGGTCTTCATCGTCTCGGAGTACGTGGAGGGCGAGCCGCTGGGCGCGCTGGTGCCTTTGGCCGGCGCCGAGGGGCTGCCGCCGCCGGTGTCCCTCCGGATCGCGATCGACGTGCTGCGCGCGCTCGCGTCCGCGCACGCGGCGCAGCCGGCGCCGCTCGTTCACGGCGAGCTGAACCCGACCCACGTCTCCGTCGGCATCGACGGCGTCACCCGGGTCGGCGGGCTCGGCGTCGCGCGGGCCATCGCCGGGCTCGCGCCCATGGGGACGAGGAACCCCGATCGGCTGGCCTATGCCGCGCCCGAGCGGGTCAAGGCGATGGCAGCGCACGCGGAAGCCCCGCTCGATCCGCGCGCGGATCTCTTCTCGGTCGGCGTGGTCCTCTGGGAGCTGCTCGCGCGGCAGCGGCTGTTCTCGTCGAAGCTGGAGGCCGCGGTCATCCAGAAGGTGCAGTCGGCGCCGATCCCCCAGCTCGCGGGGCTCGCCGGGGGCGCCGTCCCGGCCGAGGTCGTCGATGTCGTCCAGGCGGCGCTCGAGCGCGATCCGGCGCGCCGCTTCGAGAGCGCCTCGGCGATGCTCGCGGCGCTGGAGGCCGCGGGAGCAGGGCGGATCGCCGGGGACGAGGACGTGGCCGCGGCGGTGAGCAGGCTGGCCGGCAAGACGATCGAGCCGCGCAGGACGATGATCGCGGCGGCCATGGCGAGCCCCGCTGGCGCGGACGAGCCGCGGCCGCCGCCGCGCGCGCGGGGGATGACGCTGGTGGGCGTGGCGATCCCCGCGGCCGACGGCGCGCTCTCCCCCCGCGGCGACAGCCCGCGTCAGGCGATCACCGCGCCGTCGCCGCGCGCGCGCGGCGCGACGCCTGGCGCGCCGCCGGTGGCCGCGGGCGGCGCGATCGCCGCGAGCCAGGTGCGCCCGACGAGCGGCGCGACGGCGACGAAGGACGCCGCCGCGCCGAAGAACGGCCTGGCGGCCAAGCCAGCGGCCGGCGCAGGCGCGTCGAACGGCGCGGGACCTGCGGGCACCGATGCTGCGCACGCCAGCGTCGACACCGGGTGGGGCTCGGTGGACGAGGTCCCCGCCCGCGACCTGCCCGGGCCGCGGCGCCCCGCACAGACCCTTCCGCGGATCGAGCCGTCGGGCCAGGGGACGGAGGACCGCGCCGCCGCCGGGGCGAGCACCGAGCGCGCCGCAGCGACGGGGGCGGCCACGGCGAAGGAGCAGCCGCCCGCGCGGCCGGCCGCGCCGCGCCCGGGCGATCTGGGCGACCCCGTCGGGGCGGCGCGGGCGACGCCGACGCCGGCCGAAGGGACGGCGCCGAAGCCGCCGACGCCAGCCCTGGGAGGGCCGTCCCCGAGGCCACCTCGCCCGCCGCCGCCGGCTCGCGCGGCGTCGCCGGCGCAGCCCGAGGCGCATGGCAAGGTCGCCGCTGCAGCGCCTGCCGCCGTCGTGCCAGCGTTCGCGCCGAGCCCTCCGACGCCTCGGGTACCTGTGCCGCCCCCGGCGCCGCCGGCCGCTGCGACGCGCCGCACGCCCGTGGTGCCCGCCGTGACGCCGGCGCCACGCGCGGCCGCCACGCCCGCGCCGCCGCTGGCGACGGCCACGAGCCGCGCGCCGGTGACACCGTCGGCGCCCCTCCCGCCCGCTGCACCCGCGCCGGCCGCGTCGGCTGAGCCCTCTCAGCCGCTGCCCCCCGTCGCGCCCGCGTCGGCCACCGCGCCTGCCATCCCTGTCGCAGCGAAGACCCCGCCGCCCCCGCCGGCGGCGGCCGCGCCTCCGGGCGGTGCGCCTGCGGTGGCTGCGACGCAGGAGGGCGCGCGCGGCAACGGTCCGGCATCGACCTCCAGCAGGACGGTCGCCACGCCGACCGGGATGCAGGGCCCGAACAAGCTCTGGGGTCGCGCGGCGTCGGCCGTGGACCAGCTGGGCCCGGGGAGCACCCTCGGCCGCTACGAGATCCTCATGCCGGTCGCCAAGGGCGGCATGGCGGCCGTCTGGGCCGCGCGCCTCCAGGGCACCCGCGGCTTCAGGAAGATCGTCGCCATCAAGACGATGCTTCCCGACGTCTCCGACGACCCCGACTTCGAGTCGATGTTCCTCGACGAGGCGCGGGTCGCGGCGCGGATCCGGCACCCCAACGTGGTCGAGATCCTCGACCTCGGCGAGGAGGACGACGTCCTCTACATCGTGATGGAGTGGGTCGACGGCGAGACGGCCGGCACGCTGCAGAAGGCCGCGAAGCGGCTCGGGGGCATCCCGCAGCGGATCGTGCTCCGCATCGCCTCGCAGATCTGCGCGGGGCTCCACAACGCGCACGAGCTGCGCGACGACAGCGGCGTGCTGCTCGACCTCGTCCACCGGGACATCTCGCCGGCGAACGTGCTCATCTCGACCGCCGGGTTCGTGAAGATCGTCGACTTCGGCGTGGCGAAGTCGAAGGGGCGCCTGCACGTCACGCGCGCTGGCGGCATCGTCAAGGGGAAGACGCCGTACCTCTCGCCGGAGCAGCTCGGCGGGCTCCCCATCGATCGCCGGAGCGACATCTTCTCGCTCGGCGCGCTGCTGTACGTGCTCACGACGGGGCTGCACCCCTTCCGCGCCGAGACCGAGCTCGCGACCATCGAGAACATCACCATCAAGAACCCGCTCCCCCCGCGCGAGCTGAACGGAGCGATCCACCCCGAGCTCGACAGGATCATCCTCAAGGCGCTCGAGAAGGACCCCGAGAGCCGCTTCTCGACGTGCGCGGAGATGCAGCGGGCCATCGATCAGGTCGCGTCGACGCTCGGCGAGCCCACGACCGACGAGGACGTGGCGGCCTTCGTGCGGCAGGCGATCGGCGAGATCCAGTCGAAGCGCGCGCAGGAGCTCCGCGACGCGATCGCGGCCGTCGACGCAGGCGCGGCCGTGAACTCGGAGCGCCGGCCCGGGGCCTCGCTGGAGGGCCACGCTGCGCTGGCCGACGTCGGCGCGGGCTCACGCGAGGGCGCTCCCGCCGCCGCGGCGGGGTCTCCCCCTGCGGCAGCGGCGCCGGCCGGCGCCGTCCCGGCGTCCAGCGGAGGGGCCGCGTCACCGACCGCGGAGAAGGACGAGGAGCCGCCGGTCAGCCTGGAGCCGATCTCGTTCGAAGAGATCGCCGTGCCGGCGCAGCCTGCCGGCGTGCCGCCGCGGCTCATCATCGCGCCCGCCCTGCAGGCCGACGTCGCGCCCGGCGAGCCGGCCGAGCCGGTGAGCCCGCGGCCCGCCGCCCGCGAGGGCAAGCCGCTCGGCCCGTCCGCCAAGCGGATCCTCCCGGCGGCCGGCGTGCCCGCCACGAAGGTGCTCGCGCCGGCGGATCCGCCCGCGTCCCGGGCCGCGGCGCTCAGCGAACGCCTCGCGAGGCGCGGCTCGCGGAGCCTCGCCAACGACGTCGGCGAGGTCACGGCGGTCGACCGATCGTTCGAGACCGCGGAGCGGCGCAAGCGGCTCCAGCTGATCGTGGCTGGCGCGGCGATGTTCTGCGTGGCGCTCGGGGCCGTCGCGCTGGTCGTGCGCGGCGGCGACGAGCGCTCGCGTCCGGAGATCGGCAAGGCGCGCGTCGATGCGTTGCCCGCGGCCGCGGCGGCCGACACCACCTCGGCTGCGGCGGAGGTCGTCCCGGCTGCGCCCGTTTCGCCGGCGGCGCCTCAGGTGGCGGAGCCGGCGTCGCCGCCCGCTCCCGAGGCGTCGGCGACGCCTCCCGAGGCGGCGCCAGCGCCCTCGCCGACGCCTCCCGCGGCGGAGCCGGCGCCTTCCCAGACGGCCAAGGCGGCCGCGGCAGCGACGGCGCAGCCCATCGC
This sequence comes from Sorangium sp. So ce327, assembly GCF_051530205.1. Taxonomy (NCBI): domain Bacteria; kingdom Pseudomonadati; phylum Myxococcota; order Polyangiales; family Polyangiaceae; genus Sorangium; species Sorangium sp. So ce327. Next base: position 1,258,705 of record NZ_CP150330.1, on the reverse strand, counting down.
CGCGCCGCAGGCGTCGCCCCCCCCGTCGACCCCGCGCCCCCGGACGACGTCCACGCCGGCGAAGCCTGCGCCCAAGCCGGCAACGACCGGCAAACCCACCCCCAAGAAGAAGTACAACCCATCGGGTATCTGAACACCGTGCGATCTCGACCCTGGCTCCGTGCGCTGCTCTTCGGTGCGGCATCTTGCCTGTGCTTGTGCACGCTCCCCGGGCCCGCAGCCGGCGCGGACGGCGCCGCGGCGACGCCCGCGCCGGACGCGGTGGAGAAGGCGCAGAACCACTTCAAGAAGGGCGCCGCCCTCTACGAGAGCAAGCGCTACGCGCTTGCGCTGGAGCAGTTCCGGGCCTCGTACGCCACCGTGCCGAGCCCGAACTCCCGCCTCTACATCGCGCGCTGCCTCGCGGATCTGGGCGATCACGTCGAGGCGTACCTCGAGTTCGATCAGGTCGCGGCGGAGGCCGCGTCGCGGGCGAAGGACGAGCCGCGCTATGCCCAGACGGAGCAGACCGCGCAGCTGGAGCGCGACGACCTCGCGCGCAAGATCGCCCTCGTCACGGTCACGGTCGCGCACCCGGACGCGGCGACCTCGCTCGCGGTGGCCGGCAAGGACGTCCCGCGCGAGCGCTGGGGCAAGCCGTTCCCGGTCAAGCCCGGCAAGACCGAGATCGTCCTGCGCACCAAGCTCACCTCGACGCCGCAGACCGTCGATCTCTCGGCGGGCGAAGCGAAGACCGTCGCGCTCGACGCCGAGCCGAGCGGCCCGACCGAGGCCGGCTCCGGCTCTCCGGCGCTCCTCGACGAGGGCCCGAGCCCGCCCTTCTCGGAAGCGCCCTCGCCGCGCGCGTACCTGCGGCCTTATGCCTACGCCGCTGGCGGCGTGGGTGTCGCGGGGCTCGCGATGTTCACCGTCGCCGGGCTGATGGCGAACAGCACCTACAGCGATCTCACCGAGACCTGCAGGGGCCCCTGCCCCGCCGATCGCCAGGACGACGTCGACGCCGGCAAGACCCAGAAGACGGTCGCGAACATCGGCGTCGTGGTCGGCGCGCTCGGGCTCGTCACGGGCACGACCCTGCTCATCCTGAGCTTCACCGGGGGCGGCGCTGGCGGCTCGCAGAGCGCCACGGCCTCGACGCAGCTGCTCGTCGGCCCTGATTTCGCCGGGCTACGCGGCACCTTCTAGGCGCCGACGCCAGTGCTGGCGGCGCTCAGGTCGTAGCTGCGCGAAAAGGAACGGGCAGGGTCGCTGCTGCGACCCTGCCCGCTTCATGTCGGATGCGCTCGCGGTCGACGCGGAGCGATCAGCGACCGCCCGGGCCCTTGGTGACCTTCGACTTCTTGTCCCCGGAGTGGCCGTGGAACGTGCGCGTCGGGGCGAACTCACCCAGCTTGTGGCCGACCATGTTCTCCGTCACGAACACGGGAACGAACTTCCTCCCGTTGTGCACGGCGAAGGTCAGGCCGACCGACTCGGGCAGGATCGTCGAGCGGCGCGACCACGTCTTGATCACCTTCTTGGCATTGGTCGCCTGGGCCGCCTGGATCTTCTCCAGCAGGTGACCGTCAATGAAGGGCCCTTTCTTGATGCTCCTCGGCATGACTAACCCTTGGTCCCGCGCCGCCGAACGATCATCCCGTCGGTGCGCTTGTTGTTCCGCGTCTTGAGGCCCTTCGAGAGCTGACCCCACGGCGAGCACGGATGGCGCCCGCCGCTCGTCCGGCCCTCACCACCGCCCATCGGATGATCGACGGGGTTCATCGTGACACCGCGGTTGTGCGGCCGGCGCCCGAGCCAGCGCGAACGCCCCGCCTTGCCGAGGCTGATGTTCGCGTGCTCGGAGTTCGACACCTGCCCGATCGTGGCGCGGCAATCGAGGTGCACCTTGCGGATCTCACCGCTCGGGAGGCGGACCTGCGCATAGTCGCCGTCCTTCGCCATGAGCTGCGCAGCCACGCCGGCCGAGCGCACGAGCTGACCGCCCTTGCCCTTCTTGACCTCGACGTTGTGGATCGAGGTGCCGGGCGGGATGAAGCGGAGCGTCAGGCTGTTGCCAGGCTTGATGTCCGCGTTCCGGCTCGCGAGCAGCGTCGCCCCCACCGCGAGGCCGTCGGGCGCCAGGATATAGCGCTTCTCGCCGTCCACGTAGTGCAGGAGCGCGATGCGCGCCGTCCGGTTCGGGTCGTACTCGATCGCGGCGACCTTCGCCGGGACGCCGATCTTGTCGCGCCGGAAATCGATGATCCGGTAGCGCTGCTTGTGACCACCGCCGCGGAACCGCGACGTGATCCGGCCGTTGTTGTTCCGGCCGCCGGTGGACGTCTGCTGCTCCAGCAGCGACCGCTCGGGCTCGACCTTCGTGATCTCCTTGAAGTCGCTGACCGAGTAGTAACGCCGCGCCGGCGAGGTCGGCTTGAAGGATCTGATTCCCATCGCTATTCCGCCTTCTCGTCGAAGAACTGGATCTCGTCACCCTCCTTGAGGGTGACGATCGCCTTCTTCCAATTACGCAGCTTCGCGTAGCCGCGCCCCATGCGCTTGTCCTTGCCGCGCATGATCAGCGTGTTGACGTCCACCACGCCCACCTTGAAGAGCGTCTGGATGGCGTCCTTGATCTGGATCTTGTTCGCCTCGCGGCGGACCTCAAAGATGACCTTGTTGCCTTGGTCGCGGAGCCGGCTCGACTTCTCCGTGAGGATGATTGGCCGGCGGATGATCTGCTCGGGCTGCATGTCGGACTCCCCTGACTAGCGAAGGCAACGCGCCTCGAGCGCCTTGGCGGCGTCCCTCGAGACGATGAGGTGGTCGTGCCTGAGGAGGTCGTAGACGTTGACCCCTTCCGGCGGCAGGTACTGGTGGTTCTCCAGGTTGCGGAGGCTCTTCACCAGCTTGTCGTTGCCGGCCGTGTCGACGACCAGCGACTTCCGATCCGCCTGCAGCGTCGTCAGCGTGGCAGCGATCGCCTTGGTCTTGATCTCGGAGACCTCGAGGCTGTCGAGCACGATGAGCCGGCCCTCCTTCGCGAAGAGCGAGAGCGCGCTCTTCAGGGCGCCGATCCGCACCTTGCGCGGGGGACGGTAGGACCAGTCCTTCGGCTCCAGGGCGTGCGCCATGCCGCCGCCCGCGTGGTGCGGCGCGCGGATCGAGCCCTGGCGAGCGCGGCCGGTGCCCTTCTGGCGATAGAGCTTCTTCGTGGAGCCGGCGACCGCGCTCCGCTCCTTGGTGGCCTTGGTGCCCGAGCGGCGGGACGCGAGCTGCGCCTTCACGACCTCGTAGAAGAGGTGCTCCTTCACCTCGGTCCCGAAGACCTCGTCCGAGAGGTCGAGTTCGCCGACCTGCTCCCGCTTGAGGTTGTAAACGGTAACCTTCATGGTACCTGGACTCCTAGCTCTTGATCTCGACGTCGACGCCGGCCGAAAGGTCGAGCTTCATCAGCGCGTCGAGGGTTTGCTGCGTCGGCTCGATGATGTCGAGAAGCCGCTTGTGCGTCCGGATCTCGAACTGCTCGCGCGACTTCTTGTCGACGTGGGGCCCCCGCAGGACCGTGTAACGGCGGATCTCGGTGGGCAGCGGGATGGGCCCCGCGACGTGCGCCCCGGTCCGCTTCGCCGTCTCGACGATATCGCTCGTCGACTTGTCGAGCAGCTGGTGGTCGAAGGCCTTGAGGCGAATCCGGATCTTGGTTGTATCAGGCATGGTGCTCTTCCTACGCGAGGATCTTGGTGACGACGCCGGCGCCCACCGTCTTGCCGCCCTCGCGGATGGCGAAGCGCATCTGCTCCTCCAGCGCGACCGGGGCGATGAGCTCGATCGTCATCGTGATGTTGTCGCCCGGCATCACCATCTTCACCCCCTCGGGGAGGTTCACCGTGCCGGTCACGTCCGTCGTCCGGATGTAGAACTGCGGCCGGTAGTTGGTGAAGAACGGCGTGTGGCGCCCGCCCTCCTCCTTCTTGAGGACGTACACCTCACCGGTGAACTTCGTGTGCGGCGTGATCGACCCGGGCTTCGCAAGCACCTGGCCGCGCTCGATCTCTTCCTTCTCCACGCCGCGGAGCAGACACCCGACGTTGTCGCCCGCCTGCCCCTGATCGAGCAGCTTGCGGAACATCTCGACGCCGGTCACGACCGACTTCTTCGTGTCCTTGAAGCCGATGATCTGCACCTCGTCGCCGACCTTGATCACGCCGCGCTCGATGCGGCCCGTGGCCACCGTGCCGCGGCCCTTGATCGAGAACACGTCCTCGATCGCCATCAGGAACGGCTTGTCGATGTCGCGCACCGGCTCGGGGATGTAGCTGTCGAGCGCGCTGAGGAGCTGCTGGATCGTCTCCTCCCACTTCGGGTCGCCCTGGAGCGCGGGCAGCGACGCGCCGCGGACCACCGGCGCGTTGTCCCCGTCGAACTTGTACTTCGACAGGAGCTCGCGGACCTCCATCTCGACAAGGTCGAGCATCTCCGGGTCGTCCACCGCGTCGCACTTGTTGAGGAACACGACGATGTGGTTCAGGCCGACCTGCCGGGCGAGCAGCACGTGCTCGCGCGTCTGCGGCATCACGCTGTCGAGCGACGACACGACGAGGATCGCCCCGTCCATCTGCGCCGCGCCGGTGATCATGTTCTTGATGTAGTCGGCGTGCCCGGGGCAGTCGACGTGCGCGTAGTGGCGGTTCGCCGACTCGTACTCGACGTGCGCCGCCGCGATGGTCACCGTCTTGGTCTCGTCACGGACCGTCCCGCCCTTCGCGATGTCGGCGTACGAGATCGCCTTCGCCAGGTTGCGCTTCGACTGCACCTTGACGAGCGCCGCGGTGAGCGTGGTCTTGCCGTGGTCGATGTGACCGATGGTGCCCACGTTCACGTGCGGCTTCGTACGAGTGAATTTCTCCTTGGCCATGGCGTCTCTTTAACCTCGCTGCTTGGCGACGATCTCTTCCTGGATCGCTGCTGGAACCGGTGCGTAATGAGAAAACTGCATCGAATGGGTCGCGCGGCCCTGCGTCTTGGAACGGACGTCGGTCGCGTAACCGAACATGGTGGCGAGCGGGACCTCCGCGCGGATCACCCGGGTGTTCGCGCGCTGCCCCATATCGAGGATGCGGCCGCGCCGCGAGTTGAGATCTCCGATGACGTCCCCGAGGTAGTTCTCGGGCGACACGACCTCGACGGCCATCATCGGCTCGAGGAGCACGAGCCCCGCCCTCTTGGCGCCGTCCTGGAAGGCCATCGACGCGGCGACCTCGAACGCGGGCCCGGAGGAGTCGACCTCGTGGTAGCTGCCGAAGTGGAGCCGCACCTTGATGTCGACGACGGGGTAGCCGGCGAGCACGCCGCGGCCCATCGCGTCCCGGATGCCCTTCTCGATCGAGGGGATGAACTCCTTCGGGATGATGCCGCCGACGATGTCGTTCTCGAACACGAAGCCCGCGCCGCGCTCGGCCGGCTCGATGTCGATCCTCACGTGACCGAACTGGCCGTGTCCGCCCGACTGCCGGACGAAGCGCCCCTCCACGTCGGTCGCCTTCTTCGAGATGGTCTCCTTGTAGGCGACCTCGGGCTTGCCGACGTTGGCGTCGACCTTGAACTCGCGCTTCAGGCGGTCGACGATGATCTCGAGGTGGAGCTCGCCCATCCCGGCGATGATCGTCTGGCCCGTGTCCTCGTTCGTGAACGTGCGGAACGAGGGGTCCTCGTAGGCGAGCTTCTGCAGGCTGAGCCCGAGCTTGTCGAGATCGGCCTTGGTCTTCGGCTCGATGGCGATCGAGATCACGGGGTCGGGGAACTCCATCCGCTCCAGCACGATCGGGTTCTTCTCCTCGCAGAGAGTGTCCCCGGTGCGGGTGTCGCGCAGCCCCACGGCAGCGTAGATGTTGCCCGCGTAGCAGACGTCGATCTCCTCGCGCTTGTTCGCGTGCATGCGGAGGATGCGCCCGAAGCGCTCCCGCTTGCCGCGCGTCGAGTTGAGCACGCTGACGCCGCTCTTCGTCGTACCGGAGTAGACACGGAAGAAGGTGAGGTTGCCGAACTGGTCGTTCATGACCTTGAACGCCAGCGCCGCGAACGGCTCTTCGTCGCTCGCCTTGCGCGAGACGACCTTCTCCTTCTTGTCGGGCAGCGTCCCCTCGACGGCCGGGATGTCGACCGGCGACGGCAGGTAGTTCACGACGCTGTCGAGCAGGAGCTGGACCCCCTTGTTCTTGAACGCAGAGCCGCACAGGACCGGGACCATCTTGAAGCCGAGGGTGCCCGCGCGGATGGCCGCGTGGATCTCCTGCTCGGCGATCTGGTCGATCTCACCGGCGATGAACTTCTCCATCACCTTGTCGCTCGCGTCGGCGCACGCCTCGATGAGCTTCTCGCGGAGCTCCTTGCACCGCGGCAGGAGGTCGGCCGGGATCTCCTGCCAGTCGTAGCGCTGGCCCTTCGTCTCCTCGTCGAACACGGCGGCCCGGAGGGTCACGAGGTCGATCACGCCGCGGAACGAGTCCTCCGCGCCGAGCGGGTAGTGGATCGCCACCGGGTTCGCGCCGAGGCGCTCGCGGATGGAGTCGACGCACATGTCGAAGTCGGCGCCGATCTTGTCCATCTTGTTGATGAACGCGATGCGCGGGACGCCGTACTTGTCCGCCTGCCGCCACACCGTCTCGCTCTGCGGCTCGACGCCGTTGCCGCCGTCGAACACCGCCACCGCGCCGTCGAGCACGCGGAGGCTCCGCTCGACCTCGATGGTGAAGTCGACGTGACCGGGCGTGTCGATGATGTTGATCCGGTGAGAGACGCCCTTCTCGGGGCCCTGTTCCGGCGCCCAGAAGCAGTTCGTCGCGGCGGACGTGATGGTGATGCCGCGCTCCTGCTCCTGGACCATCCAGTCCATCGTGGCTGCGCCCTCGTGGACCTCGCCGATCTTGTAGTTGACACCCGAGTAATAAAGGATGCGCTCGGTGACCGTGGTCTTGCCCGCATCGATGTGGGCCATGATCCCGATGTTGCGCGTCCGTTCCAGGCTGTACTCGCGTGCCACTTTATCCTTCTCCGTCGTGTGATGCGTGGGGTGAGGTTTCCGGACTCAGGATGCAAAACACCCTCTCCAGCCCGGCCCGCCTCTGTTGTGGCAAGCACTTGAACCTGGAGAGGGTGTCGGGGTACAGCAGCAGCTTTTCTAGGTCCCGCGAGGGCGAGCGCTGTCGCGCTCCCTCGAGAGGACCGGCTCTGTAACCCGATCCTTATGTCAGCCGTGCCATCTCGCTCTACGCGTCTCCTCGCCTGGGGATGGGACCTGAAATGACGAACCAGCGCAGATCCGGGATCTGCGCTGGCCTCGCTGACCTACCAGCGATAGTGGGCGAACGCCTTGTTGGCCTCCGCCATCTTGTGCGTGTCGTCGCGCTTCTTGACCGCGTTGCCACGGTTCTGCGCCGCGTCGACGAGCTCGGCGGCGAGCCGCTCGCGCATCGTCTTCTCGCCGCGGCCGCGCGAGTAGGTCACGAGCCAACGCATCGCCAGCGCGACGCGACGCTCGGGGCGAACCTCGACGGGGACCTGGTAGGTCGCGCCGCCGACGCGCCGGCTCTTCACCTCGAGCTTCGGCTTCACGTTGTCGAGCGCCTTGCGGAAGACGTCGATCGGCTCCTCCTTGAACCGGTCGCGCACGATGTCGAACGCGCCGTAGAGGATCCCCTCGGCAGTCGCCTTCTTGCCCGACTGCATCAGGGAGTTCGTGAACTTGGCGACGAGCTTGTCCTTGTACTTCGGGTCCGGAATGATCTTCCGCTTCGGGACTTCGCGACGACGGGGCATCTTCGTTCCTCTGCTGGCTTTCGCGCGGTCAGGCCGTCACGCCTTCGGGCGCTTCACGCCGTACTTCGAGCGCTTGCGGTTGCGGGTCGCTTTGTTGGTGGAGCTAGGCCCGGCAGCGCCGGACGCGTCGAGCGTGCCGCGGACGACGTGGTAGCGCACGCCCGGCAGGTCCTTGACACGGCCGCCACGGATGAGGACGACCGAGTGCTCCTGCAGGTTGTGGCCTTCGCCCGGGATGTAGCTCGTCACTTCCATCTGGTTGCTCAACCTGACGCGGCAGACCTTGCGGAGCGCAGAGTTGGGCTTCTTCGGCGTCGTGGTGTAAACACGTACGCACACGCCTCGCCGCTGCGGGCAGGACTTGAGCGCAGGAGAGGCCGTCTTGTAACGAGCGGCCTCGCGGCCTTGGCGGATGAGCTGGCTGATGGTCGGCATAGTGACGCGGATTTCCACCTGAGGGATGGGGACGCGCAGGATACCCAGGAGGCGACCCATGTCAAGCGGGACGACACCCGTTCGTGTTGGATACGCCGGCGTGCCGTTCGTTCGCGTCGATCCCGTGCGTCGCGCCCGCCGCGTCGGTCGCGCCGTTCACGTCGCTGGCGCCGTTCACGTCGCTGGCGTTGTTCACGTCGCTGGCGTCGGTCGCGTCGGTCTCGTCGGTCTCGTCCGTTGCGCTGGCCGAGGCGCGGCATCGTTCGTGTCGGGCGCGTCGGTCCCGCCGCGCCTGCGGAGGCTGTGTTCTGCGCGTCCCGGCCCCGCGCGAAGGGCTCGTGGGCGCGGCGCGCGGCGGGGGCCGTCCGTGCGCGTCTCGTTCGACGGGGCGCTCGGCGTGCGACCGCGGCTCCCGGGACGCGCGGGAGCCTGCGCGCGCCGCACGAGTCGGACGCCGGCACGCGCCGCGGGCCCTTGGCGGCCCGCCTGCTGTTCGGTACGGTCGCTGCGTGGCGAAGAAGCTTTCACGCGCCCAGCGTAAAGAAAGCCGGCGCAAGGCGCCGCAGAGCAGCGCTGCGTCGAGGCCGGCGTCCGAGGTGGACACGGGGCCCTCGTCGCGCGGCGATCAGGGCGGCAGCGCGACAGCGCGAGGCCCCTCGGTAGCGCGCGTCGATCCGACGGCGAGCCGAAGCGGCGACGACCCGCGCGGCGCGCGCACACGCGGCGCCGCTGCGCCGAGCAGCGCGGAGCCTGCGCGGGCGCGCGGCGCCGGCGATCGATCCCATCGGAGAGGCGGAGTCGAGGCGCAGCCCGCGCGAGCGCGCGGCGGAAGCGCACAGACGAAGCCAAAGCGAGATCGCGCGCTCCTGGTGTTCCTGGGCCTCGTGGCGCTCGCCGCGGTGATCGTGTTCGCCGCGCAGTCCCCCCGCGCCCCAGAGCGCGCCGCGCCGGAGCCCGCGAGAACGGCTCCGGCAAAGACCCACGCCGCGGAGCCGTCCACCGCGTCCCCCGCCGCGCCGACGGCGACCGACGAGCTGCCGGCTCCACCTCCGGTCGACTCGTCGCCGCCGACGATCGTCACCGCCGAACCGCCCGCAGCGGAGACGGCGCGCGCTGCAACCCCGCAGGGTGCTGCAGCCGGCGCCTCACCAAAGGGGACAGCTGCCAGCGCTTCTCCATCAGGAGCAGCCACAGGAGCAGCCGCAGCCGCCCCGCCGAAGAAGCGCACCAGCGCACCGAAGCCGGCCGCCGCCCCGCCCGTGACGACACCGACAGCGGGGGCGACGCCGGCAGCAGGGGCGACGCCGGCAGCGGGGGCGCCGACAGCGGAGGCGGCGCCTCCGCCGGAGCCCGCGCAAAAGCCCGCCGAGCTTCCACACGAGTGATCGCAACCGCCGTGATGAAAGGACGCCCGAGATGCTTCGCTTGAATGCTTCGCCCGACGCCGCTCGAACGCCGGGCCGCTCGCCGCGCTCCCGCGCGCGGGCGCTCGCCCTGCCGCTCGGCGTCGCGCTGTCCGGCCTCCTCGCCGCGGCGACGGCGGGCGCGCAGCCGGCGCCGCAACCCGCGCCGCCGGCTGCCTCTGCGCTGCCCGCTGCCTCCGCGCCGCCCGCTGCCTCCGCGCCGCCCGCTGCCTCCGCGCCGCCGTACCCGGCGGTCCCCTACCCGGCGCCGCCGCAGGAGGCCCCGCGGGCTCCGCCAGGGGCCTCGCCGGGCTATCCGCCGCCTGGTCCCCCGGGCGGCTACGCTCCGTACGGCGGCGCCTACCCTCCGCTCCCGCCGGGCTACCCGGTGGCCCCGGCGGAGATCCCGCCTGCTCCGCCCCCGGTTCCCCTGCGCCGGAAGAGCCCGGGCCTCATGCTGGGCGGCATCGCGCTCACCGCCGGCGGCACGATCGCGTTCTTCACCGGGACGGGCCTGCTCGCGTCGGCGAGCAACCGATACGAGATCTACTGCGATTTCGGTGGCTTCACGGGCATCTGCGAGACGCGCTCCGACGGGCGCCGCCAGCTCGCCGGCGCGCTCGTCTCCGTGGCGGGCGGCATCATGATCGCCGTGGGCATCCCGCTCTGGGTCATGGGTGGGAAGAAGGTGCCGGTCAGCGACGCGACGCCCAAGGCGTCGGCCCAGACCACGCTCTCGCTCGGCCCCGGCTCCGCCGCGCTGCAGACGCAGTTCTGAAGGGCTCCCCTCGCCCGATCCTCCCCTCCCCGCGCGCGGGGTCGCGGGGGGCCTCTACCGCTCCTGCGCGTCGTCGCTCAGGGCAGACCCTTCTTCTTCTTGGCGCCCTTGCGGTGGCGCGGCCCGCCGTCGTCCGTGGCCGCGGGCATGCGGAGGATGTGGAAGCGCCCGCCGCCGCGCGCCAGCGGATCGCCGAGCTTCACCCGCTCGCGCGCGAGCTCGATGAAGCGGTGCTGCGACCGCAGCTGGGGGGCGCCGGCGGGCTGCTGGAGCTTGTGGTAGCTGCCGTCGCTCGCGAGCTCCCAGGTCTTCGCCGTGTCGGACATCACGGTGTTCAGCATGTCCTCGACGCGCGCGCGGGTGGCGGGCTCGATGATCGGGATCATCAGCTCGACGCGGCGATGGAAGTTGCGCGGCATCCAGTCGGCGCTCGACATGTAGATCTCCTCGCTGCCGCCGTTCGCGAACCGGAACAGGCGCTTGTGCTCGAGGAAACGATCGATGATCGCGCGCACCTGGATCCGCTCCGACAGGCCCGGGATCCCCGGCCGGAGGCAGCAGATGCCGCGCACGGCGAGCTTGATGTCGACCCCGGCCTGCGACGCCGAGTAGAGCGCGTCGATGACGTCGACGTCCACGAGCGCGTTCATCTGCGCCACGATCTCCGCCTTGCGCCCGGCCCGCGCGTGGGCCTCCTCGCGCGCGATGAGGCCCAGCACCGCCTCGTGCAGGCCGAGCGGCGCCACGAGGAGGCGGTTCCACTTGGGCGGCGCGCTGTAGCCGGTCAGCAGGTTGAAGAGCGACGTCATGTCCTCGCCGATCTCCCGGTTCGCCGTGAACAGGCCGATGTCGGTGTAGAGCCGCGCGGTCTGCGGGTTGTAGTTGCCCGTCGACAGGTGCACGTAGCGGCGCAGCTTGTCCTTCTCGCGCCGCACCACGAGCAGCGCCTTCGCGTGCGTCTTCAGCCCGAGCAGGCCGTAGATCACCTGCACGCCGCTCTGCTCGAGCGTCCTCGCCCACTGGATGTTGCTCGCCTCGTCGAACCGCGCCTTCAGCTCGACGATCGCCGTCACCTGCTTGCCGCTCTCGGCCGCGCGCGCGAGCGCTTTGAGGATCGGCGAGTCGCCGCCGGTCCGGTAGAGCGTCTGCTTGATCGCGAGCACGTTCGGGTCGTCGGCGGCGCGGGAGACGAACTCCGCGACCGGATCGAACGACTCGTAGGGGTGGTGCAGGAGCACGTCCTGCTCCCGGATGACGGCGAAGACGTCCTCGACGTCCCGGAAGAGCGGCGGGACCTGCGGCGCGAACGGCTCGTCCCGGTACTCGCGGCGCTCGTCGTCCGCGACGATGCCCATGAGGTCGGCGATGTGGAGCGGCCCAGGCACCCGGTAGACGGCGTGCGACGCGTCGACCTTGAGCGCGCGGCAGAGCCGCTGGACCGAGGTGCCGGCGCCCTCGCCGAAGCCGATCTCCAGGCGCACGGCGTTGCCGCGATCGCGCCGGCGGAGCTCGGCCTGGATCGTCTCGAGCAGATCCTCGCCTTCCTCCTCGTCGATCTCGAGGTCCCAGTTCCGGGTGACGCGGAAGGGGTACGTGCCGCGCAGCCTGCCCGAGGGGAAGAAATCCTTCACGTGCCGGGCGATCACGTCCTCGAGCAGGACGAACGCGCGCGTCGCGCCCTCGACGCGGACCCGCATCAGCCGGCTCAGCCCCGGCGGCACCTGGATGACCGCGAAGCCGGGCTCCTGCGCTTCATGCTCCCGGGAGAACATGATCCCGAGGTTGATCATCTTGTTGCGCAGGTGCGGGAACGGGTGCCCCGGGTCGATCGCGATCGGCGTGAGGATCGGGAAGATGTCCGTGCGGAACCGCTCGTCGAGCGCGCCGAGCTCGGTCGCGTCGAGCTCATCGGGCCGGACGATCACGATGCCGGCGCGCTGGAGCGCCGGGATCAGATCCGAGTGCCACAGCTGGTAGGCGTCATCGACGAGCGCGTGGACCCGCGCGCTGATCGCCACGAGCTGCTCGTGGGGCGTGAGCCCGTCCGGCGGGACCTCGGCGATCGTGCGCTGCGTCTGCGCCTGGAGGCCGGCGACGCGCACCATGAAGAACTCGTCGAGGTTGGAGAAGAAGATGCTCAGGAACTTGAGGCGCTCGAACAGCGGCACCTCGTGCGACCTGGCCTCCGCCAGCACCCGCGCGTTGAACTCGAGCCACGAGAGCTCGCGGTTCAGGTAGTGCGCCGGGTCCCCCTCGATCGGGATCGCCCCCGGGGCGGCCGATATCGACACCGGGCCGCTGGACGGAGCGGAGCTCCCCCCGGACCGCGCGCTGGAGGGGCCGCTCGGGCGCGGCGCAGGCCCGGCGACCCGAGCTGAATCCACGTCGTCTTCTGAGTCGGGAGCGAGGGCGCTATCTGGGGTGGACGGCGGGTCAACCATGATCGAAGCTCCGATTTTGCCGTACGTCTGATAGGGTTCAACTATGGAGTTTTGGCGACATCCTGGCGACCTCAGGGTGGCGTGCGACCGGGCTCGTGCGGGAGGGAGCCGCGTCGGCCTCGTCCCGACGATGGGCGCGCTCCACGCAGGCCACCTCGCCTTGATCACGGAGGCGCGGCGGAGGTCGGACTTCGTGGCCGTGACCCTCTTCGTCAACCCGACCCAGTTCGGCGCGGGGGAAGACCTGGCGCGCTACCCGCGGACGCTCGAGCGAGACCTCGCCGCCTGCGCGGAGGCCGGCGCCGACGGCGTGTTCGCGCCGGACGTCGCGGCGATGTACCCGCCCGGCGAGGAGACGCGCGTGCGCGTCGGCGCGACCGCGGGCCCGCTCTGCGGCGTCCATCGGCCCGTGCACTTCGAGGGCGTCGCCACCGTGGTGACGAAGCTGCTCTCGCTCGCTGGCCCGTGCGTCGCCGTCTTCGGCCGGAAGGACTACCAGCAGCTCCAGGTCATCCGGCGGCTCGTCGCCGACCTGTTCCTGCCCGTCGAGATCGTCGGGGCCACGACGGTGCGCGAGCCGGACGGCCTCGCGATGTCGTCGCGGAACGCCTACCTCTCTCCCGAGCAGCGGAGCGCGGCGCGCGCCATCCCGCTCGCCCTCGCCGGCGCGTGCCGCGCCTTCGCCCGCGGCGAGCGGCGCGCCGCGGCGCTCCTCGAGCCCGCGCGCGCGCGCCTCGCGGCCGCCGCGACGAGCGTCGATTACGTGGACCTCGCCGATCCCGAGTCCCTGGCGATCTGGAGCGGCTCCGCGGCGATCGGCGATCGGGCGCTGCTGGCGGTCGCCGTCCGCGTCGGGACGACGCGGCTCATCGACAACGTCGTGCTCGGTGAGGACGTGCCGCCCGTCGCGGAGTCGAGCGAGGAGGCGAGCTAGATGCCGAAGACGAGAGGCGAGCAAGAGAGCCCCGCGTCGCGCCCGGCGGGGGAGGCCGGCCGTGGCGTCTTCGTGGTGTTCGAGGGCATCGACGGCGCCGGCACGAGCACGCAGGCCGAGCGCTACGCGGCGCACCTCAGGGCGGCGCGGCGCATGGTCCACGTCACCCGAGAGCCGACCGCCGGGCCGGTGGGCGCGCTGCTCCGGCAGGTCCTGACCCACCGGATCTCGCTTCCCGGCGCCCGCCAGGCGGAGATCATGGCGCTCCTCTTCTCGGCCGATCGCCTCGATCACCTCGGCGCCGAGATCGAGCCGCTCCTCCGCGACGGGTACGTCGTGATCTCGGATCGCTACGACCTGTCGAGCCTGGCCTACCAGTCCACGACGGCGGGCGAGGACGGGGCGGGCTCCGGGGCGATCGTCGAATGGATCCGTGAGCTCAACCGCCACGCCCTGAGGCCCGACGTCACGGTGGTGATCGACGTGGCGCCCGAGATCGCCGAGAAGCGCCGCCGCGGCCGCGGGGGGGCGGAGGAGCTGTTCGAGAAGACCGAGCTGCAGGCGCGGCTCGCGGAGGCATACCGCCGGGCGGAGGAGCTCGTCCCGGGGGACAGGGTCATCCATATCGACGGGGATGGCGCGGTCGACGAGGTCTCCCGGGCGATCACGGCGGCGCTCTCGGCCGTCGTGGAGCGGTGAGCCAGAGGGCGGGAGGCGATCCTTCCTTCCTATCCGGCAAGCGCTGTCCGAGCCGGCGCTTTGCGCGTCCGAGCCGAGCGAGCGGCGCCTTGATGGCCATGAGCTCGCACTCCGCTCAGCTCATCCAGGTGGGTCGTACATGCCGCGACCTACGCCGGTGAACCGATCGCGTGCAGCGGCGATGGAGTGTTTCCTGACGGACTCTGGGTCTTGCAGAACCGAGACCCAGAACTCTTGCGGGCATGCCTTCTGAACCTCTTCCAGGAACGCCGAGCACTGCTGGGCCTCGGCCTGCTCGCCCAGGATCGTATGAAGGTCGCGCAGGAGAATGGTGGTCGCGAGAAGTCCGGAGACGTCATTCAGCTGCTGGAAGAGTGCCATCTGGAACGAGAGGGTAATCCTTTGTCCGAAGCGATCCTGAATGCGGCGCCCCAGCGCCAGCGAGGCCTCGGCCAGCAGCAAGGCCTGATCGAGCGCTCCAGCCATTGCAGCAGCACGCGCAAGGTAGCCATGCGCTGACTGCTGCCCGAGCTGGTGTGTGTGGTTCTGAAACGCCCGGAGTACCTCGAGGAAGCGCTGAAAGGCCAGCGATGGCGCACCGGAAACGAGGTCAAGAAGCCCAAGGCTCTGAAGGCAGTTCGCCTCACCGAGCCTCGCCCGTATCTCTCGGTAGATGGGCAGCGCGCCGTCGTACGCTTTCCGCGCTCCCTCAAGATCATCCACCCGCATCAACAGGTCCCCAAGGCTCTTCAGGCAGTTCGCCTCACCGAGCCTCGCCCGTATCTCTCGGTAGATGGGCAGCGCGCCGTCGTACGCCTTCCGCGCTCCCTCAAGATCATCCACCCGCATCAACAGGTCCCCAAGGCTCTTCAGGCAGTTCGCCTCACCGAGCCTCGCCCGTATCTCTCGGTAGATGGGCAGCGCGCCGTCGTACGCTTTCCGCGCTCCCTCAAGATCATCCACCCGCATCAACAGGTCCCCAAGGCTCTTCAGGCAGTTCGCCTCACCGAGCCTCGCCCGTATCTCTCGGTAGATGGGCAGCGCGCCGTCGTACGCTTTCCGCGCTCCCTCAAGATCATCCACCCGCATCAACAGGTCCCCAAGGCTCTGAAGGCAATTCGCCTCACCGAGCCTCTCCCGTATCTCTCGGTAGATGGGCAGCGCGCCGTCGTACGCTTTCCGCGCTCCCTCAAGATCATCCACCCGCATCAACAGGTCCCCAAGGCTCCTCAGGCAGTTCGCCTCACCGAGCCTCTCCCGTATCTCTCGGTAGATGGGCAGCGCGCCGTCGTACGCTTTCCGCGCTCCCTCAAGATCATCCACCCGCATCAACAGGTCCCCAAGGCTCTTCAGGCAGTTCGCCTCACCGAGCCTCGCCCGTATCTCTCGGTAGATGGGCAGCGCGCCGTCGTACGCTTTCCGCGCTCCCTCAAGATCATCCACCCGCATCAACAGGTCCCCAAGGCTCTTCAGGCAGTTCGCCTCACCGAGCCTCTCCCGTATCTCTCGGTAGATGGGTAGCGCGCCGTCGTACGCTTTCCGCGCTCCCTCAAGATCATCCACCCGCTTCAACAGGTCCCCAAGGCTCTTCAGGCAGTTCGCCTCACCGAGCCTCGCCCGTATCTCGCGGTAGATGGGCAGCGCGCCGTCGTACGCTTTCCGCGCTCCCTCAAGATCATCCACCCGCATCAACAGGTCCCCAAGGCTCCTCAGGCAGTTCGCCTCACCGAGCCTCGCCCGTATCTCGCGGTAGATGGGCAGCGCGCCGTCGTACGCTTTCCGCGCTCCCTCAAGATCATCCACCCGCATCAACAGGTCCCCAAGGCTCCTCAGGCAGTTCGCCTCACCGAGCCTCTCCCGTATCTCTCGGTAGATGGGCAGCGCGCCGTCGTACGCTTTCCGCGCTCCCTCAAGATCATCCACCCGCCTCAACAGGTCCCCAAGGCTCTGAAGGCAGTTCGCCTCACCGGCTCGATCCTGGTGCGCCCGCGCGCACTCTAGCCCCGCGCGCAGCAGGTCATCACGGATCTCGTTGCGAGTGGCAAACCCGAGCGCACCGTCTGCTCCGGCAGCGATGCGCGCCATCGCGGAGCGGTCCAGCCCGGGTTCTCCATGCGCTCTCGCCCAGCGCGCGAGCTCTCGCAGCGTCCCCTCCTCGGCGACCACCTGCCACACGCAGTCGACCTCTCCCGAGGCGATGCGGCCGTGGCGCTCCTCCACGAACTCGGCGAACGCGGCCAGCGCCGCCCTGTAGATCGGTGCTTCGTCGACCTGTCGTTCCTTCCGCCTGCGCTCCGCATACCAGTGGATCGGCACGGGGTAGAACGTCCGCTCGTCGTGCCACTCGATCAGGTTGAGGCGGAGCAGATGCTCGAGCGAGAGCGACGCATCGCCTCCGGCCACCTCGTAGGCCACGCGGTAGGGCAGCCCGCCCGGAAAAAACGACAGCGCCACGAACGCCTCGACGGCCTCCGGGTGCTGCGCCTTGAGCGCCTCGAACGACAGGTCCATGGTCGCGATGAGACTCCGCAGCCGCTCCCTCTGCGCCTCCTCGAGCGCATCGAACGCCTGCTTCCTACCGAGCAGATCCGGCTCGGCCACCGCGCTCTCCCGCAGCTCGTTCAGCCGCTTGACGATGTGCGCCAGCTCCTTCCCACGCACCGTGAACTGCCGCGCGATGAGCCGCAGCGACCGCGGGTGCCCGTCGATGACCTCCAGGAGCCGCGCCCATTCAGCGGTACCTGGCCAGCGCGCCTGCATCGCGCCGTGCGCCGTGAGCTCGGCGACGAGCAACCGCTCGGTCTGCTCGCGCGACATCGGTGGCACGTGTAC
The DNA here is from genome assembly GCF_051530205.1 of Sorangium sp. So ce327. Taxonomy (NCBI): domain Bacteria; kingdom Pseudomonadati; phylum Myxococcota; order Polyangiales; family Polyangiaceae; genus Sorangium; species Sorangium sp. So ce327. The sequence goes on along the minus strand of NZ_CP150330.1, from coordinate 1,241,386 downwards.
GCTGCGCTCCGGCTGGCGCGTGCCCGCCACGCGCCAGCGCGTAGTCAGCAGCACACGCAGGCTGGGCGCATGCTCCAGCAAGATGTCGAGCTGGGCACGGAAGGCCGCGTGGGATGCGTCGTCACGCATCAGGTCCTCGACGTTGTCCACCACGACGAGCACTGACCGCCTGTCCCCGCGCAAGGCGGCGGCCACGGCGAGGTCGTCGACGGGGGCTTCCTTCAGACCGAGCGTCGCCCCCAGGCGCAGACGAAGTCCCGCCACGCCAAGGCCGAGGTGCGCCTCGGTGTAGATCACGCGCGCCACGAGCCGCTCGGATAGCGCACGCCGCGCGAGTTCGCGCCCGAGTTCCGTCTTGCCGATTCCCGGCAGGCCAACCACGGACACGAGGCGCTGCTCCTTGAGCGCGAGCAGGCCCTCCTCCTCCAGCGCGCTTCGCGCCTGGTAGAGCGAATACCGCGACGGCACCGGTGCGGCGTCGCGTGCGTCGGCTGCGCTGCCCGACCCGCGCAGCCGAGGTCGGGCGAGCAGGATGGGCACGCTCCAGTGACGACCGCCCTTCGCAGCCTCGTAACGCGCCAGGGCGAGAGCCTCGGCTGGACGACCTCGGGCGCCGAGGTGGCGATAGAAGCGCTCCGCCAAGGTCGCACTGTCGCGGACGGGCAGGTTGGCCTGGGTCGCTACGACCATGGGGAGGTCGCCGCCCGTGTCGGCGAGGAGTCGCTGAGCGACCCCGCCGAACGCATCGCCCGGCTGCTCGCCCGTGACTGCGCTCTGGCACGAGCAGAGAAACGCGAAGCGAAGCCCCACGCCGCGCAGCGCGCTGGCCAGCCGATCCGCGGGTACGAAACACAAGGCGCCGCTCGGGCCGTGGAGGCAGACCCCGCCGGTGAGATCGTCGCGGTAGCCGTGGGCCACGAGGTGCAGGTAGTCGAAAGGACAGTTCCTCCCGTGCGCGCCCCGGAGCGCCGCCTCGATCGCCTCGACGCTCGCGCGCGGCAGCTCTGTCACGCCGTCCTCCCCCAGTGCCGCCTTGAGCGCATCGACGTGCGGCTGTGGGTCGAACGCGTGAAGCCCCGGAGCCACAGGACAAGCCCAAGCGAGCAGGACGCGCGGTGCCGGAGCGAACTCGAAGGGTCGCGCGGAGGTCTTCCGGAGGCTGCGCAGCAGGCCGGCGCCGGGACGCGCAAAGATGAACCCCTCTTCGTCATGGAGGAGCTCGAGCGGAAGGCGCGCGAACGGCTCGGTTCCGTCGCCCAGCTCGACGTGGAGCAGGATCGGCTGCCGCCCCGCGCTCCCCCGGATGCCGGCCCAGGCGTCCGCGAGACCCGACGTGCGGACGAGCCATCCGAGCAGGTCACGCCCGAACGCGGCGAGCGTGTCATGCCTCACGTCGCATGCGAGGTACGCTTCGAGGAACCCGGCCCACGTCTCTCCGGTGCGCAGCTTGCGGCCGAGGTCCAGGATGCAGGCTCCACCGGCGTCCTGGCCGAGATCATCGCCGAGTGCGACGGAGAAGCGCGGCTGCTCGGTAGAGCCGGACGCCATTTCGCCCGAGGCGCGCACCTCGAGAAAGGCTTCGTGCGCGTTGAGCGGCTCGTCGATTCGCATGCCTCCCCTCCCCTCCGAGACCCAGCTCCGAGCTACTCCTCTTCTTCTGCCTTGTTCAGGGCCTGCTCGACGCGCTCCTCGATCTGCCTGGGCTCCAGCTTCATGGCGGCGGCCTTGCCGGGCAGGATCTCCCGCACCTTGGCCATGAGCTTCCGCCGGCTATGGCGATCCACCAGCGCCTTGATGAGGTCGTAAGTCGCATTGCCGATCACACCGCTCACCACCGCGCCGACGAGCCACTGCGCCGCGTCGGCGAGGTTGCCCGGGTCTGCGAGGTGAGGCTCGCCCTGTTCTTCAGGAGTTCCGGGCGTCTTCGAGCCCTCATCGTGGTGGCTGGTCATGGCCACGATCGTAGCCCTGTGCATCTCTGGCGATCCATGACTTTCTTGATCCTCGCGGAGGCGGGCCGACGTCGCTGAGCGGCTGCTCACCTGAACCGGTGCGGCGAGGCCACGGCTCCGCAAGCCCACCGTTCAACGCTGGCGCGGCCATCGCCGGAGATGGCCGCGCCGACCTCGATGCTCGGCCGGCGAGCATGGAACGATGGCCGGGCCATCATTCCATGCCGACCCGCCCAACCCCGGCGTCCCCGCACCGAGGGTGGATCCCTGCCGCGCGAGGGGTGGGGACCTCGTGCGTGAGCCCGATGCCCTGCATCTTCGGCTGCCTGTCGCGCGCCGCGCATGAGCACGCCCCTCGTGCCCCGAAACCCGGACCATCGCCGCGCTGCCCGGCGAGCTTGGACCAGCTGGGGCGACCTCCGCGGCCGAGGTCGCGAAGCAGTCCTCGGCCTCCCAACCTGGACCGCCCTCGCTTCACAGCCCGGCGGCCGATCAAGTGGTACGATGCCGACGAGGCAGGGGCAGACGAACGATGACCATCCTCGAACAGCTCGTGCAGATCGTCCGTACACTCAGCGCCGAGGAGCAACGCCAGCTGCTCGACCTCGCGACCCAGCTGCGGGACTCCCGGCCATCGCCAGACGTCTCGCTCGTCGGCGCCGGCTCCGACGATGCATCCTGGAGTACCTGGCGAGAGCGGATACGCGCCCGCAGCACAGGCGTGCTGGACGAGGAAAAGCAGCGTCTCCGTGCCTTGGGCCTCATCGATGAACACTGGAACGCGCAGACGGATGAGCTGCCGCTCGACATGGTCCCCTCGTCGAAGAGCAGCGTCGAGACGTGACCCGGCCTCGCATGATCGTCGTCGCCGGCCCGCCGGGAAGCGGCAAGAGCCTCCATTTCCCGGTGGAGGCGCTCGGCGGGGATGGCTTCAACGTCGACGTTCGCGCCGCTGCCCTCAACGGCGGCTCGTTCCGCTCCATCCCGAGGGCTGTCAGGCTGCGAGCCCAGAAGGAATGCGAGGCATTCGTCGAAGACCACATCGCTCGGCGGGCGAGCTTCGCCGTCGAGACCACGCTCCGTACGCGCATCGCGCTCGATCAGGCTCAACGGGCGCAGGACGCCGGCTTCTCCACGATCATGATCTTCGTCACGGCAGGTCGAGCCGACGAGTGTGTCCACCGCGTGCGCATCCGGGGCCTCGCGGGCGGGCACGCTGCGCCCGAGGAGGAGCTCCGCGACATCTACGAGCGCAGCATGGCCAACCTCGTCTTCGCCCTCGAGATCTTCGATCATATCGAGCTTTACGATAATTCCGCTCGGGGTGCGGCCCCGCGTCTCGTCGGAAGCGTCGTCCGCGGCCGGTTCGTGGCAGCTCCCGGAGCGCTGCCGGACTGGATTCCCGAGCGCCTGCGGTGAGCCGCTGCCAGTCACGGCCACCGATCGCCTGAGCCGCACGGCGCCCGCCGCCGGCTCACATCGCTCTACGGGCAAGCCGCGTTCGCGATCTCCACATCGTCGACGTTCCAGCTCGACACGGTATCGACGAAGGCTTCCCGCCCGATCTCGTAGCCGAAGCGGACGCGCAGGCCGGCGTTCTTGTAGGGCGTCAGATCATGGACGACCTTCGTCCAGGCCGAGTCGCGGACACCCGGGTACGCCCCCGACTCGAAGAGCACCTTCCAGCGGACGCCGTCATAGACCTCGACACGGTTCGTCATGTGAGGCGTCTCATCGCTGTTCAGGAGGCGCCAGAACGTCAGGTACACGCCGCCCGCGACATCGGCGTTGACGACCGGGCTCGTCAGGTAGAAGTACGGGTGGACCCCGAGGGGCGCGTTCCCTCCGATGACCACGCCGGCCACCCCGTTGTCCGACGTCGCCGTGTGATCGAGCGCCGGATCGGCGTGCCCGTAGGTCTGCCCGGTTGAGGCCTTCGCCGCGCCGATCTGCCAGGTCGGACCGAGCTCCCACCCGGCCCCGTCGCTCTCGAACGTATCCCGGAAATAGACCACCGGCGCCGCCGCGGAGGCGCCGCCCTGACAGACGCCAGCCAGGCAGGACTCCCCCACGGTGCACGAGTCGCTGTCGACGCAGACCCCGCCGTCGGGAACCGGGCGCGCCGTGCACACCCCGGCCTCGCTGCAGACGCCGCGCGTGCAACCGACCGCCTGCGAGAGGCACGACTCCCCCGGGGTGGGGATGGAAATACAGGCGCCGCTCTCGTCACAGACGCCACGATTGCACTCGTCGGTCCCAGAGAGGCAGGCGCCGCCCGGTCCGATCGGCTCAGCATAGCAATTGCCAGAGCCCGGATCACAGGCGCCATCGTTGCACCCGACGCTCAGCGCGCTGCAGTCCTTCGGGACGCCCCCCTCGCAACGGCCGCTCTGGCAGGTCTTGCCGACCATGCAGAGATCGCCGGAGTCCGCGCACGGCGCCCCCTCGTTCCCCGGAACCGCCTCGCACGCACCGGTGGCCGGGTCGCACGCACCAACATGACAGGAGTCCGGTATGTGGAAGAAGAAGCAGTCCCGCGGCGTCCCGACGCAGGCGCCGTCCAGGCACGCCGCGTCGAGGAGACAGCGGTCTTCCGTCGCGCACGGGACCCCGTTCGCCCTCGGCTCCACCCCGCAGCGAGGCGCGCCGCCCGCGTCGACGCACGTGACCACGTGACAGGCGTCCGGCGCGAGGCCGCAGTCCTCCGGGGCCCCGCCCTGACAGACACCCTCCTCGCACACCTCGCCGACCGTGCAGGCGTCCCTGTCGTCACAGGGCTCCCCGCCCGCGCTGGGGACGAGCTCGCAATCACGCGTCGCCTCGTTGCAGACGGCCATGACACATTGCGAGGTCGGAACGAGCGAGCAGTCGATCCGGCACGGCGCGCCGTCCCCGCCTGCGCCGCCCCCGCCGCTCGAGACAGCCGCCCCGGCGGCGCCGCCGGCCCCCGCCGGGCCCGAGCTGCCCGCGGATGTCGCAGTCGAACAGCCGAGATCCGTCAGGGCGACAGCGGAAAGTACCCATGGAATCCACCTAGTCATGTTCGCCTCTTTCCAGCAAGCGTGACGCACCTCGTGGGAATTACGCGTCCTTCGCGGCTGCGCAAGGAAACATGATGTTCCGGCGCGCGAGCACCCGGAACGGTCGGCGCGATCAGCGACGAGCGAAGACGTCGGGCCCCGCCGCGCCGGCGCGCGCGCGAGACCGCGAGTGCGACGAGAGCCGCGACAAGCAACGAGAGCTGCGACAAGCGACGAGAGCCGCGACAAGCGACGAAAGAAGAGAGAGCAACGACAGCACGACACGAGCCGGGCTTACAAACCGGAGAGCCCCTATCGCGCCTCGATCGAGAACTGCATACACTGACGAGATCGTCTCGGAGCTCGGCCACCCCTCGATAGACAGACCACTTCGCGCGTGGAGCCCCGCGGCAGCGAGCCACGTCGCGCCCATTTTCAGAGGAGCGCAGAGATGTCCTTCCGACGTCATTTCGTGTTTGCCCCTTTCCTCGTCGCCGCCGGGATCGCGGCGCAGTCGAGCGGCTGCGCGGCCACCGAGGACGAGAAGCCGGCGAGGATCCCCCGGCCGGATGACGCCGCGAGCGGAGGCGGCGGCTCGTTCGGCGTGAGCAGCGCGAGCGGAGACACGTCGCTCGGCGAGGGGGGTGGGCTCGGCGGCGCCGGCGAGGGCGGCCTCGGGGAGGGGTCCTCCTGCGCCCAGGCGAGCGCGGAGGCCACGCTCCTGCCGCTCGATATGCTCATCCTGCTCGACCGATCCGGCAGCATGCTCGGCTCGAAATGGGTCGGCGTCACGAACGCGCTCTCGGCGTTCGTGACCGACGCCGCCTCGGCCGGGATGAACGTGGGGCTGACCTACTTCCCGCGGAGCAGCAATGGGCAGAGCGACTGCAACCACACGAGCTACGACGAGCTCGCGGTCGCCATCGGCGAGCTGCCGGTGAACACGCCGGAGCTCACCGCCTCCATCCAGAGCACCTCGCCGGGCGGCGGGACGCCCATGCGCCCGGCGCTCCAGGGGGTGCTCACGAACGCGACCGCCTACAAGGACGCGAACCCTTCCCACAAGGTGATCGTGGTGCTCGCGACCGACGGCGATCCCTCGGGCTGCTCCGGAAACACCGTCGCGAGCACCGCGGAGATGGCGCAGAGGGCCCTCCGCTACAACGGCGTCCAGACCTACGTCGTCGCGGTGCAAGGCTCGACGCTCACCAACCTGGACCAGATCGCCGCCGCCGGCGGGACGACCCGCGCGTTCGACGTCACGGCCGACATCACGGCGTTCTCGGCGAAGATGGCCGAGATCCGCGCGTCGGCGCTCCCGTGTGAGCTCCTCATCCCCGCGCCGCCCGCGGGCGCGGTCCTCGACACGAGCCGGGTCGCGGTCAGGTTCGCGCCCGAGGGCGCGAGCCCGCTGGAGGTCCCGAAGGCGGACGACGCGGCGGACTGCGGCACGGGGCCGGGGTGGTACTACGACGACGATGTGATCCCGAAGAAGATCATCCTCTGCCCCGCGTCCTGCACGACGGTGCAACACGAGGTGCGCGCGGAGCTCGACGTGCTCTTCGGGTGCGCGCCGACGCTGAACTGAGCCGCGCGGGCCCCTCCCCCGCCGCCCGCGCGGGGCTCACGGCCGCTTCGGCGCCGCCGTCTTCAGGGCGTCGAGCGCCGCGAGGAGCTCGGCCTCGGTGAAGGGGAGCCTCGCCAGGGCCGCCTGCTCGTCGGCGAGCGCGAGCTCTATCTCGCGCTGCGCGTCGCGGGCGCGGAGGACCCACGCCGACGACTCCCCGGTGCGGTCGCCGAGGCGCACGGTGCCGGCGAGCATCTTCTGCCCCTTCTCCAGGAGCACGCGGTAGCGCAGGCGCATCGCCCCCTCGAACAGCTGCCTCTCCCTCGGGGTGTCGGCGCTCCGCGGCGGCGGGACCTGCATCACGTCGCGGTGGAGCTCCTTGTAGAGCTGCCCGATGCGGTAACCCGCCATCGCCGACCAGTGGGCGTCGAGGCTGCGCATGGCCTCGGTGTAGGCGCTCTGCGCGTCGAGCAGCCCCTGGCAGCGGCGCTCGAGCGCCTCGGCGAAGCTCGCCGGCACCGGCACGAAGGTGATCGCCTCGCTCCGGCGCCGCCGCACCTCGCCGAGCGCGAAGCTCACCTGCGCGAGCTCGATCGGCGGCTTGCCGGACTCGCCCAGCCGGTGCTCCTCGATGAGATCGCGCGCGAGCGCGACCTGACGCGCCGCCTCCTCCACGAGATCCTGCTCGACCAGGCCGAGCGCGAGCGCGCCGCGCGCCTCGATCGCCTCCAGCACGCTCAGATCGGCGAGGCGGAGCAGGCGGCGCGACACCTCGACGAGCTCGGGCCACCGCTCGAGGGCGGCCGCCGCGCGCGCGAGCCGGAAGAGCGCGCCGCGCGCGACCGCGTGGTCCGGGAAGCGCTGCGCGACCTCGCGGTAGCGCTCGGCCGCGAGCGCGCGGTCGCCGAGCGCCTCGTGCGCGAGCCCGGCGTTGAACAGGCTCGGGGGCGCGACCTCGCCGCCCGGCGAGAGGCGGGCGAGCCTCTCGAACAGGGGCGCCGCCTCACGCGCCTTGTCGGCCAGGAGCAGCGCGCGCGCCCGCTCGAACTCCGCCGCGAGCTCGGCGTCCGAGTAAGGCGACACGACGACCGGCGCGAGCTCGACCGGCGCGCGCGCCGAGGCCGGCTGCGGCGATCGCGCCGGCGCCGGCACGTTGGCCTCCGAAGTGCATCCGCCCAGGACGACCGCAAGGGCCAGAAGGGCGACCGAGGTGGCGCAGGAAGTCGACATTGCCGGGGAAGAATAGCCTCACGCTCGAGGTTGTTCCGCAACGTGCATGGACGGAGCGTCCGGCCCGGCCGTCCGGGACACCGGTGGATTGCTGTACGCCGTAGGGCAATCCCTGACTACAAACGGCTGCTCTGTGAAATTGCAGAATGGCCTCGCCCGACAAAAAGCCTGCATGGATCCGCCATGTTGCGGTAATCTCGCATTCGTTCATCAGGCCGCTGTCTCGGCGTGTAGCTCGGTCGGCGGCGTTCTCCTCTCCAGCGACGATCAGAACGAGGGCTTCTGTTGTGGGCCCTCGAAGGCATCACGGCCCCGTTGTGGGGCCTTGGAGGTGGGCACATGAAGCATCAGATCATCTCTCCTCGCGCGGTGACTGGAATCGGCACGGAGCAGCGGCTGAGCATGGCGGAAGCGCGTCATCGCGAGCTCGACTCTCGCCTCAGGCAGCTGGGTCGACGGGCGTTCCTGACACCGGGGGAGAGAATGGAAGCTGCCCAGCTCAAGAAACGTAAGCTCGCCGCGAAGGACGAGATCGAATCCCTGCGCCGGCGGTTGTCGTAGCGAGCGACCCCTCGCCGACCGTCGATCCTGCCTGCGCCACACACGGCGCACCCCCCGCCCCTTTCCGTTCCATTCCAGACACCCCGCGCGCCCACGCAATGGGCCGCTCGCACGCTGCGCGCGTCGCACGGATCTGCGCGCGCTGCTGGGACGCGCGCGCCCGATCGCCACGGCGGACGTGCCGGCGGGGACGCGCGCACGCAATGCGATGCTCGCACCCGAGTCGATGCCCGCGAGGCGCGACGAGCGGGGACGTCAGCGCGCGGCGGTCAGAGCGTGGGCGCCGACGGCTCCGACTCCGACGGCGGCTCCTCGGGCGACGCGGGAGCGTCGGACGCCGGCGCGGCGCCCCCCTCGGGCAGCGCCTCGGCGCCGCCGTACACGTCGCGGTTGAGGTCCGCGAGCGTCTCGGTCAGGCGGTTCTTCTGCTCGCTGGTGATGCCGCCGGGGGCCAGCTTCTCGGTCGCCGCGGCGAGCCCGAGCCAGTGGCGCGCGTTGTCGCGGTAGCCCTTGCGCGGATCGGCGACGCCGGTGCCCTGCGGCGCGAGCTCGGCCAGCCGGTAGTCCGTCATGCCCCGGAGGTAGGCGTACTGCGCCCGCTCCGGGACCGAGAACGAGTCCTGATCGTGCTCGAGCACCCGGAACAGCGCCAGCGCCTGCTCGAACCGGTTCGCCTCGTAGTGGCTGCGGGCGCGATCGAGATCCTGCGTGTAGGTCGCGCAACCCGACGCAAGGGCGAAGGACGAGAGAAGAAGGACGCACGGGACCAGGCGGCGCATGCGCGCAGGGTATCCCCCGTGTCGCCGGGCGATCAAGCACGAAGGCAGCGCGCCACACACCACGCGCCGCGCTGGCCGCTGACGCGCGCCGCGCGGCGCTCGGCATCCAGCGGATCGCCGTCAGCGCAGGAGCGTCGCGGCGAGCACGCCGCTCACCGCGAGCAGCGCGATCGCCAGCAGGACGACCGCCCAGACGAGGCCGCGCGCGGGCGCAACAGGGGGCGCGGCCGCGACCGCGCCCGGCCCCGTCGCCGACGACAGGGGGGCGACCGGGGGCTGCGGTGCAGCCGGGGGCTGCGGCGCAGCGGCGACCGGCGCCTGCCCGGCGCTCGAGGGCAAGGCCACCGTGTCGCCCGTCTCCCACATCCCGGCGGGGGGGCGCACGGCCGAGGGCGGCTTGCCCTCCGGGAGGCCCGCGGAGGAGCCGCGATCCATCGAGTCGGCGACGCCCGACGCCACCATGAACGCCTCGGAGAGCTCCCGGGCCGAGGCGAAGCGCGCGTCCGGCTCGACGGCGAGCGCCTTCCGCATCCAGGCCTCGATCTCCACCGGGATGCCAGCGTCCGGCGCCGCCGCGGACAGCGCGGGCGGGGGCGTGCCCAGGATCTTGGCGATGAGCGGCCCGAGCGCCGGGGCGGTGAAAGGACGTTCCCCCGTGAGACACTCGTAGACCACGACGCCCAGGGACCAGAGATCGGACCGGTGATCGACGCTCTTCAGGCCTTTCGCCTGCTCCGGGCTCATGTAGTAGGGCGTCCCGAGGAGCGCCCCCGTGCGCGTGGGATCCATGCCGGTGATGGCGAGCGCGTCTGTCACCTTCGCCACGCCGAAGTCGAGGATCTTGACGATCTCCCCATCATCCTCGCGCGCGATAAAGAGGTTCTCCGGCTTGATGTCGCGATGGACGAGCCCGACCTCGTGGGCGCGCGAGAGGGCGCGGCAGACGTGAGAGACGATCGTCGCCGTCTCCGCCGGCGTCAGGCGCCGGCGCGCGGAGAGGCGATCGCGCAGGCTCTCGCCCGCCAGACACTCCATCGCGATGTACGGTAATCCATCGTCGGTGAGCCCATGGTCGAGCACCTTGACCACATGGGCGCTGCGGATCCGCGCCGCGATCTGCGCCTCACGGTCGAAGCGCGCCCGGGCGGTCGCGTTCTTCGCGGTCTCGACGTCGATGAGCTTGATGGCCACCGGCGTGCGCAGCGACAGGTGCTCTGCCAGCCACACCGAGCCCATTCCGCCCCTGCCGAGGAGCCGGGCAAGGCGGTACTTCCCGGCGATACGTTGACCTTCCATGGCGCGGGAGCAGGGTAACGCGGGGCGCGCTCGCCGTCAGTACGGGAGTTGATCGACGATCCCCCGCGCTTGCATCGTCGGCGCCGACGGCGGCGGCGGGGTCGCCGATGTCGTCGGCGTCGTCGATGTCGTCGATGTCGCCGGCGCCTTCAGCGTGCCAGAGAGCGCGCTCGGTGAGGGCCGCCTGGACGACGACGCAGCGGACGGCGCGACGCCCGCGACCGCAGGCGCGTCCCGAGCGGGAGGGGGCGGAGCGGGCGAGCTCGGCATGGATGCTGGAGGCACCGCGGCCGCCGCGGGCGGCGGCTCCACCGCCGCTTCCGCCGAGGCGGGGACCGGAGCGGCAGGCCCGTTCAGCGGCGGGGGGCGGAGCGCAGCGAGCGCCGCCACGAAGGCCACCGCGAGGAGCGCCGCGAACGCGAACGCCCTCTTCAGCGATCTCGTGCGCCCGCCGGGGGCCGCGAGGGCCGGAGGCGCCCCGACGGCTCCCGAGCTCGGGGACGCGGCGAGCGGCGCGAGCGCGCCGACGACCTTGCCTCCCGCGAGCGCGCCCGCCGACGTGGGATCGGTGTAGCGACCGAGGACCTCGACGAGCGGCCCCAGATCGTCGAGCCGATCCTCACGCCGCTTTTGCAGGCAGCGGTCGAGCACCCCGGCGACGTCCGCGGGCAGGTCGGGCACGGCCGAGCGGATCGACGGCACCTCGCGCTGCAGGAACGCCGTGTACATCTCGCCGAGGTTCTCGAACTCGAGCGGCCTCCGGCCGGTGAGCGCCTCGAAGAGGATGACGCCCATCGCCCAGATGTCCGCGCGATGATCGATGTCCTTCTCGCTCATCGCCTGCTCGAACGACATGTAATGAGGCGTCCCGAGGATCGAGCCGGTGCTCGTGTTGCCTCCCTGCGTCTCCGAGCTGATGGAGGTCGGGTCGAGCACCTTGGCGATCCCGAAGTCCAGCACCTTGGGCACGCACCCGCCGGCCTGCGGCTCCGAGAGGAAGATGTTGTCCGGCTTGAGGTCGCGGTGCACGATCCCCTTCTCGTGCGCGGCGCGGAGCGCGGAGGCGACCGGCACGAGGAGGCGCGCCGCCTCGTAGAGCTGCAGGGCGCCCCTGCGCTTGCGCAGCCCGGAGAGCGGCTCGCCGCGGAGCAGCTCCATGACCATCACGGGCGTGTGGTCCTCCTCGAAGACGTCGAGCACCTCGATCACGTTCGGGTGCTGGATCGCGGTCGCCGCCTTGGCCTCGCGGAGGAAACGCCGTGTCTGCGCGGCGTCGGCGGCGCCGCGGATCATCTTGAGCGCGACGTCGCGCCCGGTGCCGACGTTCCTGGCCGCGTACACCTCGCCCATCCCGCCGCGGCCGATGAGGCGCTCGATCCGGAAGCGCCCGGCGATGATCTTGCCGGCCGGGAGGGAGCCCTGGAGATCGTCCGACACGCGCGGCAGCGTACCGTGGTTCCCGGCCGGACGCAGCGGTTCGCGGTCGCCGGCCGGCCCCGATCCGCGGCAGCGCGGTCACATCGGCTGCGCGCAGCGGAAGCCGGTGGCCGGGTTGAACGCCGACGCCCTCTCATGGCTGCGCGCTGTGGCCCGGGCTCCCAGCTTGTAACCCGACCAGGAGCTCCCGCGATAAGAGAAGGCCGGCGCCGCGCCGGGGGCCGGCGCGCGACACACCGGATCGACGAGGAGCGGCCCGCCCGACTGCCAGCAAGGCGCGGCGTAGGGAGCGAAGGTGTCGGCCACCCACTCGGACATGCTCCCTGCGAGGTTCCGGATGCCAAGGGCGGTCACGTCGCTCGGAGCGCCTCCGGCGACAGGCCCCCAGGGCACCGGCGCGTCGAGCGGGCGACAGCCGGAGTTCTCGAACACCTCCTGGTCGGCCTCCCCGCTGCCCCGGCCCCTGCCGAGGAGCGCCATCGCGCAGAGATCCCCGCCGTTGCCCCAGGGATAGGCGGTCTCGTCATCGAGGTTGCCGGCCGCGTACTCCCATTCCGCCTCTGTGGGGAGCCGCAACCCCCGCGCGGAACAGGCCTCCTCCGCCAGCGCGTGGGTGACGCAGTTGACGGGCAGCGCGTCGTTCGCGCCGTCGGACGCGCCGAGATACGTGCACGCGCCCAGATCCGACCCCGGCGCGTCGAGGTCCCTGGCCACGGGCGCGGATCGGATCTGCCCTGTCGCCACGAGCTCCCGGACCGCGCCCACGGTCACCTCGTCCGCGTCGAGGGCGAACGCGCGGAGCTGCACGAGGCGCTCGGGCTGGCTCAGCTCGTCGAGATCGATGGTGTATCCGGGTCGCGGCGTCCCGAGAAGGAACACCCCTCCGGGCACACACACCATCCCCGCCGGCGCCGGCCCCTGGCAGGGTACCGGGGCCGCGCTCGGCCAGGAGCCGGGCTCGGGCCGGGCGTCGACCTCGGAGAGCAGCGGGAGCACCGGCTCCGGCGCGAGCGCGCCCGCCTCCGGGTCGCAGGTCGCGCGCTGCTCGGGGAGGCTCGGGACGCCGAAGCAGCGCATCGACAGATCGAGGGCCACGTGGGTCTCGCCGTCGAGCGGCGGGAGCCTGGCCACGGCGTCGATCAAGGCCGGACCGCGGGGAAGGCCGTCGGGGCCCGCCTGCTCGGCCCGGTAGAGCCGCGCGCGGACCCGCACGGCGGCGCCTTCCTCCCGCGGGACCACGCCGAAGCTGACCGGCAGGCTGTCCGGCCCATCCACCCCGATGAGCCGCATGCACCCGGTGCAGGTCGCGCCCTCGCCCATCACCTCGAGCAGCAGGTGATCGCCGAACCGGGGCGCCGGGGCGTCCGTGGAGACGCTGACGAGCCACTGGCGAGGCTCGGGCTCGCACGCCGAGAGCGCCGACAGCAGAAACCCCGCGGCCGCGAGCGCCGTCGACAGGCCACGAGCCGTCACGGCGCACCTCCCGCGTAGACGCACCGGAAGCCGTGCAGCGAGTCCAGGACATCGCCTCTCCGGAACGCGGGCCTCGTGTTCGCGGGGCCGCTGGCCCAGTCTCCACCGCGGGAGGCGTGCGCGTTGATGCCGGCATCGTCGCAGCGGGGCTCGACGAAGATCCCGGGCGCGCTCCAGCAGCCCTCTCCGTACGGAACCAGCTTGTCGGCGCACAGCTCGCTCAGGCTCCCGCCGAGATCCAGGACGCCATCCCTGGAGCTGTCGCCCAGGCCACCGCACGTCGCCGAGGGCCGATGCGAGCCGACCTCCTCCGGCCCCGGATCGCCAGGGCACAGCGTCCCCCGCCCGGCGCTCGCCGTGCAGCACGCGGGAGACGCGTCACCCCAGGGATAGATCCGCCCCTGCCCTCGACCCCGCGCGGCGTGCTCCCACTGCGCCTCCGTCGGCAGATCACCGCCGCTCACTCTGCACGCCTCCCGGGCAAGGCGCCACGAGATGCAGTTGAGGGGATATCCATCGTTCGCTCCGTCGGCCGCGCCAAGCCAGCGGCAGTCTGCGAGCCCCACCCTGCTCGGATCAGGCCCGGCGAGGTCATCCCCCTCGGCGTTAAGGAGCCCCTCGTTCAGCAGCGCACGGAGACGGCCGACCGTGAACTCCGTCCTGTCCATGAAGAACGGGCCCACATGCACCGGCCGCGGCGGCACGACCGAGACATAGCTCTGCTCGTCGACGCCGGCGAGCTCGGCCTGGCCGATGACGCTGAAGCCGCCGGGGATGCAGATGGCATCGGCGCCCTCGGGCGCGGCGCCGCAGGGGACCTCCCGCGCGCGCGACCACGTGCCGGCGCGCGTCGCGCCCATCTCTGCCCCTGATCCGACGAGGACCCCCTCCGATGGGGCCGCCGTCCACCTGGAGGCATCGATGCATGTACGCGGCGGCTTGCGCAGCGACGCGGGCACGCCCAGGCAGTCGGCCGAGAGCGTGAGTTGCACCGTCACCACGCCAGACGTCGGGAGCGCGACCTCGATCAGGCGGTCGATGGCGGCCTCTGGCGGAGGATCGATGGTCGAGACCCCCCTCCCCTCGATGGAGTCCTCACCCCGCGTCGCGACGGCGCCGCGGAACGCCCGGATGCGCAGGCGGAGCACGGCGCTCCCCTCCTCCGGCGCGGCCACCCCGAAGGAGAACGGCCAGGACGAAGGGTCCGGCAGGACGAAGTTCGCCGTGCAGTCGACGTCATCGATGCAGCCGGGGCGCCACGCGCCGTCGAACCCGTCGATGCGCACCGTATCGATGACCGCCTCCGGCGAGATGGAGGGGTCTGCCAGGAGCTGCGCGGCGACCGGCGCGTCGGTGTCCACGACGACGAGGAGCTGCGGTCGCTCTCGCTCGCCGCAGGCGCCGGAGAGCCCCGCCGCAGCGAGCACGACGAGGATCGAGAGCGCGCGTGTCGGTTCGACCACCTGCCGCCTTTCGCCTTTCTCGTTGCCGCCCGACAGGACCCAGGGGTAGTCTCCTCGCTATCATCGAGGAGGGGCGAGGCCAAGAGGGTTCTTTCGCTTCTTCACGCGATTCACGCGATTCACGCGATTCACCCGAACATCGCTCTGCCGCTCGCGAGGAGGTTGTATGTCGTGGGTCACCCGGCCAGTGCTCGCCGCGCTCTCCGTAGCCATCGCGGCGGCGCTCTCCCCCGCGTGCGACGGCGATTCCCCATCCGAGGATCCGGGAGCGGCGGCGAGCACGGGATCGGGCGGCGACGGCGGTGATGCCACGTACGGCGCGAGCGCGTGCGGTACGTGCGTGGAGCAGGCAGCGTGCTTGTCCCAGGTGAACGTGTGCGCGGCCGACCCGGGCTGCGCCGCCTACCTCGATTGCCTCGACGCTTGTCCGCTGGGCCCAGGTGGGGACGCGGACATCACGTGCGAGCAGGCGTGCCCGCCCGTCACCGGATCTCTTGGCCAGGGCGCGAAGCAGGCCTTCATCGACTGCCGCCTCGCCGGCCCCGGCGCGGAGTGCGCCGGTTGCGGTCAGATCCCCGCCCCGACAGACCCGGATTTCAACCAGACGTGCTCGCCGTCGACGGATCCGAACACCTGCTACAAGTGCGAGGACGAGCGCTGCTGCGAGACCTACCAGGCTTGCAGCGACGACCAGGACTGCCAGGACCTGGTCACGTGCGTCAAGGCATGCGCCGAGGACCCGGATGATGCGGCCTTCTCGCCCTGCGAGAGCGCGTGTTACCAGGCGCACGCCGCCGGCTACGTCGCCTACAGCCACCGGATGGCGTGTATGCAGTACTTCTGCTTCGACGACGACGCTTGCGGCAACGAGCCGCTGGACCCCTGCGTCAAGTGCCAGAACCTGCACTGCGCCGATGAGATGGCGGCTTGCCAGCACGAGATCGAGTGTGCGTTGCTGGACAACTGCAAGGTCCCGTGCGACGTCGCGGACCAGGCCTGTCTCATGGAGTGTGACGCGATGTTCCCGGACGCGGTGGCGACCCACGAGGCCGGGCTCGATTGCGCGCTCGCCCACTGCGAGATCGCTTGCGGCGGGACGGACTGACGGGGTGGTCAGGGACGAGGGGTACGATGCGGACACGATGGATCCTGGGTGGCCTGGTCGTGGCGGCGGTCGATCTCTCGACGGCCGGGCGCGCGCGCGCCGAGGCGCCGACCCCTGCGGCGGCGCCGGCAGAGGCGGCGGTCGATGAGCGCACCGCGCGCGGCAGGGCGGCGTTCCTGCTCGGCGTGCAGCGATCGAAGGACGCGCAGTGGGGCGAGGCGCTCGCCGCCTTCGAGGAGGCGGCGGCGGCGCGGGACGCGCCCATCGTCCAGTACAACATCGGCTTCTGCGAGCGCGCCCTGGGCCGCTACGTCGCCGCGCGCCGCACCTTCCGCCGCGTTCTCGCGGGCACCGAGGGCCTGGCGGCCGCGCAGATCGACGACGCGAGGGCGTTCGTCGCCGAGCTGGATCAGCTCGTGGTCCGGGTGGCGGTCACGCTGGATCCCCCGGGCACCCCGCTGACCGTCGACGGGCGCGCGCTCCGGCTGGCCACCGACGACGGGACCCGGGTCTTCGTGACGCTCCCCGGGTCCGCCGAGCGCGCGGCGGCGCCGGTGGAGAAGAGCTTCACCGTGGAGCTCGACCCCGGGGTCCACCTCTTCCGCGCGGCGCGGCCAGGGCGCCAGGATGCCTTCGTCCAGAAGACCTACCGGCCGGGGGAGAAGGCCACGCTCGATCTGCACCTGGACATCCTCCCCGCGCGCGTGGCCGTGCGCGCGGAGCCGGCGCAGGCGCTCGTGCGTGTGGACGGCCGCGAGGCCGGGCTCGCGCCCATCGACCTCGAGCGGCCGCCGGGGAAGTACAGGATCGAGGTGGTGCGGGACGGTTTCGAGACGTACGCGGCGACGCTCGATCTGCACGCGGGGCAGCGGGCGGATCTGACGGCCAAGCTGATCCCGGTGCGGCCGTCGCTGTGGACGCGGTGGTGGTTCTGGACGGGCGCGGCGGCCGTGGTGACGGGAGGCGTGGTGCTGACGTACGCGCTGACGCGGCCGGAGCCGGACTACAACGGGGGAAGCCTGAACTGGGTCGCGGAGCCGGCGGCGATCAGGTGGTGAGGGGCCATCGGCGCGCGCGGCGCCGAGCCGACAGGGCCGCGGTGCCGACGAGCGTCCGGGCTGCGCGTGACGGTGCATCGGGGCGGGCCGGCAAACCGCACGGCAGCGCGGACATGGTAGGGTCGAGGCATGATCACGCGGTTCGAGATCGACGGCTTCAAATCGCTGCGGGATTTCGCGGTCGATCTGGAGCCGCTGACGGTGTTCGTCGGGCCGAACGGAGCGGGAAAGTCGAACCTGCTGGAGGCGATCGGACTGCTGGGGCGGCTCTCATTCATGTCGCTCGAGGAGGCGTTCAAGCTCGGACGGGGGCGGGTCGTCGATCAGTTCAGCCGCTCGGGGGGAGAGGCGGGAAGGACAATTCGGTTCGCGATCGAGGTGTCGCTGCGAAGCACGCCAGCGCCGTTTCAAGACGGTGGGCCACCGCTGCCGGTCCGTTATCGGTACGAGCTCGTCATCGAGCGTCGGGCGCGTCCGTCAGGCGTCGAGGAGCTCGTGGTCTCCGGAGAATGCCTTCGCGCGCTCGCCGACAAGGACGGACCGCCTCGACGAGAGATCATCCTGCGCCACGAGGACGAAGACGGACGCGAGCGGCGCGTGCTCATCGCGCCCGAATACGAGAGTTGGGCGGGACTGAACTATCGCTGTCCACGAACACACGCCGCGCTCGCGGCGCTCAAGACAGGATCTGGAACCTACCATATCAACCTTGACTTCCCGAAGGAATTGACCGCTGAGCGCGTTACCCTCGTAAAGGAGTACGCCGACTTCCGGAACACAAACTCGGAGAGGGGATGGAGGGCGGTCATCAACATCATCACCGACGATCTCTCCCGTTTCAGCCTCCTCCAGCTCGATCCCGCGCGCCTGCGCGACTCGAGCGAGCGCACCGACTCGATCGCGCTCGCTCCCGACGCATCGAACCTCCCCACCATCCTTGCCGATCTGCCGGCACCGACGCTCGGAGAGATCCGCGCGGATCTGGTCTCACTCATCCCGGGGCTCGCCGGCTTCGATGTCGTGCCCGACGACGACGACCTGCGCATCGAGTTCAAGCTCTCCGGCGGCGAGCGCCTCCCGGCTCGCCTCGCCTCTGATGGCACGCTGCGCGGCCTAGCGTTGCTCACAGCGCTCCGCGTCGAGCCTCGTCCATCCATCGTTGGTGTAGAGGAGCCTGAGAACGGCATTTACCCAGGCCGCCTGCGCACGCTGCTCTCGCTGCTACGTGAGATAACGATTCCAGGAGACGAAGCCTCTCCTGACTCAGCTCAACCCGCGACGCAGCTCCTCCTCACCAGCCACTCGCCGGTCGTCCTCGCCGCGTTCCGGGACAGACCCGAGCATCTGCGCTTCATGGATCTCGTGCGACGCGACGGCCAGCTCGTAACGCGCGCGCGCGCGGTGGGGCAGCTGAACGCGCCGGGCGACGGCGCGCACATCGTGTCGCTGCGTGAGGTCGACGCGCTCCTCCAGGCGGCAGCCAGCGAGGCTGCCGAATGAGCAGAAAGCGGCTCTATCTCCGCGCAGGCCTCTATGCCGAAGGTCCGAGTGATTACGACTTTCTCCTGCCGCTGCTCGACCGTGTGCTGGCCGCGCTCGCCGCGTCGCTCTTTCCCGGCGCCTGTGAGGTCGAGAACAGCCTCGGGATCGATGCGCCACACCCAGCGCAAGGCGCGCGCGCCGAAAGGATCGCAGCTGCCATCGCCGATCGCTGGGCGGAGTGCACGCTGTTCGTGATCCACGCCGACGGCGCCAGCGACCCGGAATCCGCGCAGCGGAGCTGCGTCGACCCCGGCGTCGAGGCAACCCGATGCGCGTACCCGAGCCTGGCAGCGGCCTCGTGCGTCCCAGTTCGCGAGACCGAGGCATGGATGCTGGTCGATGGTGAGGTCTTCCGGACCTTGCTCGGCAGCGGAGCGCAGCCAGCCCTCCCCGCCGAACCAGAGCGCGAGGCCGATCCCAAGCTGACGCTGGGGCGCGTCTTGAAAGATGGTGGGATGAGACGAAGGCCCGAGCGCCTCTACCGCTTGTTCGGCGAGGAAGTCAGCCTGGAGGCGTTGCGAACGCTGCCGGCGTTCCAGCTCTTCGAGACGGAGCTCGCCGGAGCGATCCGCGCCGTGGCGCGGTCACAGGGTTGGTCGGACTGACCCGATCCCCGGGACGCGAACCCGTCAGATCTCACTCTCCCGAGCGCAAATCGGCATTCGACGAAATGGAGGTGTGAGTGCGGGCAAAGACGGCTCGGCTCACCCCCCGAGCCGCCTCCCGAGGAGCCGCGCGGCGAGCTTCCGCAGCCAGTCCGCTCGCCGCGCGTCGGGCGCGACGAGCCGCCCCGTGCGCGCGGCCTCCAGGATCGCCGCCGTCTCCGGCGTTGGATCGGCGCACGCCTGCAGCACCCGGAAGACCGTCGCGTCCTCGTGCGCGACGCCCGCCTCCTCCACCCAGGCGTCCACCGACGCCGCGAACGCAGGATCCCCGGGGAACGGCTGCTCCTCCGCGTTGCTCGGGCCGAGCCCGTTGATGCCGCTGATCACGAGGTCCTTGCGATCCTTGTAGGTCAGCCCCGCGAGCTCCTCGGGCAGCAGCGGGCGGCCGATCCAGATGTCCTGCACGCCCATGCCGAGCGGGAACTCGAGCCGCCGCTCGAGCGGCTCCGCCGGCAGCGCGCCGGAGAAGCGCACCGGCACCACCGGGACGCCCACCGCGAGCGCCATGTCGATGAACGAGCCGCTCATCTTGCGCACCGGCGTGCGGCACTCGAGCGACCGCGTGCCCTCGACGTGCACCATCACGCCCTTGCCGGCCCCCTGCATCTCGGCCCCGAGCTCGGCGATGATGGTCCCGAGCGACGCCTTGTCCTCGCGATCGAAGTAGGTGATCACCTTCGGATCACGCGCGCCTGGGTACGCGAAGCAGTGCGCGAGCATCGTGCCGAGCCACGTCGTCCGGTGCTCGGCCTTGGCCAGCGTGACCGTCGAGACCTCCGTCAGGCCGGACACGGCGATGCCGAACAGCAGCGACTCCACGCCGACCTGGTGGTTGCCGAGGTAGAGCAGGCTCCGGCCCTTCACGGCGCGGAACGCCTCGGGATCGACGACGTGCACCCGCCGGATGAACCGCTCGATGAGGCCGAAATACAGGTCCTCCGCCGGCCACCGGCCGATGCCCATGGCCGCGCCCCAGTAGCGGCGGACAGGCGCGATGTCGATCACGGGCGGACCCGCGTCGCGGACCACGACCTCGGAGCCCTCGCGCGCCACGGTGAACGGCCAGCGCGTGAGCGGCTGCGCCGAGGAGACACCGGCGAGGGACACGGTCGACGGGTGCACGCCCGCGCGCCGCGCGACGTGATCCTTCACCGCCGCCGCCTCGACGAGGTCGCCCGACGCGGCGTAGAGCTGCGCCACGGTGCCGGGCATCCAGTCCATCGTGCGCACGTCGGCGGGGCTGCAGCGCGCCTCGCCCGACGCGGCGTCGACGCGCGAGACGCCGAGATCGACCGGCGCGCGATCGCGCAGGAACGCCCGGCGGATCCCGGGAGGCGCGCCGCCGATCGGCCCCTGCGGGAGCAGCACCTCGACCAGCCGGAGCTCCAGCCAGACGCGCTCTCCCGCCGCGGCCCCTGCCTCTGCGATGGCCTGCACCCGGAACGAGACGAAGCGATCGTCACGGCCCTCGTAGCGCACCTCCACGCGCACCGGCGACTCGGGCGCCGGCCCGTACAGGCGGAGCGACGGGATGCGCGACGGGAACGCGATCTGGGCGGGCGGGCACGCTGGATCCCACAGCGACAGCCGGTCGTGCGGGATGGTGTGGGTCAGCGCGTCGAGCATGCCCTGGTGCAGCGTGCCGGGAGGCACCGAGCCCCTCCGGGGGTCCAGCACCGCCGATGACCCGCGCTCGCCGAGGCGGAGCGCGGTCAGGTACTGGAACGCAGGGCCGTGAAACAGCGTCCCCGCGGCGTACGGATCGTCCGCCTCCGGCGCGTCGAGCGCCGGCTCCGGCGCCGGGGCGGGCGGGTAGTCACGGGCCACCCGCACGCGGCCGGTGCACACGGGCTCGAACCGCGAGAGCGCCGGGTTCGATGCCTCGCGCCACGCGAGCAGCCGGACATCGAGGACGTCGCCCGCTCCGGTCGCCTCGGCCTTGACGCGCACCGGCCCCGGCACGGGCAGCCAGCGCTGCACCACCACGTCCTCCACGGCCACGACCACGCTCCCCGGGCGCGCCCGCAACGCGGCGCCGGCCAGCCGATCGACCATGCTCATCCCGGGGAGCGCCGGGACCGTCCACGTGGGGCGGTGGTCCGCGACCCACCCGTCCGGGTCCAGCACCTCCTCGACGTCGTCGAGCGTCGGCGCGGCCTTCGCCGCGGGCTGCTCCTGCGGACGCAGGCGCGGGCTCCCGCCCACGGCGCCCGGGAGCGAGGCGAGGCTGCGCGCGCTCGCGCGCGAGTCGAAGCCGACGTCGCGCCGCGCCCGCGGCGAGGCGCCGTCGACGATCCGCACGCCGAGCGTCGCGCCGTAGATGCGCAGGCCGTCCACCCAGAGGTAGGACTCGGCGATGACATAGGGCCCGCGATCGTCGCGGCCGACCTCGAGGATGTCGGTGTCGACAGTCACCCGCCGGCTGGCCGGCAGCACCTGGCCCCGGTACCGCCAGGAGTGCTCGTGCCCCGTCATCACGGGCTCGAACCGCGGGTCGCGGAGGCCCGCGTGGAGGTCCTGGTGCAGCATCCAGAACTGGATCGTCTGCAGCATCGCCTCGATGCCGAGCGAGCCTGGCTGCACGGGATCGCCCAGGAAATGGGCCTTGAAGAACCACTCCGACGCGTGCACGTCCCGCCGCGCGCGGAGCCGGCCGAGCCCCTTCCGGCCGCCGGCCTGCCACAGGCCGTCGATCCGGTCGATCATCAGCAGCGACGGCCGCGCGAGCCCGAGCTTGCCCCCGCAGTACCGCGCGGGGCGCTCGCGGAGATCGACCTCGAAATCGGACGGCTCATCGAGCGCGGCGACCTCCTCGGGCCTCGGCGGGATCCCGATCTGCGTCGCGAGCGCGGCCTTCGGGAAGAAGCCGAACACCGTGTCGAGGTCGTACACCCGCGCGCCATCGAGGCTGCACTCGACCCGGAACGAGAGGATGATCATGCCGCCCGAACGGGACATGTTCGTGAGCCGCGATTTGGTGCGCAGCGCGCTCACTGCCGGCGCCGGCGCCGGCAGGACCTCGGCGTGCAGCGTGCCCTTGCCGTCGAGGTTGCGGAAGTACAGCGCGCCGTCGGTCGAGAGCGCGCAGCCGGCGTAGCTCGCGAGCCAGCCGCACGTCTGGAGCGCGGCCTCGAGCACCACCGCGAACGGCATCGTGAGGCTCGCGTTCTCGTCGAAGTACCACGCGTCCTCCGGGACGTCGTACTCGACCTCGACCTCGGCGCCGGCCTTCATGGACGCCATGGGGCGAGAGACCGACAGGACCCGGCTCATGAAGTGGTACGGCGGACCCGGGAGCCGGGCGACGTGCTGGCCCCCGTCGAACCTGCGGTAGAGCGGGCCGAACGCGTCCGACGGCCTGCCCCAGGCGCACGAGAGCAGGCTCCGGTAATCGAACGGGAAGCCGCCGGCGTCCGCGTGTCCCGCCGAGACGGCGCCGTCCGGCGGCGGCGCGCCCGTCTCGGACCAGGGGACGCGCGCGACCGGCACCGGCTCGACGTGGCCGTCGAGCAGCTCGGGGGCGCTCGTCATCGGCCAGTCGGGGCTGAGGCGCAGGCCCACGCGGCGGGCGTGGAACGCCTTGAGGCCGTCGACCGTGCACAGGAAGTCGGCGAACACCGTCGGGCACGGGCCGTCGTGGACCTCCTCGACGAACACCTCGTACGTGAGCACGCGGCTCGTCGGGACCACCTGGCCGCGGCAGCGGAGCAGGTACGGGACCTCCGGCACGGGCTCGAAGCGGAAGCCGTCCGCGTCCGCCGTGAAGCCCATGGCCGCCATGTAGAACGCGAGCGCCTGCAGGCAGCCCTCGAACATGAGCGTCCCCGGCATGCAGGGGTCGTCCTTGAAGTGGCCCTCGAAGTACCAGCCGTCCTTCGTGATCGGCAGCGTGGCCCGGAGATAGCCGCGCTTCCACGGGCCGCCCGCGGAGTCGAACAGGTCGACGCGATCGAAGAACAGCATGGGCGGGGCGCTGATCCGCGGCGTCCTGACGTGGGTGCTCAGACGATCGAAGCCGGGGCCGAACGCCGCCGCGCCGTCGCCGGCCGCGAACGCGAGGAGGTCGGCCCGGTCGAACGCGGACTTCCGGCACGCGATCCGGGGCGGATCGAGGCGGGCGGTCGTCGCATGCTCGGCGGTGTCCGCGTCCCAGAGGACGCCCCCGGAGCTCGCGAGCTCCTCGTCGGTGAAGAAGCCTGCCTGGCCCTTGCGCGTCTTCAGGCGCAGCTCGCCGCCGATCCGGCAGTCGTAGTGGAAGAAGAACAGGCGGACGTCGCCGTGCTTCGCGTGCCCGTCCACGTGGATGTCGTAGACGAGCGTGTCGCCCGGGCGCGGCAGGCCGCCGTAGAAGGTGAGCTCGCAGCCGAGCAGGCGGTAGACGCGCTCGCCCTTGTTCTCGAAGTCCGCGCCGAGCCAGCTGATGAGCAGCAGGTCCGCCTGGCCGCTCTCGATCATGACGCCGGCCGGCATCGCGCCGTCGTGCAGGTACCAGGAATCCCACCGCACGTCGGTCTCGGTCCACATCGTGCCGAGCTTCATCGTGCCGGGCTCGGCGTCGATCCCGGTGACCCGATCGGCGAGCAGGAGCGGCGGCATGGGCATGCGCACCTGGCGGCGATAGGCGTCCTGCCGGGCGAAGAGCGGGCCGAACACGTCGGAGATCCGGCCCGAGGCGAGGTGCTCGAGCTGCTCGCGGCTGAACCGGGGGCCGCGAGGCGCGGCGGAAGGCGCCGCAGAGAGCTCCGGCTGGGCGGACGGGCGCGGCGCAGGCGACGGCGGGTACTGGTCAAATTTGAACAGGGAGGCGGGGAGGCGGGGAGAAGAATCGGAGTAAATCTCCCCGTCTCCCCGTCTCCCTGTGATCTTTCTCGTGTGAAGTTGACCACCACCCGACGGCGCGGCGGAGGGGCGCGGTGGCTCGACGACAGGCGGCGGTTCAACGACGCGCGGCGGCTCGAACGGACGCGGCGCCTCAGCGCGGGCGAGCTGCGGCAACTCGGCGCGGGCGAGCTGCGGCGCAGCGGCGGAGCGCGGCGCCTCGATGCGGACCGGCGCGGCGTGGGGCACCTGCGCCAAGGGGGTCTCGACCACCACCGCGACCCCGCCCGACGACGCCTGCACGAGCGAGTCCAGCGCGCGCTGCCGCATCTGAAGGAACCGGCGGTGGACCTGGGCCTGCTGCTCCGCCCACTCCTTGTGGATCTGCGCAAGCTGCACGGTGAACGCCGCGGCGCCGGCGATCACGTCGCCCGGGATGTCCACGGCAGCGGCCGCGACGACGGCCGGTCCGACCGGCGGCGGCTCCTCTGCGAGGCTCGCGGCGACGGCCGTGACGACCGCCGGCCCGACCGGCGGCGGCTCGTCCCAGGACGGCGCGCGATCCGCGTCGGCGGCAGAGAACCCCGTGGGCCCGGGGTACAGCGGCGGCAGGTCGTCGAGAGCGGACGGCAGAGGCGGCGCAGGTTCCATGGAGTCTCCGGGGGATGAACAGGAGGCCGCGCCGGGCACGACGATCGCCGGCGGGTGGGCGGGGAGCGTCAGCGTCGGCCCCTCCGCCGATCGCGGCGGCGGGAGCGGCGCGGCGGGGCCGCCGGCCCCGATGCGGACCGACAGCGAGCCGCCGCCGAGGCCGGCGCAGCGGACCTCGGCGACCCGGATCTCGTCGGACCACGGCGCCCCGTCGGGCTTGCGGCCGTGACGGCAGGCGAGCACCGCGGCGGCCACGTGCAACAGGCCCGAGGCCGCGTGCGCGTGGCCGAACCGCGGCGCGAGATCCGTGGACGACAGCACGAGGCCAGGGTCGGCCGGCTCGTCCACGACCACGGCCAGGACCGGATGCCGCTGCCGGACGGCGTCGTCGAGGCGCTCGAGCACGAGCACCACGGCGGCGTCGCCGGGGGGCAGGCGGACGCCGAGCGCCTCGAGCGCGGCCGCGTGGGCGGCCTCGCACGAGAGATCCACCGCGCCGACGATCGCCGCGTCCACCGCGCCGGCGCGCAGGGCGCGGGACGCGACGCGCAGCGCCCAGGGGCCGGACAGCTCCTCGGCCGCGATCGTGAACGACGGCCCACCGACGTCGAGCTGGCTGTTCAGCCGGTTCGCCGGGATGTTGGGCATGTTCCCGACGACGCCCGCCGCCTGCAGCGCAGGGATGATCGCGTCCTGGAGCGCGCCGACGTCGACCGACGGACCGAGCCGCGCCGGCGCCGTCTCGGCGAGCCGCCATCGCGTCATGTACCGGCACACCTCGGTGTCGGCGCCCATGCCGATCAGCACGGCGGTGCGATCGCGCGGCAGCGCGAGGCCCTCGGTGGCCTCGATCGCCGCCTCGAGCAGCAGCGTCTGCTGGGCGAGCGCCTGCTGCAGATCGCGCGGCGGGAACCGGAGCCGATCCGCGGGCAGCGCGACCGCCGCCCGGCGGGGATCCGCGCCGCGGCCCGAGAGGAGCGGCTCCGCGAAGGCCCGGACGCCGCTGAGCTCACCGACGCACAGGCCCATGGCCACCACGGCCAGGGGGCCCGCCGGCGCGGGGCGCCCGGCGTCGACAGGGCGCGAGGCCGCCGCGGCGGCCTGCGGCGCGGCGTGGGCCGCGCGGCCCCTCGGCGAGGACGGCTCGTACGCCTCCACGAGGAGGTGGGCGTTGTTCCCGCCGAACCCGAACGCCGACAGGCCCGCGATCCGCCGCCCCTCCCACGGCTCGGCGCGCTGCAGCACCCGGAAGGGGCTCGAGGCCACCGCCTCGCTCAGCGGATCGGCGTGCAGCGTCGGCGGGCGGACGCCGGCCGCCATGGCGCCGAGCAGCTTGAGGAGCCCGGCCGCGCCGGCCGTCGTGACGAGGTGACCGAGGTTCGACTTGAGCGAGCCGAGCGGGACGTCGCGGGAGCCGAACACCTCCTTGAGGGTCGCGATCTCGGTCGCGTCGCCGAGGGGCGTGCCCGTCGCGTGGCACTCGAGCAGCGACACCTCGCGGGGATCGAGGCCCGCCATGGCGTACGCGGCCCGCATCGCGCGCAGCTGGCCCTCGACGGAGGGCGCCAGGAGGCCGCGGCCGCGGCCGTCGTTCGACAGGCCGATCCCGCGGATCACGCCGAGGATCGACCTGCCCGCGGCCTCCGCGTCGGACAGGCGCTCCAGGACCACGAACGCCGCGCCCTCCGCCGGGACCAGGCCGTCGGCCTCCGACGAGAACGGGCGGCTCTGCCCGGTGCGGCTCATGGCCGACAGCGCGCAGAACCCGATGTGCATGAAGAGGTCGTCCGAGCGGCACACCGCCCCTGCGAGCATCCGGTCGACCTCGCGGTCCTGCAGCCGCTCGCAGGCGAGCGCGATCGCGTACAGCGACGACGCGCACGCGGCGTCGAGCGCGAACGCCCCGGCCCCGAGGCCGAGCACGTCGGCCAGCAGGTGAGCGGGCAGCCCCGACATGAACCGGTTGCGCGGATCGGGCCGCGGAACGCCGGCGAGATCGCCGAGCCACGTCGACTCGACCCACGCCGACATCGCCGACGACGGGAAGGAGAGGTTCCCGAGCACCGCGCCCGCGCGGTCGGACCGGCCCTCGTGCCCCGCCTCGCGCAGCGCCTCGCGGCCCGCGTGGAGCACCCACTGGAAGAGCGGGTCGAGCGCGAGCAGGGACTCGGGCGGCCCGCCCCGCCGCGGGAACGGGTCGCTGGCGAGCACGCGGCGGAAGTGCTCGTCGAACCCGGTGACGTAGCCGCCGCGGTCGCTCCACGCGCGGTCCTTCGCGTCGCGCACGTCGCGCGCGTCGCGGCCGGAAGGTCCCGCGAGCGCGCGCTCGCGCGAGAGGCGCCAGCGGCCGTCGGGCGCGGCGGACAGGAGGTCCCGGCCGGCGAGCACGTTGTCCCAGAGGGCCGCGGGGTGGAGCGCGCCCGGGAGGACGCACCCGCGGCCGACGATCGCGATGGGCTCGAACACGCTGGCCTCGATCACGCCTGGCCGCGCGCCGTGTCGGGGCGCAGGACGTACTGCACGTCGCGCAGCTCCGCGACGAGCGAGCCGCGGTCGTCGACGAACGCGATGTCGGCCTTCGTGCGATCGCGGGCCACGATCTGCCCGCGCACCACCGCGCGCAGCGGGCCGTCGGACGGCCCCTCGGCGAAGGTGTGCAGCGCGCCCACGGACATCGGGAGCGCCGCGCCGCCGAGCACGTGCTGCGTCCACAGCGTCGCGAGCTGCAGCCCGCCGTCGAGCGCCGCCGGATCGGTCTTCCACGGCTGGGCCACCCAGCCGGCCTCGCGGAGGCCCACGACCGTCCCCGCGATCCCGTCGCGGCTCACGCCGTCGAGCTGCCGGATCACCTGGAAGTCGCGGCCGTGGAAGAGCGTGCGGCCGTCGTACAGCTCGCCGCCGGCGGGCCACGGGCCGAGCTCCGGCGCGGCCGGGCCCTTCGGGGCCACGCGCCCTTCGGGATGCTGCATCTGGATGGTCGCCGCGTAGTGCAGCGCCCCCTGCGGCCCGCGCAGCTCCGCCGCGAGCACCGCGCCGTGGCCGTTGCTCACCTCGCGGCAGTCGACGCGGAACACCTCGCCGCCGGACTCGTACGCCGCGAGCTTGATCCCGCGAAGGACCCGCACGTCGCGGAGCTCGGTCACCACGAGATCCGGCCGGCACGCGCGCGCGGCGCGGGCGAACCACTCGAGCGCGATCACCACCGGCACCACGGGCACGCCGTTGATGGCGTGATCGCCGAGGTAGGGGTGCGTCGCGCGGTCCGCGCGGACGGCCAGCGCGACCCGGCCGCCGTGGCCCTGGGCCGCGAGCGCCTTCGGCTCCGCGCCGAGCACGAGCTCGACCGCGCCGGGCGGGGCGCCGCCTTGCCCGCGCGCGCCGCGATCACCCGAGGCGTCGCACAGCTCGTCGAGGAGCATCTTCGCGCCCGCGGCGATCGGGATGAGGGGCACGCCGAGCTGCGCGAAGTGGGCCTCGAGCGCCGCGTTCACCATGCCGCCTTGCCAGGGGCCCCAGCCGAGCGCCTTCACCCGGCAGCCCGGGCGTCGGGCTGCCTCGACGGCCGCGACCTTGTTCAGGACCTCGTTCGCCATCGCGTAGTCGCACTGCCCCTTGTTGCCGCCGCGCGCGGCGATCGAGCTGAAGAGGACGATCGCCTTGAGCGGGTCGCCCGCGGTCGCGCCGAGCAGGGCCCGGAGGCCGTCGACCTTCGTGCTGAACACGCGATCGAACTGCTCGACCGTCTTCTCGGCGACGAGCTTGTCGGCGAGCACGCCGGCGCCGTGGACGATCGCCGTGACGGGGCCGAGGGCGCCGCGCACGCCGTCGAGCGCCGTGGCCACCGCCCGCGCGTCGTTCACGTCGACAGGGACGTAGAGGGCCTCGCCGCCGGCGGCGCGGATCGCGTCGAGCGTCGCGCGGACCTCGCGGTTCGCGAGGATCTTCGCGACGCTCCGGCCGATCTCCGCCGGGGTCATCCGCTGGCCCGCGGAGGTCGTCGCCTTGATGAGCGCCGCCTTGAGCGCGGCCTCGCCGTCGGCGCCGCGGCAGGCGGCCGGCTCGTCCTCGAGCGCGGTGCGGCCGAGCAGCGCGAACCGCGCGTGGCTGGCCCTGGCGAGCGCGATCAGCGTCGCCGCGGTGACGCCGCGGGCGCCGCCGCTCGCCACGACGACGTCGGACGGCCCGAGGGGGAGCGGCCCGGGCTGCGCGTCCTGCCGGACGCTGCGCGGGGTGGTGCGCCGGCCGTCCGCGCGCAGGCCGATCTCGAGCTCGACGCCGCCGGACAGGAGCTCCGAGGTGATGGCCTCCGCGAGCTCGCCGTCGGAGCGGCCGGCGCGCTCGAGGTCGATCGCGCGGCAGGACGCCTCGGGCCACTCCAGCGCCGCGGTCTTCACGAGGCCCGGCAGCCCGCCGACCCAGGCGCGGTCCGAGCCCGCGAGGCCGAAGTCGCCGCCGGTGTCCTGGACCGTGACGAAGAGGGCCGGCTTCGCCGCGATCGCCTGGGCGGCGAAGAACGCCTCGCGGTGGACGGCGAGCGCCTCGTCGGCCGCGGCCAGCTCGCGCAGGCCGCCGAGGAACACGGCGCCGCGCGCGCCGCGGGGCACGGCGGGGGCGTACTCGGCGGCGATCCCGCGCGCCGCGAGGGCCGCGACGAGCGCGGGGCCGATCGCGTCGTGGCCGGTGACCACGAGGGTGCCTGCGTCGAAGAGGCCGGGCATCGCGAGGCCGGCGGCGGGCGCAGGCTCCTCGACGAGCGTCCACCGGCCGAGGGGCGCGGAGGCCGGCTCCTCGGCGGGCTCCGCCGGGGCAGCGCCGGCGGTGGCAGCGGCGGGACCGAGGCTCGCGCGGAGGTGGTCGACGACCTGCCCCAGCGTGCGCAGCTGCGCCAGCGCCGACGCGTCGACCTCCGCCAGCCCCGGCGTCCGATCGCGGACCGCCGACAGGATCTCCACCCGCTTGATGCTGTCGATGCCGAGATCGCTCTCCAGCTCCATCTGCAGCCCCAGCATCTCCGCCGGGTAGCCCGTCGTCTCCGCGACGACCGCCATCACCACACGCTCCACCTCGGCCGCGCCAGGGGCCGCGCCAGGAGCGACGGCAGGCGCCGCGACGGCAGACGCCTTCGTCGCGGGCGCGGCGGTAGCCGGCCCGGCGCTGGCGGCCGGCCCGGCGGCCGGCAGCGAGGCACGGAGGTGATCGACGACCTGCCCCAGCGTGCGCAGCTGCGCCAGCGCCGACGCGTCGACCTCCGCCAGCCCCGGCGTCCGATCGCGGACCGCCGACAGGATCTCCACCCGCTTGATGCTGTCGATGCCGAGATCGCTCTCCAGCTCCATCTGCAGCCCCAGCATCTCCGCCGGGTAGCCCGTCGTCTCCGCGACGACCGCCATCACCACACGCTCCACCTCGGCCGCGCCAGGCGCCGCGCCAGGAGCGACGGCAGGCACCGCAGCGGCAGAGGCCTTCGCGACGGACGCGGCGCCAGCCGGACTGGCGCTGGCGGCCGGGAGCGAGGCGCGAAGGTGGTCGACGACCTGCCCCAGCGTGCGCAGCTGCGCCAGCGCCGACGCGTCGACCTCCGCCAGCCCCGGCGTCCGATCGCGGACCGCCGACAGGATCTCCACCCGCTTGATGCTGTCGATGCCGAGGTCGCTCTCCAGCTCCATCTGCAGCCCCAGCATCTCCGCCGGGTAGCCCGTCGTCTCCGCGACGACCGCCATCACCACACGCTCCACCTCGGCCGCTCCAGGCGCTGCGCCGGACGCGACGGCGGGCGCGGTGGCAGCGGGCGTAGCGACAGCCGGGCTGCCGCTGGCGGCCGGCCCGGCGGCCGGCAGCGAGGCGCGGAGGTGGTCGACGACCTGCCCCAGCGTGCGCAGCTGCGCCAGCGCCGACGCGTCGACCTCCGACAGCCCCGGCGTCCGATCGCGGACCGCCGACAGGATCTCCACCCGCTTGATGCTGTCGATGCCGAGATCGCTCTCCAGCTCCATCTGCAGCCCGAGCATCTCCGCCGGATAGCCCGTCGTCTCCGCGACGACCGCCATCACCACCCGCTCCACCTCGGCCGCGCCAGGCGCCGCGCCGGATGCGACTGCAGGCGCCGCGACGGCAGACGCCTTCGCGGCGGCAGCCGGGCTGGCGCTGGCGGCCGGCCCGGCGGCCGGCAGCGAGGCGCGGAGGTGGTCGACGACCTGCCCCAGCGTGCGCAGCTGCGCCAGCGCCGACGCGTCCACCTCCGACAGCCCCGGCGTCCTGTCACGGACCGAGGACAGGATCTCCACCCGCTTGATGCTGTCGATGCCGAGATCGCTCTCCAGCTCCATCTGCAGCCCGAGCATGGAGACGGGGTATCCCGTCTTGTCCGCGACCACCTCGAGGACCAACCGCTCGATATCGACACGCGGCGCAGCGGCGACCGCCGCCTGCGTTGCCGCGGCGGCCGCGGGCGCGGCGACGGCCTTGGACACTGCCACCGCCGGCGACGCGGCTGCGGCCTTCACAGCCGCAGCAGGCGCCGCTGTGGCAGCCTTCGCTGTCACCGCGGGCGCTGCGGCTGCCACCTTCGCCGTCACGGCAGGCGCTGTCTGCGCCGGCAGCGCAACAGCCGTAGGGAGCTCCCCGCCTGCGCCGTTCAGGCCGTCCAGGGCCACGCTGCTCCTGCCCTCGCTGGAGCGCGCGGTCGGCGCCGCTGCAGGCCGTACGGACGCCTCCGAGACAGGCCCCACATGCACCGGGGCGAGGAGAACCGGCGCAGGCCGTACCTCGGACACCGTCGTCGGAGCGACCGGGTACGAAGCGCCGGTCGCCAGCGCGGCGAGCCCTGCGAAGGACGCCTCGGCGGCCTGAAGAAAGGCGATGTGGCTCTCGGCCATCGTGCGCTGGTACACGCTGTGGGCGTCCGCCGTGGCGCGCTGCGCCTCCTGGTACGCGGCCAGCCACGACGCGCTAGCCGCCGGCCGCGACGCGCTCACCACAGCCGTCGACGCGCTCACTGTCGGCCGCGGCGCGCTCACCACAGGCGCCGACACGCTCGCCACCACAGACGCGCTCACCGCCGGCTGCGACGCGCTCACTGTCGGCCGCGGCGCGCTCACCACAGGCGCCGACGCGCTCACCACAGGCGCCGACGCGCTCACCACAGGCGCCGACGCGCTCACCACAGGCGCCGACGCGCTCACCACCGCCCGCGGCGCGCTCACTGCCGGCGCCGACGCGCTCACTGCCGGCGCCGACGCGCTCACTGCCGGCCGCGGCGCGCTCGCCACCGGCGCCGACGCGCTCGCCACCGGCCGCGGCGCGCTCGCCACCGCCCGCGCCGCCTCCGGCGCCGGCTTCTGCGCCGCCCGCGGCGGGCTCGCCGCCGGCAGCGCCTTCGCGCCCCCCTGCGGCGGGTACGGCTTCCCGTAGTTGCTGCCGTTGATCTGCAGCGCCAGCTTCGGCTTCGGCAGCGCCCGCGGATCGCTCGGCGCCGCGAAGCCTTCCCACAGGACCCGCGCGTCCAGCGGCACCCCGGCCACGGCGAGCCGCGCCACCGCCTCGAGCAGGCTCGTCACGCCGTGCTTGCCCTTGCGGTCGAGCGCCACCGCCCGGTGCGGCCGGCCGCTCAGGATGTCGCCGACCAGGTTCGTCAGCACCGAGCCCGGCCCGACCTCGACGAACGTGCGCACGCCGTCCGCGTACATCCGCTCGATCTCCTCCACGAACCGCACCGGCTCCGCGAGCTGCCGCGCCAGCCGGTCGCGCGCCGCGTCGCCGCCGCCCGCGTACGGCTCGATCTCCGCGTTGCTGTACACGGGCGCCGCCGGCGTCTCGACCGCGATGCCCGCAAGGAACTCGCGGAGCGGCGCGCTCGCCTCCGCCACGAGCGGCGAGTGGAACGCCGCGGCCACGTCGAGGCGCCGCGCCTGGATCCCGGCGCCCTTCAGCCGCTCCTCCGCGGCCTCGATCGCCGCGACCGAGCCCGACAGCACCACCTGCTTCGGGCCGTTGTGGTTCGCGATCACCACGCCGCCGAGGCCGAGCGCACGCACCTCGTCGATCCCCCGCGGGACCGCGATCATCGCGCCCCGCTCCGACGACGCCGCGCCCATCAGCTCACCGCGCCGCCGCGCCACGCGCAGCAGGTCCGCCGCGGACAGCGCGCCGGCCGCGTGCAGCGCCGTGATCTCGCCGAAGCTGTGGCCCGCGAACGCCTCGGCCCGCACCCCGAGCGCCGCGAGCAGCGCGAGGTGCGCGAGGCTCGTCGCGCCGATCGCCGGCTGCGCCCAGCGCGTCTCGCGGAGCTGCGCCTCCTGCGCCGCCCGGTCCTCGTCCGAGAACACCGGCCGCGGGAACACCACCTCGTGCAGCGGCGCGTCCGCGATCGCGACGCCCGCCGCCGCGTCCCAGGCCGCGCGGGCCGGGTCGAACGTCATGAGCGCGTCCGCGCCCATCCCGACGTACTGGCTCCCCTGCCCCGGGAACAGGAACGCCACCCGCCCCGGCGCCTCCCCGGTCGCGCAGTGCACGAGCGGCGCCGAGAGCGCCTGCTCCGGCCTCGCCTCGAGGTGCGCCGCGACCTGCTCGAGCTTCTTCCTGAGATCCGCCTCGTCCGTCGCGCACAGCCCGAGCCGCGCCGGCCTCGACGCGTTGAACGAGAGCACCGACTCCCGCGCCAGGAAGCGCAGGATCTCGGGCACCTCCGCCTCCTTCGCCAGCGCCCGCGCGCGATCCGCGAGCGCCGCCGGCGTGTCCGCCGACAGGAGGAAGAGCTCCGCCGGCAAGGCCCGCACCCGCCACGCCTTCGGCGCCGGGCCCGTGTACTCCTCCAGCGCCACGTGGAAGTTCGAGCCGCCGAAGCCGAACGAGCTCACCGACGCCCGCCGCGGGTGGTCCCCCGGCCGGATCCACGGCCGCGCCTGGGTGTTCAGATAGAAAGCGGTCTTTTCTATCTCGAGCTTGGGGTTCGGCTTGTCGACCTTGATGGTCGGCGGCAGCACCTTGTGGTGCAGCGCCATGATCGCCTTGAACAGCCCGGCCGCGCCGGCCGCCGCCTTGGTGTGGCCGATCTGCGACTTCACGCTGCCGAGCGCGCACCACTGGCGATCGGCGCGCCCCGACTCGTCGAACATCACCCGCAGGCCCTCGAACTCGGCCGCGTCGCCGGCCTTCGTCCCCGTGCCGTGAGCCTCCATCAGCTCCACGGTCTCGGGGCCGTACCCGGCGGCGGCGTACGTCCGGCGGAGCGCCTTCGCCTGCCCTTCCGGCACCGGCGCGTACACGCTCTTGCTCCGCCCGTCCGACGACGAGCCGATCCCGCGGATCACCGCGTAGACCCGGTCCCCGTCGCGCTCGGCGTCGTCGAGCCGCTTGAGCGCCACCATCGCGATGCCCTCGCCGAGCAGCGTGCCGTCGGCCTTGTCGGAGAACGGCCGGCAGTCGCCCGACTTCGACAGCGCGGGCGTCTTGCTGAAGCACATGTACATGAAGGCGTCGTTCATCGTGTCGCAGCCGCCCGCGATCACGAGATCCGACTGGCCGAGCGCCAGCTCGTTGATGGCCATCGACATCGCCGACAGCGACGACGCGCACGCCGCGTCGGTCACGCAGTTCGTCCCGCCGAGGTCGAGCCGGTTCGCGATGCGCCCGGCCACCACGTTCCCGAGCAGGCCCGGAAAGCTCGACTCCTGCCATGGCACGTAATTGCCCGCGATCTTGTCGCAGGCGCGCTTCACCTCGTCCTCCGGATACCCGAGATCCCGGAGCGCCTTCGCCCACACCGGCCGCTGGATCCGGCTCACCATCGACGCGAGCAGCTCCTGCGCGGAGGTGACGCCGAGGATCACGCTCATCCGCTCGCGGCTCATCGACTCGAACTGCCCCTGCGCCGCGTCCTCCAGGACCCGCTTCGCCACGATCAGCGCGAGCAGCTGCGTCGTGTCCGTCGCCGGGACGATCGAGGGCGGGACGCCCCACTCGAGCGGATCGAACGGCACATTCTTGAGAAAGGCGCCGCGCTTCGCATACGTCTTGTCCGGGGCGGACGGGTCGGGATCGTAGTAGTCCTCGACAAGCCAGTGGGTGCTCGGGACATCCGTGATAAGGTCTGTCCCGGACAGGATATCGCGCCAGAAGCCGTGCGCGTCGACCGAGCCGGGGAAGATGGCGCTCACGCCGACGACGGCGATGTGCGGGATACGCGAAGACGAAGGGTGCATGAGGACCTCGGCAGGTGGTCAGGCGCTCAGGCGAGCGGGCGAGGAGTGAAGTGGAATGCGGCGCTCGGCACGGGGACGCCGTACGTCCGGAGCTGCTGCGCGCGCGTGACGACGGCCGCGCCCTCGAGCAGGTTGCGCGCGACCTGGACCGCGGTGCGGCTTGCCGGGTCCTCGAGGAACGACCCCTTGACCCAGCGGTTGAACGCGCCCATGGCCGGGCCGCACCAGATCTGGTAATCGGCGCGGCGCTTCGGGTCCCCGGCGATCGCCCACTTGCTGGACATGCCGAGATACCAGCGGAAGATCAGCGCCATCTTGTGCTTCGGCTCGCGCGCGGCGCGCTCGAGCTCGGCCGGGTCGCGCTCGGCGAAGAACCGCTCGCAGCCCGCCCACACCTCGTCGCACGACATCTGGAACAGCTCCCTCTCGATGCGCGCGCGCACGTCGCTGGGCAGCGACTCGATGGAGTCGTGGGCGACGTAGAGGTCGTAGAGCCGCTGCGCGCGGACACCGAACATCGTGCCGCGCTTGAGCACCTGGACCTGCACGCCGAGCTCGAACATGTCGGCGGCCGGCGTCATCACCACGTCCGGGAGATCGGCCTGGGCCAGCATCTTCTTGCCCTCGTCGGACAGGCCCGACTCGATGCACGACTGGTTGACCGAGCCCGTGAGCACGTACGCCGCCCCGAGCGCGAACGCGGCGGCGATCGACTCCGGCGTGGAGAGGCCGCCGGCGGCGCCGACGCGGATCGGCCGGTGATACCCGTACTTCGCCGCGAGCTCGTCGCGGACGCCGAGGATCACCGGGAACAGCGCGACGAGGGGCTGGTTGTCGGTGTGACCGCCGGAGTCCGCTTCGACGGTGATGTCCTCGGCGACCGGGAGGCTCCGCGCGAGCTCCGCCTCGTCGCGGGTGAGCCACCCGTTGCGAACGCAGGTATCGAGGATCTCGGCCGGCGCGGGCGACAGGAAGCGCGCGGCGACCTCCGGGCGCGAGATCTTCGCGAACAGGTGGTTCTTCCGGTCGACGCGGCCGTCGGGCAAGCGCTTGACGCCGCTGTAGGCGAACCGCACGACCATCGGGTTCAGGCCCATGTAGGCGGCCGCCTCGGCCCGCCGGACTCCCCTCTTCAGGTAGAGCTCCACCGTGTCGCTCTCCAGCCTGGGCTGGTTCGGAGCGTGGATGAGGTTGCAACCCCAGGTGGGGCCGTCCGTCCCGAGCGCCGCCGAGATCTCGTCGATCGCCTGCTCGATCCGGTGCAGCCCGAGGCCTGCGGCGCCGAAGAACCCCATCAACCCTGCGTTGGCCATCGCGATCGTGAGCCGCGTGGTGTGGATGCCGTTCGCCATCGCGCCGGCCACGTACGGGAAGCGCAGGCCGTGGACCTCGACGAAGGAGCGGTCTCCGAGCCACTCCGGGTACAGGGCGGGCAGCGTTCCGAGCAGCGGGAACGTCGGGACCCCGTTGACCTGATCCTCGCGGAGGACAGCGCCGCCCCGGGACACGCCGACGCGCCCATCCGGCGTCTCACGCACCACGTGCACCGGCTCTCGCACGCAGGAGACGGCCTCCCGCAGATCGGTCGATGTGAACGCGGGGAGCCAGGGCCCGCTGCGCCAGATGCCGATCGGCTGGAGGCCGGCGCTGCGGATGACCTGCGGATCCTCAATCATGCTGAGCTGCCTCCTAATGACAAGCACGGCCTCTATAACACCCGTCGTGAGCGGCCCGCGGTAATGGTTCGGTCACGGCGCAACGGCGGGACGGACCCCTTCACCAGGCGATGAAAGCGCTTTCCCTCGGCTCCTGCGCGCCTGACGCGCCCCGTGACGCACCGCGCCTTTGTTTCGGGTCTGTCACACGCGCCGCAGCGCGGCGCTCACCGCACCGGCGACGGGCCCGTCGTTCTAAAGGGAGTAGCCACCATCGCTGACGAGGAGCGCGCCAGTCATGGTGGCAGAGGCGTCGGAGAGCAGGAACGCGATGAGCCCGGCGATTCGCTCGGCGCGCCGTGGGCGATACCGGCGTTCGCGACGACGTGGTCGAGCCTCCCGAAGCGCCCCTCGACAGCCGCCGCGATCTCGACCCACGCGGCCTCGTCCCCCACGTCGGCCTCGCGCAGCAGGAGCTCCGGCCCGCGGAGCTCGCCCGCGAGGGCGTCGAGCGCGTCGCGGCGCCGATCGATCAGGACCAGGCCGGATGCGGTCTGCGACAGCTTGCGCGCGGTCGCAGCGCCGATACCCGACGCCGCTCCGGTGATGAGCGCGACTCCCTCCACCATGGGCGTACCTCCTCTCCTGTAGCACGGCGGAGCCGCCGCGCGCAGGCGCCGGTGCAGAGCTGGTGGGGTTCAGGGCCAGTGGGACGAGGCCTGCGACGCGCAGGCCAGCGCCGCCGGGAGAGCTCGACGGGACCGACACCAGGCGCTACCACAGCGCCCAGCGGCGAGGTGAGCGGCAGATGCGACGCGCCAGCCTGCTCGGGCGTCATTTTATACGACCGCACGCGCTCGACCGCGGCGTCCCGGTGCTGAGCAGGTTTGATGTCGCCCGCGCTCGCCTTA
This sequence comes from Sorangium sp. So ce327, assembly GCF_051530205.1. Taxonomy (NCBI): domain Bacteria; kingdom Pseudomonadati; phylum Myxococcota; order Polyangiales; family Polyangiaceae; genus Sorangium; species Sorangium sp. So ce327. The sequence goes on along the minus strand of NZ_CP150330.1, from coordinate 1,204,004 downwards.
TGCTCCTGTGACGATACGACGATGAGACGTCTCTACCGCCTCTCTGCCAAGATCAGCAGGCTCCTCACGGCCCGTCGGACGCGCGAAGCACGCGCGCAGACGCCCCGTGTGGCGCCGCCGGACGAGGCCCCGACTGGCACCGCCGCCCAGGAATGGACGCCGGCGCCCGTCGAGCAGCAGCAGGCGGTGCTCAAGTACGTCATCGCCAACGTCCCCCACGCCATCTTCTGGAAAGACCGTCATGGACGGTTTCTCGGGGGAAATCAGAACTTCCTCAACGACACCAACACGAAGGTGCTGGAGAACCTCGTCGGCAAGACCGATTACGACGTGTGGGGCAGCAAGAACGCGGAGTGCTTCGTGCGCATCGACCGGGAGGTCATGGAGGGCGGCACCCCGATGCTCGACGTCGAGGAGCCGCTGCTCCGCCCGGACGGCGAGCAGCGGTTCCTGCTCACCAGCAAGGTGCCCATCCGCGACGAACGGGGCGATGTGACGGGGATCCTCGGGATCTACGCGGACATCACCGAGCGCAAACGGATGGAGATCGAGCTCCAGAAGGCCAAGGAGGCGGCGGACGCCGCGGCCTGCGCCAAGGGAGAGTTCCTCACGGTGATGAGCCACGAGCTCCGGACGCCGCTCTCCCTCATCCTCGGACCGCTCGAGTCGCTCCTGTCCAGCCGGGACGAACCGCTCTCACCGCGGGTACGTGGGGACCTCGAGCTCATCCAGCGCAGCGGGCGGCGGCTCCGCCGGCTGGTCGACGATGTCCTCGATCACCAGAAGATCGAGGCCGGCAAGATGCAGATCGACTGGGAGGCCGTCGACGTCGGAGAGCTCGTCTCGGACATGGTGGAGGAGGCTCGCCCGGCGGCGGCGCGCGGCGGGCTCGATCTCTCGATTCACGTGGATCCCGAGCTGCGGAGGGTCCCCGCCGATCGGCGCAAGCTCGAGAAGATCGCGCTCAACCTGCTGGGCAACGCGCTGAAGTTCACCCCGCCTGGCGGGCGCGTCACCGTCGACCTGCGGGCGCTCGATGGTCTGTTCGAGCTCTCGGTCGAGGACACGGGCCCTGGCATCCCTGCGGACAGGAGACACCTGCTCTTTCAACGGTTTCAGCAGATCGACGCCTCGGCGACGCGAAAGCACGAGGGGACGGGGATCGGGCTGTCGCTGGCCAAGGAGCTCACGGAGCTCATGGGCGGCGCGGTCGGCGTGGAGAGCGAGCCCGGGGTCGGCTCTCGCTTCTTCGTGAGGCTCCCGCGCGCCGCGGATTTCCTGGCAGCGCGGCGGGCGACCGCCGCGCCCGAGCCGCCGCGATCGCTCAACGGCGCGGGCACCTACGAGCCTCCCCCGTCGTCGGTCAACCTCCGCGGCTTCGAGGTGCCTCGGCCGCCCGCCGCAGGCGCGCCCCGCGCCGGCGGCCGCGCGGAGGGGCCGCGCGTGCTCGTCGTGGAAGACAACCCCGACATGAGATCGTACCTGGCGGACATCCTGTCGGCCGGACACGAGATCGTCCTGGCGACGAACGGCCGGGAAGCGCTCGAGTCGATCGCGGCGAAGCGGCCGGATGTCATCGTCTCGGACGTGATGATGCCGGAGATGGACGGATTCGAGCTGGTCCGGCGGCTCAAGGGGGATTCCGCGCTCCGGGACATCCCTGTCCTCCTCTTGACGGCCAGGGCGAGCGGCGCGGAGGCCGTGGGGGGGCTCGACGTCGGCGCCGACGAATACATGAGCAAGCCGTTCGACCCCCTGGAGCTCAGGGCGCGAGTCCGCGCCGCCGAGCGGCTGCACCGCGCCTATCTGGAGCTCGCGGCGAAGAACGGCGAGCTCGCGGCGGCGCTGGAGCGGCTCTCGGAGACGCAGCAGGAGCTGCTCCAGGCGGGCAAGATGGCGGCGATAGGGACGCTGGTGGCGGGGCTGTCGCACGAGATGAACAACCCGGTGTCGGCCATCCTGATGAACGCCCAGCTGCTGCTCAGGCGGCACCGGAAGGGGCACGGCCTGCCCGACGAGGCCTCGCTCCTGAAGGCGCTCAGCACCATCGAGCGGCAGGCGATCCGGTGCTCGGACCTCGTGACGGCGCTGCTCGAGTACGCGCGCGGCAAGCCGATCGGCCGGGAGCCGTGCGACGTGCGCGCGGCGCTCCGCCGCGCGGTCGACCTGTCCGCGCCGCGGGCGCGCGAGCGCAGGGTCCACCTCGAGACGGACGGCACCTCATCGGCGCTGCCCGAGGTGCTCGTCAACGCATCGCAGCTCGAGTCGGCCTTGCTCAACGTGATAGGCAATGCGCTCGACGCCAGCCCGCACGGCAGCGCCGTGGTGGTCGAGGCTCGCCCGCTGCCGCGCGGGGACATCCACGGCGTGGAGATCGACGTGCACGACCACGGCTGCGGCATCCGCGCCGAGGATCTGAGCCGCATCTTCGAGCCGTTCTTCACGACGAAGCCGCCCGGGCAGGGGACCGGGCTCGGGCTGTCGCTGACGCACCGGTTCATCGAGGAGCACCAGGGCAGCATCCGTATCGAGAGCGCGCTGGGCGAGGGCACGACGGTGCGCATGTGGCTGCCCGCGCGGCAAACGGAAGGGGCGGAGTGAGGCGAGGGAGCGGCGGATCGCGACCACGCCGGCCACGCGGGTCAGCTCGCCGGTGAGGCGCGGAGCTCCGCGGCGAGCGCCGCGCCCAGGGCGAAGAACGCCGGCCGGGCGGGCTCCGGGCCGCCGCCCAGCCGGCGCTCGAGCCGCGCCGCATCCCAGCCGCAGGCATCGTAGGTCTCCAGCGCGTGCCGGTCGCGCCTGGACAGCCGGGCCCTCGCGCCGCGGAGCGCTGCGGTCATGGCCGGCAGCACCGCGGAGAGCGCGCGGCCGGTCTCCCCCCAGTCGTCGAGCGACGATGGGCTCTCCAGCACATCGACGACGAGGCCCGTGAAGAACAGGCCGACGACGGCCTCGCAGAGGCGATCCAGCGCGCCGCGCACGGCGTCGTCGCCCATCGTCCAGAGCGCCGGGTCCGGGTTGAAGTAGCCCAGGAACGCTTGCAGCATGAGCATCGGCGTCTCGGGCATCAGGAAGCGGCGCTCGCCCCGCTCGCGCGACCGCCTGCGGAGCACGCGCATCATCGAGATCATGATCTCGCCGACCGCGAACCCCTGCTGCGCCTGCTCGGCGAGATCGTCGCCCATGTCCACCTCGACGCGGATCCCGGGGGCGAGCCGGGCGACGAACGAGATCCCGAGCGGGTGCACGAACAGCGTCCTCGTGGCGAGCATCTCGACGTCACGGAGGACATCGTCGGGGAGGACCGCCGCATAGGCGACGAGCGCGCGCTGGACCGCGCCGGTGATGAGCGGGTCCTCGGGCACGTCGTCGACCAGGTCGCCCAAGCTCATGATCGACTCCGCATGATCGCGGAATAGCACAGCTGGACCTGGACGAGGAGCGGCGCCCGCTTCGCGCCGAACGCCCTCGCTGCCGCCGGCGGCGGCGCGACATCGGATCTGTCATTTATTTGCGGCGAGCGATCTGTCATTCATTTGTGACGAGAGATCTCGTCATTTATTGATGACGAAGAGGGAGGCCACGGCGCCCCGCGCCCCCCTCGAGCCGACAGCGCACCGCATCAAGCTCGCCCTCGAGCCGGAGCTCGATCTGCGGCGCGCCCGCCGTACGGGCGTCCCTGTGTGGTAGCTTCGGCGCATGACCAGCGCGGGCGCGACGCTGCCAGTCCCGGTCGCGACGCCGCGTCGAGCCGCGTTGCGCGCCCATCTCACCGAGTTCCTGCTCGTCGGGGGCGCGACGCTCGTGCTCTTCCCGCTCGCGTGGCTCGCCCGCAGGGCCGTCGGGCTCGACGCGGCGGAGCTCGCGATCGGCTTCCTGACGTTCCACGCCGCGTCCGTGATCAACGATCCTCACTTCGCGGTGACGTACCTGCTGTTCTACAAGGACGCGAGGCGCCGCGCGTTCGGCGGCGCGTTCGCCCCGGCGCAGCGAGCCCGCTACATCCTGGCCGGCCTCCTGGTCCCGGTCGCGCTGCTCGCGTGGGCGATCGGGGCGCTCTCGACCGGCTCCGCGCGGTCCATGGGCTTCATGATCCAGCTCATGTTCCTCCTGGTGGGCTGGCACTACGTGAAGCAGGGCTTCGGCGTCCTGACGGTGCTCTCGGCGCGGCGCGGGTTCCGGTTCGCCCCCCTGGAGCGCGGGGTGATCCTCGCGCACTGCTTCGCGGCCTGGGCGTACGCGTGGGCGAGCCCGGCGGATCCAGGCAGGGAGGTCGAGGAGAAAGGCGTGGTCTACACGTCGCTCGCGCACCCGCCGGCGCTCGAGCCCGTCACCGGGCTCGCGTTCGGGCTCAGCGCGCTCGCGCTGCTCTGGGTGCTCGCGCGCAGGTGGCGCATGGAGCGGCGCCTGCCGCCGCTCGCCCCGCTGGCCGGTTTCCTCATCACGATCTGGCTCTGGACGGTCTACTCGAGCCTCGACCGGCTCATGGTGTACGTGATCCCGGCGCTCCACTCCGTTCAGTATCTGTATTTCGTCTGGCTCATGAAGCGGAACGAGGCGCGCGACGCCGAGGGCCCGCCGCTGTTCGGGCGCCCGACCGGCCTGCGCCTCGGGCTCCTGGCGGCGACCGCCGTCGGCCTCGGGTGGGTCGTGTTCCGCGGCGCGCCCGCGCTCTTCGACGGGGCGCACGGCGCGCTGGTGCTGAGCTCGAGCGAAGGCGAAGCGCTGTCCGACCTGGGCCCGACACCGTACTTCGCAGCCGTCTTCGTGTTCGTGAACATCCACCACTATTTCATGGACAACGTGATCTGGCGCCGGGAGAACCCCGAGACAGCGTATCTGCTGCGACAGGACGACCGAGGCGGCGCGGCCGGCTGAGCGCGCAGGCCGACGCGGCGGCGCTCGATCCCCTGCCCCGGCCGTGCGAAGATCGGAGCGCCGGCCGCCCCTCAAGGCCGCTTCACGCCCTCTTCGCGACCGCCCCCGCCGCGCGCGCGGCGAGCCGGGCGGCGGCGGCCGCGGCGCCGAGCGCCGTCGCCGCGACCAGGGAGACCCGCAGCCACGCGGCGGCGGCCTTCTCTGGCCGGTAATCGGGCAGGTACGGGCGGGCGGCGCGCGGCAGCACCCAGGCCTCGCTCCCGGGGCCATCGCCGCCGATCGCGTGCACAGCGCGCGCGAGGCGGGTGCCGGGGTACGAGCGGCTCTGCAGCCAGGGGATGAACCGGAAGAAAGGGACGTGGCCAGGCGCCTGCCGCTCCATCCAGGCGAGCGCACGCCCGAGCTCGGCGGCCGCCGCGGGAGCGCCGCCGTCGCCTTCGAGTCGGTGCCATTCGCCATGGCCGGGCAGGAGCCACGCGAAGCGGAGGTGGCCGGCGCCCGCCAGCGCGACCAGGCGGCGGACGGAGCGGATCTGACGCTCCCAGTCGTTCCAGCAGTGGAGCCGGAACGCCACCATCTGGCCGACGCGGCGCGAGTACGCCAGGTGGTCGCCGGTGAACAGGAAGCGGCCCCGGTACAGCAGGCACATCGAGCCCGCGGTGTGGCCGGGCTGCGAGAGCACGGCGAGCTCGGCGCCGGCGAGGTCGCCGTCGGCGAGCGGCGAGCCGTCGAGGGTCATCGGATCGAGGCGGTCGCCGAGCTGGATCTCCACCTCGGAGGTGGCCGGATTGCGCCCGGCGCCGCGCGGGTTCACGTCCGCGGCGCCGAGGACGCGGCGACACCCAGGGAAGCGGGCCGCGAACTCGGCGTGGTGCACGGTGTGGTCACGGTGGGTGAGGAAGATCCACCGCACGCCGCCGCGCTCTTCGAGGAAACGGAAGACGGCCTCGGTCGGGCTCGGCAGGTCGACGAGCACGCCCCCGCCGGGGCGCTCGATGAAGTAGGCCGTCGCGCCCGCGTTCTCGCGCGCGGGGTGGCCGAGGGCCCAGACGTCCTCTTCGATGCGGCGCGGCCAGGCGCGGAACGGGGCGCCGAGCGCGCCGGGCCGAGCGCGGGACAGCGACGGCGATCGGAGGCGCAAGGCGTGGACGGGACAGGCGGCGACCGCCGAGCGCGCCGCCTCGAGATCGGCCCGGCTCCGCGGCTGGCGCAGGATGCCGGTGAAGGCCCCTTCATCATAGGTGCCCGCGAGCACGGCGGGGCCGCGGCGCCGGACGTCGCCGTCCATGGCTTCCCAGTGCGCGGGCGCGACCTCGCCCAGGAGCTCTGGAGCGAAGTTCCTGCAAACGCCTGCGCCACAGCAGGCGCGCGTGACGTGAAGTCGTCCCCAGTCGCCCTCCTCGATATCGTCGCTCTGCGCGTCGTCCATAGGCGAGCAGACTACCACGCTGTTCGCGAGCAGGCATGTGCGCCGACCGGCCTCAAGCGGCCGGACGCGCCGAGGCGGCCCGATGCCATGACGCCATCACCACACCACCCGATCGTCCAAGTTGCACACCACCGTCTCCTGCATCGACGACATTCGCGGCGGTGCAGCGCCGTCACATCGCCCCGGCGGCGGTCGAAGAAGGCAGCGCTGCGGCGCCTTCGAGCGAGCTCACGACGAGCACCCTCACCGCCCCGATGAGCGCGGCCACCGCGCGAGGCTGCCCCGGGCGGAGCTAGCCCACAACCTCGTCCGTCCAGACACGGAAGCTCCGCAACGTGTTCTCGCCGAAGGTCGTGGTGATCGCCACGTCGGCGGCATCGCGCCCGCGGGCGATCAGCACGCGCCCGATGCGAGGCACGTTGTTGCGCGCATCGAACGTATGCCACTCGCCACCGAGATAGGCCTCGAACCAGCCGGAGAAGTCCATCGTCCCGTGGGGAGGAGGTACGCCGATGTCGCCCAGGTAGCCGGTGCAGTAACGAGCCGGAACGTTCAGGCAACGGCAGAGCGCGATCGCGAGGTGCGCATAATCTCTGCAGACGCCTCTCCGGTCGTTGAACACCTCCTCCGCCGTCTTGGTAGGGCTCGCAAACTCGTATCCGAAGGCGATGTGCCGATGAACGAAGTCGCAGACGGCCTGCACGCGACCCCAGCCGGTGGGCGACTGGCCGAACAGGTCCCACGCCGCCTCTGACAGGCGATCCGTCTCGCAGTACCGGCTGCCCAGCAAGAACACCAGCGTCTCCTCTGGCAGCGCATCGACGGGGTGTTGCTCGGCCGATGTCACGACGCGGTCCGGCGCGCCCGTGTCGTTCACCACCGCGTCGGAGGAGATCTTCAGCTGACCCGCCGGCGCGACGATACGGCTACACCAGTTGCCGAAGGCATCCCGGTAAGCTCGGACCGGGATCGACGGGCTGGTGAGCATATGATCGGGCCGCACCAGATCCGATGCACGCGAGTAGTGGACGCTCAGCGTCAGGATCACCGGCGTCGGTCGTGGGAATTCGTAGAGCAGCTCGTATCCTACGCGGATCTGCATGCGTGCACCTCGATGTGATGGCGCGGCTCCAGTCACGAGCAGGACGCAGCGAGGCACCCTGTTCCTGCGGCGCACGAGCCGCCGCGCGACGGCCGGCCGCGCCAGCTCCCCGCCGCGATGGAGCGCTCGGACGAGCTATCCCACGTCGAGCTCGATGAGCCCGCACCGCGCGACGCCGCTGCGAGCCCCTGGACCCCGAGCGCGACGAACTCTTCGGCGCACGCTCGAATGTCTTACTGAAACATTCTGTACGCAGCGCCCATGTATGTCAAGAACGATCCGCCGCCGCTGACGGTCTCAACGCTGGGCTCGTGGTGATAAGGCGGCGTGCGACGTCGCTTGCGTGACGCCGTGACGCGCTATATCTGCAAGAGCGGCGCCTGGCGGCACAGCATTGTTTCCGGTCGATGAACTCGCCCGTCACGGACTCGCCTCCACGGACGAAATCGCGTGGCATAAGGAGGCGCTCGCACGAGCGACGCGGCAACGGACCTCGCGAATCGTGACCGTGAGCTGACCGCATGTGGGCCCAACCTGGGTGTACAAGCGAGCCATGGAATTCGTCGCCATCCTGATCGCCCATTCGACGCTATCGGTCTTTTTCCAGACCTTCTTCCTGCACCGGTACGCCTCGCATCGGATGTTCACGATGTCGAAGCGCTGGGAACGGATCTTCCATCTCCTCACGTACGTCACGCAGGGCTCCTCGTACCTTGTGCCCCGGGCGTATGCGATTTTGCACCGCATGCACCACGCGTACAGCGACACCCCGAAGGACCCGCACTCGCCACGCTACTACGCGGAGCCAGTCTCCATGATGCTGTCGACCGCGAAGCGCTACGACGCCATCTGCGACGGCACGGCGGAGGTGGAGCCGCGTTTTCTGGGCGGCTACCCCGAGTGGCGCGCGCTCGACCGCATCGGCAACTCGTGGGCCAGCCGCCTCGCGTGGGGGACGGGCTACGCGCTCTTCTACATCGCCTTCGCCACGCAATGGTGGCAGTTCCTGTTTGTCCCGCTCCACTGGACGATGGGCCCGCTCCACGGCGCCATCGTGAACTGGTGCGGCCACCGCTACGGTTACCGCAACTTCAACAGCGACGACGACTCGCGCAACACGCTCGCCCTCGACCTCGTGACGCTCGGCGAGCTCTTCCAGAACAACCACCACAAGTACCCGCAGAGCCCGACGTTCGCGGTGCGCTGGTTCGAGATCGACCCGGCCTACCAGGTCATCCGCGTGATCGCCTGGATGGGCATCCTCCAGATGGGCGGCAGGCGCCAGGTCGCCCGGTTGGACACCGGGACCACGGGTGCCGAGGGTTGAGCTCCCCTCCTCGGAAGAGACATCTCTGATCCGGCCGCCTGGTAGGCGAACGAAACCGAAGGAGCGCGCGGGTCCGGCTGTCCGGCGTGGTGCTCGCCGCGGGCCAGCTGCGGGTGGCGGGCGGTAGGAACCGCTTCCGCAGCGACCCATGGATGGGTCGCCACCTCGGCCGCCGAGGCCATGCGCTCAAGCGCGCTCGCTGGATGCAACCCCATCAACGAAGAACCGGTTAAGAACCTGTCCCGGCAGGGCTCCGGGACAGGGCGCGCCGGCGGCAGCCGGCCGAACCTGCCGGCGATGCGCTCGCGGTGAGCCAGCTGCGCGGTGACGCACCGCAGCATCGCGCCGAGGGGCGCTCGGGGTGAAATCGGCGCGAAGCCCGGGGCGGCGCACCGCTCCCCTGGTGAGATGGCCGTTGACACTGAACCGATTAACACGCTTTATTGTCGCCTCGGCACTGGCACCGTTCGCAGGGGAGAACCCATGAATCTTGTCCCACTCAGTCCACGCGTTTATGCCGCCTTCCTCCTGTGCTTGACGGCCGCCTGCGGGTCGTCGGACGAGGACACGCCGCCGGGAGGTACCTCGTCGGGCACCTCGGGAGGCGCGTCGTCGGGCACGTCGTCAGGCACGGGAGGCGCGTCGTCGGGCACCTCGGGAGGCACGTCGTCGAGCACGTCGTCAGGCACGGGAGGCGCGCCGGTAGATCCACCGGAGTTCCCGGACACGCCGAGGGGCGACCTCCTCGAGGACCTCTGGACGTCGTCGCGAGCCGGCAAGTTCCGGTTCGGTTACGAGAACGCCATCACGTGGGGGCTCTACGATCCGGGCACCAAGCAGCTCGTGTCGACCAACGACTGGTTCTCGAGCATGGCGGGCGCCGCCAGCCGCGGCGAGCGGGGCTGGTCGTCGGACGCCGGCGCTACGGTGGGAGAGAACCCCGGGCTGCTCGGCATCTCCCTCGACGCGATGGTCTTCGATCCGGTCCCCTGGAATCGCCGCGACGTCACCGCGGACGCCGCGGCGTACCTGCTGGAGCAGCCGGGCGGGATGGTGGCCTTCGACTGGCACACGCCCCCATGCAACTACGACATCAGCACCTCGGACTTCGCGGACGCCATCGAGACGCCGCTCGCCACCCTCACGGTCGACGGACAGAGCGTCCCGATTCACGCCCAGGGCGGAGGCACCCCGTTCTACGCCGAGACGTACTATTCGCGCTCCCTCGGCTCCAGCGCGGACATCCCGGAGAACCTGAAGTGCATCTGCAAGATCGCCAACGACGTGCCGATCGAGCAGGGGACCCACGCCGGGATCTCGGCGCGCGACTGGCTCGTGGCCCACGCGAAGTACGTGGCCCAGTTCCTCCGCGAGCATGGGCTCGACGGCAAGCCGATCGTCCTCCGCCCGTTCCACGAGCACACCGGCGGATGGTTCTGGTGGGGTCAGCCCTACTGGAACTGCCAGGCCCTGCTGGACGACGATCAGGCCGTCACCGGCCCCGCCGCCTACAGCGCCGCGTACCGCACGTTCGCCGAGGCCGTCCGGAGCGAGCCGGGGATGGAGAACGTGATCTTCGCGTACTCGACGGACAAGGTGCGAAAGCTGAGCGACAGCTCGGTGACGCCCGCCGAGGCGAAGGTCAGGGATCCAGAGAGCCTCTCTCGCGACATGCTCCGGGCCCGCCTCGTCGAGGAGCTCACCGAGCTGGGCGCGGCCTACGAGAGCCCGCCCCAGGAGGCCATCGCGGCGCTCGAGACCGACGGCCAGCCGCCGTCCGCGCTGCTGGAGGAGTACTACCTCGAGGCGTACCCTGGCGACGACCTCATCGACATCCTCGGCATCGATCTCTATTACCCGTACGAGCGCGCGGCGTCCCCGGCAGATCTCGAGGACATGAAGGCGATGGCGAGCGCCGTCGCGGCGATCGGCGCGGCCAAGGGCAAGCCTCACGCGCTCACCGAGACGGGCACCTACCGGCTGCACCTCCTCCACCGGGTCAGCAAGCTCACCGCGGGCGCGTCGCTCACGCTCTACCCGGCAGAGCACGTGAGCAAGTGGCACGACACCCTGTTCGATGAGCGCCTGCGGACGGAGTTCCTGGCCAACTACGGCCTCGGCTCGGCGGGCGCCGTCGCGCTCTCCTCCGCCGAGGTAACGAGCCTGTTTCCGGACGCGGGGCAGGGCGCGCTCACCGAGGACTGGTACAACACCCACCTCCTCGATCTCGCCAAGAGCGCCGGCGTCGCTTACGCGCTGACGTGGCAGACCTACTACGACGGCAGCGACTTCGACGACAAGGCCGTCTATTACTATGTTCCCTTCCCGGGCCACCCGGAGGCGGACAACTTCCGTCGCTTCGCAAACGATCCGGCGGTCTGCTTCGGCGCGACAGCCTGCCAGTAGCCCGGCGGGGGGCGAGGAGCGGACATCCGCTCTAGACGTGAAGGATAGGCCGAGCCCCGGGCCTCGCGGTCAGGTGTCGAGGTTCAGGCGGTCCCAGGCGGCCCAGAGCCGCCGGAGCGAGGGAGCTCCGGCGGCTCTTTCACTGTCCTTGTCGCCACGGCGAGGGCTCCCTCCCCGGCGCGCTCTGGCCTCGACGACGGCGCTGGAGTAAGGGGAGATCGTTCAGGAGGCACCATGGGCATCTCCATCGCGTACTCGGGCAAGCTCCGCGACCCGATCGTCGTCCCCGAGCTCGTCGCGGATCTCGCCGCCAAGGCCGCGGCCGCCGGCTGGCCCAGCAAGACCATGAAGGAGCTCATCGCCGATCGGCGCGTGACCTGCTCGGGTCTCGAGGGCATCACGCTCTATCCCCACCGCGAATGCGAGCCTCTCCACTTTCACTTCGACGGTGAAGGCACCTTCATCAACCACACGTACCACGCGCTGCTCAGCGACTCGAAGATGGCGGACATGATGCGTCAGGCGCTGGCGGAGTCCGCGGCCATCACGCGCAACCTCACCCGCGCAGCGCAGGAGAAGGCCGGGCGCGGCGGAGGGCCGCGCGTCAGCGTCAGCGTCCCCAGCCTTCCAGAGGCGCCGGGCGTCGAGTTCTTCAAGGAGGGGAGCCGCTACAACTGGACGAAGACGCAGTTCGCCGGCCCCAAGGTCCACGTCGCCGTGTGCGCCATCCTGCGGTACGTGAAGCAGCGCTATGCGCCCGAGCTCGACGTCAAGGACGACAGCGGGTACTTCGTCGACGGGGACTACGAGAAGCTCGAGGGCCAGCTCGCCTACGTCGAGCGCCTCACCTCCCTCGCCTCGCAGGCCATCGAGGCCGCCGCCGCCGCGAGCAACGGCCCGATGACCCTCGACGCGTTCGTGGACCGGATCAACGAGGAGCTCGCCGAGGCCAAGGACAAGCTGCACTGACGAGCGCCGGTGCGCCGGCCGCTTCGACGCCCGCCAATGTGATCGATGATGACATCACCGGCGCCCGATGGGATCGTCCATCACATCGGCCGCCCGGAGGTCCCATGTCCATCGCCCTGTCCGCCCCCGACTTCGACGCCGCCCTCGACGCCGCCTTCGCCGGCGCGGGGGGCGCCTCCGCGGACGCCGCTCGCGGAGCGCGCGCCTTCGATCACCCGCTCGACCTCGAGGCCGAGTATGGCTTCACGCCGCTCGCCGTCGAGGGGACGCTGCCCGAAGGCCTCGAGGGCACGCTGTTTCGGGTGGGCCCGGCCCGCGCGACCCTCTTCGGCGTCCGCGTGCCGCACTCCTTCGAGGCCGACGGAGGGGTGCTCGCGGTGCGGCTGTCGGGCGGCCGGGCGGAGGGCGCGCACCGCCTCGTGCGCAGCCGCGGCCTCGTGGAGGAGCTCGCGGCCGGGCGCCGCCTCTACGGCTCGACCCTGTCCTGGCCGAAGCGCGTGCTCCACGCGCTGCAGGGCAAGCGCAGGGGCAAGAACGTCGCGAACACGAGCCCCTTCCTCGCTGGCGGCCGGCTGTTCGCGCTCGTGGAGTCTGGCAGGCCGACGGAGCTCGATCCCGCGACGCTCGACACGCTCGGCGAGAGCGATCTCGGCGGCGCGGTGGGCCCCACCTTCTCGGCCCACCCGCACCGGGTTGCTGCCAGGAAGACGAGCTACAACTTCGGCGTCCGCTACGGGCGCAGGACCCAGATCGACCTCTACGCGGTCGACGACGACGACGGGCGCGCGCGCTCGCTCGGCGCGGTGCCGCTCCCGGCGCCGGTGATGCTCCACGACTTCTGCGCCACCCGCCGGCACCTCGTGTTCTTCGTCTCGCCCGCGATCATCCGGGTGGGGCGCGCGATGCTCCAGTGGGGAGGCTTCGAGTCCTGGGTGCGCTTCGAGCCCCGCCGGGGCACGGAGGTGATCGTCGTCGACATCGACGACGTCTCCCGCGTGCGCCGCTTCGGCGTCGACGCGTTCTTCCAGTGGCATTTCGCGAACGCCTACGACGACGGCGAGGACCTCGTCGTCGACCTCGTCCGCCACCGCACGCTCGCCACGCTCGGCGCGATCGGCAAGGACCCGGATCGGCCCGAGCTCGCCTCCGTCGACGGCGGCGTCCTCGTGCGCCACCGCGTGCGCGCGGGCCGCGAGCAGCTCCTCGTGGAGGACCTCGGCGGCGTCGTCGGCGAGTTCCCGCGCGTCGACCCCCGGGTCGAGGGGGATCGGCACGGCGCCGTCTTCCTCGCCACGAAGGGGCGGGCCGACGACCCGCACGGAAACGCCATTGCGCGCGTCGACGTCGACACGGGCGCGATCACCCTGGCGCGCGTCGCGCAGCACGAGCGCCCCTCGGAGCCGGTCTTCGTGCCGCGCGCGCCCGGCGCTCCCGAGGGGGACGGCCACGTGCTCGCCCTGGTCACCGACGCGAAGGCCGGGAAGAGCGCCATCCACGTCTGGGACGCTGCGCATATGAACGATGGGCCAGCGGCGCGGGTCCACCTGCTCCACGCCTCGCCCCAGACCTTCCATGGGGCGTTCCTGCCCCGCGCGGATTGACAGCCGCGGCTTCCGCCCCGGCTGGCGGAAACCACGAGAAAAAACAGGAATTCACAGGGAGGCGGGGAGGCGGGGAGCGAGAGACAGGAAGAGGGAGAAATTCATTTCTTCTCCTCCCCGCCTCCTCGCCTCCCTGTGAAAATTCTCCGGGTTTCGATGTAATCGGTGTTCTAGAAAATCGGGAGCCCGCTCATGGTCGAGCTGGGCACCGAGCGCCGCGAGTCCCAGTGCTCTACGATGTCGCCGCCCTCGACGCGGAACAGATCGTAGAAGCCATAGGCGGCGTTGTTGCGCTTCCCTTCCGACAGGGTGAAGACGAAGTTCCCGTCGGCGATGACGTGGTGCACCTTGACGTAGCTGATGCCCTCGTCCTTCACGTACTCGACGAGCGCGGCGGGGCCGCTCGCGTCGGTGTCGCGGTGCTCGACGTAGCTCGCGCCGAGGAACTCCGACGCTCGCGCGTGCGCCCCTCCGATCAGCACGGCGTCGATGAAGCCCAGCACGTGCGCGCGGTTCTGTCCCGTGAGCGCCTCGTCCTCGACCGCCGTCGGGCCGTCCGTCGCCGAGGCCTGGTTCGAGTCGGAGTCCCAGTGCTCCATGATCCTGTCGTCTTTCACGCGGAACATGTCGAAGATCACGCCGGTCTGTGAATAGCGGCCCTGCACGACCACGAGATCGCACTCGCCGAACGTGCGCAGGCGCTGGTAGCTGAACGACCCCGACGTGACGATTCCCCGCATCAGGTTCTTGAGCGTGGCGACGCCGCTCGTCGCGATCGGGTTGTGCTGGAGGTAGGGATCGGCCCAATAGCGATCGATCGCCGAGACGTCCTTCTGGACGAACAGCGCATCGATGGCCTGCGCGACGAGGGCCTTGTTCGCGCGCGACTCCTCCGGATCGCAGCGGCTCCCAACGTCGCCGCCCCCGACGCCAGCGCCGCCCTGCGCGCCGCCGCCCGAGCCCTGCGCGTCGCCGCCCGAGCCCTGCGCGTCACCACCCGAGCCCTGCGGCTCCCCGCCGCTCCCCGTGGAAGCGGGAGAACCAGCCGAGGACGTCGAGCCCGAGGACGTCGAACCCGCGGACGACGCGTCGCCCCCCGCGCCGCTGCTGCCCGCCGACGCTGCTGTCGTGTTGCTGCCGGTGGTGCCGCCTTGATCGTCAGGCGTATCGCCCGATTCGTCGGAGCACGCCACGAAGAGGCAGACGGCCGCCAGCCCGATCCAAGGAGCGATGTTCATCCACGCTCCCTATCGCGCCGCGCACCCGGAGGCAATCCGCGGCGCATGGGCCGCGGAGCGTTTCAAACATGCTGAAGTTCTGAAGGAGCCTTTCGAATGGCGAGCTCATCGTCTGCGCCGAGGGGTGGAGCCCCCCACGCTCGAACGCTCACCCTCGCGTCGCTCGCTCTTTGGCGATCTCGTCTCGGCCGCCCTTCTCGACGAGCGCCGGGAACATCCTGCCGAGGCGCCAGAGCAAGCGTGCGCGCGAGGGGAGCACGATGACGGGCACGTCGGCGGCGGCCGCATCGAGCGCCTCGCGCGCGAGCGCGTCGGCCGGGTAAGGCGGGCCGGCAAAAGCCTCGAGCAGGCGTCGCGCGTTCGGAACCCACGGGACCGCCGGCAGATCGGGGGGGTTCTCGGAGTCCAGGATCGGGGTCTCGACCGCGGCCGGGCAGAGCACGCTGACGTGGACGCCGTGGGCCGCCGCCTCGATTCGCAGGCTCGTGCTGAGACCGACGACGGCGTGCTTGGTCATCGCGTACGGCGTGAAGAGCGGCGCTGGGCCCAGGCCGGCCAGCGATGCCACGTTGAGGATATGGCCGCTCTTCTGGCGCACCATGATCGGGTAGCCCGCCACGATGCCGTGCAGCACGCCGCGCACGTTGACGTCGAGGACGCGGTTCCAGTGCGGAAGCGGGATCTCGTGCGCCTCACCGGCGACGCCGATCCCCGCATTGTTGATGAGCAAGTCGAGGCGCCCGCCGCGGGCGGCCGTGTCCTCGATGGCCTCACGCATGCCCGCCTCGTCGCGCACGTCGAGCGCGCGCGACGAAGCACCGTTTCCAGCCTCGACCGCCACCTTCGCGGCGGCGTCGCCGTTCACGTCCGTCACCGTCACGCGCGCGCCGCGCCGCGCGAGGTCCAGGCTGAGCGCTCGACCGATCCCCGAGCCGCCGCCCGTGATGAAGGCGACTGCATCTTTCCACGCTTTCTTCATGGGCTCTCCGAGCAGGATAGGCAATACGACAACCTCGCTCGTGTCAAGCTTGCGTTCGACGCGCCGGGCGCACGCGAACGCGCTCTTCGCGATTTCGTCGGTCGATGCGCAGACGTTCGGTCACGTGGCCTGTGACGACACGCCTGTACCAGCGTGCCGCCCTTCGTGGCGCCGCTCCCGCCTGACGCCCTGCCGGGCTCGGCTCTCGCCGGTTGCTATCGCCTACATAGAGCTGCGTTCAACCTATCGAAGAGTTCGTCCGGGGCGATCTCGGCAGCCAACAAGATGACGAGCGCCTGATGCCACGGGCGCTCTGCATTGCCGCGTGCGACGAACAGCGTTTCTCTGATGGCATCACCGAACAGGCCCATTTCGCGGTATGCAGTCGCAAGGTCGGCATGCGTCGCCTCGTCTGCAATGTCAACGAGGTCTGCGACCGCGTTGGCAGGCAGGTTCAGCTCAGCGGCTTCTAGTCCCCAGATCCCCGCAATTCGCTCGGGAGGCCCCGCCCGAAGAAGGTCGCGTAGCGCGCCGCAGCAGGACCGGCACAGCCGTCCAAGGTCGTTTCGCCAGTGCGCCGGCTCCTCCGACAGCATGCCACAGATCGAGCAGGTCGGCGCTGGCCGCCGTGGGTCGAGAGCAAGGCGCGTACTCATCGGGTCATCTTGGCAGGCGCCTCAGCGAATCCATTCAGCCGGCACCCACCTCCGGGCGCTCGGCTGAAACGGCTTCTTCGGCATCGTCCTCGTCCATGCTAAAGAAAACGTGCCCCGTGTTCTTGAACCGCAAAAATCTCCACCAACTCAAGGCGTCGACGCCTTCCACCTTCAGCACCGGTGCCCCACCCTGATTCAAGGGTGCATACTCCCCCGTGGTCCAGTCCGCGAGAACCATTGCCTTGG
The DNA here is from genome assembly GCF_051530205.1 of Sorangium sp. So ce327. Taxonomy (NCBI): domain Bacteria; kingdom Pseudomonadati; phylum Myxococcota; order Polyangiales; family Polyangiaceae; genus Sorangium; species Sorangium sp. So ce327. Next base: position 1,187,173 of record NZ_CP150330.1, on the reverse strand, counting down.
CTATTTCTTCCGCTTGCTTCACCGAGTGGGCTCGAACCGCGCGCGTCGCGAAGAAGCCGATGATCGGTGGTTCCCCGTCTGCCACCTCGACCTTTATACCTTTTCCTTCGAGAATCACGCTGTAGTAAGGCATCGACCCACTCCTGCTCGAGAGGCCGAACGAGTAGTCGACTGGCCAACCGACGCCGGTGGACCTGGCCTGTCTATTCGGCCGCCTTCGGTGACCTCCCGCACAGAGGATCACACGGATCAACGCTGGGCCGCAACCACCGAGCGCTGTCCAGCGCCGCAAGGCAGATCCGTGGAGCACCGGAGGCAGTCGCCGATTTTCCGCAGTACCAGGGAGCGACGCCCCTCGGTCGAGCCGACGTCGCGGGGATACCCGCCGCTCGCGCGGCCGCAGCTTCAGGGCTCGCCGGCGAGCTTCTTCACCGCGGCGAGCAACAGATCCGGCTTGAACGGCTTGATGATCCAGCCCTTCGCGCCGGCCTTCCGGGCCTTCTCGATGAGCTCCGGCTGCCCCTCGGTCGTGAGCATCAGGATCGGGACGCCCGACGCGAGCCCCTTGTCCCGCAAGCTCTGGATCATCTCGATCCCGTTCATCACGGGCATGTTCACGTCCGCGATGATCATCGCCAGATCATCCTTGTGGGCGGCGACCGTGGCGACCGCATCTCGGCCGTTGTCCGCTTCCAGCGTGCCATAACCCGCCGCCGACAGGAGAATGCCGACCTGCTGGCGGACCGTACTCGAATCCTCGACGAGAAGAATTTTCTTGGCCATGTGACGTGTCTCCTCTTGCGTGTACGGCCATCCGCTCAGAACAGCAGCACTTCCCCCTCGGGCTGCGGATCGGGCATGTTCACTTCCTCGAGCTCCAGCGCGTCGTCGGGGGCCAGCGCGTCGAAGAGCACGACGAGCCGGTCGGGCCCCGCGGCGAACAGGAGCCGCCGGAAGCCCTCGCTCTGCTCCTCCCTCGCGCGCAGGTGCTCGCCGATCGCGGCGCTCGGCGTCGAGAGCACGATGACCAGCCCGAGGTGGCGCAGGCGGTTCTTCACCCGCCCGAGCAGCTGGTTGGCGAGCTCGCTCGCCCAGTCGCACACCATGTCTTCGTCGATCTCGCGCCGCTCTCGCAGCGGGTGGCTGCGCGTGATGAGCGCCGCGGGGGCGACGATGGTCAGGCTCCCGCGAAGGTGGTCGCCCGTGAAGCCGATGAAGGAGACCACCGCGTTGCCCGGCGTCGCCTCCGACGCCGCGTCGTCCAGCCGCCCGAGCTCGACGCCGTTGTCACGAAACAGGTGGACGCACGACGAAGCGAGCTCCTCGTGGATGCGATCCCAGCTCTCCGAGTTCATTCCCCTCTCCTCGATATCTCGCTCTGCATTTTCGATGTGCTCACCGTGTCACACGCTCCCCGACGCCATGCCCGGGCTCGATCCGCCCCGCGAAGGGGGCGGTACGAGCGAGCCCCGCCCGCTCGGAGGCGGCAGCGAGGCAGTCGTGAGCGGCGCCCCCGCGGCGTCGCTCGGATCCCGGGGGAACCGGAAGCGGAAGGTCGTCCCCTGGCCGCGCTCGGTGTCGAGCTCTATCCGGCCCGCGAGCCGCCGGCACTCGTGGAGCGCTACGCCGAGACCGACGCCGCGGCCGGAGACGTCCGTGACCTGCTCGGCCGTGCTGAAGCCCGGCGCGAACAGCGCGGCCTCGAGATCGCGCCGCGTCGCGCCCGGCAGCCCGACGGCCACGGCCTTCTCGCGCACGCGCTCCCAGTCGATGCCCGCGCCGTCGTCGCCGACCTCGATGACGATCTCGTCCGCCGTCATCCGCGAGCGGAGCGTGAGCGTGCCCCTCGACGGCTTGCCCGCCGCCTCGCGCGCCTCCGGCCGCTCGATCCCGTGGTCCATCACGTTGCGCACGACGTGGCCCAGCGCCTGCCACATCCCGGCGAACCGCGACGCGGGCAGCCGGACGCCCCCGGCGTCGATGCGCACCTGGGGCTTCGGCTTGCCGAGCTTCCGGGCCAGCGTCTCGGCCTGGTCCTTCATCCGGCTGAACCGCACCTCGGTCCGCTCTTCGCGGAGGGCCGCGATGGCCCGCTCGATCTCGGCGGGGTCGCGGCGCTGGCGCACCATGGCGAGCAGGGCATCGACCTCTTCATGGCCGACGTCGGCGCGCGAGGACTGCGCCGTCGACGCGAGCAGGACGCTCACGCGCCCCACGAACGCGAGCCACACCTCCCTCAGCGCGTCGATCTGCTCGTCGGACGGCAGCGCGCGCTCCTCGACGACGAAGCTCTCGATCTCGTGCGCCACCCTCGCCACGCTCGTCACGTCCCAGAGCCCGGCGTTCCCCTTGATCGTGTGCACGAGGCGCATCACCTCGTCCACCTCGCCGCTGGACCGCGCGCTCACCGCGTCGACGAGCTTCGTCGTGTCGTTGACGAAGCCGACGAGGCCGAGCCGGTCCTTCACGGCCCGCTCGAACACCTGGATATACTCGTGCTGCTGCTCGGCCTCGCGCACGGAGGCGATCGTGGACGTGACGTCCGTGATCACCATCAGCGCCCCGTTGAACTGGCCCTCTCCCGACAGGATCGGCTTGAAGCCGAGCGCGAGGTAGCGGCCCTCGCGGTGCAAGGTCTTCGGGAGCTGGTCGAGGACGACCTCGAGCGGGAGGAAGTCGTCGCAGGCCGCCTCCCACCCCATCCTGAGGAACGCGCTGGCCCTCGGATCGTGGCCGGCGATGCGATCGGCGAAGTGCTCGTCGCGCGCCGGCACGCCGAAGAGGCGCTCGAAGGCGGCGGAGTGCACGGGCTCCATCGTGCCGTCCCGGTGGAGGGTCACGAGGGCCTGATCGACGTTGTCGAGGACGAGGCGCATCTCCCGGTTGCGCTTCTCGAGCTCCGAGGTCCGCTCGGCGACGGTGGCCTCGAGGTTCTGCCGGTGGCCCTCGAGGACCTCGTCGCGCGCCTGGATGCCCGCCAGCATCTCGTTGAAGGCGTCCGTGAGCGCCCCGAACTCGTCGTCGGCGGTCTTGCGGGCGCGCGTCGTGTAGTCGCGCGTCCGCCGGACGTGGGCCGCGGCCTCGCCGAGCACCTCGAGCGACCGGGAGATCCCCCGCACGAGGACCAGCGCCAGCGCGACCGACACGAGGAGCACGAACGCCGAGACCGCGACGCCGTCGCGCACCGTCCTCCGCGTGTCCGCCACCCTGGCCGCCGCGGCGCGCCTCATCCCGGAGATCGCCTCCTCCTCGATCGCGGCGAGCCCGTCGACGCGCCCCTGCTGCGCCTCGAACCACGCGTCGTGATCGATCGCCAGCGCCTCGTCGGTCGACGCGATGGCGGCGGCGCGCAGCTCGTCGGCGCGCCGCACGCGCGGGTTGGAGCGGGCGGCGTCGTAGAGCGCGCGCGCCGGCTCCGACGCGTTGGCGATGAACTCCTCGTGATAGAGCTGCTCCTCCGTCATCAGCGTCACGAGCGTCTTGAAGGCCCCCGGCTCGAACAGCGTGGACGCGAAGGCGTGCGCGAGCAGCGCGTGCTGGCGGCTGGCGCGCTCGGCGAACTCGTGGACGGCGACGATCGACTGGATGCTGCGCAGGAGCTCGCCTTCGTCGCTCAGCTCGGAGAGGCCGGCGTTGGCCCGGATGAGGCTCACGTTGATGCCGCCGAAGACCCTCAGCACGCTGTCGAGCGACACCGTCTTCGCGTCGGCCTGGGCCCGGAACGCGCCGAGCTCGCCGACCTTGGCGCGCCCCTCCGCGAGATCGCGGGCGAGCCGGCGCGGCAGCCCGGAGAGGTCGCGCGCGGCCAGGAACGCGTCGAGCTGGGCGAGGCTCTCGTCGGTCGCCGCCCGCGCGTCCCGGAGCTGGCCGCCGGCGCTCAGGAGCTCCGCTGCGCGATTGAGCGGCGGCGCGGCGCGCCGCTCGCCCTCGACGTCGGTCATCTCCGGCGGACGGGCCTCCAGCCCCTCGACCAGCGCGGTCCACGCCCGCTCCTTCTGGAGGGCGTGCAGCGGCTGCGCCATGATCGAGGAGAGCTGCGCGAGGTCCTCGATCGAGCCTATCCCCGCCGCCCTCGCCGCCTGCTGCCGCGCGTCGCCGACGATCATCGCCGCCAGCAGCAGGGCCCCCGCGACGGGGACGCCGGCGAGCGACCACAGCTTCAGTCGAATCGAAGCGCTACGCAATGTCGGCATGCCCCCGTCCCCCCGGCGTGGCCCCCGCGGCGCGGCGCCCGCGCGCATCTCGTGTGCTTCATGACGAGGGGTCTCGCGCGAACGCCTGTCCCCCCGCGCGGCGCACTCAGCACGAGCACCGGGCGAGCTGCCCCCCGCGCGCGGCGCGGCTGACGCAAATGACAATCAACACGTGCACACGTGGAGTCATCATCAACGTTCGCCCGCGCACCATGTACGCTCCCCTGATTCACGTTCTTTCCTGTTGTGATGTCTCACCCAGCCGTGGTGCACCGGAGCGTAACGGAGCGCGCCGAGTTCACGGCCGCCCTCGTGGCCGTGTATGCTACGCGTGAAGTCCGCGAGTCCGCAAGAGCGCGTTCGACGTCGGCTGGAGCCGCGACGAAGGCTCTGCGAACGGGGAGAAATCAATGATGATGGGTCGGAGTTCACTGCGGCGAGCGCGAACAGGTCGCCTCGCGGGCGCTTCGGGCGCAGCCATCGGAGCAGTGCTCGTCACGGCATCCCTCGCGCATGCGCAGAGCCCTGGCGCCGGTGTCGCCCCGGTGCCCGCCGCGACCGGAGCGCCCGCCGCGCCGGTCGCCGCGGCCGCGGCGCCCGCCACGACCGGGGCGCCCGCCGCCGCGCCTGCCGCCGCCGGAGAAGATGCGATCGCCGCGCGGCTCGCGGCTGCAGAGAAGCGATCGGCGGAGCTCGAGAAGCGCCTCGAGGCGCTCGAGGAGGCGCAGGCCGCGCCGGAGCAGGACGACGACAAGGATCTCTTCCGGATCTACGGGTTCGTCGACGTCGGCGTCCAGCGCACATGGGTCCCGGAGAACTCGATCCTCGCGGTCACCCTCCCGCAGGCGAACGCCCTGAACTTCGTCGTGGCGAACTTGAACCTCTACCTCGACGCGCAGCCGAGCGATCACTTTCGCTTTCTCGGGGAGCTGCGGTTCACGACCGCGCCCGGCGGGGCCCCGGTCCCGGCGACGACGCCGCTGCCGCCCGACGTGACGCGCCGGGTGACCACGGCGCCGTATGAAGCCTTCGACTCGACCGCGACCTCGCTCACCTCGCCGGTCACCTATGGAGGGCTCGTGTCGATCGAGCGCGCCCACATCGACTGGACGCGCTTCAACCTCTTCAAGGTGCGCGTCGGGCAGTTCTTCACCCCGATCGGCATCTACAACGTCGACCACGGGAGCCCGGTGCTCATCACCACCGTCATCCCCACGTTCATCACAGCGCGCCTGTTTCCCACGCGGCAGACCGGGGTCATGGTCTATGGCAGCATGTTCACGGGCCCGTGGGAGCTCGGGTACAACGCGTACGTGAGCAACGGGCGCAACGAGAACGCGCCGTTCGCCTTCGACGACAATCGCGGGTTCGGCGGCCGCCTGCACGCCAGCTACGAGGACCCCGGCAAGCTGACGTTGAAGCTCGGGACGTCGTTCATCGCGGGCAGGGCCCGCGACTGGGTCGCCGACTACAAGATCGGACAGTCCGACCCCGACGTCCATTCGACGTGGTCGTTCCAGGAGTACACCGGAGCCGGCGACGTCTCGCTCGACATCGGGACGACCCGCCTGCGCGCGGAGGCGGCGGTCATCCGCGTGGTCTATGACGAAGGGAAGCGCCAGGCGGTATCCAAATTCTACACACCGGACGCCTGGAAGACCTCCACGTATGCCGTGGCGGCGCACCGGTTCGATTTCCTGAACATGGAGCCGTTCGTCATCGGCTCCGCCATCCACGTGCCGCTCTACGGCGGGCAAGATACCGTGCTCCAGTTCGGCGGCGGCCTGAACTTCTACATCACCCCCGACGTCACACTTCGGACCCAGGCGCTACGCACGATCGTGACCGCCCTGCGTGAGCAGAGCACGGTGGCGCCGGACCTCCGCACCACGAGCGCGGTCGCTCGTCTGGTCATGGCCTTCTGAGAGAGGTTCAACGCAATCATGAAGCGTAGATTCCTTCTGCTCCTCCTGGCCCTTCTCGGAATGACCCCGTCGGCCTCGTCTTTCGCGGAGGCCGACGAGATCGTCGTCGTCGTCAACCGGGCCAACCCCGTGCGGGCGGCGGGACGCGACACGCTCCGCCCGCTCTTCCAGACGGCGCGCACGGAGTGGTACGGCCGGTCGGTGATGCCGGTGAACCTCCCCGAGGGCTCCCCGCTGCGACAGCGCTTCGACATGGCGGTGCTGGGCCTCGATCCCGAGAGCGTCGCCCGCTACTGGATCGACCGGAAGATCCGCGGCGGCGAGCGGCCGCCGCGCAAGGTGGCGAGTCCGAGCGCCGTGCTCCGCGCCGTGGGCGATGAGGCGGGCGGTATCGGGTACATCGCCGCCGGCGACCTGAACCCCACCGTCAAGGTGATTGCGCGCATCCGCGACGGCCAGGTCTTGCCCCCGTGAGTCCGTGGAGAGAGGAACGAACGATGGTCATTCACCCGTCTCGCATCATGCCGCCTACCCGTCGCGGCGCCCTGGTCGTCGCCCTCGGCGCGATCTCCGCGGCGATGCTCGTGGGATGCTGGGATTCCGACCCCTGCGACCCGGGCCAGCAGTTCATCGGAAACGCGTGCTTCGCACCGCTCCCGCCGCCCGGCGTCACGAGCAGCGGCAGCGCCGGCGCCGTGGGCAGTGGCGGTAGCGGCGGCAGCTCCACGGGCAGCGGCGGCGGCGCCACCGGCAGCGGCGGTAGCGGCGGCGGCGCCGCAGGCAGCGGCGGTAGCGGCGGCGGCGCCACCGGCAGCGGCGGCGGCGCCACCGGCAGCGGCGGTGCCGGCGGTGCCGGCGGTGCCGGCGGCGGCAGCCCCTAGACTGCGCGGCGCGGGTGCCGCGCAAGAGGGCTCAGAACAGGATCACCTTGCCATCGAGCGGAAGCGGGGACGAGTTCGAGAACACCAGCGAGCTCTCGTCGAAGTCGCCGCCCAGCGTGACGACGACCTCGCCCTTCAACGTCCGGAAGGCATAGCAGAACTGCTGCTTGCTGCCCCGGTACCGCCGCGCCACGTCACTCGCGCGGCGCAGGTGCGGCAGCTCGGCGTGAAGCGCTATCTGGAACCGCGCGAGGCGGCTCTTCACCTTTCCCATGAGCTGATTGACGACCTCGCGCATCCAGTCGTCGACGCTGTCGAGCCCGGTCGGTAGCCCCGTCATCGCGCGAAACACGCCGGGGTGCGCCGACAAGGCCAGCAGGCCGGAGAAGCCGGGCGCGGAGAACTCGACCGTGCTCACGGGATCGCTGTGAACGAGCGCCTCGTCGCGGCTCTCCCCGATGTCCGCGGGCGCGATGGCGACGCCGTAAAAATGGAAGAGCTCCACGGTCGCGCCCTGAACGAGGACGTCGATGGTCCGCACCTTGCGCGACGAAGCAGACCTTGGAGCAGACGACGGCTCGCTGGGCGGGCCGGAGCGCCCGGGCCCGGAGGGTGGCTGCCCGGATCGGGGCGGGGGGAACGAGTCGCGACGCTCGGCGCCGGGGCGGTCAGAGATGCTGTGCCCCGACCTCGTGTCGGACTCCCCCTCCGGTCTCGTGCTCTGCCGCCGCATGATAAACGCTCAACTTAGCTCATCTATCCCTCGAGGACCAATGCGGTCCTCGGACAGGACGCACGAGCACGTGACGGCTTGTCTATCACGCCTGAGCACGCCTGACCACGCCTGACCACGCCCAGCCGCGCTTGACCCCGCACGTCAACGCTCGGCACGTAGGTTGGCACACACACCTGCCCCACTCACCGGACGCCGCGCTTTGCGCTTTACAGGCGGGGCCGGCAGCGCGTGAAGCGGCGGGGTCCACGAGGAGATTGACATCGGCGAAAGTTCCAGGATTCCCTGATCGCCCGATGCTGAAGCGCAGAGATTTCCTTCGAGCCACGCTCGTCACCGCCGGCGCGCTGGTCGTCCCGGCCTGCGGCGACGATCCCGAGACGATCAACCCGCTCGGCGACGAGCGCGAGCTCGCGGACGGGTCCGAGTACTTCCCCCAGTCGGTCGCCTCCGGCGATCCGCGCCCCGGCAGCGTCGTCCTCTGGACCCGCGTGCAGGACGGCGCAGCGGATCTCGATCTCGAGGTCGAGGTCGCGACCGACGCCGGGTTCGCGCAGCGGGTGGCGCTCGACGCCGGACAGGCGAAGGTGAAGGCGCTCGCGAGGCACGATCACTGCGTGAAGGTGAAGGTCCGCGGCCTGGCGGCGGGCACGGTCTACTACTACCGCTTCATCTACGTGAAGGGCGGGACGAGCTACGTGTCTCGCGTGGGGCGCACCAAGACCGCCCCGGCCGCGGAGGCGGACGTCAAGGTCCGCTTCGCCTACGTGTCGTGCCAGGACTACGTGGGCCGGTACTACAACACCTACCTGGCGCTCGCCCAGGAGGAGCTCGATTTCTTCGTCCACCTCGGCGATTACATCTACGAGACGGACGGCGACCCCAGCTTCCAGAGCACGACCGGGCGCCGCGTCGTCTTCACCGACCTGGCCGGCAGCATCTCCCTCGGTGACGGCGACGGCGCCTACCACGCGGCGAGATCGCTCGATAACTACCGGGAGCTCTACAGGACGTACCGCTCCGACGCGAACCTCCAGAAGGTCCACGAGAGCTTCCCGATGATCGCCACGTGGGACGACCACGAGTTCTCGAACGACTGCTTCGGCGCCACGGCCACCTATTTCGACGGCCGGCAGGACGAGACCGACGCGGACCGGCGCAAGGCCGCAAACCAGGCCTGGTTCGAGTACCAGCCCGTCGATTACGGCGACGGCGTCGAGCTCGACCCGGAGGCCGCGCTCCCGGACGAATTCCACATCTACCGCGACTTCGTGTTCGGCCGGCACGTCCACCTGGTGATGACCGATCTGCGCAGCTACCGGCCGGATCACCTCATCCCGGAGGACGCTTTCCCCGGCAGGGTCGCGCTCGATCAGCCGACGCTCGTGGCCGAGCTCGGGGAGGTCCCCGCGGCCGCCCTGCCCTACGTGGACGTGGAGACCTACGGCGACGGCATCTATGCGCCGGTCCTCCTCGCGGCCGCGGAGACCGTGGGCTACGACCCCGCCGAGGTGACGGGGAAGATCAGCGTCGCCTTCATCAACGAGATCGTCGCCGCCGCCAACGAGGGCCTGCCGGAGGACACGCAGATCCCGCTCATCGACGCCGCGGAAGCGGGCCTGGAGCGGGGCATCGCCTACGTGGATTTCGGCAAGATCAACGCGTACGGCATGATCGGCAGCCGCTACTTCACGGCCAAGGACACCTTCGATATCTACGCTGCCATCCGCTACAAGGAGACGCAGGGCGCGAGCGAGGCCATGATGGGCGCCGAGCAGGAGGCCTGGTTCCTCGACACCATGGAAGGCTCGAAGGCGACATGGAAGGTCTGGGGCAACGAGTTCTGCCTCGTCCAGCTCGCCGTCGATCTCAGCCCCTATTCGCTCCCCGCCCAGTTCAAGCGCAGCTTCTACACGACCACCGACGCCTGGGACGGCTTCCGCAACAAGCGGGACGAGCTGCTCGAGAGGCTCGTCGGGCTGGGGGGCGTCGTGGCGATCACCGGCGACGTCCACGCCTTCTACGCTGGCACGCCCGGACCGAGCGGCGATCCCACGAAGAAGATCGTCGAGCTCGTGGGCGGCGCCGTCTCCTCGGCGTCCTTCCGCGAGATCCTGACGAGCCAGGTCGCGAGCGATCCAACGCTGCGCGGGCTCCCGGGCGCCGCGGCGCTCGCCCTCAGCATCGACACGCTGCTCACGTCGCCCGAGACGAAGATCAACCCGCACCTCGCCCACGCCAACAGCAACGCCCACGGCTACGTCGTGGTCGAGGCGAGCGGGCAAGAGCTCGTCGCCGACATGCGGAGCATCAAGGCCACCGAAGCGCAGACCGACTACTCGGGAAGGATCGGCGATCTGAAGATCACCAGCAAGCGCTTCCGCACCCTCCCCGGGGAGAGCGAGCTCTACGTGGACGACGGCGGCGCCTGGAAGCGCTGGGATCCCACCACACAGGCGTGGGTCTGACGCCCGGCAGCCCTCGACAGACCATTCACGGCATCAGGTGGAGCATCGCCATCATCCCCAGATCCGCGTGATCGAGGATGTGACAGTGGAACATCCACATGCCGGCGCGGTCATCGAACGGGATGGCGATCCGCACGACCTTTTCAGGCACGAGGTTGACGGTATCGCTCCATGCGCGCACCGGCGGCTCGGCGCCGTCGATGTCGAGCACCTGAAAGAAGAACCCGTGCAGGTGGAACGGGTGATCGTAGTTGGTGGTGTTCGTCAGCGTCCAGACCTCGACCGTGTTCGTCTTCGCAGAGAACATGAGAGAGCCGTCCGTCTGGCCGTTGATCCCGAGCACCGCTCCGTCGGCATCGCCCTGCTCCATGAACTCCACCGCCTGTCGTTGCGCGCCCGTGGTGTCGATCGAGGCGATCTCGGCCAGACGCTCGGGAAGCGTCGGTGCGCCGCTCCCCGGAGGCTCGTCGGCCAGCTCGAGACGCATGAGGTCCTTGGGATCCGCCTCGTTCGGCAGGTGGAATCGATTCGCGTCGAGGAGCGGGATCACCACCGGTTCGCCCTCGACGGGCATCACGTAGAGCTCCGCGCGCTCGCCCGGGGCGAGCGTCACCTCGTCCACGGGGAGCGGCCTCTCCGAGAGGCCCCCGTCTCCGCCGATGAGCACGAGCGGCTGGCCCGGCACGGTGAAGCGGAAGTAGCGGCTGCGCGCGGCGTTGACCACCCGCCAGCGCTGCGGAACCCCCTCCCGCGCGGCGACCGTCGGCACGATCTTCCCGTTGACAAGGACCGTCCCGCCCTCGCGCCCGAAGTAATCGCCGAACCATCCGCTCTCGTCGGCGGGGGTGAGCGAGCCGTCTTCCTCGACGCCGATCTCGCTCATCACGAGCAGCAGCTCGTCGCCGAGCGGCGCCTCCTCCGCAGCATCCTCGACGACGAACGCGCCGTAGAGGCCCGCACCGACCTGGGCGCTCGAGCGAAGGTGCGGGTGGTACCAGAACGTGCCGGCGTCCGGCACGGTGAAGGAGTACTCGAAGCCCTCGCCCGGCTCGATGGGCTTCTGCACGTGCAGCGTCCCATCCATGGCCGCCGGCACGCGCAGACCATGCCAGTGGATCGTCGTCGCCTCGGGAAGGTGGTTCTGGAACTTCACCACCACGCGGTCGCCCCTCTTCGCGCGGATCGTCGGACCGGGGAGCATCCCGTTGTAGGTCCAGACCTCGGTCGTGAGCCCCGGGACCACCTCGATCGCGGCCACCCTGGCCTCGAGGTGCACCTCGACCACGTCGGGCGCAGGATCGTGATCCTCGGCATCCGGCAGCCGCAGCGCGTCGTCCCAGCCCGCCGGCTGCCGGAGGTCCGGCGGCGCCTCTTCGGCGCCGCACCCCGCGAGCGCGCTCACGAGCGACAGGATCACCGCAATCTCTCCCGCAAAGCGTGCCGGGGACACGCATCCTTTGCGCCTTGCGCGGGGCAAGGCGCATCCGATCCAGCGCATGCGCCGCCCTCTGCAAGGCGCGATCCCTCACGGGCGAGCCGACCTGGGTTGTGTGGGGTGACCCCGCGGGCCGTGGAGTGAGCCTCGCCGCGGGACTGCACGGCGCGGGGGCTACCGCCCGAACGCGCCGATCGTGAGGGTCGCGCCGTCGTTGCGCGCCCTGGCCTGCTGGTGCGGCGCGTACTGGTGCTCGACCGGCGGGAGGCCGTCGAGCGAGGCGCCAGCGCCGATGAGCGGCGCGCTCGCGGCCGGCATGAAGTCGTGGTTTGCCGCCGACGCGAACGCCGGATCGACGCCGAAGATCGAGTCGTCCAGGCCGTCCACCTGCCCGATCACCTTCACCACCTCGCGGACAGGATCGAACGGCAGCCACCCGTTCGTCACCCAGTTCCCGGACAGGGTGAGGGCCCCGGCGGCCACGCCGTCGCGGTCCCCGAGGAAGGTGACCGCGCGGAGCTCGGTCGGCTCCAGGCTGCTGGCGAACACGTTGTTGCGGGCGTCGATCTGCTCGTCGTTGGTCGAGGCCTCGAACATCGCTGAGCGATCGTAGTCCTCGTAGTTGTCGTTCTTGACGAAGACGGTGTTGGAGAAGAAGTGGAGCGTGCCCTTCCTGTAGTACTCGGTCTCCCCGCTGTCCCCGCCGTAGTGGATCATGGACGCGCCGTAGCCGTTGCGCAGGAGCACGTTGCCGTAAATGAACGTCTCGTGGAACGACGGCAGCGCGACCGAGTCGGTCGCCTCCTGCGCGTCGACGAGGTCGATCAGGTGGGCGCCGTCCTCGATCCAGTTGTACCGGATGACGACGCCGGCCGAGCGCTCCTTGATGTTGTTGCCGTTGCCGCCGCGCGTGGGGCCGAAGCGGTTGAACTGGTAGACGACGTTCGAGGCCTCGTTGTAGACGTTGTGCTCGTTGTAATCCTCGAAGCTCCCGTTGTCGTGGATGTAGTTCGACTCGATGAGCACGTTCGTGGTCAGGATATCCCCGCCGGCCGTGCCGATGAAGAGGCCATTGGCGTTCTCGTGCACCTCGCAGGCGCGGATGGTCACGTGATCGCCGCGCTCCACGAAGATGCCGGCCGCGGGGTCCGAGTAGGCCGCTTCCGAGCCCGCCTTGTCGGTGAAGCGGTGGGGGCGCGACGCGTTCTTGATCTCGAGGCCCTCGATCGTGATGTGGGTGGGCCCGAGCTCCCACGGGTCGTCGTGCTTGTGCCCGACGATGATGAGCCCCCGCACCTGGTGGCCGTCGAAGGGGAAATCGAGCTCGGGCCGGGTGGTCGCGTTTTCACCGTCGATCACCGGCAGCTCGCCGTTCGGCCCCGGGACGCCGCAGAGCCGGATGGGTTGCTCGGCCGTCCCCTGGCCCCCGAGCATGATCTTCTCGTGGTACGCCTCGGCACGCCAGAAGATGCGCACCGTGTCGCCGGCGACGAGCGATTCGAGCGGGACGTCGCCGATCGCCTCGAACTCCTTGCCAGGACCGACCTGGTAATCCTTGCCGTTTCCGACGTGGCTGCAATCGACGTGGATCGGCGGAATGTTCACGACGGGCGGAGGGAGCGGCGCCGGACCGCCGCCAGCCGCCGTTCCCGTCGTTCCGCCAAGCTCGCCGGTGCAACCTGCGGCGAGGAGCAATCCGGTCACGCAAGCTCGAACCCTCACAGAATTCTCCACGATATGGGCCATAAAAGCTCCACTGTAATTTTACAGATTGCGAGGCCTTCTCGCCTCAGTGCGGCAAGATGACACGTCGATGCACTTTGTCATGCGACCGGACATTGCTGTTGTCGCATCTTCCGCCCCCGAGGTAGCAGGATGTAATCCAGACTCGCGCTGGATGCCGCTTTCGCGAAAGGCTCGCCGACGGGGCGTCCCTTACATCGAAACCATCGAACCATCTTCCTTACATCGAACCATCGATGATAACGGCGCTCCTGTGAGAAGAAGTTGAGCCGCCAAGGACGCCAAGAAGGGATTTTTCTCGCGCCTCTGAGGATTCCTGGGGTCCTGTCGGCTCTCTTCGATCAACGGCCCTCGCGTCATTCGAGACGATGACGTAGGATATGCACAAGGTGCATGAGCTCCATGCGGCCTGTGAGCTGGATCCCACCGATGAGTTGGTCGATTATCCACGATGGATGGAGGCCCCGGTTCGGCGATCGCTCGATGCCAATCCCCGGCGGACGGCGAACACGCAGCACAGCGTGGCTCGATAATTCCCGGGAAAGTTCCCGGGAAGATCGCGTCGAGGCCCCTTCGATCCAGCCCGCTGTGTTCAGCGACCGCGCGAGGACTGAAGCCATGAAGCGAACGAAGCCTGGCGGCGTGAAACCCCTCGACGTTCTCGATAGATTCACCGCGCCAGGGCGGCGCGCGACGGCGCTCGCCGGCGCGATTGTCCTCGCGGCGTCCCACCTGCTCTCGGGCTGCGTCGGCGACCTCGGAGGCGACCGCGGCGGGTCGCCGAGCGCGAGCGGGCTGGTCGACGTCGCTCCAGCGGGGATGCGCCGGATGACACCGGCGCAGTTCACGAGCTCGATGCGCGACCTGTTCGGCGATCCGGGGCTCGAGCTCGACCTCGACCCGGACACGGGAGAGGTCGCCTCGCTCCTCGCCGTCGACAAGCTCAACGCCGCGGCGGAGGCGATCGTCGCGCGGCGCGCGTCGTGGGGGACACCGGTGTTCCCCTGCGACACGACCGGCGCGGACGACGAGGCGTGCGTGGACGGCTTCGTGCGGACGTTCGGGCGCCGCGCCTTCCGGCGCACGCTCGACGAGGCCGAGGTCGCGATGCTCAAGGGCCAGTACGCCCGGGCGCGGGAGGAGCAGTCGTTCGAGGACGCCCTCCTCGTCGTGCTCGAGACCATGATCCAGTCGCCCAACGTCTATTACTTCGTCGAGCTCGGCCGCGGCGGGGACGGGAGCGAGCCGCTCGCCTCCGGCGTCCGCCCGCTCACGGGCTGGGAGCGGGCGTCGCGCCTGTCGTATTTCCTCTGGAACACGACGCCGGACGACGCGCTGCTCGACGCCGCGGAGTCCGGCGCGCTCGACACGGCGGACGGCGTGCGCGCGCAGGCGGAGCGGCTCCTCTCGAACGACCGCGCCCGCGCCACGGCGAGGCGCTTCTTCGCCGATTGGCTGGAGCTCGACGGCACGAACAAGCACGCCTCGCTCGAGAGCGCGCCGAAGAGCCCCGAGATCTACCCCGAGGATTCACCCGCGCTGCGCGCCGCCATGCGCACCGAGCTCGAGGCCCTCGTGGAGCGCGTGCTCTTCGAGGGGGACGGCAGGTTCGAGACGTTGCTCACGACGACGGACGCCTACGTGAACGGGCCCCTCGCCGCGCTCTACGGGGTGGAGGGCCCCGCCGACGAGCGCACGTTCTCGTGGGTCTCCCTCCCCCGCGATCAGCGCGCGGGGCTCTTCACGCGGGCGGCCTTCCTGAGCGTGTTCGGCAGCCTCGAGGTCAAATCGCCGATCCGCCGCGGCGCGTACATCCTGGAGCAGGTGCTCTGCCGCCCCCTCGGCCCGCCGCCCCCCAACGCGAGCGACGTACCGGTCAAGGGCGGAGCCGTCGAGGAGAACGGCGAGGTGGTGCACAGGACGATCCGCCAGGACGTGGAGGCCAAGACGTCGAGCGGCGCCTGCGCGAGCTGCCACAGGACCATCAACCCGATCGGCTTCGCGTTCGAGCATTACGACGCGCTCGGGAGATGGCAGTCGCAGGAGGCGGGCGGGGACGCGCAGGCGCCCTACCTGCTCGACATCGACGCGCGCGGCAGCCTCCCTGCGCTCCCTCCGGACGAAGAGGGCGTGGAGGTCGACGGCGGCGTCGGGATGTCGGCGGCCCTCGCGGCGAGCCCCGCGGCGCGCGCCTGCCTCACGAAGCGCTTCTTCCAGACGGCGCTCCGGCGCGTCCCGATCGACCAGGATCTCGCGTCGATCGAGGCGGCCACGCCGACGCCCGAGAGCGGCGGCAGCGTGCGTGATCTCATCGTCTCCCTCACGACCAGCAATGCCTTCTTGCACCTGCGCCAGATCGAGGAGTGAACTTATGAGCCGCGCCGCTTTCAGCCGAAGGAATTTCCTCCGCACCGCGACCGGTCTGTGCATCGCCCTGCCGCTGCTCGAGGCGACCCATGGGGACGTCTGGGCCGCGAACGGCAGGGCCAGGCGGTTCATCGTGTTCTTCAGCCACGGCGGCACGATCACGTCTCGCCACTCCTCCGGCGAGAAGGGGGATCCCTGGAAGCCGGGCGCCTGGAGCATGCTCGACCTCTGGGCGCCCGGCGGCGAGGGGTCGGCGCTCGAGGTCCTCGGCGAAGAGATGGCTCCGCTCGAGGCCCTCAAGGGCGACCTCACCCTGCTCCGCGGCGTCGACGACGCCGCCGGGATGCTCCAGGGAGACTACGGCGGGCACCACGGCTGCTCCAACGCGACAGTGCTCACCTGCGCCGATACGACCTCGGGAGGCGACGACGCCAGGGCGCTCGGCCCATCGATCGATCAGGTCATCGCGCAGCGGCTCGCCGGCGAGAGCCCGGCGCCGTTCTCGTCGATCGATCTCATGGTCGACGGACACAACTACGGAGAGCCGCTGTACAACGCGGCGGGCGAGCAGGTGTCCAGCGAGAAGGACCCGACGAGCGCCTTCGCCCGGCTCTTCCAGGACGTCGCGGAGACCGGGGCGGGCCCGACGCCCGAACAGCTCCGGCTCCGCGCTCACCGGAAGAGCGTCCTCGACGGTGTGAGCGAGCACCTCGCTGCCCTGAAGGGGCGCGTGAGCGCGGCCGACAGGCACCTGCTCGACGCGCACGCCGAGCACATCCGGAGCCTGGAGAAGAAGCTCGAGGGCATCTCCAACCTGGCGGCCTGCACGAAGCCGGATGTCGGCGGAGCGCCCGTGTACCAGGGATATGGATCCTACACGGGAGGGGGAATCAAGGAGGCCGCGCCCCTGCTGGTCGACGTCCTCCTGCATGCGTTCCGGTGCGGTCTCACGCAGGTGGCCACCTTCCAGGTGGCCGACGTCCTGACGAGCTGGCTGCCCCAACCGTACAGCACCGACCTCGGCCACAGCCTCGGCCACGCCGCCCTCGACGTCGGCCCGAGCGGCGCGGAGCCCGACAGGCTCGAGGACTGGCGCGCGACCATCCTCGCGAACCGCAACTGGCGTATGGAGCTCTTCGCACGCCTGCTCGACGGGCTGAAGAGCACCCCCGAGGGCGACGGCACGATGCTCGACAACAGCGTCGTGCTCTTCACGAGCGAGTTCGGGTGCGGCGGCGGGCACTCGCCCCGCGATATCCCCGTCCTGCTCGCCGGCAAGGCAGGCGGCAGGTGGCCGGGCGGCCGCCACGTCAACTACAACAAGCGCGCGAGCGCGGATCCCACCCAGTCCGACTACGAGACCGACGTCTCGATGCACAACGTCTACACATCGATCCTGCGCGCCTTCGGCTACGAAGACGAGCACTTCGGAAACGACACGGCGTACAGGAAGGGCCCGCTCGCGGAGCTGCCGTGAGAGACGTACGAGGCGCCTTCGGCGCGCCGTCTGCACCAAACCGCTTCCGCCCCGGCCACCTTGAACGCTCGGCCGGACGATTCCCACCCGGTCTCGCGGCTGGAAACTAGCGGGCGATACGGCGACCGCCGAGCGCGGCCGAGCCGCTGCAAGGGCGCCGTCCGGCGATGCCTCTTGGACGGCTCGAACCAGCCTGATATAGATACCACCGAGGAGCAGCGCATGCGTCCAAGCGAACCGGTCCAGGGCGGCAGCGCGGTGGCTTGGGATGCCGGCGCGCACGCGCCCGTGCCGCGTGAAGGTCGTCGACGTGTGGCGGCGCGCTGCTTACCGACGTACGAACTGCCGAGTACCAGGGCCAAGACACCGCGGACGAGCTCGCGTGCTTCGCGCGTGAGCCGGACGCCCACATGATCATGTCGAATCGTACGATCGCACGGAAGTACACGCTGGAACGTGAGATCGGACGCGGAGGGATGGGCGTCATCTGGGAGGCGTTCGATCAGGTGCTCCGGCGTCCGGTCGCCGTCAAGGTGATGACGCCCGAGCACCTCACCTCCGACACCGCGCGACGCCGCTTCGAGCGGGAGGCGATGGCGATCGCCCGGCTCCGGAACGAGCACATCGTGCAGATATATGATTACGGCATCGACGAGGATTGCCCTTACATCGTGATGGAGCTCCTCGAAGGAGAGGACCTCGAGAGCAGGCTCGCCCGGGAGCAGCTGTTCTCGCCGTCGACCACGCTCGCCCTGCTCCGGCAGATCGCCATCGGCCTGGAGGCGGCGAGCTCCGCGGGGATCGTCCACCGCGATCTCAAGCCGGCAAACGTCTTCATCGCCCGGAAGGAGCCCGGCGAATGCGTGAAGCTCCTCGATTTCGGCGTGGTGTGGACGGTCTTCGAGGGGTCGGACGAAGACCAGCAGGCGGTGGCTGGCAGGACGATCGGAACGCCGGCGTACATGAGCCCCGAGCAGGTGCGCGCCGTCGTGCCGAACCATCTCAGCGATCTCTGGTCGCTCGGCGTCATGGCCTACAGGGCTCTCACAGGCCGGCTCCCCTTCACGACGAGCGGGATCGGGGAGCTGTTGATCAGCATCTGCACGGATCTATCCCCGCCGCCGTCGAGCGTCGTCCCCAGCCTGCGACCCGACTTCGACGGCTTCTTCGAGCGCGCGCTGGCGAAGGATCCGGCGCAGCGGTTCCAGTCCGCGCGCGAGTTCGTCGCGGCGTTCGCGGCGGTGAGCGAGGCCAGCAGCGGTCCCACCAAGATCCTTGTCGCCGACGATGAGCCCGACGTGGCGCTCATGATGAAGCTGCACTTCCGGCAGAAGATCCGCGACGGCGTCTACCAGTTCCTCTTCGCGGACAACGGGGAGTCCGCCCTTCGCGAGCTCCGGCGCCACCCCGATATCGACGTCATCTTGACCGACATCAAGATGCCCGTGATGGATGGACTCACGTTCCTCGGGCACGTCCCGGAGGTGAACCCGTTCGCAAAGACGGTGATGATGTCCGCCTACGGCGACATGGGGAACATCCGGTCCGCGATGAACCAGGGCGCATTTGATTTCCTGCTCAAGCCGCTCCAGCGCGCCGATCTCGAGGCGACCATCGACAAGACCAAGAAACAGGTCGCGGAGCTGCGGAGGAACGCGCGCTCGGACGAGGAGAACAAGGTCCTCCGCCAGTACACGAGCGCGGCGTTGGTCGAGCGGCTCCGGGCCATAGGGCCCACGATCGCGCTCGAGAGCGAGACCCTCATGGCCACGGTGGCGTTCGTCCACGTCTTCCAGTTCATCCCCGCCGCCAAGGCGATGCCGCCCGGAGAGGCCATGAGGCTGCTCAGGGCCAACTTCGAGATGATCGTCCCGGAGCTCCTGGCGAAGGGGGGCGTCGTGGACAAGTTTCTCGGCGACACGGTGATGACGGTGTTCCAGGGGCCGGATCATCTGTCGAGGGCGCTCAGCGCGTGCGTGGCCGTCCGCACGCAGGTGGCGGCGGTGGCGCACCGCGCCGGCAAGTGCTCGTCCTACATGCGGCGGATCTGCATCGGCCTCTCCACGGGGCAGGTGCTCTCCGGCAGCGTCGGCTCTCAGGCCTACGGGCGGCTCGACTACACGGTGCTCGGCGACGCGGTCAACGCCGCGGCGCACCTCGCCAGGACGGCGCTTCCCGGGGAGATCCTCATCGATGCAGCGGTCCGCGACGCCGCGCAGGGGCTGTTCGACTTCGAGCCGGTGGACGCGAGGAGCCTCTTGCCGGGAGGTCCGCCCGTGAACGTTTTCAACGTGGTTCGCCGCGGTCCGGCCGCCTCCCTCGCAGAGGGCACGCCGACCGTCAGTGTTACCATGACGACCACCATGCGATAGGTCGAGCCTTGCCGACGCTCATCTACAATCCCGGCGGTCCTGAGGAGCAGGCCTTCTCCATTGGAGACATTGCCATCACCATCGGCCGCGCGGAGGATCAGGCGATCTGCATCCCGCACAGGAGCCTGTCCCGCAGCCAGGCGCGGATCGAGCCGTCCGAGGGCAGGTTCTTCATCGTCGACCTGCAGAGCAAGAACGGCACGTTCGTGAACGGCGCGCGGGTCCTGCGCAAAGAGATCCGGAGCGGCGACACGATCACGCTCGGCGATCTCGACCTGCTCTTCACGACAGACGGCGCTCCTTCGTCAAAGCCGTCGCTGCGACCGCAGGCGATCCGCCCGCTGACACACACCGTCATCAGCAAGCTCATGCAGGAGAGCGAGCGCGGCGGTCCCGGCTCCGCGCCGCGGGCGGAGGCTCGGCTGCAGATCCTGATCGAGGTCGCGAAGCTGCTCCCGGTCTCCGATGACATCAACACCCTGCTCCACAAGATCCTCGATCTGATCTTTCAGATCCTCGACGTGGACCGCGGCGCCATCCTGCTCGTCAACGAAACGACGGGGAAGCTCGAGCGGCGCGCCGTGAAGACGTCGCTGCCTTTGCCTGACGATGAGCCGATCTTCAGCCAAAACATCGTCGATTACGCGCTCCGCAAGAGCGTGGCGGCGCTCTTCGCCGACGCCGTTCTCGACCCTCGCCTCGACGCGGCGCGCTCCGTCGTCGCCCAGTCGATCCGCGCGTCGATGTGCGTTCCGCTCAAGCCCAAGGACGACGTCATCGGGGTGCTCTATGTGGACAACCGCAGCGCGACACATGTCTTCACCGACGCGGATCTGGAGTTCCTCGTCGCGTTCGCCAGCCAGGCCGCCGTCGCCGTGAAGAACGCGTCGCTGTACCGGCGCCTCGAGCGCGAGACGGTGGAGCGCATGCAGCTCGTGCTGGACGCGAAGCTCGCGTCGCTCAGCGGCGTCGTGGCAGGCATCGCTCACGAGATCCGCAATCCGCTGAATTTCATGAACAACTTCGCTGATATCGCCGCCGGCGTGGCCGAGGATCTGCGCGAGGAGCTGCGCGCGCAAGGGGCGCGGCTCGACCCTGGCGCGCTCGCGCAGATCGAGGAGAACCTGGGCCACCTGCGCGACAGCATGGCCCGGATCACCGAGCACGGCCGTCGCGCAGACGCGATCATCAAGGGGATGCTCCAGCACGCCCGGCGCCCGGCGGGCGAGCGGGCGCCGGCCGACCTGAACGCAGTGGTGGACGAGAGCGTGCGGCACGCGCGCGCCGGGGCCCAGGGCGGCGACGCCGACGCGCACATCGTCACGGCGTACGATCCGGCGATCGGCCCGGTGGAGATGGCGGCGCTCGACATGGGGCGGGTGTTCCTCAACGTGGTCGACAACGCGCTGTACGCGATGCGGCAAAAGAAGCGCGAGCGCGGGGCCAGCTACACGCCCGAGCTGAGCGTCCGCACCGCGGACCGGGCGGATCAGGTCGAGGTGCGCATCCGCGACAACGGGATGGGGATCCCGAAAACGGTCGCCGTGCGCATGTTCGAGCCGTTCTTCACGACGAAGCCGCCCGGCGAGGGAACCGGACTGGGGTTGTCCTTGAGCCGAGAGATCGTCGTGCAGGGGCACCAGGGGACGATGCGGGTGGAGAGCGAGGAAGGGGAGTACACGGAGTTCGTGATCACGCTGCCGAAGGAGAGCCGCGGCGCTCCGCTTTCATAGGCGTGAGGAGCATCGCTCGACCGATGCCGCCGGGCAGCTCACCCCTGCTGCGCGCCGGCTCCGAGGATCTGCTCCATCGACCTTCCGACCTCGTAAGCGCTGTGGAGCGTGCTCAGCCCGATCGCGGCGATATGCCGCGGCTCGAGCGGCAGTCTGTCCACAAGCTCCTTGTAGATCGCATTGTGCTCGGGCTCGAGCGCCGCGTGCCGCAGGTAGGTCCGGAACGCCGTCCTGGGCAGGCCAGTCTTCGCGACGATCGAGTCCACCCTCTCGGGGGTCGGAGGCTCCGCTTCCACAACCGCGATATAGCCGAGAAGCGCGATCGGATGGTGGTGATAGATCCAGTAGTACTGCGAACCCACCATCGACGCGATCGTCGGCGGAGGGAGCCGATCGAGCACCTCGCGCACGTCGAGCCCTAGCGCCGCGAGGTCCTCCAGGATCCACTCATCATGGCGCCGCTCTCTCGGGATATGATCCGTGAAGTACTCCTGGAGACCAGCGACCACCGGATCGGCAGTGTCCATCGAGCTCAGCCGGCTGACCGCCGCCTCCATCAGCGGCACCGTCGCGCGCGCCATGCAGTGCATCCGGAACAGCATGACGGGGTAGAGCTCCACGAGCTGTGGGTGCTCCCAGAACCTGGCGGTCGCCTCCGCGAGCCGAGCACTGTAGAGCTGCCGCCGGGCTTCCAGTTGCTCGCTGATGCGCTGCATGACTCGAACGCTCCGCGCCAGCGACGCCGCTCAGAAGGAGGCCGTGCGCATGCCGTCGCTGGCGTTGTTCTGAGCGACGCCATCGAGCTTGTTGAATATCGATGTCAACGCGCTTATCTCCTCGTGCGATAGGCTCTCGATCGTCGCCTGAACTTTGGGGTCCAGGTCGGACTCCTGATTCACGCTGCTCGGAAACAGGCCTGCTTTATACAGCACGTCGAAGTTACGCATCGTTGCCCCTTGCTCAGAGGTCCAGATTCATTCTTCACGAGCCGAACACTGTAGAGCTGCCGCCCGGCTCCCAGCTGCTCGCCGACGCGCTGCATGGATCGAGCGCTCCGCTCCATCGACGCCGCTCAGAAGCCACACACCTGCAGAAACGCCTGAGTATTGCTCTGAGCGGTGCTATCGAGCTTCTTGTACGCCGAGATCAGCGCGTTGATCTCATCGCTGGAGAGCCTGGCGATCGTGTCCCGCACCGTGGGATCGAGATCAGCTTCCTTTGTAACGGCGCTCGGAAACATGCCCGCGTTATATAGAGTATCGAAGTTGCTCATCAGGGGCCCCGATTCAAAATCAACGCTCTGTCAGCGATCTTACCTGGGAACGCTTCAAGCTGTCAAACAAAAAAAACGAGAGTCGCGGTGTCCGTCGGATGTATCATCGACGGTAAACCGCCCCCCTGTCGCCGCCACTCCTCTACCGATCACGGAGGAAGGACCGCCTTGCAGACAAGAGACCCCTGGCGCTTCCCCCCGAGCCCCAAGATCGACCCTCTCGTCGATCGCGTGACGACCGCGGATGACGCCGAGCGCCGCGTGAGCGCCATCGCCACCCGTGTCCCGATCACCCGAGTGTCTGATCTCTCGCCGCTCGACAGGCTCCGCCTCCCGGTCTTCGCCGCCGTCACGCCGCTCGCGCGCGATCTGACGACACACCTCGGCAAGGGTCGCGACGCGACGTCGGCCCGCGTCAGCGCGCTGATGGAGGCTGTCGAGCGCGTCTCTGCAGAATCCATCCCCGAATCTTTGACGCTGCGCGCGAGCTTCCGTGACCTCGAGGGGAGCCTCTCGCCACCCGCCCTCGACCCCGCCCTCTTTGACCTCCCCGACGATACCTTGTACTCCGCCGAGCGCGCGATCACCTGGGTCGCCGGGCGCGAGCTTCGCTCGGAGACCGGCGTCCTCCTGGCGGCCGACCTGGCCGTGAGCCCTCCGACAGACGGCCTCCTGCGGGACGTGGATACCAATGGGCTCGCCTCCGGCAGCACCGTCATCGAGGCCGTCATCCACGCCCTGTGCGAGGTGATCGAGCGCGACGCGCAGGCCCAGGTCGAGTTCTTCGCGCTCTTCGGCGCTCCCGAGGCTCCGCCCCCGCCGCTCGCGCAGATCGATCCGACGACCTTGCCCGACAGCGCTCGGGGCTGGCTCGATGCTCTGGCCGCGCATGACCTCCACATGGTCGTCCACGACATCACCAGTGATATCGGGGTCGCAACGTTCTGGGCCGTCCTCACCGACTCGCGCTTTCCGACCGCCGATGGTGTCGCCACCCGGACCTTCAGCGGCGCGGGGACCGCTCCAAGGGCCGAGGTCGCGCTGCTGCGCGCAATCACCGAGGCAGTGCAGTCACGCGTCGGCGTCATCCACGGCGCGCGCGACGCATGGAATTTTCTGCCCGCAGGCCGGCGCGCCGAGAGTCGCACCATCCGCCTGCGGCAGCTTCTGTCGATGAAATGGAGGCCGTTCTCGGCCGTGCCGTCCTTCGCCTCCACGGACCTCCGCGACGATCTCGCGTTCCTGCTCTCCCGCCTCGCGGACGCGGGCATCGAGCGCGTCATTGCCGTCGACCTCACGCGGCCCGACATCGGCATCCCGGTCGTGCGCGTCCGCGTGCCCGGCCTCTCGCCGTTCCTCGTCAACCGGCGGCGGGTGGGCGAACGCTGCCTACGCCATCTGCTGTGGCCGTAGCTCGTTTCTTATGGTCCCTCCCTGTGTTATGACGCGCCGCCGCGGCGACGAGCCAAGGACACCCTATGCCCACCATGCCGGATGCACCCGTCGTGTACATCGGCCCCACGATCTCGCGTCGGGACGCGGAGGCGGCGCTCGCTGGGGGCGATTTTCGCCCGCCGGTGGCGCGCGGGGACCTCTATGCCGCCAGGCAGCACGGGAGCTCCGTCTTCGTTATCATCGACGGGGTCTTTTCCCAGCAAGAAGCGGTGTCGCCCCGCGAGATCGTCGACGTCCTCCGGGATGGGGCGGTGGTCATCGGCGCCTCGAGCATGGGGGCCTTGCGAGCGGCCGAGTGCTGGCCGCTCGGGATGCGAGGGATGGGGGCGATCTATCGCCTCTTCCGCCGCAGCGCGCTTGGGTCCGATGATGAGGTCGCGGTGCTCATGGATCCCGACGACGGCCACCGCGCGCTGACCGTAGCGCTCATCAACGTTCGCCACGCGGTCTCGATGGCCGTCCGCGCCGGACGCGTCGACCGCGCGACCGCGGACAGGATCATTCGAGCCGCCGTCGACCTGTACTACGCGGATCGAACATGGAGCGCCATCCTCGGGCGCGCGCGCGTCTCGGATCCTCACGGACACATCCAAGCGTTCCTCGCAACCCACGATCTGAAGCGCGACGACGCCCTGAGGGCGCTGCGCGGCACCGCCCGGCGGATCGCGGCGGACCCCGGCGTCCTCGCGCGACGGCGCCTCGGTCCCGCATCCTTCGCGCGAACCGAAATCCACCGCGAGCGAGCGCACGACGCCCTCGGCGGTGCCGAGCCACGGCTCATGAAACGAGCGTTGGCTCGCTGGCAGCTCCTCGGCGGCCGCTACGTCGACCACCTGCTCCCCATCGTGGTCGCGCGGCGCGGGGAAGAGCTGTGCCGCCGTATCGAGATGGCGGCGCCGCGCGCGGCGCTCCTCCTTGGCGCGCTGCGCCTGGGCGCGGCGCCGTCAGGCGCTCAGGCGGATCCCGGCAGCGGCGCGCTCGTCGCGCCGACCGCGCTCCGCATTGCCATGATGGAGATCTGGATGGCGTTTATCGCCGCCGAGGCAGAGTTCGCAGAGGCCCTGTGGGACGAGCTCACGATCTCCGGTGGGCTCGACGCCGAGCTCTTCCGGTGGCGCGCCTTTCGCGAAGCGGAGCTCGATGCGCGACGACGCGGGCTCACGATCCGGCCGCGCGATCGCCAGCTCGCCTCAACAGCGATGCTCGCCGCCCACGGCTTTGCTGGTTGGCTCGACCTGCGGCAGGCGGCGGAGAAGACGGCCTACGGCCTTGGCCCTTTCGTCGAGCACCGCGACCGTATCGCCCTTTCGCTCCGATCGCGCGAGCGGATGTTCAACCCTCGCTCGCATAGTGACCGATGAACGGTGCGACCTCGCGAAAGCCCATCGTCGCATAAAGGGACTTCCCAGCCTCGGTCGCATGTAGCGCCATGCGCTTCGGGCCCTTCGCGAGCGCCGCCTGCTCGAGGGCGTGCCGCATCACGGCCTCTCCGTAGCCACGCTGCTGGTAGGCCGGTAAGGTCGCGACCAGGCCGACATAGTGGCACGATTCGAGGGACACGACGGTTGCGGTCGAGACAGCTTTCCCGTCCACGATGGCGAGATAACCGAACGCGGCGTCGGGCCACATCGATGGGTAGTTCACCGCCTCGATCCCCCACTCGTTCGGGATGCCATAGGCCTCGGCGTTGACGGTCCCCACCGACCGCCGCGTGTGCTCGTCGCGGACTCGCACATATTCCACGTTCGGCAGCTCATGCTGCGGTAGCGCGAACGAGTCCGCGACCATGCCGGTCATCGGCTCTGCGTGCGGCAAGCCTTGCTGCGCGAATATCTCCGGAGCGCGCGCGCGGAGCTCCGGAGGCAGCATGTCTGGGCTCACAAACAAGAGCCAGCCATGCTTCAGCCCGCTGGCGCAGGCGAACGTCGCGCGGATACGGGCGACGAGATCGACCTCGTCGTCGACCGGGGTGTCGAAGAACATCAGGTTACAGATCGGCCACGCGTGGTTCATCCACCTGGCCACGACGCCGGGGGCCGGCCTGCTGACGCTGCCGTCGGGCGAACGCTCTGCCCAGAAGGACCACGCGTCGATAAAGAGCTGATTCGATTCGAGCACTCGGCTGTCAATCATGGCGTCGTCTGATCGCTCTCGCGGTCTCCAAGGAGGGAGGTTGATTCACCCCTGCTGGGCCTGCGCGGGCTGCGCAGTCCACGCTCACACGCCCCGCGCGAGCGCCGCGAGCTCAGCCCTGGCGCTCTTCGCTTCTGCTGTTTCCAGCCCGTCGGCGATGTCCCCCGAGCGCGCCGCCGCCAGCTCGCGCGCGTGCCCCGCTCGCCCGTGCGCTCTCCAGAAGCGACAGAGGCTGTGGAGGGCGCGCAGCTCCAGGGCGACGGAGCCTTGCGCTCGAGCGAGGTCGAATGCCGCACGGAGGTACGCCTCCGCTTCGTCAACGCCGCCGCCTGCGCCGAGGGTCGCCTCGCCCTGGATGCGCATCAGCTCGGCGCTCCAGAGGCGCACCAGCGATTTCTCCGCGATTTCGAGCCCGCGCCGCGCGACCTGCCGCGCGTCGTCGAACCGCCCCTTCTCGAGGAGCAGGTCACCGACGATGCCGAGGAACAGTGTGTGCGCCACACCGGCGTGCTCGTCGACCTTGCGACGGAGATCGTCGAGCGCGGTGCCCTCGAGCGCGGCGTCGCCCGCGGCCCAGGCGAGGAAGAACTCGGCCTCGACCCTCCAGTACGGGAAGCAATGCTTATCGCAGAGCGCTATCGCATCCTGGATATAGCGACGCATCGACACCCGGTCGCCGGTGTAGAAGAACAGCTCGGCTCCGATGAAGATGAGCGCGCACGTCAAGGTGTGGGCGTGCCGCAGCTCACGCGCGAGCGCGAGCGCCTCTTCCCCGCGCGCGAGCGCGTCCTCCGTCCGGCCGCGATGCCAGAGCACGAGCGCGCCGAAGCAGAGCGCGAGCACCCGCAGATCGCCGCCGGTCACGGAGAGGTAGAGTCGTTCGTCGGGCGGGCACAGGGCGAAGGCCTGATCGAGCTGCGACAGCGCGCTCCGGAAGTCGCCCAGGAAGAAGTTCTGCGAGCCCAGCTCGAACTGCGAGACGGCGAGCAGCGCCGGCTCCCCGGACACCTCGGCGATACGCTGGAGGAGCTCCGAAAGGCGGACCGCCTCGCGGAGGTTGCTCATCACGTGATGGTGGAGGTGCAGCCCCACCAAGGCCCAGAACACCTCTGGGCTGTTGTCTGCACGCTCGCAGAGCGCCTGCGCGCGGGCATACGCGCGCTCGACGACGGGATCCGTATAGCCGCGGACGGCGATGAGCGCGGCGCCGTGCGCGAGCTGCATATCGATCTCGATCCGTTCGCGCGCCGGCATATGGGCCAGCGACTCGAGCAGCGCCAGACCCCTGCTGAGGTGGGCGGCCGCCTCGACGTGCGCCGAGCGCTGGTTGGCGAGGTGGCCGGCCTTGCGCCACTGGTCGACAGCGCGCTCCTCGAGATCTCCCTCGGCGAGATGGTGCGCGAGGAGCTCCGGCCTTGCTTCGACGACCTCCGGGAGCGTCTCCTCGAGCGCCTTCGCGATCCTCGCGTGCACCTGCTGCCGCGACCGCTTCAGCATCGAGTCGTACGCCGCGTCGCGGATGAGCCCGTGCTTGAACGTGTACGCGGCGCTCTTCAGCCGCCGCTTCCTGTACACGAGCTCCGCCGCCAAGAGCCTGTCCAGATCCTCCTGCGCCTCTGCCTCTCCGAGCGGGCTCACCGCCTGGAGCAGCTCGAACGTGAACTCCCGCCCGATCGCCGCCGCGATCTGCGCCGTCTCCTTGGCCCGGCCGAGGCGATCGAGCCGCGCCATCAGCGAGTCGCGAAGCGTGGCGGGTATCGCCAGCTCCGAGAGCGGCTTCACCAGCGCATAGCGCTCCTCGTTCTTCACCTCGACCAGCGCGCCGGCCTCGATCATCGCCAGGACCAGCTCCTCCACGAAGAGCGGCACACCGTCGGTGCGGCCCGCGACGACATCGAGCACCTCGGCCGGGAGCCCGCGGCCGCCGATGACCTTCATGGCCATCTGCTCGACCTCCGGCCGGCCGAGGCGCCCGAGCTGGATCTGCAGCACCGCAGCCGGCGACCACGACGGCGCGAACTCCGGCCGCGCCGTGAACAGCGCGAGCACGCGGGACGAGCCCACCTCGCCGACGAGCTGGCCGAGCAGCTCGAGCGTGCTCGGGTCGGCCCAGTGCAGATCCTCGATGAAGAGCGCGACCGGCTCCCTCTCGGCCATCTCGAAGAGCAGCGAGAGCACGGCGTTGCGCGTCAGCTCGCGCTGCTTCTGGGGCGAGGCGTCGAGCGGCGCCCACGTCCCCGGCAGCGTGAGCGACAGGAGCGACGCGAAGAGCGGCATCGCCTCGGACAGGTCGAAGCCGTGGAGCGAGAGCAGCGCCTCCAGCTTGTCCGCCCGATCCTCGGGCTTTGCCTCGCGGCGCGGATCGATCAAGCGCTCGAGCAGGCTGACGATGGGGTAGAACGCGCTGTTCGCGCTGTCCGGTGTGCAGCGGCTCTCCAGCCAGCTGTGCGCCTCCGCATCGATCCGCTCTTCGAGCTCGCGGGCGAGGCGCGACTTGCCGATACCCGGCTCACCGGTGATGAGGACGGCCTGGCCTCCGCCGCTGCGGACGTGGCCCCAGCGCTCCAGCAGCGTGTCAAGCTCCCGCGCGCGGCCGACGAGGGGCACATCTCGGAGCCCGCCGGGCACGCTCCCGTCCCGCAGATGGAACACCTCGACCGGCGCTTCGGAGCCATCGAGCGAGCGGGAGCCATCCTCCTCCAGCGCGAAGTGCTTGCGGAGCAGCCGCTGCGTCTCACCGCTCACGACGATGCCGCCGGGCTCCGCCGCCGCGCTGAGCTGGGCGGCCAGGTTCGGCGTCGTCCCCACGACGTAGCCGAGGCCGGCGACCTTCAGATCGCGCAGCTCACGCGCGATCACCAGCCCGGTGTGGATCCCGATGCGGAGATCGATGCGGATCTTGCGCTCCGCCTCGACCGCCTCTCTTCGCCGGCGCAGATCCGCCGCCATCTCACGCGCCGACTCGGCCGCGCGGCGCGCGGCGTCCTCGCGCGCCGTCGGGTAGCCGAAATAGAACAGCACGCTGTCGCCGAGCACGCCCGCGACGTGGCCGTGGAAGCGGCGGGCGATCATCGTGCACGCCTCCTGCTGGAGGCCGAGGAGCTGATCGAGCTCCTCCGTGTCCACCTGCCCCTGCGCCGTGCTCGACGCCGCCAGGGTGCAGCAAACGGCCGTGATCTGGCGCCGCTCGCCCTCCACCAGCTGCTTGGAGCGCCCACCGTCGGCCAGCTGCCTGGCGAGCTCCACCGTCTCCGTCAGCATGTCCGGCGCGACCCGCTGGAGGCGCACGGGGGCGCTCCTCGATCGCAGCCCGCTCACGTCGCACTCCTCGAGCTCACGCAGGAGCCCCTCGGTGGTGACGTTGCGCGCCGCCGCGTCCTTCGCCGTCGCGCGTCGGAGGATGTCCCCGAGCGGATGGTCGACGATGGTCGCGGGGATGGCGACGGGATCGGCGGACAGCTGGTTGAAGATCACGTCAGCCGCGGTGTCGCCCGCGATCACGCGCTTGCCGGTCAGGCACTCGAGGAAGACCAAGCCCCAGGCATAGAGATCGGTGCGCGGCGTCGGAGGCTGGCCGCGGAGCTGCTCGGGCGCAGCGTAGGCGGGCGTGCCCACGGACTCGTTGGTCAGCGTGAGCCGCGTCTTCTCCTCGCGGCTCGCCTCCTCCGTGAGCGCGCCGATACCGAAATCGAGCACGAGCACGTTGCGCCTGGCGCCGGTGGGGATGACCATGAGATTCGCGGGCTTGAGATCCCGGTGGATCACCCCCTGCGCGTGCGCGCAGCCGAGCGCGTCGAGGATCTGCAGCATGAAGTGCCGCGCCTCGCGAGGATCCAGCGGGCCCTCCTCGGCGAGGACCCGGGCGAGGTCCTTGCCAGGCGCGAACTGGAAGACCGAATAGACGACGTCCTCGTCCGCCTGCCCCGAGTCGATGAGGCTGACGATGTTCGGATGGTGGAGCTGCCCGCAGAGCTGCATCTCGCGCTTGAAGCGCGCGACGCGCTTCTCGCGCGCCTGCGCCGCGCCGCTCGATCCGAGCTGCAGCACCTTGATAGCGACGCACTGGCCCGTCGCGAGCTGCCGCGCCTTGTAGACGGTGCTGAAGCCGCCCTCGCCCAGCTCGGCGAGAATCTCATAACGGTCCCCGAGCACCGCGCCGATCTTCTGTCGAGAGTCCAAGCTGCCCCTGCCTTTGTGTGGCGCGCACTACCACGCACACCACATTCTCTACCTACAAGGAATCTTGTTCGCCTCGCAACCGTTTTTTATCGTGGCCTGGCCTTTCGAGGGCGCCGCCGCCTCGAGCATTCTGGACGCCCCGGTGAAGGCGGGGTTGTCCCGCCTCGGCGGCATCTTGCTCATCGCCCGCTCGGCCATGGCGGTGATGGTGAGCGACGGGTTCACGCCCAGGTTCGCGGGCACCATCGAGCCATCGACCACGTAAAGGCCGTCGTGGCCGAACACCTGGTTGCGCTGGTCGATCACCCCGCGCTCCGGGCTGTCGGCGATCGCGCAGCCGCCAAGGATGTGCGCGGTAGTCGGGACGTTCAGCACGGCCTCGTTGATGGCGTTGCGCGGGGTGCCGTCCATCAGCACGGCGAGCCGCTTGCCAACCTCGTTGGCGACGGGGATGTACGCCGGTGGCTTCGGCTGGCCGGGCGGTCTGTGGGTGGTCATCCCGCCGCGCTTCCAGGCGAGCTGCATGTAATTGTCCACCGTCTGCATCACGAGCAGGATCGTGGAGCGCTTCGCGAACCTGAACGGCAGGAGCCCGGTGATCAGGTCGATGGGGTGGAGCAGCCGCCGGCCCAGCCAGCGCAGCCAGCGCGGCAGGCCCGGCGCGTCGTCGGTGAGCACCGTGCCCAGCGCGCCCATCACGTCGGAGCCGGCCGGGTAACGCACCGGCTCGATGTGCGTGCGCGCGTCCGGGTAGATGCCGCTCGCGATCGCGATGCCACGGGAGTAGTCGACCCGGTCGTCCCTGGCCGTCACCCCGAGGATGACTTCGCTGTTGGTACGCACGTAGTTGCCGAGCTGCGTGGAGAGGTGGGGTAACCGGCCCTCGGCCCTCGCCTTCAGCAGGAGCTTCACCGTGCCCAGCACGCCGGCGCTGAGCACCACCCCGCGCGCCCGGAGCGTGCGGCGCCGCTTCCTGAGCAGCGCGGTCGAACGCTCCAGGGTGAGCTCGTAGCCGCCGCCCGGGAGCGCTTCGATCGCGGTGACCATCGTCTCAGGCTGGATGGTGCAGCCCTTCTTCTCGGCCAGATAAAGGTAGTTGAGGTCGAGCGTGTTCTTGGCGCCGAAGCGGCACCCCACCATGCAGCCGCCGCAGTGGACGCACGTGGTGCGATCGGGCCCCTCGCCGGCGAAGAACGGGTCTGGCACGCGCTGCCCTTCCTGCTCGCCCTCCCTCGCGAAGAGGACACCCACGCTGGCGACGTGGAACGTGTCCCCCCGGCCCATCTCGTCGGCGATCTGCCGGAGCTGACGGTCGGCCGGCCAGAGCTTCGGGTTCGCGGTCACGCCGAGCATGCGCTTCGCGAGCTCGTAGAAGGGCATCAGCTCGTCGCGCCAGCTGGTGCCGGCCGGCCAGCCGGGGCTGGCAAAGGCCTCGGGCGGGGGCACCAGCAAGGTGTTGGCATAGACCAGCGAGCCGCCGCCCACGCCCGCGCCCGAGAGGATGAGCGTGTCGCTGAGCAGCGTCAGCCGCTGGATGCCGTGACAGAGCAGCCTGGGCGCCCAGAGGAACTTCCGTACATTCCAGTTGGTCTTCGGGAAATCCTCCTTGCGCCAGCGCTTGCCGCACTCGAGCACGGTGACGCTGTAGCCCTTCTCGGTGAGGCGCAGCGCGGAGACGCTGCCGCCGAAGCCCGAACCCACGATGGCGAAGTCGACGTCGAAATCCATGCCACCCGCTTCTCGGGGGGGAGTATGGCCCAGCCGGTCTCCAGAGCCCACCGGCGGACGCGGCTCGGCCTCGCGCCTCGCGCCTCGTTGACCGCGCGCACGCGCTCCGACGCCGCCGTCGCCGAGAGCGGGGCGCGCCGTTCTGGAGAGGCGCACACCTCGGCGGGGATCTCGGCGGCCGGAGGACGCTCTCGACGTCCGCGGTGCGCCCAGGCCAGCGCAAGGTGCTGGTCGGCTGCTCGCTGCGCAGCAGCGCCCGCGCGCCGGCGCCCGGCGCAACACCTCCACCCGCGGCATTCACCGCTGGTACGCCCCGTGCGTAGCGCCACCGCGGACGAGGAGACGCGAACCATGGGCCATCCGACCATCTACCCCACCGGGGTCACCCTCTATGACCCGGACCGGAGCTGGAACGGCTATACGATCTTCCAGGCTGCAGGGGTGGGCGCGCTGCTCATCGACATGAACGGCCGTGAGGTGCAGCTCTGGAATGGGCTGCACGGGTTTCCCAACAAGCTGGTGCCCGGTGGACAGGTGTTCGGCAGCACCGGGGAGCGCGACCCGCGGCACGGGGCGCAGGACCAGATCGACCTCGTCCAGGTCGACTGGGAAGGCAACGTGGTGTGGCGCTTCGACCGCCTCGAGCACATCCACGATCCCGGCGAGGCGCCGCGCTGGCTTTCGCGCCAGCACCACGACGTCCAGCGGCAGGGCAATCCGGTCGGCTATTACGCGCCCGCCCAGGGCTACGGCGCCGAGGCGGATTTCTGCGTCGCGCCCACGGAGGGGAGCGAGGCGCAGAGATGATCGGCGTCAGGCGGACCGGCGCGCGGGCGCCCACGTGCTCGACGCGCTCCCGGGCGGCTCGCGGCGCGGCGAGCTGGCTTCGTCGGTCGCTGCGCGGAGCGAGGAGCGCGCGCTGCTGGTGACCGGCGCGGCGCCCGTGGAGGCGCAGGGGGCGCCCTGGGAGGCGCTGTGTGCGGCGGCGGCCGAGCCAGAAGGCGAGGAGGCGTCGGCGGGCCTTCTGTGCGGCGCGTGGCGGCCTCCTCCCGACGAGCGTGCGGTCGCCCGCGGCGGCGGCCCGTGCCGGACCGCCGCCGCGCCAAGCCGCCTGGATCTTACCTTGGTCTCCCGGGTCGCCGAGGAGGCCAGCGACTGCGGCCCGGGAGGACCTTTCTCGACTGCGACTTTCTCGACTGCGCGGCGCTACTGGAAGGTCACCGAGAGCGTCGGACGCCTCGCGACATTGGCCACCTCGCTCGAGCAGATGCGCAGATCCTTGCCGGTCGCGGTGTTGGCGAGCACGAGGCCTTGATTGGCGGCGCTGCTCCGGACCCACCTCTGCACGCTGCCTGGGTCGAGCGCGATCGATCTGCGCTGATAGCCGCTATCGTCGATGTTCAGGAACTGAAAGGTCGGTCCCTGCACGTCGCCCGAGCCGATGCCCGGCGCGGTCCAGTTGCTGCCCGCGCCCCCACTTGTGAAGCCCAGCGTCGCGGAGCCGTAGCTCCACGGCGTCTTCATGAAGTTGCCGTTCAGGGCTTGCGGTCCGACCCAGCTCTCGAAGGTCACGTCGAGCTTGGCGGCCGTCACCGTGGCGGTGGTGGGGATCTGCGATACGTCGAAACGAATGAGCGCCTTCATGGTGTAGCGGCGCGTGTCGGCGAGGAGCACGTCGTTGGTCTTGTAGACCGTGCCGACAGGGTTGCTGGACGAGTAATTCAGGCTGGAGATGCTCAGATCTTGCACGCCGGTGTAGCCATTGACGCCCTGAGTGAAGGTCAGCGTCTGCGCTGTACCGCTGGGCGGCGTCGGCGTCGGCTCGGTCGGCGTCGGCGGCGTCGGCTCGGTGGGCGGCGACGGTGTGGTCGGCGTCGACGTCGGAGGCGTCGAGGAGCCCGCCGTGACAGCGCCGGTGGCGCTGACCTTGAAGCTCAAGGTCTTGCTGGCGCCCGACACCTGCAGCGCGCCGCCCGCGCTCACGCGGATGCGCCATTTTCCGCCGGAGGCGACGGCCGTGACCGCGTATCCGGAGCTCGAGGGCGCAACATCGACCAGCACATGCTCGGCTGCCGCTTGCGAGACCAGGTACTCCGCGCTCGACACGGTGCCGGTCGCGGCCTGATCGGCCGAGAACAGCACGACCTGATTCTGCGGCGCCGAAAGCTCGACGCCCACCACGTTGCCGGCGATTACGTTGCCGTCCGCAGCCGACAGTCGCGTTTGCTCGCCGAGCGTCGCGCCCGCCGAGACGACGGTCAGCCACTGCTGCGCCGCCGCACGCACCGGAGCGTGCACCTCGAGCCGCGCCGTCGAAGCGGGCAGCGTCGTCGTCGTCGTGCTCGCGCTCTTCGGCAGCAGCGCGCGCACGCTTCCAACCAGCGTGGTCCCCACCACGACGTCGAAGCGCTTCTGTGTCGCGTCGGCGGTGGTCACCTGACGCGGCGCCACGGGTGTGTGAAAGCTCATCCACTGGTCCGCGCTGGCCTTCGCCACCGTCGTGCGGTCGAACAGCACGAAGCTGCCTGGACGGAAGAACACCACGTCGCGCGTGAACTGCGAGACCGGCTTGACCGTGGGGCTGCCGTACTGGTCTCCGAGGCCCGTGGCGCGCGCGCGCACGAACGCGCCGCGGTCCTCGTACCGCTCTACATGGGCGTTCGAATCGACCGGTGAGAGCGAATTTTGTCCGGGGTTGTACCGGTTCGTGGCGTCGTCGACGAAGAAGGTATTGTGCAGCCGGCGCTGGCTCGTGCCGTAGCTGTCGTCGTTCACCAGGTTCTCGCAGGCGTTGCCGCAGTTCTGGGGCAGCCAGCCGGTGGCGTTCATCAGTACCGGCTGATCGCCGACCACCACGCTCAGACCGCCGGCGTTGAACATCTGCTCACCGGAGTAGGCGGCGTTGATGTACGCGCCGCCAGACAGCGCCCCCCACACGGCCGTCTTGTCCCAGGACGAGCGCATGCCGACGTGGCCAGGGCCGGCCGCGAAGTGCGACAAGCCGCTCGACTGGTACCCGCTCCTGGCGGCGGCCGGATCGCCATACAAGAACTTGGACCACGGCGCCGAGTCGTCGCCTGCTGCCGCGATCACGTCGGCGGCGAAGCCGCGCGCGACGGCGGCCGAGGTGTCACCCTGCTGCTCGAGCATGGTCGCCAGGCCGAGGAACATCGCCGCAGAAGGACGCATGTTGATGCCCGCACGAATCGTGCCCTGGTCGTCCATGTGCTTGAGTGAAGGCCACGCGAAGTACCGAGCATAGGTCGCCTGCTCGCGGGCCAGCGGCAGCTCCTTCCACCAGTCGAGGCCGGTCGCCGTCTTGGTCGCCCACAGCGCCTCGACCATGTACAAGACGGCCCTGCCGCCGTAGCCCCAGCCCTCCGGCCAGCCTCCGCCGGCCATCATGCTCGTGAACTTCGGCTTCACGAGCTGTCCCCACATGCGCGTCACGACGTCGTTCCAGTACACGCTGGCCTTGGCGTTCTCGCCCTCGGTCGCCAGCGCTGCCGCGGTCTTGGCCAGGTAGTAGCCGGCGAAGTAGTTACCGATCGGGTCGTTCTTGATCAACCCGCTCTCGTCGTACCAGTCGATCCACGCGTTCATCGAAGCGACCAGGCGCGTCCTGGTCGCAGCCGGCAGCGCCGGGTAGAGCCAGTCGTAGCCGAACGCCATACCGACCACGTAGTTTCGGATGCCGTAACCCAGGTCCGTCGACGGCTTCTGCCCCCCGGACGCGACCGGGGTGCTCATGGCCTCCAGCAGGCGAACGCCGGCCTCGCCGTAGCGAGCCTGCGCGGCCGTGTCGGTCGTCACGCGATAGCAGATGCCCAGCGCGCGCACGACCGGCGGATACTCGTCACCTTGATAGCCTTGCCCGACGTTCGGGTAGCCCGGGTAGGTGCTGCCGTTCGGCGGGTGCATCGTGCCGGTCGTGTAATCGTCGCAGCGCTTCTTCAACGCCGTCCAGGCGGCGTCGCCAGCCGCGGCGCGCGCCTTCAGGCGCGCGATGACCGAGTCGGTCAAGATGAGCCGCGCGGCGGGGCGCGCCACCAGCATCTCCTCGCTCGCGCCCACGTCTTCTTCGGCCAGCTCAGCCAGCTCGTCCGAATCGGGGACGCCCAGGCAGCCGAGCAGGCCGGAGCTCCCGGCCAAGAACGCCAAGGGAAGGAAGTGACTGATTCTACGCATTGAGTCTCCTTTGACGGAAGGCACACACGTGCCCCGTCGCAGACTTGCTTCGTCTGTGGGTTACCCGTTCGGCGACTGACTTCGAATCGGGGCCTGCGCGGCCCCTCCGCGGTCACGTCCTCATCGAGCGGCGCTCAACGATCGACATCACCACGAGCGAGGTGATGAGCTTCCCGGCGGCAAACGACCGCGACCCAAAGCATCGAGAAATCGAATGCATGGCTTCTTCTCCCCCGGCGTCGTCGAACCGCTGCGGTGGACAGGACCGTGACGGGCGAAGGCACCAGGGGGCAAAAGAGGAGCCTCCCGCTGCATGCCTTCGCGCCGCGAACCATCGGTGCAGACCATCCAGCACCAGAGGGTGCGGATACAGGCGCTCTCGTGAAACGACTCTATTCCCGGATCGACATGTCCGGTCAAGACGAAATACTTTCCAGGATCAAACGACCGCCAATTAGGTCGCACACTTCGGTCGTTATTCACATCAAGGCTATAAATTTTCGATGCAGAACTGAAGTGCTCAGGCCGCCCGCCGGTGTGAAGCAAGGTATAGAGAAGCGGCCGTCCGCTCGCTTGAGTGTATGAAGGCAGACGAAATCCACAGAAGTGTTGGTGAACACCCAGCGCGACTGGGTTATCCAGGCCAGCCAACGACCTTTACTTACCTGACCCCGCGCTGGCTGGCTCGGCGGCGGCCCCCGCGACGCGATGGAGGTCGCGCGCTTCGTTGGCGACACCGCGACTCCGCAAGCAAGAAGCCGCTCCCAGTCCTGATCGAGCGCTGTGCCGAGGGTTGGCTACCCGGATCGCGGCTCGCCAGGGCCGCTGGAGCGCCGCTCGCCGTGACCTTCGTCCGCGCGGTCGCGAGGCTGCGAAA
Source organism: Sorangium sp. So ce327 (assembly GCF_051530205.1). NCBI lineage: Bacteria > Pseudomonadati > Myxococcota > Polyangiales > Polyangiaceae > Sorangium > Sorangium sp. So ce327. Next base: position 1,150,013 of record NZ_CP150330.1, on the reverse strand, counting down.
GGCGTGCTCGCGAGCCGCTCGCCGATGGAGCTCGTGTACCGGTCGCGGAGCGCGAGTGCGTCGACGAGCTGCCGGTCCTTCGCGCGCTTGTCGTGGAGAGCAAGACTCCAAAGCAGCGCGAACGCCGCTCGCTTCTCGAATTCCCCCTCTTCACGGCTCCACTGCTCGACCTTCGCCCACGCGTCGTCGCGGCGAGGTGCCGGCAGCGCGCCTGGATCTTCGGAGGCGCGCTGCCCCGGGGTCACACTGCGGTGTAGCCGCCGTCCACGGTCAGCTGCGTGCCGGTCATGTACGACGACCAGTCGGACAGCAGGAAGACCGCCGGTCGAGCGATCTCGTCTGCGTGCGCGTACCGCTTCATCAGCGTGGCCGCGCCGAAGGCGTCGAGCACCTGCTCGCCGCTTTGCATATGATCCCAGATCTCGGTCTCCACCGGGCCGGGCAGGATGGCGTTGACGCGAATCTTGTCCGCCGCGTAGTCGATGGCCGCAGACTTGGTGAGGCCGAGGATCGCGTGCTTGGTCGCGGCATAGACGCCGAACCCGGGCGCAGAGACCGTGGAGGCGATCGAGCCGCAGTTGACGATCGAGCCGCCGCCGCCCTTCTTCATGACGGGCACTTGATACCTCATGCACAGATAGATGCTGTGCAGGTTGACCTGCATGAGAGCGAGGTAATCGGCGACCGGCACGTCCGCGAGCGGCCCGAGCGCGGTGGCGATACCGGCGTTGTTGAAGACGCTGTCCAGCCGCCCATGGACCTCCACGGTGCGCTCGATCAGAGCGTGGATGTCCGCCTCGACGGTGACGTCGGTGCGGACGAACAGCGCGTTTCCACCCTCCACCTTGATGCGGGCCGCGAGCGCGTCGCCCATCTCCTGGCGTCGCGCGGCCAGCACCACCTTGGCGCCGGCCCGCGCCGCCGCGATCGCCGTCGCGGCCCCGATTCCCGATGTGGCCCCGGTGATCAAAACGACTTTATTGCTGAGCATGGTAATCTCAACTCCGTGTAATAAGGATTGGAATGGTTCGAGAGACTGGCTGTCTTCAGCTGACGGGACGACGGCGAAGAGGAGCCGCCCGAGGGGCCGCCGGTGCTCGTCGCGACGTTCGCGGCGCCGCGGGCTCGCCTTGACGAGCTCGAGGCCGTCCAAGCGTTCGCGCTGGCGTGCCACCGAGGATAGCCCGCGCGAAGCCATTCCGACCTGTCAAGAATTTTCCGCCAATGACCGGCAGTTGGCATAAAATACCAACAGATCCAACGAGTTCACTCGGATATGTAATATTATATACATTACGCTGGCGACGCCGTCAGATTTCAGCGCTGCCCGATTCTATTTGGCGAGGGCGGGAACGGCAAGAGCGCGGGGATCAACCTCGTGAGGGCGATGTTTCCGCCGGAAGCACTCGCGAGCCTTCCGCCGCAACGGTGGACGGAGCGATTTGCGCTGTCTGTGCCAGAAGGGAAACTGGCTAACTTCGTGTCGGAAACGCCCAGCGGAGAGCGCCTCGCCCGTGGTCTTCCTCGACGGGGCTTATGACGAAGACGGCACCGAGCTCGTGTGGAACGAGCTCGGTCACCTGCGAACGCGCGAGGTCGGTCAGGTCAGGAGCGAAGGTGTCGCGAGCGCGCGCGGCAGGATCTGCGGCGGCAGCGGTGCGGTCACGATCGTCGGCTCGGCCGTGTCCGCCGCGCCGGCGTCGCGGTACTTGGCGCGGGCGATGACCATGCGGACGTGGCTCGGGCGCCGCCAGGCGAGCCCGGCGACCGCTCGTCATCGACCGGTGTTTCTGGCGAGATCTCTGACACGCGGAACTAGCGACAGATGCCCGTGACGCAGTTCTGTCCGTCGGTGCAGACGGTGCCGCACGCTCCGCAGTTGCTCTCATCGTTGCTGAGGTTCACGCATCGGTTGCCGCAGTACGCCAGCCCCGCGTTGCACGTGCACTCGCCAGCGGTGCAGAACGAGCCGCCGCCGCACGTGTTGCCGCACGCCCCGCAGTTGAACTGATCGAGGTTCGTGTTGACGCAAAGCGGATCGCAGTAGGTCTGCCCCGCCAGCGGGCATGTGCAGGCGCCGGCCTGGCAGGTCGAGCCCGCTTTGCAGGTGGTGCCGCAAGCCCCACAGTTCATGCTGTCCGTCTGCGTATCGACGCACGCGGGATCACAGAACGTCTGGGTCGGGGGACACGGAGATTCGCTGGCCCCACCCTGTCCCCCCGAGCCGTCGAGGCCACCTTGCCCCCCCGCCCCGCCGGTGCCACCCGCCCCGCCGTCACCGCTCCCGCCTTGCCCTCCGGCCCCCCCGAGCCCGCCCGCGCCGCCGGTGCCACCCGCGCCGCCGGTGCCGCCCGCGCCGCCGGTGCCGCCCGCGCCGCCATCACCGCTCCCGCCTTCCCCTCCAGCGCCCCCGAGCCCGCCCGTGCCCCCCTGCACGTCTCCACCACTCCCCGCGTTCCCGCCGGTAGCGCTACCCGTGCTCGTGGTGGTGGAGCCTGACGTGGCGCTCGTCTCCTCCTGCGTGCTCTCGCCGCCGCTACATCCGACCATCGGTGCCGAACAGACGGCCACGCCCGCCAGCCAACCCAGGATCCCCATGTTCACGCGCGCACGATGCATGTCGTCCTCCAGATGTAAGAGGTAAGTGGAGTCGTGCCAACATCATGACTTGCTCTGGACAGCTTCGACGACTCCCATGGACCGCTGTCGCTGCGGACGGCGCGCGCGGCTCAGCTTTTTCTCATCTCGGGTCCGAAAGAACGACTGCCTCTGTTCGGAGCACCACGGAGAGCCCAGGACGAGCCCTTCACCCGAAGCCTCGCGTCCCCCATCCCAGGTGTGCCCGCATCGCCGTAGGACACATGAGCCTCGACACCGGCCGACCGGCCCCGTCCTTCGCGCGGCGTAGGGGCGCTCGACTCCCACGCTTGCGACACCACGACGGTATCGGTCCACGATCTGGGTCGGCGACGCACATGCGGCGATGGGCGCTGCGCCTGGGGCAGGCTTGGCTCCCTCTCCCGATTCGGCAGCAGCGTAGCGGCTACCGTGCGTGCCCGGGAGGGGATCCCCAGAGCTGGAGCATGGCCTGCTGAGCAGCGCACGGTGCTGCTCAGCAGGCCATTCTCCATCTACTCCTCGTCGTCACTCTCCATCTCGGTGTTCGGCGTCGGCCGGGAGACATCGTCTTCCTGCCGCAACCCCGAGTACACAATGAAGCATCCCGCGACCGGCAATAGCCAACTCAGCGCGCTTTGCAGGAGCTTCTGGTGGCGCGAGCACAGCTCGCTCCGCCACAGGCGCACGGTGATGAACGCCTGAGCGAGGATCGCCGCGGCGACTGTCGTCCACGTGAGGATCGACCGCATGACGTGCAGCGTAGCCGCCATCCGCCTCACGCGCCCCGGCCGGCGCGTCCAGCGGGCTCAGCCGGCGTCTTGGCCGGGATCCAGCGGCGCGCCGCCGGCCGGGCGCGGCCGCCTCCGGTAGAGCAGCCGGCTCACCGGCAGCCCGTCGGCGATCGCGTGGTGCTCGCGGGGGCTCCTCGCGCCGTAGGGGTTCTCGGCGAGGAGCGGCGAGCCGGGCGCGTCGCCCGCCGGCTCGAACGCGGGATGCGCGCCGATCTGCTCGGCGTAGAGCACGCCGCGCTCCTCGACGTCGGTCTGCACGAAGAGCTCGCCGCCGTCCACGAGCAGGCGCGCGAGGCTGTCGAGCAGCCCCGGGCCCATCACGAGGCGCTTCGTGTGGCGCTTCTTCCACCACGGATCCGGGAAGTGCAGGAAAAACCGCGCGATCGACGCGTCGGGCCGGAGCCGCGCGAGCGCCTCGCGCGCGTCGGCGTTGAGCGCCCGCACGCGGCCGCCGAGGCCGCCCTTCCTCAGGCGCCCATCGACGATCGCCGACCACTTCAGGCGGATCTCCAGCCCGAGCAGCCGCGCCTCGGGGCTCGCCGCCGCGCGCTCGAACAGGAAGCCGCCGCGGCCAGGGCCGATCTCGATCTCGACGGGGCCGGCGCCCGGGATCAAGGCGTCGATGGAGACGTCGTCGCCGTCGGGGAAGCGGGGCGCGTCGGCGTAGGGGTGGTTCGGGCGCGGCTGGAAGACCATGGAGCCCCGGCGCTCTACCAAATGCCGGCCGCCCCCGCGCGGGAAATCCGCCGGCCACCCGGCGCGGGAAATCGCTGTCCCCCGGCGGCACGGTGGTATGCGTCGGGCCCCATGGCGGCACCTCCGGCCCCCTCCCGGCTGCGCGCCCTCGCCGCGCGCGCCCTCCCCTATGCGCCCGCCCTCGCCGCGAGCGGCGCGCTCGGCGCGCTCTGCATCAGGGCGATCCTTGCGCAGGCCGGACGCCCGGCCTTGCCGCTCGACGACGCGTTCATCCACATGCAGTACGCCCGGCGGCTCGCCGAGGGCGGTTTCTTCAGCTTCGTCGCCGGCGAGGGCTACTCGAGCGGCGCCACCAGCCTGCTCTGGCCCGTGCTGCTCGCCCCCTTCCACGCGCTCGGCCTGCGCGATCTCTCGCTCGTCTATGCGGTCTGGGCGCTCGGGCTCGTGTTCCACGCGGCGCTCGCCGTCGAGACCGCGCGCCTCGCGCGCCCCCTCGCCGGCCCCGCGGCCGCCGCCGGCGCGGGCGCGATGTGCGCCGGGTTCGCCGCGTTCGCGTGGTTCGCCTGGAGCGGGATGGAGACGGTCGCCTTCGCCTGGATCCTCACCCGCACCGCCCGTCTGGCAGCGGCGCTCTGCGAGCCGGCACCGCCAGAGGCCACCACGGACAGCGCGGCCCCCGCGGAGCCACCCGGCGCGCCCGCGCAGCCGCCCACCGCCTCCATCGCCCGCTCCCTCGCGCTCTGCGGCTTCGTCGCGCCCCTGCTCCGCCCGGAGGGCGCGCTCGCCTCCCTGCTCGCCGCGATCGCGCTCGCCCTCTCGGCGTCACGCGCTGTGCCTCCAGCGCCCCTCCCGGCGCCGCCCCTCTCCGCTCCATCCCCCTCCCGCAGCGGCGCTCTCTGGCACTCCGCGCGCTCCGCCGGGCGCCTGCTCGCCCTCGCGCCGCTCCTCGGTCCGCTCGTCGTCCCGGCCTTGAACCTGCTGCTCGCGGGCCACCCGACCTCGTCGACGACCTCCGTCAAGTGGCTGATCGGCAACCCCAACTACGACGGACCGACGCTCAGGGCCGCGCTCCTCGACAACGTCCGGCTGCTCGTGACCGACGTGATCGACGGCGGCCAGTGGACCGCTGTCTTCCTCCCCGAGGGCTCCGCCGCCGTCATCGCCCTCGGCGCCGTCGCGCTCGCCGTGGCCGCGCACCGGAGGGGCCGCCCAGCGCACGCCGCGATCGTGGGCGCCCTGGCGCTCGGCGCGCTGCTGCCCTGCACGTACCTCAGCTTCCTCTGGAACCGCGTGCGGTACGTCTGGCCCTTCGCGCCGGCGTGGATCGTCATGGCCGCCTGCCTCGCGCGCGAGCTCGGCGACGCCGCCCAGCGGCTCCGGCCCTCGCTCCACTACGTGACGCCCCTCCTCGCCGGCGCGTTCGCCGGCGCCCTCGCCGCGCGGCTGCCGTGGGCCATCGGCGACCTCGCCAACTCCGCCCGCGCCATCGATCGGCAGCAGGTCTGGCTCGGCCGCTGGGCCGCGCAGCACCTGCCGGAGGACGCCAGGATCGGCGTCAACGACACGGGCGCGCTCGCCTACTTCAGCGGCCGCAGGACCTTCGACGTCGTGGGCCTGACCACCGAGGGCGAGGCGCGCTACTGGGTGGCCGGCGCCGGCTCCAGGTTCGAGCACTACGAGAAGCTGCCCACGGAGCGCCGGCCGACCCACTTCATCGTCTACCCGCACTGGATGGCGTGCCCGCCGGTGCTGGGCCGCGCGCTTGTCGACGCCACCGTCGAGGACCAGGCCATCCTCGGCGGCACCACGATGATCGCCTACGAGGCGCGCTGGGACCTCCTCGGCTCAGGGGCGCTGCCGGTGCGGTCCGTGCCCGGCGAGCGCATCCTCGACGAGCTCGACGTCTCGGACCTCGAGTCCGAGGCGGCGCACGCCTATGCGCTCGATCCGCTCGCGGACCAGCGCAACATGGCGATCGCGCTCGCCGCGCCCGAGAGCAGCGCGCCAGGGGAGCTCGACCTCACACGCACGGAGCTCGCGGACGGCGGCCGCTACCACCGGACCGCCGATCGCTTCGTCGCCCACCTCGCGGCGCTCCCCGCCGAGGCGCACCTCGTGCTCCGGGTGGCCTCGGACGACGGCGCCGAGCTCGCCGTCTCCGTGGCGGGCGAGGAGATCGGCGCCATCGACGTGCCGCGTGGACCGTGGGTGGAGCGGGCGCTGCCCCTCCCCGCCGCGCGCCTCTCCACGCCGGCCCCCATCGCGATCACCCTGCGCCGCGGGGCTGGATTCCACGCCTTCCATTACTGGATCACCGGGCGCTGACGCCGGCCCCCGGCGCGGCCCGCTCACCGGGGAACACCACACCTTCTCACATCGACTCCCATCGAGTCGCGCCCCGGGTGCAGCTCCCGCCCCCAAGATGCGCTCTCGAGAGTCGAGAGCGCGCCGGCGGGCGCGCCGCGCTCCACGTCGAGCGTTCAGGACAGCCGTTGACGCATCCTGGTATTCGTGTAACATCGGGATGTTCGCGCAATACAGCAAGTCAGCGAACAGATCCGTTGCAGATTCGTGGGGGACCGGGCAGCGCGCGCCCGCTGGCGCCGTCGCGCACAGCCATGGCCGGCGGTCCAGCCGTGCTCCAGGACCTCGGGCCACCGGCTCGCCGGCTCGCCCCGATCCCGTGCGCCCTGCCCGGCGCTCGAACGTGGGGAATCGATGCGCAAGTCGGCTTTGCTCCTCTGCTCGCTGCTATGCCCTCTCGGGGCGGCGGGCTCTTCCTGGGCGCAGACCCCGGGGGGCGAGGCGCAGGCCAGCGGCGATGACGGCGGTCAGGGGCAGTTCCTCTCGCTCGATCTCGAGGAGCTGCTCAACGTGAAGGTCTCGTCGACTGGCTTCTTCGAGACCGAGAGCAAGACGTCGACCGGTCAGGCGCGCCTCTATGATGCGCGGACGCTGAAGCTCTACGCCGTCCGCTCGCTCGACGACCTCTTGCAAGCCCACCAGCCCGGCGTCCTGATCGGCGAGCACGAGCGCACCTCGCGCCTCATCGGCGTGCGCGGCGTGCTCATCGACAACAACGCCAAGACGCTCGTCATGGTCGACGGCGTGAACACGAACATGCGCGCCCATTTCGGCGCCATCGGGAGCACGCTGGCCGTGCCCCTCACCGGAGACATCGAGCGGGTCGAGGTGATCCTCGGCCCCGGCGCCATCGTCCACGGCTCCGGCGCGATCAGCGGCTTCGTCAACGTCCTCAGGCCCACGGGGATCACCCGCCCCGGGCTCTGGGGCAAGGCGTCGTATGCCTCCGGCGACACGCGCACCCTGGAGGTCAGCTACGGCGGCCTGCTCAGCGAGAAGCACAACGCCGATTGCTTCCTCTACTTCGGCCACGCCGACAACGAAGGAGAGCTGCCCCAGGCGCCCCGGCCGAACACCGCGGAGCTGTATGGCAAGGCCTACGCAGGCGTCACGACGTCTCCCTTCCTGCGCCACACGCGCGTCAACGCCCTCGGCGAGCCGAGCTACAAGGGCTTCGGCCGCTTCCGCTACGGCTCCGAGCGCAGCCCCGTCAGCGTCGATCTGCGGCTCGACTACGCGCAGACGTCGATGATGGGCAACGCCCCGAACAGGGCCATGACCCCCGAGCAGCTCGCGGGCCAGTGGTCCGACAGCAACACCGGCCATGTGCGGCAGAGGACGTTCACGGTCACGCCGGAGATCCACGTCCACCTGTCCAGGCAGCACAAGGTCGAGCTGGTCCCGACCTTCTCGGCCTTCGAGACGGCCCTCGTCCCGGCCGACTGGGTCGCAGGCGAGATGGCGAAGGCGTCCAATCCGGCCCCGGGCGCAGGGGTCCTGCCGGTCGGGGGCCTCGGCGAGGAACACCGGGACATCAAGGCGGTCTACAAGACGACGGCGCTGCCGAACAGCCAGCTCGCGATAGGCGCGTCGGCGAGCCACAAGCGCTTCAGCGGCCAGAGGTCCCGCTGGGGACGGCTCTACGGGACCGCCTTCGAGTCCCCGGAGAGCTTCTCGTGGACCGAGCTCGCCGCCTTCGGCGAGAGCACCGCCACCTTCCACGATCTCACCGTCTCCGCGGGCCTGCGCTTCGATCACACAGAGTTTGGAGAGCTGAACCTCCGCGCGGGCCTCTCGCGCGAGCCCGAGCCGGTGGACAGCCCCTCCTACCGCGTCGCGGCCGCCTACGCGATCAGCGGCACGCAGAACGTCAAGCTGTCCTACCAGAAGGGCTTCCGCTTCCCGGACGCCGCCTACTTCAACTGGCTCGAGCAATTCAACGCCGCCTTCGAGGACGAGCCCATCGCGCCGCTGCCCTCGCTCGTTCCGGAGTCCTCCCACCTCGTGGAGCTCGACTATGTCGTGGGCCTGCTCGACGAGCGCCTCGCCCTCGACGTCGCGGTCTTCTATGAGCGCTACAAGAACACCCTCGGCTGGGTGTCGTGGGATCAGGTGCGGCCCGAGGACTTCGAGGACCACGTGGCCCACAACCCCAGGCACCCGTCCGCGGGCGGCTGGTGGGGCAGCTTCTCGAACAGCGCCGCGGACGTCGACGCCCTCGGCGGCGAGATCGGCGCGATCGCCGACCTCGGCGGCGGGTTCGCGGGGGACCTCTGGTACAGCGTGTCGAAGCCGTTCGGCGCCGAGAGCGACCTCAACATCCTGACCAACTGGGACGGCGAGACCTGGGCCAACTACCCCATCCACCTCGTCAAAGGCCACCTGAGCTACAGCGCCAGCCGGTTCACCGCCGGGCTCGCCGCGACCTTCCGGACTGGCATGAACAGCCACGGCTCCAGGGACGCGCCCGCCCACGACACGGACGAGCTGCCGCCCAGAGATCGGCTGGCGGCGCGATCGGCGTTCAACCTCGACGCCTCTGTGTCCTTCTCGCCGATCGAGCGCGTCTGGGTCTCCGTGTTCGGCAAGAACCTCACCTTCAACAAGGTCCCTCCACCGTCCTACGCCTCGCACCGGCTGATCATCACCACCGGTCGCCCCTACGTGGGCGCCTCCGTCGAGGCGTCTTACTGATGCCGCCGGCCTGCGCGGGAAGGCGGCCCGCGCGGGAAGGCCACGCGCACGACAGCGACAGCAGAACCGATGTCAGAAATCTCCTGACACCGCGCAGCCCGATACGAATGCACCTCCCCGGCGTCTGCCCTTGTGATAAATCGAGGACACCTTGTCCGAAGCAATGAGCCAGGTTCACGATCTGCTCGACGATACCCCGGACAAGGGCCTGCGCGAGAGGGCCGTTGTCGATTTCCTGCTCTTCGACATGGGCGCGGTGACGTTCGCGGTGAGGGCGCAGCAGGTGGAAGAGGTGATCGCCTGGCGCGCCCCCTTGCCGCTGCCGCGCACCGACCCCCGGGTGATGGGCATCCTCCAGGACCGGGGGAGGATCATCGTGATCCTGTCGCCCGTCCTCGCGGAGCCGGCGGCTACCCCGCTCCGCATCGTCGTCTGCCGCGCTGCGCGCGGCTACCTGGGATTGCCCGCCGGCAAGACGCGGTGTGTCGCCGCGGTCGAGGTGTTCGGGGAGCCCGTGCCGAACGCTGTCGTCGACACCAGCGAGGGAGCAGTGACCTTCCTCGACGTGACCCACCTGGTCGACGCTCCCGGCGTTGCGCCTCGGCCCTTCGTGGCGACGCGCGAAGCTCAGGGCATCTGGTCGAATCCATGAGCGTTCCGAGCTCCCGATCCCCTGCGTCCAGGGCCAGACAGCCGCTCGATTCGGCCGATGAGGCGTCCCCGGCGAGCGCGGCCCCGCTGTCGCGTTCGCCGGCGAGCGCGCCGGCGAGCACGTTGACAACCGCGCCGACAAACGCGCCTGTGCTGGTGATCGACGACAGCGAGATCGCCCGAGAGGAGGTGTCTCGCGTGCTGCGCTCTGCCGGTTTTCAGGTGCTCGCGCTCCCCTCCCCCATCGGGGCGACGCAGGCCATCGTGCGGCACCAGGTGCGCATCGTCGTCCTCGACGTCTTCATGCCCACCATCCGTGGGGACCGGCTGCTCACCCTGTTCCGGAAGAACCAGCGGCTCGGGCAGCTCAGCGTCATCCTGATGTCCGGACACTCCGAGCGGGAGCTCGAGCAGCTGAAGCTGGAGGTCCAGGCGGACGCGGTCCTCTCGAAGCGCCACCTCGATCGTCTGCCGGCCCTGGTCCAGCGGCTCGCCGGCAAGGAACGCTGACGTGGGGACCGCGGTCGACTGATGCGACGCCCGTCGAGGATCCGTCCGCGATCGTACAGAGCTCGCCAGCGGAACATGGTGTCTCCGATCTCGTCGATTCGAATGCTGATGGCCGCGGCCCTCCTCACGACCGTGAGCACCGAGAGCCGCTCTGCCGCCTCCGTCCCCTACGAGCTGCGGGGCGCCATCCTCCTGCGATCGATCGGCTACGAGAGCGGGTTCGCGAGCCGCGCGGGCACGGCCGTGCTCGCGGTCGTCGGGGCGGAGTCGGGCGCGAGCGCGGAGGACGCGAGCGCGATGGCGGCCGTGCTCTCCAGGCTGGCCGCGAAGACGACCGTGGCCAAGCGGCCGGCGTCCGTCCTGCGCGTGACGTACAGCGGAAGGGCCCAGCTGCAGGAGGCGCTGCGCGCCGCCGGCGCCGAGGTGGTCTATGTGGCGCGCGGGCTCGCCGCGGCCATCCCGGACATTCCGTCGCGCGAGGGCGCCGTCGTCCGCATCGTCGTGTGCGGCGACGGCGACGACACGAAGCGCGGCTGCGCCGTCGCCGTGGGGCTCTCGGGCGCCAAGCCCGAGCTCCTGCTGAACGTGAAGCACGCCAACGCCGTCGGCCTCCGCTTCGACCCGCAGCTCCTCCGGCTCGCCCGCATCGTCGACTGAGGCCCTCGCGGCGTCCGTCACCGGACACCGCGCATCGCCGCTCGCAGGTTCACGGCTCACGGTTCACGACTCGCGATCTCCCATCGCCCATCAAGCGCCCCCCGTTCAGCGTCCGCCATCGCCGCCCCTCACCCGCCATGCTCTACTTTCGCTCTATCCGCTGGAAGATCGCCGCCCTCGTCGCGTCGGTGGCCATCGTGCTGTCGGCGCTCGATCTGTGGCTGATCCCCGAGCACGCAGCGCGGGCGAGCGAGGCCGAGCTGCGCGAGCGCGCCGGGATCCTCGCGACCATGCTGAAGGAGCCCATCGGCGTGGCCATGGACCTCGAGCAGCCGCCGGAGACCTTCCCGGACACCCTGCGCACCGCGATGACCGATCCCCTGGTGAGCTGGGTGTCGGTCTACGACGCGAGGGGGCAGCGCATCGCCGCGATCGGCGCGGTGCAGGCGCCCGAGGGCGCGCGGGGCCGGGGCGACGCGGGCGTCGTCGTCAGCGAGGCCCCGATCCGGTCGCGGAACGGCGATCGCCAGCTCGGGACGCTGGCCGTCGGGCTGCGCAGCGACCGGATCGCCGAGCGCCGCGCCGACGCGCGCAGGACGATCGCCCTGCAATCGGCGGGGATCGCGCTGCTCGGCCTGGGCCTCGCCTGGGTCATCTCGGCGCGCATGACGCGCTCGATGGCGCACATCAAGGAGGCGGCGGACCGGATCGCCCGCGGCGACGTCTCGGCCCGGCTGTCCCTCAGGATCTCGGACGACGAGCTCGGGGACATGGCCAGCGCGTTCGAGCGGATGAACACCCAGCTGCGCGAGCTCCAGGAGACGGCCGCGCGGGTCGCGGGCGGCGATTTCACCTGCAAGATCACCGGCGACGGGGAGCTGTTCGCCGCGTTCCGATCCATGGTGACGAGCCTCCAGGAGCTCGCCTCGCGGATCGGCAACACCTCGGCGGAGGTCGCGTCGGCCGCCGCCGGCATGTTCTCGTCGGTGCGCGAGCAGGAGACGAGCGCGAGCCAGCAGAACGCGGCGCTCGAGGAGATCCGGCGGACCGTCGAGGCCCTGACCGCCAGCGCGGATCACATCGCGAAGGACGCGGCCACCGTGCACGAGACGGCGCAGCGGAGCCTCGTCAGCGTCCAGCACACGGCGGAGCAGACGCGCCTCGTCAGCTCCCACTCGGACCGCATCGGCGAGATCCTGTCCTTGATCCAGAGCATCGCCGACAAGTCGGACCTGCTCGCGCTCAACGCCGCGCTCGAGGGCACGAAGGCCGGCGAGGTGGGGCGCGGGTTCTCGCTCGTGGCCGCCGAGATGCGCCGCCTGTCCGAGCACGTCATGGACTCGGTGCGCGACATCCGGAAGCTCGTGGCGAACATGCACGCGGCCTCCCACGCGTCCGTGCTCGCGACCGAGGACGGGATCAAGCTGGCCCGCGACACGGCCGCGGCCGCCGCGCAGATCTCGGACGCGGTGGACCACCAGCGCGAGGGGACGGCGCGGGTCAAGACGGCGATCGTCAACATCGTCGGGGCGGTGAACGACACGCTGACGAGCAGCGTGGCCGCGACGCGCTCGGCCGAGTCGCTGCTCCAGCTGTCGCACGTGCTCAAGACGACGGCGAAGGCCTTCCGGGTCAAGCCGCCGGGGGCGAGGGCCGGCAAGCCCGAGAGCGCGGAGGCGGACGCGGATGAGGAGCCGGGCTGATCTCGTCGCCGCCTTCCGCCGGACCATGCCCGACCGCGTGGCCCAGGCGACGGACCTGTGGCTCGGCTACGAGCAGGGCCAGAGCGGCAACCTGCAGGTGCTGCGCCGGCTCCTGCACACGCTGAAGGGCGAGGCGCACATGCTGGAGCTCGCCGCGTGCGGCGACCTGGCCGAGCTGGCGGAGGACGTCATCGACGCGGTGCGGGGCGGCGCGCGCCCCACGCAGCTCACCGGCGACAGCCTCCTCGGCGCGCTGGAGGGGCTAGGGCTCCTGTCGGCGAGCCCCGACGCCGAGGCCGCGCGCGAGCTCGAGATCGTGAAGGAGACCCTCCGCGCCGCGCGCGCGGAGCTCGGCGGCGGCGGCCCGCCCGCCGGCGAGCTCGCGCCGGCGCTCGTACCGCCGCTCGTGCCGGCGTCTGATTCCGTGCACGAGAGCGTCCTGCCGCCGCGGCTGGACCCGCCCGACGCGCCGCCCGACCCCGCCCAGCCGACCGCCCGCGCGGCCCTCGACGCCGAGGCCGTCGGGGCGCTCTTGCAGGAGCTCCAGCGGCTCCACGGCGAGCGGGAGGTCATCCAGCGGCGGCTCCGCGAGTCCCAGCGCATGCTCCGCGCGCTGCTCGTCGAGATCGACCCCCGCGGCGCGGACGTGGATCGATTCGCGGAGCGCATCGCGAAGACGCTCGGCTATGGCGCGGAGATCGAGCGCCTCCTGAGCGCCGTCCGGGCGGACTGGTCCAGCAACGAGTTCGCGGCGGGGCGCGCGCTCGACGAGCTCGACGAGGTGGTCCGGAGGGCGTCGGTCGTGCGCACCGAGCGCCTGCTGAACCAGGTGTCGCTCGCCGCCCGGAGCGCGGCGCGCATGCTGGGCAAGGACGTCGAGGCGCGGGTCGAGGGGACGGGGCTGCTCGACGCGGCCGTGGAGCGCCGCCTCGAGCCGGCGCTCCTGCACCTCGTGCGCAACGCCATCGACCACGGGATCGAGCCGGCAGACGTCCGGGCGCGCCGCGGCAAGCCCGCGCGCGGGACGGTGGCGGTGACCGTGGTCCAGACCGACGCCGCCGTGCGGGTCGAGGTGAAGGACGACGGCGGCGGGGTCGACTTCGCCCGCCTGCGCGAGGTGCTCGCGCCGTCGGTCCCGGGCGCCTCGACCCTCGACGACGCCGAGCTCATCCCGTACCTGTTCGCGCACGGGCTCACGACGAGCCGCAGCGTCGGCGCGATCTCGGGCCGGGGCGTCGGGCTCGACATCGTGGCGCGCGAGATCGGCGCGCTGGGCGGGCAGGTGCGGGTCGACTCGAAGCCCGGGCTCGGCACGACGATCGTGCTCGTGGTGCCGAAGAACCTGCACGGCGAGGAGGTGGTCCCCGTCTCCAGCGGGCGCTTCCGGTGCGCGGTGCCGACGCACGCCGTGCACTCGGTCGTGCTGCTGGAGGACGAGGAGCTCCTGCGCGCCCCCGACGGGCCGCGCGTGCGCCTGACCAGCGGCGCCTGCGCGGAGCTCGCGCCGCTGTACGCGCTCGGGGCGGTGCTCGGCGACGGAGGCCAGCCCGCGCCCGGGGACGCGGCGCTCGTGCTGCACCACGCCGCGGGCCTGTTCGCGGTGAGCGTGGACGGCTACGAGAACCCCCGGCTTGTCGCGCTCGTGCGCTCGGAGGAGATGCCCCTCACCTCGCCGCTCGTGCGCGGGGTGGCGCCGACGGCGGACGGCGAGGCGATGCTGCTCCTCGACGTGGAGCGGCTGTTCGCGTACACCCGGCAGGCGCCGGGAAACGCGCCCTTCACGGCCGCCGCCGACCAGAAGCGGGAGCCGCTCGCGCTGGTCGTGGAGGACGCGCCCGTCGCGCGGGAGCTGCTCTGCGGCATCCTGCGGTCGATGGGGCTCCGCGTGGAGGAGGCGAGCGACGGGCGGGAGGGGCTCGCGCGGGCGCGCGCGGCGCCGCCCGACGTGGTGCTGACCGATCTGGAGATGCCCTACCTGAGCGGCCTGGAGATGGTGGCGGAGCTCAGGCGCTCGCCCGGGCTCGCCCGGGTGCCGGTCGTGGTGCTGACGACGGCGGCGCAGGAGCAGAGCGAGGCCGCGCTGCGCGGGCTCGGCGTGCGGGCGGTGCTGTCGAAGCAGCGGTTCGTCGAGGAGGAGCTGCGCCGGATCATCGCGGCCAGCCTGGGGGGCGCGTGACGGCGGGCACGTCGAGCGCCCTCGCGGCCGTCACTTGTCGGCGGAGGCCGCCGGCAGCGCGACGGAGATCTCGACGCGCCCCGGGGGCAGCTTGGTCTCCCCGAGCGCGGCGGCCGCGGGGTCGTGCTCGGCGTGCCCCACCGCCGACAGCCGGGCCCCTGCCACCGAGCACTTGTCCTGGAGCGTCTGCGTGACGGTCGCCGCCCGGACCGCGGAGAGCTCCCACGGCGTCGGATAGGCGGCCTGCAAGGGGGCCGGCACCGAGGCCGGAGGACCGCTGACCGCGCCGACGCGCAGCGGCGCCTGGCCGCCGCCGCTCGCGGACAGCGCGCCCGAGACCTGGCACAGGAGGGCCTGCCCCTGCGGGCTCACGTCGACCGTGTTGGGGAGGAACACCGCGCCCTCCGAGAGCGCGACGAACGCCTGCCCCTCCGCGACCGCGACCGCCGCGACCCCTTTCTTGACGTGCTTGTCGAGCTTCCCCGCGAGCTCCGCCTTGAGCTGCCCGACCCGCTCGGCGCCCGACTTCTTCGCGGCCTCGGTCTGCTGCCGCTCCGCCTCGCCCTTCTGGATCTGCGCCGTCTTCGCCTCGAGCTCCCCGCGCACCTGGCTCAGCGTCTGTTCGAGCTCTTTGGCCCTCTGGTTCGACTTCCGCTGCTCCTCCAGCAAGAGCACGTGAGCGCGGTGAAGCGGGACGTAATATGCCGCCACGAACGCGGCGGCCGCGACGAGGAGGAGCGCCGGCATCACGCGCATCCAGCGTCGGAAGCTGGACGATCCAGCGCTGTTGCCGGCCGCGATCGCCTCATCCGCGATGTTCATGACTGCCTCCATGCTCCGCCGCCATCGCGGGCGAGAATACCGGCATGGCGAGGATCTCGCCAGCGCCACGGGTCACAGCGTTACGGCTCACACCTCACTCATTGCAAAA
Source organism: Sorangium sp. So ce327 (assembly GCF_051530205.1). NCBI lineage: Bacteria > Pseudomonadati > Myxococcota > Polyangiales > Polyangiaceae > Sorangium > Sorangium sp. So ce327. The sequence continues at coordinate 1,134,221 of NZ_CP150330.1, read as the reverse complement.
ATCCGCACCGTCTCGAAAGCACGCCGAGGCTCATGTCGGTGTGTACGGTGCGCTCGCGCCGTGGCATCCTCGGGGACGCAAGGGAGGACTTTGTATGAAACCGCCGCCCCTTCCGGCCAGGCGCCCGGCGCCGCCCGTCCCGGCAACCGATGATCGCGAGAGTCTCTGGCACGTCGCGATCGCGCCTGACGACATCAAGGTGCTCACGTTGGACAAGCTCGACGATCTGTTCCGTCTCGATGTGATCGACGAGACGACGAAGATATGGCGCCCCGGGATGGCCGCCTGGCAGCCGCTCGGCGTCGTGGCGGGAATCGAGCCGACGCCCCCCGAGCCGGCGCAGGTCCAGGGTCCTCCGCCGAGCACGGCGCGCCGGGGCCCGCCTCCGCCGCCCCCGCGCGCCCCCGGGCGGCGGAACATGGACTCCGATCATCCGACGCCGGTGGCGTCGCCCATGTCCTCCACGATGCCGCTCGGCGCCCCGATGTCGCTCGGCGACACGATGCCGCTCCGAGCGCTGGACGACAGCTCGCCTCACCTCGTGACGCGGACCGAGGTGCAGGCGCCGCCCGCGGCGATGCTCGCGGCGTCTCGGCCCACCTCGCCGCCGTGGATGCCGGAGGCGCGGGAGCCGGAGTTGTTCAACGAGGCGACCTACGCGGCGCCCCGCGCGCGCGACACGGGCCGGGTGCAGCGCCTGACGCTCGCGCTGTCGGTCGTCGCGGGGCTGGTCGTGACGCTCTACCGCAATGACGTCCTCCTCGACGCCGCGCGCTCCTCCGGGCATCAGGGCGTGTATCTGAAGGTCGAGACCGCGCTCGGCGGGCCCGGCTTCGGGACCCCGCGCTCGATCGAGAAGCTCGACGTGTCCGCACAGCCGGCGCCGACGAAGTAACCCCACCAAGATCCAGCGCTCCATCGAGCGCCGCGCGACACGCGACACGCGACGTCGCGAGATCGGCCGCGCTGCGACGCTCGGCCGTCCTGGCACAGCGACCCAGACACGAAGGCCGCCGAGGCGCAAGCGACGCCACGAGCGCGAGCGCAGCCATGTCCGCGCCAGGAACGACACAGTGGCTCGTTCACGCACAATGTCATCCGCCGACATCGCCAACATCGCAAATCAACGTTGTCAGTGCGAGCGAGCTCCACATTTGCTATAGTAAAGACCTTACTCTAATCGGGGAGGGCCCTACCGGATGTCTCGCAATCCCCGGTTGTATGCCGAGATTTTCCCAGCGCGTCCGCCACGCCATGGCGCGGTGGGATCGGGTCAGCACCGACATTTAAAAATCCCGTGAACGAGACAGGGAGGTAGTCCTATGTCGCCCTTTATCTCACGCAACCTGGCTGTTGTTCTGGCTCAAGTTGGTTTGCTCACCACGGCTTCGTGGAGCCTCACCGGATGTGGCCAGGCGGCTCCCCCGGACGAGCCGCTCGAATCCGATGCTCAGGCCCTCGTCGCCGAGGAGGCCGAGGATCCCGGCGATGGCGACGAGGCGTGCTCCGGCGAGGAGCCGACCTTCACCTCGCGCGAGATCGTGCGGGATCTCTCGTTTCCGATGCGGATCGTCTTGGGACCGGATGGCTACCTGTGGCTCACCGAGCGCACCGGGAAGCGGGTCGTGCGCGTGAGGCCGGAGGACGGCCTTCAGAAGACCGCGATCACCATCCCGGAGGCGTTCCAGTCGGGAGGTCAGGACGGGCTGCTGGCCCTGGCGCTGCACCCGGATCTGCTCAAGCACAAAGGGAAGGACTACGTGTACGTCTCCTTCACCTACAACGTCGCGGCAGATCCGGCGGTGGACCGCAGGACGAAGATCCGCCGCTACACGTACAACCGGGTGACCGAGACCCTCGGAAACCCTGTCGACGTCATCACGGGCCTTCCGGGGAGCGACGATCACAACTCCGCGCGGCTCCTGTTCGGGCCCGATGGGAAGCTCTATTACACCATCGGGGATCAGGGGAACAACCAGTTCGCCAGGATGTGCAACCCCATCCGCGCGCAGGAGCTGCCGACGGCGGCCGAGGTCGCGGCGCAGGACTGGCAGAAATACGTCGGCAAGATCCTGCGCTTGAACGTCGATGGCTCGATCCCGAAGGACAACCCGAAGATCGACGGGGTCCGCAGCCATATTTACTCCTACGGCCATCGCAACGCGCAGGGCCTCACGTTCGGCCGGGGCGGCAAGCTCTACGCGAACGAGCACGGGCCGAAGAGCGACGACGAGCTGAACCTCATCCAGCCCGGCAACAACTATGGCTGGCCGTACGTCGCCGGCTACCAGGACGACCAGGCGTACACGTACGACAACTGGTCGGCCTCGAGCCCGACGCCGTGCAACGAGCTCTCCTGGAGCGACTTCGCTCCTCCCCCGTCCGTGCCGCGGCAGCTGGAGAGCGCCTTCAGCCACCCGGACTTCAAGGAGCCGCTCCTCACCTTCTACACCGTCCCCAACGACTACGTCTTCTTCGACTGGGCGTGCGGGTTCACCCAGTACATCTGCTGGCCGACCATCGCGCCCTCCTCGCTCCACTACTACCCTGCCGGGCACGGCATCCCCGGGTGGGATCACACTCTCTTGATGACCTCCCTCAAGAAGGGCGCCGTGTACAAGGTGAAGCTGAGCCCGAACGGGAAGACCGTGGAGGGCGAGCCCACCGTCCTCTTCCAGACCACGAACCGGTACCGCGATCTCGCGATGAGCCCGGACCGCAAGACCTTCTACATCATCACGGACACCACGGGGAACACGAGCGGACCGACCGGCGGCGTCACGACGGTCCTGGACAACCCGGGGGCGATCCTCGAGTTCAAGTACACGACATCGCACTGAGCCAGCACCGGAGTCGGGGGGCCTGCGTCGTGCCGGCGCAGGCCCGCGCCCGACTGGCCCCCTGACGGGGCGCTTCGCTCAGTTCCAGAGCCGCGCGACGAGGCCGTGGGTGGGAAACGTCTGCCGGATGCCGGACACGAGCAGCTTGCCGTCGGTCGAGAGCGTCATCGACTGCACGAAGTCCTCTTCGCCGAGGAAGAGCGCCTGAACGCCCTTGTCGCCGAACGTCGGATCGAGCGCGCCGTCCGGCAGGAAGCGCGCGAGGGTGGGCTGGTTGGCCTCGCGCGGCCCCACGTTGCCGGCGACCACGATGCGGCCGTCGGGCTGGAGCGCCATGTCGACCGCGTCGCCGCCCGCGAGGCCGGCCAGCGCGAAGCCGTCCTCCCCGAAGGTCGGGTCGAGCCGGCCGTCGGCGTCGATGCTCACCACGAGGAAGTCGCTCGACCCCGCCTCGGTGCTCCGGGCGCCCACGAGGACGCTGCCATTGGGCTGGACGACCACGGCCACCGGCTCCTGCTGACCGGGCCTCGTGACCGTCAGCTGCCCCAGCCCGCTGACCGCGCCGTTCGCGGCGAGCGACACCAGCACGATGTCCCGGTCGCCGCCCAGCTCCGCCCAGCCGGCCACCAGCACCGAGCCGTCCGGACGTGCCGCCAGCGCCGTGCCCGCGCTCGGGCCGACGCCAAGCGGCGCGATCCACCCGACCGTGGCGAACTTGTTGTCGAGGTAGCCGTACGTCGGGTTGATCGCCGCGACGAACAGCTGCCCATCGCGCTCGCCGGTCACGAAGAGCTGCTCGGAGGCCGACAGATCCATGGCCGCCACGTGCTCGTCGCCGCCGAGATCGATCAGGCCCTTGCCCGTGTTGGCCGAGTCGATGTTGTCCTGCGTCCCGTTGTCCCGGTAGCGCAGGAAGGCGATGTCGTCCGTGGCCTCCCCGCTGGCGTAGCCGGCGAGGAAGACGGCGCCGTTGATGAGGCGCGTGATGCCGCGGATCTCCTGGTATTTCGTGCAGTTGCAGAAGCTGCTCGTCACGCGGCCGCCCGCGAACGCGGGGTCGAGCGCGCCGTCGCGGAGCAGGCGGAAGCCCTCGAGCTTCGACGCGCCGACGCCGCTGACGCTGTTGCCGGCGGTCAGGATCTGCCCCGACGCCCCCTGCCGGATGTCGTGGAGCCCTCCGCCGTCCGAGGCGAGGTTCCACGAGGTGATGCCCGCCGCGCCGAAGCTCTCGTCGAGCGTGCCGGGCTTGCCCGTGACCACGGCGCGCGCGCTGTCGGTGCGCGTCGTCCGGCCGGAGGTGGCGATGAGGTCGAGGTCGAACGCCGTGCCCAGCGTGAGCGCGCCGGAGGCGCCGACCTCCAGCCTGCCCGCGCTGCTGCCGGGCGGGATGGTGATCGGATCCGCGACGAGGCCGGCGGGCGCCGCCTGCACGTCGACCACGACCGGCTCATCGAAGCCGCCGATGCGGGTGATCGCGACGTGGACGTGATTGACGCCGTTGTAAGGGACATCGACCGAGTCCGCCAGGATCGCGAACGTGAAGTCGCCCTCGGCCTGGCCCCCCTGCCCGCCGCCTCCGTCGGCCGTCCCCCCGCCGGAACCAGAGGGGGACGAGGACGACGAGGCGCCGCCGCCGGCGCCCGAGTCGAGCGACACGTCCTCGATGCCGAGGAGCGCCTCGCAGCCGAGGAGCGCCGCGGCGCCCCCCAGGAGCGCCGCGCGGGCCAGGGCGGCGGTTCTTCGATGGGTTGTGCTGTTCACGGCCCGCCAGGCTAGGTCACCCGCGGGACGACGTCGAGACGGCGGCCGCATCGCGGGCCAGCCCGCGCGCAGGCGCTCAGGGGCGCCGCCACGGCCTTCTGTAGTCCTAGGAGAGGATCGGGGCGAAGTGGAAGTGCCGCCGGCGTCGAGGCGCGAGCGCTCCCCGTGCGGCGTGAGGATGTCACGTGACATGTCACGTGACTCGCCATGGCCTGTCACGTGACATCCCACGACCCTGGTGTGAACAGCTCGGCGTGCGCCGCCGATGAGGCCACGACGGGCTGGGGGTCCGCCTCGTCAAGAAAGTGCTCTGTTTCACGATTTCTCCGCTCGTGCGTTGCGGAGAGCCGGACGCGGCGTCGGGCCACGACGACGGGGCCGCTCGCCGCCTCCCCGTTGATTTCTTGGGATCTCAACCTATTCGACGCTCCAGGCCAGCGGCAGCACCACGTCGAGACGGGGGTCGCGACACCTGCGGGCGGGCGTTGGGTGCAAGCGCTGCCGCCCGACAAACCTTGCCGGGCAACAGAACCGATTCGCTCCTCGCACCGCGTGGAACGGTCCTTGCCGTGGCGTCGTCCATGACTTTTTCCACGAAACGCTCCCATGGCATCGCGCCTGCGCTCATCGCGGCACTCACCGTCCTGGCTCCGCTCACCGCCCGCGCCTACGAGCTCAAGGTGCCGTGGCGCGGCGACTCGCTGCCGCAACTCTCGTACATGAAGACCAGAGGACACATCAACTACAACTGCCTCGCCAATGGCCACGGCCTGTGCGCTCTCGACATCTCCGGCGTGCGCTGGGACAACGCGACGAACGCCTACTCGTCTTATAAAGAGGGCGCGACCGCCCCGCTCGGCGAATACGACAAAGTCGACTGGGGAATGCCGCTCTACTCCCCGGTGGAAGGCGAGATCATCGCCTGCTTCCGGAACTTGCCCGACGACAACGATGACGGCTCCGAGCCCATCGCTTGCCCGAACCTCGCGGGCGACGGCACGGACAAGTGCAGCGACGGCGGCAACCACCTAGTCATCCGCACCTTCGACAATCATACCGTCACCCTGGCCCACCTCCAACAGCACAGCATCCCGAGCGACCTCTGCCCCATCACGGATTCCCTCCTCTTCGATGACCAGCCCAAGTACTGCAATCTCCCCGATTGGCACGGTGTGCTGGTCGAGGGCGCTCGCCTCGATCACCGGGGCTTCGCGCCGATCCCCGTGCGCAAGGGCGATTTCGTCGGCCGAATCGGCCTCTCGGGCCGCGTAACCGGCACGCACCTCCACATGAGCGCCGTGGAGATCACGATGGATCCCGACGGCAACACCTGCGGGCTCAGCCGCCCGATCGAGTTCGTGGAAGCGTGGTCTCAGGACCAGACACCCGGCGTGGCTCCGACGGCGACGAACTGGGACCGGCTCAGCGGCGCCGTGCTGCCCTTCAACGGGACCACCTACCTGCTCTGGCCTGACCCGCTCGGGCCGAAGGTGGACGAGCTGGGTATGGAGTACGGCACGGCCCCGGCGCTGGCCCTCAGCACGACGGGCGGCGTGGCCGCGTACCGCAATCAAGCAGGCAATCTCGCCGTAAACGCGATGCTGTTCGACGCGAGCGGCAACATCACCCTCGGCACACCGGAGGAGGAGGGCGCGATCGGTGACGTCGCCCTCTCGACCCTCAGCGACTCGTCCCGGCACGTGATCGCCGCGGTCCAGACCGGTGGAACCGCGAAGCTCAAGCTCATCCCCTACTTCGTGACCACGACCGCGGGCCTCGTAAGGGGCGTCAGCCGGACGGAGTCCACGACGGGAATCGGCCAGGTCGAGGCCACGGAACCTCCCAGCCACGACGGGATCGTCGTCGCCATCCAGAACGGCACGAATGCCATGTCGGTCATCAGCTACGGCGCGACGTTCACGGGCACCGAGGAGATCACGGTGAACCGGCTCGCCAGCGCGGCCTCCGCCACGGCGATCAGCGACCTCGGTGTCGCCACCGTGACCGTGGGCCGCGGCCCGAACGAGTGGTTCGATTCCTGGCAGGGCGTGGTGACCGTCGAGCGGCGAAGCTCGGATAACACCCTCTGGGTGCGGAGCTGGCAGATCGACTCCACCGGTTCGACGGTCACCCTCGTCGACAGCGAGCAGGCCCGGGACATCAACACCGACGCGGCCTTCACAGTTTCGGACGTGGATGTCAGCGTCGCTCGCACCGGCAGCGAGGGCGGGGTGAGCCTGTTGAGTCGCGAGGTTGCCGTCGTCTCCGCGGCGACGTCCTCCGGCCTTCGTGTCCAGACCTGGCAGATCACCAGCACCGGGCAGCTGAGCGCCATCGATCAGTGGGACGCGGAGGGCGTCGCCGAGGTGTCGTCCGCGAGGGTTGGCGCTTCGGACACGCTGATCGGCGCCCGCACCAGCGGCGGTTCCCTCAGGATGATCTCATTTCACGTCGGTCCGGACGGCGAGCTCGGCCGCGCGGGCACACGCACCACCGCGGGGTCGATCCTGGGGCTCGAGGTGGATGGGGTTGACAGCGCGCAGAACGCCATGGTTCTCGCGCTGTGCCCCACATCCGAGGTGACCCTGAACCACTACTTCACCAACTACTCCTCGCTGTACTGACCGCCTCGCGCTCAGGCGCTCGCGGGCGCCCGGTGGAGCTGCAGCAGGTCCATCGACGGCGCCCTGCCGGTCAGCCGGAGATCGTAGCGCTGCTGCAGCAGCCGCAGCACGTTCGGCGTGAGGAACGCCGGCAGGCGCGGCCCGAGCACGATGCCCTTCACGCCCAGGCTGAGCAGGGTGAGGAGCACCGCCACGGCCTTCTGCTCGAGCCACGAGATCACCAGCGTGAGCGGCAGCTGGTTCACCCCGCAGCCGAGCGCCTGGGCGAGCGCGCCGGCCACGCGGAGGGCGCCGTAGGCGTCGTTGCACTGCCCCATGTCGAGCAGCCGCGGCAGGCCGAGGTGGGTGCCGTGGTCCTGGTTGCGAATACGGTACTTGCCGCAGCCGAGCGTCAGAATGAACGAGTCCCGGGGCGTCTGCGCGGCGTAGTCCGTGAAGTAGCTGCGCGCCGCCTCGGGGCCGTCGCAGCCGCCGATCAAGAAGAACCGGCTGATCTTCCCGGCCTTCACCGCCTCCACGATGGCCCCAGCGTGCGCGAGGATCGCCTCGTGGTGGTAGCCGACCTCGGTCTCGCGGACGAAGTGGTCGGGCAGCGGCGGGCTCGCGAGGGCCGCCCGGATGACCTCGGAGAAGTCGCCGCCGCGCACGCGCCGGCCGCCGGGCACCGCGGTGACGCCGGCGGTGAACAGGCGATCGCGGTAGGCCTCCTTCGGGATGAGCACGCAGTTCGAGGTCATCAGGATCGGCCCAGAGAACGCCAGGAACTCGGCCTTCTGATGCTGCCACGCGGAGCCGTAGTGGCCGACGAGGTTCGGGTGGCCCGCGAGCTCCGGATACGCGTGCGCCGGCAGCATCTCGCCGTGGGTGTACACCCTCACGCCCGTCCCCTCGCACTGCCGGAGCAGCTCGGCGAGGTCCGAGAGATCGTGCCCCGAGACGAGGATCCCCGGCCCCGCCACGGTGCCTTCCCGGACCATCGCCGGCTGCGGCTCGCCGAAGCGCATGCGGTGGCCCTCGTCGAGCATCCTCATCACGAGGAGGTTCACCTGGCCGCACTCCAGGCAGAGCTCGAGGAGCGCCTCCGGGTCGAAGCTCACGTTGGTCAGCGTGGAGAAGAGCGCCTCCTCGAGGAAGCCGTTCACCCGTTCGTCGCGCATGCCGAGCTTTCGCGCGTGGTGCGCGTAGGCGGCGACGCCCTTCAGGCCGTAGATCAAGAGCTCCTGGAGCGACTGCACGTCCTCGTCCTTGCCGCAGACGCCGGCCGTGGTGCACCCGGTCCCGTGGGATGCTTGCTCGCACTGGTTGCAGAACATGGTCATGACGGACCTCGAGGGTTGTGGGCCCACGCGCCCTGCGCGGGCGCCGGCCGGAGAGCGCGCGTGGGCCGCAGCGCGGCCGCGCAGGGCGCGTCCTCGGCGGCCACGAGGCCAATCAACGTTCGTGCCGGCGGCTCGCCCCGGATCCCGGGAGGCCAGAAGGGGACAAGGCCGGGCTCTCCGGCGCTGCCCCGCGCCGGCCGAGGCGCAATCATGGCGTAGGGGTGCAAACGGTGCGCGAGAGCGGCTCGAAGAGAGATTGCGCCGCTCGCCAGGGACGCGCCTGACGTGCGCTGATCCTGTTCAGCTCAGGGAGACGAAGCGTCTCGGCGGCGAGGTCGACCTGCCCACGCGACCATGCCGCCATTCCAATCCCAGCTGGCGCTGCCGTTACCCCATGATCCACGTTCACACGCGACGTTTTACAAGATGTGAGCTGCTCCCCGCCGGGACACGAGGCCGCTCGAGTCGCCGCGCCCGAAACGGATAGCGCTGCAGCCCTGTGTGCCAGTAGAATGGAGGATCCTTGAACTCTGAATGAGGTCGCAGTGGAAAATCATGTCATGGTCAAACGAGGGCGCATTGCCCGGTTTCACCGTTCCATCTCGCTCGCCCTGATCTCGCTGAGCGTTGCCTGCGGCCAGGCACCGGCTGGCGACGGCAACAGCGGCAACGGCGACGGCGGGGGCAACGGCAACGGCGGGGGCAACGGCAACGGCGGGGGCAACGGCGACGGCACCGCGGCGCCTCCCCCCTCCCTGACCGGGGAGGTGTCGTTCTCCACGCCCAGCCAGACGTTCAGGGATCAGATCCAGGTGGGGATGTCCACCCCCATCGAGGGGGCCGAGATCCGCTACACGCTGGACGGGCTGCTGCCGACCGCATCCTCCACGTTGTACACGGGCGAGCCCGTGACCCTCACCGTCACGACGCAGGTCCGCGCGCAGGCGTTCGTGGGAGGCGCCGCGAGCGGCGCGGCGAGCACAGGCCTCTACATCGCGCGCACCTTCGACGCGACCTCCGATCTTCCCATCGTGATCATGGACGGTTACGGCATGGGCAAGCCGACGGACAAGGAGGTCTACTTCGACGCGGCGGTGATGGTCTGGGAGCCGGTCAACGGCGTCGCGTCGATCGCGTCGCTGCCCACGCTGGCGATGCGCGGCGGGTACCACGTGCGCGGTCAGTCGTCGCGGAACTTCCCGCAAACGCCGTACAAGCTCGAGCTGTGGGGCAACGACGACAAGGACCTCGACTACCCGGTGCTGGGCATGCCCGCCGACTCGGACTGGGCGCTGATCCCTCCCTACTACGACCGCACGTTGATCCGCAATCCGTTCACCTACAGCCTCGGCCGCGACATGGGCCTCCAGGCGCCACGGGTCGAGTTAGCCGAGGTCTATCTGAACTACGACGCGCGCGTCGTGGGCGAGGCGGATTACCAGGGCATCTACTGGATCTCCGAGACCATCAAGAACAACAAGGTCCGCACCGATCTCAAGGAGCTCAAGGAGACGGACCGGGCACTGCCGGACATCAGCGGCGGCTACATCTTCAAGTTCGACCAGGCGGCCGCCGAGGAGCCGAAGCTCGCCTGCACCGGATCGGATCCCCTCCCGTCGTTCAGCTTCGGCGGCGGCGGTCCCCGTCCCGACGAGGGCGGCACGTGCTGGATCGATCTCGAGGTCGTGGATCCCGATCCCCTGAACGACGAGCAGGCGACCTGGCTGACGCAGTACATCCAGCAGTTCCACGACAGCATCCACCAGACGCCGATCGGCGATTACGCGTCGTACATCGACGTGCCGTCGTTCATCGATTACCTGATCATCAGCGAGCTGACGCTCAACGTGGACGCGTACGTGCGGAGCGCGTATTACTTCAAGGATCGCGATCAGAAGCTCAAGGCCGGGCCGCTGTGGGATTACAACTTCGCGCTCGGCGGGGTGGGCGCCCAGAGCGCGACGCCGCAATCGGAGAACGACACCGGCTGGCGCTTCAGCGGCACGAGGAACGTCAACAACTGGTACCAGAAGCTCACCGCGGATCCGAGCTTCATGGCGCAGGTGAAGGCGCGCTACACGGCCCTTCGCCAGACGCACCTGTCCGAGGCCGCGATCGAGGAGCGCATGAACCAGCTGAGCGCGCCGCTCTCGCAGGCCGTGGTCCGCGACTTCGCCAAGTGGCCGGTGTCGAGCATCATCGAGTCGAGCGAGGGTTTCCTCGGCGGCCCCACCGCGCCGACGTGGGAGGGGCAGCTGCAGAGCATGCGCGACTTCCTGCGGGCCCGGCTCGCCTGGATGGACGCCAACTTGCCGTGACGCGGCGCGGGCCGCCGCGCAGATCGCGCGGCCCTCCCCGACCGTGCGCGGCGAGGCGCTAGCCGCGCTGCAGCCGGCTCACGGCGAACGCGCCGTCGCCGAGGAGGGCCTGCGCGCCGAGCGCGATCATCAGGAAGGCGACGTACTCCCAGCCGCCCCCCTGGCCGGCGAACATCCAGCCGTTCGGCAGGTGCACGAGCAGCGCGCCGATCATCACCGGCAGCAGCAGGAGCGAGACAAGGCGCGTCCTGAGCCCGGCGAGGAGCGCCGCGCCGCCGATCAGCTCGGCGAGAAACACGGGATACGCCGTCCAGCCGGGGAAGCCGCTCGCCGCGAAGAACGCGACGGTGCCCGGCAACGTGAACACGAGCGGCTTGGCGAGCGCGTGCGCCAGGAACACGGCGCCCAGCCCGAGGCGCAACATCAGCGCGGCCAGCTCGGCCGAGCGGGGAACGGAGAGGATCGTTTCGACACGGTTCATGGGTGATGCCTCCATGACCCAAGCAGTAAGCCCCGGCGCCGCGCCACGGTAGAGCGCGCCCGGGAACGAATTGTTCTCCGGGGAGAACGATCTGCCGCTACGCCCACGAGATCCCGCGGAACGCGGCCGCCAGGTGCTCGATGAGCCGCCGCACCCGCGCGGGCGGGCGCCGGCCGGCGGCGTGCACCGCGTAGATGCCCATGGGCCGGGGCGCGAACGCGTCGAGCAGCGTGACAAGGCGCCCGGCCGCGAGATCCTCGTCGACCATGAAGCGCGGCAGCACAGCGAGGCCGATCCCGGACACGGCCGCCTCGCGGAGCGCCGTCCCGTTGCTCGCCGTCAGCGGGCCGGAGACGGGGACGGAGATGCGCCCGCCGGCCCCGTAGAAGCGCCACTCGTCCTCGACGCGCAGGTGGACGTAGCGCAGGCAGTCGTGGTGCAGGAGATCCCCCGGCTGCTCGGGCCGCCCCCGCCGCTCGAGGTACGCAGGCGCGCCGACCACGTGCAGCGCCGTCGTGGCGAGCTGGCGCGCGACGAGGCTCGAGTCCTTGAGCTTCGTGATCCGGATGGCCAGGTCGACGCGCTCCTCCACCAGGTCGACGAGCCGGTCGTTCAGCATGAGCTCGACGTGCGCGCCCGGGCTCGCCCGGAGGAACCGCGCGAGCGGCTCCGCCAGGTACATCTGCGCGAAGCTGACCGGCGCGTTGAGCCGGATGCGGCCCCGGTCGGCGTCGGACGCGCCCCGCACCGCGGCGGCGGCCTCCTCGAGCACGCGCGCGCAGCGCGCATAGAGGTTCATGCCGGCGTCCGTGACGGTGAGCTTTCGCGTGGTGCGAACGAGCAGGCGCTCGCCGAGGCGCTCCTCCAGGCGCGCGACCCGGGTGCTCACCATCGACTTCGACACCCCGAGCTCCGCCGCGGCCGCCGTGAACGAGCGGCGCTCCACGACGCGCGCGAAGCACAGCAGGGCGGGCAGATCGTCGAAGAGCGGGTCGACCATGCGCCCACTGTGCGCGGCGGGGCGGATTGTTCGCAACAGCGAACATCCCGGGATCGGCGCCGCCGGCCACGGCCCGGCCAACGCGGCGCCGCGCGGCGGGCGGCCGGGGCCTCCTCGCGGAGCGCGACGTTCAGAGGAGACCAGGCGACGACGCCGCGACGCTCGGCTGGCCGCGTGACGCGGCGCGCGACCGCGGTACGCCTGCTCTCGACGCGCCGGCGCCGCCGGTCGTGGCGTCGCTCCGCGCGCGGGATCCCTGCACGACAGGGGCAAGCCCTGTGCCCGGCATGCGGACGGATAGCAACAAGACGGCGTTCGAGCAGGGCCTCCCACACCACCTCGCCGCGATCGCGCGTAGCGCACGGATCGGCGCCCCGCTATAAAGGAACCAACCACGAGAGAGAGGGGGTCCCATGGCCAGTTCATTCGGTTACCTGAGCACCAGCGTCGATGTCTCGTCCGTATCGTTCGACGCGATCAGCAAGTACATGCAGGTGCTCCTCCTGCGGAACATCGCGACGGGGACCTGGGTCTTCAGCAAGGGCGCGATGCAGTCCGTCAAGGGGTGCGTGCTCGCGTCCCCGTCCCTGCCGGACGACAGGGGTCAGACCGACCAGGACTATGTGCACCACTGGATCCGGGACGCGGCCATCTGCATTCCGGAGGCGCTCGACAACCCGGTCTTCACGGCGCGGACAATCTGCGAGGATTACACGATGTTCTCGGCGCTGTGCCAGGAGAACGCCGAGCGAGCGAGCAGGTTCGCGCTGGCGTGCTTCCACATCGACGGCACCGTGCGCGACAACTGGACCTCGCAGACGGACGGCCCGGCGCACCGCATCCTGTCGCTCCTCGCCATCGAGGATCGGCTCTCGCTGCAGGCGCTCGCCACGGCCAGGTCCATCATCGAGAAGGACACCCGGTACCTCCTCTCGGCCTACAAGGAGCAGACGCACAACCTCTGGGAGGAGACGGCCGGGTTCAGCTTCTATGCCCGCTCCGTGCAGCGAAAGGCGTTCCTCTCGCTGATCAGCCGCGCCGACGAGCACGGGCTCTCTCCGTACATCAACGACATGTGGGCGGCCGCAGAGTGGCTGGGCAGCCAGATGGCGACGCACCAGGGCACGTACGAAGGGCAGCCGTACTACGCGTCCATCACGGGGCCGAACGGCAGGCCCGTCGAAGGCAGGGGAGCGACGCTCAACGTGGATGTCGTCATGTCGGCCGTCTACGGCTCCACGAACTGCGCGGACCCGGTGCTGCTCTCGACGGCCGCGCTGGTGCGCGAGGCGTTCACCCAGGGCGACCGGCGGTACCGCATCAACGACGCCGATCGGGCGCTGCCTCGGAGCAGGGGGCCGATGATCGGGCGGTACCCTGAGGACACGTACGACGGCAACCTGTCGGATCACGGTCCGGACGCCGGTCACCCGTGGGCGCTCACGACGTGCAACTTCGCGGAGCTCTACTTCATGCTCGCGGCGAAGATCAAGAGCTCCCCCGGCGCCGTGCTCGTGAACGCCACGACGCAGAAGTTCTTCGCGCAGGTGGGCGTCAGCGATCCCGCCGATCCGGACATCGCGGCGAAGCTGATCGACGCGGGCGACAGGATGCTCGAGGCGGTGATCTACCACTCCGATCGCCTCCAGCTGAGCGAGCAGTTCGATCGCGACAACGGGTACGAATGCAGCGTGAGCGATCTGAGCTGGAGTTACGCGACCTTCCGGAGCGCGGTCAGGGCGCGCGAGGCCGCCGTGGGCGATTTTCCGAGCCGCCACGGGTAGCCGGAGCGCGGCGCGCTCGTGCGAGAGGTGCCCGGCGGCGAGGTTCGACGCAGGTCAGGTCAGCGCGTTGTCCTGACGGTTGAGCACGGCGTTGAAGACGACCGCCGGCACCCGCAGGCGCTCGTCGCCCTCGTAGAGCTGGCGCAGCTCGGCGAAGCGCGCGTCGGGTGAGCGGGTGATCGCCGCGAGCCGGTCGAACAGCGCGAGCTGGTCGTCCCGCAGCGGCTCGTCGGGTCCGATCATCGGACCCCAGTCGTCCCACGGCAGCATCTCCATGTTGTTGAGCGCCGCGAGATCGCGCAGGACGTTGCCGCTGATGAACCAGAGCCCGCGCATGTCGAACATCCCGAACTTCGACGGATCGGCCTCCCCGGCGCGGCACTGCGCCCAGGCGTCGCTCGCCACCACGAAGCGGTGGCGCGGCACGTCGAGCACATCGAAATCGGGCTTCAGCGCCGCCCGCTGAACGTCGTCGATCTGCGCGTCGACGAGGACCCAGCGCTCCTCGGCGGCGTTCCAGTGCTCGCAGACCCAGTGGTCCACGAAGTCGCCGGCGTGGAAGTAGCCGCCGAAGCCGCAGCGGGCGCGGGCAGGGATCCCCTTGGCGCGCAGAAAGGCGACCAGGAGCACCGTGAAGTCACGGCAGGAGCCGACGAGGCGCGTGTCGAGCGGCCGGGCGGCGGAGAGCGGCCGATCGTCGTGGGCAAAAAGGCGATCCAGCCTCCGGTCCGTCGGGCGGAGGTGGGACTCGGCGCGGCGCTCGTCCGAGAGCTCCACGCCATAGGCCTGCGCCCAGTGCACGTGCAGCAAGAGGCCCTGCACGACGCGCACGAGCGAGGCCACGTCGCCCGGCAGCTCGTCGAACCGGGGCGTGTGCGCGCCGCCGGACGTCATTGGCGCTGGGCGCGTGTAGAAATCGAGGATCTCTCGGGTGGTCGTCATCGTTCTCTCTCCACGAGGTCGGCCGTCCGGGGTGGTGATATCACTCGCGCTAAGGAATTTCACTTCTCGATCCGGACGAACACCGCGCAGGGCGCGGTCCGAGCGGCCGCGTTGACAGCTTCGATTTTTTTGGAAGAAGCCCCTTGCGCCAGTACTTCTAGATCCGTAGAAGTAGTGCGTGCCCTCGACACTGGAGCGCCACGCTGAACAACTGGCCGCGCTCGGTCACCCCGTCCGCCTCGCGGTTCTGCGCTTCGTGGTGCAAGCCGGCGCCGACGGCGCATCCGCAGGCGAGATCCAGGCGCACATGCACATGCCTGCGTCCACGCTGAGCCATCACCTGAAGCGGCTCGTCGACGCTGGCGTTCTAAGAACGCGCGGAGAAGGAACGTTCCACTACTACAGCGCCGACTACGCGGCGCTTCGCGGCCTCACGGACTACATCTGGGAGGACTGCTGCAAGCGCGGGAAGAGTTGCTGTTAATTTTTTTCTCCACTATTTCTAAAAATTTGGAAGGAGTACCTGAGATGAACGTCCTCAAGCCTCACGTTTCGCTGAACATCTCCAACATCGATGCCTCGGTCGCGTTCTACGAGAAGGCATTCGGTGTGCGCGCCGCGAAGCGTCGACCTGGCTACGCCAAGTTCGACCTTGCGTCGCCTGCCCTCAACCTGACGATGCAAGAGGCGCCGCGCACGGGCGTGAACGCGAGCCATTTCGGCATCCAGGTCGCGAGCACCGACGACGTGCTCGAGGCCAAACGCGCCTTTGAGGCGGCCGAGCTCAAGACCTTCACGGAGGAGGACACCGCGTGTTGCTATGCGGTGCAGGACAAGGTCTGGATCGAGGACCCCGACGGCAACTCGTGGGAGGTGTTCGTGGTGAAGGGCGACGCGGACGTGATGGGAAGCCAGCCTGCGAGGAGCGAGCCTGAGAAGAGCGAGGCGGCGTGCTGCGCGCCTGCCTGCTGCGCCCCCGCGAAGCTCGGCGATGCAGCGCGCTGATCTCACCCGAAGGGCCGCCAAACCTGCCCCAGCGCGCATCCGATGTCGTCGTTCCACGAGAGGAGGCCCGCACGTCATGACAGCCACACCGAAGCTGATCCTCTTTGCCTGCGTCCACAATGCGGGCCGATCGCAAATGGCCGCAGCATGGTTCAACGCCCTGGTCAACCGCTCGAAGGCGCGCGCCATCTCCGCCGGCACCGAGCCCGGCTCACGCGTTCACCCCGAGGTGCGCGAGGTGATGCACCAGGTCGGGATCGACCTGTCCGAGTCGACGCCGCAGAAGCTCACGCACGCGCTCGCAGCGGACGCGTACATGCTGATCACGATGGGCTGCGGCGAAGCTTGTCCGACGGTCCCAGGCGCGCGACGCGACGACTGGCCCTTGGAGGATCCGAAGGGAAAGCCGCTGGAGCGCGTCCGTGCCATTCGCGACGAGGTGAAGGCGCGCGTCGAGGCGCTCATCGCGGCCGAGGGGTGGCGTTGAGCGACGCGAAGATCGAGCCGGCTGCGTCGGGCGATCTCGACGTGGTTCGGGGGCTGCTTGTCCGCGCGGAGCTACCGACGGCCGGCCTGCTCGACCAGTTCCCCGCCGCGTACGTGGTCCTGCGGCGCAGCCTGGAGCTCGTCGGCGTAGCTGGGCTCGAGACGTACGGGCGAGTTGGCCTGCTGCGCTCCGTGGCCGTGGTGCGGACGCTTCACGGGCAAGGGTTCGGCCGGGCTCTCGTCGCCAACCGCATCGATGCGGCGCGGGTGGAGTCGCTCGAGGCCGTCTACCTGCTGACCACGACCGCCGAGGACTATTTCCGGGCGCTCGGCTTCGCCTCGACGCCGCGCGAGGCGGTTCCAGCCGACCTCGCCGCCTCCCCGGAGTTCGCCGGCGCCTGCCCGGCCTCGGCGGCCTGCCTGCTGCTCCGCTTGTGAGGCCAGGAAGCCGCGCAGCTTTGGCTCCTGGGTCCGCTCCTCGGGGCGGAGTCAGGCTCGGCCCTCGGACGCCGCCGTGATGGCGACGCCCCCCTCTTGCACGCTCTCGAGAAGGATCGGCAGCGTGACCTGGGTCGAGAGAAACACGCCACCTTCCTTCAGCGAGCCCTTGCAGCGTGCGGCGCTGGACAGCCCGGCGCCGCTCGGGGAACACTCGGGCATATGGGACACGAGGGGGACGGCGATAGCGCTCAGCTGGCTCGCCGCCTGGAGGCGATGGAGCAGGAGATGGAATCGCTGCGGGCGGACGCAGGCAGATGGCGCGCGCTGATGGCGGCGCGCTGCCTCAGCGTGTCGATCCACCAGCCCGTCGGCAGGACCCACGCCGTCAACGCCGGCTGGGAAGCGCTCTGGCGAGCCCCAGCCGAGGAGTTCTTGCAACTGAAATACAACATGCTGGAGGACCGGCAGCTCGCCGAGAACGGGATCATGCCGCACATCGAGCGGTTCTTTCGCGGCGAGGAGGTCGCGATCCCGCCGATCAGCTACGACACCGACCTTGTCGAGGAGCTCACGGGCAAGAAGGGCGGCGCGGTGTGGGTCTGCTCCTTCGGGGTGCCGGTGCGCGACGCCGGGGACGGGTTCGAGGGCGTGCTGTTCCAGTTCGCCGTCCCGGAGGCGGCCGAGATCCAGCACAAATACGAGGCCCTGCTCGAGGAGCAGCGGGCGCTCCAGGCGTCGCTGGAGGCGCGGAACCGGGAGCTCGAAGAGACGGTGCGGGTGATCGCGGCGCAGCGGGACGCGATCCAGGCGATGAGCGTCCCGGTGATCCGCGTCGCGGACGGCGTGCTCTGCCTCCCCATCGTGGGCATGATCGACGACGCGCGGGCCAGCGCGCTCCTGGAGCGCCTGCTCGAGGCGATCGCCGCGCAGCAGGCGGCGCAGGTGCTGCTCGACATCACCGGCGTGCCGGCGCTCGACGCCCGGGCCGCCGCGCAGCTCGTCGGGGCGGCGTCGGCAGCGCGGCTGCTCGGCGCGTCCTGCACGCTGGTGGGCGTCTCGCCCGCGCTGGCGCAGACGCTTGTCGAGCTGGGCGTCGACCTCGGCGGCCTCGACACCGCGGCGACGCTGGCCGAGGGGCTGACCCGGGCCCTCGCCGCGCGCCGTGGGGCGGCGCAGCGGAGCGCGGCGTTCGCGGCGCATCGGAGCACGACCGTCGCGGCGCACGCGCCCGAGCGAGGCGAACGGGGAGCGGCGCATCGGCCGGCGGCGCTGCCCCGTGGAGAGGCGTATCGACCGGCGGCGCTGCCCCGTGGAGAGCCGCATCGGCCGGCGGCGCTGCCCCGTGGAGAGGCTCCGTTTCGCAAGCGGTGAGCGCTCGCCCGGCCACAGCAAACGGCGCGGCGGGCGGACCCATGCTCTGCTGTTCACCATCAAGCTGTCGAGCGCTCGCAGCGCTCGCAGCGCTCGCAGCGCTCGCAGCGGCGCCGTCCCCTGCGCCCGGCGTGCCGCTCCAGGCCCGCCCGAGGCGACACCACCCGTCCCGACCGGTCAGGTCTTCACCGCGCCCGCGGTGAGCGGGCGGCGCGCCCCGGGCGGGGGCGGCCGCGGCCGTTCCTTCACCGGGGCGCCGCGCCGTCCTTGGCGGGCGGGGCGCCGAGCCCGAGCTCCTTGAAGAGGAACGCGAACACGTCGGCTTGCTCCTCGATCTCCTCGGAGAGCGGTGTCCCGGCCCCGTGGCCCGTCGAGCCGCTCGCCCGGAGCAGGATGGGCGCCGAGCCCGACGAGGCCGCTTGCATCCGCGCCGCCATCTTCCGCGAGTGCCATGGATCCACCCGCGGGTCGTTGGCGCCGGTCAGGAACAGGGTCGCCGGATAGGCGGTCCCGTCCTTGACGTGGTGATACGGCGAGTAGGCGTGAAGGGCCTTGAACTGCTCGGGGTCCTTCACTGTGCCGAACTCGGTCACGTTGAACGCCCCGTTCGGCGTGAGCTCCACCCGGAGCATGTCGTAGATACCGACGTGCGACACGACCGCCTTGACCATCTCCGGGTGCTGCGTGAGCAGCGCTCCCATCAGCAGACCGCCGTTCGAGCCGCCGCGGATGGCGAGCCGCGCCGGGCTCGTGACGCGCCCGTCGATGAGGTGCCGCGCGCACGCCGCGAAGTCGTCGAAGACGTTCTGCTTCTTCGTCAGGTTGCCGCCGCGGTGCCACGCCTCCCCGAACTCGCCGCCGCCGCGCAGGTTGGCGATCGCGACCACCCCTCCCTGGTCGAACCACAGCCGCCAGAGCGGGTTGAACCCGGGAGCCATGCTGATCCCGTAGCCGCCGTATCCCGTGAGCAGCGCCGGCGCGGTCCCGTCGAGGGGTGTGCCCTTCCGGCGCAGGATGTTGAGGGGGACCTTGGTCCCATCCTTCGAGGTGCACGCCTCCCGGGCGACCTCCACGTCGGCATAGGAGACAGGGGCCGTCATCGCGAGCGCCGTCTTCGTCACCTTGCCGTCCCTGGCCGAGTACGCGAACCAGGCCGCCGGCTCGGTGTAGCTCACGCCGCGAAAGAGCATGTCGTCGCCCTGCGTGCGCACGAGCTGCCGCACCGAGGAGACCTGCGGGATCGGCACCGTCCCGAGCGCCTTGCCCTTCGGATCGAAGACGCGGACCTGCGACGGGCCGCCGAGCAGATCGCGGACGTAGAGCCGCCCTGTCGTGGGCAAGAAGTCCTGGATCACCGCCTCGCTCTCCGGCACGACGAGCTCCGCCCTGGCGAGGTCCAGCTTGCCCGGCGAGAGGCGCAGCACCTTGCCGCGCGGCGCGTCCTTGCGCGACAGGAGGTAGAGCCGGTCGTCGGCGCCGAACACGACCCGGATGACCTTGTCGGGCAGGTCGGCGAAGCGCGCCCACTTGCCCGAAGCGTCGAGCAGATAATGCCAGTACTCGCCTCCATCGCCGTTCTGCACGCTGGCGAGCACGAGCTTGCCGCTCTCGCTCGTCGTGAGCTCCACCTCGGCGATGCGGGGGAACTCCGTGCCGAGCGCGTACCTGTCGTCCTTGTCCGGCGTGCCGAGCTTGTGGAAGTAGATCTGCTGGAAGAAGCCCATGTCCTCTCGGGGGCGCTCCCCGGGCCGAGGGTGCCTTGTGTAGTAAAACCCCTTGCCGTCGCCAGTCCACGCCAGGCTGCCGCCCGCGGTGCCGCTGTTCGCGTAAGGGACGGTGTCGCCCGTCTCCTTGCCCGTCGCCACGTCGTAGACGCGCACGGTCCCGCTCTCGGTGCCGCCTTCGGACAGGGAAACAGCCACCTTCTTGCCGTCGCGCGACGGGACGAACCAGTCGATGGCCGTGTGCCCTTTCGGGTCGATGACCTCTGGATCGACGAGGGTCCGCGCGGAGGCGGGGTCGTTCACGGACCTCAGGACGACGAGGAAAGGCTGCTGCTTCGGCGGCTGGTCCTTGAGCGCGAAGCTCTGCCCGCCGGCCTCCTCGAGCGCGTAGTGGTTCGCGGAGGTCGCCGACAGGATCTCCTGCACGCGCGCCCGGATGGCGCCGCGCGCCGGCACGGCGTCGAGGTAGGCGCGCGAGAGCTGGTTCTGCTCGGCGACCCAGCGCTCCACCTCGGGGGAGCTCCCGTCCTCCAGCCACGGGTAGTCGTCGACGACCCGGGTGCCATGGTACTCGCTCGCCACGGGCCGCTTCGCGGTCGCTGGATAAGGAAGCCGCCCCGGTCCGGAGGGCGCTGCCGGCGCGGCGTGCGGCGGCGGGGTCGCGGCCGGCCTGTCCAGCGGCCTCGACGCGGGGGCGCTGCACGCCGCGAGCAGCGACAGCGTCAGGGTGAGGGCGGAGGTCGTACGCAGGCGGGTCATGTACCCGACGCTAGCCGGCGACAGGGCGGTCACGGAAGAGGGCGAGCGCCGTCGCGATCCTGCAACCGTGCAAGCCGGCTCCTCGCACAATCGAAACCCGCCCGATCGGCGCCCGAGACATAAGTAGGGGATTTTCCGAAGGGTGTACCTGGTACGGAGAATGCTTAACCCTCGACCAGCTCCGCCGGCGGCCTCCGCCTAATCCCCCGAGGCGCCCGGCGGCGCTGCTATTTTGTCCTCTTGATCTCGGGCGGCCGCTCTGGTCGCGGCGCCTCGATGGTTGAGGCCGGTGGGCGCCGGCGTCCCTGCATCGATGGCAGAGGTCGCCCTGGCACCCGGGCAGCGCGCGAGGCGCGGCGCCCTTCGTGCTACCGTGCGCCGCATGTCAACTTACGCGAACGAAGGGGCGGCTGCGAACGGCGAGGTCCGCGAGGTCGACGAGAGCGTCCTTAAAGATCTCGAATCGAAGTACGCCGAAGTGGCTTGCCCGGTGCACGGCGAGCCGCCGAGCTTCGAGCTCGCGCCCGACGGCTCCGTGGTCGAGCGCTTCTGCTGTCCAGCGCTCCTCTCGATCGTCCGCGAGCTCCAGGTCGCCGCGGGCGAGCGCCCTCCGCCTCCGGAAGGCGAGGACGAAGAGGTCAGAGGCTGATCCCTGTCGCGCAACGAGGGGTGTCCATGAAAGCGGGGGGAGGACCGTTCCCGGCCGGCGCGCTTTAAGCTGCGCGCCATGCTGGACATCGATCGCCGCACCTTCATCGCCGGCGCCGCGGCCTCCGGACTGCTCGCCTCGTTTCCCCGCCTCGCCAGGGGCGCGCGCGGCGAGGCTGTCGACCTCTCACCGGTATACGACAAGATCACCGAGCAGCGGAGGCCGTCGATCGAGCGCATCCAGCGCTGGATCCAGCAGCCATCGATCTCGGCGCAGGACGTAGGCATCGCCGAGTGCTGCGACCTGACGATGGATCTCCTGCGCGACGCCGGCTTCGGAACGGTCAAGAAGATGAAGACCGACGGGCATCCGGGCATCTTCGCGACGCTCGACGCCGGCGCGAAGCAGACCATGGGCTTCTACTTCATGTACGACGTCCAGCCGGTGGAGGAGAAGGAGTGGTCCTCCCCGCCCTTCGCGGCCAGGCTTGTCGACAAGGCGGACGTCGGCAAGGTCATCGTGGGGCGCGGCGCGGTCAACCAGAAGGGACCGCAGGGGGCGTTCCTGGCCGCGCTGCACGCGGTGCGCGCCGCCGGCTTGAAGCTGCCGGTCAACCTGGTGGTGGTCGCCGAGGGGGAAGAGGAGCTCGGCTCGCCGCATTTCTCGCAGGTGGTGCGGAACGATGAGGTGATGAAGGCGCTCGAGAAATGCCAGGGCGTGATGATGCCGGCGGCGGACCAATCGCTGTCGGGCACGGTCAACGTCGTCCTGGGCGCGAAGGGCATCGTCTACGTCGAGCTGGAGGCGAGCGGCGACGCGTGGGGGCGCGGCCCGCGCGGCGGGGAGATCCACTCCAGCATGAAGGTGGTCGTCGACAGCCCGGCCTGGCGGCTGGTGCAGGCGCTCGGCACGCTGGTCTCGGCGGACGGCAACGAGCCGATGATCGACGGCATCACCGACGCCGTGCGCCCGGTCTCGAGCCAGCAGAAGAAGCTGCTCGACGACCTGTCGGCGCGCTGGGACGACGCCGACTGGAAGAAGGTCTTCGGGGTCGACAGGTGGGTGAACGACCTCGACGAGCGCGCCATGCTCGAGCGCTACGTCTCGCGCCCGTCGGTGAACATCGACGGCCTCTACGCCGGCTACATCGGCGAGGGCTCCAAGACCATCCTGCCGCACCGCGCCTTCGCCAAGATGGATATCCGGCTGGTGCCGGACATGACCGCAACGGACGTGCTCGCCAAGCTGCGCAAGCACCTCGACAGGCGCGGCTACAAGGACATCGCTATCAAGAACATGGGCAGCTACGACCCGACGGACACCGCGCTCGAGGCGCCGCCCATCCAGACCCAGCTCGCCGTCTACAAGGCCGCGGGCCTGGCCCCGGTGATCTGGCCGCGCCTCGCCGGCTCCTGGCCCGGCTACCTCTTCACGGGAAAGCCGCTCGAGCTCCCCGCCGGCCACGTCGGCCTCGGCCACGGCTCCGGCGCCCACGCCAAGGACGAATACTTCGTCATCGAGCCCGCCGCCGGCAAGAAGTACCTCGGCCTCGACGGCGCGACCCGCTCCTTCGTCGATTTTCTGTTCGCGCTCTGAGGCCCTCGCGCGCCCCTCCGGTGGGTCGCTTGAGCCAGCCGCCGCCACGCTCTATCCTGGTCGCCGGCCATGCTGCTCGGACACGACGCGCTCAGGAACCTCTGCCGGGCGCGGGACCTGCTCTCCGAGGTGCGCGAGTCGAGGTTGTCGATCGAGGACGTGGCGCGGGAGGTGGCGATCTCGCCCTACCACTTCATCCGGCAGTTCGAGGCGGTGTTCGGCGTGACCCCGCACCAGTACCGCATCCGGCGGCGCCTTGATCTGGCCAAGCAGCTCCTGGCGGCTGGACATCACTCGGTGACCGACGTGTGCATGGAGGTCGGGTTCTCCAGCCTCGGCAGCTTCAGCGCGCTGTTCGCGCAGCGGATCGGCGTGCCGCC
The DNA here is from genome assembly GCF_051530205.1 of Sorangium sp. So ce327. Lineage (NCBI taxonomy): Bacteria > Pseudomonadati > Myxococcota > Polyangiales > Polyangiaceae > Sorangium > Sorangium sp. So ce327. The sequence continues at coordinate 1,110,741 of NZ_CP150330.1, read as the reverse complement.
GTCGGCGTACCGGCGCCGCGTGCGCGCGATGGTGCAGGTGCCGGGGAGGCTCCCGTGGGAGCTCGTCCCCGGCTGTCTCACCCTGATGGGCCGGCTGCCGCCGGGCGCGTTTCGCAGTTTTCGAGAAGCATGAGCCGGGCGGCCCTGGCAGAGTCGGCCCGAACCGTCAGCTCAGCGAGGCGATCGATGAGGATCAAGCTCAACAGCATCATGGTCGAGGACCAGACACGCGCGCTCACGTTCTACACGGAGGTGCTCGGCTTCAAGAAGAAGAACGATTTCCCGGTCGGCGAGTACCGGTGGATCACCGTGGTCTCGCCGGAGGGCCCCGACGACGTGGAGCTCGTGCTGGAGCCGAACGCCAACCCGGCGGCCAAGACGTTCCAGCAGGCGATGTTCGCGCAGGGCATCCCGCTCACAGCGTTCGAGGTGTCGGACCTCAAGGCCGAGTTTGCTCGCCTCAAGGAGCACCAGGTCGCGTTCACCCAGGAGCCCACCCCGATGGGCCCGGTCATGATCGCGGTGTTCTCGGACACCTGCGGGAACCTGATCCAGCTGTATCAGCCGCTCTGATACCCCATCGCCAGGGCCATCCCCGGCCCTGACAGGGTATCATCCAGGGACGCGCGGCTCGCGAGGCATTGCGCGCGTCACCGCGTCGGCGCTGGCTCGGGCTCGGGCTCGGCCTTGATGTCGCGCTCCGGCTCGGGCCGGTCTCGACGGCACGGGCCGAGGTTCTTCAGCAGCTCGACGGGCAGCGCCACGTCGACCGAGAAGCGCTGCTCCCCCGGCTTGCTCGCCCAGGGAGCGCGCCGCGCCTGCGTCTCCACCCGCGCGTGGTCGAGCAGCTCGGCGAGCACGTCATTGTCTTCGCGCTTCGCGTTGAGCCGCCCCATGGAGAGCGCGGCGCCGAACAGCTTCGACAGGTCCTCCATCTCCTGGCCAGGGGGGCCGGCGACCTCGGCGACGACGGCGACGTCCTCCGAGGCGTCGACGTGGATCTCCACCCGCTGGACGGTCTCTCGGATCCGCTCGGCGAGCTCGTCCTGCTCCGACGCCAGCATCTTCGAGAGATCGTCGGGCGACAGCACTCCATAAACGTCGCTGTAGGCCTGGTGTTCCTGGAGGATGGAGCCCTGCGCGGGATCGGTCGATTCGAGTCGATCGATCGCGTCCTCGACGAGATCGGGCTCGGCGCGCGGGTTCAAGAGCAGGACGTCAGGCCCCCACGTCGCGACGACCCTGCCCGTGTCCTTTTCCTCGTAGAGGATGCCTTTCTCCCCGTACGTCCGCGTGGTCCATCGCTCGCGCTCGAACTTTGCGCCCTCGAACGATCCCTGGAGCACCATGAGCCCCGCGCTCGACGAGGCGACGCGCTCCACGTCCTCCAGCACGTCGATCCCGAATCGGTCCTTCAGGCGCGCGACGCCGGCGCGCTCCTCGCCGCGCGACAGCATGCAATCGAGCCAGATCTGCATGATCGGCGACTCCTTGAGCGCCTCGATCTCGAACACCATGGCCGAGTGCTTCGGATCGACGGGCAGGGCGGCGAGCACCGGGTCGCGCGTCCATTGCGGCGCTTCGACGCCGGGCGGCGGGGCAGACAGCGGCGGCAGGGTGCGGCGGCGGCTGGCGCGCTCCATCTCCGCCGGCTTCGGATAGCGCGGAAACTCGATCTTCCGGGGCCGGACCGTGGGCTTCTCCTTGTCACCGCGCGACATCAGCCACGCGGCGAGCGCGAGCAGGACCATCGCCGCCGCGAGCCACACACCCCGCTTCTTCATCGGTCTCATCGGGTCGTCACCCCCGCAGAGGCGCCGCGGATCTGCCGATGTCGATCGCTCACCGCCTCGTCCAGCATCGCCGCTCCACCCTAGAAATCCTTCTCTTCGAACACGTGGACGCCCACCGCGAGCGCGGCCAGGCCGAAGAGGAGCAGCCCCGCCACCTGGCTGGCGAGCACATCCCCCTTGATCGCCGTCGCCACCGCGATGTCCGCCGACGCGTCGGCGAGCGCCGACACCCGCGGCAACACGAGCGTCGCCGCGCGGAAGGCCCCGCGGGCCAGGCCAGGCTCGAAGAACGAGTCGAGCTGCTCGCGGTACCCCGCGACGATGCCGGCGATGAACAGCGCGATCCCCACCGCCGCGGACAGCGCGGCGCTCCGCACCATCACCGCGGTCGTGAGCATCGCCCCGTAGATGCCGGCGAACGTCACGCTCGCGAGGAGCGCCGCCACGATCGGGCTCGCCATCCACACGCCCGCCCTCAGCCCGAAGATGACCGTGATCCCGAGGGCGCCGTACAGCGTGCTGAGGAGCGAGAGCGCGAGCACGCCGAGGAACGTGCCGAGCAGGAGCTCGAACCGCCGCACGGGCAGCGAGAGCAGGTGCTCGATGCGCCCCGGCGCCAGCAGGCTCGGGCCGAAATCGGCGCAGGAGACGATCCCGAACGCGAGCCCCCCGTAAAACAGCACGTACGCCAGCGCGCGGCCGACGTAGCGGAGCGCGACGTCGACCGAGCGGATCTCGCCGCGGCCGAGCTCCTTGCCGAAGAGCCGCGTCGCCGCGAGCGCGCCGTCCACCACCTCGAGCTGCAGCGCGCTCCCGATCACCACGAGCGCCATCGTGACGCCGATGCCAAGGGCGAGGAACCACCGCCGCGACGAGGCCTCGCGCAGGAGGTCGCCGGCGACGCTCAGCGCCGCCCTCACGCCGCACCTCCGCGGGCGCCGCCCGCGCCCAGCGCCTCCGCCAGCACGTCCTCCAGGTCGCGCAGGTCCCGCGACAGCTCGACGAGCAGGGCGCCGGCGCGCCGCGCCTGATCGAGCGCCTCGTTGAGCGCCGCGGGGCTCTCGGCCTCCAGGCGCCACCCGCCCTCCCCGTCGATCGCGCGGAACCCGAGCGCGGCGAGCCTCGCCGCGTCGGCGCCGTCCGCGAACCGCACGCGGTACGCCGTCTCGCTGCCGCACAGCTCGACGAGCGCCCCCTCGCGCACGAGCCGCCCGCCCGCGAGGATGCCGATGCGGTCGCAGATGCGCTCGGTCTCCGACAGGAGGTGCGAGTTCAGGAACAAGGTCGCCCCCCGCGCGCGCTCTTCGCCCAGGATCCTGCGGATCTCGGCGCGGCCGAGCGGATCGACGCCGTCGGTGGGCTCGTCGAGCACGAGCAGCTCGGGCTGCCCGAGCAAGGCCGCGGCGAGCCCGAGGCGCTGCCGCATCCCCTTCGAGAACCCGCCGATCTTGCGGTCCGAGTCGACCCCGAGCCCCACCCTCTCGACCAGCGCGCGCAGCGCGCCCTCGCCCGGCGAGAGGCCCTTCATGCGGGCCACGCTCGCGAGGAACTGCCTCGGCGTGAACGCGCTGGGCAAGAAGAGCCGCTCCGGCAGGTACCCGATCCTGGCGCGCACGCCCGGGTCCTCCGGCTCGCCGCCGAGCACGCGCACCGTGCCGCTCGTGGGGCGCACAACGCCGAGCAGCGTCTTGATGAACGTCGTCTTGCCCGCGCCGTTGAGGCCGATGAGCCCGAACGCGGCGCCGCGCTGGATGGCGATGTCGAGGCCCGCGAGCGCCGTCTGTCCGCCGCTCCGGCGGAAGAAGCCGCGGTAGACCTTCCTCACGGAGGACGCTTCGATGGCCAGCACGGCGGCGTAGTCTGGCCGGCCGACCGCCGCACGCAAGCGGAATGCCCGAGGCGAGGGAGAGCGGGGCAGGAATCTTTCCCTCGCGACGGCGCGACCAGGCGCGCGCCGAGTCGACCTCGAAAACACAGGTTCAGAGCAAAACCCATCGTGAGGGAGCGGGAAGTCCAGACGCTCCGGAGGCGTTCCGGCCCCATCCTCCGCCCGCGGGCAGCGTCAAGTGCCAAGGAGCACATGGTTATGACAGACCATGTCCGACCGGGTCCACGCCTCGATCACACCCCGACCTCTCCAGTTCTCCACAGGGGTTCTCCACAGGAGATCCCCTGGAGAACAGCTGGATTCTGTCGATTACCTTTGCCGCGCGCGCCTCCTCCCGTCATGGCCACTCGCGCGGCCAGGAGGGGCCCCGCGCCGCCGGGGGAACCGCGCCCGACCACACGCGTAAATACTCGTAATCACGAACATTTTTCGACAAGCAGCGCATCCGTCCGCCCTCGACAGGTTGGGACAATGTCCGTCCGACCGATCCCTTTCCCGACGGGTCGAAGATGACTATCCATGGTAGACACCAAGGACGCGGCGCGACGGCGTGTCTCTCGTACGACGCGTGTCAGTGGCGCGCCCGAATGCTTCGTTTTGCAGGAGACTTCATGGAAAAGATCTCGCTCACGTACTTTGTCGACTTCGTCCTCAAGGCCGGGACGCCCAAGCTGACCGGCGTCAGGGAGTTCAAGGAACGGAAGGACGAGCTCTACACGGACTTTTACAGGCAGGTGCGAGAGGCGATCGTCGACATGCACAGGAGCGGAGAGCCCACCAGCGTGCTCGACGGCTTCCTGGCCGCGCAGCACGACGAGCGGCGCCGCCGCATCTACCCGTCGGTGGTGAATGGATATCGCAAGTTCCTCGCCTCGGCGAAGATGACGTGGTTCGAGCCGCCGGCGTCGACGTACCGCCTGGGCGATCTCGAGATCAACGTCAATCCGGAGCTCGGGCTCGTCATCGACGGGACGCCCCACGTCATCAAGATGTATTTCCGCGGGGAGCCGCTGTCGTCCAAGCGCGTCTCGGTCGTGCTGAACCTGCTGATGAACGGTCTCGCGGAGAGCACGCCGGGCGGCGCCTTCGCGGTGCTCGACGTGCGGAACGCCAAGATTCACACCTTCAAGGTGCCGAACCCGCGTCTCAGCCTGCTGCTCCGCGGCGAGGCGGCCTCCTTCGCCACCATCTACACCGGGCTCTGATCGCGGCGGCGCCGCGCAGCGCGAGGCGCCGCCGCGCTGCGCGGACACGACGCCACGTCAGCCGTCGATCACCTTTCCGGGGTTGAGGATGCCGCCCGGGTCGAAGGCGTGTTTGATGCGGCGGTGCAGCGCGAGCGACGCCGCGCCGAGCTGGCGGGCAAGGAAGCCGCGCTTGAGCGTGCCGACGCCGTGCTCGCCGGTGATCGTGCCGCCGAGCTCGAGCGCCTGCGCCATCACCTCGTTGAAGGCGGCGACCGCGCGCGCCTCGGCCGCGGCGTCCTTTCCATCGAACACGACAAGAGGGTGAAGGTTGCCGTCGCCCGCGTGCGCCACCGTCGCGATGGTGGTCTGCGTCGCGGCGGCGATCGCCTCGATTCGACGGAACATCTCCGGCAGCTGCGGCAGCGGCACGGCGACGTCGTCGACAAGCACCGTGCCGAGCTCCGCGAGCGCCGTGAGCGCGAGGCGGCGCGCGGTGAGCATCATCTGCCCTTCGCTCTCGTCGTCGGTGGTGGCGACCACCGTCCCGCCGGCGGCCTCGCAGGCCTCCTGCATGCAGGAGAGCTCGGCGGCCCCGGGCGCGTCGCTCTGCGCGATCAGCATCGCGGCAGCCTCGGTGTCGAGGCCGAGCGGGCGGTAGCGCTCGACGGCGCGGAGGGCCGTGCGGTCCATGATCTCGAGCATCGACGCATCGACCGACCGGACGATCGTCGCGACCGCCCGGCCCGAGGCCTCGAGCGAGGTGAACGTCGCGACGAGCGTGGTCGCCGGCGGGGGCCGCCGCCGCAGACGCAGCGTGATCTCGGTGATCAGCGCGAGGGTGCCCTCGGAGCCGACCAGGAGCCGCGTCAGATCGTAGCCTGCGACGTCCTTGCGGCTCCGGCCGCCGGTGCGGAGCGCCGTCCCGTCGGCGAGGACCGCCTCGAGGCCGAGCACGTAATCGGACGTGACACCGTATTTCACGCAGCACAGGCCGCCGGCGTTGGTGGCGACGTTGCCGCCGAGGGTCGAGACGGCGTAGCTCGACGGGTCGGGCGGATACCACAGCCCCCGCTCGTGCGCGGCGGCCTTGAGCTCGCCGTTGAGCACCCCCGGCTGGACGACGGCGAGCATCGCCGCCTCGTCGATCGCGAGGATCCGGTTCATGCGCTCGAAGCTCAGCACCACGCAGCCGTCGCTGGCGGTCGCGCCGCCGGCCACCCCGGTCCCGGCGCCGCGCGGCACCAGCGCGGTGCGGTGCCGGGTCGCCCACTGCGCCAGCGCCTGCACCTGGGCGGTCGAGGCAGGCCGCGCCACCGCGACGGGCCAGCCGCCAGGCGCCCACAGGGCCTGATCGCGGCGATAGCCCTCCATGACGTCCCGATCCGTCACCAGGCCGTCGCCCAGGATAAGTGCAAGTTCATCGAGCGGGTTCATATGCCGTAGAACTCCGAGAGGTGCGCCCCGAGGAGCGTTGCTGCCGACTTCACGTTACCGCCATCGGCTTGCCGAACGGGTGACAGCCCGCGACCCGCCTCGCCGGCCTCGCCGCGGCGAGCGGCGCCATCATCGAACATCCCCCGCGAGCGATCGCACCCGGTCCCGGAGCCAGGTGAGCGCCGGGTGCCTGGCTGTCCTGTGGTGCCACGCCATGACGATGGTGAAGCCCGGCACGGGGACGGGGGGCGGAAGGAGCTCCAGCCGGTCGGCGCGGTCGCGCGCCAGGCGCTCGGGGACGAGCGCCGCCATGTCCGAGCGCGCCACGAGCTCTGGCACCATGAGGAACGAGGGCACGGACAGGACCACCCGCCGCTCGCGCCCGAGCGCCGCGAGCGCGGCGTCGGTCGCGCCGGTGAAGCCGCCGCCGCGCGGGCTCACCACCACGTGGTCGAGCGCGCAGAGCTGGTCGAGGCTGATGGTGCGGGACACCAGCGGGTGATCGCGCCGGACGATGACGACGAAGCGCTCGTCGAGCACCTTCCTGGTCCGCAGGTGCTCGGGCGCGAGCTCGGGCGTCAGCACGGCGAGGTCCACCTCCCCGCGCTCCACCTGGCCCGCGAGCTGGGCGACGTCGAGGGCTCGCCACGCCAGCCGCACGCCCGGCGCCTCGCGCCGGAGCTGGAAGGCGAGCGGCATCAACAGCGCATATTGCACGTAGTCGGACGCGGCGATCGCGACCGTCAGCTCGGACGTCGCGGGATCGAAGCCCGCGCCGGCGGCGACCACGGCGCGCACGCCCTCCAGCGCCTCGTGCAGCGGCGCCTGCAGCTCCAGCGCGCGCCTCGTGGGCGTCATGCCGCGCTGCGCGGGGACCAGCAGCGGGTCGCCGAGCAGCTCGCGCAGCCGCTGGAGCTGCGCAGACAGCGCCGGCTGGCTGAGGTTCAGGCGCCTTGCAGCCCTCGTCACGTTGCGCTCGGCGAGCAGCGCGTCGAGCGCGACGAGCAGGTTCAGGTCGAGGCGGCTGCTATCCACCGGGTCGATAGCAGCACAGAAGAACCGTGACTTCAACGATGCCGGGGAGAGACCTAGTTTCCTGGGCATCCACCCGGCCGCACCCGGGCCTATCCGCTGATTCACTGCAGGAGGAGACGAACACGCTCCTCGGAAAGGACATGCCATGAAGGTCCTCATCGTCTACGCGCATCCCGAGCCGCGCTCGTTGAACGGCGCGCTCCGCGACCGGATGGTCGCGACGCTCACCTCCGCCGGGCACGAGGTGCTCGTCTCCGACCTCTACGCGCAGGGCTGGAAGGCAGCGCTCGACGGCGTCGACTTCCCGGCCGAGCCGGCGGGCGCCCCCCTGCGCGTCATCGACGCCTCCCACCGCGCGTTCGAGCAGGGCACGCAGACGCCGGACGTCGCCGAGGAGCAGCGGCGCCTCCTCTGGGCCGACGCCGTCATCCTCCAGTTCCCGCTCTGGTGGTTCTCCATGCCGGCGATCCTGAAGGGCTGGGTCGAGCGCGTCTTCGCGCACGGCTTCGCCTACGGCGTCGGCGAGCACTCGGACCGGCGCTGGGGCGATCGTTACGGAGAGGGCGTGTTCGCCGGCAAGCGCGCCATGCTCGCGCTCACCGCCGGCGGCTGGGCCGACCACTACTCGGAGCGCGGCATCAACGGGCCGATGGACGACCTGCTGTTTCCCATCCAGCACGGCATCCTCTTCTATCCCGGCTTCTCGGTGCTGGATCCCTTCGTCGTCTACCGCGCCGAGCGGATGAACGAGGAGCGATTCCAGGCGATCGCGATCGACCTCGATCGGCGCCTCGAGCGGCTGTTCGTCGACAGGCCGATCGCCTACCGACCGCAGAATCACGGCGATTACGAGATCCCGTCGATGAAGCTGAGGGAGGGGCTCGGCGGCGCTGGGCAGCAGGGCTTGAGGCTGCACCGGACATAGCTCACGCCCGCAGGCTGTGGCGTGAAGAGGGACGGGCGACGCGGCGGCTCGGGCGGGCGCGTCAGCCGCCGCCCGAGCCGCCGCGTCGGCGGGGCGCGAGGTCAGAATTGCGAGAAGAAGTTCCAGATGGACGAGCTCGCGAAGCTCGGCGTCTGGTGGTCACCGGGGAACTCGCAGCGATGCACCGGGTATCCGTCCCGGCACCCTTGATAGGCGACGCACGAGTTGGAACCTACGGGGCTCGTCTGGGTGCTGCAGCCGTTCTTGCGCACGAAGACGTCGAGCGCCGCCCTTCCGGCCGAGACGGGGACGACGCTGTCGGACAGGCCGTGCGACATCCAGACGGCGACGGGCTGGGTGTTGGACTGGTTGCAGCCGCTGTAGAGGGCGCCGGACATCGGCGCGATAGCTCGGAAGACGTCGGGCATATCACAGCCGAGCGCGTTCGACATCATCCCCCCGAAGCTCCACCCCGTCGAGAAGACACGGCTCGTGTCGACGCACAGGTTGGCTTTGAGGGAGTCGACCATGGCGCGGGCGAAGGCGATGTCGCGCCCGCCCGTGTTGGCCCATCCGTTGTCGATGCCGTTCGGCGAGACGAAGATCGTGCTGCCGTTCGCCAGCGCCTTGAGCCCATAGTACCCGTTGTTCACGACGTCGTTGGCCGATCCGCCGCGCCAGTGCCAGCCGAACACCAGCCGATACGCCTTGTTCGGGTCGTAGTTCGCCGGAACGTCGAGCACGTACTGGCGCGTGGTGCCGTTGACGTTGATGGTGCGGTTACCGCTGGTGAAGGAGGTGGGAATGCCGCAGCCGGCGCTGCGCGTGCCGGCGGAGCCGCCGCCGCCACCGGAGCCGCCCGTGCCGCCGGAGCCACCGCTGCCGCCGGTGCCGCCGGTGCCGCCGGTGCCGCTGGTGCTACCGGAGCCACCGCTGCCGCCGGTGCCGCTGGTGCTACCGGTACCGCCGGTTCCCGAGCCCACGGGCGTGAGTCGGAATTGCTGATTGGTGCCGCCGTTCGACGCCCATTGAATCACGGCGGTGCCGTCCGCAGTGCCGCGGCCGTAGACGTCCAGCGACTTGCCGCTGTGGCGCGCGGTGAGGCGCACGACGCCGCTGGCCACGTCCGTGAACGACCATTGCTGGTTTGTCCCGGTCCAACAGGAGTATTGCTGGATGGCGGCGCCGTCGCTGGTGGAGGCGCCCGTGACATCCATGCAACGGTTGCTGTTCACGTTGCGGATGCGATAGTAGCCGCCGCCTGCCGATTCCATGCGGAACTGTTGCCGCGTCGAGCCGTTGCAGCTGGCGATCTGCATGGCCGCTCCATCAGCGGTGCTGCCTCCGGCCACCTGCACGCATTTTCCACTCTGGACGCCGACGATCGTGTAGACCGCGCTCGTATCGATCGTGATGGCGCCCTCGAGCGAGCCCGCCTCCTCGATCTCGGCGTCGTACGCCTCGTCGGGGCCGATGACGCACGACACAGCGAGGATGCCCGTCGCCGCCGCAAGCAAGCTCTGCTTGGTTCCGAATCTCATCTTGTCCTCCTCTTCCTGTCAAGCAAGTGAAACTGCCATCTTCTCACGGCTCAACGCTGCCCTTGCGCAGGTCGGGGTCGCTTGCCCCGCGCTCGAGGCTCCCCAGCGGGCCGCCGCACCGGCCACTGCCGCTGCGGATGAATGGTGAGACGCGCGCAGGGTGGATAGGTTCGCTCTGCGTGCGCCAGGGTCGGTCAACCCCCCCTGCTCCTCGGAGCAAGGCGGTTCGAGAGCGAGCCCCCCCTAGAACACCGTTCACGTTGAAACCCGAAGAATTTTCACAGGGAGGCGGGGAGGCGGGGAGGAAGAAAGAATGAATTTCTTTCTCTTGCCGTCTCTCGCTCCCCGCCTCCCCGCCTCCCCGTGAATTTCCTGCTCTTTCTCGTGGTTTCAACCCGTTTGTCGCTCTAGGGCAGATTGGCAGAGGAGACCTGCCAGGTCCTGTCGGTGCAGAAGCGGCAGCTCGGGCCGACGAGCGCGCCCTTGCCGGTGGCCGATTCGTCGCCCTTGAGCCACCAGTTGAGCCACGCCAGGTTGACCTGAGTGAACTCGCCGCCGTTCCTGGCCCACAGATCGCCCCCGTGATCCGCGCCGACCTTGGCGAACATCATGACCGGAATATCACCCAAGGCGGCGATGTTCGCGAAGTCTCTCGCGCCGTTCGCGTTCGCACCCAGGCTATCCGCGGTGCCGGTGACGATCAACACGGGCGTGTGAATCGAGTTGTAGAATGACTGATTCGCCGAGAAAGATCCGCTGCTCGTGTGTCCCCAGGTCGTCATTCTGGGATCTGCAGCGGTCCCCGCCGCCATCAGGCCGCCGCAGGAGAAGCCGTTCGCGGCGACCTTCGTGGTTTCGATTTTCTGGTAGTAGGCGCTGCAAGGCTTCTCATTCTGGGCGATCACCCAGTCGACGTAGGCGCGCAGCACGTCGCCTCCGCTCCCGAGGTCGCGGTTGGGCTGGCTGTTGACCGGTGTCCCATCCGCCACCACGAAGTAGCCATGCGAGGCGATCTCGGCCATGGCCGCTTGATTCGCGAGCCCGTCCCGCGAGCATGCGCCCTCCCCCCAGACGAAGATCGGATACTTGGCGCCTCCACCGAGATCCGCCGGACGAAAGATGGTGCCCTGGTTGATGCCCGGGTCCGAATTCGTCTCGACGACCACCCTGTGAGGGCCGCTCCCCGACACGTTTCGACCAGTCGGTTGTGACGCGGTGCACGTGCCGCCGGTGCCGCCGCCGGAGCCACCGCTGCCGCCTGTGCCGCCCGTGCCGCCCGTGCCGCCCGTGCCGCCTGTGCCGCCCGTGCCGCCGCCGGAGCCACCGCTGCCGCCGGTGCCGCTGGTGCTACCGGTGCCGCCGGTTCCCGAGCCCACGGGCGTGAGCCGGAATTGCTGATTGGTGCCGCCGTTCGACGCCCATTGAATCACGGCGGTGCCGTCCGCAGTGCCGCGGCCGTAGACGTCCAGGGACTTGCCGCTGTGGCGCGCGGTGAGGCGCACGACGCCGCTGGCCACATCCGTGAACGACCACTGCTGGTTTGTCCCGGTCCAGCAAGAGTATTGCTGGATGGCGGCGCCGTCGCTGGTGGAGGCGCCCGTGACGTCCATGCAACGGTTGCTGTTGACGTTGCGGATGCGATAGTAGCCGCCGCCTGCCGATTCCATCCGGAACTGTTGCCGCGTCGAGCCGTTGCAGCTGGCGATCTGCATGGCCGCTGCATCCGCGGTGCTGCCTCCAGCCACCTGCACGCATTTTCCACTCTGGACGCCGACGATCGTGTAGACCGCGCTCGTATCGATCGTGATGGCGCCCTCGAGCGAGCCTGCCTCCTCGATCTCGGCGTCGTACGCCCCCTCGGGGCCGATGACGCACGACACGGCGAGGATGCCCGTCGCCGCCGCAAGCAAGCTCTGCTTGGTTCCGAGTCTCATCTTGTTCTCCTCGTCAACTTAAGTAAGTGAAGCTGGAGTCTTCTCACGGCTCAACGCCGCCCTTGCGCAGCGTCGGGGTCGCTCGCCGCGCCCTCGAGACTCCCGAGCGGGCCGCCGCGCCGGCCATTGCCGCTGCGGACGATCGTCAAGATGCGCGCAGAGTGGATAAGTTCATTTCTCGCGCGCCAGGCAACACGAAGAGGGAATCTATTGCTCCGGGCTGGCAGGCCCGTCAAGCCGATTGTGCATCGCGAGCGGGCCTGATCCTCATGAAGGTGCGATAAGCTCAGATGCGGAGTCACGGTGGTGACTTGACGCCGACATGGGGTCGAGTCCTTCACGGGCGCGATCGCCCGGCGCGCCAGACGCGCGAATCTCGTGCGAATCTCGTGCGAATCTTGTCGAAAACCGCCCGCGACCAGCGGGCTTCGCCGGCCGCGCTCGGCATGCGAGCGCGCTCGAAAATCTGGAGTGAGAATGGATGAGATGCCGGGGGCCAGGAGATCCAGACGCGGAAATCAAGCCCCTCGCAGCGGCCGTCCCGTCGTACAGCCATGCTGCACGTTGGTCGGCATATCGAACATTATTCGATCCGCCTCACTCCTGAAAAAGTGATGCTCTATCAGACTCATCCATGCATCGAACGGGCCCCCTTCACGCCTCAGCCTGCTGGCTCCGACAGGACAATGAAGCGCACGAGCAGTAGCGACCTCATCATCGAGCAGCTGGCGTTGCCGTACAACACAACCAGAATGTTCATGGTGCAGCCCCCCGGAGAGTCCTGCTGATGGGCGGGATATGCCGGGTCGCTTCCGGGGTTTCCTCCGCTGGGATCGTTGCTGCAGCCACTGTCCCCACTGGCCAGGACCGCGATCCCAGCCGCGAGCGACATGACCGAGCGCTACTTCATGACCGTCTCCTGGATGCGCATGAGGGCCCATCCGGAGCGAAGCAAAAGCAAGACGACCGGTCGACACTGTGAGCGTTCACATCTCCGGTGTCAACTTTGATCGACCAGCCTGCCGCTCGGGTAGCGAGGTGCGCGCTGCTGTGAACATTCATAATTTCACCCAGCCAGCGCGCTTGCGTGCTGAGCCGCGGCACACCATCCAGCTCGTCCCTGCTTCCGCGCTCGGCGTGGGCCCGGGCCACTCGGCACGACCCCCGCGCGACAAGGGACGACCTCGGGCGCCGCCCAGCACGGCGATCACCGGCACCTCGAAGCCGCGGGGCCAATGCGACGGCTCGCGACGGTTCACCACCAGCTCAGGAACGCCTCCTTCAGACGCTGATCCACATACCCCGGAGGTGTGTCCCGCACCTCCCCACCACGAGATTGATGAGCCGCGGCGCCCCCTCGGGCGCACTGCTGCAGGAAGTCGAGAGGATGCCACGACCGAGCCGGCGCTGGCCGGCGCGGCACAGGATGGCAACGGAGGAACCGATGATCCGTATGGCTCATACCGCGCTGGTGTATCTCCCCCTCGCGCTCCTGCTCCTGCCCGCCTGCGGCGAGGCCACCGCGACGGCCAGCGCGGAGATGGCCCTGAGCGAAGAGCTCGGCGCCGCGGCCCTGGTCGAGGAGCACGACGAGGGGAATGTCGCCTGGCGCATCGACGGCGACGGCCAGGTGAAGGCCGCGATCAGGGCAAGCTCCGGTGTGCGCCTCAAGGAGGACGTCGGCGGCACGCTCGTCTGGAAGCTGCCGTCCGGAGAGGCGCGGACAATCCCGCTCGCGATCAACGCGAGGACGGGGCTCCTTGTCGCGGCGGGGCCGAAGCTCGAGGCGGACCTGACGGAGATCAGCTACACGCTCACGATCTCGGGCAAGCCGTGGAGCGGCGTGCTGCACGTGCCGGCGGGCGGCACGGCGGAGCTCGTGGCGAGCGCCAGGGTGAGCGCGGAGAGCAAGGTGTCCGAGGTCACGGTGGGCCCCCACGGCGGCTCCGTCCAGGTGGTCGGCGACGACCGGCTCGAGATGGTCGCCAACGAGGCCACGGGAGAGGTGCGCGTCTATGTGCTCGATGCCCACCTCAAGCCGGTCGCCATCGAGGGACGAACGCTCAAGCTGGGTCTCGTGGCCGAGCGACCCGAGGTGCTCGTCCTCGCGCCGGCTTCTGCCGGGTTCTATTTCGTGGGCAAGCTCGCGGCGGTGGTGAACCCGTTCCGACTGACGGTCGCGCTCGGATTCCACGGCACGACGCGCGTGGCGCTCTGGGGCTACCGGCCCGGCGTGCGCGTGATCGCGACGGCCGCGCGGGCGCCGCGGGTCAACATCCTCGTGAAGACCTTCGTCGATGGGCCTGGCGTCGACGTGCACGCGGGCGCGCGCGCAGACGTGGATGTGAAGGTTCACGATCATGATCGCGGCGGCGACAAGGTCAAGATCATGGTCCACGACAAGGACCATGGCGGCGGCGACAAGGTCAAGGTCATGATCCATGACAAGGATCATGGCGGCGGCGGCACCAAGATCATGATCCACGACAAGGACCATGGCGGCGGTAACACCAAGGTCATGATCCACGACAAGGGCCATGGCGGCGGCAACACCAAGGTCATGATCCACGACAAGGACCATGGCGGCGGCGGCAAGGCGAACGCGCATGGGAGCAGCGGCGGCGCGGCGAAGTCAGGCGGCGCCAAGGGCAAGCGCTGAGCTGCGCCGAGCCCGCAGGTGCCGCCGTCGAGGCTTGACGTCTCCGAGGCATGTTGACTTCCCTCCCCCGGCGCTGCCCGAGAAGGATTCGACCGAGGTGAGGCGGAGTTTCGACGGCTCGGCTCGCCGCGCTGCGGGCCGGGCTCATCCAGGCCTCGCGCGCTCACGCGGCCTCACGTGCCGGGCCTGTCGCGCGCCACCCGCTCGATCTCCTCGATGACCTCTTCGGGCCGGACATCCCTCTTCAATTCGTCCAGGGTTGCGTCCTGTCCGCTGGTGACACCGAGATGACGAGCGATGTCGTCCACGAGGCCGATCAACCGCGTGACCTCGTGCTCGGCGAGGAGGTTGATCTGGAGATCCAGATCAGCCCGTTTGTCCGCGAGCGCCTGCATCCGGTTCTGGCTGATGAGCACGAAGGTCGACAGGAAGATCGCCTCGACCGACGCGATCATCGCCAGCATCACGAAGGGGAACGGGTCGAAGGGCTGGATCCAGGGGACGACGCCCAGGTTCACCAGGATCCAGCCCCCGAACAGGAGAGCATGGATATAGACGAACGTCATGCTCCCCGCGAAGCGGGTGATCGCGTCCGCCACCGTCTCTTGATGGGTCTTCCCACGTTCCATCTTCTCCCGTACGGCGATCAGGGTCTCTATGTTTCGCCGGACCAGGTTGTTCAGCTCGCTCGTGTTCGCGTGACGTCGATTCCGATCCATCGGAGTCATGCGGATGCAAGTTTCGCCCCCACGGGACGACCCGCGCCCTTCCCGGCGTGGGCCGTACCCGCAGGGGATGACTGGCTGCTGCGCCAGCCCGCCGGGCGTGGTCCCGCGGCAGGCCGAGCAGCGGCTCCACCGCCGCGCCGTTCGCGTCCTCGGCGCTCCTGGCGACCGAAACGAAGCCGCGCAGGCTCTCCTGGACCTCATCGACGGGATGCATCACCCGCGTGCGGAACGTCACCCTCACGTCGAGCAGCTCCATGCCTCTCTCGGATCACCTGGGCCTCGACGGACTCGTACTCCGACATGTCCCGGCTCACGGTGATGTCGCCGCCCTCGGTGACGTACCGATCGGTCAGGCCGAGGACCACGCCCTCGAACGGCGCTCCGTCATCTCCACATCCCGGCAGGGCCGCAAGGATCGCTATCACCAGCACTGAAGAGTGAAGAGTCCACGTGCGCATCGTCCCAGTAGACGAAAGCGTGTGGAAGCAGCGAAAATGGAAAATTCCGTCCGACGCGTTTCTCTCGGCGGCGCGCTCGCGGCCAGGCGCGCTCGCCGCGGCCGCTCACGCGGCGACGAGCATCCGTTCGCCGTCGCGCCGCGCCGCCGCCCACGTCTCGTCCCAGGCGGCGTCGGCCTCCGCGCGCCGGAGCCGGCCGAAGGCCTGCACCTCCTTCCGCTCGCCCTCGACCTCGGCGTCGTCCGCCGGCGGCGCCGGCGCCGGCCCCGTCATCGCGTCGCCGACCGCCTCGCGCACCTCGCGCCCGCCCTCGGCCAGGCAGTAGGCGAGCACGCGGCAGCCGAGCTCGGCGTGCAGCGCCTCGTCGCGCGCGATCTCGCCGAGCGCCACGCGCACGCCCTCGTCCCTCGCCCCCGCGAGCGACCGGCGCGCCCGGGCCGCCGCCGCGCCCTCGCCGAGACAGCCGTCGTGCCACGCCTCGAGCGCCATCCGCACGAGCGCCGCCTGCCGGTCCGCGTCGCGCGCCGCCGGAGGCGGGAGCAGCGCCGGCCTGAGGCGCCACCCCGCGAGCTCGCTCGCGATCTCGCTGCACCGCGCCGTGTGGCGGACCTCATCGCCGAGCGCGCCGAGCGCCCGCGCCACGAGCGACGCGGGCGCGCCGACCGCCGCGAGATCCCGCGCGAGGGCGAGGAACGCCGGGATCGAGCCGCACTCGGCCCGCGCGCTGTCCAGCCACGCCCCCGCGAGCGCCGCCCGGGTCGCGCGATCGAGCCGCGCCGGGCGCGACGCAGCGGGGCCCAGCCCGAGCACCGGCGGGAGCACCACCCCATCGGCCGTGCGCAGCGGCCGGCCATCGGTGCCATGGAACCGCTCTCCGAAGATCGGAGCGGCGTGGATGCCCACGCCCAACATCCCCTCGGGGGCGAGCGATTCGCCCGACAGTGGAATGGCCGCGCCCGCCGAGAAAACGACGACCGCCGGGTCGAGCAGGCCGGCCATCACACCGAGGTGGAGACCGTGCTGCCCCGGGAGCAGGTCGCGGTAGGGGGTGCGGTACATCCAGCCGATCTCGCCGTCGACGCAGGCGTCGCGCGACAGATCGCCGCCGCCGTGGGTGCCGATCGCGAAGCGACCGGCAGAGAAGTTGAGCCACGTCGCCTGCGCGAACGGACCGAATCCCATGTGCCCCGAGTCGAACGCTCCGGCGAAGCTGCCCTCCATGAGGAACGTCGCACGGAGGTCGGCGCCCAGACCGAAGGCGACGAGCTTCTGGCCGAAGGAGACCGATAGGGAGACGCCGACCGACATGGCAAAAGCATCGTCCTCGGCGCGCGCCTGGCCGGGCAGCGAGACGAGGGAGGCGACACCGAGGGCGGCGAGCATGGGCGGGAGCGCGCGGGAACAAGAGGACATGGAACCTCCGTAAGCCAAAAGGGGGCCAAGAATCGATCTCGGCTCCAAACTTACCAGAGGGCGCGAACCGGCACGACCGCGTTGGATGACGGAAAGCGGCTCTGGAAGGCGGGAGCGCGCGCGATCCCCGGTCCGTTCGGAGGTCCACGTCGCCGGGCGCGAGAAGGGATGAGGCTCCGCATGCCCACACGGCTTCCGCCGGTGATGAGGGCGACGCAGCTGCTCGCCGCGTTCGGTGTTCTAGCGGCGCTCAAGCATCAACGTCGGATTTGGCCCGCCATGAAGCCGTGCCTCACCCCCGGGATGACATGGCGGGCGGGCTGCCTCCGGGATCGTGAAGAAGAACGTGCTCCCGCGGTCTACCGCGCTCTCCACCCATATGCGGCCGCCGTGAGCCTCGACGATGCCCTTGACGATGGGGAGCCCCAGCCCGGCGCCGCGCCGCCCGGCCTTCCGCGCCTGCCAGAACCGATCGAACACGTGGGGCAGGTCCTCCTCATGGATTCCGGCGCCCGTGTCCGCGACCCAGCACAGCACTTCACCCTCCCGTGACGCGGCGCCCACGGTGATGGATCCGCCGGGCTTCGTGAACTTGATCGCATTGCCGATGAGGTTCTCGAAGACCTGCAGGAGGCGATCTCGATCGGCCCAGACCTCGTGGAGGTCGGGCTCCACACCGAGCTTCAGCTCGACCGGGACCGAAGCGGCGAGCGGCCTCTGAGCCTCGACGGCGTCGGTGACGAGCTGTCCCACAGGTTCGGCGTTCTGTTCGATGCAGAGGCGACCTGCCTCCATGCGCGTCACGTCGAGGAGGTCCTGGATGAGGCGATTCATCCGTGTCCCGGCCCGCTCGATCCTCTCAGCCGCCTTTCGAGGAGGGCCGTCGGCTTGAGGTGAGAGGTGCCGAAGGAGCGCCGCCTGCATGAGGATGGTTCCGAGCGGGTTGCGAAGATCGTGAGCGACGATCCCCAGCACGTCGTCCCGTGCCTGGATGGCGCGCCCGGCTGCCCGATAGAGCCGCGCGTTCTCGACCGAGAGCGCAGCCCGGTGCGCGAGGTTCTCCGCCAGGCGGAGCTCGGAAGACCCATACACCCGAGTCTGCGTCGAGGACACGAACGCGATCGCGCCCAGGAGCCTCCCGTGTGCCAGGAGCGGCACGGTCATGACGGATTGGGGATCCATGCAGCGAAGCACCTGAAGGTGCTCCGGGCTCTGGGCGAACGACTCGACCATCTCGGGCGACAGCCGCTCGATGAGGATGGGTTGCCGGGCCTCCAGCGCCGGCAGAACGAGGTGCGGGCGCCTTCGATCGAGCGGCAGCCGCTCGAGTGACTCGCAGGCCCAGGCCTTGGAAGGGTCTCGGCCGACGACCTTCACGCGCCGCACATTGTCGTCTTCTTCGACCACATCCACGATGCAAAAGTCCGCGAGGTCACGGACGACGAGTCGTGCGATATTGCAGAGCGTGTCGTCGTAGTCGAGCGTCGAGGCGAACACCTCGCCGACCTCCGCGAGCAGCTTTTGCTCGTCTTCGAGCCGCCTTCGCTCGGTGATGTCGTGCTCGGTCCCGACCATGCGAGCGGGTCTTCCCTCTCCGTCGCGCACGAAGACCTTGCCCCGGTCGAGGATCCAGATCCATCGACCGGATTTCGTGCGAACGCGAAGCTCGGCCTCATACTCGGGGGTGAGCCCATCGAAGTGATCCCTCAGCGCCTTCTGCACGCGGGGCGCATCGTCGGGGTGCACGCTGGCGAGCCACGAATCCACGTGGGGCCTGACCTCGTCCGGGCGAAAGCCGCGCATCTCGCACCAGCGCGGGCTGAAGATGACCTCGCCGGTATGGATGTCCCAATCCCATGCGGCCAGGTCTGCGCCCTTCAGCGCGAGCTCGAACCGCTCTTGCGATTGACGGATCTGGTTTCGAGCGCGCGTCTGCTCTGTGACGTCGCGGAGGGTGACCGTGAGGATCCTCCTGCCGCCGACGTCGAGCCTCGAAATGGAGGCTTCGACGGGGAACTCTTCGCCGTTCTTCCGCAGGCCGACGAGCTCCCTGCCGCGTATGTCCTTGGAGCGCGCGACCGTCTCCTCCGCCGCGAATCTCTCGAGATGTTGACGGTGGATCGCCCGGAAGCGCTCGGGGATCAGGATTTCGAGGGGAGCCCCGATGACCTCTTCCTTCGAGTAGCCGAAGATGATCGCCGCGCCTTCGTTGAACATGCTGATGCGTCGACCATCGTCGATCGAGATGATCGCGTCCGTCGAGATGGAGACGATGCCCGAATATTTCGCTTCCGAGAGGCGGAGCTCCTCTTCGAGGCGCCTTCGCTCGGTGATGTCCTGCGTGATGCCGATGCCGCCGAGGAGCGTGCCGTGCTCGTCGAACTCGAGATCTGCCTTCTCGCGAACCCACCTGGTCTCACCCTCCGCGACGACGCGGTGTTCGATGTCGTACGGCTCGCCGCGGAGGGCGGCCATCCACTTCTCGTCGACGTACGCCCGGTCGTCCGGGTGGATGCAGGCGAGGAACCCCTCGTAGGTCATCGGCGTCCCCGTGGGGACCCCGAAGATCCGGTAGTTCTCGTCGGACCAACGAAGCTCGTTGCGCCGGACGTCGAGCCGCCAGCTGCCGACCCTGGCCACGGACTGGGCTCGATTGAGATCCGCGTGGCTCGCGTGGAGCAACCCCTCGATGCGCTTGCGCTCGCTGATGTCCCGCACGAATGCTTGCCATCGTCCATCCGGGAGGATCTTCGCGCAGACCTCGACGAATACGTAGCTACCATCCTTGCGCCTGAGTCTCCACTCGTCGATGTCGATGCTGCCACCGACGAGCTGCTGCCTCGACTGCAACAACCGACCGGCGTCCTCGGGCGGGATCAGATCGAAGATGGTCTTCCCGATGATCTCTTCGCGAAGATAGCCGAGGATGCGGCAACCGGCGCTGTTGACGTCGGTATAGCGGCCATCGAGGTTCGCCACGAAGATCCCGTCCGGCGCCTGTTCGATCAGCTCGCGGGTCCGGGCGCGGATCGCCTCGAGGGCCTCGTGGACGCGGTTGAGGGGCGCGGCCGTGATGGCGAGCAGCGACAGACCTACCGCGGCCATCGCGGCGATCAGCGCGGCGATACCGAGCGAGAGGTCCACGACCCCCGCCGCGGCGGAGATCCGCGTGATGGCGACTCCGAGGAGCACCGGGACGACGATGGTCGGCAGCGCCAGGCGCCTGAGCATGACGCCGCCCGCACCCTCCGACGTGGCCGTGCGCATGATTCCGGCCGCCGGCCGTTCGAGGAGCAGGCCCGCCGTCGCGAGCAGGAGGCTCAGCGCCGTCGTCGGCGCTACACCGATGACAGGCGAATAGGCCGACTGATATAGCGGACCTGCGCCGAAGACGAATCCAACGAGAGCCGTGAAGGCGATGAGACCAGCGAGCAGGGCGAAGCACTCGGACGGACGTACGCGAGCGGTGGGGCGGACGTCGGAGAGGAGGAGCGCAGCGGCGAGGAGCGCGATCGACACCGCCGTCGGCGGCGACGGGCGTCCAGGATAGGGTCCAGCCTGGCTGCCCACGGGGAGCGCTCGGCCGCCCACGAGGAGCGAATCGATAGGAAGGTCGATCGCAAAGAGGTACTCGGCGAGCGTCCCGACGCCGATGATCAGCACGACGGCGAGCGCGAGCAGCGACAGAATCTTCAGCAGGCGGCGGTATCGGGTGCCTTGCCGATAACGAAGGGCTCCAGCCACACCGATCAGCGACAGAGCCAGCGCCGTGTTCGGCATCATCGGTGGCTGACCTGGCACCATCGTGGTGAGAGGCGTCGCCCCGGCGAGCCAGCCGACGAGCCCAACGAATCCTAGCGCCGCGCTCCCGAGGTACAGCCGCCGCCCGACCGCTGCCTGACCGAGGTCGGTCATATGCCAGCTCGCATGGCTTTGATCTCGTGCTGCATGGATGGCTTCGCCACCCGTGAACGTAGCATGGGGCAGGAGGGGTCCGTCCCGTTCGACGGGAGGGGAGTACAGCGCCCGGGAGGCTCAGCGCGCCCCTTTCAGCGCCTCCGGTCTGTCCAGAACGCCGCTCGCTGGTGCGAATTTCCGGATGCCGTGGCATTCCTCGAATGGGCTCCTCCTCCCCGCGCCTTCGCTGGCGGAGGCGCTGTCGCCAGGCGCCGGCACGGCCACCGGCGAGCCCGCGACCGCCAGCGTCACCAACGCCCGAGCCGGCCGGGTGCCGCGGCTGCGCCGGATCGAGCGGACGGCCGACCGCGCGGCCATCGCCGATCTCCTCGCCTGTCATCGCGAGAGCGTCGACGGACCGCGGCCGCACGCGCCTGTCGGAGCTCGGCGGCGGATGAGCGCAGGGGGCTGACACCGGTAGCAGCGTCCGTGCGGCGGGGGCTTTCGGAAAAAAAGTTGACTCCCGAGCGCGCGCCGTCGCCACATGGTCATCTGGATGTCGCGAAACGTTTGCCGAATTGAAAAATTCTGCTCGCTCGACGAGAGGCGCACCGGCGCGGCCGCCCCTCTAGCTTAACCAGGGAAAGGAAACGGAGACCATGACACGCACTTATCGCCCCTTGCTGCTGCCTCTCACCCTCGCGCTCTTCTCGCACGTTGTCGGCTGCGGTTCAGACTCGGATGCGGACGCCTCGAGCGACGGCTCGACCAGCACCTCGTCCACCTCCGGCGGCAGCTCCACCTCCTCCGCCTCCGGCGGCAGCTCCACCTCGTCCACCTCCGGCGGCGGCACCTCCTCGTCCACCTCCGGCGGCAGCTCCACCTCATCCACCTCCGGCGGCGACGCCACCTCGTCCACCGCGAGCGGCGACTCCACCTCATCCACCGCGAGCGGCGACACCACCTCGTCCACCGCGAGCGGCGGGACGACCGAGAAGTTCAGCTTCTTCGTGACCAGCCTCGCCGCCATGCGGGAGCTGTCGGGCTCCCAGGACGGCTTCGGGGGCGACCTCCGCTTCGGGGAGACAGGGCCGGGCGCCGGTCTCCGCGGCGCGGACAAGATCTGCGCGACGATCGCCGAGAAGAGCCTCCCGGGCGCGGGAAGCAAGGTGTGGCGCGCGTTCCTGAGCGCCACGGCAGGCGAGGACGGGAAGCAGGTCAACGCGATCGACCGGATCGGCGAGGGGCCCTGGTACGACCGGCTCGGCCGGCTGGTCGCGAACGAGAAGGCGGAGCTGCTCAACACGCGCCCCAGCGGGGCCGACGCGGCGATCATGAACGATCTGCCGAACGAGGACGGCGTCCCCAACCACCAGCCCGACCCGGCCCAACCCGAGGTCGACAACCACGACACCCTGACGGGCTCCAACCCCCAGGGGCAGCTCCAGGGCGCCAACGCGACGTGCAAGGACTGGACGGCCAAGACGGGAGACAGGGCCGAGGGGACACCGCAGGTTGGACACTCGTGGCCAAGGGGAACCGGCGGCGGACCCGGCGGGGGCGGGGGCTGGGCCCACTGGATAACGGTCCACAATGCACCGGGGTGCGCGCCGGGGGTCAATCTCGTGGACGCGGGAGGCCCCGCGCCGGGCTCGAACACCGTCGGCGGCGGCGGCGGCTACGGCGGGATCTACTGCTTCGCCCTGACGCCCTGACGCAGGCAACCCGGCGCGCGCCGCCTCCCGGCCGACAACGCCATGAGCCGCCCCGAGCTGCCGGCCGAACGACGAGCTCGTCGAGCTCACCGCGAGGCCGTCGCGCTGGATCGGGCACCCCTCCTCCCGGCGTCAGCGACCGCCGAAGCCGGGAGCGAACAGGGCCGTCATCCGATCCGGGCGGCTGGCGCCGAGGCGGACCATCGCGTCGTCGGCCGTCCGGACGAGCGCGCGGCCCTCATCGCCGCCAAGCACCTCCCCTAGCCGCCTGCGCGCCGCCGCGGCGCTCAGCGCGACCTCGCTCGCGTCGAACCCGGCGATCGCCGCCTCCAGGTGCGTGCGCGCGAGCGCCGCATCGCCGCGCGTCCAGGCGACGGCGGCCAGCGTGAGCCACCCCTGGGCGCTCGCCCAGCCCACCCGCTCCCGCAGGAGCGCGCCGGCCACGCGCTCGGCGATGCGCAGCAGCGGGGCCGGATCCGCCGCGCTTGCGACCGCGTCGAGCGCCGCCCGCCCGCGCAGCTCGATCGCGCCGATCCGCATCGGGCTCATGCGCAGGTACGTGGAGTCCTCGACCGCCGGCCACGCGGCCGTCAGCCGGCGCCACGCGGCGCCTGGGTCCTCGCAGTACAGATCGATGAGCACGTCCGCAAAGAGCCCGAAGAAGTGCTGCAGCTGGAACCCCTGCTGCCGCCACGCCGCGAGGGCCTGCGCGAGATCCGCGCGCGCCCGCGCCGGATCGTCCGCGGCGAGCGCGACGAGGCTGTGGCCCCCCGTGACCGTGCGCAGCGACGTGACGGCATACCTGTCGCCGCGCGCCTCCGCTTCCTTGATCCACGTGGGGAGGCGCTGGGCGAGCCCCCTCAGATCGCCGAGCTTGCCGAGCCCGATCATGCAGATGGTCTGCGCCGTGCCGATCTCCCAGGCCACCCCGGTGCACCGCTCGCGGAAGATGCGCTCTGCCTCCTCGGCGTGCATCACCGTCTCTCGAAACGACGTCTCGTGCGCGGCGATCGCCCGCTGGATCCGGAGGACGCCCTCGACGCGCGCGTCGGCGGAGCGCTGGAGGAGCGGCGTCACCGCGGCGATGGCGCGCTCCACGGAGCTGCCCGCCGGCTTGCCGATGATCGACGCGAACAGCGCCATGAACGCGAGCCCGAGCGCGACGCGCCCCGGCTCCCTCGCGGCCAGCGCGAGGAGGACGTGCTGCGCGTGAAAGCCCACCGCGCGCACCGGATCGACGGCGCAGAGCCCGAGAAACGCAGAGAAGCAGACGTCGACGCGGCGAAGCTCGCCGGGATCGATCTGGCTCGCGTCGCGCTCCTTGAACCCGAAGCCGCGCAGGGCGAGCCGCGTCCGGTGAAGGAGCGCCGCGGCGAGGGCGCGGCGCTTCGTCTCGGGGTAACGCAGGCCCGTCTCGGAGAGCACCTCCCGGAGCACCGCGACGCCCTCTTCCGTGTGACCGCTCGTCAGGAGCTGCTCGGCCGCGAGGCGCTTGCAGTCGAGGACGACCGAGGGCGCCGCGGCGCCTCGCGCGGCGTCCGCCGCGCAGAGGTAGGCGCGGGCGGCGTCGGCGCCGCGGCCCGCGTTCGCGAGCGCATGGCCGAGCTGCACGAGGAGCCCGTGCCGGCGCTCGCTGCCCGCCGGCGCGCAGTCGAGCGAGAGCTGGTAGAGCCGCGCCGCGTTCTCGAAGGCGAGCGCGGCGGCGGCCCTGTCCGCCGCCTCAGCGGCGTACGCGCCCGCCCTGTCGAGATCGCCCGCGCCATGGAAGTGACGCGCGATCTGCTCGGGATCGGCGCGCCCCAGGGCCGCGAGCTCCTCGCCGAGGCGGCGGTGATGGTCCTTGAGCCGGGACGGCTCGATCTGGCCGGACGCCGCCTCGCGCACCCGATCGTGGTACGCCTCGACAGGATCGGCCTCCTCGAGCCCGCCGGTGCGGACCAGGTGCCATGTCCGCAAGGCGTGCAGCGCCGACGCGGCGTCCCCCTGCAACCCGGCGGCCCTGAGCGCGACGCGCTGCTCGATGGGGAGCCCGGCGACGGCGATCACCTCGAGGAGCCGCCGGGCGTCCGCCGGCAGATCCGCGAACCTCTCCAGGAGCAGCGCCTCGAGCGACACCGGCGGCGCCGGGGAACAGGCGTCGTCGTGACCCGGGTGAACCGGCGCCGCGCGGCCCAGGTGGAGCGCGAGCTCCGCCAGGAAGAAGGGGTTGCCCTCGGACTCGCGGGCGATCTCCGACGCATCGTGCGAGGGGCCGTGGCCGCCCAGGAGCGAGCGAGCCAGCGACTCCGCTTCTTCACGAACGAGCGGGCCTAGGCAGAGCTTCCGGTGCTCGGTTGCCCCCGTCCACCTGGGCGCCGGAGCGCCGAAGAGCTCCCGCAGGAATGGACTCGATGCCTCGTCCTCGGACCGATACACGCCGAGCATGAGCATCGAGGGCGGGTCGGGCGGGCCGAGGAGGTCGGCGAGGAGCAGCGCGCTGTCGCGGTCGCCCCACTGCAGATCGTCCATGGACACGACGAGCGGCCCCTTGTCGGCGAGCGCCGACAGGAGCTCCTTGAGCGCTCGAAACGCGCGGAACCGGAGCTCCTGGGCGTCGTGGATCTCGAAGGCGCGCCGCGGGACGTCCTCGATGGCCGCGACGACGCGCAGGGCGGGGAACACGCGCACGAGCTCGTGGATCCCGCGCGGCAGGAGGCCCGCGGCCTCGGACCGCGGCAGCCGCTTGAGATGGCGGCTGAGCGCGTCCAGCGCGCTGTCAAAGGCCTTGAACGGGACGGACTCGCGCTCATAACACCGGCCCGCCAGGACCACCGCGGCGCGGCGGCCGCGCAAATCGTCGAGGAAATGCTCGACCAGCGCCGACTTGCCCATGCCGGAGCGACCATGGACGTAGACCGCCACCGGGCGGCCAGCGCGCGCCTCGTCGAACGCTTCCTGGAGCGCTCGCAGCTGCTCGCCGCGTCCCATGAACAGCGCGCGCGGGAGCGGCGCCGGCGCCTCGCCGCCTGGCGGCGGAGCGCCGGGCCGGGGAGCGGCGCCAGGCGCTGCCGCGAGGGCGACCGCCGCCTCGCGGAGGACGCGCAGCGCGTCCGCGCCCGTGGCCCGCGCGCGCGGGTCGCGCTGGAGGAGCTGCAGGCACAGATCGCTCAGCGGCCGGGGCGCGTCCGGCGCGACGAGGTGAGGCGGCGGCGGCTCGCCGAACGCCTTGGCCTCGACGATGTCGAAGAGACTGCCGCTGAAAGGCGCGCGGCCGGTGAGTGATTCGTAAAGGATCACGCCGACCGCGTACCAGTCCGCGGCGGCGGACGGCTCTCCACGCATGTGCTCCGGCGCCATGTAGATGGGCGTCCCGGCGATCGGGGCGTCTGTCTCGGCGGTCGCGAGCGCCGTCCTGCGAGCGCCGGTGTCGCGGGCGATGCCGAAGTCCAGGACGACCACCCGACCGCTCTGGTCCACGAGCACGTTCGAGGGCTTGAGATCCAGGTGCAGCTTGCCCGCGCCGTGCAGCGCCTCGACGGCGTGCACCAGCTGCTCGAGCGCCTGGCAGAGGCGCGCCACGTCGACCTTGGGCTGTGACGCTGGCGCGCCGCCGGAGGCCGTCGGCGCCGCGCCGTCGGCGCGGGGCGAGGGCGCGCGGCCGTCGAGATCCGCCTGACAGGTCGTGGCCGCCGCGGGGGAAGTCCGCTCCAGGACATGCGCCGGCGCGCCCGGGGCGGCGAGCTCGCCCCCGCGGACGTACCTGGTGAAGCTCACGCCGGAGACGAGCTCCATCGTGAAGAACCAGCGCCCCTGCGCGGAGATGAGCTCGTAGAGCGTCACCAGGTTCGGATGGGCGATGTCCGCGATCGCGCGGAACTCGCTCTTGAGACGGAGGATGTCGGCGGCCTCCATCCGGAGCAGCGTCTTGAGCGCCACATCGGCGCAGCGAAGCCGATCGTGAGCGTGGTAAACGACCCCCATGCCGCCCGCGCCGAGGCGGGCGCGGATCTTGAAGCGGTCCGTGCCGCCGAACCCCTCGGCGGCCGGACCGTCAGCGACGCTGTCCATCTGAGCTGTCCATCTGACCCGTCCCTGCCTCCGCGGGCTCGGTGGCCCAGGTGAAGCCCATCTCCTCTGCCGCCGGACCGAGCGTGATGCGGATCGGCATGCCGCGCTCGCGCGCGACCTGCGTCGCGCGCGCCAGGAGCGCGGCGGCGGTATCCGGCCGATACGGGCCCGCTGCGGCGGAGCCCGCGAAGTGCACGGTCAGCATGAAGTGCGTCGCCTCCACCTCGTCCATTCCGAAGCAGTCGATGAGCAAGCGCTGCACGGCTTTCATCTTGGTCACGTCGTCGTTCCAGAACACGACCTCGACCAGCTCGCCTGCGGGGTCGCTGCGCTCCGGGGCGCGGGGCGGCTCCCGGCTCGCCCGGTCGAGGTCGCGACACGCCCTCGTGAGCAATTCGGCGGCGAAGCAGCCCTCCCCCGCCGACTGCGTCGCGACCACCAGATCGAGCGGCGACGGGCCCCCCCACGACGCCGACCTCGACCAGGCGCGATCCACGATGGCATTCACAGCCGGCGAGAGCTCGAACGCGGCGCTGTCCGTGGGTGCCTGGCGCGGCGCCGGGAGCTGTTGTTCCAGCTCGCGCCGCAAGGACGCGGCGCTCGCGCCGGCCGATGCGACCAGCGTTGCCACCCGGCGATCGCAGAGCGCAGCGAGCACGACATGCTCTGGGAGCAAAACCCGCTGCCCGCGCCGCATGGCTTCGATGGTCGCCGTGTGCAGGACGACGGCGCTATCGCCGCGAGGACGCGCGTGTGAGCGCCGCTTCCGCCGGCGGTAGAGGATGGCGAGCACGGTCGCCAGGACGAGGAGCCAGAGCCCCACGAGGAGGATGCGCATGCGCGCTGCGCATCCTACGCTGAAAGCAGGGTTGCCTCCAGCGCGCCTCGTGGGGAGTGGGCTCCGCGATCAGTTACACGGCCCGAGGTCGGCCCACTCGGCCGGGCACCAGAACGTCGGGTTGCTGGGCGGGCACTCCGGGTGCGACCACCAGATCTGCTGGGTCGCCGACCAGAGATGGCCGCCGTTGGTGACCAGCGTGGAGGGCGTATACACCTGCCCCGACGACCACGCGGGCGCGTTGCTGCAGTCGTTCGGGGGCACGGTCGATGACGTGCAGGCTTCCCAGGTCGACGGCGACGCGCTGAGGTTCTTGTTCTGGTAGACGTAGGGCGCGGCGTCGTGGAACGACCAGGTGCTCGCGCCCGACATGTTCTGCCAGGCGCCCGAGGTCGTCTTCACCTGCTGGCGAAGCATCTTGATGGGCGCCTCGCAGGAGACCTGCGGCTCGGGGTACTGCGGGCCCACGTCGGCGAAATGCTCGATGTCGTGCGCGTACATCTCGACGGTGCTGCGCGCGTCCTGGGCGAGGAACTGCCAGCCGGCGCCGTTCTTCATGTCGACATAGAGGCAGAGCTGGGCGCCGGTCACGCTCGCGACGCGCTCGGCCGTGCACCACTCGTACTTGAAGACGACCTGCTGCCCGGGCTGCAGGCCGCCGAGCGAGCCGCCGCAGGTGCCCCCCGAGCCCCACTGGGTGTTGCAGCTCGGATGATTCCCCGTGACGCCGTTGTCATCTCCGAAGTAGTAGACGAACCATCCATCGGGGCTGTGGTAGATGCCGGACTCCAGATTGTAGTACCACTGGCCCACCGCGGTCCAGGCCGTGGACGCGTTCAGAAGCT
Organism: Sorangium sp. So ce327; assembly: GCF_051530205.1. Taxonomy (NCBI): domain Bacteria; kingdom Pseudomonadati; phylum Myxococcota; order Polyangiales; family Polyangiaceae; genus Sorangium; species Sorangium sp. So ce327. The sequence continues at coordinate 1,082,404 of NZ_CP150330.1, read as the reverse complement.
GGGGTACCTGCCACTCGATGAGCCAGCCGCGGGTGTCTCCGACGTTGCCCGTGTAGCTGCTCGTCAGATCGTAAGTTCCGCGCTGGCTCGCCACACCGAGGCTCTCCTCTTCGTCCGCGCCGGCACCGGCTGTGCATGCGGCCGCGCCGAGGGCTCCGAGGAGCAACAGCGCCGCGCCGATTCGCGGCAGGAAAGCGCGTGACGGGCGGAGAGAACAGGGTTGCATCGACAGAGTGCTCTTCTCGATCATAAGGATTCTCCTGAGAGCGACGTTATCCCCCGCGGCGGTGAATAGCGCGGACCGAGGCCGCCCACCGTTAAGACGTGTTAAGCCGAACGACGTGATTCAGGGGTGGGGCGCTGGGCGCGCGGAGCCGTCCGCGGGGTGGGGCGATGCGCTGGTGACGACGTGGAGGACTGCTCAGCCCGCCACTGCGTCGAGGATCTGACGCGGCCCGGTCACGGCAGCTCGAGGCCGAGGCCGAGGTCGAGGATCGCCGACACCGGTGACGCACGGAAGACGTCGCGCCGCTCCCCCGCCTCGTCCGTGTAAAAATACACATCGCGCGCGAGCGGCACGGCGATCCCGAGCCCGACGGCCCCGAACAGCGGGCCCACGCCGGCGTCGCCGAGCGCCCCAGCGGCCGATGCGGTCTACCCCCCGGGAGACATCGATTCGGCCGAAAGCCCGCTCATCGGCGCGCCGTCTCCCATTCGGGGCTGCTCAGGAAGTACGTATCGTAGAGCTCCTGCACGTCGCGCAAGGTCTCGGGCGGCTCCTCGCCGTAAGCGATGCGCGTCAACTTGCGAAAGTAGTCGAAGCGCTCGACCCCTGGCGTGATGACGACCAGGAGCTCTGCGCCCTTGCCGCGCGCGGCGGCGAACGCGTGGGCGACCCGCGGAGGGACCACGAGGAGATCGCCCTTCTCGGCCGTCACGATGTCGCTCCCCGAGAGGACCTGCACGGCGCCGTCGAGCACATAGAACATCTCGGCCGAGGCGTCGTGACGATGGGGCCGCGCGCCGTCCGCGTCCTTCGCGAGCGTCACACGCACGGTGGAGAGGGCTCCGCCCGTCGCGCTGCTGTCCGCGAGGAGCTGGATCCGCGCGGCGGGAGAGCCGACGATCTCAGCGTCAGCGCTACGGACGACGACCGACCGATCGAAACAAGGCTGGATGATCGACATGCCGCCCAGTGAAGCACCCGCGGGGCGAGCGCTCACCTCGAAAAACGTAGGGAGCGCTCCCGCAGGCCGTGGGAGGAGCTCGCCCCGTCGATGGCGGATGCCTTGTGGAGCTGGTGGAGGTGAGGTCGCTGTTCCAGCAGGTGGACAGCGCGTCCGTCACCTGGGATGAGCGCGCTTCACTGGGCTTTCGGGCGGGGAGCAGCATCGGCCCCGGCGGCCATGCACACCTTGAGGCCCTCCTGCAGGTTGCGCAGCGTGATCATTCGATCGAGATCCATGCCCACGGACACGACGGTCTGAGCCACCGCGGGCCGGATGCCGGTCACCACGACGCGGGCGCCGAGGAGCTCCACCGCGCGCACGATGCGGATCAGGTGATCGGCCGTGCTCGTGTCCACCGCCTCGACGGCGGTCAGATCCAGGATGACGTGCCGCGTCTGGCTGTCGACGATCACGCCGAGCAGCCGCTCCATCAGCGCGGACGCGCGCTGGTTGTCGAGCCCTCCCATGACAGGGACGGTGAGCACGCCGTCCCACACCTGGATGATCGGCGCCACCATCGCGCTGAGCGCCGTCTCTTGCTGCTGGATGAGCTCCAGCTTCTCGCGCAGCGCGAGCTCGGTCCTCTCCCGCTCGGCCACCTCGTTCCTGAGCCTGGACAGCGCGATCGCGAGATCCGAGCTCGTGCCCCGATCGGCCTCGAGGAGCGCCGAAAGCCGCGCCTCGACGGTCTCGTCGGTCGGGCGGACCAGGAACTCGTCGTACGCCGCGCCCTGCGCCGCGAACACCGTCTGCTCGGCCCAGCAAGGCACCCCGAACAGGCGCTCGGTGATCCCGGCCAGCTTGCCGGCCACCATCGCGCTCCCCCAGCTGACCCCCAGCGCGCGCTGGTAGATCGCCTCCCAGCTGTTGACGGTGCGATACCGGACCTCGCGGCGCTCGCGGTCCACCGCCACGACCTCCCACCGCCCCCATCCGGCCGGCCAGGCGATCTCGGACACCTGGCGCATGCCCTCCTCGAAGCTCGGATGCGCGCTGATGATGGCCCAGTCGCCGTCGACGCTCTGCCGTCCCCCGAGCTGGAGACACAGGTTGAAGCGCTCGACCCCCACCATCGCCACCATGCCCGACATCAGCCCGGCCACCGAGCTCGGGATCCACATGCTCAGGGTAGGCGTCCCGGCCCACAAGTTGACGCCGTTCTTCATGTCCCATTCGATGTCGAATCCAGAGATTGTTATCCGAGGGGTTGTCATGGGCTCACCTTGTAGCGCGATGGATCACGGAGACGGGGCGCCGCATGCGCAGCGTTCCGCCCCGCCGGCGCTCTTGCCTCACCTGCGGCGGCACGGCAAGCCCTAGCGCTACCACGCCGGCACGGCGGCACGACCTGCGTCGGGTCGCGGCGAGCAACGAGCGGCTCACGCGGACGAGCGTCGAACGAGCGGCGTTGTCGGCAAGTGACCGAGACTTCATGTCTCAGCTGCCGCGCAAGGTCTCCATCGATGCTCGGGCGCACGACGCTGGTTCACCCTACCATGAAGTAGGCTTCGACTCTCCTGCAGGGCTCCTTCCAGCGACGTGTGCTCGCGAGAAGGTCGAGGAGGCGCCGCCTGTTCAGGTGAGCGGCAGGGCGCCCCCGGTGTTCAAGACGCCCTCGCCGAAGCTCTTGACGTCCTCGAAGCCCATGTAGTGGAAGCAGCTCACGAGCATGTCGGCGAAGGAGCGATCGCCGCGGAAATCCATCAGCCGACCGCGCCGGAAGTGGTCGTGGGCCTTTCCCGCGAAGACGACCAGGCTGTCCTCGATGCTGTGGCTGTCGCCCTGCCCGAGCTCGTTCCAGTGCACGACGAGCGTATGATCCCAGAGCGTGCCGTCGCCGTCGCTCGTGTTCTTCAAGATCTCGTAGAGCTTGGTGTTCTGCTCCCAGAGGTGCCTGTGGATCTTGCGCACCTTGGCGAACGAGTCGTCGTCGCTGTTGTGCGAGATGTCGTGGTGCCCATCGCTGAGGCCCAGGTTCGAGTAGACGCGGTTGCTGGTGTTGCCGCTCCAGTTGAAATGCACCACGCGCGTCAGATCGCAGGCGAACGCGAGGGCGCTGATCTTGAAGAACAGCTCGCCCATGATCGCGTGGTTCTCGTCGGCGTAGGGGTTGATCCTCTCGCCGAGCGGGGTCTGCACGCAGGCGGCCGCGCCGTTGCCGGCCTGGAGCGCGCGCTCGACGTCGCGCATCGCGTCGAGGTGCTGCTGGATCTTGGCGCGGTCCTCGGCGCCGACCCGGGTGAGGAGGGAGTTGCCCTCTTCGCGCACCAGATCGATGGCCGACTGCTTCTTCGCCAGGCGCCTCAGCACCTCTTGCTGCGCGCCCCCGTCGCCGGGCATGGCGGCGAAGATCCGGGCGTAGGCCTCGTAAGGGTCCGTCTCCGGCGGGATCGGGTTCTGATCGCCCGCGGGCCCCGCGTGGGAGTGCGTGTTCCAGATGTCGTTCCACTTGTCCCCGACGCGGTACACGAGGTGCCGGTGCGCGACGCTCTCGTTGGCTTCCAGCACGCGACCGCCGATCGCGTAGTCGGCGCTCGGCCCCTCCACGTAACCGATGGTGGTCTCGGTGCCGCCGATGGGGAACGACCCGGTGCCGGACTTCCACGGAGCGAGCGAGCTGCCGCCCTGCTGGTGGTTGTCCGCCCGCTCGGACTCCGGCAGATCGTAGAAGCGCTTGTGCAGGTTGTTGAGAAAGAGGAGATCCTCGCGGTACGGCTCGAGCGGGGCGAGGAACTCGCCGAGCTGAAAGCTCGTCTCGCCGGGGGCGTCGAAGCGCCTCTCCGTCTCGTCGCCGTTCGCCTGAAACACGAACATGATACGGCGCGGGGACGGCGTCGTCTGGGCTCGCGCGCGGCTCGAACGCATCGCATCGAGGAACGGGAGCGCGAGCGCAACTCCGGATGCGCCACGCAGGAAGGTACGGCGGCTCAGAGGTTTCATTGTTTCTCCGGGACGATGACGGGGCGGTAGCGGAAGGCGTCGGTCTGCGTGAGCGCGACCAGGAGCTCGGACAGGCTGTAACCGCTGTCCTTGAACGCGAGCGAGAGCGACGCCATCGAGCAGCGATCGGCGTCGGTCTTGTCGCGACCGTAGAAGAAGCGGAAGTTTTGCAGCACGTAGCAGGCGCGCGCCTCCTCGCTCTGCGCGAGGCGCTGGCCCAGCTCGGCGGCGTTCGCCACAGGGCCGTTGACGTCGCGCGTGCTCGAGATGGCGCTCGAGGTGTCGATCGGCCTGCCGGCCTCGTCCGTGGTGCGGGGGCGGCCCACGGCGTCGAACGACTCGAACACAACGCCGATGGGATCCATCAGCGCGTGGCACCCCGCGCAGCTCGGCTCGGTGCGGTGGAGCTCGAGGCGCTCGCGCTGCGAGAGCCCCTCTCCGAGGCCCTCGAGATCGAGCTTCACGTCGTTGGGCGGCGCGGGCACGATCTGGCACAGGAGATCGGTGCGCACCTTGAGGCCGCGGCGGACGATCGAGGTGCGCGCCGCCTTGTCGCGCGTGAGCATCATGCCCTGGGTCAGCACGCCCGAGCGGCCAGGCATGTCGACCTTGACGAAATCGTCGCCGCTCACCCCGCTCACGCCGTAGTGCTGCGCGAGCGCGCCGTTCACGAAGCTGTAATCGGCGGCGAAGAGGTCGTCGAGCGAGCCGCTCGGGCTCGCGAGCAGGTCCTGCACGAACGCGCGCGTCTCCTCCCGCAGCAAGGCGGGCAGATCGCGCGAGAGGTCCGGATACACCTCCGGATCGCGGTTCATGCTGCCCAGCATGTCGGTGTCGAGCCACTGGTCGAAGTACTCGAGCAAGCGCTCGGCCCTGGGATCGGCCAGCATGCGCCGCACCTGGGCTTCGAGCTGCTCCGGCGCGCCGAGCTCGTCCGCCTCCGCCGCCCGCGTCAGCTCCTCGTCCGGCTGCGACTGCCAGACCAGGTACGAGAGCCGCGAGGCCATCTCGTGCGGCGTGGGCTCGGTGACGTCCCCCGTGCTCGCCTGGCCGAGCTCGACGCGATAGAGCACGTTCGGCGACTGCAGCATGCTGAAGACGACCCACTCGATGCCGTCGTCGAAGGTGTACCCGTCCGATCCTGCGGTGAAGCGCTCCTCGTAACTCTGGACCTCGGCTTCCGTGAGCGGCCGGCGGTACGCCCTGGCGCCGAAGGTGCGGATGAAGTCGCGCGCGCACTCGATCTCGCCGATCTCCTCCGGATCGCAGGAGACGAGGCCCGAAGCGTGGGCCGCGACAGCGGCGACCTCCTCCGCGGCGTCGAGGAACTTCTGCGCGACGAGCGAGCCGACGTTCAAGAAGCTCGCGTTGTTGCGGAAGCCGAGCGACTCGGACTCGTTGGGAAATGTGGCGACCACCTTGTCGACGGCGGAGGCCACGCCCGGGACGCCGGAAAAGAGATCCTTCACCGTGTTGGCGTACTCGTAATTGCTGAGACGGCGGAGCGGCGCCGTACCGGGCCTCGGCGTCTGGCAGAACGCCGAATCCAGCACGTCTTCCGGCGGCTCCACGATCCCAGGATCGTCCCCGCCGGGGCCCGTGCCAGACCCCGTGGACTGGCCGGGGCCGCCGATCTGGCCGTTGCAAGCCGCGACGAACGCGAGCAAGAGCGGCGCAGCATACCTGAGTTGTGAGCCGAAAAGCTCAAGAGGCCAGCGATGCGTGTGTTGCTCGGGGTTCACCGTGTTCTCCACGCCGCGCCCGAAGAAAGGCACGAGTTGGTGCGAGCGCCGACCACATGGATCGGCACCTGCACGGGTTCCCGACGCTGCGACTCAACAGCGCCGATTTGATATTATGTACCAGAACCTGTCCCGTCCGGCTCACGGCAGAGGTCGATTGCGAACACTTTTGTGCCCCAACGACCCACCAACCCACCCACTTTATCTACTGCCGTCGCGTTTTTGAACCTCGACGGTAGCTCCGCGCGGCGAGGCGCCGCACAGCACTGCCGAGAGCAGATAGTTCAACTATCAACGATTTTGACGCCTGGACGACGGAGTGGTCCGGGATCACCTCGGCGCGTCTCGCTGAGCGCCCGCGATCCCAGCGTCACGCCGCCGAGAGGCCTCCCCTCAGGCGATCACCTGTAGAAGCCGACATCGTCGATGTAGACGTCGAAATCCTCGCCTTGCACGAACCCGAACTCGATCGCGAAGAGCCCTGTGAGGTCGATGGCATCGGCCGTGGGTTCGGCGCCCTCGCCGCCGCGCGCGAACTGCTCGAAGGGGATCACGACCGGGGCCCACGCCGTGCCGAGGCGCGCGGTGGATGACCAGTCGTCGAAGCACGGATTGGCCACGTCCTCTCCCGATTCATCGCAGATCCCGCCCGCGGGATCCGAGGTCTTGTCCGTGATGTTGACCTTCATGGTCGTCGCCGCGCCCGCGTCGCCGAGCTTGGCCCAGAACACGATACCGCTGTACGCCGACGCGTCGTAGGCGAGCAGGCCCCCGTCGGGGCCGTTCAGGGCGAAGCCGAACCCGGCGCCCCACTCGGTGAAGCCCGATCCGAACGTGTGCATCGCCATCGTGCTCTCGCCGCGCGGCTCCGCGAGCGCCTCCGGGATGAACCCGACGGGATTCTCTTCCGAGTAGACCGGGGGAGTCTGCGTGCCCGTCCCATCATTGAAGCTGTACCAGTAGCCGACCCTGCCACCCGCCTCATCGATGGCGCTGTCGCCGTCTTCCATGTCGTCGATCAGCTCGACGTCGGTGGGGACGACCACCTCGCCCCCGCCCGCGCCCGCGCCCGCGCCGGCCTCACCACCCGCTCCGTCCACCAGGTGGTAGCCGTCGTCCAGCCCCACGAGCGTGGTGCATCCACCGGCTGTGAGCGTCCACGCCGCGCACATCCATGCTGCACGCCTCTTCGCCATATCTTTTCCTACCACCACCGCGTGGGCACGGTCCACCGCGGCCCCACCGCGCCCACGGCACCCCGGAGAGGAAGCGACGACCGCCGGTGTTGGACGGATCTGGCCTGCGGCGCTGAACGACACCCGGGACTTGCGGCGCAGCGCCGATCCGTGAGATCTTCCGTGCGTGAGGTCACCCAGAGCACCTGAATCGACAGACCTGGTCCGGCGGCTTCCGTTGACCAGCCGATCACTCGTTGGGCGGAGAGGAAGAAGAAGAGATTCACAGGGAGGCGGGGAGGCGGGGAGACGAGAGATGGGAATCCGACGTCATGGTCCCCATCCCTCGCCTCTCCATCTCGGTCTGCACAGTTCTCTCTCCTCCCCGTCTCCCCGCTTCCCTGTGTACTCTCTCTTGCTCTGCCTCCCGCCCAGCAAGCCGCTGGTGCCGACCACGCTGCGCGCGGCGGCACACCGGGAAGACGTCAGGTGGACGAAATGACGGTCGAAGACGCAAGGCGCGCCCTGGACGCCGCCCGCGAGGAGCTGTCGGCAGCAGCCGCTGCGCTCTCCTTAAAACGCGGAGACGGGGGATGGGCCCGTTACCAAGCTGCGCACGACAAGTGCATCTCGCTCGAGCGAGATCTCGCCCGCGCGACCGGGGAGGAGTGTGCCGTCGAGATCCCCTGGCAGCATCCTTGGAATGTCGGCGCCCCACTCCCGCATGTTTTCTCCTCGGGCTCCAGGACTCTCGTCGTCTACAACATGCGCGAACCTGACCCCGCGTGGGATGGCTCGTATGCGACCGTGGTCGATCGCACCAGCGCCGACCTGCGCCTGATCGCCATCGTCGAATTCGAGCAATGCCTCGCCCACAAGCTCGGTCCACCGAATGACGAGGTGCTCCACGGACATCCCCTGCACGGCCGCGGGCTGGTGGGGTATGCTGCGCACGTCGTCGAGAGGTCCCAATGGATCGCCGAGCTGATGAAGATCAACTCGGTTCACAGCGAGTACAATCCAGCGTGGTGGAAGCAGTATCGACACTACTTGCTTGCCTTCCACGACGAGACGTTCGAGTGCATCGCCCGGGGTCATTCACTCAAGCAGACGATGTCGTCGTTCCCCGAAGCGCTCCACTTGTGCACCAGGAGCATCCTGGCGTGACGTCGCCGCCCGACAAGCTGCTGAAGCAAGCGGCCGCGGCTTATAGCGGCACGTCGGGCAGATCTGGGTCACTCCCATGGCCATAGACTTCAGAGATTACGCCATGCTCGTGTCGCTCGACGCCCAGGGCCGCCTCGTTGACCGGTTCGAGCTGTTCATCCCGCTGGAGACGACACGCTCGTGCTTCTCACGCCCACCTGATTTCGACGACGGCTCGGTCGTCTCGTGGGGCGCGCTGACCCCGGAGGAGGCAGAAGACCTCGTCGCCCACGACGTCTATCCCGAGCATCGATCGGAGACCCTTGATCTCGTGCGAGAGCTCTTCGCGGCAGGCGCCTCGACCCGCGTGAGCCTCTTCTACGCCGACTCGAACCATGCCTACCGACCTTGACCTGCTCATCGTCGACCCGGACAGCGCTGCCGTTGTTTGTAGCCGCTCCCTCGGCGGCAACGTGACGCTCGAGCGCGCTCGACAGGTCCTCGGGCGGGAGCCTGCTACGCGGATGCCAGGCCTGGAAGCCTGGAGCGGCGTATCGCCCGATGAGCTCCGGCAGATCTCCAGCGCGAGCTACGCCCATGGCGCAGATCCAGCGGAGATCGACGTCATCGCGCAGCGCTTCCCATCCTCGAGGTATCTCTGGATCCTGGTGAGGGATTTCTAGCGCTGCCGTCGCGATACGGGCCTTGTGCCATACACGAGGAGCCCCATGGCGATGCCGCGGTTCGCCCTCGCGCACCGAGCGCTGCGCGTATTCCGGCGGTCGCGCGGCGTGACGAGGCAGAGGTTGCGGCAGAATTCTATCCTGGGCGTCCGAGGGTCCCGGCGACGATCGTGCACCGGACCAAATACGGACAATATGTAGTTCATGGAGTTCTGTCGATTTCCTCGGTGGCCGACGGTGAGCGGTTACAACCGTGAGGGGTGAGCGCTACACTGAGCTCAGCCCATATGCCCGTCGATGCCATCCGAATCGAAGAGCGCCTCTGGTCGAGCGCGTCGCCGCTCCGCAGGCAGGAGTGGCGCACGCTCACGACCGATATCGTCTCCGGCGAGCCGCCCTGGCCCTCGCGCGAGCCCTGCACCCTCGTCGCCGGTTGCGACGACAGAGACCTCCACTTCGTCTTCACCGGGAGCTCCCCCTCGGCGGACACCCTCGCCCTCCCCCGGGCGGAGGTCGCGCCCCTCGTGGGCGAGTACGTGGGCCTCATCCGAAAGCTCTCCGGGGGCGACCTCTACCCCGCCCACATCGAGCCCATCGATATGGCCAAGCGCGTCCTCCACGACGCCGGCGCAAGGCGGATGGGCGCCCTCCTCCCCGACCTGAGCCCGAGCTTCGAGACGCGCCGCCGCTTCTTCTCGCTCGTCGTCTCGCTCCTCGTCGACACCACGCAGCTCGGCCCGCTCCCAGCACATCACCACGATCCAAGGCGCGTGCGGTAGCCGGGCGTCCCCCAGAAACGACGGCGAGCAGCGGTCACCCGCACAGGAGACGGGCCCAGATCGGCGTTTTCGGCGCGGAAGCGCACTCCCGTGCGCTGAGCACCGAAAACGTCGAGGTGGGCCCGTATCCGCAGCGGGTTACCGCTGCTCGATCAGCGGGCGCCTAGGAAGTCTAGCTTGCCGATCTCGAGCCCGTTGTGGCGCAAGATCGCGTAGGCGGTCGTCACGTGGAAATAGAAGTTGGGCAGCACGAAGTTCAGCAGGTAAACCAGGCCCTTGAACTGCAGCGGCTGATCGCGCGTCGGGATGGTGACATCGCGATCCTCGGAGCCGTCGATCTGCTCGGGCCGGAGGCTGTTCAGGAACGCGACGGTCTTGGCGATGCGGGCCTGTAGCTCGTCGAAGCTGGCCTCGTTGTCGTCGTACTTCGGCACGTCCACGGCCGCCAGCCGCGCTCCACAGCCCTTGGCCGAGTCGGAGGCGATCTGCACCTGGCGCGTGAGCGAGAGCATGTCCGGGGCGAGGCGCGCGTCGAGCAGGACGCGCGGCTCGATCTTCTTCGCCTCGGCGTACGCGGCGGCCTTGGTGAGGATCACCGAGAGGTTGCCGAGCATCCTGACGAGCACCGGGACCGAGGCCTGATACATCGAGATCGTCATCTTCTCATCTCCTTGCTATCGCACGGTTCAGGCAGCGCGTTCCCCGCACGGCGCACGCGGCGCGGCGCGGCGCCGGCGCCCCCCCCGGCGGGGACGCGAGCAGGCGCGAACATAGGGCATCCTGCCCGCCAGGCAAGCACGCCCTCTCACGCAGGGGCCGCCCGCGCCCCCCGGGCGCCCGAGCACGGCGCTCGTTCACGGGGATCCTCGGACTCCAGCGCTGAGCACAAGCCCGCGGGGCGCTCCGCGTCATGACGCGCTCGTGAAGTAATGTAAAGGGCATTGACGAACAAGATCCGATGACGGGGTGCCGCGGCGAGCGGCTCGGCGCCGGGGAGGGAGCGCGACGGGAGCGCGCCGTGATGGCCCTCGACGGCCGCGGGGACGGCACGCTATAGGGGGCGCCGATGCGACACATCCTTTTCCTCAGCTTGTTCACGGCTGCGCTCGCGACCGCATGCGGCTCCTCGACGACCGATCCGGAGCCGACCGGGAGCGGCGGGTCGTCCGCCAGCTCGACGAGCGAAAGCTCGACGAGCGAAAGCTCGACGAGCGAAAGCTCGACGAGCGCCAGTTCGACGAGCGCCAGTTCGACGACCTCCAGCTCGGCCACGGGCGCGACCTGCGCTCCTGGCGAGACCATGTCCTGCACCTGTCACGCCGTCGGCGCGCCGGGCGTCGCGACGTGCCTCGCCGACGGCAGCGGCTACGGGCCGTGCATGGAGCAAGGCGGCGGCGCCTGCCGCTGTCCCCTCGGGCGCAGCGACGGCTGCTGCCCTGGCGACGGCATCTGCTGTGCGTGCGTGCAAGGCTGCGATCCGAACACCGATCCCCTGCAAGATCCCGAGACGGACGCGCTCATCGCCTGCGTCTGCGCGGCGGGCGTGTGCGCCGACGAGTGCGAGAGGGAGTGCGCCGGCCAGGGCATCGCGGCGGACTGCAGGGCGTGCGTGCAGCAGGCGGGCGCGGACGCGTGCAAGGCGGAGTACGAGGCCTGCGGCGGGACGTGAGCCCGCGCCGCGAATCGCGCGGCGCGCGATCAATGGCGGGGCGGGGGGCGGGGCCCGATTCCCCTCTTCCCGGCCGGCCCCGATTCCCACCTTCCCGCCCCCGGGCTCTCCTCTACACGCTCTCGGGCTCTGCCGCTCTCGCCTCCAGCAGCGCATCGATCCGCCGGAGCAGCTCCGCCGGATTGATCGGCTTCGGCAGCACGCGTCCCCCGTGGGCCGAGAGGAACCGCCTGCTCACCTCGCTCGTGCCCCCTCCGGTCATGAACAGCACCCGGTCGACGAGCGCCGGCAGCTCCGCCTCGAGCCACTCGTGGAGCTCTATCCCCGTGCCCTCCTGCATCACGATATCGCAGAGCACGACATCGAAGTTCGCGTCCAGCCGGAGCGTCCTCTGGGCCTCTCTGCCCGAGCGCGCGCAGACGACCTCGTGCGACGCCTCGAGGAGCCCGCGCAGCGCGCGAAGGAGGAGGGGCTCGTCGTCCACGATCAGGATCCGGGCGCGCCGCGCCGGCTCCTCATGCCGCGCGGGCGCGGGCGCGGGCGCGGGCGACGCGCGGCGAGGGGTGAGCTCGGCGCTCGCCCAGGCGGGCAGCCGGACGCGGACGCAGGTGCCGACGCCGGCCTCGCTGCTGACGCCGATGGTGCCGCCGCACGACTCCACGATGTTGCGGCAGATCGCGAGTCCGAGCCCAGTCCCCTCCCCCGCGCGCTTCGTGGTGAAGAACGGCTCGAACAGCCTGTGCATGTGCTCCTCGGGCACGCCGCAGCCGGAGTCCACGATCTCCGCGACGACCTCCCGGCCCTGATCGCGGGTCCGCACCTCGACGACGTTGTCGGCGACGCGCCCCTCCTGGATCGACTGCGCCGCGTTGATGAGCAGGTTGACGAACACCTGCGTCAGGCGCCCCTCCGCGCCGCTCACGGGCGCGACGGAGGCGAGCTCGCGCACGACCCGCGCGCGGTGCTTCATCTGGGAATGCACGATGTTGAGCGCGCTCTCGATCACCGCGTTGATGTCGGTCGGCCCGACCGCCTCGTTCGCCTCCGCGCGCGCGAACACCCCGAGATCCCCGACGATGTCCACCACCCGCGCGGCGCCCTGGCGGGCGTCCGCGAGCGGCTGGGCGAGGTGCTCGGTGGCGACGCCCTTGCCGGCCAGCCGCCGCACCTCGCGGGCGAGCAGCTCGAGGTTGGCCACCACGTACGCGAGAGGATTGTTGATCTCGTGGGCCACGCCCGCCGCGAGCTGGCCGACCGCGGCCAGCCGCTCGCTGCGCTCGAGCCGTGACCTCAGCTCCTCGGCCCGGCGCCGCCCGGTCACGTCGCGCAGGAGCGCCATGCGCGAGGGGCGCCCCTGCCAGTCCACGTCGACCCAGCGAACGTCGAGGACGACCTGCTGCCCTCCGATCTCCAGGCTCGTCTCGCCGGCGCAAAGCGCCGCCGGGCAGCCCCGCCCGGCGACGGGGCGCCCGTCGCCCAGCAGCGACTCCGCGGCGGGGTTCGCGAAGAGCACCGTCCCGGAGGGATCCAGCACGATCACCCCGTCGGCGCTCCGGGCGATGAGCTGGTGCAGGTTGGCCTCGTTCTCGCGGGCCTCGGCCATGGCCCGCGCGAGCTGCGTCAGGAGCTGCTGGCGGCTGACCGCATAGCGGATGGCTCGCCACAGCGTGTCCGCGTCGAGGCCCCGCTTCACGAGGTAATCCTGCACCGACGCGCCGAGCGCGCGCTCCGCGAGGCGGACGTCGTCGTGGCCCGTCAGCACCACGATGGGCACATGGGGGTCCACCGCCCGCACCCGCTCGACCACCTCGAGGCCCTCGCCATCGGGCAAGGAGAGGTCGAGGAGGACGACATCCCACCCCTCGTTCACGCGCGCGAGCCCTGCGGCGAGCGTCTCCTCGTGCGCGAGCTCGGCGCGCTGCCACGGCACGGCGTCGAGGTGGCTTTGCACGACGGAGGCCGCGATGGCGCTGTCCTCGATCAGCAGGAGGCGAAAGCAAGGCGCAGGCGGCGCCCGGCTGGGTTCAGCGGACATGGTGACCCCCTGAGAGCTAAGGAACGCCAACGCTTTCCCGGAATCAAGCGCCTCGCGCCCCCGCCGCCCTCGCCGCGCCGGCGGCTCGCAGCGCGGGCGGAGCGGGGATTGCCGCGCTCCTCCGCCGCGTACGACGCAACGCACCATTCAACGCACCATTCAACGCACCGTTCCGGCGTCCGCGGACCGGCCACGCCATCGGCGCTATCGTCGCCGGAAATGGAGTTCCTCCCCTTCCCGAAGATGCCGTGCCTCGGCGCGAGCGACGCTCCGACCTGGGTCGCGCTCGAGAAGATCCACGGCGCGCAGCTCGTGATCGGCGTGGACGCGGCCGGCGTCCATTTCGGCAAGCGCAAGGAGTGGCTCCGGGACGAGGACCCCTTCTTCGGCTGGCAGCTGCTCCGCGCGTCGCTGCGGGACGCCGCCCGCGCGGCGCACGCGGCGGTCGGCGCGGCGCGGCTCGTCCTCTACGGCGAGCTCTTCGGCGGCGGCTACCCGCATCCGGACGTGCCGTCGGGCGGCGTGAGCCCGGTGCAGACCGGGGTCTGGTACGCGCCCGACCTGCGGTGGGCGCCCTTCGAGCTGCGCGCGGTCGATGCCGGCGAGGACGCCTTCCTGGCCTGGAGCGAGGCGGCCCCGGTCGCCGCCGCGGCGGGGCTCATGATGCCCCCGCTGCTCGCCCGGGGGCGCAAGGCGGAGATCGCCGCCGTACCCGAGCGCTTCCCGTCGCGCGTCGCGTCCGCCCTGGGGCTGCCGCCCCTCGGCCCGGAGAACCTCGCGGAGGGGCTCGTGGCCAGGCCCGACGTCCGCATGCCGGCCGGGGCCTACATGGCCTTGAAGCGCAAGATCGCCGAGATGCGCGAGGACCGCTTCGACGAGAGCGCGCCGTGGGACCCGGAGCGCCCGGTCGACCTCGCCGCGCTGATCCGCTGGGGGGAGCGGCTCGTGAACGGCCCGCGCCTCGCGTCCGCCGCGTCGAAGGTGGGGCGCCACGATCGGGCGGCCGTCGACGAGGAGGCGGCCCTCGACGTGCTCGTGGACCTCGAGGCGGCGTTCCCCGGCGCGATGCGCGCCCTCTCGCCCGACGATGGCGAGGCGCTGGAGCGCGCCGTCAGGGCCGCGGTCGCGGGGCAGCCGCTCTCGACGTGAGCGGCGCTCGGACGTCTTTCGTACCGCGGCCGAGCACCCGCGCGCGAGCGACGCCGCCCCTTCGCTATCATCGCGCGATGCTGCCCCACCCGCCGCGCGTCGTTCGGCTCGTCCTCCTCACCACGAGCGGTGAGCTCCTGGGCGCGCTGCCGCCCTATCCGGTGGCGACGCCGTGGTGGCAGGACGCGCACGCCGTCGTCCAGGGTGCCCGCGAGCGCTTCGGCCTCCAGGTGACGGTCCTCCGGATGCTCGCCGCCGAGCTCCCGGCCCCCCAAGGCGGGGCGGTCACCTACCTCGCGGAGGCGGAGATCGACGCGCCGCCGCCCGGGGTCGAGCCCTGGCGCGGGGCGCTCGACGACCACCCGCTCCGGCAGCCGTGGGCGCGGCCGGGCGGGCCTGATGACGACCTCGCGTGGGCGGACGCCGTCCTGCGCGATCGGGGCCTCACGCGGACGGCGCCCGCCGAGCAGATGCGGTCGTGGAACCTCTCGAGCCTGTGGCGGCTCCGTGCTGGCGACCAGACGGTCTGGCTGAAGCACGTCCCTCCGTTCCTGGGGCACGAGGGGGCCGTGATCAGGCGGCTCGCGGGAGGGCCGGTGCCAGCCCTCCTCGGCCACGACGGCCGGCGGATCCTGATGCCCGAGATCCCGGGCGAGGATCTCTACGAGGCCGATCTGCCGGTCCGGGAGCGGTTGGTCTCGCTGCTTGTCGGGCTGCAGCGCGACGCCAGCCGGAAGGTCGACGAGCTCCTTTCGCTGGGGCTGCCGGACTGGCGTGCGCCGGCCATGACCCGGCTCATCGCGGACGTGGTGACCCGGACGCCCGACCTGTCCGCCGGCGATCGGGCGACCCTCGACAGCTTCGTCGATGGCCTCCCCGAGCGCTTCGCTCGCCTCGCCGAGGCCGGGCTGCCCGACACGCTGGTTCACGGCGACTTCCACGTCGGCAATGCCCGAGGCGACGCGACGTCGGCCGTGCTGCTGGACTGGGGCGACAGCGGCGTCGGGCATCCGCTGCTCGATCAGCCAGCGTTCCTCGACGGGGCCCCGCCCGGCGCGGTCGAGCCGCTCCGGAGCCTCTGGAGCCGCGCGTGGCGCGCCGCGATCCCGGGCTCCGACCCCGAGCGCGCCGCCGAGCTGCTCGCGCCCGTCGCAGCGGCCCGCCAGGCGATCATCTACCGCAAGTTCCTCGACAACATCGAGCCGTCGGAGCACCCCTACCACGCGAGAGATCCCGTGGCGTGGCTCGCGAGGACAGCGGCGGTGGTGCGCTCTCGGCGCACCCTCCCTTGACAACTTAGGACTCCTAAGTTAAATGAGGGTCATGGGTCGCTCGCTCCCGCTCTTCTTCGAGGAGAACTCCGAGCCGATCGATCGGCGCATCGCGGTCGGGCTTCGAAAGCTGGGGCTCGCGATGAAGCTGCAGGCGTGGGAGCAGGCGAACCACGAGGGCCTGTCGCCCACGCAGGGGCAGATCCTCGCGACCCTCTCGCTCGAGGGGCCGCTCAGCGGGAGCGAGCTCTCGCAGCGCCTGGGCGTCACGCTGGCGACCATCAGCGATTCGGTCCGGACGCTCGTGGACAAGGGAGCTGTCGTCAAGCGCCCGGACCCGCGCCACCCGCGGGCGAGCCTGATCGAGCTCACGCCGCACGGGCGCGCGCTCGCGCAGAAAGTAACGACGTTGCCCGACGCCATCGTGTCCGCGGTGGGCGCGCTCTCGGCGCTGGAGCAAGAGGCGTTCCTGGCTGGGGTCGTGAAGATCATCCGGTCCTTGCAGCTCAGCGGGCATATCCCGGTGAGCCGCATGTGCGTCACGTGCAAGTACTTCCGGCCGAACGCGCATGAAGGGGCGCTGCCCCACCACTGTGCTTTCGTCGACGCGCCGATGGCGGGCCGACACCTGAGGATCGATTGCGGCGAACACGAGCAGGCTGAAGAGCAGCAGCGCGAAGACGCGTGGAGGCGCTTCGTCCAGCCTGACTAGAACAACGATCACGTTGAAACCCGGAGAGTTTTCACAGGGAGGCGGGGAGGCGGGGAGGAAGAAAATAGAATGATTTTCTCGCTCTTGCTGTCTCTCGCTCCCCGCCTCCTCGCCTCCCTGTGAAATTTCTGCTTTTTCTCGTGGTTCAATGCGTTTGTCACTCTAGAGCGTTGCTCATCCCCGCGAGATGAGGGGATAGCTCTCCCGAGGCCTGTCACTGGCTCCTCGCTCCGGGCCTGCGCGCCCGCGACCTCGGAGCGCGGTCGGCACGCGCGCCGGCGCTGTCGCGAGGAATCGAGGCCGAGCTTCGGAGGAACAACCTACCGGCCAGTCGCCGTCGCGACGACCGGTTCGACGCCCCGAGCACGTCGCTCGGGGTGAGCGCGGGGTATTGCCCGCAGAAAGAGTGGACGATCATGACCATCCATGGATACACGGTTGGAACACACGCCGTCGCGACGTCCCCGGTTCTGCCCGCCGACTTCGAGGACATGAAGAAGAGCGCCCTCTTCGGGGAAGAAGACGTGAAGTACCTGCGCCTCTCGCACGACGTCGTGAAGGATCAGGTCGAGCAGATCCTCGATGTCTGGTACGGCTTCGTGGGCGCGAACCCGCACCTGCTCGCGTCCTTCACCGGCAAGGCCGACGGCAAGCCGCTCGGCGACTACCTCGGTGGGGTCCGCAAGCGCTTCGGCCAGTGGATCCTCGACACCGCGCGCGCGGAGTACGACCAGAAGTGGCTCGACTACCAGCACGAGATCGGCCTCCGCCACCACCGCATCAAGAAGAACAAGACGGACGGGGCGCCGTCGACCGACCTGGTGCCGTTTCGCAACCTCTTCGCGCTCATCTTCCCGGTGACGCTCACCCTGAAGCCGTTCCTCGCGAAGAAGGGCCACTCCGCCGAGGAGGTCGAGAAGATGCACGCGGCGTGGGTCAAATCCTGCCTGCTGCAGGTCACGCTGTGGAGCTACCCCTACGTGAAGGAGGGCGACTTCTGACGCGCTGACCGCCCTGCGCCGCTGCGCGTGCTCTGCGCCGCGCCTCGAGGCGCCCGGAGCCCCTCTGCGCGTCGGGCGCCGTACGGATGGGGTCTGTGGACGAGCACCCCATCGCCCGCTCGCTTGTGTGGTAGACAGGGGCGCGATTTCCTCGCTCAGCGTCCTTCGAGCGCGTGAGGAACGTGCGGGAACGCACGTGAGCTTGTGGGCGCGCTGCTACCCTGTCCTGCCGCGGTGGCGGAGAGGTTGAATGTGTCTCATCAAGCCAGGACAGGTCGCGCGGTCGGGGATTGACATCTCCGAGGCGTTCGGATCTCATCCTGGCGCATGATGCGCGAACAATTCGGACACGTCGGAGGGTCGGGCGCCAGGCCCAAGCTGGGTTTCATTCTTGGGCTCCTCCTCGTCGCGGCCTGCGGACAGAAGGTGCGAACGTTCGAGTCGTCGTCGAGCTCCAGCGACGTGGGGAGCGGCGGAGGCGGCGGTCATGCGGGCAGCGTCGGCAGCGCGACAGGCAGCGACGGGACAGGCGGCGACGGAGCGGGTGGCGGCGCGGCAGGCGGCGACGGGACAGGCGGCGACGGGACAGGCGGCGAAGCCCCCCCGCCCCACTGGGAACCGTTCGAGCGCGTCGGTCATGACGATCTCGCCAATCAGATCTCGAATTTCCTTCCGCAGGTCGCGGTCTCGGCCAACGGCGACGCGCTGCTCGTGTTTTATGATCAGTCCACCGTATGGGCGCGCCGCTATGTCAAGAAGAGCGACAGCTGGGACCCGCTGCTGCAGATCAACGACGCGGCCACGAGAGGCGTGAACGCCAGGGTCGCCATCGACGCCGAGGGCAACGGGGTGGTCGTCTGGTATTCGTCCTCGGTGGGCGGCGCCGTGTTCGGCAAGCGGTTCACGGCATCGCTCGGATGGCCCGCCGGGTGGGGCACGGTCGAGACGATCGCCGAGGGCACCTCGGGGGTCTCGAAACATTCGACGACGGTCGCGATGACCCCCGCCGGCCATATCGCCGTGGGGATCGACGTGAACACCACCGACACCTCGGCGCGTGAGGGCTACCTGGCCATTTACGAGGGCGGGCAGGGCTGGCAGACACCGGTGAAGGTGTCGGGGAGCACGACCAGCTGCAACGGCACGGCTGTCGGCGTCTCGACCGTGGGCACGACGCTGCGCGCGGTGGCGGCGTGGTACCAGTCGGACGGCGGGCGTCTCAACGTGCTGGGTAACGTGGTTACCTACGATCTGACGACGCACAAGGGCAGCGCGGCAGGCCCGAAGCCGCTGGAAGCGGATGACACGCTCGACCATTTGAGCCCGCGCGTCGTGATGGACGGCAACGGGAACGCGATGGTCGTCTTCCTCCAGCGCGACTCGACCTCCTCGGTGTCGCACGTGATCGCCAATTCTTATTCAGGCGGCGTGTGGGCCGGAGCCACCGGGGTGGATACCGCGGGGCAAAAAGCGTCTGACTACGCCGTCGCGATGAACGCGGAGGGTGAAGGGGGCGTTGTGTTCCGTCAGTGCGGCGCCGGCTGCGCGATCTGGGCGCGGCGCTTCTCGGGGACGACCTTCCAGCCGGCCGACAAGCTCTCGGCCGACGAAGATAGCGTGAGCGGTCCCGAGATCGCCGTGGATGGGGCCGGGCGCGGGCTCGCGGTGTGGACCCAGAAAGCCGCCGCCCTCCGGTCGATCTTTGCCAGCGAGCTCTCGCCCGCGCAGGGATGGACGGGGGCCCACGCGCTGGAGGACGACAACGCAGCCGAACACTGGGAGCCGACGGTGGGCTTCGGCCCGAACGGGACGGGGATCGCCGCGTGGGTGCGCGAGACGACGACGAACGAGGTCATGCGTCGCTCGATCTTCGCCGCTGTTTACAAATACTGAGGACGGCGCTGGGTGCCCGCTCCACCGACATCTGAGTCCAGGCGTCCACGGTCCTGGTGGGCCCTCAGCCGGGCTCCAAGAGCTTTCACGCGCTCATCTGCAGGCCGGCCCACGCGGAGAGGGGCTCAGGGCGGCGGCACGTTGATCAGGCGGGCCGCGCACCGGCCGCTCTGGCAGAGGCAGCCGCCGCCGCAATCCATTGTTCCGGGGCGACACTCCTGTGTGCACATCAGGCCTCGATCACACGTCGGCGCGGTGGCCTTCGCGATGCACGCGGCCGCGTGGCACGCGCACACGGGCACACAGTCTGCGTCGCTCTTGCACGGATCGCTGCCCACGACGATCCGCTCGCCCATCGGGGCGGCCGCCGGCGGCGCGGCGGGCTCTTCCGCCGGAGGCGCGATCGTGCCGGGAGGCGCGTTCGTGCCGGGAGGCGCGTTCGTGCCGGGAGGCGCGTTCATGCCGGGAGGCTCGTTCATGCCGGGAGGCTCGTGCGTGGACGCCCTGCACCCGGCGCCGCAGAGCCCCGCGGCCAGGATGACCCCCATCGACCCATCGAGGATGTGTCTCATGCGCGTGCTCTCTCACGGATCGCCGCGACGTTCCACCCTGCCCGCGAGCTCATCCTCGCCCAGGGCCGCCCCGGCGGGTCGAAAAAAAAATCGTCGGTCCCATGTCGAGCCGGCGCACCGAGCTCCGACATCCAGGCAAAGCGCGGTCGCGGTGACCGCGCCGCCCTCACCTCACCGCCGGGCCCGACCCCGGCCAGGAGCTCCGATCATGACCACCCCGCAGAAGATCAAGACGTGCCTCTGGTTCAGCAACAACGCCGAGGAGGCGGTGAAGTACTACCTGTCCGTCTTCAAGGGCTCACGGATCCTCTCGGAGCTCCGCTCGGGAGACGCGGGTCCGGGGCCCAAGGGCTCGCTCGTGATGGCCGAGTTCGAGCTGCACGGCCAGCGGCTCATGGTCCTGAACGGCGCCCACCAGAAGTTCAACGAGACGTTCTCGCTCGTCGTCACCTGCGAGACGCAGGAGGAGGTCGACGAGCTCTGGAGCAAGCTCACGGCCGACGGCGGCGCCGAGAGCCAGTGCGGGTGGCTCAAGGACAGGTTCGGCGTGTCCTGGCAGATCGTCCCGTCCGCCTTGATCCGGCTCATCCAGCACCCGGATCCGGCCAAGGCGGGGCGGGTCATGCAGGCGATGATGCAGATGAAGAAGATCGACATCGCGCGGATCGAGGAGGCCGCCCGATAGGCGCCCTCGTCCCGCCCGCCCGAGGTCCGGCGAGGGCTCGCCGGACCGCTCCCGCGAACAGAGAGGTCGCACCGCGCGCCGCCCCGGGCGAGCGGCGCCGCCGGGGCCGGCGAGATCAGGGCGCCGGGTTCGGGTACCGGGCGTGGATCTGCTCGATCTCTCCGAGAACCTCCGCGGCGAGCACCACGCCCGCGCTCTTCACGTTCTCCTCGAGCTGCTCGAGCGTTGTCGCCCCGAGGAGGGTGCTCGCCACGAACCATCGGCTGCGCACGAAGGCGAGCGCCAGCGACGCCGGGCTCAGGCCGTGGGCGCGCGCGAGCTTGACGTAGGCCTGCACCGCCTCGTCCACGTTGGGCTTCCTGTAGCGCTGGCCGAAGGTCTCGAACCGGGCGAAGCGCGAGCCCGGCGGCGGCCCGCCCAGGTGCTTGCCCGTGAGCAGGCCGAACGCGAGCGGGCTATAGGCGAGCAGCGGCACGTCCTCCCGGCGCGAGGCCTCCGCGAGCGCGGAGTCGAACGTGCGGTTGACGAGGCTGTAGGCGTTCTGGATCGACACCGGCCTGGGGAGCCCGAGCTGCGCCGCGACGCGGCTCCACTGCGCCACCCCCCAGGCGGTCTCGTTGCTGAGCCCGAAATACCGGACCTTGCCGTCGCGGATCACCTCCGCGAGCGCCGCGAGCTGCTCGGCGATCGGCGTGCTCGAGCGCTCGTTCGCCGGATCGTAGGCGCTCGCGCCGAACTGCGGCACGTACCGATCGGGCCAGTGGATCTGGTAGAGATCGATATAATCGGTCCTGAGGCGCCGCAGGCTGTCCTCGACCGCGCGCCGGACGTTGGCGCGGTTGATCGCGAGGGAGCCGCCGTGGACCCACGGGATCGGGCGGCCCGGCCCCGCGATCTTCGTCGCGACGATCACCTTGTCCCGCGGCCGCTGGCTCAGCCACTCGCCCACGTAGCTCTCCGTGCGCCCCTGCGTCTCGGCGCGGGTCGGCACCGGATACATCTCGGCCGCGTCGATGAAGTTGATGCCCGCGTCGAACGCGTAGTCGAGCTGCGCTCTGGCGTCCTCGAGCGTGTTCTGCTCGCCGAACGTCATCGTCCCAAGGCAGAGCTCCGAGACCCGGAGCTCGCTGTCACCCAGCTGTCGGTAGTGCATGGCTGTCCCGTCCGTTGATGCCCAGTACCACGGGGCAGCGCCGACGTCCACCATAACGGACGATATTTCTTTTATAACGGACCAGCACCTCTCCGCGCTCGACAGCGCCCGGAGACCTGGAGCTCGCCTCCGGCGGCGGGGGTCCCCGGTCGCTGCCGCCTCGCAGAGGAGAGCCCTCTCGCCGAGGAGCGGCGTCTCCGGAGGCGGCCTTGCGAGGGATCAGGGCATTCCCAGGCAGTAGCGAGGCCCTTCGAAGCTTCGTATGGATTGACCCTCCTCGCTGACGTTGAGCGTGAAGTAGCTATAGGCGGAGCCCTCCTCGCATTGCGCTCCGTACTCTTGCGGACCAGCCGTCGTCCCGCCGATGGGATCGAGCCATTGTTCGACGCTGGGCGTCGACGATTTCCATACCTCGGGCGTCGAACAACCAAACTGGACCTGGTACACGTGCTCCGCGTCGTACGTGTACCTGAACGCCACGACATTCCTGGGGTAGTCGCAGAACTTGGAGACGTGCGAGCCCGTCATGCTGCCAGTCACGGGGCCTGCGTCGTACCCGTCCCCGGTGTGACCGTCGCTCTGAAAGTCGGCGCAATGCAGGACGAACCCGTTGAGCCACGCGTCACCCCAGACGCGGGCGCCCACCGTAACCCCCTTGCCGGGCACGCACTCCTGGACCATCGCGCCGCCGCCCGTACCGCCGCCGGCGCCGCCCGCGCCGCCGCCTCCCGCTTCGCCTCCGCCGCCCCCGGCGCCGCCCGCCGCGCCGCCTCCCGTGTCGGCGCCGCCGCTCGCGTCGGCGCCGCCGCCGGCGTCACCGCTTCCACCAGCTCCCCCAGCGGCGTCACCGTCGAACTCGAGCGTTCCTACCCCCGAGACCAGCGTGCATCCCGCGCTCGCGGCGAATCCTACGACCAGAACTCCCATCGTCGCAATTCGCATGCGTTGCGTATTCATTGTTCCTTCTCCCATCAGAAGCTGCCTCGGTCTCGCCGCGGCGCGCGTCGCCGCAGCGCTCCGGGCGCCGTCACATCGTGTCGTGCGTGAGCCCTCGCCGGACTCCAGCGGGACGAGCCTGACGTGGCTCACTCGGCCCTGCGGGCCGAGGGCTCCTCGAGGAGCGCCGTCAATCGATCAATCTGGATCGGCTTGACGAGGTGCGTCTCGAAACCTGCCCCCTTCGAGCGCCGGAAATCCGCCTCCTGCCCATAACCGGTGATCGCGAACAGGCGAACGCGCTCACCCGCCGGCTGCTCGCGGAGGCGCCGCGCGAGCTCGTAGCCGTCCATCACGGGTAGTCCGATGTCGAGCAGCGCGACGTCGGGCGCGAACTTTTCCGCGATCCGGAGCGCGGACGGGCCGTCGTAGGCAACGCGCGTCGTGTACCCCAGGGCGCCCAGCGACTCGGCCAGGAGCTCGACAGCATCGAGGTTGTCGTCGACCAGCAGGATGCGACATCGGCCGGCGGGAGCCGGAGTCCCCTGCGTCCCGGCCTGCGGGCGCGCCGGCGCGGCCCCGGGCGCGCTCGCGTTCGCCGCGGCCGGCAGCCGGAGGGTGAACTCGCTCCCGCGCCCGCGGCCCTCGCTGTGCGCGCTCACGCGGCCGCCATGCATCGCGATCAGGTTGTGCACGATCGCGAGGCCCAGGCCCAGGCCGCCCTGGGAGCGGTCGAGCGCCTGGCGCTCCTGCACGAAGCGCTCGAAGACGCTCGCCAGCATCTCGGGCGCAATGCCGATGCCGTTGTCGCGCACGGACAGGACGACCTCGCCCTCCGTGCGCTCGGCCCGGACGGCGATCTCGCCCCCGCTCTCGGTGTACTTCGCGGCGTTCGTGAGCAGGTTCGAGACCACCTGGGCGAGCCTCGTGACGTCGCCGTCCACGGCCAGGCCGCTCGAGGGGACCGCGACCGTGAGGTGGTGCCGGCGCTGCTCCAGCAGCGGGCTCGCCAGCTCGACCGCCTTGGCCACGACCTCCGTAATCTCGATCCGCTGCTTCTTCAGCTCCACCTTGCCCCGCGTGATCCGCGAGACGTCGAGCAGGTCGTCGACGAGCGCCGTCAGGTGCTTGATCTGGCGCTCGATGACGAGCCGCTCGCGCTCGGCGTGCCCCCCGGCGCGGAGCCGCATCAGGTGGAGCGCCGTCACGATCGGGGCGAGCGGGTTCCGCAGCTCATGGCCGAGCATCGCCAGGAACTCGTCCTTCGCGCGGTTCGCCCGCTCCGCGTCGCGCCGCGCGTCCTCCGCGCGGCGCAGCAGCTCCTCGCGCTCCCGCGCCGCCGCCTCGAGCTCCTTTCGTGCCTGCACGTACTCGGTGACGTCGAGCGAGACGACCAGGATCCGGGCGACGAGACCATCCGGCTCGCGCATGGGGTGGATGTTGAAGCTCCAGTACAATTCTTCCAGCACGCCGTCCCCGCGCTCGAGATCGAACCGGTAGCCGTGGGTGACGAACGGTTCGCCCGTCGCGTAGACCCGATCGAAGACCTGGAGGAGCGGCGAGCCGACGATCTCCGGGAAGGCTTGCGCCAGCGTGCGTCCGCTCACGTCGCGATGGCCCACCGTACCCACGAAGTACGGGTTCGCCATCTCGATGACGTGCTCGGAGCCACGGTAGACGGCGATCCCCACGGGCGCCTGCTCGAACACCGCGTACATCTTCTCGCGCTCCCGCTCCGCGGCCCGCCGGTGCTCTGCGAGCTGGAGGTGGGTCGCGACGCGGGCCACGAGCTCGCGCGCCGAGAACGGCTTCACGAGGTAATCGTCGGCGCCGGCCGCCAGCCCCTCGACGCGGGACTCCTCGCCCGCCCGCGCCGAGAGCATGATCACCGGCACACCCTGCGTCGTCGGCTCGGCGCGCAGCGCCCGGAGCAAGCCAAAGCCGTCGAGGCCCGGCATCATCACGTCGGCGATGACGAGATCCGGCGTCGACCGCTGGGCGACCTCGAGCGCAGCAGCGCCGTCGCTCACGGCCTCGACGGTCCACCGCTCATCGAGGATGCGCCGCACGTACATGCGCATGTCGGCGTTGTCGTCGGCGACGAGGATGCGCGCGCTCGGGTCGAACGGCACCGAGAGGGGGTCGGACTCGACACGATCGGCCGAGGCAATCGCGTCAGCGGGCCCATCCGCGGCGAGCTGCCACCGCAGCGCCTCCTCGACGTAGGGCGCGGCGCCGGTCGCCGTCGACGAGAGCGTCTTCTCCGCGCGGATGCGCTCTGCCGGCAGGTGCGTGGACCCGCGCGGGATCGCGATCGTGAACGCCGTCCCTTCGCCCAGGCGGCTCTCCACCCGGATGCTGCCGCCGTGCAGCCGCACCAGCTCGTGCACAAGCGCGAGCCCGATCCCGGAGCCCTCGTGCGTGCGCGCGCGCACCCCCTGGACGCGGTGGAAGCGCTCGAAGAGGTGCGGCAGCTCGTGCTCGGGTATGCCGGTGCCCGTATCGCGCACCACGAGCTCGACGTGGTCCCCGCGCACGCAGAGCGACAGGAGAATCTCGCCCTCGAACGTGAACTTCAGCGCGTTGGACAGCAGGTTCAGCACGATCTTCTCCCACATGTCCCGGTCGACGAAGACCGGCTCCGGGAGCTTCGGGCACTCCACCTTGAACGCGAGCCCCGCCCGCTCGACCGCGGAGCGGAACGCGCTCGCGAGATCGACGGTGAGGCCAGCGAGGTCCGTTGGATCGTAGGACGCCTGCGCGCGGCCCATCTCGAGGCGCGAGAAGTCGAGCAGCGCGTTGACCAGCTTGAGCAGGCGCAGCGCGTTGCGGTGAGCGAGCGAAAGGGGCTCGCCGCAGAGCGCGCCCTCCGGCGACGCGAGCGCGTCCTCCATCGGGCCGAGCATCAGCGTCAGCGGCGTCCGGAACTCGTGGCTCACGTTGCTGAAGAACAGCGTCTTCGCGCTGTCGATCGCGGCCAGCTCCTCGGCGCGCCTGCGCTCTTCCTCGTAGGCCCGCGCGTTCGCGATGGCGGTCACCACCTGATCGGTGATCAGCTGAAACAGCCCTCGATACGGCTCGTCGAGCAGGCGATGCGGGCTGACGCCGCCGACGAGGAAGCCATACGGACGAGGTTGGCCCGGCCGCGAGAGTGGCAGGACGATCGCCTGCTCCGGCGCGCTGCCCCAGCGGCCGACGGGCAAGGCGCCGAAGCGGGCCGCGAGATCGCAAATGAGGATCTCGCCAGAGGCGCGCGCAACCTCCGCGAGCGGCCAGGTCGAGGCCACATCGCCTCGATCCTGGAGCGAGACGCGCGCCGGCTTCGCCGCTCCCTGGTACCCGTCGAGCCCGCTCGCGCCGACGAGGCGCGCGTCGCCCGTGTCGCCGTCCAGGAGGTAGAGCAGCGAGAACGGCAGATCGGCGTCGTTCGCCGCAAAGATCTCCGCGGCTGTGCAGCACGCCTCCTCGGCCGACTTCGCCTGGGCGGAGCGCGTCGCGAGATCGCGCAGCATGCGGAGCTGGCGTGCGTCGAGCACTTGCTCGGTGGTCTCCTTCACCGTGATGAGGACGCCGACGACCCGCTCGGCGTCGCCGGGTATCGGGCTGAAGGAGAGCGTGAAGTACGTCTCCTCGACGAAGCCTCGCCTCTGCACCGGGAGCAGGAGGTGCTCGCTCCACGTCGCGGGCCCGCCGTCGAGCACGCCCTGCGCCATGGGGCCGACGACGTCCCAGACCTCGGCCCAGACCTCGGCCGCCGGGGCGCCCATCGACGCAGGGTGCTTCATGCCCAGGATGGGTCGATAGGCATCGTTGTAGATCTGCAGAAGCTCCGGCCCGATCAACATGATCATGGGAAACCGATTGCCGAGCACGAGGCCGACCACGGTCTTGAGGCTTATCGGCCATGTCGCGACGGGGCCGAGCTTCGTCTTCGCCCAGTCGATCGAGCGCATCAGGGCGCCCATCTCGCCGCCCCCGGCGAGGCAGGCCTCGGCGCTCGCGTCCAGTGCGCCACCATCGAGCGAGGGCTCGGCGACATCTGAAGATTTCTTCCATATGCCGGCTGGCAACATGCACCGCCATGGTGGATGAGATCCACGGCTCCTGCCACCAGGACACGGGCGCACGGCTCAGGCGCCGCTGGCCTTGAGCCGCCCCGGCGGCCAGGAGACGGGCGAGCGCGGCGACCGCCGGGGACGCCGCCCTCTCGCGCCGCGACGTCGCCTCACTCGCGGAGCCGCGTATCCGTGTTGTAGCCGCGCGGCGCGAGGGGCGAGAGCCTCTCCAGCCAGATCTGCTCGAGCAGGGTGAGCTCGTCCGCCAAGGAGAACCCCGGCTCGTCCTTCTGCTGCACGACCTCGAGCACCTCGAACGTGAAGGCGTCGGCGCCGTGCTGCTGCCAGTCCCGCTGGAGAGCCTGGTTCTGGTGCGCGCCGATGGACAGCGCGAAACGGTGCTTGTTGAGCGGCCCGTGGAGGTTCGTGCTGCTGCCGAGCAAGACCTTGCCGTTCACCGTGTTCTTGACCTGGAAGATGCCCGCCTGCTTCGGGGTCTCGAGGTACTTCCGCTTCAGCTCCTTGCGCGTTTCCATCGTGCTCGCTCCCGTCTTCTTCGTCCCTGACCCGGGCGCCGTGTTCTCCGCCCCGGGTGTCGTGTCCTTCGCCTCGGGTGTCCTGGTCTGTTCCGCGATCAGCTCGTAGTGCAGGCCGTCGCGCGTCATGTATCCCTCGTCGACGAGCATGCGCCGGATCGTGCAGTGGTCGGGATACAGGGTCTGGATGATCTCGTTCACCTCCTGCTCGCGGTAGCGCCGGCCCGCCTCGAACTTACCCAGGAACTGCTCGAGCACGATGCGCCGCTTGCGCCATTGCTTCGGCATCTGGACCAGCACGCCCCCGCGGAAGAAGGCGCGCATCACCTGGCTCCGGGCTCGCTCCGCGCGCCGCCGCGCAGCGCCTTCGGCGGCGGAGGGCAGCGAGACGAGCTCCTTCAGCGTGAGGCGGAGCAGATCGTCGCGCAGCGCATAGACCAGGTAGTACTGGGTCTTGCGCTTGGTCACCAGCCCGGCCTCGTCGAGCTTCCGGAGGTGGAAGGAGACCGTGGAGGGCGCGCGCCCCAGCCGCTCGGCCAGCTCCTCGGCGCAGTGCGGCCGCTCGATCAGGGCGTTCACCACCTGGAGCCGCGACGCGTCGGCGAGCGCCTTGAGCACGCCGATGCGCGCCTCGACGCTCAGATCGTGCGCCGGGGGATCTGCTTCGATGGTCATCGAACCGAATCTAGGCCGCGCGAGGGCCCTGTCAATCTGTTTCGACAGTCATCGAACCGGAAGCTCGCGGGGCGGCCGCCGCCGGTTCAAGCGTCCAAGCGTCACCGTCGAGCGCGCAGCCGGGCTCGGGCGTGGCGGGATGCGGCCGGGATGCGGCCGGGATGCAGGCGGGAGATGACGAGCGTCGACCCCGCAGGGGCGGCGAGCGCCGCCTGGGGACCTCGCTTCAGGAGATCACGGCGAGCGGTGCTGCGTCGCGGTCATGGACGGGCGCTGGCCGACGACGTCGAACCAGCGCGAGAGGCCGCTCCGGCCGGTTCGCCACGCCCGATCCGGCCAGCGGAAGTCGAGGTAGCCGAGCGCGCAGGCGACCGAGATCGCGCCGATGTCCGCGAGCCCCGTGGATAACGTGCCGGCGTCGCGCTCTAGCCTGTCGAGGCTGGCCTCGATGGCAGCTGCCTGGCGCTGCATGACGCTGCTCGATCGCTCGTCGGATGGGCGATGCTCGTCGGCGAAGAGGCGCCCGGCAGCAGCGCTGATACCGTCCGCGATGCCCTGCCGGAGCAAGGCGCTCCACCGCGCCTCTCCCGGCGCTGGAACCAGCCCGCCGTCCGCGAGGTGATCCAGGTATTCGCAGAGGAGCGCCGACTCGAAGAGCACCTGCCCGTCCCCCAGGACCAGCGTCGGGACCTTGGCCAGCGGGTTCAGCGACCGCAGCGCCGCGTCCGACCAGGGATTGACCAGCACAAGGTCGATCCGGTCTCCCAGCTGCAGCTCGTGGGCGGTGACCCGCACCTTGCGAGCAAAGGGGGATGTGGGAGCGTAGAAGAGCTTCATGGAGAACAGCTCCTGAGCAACTACGGGCTAAGGCGGCGGCCAGCGGACGCCGAGCCCCTGGTGCGGCGAGTCGGCGCTCAGGCGGACATCGTCGGCTGGAGCCGGCAGCGCGCGCCACACGTCGGGGTGCTGATCGGGCGGCTTGCCCTGGCTCTCCGCGAGCGCCTCGTAGAGCGCGCCCTGGTGGAGGACGTAGGCTCCCTTGGGGTACGTCACGGCGCGCTCGTCCGGGCTGAGCGTCGCGCGGTCGGTCCACCACTCCAGGCGCCGGTAGTCCTCGTCGAGGCCGCCCCCCATGAAGTCTCGGAAGCGGACCCGCTCCACCGCGACCGTCGGATTGTCCTCGGCCTGCACGCTGTCGAAGAGCCACTTGATGAACGGATAGGGCCCGTCCACCCGGTTTCCCTTCAGGATGTGCGGGTTCGGCGCGTTGCTGCCCACCGCGAAGACCTGCACCGGCTCGTCCGCGTCGGGGTACACCTCGCCATAGTTGAAGTGGAAACCGAGGAAGACGTTGCGCTCGAAGCGTATCGTGGCGCCGGTGTCCACCGCGTGCGTGTACACCCCGCTCAGCGACGTGTCGGCGAAGTAGTTGTCCGTGAACGAGACCGTGTCCGACGGCGAGCGCGGATCGCCGTCCACGCGCGTCGGGAACAGCTCGACGAAGAGGTCGCCCGTCCCGATCACGAGGTTGTGGTGGAAGCTCGATCTGCCGTAGCGCTGGCCGAACTGCACATTGCCATCCTGGTAATGGTCGAACGCCGACCGCCACCGGACCGCGCCCGGCCCGATGACGTTGTGGTGGATCTCGCAGTCCGAGCCGAGCTGCCCGACCTGCAGCGCCTCGGTGCCGGTGCGCAGGAACCGGTTATCGTACACCTCGAGGCGCTCGAACGCGTGCTGCGGCTGCGCCTGGGTGCTGCCGAAGTAGATCCCCTCCGAGCCGACGTCGTGCACGTAGAGGTCGTGGATCTTCACGTTGCGCATCGTGGCCTGCCCGTCGTCGTCGGTCTTGGCGACGATGCCGGCGAACTCGGCGCGCGTGACCTCGAGGGTATCCAGCTCGAAATCCGACGCTCCTCCGCCGATGGCCAGCCCCGAGAGGCCCTCTTTGCTGAACGCGTCGTCGATGAAGATGCCGTACGTCCCCTGGCCATGGGCGAACGCGCCCTCGGCGTGCCCCCGGAACCCCTCGTCTCCGGTCTTCGAGACAGGGTCGTGGCGGCCCGTCAGGATCCAGCCCTTTCCGCCCTTGATCACGAACACGTAGTTGGCGGCGTCGCCCCCGACCTTGACCTGTCCGCCGAGGTTCGTGATCACGAGCGGGCGCTCCGCGCTCCGCTCGGGCAGGCCGCCGAGCAGGATGCTCCGGTAGTGGCCAGCCGGAATGTAGAGCCGATCGAGCGCGCTCCAGTCGACCTCCGGGAACGACCCGGCGAGATCGGGATAGGCGATCTCGGGGAGCTCCCCCTCCCTCGGGGCCGGCTCCGGCAGCGTGAAGGTGATCGTCGGCTGGCCGAAACGACCGTAGGCCGGGACGCCCGGTGTCGAGCCCCCCGCGCCGGGCGAGGAACCACCGGCGGCGCCCGCGCCCGACGTGGAGCCGGAGGCGGCGCCCGCGCCCGGCGTGGCGCCTCCGGCGCCAGCGGTGGACTCCGCATCATCGCCATCGCCGCCGCACGCCGCCATCGCGACGAGCAGGACACCTATCCTCGCGCCTTGCCGCATCCGCAGGAGGATACGCCATCAACCGGGGACACCGCGCCGAAAGCCACGTACCGCGCGCCGGCGCGTGGGAGCTGGTGTTCCAATCCGGGTGGACATGATACCAGCTGCGCCGCTCAGCAGCGCTTCCCTCTCGTCAACCCACGCGTCTGACGGTGTGCGCACCGTCGTGCTGCCGCCTCGCCTGCCGGTAGCCGAGGGGGCTCACGCCGTGGGCGCGCGCGAAGGCGCGCCCGAACGCGGGCTCGCTGTCGTAGCCGACGCGGGCAGCGACGAGCTTCACCGGGAGCGTCGTCTCGCCGAGCAGGACCGCAGCGCGCTCGAGGCGCAGCCGGCGCACGTGATGGCCGAGCGGCTCGCCGAGGAGCGCCGTCGCGCGCGCCGCGAACGCGGATCGCGAGAGCCCGGCCGTCCGCGCGAGGTCCCCGAGCTCCCACACGCGCTCGGGTGAAGCGCGCACCTGCGCGAGCGCGGCCGCGATCGGCTCGTCCCGGAGCGCGTCCCGCCGCGGCAGCGACGCCGCGGGGTCGCGCAGCGCGCTCGCGAAGAGCGCGTGCGCCCACGCCTCGCCGACGGAGCGGCGCAGCGCCGCCGACAGGGCCTGCGGGCCGGCGAGCAGCGCGAGCGTGTCGTTGAGCCAGCGCGCGAGCCCCGGCGTCGCGCCCGCGACGTGCACCGCCGGCGGCAGCAGGGCGACCCACGGGGCGCCCGCCGCGTCGACGTGCAGGTCGACGACCACGAGGCGCGTCTCCGGCGGGGCCTCCGTGGCCAGGGCGTCGTCGGCCACGGCGCGCATCCCGCGGCAGAGGGCCTCCGGGTGCGCGAGCGAGGTCGTCGGCCGATCGCGGATGGCGTGCTCCTCGGCGCGCGGCAGGAACACGAGCTCCCCCGCGCCGAGCGCGAGCCGCCGGCGCGCGACGTCGATCCACCCGCCGCCGCCGAGCGCCGCGTACACCCGGGCGGCGGCGCGCTGCGCCGGCTGCCGCTTGCCCCAGCGATCGCCGAGCGCGAAGCGCCTCACCTCGGCCTCGCGGAGCACGACGCTCCGGGCCAGCTCGTCGAACGCGGCGGACATGGCGCGATCGACTCTACATCACGCGGCGGGCCGCGCCACGCCGGCGCGCGCGACCCGCCGCGCGGGCGGCGCCGGCCGTGGACCGTGGACGCGCGGATCGGGGAGCTGGACGCGCGGCAATCGCGGCGTCCCTACGCTGTCCTCGTCGACACGAAAGGAAACGACATCCCATGACGCACCCCCCGCCGCATTCCGGGCCGCTCGACGCCGCGCAGGCGCTCGACGCGCTCCTCGATCTCATCGGTCGTGACATGAATCGCTGGCTCGACCTCTTTGCCGACGACGCGACCGTCGAGTTCCCGTATGCGCCGGCGCTCGGCGCGCCGGCGCGCCTCGAGGGCAAGGCGGCCATCCGGCGCCATTTCGAGGGCATCCTCCAGAGCTTCCACGGGCTCGAGCTCCGCGACGTGCGGCGGTATCCGACGACCGATCCCGACGTCGCGCTCGCCGAGGTGCACGGCTCGGCGACCATCGGGCCCGCGCGCAAACGCTACGAGCAGGACTATGTGATGATCGTCGCGACGAGGAACGGCCGAGTCGTGCGCTACCGCGAGTACTGGAATCCAGCGCCCGTCCTTGAGGCCTTCGGCGGCGAGCTCGACACGCATCGCGAGGGGGCGTCATGAGAACGCGCGCAGGGAGCGATGGGCCGCTCGTCCTGATCACCGGCGGGACGGGCACCACCGGGCGAGCCCTCGCCGCGCGGCTCGCGGCCGCCGGCGCGCGCGTCCGCACCGCGAGCCGGACGGCGACCGCCGCCCGCGACGGCGTGGAGCACGCCCGCTTCGACTGGGCCGACACCGCGACGCACGACGAGGCGCTCCGCGGCGCCGATCGCGTGTACCTCGTGGCGCCCGCGATGGTCGAGGATCCCTCGGCGCTCATGCTGCCCTTCGTCGAGCGCGCGCTCGCGAGCGGGGCGCGCCGCCTCGTCCTGCTCAGCGCGTCGCCCGTGGCGGAGGGGGGCCCCGGGCTCGGCCTCGTCCACCGCGCGCTCCGCGAGCGCGCTCCAGAGTGGACCGTCCTCCGACCGTCGTGGTTCATGCAGAACTTCATCGACCCGCGCCACCCGCACGCGGCGGCGATCGCCGGGCGAGGCGAGCTCACGACCGCGACGGGCGGCGGCCGCGTCGGCTTCGTCGACGCCGACGATATCGCGGAGGTCGCCGCGCGGGCGCTCCTCGACGGCGCGCCGCACAACACATCTCACATCATCACCGGCCCGGAGGCGCTCAGCTACGATGACGTGGCGGCCATCGTGTCCCGCATCACCGGCCGGGCGATACGCCACGTCCGCGCCGGTGAGGAGGACGCTCGCGCGTACCTCGTCAGCGCGGGTATCCCATCGCCCTACGCCGCGTTCCTTGTGAGCCTCGACCTCGCCATCCGCGACGGGGCCGAAGACCGCGTCACCGACGTCGTTCAGCGCGTGACAGGCCGCGCGCCCCGCGCCTTCGGCGATCTCGCGCGCGCCCACGCGCACGTCTTCCGCGGGGAGCCCAGCGCGCGCCGCGGGGGCCCGGCCGCGTAGCGACGTCGAACCGCCGAGCCCGCCACATCCAGCCGACAAGCGAGCTCCACGACACGCCGCCTTCACCCTCTCCTGAGTTGTGCCCGACCCCACTGCGGCGACCACACCCCTCGTCGAGCTCCCCATTCTCCTGTAACCTGAGCAGCTGCGGGCAGGCAGCGCCTTCGCGGACACGGCACCTCAGGCGCTCATCGGGCCGGACAAGTCAAGGTCGAAGCACGACCGGGGGAGAGTGGCGATGGGGACGAAGGACCGCGTGGAAGACTGGCATGACGTCCTGGACAACGCTTCGCTCGGTGTCCACCTGGTGGACGCGAACGGCAAGATCCTGTGGGCGAACAAGCTCGAGCTCGAGCTCCTCGGTTATACGCGCGAGGAGTACATCAATCGACACGTCGCCGACTTCCACGTCGACAAGGACGTGATAGACCAGATCCTCTGCTCGCTCGCGGGCACCGGTATCTCGGAGACGGTCGATGAGCAGCTCAAGAGCGAGATGCTCCGGGGGCGTCGTGCCGGGTGAGCGGGCGCAGGCGATCCTACGCTACATCGAGCAGCTCAAGGAGGGAGACGCGGACGCAGCGCTCGCCGAGGGATCGGACCCTGGCGACGATCTCGGCGCGATCGCGGCGGCGCTGGGGGAGCTCGGGGATGCGCTGAGGGAGCGGGAGGAGCTCGTCCAGATCGCCCAGGCTGTCGCGGCGAGCAACCTGAGGCGGCTCGACGACCTCGCGCAGGAGCTCTCGCGCACGAGGGCCGTCAACGCGGAGCAGCAGGCGACGATCCGCACGCTGTCGGCGCCGATCATCCAGGTCTGGGAGGGCGTGCTGATGATGCCGGTGCTCGGAGCGGTCGATCTCTACCGGGCGGACCAGATGATGCAGGGGCTCCTCGGCGCGGTGTCGAACACCCATTGCAGGGTGGTGATCATCGATCTGACAGGCGTCGACTCCATCGACGCCTCGCTCGGGAACACCCTTCTGTCGCTGGTCCGAGCGGTGGAGCTCCTCGGGGCGAAAGGGATCATCGTGGGCATCCGGCCCGACGTGGCGCGCGGCCTCCTCGTGGACGGCGTGGACATGTCGCGGGTATCCACCTTCGCGCGGCTCCGCGACGCGCTCGTCCTCTGCATGAAGCAGGCGCCGCGGCGCGCGGGCCAGCTCAACTGACGCGCCGGGCAACGCCGGACGCGCGTCACCCGTGCCAGAGCTCCTTCACCCCGTCGGCCATGAACTGCACGGCGATGGCGGCCAGGATGAGGCCCATGACGCGCTCGAGCACGGCCATGCCGGACGCCTTGAGCGCCCGCTGCACGAGCCCCGCGCCGCGCAGCACGAAGTAGGAGGCCACGAAGGTGATGGCCACGCCGGCGAGCACCAGCCCCATGGCCACGGGGTCGTTGCCCTCGCGCGCCATCAGCACCATCACCGTGGCGAGGGCGCCCGGCCCGGCGAGGAGCGGCATGGCCAGGGGCACGAGCGCCACGTCCTCCTTCGCGATGCCCTCCTGCTCCTCGGACGGGGTGGTGCGCGTCGCCGAGGAGCGGGCGCGCAGCATGTCGAGCGCCGTGACGAGCAAGAGCAGCCCGCCCGCGACGCGGAACGCGGCCAGCGAGACGCCGAAGACCTTGAAGACGACGCCGCCGAAGAGGGCGAAGAACAGCATGAGCCCGCCGGCGACGGCGCACGCCCGCCGCGCCGTGCGCCGCACCTTCTCCGGCGGATCGCCCGCGGTCATCGTCAGGAACAGCGGCACGATGCCGAGCGGATCCACGACGAAGAAGATCGCCGACAGCGACACGAGGAAGACCGAGACGTAATGGGCCATGCTCATCGGATGCGTCGCGGCCCCCGCGGGCCAGGCGCATCTCCCACATCCCGGGCGGCCGCGCCAGAACAGCGCCGCGAGGGACGATGGTGCGGTAGCGAACCGGCGTGATCCGTCGGATCCCACGGGACTTCGGTGGGACGTGACGACCGATCGCATCCCCTCGGCACGACGCGATCGGGCGGCGGCTCGATCTGGCGACAGCACCGGAGGGGTGAGCAAGCTTGGGGCGTCGGTCGGGCCCATTCCCGGATACCCCCTCCAGCGTTGGTCTATCGTCCTGGATGAGGCGCGGTAGCTCCGCGGTGTGCCTCGTAGGCCCCCGGAGACGAGCAGGATGGGACGAGCAGGATCTCCATGGGCTCACGCCTGCCCGTCCGCTCGCTTCATCCGTCAAAGCCCCTCACCAGCGGAGCTCGTCCGGCAGGAACTCCGCGATCAGGTCCTTGTAAAACGGCTTCAGCCGCTCAACGTCCGGCGGGTCATCGGCCTTCGAGTACAGATCGTACGGGTTGAAGCGCCGCACCCATTCCATCATCCGCCGATCTTGCTCGTTCATCAGGTGCCCGTACGCGCCCTCGCGGTGCGCCGCGTAGAACGAGTGATATCGGATCATGGCGAGCGCCTCGAGCGGCAGGTGGTCCTTCACCACATGATAGAGGTACTCGTCGTGCCCCCACGACATGTGTATCCGGGAGAGCCCCGCGCCCTCCTCGTAAATCCCGCATGGCGTCTGGTACACCGGGTTCGCCATGTCCGGGTTCCGCGCGAAGAGCTCGGGGAAGACGATCCGGTCCGAGATCGCACAGCCCACCGGGAAGGTGTCGCCCACCACGGCCCACTGCGGCTCGCCCCACGTGCACAGGATCTTCCCGGCGTCGTGGATCAGCGCGGTCAGCACGAACCACCGCGGCTGCCCGTCCCGCCGCGCCGCCTCCGCGGACTGGAGCGCATGTGCGATCTGCGACAGCTCCGTGTCCGGATCGCTGTCGTCGACCACCCGATCGAGCAGCTCGAGCGCCTCCCACATGCCCATCCGGCGCCGGTCGAGGCCGAGGTACTGCCGCTCTTTCTCCTGCACGAAGGCGAGCGTCTGCCCCTCGTGGTTCAGGCGGTAGAGCTCCTTCACGCTCGGCCGCGCGTCCTCGCGGTAATCGCGGAACGCCGAAATTTCCATCTTTTCCGCTGCTGCGCGCGCGGCGCTCCCCTCCACACCCGACGTCTGCTCACGCTTCTCGCTCATCGCGCCCATAGCGTACCCCCACAACCCAGCGCCTGAGACCAGCACGATATCGGAACGGCAAGCACGATCCGCGCGATCGGCTCGCGGTGCTGCGGGTCACCAACGTTTACGTTGTCGCTCAGTCGAGCGGCACCGGCGAGGACGCCGAGACGACCAGGTAATCGCGCGCGAAGGCCCCGCGCTCCTTCGCGAGGGCGAGCGGGACCGGCCGGTAGAGCAGCGTGGCGGTGACGTTCGCGGTCGCCGAGCAGCCCGCGGGGATCGCGAAGCCGTGCGACGTCACCGCGACGCTCCCCGGCGCGATGCGGTTGTCGCTGGCGATATCGACGGCGCGGTGCTGCGGCGCGTGCCGCGCGCCCGCCGGATCGACGAGCACCTTGGCGAAGGTATACCCCGCGGCGCCGGCGAACGCGGCGGCGGGCTGGCCGTCGGCGGGCGCAGCGGCGAGGGGCGCGCCGAGGTAGACGATATCCCCGTCCTGCGCGGGGATCGCGCCGCTCAGGGTGATCACGCCGCCGCCCGCCGCGACCACCCGCGCCTCGCCGACCGGCGCGCGGACCTCGAGGCCCTTGTCCGCGGCGTCGAGCGACGGGTCCGCGAAGCGGCCGATGCCGGTGTAATCGTCGTAGACTCCGGTCGGGCGGACGATCCGCACCACGTCGCCCGCCCTCGCGCGCGCCGCGCCCTCGTTCCAGGCGAGCTGGGCGCCCGTCAGGGCCGCGCCCTGGCCCACGCGCGCCTCCGCGAGCGCGCCCCCGGTGTCGTTCACCGTCATGCCGCTCGACGGCGAAAGGGGCGCGCCGCACGCCTCCGCCGCGACGAGGAGCACGAGCGCGCGCATCGGCTCACCGGTCGGAACGGCGTGGCCCGCCGCGCCTCCGGCCAGGGAGACCGTGACCGCGAGCTCGCCCCACGCCGTTGATGCGTCGATGCGGACGTCGACCGCGCCCCGGATGAGCCGAGGAGACCCCTCCAGCGGGCCGCGGAAAATATGGGAGCGGACCGTCCCCGCCGGGCGGACGAAGCCGAGCGAGACGCTCGCGTTCGCCTCGTTCGTCACGTCGAGGCTGCTCTTCAGCGAGAGGACCCCTGGCATGTGGCAGGCCTGGCATTGCGTGGCCGGGCGGTTCCAGGAGCTCGCGGCCCACTCGGAGAACGTCTGATGGATCGGGAGCCCGTCAGGCCAGCGGACCGGATCGAGCGCCGCGCCCGGCAGGAGCGCCGCCTGCTTCTGCTCGTGGCAGCCGCCGCAGAACTCCGAGGCCGAGAACTTCGGCTGGTAGCTGCCGCCCATGAACCTGTTCGGCACGTCCGGCCGCGGGCCGAACATCACCTCCAGAAGCCTCGACGAGGGATCGGGCGAGCTCCTCTCCTGCGGGCGCTGGACGATCAGGGCCCCGGCGACCCCGGGCGGCTTGCTCAGATCGACGTCGCGGATCTTGTGGCAAGCGTCGCAGTGGTCGCCCTTCTCGAACGCGATGCCTGTGGCCTCGAGGAGGTCTCGCCCGCCCGCGGGGCCGTCGATCCCCGCAGCGTGGCAGTCGGCGCACGCGCCGAACGCCGCCGGGCGCACGGCCTCGGGCAGCGCGGGATCGTCGCACGAGGGCTGCGCTTCCCCGCCGCACGAGGGGTTGAGATCCGGCAGCACGCCGCTCCCGAGATAACACCGCATCGCAGCGCCCCCCTCGCTCCCCGGGACGCGTCCGGCCTTCCAGCGCCCGCCCGCGGCGCCGCACGAGGCCTCGTCCGTGTGGGCCATCGAGACCCCGGCGTAGATGGCCTGGAGGAGCGGATTCCTGGCCGACCGCGCGTGCCCCGACTCGAGGAACTGGGCCACGAGCGTCGTG
The DNA here is from genome assembly GCF_051530205.1 of Sorangium sp. So ce327. NCBI lineage: Bacteria > Pseudomonadati > Myxococcota > Polyangiales > Polyangiaceae > Sorangium > Sorangium sp. So ce327. The sequence goes on along the minus strand of NZ_CP150330.1, from coordinate 1,044,283 downwards.
TGGCAGTGATCGCAGAACCGCGTCGAGTTGTGCGGATCGCCGTCGCCCGGATCGCCGTAGGTGTAGCCGAGCGCGTTGTCCGGCGGCGACGCGCGGCGAAGGGCGATCTCCGCCGGCCCGTCGGGGACGACCTCGAATTCGATACCGTCCGTCCGGTATCCGATCTTCGCCGCGACAACGGTCGGCTGGCCCGGTATCTCGCGCGTGATCTCGATGGAGAACGCGCCGTCCGGGCCGGTCACGAGGGCCGGCTCCCCGCCGGCCTGCATCACGATGGCGCCCTCGAGCGGCGCCGCGCCGTCGGTGACGACGCCGGTCACCGTGAACACACGCGGCAGCTCCTCCAGGGCGCCTCCAAAGCCCGTGGCCACGCTCACGTACGTGGTCGCCGTCACCGGGTGCGCGCCCGCGCCCTGGCCGCCGCCGCCATGGCCGCCCGGCGGCGCCTCCGAGCATGCGCCGCCGAGCACGCACGCGGCGAGCGCCGCCGGAAGCGTGGATGTCCGCAGCCGGGTCAGGGGTCGCGCCGCCGTTCGCATCCCGGGGATCGCCACCGTAAACCCGGCGCGACCGCCTGTCGACGGCGAGAGGCTACCGCGACGTCCGGAGGTCCGAATACGGAGACGCCGGCGCTCCGGCCTTCGAGGGCTGCGCTACCGGTCGTTGCGGCGACGGCGAGGGCGGCGGGACAACCCCCCGCGACATCGGCCCCCACGACGGCGGGGGCGCCGGCGGCGGGGCCGCCGGCATCAGGGGCTGCCCCGGCGGATCGCCCAGCTCGGCCGCGCTGAGCTGCTGCGTGCTGCCATCCCCGGACAGCGTTGTCTCCGTCGCGGCTGCATAGGCCTCGGCGTGCTCGAGGACCCGCACGAAGTTCCCGCCCATCAGACGGAGGATGTCCGCATCCGAGTAGCCGCGACGGATGAGCTCCAGCGTGAGGTTCGGGGCCCCGGCGCTGCCTGCGAGCCCCTCCTTGAGCGCCTCGCTCCCCTCGAAGACGGACCCGAGGGCGACATGCTCGATCCCCGCGATCTTCACCACGTGATCGATATGGTCGATGATCCGCCACAGCGGCGGCGTCTTCTGCCCCTCCTGGGTCCTGAGCTTCTCGATCTCCTCGCGGAGCGCCTTCGTGTCGCCCGGGAGCCTCTCGCCGAGCTCCTTGAGGTGCGCCCCGTACTTCTGCGCGAAGCGCGCCGACTGCTCGGCATACGCCTCGTCCAGGAAGAGCGCCCAGGAGTTCACCATGACGAGGCCGCCGTTCTCCGCGATCGCGCGCAGCATGTAATCGTCGAGGTCGCGGCGGCGGTGGCCGGCGGCGGGCATCGTGGAAGAGGTGATGATCGGCGCCCTGGCCACCTTCATGACGCCCTGGAACGTGCTGTCCGATCCATGCGAGACGTCGACAAGCATGCCGATCCGTTGCATCTCGCGGACCACGGCCTCACCGAAGGGGGAGAGGCCGCGGTCGCGGACGTACCCGGGATCGAGCGCGCCTCCCGCGGAGCCTGCCCAGTCGTTCGTGGTCATGTGCGTGAGCGCCATGGTGCGGACGCCGAGGCGATAGAACGAGCGCAGCGCAGGCAGGGAGTTCTCGATGGCGTGCCCGCCCTCGATGCCCATGATCACGGCGATCCTGCCTTCGCGCTCGGCGCGGCGCACGTCTTTCGCGTCGCGCACGAGCATCAGCGTCTCGCGGTGGCGCTCGATCTGACGGTGGGTCGCTTCGATGAGATCGAGCGCGCGGCGCGCGGCGCTGCCGCCGAGCCGCGAGGACGAAGGCGGCGCGGGCGCGCCGACGTGGATCGGGAAGAACGCGCCGGTGACGCCCGCCGCCTTGTTCCTGGCGACCTCCGCGGCCATCAGCTCGTCGTCCGAGCTCACCTGCGCGAACGAGCCGCCGAGGAGCAGCGAGGGCACGCCGCTGTGGCCATCCACGAGGATCGCCTTGGCTTGCAGCCGCGCGGCCCGCTGCTCCGGCGTCTCGAGCCCCGGTGGGGTCGCCGTGAGGTCGGGCGCCGACGTGTACCAGGGCCCGACGTCGGCGGCGGACGGCGCGAAGACATCGGGCGCCGCCGCGGGCGCGGGGGAACGAACGCAGGCCGCGAGCGACGCGGCGGCGAGCAGCGCGAGCATTGGCGAAGTGCGCATGACCGGATCGTACCATGCGAGCTCGGCGGGAAAGCCAGCCATGAAGGTGGCAGGATCGTGCGCCGGAGAGGCGAGGCAGCACCGCCGCTGGGCGCCGACATATCGGTCCAGGTGGCCCCTATGCCTTGATGACCCCCGTTGTGAGCCACCGGTGGAGCAAGGCTGGTGCCGCCGGCGCGCGCCGCGGAGCCGCGATCGGCCAGAGCAACCAACGGGTCGAAACCCCGGAAAAGAGCAGGGTCTTGAGCCGCCGAGGCGCCAGGGACGCCGAGAGAGTGCTCTGTTCTTGGCGGCAGGCTGCTCATTTCTCGCTCGATCGACGTGTTCGGCGCTCTAGACTCGAACGGAAGACCCGATGTCGCTCCGACAGCGCGATTACCTCCTCCGCATGATCGAGCAGCTGGCCGAGGCCATCGGCCGGATCGCCGGGCTCCGGCGCGCCGGCCAGCTCGACGAGGCGGAGCTGCTCGTCCGCACCACCGCCGACGGGCTCTTCGGCCCGATGCGGGACATGCTCGACCGGCTCGACGCCGCGGGCGCGGCCACCCTGCTCGGCGACCACGAGAAGATCGGCGCGTACGCGGCGCTCTGCGCGGAGCAGGCCGAGATCCTCGAGCTCCGGGGCCGGGCCGCGCCGGCGCTCGCGGAGCGCAGGCGCGCGCTCGAGCTCTACCTCGAGGCGGTGAGCCGCGCGCCCGAGGGCAGCCCCCGCGCGCAGGAGGCCGCGCGCGCGCTCCTCGGCCGGCTGGACGCCGCGCGCCTGCCGGAGCGGTACCGCGCCCTCGCCGCGAAGCTCGGCTGATCGGGGCAGCGGGGCTCGCCTGCCGCGCGCGCTGCGCCCCGCGGTGAATGCCAGGTTGCAACGGCGCTGGCGCGCGACCATGACATGGGGAACCCCTGTGGAGACGACCCCCTCGTCCGCCAGCTTCGCCGCGCTCGGCATCGCGCCTGCCCTCCTCGACGTGCTCGCCCAGCTCGGTTACGAGGAGCCCACGCCGATCCAGCGCGAGGCGATCCCCCACCTCCTGACCGGGCGCGACCTGCTGGGGCAGGCCGCCACCGGGACCGGGAAGACGGCCGCGTTCGCGCTGCCGCTGCTCCAGCGCCTCCAGATCGGCGGCGAGCCGCCCGGCCCCCCCCAGGCGCTCGTGCTCGTGCCGACCCGCGAGCTGGCGATGCAGGTGGCCGAGGCGATGCACCGCTACGGCCGCCGGCTCGGCGTGCAGGTGCTGTCCGTGTACGGCGGCCAGCCGTTCGGGCAGCAGCTGCGCGCGCTCCGCCGCGGGGTCCACGTCATCGTGGCCACGCCGGGCCGGACGCTCGACCACATCGGGCGCGGCACGCTCGCGCTCGACGGCATCCGCACCGTCGTGCTCGACGAGGCCGACGAGATGCTCGACATGGGCTTCGCCGAGGCGCTGGAGGAGATCCTCTCCGCCACGCCGGCGGCGCGGCAGACCGTGCTCTTCTCCGCGACGCTGCCCCCGCGGATCGCCGCGATCGCCGGCCGGCACCTGCGCGAGCCGGTGCGGGTCAAGATCGCGGGCGAGAAGGCGGCCCCCGGCGAGCTCCCCCGCGTCCGCCAGACGGCGTACATCGTGCCGCGGGCGCACAAGTCCGCCGCGCTCACCCGGGTGCTCGACATGGAGGACCCGTCGTCGGCCATCCTCTTCTGCCGCACCCGCAACGAGGTCGACGAGCTGACCGAGGCGCTGCGCGCCCGCGGCTACGAGGCCCAGGCGCTCCACGGCGGGTTCTCGCAGGAGCACCGCGATCGCGTGATGGCCCGCTTCCGCGCCGGCACGGCCGAGCTGCTCGTCGCCACCGACGTCGCGGCGCGGGGGCTCGACATCGAGCATGTCTCGCACGTCATCAACTACGACGTCCCCTGCGCCCCCGAGGTGTACGTCCACCGCATCGGCCGCACGGGGCGCGCCGGCCGCGAGGGCGCTGCGATCACGCTTGTCGAGCCGCGCGAGCACTACCTGATCCGCAACGTCGAGCGGCTCACCGGGCAGCGCATCGAGGCCGCCACCCTCCCGACCGTGGCCGACCTGCGCGCGCGGCGCCTGGAGCTGACGCGCGCCTCGCTGCGGGAGGCGCTCATCGAGGGCGGCGCCGAGCGGTTCCGGGTCGTGGTCGAGGCGCTCGCCGACGAGTTCGACGTGATGGACATCGCGGCGGCGGCGGTGAAGCTCGCCCACGACGCGACGGAGGGGGACCGGGAGGAGGACGAGGCGGAGATCCCGTCGTTCCGGCCGCCTCCGCGCGGGCCGGAGCGCGCCCGCGACGACCGCGCGCCGCGCGGGCCCGCGGGGCCGCGCGGGCGCCCGGGCGAGGCGCAGGCGCGGCCGCGGCGCGAGGGGCGGGAGACCGACGGCAACGTCGCCCGGCTGTACGTCAGCGCGGGGCGCGCCGCGGGCATCCGGCCGGCCGATCTGGTCGGCGCCATCGCGAACGAGGCGTCGCTGAGCTCCCGCGACATCGGCGCCATCGAGATCGCCGACGGCTTCTCCACGGTGGAGGTCCCGGCCGACGCGGCCGACGCCGTCATCGAGGCGCTGCGCGCCACACGGCTGAAGGGCCGCAAGGTCCAGGTCCGCCGGGACGACGCGGGGTCCCGCGAGGCGCGAGGCGGGGCAGCCGAGGCACGAGGCGGCGCGGCTGAGGAACGGGATGGCGCTGCGGGTATGGCGCCCCCGCGCCGGCGTCCACGGGCCTGAGCTCCATGACAGCCAGCGCTGGCGTCTGCTCCGCTGGAGAGCCGGAGAAGCGGTTCGTCATCACGACAGCTTTTTGTTCCTGGCGGCGCTCCAAGCGTCCCTGGCAGCTCTCACTGTGTGTCCCTGGCGGTTCGCGCGCCGCGCCGCTTCGCGTCGTTATCAGCCGCGGATGGCCAGCCGGTGTGTACTGAAGACGGTGAGATCGCGGGAAAGAGTCTCCGATGCGGCAATGTTAGCCGTGGCCTTTCGTTGCCCTTCGAATCGGTAGGATCCGGACCCGCGACGTCGTCCCATCGACGGTGACAATTGCACCGCGGTCGAGCTCGTCGTCATGCTCGCGAAGCACGCGGACGATATCGGCCCCCATCGCGTTCGGGAGAGGATCCAGGGTTCGAACCTGCAGGATGCTCGGACCGCTGGCGCCGGTTGTAGCGAGGATGATGCTGAAATCGAGGTCGTGCGTGAAGACGATGTACCCGCCCTGGCGTGCCCAGGCCATCAGCTCTCGATCCTGTGCTCGAGGGTCGCCGACTGCAGACCAGTGAACGGCCTCTATCCCTTCGCCCTTCAGGAACGATACCCAGGTCGGCGAGAGGTTCATGTCCACCAGAACTTTCATGAAGCCTTCAGCGGGAGCTCGACCTCCTCGACACGCCATGCCGCATAAGAGAGCGCCGCCATCACGTCGTCCCTCTCGAGGTAGGGATAGAGCTCGAGCACCTCCTCGACCGGGTGCCCCGCCGCCAGCAGTCCCAGGATGGTGCCCACCGTCACCCTCATCCCTCGGATGCAGGGCCGGCCCCCCATCACGGCGGGGTCGTGCGTGATCCGTTCCAGCAGCTCCGTCGGCATGCTGGCGAGGCTACCTCATCGTCGGCTCCTCCGCCCCCGTCAGTTGCTTTCTCGGCGAATGCGCGACGCACCGCCGGGCGGCACGGCCGGCGCCCAAGCTGCCTCGGCCGGTCGCGGTGGCGGTAGCGGAGCGTTCCATGCTCACAGCAACGCGGGCATGGCCCCCCCGCGGCGCCGCCCCCGGGCCTGCGCGCCACCGCCCCCCGGGACGCCAGGCTCAGTCGGCGGTGGTCTTCCGCCGCTGGAACTGGGCGAACAGCGCGGCGCGAACGTCGTCGTGCAGCGGCTCACCCGGGAGCCCCTGGAGCGCGTCGATCGTCAGATCCATCTGCTTCAGGTAGGTGCGGCACCTGTCGCACCACGCGAGGTGCCGCGCGCAGCCCTCCTCCTGCTCGGAGGACAGCTTTCCCTCCCTCCTGTCGGTGATCATCTCGGTCAGCTGACAGCACGTGACGATCATGCGCGCTCACCCCCTCGTCATGTAGCGCTCGAGCGCGGCCCTGAGCTTCGATCGGCCACGGTGCAGGAGGACCCGCTGGTTCGCCTCGCTGATACCCAGGATCTCGCAGACCTCGTCGGAAGGACACCCCTCCACGTCGCGCAGGAGGACCACCGCGCGCTGTCCAGGCGCCAGCGTCTCGAGCTCTCGCTGCAGCACGGCGCCTGTCTCCTTGCGCAGCAAGAGCACCTCCGGGCTCTGCTCCGTCCACGGAACAGGCGGAGTCGCCCAGTCACCGATGCTGTCGAATCGGGCCGGATCGACCGCCGGCTCGCCGCCGTGATCCCCGTCCTCCAGCCAGGAGACAGGCACCATGCGCTTCTCTCGAGCGCCCCACGTCCTGGCGCGGTTCGTCAGGATCCTGAACACCCATGTCTTCAGCGCGGAGCGCCCCTCGAAGCGCACGAGCCCATCGAAGACCGCCGCCCAGGTCTCCTGGACGACCTCTTGCGCGCCCGCGGGGCCGGCGACCGCCCGGGCGAGCCGGAGCATGGGAGTGTGGAGCTGGGTCACGAGCTGCTCGAAGGCCCGCTCGTCCCCCGCGAGCAGCCGGCGGACGAGCGCAATGTCGTCCGCCGGCGCCGCGCAGCCGGGCGCCGCCGCGTTGCCCGGCGCGGCGGGCGCGGCGGGCGCGAGGAGCGGGCCTACCTCGGCCGATGCGCGCTGCGCCGTTGCGGCCTGTTTGCCGTCGGCGGCGGCCGAGGGGTCATGGGACACGCGGAGCACGGTATCACGCCGCCGAGCCCCGCATCAATCGACGCGGATCCGGGGCGGCTCGCCCGCGGACGACGGCGGCCGGCGCCCCGGTCAGAGCGACCTCAGCGCGTCCGCGACCTCCTTCGGCTTCGTCAGGAAGGGGGCGTGGCCCGCGTCGATCGAGATGACCTTCTCGCAGGGCAAGGCCGTGTACTGCTGCTTCTGCTCTGCAGGGCTGATGGCGAGATCCTTGAGCGCCTCGATGTAGACCCGGGGGACCCTCCCCCACCTCTCCTCCGTCACATGGATCGGCTCGTCGAACGGCTTCGCGGGCTCCTCGCGCAGGTGGCTCTCGAGCCGCGCGACGTCCTCTGGAGAGCAATCCTGGCAGAAGGCGTCCGCGGCCCACCCCTCCTTGAAGGTCAGCGTCGTGCCGTCCGCCGAAGCGGCCGCGTACGCCTTGATCGCGGCCCCTTCGTCGTCGGCCCACTCCTTGCTCAGCGACTGGCCGTCTTTCATCAGGAAGGCGGTCAGGTAGACGAGCTTCTTCACCTTGTCGGGCCGCTGCTCGGCGGCCTGGCTCACCACGGTGCCGCCCATGCTGTGGCCGACGAGGATCACGGGGCGCGAGGCGCTGTCGATGGCCTCCACCACGGCGTCGGTATAGGCCTCCAGGCCGGCGTCCGCGACGGGCGTCTGGTCCTCGCCGTGGGCGGGGAGATCGAGGGCGATCACCTCGTTGCCGCCGGCCTCGAGGAGCGGCACCACCTTGTCCCATGCCCATGCGCCCACGAAGGCGCCGTGGACGAGGACATACGTGTTCTTGTCCGAGCCCTGGGGCCCGCCGCCCCCCGTGCTCCCGTCCGTGTCGCTGCCGCCGCAGCCGGGCAGCGCGGACGACATGAGCGCAGCGGCCGAGATCATGGTGCCAGACCGCAGGACCTTGCGAAGCAGACCGTTCATGGATGTCTCCTCATCGTCGCGAGGCTCTCCTCGAGCGCGACGTCATCGGTATTTCGACGTGCGATGGATGCGCGCGCCCCTGCGCCCGGGCGTGTCCCCGGCGCCGCGACGGCTATCCCGCTACCTGCACAGTCTCGGAGGGGGGCCGAACGTTACAGCCTGTTCAAGGAATCGTCCGAAGGCGGCCGGAGCCGCGTCCGCCAGTGGGATGGCGCCGCGCGCGGAGGCGCGGTGACAACCGACGCGCCCGGCGGACCTGGTGGCGATGGGCGTTCTGGGCTAGACGCCTCGCCATGCCATCGGAGAGCGCCCTGCCTGGCGGAGACGATCTCGTCGCGCGCGACCGCCGCTGCGTGATGCACCCGTACGCCGCGCCCATCTCGAGCGCGCCGCTCTTCGCGGTCGAGCGCGCGGAGGGCGTTCGCCTCACCCTGACGGACGGCCGCGAGCTCATCGACGGCATGGCGTCCTGGTGGGCCGCCATCCACGGCTACGCGCACCCGGCGCTGACGGCGGCGATCAGCGCCCAGCTCGGGCGGATGAGCCACGTGATGTTCGGCGGGCTCACCCACGCGCCCGCGGTCGAGCTGTGCGAAACGCTGGTGGCGCTCACGCCCGAGCCGCTGACGCGCGTCTTCCTCGCCGACTCCGGATCCGTGTCGGTCGAGGTGGCCATCAAGCTCGCTATCCAGTTCTTCATTGCGCAGGGGCGGCCCGAGAAGCGCCGCCTGATCAGCGCGCTCGCCGGCTACCACGGCGACACGTTCGGCGCGATGGCGGTCACCGATCCCGTCAATGGCATGCACCACCTCTTCCGCGGCGCGCTCGCGCAGCACCTGTTCGCGGAAGCGCCCGGGCCGGCGTTCGACGCGCCCTGGTCGCCGGACGCCCTGAGCAGCATGGCCGCGCTGCTCGAGCGGCACGCGCACGAGGTCGCCGCCGTGATCCTCGAGCCGATCGCGCAGAACGCCGGCGGGATGCGCTTCTACCACCCGCAGTACCTGCGCGAGCTGCGCGCGCTCTGCGACCGCCACGGCGTGCTGCTCATCTTCGACGAGATCGCGACCAACTTCGGCCGCACCGGGGAGCTGTTCGCGTGCCACCACGCGGGCGTCGCGCCGGACATCATGTGCCTCGGCAAGGCCCTCACCGGCGGCACGATGACCCTGGCCGCCGCGCTCTGCACGGAGCGCGTGGCCGCGACGATCGCGGGCAACGAGCCGCGCGTGTTCATGCACGGCCCGACGTACATGGGCAATCCGCTCGCCTGCAGCGCCGCGCTGGCCAGCATCCGGCTCTTGCTCGCCTCGCCGTGGCGCGCGCGCGTCTCGGCCATCGAGGCGCAGCTCCGCCGCGAGCTCGCCCCGTGCCGCGCGCTCGACGCGGTCGCCGACGTGCGCGTGCTCGGCGCCATCGGCGTTGTCGAGCTCAAGCAGCCCGTCGACACGGCGCGCGTGCAGCCGGCGTTCGTGGAGCGCGGCGTCTGGTTACGGCCTTTCGGGAAGCTGGTCTATACCATGCCGCCTTACATCATCGAGCCAGCCGACCTATCGCGGATCAGCGAAGCGATCGTGGGCGTGGTGTCGGGGCTCTGAGCCGCGGGACGGCGCGCCTCGGGTGAAGGGCGCCCTTGAATCGAACCTGGACGCCCGCCTGGTAACTCCGCCGTGCTAGCGTGCGCGCGCAAGCCATCGCTCCGGCGCACACGGAGCCCGCACGACGACGGGAGGTACGAACATGACCAAGGGCGCATGTCTTTGCGGAACGGTCCGCTTCGAGATCGACGGTCCGTTCCAGACCATGCTGAACTGTCACTGCTCGATGTGCCGCAAGTTCCACGGCACGGCGTTCACCACGGCCGTCGTCGCGCCGCTGCCCGGCTTTCGCTGGCTCGCCGGCGAGGACGCCATCCGCCCCTCCTGCGCGAGCGACCGCCGCTCCTTCTGCGGCACCTGCGGCTCGGCCACGCCGATGCTCCGCCCCGAGAGGCAGCTCGCCGTGCTCCATGCCGGCAACCTGGAGGGCGATCTCGGGATCGAGCCGAAGTTCCACCAGTTCGTCGGCGCCAAGGCGCCCTGGTACACGATCACGGATTCCCTGCCGCAATTCGAGGAATGGCCGCCCCAGATGCAGGCGCCGGTCGTCTCCCGCCCCGTGGCCCCGCCGAAAGAGGGCGTCACCCAGGGGAGCTGTCTGTGCGGCGACGTGGCCTTCGAGTTCGACGGCACGCCCCTCCGCATGGTGAGCTGCCACTGCACGCGCTGTCGCCTCGGGCGCAGCGCCGCGCACGCGACCAACGTCTTCGTCGCCCTGGACAGCTTCCGCTGGATCCACGGTGACGCGCAGATCGCGAGTTACAAGGTGCCCGACGCGCGGTTCTTCACCGTCGCGTTCTGCAAGCGCTGCGGCAGCGCGGCACCCCGCCTGTCACCCGAGCGCGGCTTCGCCGTGGTGCCCGCGGGCACGCTCGACACCGATCCCGGCATCCGCCCCGCAGCCCACATCTTCGTCGACTCCAAGGCGAGCTGGTTCCCGATCACCGACGACCTGCCGCGGTTCGCCGAGTACCCGCCCCAGGCCTGACGACGGCATCACGCGAGCTGCCACGGCACCGTCACCGTACCGGCTGTCATGGAGCGGCCTTGCGCTCACGGTGCGGCTACAAGGAGCGCAGCGCAAAACACTGTACACAGCGCTGAGAGGAACACCCTCACCGAGGGAAGACACGCGAGCCGCTGCGCCGATCCGGGGGATCACCTGCCTGCCACGCCCCACACCTCCGCGAGCGCGAGGATGCGGGCATGCTCCGGCACCGCCTCGAGGAAACTGCGGCGCAGGTCGGCAGACTCGATGGCGTCCGCCTCGGCATGCAGCTGATCGCGGGCAGCGACGAGCGCTGCCCGGGCCGCGTCGACGTCACCGCAGGCGTGGAGCGTCTCGGCCCAGGCGAGGCGCACGAGCGCTTCGTCTTCATCGAGACCTCCGAGGCGCTCGACAAGCTCGATCGCCTCGCGTGCCGCGGCAAGCGCTTCCACGGCGCGCCCGGCTCGGAGCAGGGTTTGGGCGAGCGTGGCGTGCGCGATGGCCTGCAGAGCGGGATACGCCTGCGTCTCGCCGATCGCGGTGGTCGCCTGCGCGCACGCCTGCGCAAGATCGCCTAGAGCGAGCAGCGCTTGCGCGAGCAGCACCCTGGCCTGGGCCATCTGCCTGCCATTGGCGAACGCTCGCGCCTCCTCGATGACTGCGGCCGCCAGCATCATGACATCGGCTCCCTGGCCCCGTGCCATGCCGATGTGCCCTAGATAGATGCTGGCCGCGTTCGCCGCATAAGGCAGGTCGAGCTGAGCCGCAACCCGCTTTGCCTCATGGAGCGTCGATTCTGCCAGTCCGTAAGCGCCAAGTCGCCTTTGCGTCACGCCCAGATTCACGCACATCAGGCACGCGTCCCGCAGCGCGCCGCCGCGCTCGTAGGCCTGAAAAGCAGCCTGGGTGAGGTGCAGTGAGAGCTCGAGTCGACGGGGCGTGAAGCACGCCACATTGCTCCTCGTGGCGTAGATATGCCCCGCCAGGCCGGGCTCCAGATGTTCCGGCTGCACCCCGTCCATGACCCGCTCGAGGCCCTCGGCCGCGGCGTGACGCCCGAGCTCTCGCAACCATGTCGCGGCGCTGGACCAGGCGAGCACGAGATCCCGGTCGTGCACCGCATCCATGCGGTCTAGCGGCAGCGACAACGCCACCGCCTCGAGCTGCTCCGTGTTCCCGAGCGCCCCGCTCGCCCAGGCGAGCATCGCCAGCGCGGCATACGCCACCCTGCTTCCCGCGGGCGTCAGGCCCACCGCCGCCCGGGCTGCGCGCTCCGCGTCCACGAACGCGCCGCGCCAGTTGTGCGCGGTCGCCGCGAGCGCGTGCAGCCGCCCGGCGGCATCGTCCCCCGGCGCGCAGGCCAGCGCCCGGTCGACCCGAGCGAGCGCGCCTTCGAGGTCGCTCGCCTCCAGCGCCTGCTCCGCCGCCCGCTCGTAGCACCGCGCCGCCGCCTCGATCGCCTCGCCGTGCTCAAAGTGCTCTGCCAGCACCAGCGCGTCGCGCTCGCCGGCCTCCTCCAGCCACACGCCGGCGAGCCGGTGGCCGAGCCGCCGATCCACGTCGGTCAGCATGCTGTAGGCCGCCTCGCGCACGAGCCCGTGCCGGAAGGCGAACTCCGCCTCGCCGGCGAACCGTGGCTCGGGCTGCCGCACGATCCACTCGCGCCGCTCCAGATCCGCGAGCCGTGCGTCGAGCGCCGCGCTTCCCTCCTGGCGGAGGCCCAGGAGGCGCGCCGCCGCGCCACGCCAGAACACTTCGCCGAGCACGCTCCCAGCGCGCAGGAGCCGCCGCGCCTCGGCGTCGAGGTCCTGGAGCCGCGCCTGCACCATCGCCAGCACCGTCTCCGGCGCCTCGCGCGCGTCCCGCCCCTCGGCCGAGGCGCGCACGAGCTCCTCCACGAAGAACGGGTTGCCCGCGGCGCGCCGCACGATCTCCGCAACGTGCTCCGCGTCGGAGCGATCGCCCAGGGCGGCCTGCACCATCCGCTCGCAGGCCCGGCGGGGCAGCTCGCCGAGCCCGATCTCCATCGTGCCCCGCCCGGCCCAGAGCGCAGGGAAGGTCGCTCGCACCTCCGGCCGCGCCAGCGCGAGCACCATGAGCGGCTGTTCCTCCAGGAGGCGCAGCGCCGCGTCCATGCACTCCACGGTCGGAAGGTCGCCCCAGTGCAGATCCTCCAGCACGAGCAGCAGGGGGCGCTCCCGGCACTCGGCGCGGACGAAATCGACCCACGCCCGGCGGAGCTGGTCGCCCATGAGCAGCGGATCGCGCCGGGCCGCGCGCAGCTGCACGCGCCCCTCACCCGGGAACGGCGCGCCGACCATTTCTCCCAGGAACTCGGTCACCCGCTCGCGGAGCGCCGGGTCCACGTGCCGGGCCACGCGGGCCGCGAGCTGCTCCCGGCGGCGCTCGAGGGGCTCGCCGTCGATCAGGTGAACGGCGCGGCGCACCACCTGCCCGAGGAGGTCGAGGGGTGCCCCTGCGCGCGCGGGATCCGCCTGCGCGATCCATATCTCGGGCGGCTCGGCCCGCGCCCTGAGCCGCCGCACGAGCTCCAGGCGCAGGCGCGACTTGCCCATCCCCGCCGCCGCGATCACGAGCCCCGCCCGCGCGCAGGGCTCGCCTGAACACTCGTCGAACAGGTCCTCCAGGGCGCGCAGCTCCCGATCGCGCCCAACGAACGGGGTGGGTTTGCCGAGCAGCGTTCGCGCCTCATCGAACGGATCACGCTCGCCGACGACCGCTGACGCCCGGGGCCCATTCGCGATCTCGAAGCCCGGCCCGAGGAGGCTGGCCGTGATCGCGTCGACGAGCACCGGGGCCTGAGCTTCCGATGCGCCGTCGCCCGGCGTCCTGGCGTCGCCGCCGACGAGCAGCGCGGAGGCGCGGTCGATGACCGGGCCGATGGGTTGCCCGCCGCCGAGCGCGTCCCACCCGGTCGCGACCGCCAGGCGGGCGCCGGGCAGGAGCTTCCGCAGCGCGAGGCCGCACCGCACGGCGCGCGCGGCCAGGTCGATCGGCGTCGCCGCGCCCGTGAGCACCGCGGCGACCCCGCCGTCCTGCAGCGGCTCGAGGCGGCCGCCGTGCTCGGCCGCCGCGCGGCGCAGGTCCACGAGGGACGGCGCCGTCCTTGGCGGCGCCGTGACCTTCCCTCGCGCATCGATCGTGGGGGCCTCCGCGCACGGCGCCGTGGCGGCCTCGCTGCGCGACCCCGTGGAGGAGGCCTCGCTGCCCATCCGCATGGCCTCCTTGGGCCACAGCGCGGCGTGCGTGGCCGAGAGGAAAGCCACGCCCACCCTGGCCAGGATCACGCTGACGAGCCCCCGCTCGCGGCGCGTGAGCGCCGGCGCACACAGCTCCTCGACCGCGTGCTCTGCCGAGCGCGCCGCGAGCGCGCTGGCCGCCGCGGCCGCGTCCTCGGGCCGACCTTCGCGGTCCTTCGCCATGAGCCGCGCCGTGAGCAGGTCGACGGCCTCGGGCACCTCGCCCCGCAGGGCGCTCGGCCTCGGCGCGTCCTCGAAGAGCACCTTCACGAACACCGCGAACGCGTGCTCGCCCCAGTAAGGCGGCTGGCCGGTGAGGCACTCGAACAGGATGCACCCGAGCGCGTACACGTCCGCGCGAGCGTCGATGTCCAGCTCGCCGCGGATCTGCTCCGGCGCCATGTAGGCGGGCGTTCCAATGGGCACACCGGGCTCGGTCAGCCCGCCGGTCGCTGCCGCGTCGCGCGCGATCCCGAAATCGAGGAGCTTGACCCGATCCAGCTGACCGCCCTGCAGGAACAGGTTTGCCGGCTTGAGATCGCGGTGGATCACGCCGCGGCCGTGCACGAGCGACAGCGCCTCGGCCACGCGGTGGACCAGGGCGAGCCCCTCCTCGACGCCGAGCGGCCCGCGGGCGAGCCGCGACGCGAGGTCCTCGCCCTCGAGCCACTCCATGGCGAGGTAGTGCTGTCCCTGGTCAGAGACGCCGTGGGCGACGAGGCGTGCGATCGCCGGATGCCGGAGCTCGGCCAGGAGCCGCGCCTCCCGCTGGAACCGCGCGACGAGCTGCGCGTCCGAGTTCCTCAGGAGCTTGAGCGCGACCGGCTCATCATCCTGCCGATCGCGCGCGCGATAGACGTCGCCCATGCCTCCGGTGCCGGCGAGCCGCTCGAGCTCGAACCGACCGGCAAGGATCTTCGGCGACTCCCCCCTGTGCATCCCCTGATGATACCGCGCCAGGTGCCCGGTACGCGTGATGAGAATCGGAGGCGCGTGGCGATGACGACACGGCGCATTCCTGGAAGGACAGAATGCGCTCGTCGCACGGACATGCAGTCGCCGGCGGGCTCACGCTCGGGGTCTCGCCAGCGGCGAGTTCGAAGGAGCGGACCTTGACGGCCTCGAGCCCGCCGATGTGCACCTCGACGGCGCCGCCACCGGAGGTCTGGACCAGGGGAGCGAGCCGTGATCTCGATGGCTCAGAGTCTGACCACCTCGGCGATGATCTCCACAGGATCTTCCTCGTCAGGAACGTGGAAGTGAACCTCGAAGATCGCTGCCTCGTCATCCTGCATGAACAGCGTGGTGGTCTCGCCCGGGGGAAGCCGGAATTTCTCGTGTATCTTGTCGTCGACGCCATCGATCTCTTTCGCCGACACCTTGTTCCCCTCACCGAGATCGGGGCTCCTGTAGAAGCCGGGGTTTCTGTAGGTGTAATCGCGGGGAACGGTCGGGCTCTGGTCGGAAGGCCGGAGGTCGCTCTCGGCCACGAAGTACAGATGGGGAGCGGCGCCTGGAGCGCTGCGACTGTAGAAGAAATCGAGCGCGGCGTTCTTCTCCCAGTACCGGCCCACGACGTTCTCCGCGATCTCCCTGGCCCGGCTCTGCAATGCCTGGCGAAATCCGGTGGTAACATCCTCGGCGGTGATACCGAGACCAACACCGTGGAGCGCGTAGACGGGCTGGGCGTCACCCTCCGTGATCTCGGGGTCGCCATCGCCTGTCGGGTCGTGGACAGCGACCTGTGCCACCTCGGTGATCAGCTCCCAGAGGAACTGAGCGTTCGGCACCCGAGGCGGCCGATCGGGCGGGGTGGAGAGGTCAAAGTTGAATACCGTCCAACCGAGAGGATCGTCGCCTTGCCCGATGTCCACGCCCAGCGCGCATTCCCCGCTCGATCGCCAGTAACACGACGTGAATTCGCGATCGCTGTACGCGAGGTAGGCCGCCTTCGCCACGATGGGCTCGAGCAGAAACGGGGAAGCCTTCCAGATCGTTCCATCCCCTACCGGCGCATCGGGAGAATTGCCATGGCAAGCCGGCGTCTCGGTGCAAGACGGCACGCTGCTGGGCACCTCGCGCAGCGCGATCCGGAGGTCGATTATCGGGGACTCTGCGACACCGGTGATCCGAAGCTTCTCGGCGTCGTTGAAATCGAACCGGAGCGGCGCATCGCCCTCCTGGACGAACATGTCGCCGCCGCCCCTCGACAGGTCGACCCCCATGACCCGGCGGAGGCCGGACTCGGCGACGATATGCATCTCGAAATCGGGCCGGAGCAGATCGCTCTTCGTCGTGAACGTGCCATCGTCCCTGACGAGCACGCCCGGATGATCACCGGAAGCGCCCAGCTTCTCGGAGAGCGGCGTGAGATTGTTCAGCGCGTCGTGGAGGGAGATGGGCAACTTCTGACCATCCATGTCAGGAATGGCCGGATGCGTGCCGAGCGATTGATGCTGGAGCGCGCGAATGAGCTCATCCGCCGGCAAGAACGGATCGGTCCGCGAGGCACCGAGAGCTTCGGCGAGGATACTGGCAAAATCGCGCGAGAGAACCCCTGAGTTGCTGTCGAAGAATCGCTTAAGCTCATCGAGCGACGTCCCGGTCATGTCGGCGTTGGCGGGCGTCATGGTGAGCAGGCGAAGGAACGCGAACTCCGGCGATGTCCGCCATTCCGCCCCGAAGCTCTCGCCCAGCAGCGTCAGCGAGCAATCGTAGCGGGGGTCCACGGCATCATTCCGCCACGAAGCACCACACGCGTTCTGGATCTGATCGAGCGCGCTCCGGAGCAGCCGCTCGGTATCGAGATCAAGGAGCGTGAGCTGCGCTGCGCCGTCATCGCCCACGAGATCGAGCGTCTTCTTCTTGTCCAGCGTGAGCTCCGTGGTGGGCACCTGCTCATCGTCGATGCGTATGCTGAAAAACCGAGGTTCTCCGAGCGTCGTGTCGCCGCCCTGGCCGCCTGAGCCGGATCCCCCCGCGTCATCGCCAGCGCCACCACCGTCGCCGCCAGCACCGATTCTGTAGCTGTCCCAGTCAGCCCCGACGATCTGGGCGCACCCTGCCATTAACGTGATAGCCATGCCTAGGCCTATCACGCGATTCCTCAGGTACACCTCTACCATGAACCCCAACATCCTTACATTGGAGCACCATGTCAAGCGTTATCGGCAGCGCGCTTCCAGCGAGGGACGGCTATCCCCAGCTTTGCAGCGCAGCGCGGCATTGGGCAGCGCAGCTCGATTTGACCGAGCACGGTGCAACCTGGCGCGCCACCCCGCCCACGTTGCGGCGCCCGTCGCGCGTTCCGCACGCGCTGCGGGAGCGCGGCGCCGCGCAGGTGACCCGAGCGCGGCTTTGCCGTGGTGCCCGCCGGCACGCTCGACACCAATCTCCCGGCGCCCGCCCCACGGCGCGGTCGCTCAGGTACCCGGACGCCGCACGGCCCGGAGCGCGTCTCGCCGAGCGAGCAGCCACGCGTGCGCCTCGCCCTCCGTGTCGAAGAACTGCTGAGGATAAGGCTGTCCTGTGAGCATTTGCACGCCCTTCGCGAGGAGCGCCACGATCACGCGCATGGAAAAGCTCGCTCCGATCATCGCGACCGCATCGACGCGCGCTCCCCGCATTTCTTCCGTCACCGCCTTGCGCGCCAGCGCCGAGACAGGGCCCATGTGACGCGCGTCGGCGAGCACCAGGACGTCGCGGCCGCCCTCCGCCACGCGCCGGATCGCGCCGAGGACAGCGCGCACTCGGTCTTCCGTGACCTCGCCGTGGATCGCCACCCGAACGATGCCGTCGGGATCGTTACGAACATCGGGGCTCGCTGCGTTGAGGCCGAGATCGCTCATACCAGCCATACTAGCGCCTCGGCTGCGCGGCGGGGCGCAACCTCTCACGGTCCGCCGAGCTCAGCTGGATGTCCGAGGCGAGCCCGACCGCCGCGATCACCCGATCTGCCACGGCACCGTCACCGTACGGGCTGTCCTGGAACGCCCCCGAGCACACGCGCGATCGCTCAGGTACCCGGGCGCCGCCCGGCCCGGAGCGCGTCTCGCCGAGCGAGCAGCCACGCGCGCGCCTCGCCCTCTGCCTCGAAGAATTGCTGTGGATAGGGCTGGCTCGTGAGCATCTGCACGCCCTTCGCGATGAGCGCCGCGATCACGCGCAGCGAAAAGCTCGCTCCGATGATCGCGACCGCGCCGATGCGCGCGCTCCGCACCCCGTCTGCCGCCACCTTGCGCGCCGGAGCCAGCATAGAGCCCATGCGACGCACGTCGGCGAGCAGCAGGACGTCGCGGCCGCCCTCCGACGCGCGCTGCAGCGCGGCGACGAGAGCGCGCGCTCGATCTTCCGTGAGCTCGCCATGGATCTCCAGCCGCAGGATGCCGTCGGGCTCCTCACGAACATCGAGGCTCGCGTCCTCGGTGCCGAGATCGCTCATGCTCCGCATGCTAGCGCCTGTGCGGCGAAGAGATCCAAACGTTTCGGACACGTCAGGCCCCAGCTGCGCAACCTGCCCCGGAGGCACAGAGCATTCCCCTGTGCGTTGCGACCCCCTCCTGGGAAAGCTACCTTGTATCAACAGCTGACCCGCACGTCGAAGTGGCCGCCTTCACTCCGCGGCTCCGCCGTCGCCCGACGCTCTTCCGAGAAGGCCGGAGCCAGTCGTCAACACGACGGAAGCCGCCGCTCGGGCCCGCGCGCCCTCCCGGCCGTCCGGGCCCGGCTGGATGTCCGAGGCGAGCCCCACCGCCGCGAGCGCGCGGATGGACAGGAACCCGAGGTCGCGTTGCCCCGGCGCAAACCCCTAGCGGGCGGCGCGCGGGAAGGCGTGGTGGTTGTTGTGCCACCCCTCGCCGAACGTCACGAGCGCCACCCAGCCCACGTTGCGGCTCCCGTCGCGGGTGTCGAACGCGCGGCTGCCGAAGCGGGGCGCGTGGCAGACGGAGTTCACCAGGTAGGTCGCATGCATCCAGCACACGAGCGGCACGAAGAACACGAAGGGCACCGCCGCCCAGCCCAGGGCGAGCCCCGTGAGCAGCACCGCCGCCACCTGGGGCGCGAACCGCCACCGGACAAGCCACCGATAGTAGGGATCGTCGACCAGATCGCGGCAGTACTTCTCCGGATCGCGCGGGTCGGTCGAGCTGTCGTCGATGATCCACCCGATATGGGCGTACCAGAGGCCGCGGCGCGGCGAGTGGATGTCACCCTCGCGATCGGTGTGAGCGTGGTGGCGCCGGTGGGTCGCCACCCACTCGATCGGGCTGCCCTGGCCGCTGATCATCGCCACCGACACCAGCGCGTACTCGACCCATTTCGGGCAGCGGAACGCGCGGTGCGAGAGGAGCCGGTGCAGGCCGACGACGGTGGAGAGCTGGAGCGCCGCGTACAGCGCCGCGGCGAGGGCGATGAAGGTCGCCCGGATCGGCAGGAACAGCCCCAGGGCGGCGAGGGCGTGCACCAGGGTGAAGTAGGCGATCGCGACGCGGCTCGCTCGGCCCTTCATGGCAAAGCTCCCCCTCGCCTCACGCGGCCGCGCTGGAGCGGCCCGCCCGGCGGGGCCGGATCCGCGCGAGGCCGCGCGGATCGGCTCTGCAGGACGACGCCTCGATGCGCTGCGGCTCGAGGCCGAGCTCCCGCATCTTCTCCGCGTCCCAGGCCTCGATCGGATCGCGCCCGGCGATGTAGCTGCGTGATCGGTTGGCGAGCGGCGCGCGCAGGCTCATCACCTCGGGCGCCGACATGACGACGCACGCCTTGTAACGGGGCAGATCGCTCGTCATCAGCCGATTCCACACGTGGCGGCCCACGTTGTGGAGGCTCCCCAGCGCGCGGCTCAGGCGCTGGAAATGGTCGATCACCTCCGAGGGGTCCAGCCGGGGCGGGCGGTGGCAGAGGGTGTATCCATCGAGGTCCCGGCTGATCACCCCGGGAAGGAGCCGCCCCTCGGCCGCCACCTGCGCGAAGAAGGGCGTCTCCGGGTACGGGCAGACGATGCCCAGGAAGGTCGGGCAGTGATCGCCGAGATCATGCAGGTACTCGGGCACCCGCTCGAGGTACTCGTTGGTGTCCCCGTCCGCGCCCACGAGGAGCCCGAAGGAGAGGACGATGCCGCTCGCGAAGGCCCGCTGGATGACCTCCCGGACCTCGCTCAGCTTGTTCTGGCTCTTGTTCATCGAGCTGATCGACTCGGGGTTCAGCGACTCGAGCCCTGTGTAGACGTAGCGGCACCCTGCCCGCCCCATGAGGCGGACGAGCTCCGGGTCGCGCAGCACGTTGAACGTGAGCGCGCAGCCCCAGATCTTCTTGAGGGGCATCAGCGCCTCGCAGAGCTCGCGCAGGTAGCGAGGCGAGCCCCCCAGGTTGTTGTCGAGGAAGCTGAACACATTGTTGGTCACCCCCGGGATGCGCTGGTTGAAGATCATCCGGTCGCGGATGTCCCGGATCACGTGGTCGATGGGGCGATAGCGATACTGTTCGTGCCCTGTCAGCACGCAGAAGTTGCAGGAGAAGGGGCAGCCGCGCGACGCCTCGATGCCGGGCAGGCGGACGAGGTTGTTCCGATAGTCGACAAGGTCATAGCGGTAGGTGGGGATCTGCTCGGGGGGCACGGGCGGGAGCGCATAGACGGGCTGGAGCTCGCCCCGCCGGAAGTCGGCGATGAGGGCCGGGAGGTTGGCCTCCGGGTCCTCCGCGACCACGGCGTCGAAGTACTGCAGCGCGTCCGCGCGGAAATGGCTCGCGTGCCGCCCGCCGGCCACGGTGGTCATCCCTTGCCGCCGGAACAGCGTGGAGAGGACCTTGGTGTGCTCGTAATAGGCGTGCAGGTACGAGAAGAACACCAGGTCCCAGTGGCGGTCGAGCGGGATGTCCGTTTCCTTCTCGTTATAGAGCTCGATCTCGGCGTCGGGCGGGCACAGGGCCGCGAGCAGCTCGGGCACGGACGATTGCATGATCGAGCGCTCCTTGCGGAGCAGTCGGCTCGGGTGCGTATAGGTCGAGATGATTGCGATGCGCATCGAGGACACTCCTGGTTCAGTTCAGGACGTATCACACCCTCGAGGCAAGGAGGACGGAGACGAGGAGGCGGGCAGGAGCGGCACAAATGAGCCCTACACTGGGCAGGGGTCAGCCCAGCGAGCACTCCACACGACATGAGGACACAGGAGGAACCTTGGTCGGGTCAGCGGGACACCTTCCGCGGGGACCGCGGTGACACTCCGAGCGCGAGCTACAACGTGGCCGACGCGCGGTTCTTCACCGTCGCGTTCTGCGCGCCCTGCGGCGGCACGGCCCCGCGCCAGTCACCCGAGCGCGACTTCGCCGTGTGCCGGTGAAGGGGAAGGTGAACAGCGATGACAGGAGCGTCCAATAAGGCCGTTCGGACGTACCCTGAGCGGGCCCTGGCGATCTCGTGGTCCGGTGCTCAGGGCGGCGGCTCGAAGACCACGCCGTTCGCCTCGCACATCGCGACGATCAGGCGCATCGGGATGCCCTGGTTGTAGCCGGGCTTCTTGAATGCGTCGTGCTGCGGGTCGCCGGCCTGGTGAAGCGCGACCAGGTCGAGGCGAGCGTCGAGGCACGGCGAGCCCGAGGAACCGGACAGGGTGTTGGTGTCATAACGGACGCGCCGGGGGCCGATCTTGAGAAAGTTCCCGAACGTGAGCTGCAGCTCCTGGCCCTCGGGATGCTGGAGGATGAACGCGCTCCCTTCCTCGACCATGAGCGCAAGCGCGTCGTCCTTCATGGCGCGGAACCACCCGCGGGGCCGGCCCGGCAGCGCCTCCTCCGAAGCGCCGACGGAAAGGCGACCCACAGGTGCCGCGAGGCGAATGAGCGCGAAGTCGAGCTCATCCTCCGCGGGCTCCTGGTCGCCCGGATTCGCCATCTCGTCGACGGCGCTCGGCGGCGACGAGAGCACGAGCCAGTCGTCGGCCGGGTCCACGAGGGTGCCGTCGAGTACACTCACTCCATCCGTGGTCCGCTTGTAATCGAAGCGGAACCTGAGCTTCCCCTTCACGCTCGGCGCGCCGATGAGGGACTGGACCACGTGGTGGTTGGTCATCAGCAGATCGGGCCCGACAAGGAAGCCGGTGCCGTTGGGGCGCCAGCCGCCGTTGATCTCGAGCTCGACCCGGGCGATCGCCGACTCGTGGCGCGCGAGCTGGGTACGCCACACCGCGACATTAACGAAGGGTGTCCTCTCTCGGACGATCCTCTCGAGCCGCGTGGCGGCCCCCTGCACGCGGGCGATCAAGCCGCGCTTCTCGGCGAGCTTCACCAGCGCGGCATCGTCGATGCGCTGCGCGAGCAGCGCGGCCAGCAGGGGATCGAGCCAGTTGCCCTGCGCTGCGGCCGACACCACGCGGAGCGGGTCGTTGGTGGCTGCGCCGAGCGCGGTCGCCTGCGCCGCGAGGCGTCGCTCGACTGCGCTTTTGAGCTCGCTTTCCCTCCATGAGAGCAGCGCCGCCGTCACCTCGACCGCCGCCGCCCCGAGCGGCTGGGCGAGCGCGCGATCCAGCTGCTCGATCTTGGCCTTGAACACCTCGCCCTCGATCATGTCCCTCGTCCGCGCGTAGGCGTTTCGTAGCCACTTGCGGAAAGGGATGGTGCCGTCGGCCAGCCTGTCCCGGTTGAGCCTGCCGAGATCGATCTGGAGCTGCGCTGCCGGACCGCCGCCCGTCGGGATGGAGAGGAAGTAGCCCGGCGAGAGGGTGGCGAACAGCGCTTGGCGGTCCGCGACAATGCCGCTGTTGATGGCGGCGTGAAAGATCGCCTCGATATCGTCGTCAGATAGGTAGGGGCCAGGCACGGTCGATCTCCTTGTGATCAGGGCACGAGCCCGAGGGTCTGGAGAGCACGCTCGAAGGTGGGGGTGGCTGCCGGCGCGGACGAACGCGCGAGCATCAGGGCGGCGCGGAGCCAGGAGCCGAGCGGGCCCGGGGCATCGGCGGCGAGGACGCGCAGATCAGAGCGGAGCTGCGGCCCGGCGCCGGACAGCTCGGGCAGGCGCGGGATCGTATGCTCTTGAGAACGGACGGCCTGCCGGAGCTCCGTCGCGGCGCCCGGCTTCGCGGCGGCCAGCTGATCGAGCGCGGCGCCGATCTGGTCCAGGTGGTCCTCGGCGAAGAGCGCGCTGGCCTTCGACAGCGAGGCGCGCTCCCAGCGCCCGAGAGCGGCGAAAAGGCGCTCATGGATCACCGCGCCCCCGCGGCGCAACCACAAGTCGGCGATGACATCGCCGAGCTCGAAGTCCTTCGCCACGAGGCTCGCCAGGATCAAGTTCGCATCCTCGCGGTGATAGGCGGCCTTGAGGACAGCGAGCCAGGTATCGCGGGTCGAGCCGGAGGCATCCACGCCGAGCGCGCGGGCCATCAGATTGACAGAGCCGCGCTCACGCGTGCCCAAGGCCAGCGCCTCGGCGTCACTCTCAATCTCGAGTTCGCTGTGGCTCCCCAGGCCGAGCACCTCGAGCGCGCGCCGGATCGGCTGCGCGGACGCTTCGATGCGGCAGAGCACCGCGTAAACGTAGCGGGCGAGGTCCGGGTCCGCGCGGAGCGCCTCCTCGTCGCGCAGAATCGAGCGCCGCCCCGTGTCAAGGTCGTAGCGCTGGAGTGCGCCGCCCTTCTCGAGCCAGTAGGCGAGCAGCGCCGTTTCGTACGGCTCGCCCAGTGGTACATTGATGGAGAGCGCCTGCGCAAGTCGCTCCCAGACGGCGCGCGCACCCTCGCCGAGCTCCGCGATCATCGCCTGCATCAGCCGCGCTCGAAGGACCTCCGCCGCGACCCCGAGCGCGGTGGCGCGGGCGGCGGCCTGCTTGGCACGAAAGGCGGCGAGCGGCCGCTGGTCCGCGCCGAGGGCCTGAATCGCGTCCGCTTCCCTATCCGACAGGACGATGGACAGGAACCACGGAGCGTCCTCCGACCCTGCAGTGGCCCATACCCGCTCCCGCACCCGGCGCACCGGATCGACGGCCTGAAGGGGAGCGGCGTCCATGAACGCGAGGAGGCGCCCATGGCCCTTCTCGTCGAGCCACTCTCGCGAGCGATCGGGGAGCCGCTCCTCGGGGTCGAGCCGCAGCGCCTCGCCGACGCCGGGGACCCAGAGCCCGTCGAGGACCTCGGCGGGCTCGCCCAGCCGCAGGCGGTGGTAGAGCTCCTCGGCGCGCGCCTCGGGGCCGGGCTGGCGCCGGTAGAACTCCGCCGCGGCGGCGTCGACGCGGCGGACCAGCTCCGGATCGTTCTGCTCGATGAGATCGAGCGTGATGCGCCGGAGCTCCGGCCGGTGCACGAGCACGTCGGGCTGCTCCGAGTAGGCCAGGAAGACCTCCTTGCGCAGCGCCTCGAACAGATCGCGCACCTGCTCCTCGGTGCTCGCCTCGACCTCGGCGATCGGCGCAAGGATCTCCCGCAACAGCGGCACGGTGACGCGCCGCAACACCAGGCCTGGGCGCGCCAGCTTGCAGATCCGCGCGTCGTGGAGCCGCTCGAGCACGCGGTCGTAGAGGACCGCCTGGACGAGGCGCTCCGATACCTTGCGGAGCGCCTCCTCCAGCTCCGCTGCGCCGTGCCGCGCGAGGAAGGTCGCGCCGACGGACAGCGTGAGCGGGACGCCCCGGGCCACCGCGACGAGCTGCGCCACCGCGCGCGGATCGGTCACGCCGAGGCTCTCCAGCATCCCCTGCGCGGCCTCGTCGTCGAGCGGCCCCAGCGCGAGCTCGCGCGCCCGCTTTCCAGCGACCTCGAGCTCCCCGGCAGGCGCGCGGCCGAGGATGACGACACGCACGCGCGCCGTCGCCTGGACCAGCGCGTCGAGCCACTGAGTCGGCGTGCCTTGCGGGCCGCCAGCGCGGAACTGGACCTCTTCGAACGAGTCGAGCACGAGCAAGAACGGCGTATCTCCCAGGCGCCGGCACGCCTCGTCGATCGCCGCGGCGACGTCTGCGGCGGCCTCGCGCAGCGCATCGGGCGACGACAGCTCGCGCGACGCGATCGGGTTCGCCCCGGCCACCGCGCCGCCCGGCGCCACGAGCGCGATCTGGCGCAGGATCTCGGCGTAAAGGCTGGCGGGCTTGCGCGACTCGAGGATGGCGCGATCGAAGTCGAGGTACGCGAACGGGACGCGCACCGCCCCGTCGACGCCGACGCAGCGATCGAGGATGAGCCGCGCCGTGAGGGCCGACTTGCCGCTCCCGCCGGGGCCGTGGATCAGAAGCACGGCCGGCGCATCCGCTCCCGCGTCGAGGTGCTGCGCGAGCTGAGCTAGCTCGCGGCGCCGACCGCGGAAGTGCAGACCTGCGAGGCGCCCGAACGGATCGAGGATGCGGCGCGAGGAGAGCCGCCGATCGAGGTCTTCTGCTGTCGGGAGCCCGGGGACGAAGGGCCGGAGCGACTCGGCGAGGGTGCGCAGCCACTCGAGCTCCTGCGTCGTCATCCGCGCGGGATCGACGCCGCTCCCGCCTTCGAGCAAGCGATCCAGGAGCGCTTGCGCGCCCGTGGACTCGACAGCGTTCTGCCGCCGCGCCTCGCGGAGCCTCTCGAGCGAGCCGAGATCGCGGAGGGCCTCGGCGCGCACCCCGCTCTTGAGCGCCCACCGCGACGTGCCGTCGCCCTGCCGCACCGAGACGACGTCGTCGAGCAGGAGCGAGCGCGCCGTGCGCCCATGGTGCTGCCTCGGGAAGGGCACGAGCGCGCCGGGCTCAAAGGACCAGAGCACCGCCGCGCTCCGCAAGTAGGCCTGCCGCGCCGCCTCGTCGCCGCGCCGGGCCGCCTGCTCGTCGTCGATCTTCGTCCGCACGTCGTGCGAGGTCTGCAAGCCGTGATAGCGGCGCACCTCGTCCCAGAGGTCCGGCCGGCGCTCCGAGAGGTCCGCGAGAAACGCGTCGATCGACACGCCACGATTGATGCTCTGCTCGGGGACGCCCAGAAGGTGACGGCTGATCAGGTGCATCCCGAGGATTTCGCCCCGGGTTGTGATGATCGGACCTCCAATAGAGCCCGGGTCGAGGCTCACCTCGTAGAGGAGCGCCCCCTGGTCCCCCTCCTTGAGCTGGCCGAAGCTCGCCATCACCTCAAGATGCCCGTGCGGGCACGAAAGGAGGAACACCCACTCAGACCGCGTTATTTCCACGGCGCTCGCCGAGGTTGGTTTCAATGGCCTGACCTCGACGGGCTCGCTCAGGCGGAGCATGGCTACATCATCATCCCTGCTGCCGAAGTATTCGAGTACCGCGCGGATGCGGAAAGAGCGGGATGGGTCGCCGACCGTCATCAAGTCGACAGACATCTCCGTTATGCGTTTGCCATCGAAGTGAGGGTTGGTAGGATCCACAACGTAACCGGCGGTGAGAACGAGCTGGGGCGTGAGCAGAAAGCCCGAGGCGAAGAACTCGAGCATGCCCGAGCTGGTCCCGATCCTGACGCCGATACGCACGACCGCGCGCATCGCCTCGAGCAGCGCCGCTAGCGTGCGACCGCTCAGATACTCCGTCTGCCGGATGATCACGGCACACCCGCGAGCGCCGCGCGGGTGCGCGCCTCGAGCGAGGGGCCGAGGGCCTTCAGGAACTCCGCGCCGGACGGGTCCAGGCCGCCGAGGAGGCTCTGGAGCTCCGAGGTCAGCGCCTCTTCCGTGAGCGGCTTACCGGCGAGCTCCCCGTGGAGCCACAACAGGTAGTCACGGACATCCGCCGCGCGAATCGTGCCGTACACGAGCCGATCCCACTCGATCGCGCCGGCGGGGATCGCCTGCGGCGAGTCGATGCGCGGGTAACCGATCAAGACCAGCCGCATGCCCATGGTCGTGGGCGCCAAGAGCTGCATCAGGTGATCGCAGAGCTCGACCACCGTGCCGGTCTCGGGCCCGATCTCGTCCAGCACCACCCAGAAGCGCCGCACATTCTGTTGCCTCAGCGCCGCCTTGCCCGCCGCGAAGATCCGCGAGCACTGCTTGCGGTACCAGTGCGAGTCCGGCGAGGGCACGGGCTCCACCTCCCACGCCTCGGCCCCGAGCTGAAGGAGGATCTGCTCCGCCGTCACGGCGGCGCCGAGCTCGCCGGTCCCGAGCACACACACGTAGGGATGCCCGTGGGTGGTGGCGATGTGCTGGACGAGATCGGCGCTCTTCGACTTGCCGCTCTTCGTCTCGCCGGTGATGAGGAGCACGTTGGGCCGCTCCGCCTCGTGGAGCATCTTCAGCGCGGTGCGCAGCGGTCCGCGATCGAGGACGACGCTCCGCTTCCAGAGCAGGCGCTCAATCCATGGATCGCGCGTTGGGTCGGGGAGCGCGCGCTCGTAGACGCGGGCGACGAACAGGAGGTCCTGGCTGTTGGCCTCGTACGCCTTCAGGATCTTGAGCAGCGTGCGGGGATCGCGCTGGTCGAGGTGATCGAGGATCCCACGCAGGTCGCTAGCGGGCGACGCTCCCTCCGACACCGCGGCGATCAGCTCGGTCGAACTGAGCCCTGCGAGCGCCGCGCGCATGGTAGCGATGCTCGGATTCACCGAGAGCAAGGCGTTGACGATGGTGTCGACTTCCGGATCCTTGAGGCGCATCCCGATTCCCTTTTCAACCTCGCCGTTCGACCCGGCGCGAGTCTATCAGCTTCGCCCTGCGGCGGGGCGGGACATCGGGCGCGCTGTTCACGCCGCAAAGCAAGGTGCACGCGGGCCGACCACGGGACGGATCGCTATTCGGCAAGGCGCCGGCCGATCTGTCAAGGACCCGTCGCGGATCGACGAGCGGCGCAATGTCTATGCCGCCGAGGAGAGCAGGTAGATGGCGGCGCCGCGGCACCGCCGGTGGCACCGGCGCCGTGCGCCTTGAAGGCGAGCGGGAGCCCCATGTACTCTTGAGCGCGCCCGTGTCCGGGCGAGGAGGCGTTCGTGCCGTACATGGATCAGGACGACGTCCACGAGATCCGGGAGGGCGATTGACCCTTGTGGCACGGGCATGTCTACGGAGCGCGCGCGGTCTATCGCGACGGCAGCGCCGTCGCGGGGGCGTCGTTCGCGTTCGAACGCGGCACCGCGCCAACGCCGGAGATCGCGCTCATCACCGATGACGAGGGTCGGCTCTCGGTCGCGCTGCCCGAGGGGGTGTTCCACGCGGTCCTGAGGACCCGGAGAGGCCATGTCGCGCGCGCCGTCCTGCGCACCGACGCGCTGCCGCCGAACCTGCTGTTCCGGCTCGACGTCCACGCAGGGCAAGAGGAGGAGACCATGAAAGAGGGTATCGCGTCGATTTCGAACGACCAGGCACCGCCGAGCCGCCGGCTCGGCAGCGTGAGCAACACCGACACGGAGATCGAAGGGATGGTCGAGCCGCCGCGCGAGATCGCGTCGCTGCCCGGCGCCGCCGGCACGGATGCGGGCCCGAGCATCTCCGCGCCAAGCCTGCTCGTGCGCGGCACGGAGCCGCTCCGGCGCTCGACGCACATACGCTCGGCGCTCGAGTCCATCCTCGGCCCGGACGAGCGCGTGCGCATCCTAGACACCGAGGCCGCCCCCTGGCGGATGATCTGCTCGCTCTCGATTCGAGGCCAGAGGGGCGGCGCCGTCGGGACCGGCTGGTTCGCCGGCCCGAGGACGATCGTCACCGCGGGCCATTGCGTGTACCACCCGATGCTCGGTGGCTGGGCGAAAGACATCACGATCTTCCCGGCGCGCGACGGCAAGCGCGCGCCGCTCGGCCAGCTCGCGTCGAGGCGCTTCTCCACGACCGATCGGTGGTTGACGCACCTGGACCCCGACTTCGATTACGCGGCCATCCACCTCAGCCCGGAGGCGGAGGAGATCACCAGGAAGACCGGGTGGTTCACGACCGCCGTGCTGAACGACGCCGGCCTCGCGGGGCAGCGCGTGAACCTCTCTGGATACCCCGGCGACAAGGGGATCGACGAACTCTTGGGCACCGAGCAATGGTTCCACGCCAAGCAGATCGTGCACCTGACGCCGCACCGCATGTTCTACGACATCGACACGATGGGCGGGCAGAGCGGCGCCCCCGTGTGGCTCCACCGGGACGACGGGCCGAAGGTCGTCGGCATCCACGCTTACGGCGTCGGCGCCGCGGCGCACCTCAGCGTCCAGGCGAATTCGGCGCCGCGCATCACCGAGGAAGTGCTCGGGGTGATCCGCGGGTGGGTGAACAAGGCGTGAGGCCGGGCGCGGACCGGGGGCGTTCGGAAGAGCGGCAGAGCAAGCCTGGTGACTAACATCCTCAGGCGCTGAGCCGCCTCCGGACATGGTGCGCGCGCGGCGGCGCATAGAGCTTGACGGCGTTACCTCAGCGGACGATATTCAGGATTTCTGGTCGCAAGCCCTGCGCCACACTCCGCCAGACGATGCCGAACCCGCGCCTGCTAAGCTTCGATCAGATCGGCGAGATCTACGCAGCCGCCGTTGAGGCGGGGCTCGACAAGCACCGCGACAGCCTCCTCGCAGGGCTCGATCCGTACTTGACGGCGGGGATGAGCTCCGCTGGTGCGCCAGGCGCTCAGCTCTTGACGGACCTCAACACGCTCAACGGGGAACGGCTCGCGGATGGGAGCGCGCCGCTCACTACCTGGCTCAAAAATGCGAAGCGGCTCGCGGGCGGCGTCGTCGAGGCGAACGTCTTCGAGCGCATGCTGCAGGCCATCCCCGACGAGCCCGGGAATCGGCAGCGCCACGTCGTTCACAACATCCCCTGCCGGCCAAACACCCAGTTCGTCGGCAGGAGCGACCTGCTCGCGCGCCTGCGCGAGCTGCTCGCTGGATCAAAGCCACCCGCGGTCAGCCTGTGTGGGCTCCCGGGGATGGGCAAGACGCAGATCGCCCTCGCCTATGCGCACGAACACCTCGACGCGCGCAAGACGGTCCTCTGGGTCAACGCCAAGGGCCCCGAGCTCACGGCCCGCTTCGCGGCTCTCGCCACGACGCTCGGCCTGCCGCGTCCGCCCATGGAGCTCGTCACCGAGACGGCCGCGGCGGTCCGCGCCGCGCTCGAGCGGGGCGGACCTCACCTGCTCGTGCTCGACAACGTCGATGACCGCACATGCTATCTGCGTCACCTGCCTCGCGTGGGGAATACGAGGGTGCTCATCACGACACGTCGCACCGATCTCGATGGCACGCTCTACATCAACGTCGAGCCGCTGAGCAAGGATGTCGCGCTCGCCTTGCTGCTCGGTACGGAGCGCTTCGACGACCGAGAGCGCGCGGCGGCGAACGAGCTCGCCGAGGCGCTCGGCTACCTGACGTTCGCGCTGATGGTCGCCTCGCATCTCCTCGCCAAGAGGGTCCGCACCCCCTCCACGCTGCTCGCCGATCTACGGAGCAAGGACGCGTCGCCATGGCTCGATCGGCCCGAGTTCGACGTGGTCTACAGCAACGACCAGAGCATCAGCCGCCTCATCGACGCCAGCGTGGGCCAGCTCGACCAGGCGAGCCCGCTGGATCGGTTCGCGCTCCAGGTCCTGCTCGTCGCTGGCTGGTTCGCCCCGATGCGCATCCACGGCGACCTCCTCTTGGACGCCGCGCGCCGCGCCGTGCAGCCGGCGGACGCGGGGGAGAGCTTCAGCGAGGCGCTGGAGCGCCTGCTCGATCTCGGCCTGGTCCGCTACGACGCGCCATTCGTGGTATTCCACCGGCTCATCCAGCGGTACGCGCGCGACCGCGATCACAAGGTCCAGAACGGCACGGCCGAGCGGGCGGCGAACGACGCGCTGGCAAACCTCGTAAGGAGAATCCCCAGCGACCCTCTCTCGCTCCTCCAGCTGGCGCCGCATCGCCCGCACATCGAGCACACCGTCGAGAGGCTCGTCTCCGCCGCCCCCGTCCAGCCGGAGAGCATCGAAATGACGCTGCGGCTCGTGCAGCACCTGCTGGTGATCGGCGAGTACGCCCGAGCCGCCGAGCTCGCCCGTCTCGCGGCGAAGGGGGCGGACGCGACGCCGCTCCTCGGCGAGCTCCTTCACGAACAGGCCCGCGCGCTGGAGCGGCAATGGAAGCACGATGACGCGCTCGCGCTCTACCGGCGAGCGCTCGCGATCAAGGAGGCGACGCTCGGCGACGCGCATTGGAAGCTCTCGTGCACGCTCGGCGCCATGGGGCAGGTCCTCTGCTACGAGGGCCGGTACACGGAGGCGCTGCCGCTGTTCGAGCGCGCGGAGCGGATCGTGAACGCGACCCCGGACATGCCGCGCCGCGAGGTCGCGGAGGTGGACATCCTCGCGGGGCGCGCGCACATCCTTCGCGAGGATTACGGCCGCGCCATCGCGCACCTCTCGAGGGCGCTCGGGCTCCTCACGTCCGAGTACGGTGACACGGAGCGGCCGGAGCTCTCCCACGCGCTGCACGCTTATGGGCGAGCGCTGGCCGGGCAGGGTCGCTATCCCGAGGCGATCGACGCGCTCGAGAAGGCGCTGCGGGACAATGAGCGGCTCCTCGGCCTGTGCCATGCCGAGACCGCGCGCAACCGGCACGCGCTCGGCTGGGCGCTGATGGCGCAGGGCAAGTATGCGGACGCCCGAGAAGCCTTCGAGCGCGCGCTTGCGATCAAGCGTCAGCTCGCGATCAACGAGGCTACCCCGGGAACCGATGGTCCGGAGACCGCGCGGACGCTGCACGCGCTCGGCTGGGTGGCGATCTACCAGGGTCGTCTCGAGGAGGCGGTGACCCATCTGGAGGCGGCGCGCGCGATCCAGACCCGCACGCTGAAGCCGAACAATGCGTACGCGGCGAGCACGCAGTACGCCCTGGGCTGGGCCTTCGCACAGCGGGGCGAGCTCGCCCGGGGCCACGAGCTGCTCCAGGGTGCGCTCGCCGCGCTGCGAGGCGAGCCGGGCATGGATGCCGAGACCGAGCCTCTCGTCGCGCGGGTGCTCCAGGCGCTGGCCTGGGTCCTCGCGCGGCGTGGGCAGCCCGAAGAGGGCCTCCGCGCGATCGATCGCGCCGTCGCGATCGCGGATCGCACGCTCGGCGCGGAGCACGATCAGACGCTTCAAATGCGCTTCGAGAGAGGCCGGCTCCGCCTCGAAGCCGGAGATGCCGCCGGGGCGGACGAGATGCGCTCGGCGGCGAGCGGGCTCGCACTGAAGCTCGGCGACGAGCATCCCGTCGTCCTGGGGCTGCGGTCGCCACCATCCCTCGAGATCGCCGGATCCAGCGGACCTGCCACGATCACCTAGCGTCTCGGCACCCTTGCCCCCACGCGCCGGAATCCGGCAGGCGGGCACGCACGCCTTCACCACGAAGGCAACCGATGGGGAGGTGGGGAGAACGGAGTCTTGCATCCCAGCGCCGCCCGACGACGCGCTGTACTTCTTTACCGTCCTGCCGAAGGACGGTAAAGAGAGCCTCTCTTACGTGGACCTGCTCGGCGAGGGTTCTCTCGATACGTGCAATGGCATCCCTATCCACGATGCGATCGTCCCTGTTCGTCCAACGAGGGCGCAGCCCCCTCGCCTCACGCAGCCGCGCTGGAGCGGCCCGCCCTGCGGGGCCGGATCCGCGCGGGCGGGCACAGGGCCGCGAGCAGCTCGGGCACGGACGATTGCATGTTCGAGCGCTCCTTGCGGAGCAGTCGGCTCGGGTGCGTATAGGTCGAGAGGATTGCGATGCGCATCGAGGACACGCCTGGTTCAGTTCAGGACGTATTACCCCCTCGTGGCAAGTAGGGCGGAGACAAGGAAGCGGGCAGGAGCGCCACAAATGCGCCATACGCCGGGCACGGGTCAGCCCAGGGAGCACTCCACACGACATGAGGGCACAAGAGGCACCTCCGTCGGGTCGACGCCACCCCCGCCACCCGGTCCTCGATCGCGCCCTGGGTCCCGCACCAACGGCGGGCCGGTCACCACCCCGCCACCCCCGACCCGGGTCGGGTCACGCCAGCCTCGGCGAACACGACGGCGAACCGCACGAGGACGTGTCGTCTCTGTTGCGACTCCCCGACAAACTTATCATCGAATCGAAACATCTCCTCGCGCAGCATCCCGGGCTCCGGGGGTCGGCCGGACTGGCCAGTTGCGATTTCATGGAGACGTGACATTCACAACGCGCATTCCAGCGTAGCGTGAAAGTGGCCGCTGCTGTCTGCTTCGGCCATTCCTTGCAATCGCCTTCGAAGGCCAACAGGTGTCATCGTGCTAAAGTTACCCTTGTTCCCGCGCGCCCTCTCGCGCGCGGGGTATTCTCTTCTTCGGCGTGACCGCGTTCGATGGACGGCGGCCATGGCGCTCGCGACCGCCTGGGGCTGCGGCGGCTCACCTGAGCCCGGTGAGCTCGGGGCCGCCGAGCAGCCCGGCGATCTCGGGACCGCCGAGCTCGCCGCCACCCTCCCGAGCGGGCGCGTGGTCATCAGCCAGGTGTACGGCGGCGGGGGCAACGCTGGGGCCGTCTTCACGCACGACTTCATCGAGCTGTTCAATCGGTCGAACGAACCGGTGTCGCTCGCGGGGTGGTCCATCCAGTACGCCAGCGCCAGCGGGACGGGCGCCCTCGGGGCCACGACGACCCAGCTCACGGAGCTGCCCGCGATCACCCTGCAGCCCGGACAGTACTTCCTCGTGCAGGAGGCCGGGGGCTCGGGCAGCGGTGCGCCGCTCCCCGCCGCCGACCTCGTCGATCCGACCCCCATCAACATGAGCGGCTCGGCCGGCAAGGTCGCCCTCGTCCGGCAGGCCACGGGCCTCGGCTGCAACGGCGGCACCGCGCCCTGCTCGGCGGCCCAGGAGGCGCTGATCGAGGATCTGGTCGGCTTCGGCGGGGCGAGCTACTTCGAGGGCGCCGCGCCGGCGCCGGCGACCGCCAACGCGACGGCGTCGCTCCGGCAGGGCGCCGGCTGCCAGGACACGGGCAGCAACGTCGACGACCTCTCGACCGGGGCGCCTACCCCCCGCAACACCTCGACCGCCGCGCTCGAATGCGGCGGCGACACCCCACCGGCGGTGACCTCGACGGCGCCCGGCGACGGCGCGACGGGCGCCGACCCGACCGCGAGCCTGAGCGTGACGTTCAGCGAGGCGGTCGTCGCGGCGGAGGCCTTCGAGCTCTCCTGCGCGGGCAGCGCGCGCCCGATCGCGGTCAGCGGCGGCCCCCTCGCCTTCACGCTCACGCCGGCCGAGCCGCTCCCCCCGGGCGCCGCGTGCCTCCTCGTCGTGCGGGCGAGCGGCGTGCAGGAGCAGGACCCGGGGAGCAACGGGACGATCGACCCCTTGCCCGCCGACGTCTCGGTCTCGTTCACCACGGCGCAGGCGGCACAGGCGCTCGCGATCCACGACATCCAGGGGCGCGCGCACCTCTCGCCGCATTCGGGCGCGGTCGTGAAGACGACAGGCCTCGTGGCGACCTTGCGCAGCAACGGCTTCACCGTGGAGTCGCCGGCGCCGGACACCGATCCGGCCACCTCCGAGGGGCTGCTCGTCTTCACCGGCGCCGCGCCGTCGGTGAGGGTCGGCGACCTCGTCGAGCTCACCGGCGAGGTCACGGAGTACCGCGCCGGCTGCGCGGACCCGTGCACGCCCTCCCGCGGCAGCGCGTACCACAACCTGACGGTCACCGAGCTCGCCCGCCCGCAGATCACCGTCCTCTCGAGCGGCCACGCGCTGCCGGCCCCGGTCTCGATCGGCTTCGCGCCCGGCGCGCGCCGCCCCCCGACGCAGGTCATCGAGGACGACGCCAGCGGCAGCGTCGAGGCCGCGAGCGGCTTCGACCCCGAGGCCGACGGCATCGATTTCTGGGAGAGCCTCGAGGGCATGCGGGTGAGCATCAACGCCCCGGCCGTCGTGGGCCCCACCCGCGAGTTCTCGAGCTCCGGGACCGCGGAGATCGCGCTGGTCCCGGGCGACCGCGACGCGGCCACGGGCGACGCGGCGGGCCTGCGCAGCGAGCGCGGGGCCGTCGTCGTCAGCCCCGGCGACTTCAACCCGGAGCGGATCCTGCTCCAGGTGCCCCTGCGCGCCTCGCCGCCCGCGCTGGACGTGGGCGCCACGTTCGCCGGGCCGATCGTGGGCACGGTCGACTACAACTTCGCCAACTACAAGCTCTTGCCGGTCGACGAGGCGCTCCCCGCGGCGACCTCGACGCTCTCGCGCGAGGTCACGTCGCTCGGACCGCGGACCGCCGACGACCTCGATGTGGCCGCCTTCAACGTCGAGAACCTCGATCCGGGCGACCCGCAGGACAAGTTCGATCGCCTCGCGCGGATCCTCGTCGAGAACCTCGGCAGCCCCGACCTCGTCGCGCTCGAAGAGGTCCAGGACAACAGCGGACCGACCAACAATGGAGTGGTGGACGCCTCGACCACGTTCGCTCGGCTCATCGCCGCGATCGCGGCCGTGCCGGGCGGGCCCAGCACCTATCAATTCCGCAGCATCGATCCGGCCGACGGCACGGACGGCGGGGAGCCCGGCGGCAACATCCGCGTGGGCTTCCTGTTCCGGACCGACCGCGGGCTCGAGTTCGTCGATCGCCCGGGCGCCGGCGCCCTGACGCCGAACGAGGTGCTCGGCGGCGCGGGCGGCGTGTCGCTGCGCTACAGCCCCGGCCGCATCGACCCGGGCAATCCGGCCTTCGCCAGCAGCCGCAAGCCGCTGGCGGGCGAGTTCCGCTGGAACGGACAGCCGCTGTTCGTGGTGGCCAACCACTGGAACTCCAAGGGCGGCGACGAGCCGCTCTACGGGCGCTTCCAGCCCCCGACCCTCTCGAGCGAGGCCCAGCGGCGGCAGCAGGCCACCGTGGTGGCCGGCTTCGTGCGGCAGATCCTCGACAGCGATCCTTCCGCCAACGTCGTGGTCCTGGGCGACCTGAACGACTTCCAGTTCTCGGCGCCGCTCGGCATCCTCAAGGACGCCGGGCTGACGACGCTCATCGAGACGCTCCCGCCGGAGGAGCGCTACACGTACGTGTTCGACGGCAATGGCCAGTCGCTCGACCACGTGCTGGTCAGCGCCAACCTGGCCGGGCCGAAGCTCATTGGCTTCGACGTCGTCCATGTCAATGCGGAGTTCGCCGACCAGGCCAGCGACCACGACCCCGGCGTCGCGCGCTTCCGCATCGCGCCCGACATGGATGGCGACGGCGTGCCCGACGCGAGCGACAACTGCCCTGCCGAGCCCAACGCCGCTCAAGGCGACTCCGACGGCGACGGCCTCGGCAACGCCTGCGACCTCGAGTGCATCAGCGTTCGTCGCGGCGCGTTCGGCGCCGTGCAGGACTCCTTCGTCGAGGGTCCCACGACGGGCTGGGCGTACGGCGCGTATCCCTACCTCATCACCAGCGCGAGCGCGGTCCAGCCGGCGACGGCGGTCCTCGCCTACGATCTGTCGTTCATCCCGGAGGGCTCCAGCGTGACCTCGGCGACGCTATCGCTGTCTTATGCCTGGAAGCCCGCGGGCAGCGTCGTGACCGTGCACCGCGTGAACGGCGCCTGGGAGGAATCGACGCTCCATGGGGGCGGGTTCAGCGGATACGGCCCTGCCGTCGAGGCCTCCCTCGCCACGCTGGCGCAGACCGACGCGTTCGTCACCGCCGATCTGACGTCCCTCGTGCAGGGCTGGGTCGATGGCGCTCAGCCGAACCACGGTGTCGCGCTGGTCGACGAGAGCAACAGGACGGACTTCCGCGCGAGCGAGTATCCCGACGCCGCGCGCAGGCCGAAGCTCGACGTCTGCTATCACGCGGCCGAGTGATCCGCCGGATCGACAGCGCGCGCCGCGATGGACGCCTACACGTCCACCGTCGGCGCGACGCGCGTCCACGGCCGGGTCCGGCGGATCGCAGCCGGGCGATCCAGCGAAGGCGGCGCGCGCGGGACATTCCCACGCTGAATCAGAGCGCTTCAGGCTGGCGCCCTCGCCTCGGGCCGGCGCGTCACTTCGCGCCGGCGCGCCGCAGCACCTCGGCGCGCTCGGCGTCGGTCGGCTCGCGCTGGCAGTCCTTCCCGGCGCTCTGCAGGACATCGAGCTGGCGGACGAGATCCTGGGGATCCACGCTCAGGCATCCTTCCTCGAACTCGGAGCACTCGGCGACCGAGAGCGCGGTCCCCGCCACATAGCGGCAATCGGGGTCCCCGGGTGGGTACCTCAGGAAGGTGGAGGCGTTCGTGAGGAGACACGCCGCGTCCGACGGCGTGTTCGCCTTCTTGCAGCGGGCGGCGGCGATACGCGCCATCCGGTCCAGCTCGGCCGCCGGATACATGGGAACCCGGGGGCGAACGGGCTCGGCGCTCGCGGCGCCGGCGGCCCGCGGGCCGGCGGCGGGCTGCGGCGCTCCGGAACACGCGCTCGCGAGGAGCGCGCACGCGCCGGCGAGGACGAGCAAAGACCCCCCAAGCATCATCAGGCGAGACGTATCATATCCGCCTCATCACCCGCAATCCGGCCATCCCGCGCTGGATGCTCGCTCGCCCAACCTGGGTCGGGTCGCCGCCCTTGCGGCGGCGGCGAGCGAGGAGGCAAGCTCCTCCTCGATGCTCCCGGACAGCGTGATCGACGGCCGCTTCGAGGTGAATGCGCTGGCCGGCGCCGGCGGGATGGGGACGGTCTACCGGGCCCACGACCGGTCGAGCGGCGCGACCGTGGCCCTCAAGCTGCTGCGCGAGGCCGACGCGCATTCGGCGGCGCGCTTCGTCCACGAGGCGCGCGTGCTCTCGGGCCTCGATCACCCGCACATCGTGCGTTACGTGACCCACGGGACGGCGCCGTCGGGGCAGCCGTACCTCGTGATGGAGTGGCTCGCGGGGGAGACGCTCTCGGAGCGCCTCCTGCGCGGCGCGCTGCCCCTCGAGGAGGCGCTCGCCGTCGTGCACGCGGCGGCCGAAGCGCTCGGGACGGCGCACGCGCGCGGCATCGTCCACCGCGACGTCAAGCCGAGCAACCTGTTCCTCGTGGATGGCTCGATCGAGCGCGTGAAGGTCCTCGATTTCGGGATCGCACGCCAGCATGTGACGGCGACGCGGCTGACGCAGACGGGCACCATGCTCGGCACGCCCGGGTACATGGCGCCGGAGCAGGCGCGGGGGAGCTACGCGCTGCTCGACGCGCGCGCCGACGTCTTCTCGCTCGGCTGCGTGCTGTTCGAGTGCCTGACCGGGCTGCCGGCGTTCTACGGGCAGCACGTGATGGCGCTGCTCGCCAAGCTGCTGATGGAGGAGCCGCCGCGCCTGCGGGAGCTGCGGCCCGAGATGCCCGCCGAGCTCGACCACCTGGTGGCGCGGATGCTGGCCAAAGAGCCGGCGGCGCGGCCGGCCGACG
The DNA here is from genome assembly GCF_051530205.1 of Sorangium sp. So ce327. Classification (NCBI taxonomy): domain Bacteria; kingdom Pseudomonadati; phylum Myxococcota; order Polyangiales; family Polyangiaceae; genus Sorangium; species Sorangium sp. So ce327. Next base: position 1,006,318 of record NZ_CP150330.1, on the reverse strand, counting down.
GCGCGGCGGTGGCGCAGCTCCTCGACGGGATCAGGGAGGCGAGAGGCCACGCGGCCTCGGCGGATCGGAGCGTCGCGCCGATCACCGGCGACGAGAAGCGCCTCATCTCGGTCGTGGCGGTCCAGCCGACCCGCGAGCGCCCGAGCCCCTCGCAGGAGACCGTGCCGCTCAACGCGGTGTCCCTCGACGCGCTCGCACAGGTGCGGCTCGTCGCGACCCCGCTGGGCGCGCGGGTGGAGCAGCTCTGCGATGGAACGGTGGTGGCGACGGTGACCGGCGCCGGCAGCGCGACCGACGTGGCCTCGCTCGCGGCCCGCTGCGCGCTACGGATCCGCGCGACCCTGCCGGCGAACGCATGGAACGTCGCGCAGGTGACGGGCCGGGCCGAGGACACGGGGCGTATGCCGATCGGCGAGGTGCTGGAGCGGGCGGCCTCGCTGCTCGATGCGCGCACGTCGGTCGGCCGCGCGCTCGAGCGCGAGGAGCGCCACCAGGGCGTCCAGATCGATGCGGTCACGCTGGCATTGCTCGACGTGCGCTTCGATGTGCTGGAGCAGGGCGGCGCGCTCTGGCTGCTCGCCGAGCGCGAGGTCGGCGAGGAGGCGCGCAAGCTGCTCGGCAAGCCGAGCCCTTACGTGGGCCGCGACCGTGAGCTGCGCGGCCTCCTCCAGACCGTCGAGGGGAGCTTCGAGGATCGGCAGGCCGCGATGGCGCTGGTGACGGCGGCGGCGGGGATGGGCAAGTCGCGCCTGCGCCACGAGCTCCTGGAGCTGCTGAAGCGGCGCTACCCCGCCATGGACCTCGGCGTGGGCCGCGGCGACTCCATCGGCGCGGGCTCGGCGTTCGCGATGCTGGCCGGGGCGCTGCGCAGCGCGCTCGGGATCGCGGCAGGCGAGGCCGCCCCGGTGCGCCGCGAGAAGATCGAGCGAGCCGCGGGGCGCCTCCTCGCCGAGGCCGATCGCGCGCGGGTGGCGGCGTTCCTCGGAGAGCTGATCGGCGCGCCCTTCCCGGACGAAGAGCTGCCGCTCCTGCGAGCGGCGCGGCAGAGCCCGGCGCTGATGGCAGAGCGGGTCGAGCAGGCGTACATCGATCATGCGCGCGCCGTGACGGACGCGCAGCCCATGCTGGTGGTGCTGGAGGATCTGCACTGGGGGGACGCGCCTTCGGTGCGGATCTTCGATCGGGCGCTGCGCGAGCTGAGCGATCGGCCGTACGTGGTCATCGCCTTCGCGCGGCCCGAGGTCCATGACCTCTTCCCCCGGCTCTGGATGGATCGGGGGCGCTCGGAGCTCCAGCTGCGCCCCCTGCCCGCCCGGGCCGCCGAGTTCCTCGTGCGGAGCGCGCTCGGCGAGGCGAGCGACGCGCCGACCGTCGCCGCCATCGTGGCGCAGGGAGGCGGCAACGCGTTCTACCTCGAGGAGCTGATCCGCGCGGTCGCCGAGGGGCGCGCCGGCGCGCTGCCGGAGACGGTGCTGGGGATGGTGGAGGCGCGGCTCGCGGCGCTGGGGTCCGAGGAGCGGCGGCTGCTCCGGGCCGCGAGCGTCTTCGGCGAGGTGTGCTGCAAGGGAGAAACAATTTCCACACGCAAAAACAATCCCGAATGGTTCCGGACTGTTGGCTGCTGAACCTGGCAGCTGTGGCGGCAAGCGCGGGGAGGCCGGGGGAGCTGTACGGGGCCATGGGCGCGCGCCCGTGCCGGTGCTGGCGGTCGCGGGTCGTCAAGGGCGCGGCTTCGGATCGCTGCGCTTGGCCAGCCTGCGAGGAGGCAGTCCACCTGGGCACCGAGCATCTGGACCGCGCGCCTCGCCTCCGGGAGGGGCAAAGCGCGGCGCCCGCGGTAGCGGGACAGCCTACCGGCGCGGCCCGAAGGTGATGATGGCCATGCCGATCAGGCACACAGCCGCGCCGATGATGTCCCAGCGATCTGGTAGCTGCTTTTCGACGAGCCACCCCCACACCACCGCGGACGCGACGTAGACGCCGCCATACGCCGCGTACGCCCGCCCCGCGCTCGGATGAAACGAGAGCAGCCAGGCGAAAAGCCCGAGCGCGACGGCCGCGGCGAAGAGCAGCAGCAGCGACCGACCGCCGCGCATCCACAAAAACACGAGATAGCAGCCCGTGATCTCGGCGACTGCTGTGATCACGAACAACGGGACGATGGCGAGCGGATTCATCCGAGGCGAGAGTGTACCGTTCGTCCCGTTTCAGCCAGGTTCTACCGGCAGGCTGATCCGTCCGGCTTCGGATACGAACGTGAGCCCGGCGTCGCCGAGGGCGCGCTGCATCGCGTCGAGCGTCGGCTCGCTACGCAGCGTCTCGGGGAGGCGCATGAACTCCTCGAGCACTCCGGCGGCGCTCTCTGGTCCGCGCGTCTCCCAGACGATCGAGGTGCCCTCGCGCGTGATGCGGAAGTCGAAGAAGCGGCAGCATTCCTGCTCGCGCCGCGCCAGGGCGCGGAGGTGAGCTTCGAGCGCGGGCTCGCCGCGGAAGTGCCAACGGAAGGCGCCCTCCAGCGGCTCCGTGCGCTCGAGGTGAACGAACGCGTCTCGGAACTCGGCTGCGCGCCTCGCCTGCTGTTCCTGCCCCGTGAGCGTACAGACGATCGGCTCCGCGAACGTCGCGCAGCCGCACGGCGAGGGGTCCTTCGACATCACGCGCTCCTCGTCGCCGCGCCGCGAGCGCAGCAGCTTCCGTCAACCTTGCAGGCAGGACCACACCCCGAGGCATCGTTCCTCTTGAACCACCTCCGGGCGGCCATCACGCCCAGAGCGACGACAAACACGCTCCCGCCCACCAGGAGCTCAGAGCCCGGGCGGAACACCGACGAGAGCGTGGCGATGGCGCCGCTGCCGAGGCCCGCGGCGGCGAGCAGCGGGATGGCGCAGCAGGCAGCGCAGCCGATGAAGGCGGCCACGCCAGCGAGACCGAGGTGGCGCTTCGAGAGGATGGGTTCTGACGTGTGGACCGAGGGCGTGCTCATTCGTGGGCTCCTTTGGACGGCTCACCGCGAGCCGCGCGCCCCCCACTAGGCAGCCTCGGACCGAGCGTGACCCACCGGCCCGGACGATTTTCGGGTCACGCGCGAACGCCGCCCGCCTACCGTAGCGTGCCCGAGTGCTTGCGATCGTTCGGGGTCGTCGAGGTAAGGCCAAGTACGCATGGACGCAGCCCGCCGGAAAGCCATCCACCACGCCATGGTTCGGCTCTCCGATGGAGACCGGACCGCGTTCGACGTTCTGCTCGACGACCTCTGGCCCGTGATCCTCTCGTTCGCGGAGCGTGGGGTGGGCCGGGGCGCGGATGCCGAGGACGTCGCGCAGGAGGTCTTCTACAAGGTCTGCGCTCGAATCGCCGAGTTCGATCGAAGCCGCGACGGCCTCTCTTGGGCGTTCGGGATCGCCAGCTACGAGATCATGACGTACCGCCGCCGGCTCCAGCGCCGCCGCGAGGTCTTCGACGAAGCGTCCGTGGCAGGCCAGCTGGATGGCTCGGCGTCGCAGGAGGAGCAGCTCCTCGCGCGGGAGATCGCGCTCGCCTTCGAGCAGGCCGTAGGCTCACTCACGGAGGAGGATCGGGTGTCGCTCGGGCTCGTGGACGGCACGTCCGATGCCGCCGGCGCCACGCTCCGCAAGCGCAAGCAGCGCGCGCTCGACCGTCTGCGCGGAATCTGGAGGCACATCCATGGTGAACCGTGAGCAGCTGAAGCGCCTTGGCCTCCGCGCATACGAGGTCGGCCGGCTGCGCGTTGCTGCGCGCGCGGCGTGGATACTGGTGCCTGTCGTGCTCGTCTGCGTGATCGAGACGGGCGAGCGCGAGACCTGCGCGTGCCTCGGAGTGCTCCTGCTCGGCGCGAGCTTCTTCCTGCGCTGGCGCGACCGGCAGGGGGCGGACTCGGTGCGCTACGGGCTCCTCGCTGGCGCGCTGCCGCTCCTGGCGGGGCTCGCCGTCGCCCGGGTGGCTCCGGCCTGCGCGGACGCGCCGCTCGTCTCGGTGTGCACCGCCGTGTGCCTGGGCGTCGGCGTTCCATCGGGTGTGTGGCTCGGCACCCGCCTCGTCCGGGGCTCGGCGCCCGCATCGACCTGGCTGGGGGCGAGCGGCATTGCGGTCCTGGCCGCGAGCTTGGGCTGCGCGGGCCTCGGCATCTCGGGTCTCATCGGCGCAGGCGCTGGCGTGGTCCTCGGCGCTGCGTCCGCGAAAGTGCTCTTGCGCGCTCCGACGTAGCTGACACGGGGGGCTTCCGTGGGATCGCGCGCTCGGCATTCTGGAACTTTCAGCGGGAGCCCAAGCCGCGCGAGGATCTCCCTCGCCCTCGCTGGCTCAGGCAGCCCGCGCGAAGCCGCCGCGAAGCGGCGCCGAAGTCCGGCCATCCCTGGCCGGACTTCGGGCGGGCGGAACTAGCCGGCGTCGAGGTCCTCGGGCACGAACTCGGGGCCTCCGTCGTCCACTTGGGCACCTTCAGGGCCGTCGCAGATGTCGAGGCGAACGTCGGCCAGCTCGGGGCAGTGGCTCTCCACCTGGCCGAGCGCAGGAGCACGCTGGCAACGGGCGAGCGTGGCGCCGTCGCCCATCTGGCCGAGTACAGGAGGGGCGCCTGCGACGAGGCGTGTGGGCGCGAGCTCGGCGCGGCCCTTTCCGCCGCTGCGGTGGTAGAGGTCGAAGCGCATGCCGGGAAGCACGGTGTGGCCGCCAGGGTCAAGCCGAATAGTCGCGGCGCTGCGGATTTACGGGCGAGGGCCGTTCGCCAACCAAATGGTTGACGAACACTCCAGCCGCGTAGCCGCCTCGCGCACCGGCGTACACCTGGGACGGGTCGACCCCCATCCATGGCGGTTGCACTGCAGCGTTTCTCGTTGACGCCCGCGCCACACGCCCAGGAAAATCGTTCGTGCCCCACAGCGCGCGTCGCGAGCTGGCCAGGGCTTCCGCCATGTCCATGTGCGCTCACGCCAACGTCGGCCTGCTCTGCGCATCCGCACTCGTCCTTGCTCCGGCGGCGGCGCAGGCACTCGAGTTCAGCGGTGGCGTGAGCGTGGGTGGGATCCAGGTCGGGACCGAACCCAAGCTGGCTGTCAGCCCCTTCGCCGGCTGGCTCTGGCGAAAAGAGCGGGACTTCCGGATCGAAGTCCACAACATGCTCAGCATCATTCCGGGGGCACGTGTAGGAGTTTACGATCGAACGGCGGTTACCGTTGGATATGTCACGAAGACGGGCAACGTCAGCCTTGGTCCAGCCCTGTCGCTCTACTCCATGCCGGTATGCGGTGCCGTGCTCTGTAACCGCGTGATGGGGCTTGCTCCAGGCGGGCGCGCACAGTCCGACTGGTACTTCGCTGGGCGTCTGGGCGTATCCACGAGCCTCAACGTGGACTGGGCCGGCGGAAGCAGCAGTTTTCTTCCGGGGAGCGTGGTCGTGATGGTGACCGCTGGGCCTATCTGGAGATTCGGGGGAGAGTCGAAATGAACAAGGTGTTTGCTCTTCTATGTTTCGGTGTAGCGGGGTGCAACTTCGATGTCGGAGACTGCTACCTCCGGAGTGAGGGCGAAAGCGGCGCCGGCGGCATCATCATCACCGCGACAGGAGCAGGCGGCTACGGGTTCGGCCAGACAGGGGCCGGCGGCTTCGGGCCCGTACCGCTGGAGACGCAGGACATGGATCCGCCTTCTCCTCCAGTCTGCAACATCGCGAGCCAGACACCATGTGAGGAAAAATGCGAGGCGGACTACGAGTCTGACAATGTTCAGTGTGGAAAATCCGAGGACGAGGCGCAGCGAACAGCGTGTCAGGATAGCGCACACGCTAGATATAAGAGCTGTCGAGAAGGTTGCGAGCAAACAAGTAATAAAAGCTGTAACGAGAAGTATCAGGATTGCATGAACCGCGGCCCGTGGTCTTGTGCACGACCAGGATCGGGAAGCGAAGGCTCGAAGTGTCGGAGCTGCTTTAAACGGTGTGAGTCCGGGGATCCTCCATCGCCGGAATGCAAGAAGTGTTTATTCTGAGGTTCCAATGACTGTTCACGTCGCTACAAATGAGGACATTCGGAGAGCGGTCCAGCGCGGGCTTCGCCTTCCTGTGCATCGCATTGGCGACAGCATGCTTGAGGGGCCGTGCGCGTCCGATCCCGAAGTCCATTGTGAGCAGCGGTGCGATTATTGGCGCATTCGAGGGCGGGAAAGGACGCGATTTCGTTCGCGGTTCCATGATGTTATCGATGCGTTGAGATCGCGTCAGGAAATCACTGTGTGGACGTCCGGGCTGTGGAGCGATAGGCTGATGCTGTGGGCGCTCTGCGCATGGAGGCTCCGCTATCGGCCCGAGCACCCGGACCTCGACATCGTCATCCTGGGAGATGCGCCGGAGGATGGATTTAGCCGTGGGTTCGTCCATGTGAAACCGGCTGATGCGCGCCGCGGTTTGGACGACGCGCGCGCTCTATCTCGGACGCGCGTCCAGCACATGGCGCGCTCTTGGCGAAAGGTATCCGGTCGGTCTCCGGTCCTGGCCACCGAGGGGGGGCGCAAGGATCTCGTAGCGCTCGGCACCCATCAAGCGGCATTTTTTCCTCGGGTGGACGGTAGCAAGCTCACCCTATCTCGGATTGACGAGCTCTTACTCTCGTGTCTCGGAAATGACTGGCTGACGCCCGTGGACGTATTGACGCACCGTTCATCTGCTGGCGCGGAGCTGCTGAAGACTTGGATGATACGCATCAGCGATTGCTATTTTGCTATGCGGCTGCGCCAGTGGGCCGAGCACCGTGGGACTGAGGCCGCGCTGGAGAGTGTGCCCTACAGGACGGACAGAGCACCTATGCTGGAGGCTCGCTATAGGTTGACGGCTGTCGGCGATGAAATTAGACGACACGGTCTTGCTGAGATCGCTCAAGGAGCGCCGCTGAGGGTGTGGGGTGTCACAGCGTATGATCCGCTGGCTCCTTGGGTCGTGGTGGACGGCGGCACAGCTCACCAGCGCATCCAGCGACTTGAAGATCGCGCTACGCAGGACGAGGAATGACGCCTGCGCCCACACGCGCGTCCGTCTGGCCGAGTTCCGCGGATGCCTCGGTCGCCGGCGGCGGACGTTACGGCGGTCACGCGATGGCGGATCGCCCGAGGCGTACGCCGCTCCGTAAGCGCCCGGCCAACGCCATCGTGACCACCCCGTCGGGGGCGGTTACCAGTCCCCATCGCGACGAAGGAGGAAGCGATAACGACAAAGGCGGAGTGGGCCAGAGCCGCAAGGGGCTGTGCCCATGGCGATGGTCGGACGCTTACGGTGTGCGATGATGTAGGATGTTCTTCGTTCCTCAAACTTTGATGTTGCATCCTCAAGCTTTGATATTACACTGCCGAGTATGGATGCACCGGTGACCGCGAAGGCGGCCCTACTCCAAGCCCTCATATCTGGGCCCGGTTACGGGCTCGACCTGATTGAGCGGGTGAAAAAGCATACAAGCGGGAGGCTTGTACTCGGTCAGGGCAGCGTCTATCCCGCGCTGAGAGAGCTCGAGAGAGAGGGGCTTCTGGACAGCTACGAAGGAGAGCCTATTCCCGAGCGCGGAGGTCGCCCTAGAAGGTATTATAAGCTGAATGCGATCGGGGCAAAGGCTGCTATGGAGCAGAAAGATGTTGTAATGGGGCTCTTTCTGGGTGTTCCGGGTGGTGGGCAATGAATTTCGACCCTTGTCGCAGGGCGGAGATCGAGACAGCGGTGGTGCTGTGGATGCGGTCCTATCCGCGCTCTGGATCTCGTCGCCAACCGAGGCAGGAAATTAGGATCGTCTTAGATTGGCGATTGCGTCCACACTTCGAGAATGCATATTCGCCTGTGATGGTTGACTATATTGTCGAGGACATGGCTTACAGGCTCGAAGAGCTGGTGGGAAATTCGGAGCTTAAGTGTGAGCACTTGACAGGCCATGTGATGGCGCAGCTGCTGAGCATTCAGCTTAAGGAAATTCTACATGGTAGCGATGAGCTTTTTCGCGAGGTAGCGAGGAGAAGGCAGAATAGTGGGCGTCGTGGCTTACAGGAAGCCTTTGGAGTGGCCGCGCTTCAAGAGCTTCGAGTTAAGCACTCTTGGATCGTGGAGCTGCCAGCTGATCAGGTGATTGCTGCGCAACGCACGATGATTCATGTGGAGATGTTGTACCGGCTCACGCGACTCTTCGTTCCTTGTCGTTTGGTTGATGAAGAATTCGCTGACGCCATCGAGGTCGTGGCCAACCATTTCAAGCGTTCGGCTGTTCGCTGGCCCGCTTACATTAAGCTGGCGAGCGCCACGTTCTGGCTTATGGTTCATGCCTTCGGTTATGCCGCATCGAAGCTGAGAATTTCTAGGTCCTCAGCAGAATGATAGCGTATTCCGTTCGGTAGAGCCCATCCTGACGCCGAGCAGGCCAGGGACATAGGCTTGCCGTGCGATGCGGGGGCGGCGACGCGACGCCGGCAACGGCGACGCGATCTCACAGAGGGACCCCGAAGTGACCAAGGAACGCGCGACCAGTGACGCTGGCGTGCGGAAGTGGTGCCCCGCCGCTCCCAGCGTTTACAGGGTTCGCCTGATGTGCCGTGATCCTATTCGGGGAAGCGCTGCGTCTCGGCCTGGATGCCGTCCTCCCCCGTGATCACGTCGCCCGACCAATCCCAGCTCACGCCGCCCTTTCCCGGCGGTCCCAGCTCGTAGGTCACGCCCTCCAGCGTGAGCTGGTCCTCGTCGAGATAGGCGATGCCGATCGAGTCGCCGCCGCGCCCGGGGCCGCCGTAGCCGCCGTCGCCCCCTCGGCCGCCGTCGCCACCCTGACAGGACCATGTGCCGTCCCCCACGGCGCCGCCTAGTTCGCCTCGGCCCCCATCGCCGCCTTCCTCGGGCTCCCCGCCGTTGCCACCTGGGCCCGCGTCGATGGTCGTGACGACGCTATCGCGCAGCGTCAGCTTGGCGTGGAGCGCGACGATGCCGATGGTCGGGTGCCCGTTTTCGCCCCCGCGGCCGCCCCTGCCGCCGCAGCCGCCGGCGCCTCCCGAGCCGCCGCCGGCGCCTCCCTTGGCGGCCACGCCGCACGCGGTGAGCCCCCCTCGACGGCCGCCGCCGCCTCCGCCGCCTTGACCCGGCATGCCCCTGCCGCCGTCGCCTGCCCAGTCGGCCACCCAGCCTGTCTCGGTGATACGCCCGATGCCCTGACCCGCAGTGCCTACGACGCCGTACATGCCGGAGATCCCGTTGTTTCCACCGTTGCAATGGATGCCTGGCAGGTCCCCGCCTCCTCCCCGGCCAGCGTGCGTGGCGTCTGGAGTTGGCGTCGGCTCCCCGTCATCCCCGTCCTCCGCGCCGTCGGGGAGCCCGTCACCTCCCTTGCCCCCAACGCTCGGGATTCCACCGTCGCACCGATTCACCACCGCCGAGCCGCCGGAAACGGTGTCTGCCGAGCACGCATCGTCGCCGTACACGCCATCCGGTCCGATCGCTGCGTGATTTAGCCCGTCCCATTCCTCCCCATCGTGACCTGCCCATCCGTACGACGTGCCAACCTCGCTCCGGATGAGCTCCACGACCGTGCCGGATTGCACGACCATTCCGATCGGGCCGGCCGACTTGAACCGCATGTCGACGATCGTCGATACCCCGTCCGAGGCTCCCGTATCTCCGGCGCTCGCCGGTACGACGGTCAGGGCGATGCCGTCGGTAGCTGAAATCTGAATCAGCGAGCGCGCGAAGCGGGGCATCCGCTTCCAGTCGATGCAGCTGAAGCCGCCGATGAGATCCACGCCGGAAGGCAGCGTGAGGGGCCCGAAGAAGCCGTCGGCGCACGCGAACACGCGCCCGCGTGCGGCACGTGCGAGCTCCACGGCACGCTGCAACGTGCGCACAGGCCGCTCCTTCGTACCCGGGCTTGCGTCGTCGCCGTCGCCCCAGACGCCGGCCACGAACACCCCGCAGCCATCCTCCCACACGTCCGCGGCGAGGCGCTCGAGACAGAACGACTCTGTCGGCGCGTCACCCTGACACGACGAGGTGCCGTCGCACCCCGTTCCGCCCGGCTCGTTGGGACCCGGTGCGGTGCCGCAGCCGGCCGCGACCAGGAGCAGCGCGGGGGACAGATAGATCGCTCTTGTGGTTCGCATCGTTCTCCCTCGATGTCGTGTCGCGCATGGGGGGACATTCACTGGGGCGGTGGGGGATCGGGAACGTCGAATTGACGGTAAGGCACTGAGTCGCCCTGCTGGCCCTTCCCGACGTCGTCATCAGGCGCTGCATTGCCGGCCAGGCCACCCTCCCCACCTCTTCCGGCGTTCGCGGGGGCGTCCGGACCGAAGGCCACGTAGGCGCCCACGGACGCGACGCCATACGAAGGGCCGCCGAGGCCACCTCCGGCATCGCCTCCGCGGCCGCCGGTGCCTCCTTGGCCTCCGCGGCACGCAGGCCACATCTCACCAATAGCTCCGCCACCTGGGCCGCCAGTCCAACCCAAGCCGCCCGGTTGGCCCGTCCCGCCGACCCCGCCGTTGCCACCGTTGCCCGCAAACACCTCCGTCCGCTCGAGCGTCAGCGCGCTCCCCTGCAACGCAATGATGCCGATGCTCGCCCCGCCATAGCCGCCGCCCTTGCCTCCCTGGCCGCCGCAGCCCCCGCTTCCTCCCGAGCCGCCGGCCGCCCCGGCCTGAGGTCGGCCCGCCGGGCACGCCGTCATCGCGCCGCGCGATCTGCTGCCGCCACCGCCGCCGCCCCCCTGGCCGACGCCGCCCTTTTTCCCGTCCTCACCCCGGACGCCGATCCAGCCATCCATGCTGAGCTGGCCTATGCCCGCCGCGCCGGCCGCGCGACCGCCGTCAAGGCCGTCCATCCCCTTTGCGCCAGCACTGCAACGCGCACTCCCCGCGCCAGTGCCTCCAAGGCCTTTGCCTTTTGTATTCTCCGCGGGCACCGGCTGCCCCGCAGCGCCATCGCCCCCCGACTCGAGCCCGCCGTAGCCGCCAGGTCCACCCGTCGACTCGATGCCGTCGTCGCACACCGTCACGACGGGGAGAGCGCCCATCGCCACGTCCGCGGTGCAGGCGTCCGCGCCGTCGTTGCCCACCACGCCGCCGTTGGCCGGTTCGCTGTGCGCGTCCCTTCCCGGCTCCCCGTCCTTGCCATTGCCCGCGATGATCTGGCTGTCCCGCAGGATCGCCCGGGCACCCGAGCTCAAGATCATCGCGATCGACGACTTTCCATCACTCGCGGAGGCGTCGGCCGCCACGGCGCGAACGCCGAAGATCACCGACGTCGCGTCGTCCCCCGCGATGCCCGTATCGTCGCCCCCGAGGACCCGCACCGGGATCCGCGCAGGCGGCGCGATGACGGTCGACGCATTCGGCCCGATGCCCGACCATTCATACGACCAATCGCCGCCGTCATTACAGAGGCGGCTGCCCCAGAGGTCGACCCCAGAAGGCAGCGAGATCTCCTCCTCGAACAAGCCGCCGCACGCAACCACGCGCCGAGTCGGCGCCTCGCCGTGGTCTCGTCCGCTCGCGGCGAGCCCGATCGCATGCTGCAGGGACTTCACCGGCGCGCCCTTCGTGCCGGGGTTGCTGTCGTCACCCGACGACGCGCTGACGAACACCCCGCATTCGTCGAGCGCCGGCGCCGTGGTGGGGTCGCCGTCACAGAGAGACGTCGGTGGTGTGACGCAGAGGCGTCGGTCGTAGCAGCTTTCGTCGTAAGCGCACCCGGAGAGGCCGCCCGCGCCGACCGTGGAGACGGTGCCTACAGCCAACAGCATCCGCATTCGTCGCGGTTCGAGAAGAAGCATGGCCTGGCCCCCTGATCACCACGCGCCGTACGCCACGAGGCCGGCCTGTGTCGGCGCGACCGTCGGCACCAGCGCGACCCGGGCTTTGGTCGGTTCAGCCTGCAGTAAAGAGAAGTCCGTGAGGAACGAAGCCAGAGTCGCAGCGCCCACCACACCGCTCGTCACCACCATCGCCGTGCCGAGCCCGGCGAAGAGATCCCGCTCTCGTTGGAGACTCGTCAGCTCGCCGCACGCGGAGGGTTTCGGCGTTCCCCGACATACCCCTTGAGAGACGCCCACGGCGTCGAGCTTCGCGTTCCGCTCGTCCAGGTCTCCGTCGGCGGCCCTCGCACGAACCATGAAGACCGCACCGAGCGAGCCTGTCGCCAAGGTCAACCCGATACCGGTGATGCGCAGGGCGCCTGGCCAGGATGCCCAAGGGCTGGGCGGCCGGCCCCGCGCTGCAGGCGACGAGCTCCTGGTCTTCGGCGTTTCCTTCGGTGAACCCGGCGCGCTCTCCGGAGCTTGGCTCACCGCCATACGCGCCAACGGCATTCTGACGTTGTACGCCGTTGCGGCCACAGCCCCGAACTCATGGAAACCATCCTGGCGGCCCGGGGCGCGGGCCCGCACCATGCGTTGGCCGGGCTCCAAGAACAGCTTGTACGTCCGCGCGACCCGGCCTACCCACTTGCCGTCGACGAGCACCTCGGCATCCGGCGGATCGACCGAGAGCACGAGTGTCGCGACGTGCGATGTTGCCTCGCGTTCTCCTTTCTCGAATCGTAGCTGAAGCGCGAGCGGCAGCGCCGTGCGCTGCTCGAGGCTAAAGGCCAGGTGCTCGGCGGCATCGCGGTACTTGCGCAGGGCGAGCTCGCAGAGACCAAGCTCGCCGGCGAGCTCCGCGCGCTCTCGCTCCGTGCTGGACGCTGGGTCTGCTGCCTCCAAGGCGGCCTTGAAGGCGGCGTATGCCTCGGTCCACTGCCCGGCGTTGCGTGCCTTGCGACCGCGGCGAACATGGTCCTTCACCGTTGCGCCGTCACGTGGTCCTGGCGCCGGATAGGCGTTCTCCGCGCTGGCCGAGCTCGCAGCGCCGGATGCGGCGAGGAGCGCAGAGAAGAGCAGAGCGCATGCGGAACATCGCATGGTTGGACGGTACTCGCGCCAGCCGCGCGGCGTCAACGAGAGCGAATCGATGCAAAGTGGCCCTGGCAGTGGCAAATTGCGTTCGGGTGCGGCAATGCGATCGCCTCCTCGCGGCAGCGAGGGCTCGATCGCCTGAACGCATGTATCGGTGCCACCTGGTGCTACCAAAGTTGCCGCTCCTTGCACTTTCCTGCACCGTTTCGAGCGGCTCAGGGATGCTACCTAACCGTGGGCAAGCCAGCGACCCATCTCCTCAGCTTCAACCGCTTCCGGCGCCTGGCCAGGCTTCACGGCGTGCCGGCGCGCGACGCCGAGGACGTCGCGCAGAACGCGCTGCTGCGGGGATTGGAAGCGGCGAGGCGGGTCGAGCCGAGCGGCGATCCGGCGCGGTACTTCGTCACGATCGCCCTCAACGAGGCACGGAAGCACAGGCGGAACGAGCGCCGCCGCGGAGAGGTGCTGACGTCGTTCGAGGAGCGCGATCCCCGAGACGAATGCCCCACGCCGGAGGAACTGCTGCGCTTGCGGGAGCGGGAAGAGCTGGCCCGGGACTTGCTCGACCGGGTCGGCCCCAAGTACCGGGAACTCTTGGTCAAGCACGAGCTGGAGGGGACACCGCTCTCCACGATCGCCGCCGAGCTGAACGTCCCGTTGGATACGGTGAGGGCGCAGCACCGCCGGGCTTGGGATCGACTCGATGCGGCTTCAAAGCGGTGGAGGGCCCGGCAACCCGCGCACGGTAGGGACGAGAGCGCCTGCGTCCCGCTGGTGCTCGGGCTGGACCGCCGTGCGTCGTGGACGGCCTGGTTGCGCCGGCTGGGCGTGAGGATCGTCGTGCAGGGTGCGTTTGTCGTGTTGACCGGCGCGCTCCTCTCGGCGGTGCCGCCGCTGCCCAGCGCGGAATCGTGGCTGCACCCGGCGGCATTCCGCGCACCTGGGCGCGCGCCCGCAGCAGACGACGTCACAGTGCAAAGCTCACGTGACAGCGCGCATTCCGCTGCCGCGCCCGCCGCGCCCGAGAGCTCGTCGTCGGCGGCAACCGGCAGTGCGCGCGCTGAGGCTGTGGTGAGCAGCACGCCCGCGCCCTCTGTGACGACAGCACCTCGTATCTCGTCCCCGGTGAGCCCCGTGTGGCCAGCGGTCACCGCACGCGAGATGCGCCTGATCAGCCAGGCCCGAAGGGCCATTGAGGACAACGACGGAGAGGGCGATCACGAGGCGCGCCAGCTGCTCGAAGCCCATGCGCGGGAGTTTCCGCGCGGTCGGCTCGCAGCGGAGCGCGAAGCGCTGTTCAGGCACATTCGCTGAATCGTCGACCGTCGATCGACGGCGAGCTGACGGTGACGCTGATGGTGTCTTCAGACCAGACAGCACAGGGCCGAGATCTGTCTTGCGTAGGAATGCTTACGTCCAGGAGGAGAATTGCTATGGAGGACATGCTGGGTGCGATGTGGCTCGCCTCGCCGCTCGGGCTCGCGATGATCGCCTGCGTCGCGATCGGGTTCGCGGTCACCGCGCGCGAAGCGCTGGGACGGGAGCGCGGGCTTCGCGAGGCGCGCGAGCACGCGCACGAGGACGAGGAGTCCGCCCTCATCGATGCGAAGGAGCAGGCAGTGGGGGAGCGGGACCGATACCGGCGCCTTCTGGACTGTCATGTCGACGCGGCGCTCGCAGAGCTGACAGACGCCCGCGCGCGCCCCGTCCCCTGGCCAGGAAGAGTGCTCGAGTCGTTCTGCGCGACGATGCCTTCGTGGAGAAGAAAGCTGGCCGAGAGCACGGGGTTGGAACCGAGGGAGGTGGAGCGGTTGCTGAGGAGCGACCTTCCTATGACGCCCGGACTTGCCCGGCAGCTGGAGGCCTTCACCGGCACGCCTGCTCGGTACTGGGAGCGCCTGTGGCAGCTGCACGACGACCACCGGACGGACGCAGAGGAGACCGTGGTGATCCAGGTCGGCGAGCCCGTCACCAAGCGCGAGAGCTCGGCGCGTCCCGCGTCGTCGCCGGCGCCGCCGAGTCCGCCGCCGATACCTCCCCGCGCGCTCGACGTTCCTCCGCCTGTGGTGCCGTCGCCCGAGCTCGCGGCCATGAGCCCGCGCGCGAAGCTCCCGCCGCCGCCGCAGCCGCGCCTTAGGTCGCCGCTCCCTGTCCGCGCCGCCACGGGGACTGAGCCCGCCCGGCGCGCTGCCACGCTGACGAGCTTCCCGCTACAGCGTGACGAAGGCGGGCCGGGTTCCGCGAACATTGCCGATTGGGAGGACGTTGAGCGCTCTCCGCTGAACACGACACTTCCGGGAGTAGGGAGCCATGGGTGAGCGCAGCCGTGCCTCGCATTCATCATAGGGTGCGATTTCGCAAGGGGGGTAAAGTCATGGATTGTCCGGATGAAGGAAAGCGCGCTGCGGCGTACGCGCGCTTGTTTTGCCCGATGCTGGTTCGTGCGGTGTTGCTCTGGTTGGAGAGGATGGGGGTCCCTCAGTGCCAGCGTGGCGATGTCGCGGGCCAGGTCTGGCTCAACGCCTGCGAGAGCTGGCCCAGGTTCGATCCGAAACGCGGCAGGCCGGAGCGCTGGTTGAACGCGATCACCGTACACGTTGCCTCCCACTACCACGAGCGTGCGCGAAAGCGCAGGGAGGAGTTGGTCAGTTCGATCGAGGTGCTTGATCCAGCGCCAGATGCTGCTGCTGTGATGGAGTCCGACAACGTCAGGGCCAGCGCCATGGATGCAGTGAATGAGCTCGATCCGGTGCTGCGACTCGTTCTCGTGGCACACGATTTGGGCGGAGTTTCGATGGCCCAGATCGCCCAAGATGCAGGGCTGCCCCTCTCGACGCTTTACAGGCGACGCGCACGGGCCATCGGTGAGTTGCGTAATATCCTTATGCTTCGGGAAGCCGGCGAGATCTCTTCGCGGGGAGTGGGACTGCAATGAGCGTCAAGGGCCTGGTTGTTCACTTCCGGCGCGACCTGGATGACGACGAGGCGGAGCGAATGATCGACGCTCTGATGATGCTGAAGGGCGTCGCCAAGGTATCATCTGTCAAGGCCGGTTACGAAGACGAACTGAACCGGCAGCGGGTCAAGCGAGAACTGCTAAGCAAGATTGATGGGCTTCTGAGAGATGACGAGGTCCCGATCTAGCTGCCGACGAACCCGCGTCGTCGTGGTGTCGACGCAAAAGGCCCGCGGTGCCGCCATCGGGCCGCGCTCGCGGGCGACGCTGACGCCCGGACGACGTCGTGCCGCTCCAGGCGTGCGCCTCTGATCACGATGCGCGAGCCGAGCGCGGCGAATCGGCATCGTGTGGGTTCTACGCGCACCTGCCAGGGGTCGCGCTGGATTCCATTCCCACAAGAGATGGTGTTTACCGTGCGCAGTTGAAGCCGAGCGGACGCGAGGGAGCTCGGCGAGCCTGCGACGTCGGCCGGCAGCCCCATGGTCTCGTACGCGATCGACGGGTGCAGGGCCCCAACGTGGCGCCCGCGTTCCGCGTCGCCATGCGCGGCCCGGATCGGCGCGCGTGGACGTCCGCGCGCGAGGCGCCCTGGGAGACATTTTCTCGGGAGATAGTCGGAGGCGCCAAGCTGGCCGATCGCGCGCGCCATCGTCCGGTCTGCCCGGTCTGACGTGAAGGGCCGCCGCTGCCGCTTGGCCTCGCGCCCGTGACGGGCAGAAATCTGCGGATCGGGGTGGCCATCAACAGGGCGCGCCGACCGCCGCGACGCCGGCCCGCTGGCGTGGCGATGACGCCGTCCGTGCGCCGGCGTTGTCCGCCTCCCGGCCCGGCGTGGCGCCGTGGGCAGGACGGCGCTCGACTGCGTTGGCGGAGTGTTGGCGACCACGCGGCTGGAGCTACACGACGTCGCCCATGCGTGGCCGTGCCGCGCGCCGGCGGCTCGTCGGAGCGCGCCGTGGGGCAGGTCGCGGTCACCGTACGCTGACGGCCGAACGCCTGGGGCTGCGCACGATGCCGCCCGTGCAGCAGCGTCGCCCGCCAGCGCGGCCCGACGACCGCGCGTCGGGGGCCGCCAGAGCGCGAGGGTAGCTGCTCCTGCCATATACAAACCTCGGTTGTTGTGTGTTTCGGGTTCGGGACGGAGCCTGAACGAGAGCCCGTGAGGAGGCTCGAAATGGTAATTCTGACGATCCGGTATCTCGTCGCGAGTTACCGGGATCTGGTCAGGTGTGGAAACCGCTCTGGTGACGCGCAGTTAGACCGCTTCGAGGGAGCGCCCGAGAAGCCAATTTGGGGGGGTCGCGAAGGGGTCGATTTGGTAATTTTGCGCGGGGTCGGCTGAGGGGCTCCGGCGAGCCGCCTACCTCCGTTTTGTTGCGTACGCGTGCCACAGCGACGGGCACGACCGCGGGGCGGCCTGACGCGGGGCGCGAACTCGGCGCACGAGGCCGCGGAGCTCGTCCAGGCGGGAGGCTGGCGCAGGCGCAAGGCGGAGCTCGCCCAGGTGGATGCCAGCGCGGCTCGCGACCGCGGCGCCGGGCGAGCTGGCCCCGCTCGACGGTCGGGCCGTGGGACCGCCCGGGGGGGTCACCCCGCACACCGAGGTCACGTCATCGGGCCCCAGCGAATGCCAGTCAGGTCACGGTGTCACGTGAGAACCGGCGTCCTCTTGGTCGCACGCTACATCAGACTTTAATGCCGTCGCCGTCGCCAGGAGCCGACTCTTGTACTGTGCTTTAACGCTCTTTAAAGTTGAACGGAAAATGAAGGCTTCGCTCTGGCAGGTTTCTGGTTCGGTGCTTTTGTAGACGCATGAGCTCGCGTCGCTGGTACGAGCTCGCGTGCGGAGTTGTCCGCGCGCCGAGCCACGTCCTGGAAGAGTGTTTCCAGATGAACAAGCAGACCCGGTGCCACCTGCGCGCGATCGCACGGCTGCACCCCGAGATCGGCAACCTGTGTGATGAGCTTGAAGCGCCCTGGAACGCCGTGCGAAGGATCGCGCACGCGCCGGGTGCGGCGGAGCAGTGGGAGCGCGCGGCGCAGGTGCTCGGTGAGCTCGTGGAGAAGCGCCGGGCGACGGTGCCGCGCCGGTCGAGGCTGGAGGCTGTGCGCCTGGAGGCGCTGAAGCGAATGGGACCGCCGATGGAGGGGGGAGGAAAACTTGAAAGCAGCCTGCGAGCCGCGTGGGAGGCGGCGGAGCGCGGGACGGCCGCGGTCCCAAGCCCACGTTCGGGCGATCGGCAGGCTCGTCTGCGGTGAGTCGCTGCCCGGTGGGAAGCGCGCCAGCCGAGCACATGAAGCGGCGTCGCGTTGCACTTCCGCCGCGTATCTCTCCCATGCGTGCCTACCGCGCCCGTTCGCTGATCCCATTCAGGGAGCGGGCGACGCTGGCGCACGGGCGACGTCGTGCAGCTCCAGGTGCGTCAACGAGTGCTGTCACGGCGCCGGTATGGCGCCGCGCTCCGCCCGAAGGACGATGCCGAGGGCGCAACGCTCGCCGGCGTCTGCCTCAGTCGCTGCGCCGGCGTCGCGCTCGCCCGGGGTGGACCATGGTGGCCCCCGAGCTCATGCTCGAGGATCTCGATGCCGGCTAGGCGTGAAGCGGTGCCCCGACCGGCGAGCCGCCCCGTCTGCTCCGGCGTCATGAACGACGCCAGCGCGATCGCGGCCTCCCCGGCGTCCCTCTCGATGCCGCAGCCGCTCCGCGGTTCGACCAGGCTACGGCGCCGAGTCTGCGCTCGAGGAGTCTGCCGGCGACGTGGCTGACCTCCACCAGGTGGACGGCCACAGCCCCGGTGAGCGTGAAGATGATCTACACCCACGTGCTGAACCGCGGCGGCCTGGCCGCGCGCAGCCAGCTCGACGGCCCCTTCGGACCGAGGTTGTCAACGGACCGGGATGTGTCCGGCAACCTCCGATGAGACGGCCGCGCCGTGTCAGCCGGGCGCGACGCGGCGCGACGCCTCCGGCTGCGCGTCCGCCGCGCCCCCTCCAGGCGCCCCCGGCCACCCGGAAAGACGACTGCCGTCGGTGTTAGATGGGATCCACCCTATGGCGTTGGACAGCATCTGGGCCTTGCGGCGCAGACCCGATCCGTGAGATTTTTCGCGGGGGAGGTCGCAAAAGATGACGATCTAGACAGACCTGGTCCGGCGGCTTCGGTTGAGCAATCGACTAATAGTTGGGAAGGCACGTTGACGGTCGACACGCGCGAACATCACCGTAACAGTTGTGCACCTGGAGAGGAGTGGCTGTGAAACCTAAAGAGCTAGGCGTACTGAACCCGGCCGGTGGAGGATCGATCGACTCGATGAGAGTGCTCACTGACGCCGAGGTCAAAGCCATCGCCGAGGCAAACGAAGGACTCGTACAATTTCAATTCATGGAACAGCTTTTTGATATTGTCGCACTGAGCCGTGATGCGTTCGGCGACTTCACCACTTCATCTTTCGATCGACACAAACAGGAAACTAGCACATCGATACTCGGAATGATGCCGCGGAGCACCGGCGCACGCAAGCTCACCTTGCTTGCTAATATGTACCTCCTAAATTTTCTCACAGCGATGCGCACTTATCTGGACCACGTGGAGACCGGTATCAAGCGCTGGTATGGCGACAAGTCGCCCGAGGTGGCCCGTTTCAAGAGCGCGGTCTCAAAGCAGTACGACACGACCGACTCCTACGCGTTCGTGTGGAAGCTCAGGAATTATTCGCAGCACTGCGGATTGCCGATTGGTGGAATTTCCCTAAGTGCATCGGTTATTCCTGGTAAAGAAATATTCGGCACGCTCGTCGACGGTTCAGGCCTGAGAGCGCTGCGCATGTACTTCAATAGAGACGATCTGTTGCGTGAGTTCGATTCATGGGGAACTAAGGTAAAATCATATCTCAGTGCTCAAGAGCAGGAGATTGAGGTCACCGTTCACGTTAACAATGCATTCTCCAGCCTCTGCGTCATCCACGAAGAAGTTGCCGCGCAGACGAGAAAGATCGCAAGGGAGCACGCTAAGACGTTGAATCGATTTGTCGCGGAAGTTCGCGCCACTTGGTCCGACTGTGATCCTGTTATTATGCAGCAGAGCGAGACCGACCCAAAGCGCTACACTATCCAAGGGTTCATGCTGGACGAAATCTCGCTTCTGCTGTCGGGGGCGACGACATGATCCTCTCGCTCGAGCGTCCGTGTGACTCTGCCGCTCGGCCGACACTTCCCAATGGAATGTGTAGCGCAGCCCAACTTGGGGTTGGTGACCGACGAGTGGGAGCGCTGCGGGCACCCGCTCGCGGCACAAACCTAGTCGTTCGACGGGCTGAGGCGTCCCACGACAGTCAAGGCGAGGTTGAAAGGCGAAGCACTGGTGATTGCATTCCTCCCGATTCTATGGCCGGGGTGGCCTGGACATCAGTATACTTCACCTTCCTAATATACCCGAAACTCGAGAGGCGTCCGTAATGGCTTCACACTTCAGGGACATCAATCGTTCCTTGTCGCGCCTGTTGACGGAGCAAGCACGCGCCATCGGCGTGTTTGATCACCCTACCGCTAAGGGCGACGGAAGAGAGGACCTCCTTCGGCGCTTCCTTGCTGAGCGGGTAGGGACAACATTTGGCGTCTCGAAAGCCGAGGTAGTCGACAGCAACGGGGGTACCTCTGGTGAGTTGGACATTGTGATCTTCGAACAGAGCGTCGCATCCTGTCTGAATGTACACGGAGAACGCCGCATCGTTCGAGCCGAGGCCGTCGCAGTGACCATCGAAGTCAAGTCGAATTTTCAAGCCTCGGGTTGGGCAGCGGAGCATGGCAGAGTCCGCCATGGGATTGGCAGCCTGCGGAGGTATTATCGACCAGCGCCCCTGCTCGATGTGCTTCGAGCCCCGATGCCCCCTGATAGCTGGGTGGAATCAGAAGCCACCTTCCGCAGCGGCCTGAGTACCCTTGAAGATCATCTTGGCATTCCCGCAGTGATTTCCGCTTACTTCGGTTTCGACGGGCCGAGCGAAGAAGCGATCAAGTCTTTCATTGAGACACCTTTGTTGGACGCAGTATGCGTACTAGGAAAGTATACCGTAGCCAAGAAGCGGCCTGGCTTCAAGAAGGGTGCAAACGGAACGGAAGACGCTCTCGGGCACGTCTGGGGTCGCGGCGATGATGCATTGGGCGCATTCCTGCAGGTTATTGAGGTGGCATTGTCTAATGTCCTCGCCGCGCGAGCTTTTGTGCACCCACGGCTGCGGTACTATCTACCACCGGGGGCGGACCCTACGAGCGAGTCGGATGCGGTCACATGATCGCGGGGAGTATGCCAGTTGTAACCGAAGCACGTGTGTCCTCTACTGGCGCGACAGATGCCGCCGAACTCTGTGTTGACCCGCCGGTGGGGGTACCCCCGGCGGGTCAACACAGAGTTCGGCGGGCGGGTTCCTTAGCAAGGACCCAGCCTCCGAGCGGCGCAGAGAACGACGTCCAAGCAGCAATGAGCGGAGCCCGATAAGCCATGAACTCCGACGCTGAAATTGTCGAGCAGGCGTGCGCGCGCATACCTGCCGGAGCTTCGAATTTGACCGGCTGGGCTCGAGATGTTCTTGACGCCCTCGTCCCGATCGTCATGCAGGCCAGCTTAACGAGAGAGGAGTCTAACTACATCCAGTTCAGTTTGGCAATCGTACAATTCCCTACCGAGTACGCATGGGACGGGTATCTCTTCGATGGCTCCGTTGAATGCACACCTTCAGCGCTTATAAAGCTCGCCGGACTCACGACCGCTGGTGAGACCTATCTCATTGCCCGAAAATTCAAGAACAGAATGTTTGTTGTTGGAGTTGGGCGACCGCAATCATTCTTTGGCGTTAGAATGGATCACGATCTTGCCTCAAGAATGCCGATGCACAAATATGCATTCATTGCCGCGACCGTACTTGGTCCCGGCACTGTGCTGCTCGAGGGATTTTCTACAGAGCTTGCGTTTCTTTTTGAGGGTCAATTGCAGCCTGTCGCCGACGTTATCCAAGGCGATGGTATTCGGTTTATCAATAACCATCTTAAGTCGAAGAATGTATTGTTGAAGTACGAAGACTGTCCGCCGGCGCCGGTCGAGGCGCTGCGACCGATCGCCGGCATTCGCGTCATCGAAAGAATAATCAGGGGAGCCTGGTTTGCGGGCCGTGGAGGGCTACTTGCATTCTCGGTCATCAGGGGTCGTTGGCCGCGGTCTGCTGCTCCCGCCGCATTTTGGCTCAACGAGACTGTGTCACTGCTCGATCTGGCTCTAGATGTGATCGTTGCGCAAAATGAGCGAATCACAAGTCAGACTGCTGAATCTATCATTGATTTGTTGAATACTGAGAGAGTGTTCGAGCAAAACGTATCTAACGCAATACGCGCATCCACGTTAGATGGAGCAGTGTTGTTCGATAATGGTATGCGGCTTTGCGCGTTTGGCGCGAAGCTGAGGCCGCCGCCGCTAAAAGACTTGATGGTTCGGCACGCGAGCGGTGGACCACCGCTGAATCTCAAGACCAAAGGTACGCGGCACCTTTCGGCGGCGAGTTGGGTTGCCGCGGGTCGGTTCAGGATGGCCATCGTGATTTCACAAGATCGATTGGTGCGCATTTTTGAGCGCGACGCGGACGGTAGGCTTGTGTACGTGAGCGTGCGTCCAAGACTGTTTGATTAGCGCTTGTATTGGAGAAGTGCGTGGGTGCGGGTGATCGGGCGACATCAGGTCGCGACGCTCGGGGCTGTTGACGCTCAGGCTGGCTGATGGTCCGCCGAGCAGGCCGCTTGATGGCGATCGCGGGCGTGCGCGGTTGTGGTTGTCGACGTGCATCAGAACCCGCGGAAATTTGAGCGCGGGATTTTGAGCACCCCCCGCGGTTCGGAGCTCCCGCCGGAGGCCCGGTTGCCCATTGCCCGAGGTTCCGCCCTGGGAGGGCGGAGCACGGGGCAAGGGCGGTGCAGCCGGCTCGCGTAGCGAGCGGACCTTCGACCCGCGCGAGCACTCCCGGATGCTGACTGCACGCTGGGCCGACTTCACCGATTTTCTTCACCGATTTTCCGTGCAAGTACGAGCTCACCAACACCCAGCATCGTCGACCCCGGCGAGAGGCGCAAGGGGTCGTGCCCATGGCGATGGCCGGGCGCTTACGCGTCAGCTTCGGAACGCTCGACTCGAGCGACGGCAATTTCTGGCGAGCCGAGGTAGTCACGCGCAGACATGGTCGGCGCAGGGAGCGCAGCGACGATCGGGGACAGCGAGTCGATGGGCGAGGGGGCGGGCAACGCAGCGACGTTCGGCGCAGGGCGGAGCGCAGGCAATTCCTGCGCTCCGTGCGCCGCTGATATCTGCGACGGATCGCGCCATGTGGTCCTGATCTGCTTGTCCTTCGTCGCTTCGACCTTCGAGGAGAACGAGCGGATCAGTGCTCGCTGGATGTCTAGCGGCAAAACTTTCCACTCGTCGACTATCTGCTGGACATACGCGTGTGCGTTCTTCCGAGTCTCGACGGTGTCGTTGCCTGCTGTCTCCTTGAACTCGGCTTCCTTCGCCTCGATCGCTGCAAGCGCGTCGTCGAGGCGATTCAGTTCCATCTTCACGTCGTCGACGGTGAAGAGACCCTTTGCGACAAATTCCACGACTCGCTGTCGCGACATCTTGATCTCGCGGCGCTGGGCGGCAAAGTCTGGCTTCTCGATCTGGCGCGGCGGTCTAGTCAGCGAAGTGAGGAGCGAGCGAGCAAACGTCAAGAATTGCTCGCTTGCGGCGGCGTCCGCGTCCGGCTGGCGAAGCCATGCGCTGAGCTTACATCGGACGCCTTTCTCCTTCTGCTCCACATGGCCACGGCAGACGTAGTAGCCCACCTTGTGTCGGCCCTTGCGGTCCACCGGAATGGCAGCGACGCTACCGCCGCATTCCCCGCAGCGGCAGAAGCCTCGCAGTAAGTGGTTGGATGTCGCAGACGTAGCCTGGGGCTTCCTCCCGCGGCGACGGCCTCTCAACGCAAGCTGAGCGTTGTTGAATGTCTCATCGTCGATGATCGCCTCATGTGCAGGGATCCACTCGGCCGGAAGTTGCACGGCGCCGCGCGTGGCGCTCGGCCGCACGCTGGTCTTTGCGACACGGCCCGTGTAGGTTCGGTTGCGCAACGCGACAAGAACCCAGGCGCGCCCGAACGCCTTGATGCTGCCGTACTCCTGGCGGAGCCGCTTGGCGGTCGCGAACACGCTATGGCCTTCGAGGCAGAGCGCGAACATGCGACGCACCACCGCGGCGTGCTGCGGAACCACGCGGAGGGGAAGCGGCGTCTTCGTCCCTTTGGGCTTCGGCTGGCGTTCGTAGCCGAACGGCGGATGCCCTTCGACGAAGTGTCCTTGGGCGCGCAGGTGCTTCCGCCCGCCTTCGGTCCGCTCCTTGATCCGACGGCGCTCCTGCTCCGCCCCGACCGCCCAGTTGGCGAGCGTGTCCTCTGCCATCGGCGAGCGCGAATCGAACCCCTTGTCAATGGCGACGAACACGGCGCCCTTGCGCATGATCTGCCGAACGTTCTTGACAATGAAGACCACGTCGCGCCCGAAGCGGTCGATGTCCGTCACGATGACCATGTCCCCCCGGCGGACGTCCGCCAGGAGCGCGGCGACCTTCTTCCGGTTCACCTCGTTCTCCTCGCCGCCGCTCTCTACCTCCGGGAACAGGATCGGCTCCGGCAGCGAATGGAGCCGGCAGTAGTTGCCGATCCTCTCGGCCTGGGCGTCCAGGGAGACGCCTGCGATCTCCTGCTCCCTCGTGCTGACGCGCGGGTAGCCGAGCGTCCGCCGGATCGCGGCGTTGGGGGTTGCGTCTTTCATTTGTTTCACCTGTCGGAAAGGATGATCGTAGTTCAGCCCGCCCGGCTGAGCAAATCGCCGGTTTTGGCCGGAATTTCGGCCTCCTCTGCGTGTACTAAAAGTTCCGCTACTCTGGGCCGAGGGCGTGCGCGCCCTCTCGGGTCCCCCGACGCCCGGCGCGCGGGAGAACGATGCCTGGGCCGCGCTCTTCGAGCGTGAGATCCTCGAGCGCCGCCCGACGCCGCGCTTCGTGGGCCAGGACGAGCTCACGTTCCGCCACGCGCTCCTGCGGGAGGGCGCCTATGCGATGCTCACCGACCGCGACAGGCGCCTCGGGCACAGGCTCGCTGCAGAATGGCTGCTCCAGGCCGGCGAACAGGATCCCATGGTGCTGGCCGAGCATTTCGAGCGCGGCGGGGAGACGGCGCGGGCGGCGGAGTTCTACCTGCAGGCGGCCGAGGAGGCACAGCGCGCGGCCGATGGGCCGGCGGTGCTCGCGCGCGCCCGGCGGGGTATCGCCTGCGAGCCCGCAGGGGAGGTGCTGGCCAAGCTCCATAACGTGCTGTCGGAGCAGCTCTTCCACATGGACGACCTGGCGCAGTCCTCCACGCACGCGCTCGCGGCGCTGGAGAGCTCGTCGCCCGGCAGCGATCAGCACCGAATAGCCATGGCGTTCGGGCTCCTCGTCGCGACCCATACGGAGGACCGGCAGGTCGCCCGCGACCTGGTCCAGCGCATGCCCCCCGCAGATCTCCCCCTCGATCGCTGGCAGGTGGCGGTGACCTTCACCACCTTCGCCTTCTACGCCCTGCTCCGGGAGGGGATGCCCGACCTGGCCCGGCGATACCTGCAGAGGATCGAGCAGGACGTGGCGCCGATCATGGGGGACGATCACACTGCCGGGGCCTCGGTCGCCGCGATGCGGGCGTGGTGGTACGCCCACGCCGAGCGAGATGAGTGGGCAGCGCGCCAGCAGTACCGCGCCGCGATAGATCACGTCGAGGGCCTCGGCAATCGCTTCGGCATGCAGATGATGCGAATGTACGCGGCCCTGGACGAGCTGATGCTCGGCGCTTTCGAGCTCGCCGGGCAGAGTGTCGACGCGTTGTTCGCGGAGGAGCACGCGCCGGCCTACGTCCTGTTGACGGCGCTCTCGTTCCGGATCATGGGGCTGCTGGAGCAGCGGCGGGTCACGGACGCAGAGGAGCAAGCCGAATCGATGCTCCGGAGGGCCTCGGTCTCCAACAGTTTCGCGCACGTGGCGCAGGCGCGCCTCCTCCTGTCGGAATGCCGCCTGAAGCGAGGGGATCTCCTCGGGGCCGAGGAGGAGGTGCGCGCCGTCGGGGATACCGCCAGGCTGGTGCCCTTCCTTCAGTCCGTGCGCCTCTCGCTGCTTGCCGAGATCTGGCTCCGGCAGGGGCGGGCGGCGGAGGCCGTCGCGCTGGCCCGCGAGGCGTTCGCCCTGGAGCGGTCGACCGCGTGTTTCTTCGTGCTCCGGCAGGAGGTGGTCCCCGTGCTGCTGGCCGAGGCGCTCCACGAGAACGGCGAGGTCGAGGCGGCCCGCGAGGTCCTCCGCGAGGCGCGCGCCGAGCTGCTCGCCCGCGCCGACAAGATCGCGGATCCGGCCTACCGGAGGAGCTTCCTGGAGAACATCGCCGCGCACGCGCGTACGCTGGAGCTGGCGCGCGCGTGGCTCGACGCGTGAGCAGACGGCCGCGGCGCGCCGAGGTAGAACCAGTCATCGTGAACAGGGAGAGAAACGTGGCCGCCGCGAAGTCCACCCGGAACGATGTACAGGGCGCCCTGGAGCTCGCGGTGTTCGCCGGGGGCCGCGTGACGCGGCACCCGCTGCCGGCCGAGGGCCGGGTGTCGCTCGGGCGGTCGCCGGAGAACGACGTCCCGATCGACGACAGCTCCGTCTCGCGCCGGCACGCGATCCTCCACCTCGGCCCGCCCATCGCGATCGAGGACCTCGGGAGCGCGAACGGGACCCGCCTCCGCCGCGAGCGCAGCGTCGGGCCGACGACCAAGCTCCTCGAGCTCCAGCCCGAGGAGGGCAAGACGATGGAGCTCTCGGTCGGGGACGCGGTGAACCTCGGCTCGACGCTGATCGTGATCCTGCCGCGCGAGGGCGCCGCGAGCGCGGCGCCGGGCCAGGGGCAGGGCCAGCCCATCGTGCTCGACCCGGCCATGGAGCGGCTCTACGCGCTGGCCGAGCGCGTGGCCGGCGCGCCGATCACCGTGCTCTTGCTCGGCGAGACGGGCGCCGGCAAGGAGGTGCTGGCCGAGCACATCCACCGGCGCTCGCCGCGCGCGCAGGGGCCCTTCGTGCGGCTCAACTGCGCGGCGCTCTCGGAGTCGCTGCTCGAGAGCGAGCTGTTCGGCCACGAGCGGGGCGCGTTCACGAGCGCGGTCCAGGCGAAGCCGGGCCTCCTGGAGACGGCCGAGAAGGGCACGGTGATGCTCGACGAGGTGGGCGAGCTGCCGCCCAGCATCCAGGTGAAGCTCCTGCGCGTGCTCGAGGAGCGGAAGGTGATGCGCGTCGGGGGGCTGAGCCCGCGGCCCATCGACGTGCGCTTCATCTCGGCGACGAACCGCGATCTGGCGGCCGAGGTGAAGCGGGGCGCTTTCCGGGAGGATCTGTTCTTCCGGCTGAACGGCATCGCGCTGACGATCCCGCCGCTCCGGGCGCGGATCGCCGAGATCGCGCCGCTCGCTCGGGCGCTCGCCGATCGGACCGCGGGCGCGCTCGGGCGCCCGGCGCCGGCGTTCGCCCCCGAGACGCTCGCCGCGCTGGAGGCGCACCGCTGGCCCGGCAACATCCGCGAGCTGCGCAACGTCATCGAGCGCGCGGTCGTGCTCTCCGGCGGGGACACGCTGCTCCCGGAGCACCTCCTGCTCGACGCCGCCGCCGCGCTGCCGCCCTCCGAGGCGCGCCCCGCGGCGGCGCCCGTCGAGGCGCGCCCCGCGGCGGCGCCCGTCGAGGCCGCCGCGGCCTCCCTGGCCGACGTCGCGGGCGGCTTGCGGAGCGAGCTCGACGCGATCGAGCGGCGGCGGATCGTCGACGCGCTGGAGCAGTGCGCGGGGAACCAGACGCAGGCCGCCGCGCTCCTCGGCATGCCCCGCCGCACCTTCGTGGCCCGGCTGAGCGCCTACGGCATCCCGCGGCCGCGCAAGGGCAAGCGCTGACGCGCGCCAGAGACGCAAAGCCTCACTTCGTGCCGAGGAGCTTCAGCAGCTCTGCCCGCTCGGAGTCGGTCGGCTCGCGATTGCAGTCCTTGCCGGCGTTCTGCAGGGCCGCGAGCTGGTGGTCGAGATCCTTGGCGTCCACGCTCTGGCAGCCCTCCTCGAAATCGGAGCACTCGGCGACGGACAGCGCGGTCCCCGACACGTAACGGCAATCCGGATCCTCGGGCCGGTATTTGAGGAATGGTGTGGCCTCGGTGAGGAGACACGCCGAGTCCGAGGACGCATTCGCCTTCTTGCAACGCGCGGACGCGACGCGAGCCACCCTGCGCAGCTCCTCCAAGGGATAGCGGCGGCTCCGGGGACCGGCAGGGCCCGCCGCGGCGGTGTCGCCGGCCGGGGCCGCCGGCTGAGCGACGGCCACCCCCGGGGCACCACCCCCCAGGCTCTCCGGCGTCGACGGCGAGGGCGGCGGAGAGGAAGCGCACCCACAGGCGAGAAGCGCAGCAACTGTGATGAGATGAATTCCCCCAACCTTCATAGGCGACACATATCACACCTCGTCTCGCACTTTCAATGCAGAGCTCACCCGCCGAGCGCCGATCCGCGCGTCAAGCATAAACAGAAATTTGCAGTACGAACACCCTGTCGGACGACGAGGTGAGGTCCACACTCGGGACGGCTGTCGAGGACGCGTCGCGCGCAGCGCCGCGCGGCGCTCGCGCAAGCGCCGCTCGCGCAGGTCCTGCTCAAGTCGAGCGAGGGTGACCCGACCTGCTGCGCCGGGGCGCGAGAGCTCCTCGGATCCGGCCCGAATCCTCGTTTCCTCGCGGTGGCACGACGCCTGCTGAAGGCCAATCGCCGCGCGCAGCGCCGCTATCTCGGCAGGAGAGCGCGCAGGCACACCTCGAAGGGAGCTCTCTCATGATGCGTGCACTGTTCGCTTCGTTGTCCTTCTCGTTGCTCGCTGGTTGCGCCGTCGCGCCCGCTGGAGAGTCGGCCGCGGAGGAGCTCGCCCCGCCGGACGCGGTCGAGCAGGCGGCGGCCAGCGACGCTGTCGCCTTCTCCGGCTAACATTCCGAGCTTCCACACACGAGACGAGGAGTTCATCAAGCCATGAGCATTGAATCAACCACGGGCGAGCTGGGTGTCACGCGGGGAGACCTCCTGCCCAAGGGGACGGATGACCCGAGCCGAGCGCAGATCCCCATCGACTCGAAGCTCCGCTTCATCGAGACGAGCACCGGGACCCCGCTCGTCCATGTGGCCGTGTCGGGCTTGACGCCCCCCAGCGGATTCACGGCGAAGACCGAGTACTGGTCGAGGCTGACCCCCTTCAAGTCGAGGGCGATCACCCTGGTCTCGTTCGGGTTCACGAACCGCCCGGGAGCGCCGGATTACCCCAAGGAGTTCCGGGACTGGCTCGTCGGGGGCAGCGTCCTCTCGACGGGCCAGGAGGCGTCGGGGCAGCAGTGGACTCAGGGCGTCTACCAGCCGACCTCCCCGGCCAGCGCGCTCTACTGGGCCGTCGATCCGGACGGGCCGCTCGGTCGCCGGATCGGCCTCCTCGTGGAGCTCGGCAGCGCCGGCGAGCTGCGCAACGCGATCTGGTACAAGATGGATCGGCCCCAGAACGGCCTCATCTTCCAGAGCACCCCGAGCAAGCTGAACTTCACGCAGGTGTTCGTGGGGGATACGCCGTCGATCGATCCGCACCACATCGACCCTCAGAGCGCCTGGTACTACTACCATGGCTTGATGAGGCCCGCGTGAGCGGCCAGCGCGCTTGACGCCTCGCCCGGCGGCGCCGCCCCAGGCGCGCCCGGGCAGGCCTCCAGCGCTGGGCAGCGGAGCGCCGCGAGCCGCTCACCCCGGCGCGGGGCGCGCCAGCCGGAACCCGATCCCCCCGAAGCGATCCCCGGGCTTGCCCGCGAAGCGCCCCGCCGCCCGGCAGAGGTTCGGCGACGTCGACCACGCGCCGCCCCGCGCCGCGCGGAAATCCGCGTCGCCGTCGTCGGCCGGATCGAGCAGCACGACCCCCGCTTCGGTCCGCGTCCCCTCGCGCTTCCACGCGTTGATGCACCAGTCGCGCACGTTGCCCGCCGCGCCCCGCAGGCCATAAGGGCTCTCGTCCTGCGGGAAGTCGTCGACGGGCCGCCGGCCGGCGACGCCCTCGTGGCTGCCCAGCATGCAACCCCAGGTCGGCTCCAGGAAATCACCCCAGGGCATGCACCGGCCGTCGACGCCCCGCGCCGCCTTCTCCCATTCGAGCTCGTTCAGGAGGCGCCACGGCGCGCCCGTCCCGGCGGCGTACCACGCCGCATACCGCATCGCCGCCCGCCAGTGGACGAACGCGACGGGCATCCTCGGCTCCTCCTGGACGTCGGTCTGGATGCACCCGAGCCGGAAGCGGCCGTCGTCTCCCCGCTCGAACCGGAGCGAGTCCGGGCTCGATCCCGAGGCGGCGCGGCCGAGCGAGAGGCGCGGGCAGCACTCGAGGGCCTCGGCTTCCCGCCCGCTCGCGACGAGCGCGTTGAGGAAGGCGAGGTACTCGGCGTTGGTGACCGGGTGCCTCCGGACGATGAAGCCGTCACACCAGAGCCGCGTCCGCGGGAGGCTGTCTCCCGCGTCCGGATCGCCGCCGGCGAGGAACCAGCCGGCCGGCACGTAGAGGTCGTCCTCGCCGAGCTCGCCGAGGCGAAGCAGGCGCACCGGGTGGGCCCCCTCCCCGCCTGGCCGGACGCCGTCCCAGCGCCGCCCGCGCTCGATGAGCACGGGATACGACGCGTCGTGGCACCCCGGCGCGCGCAGCGTGAGGAGGTAGCTGCCGCGCGGGAGCGCCACCTCGAGCAGCGGCGTGGGGCCGAGCTCGCGCGCGAGCTCGGGCACGAGCCTCCGGTCGCGCTCGACGTAGCGGTGGAGGGAGACCTGCGCCCCCGCGGGCATGGTCGCCAGCGTGAGCGCCCCGTCGCCGGCGAGCAGCACCGCGTGGCGCCCGCGGTCGTGCTGCCGGAGGAGCGCCTCGGCGCGCGCCGCGCCCCGCGGATCCCGCGCCTCCTCGGCCTGGGTGAGCTCCTCGGCGTAGTGGTCGGCCAGCGCCTCGTGCGCCTCGCGGAGATCCGGCGCCTCGTTCAGCGCCGAGCGGAGGACCTGCATCCACTCGACCTGGCCGAGCGACGCCTCCCGCTCCAGGCGCTCCGCCTCGTCCTCGAGCCGCCACCCGCGCGCCTTCTGCTCGGCCGGATCGAACGAGCTCAGGCCGTCGAGGATCGCCCGCGCCTCGTCGCGCAGCGCCCGGGCGCGCGCCCGCGTCGCCTCGATCTCCGGCCGGATCGCGCGGGCATGGTCCACGATCGCGAGCGCGCGCTCGCGCCGCCGCGCGCCGTCGAGCCAGCTCCGGACGTCGGCGGCGAGCGCGCCCGCGTCCGGGGTGCGAGCCTCCGGGGCGAGCGCCATCGCGCGGGCGCAGATCGCCGCGAGCTCCGCGGGCACCTCGTGAGGGGCGCT
Source organism: Sorangium sp. So ce327 (assembly GCF_051530205.1). Taxonomy (NCBI): domain Bacteria; kingdom Pseudomonadati; phylum Myxococcota; order Polyangiales; family Polyangiaceae; genus Sorangium; species Sorangium sp. So ce327. The sequence goes on along the minus strand of NZ_CP150330.1, from coordinate 974,929 downwards.
CGCCTCGACCGGACTGAGCCGGCCGGTGAGGAGCGCGCCCCAGACCGCCGCGGGCTGGCCGCCGTAAGGGTGATGCCCGGCGAGGATCTCGTAGAGCACGACGCCGAGCGCGTAGACGTCGCTCGCCGCGCCGAGGCGATCGCCCTCGCCTCGCGCCTGCTCCGGGGCCATGTAGAGCAGCGTGCCCAGCACCTCGCCGGGCTGCGTGAGCGGGGCCGCCTCGATCACGTCCGCCGCGCCCGCGGCCCCGGGCGACCCGCGCAGCGACGCGGAGGGCCGCGCGAGGCCCCAGTCCATCACCAGGACCTCGCCGAACTCGCCGATCATCACGTTGGCGGGCTTGAGGTCGCGGTGCATCACGCCGCGGCTGTGCGCGTACGCCACGGCCTCGCAGACGCGGAGGAACGTGTCGACCGCCCGCCGCAGCGCGACGGGCGAGAGGCTCCCGCCGCCGGCCGCGTACGCCTCGGCGATCACCTCGCCGAGCGTGCGCCCGCGGACCTCCTTCATCGTGAACCACAGCCGCCCGTCCGCGAGCTCGCCGCACTCGTGCACCGGCACGATCCCCGGGTGCTGGAGCGCCGCGGTCAGGCGCGCCTCGGCGAGGAAGCGGGCGCGATCCGGCGTCGCGTCGCGCGTCTCGGACGACTGGATCTTCATCGCGAGCACGCGCCCCAGGATGCGATCGCGCACGCGGCGCACCTCGCCCATGCCCCCGCGCCCGATGCAGCCGAGATCCTCGTAGCGCTCCTCCGCGGACAGGCGCTCGGGGGCCGTGACGGAGATGGGCGGCGGCTCGGGCGCCGTGGCGCCCGGGGTCTCGCGCAGCCTGAACGTGACGTCCGACGCCGCGCCGGCCGGCGGCGCGCTCCCCGCCTCGGTCGGGGCGGACGCGCCGCACGCGGGCTGCGTCAGCGCCATCCGCTCGCGCTCGCTGAGGCTCATGCGTCGTCCACTCCGCGGATCGCGCCGGGGAGCTCCCCAGGGCCGAGGTCCGCGCCGACTCTATCGTCCGGGCGCGCTGGGCTCAACCCGACAGGGGCTGAAAGACCCGATTTTCGCCCCCGTTGAGTCCATCCTCTCGCAAGCGATCGCTCTTCGCAAGACTGGTTCTTCGCGAACGTGGATCCACCTTGTCCGCCCCGCCGCGCCGACCCGGACCCGGGCGCGGCGGCACCCAGGAGGACTCCATGAGCGACGTCACCATCCTCTTCGGAAGACCCCATGTCCCTCAGCTCGCCGAGGATCGCTTCGAGATCGACGTGCTGGCCGCCGAGGAGCTCGGCATCGAGTCGTACGCGATCCCGCTCGATCCCGTCGTGAACGGCGAGCCGGAGCGCGCTTTGCGCCGGCTGCCGAGGCCCCGGCACCGGACGTGGATCTACCGGGGGTGGATGTTGAGCGAAGAAGAATACACGGGCCTGTACGAGGCCATGCAGGACCGCGACGAGGAGCTCGTCGTCGATCCGGAGAGCTTCGCCGAGGCGATGTACATGCCCAACTACGTCCCGCTGCTCGGCGACAAGACGGCGCCCACGCGGTGGACCGAGGGCGAAGACATCCGGGAAGCGTGGGAGGCGGCGCTGGAGCTCGGGCCGCCGCCGTGGGTGGTCAAGGACCACGTGAAATCGGTCAAGGAGCTCTGGCATCGTGCGTGTTTCGTGCCCGAGGGCGCCACGTACGACGACTTCGCCGAGGTGTGCGAGAAGATCCTGGAGCTCCGCGGGGACCGCTTCGAGCGGGGGTTCGTCGTGAGAAAGTACCTTAACCTGGCGACGCTGCCCGGCTGGGCGCCCGGCCAGCGCCGCGTGACCGACGAGCACCGCCTCGTGTTCTGGGAAGGGCGGCTGGCGGCGCACGCGCCGTATTACGACGTGGACTCGACGCTCGAGCATCCGGCGCAGTTCGCCTATCTCGGCCAGGTCATCGGCTCCCCGTTCTTCACGGCGGACGTGGCCCGGCTCGAGCGAGGTGGGTATACGGTGATCGAGATCAACGACGGCGGCTGTTCGGTCTTCCCCGAGCAGATGGATCCGCGCGACTTCTACGGGGCGGTGCTGGGCTGAGGCGCCGGGGGCGGCGGCACGACGAGCCGACGGACGGCTCGCTCAGGAAAGATAGAGCGCAACGACGCTCCCGAAGAACGCAAGCATGCAAATCGCGACCCGCAGCCTGTGCCAATCACCCCAGCGCTCGAGCTCCGCCGGCAGGTCCTTGGGGTCGATGGATGCCTGCGCGAAGGCGGCGTTGGCGCGCTTGAAATAGCCGAAATAGATCGCGACCAGCGAATTCGCCAGCACAGCGGCGACCGTCGACACCCACGCAGCCCGGCTGGCTGCCAGCCAGGCAAAGACGGCCGCGACCAATGCGGCGGCAGGAGTTATCGCCGTGATAGGCGCAAAGAAGCGAAACAGGCGCGGCGCGTACTGGGGATGCAGACGATAGAACTCCTCCGCCTTCAGGGTCTTCCAGTAGGGCACCAGCAAAGCGCCTTCAGCCCAGAGCGCTCCCGCCAGCAAGCCCAGCAGCACCACGCTCACGACCAGACAGATCTCGAACAGAAAGTTCATTCCAGTCTCGCAAGAACCATGTCATTCGCGAACATGAGCCACGCGCAGCGCGCCAGGGACCGCTGAGCAGCCACCGGGAGCGTGCCGGCAAGATAGCTGCCCCGGGGCAGCGGCATGAGGGTGAGGGAGAGACATGGTCGGCCTCGACGATGCCCGAGACGGCGAAGCGTGTCGAGGTTGACGGAGCCGGGCGCGACACGACCGGCGACGTCTCTGTCTTTGCCTGTTTGCGGGGTCGTGGGGCCACACATGCCCCAGGCAGGATCCGGCGCCGGGTCTTCGGCGCTCGCGCGCAGGACGGGCGCCGGCGGCCTAGCTGCGCAGCGCGGCCGTGGCCTGGGGCCGAAGCGCGGCGGGGCGCGGGCGCTTGACCATCTCGGCCTTCTTCGGCACGGACGGCCTCGCGTCGGCTCTCCAGGGCTGGAACCGCTCGTCCTTCCACATCACGAGGCCGCCCGACAGGGGCGCCTCGGGACCCGCATCGTCCTCGGACCGCAACCAGACGAGCGGCCGCGCCTCGAAAACGGGCTGCGTGCACGCGATGTCCTCGAACGCCGCGGACCAGGAGCCGGTGTTCCCGAAGAACACCCCGCCTTCCCAGCTCCCCTCCGGGTTGTGGGTGTGCCCGAAGATCACGGCCTTGGCGCCGTGCGCCCTGGCCACGGACCGCGCCGCCCGGTTCACGCCCTGCCAGACAGCGTCGAGCGTGGGCTTCGGCACGGCGCACTCGTACGCGACGAGGAGCGTCGGCGCGAGCAGCGCCGCCGCGGCGAGCCCCCCCGGCATCCAGCACAGGCACGCGAGCGCCGCGAGGATCCCGACCGCCGCGAGCCCGAGGCGATCCAGCCAGAGCTCGCGCGCCACGCGGCCGAGGCAGTCCTCGGCCGGCCGCGCGAACAGCCGCGCGTGCTTGACCACCGCCGGGAAAGGCGCGCCCGTCTCGCGGGCGGCCGCGGCGAGGTCCGCGCGCCGGAGCGCCCGGCGGCTCGGGTCGCGCCGGCGCACGAGCTCGATCATCGTGCGTAGCGCGCCCACGCCGAAGGCGAGCACGAGGGAGCGGCCAGAGAACAGGTAGTACCGCGTCCAGTGAGAGAGATAGCCGAAGCCGGAGAGCATGAATGACGAGTCGACGTGCGGGTTGAAGTACCCCATGCGCGACACGAGCAGGCGGCTCACGAGCGAGCCCATCGTCGGCTGGATCTCCCCCGGATTCCGGCCGAACGGCGCCATCGGGTAGCGATAACAGCAGTACGAGTCGTACTGATTGCCGTGCTCGACGATGACGCCGTCGTGCGTGCGGTGGAACCAGGCGCGGAAGGCCACCCGCGCCGCGAGCGCCGCGCGGAGCTCCTCGGTCGATCCCGCCGGAAGGCCGCCGTCCCGGGTAGCGAGCTCGTGCATGGCCGCGTCCACGACGCTCCGCTGCACCGCCTCGCGCACCTCGGGCAGCGTGAGCTGGATGTCGTGGTTGCCCGCCACGAAGACCGCGGTGTGCCCGTCCGCGACGATCCGGCCGACGGCCGCGACGAACACCGGGTGATCGCGCAGGATGGCCTCCATCGCCGGCACGGCGTGCTCGGCGGTGCGCGGCAGGTCGTGGACCACGCTCTCGTTGCCGATGACCCGAGGCGCATCCAGGTCGAAGATGTCGCCGTTCAGGACCAGCGTCAGCTCGTCGCGCTCCGCGCCGAGCCCCCCGGAGCCGCCCGCCCCCTTCCGGACCTCTCCCCGGAGCGCGTCGAGCATGGCCGCGATCTCCCCGTCCGGGGAGTACGGCGCCTGCCGATAGCGCATCCAGAGACCGTCGGTCGGCTCGAGCTCACATAGATGGATGTCTGAGATAGCCACCGTGTGATGCATCGGCGGGAAAACTGACATGAGCACGTCTCCACGCCAGCCACAGGACCGTCAAGACTTGGTGTCACCGGGCGTGGAGAGCGCCCTGCTGCAGTGCGCCCGGAGCGTGATCCAACGCGCAAACACGCTCAGCACACCTGTTCGCCACGGTGCATTCCCGTGAATGTCGCGCGCCTGCCACGAGCGGACTCGGAACGATCGAGCGCGAAGGGCATTGAGCTCTCGGCTCCTGGATTCTCACCAAGAGAGCAATCGACGAGCGGCCCCCCTCTGGTTGGGGCTCAGTCGCGCCGGAACACATGATGTTGTGGTCCTCCCGGACGCGGCGAAGCCCTGGCGAGCTCGACGAGCGGCCCCATCTTTCCTGGGCGGTCGCCGGCGCGATGTTCCGTCCGGGGGCGCGCGAGCTCTGGGGGCGCCGGCCTCTGGTACGATGCACACTGGCGGAGCGAGGTGGACGCAAACCATACTCGGTGGACGGACTGTCGAGCCCGTGTGGTGTTCCGCGGGGGAGCTCCGCGACAGAGAGGTGACCATGTCGACCCATTTCATCGACGGCAGCTGGGTGACCGGCGCGGGCGAGCCGTTCGCGAGCCGGAACCCCGTGACGCAGGCGGTCGTCTTCGAGGGGTGCGCCGCGAGCGAGGAGCAGGTCGACGCGGCCGTGACGGCGGCGCGCGGCGCGTTCGCTGCGTGGCGCGATCGCGGCCTGGAGGAGCGGGCGGCGCTGGTGAAGCGGTTCGCCGGTCTCCTGGGGGAGCACAAGGCCCGGCTCGCGGACGTGATCGGGCTGGAGACGGGCAAGCCGCGCTGGGAGGCGCTCACCGAGGTCCAGACGATGATCGGCAAGATCGACGTGTCGCTGATGGCCTGGCGCGAGCGGACGGGCGAGCGTCAGGCCGAGGCGGGCGACGCGACGGCCGTGGTGCGTCACCGGCCGCACGGCGTGGTCGCTGTGCTCGGGCCCTACAACTTCCCGGGCCACCTGCCGAACGGACACATCGTCCCCGCCCTGATCGCGGGCAACTGCGTGGTGTTCAAGCCCTCGGAGCTCACGCCGAAGGTCGCGGAGGAGACCGCGCGGCTCTGGGAGGAGGCGGGGATCCCGGCCGGGGTGCTCAACCTGGTCCAGGGGGGGAGGCGCACCGGCGTCGCGCTCGCCGGTCACCCGGGCATCGACGGCCTCTTCTTTACAGGCAGCTCCGGCACGGGCAACGCGCTGCACCGGCAGCTGGCGGGCCAGCCGGAGAAGATCCTCGCCCTGGAGATGGGCGGCAACAACCCGCTCATCGTGCAGGACGTCGCGAACACCGAGGCGGCGATCCACCATATCCTTCAGTCGTCCTTCATCTCGGCGGGCCAGCGGTGTACGTGCGCGCGGCGGCTGCTCGTGCCGGCGACGGCGGAGGGCGACGCGCTGTTGGCGCGCCTGGTCGACGCGGCGTCCCGGCTCAAGGTGGGCAGGTACGACGACGCGGAGCAGCCCTTCATGGGCGCGGTGATCTCGCTCGCGGCGGCGGATCGGCTGCTCGCGGCGCAGGCACGGCTGGTCGCGCTCGGCGGCGAGGTGCTGCTGGAGATGCGCCGGATCGAGGAGGGAACCGCGCTGCTCTCGCCCGGTATCCTCGATGTGTCGGCGATCAAGGAGCTCCCGGACGAGGAGCATTTCGGGCCGCTCGTGCAGGTGCAGCGCTACGGGAGCTTCGATGAGGCGCTCTCGCTGGCCAACCGCACGCGTTATGGGCTCGCGGCCGGGTTGATCTCGGATCGCAGGGAGCTCTATGAGCGGTTCTGGCGGGAATCGCGGGCGGGGATCGTCAACTGGAACAAACCGCTGACGGGGGCGTCGAGCGCCGCGCCGTTCGGGGGGGTCGGGAGCAGCGGGAACCACCGGCCGAGCGCGTATTACGCGGCGGACTACTGCGCGTATCCGGTCGCGGGGCTGGAGGCGGCGGCGGTGGCGCTGCCTGGGCAGCTGGCGCCGGGGATGCGGCTCAACAGCTAGAACCGGCCGCCGGGGAGAGGGGAGGGGGCGCGCGGGGGCGAGGGGGGCCCTTCCCGCGGACTCGCGCCTTGTGGTGGGCTATGGCCGGCTGCGCGGGAGAGGGAGATCTGGGGGGACTGGCTGCGGAGCGGGCCGGCGCTCGGATCCGCGGGGCCCTTCCCCCTCGCCCCCGCACGCCCCCTCCCCTCTCCCCGGCGGCTCCAGGGTGGAACCAGGCGGGTTGGAGAACGGGGTGACGGGGGTCAGGAGGCGGAGCTCTGCGGGCCTAGCTCTACCGGGAGGGCGGTGAGGCCGCGCATGCCGGGGCTCATGCGCCAGGTCAGCGGCCCAGGGGAGAGCTCGGCGTCGGGGAAACGGCGCAGGAACGTGGAGATGACGGCCTGGGCCTCGACGCGGGCGAGCGCGGAGCCGGCACAGTAATGGACGCCTACGCCGAGCGAGATGTGACGGATGTCCGTGCGGCGGAAGTCGAGCTTGTCGGGGTCGGGGAACTGCGCGGGATCGCGGTTCGCCGCGCCGAGCACCAGGAAGGCACGATCCCCCTTCGGGATCCGCACGCCGTCGAGCTCGATGTCGTCGAGCGCGACGCGGCTCATCCACTGCACCGGAGAGTCGTACCGGAGCAGCTCCTCCACCGCCGGGCCGATCAGCGACGGGGTAGCGCGCAGCGCTTCGCGCTCGGAACGGTGGAGGAGGAGCGCGAGCAGGCCATTGCCGATGAGGTTCTTCGTCGTCTCGTGGCCGCCGAAGAGGAGCATGCAACACGTCGAGAGCAGCTCCTGCTCGCCGAGGATCATGCCCTGCTCCTCCGCGAGGATGAGCTGGCTGAGCAGGTCGTTGCCGGGGCTCTGCCGCCGGGCCGCGATCACGCCGCGGAAATAGTCCTCCAGCTCGGCCACGGCGCTCAGCGCGCCCCCCGCGATCTCCAGCGTCGGCCGGCCCGCGCCAAGGAAGCCGCTGAGCGCGTTGGACCAGCCCTTCAGCCGGTGACGATCCTCGGCGGGTACACCGAGCACCTCGCCGATCACGAGCAGCGGCAAGAGGTCGCCGAGATCGCGGAGGACGTCCATCCGGCCCGTCGGGGCGACCGCGTCGAGCAGCTCGTTGACCAGCGTCTCCACCCGGGAGCGCAACCCCTCGACGAGCCGCGGCACGAACGCCTTGTTGATCAGCGAGCGGATGCGCGTGTGCTCCGGCGGATCGAGCAGCAAGGCCCACGACGCCAGGTTGCGGCGCAACGGCTCCAGCCGCTGCCGCACCTCCTCAGGCAGCTTCGTCACGAAGGCGCTGGAGCGCTTCGCCGACAGGCGCGGGTCACGAAAGCCCGCCGCGACCTGGTCGTAGCGGGTGATGAGCCAGCCGTTGTAAGCCGCGCTGAAGTACACGGGCGCTTCCTGGCGCAACCTGGCGTACACGGGGTACGGGTTCGCGAGGGTCTCCGGCGACTGGAGGCGAAACGGATCGAGATCAGCGTCCGCCGCTGGATTGGCCGCGGGCGGTGCGTCGGGCTTCGGTGCGTCGGGCGAGTTCATCGGGCCAGGGTACGACGGTCACGCCCGCTTGGGAACCGGCGCGACCCACGCCCCCGCAGGCCCGCCCCAGGCCGGCCTCCCCGCCAGCGCACGGGCGCGCGTCCGCCCTTGGCTACAGCGGCTTCCGCCCCCCTCTGCACAGCCGCAGCAGAGCGGCGGTCTCCCGCACAGGAGACGGGCCCAGATCGGCGTTTTCGGCGCGCAAGCGCACTCCGGTGCGCTGAGCACCGAAAACGCCGAGGTGGGCCCGTATCCGAAGCGGGTGACCGTCGCTCTAGGCCCAGAGCTTGATTCCGCCGAGCAGGCCAGCGACGTTGTCCACCACGACGGCGTTCTCGGGCAGCTTCGAGGCGTCGAGCAGGCGCGCGTTGCCGCCGCCGAGGTAGAGCTTGCGGTAATTGAAGATCGGCTCGAGCTGCTCGATCATCTTGCGCACGCGCTTGTTCCAGCGCTTCGGGCCGATGCGCTTGCACTCGGCGTCGAACACGCGGTCCTCGTACTTCAGGTCCCTCTTTCCGTACGGATGGTGCCCGAGCTCGAGGTTCGGCACGTAGCGGCCGTCGATGTACAGCGCGCAGCCGAGCCCCGTGCCGAAGGTGAGCACCATCTCGAGCCCCCTGCCCTCGATGACGGCGAGCCCCTGGATGCCCGCGTCGTTGGCGACGCGGACAGGCTTGCCGAGGCGGCGCTCGACGGCCTCGCCGAGCGGGTAGCCCTTCCACTTCTCGTTGTCGAGGTGCGGCGCCGTCTTGGTCACGTTCTCCATCACCACCCCGGGGAAGCCGATCGAGACGCGATCGAACTCCCCCTGCGCCCTGGCGATCTCCTCGATGAGGTCGAGGATGGGGTCCGGCGAGGCCGGCTGGGGCGTCGGCACGCGCACGGGATCCGTCATCGGAGTCCCCTGCTCGTCGAGGATGGTGGCCTTGATCCCCGTTCCGCCGATATCGATACAAAGCGTGCGCATTGGATCCCTCTGTCTCCCCCCGGAGCTCTTCCTCCGGGGCCGCCGCGGATGCGCCCACGCGCCCGCGTTCGCGGCGGACATAATCTAGAGCTCTGGCTGCGCGTCAACTGGCGCCGCGACGCCGCACGCCTGAGCGGGCGACCACGCCCCCTGCGCCCGCCCTCCCGCGCACACTCCGCCCGGCGCCGACCAGCGCGCACCCCGCCCCTCGGTGCCCGGCCGCCGCGCCGCCCGCCCCCGGGCGACGCTCAAGGCGAGCCGCAAGCGTCGCACGCGACGCTCGGCGGCGGCGCACCGTTTGCGAGCCCGTCGAGCCATTGCACGAAGCGCGATCCGCGCGACTCGAGGGTGTAAAATTCCGGCCGCCAGAGGATGCAGTGCGCGGAGCCGGCGGCAAGGAACGACCTGAAGTTCGGCGTCGACGCCTCGATCTCGGCGATCTCTGCCCTCATGGCGTCTGACCACGCCTGGGCGCCGCCGCCGCCCATCGCGTTGAAGAAGAAGACCTGGTCCTCATCATAGGCGGTGTTGTACTGCGACAGGCGCATGTCCGGGTAATGGGCGCCGATCTTCTCGTAGAGCACCGACAGCCGCGCGAGCTCGGCCGGATCGAGGCCAGGTATCCATGTGGGGTAAGCGCCCTCGGGCTTCCAGGAAGGAAGGCTATCCCTGAAGAACGTCTCCGTGATGATCCCTGCCCCGCTGTCGGCGAACTCGATGACCGACGCGCCCTTGTAGTGCTCTCGCAGGTGCGCGGACCAGAGGATGGCGCCATACGCGCCCGCGCTGCAGCCCGTCACGAAGATCTTCTCTGGCGCGGGGACGTTCTCGTAGATCCAGCCGAGCGCCGCGCGGACGTTGACGGCGCCCTTGTGCTGGATGGTGACGGCCTGGCTCCCCTCCCCATACGTGGCCACGTTGTCGCCCCAGTGCACGTCCCCGGTGCAATAGGGGATGTACACATGGTGCCACTCCTTGAAGGGGTTGTCCGGGTTCTCATGATCGTAGATCCCGGTCGTCAGGGCGTCCTCGCCGACCGTCTCCTGGAAGAGCGATCCCGCGAACGAGCACGTGGTCGCGTCCCAGCACGCGCCGCCGCCGCGGAACTCGACGATGAGGCGATTGACGGTGCCCGGACGGACGAAGTACTTGAACGGATCACCGCGCGAGCACGTCGTCTCGCCGCCCGGCTCGATGGAGCTCCAGCCGGACGGCAGGCTCAGGATCCCGCCCCGCGGCTCGCGGCTCGGATCTTCGTGCTCGGCGGACGTGCCGCCACAGCCGAGGACAGCGAGCGGGCAGAGCAGGAGTTGAACCGGAAGGGGCGGAACGATCGTGAATCGCATGGAGGGTAGAGAATACCACTCCATGACGCACGGGCATCACCCGCCGGTGACGGCCCGCTCGTGCCCTCGCGTCATGGCACAGGGGCGTGCTCTGCCCACAGCTGCGCGGCGGCCTCGCCGACCGCGCGGCGGATCGACCCCTCGTCGAGGCGGGCGCGGTCGCGCGGCGCGAGGGCGGCGCAGATGCCGAGCGCGACGAGGTAGAGGGCGCCGATGAGGCCGATCCAGCGCAGGCCGGACGCACCCAGGCGTGAGATGATCTCGATGGGCACGATCTGCGCGCGGATCTGGACGGCCCCGATCACGAGCACGGCGCGGTCGCCTTCCTGGAGCTCGATGTCGGCCGGGCCCGTCAACAGGCGCGCGAGCCCGTCGGCGCCGTGGAGGCGCGCCCGCGTCCGCCGCGGGACGTGCAGCACGTAGCGAGCGCCGATCACCTCCGCGATGACCGGAGCCGCTCTATCGAGCTCCCCCGACGGCACGCGCACGATGGACGCGGGCGTGTCTCCGATGTGCGCGCGCCCCTCCGCGAGCACGTGGCGGACGCCGAGCACGTCTTTGCCTCGGACGGCGACGAGCTCCAGCGCGCGCCGCGCAGAGGCGCTCGCCGCGGGCGGCCGCGACCTCCGGTCGCTGATGGGTTCGGCCGCCGATGCCTCATTAGGCCCTTTCGCCATACTCTCCAGCCCCCTTCGTCGGCCACCGGCAGGGCTCGACTCGACATGTCACCTGAAGACCCTGCCCCCGCGGCGCCGCCCCGCGCGCTTCCGCATCACGCCCCTTCCCTGGCTCTCTGGCATGGAGCGTTCCGTGGCCGAGCGCGCAGGGACGTGGCGGCCCGACGACCCGCGCCGGCCGGTGAGGCCCCGGAAGACGCGCCCTGCGACCGCGCGCCGAGGCGCGACGGGGGACGCCCTCCCCGGGGCAGCTCCGCCGCTCCAGAGGGGGCGCGCGACGCGGCGCGCCGTGCCCGGCGCTCCGCCCCTATTTCGTGGCGCCCTCCCGGCGCTGGTGTAGATCGCCGCCCGTGAGGAAGCGCCCCCTCGGCAAGACGACCCTTCAGGTCTCGGAGCTCGCCCTAGGCACCTGGGGACTCTCCGGCGACGGCTACGGTCCCGTCGCCGACATCGAGATCGATCGCGTCATCGATCGCGCGCTCGCGGTCGGCATCGACCTCTTCGACACCGCCGACGTCTACGGCCGCGGCGAGATGGAGCGCTGCCTCGGCAGGCGGCTCCAGGGCGCCGGCGCGACGTTCGTCGTCACCAAGATCGGCACCGTTCGCGACGGCGATCCCCCGACGAAGCGCTTCGACCCCGCCCACCTCCGCACCGCGTTCGAGCGGTCGCAGGAGCGCCTCGCCCGCGAGGTGGTCGACGTCGTCCTGCTCCACAACCCCACCGTGGCCGCGATGCAATCGAAGGAGGCCCTCGCCTTCCTGAAGGACCTCAAGCAGGCCGGGAAGATCCGCGCCTACGGCGTGAGCGCCGGCTCCGCGGACGTCGCCCGCTCCGCGCTGCGCGACGAGGTCGACGTCATCGAGATCGCCTACAACGCCTTTTTCCCCGGCGACCTCCACGACGTCGCCGGCGACGTCTCCGAGTCCGGCGCGGGCGTCCTCGCCCGATCGGTGCTCGCGCACGGGCTGCTCGCCGGCCAGTGGAGCTCCGAGCGCGAGTTCTACCTCGACGATCACCGCTACCAGCGGTGGACCCGCGACGAGCTCAAGACCCGCATCCGCCAGCTCGACGCGCTCAGGCCGCTGGTCTCGGGCGCCGTCACGTCGCTCCGCTCGGCGGCCCTGCGCTTCGTCCTCGCGAACCGCGTCGTCTCGTCCGCCGTGCTCGGTCCCCGCTCGGTCGCCCAGCTCGACCAGCTCGTCCGCGAGGCCGGCATGCCGCCCTACCTCCAGGACACGGCGCTCACGGAGCTCTCCGTGCGCCTCAGGCAGGCCGGGATCGAGGTGTGAGCACGATGGACCAGAACGACAGGGAGCTCGACGAGATCGTCCGCATCGCGCGCGCCGCGGCGGCGATCGTGATGGACGTGTACGCGACGCCGTTCGCCGTCGAGATGAAGGGCCCCGGCGACCCGGTGACCCGCGCCGACCGCGAGGCGAACACGCTCATCTGCAGCGCGCTCGAGGCCGCGTTCCCCGGCGAGGCGATCCTCGCCGAGGAGAGCGTCCCGACCGGCGACGAGCTCGCCTCGCGCCTGCGGAAGGAGCGGGTGTTCTTCGTCGACCCGCTCGACGGCACGCGGGAGTTCGCGGACAGGAACGGCGAGTTCGCCGTGATGATCGGGCTCGCGGTCCGCGGCCGCGCGGCGCTGGGCGTCGTGGTGATGCCCACGACGGGCGAGGCTTTGGCCGGCCGCGCCGGCGAGGGCGGCGCCGCCTTCCTCGAGGCGAGGGACGGCAGCCGCAGGCCGCTCCGGGTCTCGGCCGTGAGCGCTCCGGCCGACGCGACGCTCATCATCTCGCGCTCGCACCGGCCGAAGGAGCTCGAGCCCGTCCTCGCGCGGCTCGGCATCTCGAAGGTCGTCCCCTGCGGCTCGGTCGGCGTGAAGATCGCCCGGATCGCGACCGGCGAGGTCGACCTCTATGTGCACGGCGGGGGCGGCGCCAAGCTCTGGGACAGCTGCGCGCCCGAGGCCGTGCTCCTCGGGGCGGGCGGCAGCTTCACCGACCTCTCGGGCGCGCCCATCGACTACAACGGCCCCGGGCTCAAGCTCGGCCGCGGCATCATCGCCTCGAACGGCGCCCTCCAGGCCGCCGTCGTCGCCGCGGCGAGGTCGGAGCTCGGCTGAGGCGCGATGCGGGGGCAGGCCGAGATCGTCATCATCGGCGCGGGGATCATGGGCCTCGCGATCGCGTACAACCTCGCGCGGCACCACGGCGTCACCGACATCGTCGTCGTCGACCGGAGTTACCTCTGCGGCGGCGCCAGCGGGCGCAACGGCGGCGGGGTCCGGGCGCAGTTCTCGAGCGAGGGCAACATCCGGCTCATGCAGGAGAGCATCCGCATCTGCCGGGATTTCGCCCGCGAGATGAAGATCAACATCTGGTTCCGGCAGGGCGGCTACCTCTTCCTCGTGCGCAGCGAGGCGGGCCGCCGGACGCTCGAGAAGAGCGTCGCCGTGCAGAACGCGTGCGGCCTCGGGACGCGGATGCTCACCGCCAACGAGGCGCGCGCGATCGTGCCGCAGCTCTCGACCGACGGCGTCGTGGCGGCCAGCTACAACCCCGACGACGGCGTCGTGTTCCCGTGGCCGTTCGTCTGGGGCTACGCCGAGCGCGCGCAGAAGCTCGGCGTCGACATCGCCACCTTCACGAACGTCCTCGGCTTCCGCACGCAGGGCGCGCGGATCGAGGCCGTGGTCACCGATCGCGGCGAGATCCGGACGAACAAGGTCGTCAACGCGGCCGGCGCGTGGAGCCCCGAGATCGCGCGCATGCTCGGCGTGGAGCTGCCCAACCACCCGCACCGCCACGAGATCTGCTCGACCGAGCCGCTCAAGCCCTGGCTCGGCCCGCTCGTCGCGGATCTCTCGAACGGCCTCTATTTTTCCCAGTCGATGCGCGGCGAGATCGTGGGCGGCATCTCCAACGAGGACGTCCCCGACGGCCTCGACATGGGGTCGAGCCACAAGTTCCTCGCCCTGTACGCGCGGGCCCTCGTCACCGCGTGCCCCCTCCTCGGCAGCGTGAAGGTGCTGCGGCAGTGGGCCGGCTGTTACGACCTCACCCCGGATCAGAACCCGATCGTGGGCGGGGTCGACGAGGTCGAGCACTTCTACCAGGCCTCCGGGTTCATGGGGCACGGCTTCATGATCGCGCCCGTCATGGGCAAGCTCCTCGCGCAGCACATCGCCGAGGGCGCCTCCCTCCCCCTGTTCGACCGCTGGAACCTGCGGCGCTTCAGGGAGGGCCGGCTCCTCAGCGAGGCGATGATCATCGGCTGAGCGCCCGCCCCGGCGGCGGCGGCGGCGGTTCGACGCGGCGCACGCGCCGCACATGCCGCGCCCCGCGCTCCCCCGCCGCGTCGCGCTTCGCCTATACTCGCGCCCCTTCGCCATGGGTCACCTCGTCCTCGTCACCGGCTCCTCGAGCGGCATCGGCCTCGCGACCGCGGTCGCGTGCGCGGCCGCGGGCCACCGGGTCATCGCCACGATGCGCCGCCCCGAGAAGGCGGGCGCGCTCCTCGCCGCCGCCGGCGCGCGGGGCGTCACGCTCGAGATCGAGCAGCTCGACGTCGCCGCGGCGAGCGCGCCCGACAGGGTCCGGGAGATCCTCGAGAAGCACGGCCCCGCCTATGCCCTCGTCAACAACGCCGGCATCGCGGTCGGCGGCGCCTTCGAGGAGCAGGCGGACGGCGACGTCCGGGCGCAGTTCGAGACCAACGTCTTCGGGCTGATGGCCGTGACGCGCGCGGTGCTCCCCGCGATGCGCGGCGCGGGGCGCGGCCGCATCGTCAACGTCTCGAGCCTCTCCGGGCTCGTCGGCCTCCCCGGCGTGAGCGCCTACGCGGCGACGAAGCACGCCGTCGAGGGCTTCAGCGAGGCGCTGCGCTGGGAGGTCGCCCCGTTCGGCGTCCACGTCTGCCTCGTCGAGCCCGGCACCTTCAAGACCGAAATTTTCTATGAAAACCAGCGTCGCGGCGCCCACGTCTCGCTCGACGGCCCTTACGGCGCGATGACCAGGGCGATCGAGCAGATCGTCCTGAAGGACGCCGCCAAGGCGCCGCCGCCCGCCCCGGTCGCGGCCGCGATCCT
This sequence comes from Sorangium sp. So ce327, assembly GCF_051530205.1. NCBI lineage: Bacteria > Pseudomonadati > Myxococcota > Polyangiales > Polyangiaceae > Sorangium > Sorangium sp. So ce327. The sequence continues at coordinate 959,879 of NZ_CP150330.1, read as the reverse complement.
CCGCCTCATCGACGACGCATCGCCGCCTTTCAGGACCCTCGTCGGCCGGGACGCACGCGCGCTCGTCGCGCTGCGCCGTGTCATCCCCGACCGGCTCTTCGCCACGGGGATCCGCCGGCTCGTCTCGGCGCCGCGCTCGCGTTGACACGTTCTCTGGCGGCGAATAGCGTCGGCTTCGCCGTTTCCATGGCGGAGCGGCGCCACGTCGTGGCCGAAGGGGGGCCGCGCCCCCTGCCGCGCGCTGTTTTTGTCCACTTTCGTCCCCTCAGGCTAACGAAGGCTAGCCGCTGACCGCCTCTCCTGAAGCGCGCCGTGCGACGGCGAGGTCAGGCCGGCAGCATCACCGAGGTCCCGGAGGAAACACCATGTCCCGCTCAGCACGCAGCATCCTGCCGCTCCTTCGCTCGCTCCTCCTGGGGGCCGCCACCGCGTCGTCGATGGCGCTCTCCGCAGGCGTCATCGTCGGATGCGGCGACGAGAACGACCCCGAGACGCACGTCAAGCGGCTCGACGACCCGGCCACGCTCACCGCCTCCGTCAACCGGCTCGTCCAGTTCTTCGAAGACGCGATGACGCGTGACAACAAGGACCGGAACGGCCCGACCGTGAAGCCGCTCCTCGACAAGATCATCGAGCCGATGACGCAGAAGTGCGTGGCCGGCGATCTCGACGAGCGCACGAACTCCAAGCTCATCAAGTTCATCTCCGACACGAGGGACCCGCGCGGCGAGGCCTGCCTCATCAAGGCGCTCAAGGACTACAAGCCCGAGTCCACCGAGGAGGACGTCCGCTGGGCCGTGCGCGGCCTCGGCGCGATGAAGTCGGAGAAGGCCGCCGAGCCGCTCATGGCCGTCTTCTCGAAGCTCCAGCACGGCAAGCCCAAGGGCTCGACGATCTCGCGCGACGTGCACGACGCGATGGTCGACATCAACAGCAAGTCCTGGGAAGACGGGCTCATCACGATGATCGGGCGCCCGATCAACGACCCGAAGGACGTCGGCACGATGCGGAACGAGCTGTTCTGGCAGATCACCGCCGCGGAGCTGCTCGGGTGGCAGCGCAGCGAGAAGGCGGTCGTGCCGCTGCTCAAGGTGGTGCTGTCGCCGTTCAAGGCCGACGCGGCCACGACGGCCATCCTGGCGCTCACGAAGATCGGCAAGCCCGCGATCCAGCCGACGATCGCGCTGCTCCAGGGCGATCAGAAGGAGCTCGTCGAGTACTCGAAGGTCGAGAACCTGAAGGGCGCCGGCGGCGACAAGGCGAACGCGGAGCAGAAGAAGGCCGCGGAGACCGCCCACGTCGCTGCGGCCGCGCTCGTCCTGGCGACGATCGGCCGGCAGGAGTCGTCGCAGCCGCTGCTCGCCGCGCTCGGGAAGGCCGAGGACGTGCCGCGCGCCATCATCGCGCGCGAGCTGACCAAGGTGCCGAGGACGCCGGAGACCCTCGCGGCCTTCCAGGCGGCCTACGAGAAGACGCCCGCGGGGCTCGAGATGCCGCCGGCCGGCATCAACGCGCGGGTGATGCTCGCCGAGGCGGCGAGCAACTTCTTCGACGCGAGCCTCGTGCCGTGGCTCGTGAAGACCGGCCTCGAGGCGCGCGGCGAGGAGGACGACGTCGCGCAGATCCGCGACGTCTCGCTGCAGACGGCGCTCAAGCTGATGAAGCCCGACCAGATCGCCGACGTCGACCGGCTCGCGGGCACCCGCACGAGCGGCGGCGGCACGGTCGGCAAGTCGATGGAGAAGGAGATCAAGATCGCGAAGGAGCTGCTCGGGGCCTGCGGCACCAAGCTCGAGTGTTACGTCGGCAAGCTCGGCGAGCCGGCGTCGCAGGCGAAGGAGACGCAGTTCCAGGGGATCAAGTCCGCCTACATGGCGGGCGTGCTCGGCACCCCCGAGGTCCGGCAGCAGATCATCGACGCGATGCCGAAGGTCTCGAACGCGGCCGTCCGCTTCGTCTCGGTCTCGGTCATCGACGCCCTCTCGCCGAAGGGCGACGCCGAGGTCGCGACCAAGCTGCAGAAGATCGTCGACGAGGGCGAGGCCTCGAAGGATCCCGAGAAGATCGCCGGCAACGCGCCCTTCAAGACGGTCATCTACCGCCTCACCGCCCGCGCGCAGTGACCGCCGCAGCGCAGTGCGCCCCGTCCGCGGTCGGGGCGCCTGGAGCGCCTGGAGCGCGCATGCGGGCACATCACCTGGATCCAGATTTTCCTTGATTGGCGCCGCCTGGGCGCGATGCTTGCGCGAGCTTCACGCGAAGCTCGCGCGAAGCTTGCGCGAGCTTCACTGACGCGCCTGGCTCCTGATTTTTCCTGGCGTCTCCGCCGTCTTGACGGTTTACTCCGGCCCTTGTCACGGGGTCTTTCCGGCTGAAGAACGAACCATGATCGTGCTCGAGGTAACCCAGGGTCTCGCTGCCGGGCGCACCTTCGAGCTCCAGGGCGAGCTGATCACGCTCGGGCGCTCGTCGGACAACCGCGTCGTCCTCGACGATCGCCACGTCTCCGGGGCGCACGCGCGCATCGTGAGCGGCGCCGACGGGGTGATCCTCGAGGATCTGCGCTCGACGAACGGCACGAGCGTGACGCGGCGAGGCGAGCGGCTGGAGCTCGGCGCGGGGCGCAGCGCGCTCGCCCTCCAGACGGGGGACGTCATCGAGCTCGGCTCCGGGGACGCGGTCACCCGGATGGTGGTGAAGATCCCGGAGGAGGCCGACGACGCGCGGGTCGTCTCGATCCGCCGCCTCGACGAGATCGAGCCTGCCGAGGCGAAGATCGAGCGCGACCCGAGCGCGCTGTCGGCGATGTACGCGGCGCAGAAGCGCATCGGCGCGGCGACCGATCTCGACGAGGTGCTCGCCGAGATCGCCGACGCGGTGCTCGCGCTCGTGCCGAGCTCGACCCACGTCACGGTGGTGCTGCGCGACGACGATCAGGAGCCGGGCGCGGCGCCGGCGGCGTTCGTGCCGGTGCTGACGCGGGTCCGGTCCGCGTCGGGCAAAGGGGGGCCGCCTGCAGGGCCGGTCCCGATCACGCGCAGCGTGTACCGGAAGGTGATCAAGGAGCGGGCGGCCGTTCTCGCCGCCGACGCGCCGATCGAGGTCGGGCAGTCCGAGTCGCTGATGGGCGCCTCGATCCGCAGCACGCTCGCCGTCCCGCTCTGGAAGGGCGAGGAGATCATCGGCGTGCTCCAGGCCGACAACCGGAGCGTGCCCGGGATGCTGAACGCCGGCGACCTGGAGACGCTCCTCGTGCTGGCCGCCAACGCCTCGCTCGCCGTGGCGAACGCCCGGCTCATCAAGCGGCTCGTGCTCGCCGAGGAGCGGCTCCAGAAGGAGAACAGCTTCCTCAAGGGGCGCGAGGAGCGCCGCCGGGGCGGCAGCGGGGGCGCGGTCGACATCATCGGCAACAGCGACGCGATGCGCAAGGTCATCGGGCAGCTCGACAAGGTCGTCGACACGCGCGTGACGGTGCTGATCGAGGGCGAGACGGGCACGGGCAAGGAGCTCATCGCCGCCGCCGTCCACTACCGCTCCCGCCGCCGCGACAAGCTGTTCGTCGCGCAGAACTGCGCGGCGCTGGCCGAGAGCCTCCTGGAGAGCGAGCTGTTCGGGCACAAGAAGGGGTCCTTCACGGGCGCCACCGAGGAGAAGAAGGGGCTGTTCGAGATCGCCGACGGGGGCACGCTCTTCCTCGACGAGATCACCGAGACGCCGCTGTCGCTGCAATCGAAGCTCCTCCGGGCGCTCCAGGAGGGCGAGATCCGGCCCGTGGGCGCGACGAGCCCGAAGCACGTCAACGTGCGCATCGTCGCCGCGACGAACCGGAACCTCGAGGACGAGGTGGCCAAGGGGCGGTTCCGCGAGGACCTCTACTACCGCCTCAAGGTCTTCCCGATCCGCCTGCCGCCGCTGCGAGAGCGGCGCGACGACATCTCGCTGCTCGCTACGCACTTCCTGGAGCGCTACGCGGACGAGATCGGCAAGCCGTGCGGCGGGTTCAGCCAGCAGGCGATGGAGCTCATGGTCGCGTACGACTGGCCGGGCAACGTCCGGGAGCTCCAGAACGAGGTGCAGCGGATCGTCATCCAGCTGGAGCCGGGGGCGTTCGGGACGCCGGAGCTGCTCTCGCCGAGGATCCGGCAGGTCGAGGGGCTCATCGCGCGGGCGGGGACGCCGAAAGGGTCGCTCAAGGAGATGATGGACGCGGTCGAGAAGTTCTTCCTCCTGGAAGCGCTGCGCGGGCACAACAACAACAAGACCAACGCGGCCAAGTCGCTCGGGATCACGCGCGAGGGGCTCCACAAGAAGCTCCGGCAATACGGGATCTGACGGGACACGGGACACGGGACAGAGAGGGCTTCCCGGGACGCGGGGGAGCCCTCGGGAGGGGGTGTCGCGCGCGGGGCCGACGGGGGGCCCTTCCCACGAACTCGCGCCTTGTGGTGGCTATGGCCGGCTGAACGGGGGAGGGAGAACCAAGGGCGAGTGGCTTCGATGCGGGCCGGCGCTCGGGTTCGTGGGGCCCTTCCCCCGCCGGCCCCGCGCGCGACACCCCCTCCCGAGGGCTCTTTCCGAGGGATGGGAAGAGCGGTTTCGAGGGGGCGCGCAGGCGGGCGGGGGCGGGGGGAGGATGCGGGGGATTTACTGGGGGTGTCTACGCGGCGTGGCGGGGACGCTGGGGTCTGGCCGCGGGGGCGGGAGGGCGGCTCCGCTTATCGCTTCGGATTGGCGCGCATCTGCTTCGAGATCTGCTTCCAGCGCCGCTTCTCCTCGATTTTCGCGCGCACGTCCTGCTGGCCGGCGAGGTAGCGGCGCTCCGCACCCAGCTTGAGGTAGGCGCCGAGACGCTCGGGATCGAGGTCGCCGTCCTTGATGGCACGGAGCACCGCGCAACCGGGCTCGCCGTCGTGCGCGCAGTCCCGGAAACGGCAGGCCGCGGCGTGGGCCTCGACGTCGTCGAAGCCGGCCGGGGCGCTGCCGCCCGCGGACCAGACGCCGAGCTCCCGTATGCCCGGCGTGTCGATGAGGAGGCCACCTCCAGGGATCAGGAACAGCTCCCGGTGAGCCGTCGTGTGGCGGCCACGCTCATCCGACGCCCGGATCGCGCCCTCGAGCTGGACCTCCGCGCCGAGCAGGCGATTGCTGAGCGCGGACTTCCCCACGCCGGACGAGCCGACGAGGGCGATGGTCTCCCCTGCCCCGATCTCGGCGCGAAGCGCGTCGAGGCCGGCACCGGAGAGCGCGCTGACGAGCGCGATCGGCGCGGCAGGGGCGACATCCCGCGCCGCGTCGATGTACCGCTCCGGATCCGGGCAGACATCGGCCTTGTTGAGCACGAGGACCGGGCGAGCGCCGCTGTCGAGGACGGCGTCGATGTAACGCTCGATGCGGCGCAGGTTGAAGTCGGCGTTCAGCGACGTGACGATGAACACCTTGTCGATGTTGGCCGCGAGCACCTGGGCCTCCACCGTGGGCCCCGCGGCCTTGCGGCGCAGGCACGTGCTCCGCGCGAACGTGTGCACGATGTACGAAGGCCCAGCGCCGTCGCCCGGCCTGAGGCCCACCCAGTCACCGACGGTGGGGAGCGCCGCGCGGTCGGCTGCCTCGTGCGCGAGGCGACCGCTGACCACCGCGATGCGCGGGCCATCCGCCGTCTGAACGTGGTGCCTGGACGCGGAGGCGAGGACGACGCGCGCAGGCTGCACGGCATCCTTGAGACAGGCGAGCTGGCTCGCGAAGAAGGGAGTCCATCCAAGCCCGACCAGATCGGGCTGCATTTCGTGCTGCGAAGACGGATCAACGAGAGAATCGAGGCGAGTTTGCATGACGGACGAGCGCTCCATGGCGTTCGGCCGCGCCCGAGCTTCGGCGCGCGGCGATCGACGGACAGGGCGCGGCGGCGCACAAGCGCGCACGCGCCGGCCATTCCACGCGCGGGGCCGCCGCGGAGCGGAGCTCGTCGATCGATCAGGACGTCACGCCAGAAGGCACACCCGGCCAGGGCAGATCCCTGGGAGGGGCACGCGCTCAGGGCACACACGCGCCCCTCAGGGCACGCGGGCGACGTCGCGGAGACGTGGAGACGAGCTCAGCCGGCCGCGGCGGAAACGACGGCGGCGGCGCAATGGGTGTGCGATGTGTTGGCACTCATGACCTGACCTCCGCGTTCGGCTCACGTCACCACGACGCGACAGCACCTAGAATCCTATGGCCCCGCGCCGACGTCAAGCGCTCTCGGCTCGGCCCGGCCGCATGGGCAGCGAGCACAGCGCGCGCGTACGGAGCGCGCGTCATGCAACGAGCGCGCGGAGCCCGCTCTGGGGTGCAACGAGCGCGCGGAGCCCGCTCTGGGGTGCAACGAGCGCGCGGCGAGGTGCGGCGCATGCGGCGAAGCGGGGACGAGCGTGCGCCGGACGGAGGCGCGCGGGACGACGTGGGGCGCCCTCGTTCCAGGTGAACGACAGTGGGTCGACAATTTCCGCTCGGCCGATGGTTGCCAATGGTTGCCGATAGTTGGAAGACCGACGAAGCCGGACGAAGCCGGACGAGACCACGCCTTGCCGGCGAGGCCGCCCCGCCCTCCGGCCCTGACGGCCGCGGAGGTTGCGAGGAGCGCCTCGCCGCACTAGGGTCCTCCGCTCCATGCCCACACACTTCGAGCTCGTCTCCGAATTCAAGCCGTGCGGTGACCAGCCTCGCGCGCTCCAGGAGATCTGCTCCGCTTTCGAGCAGGGCGAGGCCTTCCAGGTCCTCCTCGGCGTCACGGGCAGCGGCAAGACGTTCACCGCCGCCAAGGTGATCGAAAAGCTGCAAAAGCCGACCCTCATCATGGCGCCGAACAAGACGCTGGCGGCCCAGCTCTACGGCGAGATGCGGGAGCTCTTCCCCAACAACGCCGTCCACTACTTCGTCAGCTACTACGACTACTACCAGCCCGAAGCCTACGTCCCGACGAGCGACACCTTCATCGAGAAGGACGCGATCATCAACGACGCGATCGACCGCATGCGCCACGCGGCGACGCACGCGCTGCTCTCGCGGCCGGACGTGATCATCGTCGCCTCCGTGAGCTGCATCTACGGCATCGGCTCGGCCGAGAGCTACCACGGGCTCCTGATCAAGCTCGAGCGCGGCACCGAGATCCGCCGCGACGAGCTCCTGCGGCGGCTCGTCGACATCCAGTACACGCGGAACGACGTCGATTTCCACCGCGGGACGTTCCGCGTCCGCGGCGATGTCGTCGAGATTTTCCCGGCCTACGAGGAGGCGCTCGCGATCCGGGTCGAGTTCTTCGGCGACGAGATCGAGGCCATCAAGGAGGTCGACCCGGTCCGCGGCAAGGTGGTGGGCCAGCTCGAGCGCTACGCGGTCTTCCCCGGCTCCCACTACGTCACCGAGCAACAGCAGCTCAGGCTCGCGATCCAGGCGATCCGCGAGGAGCTGCGCGAGCGCATCGACTTCTACGACAGGGCCGTGCGCTTCCTCGAGAAGCAGCGTATCGAGCAGCGCACGATGTACGATCTCGAGATGCTGGAGCAGATGGGGTTCTGCAACGGCATCGAGAACTACTCGCGCCACCTCTCGGGCCGGAAGGCCGGCGAGCCCCCGCCGACGCTGATCGACTATTTCCCGAAGGACTTCCTGCTCATCATCGACGAGTCGCACCAGACCGTCCCGCAGGTCGGGGCGATGTACCGGGGCGACCGGGCGCGGAAAGAGACGCTCGTCGAGTACGGGTTCCGGCTCCCCAGCGCGCTCGACAACCGGCCGCTCAAGTTCGAGGAGTTCGAGCAACACTACGCGCAGGTCCTCTTCGTGAGCGCGACGCCCGGCGACTACGAGCTGCAGAAGTCGGCCGGCTCTGTCGTGGAGCAGATCATCCGGCCAACCGGGCTCATCGATCCGCAGATCCAGATCCGCCCGGTGTCCGGTCAGGTCGACGACCTGCTCGCGCGCATCCGGGAGCGGGTCGGCCGCGGCGATCGCGTGCTCGTCACCACGTTGACCAAGCGGATGGCCGAGGATCTGACCGAGTACTACACGGAGCTGGGCATCCGGGTCCGCTACCTCCACTCGGACGTCGACACGCTCCAGCGCGTGGAGATCCTCCGCGATCTCCGGCGCGGCGAGTTCGACGTGCTGGTCGGCATCAACCTGCTGCGCGAGGGGCTCGATCTGCCCGAGGTGTCGCTGGTCGCCATCCTCGACGCCGACAAGGAGGGCTTCCTCCGGAGCCCGCGCTCGCTCATCCAGACGATCGGCCGCGCCGCACGCAACGTGAACGGCGAGGTCGTGATGTACGCCGATCGCATCACCGAGGCGATGAAGCGCGCGATGGACGAGACGAACCGGCGGCGCGCGATCCAGGAGGCGTACAACAAGGAGCACGGCATCACGCCGGCCACGGTGAAGAAGGCGATCCTCGACCTGTCGCCCACCTCGGGCACGCGCGACTACTACGCCGTCCCGAAGGGCCCGGCGAAGCCCGCGGCCGATGCGGCGCGCGCCGCGGTGGACCTGGTCGACCAGATCGACGCGCTCCGGCAGGAGATGTTCGCTGCGGCGGAGAACCTCGAGTTCGAGAAGGCGGCGCGGCTGCGCGATCAGCTCCGGCAGCTCAAGGCACAGCAGGGGGACGGGGACGCCGGCGCGGCGCGCGAGGCGGCCGAGGAGAAGCCGGCGCGGGCGGGGCGGCCGGCGAGCCGGCGCGGGCCGGGCGGCAAGGGGGGCGGGCGGCCGGCGGCGGGCGGCAAAGGGGGCGGACGGGCGGCGGCGGGGCGAGGGGGCGGGCGCTACCGATAGCGACGGAGCCCGCGGGGGAGGAGGCTGCGCGCGCGGGGGGGCGGTGGGCCCTCCCACGAACTCGGGCCTTTTGGGGGGGCTGTTGCCGGCTGGACGGGGGAGGGAGGACCGCGCGGATGGGGCTGCGGGGCGGGCCGGCCCTCGGATTCGTGGGGCCCGCCCACCGCCCCCCCGCGCGCGCAGCCTCCTCCCCCGCGGGCTCTTTGTGGGGGGTGGGGGGGGTGGGGGGGATGGGGGGGATGGGGGGGATGGGGGGGATGGGGGGGATGGGAAGGCTGCAGGCGCGCAGGCGGGGCGGGCCATGCGGAGCAGGAGGGCGTGGAGCACGGAGGGGGAGCGGTGGTTTGGCAAACGCTCTTTCGGTGAAGCATCGTTTTGCTTCGTGCAGCGAGCTATCGGCGTCGACCCTGCCGCGCGGCGCTGTTAAGGGGGCTCCGGCATGGCAGTCTCGTCCGATCCGATACTCGTCACCGTCACCGGCAGGGACCACCCCGGCATCACCGCTCGGCTCACGGGCATCCTCAGCGATATCGGCGCCACGCTGCTCGACATCGAACAGGTGGTGGTGCACGGAAACCTGAACCTCGCGCTCCTCGCGCTCTTCCCCGAGACACGCAGCGGACTCAAGGAGCTGCTGTTCGCCGCGAAAGAGCTCGGCGTGACGCTCGACTTCAAGCCGCTCGACGGGGGCGCGCCACGGCGCGCGCCAGGGAGCCGGTACGTGGTGACAGCCATCGGCCGCGAGCTCGGCGCAAAACCGCTGCACGACGTGGCCTCCACACTCGCTGCCCACGGCGCGAACATCGAGAAGATCGCGCGGCTGTCGGTCGAACGCCTCTCGTCGGTGGAGATCCAGGTGCTGCTCCAGCGCGAAGAGGAGGCCGACACCCTCAAGCAGGCCCTCCTCGCCCTCGCGACGCAGAACAGCTTCGATCTCGCGCTGCAACGCGAGGGCCTCTTCCGCCGGAGCAAGCGGCTCGTCGTGATGGACATGGACTCGACACTCATCCGGATCGAGGTGATCGACGAGCTGGCGCGCGCGAAGGGCGTGGCGGAGGAGGTGGCGAAGATCACCGAGCGCGCAATGCAAGGGGAGATGGATTATGACGAGTCGCTCCGCCAGCGGCTCTCGCTGCTCCGCGGCCTCGACGTCGGCGTGCTGCGGAAGCTCGCCGCAGAGCTCCCCATCACCGAGGGCGCAGAGACGCTCATCCGGGTGCTGAAACGGCTCGGCTACCGGACGGCGGTGATCTCGGGCGGCTTCTCGATCGCAGCGGAGGCGCTGAAGGCACGGCTCGGGATCGACTACGCCTACTCGAACGCGCTCGAGGTCGCGAACGGACAGCTGACCGGCCGGGTCACAGGGCCGATCGTCAACGCGCAACGCAAGGCCGAGCTGCTCGAGACCATCGCCCAGGCAGAAGGCGTGTTGCTCGATCAGACCATCGCCGTGGGCGACGGCGCCAACGATCTCCTGATGCTGCAAAGGGCCGGCCTCGGCGTCGCGTTCCGCGCAAAGCCCAAGCTGCGAGAGGCCGCCGACACGTCCCTCTCCGCAAGCGGCCTCGACGCCATCCTCTTCCTGCTCGGCATCACCGAACGCGAGCTCCTCGAGGTGGCGTGAACAGCGCGACACGGCCCGTCCACTCAGCAGCGGAGTCCCACGGGACACAGCGCCCCGCTTGACAGCGGCGCGCTGACCGGGCCCCCGCGGCCGTCCAGCACGGCGCCTCGCCTGGCCAGGCGACGGTGTGGGAGGGGCTGCGCTGGGCTCGTCGCTCGCTCGCGGCGCTCGGCCCTGCGCGGCGTTCGGCTCGCCAGCGGGCCGTCGTGCTATCCACCGGGGCCATGCGGCGGAGCGGGTTCACACGGCAGGCACGCTCCGTCGCCTGGAGCGGAGGTGATGCGTGAAGCGTCCGACGATCACGGACATCGCGTGGCGGGCGGGGGTATCCAAAGGAGCGGTGTCGTATGCGCTGAACGGCAGGCCCGGCGTGTCGGAGCCGACGCGCGAGCGGATCCTGGCCATCGCGGCGGAGCTGGGCTGGCAGCCGAGCAACGCGGCGCGGGCGCTCTCCGACGGCCGCGCCGGCGCCGTCGGCCTGGTCATCGACCGGCCCGCGCACATGCTCGGCATCGAGCCGTTCTTCATGCAGCTCATCTCCGGCATCGAGGCGGAGCTGTCCGAGAAGGCCGAGGCGCTGCTGCTCAAGGTCACGGAGGATCGCGTGGCCGAGGTGGAGACCTACCGCCGCTGGTGGGCCGAGCGGCGGGTCGACGGGGTGATCCTCGTCGACCTCTGCGACGACGATCCGCGCGTGAAACTGATCGAGGAGCTGAAGCTCCCGGCGGTGGTGATCGGCGGCCCGGCGGGCAAGGGGCAGCTGCCCGCGGTGTGGAGCGACGACGCGAGCGCCATGCGGGCCGTCGTCGACTACCTGGCCGCGCTGGGCCACCGGTCGATCGCGCGGGTCGCCGGCCCGGCCGAGTTCGTGCACACCGCGGTCCGCACCAAGGCGTTCACCGCAGCCGCGCGCCAGCGGCGCCTGGATCGGGTGCAGACGGTCCACGCCGACTACACGGGCGAGGCAGGCGGCCAGGCCACACGGCGGCTCCTGGCCGAGGCCTCGCCGCCCACAGCCATCGTCTTCGACAACGACGTGATGGCCGTGGCCGCGCTCGCGGTCGCCCACGAGATGCGCGTCCCCGTGCCGGAGCGCCTGTCGATCGTGGCCTGGGACGACTCGGCGCTGTGCCAGCTCGTCCACCCCGCCCTCACCGCGGTGCGCCGCAACATCGCCGAGCACGGCTCCCGCGCCGCCGCGCTGCTCCTCCGCCTCGTCGCCGGAGAGCCGGTCACCGACGACGAGTGCAGCGCGCCGACGCTCGCGACGCGGGGCAGCACCGCCCCGCCCCCCCGCGCATGAGCCGGCCTGGCCCGAGCGAGGGCCCGGCCCCCCGCACGGGCGCGTAGACTGAACCGATTAAGTTGCGTAGACTGAACCGATTAAGTCACCTGCCCGTCGCTCGCGCAGCGAGCGCGCGGCCCGCGCCGCGAGCAGGGGGACGGACGGTGTTCGAGAGCGCCGCTCTGCATGACCAGGACGTGAGGACTATGCACCGCAATTTCGCCAAAGTCGCAGTTCGTCAACAGGCGGTCGCCTGGCTGGGGGCCAATTTCTGGTCGAGGCGCGGCGGCCCGCTCATGTGGCAGAGCTACGATCCGTTCGTGGTCCGCGAGGAGCTCCGGGTGCTCGCCGATCACGGACTGACCATGACCCGGTCGTTCTTCTACTGGCCGCACTTCATGCCGGAGCCGGACCGGATCGACGAGGACTGCGTCGCGCGTTATGCCGATTTCCTTGCGGCGCACGTCGAGGCGGGCCTCGCGACGATCCCGACCCTCCTCGTCGGCCACATGTCCGGCGAGAACTGGGACCCGGCCTGGCGGCGCGGGCGCGACCTCTACGGCGACGTGTGGATGGTGGCCCGGCAGGCCTGGTTCGCCGAGCAGATGGCGCGGCGCTTCGCGGGGCACCGGGCGGTGACGGGCTGGCTCGTCTCCAACGAGATGCCGATCTATGGCGAGCGCGAGCGCTCGATCCGCGAGAACGTCACGAGCTGGGCGAGCCTTGTCGTGCAGGCGCTGCGGGCCGGCGGGGCGAGCCAGCCGATCTCGATCGGCGACGGCGCGTGGGGCATCGAGGTCACGGGGAACGACAATGGGTTCTCCGTCCGCGATCTCGGCGCGCTCGTCGACTTCCTCGGCCCGCACGTGTACCGGATGGAGAACGACCTGGCGCGCCAGCACTACGGCGCGGCGTTCGTCTGCGAGCTCACGGGCTTCCTCGGCAAGCCCGTGGTGCTGGAGGAGTTCGGCGTGTCGTCGGCCTTCGCGTCCGACGAGAACGCCGCGCATTACTACCGGCAAGTCCTCCACAACACGCTGCTGGCCGGCGCCACCGGGTGGATCGGCTGGAACAACACCGATTTCGACCTCATCCACCAGGATCCCTACAGGCACCACCCCTTCGAGCTCCACTTCGGGCTGACGACCGTCGAGGGCCGCCCCAAGCCGCAGCTCGAGGAGATGGCCCGCTTCGCCAAGGTGCTCTCCGACATCGACGTCCTCGGCTGTGAGCGCGAGCCGGCCGACGCGGCGCTGATCGTCCCGTCGTACCTGGAAGGCGCGTTCCCGTTCACGGAGGCCGAGGACCGCAGCTACCTGTTCACGATGCTGCGGCAGGCCTACATCGCGGCGAAGGAGGCGGACCTGCCGGTCGGGCTGACGCGCGAGCGGGACGGGATCGCGGAGGACTGCCGGCTTTACCTGCTGCCGTCGGCCAAGCAGCTGACCGCGCCCACATGGCACCTCCTGGAGCGGCTCGCGTCCGCCGGCGCGGTCGTCTACGCGTCGTACTGCCACGGCACGCACGGGTCGCAGCGCGGGCCGTGGTACGCGCACCTCAACGCGATGTTCGGCGTCGAGCACCAGCTGCGCTACGGGATGATCGATCCGATCGAGGACGATCGCGCAAAGCTCACCTTCGAATGCCAGTTCGGCACGATCGCGGCGGGCACGACGCTCACGTTCCCGGTCTCCGGCACCGAGCACAGCCGCGCTTACCTGCCCGTGCGCCCGAGGGGCGCGGAGGTCGTCGCGGTCGACCAGCGCGGCCGGCCGGCGCTGCTGCGGCGCAAGATCGGGAGCGGCAGCGTCGTGCTCTGCACGTATCCGATCGAGCACTTCGCCGCGGCGACCCCGCGGATCAACCCGGAGCCGACCTACAGGATCTACGACGCGCTCGCCGAGCTCGCCGGCGTGAAGCGACCGGTGACGGTGGACGACCCGCGCGTCGCGGCCGACACGCTGCGCCACCGGGATGGCCGCCGCTTCGTGTTCCTTGTCAGCCAGGCGGATCAGCCGCTCACCGTGAAGCCCGCCGCGGCCTCAGGGCACCTGACGGAGCTGGGCGGCAAGTCCCCGGTCCACGCCGTGGAGCTCGCGCCGTACGACGTGCGGATCCTCGAGCTGCGGCCAGAGCCGCGGTAAGCGCGGGCGTGGCTCCCCAGGGTGCTGGTGCGCGATTCCCCTCCACGCGCGCTCGCACACCACCACCGCGTTCGCCAGCTTCAGTCGTGTCCCCCGCCGTTTCCGGAAGCGCCGGCCCCGCGGCGATCGCGCGCTTCCATCTTCGCCTTCCCTTCCGGTTCCGGTTCCGGCGCGCTCGGCGCCGAGAACCGGAGCAGGAGCAGCCCGGCCAGCGAGACGACCATCCCCGCGAATGTGATGCTCCACGGCAGGACCTCTCCTTCGAGGAGGCCTTGCGCCCATGACGGCTTGAAATAGAGGAGCGACACCGCGAGCCCGTTGTTCAGGGCGTGAAGCAGCGCTCCGGGCAGCACGGAGCCGGTGCGGTGGCGCGCGTAGCCGAGCGCCAGCCCGAGCGAGAACGTCGGCAAGAGCCGGTACACCGACCCGTGCGCGAGCCCGAAGAGGAGCGCCGATACGCCGATCGCCACCGCGGGCCCGGCGCGGCGCAGGCCTGCGTAGACGAGGCCGCGGAACAGGAGCTCCTCGCAGACGGCCGGCGTGACGGCGACGAGCAGCAGGACGACCGGGTACGGCTGCCCGCCGAGCAGCACGAGCTCGCCCAGCTCTCGGGCGAAGGGCTCCGGCGCGGGGAACCACCGGAGGACGGTGCCGCCGATCGCGGCCCACGCGGCGACCCCGAGGAGCAGCGCCCCGGCGAGGCCCCGGACCGAGGCCGGCCTGAGGCCGAGCGTCGCCCGCGGCGAGTAGCCGAAGCCGGCGACCAGCGCGAGGGTCGGGACCAGGAAGAAGCCGACCTGCGAGACCGCGAGCTGGACCGCCACGCTGGTGCGGGCGATGAGCAGGCTGCCATAGAAGAAGAGCACCTGGACGCCCGCGAACGCCGCCAGCGAGAAGCCCGCCGAGGGCGCCCCGCCGGCCCGGCGCCCCAGGCCGAGCACGGCGCGCGCCGGCTCGTGCCCCCCGAGGAGCACGCTCTCGCGCTCGAAGACGCGCGCGGCGAAGAGGAGCGCGAGGCAGGCATAGAGCGCCGAGGAGACGAGCGCCGTGAAGAGGAGATCGGCCGGCGCCTCTCCGACGAACAGCGCCTTGATCAGCACCGCGATGTTGAGGACCGGGGCGTAGGCCGTCCACGGGTTGAGCTCGACCACCGGCAGGGCCGTGATGCCGGCGAGCAGCGAGAGCGGCAGGTACGCCGGCATGAGCGCGTTCTGACCGTCCTTGAAGTCCTTCGCGAACACGGCGAGCGCGAGGAACAGCGCCGAGAACAGGAGCGTGACCGGCACGAGCAGCACGAACGTCAGCGCGAAGGTGCCGGGGCCGACGACCATCGCGTCGGGCAGCAACCGGCTCACCGTGAGCGACATGCTCACCACGTTGCCGAGCGCCGTGAGCAGCGAGATGACCCACACGGCCAGGAACTTGCCCGAGATGATCTCGATGGGCCGCACGGGCGCGCACAGCAGCGTCTGCATCGTGCCGCGCTCCTTCTCGCCCGCCGTCAGATCGATCGCCGGGAGGAAGCTGCCGAGGAGCGACATCAGGATCAGCAGCATCGGCATCATCGCGCCGAGGATCTGGCCGACCTTGCGGCTGTCCGCCGCGACGTCGCGCGGCACGACGTCGAACGCGCGCGAGAACCCCTCGGGCAGGCCGCGCTCCGCCTCTCGATCCGCCACGATGGCCCTGCGGGCGCGCTGCAGCGCGCCCGCGAGGCGCGCCTCCGCCGTGGCCGAGTCGGCGCGGACCGAGTCGAAGTAGATCGCGACGGCGCCCTTCCCGCCGCGCCCGAGCTCGGCCCCCATCGAGGGCCACGGCACGAGCACCGCGTCGACCTTGCGCTCGCTCACGGCGGCGCGCGCCGCGGCGAGCACGGGGTTCTCCGGCTCGATCCACCTCGGCGGCTCGGCTTCGGCCTCGGGGGGCGCCGCCTCGCCGTCGTCCGGCGCGGGCTCTGGCCCCGCTGGCGGCGCGAGCGCCCCGGAGAGGAGCCCCTCGCGCACGTCGGGGGGCGCGCCGGCCCACGGCGCGAGCTCGATCTTGCCCGCCGCGGAGAGCCTCGCCTGCAGGCCCTCGGCGAGCTCCCCCCAGACCGCGATCCTGGACGGGCGCGCCTCGCGCGCGGCCGCCTCGACGCCGACGAGCTTGCTCATCGCGAGCGCGAAGAGCGGATAGAGGAGGAGCGGGACCACGACGAGGCGCACGAGCGTGCGCCGATCCCGGAGCGACTCGACGAGCTCCTTGCGGAGGATCGTCCAGACGATGGCGAGCCTCACGGCGCCTCAGCCCCCTGGCGCGGGCGCGCCGGCGCGCTCGGGCGTGTCGCGCGCCGCGCCCGGGCGGCTCCGCTCCACGTGGTGGAGGAAGGCGTCGGTCAGGTTCGTGGTGCCGGAGCGCCCGAGGAGCTCGGGCAGGGTGCCGGCGTCGACGACGCGCCCCTCGTGCATGAGGGCGATGCGGTCGCAGAGGTACTCGGCCTCGCTCATGATGTGCGTCGAGAAGAGGATCGCCCTGCCCGCGGCGCGCTCGCGCCGGATCGACGCGACGATGAAGCGGCCGCTGAGGATGTCGAGCGCGGTCGTCGGCTCGTCGAGGATCAGCACCTCCGGCTCGTGGAGGAACGCGCGCGCGATGTTGGCGCGCTGCTTCTGTCCCGTGGAGAGCGTGCCGCACGGCCGCGAGGCGAACGCGTCCATCTCCAGGTCGGCCACGAGCGCGTCGATCCGGCGCGAGAGCGCCGCCTCCTCCATGCCGTACAGCCGACCGAAGTAGCGGAGCACCTCGCGGGGCGTGAGCCGCTGGTAGAGCTGCGTGTCCCCGGAGAGAAAGCCGAGGCGCTGCTTCGCCTCGAGCGGCCTCGCGGCCAGGTCGACGCCGCCGACCAGGATCTGCCCCTGGTCGGGCGACAGGATGCCGGCGAGCATCCGCAAGGTCGTCGTCTTGCCCGCGCCGTTCGGCCCGAGCAGCCCGACGACCTCCCCGGCGTACACGGCGAGATCGACCCCGTCCACGGCCGTGACGCCGCCGTACCGCTTCACCAGACGCTCGGCGTACAGGGCGGGGCGCATGGAAGCGTCTCCTAGTTCGGCCCGCGGCGCGGCGCAAAGCGCCCGTCGGACGGACCCGCACGCAGCGCGTGCCGCGGCGCGCCGCCCCCCTGCTCGTGCCGCCCGGTCGCCTCCGTCCTGGCGGCGTGACGGCGCCGCCCCCTCGACGTCCGCCGCGGGCCCCCTAGAGTACGCTGACGTCCATGCCAACGAGCCCGTCGATGCCCTATCGCGACCGTACGACGCCCGAGCCGGTCCAGTGCCCCTGCGGCCACGGTCGCGATCATTACATGGTGAGCGCCGAGGCGGAGTACCGCGTCCTCGGGTACATCCAGCTCGCGTTCGGGATCTCGGCCCGGCCGACGAAGGTGAAGTACAGGTGCCGGCGCTGCGACACGGTCTTCGCGACGACGAAGGATCCCGCGGTCCTCGACAAGCATTACTGACGCAGAGGCCTCCAGCGCGGTCAGGCACCTCCCCCTGCCGTGGTCGCCTCGCTCGGCACGCCCTGTGGCATACTCGTCGCCGATGCAGCAACGGCTCTTCACGATATCGCTCGTGATGCTCGGCGCGGCGGCCCTCCCGACCGGCTTCCTGGCAGTCGCCTGCTCACCGGCGGAGCGCTCGTTCGGCGACAGCGGCGGCGGCGGGAGCGGCGGCGCGTCGCCGACCGGCAGCGGCGGTGCATCGCCGACCGGCAGCGGCGGCGCGTCGCCGACCGGCAGCGGGACTGGGGGCGGCGTGAGCGCCGGCGAAGGCGGGGGAGGAGGAACGGGCGCAGCTGGCGGAGGGGACACGCAACCATTGCCCCCGGAGGTCGTCGCCACCGGCCTTGACGACCCGTACTCGATCGCGGTCGACGACCAGAGCGTCTTCATCCTCTCCACTTCCACGCTGCTGCGTTGCCCCCTGGCAGGCTGCCCGGCTCCGGTGGTCCTCGCCGAGGGGCTCGGGCCTCCCACGACCGCCGTCATCGCCACTCCGTACCTCATCGGGGTGGATCCGAATTTTGTTCACTGGCTGAGCTCCCCCAACGATGGCGGGTCGCGCCGCTACTATCGGTGCCCGGCGGCCGGCTGCGTCTTCAAATCGCCGGTGGAAGTGTTGGAGTCCATCGTGAGCAACCTGAATCAAATCCAGGTGAGCGACGACGGCGTGGCGCGCATCTCGGACAAGTTCGATGTCCTCGAGTGCGATAACGGCCAATGCGAGCGGATCCGCTGCGTGAGCGCGGATGGGATCCGTTCGTTCGTCATGGATGGGACGACCGTCTACTGGGCCCACGCCACCGATCCAGGAGGCGTCTATTTCTGCGATCCCGGCACTACGGACGGCGCGATCCAGCTCCACGCCGAGCACGGCGTCGTCATGGCAATCCACGACGGGATTCATTACGTGATGAACGCGGCCAAGAGCACCATTTTCGCGTGCAAGAAGACCGGGTGTGGCGGCAGCCCGACGACCTTCGTCGAGGGCGAGCCGTCGTTGACCAGCATGGCTGTCGGCCCCACAGGCGTGTACTGGACCGCTCTCGGCACGGGCATGAGCGCAGACGGCGTCGTCAAGATGTGCCCGCTGGACGGCTGCGGCGGCGGCCCCCGGGTCATCGCCTCGAACCAGGCGCGGCCGACGAGCGTCCGCCTCCGGAACGGCTTCGTCTACTGGTCCAACCGCGGCTTGGCCGGGAGCCCGATGTCGGGTGAGATCGTGCGCGCTGGCCTCTGACGCGCGGCCGGGATCGCGGCGCGGGCGCCTGCGCTCGCGGCGGCGAGCAGAGCGCTCGACCTGCCGCCGGCCCGACCTCCCTGGCCGGCGGCCCGCGGCCCTCTCGCGCCGCCAGCAAGAACCCCTCGCCACTCGCTGCGTTTCAGGACACCCTGCGCGCACGCCATGCGCGCCTCTCGCAGCTCGCTCCCCGCTCTCCCAGCGCACCTGCCGCGCGGGGGCCGACCGGCCTCCGCGACCGCCCGCCGCCGGAGCGCGCCATGAAAGGACGCGTCCTCATCGTCGCCGGCTCCGACTCGGGCGGCGGCGCAGGAATCCAGGCCGATCTCAAGGCGGTCACCGCGCTAGACGCGTTCGGCGCGACGGCGATCACCGCGCTCACCGCCCAGAACACCCGCGGCGTCGACGCCGTGTTCCCGGTGCCGCCCGACTTCATCGCTCGCCAGATGGAGGTCGTGCTCGACGACATCGGCGCGGACGCCATCAAGACCGGGATGCTCCACTCGGCCGAGGTCATCGACGAGGTCGCGCGCGTCTACGAGCGCCTCGGCCGCGGCGCGCCGCTCGTGGTGGACCCGGTGATGGTCGCCAAGGGCGGCGCCCGGCTGCTGAAGCCCGACGCCGAGGGCGCCCTGCGCGCCCGGCTCCTGCCGCTCGCGGCGCTGCTCACGCCGAACATCCCCGAGGCCGAGGCGCTGACCGGCGTGGTCATCGACAGCGTGGACGCCATGCGCAGCGCCGCAGCGCGGCTGCTCGCCATGGGTCCGCGCGCCGTGCTGCTGAAGGGGGGCCACCTCCCGGGCGCGACGGTCGTCGACGTCCTCCGGGTCGCGCCGGGGCCCGGCGGCGCCGGGCTGCCGGAGGGCGAGCAGCTGTTCGAGGACGCGCGCATCGAGACGCGCGCGACCCACGGCACGGGCTGCACGCTCGCCTCGGCCATCGCCGCGGGTCTCGCCCAGGGTCTCGCCCTCGTCCCGGCGATCGGGCGCGCGAGGCGCTACCTCCGCGAGGCGATGCGCTCCGCGCCGGGGCTCGGCCAGGGCCACGGGCCGCTGAACCACGCCCACACGGCGCGGCCGTTCCCCTGAACAGCGCGGCGCGCCGCGCGCGTCTGTGGACGGGCGCGACGGCCGCGACGGCCGCGACGACCACGGCGGCCCCGCGCCGCGGGCCCCGCACGGCGGCCCGGCGGCTCTGCGAAGGAGCGGCGGGGCGGCCCGGTGCGGCGCCGGACGGGCCGCGTGCAGCGCTTGTGCAACGACTCGTTGCGCCCGGCGCTCGAATGGACGACCCTGCGCGCAGTCCGTATCGGCGTCCCGGCGCGTCTCCTTCGGCGCCGTCGCGGAGCTCTTCCTCACCCTTCGTGCGCCCGTGGCCGTGACCAAAGATCCCCTCCCTCCCATCGACGTCGGAACGGTCATCAACGACCGCTACGAGGTCCTGAAGAGCATCGGCAAAGGCGGCATGGGGGAGGTGTTCTTGGCCTTCGACCGCCTGACCCAGCAACAGGTGGCGCTCAAAGTGGTGCCCGAGGCCTCCGCCATGCCCGGCGACGACGAGGCGCTGCGGCAGGAGGTGATCCTCGCGCAGAAGGCCCGCCACCCGAACGTCTGCCGCGTGCACGACCTGGCCCCGAGCCCGTGGGGCCCCATCCTCGTGATGGAGTACATCCCCGGGCAGACGCTCCACAACCACATCCGCAAGCGCAAGACGTCGGGCGGGTTCAGCGCCGACGAGTTCCGAAAGATCTCGACCGACGTCTGCGCGGGGCTCGCCGCGATCCACCAGCAGGGGCTCGTGCACGGCGATCTGAAGCCCGGGAACGTGATGGTCGCCGACGATCGGGCGGTCATCCTCGACTTCGGCTTCGCGAAGGAGCGCGCCCGCGCCGCCGTGCGCAAGCCGGGGGCGCCTCCGGACGGCGGGACGCCTCACTACATGTCGCCGGAGCGGCTGCGCAGCGGCGGCGCGAGCCCGGAGGACGACGTTTACGCGGCGGCGCTGACGCTCTGGGAGATGTGGACCTGCCGCGTCCCCGAGCCCGGCTACAAGCCGCGGCTCAAGACGATGAAGCAGCAGATCACGTTCGACGTGCCCGCCGCGCTGACGAACGACGAGATCAGGCAGATCTTCCGCGCGCTGAACCCGGATCCGCAGATGCGCCCGCAGGCGCGGCACATGCGGTTCTTCAACCCGACGCAGACCACGACCGCGCCGATCCAGCTGCCGCGCGAGCGCATCGATCCCGGCCCCGCGCCTGGGCGGGCCATCAAGACGCAGTTCACGCCCGGCGCGCAGTCGCTGCTCATCACGTACGCCACGAACGCGCCCGACAGCGTCACCACCCTGTTCCCGCTGCAGAAGCCGGTGCTCTCCATCGGCCGCCGCAGCGATCAGGACCTCGTCCTGGCCGAGGCGACCGTCTCCGGTTCACACGCGCTCCTCCGCTGGCAGACGGGCTCCTGGCTGGTCGAGGATCTCAACAGCACGAACGGCACGTACGCGGACTTCCCCTTCGAGCGCAAAGCGCAGGTCTCGCTGCTCCATGGGGCCGAGGTGCAGCTCGGCGAGTGCCGTCTCATGGTGGTCACGTTCGGGCCCGACTCGCCGCACCACGACAAGGCGAAGCGTTACCTCGCCCGGCGCGACGGCCTCACGGGGCTGCTCGTGCGCGAGTACCTGATGAAGGCCATCGACGAGGACGGCTTCTTCGCCGAGTGGGCCGAGGTGCCGATGCAGATCGCGCGCTTCGAGCTCCGCGGCCAGAACGGCCTCGTGAGCTTGCGCCCGACGATCCTCGAGATGCTCGCGCTGCGCAAGGCCGCGCTTCAGGTCGTCGATTTGACCCAGACGCTGCTGCTCAGCCTGACGCCGGCCGCGGCCGGGCGCACCGGCCCGCTCACGTTCGTCGTCTCCATCGTGGGTCCCAACCTGGACGAGGCCCAGCACGTGGTCGAGCAGGTCGTCGCGCAGGTGCAGGGCACGCTCCCCGAGACGCTCGAGCTGACCGCCACGCTCGTCAAGTGCGAGCCTGGCCGCCCCGCGCGCACGCTGATCGACTGAGGCAGACCGCCGGGTCGTCGCTCGACCGTCGCTCGACCACCGGGCGGTTGCTCGCGCGCGCGCTCCGTCACGAAGGCACGGAGCCCATCACCAGGCGCACCGCGCCGGCAGCACGCCACGCAGCACTGCACCCAGCGAGCGCTCTTGCGCAACGGGGCCGCTCCCAGGCCGGAGCAGCAAGCGGCTACTGGACGGCGAGCGGATGCTGGGCGGTGAGCGGCTGCTGGGACGGCCCGCTGCAGGCCTCGCCCGGAGCGGCGACGCGATCGAGCACCACCTCGCCGGCCGACTTCCGGACGTCGATCTCGCCCTGCCAGACGAGCTCTGCGCTGCCCTGAGCGTCGACGACGTCGCGCAGCAGCCGCACGTAGACCTTGCGCTGGGCGACCTCGGGGATCGCCACCGCGAAGTCGAACGCGCAGACCGAATCACACCTCGGGTTCGCCGCGTCGGGCTCGTCCCGCTCGGTGATCTCGTAGATGCTGTCGATCCTGTCGACGTGCATCGCGCGCTGGCCGCAACAGTTGAGCAAGAGCCGGCTGTTCGCGATCTTCAGAGCGCCGCTCGACGGGTCGTAGCGCCAGCGCAGGACCTCGGCCCCGCAGTAGCTCTCCTCCCCCTCGGAGGCGAGCCGCCGCTCCGGCTCCACGAACCCGCCGGCCTCGCTCACGAGCCCCACCTGCGCGGGCTCTGCCTCCAGGCACGCGCTCAGAGCAAGCAGCGACCCCACCGTTGCAAGCGCTCCACAGACCCCCAGGTACTTCATGCCCCGATTTCCTTGGCTGTCCCGCGACACTGTCAAAATACGCCCAAAAGGCAAAGAACCAGGGCCTCTAGAAACGCGCTTCACGTATCCGCTACTTGCGCCTAGGGATTCAGCTGCAAGCCAACGTACATAAGGTGCGCACATGCGCCGCACCCCGGAGCAGCTGCACGCACATTCGAGTATGATCTACGGGTTTCTGGAAACCTTGTCCAGGCGAAAGTGGCAGAGTTAGCCCGATTCTCTGACCATGAACGTCATGGTCGACCAAGCTCCTCCATCATCCTCCACCATCCCACCCCATGACGCGCTGCCATGCGCTGCCATGCGCGGCGGCACATTCGCGAGGTCCCCCCTGTCGACCGCGGATGCGAGGTGCTGCGGAGCGATCCGAGGGCGTGTGTTCAGCGCCTCATCGCGCGGCGACCGTCTTGCTGCGCTGGCGCGGGGAGCCCTTCGCCTGGCAGCCGGCTTCCGCGGGGGTTTCGTCGAGGACGACCGCACCGGCGGAGACACCCAGATCGAGGGAGCCGCTCCAGATCACGGCCGGGCCGCCCTGCTGATCGACGACGTCGCGCAGCAGCTTCACGTAGACCTCGCCCCGCGGGACGTCGCGCACGCCGACGGACAGATCGAAGGCGCACTGCTCGCTGCAGCGACCTCCGGCGCCGTCCGGCGCGTCCCGCTCGGTGATCTCGAAGAGGCTGTCGATCCTCTCGACGTGGATCGCGCGCTTCCCGCAGCAGTCGAGCATCAAACGGGCATCGGCAAGGCGGAGCGTCGCCGCCGGCTCATCGTACTGCCAGCGCAGCACCTCGGCGCTGCAGTAACCCCCGTCCTCTGCCGCGGCGAGCCGGTGCTCCGGGTTCCTGAACCCCCCCTGCTCGCTGATCCTCGCCTCCTGAACCGCCGCCACCTGGCTGCAGCCACCGGCGCAGAAGGCCCAGACGATCGCGATGGCGGTCCAGATACGGCTCGACACCATGCACTTCTCCATTTCCTCTTGGCTGGCTGGCCAGGGCGGTTCGTCCCAGTTTCGGTGCAATTTTCCAGCCAACTCTCCCCCTGAGCAGTCCGGAGGCTAACCGCGACCGACGCGGCGGGCCAAGGAAGCGGGGCTGCGAGCGGTCTCCCTTCACCTTCGCTCGCAGCAGGGGTGTGGGAGGGCGCGCAGGAACTACCCACGTTAGACGTGCCCGGACGTAAAAAGTTGTCGGGGAGAGAACGCCTGGCTCAGCCACGATGCGGGCGGCCCTCGTTCGGACACACGCCGGATGTCCGGGCCGTGCCCCGAGGCTCGCCCGCGTCAGTTCTTCGCTTCGACGGCCTTGCCGGGCGGAAGGGGATCCCAGCGCAGCGAGTCCCCGAGGAGGTTCGAGATGCGCTTCGGGCGCTGCCCGTCGACGCGCATGACGTAGAGCCCTGGCCCCTCGCCGGAGGTGCGCGTGGAGAAGAACGCCACGAGCCGCCCGTCGGGGCTGCAGGCCGGGTACCCGTTCCTGCCCTGATTCTGGGTCAACCGCACGAGGCCGCCGCCCGTCTCCCCCGAGGCGACGAGGTCGGTGTTCTTTCCCACGCCGACGGCGTAGACGGCCTTCACGCCGTCGGGGTGGTTGCAGAACGTGGGCGCCGAGGCGAAGAGCCCGTCCGGAGAGATCGCCTTGCCGCCGACGTAGATGCGCTGTCCGTACCTGCCCTCGCCGGAGAAGGCGAGCTTGCCGGTCGGCGTGAACACCGGGTGGAGCGCCATCCCCACCTCGGACGCCGGCTTGATGCTCTGGAGATCGGGCCCGGAGAACAGCTTGATCGTCGACCCCACCCCGATGCTGAGGGCGACCTGGGCGCGATCCTTCGAGAACGCGATCCCGTAGACAGAGCCCTTCACGGGCAGCGCGAGCGGGCCGCCGGCGGGCGTGAAGACCTTGTACTCGTCGCCCTTCACGCTCGCCGCGTAGTGGAGCTGCTCGTTCTTCCCGAACGCAGGGGCGATGGCGGTCTGGTCGGGCGGCGAGACGGCCCTGGCGTCATGGCCGTCGGCGTCGATCGTGAAGACACGCCGCAGCGCGCCCGAGCCCGAGGCGAACGTCATGTGGCTGGCGAAACCGCCGTTCTGGCCGGTGAGGGCGCCGATCAGCTGGTCGGCCACCCGGTGCGACTCGAAGCGCACGTCGCGGAGGGGCACGATGAACTTCTTGTCGAACACCGGGGCCTGCCCGCGGTTCACCAGGAACGCCTGGCCGACGAGCTCGACCTTGTCAGCGGCGACCTTCTTGCCGCTCACGCTCACGACCGCCTCGACCCCCTTCGCGGACCACGCCTTCACGTCCACTGGGCTGTCGGAGAGGTACAGGCCGTCGGGCGCGGCGCTGTCGGGCAGCACCTCGAACTCGCCGCACAGCTCGAGGTCGCGCCGGACCACGCTGTGGATCGTCACGTCCTCGGGGTCCGAGACGAGCGACGGCAGGACGCCGATCTTCGGGAGCGGACGCGTCGCGCCGGCCACGACCGTGATGTGGCCGAGCAGCTCGTCCGGGTTGGGCGGCGCCGCCGAGGAGGCCGGCGCCTGCGCAGGAGCAGGGGGAGCAGCGAGCGCGGCGGCGGCGAGCGCCAGGGCGCCGAGGGCGTATCGAGCTAGTCGCATGTGGTCTCTCTACAGACGAACGTGACGCTGACCTGCTTCTGCCCGAGGTTGGGATAATTCTCGGGCGGCGGCGGCAGCGCCTGCCCCTTCGCCGCCTCGAGGGTCGCCTGCGCGGCCGCGTCGAAGGCGGGATTCCCGCTCGGCGTCAGCGTGTAGCTCACCATCTGCCCGTCGGACAGCACGATGACCGCGCGCGGCTTGTGCTTCGTGAGCTCCTCCGGCGGGAGCCCCGAGCCGTTCACGCGGAACCTGCTCGAGAACCAGCCCGCGATACGGGCCAGGTACAGATCCACAGCGCGCGCCTTGAGGGGATCGGTCTCGGTCCCCTCCTTCACGCCGTCCTCGTGGCCCTCCTGGTCCACGTTGGCGGCCGGGGCGGCGTCGGTCTTCGGATCGAGCTCGGTGTCGACCTGCTTCGCGATCTCGGCGTCGGGCGGCGGCGGCGCGGTGCCCGCGTCCGCGATCTTGACCTCCGGGGGCGGGATGTCCGCCTCGGTCTTGCCCGCGCTCGGCGACACGAAGGCCTTCTGCTCGACGCGCGGCTTGGGCGTCTGGCGCACCCACCGGTCGGGCAGCTTCATCTTGTCGCGCGTGCCGCCCAGCTTGAGCAGCGGCGTGTCCATGTCGAGCACCGGCACGACCTTCACCGGGACGCTCGGCCCCTTCTCGATCTCGGGCGCCGCCGCGGGCACCGTGAGGTCGGCCAGGCTGACCGCGACGGCGGCCCCCGCCTGCACGGCCATCGCCACCGCGACGGCGAGCGCGATGTCCCGCGGGCGGAAGTCGCTCGCAGGCCGGCGCTGCCCTGACGGCGTCCTCGGTCCGGGCGCGCGCGCCGCAGCCGTGCTCACGGCGCCGATCCCCCGGGCCGCGGCGCGGCTCCCCCGGGTCGCGGCGCCGTTCCCCCGGGCGGCGGCGGCGCGCCCTCCGGCTCGATCTCCGGCTGGACGAGGAGGTTCAGGCCCTCGACCCCCGCGGCCCGGGCGGCGGCGACGACGCGCGCCACGGCGCCGTAGCGGGCGTCCTTGTCGGCGCGGATGTAGAGCTCCTTCTCCTTCTGCACGCGCCCGTTCGAGGCGAGCACGCCCTCGATGTCGGCGGTCGCGTCGTCCTCGCCGAAGAGGATCTTCTCTTCCTTCGTGACGGTCACGACGAGCTTCGTGTCCTTCGTCGGCGCCTCCTCGGCGGAGACGTTGGGCAGCTCGACCCGGAGCCCGGCCGTGAGCAGCGGGGCCGTGACCATGAAGACCACGAGGAGCACGAGCATCACGTCCACGAGCGGCGTGACGTTGATGTCGCTGAAACCGCCGCCGCCGCGCCGCCTGCGCCCTCCACCGACCGACATGCCCATGATCCGCCCCGCCCCTCAGCCCTTCGGCATCACCGGCGTGGGCCGGTCGCTCGACCGCTGGAGCGCCAGCGGGATGGACTCCTGCATCCCCCGCGCGGAGAGCGACGCGATCTCCACCCAGCCCTCGCTCGCGGCCTCGAGCGCGGCGAGCAGGTCGTCGACGCGCTTGTTGATCCCGTTGTACGCGATGACCGCCGGGATCGCGGCGAACAGCCCGATCGCGGTCGCGATGAGCGCCTCGCCGATGGCCGGGGCGACCACGGGCAGCGACGCGCTCTTCTGCTGACCGATGCGGAGGAACGCGTCCATGATCCCGTAGACCGTGCCGAACAGGCCGATGAACGGCGACGCCGCCGCGATCGACGAGAGCGTCGGCATGAGCGCGCTCGCCCGCTGCGTCTCGGTCACGATCGCCCGCTTCGCGATCGAGTCGAGGAGCCGGCTCGTCCCGACGCGGCGGCTAAGCTCCATCACGACGCGGGCGCCGGGCGCGTCCGCGTGCCGCTGCGCGAGCGCGAACAGCTGATCCGGCGAGTGGGCGTGCGCCGACTCCTGCTCGAACCGCGCCTGCAGAGAGGCGAGCCGCGCGAGCTGGAGGACCTTGAGGACGGCGATCACCCAGACGAGGATGGCCGCGAAGATCAGCAGCCACACGACCAGGAAGACGGGACCGGAGGCGTGGAGGACCAGGGAGACGGGATCGAGCTTGATCGGGACCGTCGTCGCCGGGTCAGGGGCGCTCTGCAGGAAGGCCATTTCGATCTCTTCGGGTCAGGGAGTCGGCTCGTCAGGGTTCCGCGCGCGCGGCCCCGTTCAGTGGAGTTTGCGGCCGCGGCGCCCTCTCTCGCCTGGAAGCGCGGCCGTGGCCCTCTTCAAGTTCGCCCGGCGCCGCACGCGGCGCGCGGCGCTCAATCCGCGAGCAGGATGTCGACCTTCCGGTCGCGCGCCCAGCCCTCTTCGTCCGTGCCGGTCGCCTCGAACTCGCCCTTCGACGAGGTCGCGATGCGGCCCTGCTCGAGGCCCTTCTTGCCGAGGTACTCCGCGACGCTGCCGGCGCGCTTCTGGCCGAGGCCCAGGTTGTACTCCGTCTCCCCGCGGGGGTCGGCGTGGCCGATGAGCTTCATCCCCTTGCCCTTGAGGGGACCCGAGACGAAGCAGCGCGCGAGCGCGTCGAGCGCGCCCGCCGCCTCGCCCTCGATGGACGTCGAGTCGAACGCGAAGCGGGCGGTCGGTAGATCGCCGCAGGCCTTGAGGATCTTGTCGTCGATGCGGATCGAGCCGCTCGTCGGCTTCTCGGTGTCCTGCTTCGGGGCAGGCGGGGCGGCGGTCTTCGCCACCGGAGGGGGCGCGACGTCGCTGGCGACATTGGCCGGCGGCTGCGGATCGGAGCCGCAGCCGGCCGCGAAGGCGGCAAGGGGCGCCGAGACCACGAGGATCAACGCAGGCAGTTTTGTCATGGGCATGCCGTTACCACGCCGGGAGGCGCGTTGCAGCATTTTGAGCGCCCGCCGGCGAGCCGGCGCGCCCGGAGGACAGGCATTCCGTTAAAGTGCCGCGATGCATCGCGCGATCCAGGCGCGGGAATATTTTGGGCACCAACGGGTTGGCCCGCCGCGCGCCTCGACGAGCCGCAGGCCGTACGCGCGCGCCCTCGGCGCGGGCTTATTCCTCGCTGGTGTCGGCCTGGCGCTGCGTCTCCGCAGCGGCGGGCGCCGGAGGATCGGCGACGGCTGCAGCCATCGCGTCGGTGAGCGACATCGGCGCCTGAGGCCGCGACACCTCCTCGGACGCGAGCGAAGGCGACGGCTGACGCTCAGGCCGGGCGCGGGCCCCCGAAGCGGCGGGCGGGCGCACACCCGCCCCGGAGGCCTCGCGCGCGCCCGCCTCCGCTGCGGCGCGCGGCTGCGGCGCCGTGGCGGGCTCGGCGGCGCTGGCCTCGTCCTCGTCGGCCGCTCGCGCGCGCGCGTCGAGCCCGCGCAGCGCCGTCCTCCGGGGGCCGGGCGCCTCGACCGGCACGCGCACCTCGCGCGCGATCTCCCCGGCCCGGGATACGCCGCGCTGCGCTGCAGGCGGCACGTCATCCCTCGGCGCACGCGACATCCGGCCGACGATCAGCGTGAGCCCGACAGCGATCACCAGGGCGGCGGCCACGGTCGCCGCCGCGAGGATGCGCACGCGGGCCCGTGATCGCGCCAGCGAGGGCACCGCGACGGGCGCGAGCGCGTCGTGGACGCGCATCACGTCGCTCACGCTCGGCGCATCGAGCCCGACCGGCGCCGTGCCCGCGAACGCGCTCGAGGCGGTCGCCGCGGTCGACTCCGCGCCCCGGATCGCCTGTGGCGTCGTCAGGCCCACCGCCGCCGGAGCGACCGGGCCGCTGCCCGGCGCGACCGAGCCTGCCGCCGGCGCGCTCGTCGGCGGCGCGGCGGGAAGCGTCGCGATGAACGACTTCAGCGCGAGCGACCGGAGATCCATGATCGTCGGGTCATCGTCGCTCCGTGGCACCGAGGGCGCGATCGATCGCCGGAGCGGCGGAGGAGGCCGGCTCGATCGCCGGCCGGCGCCTCCCGCCGGGGGCGCTGCCGCACCCCTCCCGTGCGCACGGAGCATCGCACCGCCGCAGACGCTGCACTCGAGCGCAGCCCCGCCGCGCGCGTCGCTCGACACCGTGGTGACGATTCCGCAGATTTCGCAGGTAACGTCCATGAGCCCCCCGCAGGCCTCGCGACACGACAGCGCCGAGCGCCCGCCACGCCAAATTGTGATTCAAATTACATCTTGAGTATGGCGCGCGAGGGGCGGCCATGCATGCGGTCTCCGCGCTGCATTTCCGAGAATCGAGCGCGTGACGGCGTTGCAGTGCCATCCCGGACGGTCGACACCGGCCGAGAGCCGTCCTGGACCGAAGGTTTCCCGGCTGGGCGCTTGCGATGCCGGCCTTCGGGCCGCTGTGGTAAGAGCCGCGCTTCGATGTGGTCGGGAGCGGACCACCGGTCCGCTCGACGTGGTCGCCGCTCCCTGCCGGGGGTCACGCTGACATGGGTCTGGGGGCCGCGACCGGCCTCCGAGTCGCCCGGAGGAGTTCGAGAATGGGTCTCAGCGAAACGCTGCTCGATGCGAACAAGAAATCCAAGGTCGTCGCCGACTGTTGCACGCTGGTCGACGAGGAGGTGGCTTCGAAGAGCGGACTCTCCGGCCTGGCGGTCAAGGCCGGCTACGCGGCCGTGAAGGGCATCAAGCCCGGCTTCATCCAGCAGGTGGTCGAGAAGCTCCTGCCCGAGTTCGCCAAGAAGCTCGATCCCATCTGGACCGAGGCCACGAGCAGCGGCAACCCGAGCTCCTTCTTCACGTCGAACCGCTCGCGGATCGCCGACGCGCTCCTCAGCATCACCGACGAGAAGGCGAAGTCGTCGTCGAGCGGCGTGGTGCGCGGCACCTACGAGAAGCTGCGCGGCTCAGCGAAGAAGAACGTCGAGGAGGCGGTTCCGCGCCTCGCCCAGCTGATCCAGAAGCACTCAGCCTGAGCGGCTCGGCGCAGCGGGCCCGCTTCGCGCCGGCCTGCTGCGCGCCGCACCGAGGCGCCCCCGCGGCCGCGTGCGCGGCGGAGGGCGCCCCTGCGATCGGCTCTCAGCCAGGCTCGCCGAAGCTGCGCGCGAAGAGGTCGCGGATCGCGTCGCGGCCGGCGTCGTTGAGATCCTGCGTGCCGATGCCGGCGAAGTTCTCGCAGGTGATGCTCGGCTGCCGCGCCATCTCCCAGGCCGAGCCGCTCCAGCGGAACCAGCCGCGCTTCTCCTGATCGTAGACGAACAGCTGCTTCTTCCAGAGGCGCGCGAGCTCCGCGCCCCAGCCCGTGCCGCCGCGCACGGTGCCGTCCTCCTGGAGCGTGCCCACGACGAAGACCTGGCTGGCCGCGTTGATCTGGTGCCAGATCGTCTGGAGGATGTTGCGCACCAGCGGGATCTCGCTCAGCACGCGGCCGAGGCGCCGCGACACGTAGACGAGGCTGAAGTCGCCCTTGCGCAGCTCGTCGTCCCCCAGCACGACCACGCCGCGCTGGCGCTCGAGGAGCCGGTGGCCCTCGAAGCTGTAGTTCAGCTCCTGCACCCCGTACCGCTCGGCGCACGCCCCGAACTCGGCCTCGGCCCCCTTGGCGCCGCCCGAGTGCACGCGGAAGGTCCGCGGGTCCTTCGGCCGCTCCGAGGGGGGCCGCACGTCCTCGTCGATGACGCGCATCGAGTGGGGATCGAGCCGCAGGTGGAGATCGGCGAGATCCTTGTTGCCGTGGTCCTTCAGCAGCCGCAGGCGAACCACGTCGCGCTCCGGCTGCAGGTAGACGACCACGTTGAGGTGCCGCTCGACCTTCTGGAGCGCGGCAGGCAGCTTGCCGGGAGGGCCCGCCTCGTCGACCTGGGCCGCGACCCAGACCTCGGCGGAGCGCTCCTTCGCGAGCCGCCCGAGCGCCTCCATCGCCTGGTCCGACGCGACCGCCACGTCGAAGCCGTCGACGATGATCACGTCGGGCTCGAAGTGGGCGACGCCGCGCGCGAACGCCACCGTCTCGAGCATCTTCTCGACCCACAGGCGCGCCGCCTCTTCCGGCGCGTCGGCCGACGCCTTCACGTGGCCGAGGTGCGAGTAGATCTGCCGGTGCCGCTCGACCTCGAGCCGGACGGCCTCCGGCTCCTCGAGCCGCATCGACTGCGCGAGATCGTGGAAGATCTCGTCGTAGTACGCGCGGACGTGATCGACCGCGTTCTCGTGCGAGATGTGGAGCACCCGGCGATCCCGCAGCAGATCGTCGAGCGCGATCTGCACGAGCAACGCCGTCTTGCCCACGCCGGGCCGGGAGACGATGACGCCGACGTTGCCGCGACCCAGCCCGCCGTGCATCGACCCCTCGAAGACCCGCATGGGGCTCCGCTCGTTTACCTCTTTGCGGTACATGCCGACCCCCTCACTTGGCCTTCTTCGCCTGCTCTTCCCGGTATTTCTTGATGAGCTCCTCACCAAGCGCCGCCGGAAGAGGAGCATAGCGCGAGAACTCCATCGTGAACTCGGCTTTGCCCTGGGTGGCGGAGCGAAGGACCGTCGAGAAGCCGAACATGTCGGAGAGCGGCACCTCGGCCTCGACGCGGCAGAAGCCGTCTGCCTCGGTCGAACCGACGATGATGCCGCGCCGCTGCATGAGGATGCCGACGATGCCGCCCTGGTACTCGCTCGGCCCCTCGCAGGCGACCTTCATCAGCGGCTCCAGGATCTGCGGGCCCGCCTTCGGGTAGGTCTCGCGCCAGGCGCCGCGCGCGGCCTCCTGGAAGGCGATGTCGGACGAGTCGACCGCGTGGGCCGCGCCGTCGTTCAGCGTGACCGACACGCCCGTGACGGGCGCGCCGATGAGCTGCCCCTTGGCGAGCATCGACACGAAGCCCTTCTCGACCGCCGGGATGAACTCGCGCGGGATCGCGCCGCCGACGACCTGATCGTCGAACCGGAACGGCGCCTCCGTCCACGGCTCGATGAAGCCGCCGACCTTGCCGTACTGACCGGAGCCGCCGGTCTGCTTCTTGTGCGTGTAGTTGAAGTCGACGCGGCGCGTGATCGTCTCGCGGTACGCGACGCGCGGCGGGCTCGTGACCACCTCGGCCGCGTACTCGCGCTTCATGCGCTCGATGTAGACGTCCAGGTGGAGCTCGCCCATGCCCTGGATGATCGTCTCGCCGCTCTCCGGATCCGCCCCGACGCGGAAGGTCGGGTCCTCCTTGGTGAAGCGGCGCAGCGCCTTCGACATGTTCGCCTGGGCCTTGTTGTCCTTGGGCGTCACGGTGAGCGAGATGACGGGGTCGGGCACGTGCATCGACGTCATCGCGACGCTCAGGGTCCCGTCCGTGAAGGTGTCGCCGGAGTTGCAGTCGATGCCGAACATCGCGACGATGTCGCCCGCGCCCGCGGAGTCGATGTCCTCCATCTCGTCCGCGTGCATGCGGACGAGCCGGCCGACCTTGTGGCGCTTGCCCGTGCGGGTGTTCGTGATCTCGCCGCCGCGGGCCAGGTTGCCCTGGTAGACCCGCAGGTACGTGAGCTGGCCGAACCGCCCGTCCTCGAGCTTGAACGCGAGCATCACGAGCGGCTTCTCCGAGTCGCTCGACAGGACGACCTCGGCCTCGTCCTTGTCGAGATCCACGGCCTTGTTCGTGATGTCGGCGGGCGTCGGCAGGTAGCGGGTCACGCCGTCGAGCAGGACCTGCACCGCCTTGTTCTTGTAGGCCGACCCCATCATCACCGGGACGATCTGGAGCTTCACGGTCGCCTCGCGGATCGCCTTCTGGAGGAGCTCCTCGGTGACGCGCTCCTCGAGGATCGCCTCCGTGAGCTCGTCGGAGTACATCGAGAGCGCGTCGAGCATCTCCTCGCGCGCCGTCTTCACCTCGTCGGCCATGTCGGCCGGGATGTCGCCGACGACGATCTTCTCGCCGTTCGCCCCCTCGAACCGGTAGGACTTCATCGCGATGAGGTCGACGACCCCCTCGAACTTGTCCTCGAGCCCGATGGGCAGCTGCAGCAGCACCGGGTTCAGGTTGAGCTTCTCGCGCAGCTGCGCGCGGACCCGCAGCGGGTTCGCGCCGGCGCGGTCGCACTTGTTCACGAACGCGATGCGCGGGACGCCGTAGCGGCGCATCTGGCGGTCGACGGTCAGCGACTGGCTCTGCACGCCGGCGACGGCGCAGAGGACCAGGATCGCGCCGTCGAGCACGCGCATCGCGCGCTCGACCTCGATCGTGAAGTCCACGTGGCCGGGCGTGTCGATCACGTTGATCTGGTGCCCGTTCCAGAAGCAGTGCGTGGCCGCGGACTGGATGGTGATCCCGCGCTCGCGCTCGAGATCCATCGAGTCCATCTTCGCGCCGACGCCGTCCTTGCCCTTGACGTCGTGGATGGCGTGGATCCGCTTGGTGTAAAAGAGGATGCGCTCGGTCAGCGTTGTCTTGCCCGAATCAATGTGGGCGCTGATCCCGATGTTGCGCAGCTTGGACAGTTCGCTGATCACAGAAGGCTCCCCGCCGCGCACCCGTGAGGGCGTGCCCGTGGAGGGCGTGCGGCACGCATCGAACGTCAGCCAGGCGGCGCACTCTTGCGATCGCCCAGTCAGAAATTCGGCGCGGCTCTTAATTCGGCCCCATGGCCAGCGCCAGGGGGAAAATGATCGCGCGTGAACATTTCACGCTACTTGGCTTGAATCCTGGAAAGCCCGACCGTCTCGTCCCACTCGGATCCGTAGCCGTCGTAGTGGATGCGGTAGCGCTCCTGCCCCACGATGCCGGTGACGACCGCCGGGTACATCTGCCCGTGCCACTCGACGCGGACCCTGTCGCCGATCTTGTAGACGTTGGTCTGCGACGCCTGCAGCCCCTTGCTCCGGACCTTCGGCGGCGGCGGCGGGTGGACGACGTTGCCCTCGACGAGACCGCGGATCCGTTCACGAGGTACAACTTCGTCCCAGATGTCGTCGTACCCCTGGTAGTGGATCTTGAACTTCGTCGGACCCAGGACCTCGATGACCTCGGCCGGGTAGACGTTCCCTTCCCACGTCACGAGGACGTGATCGCCGATGGCGTATTGGCGCTTGCAGCCCCCCAGAACCAGGGCGAGGGCCAGCAGGAGGGCCGCGGCGTGAGCGCGCGCTGCGGGCATACTTCCCGCTCGCCTTACCGTCCTCGCCGGCGCCCCGCAAGAGGCTTCGCTCAGGGACGCGCCCGGGTCGGCCTTGGACGACGCGACGGCGCGACGGCGCCGGGCCACGCCATGCCGTGCCGGGCCATCCTGCCGCAGGCCGCGCCATGCCGTGGTGCGCCGTCCTGCCGCACGCCCGCCGCGCCCCGTCTCGACGCCCCCCAGGGCGCTGCAACGGGGCACGAACCCGTGTAGAGAACGCCCATGACCCGAGATGTTCGTCCTGGTACGGGGACCCTCTCCCGCCCGTGCCCGTGCGGCTCGGGGCGCTCGTACCGCGAGTGTTGCGCCCCCTGCCATCTGGGCGATCGCGAGGCGCCCGACGCCGTGACGCTCATGCGCTCGCGGTACGCCGCCTTCGCCGTCGGAGATACCGCCTACCTCTGGCGGACGCTGCACATGGGCCACATCGACCGCGGGCGCGACAGGGACCAGGTGCTCCGCGAGCTGAAGGTGACGATCCACCACCACCGGTACCGGGGCCTCCAGATCCTCGACAGCCTGCAGAGCGGCGACTCCGCGTCGGTGCTGTTCCTCGCCAAGATCTTCGAGGCAGGCGTCGATCGCTCGTTCGTCGAGCTGTCGGATTTCCTCCACGACGGCGAGGGCTGGCGCTACCTCCACGGCGTCGCCATCCCGCGCGCCCGCATCAGCGTCCCGCCCGACGAGCTGACGATCGCCCGGTTCTCATCCCTCGCCAGCTGACCGGCCTCGCCGGCCGAGCGGGCGCTCGGGCGGCCGATGCGCCCTGGGCCCGCTGACCAGGCCCTCGGGTGGGCGCTGCGCCTCAGCCAGCCGACAGGCCCGACGCGCGGGCCTCGTGCCACCCCATCGCCTCGACCACGGCGCGGTTCTTGTCCATCCACACCGCGATGCGCTCGCGCGTCGTCCGGTAGGCGTACTCCAGGATGGCGCGCCGCGCGCGCAGGTTGGCGGGGTTGTGGAGGAACAGCAGCGCGTCGTTCTGCGCGGGCTCGAGCACGAGGACCTGCATCTTGCCCTCGGCGTGCGCGCGCCCCACCGCCTGGTGGAGCCGCGCGTGCGCGCCGATCCGCATCGCCTGGTTGAAGATCCAGAGCATGCCCTTGTCGCGCACGCTCTCGCGCACCCCGTGCCCCGTCGGGACGGGGCGGTGCGCGGTGGAGACGGGCACGAGCGGGCTCACGACGATCGTGAGCTCCACGCCGGCGGCCTGCGCGAGATCGAGGTGCGCCACGTGGCCCAGCCCGCCGTCGAGGTAGTGGCGGTGCTCGACGCGCACCGGCGAGAAGAACAGCGGGAGCGCGAGCGACGCCGCGCAGGCGAGCGACACCGGGACGTGGTCGAACCCCTCGGCGCCGAAGACGACGCGCTCGCCCGAGTCGAGGTCGTGCGCCGGGATGCGCAGCGTCCGCGGCATCGCGCGGAACGAGTTCGGGATGCCGCGCCTCAGGAAGAACTCGCCGAGGAACCGCTCGTAACGATCGAGCTGGAAGAGCCCCGCGGGGAGCGAGTCGTTGAAGCGATCGAGCTGCTCGAACAGGTACTGCTGCGCCGGCGCGTTCGGGGTCGCGTCGCCCCGGGTCGTGAGCCGGACGATCGCGTGGCGGAGCGCGACCAGGCTGGTGCTGAGCGCGCGCCGCCACTCGCCGACGTCGAGGTGGAGGAGGTGGCTGCGCTCCAGCGGGAAGAAGTTGTCGACCGGATCGAGCAGGGCGCGGTAGAGCCGCTCGATCGGGATGCCGCCCGCCAGGGCCGCGGCGACCGCGGCGCCGCTGCCGTGCCCGAGGTAGAGCGAGAAGCTCTGGTTGTCGATCCCCTCGACGCCATCCTCGAGCGCCGCGAGCGCGCCGATCTGGTAGAGCGCGCCCGTCAGGCCGCCCCCTGGCAAGCAGAGGCTGACCCGCGCTCGCTTCGCCCCGGCGCGCGGGGCGGCGCGGCCCTCGCCGCTCGCGTCCACGGTTCCGGACGAGCGGCCCTCGCCGTCCCCCGCTGCGATCTGCGCGGCGCGGCTCTCGCCGCCGCCTTGGCTCCCGAACGCCGGCATCATGAGAGGTCCTTTTCCCTCGCGCGGGCCGCCCCCTCGGCGCGACGGCCGAGGACGCAGGCGAGCGCGGTCAACACGAGCGCAGAGGCGGAGCTCACCGCCACGAGCCACACCGGGCTCGCCGCGGCGTCGGGCAGCGCGGCGCCGGCGGCCGAGGGCGCGCCGTCGACGGCCCCAGCGCCCGCCGCGGAGAGGAGCGAGAAGCACTGGATGGCGTTGTAGGTGCCGTGGAGGAGGATGGACGGCAAGAGCGAGCCGCTCGCGACGCGGAGGACGCCGAGGGCCGCGCCGAAGATCCCGATCGGCAGGAACTTCTGCCACCCGACGTGGGCCACCGCGAAGAGCGCGGCCGTGATCGCGATCACGAGCGGCGCGCGGTGCGTCCAGCGCAGCGGGCGGGCGAGCGCTCCCCGGAAGAAGACCTCCTCCAGCGCGGGGCCGAGCACGATGAAGATGAGGCCGAGCGCGGCCCGCTCGGGCGCGCTCGCGTCGATGAAGACCCGGACGAGCTCGGCGTCGTCGATCCCCGACGGCCAGCGCGCCTCGATCGCCGTGTAGAGCGCGGCGATCGGCCCCTCGAGCGCGAAGCCGAGCGCGATCGCGAGCGGATAGAACGCCACGTGCGTCCCGCGCAGCCCGAGGAACTGCCGGATCGACGCGCGGGGCGCGTGCACCTGGAGCACGCCGAAGAGCCCGAGCAGGTACGCCGCGGCCTGGCACGCGAAGCTGCCGATGACGTCGAGCTTCGGCGCCGCCCGGAACGAGCCCGCGCCGTCGAGCGCCGGCTCCATCCGGAAGGAGGAGATCAGGCCGAGCAGGAACAGGAACAGCGCGGTGACGCCCACGGTCCAGCCGATGGCCCCGGGGATCGACATCGGTCGCTCCTCGCCGCCTTGCCGGACGAGCGGACCGGGCCCTCCGCCGCTCGGCGGAGGGTCGGGGGTGCCGTGCAGATCGCTCATCGACCTCGCAGATAAGGCAGGACGCCCCGCTTCACGACCGTGTCCGTGCCGAGGCGATCGCTCGTCTCCGGGTAGTCGATCGTCGTGTGCAGCCCCCGGCTCTCGTGCCGGGCGGAGGCGCAGCCGACGATGAGCTCGGCCACGGTGGCGATGTTGCGCAGCTCGAGCAGATCCCGGGTGACAAGGTGCTTCCAGTAGTACTCGCGGATCTCCTCCTGGAGCAGGGAGATCCGCCGGGCGGCGCGCCGGAGGCGGGCGTCCGACCGGACGATGCCGACGTAGTTC
This sequence comes from Sorangium sp. So ce327, assembly GCF_051530205.1. NCBI lineage: Bacteria > Pseudomonadati > Myxococcota > Polyangiales > Polyangiaceae > Sorangium > Sorangium sp. So ce327. The sequence goes on along the minus strand of NZ_CP150330.1, from coordinate 922,433 downwards.
CACATGGTGCGGCGCAGCTCGTCCCAGTTGTGGGCGACGACGACCTCCTCGTCGCTGGCGACCGCGTTGCCGACCTGCCACTCGGGCACCTCGGGGAACGGGCTCTGCCGGAGCTCGGCGATCTGGGTGCCGAGGCGCGCGGCCGCGCGCTGGCCGAAGACGAGCCCTTCGAGCAGCGAGTTCGAGGCGAGCCGGTTCGCGCCGTGCAGCCCCGTGCACGTGCACTCGCCGATCGCCCAGAGCCCGGGGATCGTCGTCCTGCCGTAGAGGTCGGTGGTGATCCCGCCGCACATGTAGTGGGCAGCCGGCACGACGGGGATCGGCTGCGCGGTGATGTCGATGCCGTAGCGGAGGCACTGCGCGTGGATGGTCGGGAAGTGCTCGCGGATGAAGCTCGCGGGCCGGTGGGTGATGTCGAGCAGCACGTAGTCCGAGCCGGTCCGCTTCATCTCGAAGTCGATGGCCCGCGCCACGATGTCGCGCGGCGCGAGGTCCTTGCGCGGATCGTGGCTGGCCATGAAGGCCGTCCCGTCGGGCAGCCGGAGGATGGCGCCCTCGCCGCGCAGCGCCTCGCTCACGAGGAAGCTCTTTGCCTCCGGGTGGAACAGGCACGTCGGGTGGAACTGGTAGAACTCCATGTTCGCGATCTCGGCGCCTGCCCGGTAGGCCATGGCGACGCCGTCGCCCGTCGCGACGTCGGGGTTCGTCGTGTAGAGGTAGACCTTGCCTGCGCCGCCGGTCGCGAGCACGGTCGCCCGCGCGAGGTAGGTCTCGACGACGTGCGGCTTCGAGGCTGGCCGGTGCCGGGGCGCTGGCCGCTCCGAGTCGCGCGGCCGCGGCCTGCCCTGGTTCAGCGCGGCGTCGGTCTCGTCGAGCACGTAGGCGCCCGCGCAGATGTCCGGCCCCCCGAACCGGGAGAGCGGGATGAGGTCGATCGCCGTGTGGTGCTCGGCGAAGCGGATGTTCGGGTTCTGCCGGGCCTGCTCGAGGAGCGCGCGCTCGATCTCGAGGCCGGTCGCGTCGGCGGCGTGCACGATCCGCCGCGCGGAGTGCCCCCCTTCGCGCCCGAGGCGCACCTGGCCGTTCTCGTGATCGAACTGGGCGCCCCGCGCGATGAGCTCGCGCACCCGCTCGGGCCCCTCCCGCGCGCAGATCTCGACGACCACCTCGTGACAGAGGCCGGCCCCCGCCTCGAGCGTGTCGGCGATGTGCGCCTCGGGGGAGTCGTCCGGGGCGAAGACCGCGGCGATGCCGCCCTGGGCGTACTTCGTGTTGGATTCGTCACGCGCGCGCTTGGTGACGATGATCACCTCGCCGTGCTCGGCCGCCTCGAGCGCGAAGGTCAGCCCAGCCACACCGCTACCGATGACGAGGAAATCGGTCGTTATCGCCACGGCCAGGAGGGTAGCAGGAGCGGGGCGCACGGAGGTAGGCCGTGGTGCGCTTCCTGCGTGCGACGGCGCTGCGGCCGGGCGTTCGGGCGGGAGGCCGGCGTGGCCGGGGAGAGCCGAGCGCTGGCGTGAGCCTGCTCGAGGTGTGGGCGCGCGCACGGGCTGATCGCGCTCATGGAGGAGCGCCTCGGCCGTTGTCGACGCGCGCCGGGGCGCACGTCGCGCGCTCGTGCTCGCAGCGCGAGCTCATGAGCGCAGTCCATCCATCAGCAGCCGCGACTCGCGAAGACGCGACTCGCGCAGCAACTCGCGAGACGCAGCGAGGATGCCCGAGATGCGGTGTTCTGGCACGACACGACAGGTTCCCGGAGAGCACATCAGAGCCAGCGTCCCCCACACCCTCTGGTCGACTCGCTCGATCCAGACCCTTCGTGAAGGGGCCTCTCGCTCAAGAGTCCTCGCTTCTGCGGTGCACCGAGGGCACGAGCATCAGCTTGGGGTGACGCTTGCTTCGCGCTTTGGGGCCACCTGCCAGGCGTGGGTTCTTCGCCCACAAGAGGCTCTGCGACGCGGGCAGTCTGGGCCCTGACGGCGGCGCAAGCTCCTCCGCTGCCGCCTCTTCGCGAGCGGCCCGCTCCGCGATGCAGTGCATACAATACTTCTCAGGATCCCAGTCGATGTCCTCGAGACCCAGCCTCCGTACCCACATCCGCTCCCACTCCCCCATCTTGCTCAAGCTGGGGCGCTTACCAGAGGGAGGGGGGTCGTCTCCGCGGGACCTTCGGCGCTTCGGCATGGGACTCCTTGAATTCGGGCGGCGCCCATTCTGCCGGCAACGAATGAGCTCGCCAAGGGGTTTCTTCGAATCAGCGTTGCCGTTTTGCCGAGTTACGTTCAGCCCTCCGAAATTGCCACGAAATCATACCGTCTCTCATTTTTTCTGGAGCGCTCGCCGCGATCAGCAGTCCAGCGGGCTCTGCTCGCCGCTCCACCCCTTCGCCGGGCAGTCCGCCGAAGCCGCGGGTCTGCCGCTAACTCCGCTCGCTCCGGCGCCCGGCCTGGCTCCCGGGAAGATCGCCGCCCCGCCCTTCGCGCCACGACGTTCGCCCCCCAAGAACGCTGCCCACCCCCGGCCCGTGCTCGGCCCTCCGGGCCTGCGCGCGGTCCGCCCCTCCCAAGTCCCGCGCTTCGCGCGGGACGGGAGGGGCCGCCTCGCCACAGCCTCGCTGCGCTCCGGCGCTTCTGCGCCGCTCCTCCTTACGAAGTCAACCCACAGACCCCGCCACACGTGCCAGGACGCACATTGCCTGCTCGAGCTCGCCGTTCTCATGAGCGCACTCCATCAGCAGGCTCGCCGCCAGGCGCAGCTCACGGTGCGCTGCGAGGATGCCGGCGATGCGCTGCTCGGACATCGAACCCCAGAGGCCCCCCGAGCACGCCAGGAAAATGTCGCCCGGCTCCGTGTTCTCGACCTGAGCCGTCACCTCCACCGCTGCGTCGCAGCCGAGCGCGCGAGTGGCCGCGCTGGCGAGTTGCCTCAGCACGGCTGCGGCATCCGGCGAGATGGATCCGTTCAACGCCCCACCGTCGGGCGCCGCAACCTCACGCGTTCGCGCCTGCAGCTTCCCCCCACGGAACCGGTAGATGTGCATATCGTCGGCGTAGGCGATATACGCCGCCCCTGGCGCGAGGAGTACACCGGCGAAGCTCACCTGCACGCCGCTCGGTCGCGGCCCCAGACGTTCATCCTCGGAGCGGCCTGTTCGGCGCGGGCTCATCATGAGCCGCACTTCGTCCCGGCACTGCGACGCAATCATCTCACCAGCACCAAGGTCGTCCACGCAATCTGCCTCGACAGCGGGATGCACCATCTCGATCGCCGTGCGGGAGACGACCTCTCCGCCAGGCCGGCCCGTGACCAGGAAGAGGCCCAGGCAAGGCAACTCCCCGGAGCGCTCCTCGTTGCTCGCACGACGCCTCGACACAAGGGCCTCCGCCCCTGCCTCGATGGCGAGCGTTGGACGCACCATCCTCCACCTCGCACGCTCGTCGCAAGGACGAGCCGAGTCAGCGCGCACCACGCTCGCGGTGCGCCGGTCTCCTGTTCTGTCGCCCAGCGCGCTGCGCCGCCGCCGTGCGCCCTCTCGGCGTGCTCAGGTCGTCAGCGGCTGCTCGCTCGAGCTGGGAGCTCGCGACGGGACCTCTCGCTCAAGCGCTCAAAAATCGTCGCGCACGAGACGCGCCAGTCGCACCATCTTCAGCAGCAGCCGCCTGCAGCGGCCCTTGCTACGCCTGCTTCGCCTACCCGCCCTCGGTGGAATCTTCTCCCACCCAGGGCTCAGCCGCAGCTTCGGTCGGTTCCCCGACCTTGCGGCAAGCTCCTCCATCACCGCTTCCCAGGCCGCTCGCTTCGCGATGCAGTGCTCGCAGTGCAGCTCGGGGTCCCACTCCACATCCTCAAGGCCCAGCCTGCGTACCCACATCCGCTCCCATTCCCCCATCCCGCTCGGACTCGGGCTGGGGCGTCTTCCGGAGGGAGGGACGTCGTTTCCACTGGAATTCCGGCGCATCGGCAGGGCGCTCCTTGGATCGAGCGGCGCGCATACTGCCGGCCATGAAAGAGCTCGCCAAGCGTTTTCGTCCAGAAATCGATATCTTTCGACTACTTACGCGAAGCCAGGCCGGGTCGTCACAAGATCGTACGGTCATCCTCACTTTCTCCACCGCTCGCCGGTGGCAGCGGTCCAGCGGGCGCGGCTCGCCGCCGTACGCGTCGCCTGCGGGAGATGCGTCGCCTCCTTGATGGCGCGTCGCGCGATCGTCGGGGTCGCCTCCGCCACACGTCGCGGCGGCAGGCGGCACCAGCGACGAGAGCGCCCGCTGCTTCGTCGCTCACTTACGGAAGTTGTTGCTCCGCCGCCGCCGTGCCTGTCGCGCCTGCGTTGTCCGCCACGTTGTTGCTGCCGCCGGGGCCCCCGGCGCCCGGCATGCCGGGTTCCAGCGTGGTCTGCCCTTCCTGCTTCACCGCCTCGCCTCGGTACGCGATCGCGAACGACTGCCCGCCGAGGCCTCCTCCTCCTGGGCCGCCGTTACCTCCCTGACCTCCATGCCCACCAGCGCACGCGTGCTTCGACCCGCCGACCCCTACGCCACCAGCGCCGCCGAGTCCGCCCGATCCGCCCGGCTGGAGGTTGCCGCCGGCACCTCCTTTGCCCCCATCGCGTGCCTTCAGCACGCAGTCCTTCAGCGTCACTTTCCCCTCCACGCTCGCCAGGGCGATGCTCGCTCCGCCCGCTCCACCCCCTTGGCCGGGCTGCCCGCCGCAACCACCAGGGCCGCCGCTGCCGCCGCTCGCCCCAGCTCCCGGCATGGCGCCTGGGCAGATCGCCGCGCCACCCTTCGCACCCCCGCCTCCGCCGCCGCCCTGCGCTGGCTTCCCCGTTCCGCCGGCTCCGCCGCTCACGCCCACGTAGCCCGACGAGTTCAACGTGCCGAGGCCGCTCGCGGCGACGCCGGCGTCGCCAGGAGCACCGTTGTCGCCGCCCTGGCCGGTGCCAGCCGCGGCGCAGCTCCAGGCGCCTGTCGCCGGCTCTCCAGAGCCTGCCGCGCCGAGCGCACCAGGCTCTCCGACCTGTCCACTGCCACCGTTGTTCACCCTTCCAGCGCCGCCTTCTCCGCCAATCGACAGCGCGCCGCCGCACGCGTTCTCCACCTGCGCGCCTCCCGGTAGTCTTTCATCGGGCGCTCCTGATGTATCAACATCGCTGCACGCGTTCGTTCCGGCGTTCCCGGGAGGCGCCGGCGCCGGCCTCTCACTCGGCGCATCCTCTCCCTCCGCGCCATCCGCTCCGTTCCCCGCGATCAACTCGCACCGCGCCAACTCAGCCGTTGCTCCATCCACCAGCACCGCGATCGACGACCCGCCTGCCTTCGTCGCGCTCGCAGCGCGCACCGCGAAGCTCCGCACCTTTGCCCCGCTCGCTCCCTCCCCCAGCGTGAGCGCGATCTGATCCGCGGGCCCCTCGATCGCGCTCCGCGCCTCTTCGCTCCACGTCCACCCCGCCCCGCAGTCAAAGCCCCCGATCATCTCGACCCCGGCCTCGATCGTCACGCTCTCAGCAAACGGCTCGATCGCGCACGCGAGCACCCGCTTGCCGTTCGCTTTTGCTACTGCCTCCCCGAGCGACGCGAACGGACTCGCCTTCGTCCCGTCTCCCCCCGCTTCCGCTGTCGCGCTCGCGAACACCGCGCACTCGTCCGTCACCGTGCTCGCGTCCTTCGTAGGGTCCGCCTCGCATGCGGGGTTCGGCACGCTGCCGCCACCCCCGTCGAGATAATGGGGACACGTGAGCAGGAACTCGCAGTCATCCGTCAGCCCGACAGACAGGTAGTCGCAGCCGCTCGCCGCCACGGAAACTGCACCCCAGCTCATCAACCACGTCATCCATCTGTTCCTCATTGTGCTCACCCTCGCCCCGCTCACCACACTCCCACCACGAAGACACCGCCCCCGTCTGCGTACGTCTGGGGCAACACGCGCAGCGCGCGACCCGCCGATGTGGCGCGTTGAGGCCACAGCGCATACGTGGCTGCGGCGATCGCCAGCGCTCCCGACGCCGCATAGCTGACCACGGACACCGTGCCGAAACGAGCCGCGCGCCCCGCCTCACGCTCCACGTCGCGACATCTGTAGATCAAGTCGCTCGGCGGCTCGATGCACTGTCCGTGCACCTGCTCGATCTGCGCTCGATGTCCATCCGCGTCGCTCCGCGCGTTTCTCGACGCCACCGTCATTCCGATCCCCACGCCGAGCCACACCGCGCTCGCCGCCCCCAGCGTGATCACCGGCACCCAATTCCTTCTCTTGTCCGGCAGCGGTCGCGGCTCCACCAGCACCGCCGGCGGCCCCGTCACGGGCCGGACGATCCCCGCCCCCGTCGCGCTCACGCCCCCCTCCGTCGTCGCTCCCGCTACCGGCGGCCCCTCGGTCGTCGCGAGCGCCACTTCAGCCTGCGCTCCCTTGGCCACCGGCACGCGCTCCTCGCACCACCCCACACGCGCTGGGGCGCAGCATAGAGCTAACACGAGAAGATAACGGCCCACCCCCGGCCCGTGCTCGGCCCTGCGGGCCTGCGCGCGGTCCGCCCCTCCCAGGTCCCGCGCTCCGCGCGGGACGGGAGGGGCTTCGCCTGCAGCCGCAGTTCGGGATCCAGCGCCACTGCGCCTCTGCCCCGCCGCCACGGCACCGCGATGCTCCAACGCCGCGCAAAAGTGATCTGCTGCCGGGCTGCCTTCAGCGACCGTAGGATGGTATCCGGGTTTGCGGCCCGACGCAGAAGCAGTCAGCAGATCATCGGTCCCTCCGCCCGCGCCTCTTGCGATCCACTCCAGGGTGGTGAAGTTTTCAGCGCCGGGCAGCCCACCGTGCCGCGTCTCCGCGACAAAAGAGTCTCTATCACCCCGGCTCGGGGCGTGTCCATTCATTTCTTGTCTCCTCCTTCAGCTCAGCTGCTCATAAACCGCAGCGCTCGTGACTCAACCAACCGCCTTCCCTTGAGCCTCGCGAAATTCTCACGCAGCGGCACTTTCTTTCTCACTGCCCGCAGCTCTCATTTCCACCGAAGTTCCAGCACGCTCCGCTCACGCCGGGCGTGCCGGCGTCGCCGCCGAACGAGACCTGCCCGCCATCGCCCGCCGCACCCTCGTTGAAGCCCTTCAGCTCCACGTCCGCGTTCGGCGCCGCGGCGTAGGCGATTCCCACTGCATGGCCGCCTCGACCGCCGCCGCCGGGGCCGCCTCGGCCGCCGGTACCGCCACGACCACCATCGCAGCCGGAGCCACCAAGAGACTTACCGGCACCTGCGGTCCCGCCATGGCCCCCGCTGGCGCCAAGTAGTCCGAATCCGCCCTTTCCTCCGTTGCCCGCCTTGCCTACGGCGACGGTTACCTCGGTCAACACCAGCTTCGTTCCCAGGCTGAGGATGCCGATGCTCGATCCGCCGGCCTTCCCGCCACCGCCTCCCTTACCTCCGCAGCCGCCGGCTCCGCCGCCGCCGCCGCTCGCGCCAGTAGCCTCCACTGGGGGGCCGCAGAACTGCCCCGTCTTCGCTCCGCCGCCTCCGCCGCCTCCTTGGCCTTTCTTGCCGGTGCTGCCGGGGGCGCCGTCGCCGCCGGTGATGCCGGTGAGAGCGAGGGTGGTGGCGCGGCCGGCGCGGCCGGAGGTGCCGGGGGCGCCGTCGCGGCCGGGTTGGCCCGGTTCGCATTCGCCCGTCTCCGTTTGGCCCATGCCGCCGAGCCCCGGGCTATTGGGGAGGATTGGGTCCGGCAGGGGGGTTCCAGCCTGTCCGGGCTGGCCGTTGCCGTCGCCCATGCCGGGGATGCCGCCGGGGCCGCCTTGGCCGCCGCGGGTCTCGCCGTCTTCGCAGAGGGTGACGCCGGGGTAGCCGCCGTAGACGCCCGCAGAAATATAGCACGCGGGCGAGGCCGTATTCGTCGACCCGCTCGCTCCTGTGTACGGCGGCTCGCTCGACGTCTCGCCGTCTGCGCCATTCATCCCGTCGCCTGCAGTCACCTCCAGCTGCGCGAGCTCAGCCTCGATGTCCGCGACCGCCACCCCGATCGACGCCCCGCCCACCTTCGTCCCGCTCGCAGCGCGCACCGCGAAGCTGCGCACCGTCGCTCCGCTCGCCCCCTCCCCCAGCGTGAGCGCGATCTGATCCGCCGGCCCCTCGATCGCGCTCCGCGCCTCTTCGCTCCACGTCCATCCCGCCTCGCAGTCGAAGCCGCCGATCACCTCCACCCCCGCTTCGATCGTCACGCTCTCCGCGAACGCTCCGCTCGTGCACGCCAGCACCCGCTTGCCGTGGGCGTTCGCTACCGCCTCCGCGAGCGAAGCGTACGGCTTCCCCATTGTCCCGTCCCCGCCAGGTGCCGCGTTTGCGCTCGCGAACACCGCGCACTCGTCCGTCACCGTGCTGGCATCCTCGGTCGGATCCGGCTCGCATGCAGGGTTGATCCCACCGCCGCCGGGGCCTGTGGATACGAAGTGATCACACGTCAGCATCCGCTCGCAGTCGTCCGTCACGTTGTTCCAGAACCCGCAGCCGCACAGCAACGTGACGAGTCCCAACGTTCCTGGAATCCAGCACCTTCTGATCATGGCCTTCACTCCCTCGCCTGAGCTCACCACATACCCGTCACGTCGACCCCGACGCTGCCTGTTTGCAGACGGGGCAACGCACGAATCCGCCCCGTCGCTGTCGTCTTCGTTCGAGGCCACAGCAGATAGGTCACCGCACCGACAGCCAGCACCCCCGACGCGATATAGGCGACTCGCGCTGCGTTGCCCCAGATCTCGCCCCTCGAGCCAACGCTCTGGAGCTCTTCGCACGACCGCACGACCGCGGGTGATGGGGTCACGCATTGTCCCCCCACCGCCAGAATTGCCTGACCTCTCAAGCGCACCTCATCTACCGCGTTCTTACTCGCTACCGTCGTCGCCACTCCCACACCAAGCCACACCGCGCTGGCCGTCCCCAGCACGATGACCGGCCCCCAGCTCCGCTCCTGCGGCCGTGCGTTCGGCGTCACCGGCGCAACCAGTGAGTTCTCCGCCACAGGCGCACCGGATGCAGCCGAATCGGCCGGCGCATTCGGCGTCGCCTCCTCCTCCGGAGCGGCCGGCGCAGTCTCTTTCGCCTCCTGGCACCACGCGGTCCGTGCTGGTGTGCCCGAGAGAAGAGCGCTGAAAAGATAGATGCCCACACCTAGCTTGTGCTTGGCCCTGCGAATCTGCAGGCGATCCACCCCTCCCATGCCCCGCGCCGCACGCAGGACAGGAGCAGTCCTCCGATTGCCGGCGTTCGTCGCGCCTGCGCGGTGCTGCGTCCGTGCGACCGATACCTCGACGACTGGCCGCTCCGACGCGGCAAAATAGCGACCTGCTGCCGGGCTCCCTTCAGCGACCGTCGGATAACATCCGCTCTCGCGGCCCGACGCAGAAGAAGTCAGCAGATCAACGGTCCCTCCGCCCGCGCATTGGGCAGTCCACTCGGAGGTGGTGAAGTTGTCAGTGCCGGGAAGCCCACCGTGCCGCGTCTCCGCGACAAAACGGTCCCTACCACCCCAGCGCGAGGCACGTCCAATCATTTCTTGTTCCCTCCTTCAGCTCAGCTGCTCACAGACCGCAGCCTTCGTTCGTCGACCAGTCGCATTCCCTTGAACCCTGGACGATTGTCACTCAGCAGCACGTATTTCTCGCTGCCCAAGCGATCGCAATCGAGTGCATTCCCTTGAGAACTGCGGAATCGTCACGCAACGCCACTTTTTCTCTAACCGCCCACAGCTCTCGTTTCCATCGAAGTTGCGGCACGCCCCGCTTGTCCCCAGTTCGCCAGTGTTCCCGCCCGACATCGCGTTGCCGCCGTCGCCTGCGGCACCGGCGGAGCATCCGCTTGCAGCCGCGCGGGTCACCCGCAGGACGCACATCTCCCCATCGATCGCGTTCCATGCGATCGCCAACGCCTTCTTCCGCCGCACTTCGGCCTGGCGAGCGACGCCATCGACGACGCCGCCCGCTACCTCATCGGTCGCTTACGGAGACGCCTGCTCCGCCGCTCCAGTGCCTTCCGCGCCCGCGTTATCCGACACGTTGTTGCTTCCGCCGGCTTCCCCCCCAGCGCTCGGCGTGCCGGGCTGCAGCGCCGTCAGCCCTTCCTGCTTCACCGCTTCGCCCTGGTATGCGATCGCGAACGACGGCCCACCGAGGCCACCTCCTCCTTCATTTGCATTCCGTTGAGCTCTACGAAATTGCCATGCAACAACATCTTTTTCTCACTGCGCGCAGCTCTCGTTCGTAGCAAAGTTCCAGCAGATACCGCCCGCGCCCTGGGCACCGGCACTCTGCTCCGCTCCACCAGGCCCAGCACTGCCTCCGTCTCCGGCTGTGCCCGCCATGAACTCCTTCAGGTCCAGCGTGGCGCTCACCGCTGCAGCGTAGGCAATGCCCACCGCGTGGCCCCCTCGGCCGCCGGCGCCAGGACCTCCAGCTCCGCCTCGGCCACCATCCCCCCCTTTGCATCCGGGGATTGCAGGCGCCGCAGGCGCCGTGCCGCCGGCAGCACCAGTTCCACCCGACCCGCCGAGTTGACCCGCCGCGCCATTCCCCCCCTTGCCCGCCTCACCCACCGCAACGGTCACGTCCGTCAGCACCAGCTTCGTACCCAGGCTTACGATCCCGATGCTCGACCCGCCGGCCTGCCCGCCACCGCCACCCTTGCCACCGCAGCCTCCAGCGCCTCCGCCTCCGCCGCTGGCGCCTACCCCCTCGACGGTGCTCATACTGGGCCCTGGGCAAAACAATCCAGCTTTTGCGCCGCCCCCACCACCTCCCCCTTGACCACGCGTCCCGACTGCGCCGTTCTCACCATCGCCTCCCACGATGCCAGCCAGCGTCAGCGTCGTGTCAGTGCTGGGCACGCCAGCCATGCCGCGAGTTCCGCTCTTCCCGACTGTGCCGGGCTTGCAGTCACCGTCTGGATCCGTCTGCCCCGTGCCGCCTAGCCCGGACGCGTCGGCGTTCGGCTCCGGCAGCGGCGCACCGTCGGCACCCTTCAGCCCGTTGCCGCCCTCAGTGGTGGTAATTCCTCCGAGCCCGCCGACTCCCCCGCGCGTCTCGCCGTCCTCGCACGTCGTCACGCCGGGATCGCCGCCGTATACCAGTGCAGTGCACGCATTCGACACGTTCGTCGGCGCGCCCGCCCCCGCCTGCGGCGCCTCCGTCGGAGTCTCGCCGTTCGCGCCGGCCATCCCATCGCCTGCGGTCACGTCCACCTGCGCCAGTTCCGCCTCGACGTCCGCCACCGCCACGCCGATCGACGACCTGCCCGGCTCCATCGCGCTCGCCGCACGAACCGCGAAGCTCCTCACCTTCGCTCCGCTCGCGGCCTCCGACACCGTAAGCGCGATCAGGTTCGCAGGCGCCTCGATCGCGCTGCGGGCCTCAGCGCTCCACGCCCACTCCGCCTCGCAGTCGAAGCCGCCGATCACCTCGACCTTGGCCCCGATCGTCACGCTCTCCTCGAACGCTCCGCTCGTGCACGCGAGCACTCGCTTGCCCTTCGCGTTCTCCACCGCCTCCCCGAGCGACGCGTACGGCTTCGCCTTCGTCCCGTCTCCCCCCGCTTCCGCCGTCGCGCTCGCGAACACCGCGCACTCGTCCGTCACCGTGCTCGCGTCCTGCGTCGGATCTGCCTCGCACGCCGGGTTCGGCACGCTGCCTCCGGTGCCCGACGGGTAGAAGTGGTCGCAAGTCACCAGGAGTTCACAGTCTTCCGCCCGGTGGCTCCAGAAGCTGTCGCAACCACCGACCGCCAACACGAATGTCAGCCCGCCAAGGGCTCTGCGCATATTCCGCACGTAATTTACCCCTTGAAAATCCATCACCAAGCCCCCATCACAGCAAAGCCTGCACCGCCAGAGTGGATCGTGGGCAGTGCAATAACCGCTTCGCTGCGCTTCGACTGCGGCCAGAACGCATAAGTCGCCGCGCCGATCGCGAGCACGCCCGATATGACATAGGCGACCCGAGCCACGTTCTCCAACGTATCGGCACGTGATGCATGGCTCTGGACCTGTTCGCATCGCCCAACCCACGACGGTTCCGGTCTCACGCATTGCGCGACGCCTTGAAGGATCTCAGCGCTCTGCTTGTGCGCGTCATCGCGTGCACCGCTCGACGCCACCGTCATCCCGATCCCCACGCCGAGCCACATCGCGCTCGCCGCCCCCAGCGTGATCATCGGCACCCAATTCCTCTTGTCCGGCAGCGGTTGCCGCTCCACCAGCACCGCCGACGGCGCCGCCACGAGCCCGACGCTCCCCGCAGCCGTTGCGCTCCCGCCAGCCTCCGTCGTCGCTCCCGGGGCTGTCGACGCCTCGCTCTTCCCTGGCGCCGCGTCGGCCGTCTCTACGATAACCTCCCGCACACGCTGCTCGCACCACGCAGTTCGCGCGGGGGTGCTGACGACGACAGCAATGAGCACGAGGATGCCCACCCCCGGCCCGTGCTCGGCCCTACGGGCCTGCGCGCGGTCCGCCCCTCCCTTGCCCCGCGCTACGCGCGGGACGGGAGGGGTCTCGGTCGCGACGGCCACTCCGCGTCCAGTGCAGCGGCGCGTCCGCCCCCTCGCGCCCCGCGGCTCCCCCGCCGCGCAAAAGCGATCTGCTGCCGGGCTGCCTTCAGCGACCGTAGGATGGTATCCGCGTTTGCGGCCCGACGCAGAAGCAGTCAGCAGATCATCGGTCCCTCCGCCCGCGCCTCTTGCGATCCACTCCAGGGTGGTGAAGTTTTCAGCGCCGGGCAGCCCACCGTGCCGCGTCTCCGCGACAAAAGACTCCCTACCACCCCGGCGCGGGGTGCGTCCAACCATTTCTTGTCTCCTTCTTCAGCTCTGCTGACCGCGGATCACCGCATTCGTCCGCATTAGCTTCAGCTCGCCAAAATTCTCACTCCATCTCAACCGTCGTCGACCTTCACTGGCCGCAGCTCGCATCGCCCGCGAAGTCCCAGCACTCGCCCACTGTCCCCGGGTCGCCCGCGATACCGCCAGGACCCCCGAGACCACCCTCGCCCGCTGTGCCCGCCACGAAGTTCGCCAGCGTTACCGCCGCTCCCGGCGCCACCGCGTACGCAAGCCCCACCGCATGACCGCCTCGGCCGCCTGCGCCGGGGCCACCAGCTCCACCTCGGCCGCCGTCGCCGCCTTTGCAGCCGGGGATGGAGGGTGACACCCCCGATGCTGCTCCACCGGAGGCACCAGCCCCACCGTTGGCCCCGCTCTGTCCGGCGACTCCATCTCCGCCCTTGCCCGCCTTGCCCACCGCAACGGTGACGTCGATCAGCACCAGCTTCGTCCCGAGGCTCACGATCCCGATGCTCGACCCGCCCGCCTTGCCGCCCCCCCCGCCCTTTCCACCACAACCGCCGGCGCCACCGCCGCCGGCGCTGGCGCCAGGACCGACCATCGGGTTCGCTGAGGGCCCGCAGAACAGCCCTGCTTTCGCGCCCCCGCCGCCACCTCCCCCTTGCCCCTTCTTCCCCGTTCTACCTTCACCGCCGTCGCCTCCGGCAATGCCAGCCAGAGTCAACTCCGTGCCGCTCCCAGCCTCACCGGTCTCGCCGTCAGTGCCGGGAAAACCATCTTCCCCGCGCCTGCAGTTGGCGTCAGTTTGCCCAGCTCCGCCGAGCCCGTACGCATCGGGGTTCGGCTCCGGCAACGGCGCGCCATCCGCCCCCTTCTGTCCGTTACCCTCGTCGGTACCGGTCATCCCGCCGAGTCCACCGACGCCGCCGCGCGTCTCACCGTCCTCACACGTCGTCACACCGGGCTCGCCGCCGAAGACAACGGTATTGCACGCATTCGACAGCTCTGCCGGTGCGCTCGCCCCCGCCTGCGGCGCCTCCGTCGGAGTCTCACCACTCGCGCCGGCCATCCCATCGCCCGCCGTCACATCCACCTGCGCCAGTTCCGCCTCGATGTCCGCCACCACCACGCCGATCGACGACCCGCCCGGTTCCATCGCGCTCGCCGCGCGAACCGCGAAGCTCCTCACCTTCGCCCCGCTCGCGGTTTCCGTCATCGTGAGCGCCACCGCGCCCGCAGGCCCATCGATCGCGCTCCGCGCCTCCTCACTCCACGTCCACTCTGCCCCACAGTCGAAGCCGCCGATCACCTCGACCTTGGCCCCAATCGTCACGCTCTCCGCGAACGCACCGCTCGTGCACGCCAGCACTCGCTTGCCCTTCGCGTTCGCCACCGCCTCCCCGAGCGACGCGTACGGCTTCGCCTTCGTCCCGTCTCCCCCCGCTTCCGCCGTCGCGCTCGCGAACACCGCGCACTCGTCCGTCACCGTGCTCGCGTGCTGCGTCGGATCTGCCTCGCACGCCGGGTTCGGCACGCTGCCTCCGGTGCCATCCCACAATCCGCGGTGGTGCTCACACATCAGGGTGAACTCGCAGTCCTCCGCGACGTTGCTCCACACCGTATCGCAACCGGCGGTGCAGACGACCAGCCCCAAGGAGCACAGCTGCCAGCGAACTCGATTCCTCTTCATCGCACCCTCGTGTCGGCTCTTCACCATGCCCCCTGCACCACAATTCCCCTGTAACCTACCTGCGTTTCGGGCAGGACACGCACCTTGCCTGACGCCTTGGTCCCCGAGCGCGGCCACAGCGCGTAGGTCACGGCTGCAATGGCGAGCACGCCCGACGCCGTGTACGCCACGGTGGCTGCACGCCCGAACGTGTCGACCCGCGAAGCCGTCGATCGGAGATCAGAGCACGCTTTACTGTATGCAGCCGGTGCATCCGGGCAGCCACCACCCGCCTTGAGGATTGCATCCGCTTGCGCGTGCCCATCGGCGCTCGCGTTGTTCGACGCCACCGTCATCCCGATCCCCACGCCGAGCCCCACGGCGCTCGCCGCCCCCAGCGCGTTCACCGGCACCCAGTTCTTCTTCTCCGGCACCGGCTGCGGCTCGATCGGCATTACCGGCTGCCCCATCACCGGCGCACCGGCCCCCGCGCCCGGCACGCGCGTTCCTCCGCCTGTCTCCACGCCCGCTGACGCCCCCGGCTCGGCTTTCGCCAGGGCCATCGCCAGTTCCACCTTTGCCGTACCCCCCTTCGCCACTCCCACCGTCTGGCTCGCCGGCTCGTAGTCCGGATGCGTCGCCGCGACCCGGTGCTCGCCCGGGTTCACGAACACCTCACCCTCCAGCGGTGTCTGGCCCACGATCTTGCCGTCCACAAGCACTTCCGCTCCCGCTGCCGTGACCGACACCTTCATCCCACCCACCTGCGCTCGCGACTCCGCGTATCGCTGCTCCGCCGTCGGCTTCAGCTTCGCCACCGTCTTCACGAGCGGCCAGTTCCTCAGCGCAAACGACAGGTGCTGCGCTGCTTCCTTGTGCTTCTTCAGCTGGTACTTCGTGTTCCCCAGGTTGTACGCCACGTCGAACGTCGGGTTCAGCGCCCACGCCGACTCCAGCTCCGCTTCGAAATACGGGTCTGACACCGTGCCAGGCGACGACCCGAGTTCTTCGCCCCTCGCAGCACGCGCAGGCGCGCAGCACAGAAGAGCAGCGACAAGATAGATGCCCACCCCCGGCCCGTGCTCGGCCCTACGGGCCTGCGCGCGGTCCGCCCCTCCCACGCCCCGCGCTACGCGCGGGACGGGAGGGGTCTCGGCCGCGACGGCCACTCCGCGTCCAGCGCAGCGGCGCGTCCGCACCCTCGCGCCCCGCGGCTCCCCCGCCGCGCAAAAGCAATCTGCCGCCGGGCTGCCTTCAGCGACCGTAGGATGGTATCCGCGTTTGCGGCCCGACGCAGAAGCAGTCAGCAGATCATCGGTCCCTCCGCCCGCGCCTCTTGCGATCCACTCCAGGGTGGTGAAGTTTTCAGCGCCGGGCAGCCCACCGTGCCGCGTCTCCGCGACAAAAGAATCCCTACCACCCCGGCGCGGGGTGCGTCCAACCATTTCTTGTCTCCTCCTTCAGCTCTGCTGACCGCGGAGCAACGCGCTCGTCCGTCGCTCCTGCGCATTGCGTTCAGCTATAAAGAATTCTCACTCATCCTCACCCCGCTGCGCACTTCACTCGCCGCAGCTCGCATTGCCTATGAAGTCCCAACATGCTCCGCTCACGCCAACCTTGCCAGCAATTCCACCCGGCGCCGTGCCTCCGCCATCGCCCGCTGTGCCCCCCATGAAGTTCGCTAGCGTCGCCGCAGCACCCGGCGCCGCCGCGTAGGCGATGCCCACCGCGTGGCCGCCTCGGCCGCCTGCACCGGGACCGCCCAAGCCTCCTTGACCGCCATCGCCGCCTCGGCAGCCGATGGATCCACCAAGGGGCGCAGCGGTACCTCCGGTCGCGCCGCTGCCTCCAGCGGCACCACCTCTCCCGCCGGCTCCGTTGCCCCCCTTGCCCGCCTTGCCCACCGCGACGGTCACCTCCTTCAGCACAAGCTTCGTCCCGAGGCTCACAATCCCGATGCTAGACCCGCCGGCCTTACCGCCTCCGCCTCCCTTGCCGCCGCAACCACCTGCGCCACCTCCGCCTCCGCTCGCGCCTACCCCCTCGACGGTGGTCATACCGGGCCCCCGACAAAACAATCCCGCTTTTGCGCCGCCACCACCGCCTCCCCCTTGGCCGCGCGTGCCAGGTGTGCCGTTCTCACCGTCGCCTCCCGAGACGCCGGCCAGCGTCAACGTCATGTCGCTGCCTGCCTCGCCGGCACCTCCGGGGTCCCCGCTCTTGCCATTCGCACCGACTGCACATTCAGCGGCCGCAGTCTCCCCCGTGCCCCCGATGCCCTTGTTGTTCGGGTTCGGCGCCGGCGGCGGCGTGCCATCGGCCGCCTTCTGCCCGTTGCCGTCGTCGGTACCCGTGATCCCGCCGAGCCCACCGGCTCCACCACGCGTCTCGCCATCCTCGCACGTCGTCACGCCTGGCTCTCCGCCAAAGACTGTATTCGGCGCATCGCACGCATCCGACGGCCGCGTCTGCTCCGTGTCTGGCGCGCTCGCCCCCACCTGCGGTGCCTCCGTCGGCGTCGTGCCATCCTCTCCGGCCATCCCGTCACCCGCGGTTACATCCACCTGCGCCAGTTCCGCCTCGACGTCCGCCACCGCCACGCCGATCGACGACCGGCCCAGTTCCGTCGCGCTCGCCGCACGGACCGAGAAGCTACGCACCTTCGCTCCGCTCGCACCTTCGCCCAGCGTGAGCGCGCTCTGGTTCGGCAGTCCCTCGATCGCGCTCCGCGCCTCCCCGCTCCACGTCCACTCCGCCCCACAGTCGAAGCCTCCGATCAGCTCGACCTTGGCCCCAATCGTCACGCTCTCCGCGAACGCACCGCTCGTGCACGCAAGCACTCGCTTGCCCTTCGCGTTCGCCACCGCCTCCCCGAGCGACCCATACGGCTTCGCCTTCGTCCCGTCTCCCCCCGCTTCCGCCGTCGCGCTCGCGAACACAGCGCACTCGTCCCTCACCGTGCTCGCGTCCTTCGTCGGATCCGCGTCGCACTCGGGGTTCGGCGGTCCACCTCCACTGCCGGTCGGCAGGAAGTGCCCGCAGGTGAGCATCAGCTCACAATCCCCTGCCACGTCGTTCCACACGACGTCACAACCGCTCGCAGCGAGGACAAGCACAACATTCGCTGCAACCCAGCGCCTTGCATTCGTTTTCATCGCGTCCTCTTCCGAGCCCTTCACCATGCACCGAGCACGACAACGCCAGCGCCCGTCGGATGCGCCGTGGCCACTACGCGCGGCTGTCCCGCGGTTCTCGTCTCTCCACGCGGCCACAGCGCATAGGTCAACGCAGCGGCGGCCAGTACACCCGACGCAACGTAGGCCGCGCCTGCCACATGCCCGAACGTGTCCACCCGCTCTCCGGCGCTGCTCAGCTCCGCACAATCGTCGACGAACGACGCCGACGGCTTCGTGCACTGCCCTCCAGCGTTCCTGATCGACTGCCGCTGCGCGTGAACGTCGTCGAGCACGTTGCTTCCTGCAACCGTCATCCCGATCCCCACGCCGAGCCCCACCGCGCTCGCCGCGCCCAGCGCGATCACCGGCACCCAATTCCTCTTCTCCGGCACCGGCTGCGGCTCGATCGGCATCACCGGCTGCCCCATCACCGGCGCACCGGCCCCCGCGCCCGGCACGCGCGTTCCCCCGCCTGTCTCCACGCCCGCTGACGCCCGCGGCTCGGCTTTCGCCAGGGCCATCGCCAGTTCCACCTTTGCCGTACCCCCCTTCGCCACTCCCACCGTCTGGCTCGCCGGCTCGTAGTCCGGATGCGTCGCCTCGACCCGGTGCTCGCCCGGGTCCACGAACACCTCACCCTCCAGCGGTGTCTGGCCCACGATCTTGCCGTCCACAAGCACCTCCGCTCCCGCTGCCGTGACCGACACCTTGATCCCACCCACCTGCGCTCGCGACTCCGCGTATCGCTGCTCCGCCGTCGGCTTCAGCTTCGCCACCGTCTTCACGAGCGGCCAGTTCCTCAGCGCGAACGAAAGGTACTGCGCTGCTTCCTTGTGCTTCTTCAGCTGGTACTTCGTGTTCCCCAGGTTGTACGCCACGTCGAACGTCGGGTTCAGCTCCCACGCCGACTCCAGCTCCTTCTCCGCCTCCACGTACTTCTTGTCCGAGTAGAGGCGCAGCCCTTGTCGAAAGAACGCATCCGCGCGCGTCACCGCATCGCCGGTGCTGGCGGGCGCTTCCTGCGGCGCGGCAGGCTGCGCGCTGGCCACATCGGCAGCGGCCATCACGGTCGCGGCGGTCAACAACACGGCAAGGCTTCGGCTCTTCATCATCATGGCTCCAGGCGGGTTCACTCCATCACGTCATCGGCGAGCTGTTTATCGGGCGTGGGCGCTGGCGCGACGGGCGCCTGCGGAACGTGCGGCGCCGCACGCGTCGGCCGCGCGGGCACAGGCGACACCGGCGCTGGCGGCGCCGGCGGCGCTGGCGGTTGGCTCGCCGACGCGGTGTCATCGATGCTCGGCTCGACCGCCTCCGGCGGTGCCGGCGCTGCCGGTGGCAGCAGCTCCGAGGCCTCCGGCGGCGCCTGCGTGCTCCGCGCCGGCATCCGGCTCGATGGCGGCGCCGGCTCCGGCTCTTTCGGCGGCGTCTCTTGCCGCAAGATCGTCGCCAGCACGAACGGGCTGCTCACCGCGATCACCGCCAGCAGCACCATCAGCCACGTCGGCATCCACTGCCGGCGCCGTCCCGTCGACTCCGTCGCGGCCGGCGCCTTCGGCACCGCGATTGGCGGCGGCGTCACCGGCAGCAACGACGACGGCAGCAGCGCCTTGTCGATCGGCGGCAGCGCTCGATCCGCCCACTGGCTCGGCGCCATCGCGCCCGGTTGCTGCACCGGCACGCCCGGCTGCTGCACCGGCGCGCCCTGCGGCGCCGCCGCGCCCCCGAACACCGGCACACGCTGCGTCACCATCGCGCCCGCATGCATCGGCGCGCCGTGCTGCTGCACCGGCGCCCGCTGCGTCATCGTCGCGCCGTGATGCGCCGCCGCCGCCCCGTGCTGCATCGGCGCGCCCTGCTGCTGCACCGGCACTCGCTGCGTCATCGTCGCGCCGTGGGGCGCCGCCGCCCCGTGCTGATGCGCCGCCGTCACCTGCGGTCCTGCCGGCTGCTGCGCCGTCGCAGGAAACGGCGGCGGCACCGCCTGCACCGGCAGCGGCGGCGGCACCGCGGGTTGCCCCTTCGCCAGCGCAGGCACCACCGGGAACTGGAACAGCGGCTGCCCCGTCGGCTTCTGCTGCTGCATCTCCGTGAGCGCGCGGTCCAGCTCCGGGTTGTTCAGCGCTTGCTGCAGCTTGCGCTCCGCCACCTCAGGATCCGCCTCGCGCCGGATGCTCTCGAGGTCCGGCAGGTACTGCCGGATGTCGTCGCTGTCCTTGTTGCTGCCCATCGAAGACCTCTCTCCTCAGCGACCACACTCTAGAACGGCCTGCACCCCGCCGTGGCGCATGGCCCGGCCGGTTTCGCGCCCTGTTGCTTCGCAGGCGCGGCCGGCTTCGCGGGCGCCGCCTTCTTCTGCTCCTCGATCACCCGCAGAAACGACGGCTTCTGGCGCTTCGGCATCGGGTAGAAGTCCTCGTCGTCGTCCGTCTCCGCCGGCGCCGCCTTCACAGGCGCTGCCTTCGCCGGCTCCGCCTTCACCGCCGCCGCTTGCTCCTTCGCCACCGCCGCTTGCTCCTTGGGAGCGGGCGCCTTGGCCTCCGCCACCGTTCCCGTCTTCTCCACGGCTCCGGCCTCCACTGCCGCCTCGGCCGTGCTCGCCTCCGGCGGCGCCGCTGCCGCCGCCGCCGCGCTCTCGGCCGGCGCCGTCGCTACCGCGTTCGCCGCCGCGCTCGCCTCCGGCAGCGCCGCTGCCGCTGCCGCCATGGCGCTCTCCGCCGCCGCCGCCGTTGCCGCCGGCTCTCCTGTCACCGGCGCCGGCGCCGTGTCGCGCGCCGAGCGCAGCCCCAGCACCGCCCCCACGCCTCCCAGCGTCAGCGCCAGCGCCACCACCGGCGCCAGCACGTACGCCCTCGGCGCTCGCCGCGGCTGCGTCAGCAGCGCCGCCACCGGCGTCATCGGCGTCTCTTTCCGCAACGACTCCGCCGGTCCCGCGCTCGGTGCCGTCACCGAGCTCGGCGCCGCTGGCCGCCCCGCAACCGGTGACGCCGTTCCCGGACGCGACGCTTCCGTCGCCAGGAGCTGCGGCGTCACGTACGGCAGCTCCACCTCCTGCGGCGGCTGCGGTGCCGCTCGTCGTGCCTCCGTCAATGGCACGGCGTGCTGCGTCTCCATCACCGGCAACGGCGGCGGTCCACCGTACCCCTGCGCCCCCGTGTGCGACGCCGGCCCGCCGTACGCCTGCGGCATCGGCGGCGGCGGTCCCGCATACGCCTGCGGCATCGGCGCCGACGCACCATACGACTGCGGCGTCGGCACCGGCCCGCCCTGCGCCTGCGGCATCGGCGCCCGCCCACCGTGCGACTGCGGCATCGGCGGCGGTCCCGCATACGCCTGCGGCATCGGCACCGGCCCTCCATACGACTGCGGCATCTGCGCCGGCCCACCGTGCGACTGCGGCATCGGTACCGGCCCCGCATACGCCTGCGGCATCGGTACCGGCCCCGCATACGCCTGCGGCATCGGCACCGGCCCTCCGTGCGACTGCGGCAGCGACGGCGGTCCACCGTGCGACTGCGGCATCGGCACCGGCCCCGCATAACTCCCCGACCTCACCTCCGCCGGCGGCTGCGGCGCCCCCGCCTGCGGCATCGCCGCCGCCGCCGCTCGCTGCGCCATCTTCTCCGCCCACGCCCCGGACAGCTTCGCCGTCGACTCCAGCGCCTTCAGCGCCGGCAGCGGCTCCGTATGCCCCACCCCCCGCCCCCGCGGCACGCGCGACGACGGCACGAACGGCAGCGCGCTCGCCGGCGCCACGAATTGCTCCAGCGGCGCCGTCTCCCCGTGCACCACCCGCCGCCCTCTCTTCTTCCTCTCCTCCTCCGTCGCCGCCGCGCTCCCTCGCTCCATCCCGCCCTCCTGCCCCGCCTCCTCCGTCTCCGCCTCGCCCTCCACCGGCGCGCTGTCCTCCAGCGCCACTCCCGCGAACGCCGCCTGACGCTCCGCCTCCATCCGCTCCCGCGCCAGCCGCTGCGCCAGCACGTGCCCCGCCGGCACCGTCTCTCTCAACAGCCCCCGAAGGTCCCGCGCCACGTCGTCGAACCTCGGATACCGCTCCTCACGGTCGATCGCGATGCACCGCGCCACCACCGGCCACACGAACTCCGGGCAATCCGGCACGATCTCGTGCACCGGCTCCGGCGCCGCCACAAGGTGCCCTGTCAGCGTCTCCTCCGCCGTCGCCGGCTCGCTGTCGTCCAGGAACAGGTGCTTCCCCGTGAGCACCTCATAAAAAATCGCACCGAACGCGTAGATGTCCGTACGCCCATCCGGCCTCGCCCGCTCCACGCGCTCGGCCTTCCTCGAGCTCGTGTACAGCATCTTCACCTGCTCCGGCGAGATGTACCTCACCGTCCCGACGTCCGGCAGATCATCGGTGTTCATCCCGCCGTCCGCGAACTTCGCTATCCCGAAGTCGAGCAGCCACACGTGCCCTTTCGCGTCCGCCTTCGTCCCCACCATGATGTTCTCGGGCTTCAGGTCCCGGTGCCATATCCCCTTCGAGTGCACGAACGTCATCGCGTCCGCCACCTGCAGCATCACGTGCATCGCGCTCAGAAAATCGAGACGGTACGCCTTGTTCAAGAGCTTCCTCAGCGTCCTGCCCTCGAGGTAATCCATCACGATGTACGCCACGTGATCCGGCGACACACCCGCCTTCTTCATCCTCACGATGTTCGGGTGCTTCAGCTTCGGATAGAACTTGCACTCCTGCCGGAACCGCCTCGCGAAGTCCTCTCTCTTCAGGTGCCGTGGCAGCATGCACTTGATCGCCACCACATCCTCCGAGTAGTCCTCCACTGCCTTGTACACCTCTCCCATCCCACCGGCGTCGATCACCTCCGTGATCCGGTAGTCCAGGAACACGTCCCCGGCCTTCAGCGCCTCCCGCGCCATCACCACACCCCCATCCCGCGCAGCACCAGCGCCGCGATCGCCGAGAACACCACCGTGCTCGCAAGCGTCAGCCCCGCGAACAGCCGCGCGTCCACCGGCGCCGCCCCCGCCTCCACCGCCACGCCCGCCACCCCCGCGCCCGCCCTCGCCCCGCTGCTCCCCTCCGGCTTCGCCTCGAACCACGCCCTGCTCTGCGGCCCCCACCCCGCCTCCGCCTCCGGCATCCGCGCCGCTCTCCCGCTCCCGTCCTCCTCCGCGAGCGCCGCGCCGATCCGCCCCAGCTCCTCCCCGAACGCCTCGGCGCTCTGAAACCGCTCCTCCGGCCGCTTCGCAAGCGCCCTCAGCACCGCACGGTCCAGCGCCCCCGGGATCCGCTGCCCCGCGTACCGCGACGGCGGCGCCGGCGGCTCCACCACGTGCGCCCGCAGCAGCGCCAGCGCGTCCTCGACATGGGCGAACGGACCGTGCCCCACAACCAGCGTATACATCAGCAGCCCCACCGCATACACATCCGCCCGCGCGTCCACAGGCTGGCACCGCGCCTGCTCCGGCGAGGCCGTCCGTGGCGTCCCCACCAGCAGTCCGGCGTCGGTCGGATACGCCGGCCCGTCCACCGCAGGCAGCGCCCCGGGCGCCGCGCCCGCCAGGGCGCCGTCGAGCACCTTCGCGACGCCGAAGTCGAGCACCTTCGCGACCCGGGCGCCGCCCGGCGCCGCCGCCCCCGGCGCGCACAGGAACACGTTGTCGAGCTTCACGTCGCGGTGCACCAGCCCCACCCGGTGCGCCGCCGCGAGCCCCGCCAGCACCTGCCGCACCAGCTCGATCGCCTCGGCCACCGGCAGCGGACCGCGCCGCTGGAGCTCCTCCCCCAGGGTCCGCCCTTCGAGCCGTTCCATCACGAAATACGGGCGCCCCGCCGGCGTCTGCCCCAGATCGAGGACCGACACCACATGCGGCGACGACACCGCCGCCAGCGCCCGCGCCTCCACCTGCAGCCGGTCCGCGAACCGCGGATCGTGCGCCAGCGCGCGGCGGACCAGCTTCACCACGACCCGCTTCCGGAGCGCGCGGTGCTCCGCCTCGACGACCTCCCCCATGCCCCCGCGCCCGAGCACCCGGACGGCCCGGTAAGGTGTGCCTTCCAGCACATCCCAGGCACCGCCCGAGCGCCCTGAGCCGTCTGAGGTGCCGCGTTCCACCAGCGAGGTCTCCTGAGATGGAAATCACGACCAGGGCGCCGGTTCAGACAAAGAAAATGCACCGGCGATGTCGATTCCTGAAAACGACGTCAATTCAAGCTGTTACCAGCCCTCGCGGCCATGGCCACGACCACGGCCGCGGCGCCCCCCCGGCGCTCCGGCGCACGGTCCGGCCCTCCCCGGCCCCGGCATCCCGCCCGCGCCCGGCGACGGCGCGCCTCCGGGGGCGGGGCGCGACAAAACGATCCCGGCGTGTCGCTTTCCTTGTCTGAAACGAGCACCCGGCAGTGATTTAGGAGAAGAAAGGGGCGCCGCACGCACGCGGGCCCCCCTGCGCGAGGTCCCCATGACGCACGACGCTTCCGACCAGCACGACGACCTGGAGCCGCCCGGCGACGCCGATCCCATCGTGGAGGCCTGTCTCGCCGACGCGCTCGGCCCGTACCTCGGGGTGCTCTCCCCCGAGGAGCTCGAGGATTACCGCAGGTTCCTCACTGTCTTCATCACGACCCACCCGGCGGCGGCGCCGCTCCACGCTCGCTTGCGGGCGAAGGGCTACGTCCCGGCCGGGAGCGGCGCGGTGGCCCGCGAGGGCGGGGGCGCGAGCGAGGAGGCGGCGGCGCCCGACGACGGGACCTCCGGCGGGCGGCATTGATCAGGGACCAGCGTCCTCCTCCTTCACCTCACCCCCCGCGGGAGCGCATCATGGCGGCGCTCCCCCTCGCTCGCCGCGTCGCCAGGGCGACCGCGAGGATCTACGGCGTGAGGACGCGCCAGGGCATCGAGGACTGCGAGCAGACGGCCTACCAGGCCCTCCTGGAAGCCGGGCTCGGGTTCGATGAAACGCGCGGCGTCCCCCTCGGCATCTATGCCTGGAAGCGGGTCGCCGGCGCCGTGATGCGGCAGCTGACCCGCGACGCGCCGATCCGTCGCGCCGGCGCCGCCGCCGCGCTCGACGCGGCCGAGTCGATGCGCGACACAAGCGATCCGTTCAGCGACGACGACGACGACGCGTCGGGCCAGCTCATGGCCCATTGCCGGACGCTCGCCTTCACCCGCTTCGTCGGGGACACGGGCGAGCGGCTCAGGGCGCCCCCGGAAGACGCGCTCGCGCGCGCGCGCGCCTTCGAGGCGCTCGCCGCGGCGCTCCGCGGCCTCGACGAACGGGAGGCGCGCCTCATCGAGCTGCGGTACTGGCAGGAGCTCTCGTGGGCCCAGGTCGCCGCGGCGCTCGGCGTCCACGAGAAGTACGCGACCCGCATGGACGAACAGCTGCGGAAACGCCTTCGGGGCGATCTGCAGACGAGCCACGTCGAGGAGCCGCCGCCGAGCGAAGGGGCCTGAAGGGACCTCCGCGCCGGACCACCCGCGCTTCCGGCGCAAAAGGCAATTACAGGCGATAACACCGTCCTCCCCCCCGAGCCCCTCTCGAGCCGCGAATTAGCCGTAATTGAGCGGTAATCGCGCCGCGGCGCCCCTCCCGGACGCGCACTGGACCGACTCGAAATCTCGCGCCGCGCAAAAGAGCATTTACAACGCCCATCCTGCCTGGGAGCGTGACGGATGGTGCATTCCCCGGCGCGTCGCCGGAGGACAACCAAGGAGGCACCATGGCCCTCAAAGACCTCTCTCCTCGTCAAATGGTCCAGATCACCGGCGCCTGGCTCGACCCGGAGCGCGAAAGGCCGCGCCTCGTGTCGCTGAAGCGGTGTGCCCCGCTCATCGACGATATCGAGGAGGCGCACGAAGGCGTCTTGAAGTCGCACCGGCGGCAGAAGAAGGCGGACGACCAGATCTCCGAGATCCAGCAAAAGCTGGTCGCGAACGATCAGATCCATGATCGCAAGGCCCGCGGCGCCCATGCGGTGCTCACCGGCTTCGCCGATCTGGCCGACGATGCCGAGGACGCGGCGATCTACCTCGAGATCCGCGATCAGCTCTTCGCGGATGGGCTCAGGTTCATCGGGGCGAGCTACAGCGATGAGGCGGGCGAGGTGAAGCTCGCGCGCGACCGGCTCACGCCGGAGTCCAAGGCGGCGCTCAGGGCGCTGCCGACGCCGGGGGGCAGCCTGCTCAAGGCGGTGCAGGCGTGGTTTGCCGCGGGCGACGAGCTCGGCAAGCTCGACGCGCAGCGGATCCACCTGCATGCGCAGGAGCGGCCGGACGGGGCCGACCCACGCGGCGGGCAGCTCCGGGCGCGCAACCGCTGGATCAAGGTGGTGCGCAGCGTCCTCCAGATGCTGGAGCTCGAGGGGGCCGATGAGGAGACGGCGCGCCGTCTGCTCGCGCCGCTCCAGCGGGAGGCGGCCAAGGCCGAGCGCCGGCGCTCGGGCGGCAAGGAGGGGACCGAAGTGGAAGGCAGCGCGCCGCCCGAGGCCAGCGAGCCAGCAATCGACGAGGGAGCCCCGGCGACCGGCGTGGATTGACGGGGCCGCCCCTCCGACGGGGCCTCCTGGCAGACTCGCTCCGTTAATCCCCCCTCCGACGGGCCCTCCTGGCAAACTCGATCCGTTAACCACCCCCCTCCGACGGGGCCTCCTGGCAGACTCGACCCGTTAACCCCCCCTCCGACGGGCCCTCCTGGCAAACTCGATCCGTTAACCGCCCCCCTCCGACGGGCCCTCTTGACGAACTCCATCCATCAAGAGCCCCCTACGCCACCCCCTCTCAACGGCTCGCATCGATCAACGCCCCCCTGCGCCACCCCCTCACAATGGAGCACCTCGCCTCTCCCGCTCCGCGAGACCCCTCACAATGGCTCGCGCCTTCGAATAGGCCGTCGCGCCTGCTTGACGCACCACGTCGGCGCTGCCATGACCGGCTCCCTCCGCCTCGGGCGTGCTGTTTCAGCCGCGCGCGCCGGGTCCACGCATGGGGCCGCCGGCCCGGCTGCCGCAGGCGTGGCGCGTCCTTGCCGAGGCGGACTACGCTCTGCGTTACCACACAGCAACAGGAGCCACCGAGCCGTGAAGATCCTCGTTCCGCTCAAGCGCGTCGCCGATCCGGATAACGCGAACAAGGTGAAGATCCCCGCTTCCGGGGACAAAATCGAGACGACCGGGCTCGAGTGGAAGCCGAACCCGTTCGATGAGTACGCGCTCGAAGCGGCGCTGCGCCTGACCGAGGACGGCAAGGCGCCGAAGACGCGGGCGGGCGAGGTCGTCGTCGTCACCTTCGGACCGAAGGAGACCGAGCAGACCCTCCGCGCCGCGCTCGCCACCGGCGCCGACAAGGCCATCCGGGTCGACGTCACCGACGACAAGCTCGACGGCGACCTCGTGGCCCGCGCGCTCAAGACGCTCGTCGAGCGCGAGAAGCCCGACGTCGTGCTGATGGGCAAGCAGGCCGTCGACGGCGACTCCAACCAGGTCGGCCAGATCCTCGCCGAGCTGCTCGACTGGCCGCTCGCCACGTTCGCCGCGACCATCAAGGAAGAGAAGGGCGCGCTCCTCGTCGGCCGCGAGGTCGACGGCGGCGTCTCCACCCTCCGCGTGCGCCTGCCGGCCGTCGTCACCGTCGACCTGCGCATCGTCGCGCCGACCAGCGTCTACTCCGCGAAGACGGCGCCCGCGTTCAAGTACAACGACGGCGTCCGCTTCGCGGCGCTCCCCGCGATCATGGCCGCCAAGAAGAAGCCCCTCACCGAGGTGAAGCTCGCCGACCTCGCCGCGGACCAGGCGCTCAAGGTCCAGTACAGCGCGTTCCAGCCGCCCCCCGCGCGCAAGGCGGGCATCAAGGTGAAGGACGTCAGCGAGCTCGTCTCGCGCCTCAAGAACGAGGCGAAGGTCATCTGACGGGACGCAGCAGGGACAAGACCGGACGCGACAAGAGGCCGAAGACATCGAGGGTGCCGCCGACGCGGACCCCGACCCGCAGCGGCGGGTCGTGCAGGAGGGATCATGGCTGACGTTCTCGTGGTGGCCGAGGCCGCCGATGGAAAGCTGAAGAAGACGACCCACTCCGCTGTCACGTTCGCGAGGCAGGCGGCGGCGGCGCTCGGCGGGACGTACTCGATCCTCGTGATCGGCGACGCCCTCGGCGACGCGGCCACCGAGGCGGCGACGCTCGGCGCGGCCAAGGTGCTCGTGGCCCAGGCGAGCTCGCTGAAGGACTACGTCGCCGAGCGCTACGTGCCGACCGTCGCGGCGGCCGCCAAGGGGACCGCGAACGCGGATCCCCGCACGCCAGCGACGTACGCCGTCGTCGTGGGCACCGCGAGCGCCTACGGCAAGGACCTGCTCCCGCGCGTCGCGGCGCGGCTCTCGGCAGGGTTCGCGAGCGACATCTCCGAGCTCCTCCCCGAGGGGAGCAAGCTCAAGTACAAGCGCCCCATGTACGCCGGCAACGCGTACGGCGTCTGCACCGTCTCGACCCCCGTCCAGGTCGTGAGCGTCCGCCAGAGCGCGTTCGCCGCCGCCGAGCCCACCGGGTCGACGTCGCCGATCGAGCAGGTCGCGGTCGTCCCGCCGAGCGCGGCGGCCGAGCGCGTCGAGTTCGTCTCCTTCGACCAGGTGAAGAGCGAGCGCCCCGAGCTCGCCGAGGCCAAGGTCGTCGTCTCCGGCGGCCGCGCCCTGAAGGAGCGCTTCAACGAGGTCCTCGACCCGCTCGCCGACGTCCTCGGCGCCGCCGTCGGCGCCAGCCGCGCCGCGTGCGACGCCGGCTACGCCGCCAGCGACCTCCAGGTCGGCCAGACGGGCAAGGTCGTCGCCCCCTCGCTCTACGTCGCGGTCGGCATCTCGGGCGCCATCCAGCACCTCGCCGGGATGAAGGGCTCGAAGGTCATCGTCGCCATCAACAAGGACGCCGACGCGCCCATCTTCCAGGTCGCCGACTACGGCCTGGTCGCCGATCTCTTCGCGACCGTGCCCGAGCTCGTGAAGCAGATCCAGGCAGCCCGCAGCTGATCCTCGCGCGACCGACCCCGCCGGGGTGCACCTCGTCCGCCCTCCAGGGACGCGGGCGTACCCCGGCTCACCGGATGAGTCCGTCCAGCGAGGAGTCCACGTTCACGGGCGCGATTTCCGTGTCAGGTCGCGCACGTAGCATCTTGTTCGCGTCCTGCGGCCGTGGGATCCCTTGACCTCTATGCCCGAACGCCCGGACATGCCGATCGTCGCGGCGCTCGCGCAGGCGCGGGCATTGCTGTACGACACGGCCAGGACAACGGAGCAGCGGCGGCTCATCGGCCCGACGGTCATGGAGATCGACCGCGCGATCGTGAGCCTCGATCCGACCGCGAGCGCCTCCTTCGAGCTCACGCCGCTCGCGGCGTCGGTGCCGCCGGTCGACACGGAGATCGAGGCGCTGCGCCGCGAGGTCGAGCGGCTGCGCGTGATCACCCAGCACGAGCGCGGGCTCCTCGACGCGCTCCTCAGCGAGAGCCCGCACGGCATCATCGTCTCCGACAGCCAGGGCAAGCTGATCCTCCAGAACCGCGCCTCCGAGCGGATCTGGGCCGGCAGCTCCACCGCCGAGAACGTCGAGGGCTGGGGGCGCTACCGCGCGTTCCACCCCGACGGGCGGCCGTTCGAGGGCGGCGACTGGTCCATGGCGCGGTGCCTGTCGCGCAGGGAGACCGTCCCCGCGGAGGAGATCCACTTCCAGCGCTTCGACGGCACCCACGGGATGCTGCTCGGCAGCTGCGCGCCGCTCTTCTCGCCGGAGGGCGAGATGCTCGGCGCGGTGTCCATCTTCGCCGACATCACCCAGTTCAAGCAGCTCGAGGCGGACCTCCGGGTCAGCAAGACGAAGTTCTCGACCACCCTGAAGAGCATCGGCGACGCGGTGATCTCGACCGACGGCACCGGGCGGATCGACTTCATGAACGCCGTGGCCGAGACGCTGACCGGCTGGACGCTCGACGAGGCGAAGGACCGCCGCCTGTCCGATGTCTTCCGGATCATCTCGGAGCAGACGCGCCACGACCTCGACAACCCCGTCACCGAGGTGCTGCGCCACGGCGGCATCATCGGGCTCGACGACACCACGCTGCTGCTGCGCAAGGACGGCTCGGAGCTCGCGATCGACTCGAACGGCGCGCCGATCCGGAGCGAGGAGGGCGAGCTCGTCGGGCTCGTGCTGGTCTTCCGCGACGTGACCGAGAAGCGGCTCGCGGACAAGCGGCGCTACTTCATCGGCGAGGCGAGCCGGCAGCTCGCGCTGTCGGGCCTCGACTACGAGAGCACGCTGGCCAACGTCGCCCGCCTCGCGGTGCCGCACATCGCCGACGCCACGGTGGTGGACATCGTCGAGCCGGACGGCTCGCTGGGCCGGCTCGCGGCCGTGCACGCGAGCGACACGAAGAAGGCGCTGGGGCGGGATCTCCCGGCCCGCTACCCGACCGATCCCGAGGTGCCGCGCGCGGTGCACGCGGTGCTCCGGTGCGGCGAGTCGCTCCTGCTCCCCGAGGTCGAGGGCATGGCGTGGCAGCGCGCCGCGTCGCTGAAGCCGGGCAACGAGTGCTGGTCCGGCGCCCACGACCCGGCCTACCTCGCGCTGCTCCGGGAGCTCGGCGTCCGCTCGGCGATGATCGTGCCGCTGCGCGCCCGGGACCGGACGCGCGGGGCGATCACGCTGCTCTCGACCGAGCCGAGCCGGCGCTACACCGTCGAGGATCTCGCGCTCGCCGAGGAGCTCTGCAACTTCGCCGCGCTCGCGCTCGACAACGCCCAGCTCTACCGCGAGTCGCAGCAGGTCAACCGCGCCAAGGACGAGTTCCTCGCGACGCTCTCGCACGAGCTCAGGACCCCGCTCACCGCGATCCTCGGCTGGGCGCGCATGCTGCGGCAGGGCTCGCTGAAGCCGGACACGCACGTCCGCGCGCTGGAGGCGATCGAGCGCAACGGCACGCTCCAGGCGCAGCTCGTCGAGGACCTCCTCGACGCCTCCCGCATCATCACCGGCAAGCTGCGGCTCGACGTGATGCTGGTCGACCTGCCGCCCATCATCAACGCCGCCATCGACGCGGTCCGCCACGGCGCGGACGCGAAGGGCATCGAGTTGCTCGTGCAGCTCGACCCGAACGCGGGGCCGATCTCGGGCGACCAGACGCGGCTGCAGCAGGTGGTGTGGAACCTCCTGTCGAACGCGATCAAGTTCACCCCGCGCGGCGGCAAGGTGTCGATCCAGCTCGGCAGGGCCGAGGGCCTGGCCCGCATCCAGGTGAGCGACACGGGCCAGGGCATCGTGCCGGAGTTCCTGCCGTATGTGTTCGACCGCTTCCGCCAGGCCGACAGCACGAGCACGCGGCCGCACAGCGGGCTCGGGCTCGGCCTTGCGATCGCCCGCCACCTCATCGAGCTCCACGGCGGCACGGTGAAGGCGGAGAGCGCCGGGGACGGCAAGGGCGCGACGTTCACGGTGGACATCCCGCTCGCGCCCCGGGGCGCCATCGCGGCGCTCCGGAGGGCCGACGGGCTGGTCCCCCTGTCCAACGAGCTGGAGCCGACGCTCCAGGGCGTCCGGGTGCTGATGGTCGACGACGAGCCGGACGCGCGGGAGCTCGTGACCACGGTGCTGGAGCGCAAGGGGGCGAGCATCACCGCGGTCGCGACGGTCGACGAGGCGCTGTCCGCGATCGAGCGCGAGAAGCCCGACGTGATCCTGAGCGATCTCGGGATGCCCGGTGAGGACGGCTACAGCCTGATCCGGCGCCTGCGCGCGCAGAGCCCCGAGCAGGGAGGGCGCATCCCCGCCGCGGCGCTGACCGCGTACGCGAGCGCCCAGGACCGCACCCGCGCGCTGCTGGCCGGCTTCCAGTCGCACGTGCCCAAGCCGATCGAGGCGTCGGAGCTAGCAGCCGTGATCGCCAACCTGGCCGGCCGCACCGGCTAGGACCGCCCACGCCCACCCCAACGTCAACGTGGTCGTGGACGTCCACGTTGACGTGGACGTCAACGTGGACGTGGTCGTGGACGTCAACGGCCAGACGTCAACGTAGACGCCCCCCGGCCAGGAAGCCCCCCCGCTCCCCGTCTTCCCGTCGGCACGCCCAAACGACGAAGGGCGGCCATCAGGCCGCCCTTCGTGGATCCCCAGATGAACTGAGTCGGGGCGAGAGGATTTGAACCTCCGACTCCTCGGTCCCGAACCGAGTGCGCTACCAGGCTGCGCTACGCCCCGTTCGCTGCCCCAAGAGCAACGCCCGCTGAACAGCGGGCGCGCAACATCGCCAAGAGCGAGCCGCTTGTCAATACGAAATGATCACGGCTCCACCGCTGCACCGCGGGCGCGCACGGTATCCCCGGGAGCGCCCGCGCGCCGCATGAGCGCCAGATGACAAAAAGCGGCAAGAATTCGCTCACTTCGGGGTCGCCCCGGCGCCCCGGACGTTTCACGAAGCCAAGAATCGTGGGAGCGCAAGAAAAATGTCCCGTCCTAACTTGCTCAGGCCGTGTTAAAGTGTCACTGGAATCCCGATGTTGCCGAAAGGAAGCAGAGAGCGAGGCGTCTGGTGCGCCGGTGAGGGCCTCGCCCCCTGCTCGCGCAACTTGAGCAGGGGACCGCACGGGCGGCCCCTTCCAGAACGGACCAGGGCGACCGGCCGGCTCCGGCGGTCGTGACGTGAGAGGAGGAACAGGTGGCAATTGAGCTTCCCGCTGTACGCATTCTGATCGTCGACGACGACCGCGCGATCTGTGACTACATGCAGACGCTTCTCGAGCGCGACGGGTACCAGGTCAAGACGCTGGGCGACCCCACGACCGTGGAGGAAGAGGTGCGCACGGGCGGCTATCACCTCATCATCCTCGACCTGATGATGCCGAAGCTCGACGGCATCGAGGTGCTCAAGCGCATCCGCAAGGTCGACAACGACATCGCCGTCGTCATCTTCACCGGCTTCCCCAACCTCGAGAGCGCCGTCGCGTCTATGAAGCTCGACGCGGTCGATTACATCAAGAAGCCGTTCAACGTGGACGAGTTCCGCGAGGTGCTCGCCCGCGTCATGCGCAAGAAGGGCCTCGCGCGCACGCCCGAGGAGCAGCTCCACCGCGTCATCGGCGACACGATCAGGAACCTCCGCAAGGACAAGGACCTCACGCTGAAGCAGATGGCGCGCCGCACGGGGCTCAGCGTGTCGCTGCTGTCGCAGATCGAGCGCGCCGAGTCGTCGGCGTCCATCTCGTCGCTCTACAAGATCGCGGTCGCGCTCGAGTCGCGCATCCAGGACCTCTTCGGCCACTACTGATCCGCTCGCCGAGCGGCGACGCCTGGCCCGCCGCGCGCCCAGCGTGGACAGCGTGGACGCGCGCGCCCGGGCCAGCGCCGGCTCAGCGCCGCGCGCCGCGCTCGATCGCCGCGTCGAGCTCGTCGAGCGCGAGGCCGGCGATCGCCTCGACCCGCGCGCCCGACGTGTCGAAGACGATCACGTACGGCAGCTTCGAGATCTGCTTCAGATACCGCCGGGCGAGCGGGCTGTCCCAGTCGACGATGTCGAGCTTGCGGTACGCGACGTCCTTGCGGGCCTCGAGCACCGTGACCATGTGCGCGTCCAGCTTGCGGCAGGGCATGCACCAGGCCGCCACGAAGTCGATGACCGTGACCTTGCCCGGGACGATCTGGGCGCCGAGGTCGGGGATGTCCGCGCCGCCGTCCTCGATCGTCCGGGCGTCCGCGCCCTCTGGGAACGTCGCCCAGCCGAGGTACTGCCCCTGGCCGGCGCCGAGCACCGCCTCGAACCCCTCGTCGGCGGCGAGCCGCTTCACCGTCCCCGCGACGTCGAACGACCGCGACGCGGTGACGGAGATCTCGGCGCGGCGCCTGTCGAAGGCGGCCGAATAGACGCCCGGGCGCTCGCGGAGATCCGCGACGAGCTCGGCGCCGCACGCCTCGCAGTCGATCTTCCGCAGCGAGACGACCGTGGTGCGCGCGCCCTCCGGGGCGGGCTGCGCGCCGCCGCAGGCAGCCGCCAGGCTGCCAAAGGCGACCAGCCAGCCGCCGCAGGCAGTCAGCCAGCCGCCGCGGGCAGTCAAACCGAGGGCCGAAGAGAGGGCTTTCGCGCTTCGCACCGCGTCCTTCGAGGTACCTTGCCCGCCTTCTCCGCGCGGCGCAACGTCGTGTAGGCTGGGCCGCGATGAGCTCCGTCGTGACCCGCACCCTGCCGGCCGATCACGTCACGCCGGTCCGCGCCTACGCCGCGCTCCGCGCCCATTCGCCGGGCCGGTCGTCGTTCATGCTGGAGTCCGCCCTGCCCGGCGAGCGCTGGGGCCGCTACGCGATCCTCGGTTACAGGGCGCGCGCCGAGACCCTCCTCCCGAGCGGGTTCGACCCGTTCGCGACGCTCGCGGACGGGCTCGCGCAAGCCTCGGCCGCG
This sequence comes from Sorangium sp. So ce327, assembly GCF_051530205.1. NCBI lineage: Bacteria > Pseudomonadati > Myxococcota > Polyangiales > Polyangiaceae > Sorangium > Sorangium sp. So ce327. The sequence continues at coordinate 888,367 of NZ_CP150330.1, read as the reverse complement.
GACACGCGGAATGCGCCGGACGCACAGGGCACGGCGCGCGACCTGGCGGCCCGCGTCTGTCAGGCCTGGGTCGGCTTCCTCGCGTACGATGCGGTGCACCTGCTCCTCGGCGTCGAGCCGTGGCCCGACGAGGCCTACCTCGGACGGGTCATGAAGGACGCGACCGTCGTCGTGTTCGACAGCGTGGCGCAGACCATGACGATCGCCGGCCAGTCGCAAGGCGCCGTGAGCCGATGCGCCTGGGAGCTGTCGCACGGGCCAGAGCAGATGAGCCTCCCCGCGCTCGATCCGCACGCCCTGCCAGAGCACGTGGAGACGCCGGTGGCCGACGAGGACTTCGCCGCGAAGGTGGCCGCCGCGCACGAGCGCGTCGCGGCCGGCGAGGCGAAGGAGGTCGTGCTCGCCCGCAGGTTCCGAGCCCCGCTGCGCGGCGCGGATCCGTTCGACGTGTACCGGGCGCTGCGGGTGCTCGCGCCGTCGACCCACCTCTACTTCCTCGACTTCGCGGAGTCGCCGTTCGCGCCGGGGCTCACCGTGGCAGGCGCGTCGGGCGAGACGCTCGTCCGCGTCGAGCGCGATCCATCGGCGGGGCCGAGCGAGGGCGACGCGTCGCCCGTCGAGGCGCTGCGCGCCGCCTTCGCGCGCGGCAGCGCTGTCGGCGCGCCGGCGGCGCGCGCGAGCGGCGTCAGCCGCCGCCTCGAGGTCGGCCCGCGCCAGATCTACGGCGGCTCGGTCGGGTACTTCGGGCCGGAGGGCGCGGAGATGGCGCACACGCTCGGCGCCGTCTGGGTCGAGTCGGGCTACTTCGAGACGATGACCGGCGCGCGCATCGGGAACGAGAGCGACCCGCGCGCGGCGTCGGAACGGACGCGCGGCGACGCGCGCGCGGCGCTGTCGGCGATCCGCGCGGCGCAGGAGGCGCGCAAGGCGAGCGACGCGGCCGCGGAGAAGAGGGCCGCCGCCGAGAAGGCCGCTGACGACGACGCGGTCCGGAGCGCGTAGCGCGCAGCGCTCAGTCGTGCAGCAGGCTCTGGCGCACGCGCGCGCCCGTGGGGGCCGCCCCCGTGGCGGTGCCTGGCCGCGCGAGCCGCGACGAAGCGGTGGCCTGGGGCGCGGTTGCCGCCGCGCGGGCGCCGCGCTGAGGAGGCTCGGGAAGCGCCGGCCGAGCCGGCGGCGAGGCGATCGCCTCGAGCGCTGCGGCGCGCGCCGCCTGCGCCTTGCCGGCGGCGAGCACCGCCGTGAGCACGGCCGCCCTGGCGCCGGTCGCGGCCATCGCGGGCCTCGGGCGCTCGGGCCGCGTGAGGGTCACGAACGTCGCGACGCCCATCAGCGCGACGAGGCCGGCGGGGAGGAGCCAGCCCAGGCGCGCAGGCGCCGCGAGACCGCGCAGCACGTTGGCGCTCTCCGCGCCGAGCAGCGTGTCCGGCGGCGTCGTGCGGCTCGCGGTCGGCGGCTCGGAGCCGGCCTCCGGCCCCATGATGGCGCGAGGGGCCGCCGCGTTCCCCTGCGCGAACGCCGCGACCGGCGCCCGCACCGAGGCGATCCCGGAAGCGCGCGCCGACAGGGGCGGGCGCTGGAGGCCAGAGGAGGGAGGCGGCGCGTGCTCCGCGATGCGAGCGAGCGACGACACCATCTCCTCGACCGAGCGGAAGCGCCGGGCCCGGTCGCGCGCGAACGCCTTCTCGAAGAAGCCGTCCAGCGCGGCAGGCAGCCTCGGCGCGAGCCGCGTCGCGATGGGCACCGGCGCGAGCAGGATCTTCGAGGCGACGACGCTGGCGATGTCGCCGGGGAACGGGAGGTGACCGGTCACCGCGCGAAACAGGATCGCGGCCAGCGACCAGAGATCGGTCTGCGCGTCGAGGGTCCGCTCCGCACGGATCTGTTCCGGGCTGAGGTAGTGGAGCGCGCCCGCGCTGATCTCTGCCGCGATCTCGCCGACGAGCCGTGGCGCGACCGCCCTCGGGAGGCCGAAGTCGAGCACCTTCACGACCTCCTCGTCGCCCTCCAGCGCGAGGAAGAGGCTCTCCGGCCGGAGGCCCTGGTGAAGGAGGCCCGCCGCGTGGGCGGCCTGCAGGGCGTCGCCGGCCTGCGCCGCGACGCGCGCGGCCTCGTCCAGCGAGAGCCGGCCGCGCCGGACGAGGCGCGCCGCGAGATCCTCGCCGGAGAGCAGGTCCATCGCCAGGTAGACCACGCCATCCTCGGTGCCGTGATCGCGCACGCTCACGACGTGCCGCGACGAGAGCTCGGCGGCGGCGCGGACCCAGCGGTCGAGCCAGAGGATCTCCCCCGTGGCGCCGGCGTCGGGGTCGAAGAGCTTCAGGGCGACGCGAACGCCCAGCCGGAGCTCGCGCGCGGCCCAGACCGAGCCGCGGTCGCGCGCGATCCGCGCGAACGGACGCGCGAGCTGCCTCTCCAGCAGATACTTCCCCCCAACGATGGTGCCCGGTGAGATATCCATGGGTTACCTGAGCCTCCTCCCCCACCGTAAAGTTGCACATACGCCATGCGGCGCAATTTGGCGTTGCGGGTCGCTGCACGGTTTGCCTGTGCGACCGCCTCGACCGTGCAGGCGGCGGGAGCGTTCGCACCGCACGCAGCGCGCGGGAAGAGGCGAGTCGTAGCGTGGAGCACAAGGAGCCCGTCCCGGTTGGGGCGGAACTAGGGTGCTGAGGGCTGCGGGTCGGGCGAAAACCGGAGCGGTACGACGAAGCGCAGGTCGCCGCCCTCCGGCGCCGGGAACGTGAGCGCTCGCGCGCGCCGGAGCACGCAGCGGGTGAGCCGTTCGTCCGGGAAGCGCGACTCGGCCTCGAAGGCCTCGTCGACGGCGCCGCTGTCGGTCACGTGGAAGCGGATCGCGAGGCGGCCCCAGAGCGCCGGCGCGCCCGCGAGGGCCTCTTCGTAGCAGCTCCGCCACGCGGGCAAGGCCTCGGCAAGGGCCGCGGAGATCGCGTCCGGCGGGAGCTCGCCCGGGCCAGGAGCGAGGACGGACGGCGGAGGCTCGACCGGCTCGTCGCCCGGATAGACCTGCAGCGTGGCCGTGACCGTCGAGCCGGCCTTGGCCCCGGGGAGCGGGAGCGACCGGGCGCGCGCGGCGAGGCACGAGACGACGTCCGGCGCGGAGAGCGTGGACGAGGTGGCGCGCGCCCCCGTGACCTTGCCGGCGCGGCTCACCGTGAGCCGCACCGTGGTCTTGCCGTGCAGCGTCGGGTCCCGGTACGCGCGCAGGCGGTAGCACGAGTAGACGTGGATCCAGAGGTGCCGCCGGGCGATGCGCTGCACCTCGCTCGCCTTGAGCGGACCCTTCACGTGGTCGATGTCCACGATGATCCTCGGCAGCGGGTGCCCCTCGGTCGGAGGCGGCGGCGCGGGGGGATCCCCCCTGCCCCCGGCGTTCCAGCGATTCTGCTCCGCCACCTCGGCCTGGCCGCGAGGGACGAGGTGGCGGCCGAGCTTGTAGGGCGGATCGATCGCGATCGAGGGCCCCTGCGAGGCGCCTCGCGCGTCGCCCTCGGCGGCCGCCGCGGACGGGTCCCCGAGGGAGGCGCCCGGCGCCGCAGGCGACACCGCCGGAGGCGCGGCCGGGGCGCGCGGCTCAGTGGAGGAGGCGGCAGGCGCCAGGGCGTCCACTCGCCGGGGCGGACGCCCTGGCTGGGCGGCGGCCGCGGCGGAGAGGCCGGCGGCGCGCGAGGCTGGGCGCGGCGGCGCCGGCGAGGCGCACGCGGCGAGCGCGATGGCCACGGCGAGGAGCGGACCGTACGCGCGGCCCGCGCCGCACCGCGAGGCCGCGCTCAGAACCGGAGATCGCCGCGCGGCGCCTCCACCTTGCCCTCGAGCGCGTCGATCGCCTTCGCGACCTCGGGGTCGTCGACGGTGGGGACGTGCACCACGAACTTCACGTAGAGATCCCCGGGCTCCTTCGCCTTGCGGGCGATGCCCTTGCCGCGCAGCCGCATCACCTGGCCGGTCTGGGTGCGCGCCGGGATCTTGAGCGTCACCTCGCCGTCGGGCGTGGGGATGCGGATCTTCTCGCCCCGGTAGGCCTCGCCCAGGGTGACGGGGACGTCGAGGTGGAGGTCGTCGCCCTCGCGCTTGAAGAACGGGTGCGGCGTGACGTGGATGTTGAGCAGCAGATCGCCGGGCTCGCCGCCGCCCATGCCCGGCGCGCCCTGGCCGCGGATGCGCAGGCGGCTGCCCTCGGCGGCCCCGGGCGGGACGCGCACCGTGACCGGCTCGGGATCCCCCTCGCGCTGGAGCTGGAGCGTCGTGCCGCGCACCGCCGACACGAAATCGATGGTGAGGTTCTGCTCGATGTCGCCGCCGCGGCCGCGCGCCGGCTGCGGGCGGCGGCCCGCGCCCCCCGCGCCGGCGCGGCCACGGCCAAAGAGGTCGCCGAGGATGTCGCTGAGGTCGCCTCCGGCTTGGGCGTTGCCGAAGATCTCCTGGACGTCGAAGCCGCCGGGGCCGCGGCCCCCGCCGCCGGCCCGCGCGTTCGCGTAGCGGCGATAGGCGCGGGCGCGCTCCGGATCGAAGTTCTGCGAGAGGCTCTCCTCGCCGAACTCGTCGTAGAGCGCGCGCTTCGTCTTGTCGCTCAGCACCTCGTGAGCCTGGTTGATCTCCTTGAACTTCTGCTCGTTGGCCTTCCCCGGGCTCTTGTCCGGGTGGAACTTCATCGCGAGCTTGCGGAACGCCTTCTTGATGCTGTCCTCGTCCGCGTCGCGCGAGACGCCGAGCACGGAGTAGAGATCACGAGCCATGGTCGTCCGTCATCGTTCTGGTCCGCGGGAGGTGCGAGCCGCGCGGACCGCTGCGGGCCTTCATCGGGCCGAAACCTAGATCTGCCGTCGGTCCTCGTCCACTGGGGGCAGCCGCCTGCACGAGCGTCAGCGGTGGAACGCGCGCGGCGCGGCGCGCCTCAGGCGCTCACCCGGAATGTCGTACCGGTGGGAGAGTCGGCAACCTCGATGCCGTCGCGCTCGAGCTCCTTCCGGAGGGCGTCGCCCCGCGCGAAGTCCTTCGCGGCGCGCGCCGCGGCGCGCTCGGCGAGCTTCGCCTCGATCGCCTGCCGGGTCGTGCCGAGGAGCTCGAGGCGCTGCTCCTGCGTGCGGGCCTGGTAGACCGGAGACGGCGTCTGCAGCAGGCCGAGGACGTCGAGCGAGGACCGCAGGGCCGCGTGGAGGCGGCGCGCCAGCGGCGGGGCGGCGCGGGCGACGTCCTGGTCCTTCCCCCGCCGCTGCGCGGCATCGGCGAGCTCGTTGGCAGCCTTGGCGACCTCGGCGATGATCGAGAGCACGACGGGGGTGTTGAGATCGTCGTCGAGCGCGGCGGCGGCGCGGCCCGGCGCGCCGTCGGCGAGCGCGGCGAGCGCCGCGAACCCCTTCGGGAGCCGCGCCGGCAGCTCCGGCGCGGCGCCCTCGCCGGCGTCGGGCGGGCCGGCAAGCGCGGACGGCGCGGAGAGCGCGGACAGTCGATCGAGCGTCGCATACAGGTAGTCGACGCGGCGCTCGGCCTCGACCACGCCGGGGAACACGACGCGGCCGTCGTCGCGCTTGTGGGTGTCGAACTCGAGCGGGCCCCGGTAGTGGACCGTGAGCAGGAAGTAGCGGAGCGCCTCCGGGTCGTTGCGCGCGTAGACGTCGCGGAGCTTGACGAAGTTGCCGAGCGACTTCGCCATCTTCTCCTTGTCGACGTTGACGAAGCCGTTGTGGATCCAGATCGAGGCGAGCGGCGCGCCGTCCGGATCGGCAGCCTCGCTCTGCGCGATCTCGTTCTCGTGATGGGGAAAGACGAGATCCATGCCGCCGCAGTGGACGTCGAAGCCGGCCCCGAGGTAGCGGCCCGCCATGGCGGAGCACTCGATGTGCCACCCGGGGCGCCCCTTGCCCCACGGGCTGTCCCAGCCCCACCCGCCGGGGGCGACCCCCTTCCAGAGCGCGAAGTCGAGCGGATCGCGCTTGTCCTCGCACGGACCGACGCGCGCGCCGACCCGCAGCTCGTCGAGGTTGCGCTTCGAGAGCTTGCCGTAGGAGGGGAAGCTGCGGACCGAGTAATACACGTCGCGAACGTCGCCGGGCCGCTCGACGACATAGGCCGCGCCTCGCTCGATCAGCCGCTCGACGAGGGCGATGACCTCCGGGATGTGCTCCGAGACCTTCGGCTCGACGTCGGGCGTCAGACAGCCGAGGGCGGCGACGTCGTCCTGGTACAGGCGAGCCATCCGCGCCGACAGGTCCATGGGAGGCTCGCCGGACTCGGCCGACCGCTGCAGGATCTTGTCGTCGACGTCCGTGACGTTTCGAACGTAGACGACGCGGAGGCCGCGCGCCCTCAGGTGGCGGACGAGGATATCCGGGGCGAGCGCGGCGCGGCCGTGCCCCACGTGCGCGACGTCGTAGGTCGTCGGGCCGCAGCAGTACATGCGGACCTCGCCAGGCCGTCGTGGGGCGAGCGGGGCGAGCTTCTGGGTCAGCGTGTCGTGGAGGCGCAGGGCGGACATCGGCCGGGGGTCTATCAAGGCAGGCGGATGCTGTCACGGGCCCGCGTGCTTAAGGTGGTCACGATGCTGCCCGTCCGTGACCAACTGCCGACCCGCAAGCTGCCGGTCGTCAACTACCTGCTGATCGCGCTCAACGTCCTCGGTTTCTTCTGGATGCGATCGACGATCGCTGCCGGGTTGCCGCCCGACCGGCTGCTCTCGGCGTGGGGCCTCGTCCCCGAGCAGCTCCTGGAAGCGCCGAGCGACGCGTGGTGGACGGTCTTCAGCAGCATGTTCCTGCACGATCCGACGGGGTGGGCCCACCTCGGCGGGAACATGCTGTTCCTCTGGATCTTTGGCGACAACGTCGAGGACGCGCTGGGCAGCGCCCGCTACGCGGCCTTCTATGTGCTGTCCGGGATCGCCGCCGCGGGCGCGCAGATCATCATCGATCCCGGCTCGACGATCCCGATGGTGGGCGCCTCGGGCGCGATCTCGGGCGTCCTGGCCGCGTACGCGTCGCTCTACCCGCGATCGCCGATCACGGTGCTGAACCCGATCTTCCTCCTGTGGTTCATCTTCGGGCTGTTCCTGGAGCTCCCGGCGTGGCTGGTCATCCTCGAGTACTTCGTGGTGAACCTGCTGAACGGGCTCGGCTCCATCGGCGTGCGCGGCGGCGGCGTGGCGTTCTTCGCGCACCTCGGGGGGTTCGTCGCCGGGCTCTTCCTTGTCCGCATCTTCATGACAGGGCGCGCCCGGCGCGAGCACGAGCGCTGGCAGCACTTTCGCCCGTCCCCCCGGCGCCCCGCTGCGCGCCGGTCCCCGCCGTGGGACGCGCCGCGGCGAAGAGACTCCTGGTGACGGCGAGGATCTCGCCGGAACGGCCGGGCTGCTCGCGGTTCGCCCAGGATGCAAAAGCGTGATAGCGTCGGCCCGCAGCGATGCGACGACCCCTTCGAAGGCGCCTCACCGCCGCGGGTTCTGCGGGCGAGGCAGCGGACCCCCGAGCCTGGCTGCTCGCCGTCGCGATCGCGCTCGCCGCCTGCGGAGGGCCGTCGTTCGACGGAACGGTCTACCGCGGCACGGACGTGGCGTTCCGCGTGCCCCCGGCGCCGGCGAGCTGGGAGCGGCTCGAGGTGTCGGACGCGGCCGTGGCGTACCGCGACGACGCGAACGGGGCGACCATCGCCCTCAACGGGCGCTGCCGGAACGAGGAGGACATCCCGCTCGTCTCGCTGACCAACCACCTCTTCCTGCACTTCACCGAGCGCGAGGTGCTGAAGCAGGAGGTCGTGCCGTTCGACGGCCGCGAGGCGATGCACACCGTCATGTCGGCGAAGCTCGACGGGGTGCCGAAGGTCTTCGACATCTGGGTGCTCAAGAAGAACGGCTGCGTGTACGACATGCTCCTCATCGCCGATCCCGCCCGCTACGCCGGAAGCGAGCCGGCGTTCACGCGGATGGTCCGCGGCTTCTCGACCCTGCGCACCGATGACCGATGACGACTGATCGCAAACGGCCCGTGGCGCCGCCGCCCGCCTCGAACGGCCCGCCGGCCGCCTCCTCCGGCGGGGGCTCCACCAGCGTGCCCCCGCAGAGCCTGCAGCCGACGAGCGTGCCCCCGCAGAGCCTGGCGCCGAACAGCCTGCCCCCCCCGCCGCTCCCCCCGCTGCTCGCCCGGATCAACGAGAACGCGGTCGGGTTCGTCGAGCACCTCGGGCAGTTCGGGCGGATGACCTGGGGGGCGCTCAGGTCGATGTTCGAGCGGCCGCTCGAGATCCGCTCGACCCTCTACCAGATGGAGGCGCTCGGCGTCCGCTCGGCCGCCATCGCGTCGGTGACGGCGCTCTTCGTCGGGATGGTCATGGCGGTGCAGTTCGCCATCGGCCTGCAGAAGTTCGGCGGCATGGAGTACACGGGCCGCATCATCGGCCTGTCGTTCTCGCGCGAGCTGGCGCCGACGCTGACGGCGGTGATCGTCGGCGGCCGCATCGGCGCCGGCATCGCGGCCGAGGTCGGGTCGATGGCCGTCACCGAGCAGATCGACGCGATCCGCGCCCTCGGCGCCAGCCCGCTGAAGAAGCTCGTCTTGCCGCGGCTGCTCGCGAGCATCGTGGTGATGCCCGTGCTCGGCGCGTTCGCGCTCGTGCTGGGCTTCGGCGGGGCGATGCTGGTCTGCGCGACCGAGTTCGGCATCCCCGCCGGCTTCTTCCTGAGGACGGCGCTCGGCTCGGTCACGTTCAACGATTACTTCAGCGGGATGTACAAGACGCCCTTCTTCGGGGCGATCATCGCGCTCGTCGGGTGCCACTTCGGGCTGATCACGCGGGGCGGAACGGAGGGCGTCGGCCACGCGACCACGCGCACGGTGGTCGTGACGTCGATCACCATCCTGATCGCCGACTTCTTCCTGACCAAGATGTCCATCCTGCTCTTCCCGACCCGGTGAGCAGGGGCGGTCCGGGAGGCGCCCAGATGCCGCCGCCGACGTCGCCGCGAACGCTGGCCGGGCTCCTGCCGGCGCTGCTGGCCGGGGTGCTGTTCGGGGTGCTGTTCGGGGTGACCGCCTGCCAGGGGGACGCCGGGAGGGAGGGCGGGGTCGCGGAGGCGAGCGACGGCGGCGCCGCGCTCCCGGAGGGCACGCCGGCGCCGCGGCGGCCGACGCGGCACTACCACCTCCGCCGGACGGACGACGGGTGCGAGCTCTTCTGGATCGACGGGGATCTCGTCTCCGCGTCCCAGGCGGTCGTGTGCCCGCCCGACCTCGAGGTGGGCGAGCGCCTCCGCCTGACCGGCAAGACTTGCCTCCGCGAGTCGGCGCAGACCCCCGCGCGCGCCGTGCCCGTCGTCTGCCCGCTGCCGCTCATGACGATGGAGAAGGCGGACAGGGCGCCGCCCGACGCCGGGGCGCCGCCCGACGCCGGCAAGCGAGACGGCGGGTAAGCGACGGGCAAGCGGCGGGGCCATCGAGGGCACAAGCGCGCAGCCGCCCACGTCCCTGGAGCATCGTAGTCCGGGGGGGTAGCGTCATGCGGCACGCGGATACCGTCGTGATCGGATCGGGCGCCGGCGGGCTCACTGCGGCGCTCGCGCTGGCGCGCGCGGGACAGAAGGTGCTCGTCGTCGAGCAGCACTACCTGCCCGGCGGGTGGACGCACAGCTTCTCGTTGAATGGGTACCTGTTCAGCCCGGGAGTCCATTATATCGGCGGGCTCGGCCCGGGGGGCGCCGTGCGGCGGCTCTACGAGGGGCTCGGGCTCTCGGGAGATCTCGAGTTCTGCGAGCTCAACCCGGATGGGCTCGATCACCTGATCATCGGCGACGAGCGGCTCGACGTGCCCAAGGGCCTCGATCGGCTCATCGCCCGGCTCACGGCGCGGTTCCCGCACGAGGCCGCGGGGATAGCGCGGTATTTCCGTGTGCTGCGCGGGGTCAACGACGATCTCGGGCGCCTCGAGGCGATGCTCGAGTTCCCGAGGGTGCTGCTCGCGCCGTTCAAGGCGCCGAGCCTCGTGCGCTGGGGCCTCCGCACCCAGGAAGATCTGCTGGACGCGACGATCCGTGATCCCCTGCTGCGCGCGTTCCTTTCGGCGCAGGGGGGCGATCACGGGCTCTCGCCGTCGCGCGTGGCGCTGCCGGTCCACGCGGGCATCGTCTGCCATTACATGGACGGCGGGTACTACCCGCGCGGGGGCGCGAAGCGCATCCCGCTCGCGATGATCAGGGCCCTTCGCCGGCTCGGCGGGCAGGTGCGGACGCGCGCGCGGGTGAAGCGCATCCTCGTCGAGCGAGGGAGAGCGGCCGGCGTCGAGCTGGAAGGGGGCGAGGTCCTGCGCGCGGCGAGCGTCGTCTCGAACGCGGACCCGGCGATCACCTATGGAGAGCTGCTGCCGCCCGAGCTGACCGCCCGCGAGCGCCGCAAGGTCCAGCGGATGGAGTACTCGGTCAGCCTGCTCAGCGTGTTCTGCGCGGTGGACATGGACCTCCGGTCGATGGGTTACGACTCAGGCAACTACTGGTGGTACCGCGGGCGAGACGTGGGGCGCCTCTACGAGCGCATGGAGCACCAGCTGCCGCGCGGGGCGGTGGACGGGCTGTTCCTGACCATCACGACGCTGAAGGACCCGGGCCACCCGACCCGGGGCGACCACCACACGATCGAGATGTTCACGTTCGTGCCCCACGGCCCCTTCACGCGCTGGGAGAAGACCCGCACGGGCGAGCGAGGGGCGGAGTACGAGGCGTTCAAGGAGTCGATCGGAGATCAGATGATCGCGGCGGCGGAGAACGTCATCCCAGGCATCTCGCGCGCGCTCGTGTTCCGCTCGGTGGCGACGCCGCTGACCAACGACTTCTACTGCGCCACGTACCGCGGCGCCGCCTACGGCACCGCCAAGACGAGGTGGCAGCTCGGCCCGCTGTCGTTCTCCATCGGGACGAGGATCCCGGGGCTGTACCAGTGCGGGGCGAGCACGCTGAGCCACGGGGTGGCAGGCGCCGCGATGTCAGGCCTCATGGCCGCGCAGCGGATCACGGGCGCGGCGCGCGCGGAGGATCTGCTCGGGCCGGCCGACGGCTCGCTGCGGATCTACCCCGCCGATCGGCCGGAGGAGTGGCTGCACGAGCGGAGGAAGGCGAGCGCGGCGGCGCAGGCGGACACGGGCGACGAGGTGCCCGAGTGGACGTGAGCCGCGCTTGAGCCGCGCTGCCGCCCTAGCGAGCGCTAACCGGCCGGCGTCCTGGACCGGAACGTGATCTGCACGAGCGGCATCACGTCGGGATCGTCCTGTGTCTCCCGCTCGAACTGGAGCACGTCGTAATAGCCGCACCGCGGCCTGCCCGGGTAGTCGCGGCAGACCTCGGGCCGGGCCTCGTAGATGGTGCAGCCGCGGGTCGTGAGATCGAGGAAGCGGCAGACCCGGCCGAGCACCGGATCCGACTGCCGCCGGAGGATGCGCTCGTCGTTGTAGCGCTTCGTGAAGCGCGCCTCCGCGGCCTCGAGCGTGAGGCCGAAATGGCGGGCGAGCCGCCGCAGGTCGCGCGGCGTGACCTCGACCCGCTCGTAGATGGAGCAGCAGTAGGCCGGGCACTTCGAGCAATCGTAAGAGACGCGGGGCTTGGCCTTGAGGGTCGTCGTCATGGATCGTGGGGGACGTGCCTTCACTCGTTGAAGCCGAGCTGCTCCCGCGCCTCGGTCAGGCCGTCGCTCACGGCGAAGACGATGAGGTCGCGCGCCTCGGCGTTGCGCCCGATCCAGGTGACGCGGTCCTTGCCCGCGGCGGGCGGCGCGTTCGTGTTGCCGCCGGACCAGGCGATGCCCGTGAGGACGACGTTGATGTCGCCCACGGCGAGGAACGCGGCCCGGTTCCCCCAGCCGTTGATCGCGGTGTTCAACGTCGAGGCGCGGTTGCCGATCGAGCCGATGACGTCGGCGGCGAGCACGCTGATCTTCGGATCCACGCCGCCCGCCATCACCCGCTCGATGCGGCCGTGGTACTCGCGCAGGCGCCCGGCGTCCGCGCCCTGCGGCGACCACGACGGGACGAACGCCTTCAGGTAAGCCGCGAGCAGCGGCCAGAGATCGATCGGCGCCGTCCGCGAGAAGGCCGAGGCGTTGGTCTGGAGGATCTTGACGGCGCGGTGGATGAGGGCGAGCCGGACGTCCTCGCGCGGCGAGGTGACGAGCGCCTGGCCGAGGACGATCTTGGGCGGGCTCGTGGACGCCGGCACGCAGACGGCGCCGAGCGCGCCCGTCATGTAGACCTGCAGGCCGGGGAGGCCGTACGCCGCGCCGATGCCGCGCGCCAGATCGGTGATCTCGGCGTGCTGGGGCGGCAGCGGCGTCGCGCGGATCGAGTCGAGATCGAACGGCACCGCGGCGTCGAGCAGCGGGCCCGTCTTGAGCAGGAGCTCCCGGAACGCCGGGGTCATGAGCTCCGGCGCGAGGTGGGCGTCGAGGCGGGCGGCGCCGGCGGCGTTGCCCGCGCCGCCCATCGCGGCGTCGCGGCCGTCGAGCGCGTCGACCGTCGCGCGCGCGATCTTCGCGGCGCCGGCGCGTCCGCGGAGCTCCGCGACCGTCGCGACCGTCGAGAAGAGGTAGGGCTCGAAGCGGCCGGTGTTGAGCGCGCGGCGCGCGTCGGCGAGGGCGCGATCGAGCAGGGTGGTCGCCGCGGAGGCCTGCTCGGTGCGCTGGTAGTAGCTGGCCAGCGCGCCGAGGGCGAAGTCGTCCTTCGGCCACGTCTTGCGGGCCGTGAGCAGCGTGGCCTCGGCCTTCTTGGCGTCCCCCATCGCCTCGTAGATCTCGGCGAGCTCCGCGGTGCGGCGGCACTTCTGCTCGGGCGCCTCCGCGGCGCTGATGAGGAGGTTCTGCTGCTCGAGCGCGCGGGCGCCGTCGCCGGCGCGCTTGTAGAGCGAGACGAGGCGCTCGCGCGCGCTCACGTCGCCCGGCGAGCGCTTCAGGATCTCCTGGTACGCGAGCTCGGCGCGCTCCGCGTTCGGGAGGTGCTCGTCGTAGAGCTCGCCGAGGCGGAGGTAGATCGCGACCTGCTTCGCGGGCTCGGGCACGAGGCGCGCGAGGCGGATCCACGCCTGCTCGGCGCCGGCCCAGTCGCCCTCGCCGGCGCAGACGTCGGCGAACGCGGTCAGGGCCTCGACGTGATCGGGGTTCGCGTCGAGCGCGGCGGCGAGCGCGCGCTTCGCGGCCGCCGCGTCGCCCACGTCGGCGAGCGCCCGGCCGCGCAGGACCTCCATCTCGACCCGCTCCGCGGGATCCGTCACCGCCTCGAGGCGGCGCTCGAGGAGCGCGGCGAGCTCGGCGCGCGCGCCCTCGGCGATGTAGATGGCCCTGAGCCGCGAGAAGACGTCGGCGTACGACGGATCGACCGTGGCGACCGCCTCGAGGACGTCGCGCGCCCGCGCGACGTTCTGGACCTTGTCCTGCCAGAGCACGGCCGCGGCGTAGAGCGAGTGCGCGCGCCCCTCGGGGCCGACGCTCGCGCCCGCGGCGGACTCGAGCGCCGCGGCGGCGGCCGCCGGGTCGCCGCCGCGCTCGAGCGCGTCGGCGAGATCGAGGTGCGCGACGAGGTAGTGCGGGACGAGCGTGATCGCGTGCCGGAAGAAGGCGACGGCGTCCTCGATCGAGCCCGCGAGCAGGGCGTCCCTGGCGGCGCGCACCGAGAGGGCCGCGGCCTCGGACGGGCGATCGGTGCGCTCGATGAGCTGGCGATCCGCCTCGATCGCGAGGGCGTGATCCGCCTTCGCGCGGGCCTGGGCGGCCATCTGGCGCAGCGCCCAGATGCCGCGGGGCTCGTTCCTGTACGCGATCTGGACCGGCTCGAGCGCCTCCTCCCACGGGAGCACGCGCAGGCGCAGCCGCGCCGACAGGAGCGCGTGGGCGATCGCCTCCGGGCCGTCGAGGACACGCGCGATCTCCAGCGCGATCGGCTCGAGCTCCTCGTCGCGGCCCTCGCTGATGAGGTACGAGGCGACCCGGCGGAGCGTCGGCAGGTGGTGCGGCGTCTCCTCCAGGATGGATCGGCGCCAGAGCAGGGCGCTGCCGGCGTCCTTGCGCCCGTGCTCGTCCAGCTCAGCGAGGCGCTCGTAGATGTCGAGGCGCTCCGCCGCGTCCGCCGCCTCGCGGGCGCGCGGGATCAGGGCGTCGACGAGCTCTCCTGTGCCGTGGCCCGCGACGGCCGCGCGGTAGAGCGCGATCGGCGCGAGCGCGTTGTCCCCGGCGGCGATCGCCTGGCGGGCGCACGCGGCGGCCTGCGCGAGATCGCCGGCGCGCTCGTGGTCGAGGGCGGCCTCGAGCGCGAGGCGAGCGGCCTCGATGCCCGCGGCGGCGCGGTCGTCACCCGGGCGGCCGTCGCCATCACCGCCTGCGTCGAGGGCGCGCAGGAGCTCGGCGGCGCGCTCGGCGCGCCAGGAGGCGCGGTCGGCGGGCGGCTCCGGCGCGAGCCGCTCGAAGAGCTCGCGCAGGCCGATGTCCTGGGGGCGCGAGCGGTGCGCCGTCTCGAGGAGCGACGCCGCGGCCGCGGGGTCGGCCTCGGCGACGAGGAGCGCCTCGCGGACGAGATCGTGGGCCCGCTCGAGGGGGTCGGCCGCGCCCTCGCGGCGGGTCCTGAGCCACTCGAGGAGGCCGTCGCGGTCGACCCGGGCGCGCGCGCTCCGCTCGCCGAGGTGGAGCGCGACGGGGAGCTTCGGATCGATCTGGGCGGCGCGCGAGAGCAGGCGCTCGCCCTCCTCGTTGTCGCCGCCGTCGAGCAGGCGGATCGCGGCCTCGGTGACGAGCACCGCGGCCCGCGGCCCCTCGTCGAGCGTGAGCGCGTGCTCCGCGAGGATGCGGGCCGCGCCGACGCCGCTCTCCTGCGCGGCGCGGGCGCGCGCGGCGCCCTCGTGCTGCGGGTCCGCGGCGCGGGCGCGATCGAGATCGCTCATCGCCGCGCGCTGATCGCCCGCGATCTCCGCGAGGACGGCGGCGGCGAGCGCGCTGTCGCGCTCGGACGCGACCTCGCGCAGCGACGCCACGGCCCTGGCGACGCGGGCGCCGCGATCGCCGTCGAGATCGAGCTCGAGCGCGAGCGCCCGGAAGAGCGGGCTCTCCGGCGCGGTGTCGCCGTACGTGACGACCGCGCGGGAGAAGGCGTCGCTCGCGTCGACGCCGCCCTCGGCGGGGACGGCCTCGCGCGAGAGCGCGCGGCCGAGGGCCGCGGCGGCGCGGGCCCTCGGGCCGCCGAGGGGGCGCACGCCCCTCGACGCGGGCGCGCCGTCCACGGAGGCCACCGCGGCGTCGCCGCCGGCGTCGCTCAGGGCGGCGCTCGCCGCGGCGCAGAGCGGCGCGAACTCGGGATCGTCGGCGAGGGCGTCGAGCCACGGGTCGATCTCGCCCGCGGCGCCGCCGGCGAGCGCCGAGAGGACGATGCGATCGGCCGGCGAGAAGGCGCCGCCGGCGTCGCCGTCGTCGAGCGTCGCGTCGCGCACCGCGGCGGCGTCGCCGAGCTCGATCGCCTGCGCCGCGAGGGCGCGGCGCGCCTGGCCGCCGTGCGAGCCGGCGGCGACGCTGCGGAGCGCGCCGAGCGACGCCGGGCGGGTCTCCTTGCGCGCGGCGCTCAGCGCGGCGGTGAGCCACGCGACGGCGGGCGCGAGCGAGGTGCCGCGCAGGGGATCGAGGGTCGCGAGGCCCTCGGCGAGGTCGCCGGCGCCGAGCAGGGCGCGGGCGCGGAGCAGCGCCTCGTACGGCGTGGCGGGGGCGGCGCGGCCGCGCGCCGGCCGCGGGGCGCCGCGGTGCGCTGCGACCTGAGCGCTCGCGGCGGCGAGCGGCGCGAGCTCGGGCGCCTCGGGGAGGCGGAACTTCGCGAGCACGGCGGAGGCCGCCGCGTCCGAGTCCGGCGCGGCGAGCGCCTCGCAGAAGCGCTGGACGTGCGCGCGGGGATCGGCGGGGTGCGTCCGCGCCGCGAGCTCGAAGCGTTTGTGGGCGCCCTCGGGATCCGCGAGCGGGATGCGGCAGAGCTCCGCGCCGAGCACGAGGTTGTGGCAGCGCGCGACCGGCGTGCCGAGGACGCGGGTCTCGCTCTCCAGCGCCTCGAGCGCGGCGGGCAGATCTGCCTCGCGCATCAGGAGGCCGCGGAGCTGGCGGTGCGCGAAGATGAGGCTCGGGGCGAGATCCCGCGCCTCGGCGGCGATGGCGCGGGCGGTGGCGTCCTCCCCGGCCATCACGTAGAGCTCGGCGACGGGAAGCAGCGCGCGCGCCCGGGCCGCGGGGTCCTCGATGAGCTCGGCCTCGGAGCGGAGCCACGCGGCGCGCGCCGCCCACACGTCGCGCTGCTGCGACTGGACGAGGATCGCGCTCGCGTCCTGCTCGCCGTCGAACACCGAGGCGGGCGGCGGGATCGACGGCAGCGGCGGGAGGCTCTCGGGCGCGCGGGAAGGAGCCGATGACAACGGGCCCGAAGGAGGCGCCGACGGGACGCGCGCTGACGAAGACGGGCGCGGCGGCGACGACGACGGCACGCGCGACGACGACGGCACAAACGATGACGGCGACGGCACGAACGACGACGACGGCCGGACGTGGGACGGCGCAAACGGGCGTGGCGACGACGACGACGGCGCGCGCGACGACGAAGACGGGCGCGGCGGCGACGACGACGCGCGCGGCGATGAAGGCGGGCGCGGCGGCGTGAAGGCGACGCCGCTGTCGGGTCTCCGGGTCGCGACGCGCGTCTGCGCGAGATCGTCCTCGAGCTCTTCATCGGTCGGCTCGGCCGACCCGCTGAGCAGGCTGGACTCGTCGACGAGCTCGCCGGGATCGCTGTCGGCGGCGGGCTGATCCCAGCGGCTGGCGGAGGCGGACGACTGGCCGGTGTACGGCCGGGTCGTGGGCCCAGGCTCGTCGAGGGCGTTCGTCTCCTCGTCGTCGATGCCGTGCGTCTCCTCGTCGTCGAAGGCGTGCGCGTCCGCGAACCGGCCGCTGCTGGCGCCGCTGGGCGGCGCGAACTCGAACGGGGAGTCGCCGCCGTCGGGGATGGGCGTCGCGCGGTCGCCCGGCTCGGCGGTGTCCTCCTCGAACACAGGCTCCCGGCGCACCGACGGCGGCGGCGGCGGGGCGGCGGGCTGGGGGCGCGGCGCCGTGAACCTCGCGGACGGGGCCGGCGGCGGGATCTTCGGCGTGCGATCACCGGGCGCGCCGGGCGTGAGCTCCGCGCCGAGCGACGCCTTCACGTCGCCCGGCCTGCTGCCCGAGCGGGGCGGGGCGGCGGGGCGGGGCAGCGACGGGGGGCGCGGCGGCGGGATGGGCGCCGGGGGCCGGCGCGTCCCGTGCAACGCCGGCGCCGAGGTCACGACCCCGTCGTCGGCGTCCTCGGCGCGCTGATCCTCGAACAGCATGTCGAGCAGCGCGTCGCTCTCTCCGGCGCTCTGCGCGGGCCTCGCGGGCACGGGCACGGGCTCGCGGGAGAACAGCTGCTTCAGGCCGCCTTCACCGGCGCGCTCGCCCTCCTCGGCGCCGCGGATCGACTGGATGAGCTCTTCGGGGATCTTCGCGAGGAGCGTGGCCTCCTCGACGTCGCCCTCCGAGACCGCCGCGCCGTACATCGCCGGCGGGGGGACCGTGATCTTCTCCTGCGACGGCGCGCCCTCGTCGCCGCCGCCGCCAGAGGAGCTCTTGGATTGCGGATTCTTGCTCACCGGACCCCCATGCCGAGCTTCTTCCGGAGCTCGAGGTAGCTCTGCGAGAGGACGAACGCGACCAGCTGGCGCGCCCGCTCGCTCTCGGCGACGACACCGCCGAGCTGCTCGCGCGGGGTATTGAGGATGTCCGAGAGGACCAGCGAGACGTCGCCTGCGGCGATGACGGCCATGCGATCGATGCTCCTGCGCGCGGCCTGCGCCCAGCGGAGCGGGTCCTGCTGGCTCGAGACGATGCGCTGGCAGACGTCGGCGATGGCCTTGCGGGTCGCGCGCGACATCTCCTTGTGGATGGCGCGCGAGACCTCGCCGAAGACGGCGTAGGGCGGCTGCGGGACCGTGAAGCCCGCCTCGATGCACGCGGCCGCGACGAGCGAGGCGACGGTGCTGTCGTCCCGCGTCCTGAGCGAGGAGATGCCCCGGCGCAGCGCGAACGCCTCGCGCGCGATCGCCGAGCGCGAGGCGGCGTCGAGCGGCGTCGTGATCTCGGCGCCGAGCACGAGCGCCGGCAGCTGGCCGTAGACGCCGGTCGCGCCGCGAGGGCTGGGGCCGCCGACGTAGAGCTCGAAGTCCGTCTCGAAGCTGAGCGCGCCCATCCACTCGGCGACCGCCACGCGCAGCGGGTGGCCGCCGCGCGAGTCGATGCGGTCCTTCTTGCCGACGCCGAGCGACACGAGCGACGGGCCGAGCGCCATGCAGATGGTCTCGGCCATCTTCGCGAACAGCTCGCCGACGGGCCCGGTGTCGAGCGGATCGGCGATGTCGGCCATGGCCTTGGCGTCGAGGGCGATCTGCGGCCGCGCCGGGACGCGGGCGTCGATCTTCCTGAGCTCCGCGGAGATGCCGTCGTCGATGCGGACGAGCGAGACGAGCGCGCCGAGCGTGGCCTGCCGGAGCGCCGCGTCCTGCCCCGCGCCGGCGATCTTCGCGAGGAGCGCGACCCGGGCCGCGTCGAGCGGCTCGACCGCGAGCGCCTGGATCAGCGTCGCCTTGGCGCGGCCGAGCACGCGGGTGCGGAACGCGGGCTCGTAGTCGGTCGTGAGGACGAGATCGATCGCCTCGCCGTCGTCCGGCGCCTCTTCGAGGAGCTTCGCGACGGCCCGCTCGGCGCGGCGCGGCGCGCCGAGCTGATCCCGGTAGATGGCCATCGCGAGGCGCGCCGCCTCGATCCGCCCCTCGGGGGTGTCGCGCTCGACCATGAGCTCCTCGAGCAGGCGCGTCGCCTCGTCCCAGGAGCCGACCCGGGCGGCGACGCGGACGAGGCGCTCGCGGACGACGAGCGTCGACAGCCCGGCCCGGTGCAGGCCGATCAGCACCTCGAGCGCCCTGTCGTGCTCGCCGAGCTTCTCGTAGGCGTCGACGGCCGTGATCCCCGACATGAGGCGCTGCTCCCCCGGCGCCTTCGCGACGCGCGAGAGCTCGGCGTAGAAGGCGGCCGCCTGGCCGAGGTCGCCCTGCGCCTTCGAGATGTCGGCCGAGAGCGCCAGCGCGCCGATGTGATCCGGCTCGAGCAGCGTCACGTTCTCGAGCGCGGCGAGCGCGTCGTCGAGCCTGCCCTTCTTGCGGAGCACGCGCGCGCGCTCCCAGAACAGCTTGCAGAGCTCGAGGTCGTTGTCCGCCACGCCGAGCCGCCTCTCGATGATGTCGAGCAGCCGGTCGTCCTCGTTGCGCGCGCGGACCCGGCGGAACAGCCGGTCGAAGGCGACGCCGCGCCGCGGGTCGCGCGCGAACGCGCGATCGAAGGCGATCTCCGCGTCGTCGTGGGCCTCGGTGTGCTGGAGGAGCAGGAGCCCAGCGCTCTCCCAGAACCCCGCGCCGCGCGCGTCGTCCTTGCAGAGCGCCCCGAGCTGCGCCGAGGCGAGCGCCGTCGACACGGGGTCGCGCAGCGCCTCGGACGTCGCGCGAACGCCCTCCCAGGCGGCGACGTCGTCGGGCCGCCGCTCGACGACCGCGCGGAACGCGGCGAGCGCGCGCTCGTGATCCCCGGCCGCGAAGTCCGACCAGCCCGCGAGGCCGAGCGCGGTGAGCTGCGCCTCCTCGCCGAGCGCGTCGCCGAGCCCGTGCAGCGCCGCGGCGCGGCGCCGCGGATCGCAGCCGGGGAGCGCGAGCTCGAGGTTGGCGAGCTGCGCGGGCGCGTGCTCGCCCGTGAGGAACGGCCGCGGCAGGTTCGGCTGATCGAGCGCCCCGACGATCGCGGCCGAGGCCTCCATCGCGGCGCGGGCCTCGCCCTCCATGTGCCGCGCGAGCGCGCTCCGCGCGGCGACCTCCGCCTCGCGGTCCTCGGCGCCGAGCGCGGCGCCGAGCCACTCGAGCTCGGCGTGCGGGCTCGGGTCGGCAGCGGCCCACGCCGCCGCGCGCGCCGCGGTGCGCGCGCGATCCTGGTCCAGGGTCCGCGCGAGGCGGAAGCGCTCGGCGTGCGCGATCGTCGCGGCGCCGTCGCCGCGCTCCTCGATGTAGTCGAGCGCGCGCTCGACGGCGCTCCGCTGCTCGAGGGCCGGCTGCCAGAGGAGGCGCCCGAGCGCGGCGGCCAGGGCGAGGTCGTCGCTCGCCTGCGACTCCAGCGCCTCGAGCGTCGCGAGCGCCTCGTCGGCGTCGCCGCCCTCGGCCGCGCCGACCTCGAGGCCGAACCGCGACAGCGCGAGCGCCGCCGGGTCCTCGCCCGCCTCGCCGGCGACCTCGAGGGCGCGGCGCCGGCTCTCCAGATCGCCCGCCTCGTGGCCGCGGAGGGCCCAGGTGAGCGCCGTCGCGCCGGCGCGCGGCGCCTTGCCGCGCGCCGCCTCGAGCTCCTCGACGGCGCGCCCGCGCTCGCCGGCGCGCCAGAGCAGGATCGCCGCCTCGATGTGCAGCGCCGCCGAGAGATCGGCGTCGTCGATCGCCGCGGCGCAGGCCGACAGCGTCGCGGCCGCGGCGGCGGGGCTCCCGGCGCGCCGGTGGAGCTCGGCCAGGAACACCGCGACGACCTCGTCGTCCGCGGATCGCTCGAAGAGCGCGCGGAGCCGGCTCCGCGCGCGATCCAGATCGCCGCCGCGCGCGCTGCGCAGGGCAGCGACGAGCCACAGCCCGCGCGCGGTCTCCTCGCCCTCGACCTCGGCGAGCGCCTCGATGACCGTCGGCGAGCGCCGTGGGCCTGGGGCGCCGGGCTCGTCGCCGCGCTCGCGCCGGCTGCGGACGAGATCGACCGCGAAGGCGCCGAGCGCCCGCCCGAGCCACGCGTTCGGCGTGGCGCCGTCGTCGGCGCCGGCGTCGGCGAGCTCGGCGAAGGCGCCCTCGGCGCCGTCCGCGTCCCCCCGGAGGAGGCGGCTCCGGCCGATCTCGAACCACAGGCTCGCCTTCTCGGCCGGGTCGACGCCCGTCGAGAGCAGCCGCTTCGTCGACTCCTCGTACCAGGCCGCGTCGCCGCGGAGCGCGGCGAACGACCGGCCGAAGCGCGCGAGCACGCCCGGGTGGACGCCGGCCATGCCGGCCTGCGACAGGGCCGCCTTCGCCGCGCCGACGTCGTCCGTCCGCACCGCCCAGACGTAGGCCGCGAGGAGCAGCGCGCGCCCCCTCGCGTCGTCGCTCGCGTACGAGGCCGCCGTCGCCTCGAGCGAGGCCGCGAACGCGGACGGGTCCTGACCGTCTCCGAGGAGATCGATCTCCAGCGCGCGGGCCGGGATGCACTGCGGGTCGGCCGCGAGCGCGCTCCGGAGCGCCGCGAGCGCGGCCTCGCGATCGCTCGCGAGCGCCGCCGCCTCGGCGACGCGCAGCCACAGGGCCGCGGCGCCGGGCCCGCTCGCGCCGCGCGCGATCTCCTGCTTGGCCAGGCTGGCGGCGGCCTCGGCCTCGCCGGCGGACTCGAGCGCGGCGATGCGCGCCCGGCCGAGCAGCGTCGACTGGGGCAGCCGCTCCGCGGCCCGCTCGAGGAGCGACGCGAAGCCGCCCGTCCCGGCCCGCTGCGTCAGCTCGGCGGCGCGGAGCCACGCGTCGGCCGCGTGCTCCGGCTTGCGCAGGGTCCGCGGGACGCCGTTGGCGTCGCCGCTCGCCTCGTCGTCGAGCGCGTCGGCGATGAGCTCCGCCTGCCCCTCGAGGGCGCGCGCGAGCGCGCCGAGGTCCTCCTCGCGCCGGGCGATGACCTCGAGCGCGAGCTGCGACCTGAAGCGCGCCCGCCCCTCCAGCGCGGCGGCCGCGTCGAGCAGCTCGTAGGCGCGCTCCACGTTCTCGGTCGCCGCCGCGAGGTCGGCGAGCTCGATGAAGAGCAGCCCCTTCCACGTCGCGTCCGTCGCGAGCTCCGCGCGGGCCTCCAGCGCGCGCATCCGGCCGGCGAGGTCCCCTTCCTTGGCCGCGATGAGCTCGAGCTCGAGCCACGGGGTCGCGTCCTCCGGGTTGCTGAGCGCCGCCTCTTCGAGCGCCTCCTTGGCCGCCGCGAGGTTCTGCTCGTGGTCCTGGAGGTACGCCGCGCGCTCCCAGAACGAGCGTGCCCGCTCCTCGGGCGTGGCCGCGGCGCGCGTGAGCGCGTCGAGCAGCTTGCCGAGGTTCTTGATGGACTTGCGCCGCGTGAGGATGCGGACCAGCGCCTCGAGCGGCTCGCGGAACTGGGGATCCGCGTTGAACGCGGCGAGGTAGTCGCGCGCCGCCGTGGGCTCCTCGCCGAGCGCCTCCTCGAGCGCGCCGAGCTCGTGCAGCAAGAGCGCCTGGAGCTGTCGCTCCGGCTGCTCGCCTTGCTCCGCGCGCAGCCGCGCGATCAGGGCCGTCATGCTCTCCGCTTGCCCCTCGGGTGCCTGAACCGTCATCTCGCTCGCGACGCCTCCGAACGGGGTCTCATCTGTGCGCACCGCATGACGATGGCGGAGAGTAGCGAACCGAACCTGACGGAGTAAAGCGCGCCGGGCAGGGAGCGGGCTCGAACAGCGTCGAGTGGCCTGGCCTGGCCTGGCCGCGCGCGATCGGTGGGTCGAGCGGCGGACACGGATGTGCGGGCGCCCGCGCCCGGCGAGGAGATCCGCGGAGCGCGCCGGTCGACCGCGTACGCCGCCGGAACCGCCGGAAAACGAAGAACGGTGGGCGCGCTCGCGCGCGGCGCGACACGCGCGAGCGGGCGGAGATCGCTCGCTCGCGAGGAGGAGGCGGGGCTGAGGAGGAGGGAGCGCGTGTCGGCCGGGGCGCCGCGCGCTGCGGGGCGGCGCGGTCGATCGAGCCGCCGGAGCGCGCCTGGCCCGGCTGCCGGGCTAGGCCCTGCCCAGCACGGCGTCGAGCTTGTCGTTGACCTTCGACTCGACCATGCCCTTCATCGCCTTCAGCAGGAACGGTAGATCGATCTCCACATGGACCGCGGACGCCTCGACGCGAACGAGGCCCTTCGTCCCCTTCGCGGCGCCGCCCGGCGCCTCGAACCGGATGACGTCGCCATCCCATCGCCACTGGATGCCGAGCTTGTCTTCCATGCCCCGCGCAAGCTCTTCCGCGCGCTTCCTGGCCTCGTCCTTGGTGAGCGCGTGCTGCCGACGGATGTCGATCGTCGCCATACGGTATCTCCACTCGTTCGCGTCCACGGCGACGCGCCGCGCGCGGTTCGCTTTACTTACTCGATCCGACGCGCGATCCAAAAGCCGCGCGGCGTGTCGACCGGGCCGCTCACGCCGCCCTTGGGGAGGCTGAACAGCTCGTACTCCGGCGCGGGCTCGAGCACGCCGCGCGGGATGTAGCCGAGGTCGTCGGTCGACCCCTTGTCGCCCTTCTCGATGGCGGCCTTGAAGTCCGTCTTGGCCACCTCGGCGAGCTCCCTGGCGAGCGCCAGCGCGGCGTCCTTGGAGCGCGCGGTCGGCGCCGCGCCCTGCGCGCCGCGGTACTGGATGAGCACGACGCCGAAGCGCACCTTCTTCGGCGCCTCGGCCGGCAGCGAGGGCGGCGCCTCTCCCGAGAGGAGCGTGACGCCCGCGTCGGATCGCCCCGCCGGCTCGGGGCCGCGCTCCTGGACGATGCCCTCGGCGCCGGCGTCGCTCCCCGCGTCGGCGTCGCCCGCCGCGGCCGTCGCAGGCGAGGCGGCGGCGTCGGCGGCGTCGGGGCCTGCGTCGGCGGGCGCGCTGGCCGCGCCGCGCCCCTTCGAGCCGCCGTGCGTGATGACGAACGCCAGCGCGCCCGTGAAGAAGAGCGTGTAGATGACCGCCGTCGAGCGCTGCATGAGCGGCAGCGCGTTAGCACAGGTGGAGGACGCTTGGCGAGGCCGCGATGGCGACACGCGCCGCCTGCCAGACGGCGTCGCCGCTTCGTTACCGTCCCCGCGCCCCTCCGTCCCCGGCCGCGCCGCGTCTGCGCGCTGTCCGCTTCCTACTTCCGGACGAAGCACGCGACATGCCCGAGGAAGTCGCCGATTTGAGGGCGCCCGGCAGAAGAGGCGATCCTAAGGACCACAACCCCTGCTAGTAAGGAGAGCGGATGTCGGGGCATCCCGGCCTTTTGTAGGCCGAACGAGCGTGGGGGCGCCTGCGAAGGCGCTCGCAGCGCCGGCATCGGGTCGGGAAGCATGATCAAGGTCGAGTGCGACGGGTGCAAATCGCCGTACCAGGTCGACGAGAAGCGTGTCCCCCCTGCGGGGCTCAGGATGCGCTGTCCGAAGTGCGGTACGAGCTTGCTGGTGACCAAGGGGGGCGCAAGCGCAGCGCCCGCGCCGACGCCTGTGCCCACCCCCCCGCCGCGGGCCGGGGCGGGAGGCCTTCAGCTCTCGGAGCGGAGCGCCCCGGCGGCGCCCGAGGACGCCGATCTGCCCATGGCGGCTCCGGAGGACATCGCATTCCCCGCGGTCGCGCCTCCCCGACGCCCCGGGCCGGCGCCGGCGCCGGTACCGACGCCGCCGCGCCGCGCGGCGCCCGCGGTGCCTGCGCCGCCCGCGCCGCCTCCTGAGCCGCCGGGTCCGGAGGTCTTCGGCGAGATCGGCTTGCCGGACGTCCCCGATCGCCCCGCCCCGTCCGATCGGCGAAACGCCAAGACGGTGCCGCAGCGGCGCGGCTTCGGAGAGATCGATCTCATGGTCGAGCTCCCGAGCCCGACGGACGCCGAGGTGCAAGGGCTCAACCCGGACGATCTGCCGGTCGTCTACGGCAATGCGACCGGGGCGCCGGTGGCGCTCCCGGCGCGATCGCGCGCGGAGTCCCGCACCGCCCCGGCGACGCCGACCGCGTTCGCCGGCACCGACCTGCCGGCGCGGGTCGAGCCGCTGCCTCCGAGCAGCCGGCGCACCCTCGGGTTCGGCGATCGAGAGTCGGCGCCGGGCGCCCCCTCGAGGCCTGGTGCGCGGGACGCGGGGCTCGGCGGGCGAAACGCCGGGGCCACCACGCAGCCGCTCGGTCGCGGGCGCACCCGCGGCGCGGGGGACGCGCCCCCGCGCGTGGTCCCGGAGTACGATTTCGGAGACCTGGACGACGACGCGCCCCCGGCTCCTCCGGCGCGCTCCAGCAGCGGATCCATGTCGTTCGGCTTCGGCGAGCTCGAGCTGCCGCTCGAGGGCGACGGCGACGCCGAGCTCCCCGCGATGTCCGCGGGCGACCTGCCCATCGTCGCCGGCGATCTGCCGAGCTCGGCCCCGGCCGTCATCGGCATGCCCGCCCCGTTCTCGAACACGGGCCTGCCCACGCCGGCTTCCGCGCCGCTCCCCTCGCCGGCGCGCGCCGGGCTCCCGGCCGCGGCCCAGGCGGGCTTCCCTTCTCCGACCGCCGCGGGCTTCCCTGCCCCGGCCCCCGCGGGCTTCCCCTCGAAGTCCACCGGCCCCGCCCTCCCCTCGAAGGCCGCCGGCTCCGCCCTCCCCTCGAAGGCCACCGGCGCCGGCTCACCTGCAGGACCGGGGACCATCGTCGGCGCCGAGCTCTTCGACGAGGCCCCGCCGGACTACGACGACTCGCGCGTGGGCGCCGCATTCCAGGCGCCCGGGCCGCGCCCCCTCCCGCCGCAGGCAGCGCCGGAGCCGCCCAGCAGCGGCGCCATGCCGCCCGTCGACTTCGGCGCCCTACCCCCCGCCGACTTCCTCGCCGCGCCGCCCGCCGACGCCCGCGCCGCGTCCACCACCGGCTTCGGCGCCGCGCCGCCCGCCGACGCCCGCGCCGCGTCCACCACCGGCTTCGGCGCCGCCGATTTCGGCGACGAGATCGCGCTCGGCGAGAGCGTCACGCAGCTCGCCCCCGGCGGCGCGCCCACCCCTTACGATCCGTCCGACCGCTCCGCGAACTTCACGCAATCGCCCGCGGACGCCGATGATCGGGGCATCGAGCTCAGCGAGCCGCACCCCAGCGTCGGGGACGAGGTCGACCTGACCGGCGCGGGCACCGAGATCGGCGACCTGAGCGCCGGTCCCGGCGCGCAGGCCGAGAAGCCCGCGGCGACCACGGAAGCGCCGCCGCAAAAGTCGAAGATCAAGCGCTACGTCGTGGCGGCGCTCGCGGTCGCCGCCGTCAGCGGCGGCGCGCTCGCGCTCGTTCCGGACGTCGGCGCCTTCGGCGTGAACCTCATCAGCGACCGGCTCAACGCCTTCGCGCACGAGGGGGCGCTCGCCGAGCTCCGCCAGCGGACCCAGACGGCCTTCGCCAAGGACACCGCGTCGGCCGCCAACGGAGCGCTGAACGACGCGAACGCCACGCGGGCCAATGCGCCGCGCCACCGGCCGACCATGGCCTACGCCGCGTACATCGCCTTCGCGCGGAGCATCCGCTTCGGGCACCGGACCGTCGACGACGCCTTCGGCAAGGAGATGCTCACGCTCGCGAGCTCCCATCCGGGCGACCTGCTCTCCCTGGCCGTCGCGGCGCAGGCCGCGGCCAGCGGCGAGCTCCCGCGCGCGCGACAGGCCGCGCAGGCGCTCGCCGCGCAGCTCAAGGACGACGTCGATCTCGCCGTCCTCGCGGCCGAGATCGAGCTCGCCGCCAAGGACGCCCCCAAGGCGCTCGCGGCGTGGCAGCACGCGAGCGGCCTCCAGAAGAGCGCGCGCACGCTCTTCGGCCTGGCCCGGGCGCAGCTCCTCGCCGGGGACACCGCGGGCGCCGAGGCGAGCGCCCGCGGCGCGCTCGAGGCCTCGCCCGACCACGTCGGAGCCCGCACCCTGATCGCGTCGCTGCTCTGGCAGACCCCCGGCCGCGACCAGGAGGCGCTCGATCTGCTCGGCAAGGTCACCGGCGACGGCCCGATCCGGGCCGCCGCGAGCGACCCCGAGATCGTCGACGCGTACACGCTGCTCGGCACCATCCACCTCACGAGGTCGCGCATGAGCGCGGCGGAGCAGGCCTTCGCCGCCGCGGTGAAGCTCGACCCGCAGGCGGTGCGCGCCCTGATCGGCAACGGCGAGGTGCTCTACCGGTCGGGTCGCTACTCCGAGGCGCAGGCGCGCTTCGAGGCCGCGGCCCGCGCCGACGCCCAGAACCTCGCCGCGCAGCTCGGCAAGGCGAAGACGTGGCTGGCGCAGGAGCGCATGAAGGAGGCGAAGGACCTCCTGAAGGAGCTGCAGAAGACCCACGCGGCGGCCCCCCAGGTCGCTTACTGGCTCGGGCGCACCGAGCTCGCGCTCGGCAACAAGAAGGACGCGGAGCAGGCGTACGTCGACGCCGTGAAGTCGACGGAGAACCTCCCGGAGGTCGTCGACGCGTACGTGGCGCTGGCGTCGCTCCTGTCCAGCATGGGCCGCAACGAGGCGGCGGCGGAGAGGCTGTCGGAGGCGACGGCGAAGTTCCCGGACCTGCCCGCGCTGCACAAGGCCAAGGCGGAGGTCGCGCTCCAGACCGGGCGGTACGACGAGGCCCGGCAGGAGCTCGAGCTCGCGCTCGCGAAGGAGGACGACCTCGGCAGCCAGTTCAAGCTGGGCGTGGCGTACCGTCGCCTGCGCCGGTTCGAGGACGCCGCGAAGATCTTCGACAAGGTCACGGCGGCCGACAAGGACTACCCGGGCCTCGCGCTCGAGCGCGGGCTCCTGTTCGAGGAGACCGGCCAGAGCGAGCGCGCGCTGGAGATGTACGCCGACGCGCTCCGCAAGGCGCCGAACGACATCGACCTGAAGCTGCGCGTCGGCTCGACCCAGGTCATGGCGGGGCACGCGAGCCAGGCGGAGCCCATCCTGCGCGACGTGCTCAAGGACCGCGCGAACTCCGCCGAGGCGAACCACTTCCTCGGCCGCGCGCTCCTCGTGCGCGGCACGAACATGGCCGAGGCGCTGCGCTTCCTGGAGCGCGCCGCGGAGCTCGATCCGAACCGCGCCGAGTACCACCTCTACGTCGGCTGGGGCGCCAACGAGACGGCCCAGACCGCGCGCGCGGAGATGGCGCTGAGGCGCGCGCTGGAGCTCGACGCGGAGCTCGGCGACGCGTACTGGCAGCGCGGCGTGCTGCTGCAGAAGCAGGGGGCGAGCCGGGACGCGCTGGCGGATCTGAAGATCGCGCTGGAGAAGCGGCCGTCCCGCTACGAGGCCTACGCCACGATGGCGCTCTGCTACCAGGATCAGGGCAACTGGGCGGCCGCGGAGGAGGCGTGGCGCAAGGCGATCGCGGCCAACGACAAGGTCCCCGAGTGGCACTACCGCCTCGGCAAGATCTATGCGTCGCGCGGCAACCGGACCGGGACCGCGAGCGAGATGGAGCAGGCGGTCACCCTGGGCGAGGCGCCGGACCGCTCGACCCCGCCGTGGCTGTTCGACGCGCACTTCCTCCTCGCCGAGGCGCTCCGCGCGGCGAACAACCGCGACAAGGCCATCCACCATTACGAGCGCTTCCTGGAGACGGCGCCGACCGACAACGCCTACCGGCGCGACGCGGAGCAGGCGCTGGAGGGCCTGGGGGCGGGAAAGGGGCGCTGAGGCGGAGCGAGCGCCCGGCGCTCGGCTATCCTGGCGGATGCCCCCCTCCGTCAACGCCCGCCTCGCGGTGCGCGCCGACATGCCCGAGGTGGCGCGCTTCGCCGCGCAGCTCGTCCGCCTGCACCACGCCCTCGATCCGCACCGCTTCATGTGCCTGGAGCCGATCGAGCCGGGCTACGAGCGATGGCTCACGGGCGAGCTCGCCAACCCCGACGCCGCGATCGTCGTCGCCGAGCGAACCGGCGCCGAGCCGGCGCTGGTCGGCTACGCCTACGGCCGCCGGGAGCCGCGCGACTGGAACAGCCTCCTCGACGCCTGCGGCGCCCTCCACGACATCTATGTCGCCGAGCCCGCGCGCCGGCTGGGCGCGGGCGCGATCCTCCTCGGGGCCGTCATCGCGCGCCTCCGGGCCCTGGGCGCGCCGCGCATCGTGCTCCACACCGCGACGCAGAACGCCGCCGCGCAGCGCCTGTTCGAGCGGTTCGGCTTCCGTCGCACGATGGTCGAGATGACGCTCGGGCTCGAGTGACCGCGGCGTCCGCTCCGCTATCGGCGCGCCGGCCGCTCCTCGATCCGAACATCCGAATCCGAAGTCGCTCCCGGCGCGCTGGCCGAGGGTGATGGACTCATGAGCTTCGGCCTCCCCGGGGCGATCCCGAGAGCTCCGCGGCCGCCTGGACCCACACCATCGTGTCGCGCGGCTCGCCCGCGGGCGTCAGGGCGTTCGCCTCGAGCGTCGTCACATGCCGGTACCCGAGCCGCCGGGGCACGGCGGCGCTCGCGGTGTTCCTCGGATCGCAGCGGATCTCGACGCGGCTCACGCCGAGCTCCTCGAGCGCGACCCGGGTCAAGCCTGCCACCGCCTCGGTCGCGTAACCGCAGCGCGTCGCGGTTTCCCGGAGCCAGTAGCCGATCTCGATCGCGCCCGGGCCGATCCGGGGATGGAGCCCCGTACCCCCGAGCACGGCGCGCTCGTCGCGCGTGAAGATGCCATAATGAAAGTCGCGTCCTGCCGTGAAGTCGTCCCGGAACTTCTCCAGGAGCGCCGCGGTCGCCTCCACGGAAGAAGGCTCGAGCACGGCCCACGGCATCCAGGGCCGCAGGTGCGCAAGGCTGGAGTCAATCGCATCCCTGATCAGAGGTGCATCCTCGGGCCGCCACGCTCGCAGCGTCAGCCGAGCGGTCAGGATGCGGTCCGGCGGGCGCTCACCTGTCATCACGTCGCTCCATGCCTGTCGCCGTCATGCACTCGACGACGGTAATGCTGTCTTGCCCAGGCCATCGGCCCACGCGACGGTCACGCCCTGAACCATGCAAACCATGGAGTGCTCCGGCGTCGAGGCGAGCAGTCGTCACGCCGCGGAGCTTACAACGAAGAGCTCCCTCGCACATCGGAACAATGCCCACCACCGACGCGACCATCCCCATCGCACGCCGGTCCACACACCTCTTGCCGAGGACATCGACGCTACCGCGCAGCGTCTTGACATGTCCGTCATAGCAGACTACTGTCCGTCATAGAAGAGTAAGGCGGAAAACATCAGCGCGCCCTCCCGGCACACCGGGAGGAGGTCCACGTCCACGCCCGCGCGTGGACGACGGATGACCGCTCGAGCAGAGGTGCCATTGGCTGAGGTGGCGCGGGCTGCGAACCATGACACGAGGAGGAAGGATGAAGATCTGAGCACGCCTCATCCCGACGGACGTGACGTCTCCCGGGTACTCGACAGGGGCCGACCATCCATCAGCAGAGGCCTTCCCACGCCCCACGCCGGATTCACTGCTGCCTCAGCAGCACATCACCAGCAATCCCTGCTCCCGTCGCAGCAAGCGCGCGGCCAGCGCGGACGATTGTGATCCGTTCCTGCAGTTCCTGCAATAAAGCCCTGGCACGCTCCCTGCTCCCTGCCACGACGACGGCCCGTGAGCGGAGCGCCCCTCCTGCCTGAGAGCAGGAGAGCTCTTCGCGTGGCGCACGCCATCAAGGAGAACAGGATGACGAAGCTGCGACTCTACAGCGCGAAGGCGTTCACCCAGCTGCTCAGGGCCGAGACGCGAGACCAGGAGGCGGAGGGGCGCAAGGCGCTCGGCGAGGTGCTCGCGTTCATCGAGCGGGAGGCGCTGGCGAGGTCGTCGGGCCAGGGGCCCTACTGGCTCGGCGCCGAGGTCAGCCTCGTCGATGTCTCGTTCTATCCATGGTTCGAGCGGCTGCCGGCGGTCGGCCGCCTCCGCGACTTCTCCATCCCCGCGGAGCTCACGCGGCTCCGGGCCTGGATCGAGGCCCTGCAGGCGCGCCCCGCGGTCCGCGCCATCCAGAATCCGGTCGAGTTCTACGTGGAGCGCTTCGCGAAGTTCGTGAAGCCGGCGGCGACGACGGCCGCCTGAGCGGCGCCGAGGGACAAGGGACATCATGTTGAGACTCTGGGGTCACAAGAATTCTTCGAACGTGCAAAAGGTCCTCTGGGCGCTCGACGAGCTCAAGCTCGATTTCGAGCGCATCGACGCCGGCGGACCGTTCGGTCGCGTCAAGGACGCCGACTATCTCACCCTCAACCCGAACGGGCTGGTCCCGACGCTCGAGGACGGCCCGCTGGTGCTCTGGGAGTCGCACGCGATCGTGCGTTATCTGTTCTCGCGCTACGGGTCGCCGCCGCTCCAGCCGAGCGATCTCGCCGACAGGGCGCGCGCCGACGCCTGGACCGACTGGCAGTTCGGGACCCTGTGGCCCCCGATCCGGACGCTCCTCGTGCAGTTCGTGCGCACGCCCGAAGAGCGCCGCGATCAGGGCGCGATCGAGGCCGCCCGCAAGTCGGCGCTCGCCGCGCTCGGGATCCTCGACAGGCAGCTGTCACGGCACCCGTGGGTCGCGGGAGAGTACTTCACGTTCGCCGATATCCCCCTCGGGGCCGCGGCGCAGCGGTGGTACAACCTGCCGGCCGAGCGGCCCGCGCTGCAGCACGTCGACGCGTGGTACGGCCGCATCAAGCGCCGGCCTGGATTCGAGCGCTGGGTGGATCTGCCCCTGGGATGAGAGCGGGGCGCATCTTCGTGCGCTACGGGCTCATCCGCAGAGTGAAGCGCGCTGCGGCGTAATTTCGCTCGGTCGCCCGCTCCGCCCTCTCGTATCCACCTCGCCGCTCGCGGACGGCCCCTCAGAACATCGGCAGCTCGGTGTCCAGCCCGAGGAGCACACGGCCCTGGACCTCGCGCGTGTGCGGGGCGACGAGGGCGTGCTGCGTGACGGCGTGAACGTCGCGGAAGCTGCGTTGAAGAGGGCTCTCCGCGTAGAGCGCCGT
Organism: Sorangium sp. So ce327; assembly: GCF_051530205.1. Classification (NCBI taxonomy): domain Bacteria; kingdom Pseudomonadati; phylum Myxococcota; order Polyangiales; family Polyangiaceae; genus Sorangium; species Sorangium sp. So ce327. Next base: position 856,614 of record NZ_CP150330.1, on the reverse strand, counting down.
GGCGCCGCCCGCCGTGTACGCCAGATCGACGGCGCGCGCCGCGCCGAGGGCGGCGTTCGTCGCGGCGAGCCGGACGCGCGCCCGCTCCCGCAGCGAGATCGGCCTGCCAGAGACCGCGGCGTCCCAGACGGCGCCGACGGCCTCGAAGAGGTAGGCCCTGGCCGCGCCCAGCGTGGCCTCGGCCTCGGCCACGGCGAGCGCCGTCGAGGGCCGCGTCGCGAGCGACGTCGTCATGCCGCTCGGCCGCTTGGTCGCCGCGAGCCGGACCAGCTCATCGATGGCCGCGCGCGCCATCCCGAGCGCGGTCGTCGCGACCGCGCTCGCGAGGAAGCCGAAGAGCGGGAACACGAAGAGAGGCCCTGGATGCGTCGGAGCCGTCATCGGGAGTCGGATGCACCGGCTGCTCGGCACGAAGGCGTCCACGACCGCGAAATCGTGGCTCCCGCTGCCGGCGAGGCCGGAGACGCTCCACGTATCCAGGATCTCGCACTCCGAGGCGCGGAACATCGGCACGACGGCCTCGGGGACGCCCCCGGGCAGCAGGCGCGGGGCCATCCCGTCGAAGACCACCGCGGTGCCGCCCAGCCAGTCGCAATGATGACAGGCGCTCGCCATCGCCCACCTCCCGGCGACCCGATATCCTCCCTCGACCTCGACCGCGCGCCCGCTCGGCGCGAAGACGCCGGCGGTCACGACATCCGGGCTCGCATGCATCTCTTTGCCCCCCTCCGCCGGGATGTACGCTTCGAACGCGCCGGTCGTGCCGCAGATCATGGCGCACCACCCTGCCGCGCCGTCGGCGCGCGAGAGCTCCTCGATGACCTGCAGCGCCGTGAGGGGGTCGGCCTCGAGCCCGCCCAGCGCGCGCGGACGACACATGCGGAAGATGCCCGACTCCCGGAGCGCCCTCGCGACCGGATCGGGCAAACGGCGCTCGCGCTCGCCCCGCGGGGCGTGCTCCTGGACGATCGGAACGAGGCTCCGCGCCGCGTCGAGGAGCGACGCGGGGGCGGCAGAGGACATCGCGGTCATGGTGCTCGACTCACCCCTTCCTTGGCGGCTGCGCATAGCGCTCTTCTTCAGCGTAGTACTCGGGGAACCCGACGATCTCCTGGAGCGCCGCGAAGCTCATCCGCGGGTCGGGGTGCCGGCCGGCGCGCAGGGCCGCGAGCGCCTCGCGCATGGCGGCGGCGGCGACCGAGAGCAGGGTGAGCGGATAGGCCGCGATCTTGTAGCCGATCGCCTCGAGCTCGGCCGGCGGGAGCACCGGTGTCCTGCCGTGATCCACCATGTTGGCCATGGTCGGCACGCGCACCTCGCGGCAGAACGTTCGCATCTCCTCCACGCTCTCGGGCGCCTCGAGGAACACGATGTCTGCCCCGAGATCGGCGAACGCCCGCGCGCGGGCCAGCGCCTCGTCGAAGCCGTGCGTCTGGCGGGCGTCGGTGCGGGCCATGACGAGCACGCCGGCGCCCTCGTCGCGCGCGTCCACGGCGGCCTGGACGCGGGTGAACGCCTCGTCGCGGGGCACGACCTGCTTGCCGCGCGTGTGGCCGCAGCGCTTGGGGGCGACCTGGTCCTCGATCATGACGCAGGCCAGCCCGGCCCGCGCATAACCGCGCACCGTGCGCTTCACGTTCATCGCATTGCCGTAGCCCGTGTCGCCGTCGCCGAGCACCGGAATCGAGACGGCGCCGCAGATCGACCGCGCCTGATCGACCATCTCACCATACGAGATGAGCCCCGTGTCGGGCGCGCCGAGGCGCGCGGCGGAGACCGCGAAGCCGCTCATGAACGAGAGCGAGAAGCCGGCCTGCTCGATCAGCCGCGCCGACAGCGCGTCGAAGCAGCAAGGCATGACGAGGAGGCCGGGCGAGGCGAGCAGATCGCGGAGCTTCTGAGCGGAGGACACGGCGGGGACGATACCGCGATCGGCTGCCCGTGAGGCAAGCGCGAAGGGCCGAGAGGCGCCGCGCGCCGCCGCGCGCCCGGCCAGCGCCCGCACACGCAAGAGGGAGGGACGTGGGCGCGCGCCGGCGTGCGTTCCTGTTGCGGGCCCCCGGCGGCCGGGGGCAGGATGGGCCCCGTGATGATTCCGCACAGGAGAGGGGCATGAGCACGGTTTCGGTGAAGGAGATCGCGATCGACGGCCGCCCTGCCAGCGTCCACGTGGGCGGGCAGGGCGAGCCGCTGCTGCTGGTGCACGGCGCCTGGGGCGGGGCGTCGCTGCACTGGGCGCCTGTCTGGGGGCGATTGGCGGAGCGCTTCCAGGTGATCGCGCCCGATCTGCCCGGCATCGGGCGCACGGACGCGCCGGGGCTCGGCTCCCTGGGCGCCTATGCGCGCTGGCTGGAGCGGCTCCTGGACGAGCTGGGTGTCTCCAGCGCGTGGTGCGTCGGCAACTCCTTCGGCGTCTCGGTCGTATCGAGCTTCGCTACCCTGTTCGCGGCGCGCTGCCGAGGGCTCGTGTTCGTCAACGGCGTTCCCATCCCCCCGCTGCCGCGCCTCGTCGGCTGGCTCGGAGCGCGGCCGCTGCCCCGCCGGGTGCTGCGCGCGTTGATGCGGAAGCAGACCTATAGCCCCGGGGTCCTGAGCCGCGCCTACGCCGATCCCGGCCGCGCCCCGGCTGCCCTGCGGGAGGTCCTGGAGAGCGCCAATCCACCTCAGCTGGAGGCGGTGCTCGACGCCGCCATCCATGGAGGTCTCCGGGCCCCGCTCAGCCTGAATCCCCTCCTCGTCTGGGGCGAGGCGGACCAGCTCCTCGGCAACAGCGCGGACGACGCGAAGAAGCTTCACGCTTCGCTGCCGGGGTCGCAGCTCACCTTCATCCCGGCGACAGGGCACATGCCGCAGGTGGAGAACCCCGAGGCGTTCGTCGACGCGGTGTCGCGCTTCATCGAGGCGCGCGCGATCGCCGCCCGTCCGCGCGGCTTCGGCGGCCAGGCCAGCCCGGGCGCATGAGCGCCTGGGGTGCACGGGCGCATCGCCCTCAGGGCATCGTGGTGACCCGAGCGCGCTTTCCGAGCTGGACCGCAGCGTAGAGCAGATAGAGCCCAGCGAGCGCGACGAGCACGTAGATGATGCGGCTGAGCGCGCTGAGCCTGCCGAAGAGCGCGGCGACCACGTCGAACTCGAACAGCCCAACGAACCCCCAGTTGACGGCGCCGATCACGACGAGCGCGATCGCCGCCCACGTTAGCCCTGAGATCCCACGGTTGACCTGCTCCATGACCGCGGCAGAAGCACGCGCCGCGCCGCGCGATGCGTGCACCGCGCGCCCGCTGCGGCGCGACAGCGCGTCGCGCTGACGCCGCCGGCTCGCCTCGCCGTGCTGACGCCGCCGGCTCGCCGCGCCCGTCAGGCCGCGGCGCTCACGCCGGCGTGACGTCGAGCAGGGAGGGCAGGATCGCGCCGGAGCCGCCGGTGAACACGACGTCGCAGAGGCCGGAGATCGCGCTCGGCTCGACGTTGACCTCGGCGATGAGGGCGCCGTGGCGCTTGGCCATGGGGACGAAGCCGGCGGCGGGATACACAACGGCCGACGTACCGACGACGAGCAGGAGATCGCAGCCCTCGACGCCGGCGGCCGCCGCGGCGAGATCGCTCTCCTGGAGGGCCTCGCCGAACCAGACAACGTGCGGGCGAAGGACGCCGCCGCAGCCGCAGCGCGGCAGCTCCGCCGCCGTGAAGCGGCGGGCGGGGGCCTCCGGATCGGGGGAGCCGCTGCCCGCGAAGGCGGGCGTGATGGGCACGTCGCGGTTCTCGGTCACGCTCCCGCACGAGAGACAGCGCACCTGCCACAGCGAGCCGTGGAGGCGCACCGGGCTCCTGGAGCCCGACTGCTCGTGCAGGCCGTCGATGTTCTGGGTGATCAGGGTGAAGACCCTGCCGGCCTCCCGCCACCGCGCCTCCAGCTGCGCCAGCGCGTGATGACCCGGGTTCGGCGCGCAGCCGAGGGCGCGCTCCCGGCGGTGATTGTAGAACTCCCAGACGAGGCCCGGATCGCGCCGCCACGCCTCGGGCGAGGCGAGGCTCGTCGCCTCGTAACGCCGCCACAGCCCCCCAGCGCCGCGGAACGTGGGGATACCCGACTCCGCCGAGACGCCTGCGCCGGTCAGGACGGCGATCTTCCTGGCACGGCACAGGGTGGACTGGAAGCGCTCGTGGCTCGTTTCGCTCATCACGGACCCCTGAGGATAGAGCGAGAGGGAGGCGGGCGGAGGACCCGACCCGAGCTCCCGTCGATTTCGGGTGTAAGCCGGCCGAGACGACCGCGTTTCCCTGGCACTCGGACGCGCCGAGCCCCGCCACAGCGGGCCCCGGCCGCGAGAGCCCTTCGTCGGCTCGCCGGATGACCGGCGACACGCGGCGTTCACGCAGCGAAAGCGGCGAAGGGCCCGTCTCGCCCGTGGAAAACGCACGATGGGGCAGCCGCGCGTGCGGCCCCCCTCAAGGACCTGTGTGTGGCGATCGGCGATGGCCGACCCACGAGAACGTACAGCAGGGATCCGCCCTCGCGATCCCCTTCAAGGAGGACACCTCAATGCGCACCCGGCCCCTCGATCTCGTCGCCCCCGCCCTCGTCACCGCGCTGCTCATCGGCTGCGGTGGCTCCACGCCTGCCCCCACGGCGGCGACCGCATCGGCCGCGCCAACCGAGGCCCCCGCCGGGCGAGCCACGCAGCCGGAGTTCGACGCGGCGCAAGACGAGGGCAGCGCGTCCGACGCCAAGCGCGAGGAGGCCGCGGCGAGCGCCCCTGACGCCGCGCCCGCCGCGGAGGCCGCGCCGCCGCCGGCCCTGCCCGTGGCGGCCGCCCCTGTGGCGCCCTCGCCGGGGCCCGCGCAGTCCCGGGCGACCAAGGCGGGCGCCGCGCCCGGCGCGGACGCGCGCGTCCGCGTGACGGGCGGCGCGCCCGCGCCCAAGAAGGCGCCCGCCCCGGCGGCGACCGCCGTGGCGCGCCCCGCGGCCCCGCCCCCGGCCGTCGCCGTCACAGCGCCCGAGCCCCAGGGCAGCGAGACGTACCGGGACTACGGCGTCAACCCGGTCGAGGACCCCGCGAAGGACCGGCTCTCGACGTTCGCGATCGACGTGGACACGGCCTCTTACGCCATCGCGCGCCGCAAGATCATGGATGGCGCGCTGCCCCCGGTTCAGGCCGTGCGCGCCGAGGAGTTCCTCAACTACTTCGATTACGGCTACGCGTCGCCCGCGACAGGCCCGTTCGCCGTGCACCTCGCGGCCGCGCCCTCGCCGTTCACGTCGGGCCACCACCTCGTGCGCGTGGCGGTCCAGGGCAAGCGCGTGCCGGTCAAGGAGCGGACCCCGGTGCACCTCGTGTACCTCGTCGACACCAGCGGTTCGATGCAGTCGCCGGACAAGATCGAGCTCGCGAAGAAGAGCCTGAAGATGCTCACCGACACCCTCAAGCCGGGGGACACCGTCGCGCTCTGCACCTATGCGGGCAGCGTGCGAGAGGTGCTCGCGCCGACCGGCATCGAGAGCAAGGGGAAGATCCTCGCGGCCCTCGCCGACCTCACCGCGGGCGGCTCCACCGCCATGTCGAGCGGCATCGATCTCGCGTACAGCCTGGCCGAGCGGACGCTCGTGAAGGGGCACGTCAACCGCGTCATCGTGCTCTCCGACGGAGACGCGAACGTCGGCCCGACCTCCCACGACGAGATCCTGAAGACCATCAAGCGCGCGAGGGACAAGGGGATCACGCTGTCCACCGTCGGCTTCGGCCAGGGCAACTACAAGGATCTCATGATGGAGCAGCTCGCCAACCAGGGCGACGGCAACTACGCCTATATCGACAGCGAGGCGCAGGCGCGGCGGGTCTTCTCCGAGCAGGTCGGCGGGATGCTCCAGGTCATCGCCCGCGACGTGAAGATCCAGGTCGAGTTCGACCCGAGCTTCGTCAAGAGCTACCGGCTCATCGGCTACGAGAACCGCGACGTGGCCGACCGGGACTTCCGGAACGACAAGGTGGACGCCGGCGAGATCGGCGCAGGGCACAGCGTGACGGCCATCTACGACGTCGAGCTCAAGGCCACCGCGCCGAAGGGCGAGGCCGCGGCGCCGGTCGTCGTGCGCCTCCGCCACAAGGCGCCGCTCGGCTCGAACACGGCCGAGGAGACCCTGGTCAAGATGGCCCCGGGCGCCGTCGCCCCCACCTTCGACGCGGCGCCGGCCGACTTCCGCTTCGCGTCCGCGGTGGCAGGGTTCGCCGAGGTCCTGCGCCACAGCCCGCACGCGCGCTCCTGGAGGCTCGCCGACATCGAGAAGATCGCGAGGGCCGCCGCGTCGAGCAAGGGCGATCAGCAGGAGTTCATCGGCATCATCCGCCGCGCCGGCGCGCTCGCCCATGGCAAGACCAACGCCGTGGCCGTGAACGCCGACTGACGCGCGCGCCGCCTCGTTCGTGGTATGCGGCGGTGATGGGATTGCTCGCGATCTGCGGCTCGATCACCGCCGATCTCATCGGCTACGGCCCGCGGCTGCCGCGCCCCGGCGAGTCGGTGCTGGGCCGCCGGTTCCTCGTCGCGCCGGGCGGCAAGGGCGCGAACCAGGCGGTCGCGGCGGCGCGCTCCGGGGCGCGCGTGCGGCTCGCGGGCGCGCGCGGCGACGACGCCCACGGCGAGCTCTGCGCGGCCGCGCTCGCCGCCGACGGGGTGGAGCTCTCCGCCGTGGCGGTCCACCGCGGCGCCACGACGGGCGTGGCCCTGATCTGCGTCGACGAGGCCGGAGAGAACCAGATCCTCGCGATCCCCGGCGCCAACGCGCTCGTCACGCCGCCCTCGCCGTGCGGGGCCTCGGTCTGGCTCTGCCAGGGCGAGATCCCGGCCGCGGCGATCGACGGCGTGCTCGCGGCAGCGCGGGCCGACGGCGCGCTGTCGATCTGCAATCCGTCGCCCGTCAACGCCATCGATCCCGAGCTCGTCGGCCGGTTCGATCTCGCCGTGGTCAACGAGATCGAGCACGAGGCGCTGCGCGGTCACCTGCCGGAGCGCGTGGTGCTCACGCGCGGCGCGCGCGGCGCGGTGCTGCTGCCGTCGGGCGAGGAGCTCCCCGCCCTGCCGGCCCGCGCCGTCGACACGACGGGCGCCGGGGACGCCCTCACGGGCGTGCTCGCCGGCGGGCTCGCCTCCGGGATGGCGATCGAGGCCACACTCCGGTTCGCGATCGCGGCGGCGGGCATCTCGGTCGAGCGCGAGGGGTGTCAGACATCGTATCCGACGCGCGCCGAGGTGGAGCGCCGCCTCCAGCGCGCCACGGCTCCGTGACGGCCTCTCCTCCCGGCGTCACAGGGCACCTCGCCCATCACGCCCCCCCTCGCGGTGAGCGCCACGCTTCCGAGACATGACGCTGCACGTCGCCTGCAAGGGCGGCTATCCTGGCGGCATGACGAACTTTCGCGGGCCTGCGATAGCAGCGCTCGTCAGCCTCTCGGCCTGCAGCGTCCAGGAGCGCAACTTCGCGGGCGCGGGCGGGTCGGGCGGGTCGGGCGGGTCGGGCGGCGGTGATGGCGCCGGGACGACCGAACCTTCCAGCGCGAGCGCCGGCACGAGCGCGACGACCGGCACGAGCGCGTCGACCGGCACGAGCGCGTCGACCGGCACGAGCACGACGACCGGTACGAGCGCGTCGACCGGCACGAGCACGACGACCGGCACGAGCGCGTCGACCGGCACGAGCGCGTCGACCGGCACGAGCACGACGACCGGCTGCACGCAGGTCGAGGATTGCTTCAACGGCGGCGACGACGACTGCGACGACGCCGTCGACTGCGCGGACTCGGACTGCGCGGAGGGCGCGGTCTGCCTGACGGCACCCACGAACTTCGAGCCCGGCGTCGTCGTGGACGCGACCGAGCCGTGCCCTGACGGGTTCACCGCGAAGGAGACGCTCCTCTTCCGCGGCCTCTCCGGCAGCGGCTGCCAGGGCTGCGGCTGCACGCCGAACCCCACCGACTGCGCGGCGGATCTCTACCTCTACGCCGACGAGTCGCAGTGCGAGGCCGACGAGGCCGGGACGCGCGGCACGCTCGCGAAGCGGGTCGGGTTCACGTGCGACGCGAAGCCGATCAACAACGGGTTCGTCGACTGGGGGGGCGTGCGCGCGGGCCTCTTCGACGTGATCCAGAGCTGCACCGCGACCGGCACGGCGATCCCCGCGCCGGCGACGTGGAAGGAGTCCAGGAAGTTCTGCCACGCGATCGCCGGCGCGGGCTGCGGCGCCGGCAAGGCCTGCGTCCCGAGGCAGGGATCGCCGGCGACGCAATGCGCGCTCGTGTCCGGCAGCGCCACCTGCAGCGGCTATGCGCGGCGCGAGAGCGACTGGTTCCGGGGGTACAACGACACCCGGACGTGCTCGTCGTGCGCGTGCACCGCGAGCGGCGGCGACTGCAACTACGTGCGCGTCGAGCTCGGCAACGACTACAGCTGCTTCGATCACGCACAGATCTCGCAGGGCGGGCGGTACTGCGGGTACGCCTACTCGCCCCCGGCTCACCTCGTCGGCACGCCGACAAACTCCACCTGCACCGCGCGCACGAGCCTCAGCGGCTCGCTGGATCCCACGGGGCAGTCGACGCTCTGCTGCGTCGAGTAGCGGATGCTCGTGCCGCGCGCTCGCAGGCAGCTCCTCGCCCCGCTCTCGGCCGCGGCCGCGGCCGGCGCGCTCGCGGTGGCCGGCTGCGCCGGGCCCGCCGCGGTCCGCGCCGCGCCGGCCACGCCGCGCAGCGCGGGCGCGACGTCGACCGCCGGCGCCGGCGCCGGCGACGCGTCCTCGCCCGCGGGCGCGGGCCCGGCGGCGCCGGCGGCGGGCCCCGAGCGCCGGGCCAGCCTCCAGTACCACCTCGACGATCGCGCGTTCCCCTCGCCGCTCATCGACGCCGTCGTGGCGGGCCAGCCGGCCGTGCTGATCGTCGACACCGGCGCCTCCCACCACGTCCTCGCCCGCTGGCTCGCCGACGAGCTCGCGCTGCCCCTCTCGACCGCAGGCGACGTCGCCGTCGACCACGCGGGCAGGCCCCTCGCGGTGTCCCGCCTCGAGAACGCGAGCCTCGCGCTCTCCGGGTGGGGCCGGGTCGAGGTCTCCGCGTTGCTCGTCGTCCGCATGCCCGACGTCCTGCAGCGCATCGGCATCGGCGGCATCGTCGCGCCTCAGGAGCTGGCGGGGCCGGGCCGCGCCGTCGTGCTCGACCTGCGCGAGGGCCGGATGACCGAAGCTCCGCGCGACGAGGCCGCACGCGCGCTCCGGGCGCGGTTCGGCGAGGCCGCCATCGTGGAGCTCGCCCGCTGCGGCGGCCCGAACCAGGGCAGCGAGCTCACCGCCAGGGCGAGCGTCGAGGGGATCGACGTCACGCTGAAGATCGACTCGGGAGCGTCACAGAGCTCGCTCTTCGCCGTCTCCCCCGCGGGGAAGCGGCTGTCGCGCCGGGCGACCGGCGGCAGGAGCGCCTACGCCGCCTCAGGCAAGCACACCGTTCCCGTCCTTTCGGGCGCTCGCCTCCGGATGGCGGGGTTCGACGCCGCCGCGGAGTTCGATCTTCTGCCCGGCGAGCGGCGGGCGACCTGTCCGTCGGACGGATTTGCCGGCATGGATGTGCTCCGCACCTGTGTGCTGGTGCTCGCCGAGGACGGCGGCCTCGCGGCCTGCGCCCCGCGGTGACCCCGTGAAAGACCGCGCGACGCGCGTTCGGCGCGAGCGCGGCGCGTGATCGACGAGGCGCGCTGCGGAAACCGCGGCGCGGTCAACGAGGCGCCCCGCGGCGACCGCGGCGCGACCGGCGCCAAGCCAGCGGGCGGACCGCCATGCCTCAGCGGAGGCGCGATGCGTCGTGGTAGAAGGGGCGCACGCGTGGACGCCTCTGTCGCCGCGGCGGAGGGGAGAGATCCGTTCCTCCGCGAGTCCGGGGCGCCCGCGGCGCTCGGGAGGCATCATGACGACAGGTTTCGAGTTCTTGACCCAGGACGACGAGCGGCTGCTGCTGGAGAAGTCGAGCTGCGTCACCTACCGACCGGGCGAACAGATCCTCGAGGAGGGCTCGCGAAGGCAGGGCATCTTCATCGTGCGCAGCGGCCTTGTCGGGGTCGAGGTCGCCCACCTCGGGCGCGGCGTGGCCCTCCGCCAGCTCGGCCCCGGCGCCATCTTCGGCGAGATGTCGTTCCTCGAGAGCGCCGCCGCGAGCGCCTCCGTCGTCGCCCGCGAGGAGTGCACGCTCGACGTCATCGAGGGCCCGTATGTGCACTCGCTCCTCGCCTCCGTCCCCGGGCTCGCGGCGCGCTTCTACCAGTCGCTCGCGATCATGCTCGCCCAGCGCCTCCGCGAGAACACCGCGATGCTCCCGCCGCTCCTCGTCGAGGACGTGCCGCAGGTCAACCGCTTTCACGCGGCGAGGACGGGCCAGGCCGGCACCAACAACATCCCTCCGAAGCTCATCGACACGGTCGAACAGTTCAAGTTCGAGATGATGATCGCCGACAGGATGGTGAAGGAGGCCAAGCAGCCCGAGGCGGAGATCCAGGAGAAGGTGAGCGCCGCGTGCCAGACGATCGTGTCCGCGCTGCGCGAGCACATCGAGCGCGAGCGCCACCTCGAGAAGGGCATCGGCGCCTATGTCTTCCGCGAGACGTTCTCGCTCTTCATGCTGAGCCGCACCGTCGACCGGTGTTACACGAAGCCGCGCGGCTACGCGGGCGACTTCTACACCATCGAGATGATGTACAACGACGAGCCCGCGGGCGACGGCCGCCTCGGCCGCTTCATCGACCAGTGGGGGCTCGCCATCGACGCCTGCCGCGCCGTCAAGAACCGGAGAGGCGTGCTGAGCCGCGCGATCCGGGACGCCTGCAGCGGGCACGCGTCCGGCCCGGTCCACATCACCAGCCTCGCGAGCGGCCCCGCCCGGGAGCTGTTCGACCTCTACGCGGAGGGGGGCGAGCTGCCCGACATCAAGGCGACGTGCATCGATATCGACAACCAGGCCCTCGCCTACGCGGCCGGCATCGCCGACCAGCTCGGCGTCATGGACCGCTTCAGCTTCGCGCAGGACAACGTCGTGCGGCTGGCCCACGGCCGCGGCAGGACGGTGCTCAAGCCCCAGCACATGATCTACAGCATCGGGCTCACGGACTATCTCCGCGACGATCTGGTCGTGAGCCTCCTCAATTGCATGCACGACAAGCTCCTGCCCGGGGGCGTCGCGGTCGTGGGCAATTTCGGGGTGAACAACCCGAGCAAGGCGTTCATGGATCACGTCCTCGAGTGGGAGCTGATCCACCGCAGCACCGATGATCTCAGGACCCTGTTCGCCCGGTCGAAGTTCGGGAGCACCCCCGTCGAGGTGCTCGCCGAAGAGGCGCAGGTGAACCTGTTCGCCTTCTGCACCAAGTGGTGACTACCGAAGCCAGCGCACCTCGTACTCGCACGTGGGGTGTCCCTCGAAACGGCACTTCGTGTGGAGGCTCTGGCCCCCTCGCGCGCCCGAGAGCCGGAGCGCGTTCTCCTGCCACGCCGGCACCGCGTCTCTGCAGATCTGGCGCCCCGGGTCGGACTGCGGGTCGACCCCCAGGTAAAGTATCAGCCGGAAGAACCGCTCTCCCTCGGCGAGGGGCGCGAGCCGGCCGCCGTTGAAGTACATGCCCCACATCACGCCGGCCTGCCGCATGACGAGCGCGGGCGTGCCCAGCTTGAGCAGCACCTTGTGCGCGAGCGTCAGGTCCTGCTCGGCCACGTAGGCCGCGAGATCGCGGATGACGCCGGACCGGTTGGGCCACCGCGAGATCTCGTCCGCGATCGCGTTCCAGACCGAGATGGGATACCAGCTGTGCGCCGCGAGATCGGGCGCCGTGAACACCGCCCGCGCGGCGGCGGGCAGCTTGGCGTCGAGGGCGGACATGGCCTGGCTCCCCCACCGCGTCTGCAGGTAGGTCCTCGTGTGCATGAGCGCCGACCCCCGGATCTTCATCGCCAAAGCCGCCCGTCCAGGATAGATGCACCCGGGCGGCGGGGGCCAGCGTGGCGCGCTGCGGGCCGCCTCGCACGCGCGCCCACACGCCGGCGATCGCGCGCGAAGGCGCCGTGAGCCCGCCTCCCGCGGCGCACGAGCGCGCTCACTGCAGGCGCTCGGCGGTCGGAGCCGGCGGCGGGGCGCCGCCGGAGCCCTTCGCCCGTCGCGCCTGCGCGGACGCGTCGAGCACGGCGCGCACCGCCTTCGCGAGCTGCGTCGGCGTGTACGGCTTGGCGAGGAAGTGGGCGACCCCGTCGAGCAGATCGGTCTGGAGGAGGGCGTCCTCCGTGTAGCCCGAGGCGTAGAGCACGGGCAGCGGGGCGCGCGCGCGGGCGAGCATCGCCGAGAGCGCGGGGCCGCGCGCGTCCGGCAGGACCACATCGCTCACGAGCAGGTGGATGGGGCCTGGATAGGCGGCCGCGAGCGCGATCGCCTCCTTGCCGCTCCGCGCCGCGAGGACCGAGTAGCCGAAGGAGCGCAGCGCGGCGACGCAGAGCTCGCGCACCTGCGCCTCGTCCTCCACGACGAGCACGGTCTCCACGCCCCCGACGGCGGCCGCGGTCGCCCTCACAGGCTGCTCGCAGGGCACGCCGCGCACGCGCGGGAAGCAGATCGTGAAGCGCGTGCCCTGGCCGGGGGCGCTGGCGAACCAGATGTGGCCCCCGTGCTGCTTCACGATGCCGTGGCACGTCGCGAGCCCGAGGCCCGACCCCTTGCCCGGCTCCTTGGTCGTGAAGAACGGCTCGAACACGTACTTCTGGACGGCGTCGTCGATGCCCTGCCCTGTGTCCGTGACCGTGAGCTCCACGTAGTCGCCGGGCTCGATCTCTGGCCCCCACCCCCCGTCGCCCGCGCCGAGCGCCCTGTTCGCCGTCTCGATCACCAGGCGGCCCCCGCCGGGCATCGCGTCGCGCGCGTTCACGGCCAGGTTCATGAGCAGCTGCTCGAACTGCCCCCGATCGATGTGGATGGGCCAGATCTGGCTCCCCGGCAGCACGACGAGCTCCACGTCCTCGCCCACGAGCGGGCGGAGGAGCGGCTCGACCCCGAAGATCAGCGCGTTCGGGTCGACGACGCTCGGCTGGATCAGCTGCTTGCGCGCGAAGGCGAGCAGTTGCCGCGTGAGCGCCGCGGCCCGCTCCGCGGCGGTGCCGATCTGCGTGAGGTGCTCGGCGACGGGCGACGCCGCCGGCACCTTGCGCACCGCGAGCTCCCTGTGCCCGAAGATCGCGGTGAGCATGTTGTTGAAGTCGTGCGCGACCCCGCCGGCGAGGCGCCCGATCGCCTCGAGCTTCTGGCTGTGCAGGAGCTGCTCCTCGAGGCGCCGGCGCTCGGTGATGTCGAGGCTCGTGCCGACCAGCCCGGTGATCGTCCCGGCGTCGTCCGTGACCAGCTGCGCCGCCATCTGCACGTGGCGCAGCTCCCCGCTGGACGGGCGCACGACGCGGCACTCGACGGGGCTCGCGATGCCGAGCGGCGACGCGGTCTCCGCGCCGCCGAAGACCCGGTGGCGATCCTCGGGGTGGATGAGGCCCGCGAAGAGCTCGAACGTCGGGCGCACCGAGGGATCGACGCCGAGGATGTTGTAGAGCTCCTCGGACCAGCGGATCGTCCGCGACGCGATGTCGTAGGACCAGCTGCCCACGTGGGCGATGCGCTGCGCCTCCTTCAGCATGCGCTCGCTGCGGCGGAGCTCCTGCTCGGCGCGGCGGCGCTCGGTGAGATCGACGACCGCGCCGAAGTAGCGCGACGGCGGCCCCGCGCCCTCGACGAGGGGCAGGCTGCTCAGCAGGCACTCCCGCACCGTTCCGTCCCGGTGGCGCACGCGGAACGCGACCGCGCCCGCCCCCTCGCCTGTCTCGTTCGCCAGCAGCAGGAGGGCTTGCAGCCGCTCCCGGTCGTCGGGGTGGACGGCCTCGAGAAAGGTCTCCGTCGAGGGCGTGTCCGTCTCGGGATCGCGGCCCAGGATCCGGAAGAGCTGCCGCGACCAGGTGGTGCTGCTCTGGCCGAGCTCCCAGAGCCAGTTGCCCATCTGCGCCGCCTGCTCGCCCTCGTCGAGCTGCCGCCGCGCCGCCTCGACGAGGGCGGATCCCCTCGCGCTGCCCGGGTCTCTGGCCGGCGCGTCCGGGCCTCGCGCAGCGGCGCTCCGACCTGGCGCGCGGGCGTGGGCCAGCTCCCGCTCCAGCTCGGCGACGCGCGCGCGGAGCGCGTCCAGCTCACGGCTCCCAGCGGTGCTCATGGCCGTCCCGTTCCTCGCTGGGGCAGAGCGGTGCTCATGGCCGGCCATTGTATGCCGCAGGCGGCCCGCCGGGGACTCCTCATTCTGCGGCCCCCGCCTCGGGCGCGCCTGGTTCTGTGCGTCAGCAATCCCGCCGGTGATCGCTGACGTACAGAGCTAGCTCCGCCGGCGCAGGAGCAGCGTTCGCGTGATCTCCACGACCTTTTCCTTCACCCGGCCGTCGGCCTTGCCGAGCTCGGGCGTGAACAGGTCGGCGCCCTGCTCGATCAGGGCGCGCGGCGGCGTGTTCTTCACGCCGACGATCCGGAAGGTGACGCTCCCGGCGCCGCTCTTGGCCTCTTCCCTGGCGATCACCTTCGACGCGGCGAACAGCGTGTCGCCCGCGAGCACGCCGCTCGGGTGCGCCCCCTCGTCGAGGCCGAGGTCCCAGACGCCGCACCCGGCCGTGTCGCGGCTCGAGAGCGCGAGCACCCAGGACAGCACGAGCCCCCCGTGGACGACCCGCGTCTTCGCGAAGGAGCTCGATCTGGAGTACTGCTCGTCCACGTGCAGCGGGTGGGAGTTGCGCAGGAGGGTCGCGAGCTGCATGTGCTCGCTGTCCCCGATGGTCCTGCCGACCTCGTGGGTGATCACGTCGCCGACCTCGAAGTCGTCCCACGTGCAGGCGAAGCCGCCCTGGCGCGCCGGCGGAGGCAGCGGGCCGTCGAGCTCCTCCGGGAGGCGCGCCGGCGGCGCGTCCGGCTGCGCGACCGCGTGCGGCGCGTCCGCGGGGCGCTCCGCGACGCGGCCGGGGGGCACGAGCGCCTTGCGCTCGAACGAGCAGACGAGCAGCCCGTCCTGGTTCACCACCTGGGTCCTGACGTGCACGACGCCCTTGTCCCCCGTCGAGACCGGCTTCTTGCCGATGACCAGCGAGCTCGCGCGCAGCGTGTCCCCCGGATAGCAGGCCGCCGGGAACCGGACGTCGGTGTACGCGAGGTGCGCGATCGCCTGCTCGCTCACGTCGTGCACGCTGAAGGAGATCCCGAGGTTGAGGAGCAAGAGCGGGCTCACCGGCCTGTCCCTGAGCCCCACCGATCGGGCCGCGACGCGGCTGGCGTAGGTCGGGATCGCGTCCTGGAACGAGGCCGCGAAGAGCGCGAGCATCCCCTCGTCCACGGTGACGTCCCAGGGGTGGGCATACACCGCGCCGACCGTGAAATCGTCGAGCTTGCGGCCGTAGCGAGGAGAGCGGACGCGGACCATCGGTCCGCGCGATCATGGCACAGGCGCGCTCGGCTGACGACGGCGCGCGCGTCGCGGCCCTGCGCACATGCCCGCTCGCCGGCTCGCGTCGCCGGCCGCCGCAGTCGCTCGCGCCTTGGAGCGGTTCTCGCCCGCCCCTGGCACACGCGACTCAGAGCGGCGGTCTCCCGCACAGGAGACGGGTCCAGATCGGTGTTTTCGGCGCGGAAGCGCACTCCGGTGCGCTGAGCACCGAAAACGCCGAGATGGGCCCGTATCCGAAGCGGGTGACCGCCGCTCTAGGGCAGCGGCCCTTCGAGCAGGGCGCGCGCGATGCCCTGCGCGAGCACCTCGTGCGGGCCCAGCTGGAAGAAGAGGCTGCGGGCGTCGAGCAGGAGCCTCGCCGCGGTCGAGCTCTCCGCGTAGCCGCTCGCCCCGTGGAGCTGCATGCAGGCGTCGGCCGCGTCCCAGGCCACGCGGCTGGAGAAGAGCTTCGCCATCGCCGACGTGAGCTCGCACGGCTGCCCCGTGTCCGCCACGTGCGCCGCGGCGCGCGTGAGCTGCCGCGCGGCGGCGACGCGCGCGATGAGCCCTCCGAGCCGGTGCGCCACGCGCGGGAAGGAGATGAGCTGCGACCCGAACTGCACGCGCGTCTTCGCCCGCTCGAGCGCGAGCTCCAGCGCGGCCTGCGCCACGCCCACGCCGCACGCGGCCGCGTAGGTGCGGCCCGTCACGAGCGCCCGCTGGATCTGGGCGATCCCCTCGCCCTCGCGCTCGCCGAGCAGGGCCTCGCGGCCGATCTGGAGCCCCTCGATCCGGAGCTCGTAGTGCCCCATGCCGCGCTGCCCGAGCGCCCGCAGCTCGGTCCCGGCCATCCCGGCGTCCGGGAAGTCGGCGCCCGGCGCGCCGCGCCGCTTCGCGATGACGAAGAGGCTCGGCCCGAGCGGCAGCTGCCCCTGTCCTCCCGGCGTCGTGGTCCTCGCGAGGGTGAGCACCAGGTCGGCGCGGGACGCGCCGGTGACCCACGCCTTCTTTCCGATGAGGAGGTAGCTGCCGTCGGCCTGGCGCTCGGCGCGCGTGACGACGCGCGCGAGGTCCGACCCGTACGCCGGCTCCGCGAACGCGAGGGCGCAGCGCGCCTCGCCGTTCGCGATGCGTGAAAGCCAGGTCCTGCGCTGCAGGTCGGTGCCGGATCGGGCGAGCAGGTCCGACGCGATGGAGGCCGTCATGGTGAGCACGCCGAAGCCGAGCGAGCCTCGCGCGAGCTCCTCGATGGCGGTCGCCATGGCGGCCACGCCGAGCCCGTCGCCCCCGTGCTCGGGCGCGGTGGCGAGCCGGAACACGCCGAACTGCCCCATGCGGCGGACGATCGACTCGGGGATGAGCCCGTTGCGGCGGTGGATCTCGGGGGCGAGCGGCTCGACGAGGCGCTCGACGAAGTCGCGCATGTTGTGCCGGATCCAGCCGACGCGCTCGTCCTCCGCGCCGGCGCTGGCGGGGATGCCCTGCTCGGCGGCCGCGCGCGCGATCGAGGCGACGGCGACGCCGGAGCCCGCGTCGCGCGCCCACGCCGCGACCGCCGGGTGGCCGATCGCCTTGGCGACCTCGTCGTCGCGGAGCTCGAGCTCGCCGAGCGGCGCGATCTCTCCGCCGCCCAGATCGACGCCGCCGCGCAGCGACAGGAGCAGCGCCCCCGCGTGCGCCTCGGCGACGGCCCTGGCCTCCCCGCCCGCCTCGCAGGCCCAGCTCGCGAGCGAGCGGCAGGCCTCGATCTCCGCGTAGAGGTGGGCGAGCGCGTGGGCGGCGACCTGGTGTCGATCGAGCAGCATCCGCGACACATGCAGCGGCACCGCGGCGCCCGCCCGGACGAAGCTCGCGCTCCTCGGCGCGCCCCGGAGGGCGGTTCCCACCGCGCTCCCGACGTCCACCACCCGGTCGCGGAGGCGCCCGCGCGCGACGCGCGCGAGCTGCTCGGCGGAGGTGATCGCCTCGCGCATCCCCCCGGGGCTGTCGGCCTCGAGCTTTCGAGAAACGATCGTGGCGTGTTGCTCCCGAATCGCCCTCATCCCCCGATCCCCCCGCTTGCGGACTATGACCCACGCCTCGCTTCACGGGACGCAGGACACAGCGCCTTACCACCGCGCCACAGCCACGCTCCCCGCGGCAGACGCGGAAAGGCCCGCCGAGGATGCCACCCCAAACCGCGTTCGTCGAGCCTGGGCGCAGCCTCACTATCGCGAGGCGACAGCGCATTAAGGCCCTCCCTGAATCTGCTCAACGTCGGTTCACGTCGGCTTCATTCGGTTCACGTCGGCTTCACGTCGGTCCACGTCGGCTTCACGCGTTCCGTCCCGCGACGCGCAAACAACCCAGCTCCACTCCCGATCATCAGTCTCAGACGTCCCGAGTCCCCCCCGACGGCCGCCCCTCTCGGACGTACGTCAGGCCGCCCGAGCCGTTACATGGAGCTCACGGTCGGAAGCGCCGCCGAAGGCCCCCTGCAGACCCGGAGGAGCCTGTCGCCCAGCTCGACGGCCCACGACCGCACGGCGTCCGCCCGCGGGCACTGCGGCACCGCCTCGACCGCGTCCTGGATGAGCCGCTGCAGCAGCCGGGTCGTGCCGGAGAGCCCGAGCTCCAGCGCCGTGTTCGGGCGCCCGAGCGCCCCGTCGCGCCCCGCCGGCTTGCCCATGTCCTCCGGCCTCCCGACAAGGTCGAGCACGTCGTCCGCGACCTGGTACGCCTCGCCGATGCGCTGCCCGAGATCGCCCCAGGCGGCCCCGTCCTGGCCTGCGGAGAGCGCGCCGAGGGTCGCCGCCGCCTCGAAGAGCGCGCCCGTCTTCGCGCGCCGGTAGGCCGAGAGCGGGACCTTCGCCTCCGACTCCCACGCCTGCCCGGCGATGATCCCCTGCGGCATCCCGACGCCGCCCCCGAGCACCTCGAAGAACCGGACCGCCCTGCGCGCGTCGGTCACGCCGCTCGCCATCGCGTGGAAGGCGCCGCGCGCGAGCGCCTCGAAGGCGAGCACGATGAGCTGATCGCCGGCGAGCACCGCGATCGGCTCGCCGAAGGCCCGGTGGACGGACGGCCGGCCGCGCCGGATCGGCGCGTCGTCGAAGCAGGGGAGGTCGTCGTGGACCAGCGACGCGCAGTGGATGAGCTCCACCGCCGCCGCCGCGGCGTCGGCGGCCTCCGGCGCGGGATCGCCGTACGCCGAAGCGACGGCCAGGCAGAGGCGCGGACGGATGCGGGCGCCTCCAGGGAACACGGCGTGCTGCGTCGCCGCCAGGAGCCCGGGCGGCGACGCGGGCGAGGAGAGCGGCTCGATGGCGGCGAGGAGGACGCGCTCGATCCGGCGATCGAAATCCATGGGGGGCGAGTCTTGGCGAGCCTCAGGGGCTTGTCAATAGTTTGAACATTAGTTAAACAAAGTATAGACAAACTACCTCCGACGCGTACACTCCGACCATGGCGGACAGGAGAGATCGCGTCGTGGTGATCGGCGGGGGTATCGGCGGTCTGACCTCGGCCGCGCTCCTTGCTTCGAGCGGGCTCGACGTGGTGCTACTCGAGCGGGCGCCGCGCGTCGGCGGAAAGATACGCCAGGCGGTCCTCGGGGACCGCCGCGTCGACGTCGGCCCGACGGTGCTCACGATGCGGTGGGTCTTCGACGAGATCTTCGCGTCGCTCGGGCTCCGCTTCGAGGACCACGTGTCGCTCCGCCGGGCCGAGACGCTCGCGCGCCACGCCTGGCCGGACGGCTCGACGCTCGACCTCTTCGCGGACGTCGAGCGCGCCGCGGACGCGATCGGCGCGCTCGCGGGGGCGCGGGAGGCGGACGGGTACCGCCGGTTCAGCCGGTACGCGCGCGAGATCTTCGACGTGGTGGAGGCGCCGTTCATGCGCGCGGAGCGGCCCACGCTCAGGACGATCCTGAGCACGGCGGGCACCCTGGGCGTCGGCGGGATGATGAAGATCGACGGGCACCGCACCCTCCACCGCGCGCTCGGCGACTTCTTCACGGACGCGCGCCTCCTCCAGCTGTTCGGGCGCTATGCGACCTACTGCGGCTCGTCGCCGTACCTCGCGCCTGCGACGCTGAGCGTCATCGCGCACGTGGAGCGCGAGGGCCTCTGGCTCCCCGAGGGCGGCATGGGCCGCGTCGCCGAGGCGCTCGCCGCGGCGGCGGCCCGCGCCGGGGCGACGCTGCGCTGCGGCGCGCACGTCGCCGCCATCGAGGAGGGCCGCGGCCGCGCGACGGGCGTCGTGCTCGAGGGCGGCGAGCGCATCGAGGCCGACGCCATCGTGCTGAACGCCGACCCCGCGGCGCTGCGGGCCGGCCTGTTCGGCGAGCGCGCCGCCCGCAAGGCGCCGGGGAGCGAGCCTCGCTCGCTCTCGGCCGTCACCTGGGCGCTCGTGGCCGAGGTGAGCGGCTTCCCCCTCCTCCGGCACAACGTCTTCTTCTCCGGCGACTACGAGGCCGAGTTCCGCGCGCTGTTCGACCGCGCCGAGCTCCCGCGCGACGCCACGGTCTACGTCTGCGCCGAGGATCGCGGCGACGCGCCGGCGCACGAGCCCGGCGGGGTCGGGGCGAGCGCAGGCGCCGACGGAGGCGGAGAGCGGCTGTTCTTCATCCTCAATGCCCCTGCGACCGGTGATAAACACACCCCCTCATCGACGGAGATCCACGAATGGGAGCAGCGCGTGTTCCAGCAACTGCAGCGGTTCGGCCTCTCGCTGAAGAGCACGGGCGCCTCCCCGGTGGCGACGACGCCGGCGGACTTCGAGCGGATGTTCCCGGCGACGGGAGGCGCGCTGTACGGGCCGGTGTCCCACGGGTGGAACTCGACCTTCGCGCGCCCGGCCTCGCGCTCGAAGCTCCCGGGCCTGTACTTCGCCGGCGGGAGCGCGCACCCGGGGGCGGGCGTGCCGATGGCGGCGCTGAGCGGCCAGCTCGCGGCGCGGAGCGTGATGGAGGACCTCGCTTCGACCTCGAGATCCCGAGCGGGGGCTACGCCTGGTGGTACCTGGACGCGGTGAGCGACGACGGGCAGAGCGCGATCACGATCATCGCGATGCTCGGGAGCGTCTTCTCGCCCTACTACGCCAAGGCGCGATCGCGCGGCGCCGCGGACCCGCTCATGCACTGCGCGATGAACGTCGCGCTGTACGGCGCGCGCGCCGATCGCTGGGCGCTGACCGAGCGCCCGCGGGGCGCGGTCTCCAGATCGCCGCGGTCGCTCGCCATCGGACCGAGCCTGATGGAGTGGTCCGGGGGTGAGCTCCGCGTCTCGTTCGACGAGATCACGGCCCCTCTGCCGTCCCGGCTCTCGGGGACGGTGCGCCTCCGCCCGTCCGTGCCCGGGCCCGCGGCGGACGGCGCGCACGATGGCGTCGCCCTGGACGGGCGGGGGCTCCACCGCTGGACGCCCATCGCGCCGATCGCGCGGGCCGAGGTCGAGCTCGCGCACCCCTCGCTGCGCTTCTCCGGCAGCGCCTACCTCGACACGAACGCCGGCGACGAGCCGCTCGGCCACGCCTTCGAGCGCTGGACCTGGTCGCGCGCGCTCGGCTCGGACGGGATCGCCCTCACCTACGACGTCCGGCGCCGCGACGGCACGCGCATGCTCCTCTCGCCCGCGTTCGACGCGGCGGGCGGCGCGCGCGAGCTCCCGCCGCTCGCCCCGCGGCCGCTCGGCGACACGCGCTGGGGCCTGGCGCGGGAGATCGCCGCCGACCCGGGGTCCGCGCCGCGGCTCCTCCGCACCCTCGAGGACACGCCGTTCTACGCGCGCTCCCTCGCCGCCGCGACGTTCGGCGGCAAGCCGGCGACGGTCGTCCACGAGGCCCTCTCGCTCGACCGCTTCGCCAGCCCCTGGGTGCAGCTCCTCCTGCCGTTCCGCATGAGGAGGGCGCGATGACGCTCGCGATCTGGATCGGCACGGCGCTCGCCGCCTTCGCGATCATGGAGGTGTGGGCCGCGCTCCTCCACGGCAAGGTCTGGCACCACGCGCTCTGGCGCATCCACCGCACCCACCACGCGAAGCGGCGCGGCGCCTTCGAGCAGAACGACGCGCTCGCCTTCCTCCACGCCCCGATCGCCGCCGGGCTCATCATGTACGGCAGCTGGGGCGCGCCGGGACCGCTGCGCGAGGCTGCGTTCGGCTTCGGCCTCGGCATGACCGCCTTCGGCCTCGCCTACGTCCTGGTCCACGACGGGCTCGTCCACGGGCGGCTCCCGGTCTCGGGCCTCGCGCGCATCCCGTACCTCGCGCGCGTCCGCGACGCGCACCGCGTCCACCACGGCACCGGCGGCCCGCCGTACGGCCTGTTCCTCGGGCCCCTCGTCCTCGCGCGGCGCGCCGTCGCGGGAGGCCGCGCCCAGCGCTCCCCGCAGCGGGCGCGCTAGAGCGACAAACGGGTTGAAACCACGAGAAAAAGCAAGAATTTCACAGGGAGACGGGGAGGCGGGGAGCGAGAGACGGCAAGAGAAAGAACTTCATTCTTTCTCCCTCCCCGCCTCCCCGCCTCCCTGTGAAAATTCTCCGGGTTTGAACGGGATCGGTGTTTTAGAGTTTCAGCGGGCGCGGTAGAGCTCCCGCGCGAGCCCCGCTCCCCAGCGGCCGATGGCCCGGAGCGGCAGCGTGCTCACGACCTCGCGATACACCTCGGGCCGCCGCGCCGCCGTCTCCCGCAAGAACCTCACGAAATCGGCCGGCTGCATCTCGTCGCGCAGCAGCGCCGCGTACGCGTCGTTGCCCATCGCGTGGAGCACGGCGAAGGCCGTGTCGAGGAGCGCGTTCATCTCCCCTGCCCTCGCCCCGCCGGCGGGCTTCGCCATGAGGGCCGCGAGCGCGCCGGTGCCCGAGTGCACAGGCGCGTCGCGCGCCGTGGCCGACGTGGCCGACGTGTGACGCGCGCCCGGCTCCCGGACGGCCCGCGCCAGATCGGCGGCCGTCGCCGCGAGCTCGCGCACGTTCGCGCCGAAGCCGCAGAACGTCAGCGGCGAGTGCCGCGCCGCCGCGTCCCCCACGAGCCGCACCCGGCGCCCCGGCGCGCGCGGCGCGGCCGACAGCCGCGACCAGCCGGGGATGAACCCGAACGTCGGGCGGACGAGGCACGCGTCGCCCTCCTTGTAGCGCGAGAGGAGCCGGAAGAACCGCGCGTAGAGCGACAGGAGCGCGCCGGGGCCGACGTCCCCGGAGCGCGCGTAATAGAAGAGGTAGACCGTCGTCTCGCCCGGCCGCCCCGGGAACGCCTCCCAGAGGTGCTGCCGGCCCTCCTCGACGTCCTCCGTGGTGGCGAGGATCTCGCCGACGTCCGGCCGGATCCGCCGCTCCCCGTCGCCCTCCGAGAGCCCCGTGAGCACGCCGCCGACGGTCGGGCAGAGGAGGTCCGCGGTCGCGTAGGGGCTCGCCGCGCCGCGCGCGTCGACGAGGAGCCGCGCGGACAGCGCGCGCGGCGCGGCGCCCGGCTGCGCCTCGGCCACGGCGAGCGCGACAGCGTCCGGCCCCTCCGCGTGCCCGAGGAGCGCGTGCCCGTCGAGCAGCGTCACCCCCAGCGCCTCGGCCCGGGCCCGCGCCGCGGCGAGCAGCCCCGCCGCGTCGATGGCGTGGTCGAGCACGCCGCGCACCGGGTACGTCCCGCCGCCGTGCCAGCGGCAGAGCCCCTCGACGTAACGGGCGATGACGAGCCGCTCGATCTCGTCCCTCGCGAAGATCCCCGACGCCGACAGCGCAGCCACCTCGGCCGTCCCGGCGTTCCACTCCCGGTGCGCGGCGCCGATCCGCGCCCGGTCGAGCACCGCGACGCGCAGCCCTGCCGACGCGAGCAGCGGCGCGAGCAGGAGCGACAGCCCGCCGCCCGCGACGACCACGTCGTAATCGGCGGTCGCGCCCCGATCCGGCGGCCGCGGCGAGGGTCCCGGTCGAGGCGCCGGCGCGGCCCGCACCGCGTCGAGGTGCTCGAGGCGCGCGAGCAGCGCCTCGCCGCCCGCCTCGCGCACGCGCCCCCGCGCCGCGTCGATCTCCCGCGCGGCTGAGCCCGGCGCGCCGCCGGCGCTCATCGCGCTCCCACCAGGGCGCTCATCGCGCCGCCTCCAGAGCGCGTGTCGCGCCGCTCGCGCCGCCGCTCATCGCGCCGCCTCCAAGAGGAAGCGGACCTCGTCGAGCGGCGGCGCCGCGCCGTGCTCCCGCGCCTCCGCGGGCGCGACGGACCTGCGGAGCAGCGCCCGCATCACGAGCCACGCCTTGCGGCCCGGCGACACCACCGCGCGCGTCGACACCGAGTCGAAGCCTTGGCGCGCGATGACCCGCCCGATGTCGGCGTAGATGAGCCGCGCCGCCTGGATCGCGGGGCGGCAGTCGCGCGGCAGCATCGGGATGCCGGCGCCCGCGCGGAGGTAGAGCACCTCCGCCTCGGCGAGCAGCCGCGCCACGATCCGCCCCAGCCGGTCGTCGAACACCGGCCGCGCGAGCCACCCGTCCGGCGCGATCCCGGCCTCCCGCATCCAGGCGAGCGGCAGGTAGATCCTACCGCGCCGCGCGTCCTCGCCGACGTCGCGCGCGATGTTCGTGAGCTGCATGGCGACGCCCAGGTCGCACGCCCGCGCGAGCGCGTCGGGCCCTCGCGCCCCCATGAGCGTCGACATCGTCGCGCCCACGGTGCCCGCGACGCGCGCCGCGTAGGCGTTCAGGTCCGAGAGCGTCTCGTAGCGGCGCCCCTCCGCGTCCCACGCGAACCCCTCGAGCAGCGCCTCGATGAACGCGCGCGGCAGCCCGTGCTCCGCCATCACGTGGGCGAGCGCGCGATCGACCGGGCTGTCGTCCGGCCTGCCCGCCGCGGCGCGCGCGAGCCGCTCCCGCAGCGCCGCGACGGCGGCCGCGGCCGCGGACGGCGGCGCGTGCTCCCCGAGCTCGTCGACCGCGTCGTCGGCGACCCTGCAGAACGCGTAGAACGCCGCCGCCGGCTCCCTCACCCGCGCGGGCAGGAGGAGCGCCGCCGCGGCGAAGCTCTTCGACCCCTTGCGCAGCAGGTCCCTGCACGCGGCGAAGTCCGCCGCCGACGCCTCAGACGAGCTTCGATGCATCCGGGACCACCTGATCCAGCACGCGGGCCGACGAGAGCACCCCGGGCAGACCGGCGCCCGGGTGCGTGCCTGCCCCGACGAGGTAGAGGCGCTCGACGTCCTCGCTCGCGTTGTGGGGCCGGAAGAAGGCGCTCTGCGTGAGCACCGGCTCGGGCCCGAACGCCGCGCCCCGGAACGACAGCAGCCGGTCCTGGAAGTCCTGCGGCGTGAGGAGCCGCGAGCTCGCGAGCGCGCCCTCGAGCCCCGGCAGGACCGTCGCCTCGAGCAGCGCCGAGATGGAGCGCCGGTACTTCTCCTGGACCCTTGGCCAGTCGGTGCCGCTGAGCAGGTTCGGCACCGGGGACAGCACGTAGAACGCGTCGCAGCCGGGCGGGGCGAGCGCCGGATCGGTCGCGGTCGGGCGGTGCAGGTACAGGCTGAAGTCGTCGGCGAGCACGTGCTTCTCGAAGATGTCCTCGAGCAGCGGCCTGTACCGCGGGCCGAGGAGGATCGTGTGGTGAGCGACGTCCGGGTACTGCCGGCGCGTGCCGAAGTACCACACGAAGAGGCTCATCGAGTAGCGCTGCCGCTCGATGCGCCGGTCGGTCCAGCGCTTCCGCGCCTCGGGCGGCACGAGGTGCCGGTAGGTCCACGCCGAGTCCGCGTTCGAGACGACGACGTCGGCGGCGAGCCGCTCCCCCGACGCGAGCTCCACGCCCCGGGCGCGACCGCCCTCCACGGAGATGCGCCGCACCTCGGCGCCGCACCGCACGGAGCCGCCGAGCCCCTCGATGAGCGACACGAGCCCCTTCACCAGCGCGCCCGTGCCGCCGATCGGGAAGTGCACGCCCCAGTTGCGCTCGAGGAACGCGATCAGGCTGTAGATCGAGGTCGTCGAGAACGGGTTCCCGCCCACGAGCAGCGGGTGGAAGCTCAGCACCTGGCGCAGGCGGTCGTCCTTCACGTGCTTCGCGACGAGGCCGTACACCGTGCGGTAGCTCTCGAGCCGCATCATGTCCGGCACGATGCGCGCCATGTCCATCCACGACCCGAACGGCACGTGCGCGAGCTCCTCGAACCCGACGCGGAAGATCTCCTCGCTCCGCCGGACGAAGCGCTCGTACCCCTCGACGTCCCCGGGTGAGAGGCGCGCGACCTCGGCGCGCATCGCGGCGGCGTCGCCCGTGTAGTCGAACGTCGCGCCGTCGTGGAACCGGATCCGGTAGAACGGCGCCACGGGCCGCATGTCGATGTCGTCGGCCATGTTCCGGCCGCAGAGCTGCCAGAGCTCTTCCAGGAGGAACGGCGCCGTGATGACGGTCGGCCCCGCGTCGAAGGTGAACCCGTCCTGGCGGTGGACGTACGCGCGCCCGCCCGGCGCGTCGAGCTTCTCGACCACCGTGACGTCGTAGCCCCGCACCCCGAGCCGCACGGCCGCCGCAAGGCCCCCGAAGCCGCTGCCGATCACGACGGCGCGCGGCGCGCGCGCTCCGCGGAGGACGCGGCCCGCGCCCGCCGCTCGCGGGGGAGCGGCCACCTCGTCGCCCGGCGAGGCGTCAGGCCTGGCCGGATGCGCCGGATCCTGCGCCGAAGCGCTGGTGTTTTGCATGACGCTCAGTATAATGTTTGTCCTAGCCTTTGACAAAGGCGAATGACGAACGCGAAAGACGTCGGCAGGAGGGGGTCTTTCTGGGCCTCGCTGCCCGCCGTTCCGATGCATCCCGGTGCGCCGGACCGGCGCGGACGGCCGCGGCTCGGCGGGTCCTAGCAAGGTTTATCCAGTTGAGCCGCTACAGAATCCATGTCGTTTCGGAGATGTGTGGCGTGTCCTCGGCGACGCTGCGCGCGTGGGAGCGCCGTTATGGCGTGCCGTCGCCCGCGCGCACGGCGTCGGCGTATCGCCTGTACAGCGACGACGATGTGGCGGTGATCAAGAAGATGCGCGACCACGTGAACGGCGGGATCGCCGCGGCCGAGGCGGCGCGCATGGTGCTCGAGGCCGCGGGGCCGCGCGCGCCGGTGGGCACGAGCGGCGGCGACGCGTTCGCCGGGGCGAGCGAGCGCATCGTCGACGCCGCGGTCCGGTTCGATCCCGACGGCCTCGAGGCCGAGGTGAACCGGGCCCTCTCGCTCGGCCCGGCGGTGACGATCTTCGAGCGCGCGCTCGGCCCGGCGCTCGAGCGCATCGGCGATCTCTGGCACGCGGGGAAGATCACGGTCGCGCAGGAGCACCTCGCCTCGCAGGTCCTCGGCGCGACGCTGCTGCACCTCTTGCGGCTCGCGCAGCCTGGCGAGAGCGGGCGGCGCGTGCTGCTCGCGGCCTTCGCCGACGAGGATCACGTGCTCGGGCTGTTCGGCATCGGCCTGCGCTTCTGCTCGTGGGGCTTCCGCTCCGTCGTGCTCGGCGCGAGGACGCCGCCCGCCGCGATCGCGCGGGCGGTCGAGGCGCTCGCGCCGGACCTCGTCGCGCTGACGGTCGCGATCCCGCCGCTCCCGCCGTCGGCGCGCGAGCTCATCGACGCCTACGCGGACGCGTGCCGTGGCGTGCCGTGGATCGTGGGCGGCGCGGGCGCCGGGGCGCTCCGCTCCTTCATCGAGGCGCGCGGCGGCCTCGTGGCGGCCGCGGAGGCGGCGGAGATCCGCGCGCAGGTCGAGTCCGCGCTGCACGCGCGGCGGCGCCGCAGGGACGGGCGCTGAGCGCGCGCCCCTCCGGCCGGCGCGTTCGCTGCGGTCAGCCCTCGACCTCCTTGCGGAGCAGCTCGAGGACCCGGCTCTGCGACTCCGGCTTGAGGGCGCCTTCGGCCGCGAAGAGCACGTGGCCGTTCTTGCCGACCACGACGACGTTGCTGACGCCGCGGCGGAGCTTGTAGGCCGTACGGAAGGAGCCGTCCCAGTCGCAATAGACGGTCCCGCCGACCTTCCTCGACTCCTCCCGGATGGCGTCCTTCACGAAGCCTTTCGCCGGCCAGAAGTCGTAGGAGCTGACGTCGGCGATCGCGGCGACGGCGATGCCTCGCCGGTAGCGGTCGCCCTTCGTGAGCTTCGCCAGCGCGTCCTTGAGCGCCTGGTTCTGGGCCTTCGAGTCCTTGTCCTCGTAGACGATGAGGATCGGCTTGCCTTGAAGCGCCTTGAGCCGGAGCTCGCGCCCGTCCGCGTCCTCGACGCGCGCGTTCGGCGCCCGGTCCCCCTCCGAGGGCAGCGCCAGCGCGGCGCCCGAGATCAGCGCCAGGGACAGCGCCGCCGCAGAGGAGACCGAGCGGAGGCGGGCGGCAAGGACGCCGCGGCGGCGGGGGGCGGGCGGGCAGGGCTGCATATCCTGGGTTTCTAGCGCTTTCCGGGACGTGCTCCCAGGGCTGTTCGAGGCGGCAGGCTCCACCGGGCGCCGGCGTGGCTGGCCCCGCCGACGGCCGGCTGGCGTGGCTCGGCCTCCGGGGCGGTGGCCGGCGGGGCGGCGCAGGGAGCCGCTCCGGGAGCCGGAGAGGTCGCGCTCGCCCGCCTTTCCCTGCCTCTCCCTTCGGTCTGACGAGTCCGGTCGCCACCGCTGCTCCCGCCGATCTGCCTCGGGGGGACGACGGCGCGCCGTGCTCTTGACACCCCACGTGCCGTGCAAAGATTGGGCGGTGCGAAGAGACCGGCTCTCGGAGCCAAGGTCCCGTAACGCTACAACAAATCGGCCGTCGCGAGCAGGTTGACGGCGCCGCGGGCGGAGCCCGGGCGCGCGCCGCGCGCGGCGGTCAAGGAGGATTGACCATGCTGCACCGAACCACGGATTTCGATCGCGCGTTTGCCATGATGGATGAGCTTCGCCGGCGCCTGGATTGGGTGTTCGAGGAGGCGGACGCGCCCCGCGCGTCGCTCCGCGGCGACTTCGACCAGACGTCCCGGTACGTGGGGGGTCCGCGCGTCTACCTGTTCGACACGGGGAGCGCCCTTGTCGTCAAGGCCGATGTTCCGGGTCTGACGGAGAAGGATGTCCAGATCTCGCTGAATCAGGACGTCCTGACGGTGAGCGGCGAGCGCAAGTCGGATGCGCCGGAGGGCTACCTCGTCCACCGCAAGGAGCGGGGCGCGGTGCGCTTCAGCCGGAGCTTCACGCTGCCGAGCAAGGTCGATCCGGAGAAGACGACAGCGGTCCTGAAGAACGGCGTGCTGACGCTCACGCTGAACAAGGCCGCCGAGGCGCAGCCGCGTCAGATCGCGGTGACGGCGCGCTGAGCGAGCCGGGAGCTGAAGAGCGAACGAAGAAGAGGAGAGCGACGATCCAGCGACGAGCGGATCTGGAGTGTACCGAGGAAGGAGCGATGAACATGAGCACTGATCGCAGCTTGACCCACCGTGCCGAGAGCAACCCCGAGAAGATCCAGCAGCGCCCCGCCGTGGCGCCGGCGGTCGACATCTACGAGAGCGCCGAGGAGCTCCTGGTCGTGGCAGATCTCCCGGGCGTGACGCAGGATCGCCTGGCCGTCCGTGTGGAGAAGGGGGAGCTCACGTTCGAGGGCCGGCGGACCGAGGCGGCCGAGCGGGAGAAGGGCGTGGAGGGCCTGCCGGACTTCCGCCGCAGCTTCGTGGTCCCGCAGGGCATCGATTCCGAGAAGATCTCCGCGGATCTCCGGGCGGGCGTCCTGCGGATCCACCTGCCGAAGAGCGCGTCGCTCAAGCCGCGTCAGATCCCGATCAGCGCGAGCTGAGGCGGGGTGCCAGGTGTCGAGGATGAGGAGCGCTGTCCCGGACGAAGCAAGATCGAGGTGACGCGGCGCTGATGTGTGGTGGGCACCGGCTCAAGGAGCTCTCCTGTACCGGTGACCGGCCTGCGGGCTGCGCGTGCAGGCTCAAGGCTCTATCAACGCCGCATTGTTGCCGAGGAGCGTCAGCGTCCACCTCGCGTCCTCGCCGCACGCGGTGCCCTCCACATGCCGCACCTCGAGGATAAACCAGAGCTCATCGGGATCGGCGAAGCGGTCGTTCCACGTCACGTAAAATGATTCGGGCGTGCCCTGCCCTCTGACGCCGGACGCAAAGCAATTCGGTGCATCGACTTCAATTTGTCCTTGGTAAGCGATCAAATCGAAGTTCATCCCCGGCGGAGACTCGAGCGTGGCACGGAAGTGCTCGGAGCTGGCCTCATCTGCATTGTCGACGATCAGGATCTTGAACCACTTCGACGTGGTCCCCGTCACCGTCATCGAATCAGCCTCGACGTCGCCCGAGATACTGCCGAGAGCCTCTGCTCCCGTGCAGGTATTGGGCGCCGCATGGTCGCACTCGGCCACCGCTCCCCCGCCGCCGTCGCCCCCGTCGCCTTCATTGCTCCCGACGTCGCCGCCCACGCCCTCAGCGCCGCCGGCCCCGGTGGAGCCGGCGCTCACGCTCGAGCTAGAACTCGAGCTCACGGAGAGGTCTTCCCCTCCGGCGCCACCATCACCGCCGAGTCCGCCGCCGCCGGCCTGCTCCTCGTAATAGCCGGGCAGCAGATCGTCGGTGCCGTTGGCGCACGCGGCGACGGTGAGAAGGACCGCAGGAACGACAAGCAGCCGACCGGGCGTGTGCATTGCACGCATTCTATCTGCTCTCGCGACAGCGGTCCAAGGAAGCCACGAGGCAACGTGAGATACCGCAGCGTCGTTCATCACCGCCGGAAACGGCGGCAACCGTTCAAGTTGTTTTCATCACTACGGACCTGAATTTCCGCGAAAGTCGATGAAGACTCGACCCGGAGCGACGGGCGGGAACGTCCACGATACACCTCTGGAACTCGATGCCTCGCGTGCCGCCGTAGAACGAGAATGAAACCTCTCCTCCGGACCCGCCCTGGAGACCCCTCCAAGCGAGCGCGGCCTGGAGCGGGCCAGGGGCACCGCCGCACCACGCCGCCGCGCTCCCTCCCCGACCCGCCGCGGGCCCGCGCCGTCCCGGCTGGTGTCGGCGCGCTTCCGCGCCGTCCCGCATTTCGATAGTCTCGGCACCGCTGAAGCCCGCCCTCGACGCCTTGCTCTCCCTGCGCGCGAAGACGCTGCTGGCGATCGCCGCCACGCTGCTCGGGCTCAGCTTTGCCTTGTACGGCGTGTCCTCGAGGGCGCTCCTCGCCAACTCGATGGCCGCCGAGGCGCAGGACACCCGCCGTACGGTGCAGGTGGCGCTCAACCTCTTCCGCCAGGCCAGCAGCGACTTCAACGCGCGCTGGACCGACTGGAGCCAGTGGGATGACGCCTACGCGTTCGTGCAGGACGGTAATCAAGAGTTCGTTCGCTCGAACCTCGTCGCCCAGCTCTTCGACATCGCCCGGATCGATCTCGCGGTCTTCGCCGGCGCAGACGGAAGGCCCGTGTACAGCACCGGCTACAACCACGCCACGAAGAGCTGGGCCCCCCTGCCGCGCGGCATCGAGGAGCGGCTCCGCATCGGCGATCTCCTCTTCGGGAGGGACGCGCCCGGCAGCGCCGTGCGAGGCGGCATCGTCCTCCTCCCGGACGGGCCGATGCTCCTCTGCTCCCAGCCGAGCGTCGGCAGCTCCGGCCGCGGACCGGTCGCCGGCAGCGTCACGTTCGGGCGCTTCTTGACCGACGCCGAGATCAAGCGCCTCACCGAGCCCGCCGACCTCTCGCTCGCCGTCCACCGCCTCGACGATCCCCACCTGCCCGACGACTTCCGCGAGGCGCGCGCCGCCCTGTCCGACCGCGACCCGATCCTCGTCCACCCGCTCGGCAGCGACCGGATCGCGGGATACACCGTCCTCAACGACATCGACGGCAAGCCGGCGCTGCTCGTGCGCGTGGACAACGACCGGGCCATCCTCAAGATGGGCCATGACACATTGCGTTATCTCGTGCTCGTGACCGTTGTCGTGGGCCTGGTCTTCGGCGGCGTGACGCTGCTGCTCCTGGAGAAGCTGGTGCTGTACCGGCTCGCCCGCCTCAGCCGGGAGGTCACGGAGATCGGCGGCGTCGGCGACCTCTCGGCGCGGGTCGCGATGCCGGGCACCGACGAGCTGTCGCGCCTCACCGGCTCGATCAACGGCATGCTCTCGGCGCTGGAGGCGAACGCGCGGCGGCAGAGCCAGCAGAAGGCGGCGCTCGAGCAGGCGAAGGCGGCGGCCGAGCGAGCTCATGAGCGCTCGGACCGGCTCCTCCTCAACATCCTGCCGAGGACGATCGCCGATCAGCTGAAGGAGCACGAGCAGCTGATCGCCGAGCACTTCGAGGAGGTGACCGTCCTCTTCGCGGACATCGCGGACTTCACCCCGCTCGCCGCGCGGCTCCCCCCGGCGGAGCTCGTCGGCCTGCTCAACCGGATGTTCTCCTCGTTCGATCAGCTCGCCGAGCAGCACGGCCTGGAGAAGATCAAGACCATAGGAGACGCCTATATGGTCGTCGGCGGGCTGCCGGCGCAGCGCCCCGATCACGCGAGGGCCATCGCGCGGATGGCGATCGCCATGACACACACCGTGCGCCAGTTCGTCGGCGACGACGGCGAGCCGTTCCAGCTCAGGATCGGCATCAACACCGGGCCTGTCATCGCCGGCGTGATCGGCAAGAAGAAGTTCAGCTACGATCTCTGGGGCGACGCGGTGAACGTGGCGAGCCGCATGGAGTCGAGCGGAGAGCCCGGCCGGATCCAGGTGAGCGAGGCGAGCTATTCCCTGCTCGCGCGAGATTTCCTCCTCGAGGAGCGGGGCCTCGTGGCGATCAAGGGCAAGGGCGCGATGAAGACCTATTGGCTCATCGGCGAGAACACACCGCAGTAGCGCGGCGCGCGGCGCGCGTCGCGACCCACGCTCGTTCGCGCTCGTTACCCCGCGATTGACAGACCCCGGCCGATTGACAAGGCCAGGCGGGCGTGCAATGGCTGCCGGCCCGATGTCAGACCAGGAGCGACGCGCCCTCATGGACAAGCAGGCCCCGAACGAGACGACGCTTCCCGTCACCGTCCGCGAACCGGGCCCCGGAGAGGACCGCGACGAGCTCGTGCGCCTCCTCTTCGGCGACGCCGCGGCGTCGGCCAGGCGGCCCGAGGAGTACGAGGCGCGCTATCCCCGGCGCGCGCTGCCCAAAGGCGCGATGGTCACCCGCTACGCGCCGAGCCCGACCGGGTTCATGCACATTGGCGGCATCTTCGTGTCGCTCATCAACAAGCGGCTGTCGCTCCAGAGCGAGGGCGTCTTCTATCTCCGCCTCGAGGACACCGACGTGAAGCGCGCCATCCCCGGCGCGCTCGACACCATCGTCGACTCCCTCGCGCGCTTCGATCTCTCCCCTCAGGAGGGCGTGCTCCGCGCGCCGGCGAAGGACGGAGACCCGTCGTCGCGAGGCGAGTTCGTGCAGCAGGGCAGCTACGGCCCCTATATCCAGACGGAGCGGGTCGAGATCTACCGGGATTACGCGATCGATCTCATCCGCCGCGGCTTCGCCTACCCCTGCTTCTGCACGGTCGAGGAGCTCGACGCCATCCGGCAGGAGCAGATGGCCCTCACGGTGAAGCCCGGGGTCCACGGCCGGTGGGCGAAGTGGCGCGACGCGCCGCTCGCCCGGGTGAAGGAGGCGCTCGCGGGCGGCACCCCGTTCGTGCTCCGGCTGCGCGCCCCGGACGACGTCTCCGGCCGCGTCGAGTGGAAGGACGGCGTGAAGGGCGTCATCTCGATGCCCGTCAACGATCTCGACACCATCCTCCTCAAGTCGGACGGCATCCCGACGTACCACTTCGCCCACGCGATCGACGATCACCTGATGCGCACGACGCACGTGATCCGAGGCGACGAGTGGATCTCGTCGATGCCGCTCCACCTGCAGCTCTTCCGCACGCTCGGCTTCAGGCCGGTCGAATACGCCCACGTCCCGCCCATCCAGAAGCTCGATCGCGTGGAAGAGGTCGACCCCGAGACGGGCGAGACGAAGGTCTCGGACGCGCGGCGCAAGCTGAGCAAGCGCAAGGACCCCGAGGCGAACATCGCCTATTACCGGGAGATCGGCGTCCCCGAGACAGGCACCATCGAGTACCTCCTCAACATCGCCAACTCGGCGTTCGAGGACTGGCGCAAGGCGAACCCCGACAAGCCCTATTCCGCCTTCCCCCTCAAGCTCAACAAGCTCGCCCCCGGCGGCGCGCTGAGCGACATGGTGAAGCTGAAGAGCGTCAGCCAGGCGGTCGTGAGCCGGATGAGCGCCGAGGACGTCTATGCCCAGGGCCTCGACTGGGCCAGGGAGCACGACAAGGAGCTCGCCGCGCTGATGGAGCGAGATCCGGAGTACACGAAGCGCGCGCTCGGCATCGAGCGCGGCGGCAAGAAGTCGAACAAGCGCATCACCACCTGGCCCGACCTGCGGGCCCAGCTCTTCTTCTTCTACGACGAGCTCTACAGCGGCGTCGACGCGCTCGATTTCCCCGAGAACGTCCCGGAGGGCGATCGCCAGCCGCTGCTCCGGCAGATGCTCGACACCTTCGACCCGGCCGACTCGAAGGAGGCGTGGTTCGAGAAGATCCGGCAGATCGCGGTGGCCTCGGGCTACGCAGGCGAGGTGAAGCAGTACAAGGCCTCTCCCGAGTCGTGGAAGGGCCATGTCGGCGACGTCTCGATGCTCCTCCGGGTCGCGGTCTGCGGGACGAGGAACAGCCCTGATCTGACCGAGGTCATGGCGGTGCTGGGTGAGCCGCGCGTGCGGGCGCGCATCGCGCGCTTCCTCTGAGGCGCGGCGTGGCGAGCCCGCGGGCCGCGCGACGAGGGCGCGGCCGGCAGCGGCAGGAGGAAGAGCGATGAGCGAGGTGTGCCGGTTCGCCCCGTCGACCACCGGGCCCGCCCACCTCGGCACGCTCGCCGCGGCGCTGCTCTGCTGGCTGGACGCGCGGTCGCGGGGCGCGCGGCTGGTCCTCCGGCTGGAGGACCTCGATCCCGACCGCTGCCGGCCCGAGTTCGCGCGCGCGATCGAGGAGGATCTCGCGTGGCTCGGGCTCGATTTCGACGAGCGCGTCGAGCAGCACGCGCGGAGGGCGCACCACGAGGCGGCGATGGACCGGCTCGAGGCGCTCGGCGCGCTGTACCCCTGCTCCGCGACGCGCGAGGAGGTGCGCGCGATCGGCCGGCGCGCCCCGGACGGCGGCTTCGCCTACGACAACCGCGCGCGCTGCCGCGCGCTGCCGCCCGGCGGGTGGCGCGCGAGCGTGGAGCCGATCCGGGCGCGGCTGCCGGACGGCGTGTTCCGGCCCCTGGACGAGGGCGGGCTCGACCTGTCGCAGGAGCCCGCGCTCGCGATGGGCGATCCCGTGGTTCGCCGGCGCGACGGCGCCTTCTCCTACCAGCTGGCGGTGGTGGTCGACGACGGCGCGGCGGGCGTCACGCGCGTCGTCCGGGGGCGCGACATCGCGCCGAGCACCGCGACGCAGGCCGCGCTCCAGGCGCTGCTCGGGCTGCCAGCGCCGGTCTACCGGCACCACCTGCTCCTGCTGGAGGAGCGCGGCGGCAAGCTGGCGAAGACGCACGGCGCGGCGCGCGGGGCGGCGCTCGCCCGGAGCGCGCCCGCGCTCACCGGCGCGCTCGCCTGCTGCGTCGGCCTGCGGGATCGCCCTGATCCGTGCACGCCGGCGGAGCTGCTCCGGGAGTTCGACTGGTCGCGCGTCGCGACCGCGGACCGCGTCGTGAGCCTCCGCGACGGCTCGCTCACGCTGACGGCGAGCGGGCCCTGAGCGGCGCGTAGATCAGGCGGGGAGCGGCGAGACGGCGCGTCCCAGCATCGGGAGCCACGTGAGGATCGCGTTCGGCCGCGGGAAATCGTCGTCGTCGTCGTCGCGCCGGCCATCACGCCCACGGCGGGAGCGGCTGCCAAACAGCGTCCAGGCGCGCCACGCCTGCTCGGCGAGGTCGCGCGCCCGTCCCGACGAAGTGTCATGTCCAAGGAGCATCATGTGTGGCTGCCGCTTACCACAGGTCCAAGTCGGCGCGCCAGTGTTCCACGCCGAGGCCACGCGAACGTGACCGTCCCGATGACGGGCCGTGGTGCCCGGGCCGTCCCAGCTCGCTTCTTCCCAGTGCCCGGAATGCAACCCCTACAGGGCGCGCTGGATGCAGCGACCTGGCGCTCGGTCTCCCTCGGTCTCCCGGCCCGTCACCGCGGCATCGCAGCCTGGCGACCCTCGCTGGAATGCGCCATCACGTCGCCCGGACTCGTTCATGGCCACCGCCCCCGCCGCCCTGAAGCCGTCGTCGCCCTTCGCCGCCTTCACATCGCGCGATTTTCGCGTCTACGCCGCGGCCCGCCTTCTGGCGACGGTGGCCTACCAGATGCAATCGATCGCCGTGGGGTATCAGATCTACGACCTCACGCGAGATCCGCTCGCGCTCGGTTATGTGGGGCTCGCCCAGTTCCTCCCCGTCGCGGGGCTTTCCCTCGCGTCGGGGCACGCGGCGGATCGCTTCGATCGGCGGCGGATCCTCGTCCTTTGCTACCTCACCTCGGCGCTCGCGGCGCTCGCGCTCTTCTTCCTCGCGCGCTCGCCGAGCCCGAACCTGCCGGCGATTTACGGGGTCCTCGTGCTCCTCGGCACGGTGCGCGCCTTCCAGGGGCCGGCCGGCTCGGCGCTCCTGCCGACGCTCGTGCCGACGGAGCACTTCCAGAACGCGGTGACGTGGCAATCGACGCTCTGGCAGGTCGGCGCCATCGGCGGGCCGAGCCTGGGCGGGCTGCTCTACGCGCTCTGGAAGGCGCCCGCGCCCGTGTACCTGAGCGCGAGCCTCGCGCTCGCCGCGGCGTGCGCCGGGCCCCTGGCCGTGCGGGCGCCCGCCGGCCGCCTGGAGAGGAAGCCGCCGTCGCTCGCCACGGCGCTCGCCGGGCTGCGCTACGTTTACCGGAAGAAGGTCCTCCTCGGGTCGATCTCGCTCGACTTCGTGGCCGTCTTCCTGGGCGGCGCGGTCGCGCTGCTGCCCATCTACGCGACCGACGTGCTCGGGGTCGGCCCGCAGGGGTTCGGCTTCCTGCGCGCCGCGCCGGCCGTCGGGGCCGGGCTCATGGCCGTGGTCCTCGCCTTCCGGCCCATCACGCGGCGCGCCGGGCCGAGGATGCTCCTCTGCGTCGGGCTCTTCGGGCTCGCCGCGGTGGTGTTCGGCCTGTCGCGGAGCTTCCCCCTCTCGCTCGTCGCGCTCACCGTGATGGGCGCCGCCGACATGGTGAGCGTCGTCGTGCGGATGACCCTGGAGCAGCTCGCCACGCCGCCCGAGATGCGCGGCCGCGTGAGCGCGGTCAACATGGTGTTCGTCGGCGCCTCGAACGAGCTCGGAGAGCTCGAGTCGGGCACCCTCGCGAGGCTCATCGGGACGGTGCCCACCGTGGTGTTCGGCGGCCTCGGGACGATCGCGGTCGTGCTGCTCTGGGCATGGCTGTTCCCCGAGCTGCGCGCGGTCGACCGGCTCGAAGACACGCGCGCGACCTCCGAAGAAGACGCCGCCGAGAAGTCCTGACGCGCGCCTCGCGTCGAGCGCGCGCGAAGCACATCATCGCTCCCAGCCCGGTGAGGGCCAGTCGCTCTCTCGAGGACTGGAGGCGACCACTCCATTCGTGAGCCCCGCGGCGAGAGCACGAGACGACTCGGCGCGAATTTGACCGCGAGCACACCCGCAATCTCTCGAGGCCGAGCGCAACATACGCAACAAGCGTAACAAACGTAACTGAACACGACCGAACACGACCGAAAACAACCGAACACAAATCCAGTGCGAACCGGTGCGAAAACGATTGCGCACCACGTACGACGCACCGCTTCCCAGATCATTCGCAATTTGACGAGGACGTTATAATGCACACTGAGCGGCACGCCATCATACAACGCACCACGACAATCCCAGCCAGACTGTCCGAATTGCTTGACACAGAGGTATCCCATGACCTTACATGTCTTATGGATACGATTATCGCGTGGGCTGTTGGTATCATGATGACATGGGCCCCGCCTGGGAAGAGCTTCATCAAGGACGCGGTCGAGACGCCCGAGGAAGGCCGCGCGCGCTACCACGAGATCGCGCGCGCGGCGGCGAAGGTTGCCTATGATCCTGCATTGAAGCCGCTCTTCGGAGGCCCGCGCGGTCGAGCCGAGACGATGGCGCTGCTCTTATCGATCGCGTATTTCGAGAGCGGTTACCGTCGCGACGTGGACCTCGGGCTCGGGAAGCTCGCGCGCGGCTCGGGGCTCGACTCCTGTCTGCTCCAGGTCCGCGTCGGCGCCGGCAAGACCCGGGAGGGGTGGTCTCACGAGGATCTCGTCGGGGATCGAGAGAAATGCTTTCGCGCGGGACTCGCGCTGATCAAGGGATCCTTCGGGGCGTGCCGCAAGCAGGAGCCGCGCGACCGGCTCAGCGCCTACACGCGCGGCAGGTGCATCGACAACGACAAGCATTCGAGGGCGCGCATTGGACGCGCGCTGAACGTGCCGCGCGCGCCGATGACGGACGCGGCGGTGCTCGCCGCAATGCCCGGGCGCGCCCCCCTCCCCGCGGCGCCGCCGAGCGCGCCGTCCGCGACCGGAGCGGTCAGGACGGTCGCACCAGCCGGGACCGCCGGAAACGACAGCTAACGAGGCGAGGAATGAGGGGGATTGGCCGGCGCGCGAGCGCGTCGCGATCGCCCCGCGCACGACCGCTCCGGCCGCGCCAGACGACCGCAGGAGGCACGCTCAGCCCCGGATCAGGTTCGTGGCCGCCTCGGCGGTGAGATAGCTCTTGCTCTTCATTCCCAGGCGGATCGACGACAGGCTCACCTCCGTCTCGCCCTGGAGCGCGGCGATCGTCAGCGCGTTGTGGCAGTAGATGTTGATGAGCTTCGGGCTGCCGCCGCTCCTCGCGTGCAGCAGCTGCTGGGACGCGAGGCCCAGCTGGAGCCCCCGCCTGCTCCCTCCGACCGAGCACATCCGGAAGTCGATGTATTCGATCATCTCCTGCTGCGTCATGCCGGGCAAGAGGAGCGACTGAGCGCCGGAGTAGAGCTCGCGCGGCACGCCGTTCGAGGCGAGGGTCGCGGGGAGATCGGGGGCGCCCACCAGGATCATCGAGAGCTTGCCCGCCGGGGCGCAGCGCAGGATGTCATGGAGCTCCATCAGGAGATCGTGATCCTCCGGATCGACGCCGTCGACGACCAGCACCGCGATCGCGTCCGACCCGGCGCGGAGGAGCGCTTGCCCGAGGAACGCGTCGACGAGGAACTGCTGGCTCAGCGTCGGTGTGATGGCCGTCGCCCCCACCTGCCTGCACAGCGACACGAGCGGCCGCGTCCCGAAGAGCAGCTGCGGCTCGACCGAGAAGACGTGGATCCGCGGGACCTTGTTCTTGATCATCTCACAGACGAAGGTCCGGCCGCTCCCCGGCTCGCCCACGAGGATCGCCGGGCGCTGCCCGGCGACGATCTGCGACGCCAGCGTCCTCAGGATCCAGGCATAAGGGCCTGCGTCCCAGAAGAAGCTCGGCTGCCGGATGTCGCTGAACGGATAGCCGGTCAGCCCGAAATGATCCCGGTAGCTGTACTGGCCGGTGAAGTGCCCGACGGCGGTCGAGCTGTTCACCAGGATCGTGCCCGTCGGCGTCGCGAGCGGGCCCCTCGGCGGCGCTGGGAGCTCGCTTATCCTCGTATCGGAGAGATCCATGGGCGCGCCGAGCAGCGCGCTCTTCGGCTCCGACATCTCTCGCGGCCTGACGCTGCTGCGCCGGAGCATCAGCATGTCCTCGAGGAACGCCACGATGTGCCCGGCCGACGGCCGCTCCTGCGGCCTCTTCGCCATGCAGCGGCGCAAGAGCTCCGCGAGGAGCGGGTCGATGTCCGGCATCGCCAGCTTCGGATCCGGGACGGCCGCGTGGCAGTGCGCCTGGAAGCAGCCAGCGAGATCCCGCGCCGAGAAGGGCGTCCTGCCCACGAGCAGGTGGTAGAACGTGCAGCCGAGGCTGTAGATGTCCGACGGAGGCGCGATGTCCTGCCCGGTCCATTGCTCCGGGCTCATGTAGAACGGCGTGCCCTCCAGCGTGCGGGCGGAGCTGCTCCCGAGCGGGCCGCTCTCCGGATGGGACGCCAGGCCGAAGTCGGCGATCTTGAGCGTCCCCGACGCATTGAGGAGGAGGTTGGCGGGCTTGACGTCGCGGTGGGAGATGCCGAACGACGCCGCGAGCTCGAGCGCCGCCGCGGCCTCGCGCATCTTCTCGATCCCGAACTGCTCCGGCAGGCGGCCGCCGTGCTGCTTGGCCGCCTGCGCCATGGTGAGGCCGTGGACGTACTCCATGGCGATGTAACGGACGTCCTCGTCCTCGCCGACCTGGAAGATCTGCACCACGTTCGGGTGGAGGAGGCGCGCCGCCGCGCGCGCCTCGCGCAGGAAGCGGTCGCGCCGCTCGGGATCGGTGTCCGCGCTCCCCTTCGCGATCAGCTTCACCGCGACGTCGCGCTGGAGCACGCTGTCCCTGGCCAGGTACACGGCGCCCATCGCGCCGATGCCGAGCAGCTGGATCAGCTGGAACGGTCCCAGCCACTGTCCCGCCAGGTGGGTCAGCGTACTCGCAGGCTCCGCGATCATCGGACTCTCATTCCCATCTTGCCATCAAACCCGTGCGCTCGCCGGGCGAATGCGTCGGCTTCCAGTCCACGACCCGCTCACGACCCGCACGAGGAGCTCACAGCTGCCCCGGGCCGGGCCCCGCGTCGCTCCGCGCCCGACCCCGCCCCAGGATGTGTCCCATCGTGAACGCGGAGAGGACGAGGACCGTGACGATGATCGGCACGGCGTAGGTCGCGAGGGACGCGATGTTGGGCACGGCGCCCGCGCCGGCCGCGGCGCCCGCGCCGGCCGCGGCCTTGTCGGCGCCGCCCACCGTCATCAGGATGGCCGTGGCCATCGAGGCGGCGATCGAGAGCAGGGCGATCGCGAGCCCCGCGGCGAGGCCGCTCGGGCCTGTCGGCTCCAGGACGACGGGCGCCGCCGGCGACGCGATCCCCGGCGAGGCGACCGGGACCGTCACCAGCGGACCGTCCAGCTTGACGTGGACGTTGACGACCATGTCCTGGCCCGCCCACGGGATGACG
Source organism: Sorangium sp. So ce327 (assembly GCF_051530205.1). NCBI lineage: Bacteria > Pseudomonadati > Myxococcota > Polyangiales > Polyangiaceae > Sorangium > Sorangium sp. So ce327. The sequence goes on along the minus strand of NZ_CP150330.1, from coordinate 816,036 downwards.
AGCCCCTGCGGGCTCGCGCTCGCGGCGACAGGTTGCGCTGCGGATGCCGGGCGCGCCGCGGCCCGGGATTCCTCGTGGTGGATACCGCTGGTCATCATGGCCTCATGGGCAGGGTTGGTCTGGTAGTGCAGCGTGTCGGCGTCCTCGTCGAGCGGGCCCGGGCGCCGCTTCGCCGGCATCACCTCCGTGACGCTCGACGGCGCCGGCGCGCGCTGCTCCGAGAGCGGCGGCCGCTGCGCGGGCGCCCGCTCCCGCGCGGGCGCGGCGTCGGCCTTGCGACCGCCCCCGCTCGCGACGTGATCTGCGGCCGCCTTCTTCATGACGTCCGCGATCACGCCGTAGACCTCGGTCCATGCCGACTCGACGTCGCGCGTGAAGCCGTCGCCCAGCCCTTCGCGCAGCGTCCAGAGCAGCGCCTCGCCCACCACGTCGTAATGCCGATCGACGACCATGTAGCCGTGGTGCCGCACGCCGAGCGCCTGGAGCACCGGCACGAGCCTGCCCAGGTTGTTCAGCCCATCGACGGCCACGGCGAGCGTCTGCATGAGCTTCTTCTTCTGCTCGGCCATGTCGTTCTTGAACAGCGGCCGCACCGACGGATCGAGCTCGAAGAGGCGGTCGTAGAAGAGCGCCGCCGCGGCGTCCGAGATGGGCATCACCTTCGCCCACGATCGCTGCACGAGCTCGATCGTGCGCAGGCTGATCGGCGCGCCCGCCGGCGCCGCGGCGGGCGCGGGCGGCGGCGGCGGGTCGCCCTGCCAGGGCGGCACGACCCCGACGAGCGTCCGCGAGGCCTTGGTCGACGAGGGCGGCGGCACCGACTTCGGCAGCTGCACCGCCTGCTCCACGGGCGCCGAGCGCTGCGCCGGTTGCGAGGAGCCGAGCCGCGGGGCCTCCCTCCCGGCCGGCGCCGGCGAGGGGTGCGCCTGCGCGCCGCCCACGGCCGAGTGCGCCGCGGCGGCCTTCTTCATGACGTCGGAGACCACGCCGTAGACCTCTTTCCACGCGGACTCGACGTCGGCGGAGAAGGAGTCGCCGAGCCCCTCGCGCAGCGTCCAGAGCAGCGCCTCGCCCACCACGTCGTAATGCCGATCGACGACCATATAGCCCTGGTGCCGGACGCCGAGGGCCTGGAGCACCGGCACGAGCTTGGGCAGGTTGTTCAGCCCATCGACGGCCACGGAGAGCGTCTGCATGAGCTTCTTCTTCTGCTCGGCGATATCGTTCTTGAACAGCGGCCGCACCGACGGCTCGAGCGTGAACAGCCGCTCATAGAACAGCGCCGCGGCGGCGTCCGAGATGGGCATCACCTTCGCCCAGGACCACTGCACGAGCTCGATGGTGCGCTGGCTCAGGAGCTCCGGCGGCTGCGCGCTGCGCGCCTTGTTGAGGAACTCGGGCGCGCCGTACGCCCCCGGCCCTCGCTGGGTGGCAGGCCCCGTGGAGGGCAACGCCCGCGCCGCCGGCGCGGGCGCGCTGGCGCTGCGTTGCGGCTTGGCAGCATCCCCCGGCGTCGCAGCGCCGCGCGTGTTGGTCGAGGGTGCGAAGGGATCGTTCGGTTTGGCCATCGTGGTTGTCCGCTGGAGGTTACCGGGAATGCGCCGGTGAGGTGCGCGCCGCGGCGCGCGTGTTCAGAGCACAGGAGCCGCCTCTACCGCCATCCTACATCAGGGGGCCGGCGCCTGCCTACGGCGCGACGAGAGGGCTGCGCCGCCGGCGCGAGACGCCCGTGGAAGCGCGCGCCACGCCTACCAACGCGCCACCAACGCCCGACCAAGGCGCAACGAACGCACGACGAACGCGCACAGATCGCGGCGACCTCGCCGGGGGCGCGGCTGCGCGACGAGCGGACCGGGGCCGCGGATGTGGCGCTGGCGAACCGCACCTGTACCGGCCCCGTAGCGCGGCGCACTTCCCGAGCGACACCGCCGACGGACAGGGCATCGGAGCGGCGGCGCGCCGGAGCCGCAGAGAGCGATGGAGTTCGCGCCATCGACGCTCGTCGACGCTCGATGTTCCAGAAGGGGTGAGCGTCTTATCGCCCTTGCGCGCGAGCCGCGCCGTGCCGCCGCGCTCCGATGGAACGACTCGGACCCAGGGCGCGCGAGGCCGCCGGGACGACCAGGACCTCTCCCGAGAGGCACACACCAAGCGAGCAGGCAAAGCGCGCGACGAGCAGCGCTCGCCTGAAGCGGCCGGGCGGCGGGATCGCTCAGACCGCCTCTCCGGTCTCACGCTCGGCGCAAGCGGACAGACCCTGAAAACGAAAAACGCGAGGTGGCCTTTTCGGCCAATCCTCGCGTCCTCTTGCTACTTGGGTCGTGGTTGCGCGGGCGGGATTTGAACCCACGACCTTCGGGTTATGAGCCCGACGAGCTACCAGGCTGCTCCACCGCGCGAGAGGGAATCTACTCACGGCCTCGCTTTGGTCAAGGATTCTCTCACGGCCCGGTGTCGATTGTGTCCATCTCCCCCTCGGAGGCTTTCCGATGCCTTCCAAGGCCTGCCGAGGGAGGCGCAGCTCGGCTGCGCTCGAGCGGCCCCTTCGTCCCCCTGCCCCTCAGCCCAGCCAGTCCGGCACGAGCGGCGACGGCGCCGCCGTCGAGATCACCCAGAGCTGGTGCGCCGCGCGCGTCGCCCCGATGTGGAGCAGGTGCCGCGACTCGTCGTCCGCCGGGTAGGTCGACGCGTTCACGTCGACCAGCACCACGTAGTCGTACTCGAGGCCCTTCACCTGCCGGACCTCGGTCACCTCGACGCCGGGGCGGAACGCGAACTCGTAGGCGCGCACGCGCCGGAGGTTCGGGATCTCCGCCATCCTGAGGGCGTCGTAGTAGACATCCGCCTGCTCGGGGTGGCGCGCCAGGATCGCCAGCGTCGCGCGGGGCTCGCGCGCGAACAGCGGGCGGATCGCGTCGGCCAGGAACGCGACGGCCGCCCCGGCGCTCGGGAAATGGTGGTGCTCGACCGGCGCCCCGCTGCGCGGGGCGAGGGGCGGCGTCGGATCCGCCAGCGGGCCCAGCACCCCACGGGCGAACGCGAGCACCTCGCGCGTCGAGCGGTACGCGATGCGCAGCGGCTCGACGTCGACCCGCGACAGGCCGAGGTCGTCGAGCGTCGCCCGCCAGTCGCGGAAGCCGGAGTCCATGAAGAGCCGCTGCGCCGTGTCGCCCGCCAGCGTCACGCTGCGCGGCTCGGCCACGACGCCGAGCAGCACCGCGAGGTCGATCGGCGCGAGATCCTGCGCCTCGTCCACGAAGAGGTGCTCGTAGACGAGCACGTTCTTCCCCTTGCGGAGCTCGCCCCGGAGCAGCTGGTACGCCCGCAGGAGGAGCGCGTCGTCCTCGGGGTCGAGCACCGCGCGGTCGTCGCTCGAGACCTCGCGCCCGTCCCCGCCCCGGTCGTCGTCGTCGTCCGCGGGCTCGTCGGCCATCGCCGCCTTGCGCTCGGCGCGGTCGCCCGGGTCGAGGTCGAGCACGGCGGGGCAGCGGTCCGCGCACCAGCGCCACGCCCGCTTCACCTGCTCCGGGCCGAACTCCGGGTCGCCCGCCGCCTCGAAGGCGGCCATCACCCGGTCGAGATCGGTGAGCACGTCCGCCCAGAACGCGAGGGTGCCGCGCGAGTCGCGCCGCGCCCGCGCGTCGTCCTTGAGCTCCGCCGCGCGCTGCTCGAGGAGGTGGAGCATCGCCGGGTGGGTCTTGTAGCGGGTCACGACCGAGGGCGTGTTCTCCTCGATCGGCGCCTCGAGCCACGGGAACGCGCGCTTCCGGGCCGCGCGCGCCCACTCGGAGAACGTCTCGACCGCGATGCCGCCCAGGCCGAGCGCGGGGAGCGCCTCGCTGATGTACGCGCGGAGCGCGGGGCTGCCGACGATGACGAGCATCTTGTCGGCGGTGAAGCGGCGGCCTCCGTTGTAGGAGAGGAAGGCGAGCCGGTGGACGCCGATCGTCGTCTTGCCGCTGCCGGCGCCGCCCTGGATGACCACGATGCCGGCGTCCGGCTTCGAGATGAGCTCGAACTGCCGCGGGTCGAGGAGCGCCGCGATCTCCGGGAGGTGCCGGTCCTCGCGGGCGTGGAACGCCGCCCCCGTCCCGAGCCCGCCGCGCGCGCCGCCCGCCGCCGCGCGCGCGATGTCGCGCATGTCCTCGGGGCGCACCGCGCTGCCCTGCCCGCCGGAGAGCTCGGTCGCCCGCGTCGCGATCTCGCGGAAGCCGCCCGAGGGCCCGCGCACGAGCGTCCCCTGCGGCGCCGAGATGCGATAGAGCTCGCCGTCGTCGATGGTCACGGTGCGCCGCACGAGCACGGTGCCCTCGACGTCGCGCTCGCCGAAGGTCTCCTCGTACTCCGCGCCCTCCTCGTAGCGGTAGTAGATCTGGCTGACCGGGGCGTGGCGCCAGTCGACGATCCGCACGCCCGCGCTCGCGTCGACGAGCGTCGTGCGCCCGATGAGGACGTCGCGCTCGGGGCGGCCCTTCTCCCGGAGGCGCAGGTGGCCGAAGTAGGGCGACTTCGGATCGACGGGCTCGACGACGTTCTCGTTCCGCCGCGCGGCGATCCCTTGCAGGCGCTCCATCTGCTGCACCAGCGCCGGCACGTCCTCCAGCCGCGCCGCCGCGATCTGATCGCGCAGCGAGAGGAGCTGCTCCTCGTAGTTCTCGACAGGCGGCGGGCGCGACGGCTTGGTCGCGGCGGCGGCCAGGTGCGCGGTGACGCGGGCGAGCAGCGCCTCCTCCTCGCGGACGATCGCCGCGCCGTGCTCGCTCAGCCCGGCGCCGGGCGCGCCGTCCGCAAACGTGGGCGGCGCGGGCCGGGCGGACGTCGTGACGGTGGCCGAGGACGGCGCGGTGGACTGCTCTCGGGTGGGCGTGGGGCTCGTAGAACGATTCGCGGTCACGGGGATGCCGATGCGATGGTGGATGAGGTGACAGGCTGAGCCGGAGCGTCAGCACGCCAGACATCCGTCGCGGCCCGTTGACGCAGGAGGGTCGGACCTATTGACCGATCCGGCACAGCTCCGCAACCGCCGCGTGGGGCCCCCCACGCTATCCGCGTTTCGGCGCGTTTTCACGGGCCGGCGCGCGCCTCGACGGGGCGGTTCGCGCCTCGGCGTGCGCCTCGACGGGCCGGCGCGCGCCACGCGAGCGCCCTCGGTGCGTAACGTGCCCCGCGTCCGAGGGCGGATCCGCCGCGGGCGGTGGCGTTCTGGATTGAGGTCGCGTGGGCGGACGCCGTACAAGGCAGCGATGCAAAACTGCGCGACCCGGTCCGACCGGCTCCTCGAGCTGATCCTCTTCTCGCTGCGCGATCGCGGGGCGCTCTGCGCGCTGGTCCTCGCCGCCTACCGGGTCGAGCTGACCAGCCTGCTCGACCGCGTCTCCTCGGGCTCGATCGGGGACGACGACGATCGGGAGGTCGCGCCGCACGCCCGGGGGGATCGCGCGGGTGGATCCCCGGCGCGCGCCCGCGCCGAGGGGCGCCGTACGGAGGCCCGGATCAGCGAGGAGGACGCGTTCCTCATCTACGATCTCGCCGGGTGCATCGCCGAGGCGGCGGGCGCGGCCCGCCTCCCGGTCGTCCGCCGCGACGCGCTCGCCCTCCGGGAGAAGGCGGCCGAGGTGCACGCCGGCGGCGAGCGCGCTGAGCGGGACATGTTCGCGGCCGGGCTCAGGGTGATCGACCGGATCCTCGACGCGGCCCGCGCGCAGCCCTCGCCGCGGAGCGAGCCCGCGAGCAAGGACCTGAACTGAGCGGAACCGAGCGGGACCGCGCGGGACCGCGCGGGAGCGTGCACGCCGGGCGCTCCATCGATGGCCTGCTCCCTGCACCGGGTGCCGCCGCGGGGCGCTCCGCCTCGGTCCCTGGGGCGGGCTCGCGTCCCGGCGGGTCGCGCTCGCGCCGAAGGACAGCATGAGCATCCCCTGCGCCGGCTCCCTCTCCGCGCCGCGAACGCTGCGAAGCCCGCTGTGGCGCGCGGCCGCGAGCGCGCCGATGCGCGTCTCCTTCGCCGGGGGCGGCAGCGACCTGCCCGGCATCGCCCGACAGGACGGCGGGCGTGTCGTGGGCGCCGCGATCGATCTGCGCGTGCGCGTGATCGTGGAGCCGTTCGATCGAGGCTGGGTGCGGCTCGAGCTCGCCTCGCGCGGCGAGGGGCGGGCGGAGCCGCACCCGACCGAGGGCGCCGGAGGGGCGCGCGTCCTCCTGCGGCGCCGCGCGGATCCTCCGCGCGACGATCTCGCGTTCCGCCTGGTCGAGGCGACGCTCTCCGCGGCGGGCGTGGGCGACGGGGTCGCCCTGCGGGTGGAGAGCGAGACGTCGCCCGGGGCCGGCCTGGGCGGCAGCGCGTCGGTCGCGGTGGCGGCGCTGTTCGCGCTGCGCGCCTCGATCGGAGAGCCCGTCGCGCCGGAGGATCTGGCGCGCGAGGCGGTCGCGATCGAGCGCGAGCGCCTGCGCAACGCGTGCGGCGCGCAGGATCAGGTGTTCGCGGCGTTCGGGGGGCTGCTCGATCTCGCCTTCGACGCCGGCGGCTGCTCCGGGGTGCGGCCGCTCGCGATCGGCTGCCCGGACCTCGTGCCCGCGCTCTCGGCGGGGCTGCTGCTCGTGGACACGGAGGTGCGGCGCGTGTCGGGCGAGGTGCTGGATCGGATGGACGCCGGCTCGGCGTGCGACGCGAAGGGTGAGCTCGTGGCGGCGGCCGGCGAGGTCGCGCGCGGCTTCGAGATCGGCTCGCTCTCGCTGGTGCTGTCGGGCATGCGCCGGGGCGCGGCCGCGAAGGTGCGCCTCTCGAGGGCGGCGAGCGCGATCGCGCTCTCGCTGGAGCGGCGGCTCGACGGCCTCGGGGTCGAGGTCCTCCGGGTGTGCGGCGCAGGCGGCGGCGGGCACATCCTCGTGTGGGCGCCCGCCGAGCGCCACGCGCGCATCCTCGAGGCGCTCGGCCCCTGCCTCGTGCGGCGGCCCGCGCTCGGCGCCCCCGGCGTGCGGCTCGACGGGGGTTGACGCGCGGCGCTAGGCGCTCGTCCTGAGGCGAGCCTTGCGCGCGCCGCGCTCGAGCGCGAGCCCGATGAGGCGCTCGATCAGCTCGCGCGGGGGGATGCCGCTCGCCTCCCAGAGCTTCGGGTACATCGAGATCGCCGTGAAGCCGGGGATGGTGTTGATCTCGTTCACGTAGAGCGCGCGATCGGGCGAGAGGAAGAGGTCGACGCGGGCCATCCCCGACGCCTCCAGCGCGCGGAACGCGCGGAGCGCGACCAGCTGCACGGCGTTCGCCTCGGCCGGGGAGAGGTCGGCCGGGATCCGGATCGTGGCCCCGTCGGCGTCGATGTACTTCGCGGCGTAGGAGTAGAAGCCGTCGGCGTGCCCGACCACGATCTCGCCGGGCACGGAGGCGATGGGGTCGTCGTCGCCGAGCACGGAGCACTCGATCTCGCGCACCCCCTCGATGCCCTGCTCGCAGACGATCTTCACATCGAACTCGAAGGCGTGCTCGACGGCCGCCTCGATCTCGGAGCGCGCCTTGACGCGCCGGACCCCGACGGACGACCCGAGGTTCGCGGGCTTGACGAAGATCGGCCCGAAGCCGGCGCTTCCGGCGGCGGAGAGGGCGGCGATCTGGTCGATGCACGCGCCGCGATCGCGGTCCCACGCGGCCCGGCGGAGCGTGACGTGGGGGACGATCGGGATCTCCGCCTCACGGAGCAGGCGCTTCATCACGTCCTTGTCCATCCCCACGGCGGAGCCGAGCACGCCGGAGCCGACGTACGGGACGCCGGCGAGCTCGAGCAGGCCCTGGACGCAGCCGTCCTCGCCCGTGGGCCCGTGCAGGACGGGGAAGACGACGTCGATCGGGGCGCGCGCGCCGCCCGGCACGGTCAGCGTGGCCTCGCCGGCGGGCCCGGGGTGGGCGTCGAGGGCGATCTCCGGCATCGCCTCGTTCAGCCGGGCGAGGCGGGGGTCGCGCGCCGCGCCGAGGAGCAGCGCCTCTTCCTGGAGCAGCCAGCGGCCGGACTTGTCGATACCGACGAGCACCGGCTCGAAGCGGTCGCGGTCGAGCGCCTCGACGACGAAGCGGGCGGACAGGAGGGAGATCTCGTGCTCGGCCGAGCGGCCGCCGAAGAGGACGGCGACGCGCACCTTGGCAGGGTTCGGCATGGCGGCACCGTAGCCGCGATCGCGCGCCGGGGCGAAGAAGCCGGCTACTCGGAGAGGCTACTCCGAGAGGACACGGAACGACTTGCGGACGGTCGCCATCGCCACGCGTGCGACGTGGCCGTCGGCGAGCTCGACGTCGACGGCGGTGAGCTGGCCCTGGCGCTCGATCAGCCTGGCCACGCTCACCCTGGAGCCCCGGGCGACCTCGGCGCGCGCGACCTTGACGTCCGCGAGCGCCTCCAGCTGAGCGCCGACGGCGATGCCGTTCTCCACCTTTGCCGGCGCTTCCTCGGTCGCCCTCGCCGCTCCGGCGGGGACGACAACGGCCAGCGCCGCGACGACCGCAACGATGAGGCCGCCCGTCGTGCGCCTTCGACTGCAGGTGAGCATCGGGCCCGATTCTACGCGGAAGGAGAGCGATGTCACCTGCGTTGTCACCGGATCGGGTGGTCCGTCCGGGGAGCCCTCCGCGACGACATCGAGCGCGCCTGTCGGCGCGGAACGCAGGGGTGCATCGTCCCCATGGATGGAGCGTGCCCCAGGGAGCGGGCGCCCCGAGCAGGGAGCTCAGCGCGCTCAATCAGGGCCGCGCCGGCGAGCTCGACAAAAACGGTCCCAATCTGCGGACCTCGCTCGTGTCCGACAAAGGCGAGGAGACATGATGAAACCGCGATCGCTTATTCCAGTCACAGCCGCGCTGCTGTTTCTCGGCGTCTCGATCCCCGAGGCCGCTGCGGAGGACAAGACACCGACCAAGCAAGAGAATTATAGCTATACGTTCACCGATGATCTGCTGGATGCCTCGAACAGCTCCGCGACCGGCGCCATGCTCCAGGTCCGACAGCCCGGGCGTCGCGACAGGCTGCTCCGACCGAGACTCCACTTCGTGCCGGAGATGCTCAAGTCGATCGAAACGATGTGATGGGGCGCGCCGCCTTCTCGACGGAGGAGGAGCCGACGAGGAAAGGAGCACGCATCGGTCGATCGGCCCCGCCCACGGGACGGAACGGGCACCGCGCCGAAGCTAGGCTCCGGTCAATTTCCGGCGCCGCTCGCGCACCTCGCCGAGCTTGAGCACGATCTCGTGCATCCTGCGTTGCTCACTCTCCACCATCTGCTCGAGCTCGCGCTGAAACCATACGCCGAGCGTGCTCTCGATCGGGCGCGGGAGCCCCAGATCGCCCGGCTCCTCGGTCACCCAGAGGAGCTGCAGCCCGGAGGCCTCCAGCTGGTTGCGCGCGTACTGCATCGCGAGCTGGATCGCCTGCACACCGTCGATCCCGTACACGCACTTGCTGCATCCGTCGTCCAGGCCCTCGAAGACGACGGGACACGCCCAGTCCACCCCAGGAGGGCTCACCTCGAACGGCCGTCCAATCTTCAAGATGATCTCTCGCCCAGGCTGACCTTCCACGCTGTAGCGACGCTCCGCGATCGGCGAATCCTTCTCATCCATCCGATGAGGCTACTACGAGAACTCGACCGTGCACTACACGAGCCAGACAGGCCATGCTGCCGAGCTCGCAGAGTCTGTACGCTCGCGGCCTCTCCTGGGGCCGCATCAGCGCGCTCCCCCGCCCTGGTCGAGGCTACGCCTCTCCAAGAGATCGTCGAGCTTCTCGACGAAACCGGCATCGGTGGCCGGGTGGCGCTAGAACCGGTGGCAGGATCAGGTCGAAACGGGCGGCAGGATCACGCCAGAATACGTAGTCATCACAAGCGAGCCAGCCGTCCATCTTCGAGCAGCACCCAGGGAGCTGAAGTCGAGTACGCCTCGACCCCTGCCAGGGGCAAACCAGGAGCGTCCGCGAGGACATCGATGCCTTCGCGGAGCTTCAACCCACGTTCGGTAAGCCGATACACTCGCGAGAGCATCGGGTGCGAGTCGGATGGCTCTGGGCCTGGCGCTCGTTCCACAGCCGCGCCAGCGTCGTGGTCTGCCCAATGCTCCAGCCGGCGCGGCAGGAACAGGTCGCCCGTGCAGGAGAGCGTCCTCCACAAGTCCATTCCAGCCCGCAGGTCGCGCCCAACCACCGCGAGAGGAGTCTGCCACTCCGCAGACAGGATGGTCAGGAGCAGCTCGTCGAATCGACTGAGGCGCAGCGCTCCTCCCGCAGTCCTTCTCGGGAAAAAGGACGAGAGGAGCTCCCACAAGGGCGCGAGTTCTGGAAACCCTTCGACGCCACGTGCGCAATTCTGTGCGAACGGCCTCGGATCTGCTGCCGTGTACTGGCTCCAGAGGCGGACGGCACGTCGGTAGCGTCCGGGCGGCCAGGGACGCGCTTCACCGAGCCGCTCCAGGATCGTACCCAGCGCCGAGGCGGAGCACCACGTCGGCACGGCAGAGTCGCTGGTGTCCAGCCCCAGCAATGGAGGATCCAGCTCGACGACGACGATGTCCTTGCGGGGGATGGCACGCGTGCGCAGCCTGCTGCAGACTCTCCAGAGCGCGACGCGCTCGCGCAGATTGGTGGACGAAACCCATACGAAAACCACAGGACCTATCTTGCGATCAGCACCGACAGGGTCGTCAAAATCACCCCACCACGCCTGACGCGCAAGGACATGCTCGGACGCACGCACGCGAGACGGTCCAACAAGAAGACAGTCGGAGTCGACGACAACGTTGGCGGCGCCGAGCTGCGCGATGCGATCCGCCACGCGAGACTCGAAAACCACATGTGTTGCGCTAGCGATATCCACAGCGAAGACACTCACTGGATTCGTACGGCTCGCCGCGAAGGCAATAGTCAAGACAGTCGCGACAGAACGTATGACCGCTTGTCGTTATGCGCGTGCAAGGCCGTCCTTCGACCTGGCATGCTTCAAAGTATTCGCTGCACCTGGTGACCGGGGCGCACCCTGCCATCTGCTCAGAGGTACCGCTACCCACGTCGTCACCGTTTCGGTATGCGTCTCCTGTAGCTGCTGACGGGATGATGATACTGCCACCTGCACCGTCCGTTCCCTGGCCCCTGAGATAGCACTCACCCATGTCGAAGTTGCACGCCGTGAGACCGGAAACGAGAACAGCGGCCGCCTTGGTTTTCGACCTGCGTCGCATGCCCCCATCCTCCAGGTCATTCCGGATACACGCGCGGAGATGCGGGCGCAACGGTGATTCGCATCACTGCTCATGTCCTTGCGCTACCGTTCATCAGGCCCCCGGTCCGCGGCCGAGCCCGAGCGGAGCGCAGCGGGTTGCGATTCGTCGCGGACGAACTCAGCGCGGGCGCGGAGATCGATGCGCACATCGGCAAACTCGGCGCGGTCGTGCCCCACATACTCGACGAAGGCCTCTACACAGGATGCCTGAAGCGCGAGTTCGTCGAACTCCTGCTCGGACTGGATATCGGACAGCGCTATTCGATCGCAGAAGAGTGTCACGAACGTGCGCACGGTCGCGACGCGTCGCCCGCGATCCGCTCGATGGCTGCCATCACCGGTCGATGGCCGCCACGAACCGCTCGACGGCTGCCCCGAACCGCTCGATGACTGCCCCGAACCGCTCGATGACTGCCCCGAACCGCTCGATGACTGCCCCGAACCGCTCGATGACTGCCCCGAACCGCTCGATGACTGCCCCGAACCGCTTGACGACGGCGCTCTTCGCCTCGCACCGCCAGTGCCCCCCTTTCGCGCCGCAAGCGCGCCCAAGATGGGTGAAGCATTCGGGCCCGAAGCAAAGCCTTGGCGAAGACGTTACGGCCGCGGGGTGAGATGCGAGCGTTCTCCTCGAACACGTGGCCGTCCGTCACGACCATCGCCCCCGTGGCGACGTCCTGCCGCAGGAGGTGAGATAGCCCCCGTGCTCTGCGGATGCCGAGGTGCACGATGCACGGCAGGCTTGGAACCGTGTAGCCTGTCGCGGTGCCGGGCCATGATCATCGCATCGAGGTGTTCCTCTCGTACGCGTCCGAGGACGGGGGGCTCCTTGCCAAGCTCGAAAAGCACCTCGCCGCCCTTCGCAGCGAAGGGTTGATCCAGAGCTTCCACGCCGGCGATGTCGGCGCCGGGCAGGCGTCGAGGGAGGTCACCGAGGGGCACATCGAGCGTGCCGACCTGGTACTGCTCCTCGTCAGCGCGGATTTCCTCGCCTCGCGCGAGTGCTACGAGCGCGACGTGGCGCGCGCGCTCGCGCGCCGTGAAGCCGGGCAGGCGCGGGTCGTTCCCGTGCTCCTGCGGGCGTGCGACTGGCGCCACACGAAGCTCGGCGAGCTCAAGCCGCTGCCCAAGAACGAGCGCCCGGTGAGGAGCTGGGAGGACGAGGACGAAGCGTTCGCCGAGGTGGCGCGGGGGATCCGCGAGGCCGTGACCGCGATCACGGGCGCCCGGTCGGCCGCCCTCCCCCACCGGGCGCCGCGGCGCGCGCAGGGCGAGGTCAGGCGCGCCGACAAGGTGCGAGAGATCATGCAGTCGCTGAGCAAGCCGGAGTGCGTCGGCGTGGCGCTGCTCGCACCGCTCGGCTTCGAGGCGCACCAGGTCGCCGGCGAGGTGCTCCACCGGCTGCAGCGCCCCGGAGAGGCGCTCTTGCCCGTGCGGCTCGTGCCGGAGGTCAGGGCGACCGACGAGGAGCGGTTCTATGGCCGCCTGCTGCGCGACCTGCGCTGGGCGCTGCCGGCGCCGTGGCGAGCGCTCGTGGACGCGCGCGCGGAGGGGAGCGCCAAGGATCGCTTCGAATACGCGGTGGACGACCTGCTCGGCGGGCCGGTCGCCGAGGCCGGAAGGAACCTGCTCCTCGTGGTCGACGGGCTGGCGCACGTGCCGGCCCCGCAGCTCGAGCAATGGGGGTATCTGATGGCGAGGCTCTCGGGCCGGGGGCTGAAGCTGCTCGTCTGGGGCGGGCGGGAGCTGCACGATCTCTGCACACGGCCGCCTTCGGGCGGGTTGTACTCGGCATTCCACATGCTGAGTCCGGTCTCGCTCGGCGCGCTGTCGGCCGGGGAGGTGCGCGACCTCGTGCTCGAGCGCGGCGGGGAGGAGGCGGCGGCCGAGGTGCTGTGCGACGAGACCGGCGGGCACCCGGCGCTCGTGCGCGAGCTGGTCGACGGGCACGCGGACGACGTGCGGGCCGGCGATCGCGAGGCGCTCCTCGCGCGCATCCTGGCGAGCGACCACATGGCCCGGCTGCGGCGGACCGTGGGGGGCGACGCGGAGGCGCAGGAGGTCTTGAGAGCGCTCGCGGGCGTGGCGGAGAGACCGCTGCCGCGGCGCTTGCGAGGCGAGGAGCGGCTCGCCTGGCTCGGCGTGCTGAAGGACGCGGGGGCCACGCGCTGGGACTGGGTGGCGCCGGCGATGCAGCGGTTCGCGGCAGAGTGGTCATGAGACGAGCGGGCGTGGCCGCCGCGCTGGCGGCGCTGGCGCTGCTGCCCGGCGCGGGGTGCCGAGAAGAGCGGAAGAAGGAGGCCGAGCCGCCGCAGTGGGTGGAAAGCCCGCGGCTCGAGGCATGGGAGCTGCCGCTCGCGGAGGGGCCGGAGCTCCTGTCGAACCAGGTCACGGCCATCCATCGCGACAGCGGTGGCGTGCTCTGGTTCGGGACTCGGGGTGGAGGCGTGAGCCGCTTCGACCCAAAGGCTCGCTCCTGGTCCACCTATACCCAAAACGACGGCCTCGCCTACAACGATGTCCCAGCCATCGCCCAGGACGCTGATGGTTCGCTCTGGTTCGGGACTCGGGGTGGAGGCGTGAGCCGCTTCGACCCAAAGGCTCGCTCCTGGTCTACCTACACCCAAAACGACGGCCTCGCCGGCAACATTGTCCAAGCCATCGCCCAGGATGCCGATGGCTCGCTCTGGTTCGGGACTTCGGGTGGAGGCGTGAGCCGCTTCGACCCAAAGGCTCGCTCCTGGTCCACCTACTCCAAAAACGACGGCCTCGCCCACAACGATGTCCGAGCCATCGCCCAGGATGCCGATGGCTCGCTCTGGTTCGGGACTCGGGGTGGAGGCGTGAGCCGCTTCGACCCAAAGGCTCGCTCCTGGTCCACCTACTCCAAAAACGACGACCTCGCCCACAACGATGTCCGAGCCATCGCCCAGGATGCCGATGGCTCGCTCTGGTTCGGGACTCGGGGTGGAGGCGTGAGCCGCTTCGACCCAAAGGCTCGCTCCTGGTCCACCTACTCCAAAAACGACGGCCTCGCCGACAACTATGTCCAAGACATCGCCCAGGATGCCGATGGTTCGCTCTGGTTCGGGACTCTCAATGGAGGGGTGAGCCGCTTCGACCCAAAGGCTCGCTCCTGGTCCACCTACTCCAAAAACGACGGCCTCGCCAACAACGAGGTCCTAGCCATCGCCCAGGATGCCGATGGCTCGCTCTGGTTCGGCACTTTGGGTGGCGTGAGCCGCTTCGACCCAAAGGCTCGCTCCTGGTCCACATACACCCAAAACGAAGGCCTCGCCAACAACGAGGTCCTAGCCATCGCCCAGGAGGCCGATGGCTCGCTCTGGTTCCGGACTTCGCGTGGCGTGAGCCGCTTCGACCCGAAGACTCGCTCCTGGTCCTCGCACTTTACCCAACTCAATTCCACACTCTTTTCATCGATTCGATCGATTCACGAGAACACAAGCACTTCAATCTGGACAGCAACAGACTCGGGGGCAACCCGCCTCGTCCTCGGGGGATCGAATGAAGCCGGCACAATGCTTACCCTCGCACCGTCCGCCATACGGCTGGCGATCACGGGTACCCTCGTCGCCGTTGCTCGACCCAGCGGCCTATCGCTGGTGACGCATCCGCTAGGCGAACGTGGTCATCTTCTCGCCGCTCGGCCTTCCTTTCCCGCCGGCGCCGACATCACCGCGCTGGCGCCAGGCCCAGCCGGTGCCGTGTGGGCAGGGACCGATCTCAGCGGCCTCATACTGCGCGGGCCGGAACGCGATCTACAGATCACCGAGGACCAACGCCTGCCGTCCGCGACGGTGACGGCCATCGCTCCGGTGCCCGGTACGGGGTATACCAGAGCATGGGTCGGCACCACCGCCGGGCCGGCCGTGGTCGTCCTGGAGGGGGACACGCCTCGAGTGGAGCCCGTCCGCTGGGAGCGCATGCCTACCGGTCCAATCGACGCCCTGGCCGCGGTCGAGGATGGCTCCGTGTTCGTCGCCTACAATGCCATTCCGAGAGACCATTTCGTCGATTCCGAGCTGGCCCAGCGGCGTTCCCGCACGCGCATCGTCCACGTCTCCGCGCAAGGCGCGCCGCGCGAGCTCACGACCGGCGACACCCTGGCCGGCAGCGACGTGCGCGCCCTCGCCTTCAGCCCCCAGCACGGTCTCTGGGCGGGCACGTCCGCGGGACTCTTCGTCATGAAGCCTCCGGGAAGGGAGGACGCCGGCGCGGAGGCCGAGCGCTTCGAGCCGGTGACTGGCCAGGGCCGCCTTCCCCCGATGCCGATCCGGCGGCTGGCCATCGCCCCCGACGAATCCCACACGCTCTGGATGGGCGTCGATCGACAAGGCGACACGCCCCCGTTTATCGTCGGGTACCGCCCGGGCACAGGCTGGGTCTACACGCTGACGCCCGATCTCGGCGTTCCCAGGGGCGGCGCCATCGACGATCTCGCGTTCACGCCGGATGGGGATCTCGTCGTCGCGGTTGGCGGAACCCTCGCCAGAGGTCGGGTCTTCGTCCCCATCGCCCCCCCTCCGCCGCCGGCCCCGCGGTCGATCTGGCTCGCCGCCAGCGCGCTCGGCGCGCTGGTCGCCACCGCCGCCGCGATCGTCGCCCTCGCCCATCGCCGCAACCTCTACCTCCGCACCCCGCTCACGGATCGCGCCCTCTCCGGCATGCCCTCGGCCCTCGCCTCCATGCGCCGCCTCCGCGTGCTCGACGAGAGCTGGTCTCGGCTCGGCCTGCCGGAGACCCGCATTCCGCACATCGAGGCGCTCGCGTCGACAGCCCCGCACGCCCCGGCGCAGCTCCGCGCCCTGGCCGAGCTCCTCGGCATGGAGAACGCCGCCACTGCGCCCGTGCAGGAGCTCCCTCACGGCCTCTCGCTCCTCGCCGCCCGCCTCCCCTACCCGGCGCCGCTGCGCGATCACACCGTCGCCCTCGTCTCGCTCGATCTCGACCTGGCCAGGCGCGCCGAGCCCGCCCACCTCCGCGCCGCCTTCGAGGCCGCACTCCAGGGCGCCGGCCAGCGCTTCGAGCTCCCCTTCGTGCTGCTGGCCCGCGACGACGTCGCGCGCGACCTCCTCCCCGCCGACCTGGACAGCCTCCACCTCGGCGAGCGCGAGCTCAAGGCCCTCCTCTTCGCCCGCAATCCACAGCACACCTTCGCGGGCCTGCTCCACGCCCGCCACCTCGTGGCCCTCTCGCCCTATGCCACCGCCGGCGAGGTGAAGGACGAGCAGATGTTCTTCGGCCGCGTGGCGCTCCTCAAGGAGCTCCTGCTCGCGAGCTCCATCCAGCACATCGTGATCGGCCCCCGCCGCGTCGGGAAGACGTCGCTCCTGAAGCGCCTCCTGCGCGAGCTCCCCGCCCGCCGGCCCGACGTCGAGGCCGTGTTCGTCGATCTGCTCGGCGTCGCCGACCACGCCCGCGCCGCCCGCGCGCTCGCCCGGGCGCTCAGGATCGACGCGCCCCGTGACCAGGACCCGGAGACGGCGCTCGCCGACCTCCTGCGCGCGCGGTTCCAGGACAGCGGCAAGAGGGGCGTTGTGCTCCTCGACGAGGCCGATGGGCTGATCCAGGCGGACGCGGCAAGGGGCTTTCCCCTGCTCGCCGCGATGCGGACGCTCCAGGCCGAAGAGGTCTGCTCCTTCGTCCTGGCCGGCTATCTCTTCCTCTACCGCGAGTCGCTCAACCAGCGCTCCCCTCTCTACAACTTCGCGACCGTGCGCCTGCTCGGCCCGCTCGAGCGCGAGGCCGCGCGCGACCTCGCGCTCAAGCCCATGCAGCGCCTCGGGGTCGCCTACGCCGACCCCGAGCTGCCAGCGCAGATCGCGGAGAAGACCGGCGGATACCCGAGCTTCGTCCAGGTCCTCTGCGACGCCGCGCTCGATGTGCTCCGGGACGCCGGCAGCGGCGATCTCGTGCTCTCCGCGGAGCACCTCGCGCTGGCCGAGCAGAAGGTGGGTATCTCGCTCCGCGACATCTTCCGCTCCAACGCCGGCGACGCGGCGCAGCTCCTCGTCCATCGATTGCTCGATCGGGACGACTTCTCCGCAGCCGACGCGGAGCAGGCTCTCACCAGCGCCCTCGGACGCGCGGTGCCCGCCGCGACCGTCGATCAGGCGCTCCAGGAGCTCAGGCTCTTCGGCTTCCTCGTGGAGCAGGACGACCGCTTCTCCTTCGCCATCCCCCTGCTCCGCGACACGCTCCGCGCCGGCGACCCGGCGCGCGAGGCCGAGCAGCTGGTCGAGGCGATGGCTCACGGCGGGTGAGCGCACCATCTCGCGAGCTCGACAGGCCGAACTGCCAGGCGGACGAGGCGACCTCTTCTCTGACACGAGGAGGCATCGCGCCTGGCGGTCCGCAGGGCGGCCGCGCTGCGACAGCGGCGCGACAATCTGCGAGAGCTCTATGGTCGGGTGCTTGTTCCTCCCGCTGTCGTTGCGGAGCTGAACCGGGGGCTACGGCTGGGTAAAGACCGCCCGACGTGACCACGCTCGATTGGATCCAACCGGGTCGGTCCCGAGCTCGACCGATTACAGACGTCCGGGTTTCGCCTTGCCCCCCGCTGTCCGGCGCACTGTCAGGCGGCGCGGCGGCGCACGATCAAGCCGATCAGGCTGTATGCCATTCCCGCGCCCACCAGGCCGAACTTCACGCGAGCGCAGTGCGACGCGATCGCGGGCCAGATTTCCTCCTCTGCGCCGTGCAACGCCGCCAGCAGCGCGGCGTTCTCCATCGCGTCGAGCAAGCCGGCCAGCCATTGCCCCCACGCGAGCAGCCCTCCCAGGCGGGCGCCTGGAGAGCCTCGAGCGCGCAGCTTGTCCGCCGTCATGACACAGCCCAGAGCGAGCAAGCTCGAATAGGCCACCAGGAAGAGATAGTCGAGCCCGAGGATGAACGCGGCGTCGAGACAGGCGCGGTCGTCCCATGAGCCCAGGATTCGGCGAACCTCGCCTGCGCTCCCCGCAAACTCCAGGGACAAAATCCCCTTGGGTGCTTCCGCAGTGCGGAGCCGCTGATCGAGCGCTATCAACCCCACACCGCTCGCCACCGTCAGGCCGAGCAGCGACCAGAAGAGGACGGTGCGCCCTGGAATCCGTTCGAATGGATGTCGCACGGTGATTCCCCTCCCGGACGCGGCCCTCGGAACACGCGAGCGCAGCGACCTCGTCAATCCCGAGGGTCAGCGAGCCGGCGCGAGCCCCTCATGGGCCTCCGCCACCTCCTCATCGCCTGCCTTTGCCGCCGCCGCGTCGTGGTCCGCTGCCGCCGCCTCGCCGTGGTCCGCTGCCGCAGCGATCGCCGTCTCCTCGGTCGACGGCGCCGCGCCAGTCGGCGGCGGCGAGAGCGTGGTTCCCTTCTCGGTCGACTGCTCGCGGAACCGGAGCAGGAACGAGTGCCCCAGCACGCCCGCCACGCCGGGGAGGTCCTCCACGATCGCGAGCTTCACGCTCGGGGCGGAGGCGCCTTCCACCTCCAGCCGGCCGGCGACGGCGAGCTTCGCCTCCTGAAGGCCGCTCGGCGTCCACACCCGCAGCACACGCGGCCCGGCGGAGAGGCCGATCCGGTCCGCGAACGCCCTCTGTACAAGCACGTGGCTCACCATTGCATCGACGACGAAGACGCCCTTTTCCTTGCCGTCGATCGCTGCTTCGCCTCGAGCCAGGCGGTCCTCCCCGCGCTGCAAGAGCGCCTGTCCGGTGACGGCGAGAGGCTGGCACTCGGCCGAGGTGGCGAGCTGGCTCGCCATCTCCATCACGGTGAAGCCAGACCACCCCACGAGCCGCGTCCCTTCATCGGCATGGTAATAGAGGAGCTGGGCGAGCGGCGCGATGCTGTCGCACGGGCGGCGGAGATCCTGATAGACGCGCGCCAGGTGGACGGGCGCCCCCCGCTGGTGCGGGCGGAGCGCGATGCATTGCTCGTAGTCGGCGGCCGCCTCCTCGAGCTTTCCCTGGCGCTCCCGCGACTCGGCGCGCCCGCAATAGGCGTCCCCGTCGGCCGGGCTCTGCTCGATCAGCCGCGTCGCCGCGCGCTCCGCCCCGGAGTACTCTCCGCGGCGGTTGTGGGCGGCGCGGATCTTCCAGAGCAGCCTGGGCCCGTGGCCGCACGCCGCGAGGAACGCCTCGCTGCGCTCGATCACCTCGCGATCGCGATTGGCGCGACGGAGGAGCTCGGCCAGCGTGAGCATCAGGTCCTCCTCACAGGGGTTCGCCTCCAGCGCGCGCTCGGTCGCGGCGAGGCCCTCCGGCGGTATCCGCACGGCCGCGGCAGCGTGGATGTACGCCGCCGCGACGCCGCCCACCGCCGCGAGCAAGACCGCCGCGACGCCCGCGCTCCTGAGCGCGCGACCGCGCCGGATCGCACGCTCGCAGCCAGGGCAGGCGACCCCGTGGGAAGCGGAGAAGGAGACGCACACGTGGCAGACGGGAGCGCCGCAGCGCGCGCACTCCTCCGTCGAGGGGGCGAGAGCATGAAAGCGGCAGCGCGGGCCTTCCTCGATACGAGTGCGATATGCCACCCTCCTAGGCTAGCATTGCTGGGAGAAGCGCACGACGCGCTCGCCGCTCGAGATAGAGACCTACAGCATCCAGCTGCCGACGCCGCGGAGTGACACAAGCGCGCCGACCGGCGGCGATCTGTACGCGACCCCCACGCCATCCACCGAGAAATCGTTGCGCCGGAGCGGCACCAGCGCGGCGGCGCCGACCTCGAAGCCGAGCGGACCTGCCAGGCTCGCCAGCGACAGCTCGATCGGCACCGCCAGCCACGTCTTCTCGACGGCGTCGTTCCGCGTGAAGCCGCTGGCCGCCACCTTCAGCCGGCCAGCGTGAACGCCGGAGCACACGTCGAAGCGCAGGCCTCGAACACCCGCGGCCGCGAAGCAGGCGCGCACGGCGCCGCCGAGCATCGTCTCGCGGAGCTCGCCCGGCCCGAGCTCCAGCGTCTGCGGGACGAGCCAGAGCGCGCCGATCGCCGCTCGAAATCGCGCACCGCCGATGCCGAGGTCCGCGGAGAGCGCGGGCGCGAAGGGACGCACCACGCCGAACAGGCCGGCAGCGCCCGCCGCCAGCGTGAGCCGCGTGGCGCCACGTCCGGACGTCGACGCCTCGCGCTCGCCGCCGCCGGCGCCCGCTGGCGCGGGCCGCGCGACCGGCGGCCGCTCCGCCGAGGCGCTGGGTGAAGGTGCCGGCGCTGGAGGCGCGGGCGGCGGCGCGTCGCGCGCCTCGACCCCGGGCTCCTGCGGGGACGACGCCTGCCCGTCGGAGTCGAGCAGCAGCGCGAGCGTCACCGCGGTCGCCTGCTCGAGCCCGGCGCAGCTGCGGCTGCGATCGCGCAGCTCGCGCGCGCCGCTCCCGCTGCGGATGGACGCGCGGAAGCCGTCGGTATCCCGGGTGAAGTCGACGAGGTAGGAGCTGCTCGCACCCGTCTCGGGCCGACCGCGCAGCTGCTCGACGCGCTCGATGAGGCGCGCCGCGTCCGGGCAGATCTCGGCGCCAGCGCCGCGCGTCACGCTCAGGAACGGCTCGGTCTGCGCCGCGGCGGTCCCCGAAGCCGCCAGCATCGCACAAAAAACCACGGGAAAAGCGCGACGCCTCCGCATCCGGACGACGCGAGGGTAGCCGCCGCGCGGAGCACGCGCATTTATTTGTGATCGTCGCGGGCCGGCGTCCCCACTAGAGCACCGATCACGTTGAAACCCGGAGAATTTTCACAGGGAGGCGGGGAGGCGGGGAGGAAGAAGAAATGAATTTCTCCCTCCTCGCCGTCTCTCGCTCCCCGCCTCCCCGTCTCCCTGTGAAAAATTCCTGCTTTTTCTTGTGGTTTCAACCCGTTTGTCGCTCCAGATGGCCGAGTGGTATCGTCCCTGCACAATTCCGCGCTCGAGCTGGCGGCGTCTGCTCGTCTCGTTCGCTGACAGGTCACCGGGACGTCACGGCATGAGCACACCGGACCCCGAGTTTCGAGCCCTCTACGACGCACACTTCAACTTCGTCTGGTGCTCGCTCAGGCGCCTCGGGGTGCGCGAGGCGGACGTGCTCGACCTGGCGCAGAAGGTGTTCTTGACCGCGCATTTCAAGCTCCCCGAGTTCGAGGGTCGATCGCTCCTCACGACATGGCTCTTCGGCATCTGCCAGCGTGTCGCGAGCGACTACCGGCGCTCAGCGCGGTTCCGGCGCGAGGTCACGACGGACGCCGCGGAGATGGACCTCTACGGCGGCGCGTCCGAGGAGCTCGCGCTGAGCGCGGAGTCGCGGCAGCGCGCGCAGGCGGCGGAGGCCATCTTGAACAAGCTGCCGGAGCCGCAGCGCCTCGTGTTCGTCCTGTTCGAGCTCGAGGAGAAGTCGGGGCAGGAGATCGCGGACCTGCTGGGCATTTCCGTGGGCACCGTGCGCTCGCGCCTCCGCCTGGCGCGCGAGACCTTCTCCCGCGAGGTCAAGCGCCTCGCGCTGGCACAGGACACGAGCCGAAAGGAGGCCGTGTGATGGGGGATCCTGAACGGCTGCTGAGCGTCAAGAGCGGGGCGGACCCGCTCGAGCGAGAGCTCCTGGGAAGCGTGCGCCACGTGGGTCCGCCCGAGGGCGCGAAGGAGCGCGCATGGCGCGGCATCGCGGGCCAGCTGGCGGCGGGGACGGCCGTCGGCGCCACGGCCGGCGCGAGCGCCGCCGCTGCCACGAAGGCTGGCGTCGGTTCGCTGTTGCCGTCGGCGCTCTCGATCAAGGCAGCGGCTGTGCTCGTGGGCGGCGGCCTGGTGCTCGGCGGAGGGTACTGGGCCCTCTCCTCCCCGGACGAGCCGCCTGCGCCGCCCCACGCGGCGGCCCCGGAGCGCGCGCCCGCGGAGGTGCCGCAGGCCCCTGTGGCGCCTCTGGAGGAGCCCAAGGCGCTTCCGGCGCCGCCGCTCGATGGTCCCACCGCGGGAGAGCCGACCCGGAGGCCGAGCGGACCGAAGCCGACGGAGACCGATCTTCTGCGCGCGGAGAGCGCGCTGCTCACGGAAGCGCGCGCCAAGCTGCGCTCCGGAGACGTGGCGGGAGCCACGGCGCTCCTCGAGCGCCTGCGCGCGCAGTTCCCGAACGGCGTGCTCCGGCAGGAGCGCGAGGTGCTCGCCATCGACGTGCTGGCCGCGCGCGGCAACGCGCAGGAGGCGAAGCGGCGCGCTCAGGCCTTCGTCAAGCAGTATCCCAAGAGCCCCCACAGCGCGAAGCTAAGGCGGTTCCTGGATCAGCCGTGAAGCGCTGCTCGGCCGCTCGCATCGTGGCGCTCGGCTGCCTTGCGGCCTCCGGGTGTGATGCGGAGATCACCTCGGTCGGAGCCTGGGCGCCTGTCGTGTCCGGATCGTCGTATATCGAGGCGGAGCTCGGAGAGCTGAGCGACGGCTTCACCGTCGGTGAAGACAGCCGCGCTTCCGAGGGCCGCTTCATCGCGCCCCCTGGCGGAATGCCCTCGGACGACGCGCCGGGGCTCGCGCGGGCTCGCTACCGCTTCGAGGCGCCGAGCGGGGCAGAGTACGTGATCTGGGGGCGGATCCACGCTCCGGGTGCCCTCAACAACCGCTTCTGGTTCCAGGTGGACGGCGGCCCCTGGTACCTCTGGCGCATCAGCGTCGGTGACATCTGGTTCTGGGACGATCTCCACGACAACACGCGCTATGGCGAGCCGCTCCGGTTCCCCCTCTCGGCCGGAGCGCACGAGCTCGTCCTCGCGAACGCCGTCGAGGGCGTCCAGCTGGATCGGCTGTACTTCACGCCCGACGGCGACGAGCCCCCGGGCAACGACACGCCCTGCGATCCGCCGCATTCGATCGAGGTCGAAGGGGAATGCCTCCCGAGCTGCGGCGCCTTGAAGGGGACCGCGTGCGGCGACGTCCCGTGCGCCGGGCGCGAATTGCTCGAAGCCTACGATTGCGCTGTGTGCTGCAGCATCGAAGGACCGTGAGCCGGCGGCGCTCCCGCGGTCGGGTCGGAGCGCGGCGACCGTGGACCTACCTCTTCGTACCAATCGAAACGTCTCCACGTTTCGACGACGAAAAAGGTGATCGCGCCCGAGCGGGTCTCCCACCGAGGCTGAGTAGCCAGCTGCCTCGAGCGGAGCCCTGAATGACTACATCATCGATTGAACAATTCAAGTCCCACGGAAGCGTGGGCCTGCTCGCCGCGGCGCTCGCGCTGTCGGCGTGCATCGGCAACCTGGGCAGCGAAGACGGCAAATCGCCGGCGGAGGGCACGAACGGCACGAGCGGCAGCTCGAGCAGCGGAGGCTCGGGCTCGGGGCCTTCGGGCCCGGGCGAGCCATTGAGGTGCGACGCGAGCACCATCGATCCTGGGCCTTCGCCGATGCGGCTGCTCTCGCGGGAGCAGTACCTGAACACCGTGCGCGACCTCGCCGGCGACGTGCCCGGCCTCGACGCGGCGCTCGGCCCCGCGATCGAGGCGTCGGCGTTCGGCCTCTTGCAGCCGGACGTCACGCAGGTCGAGCTCGAGCATTTCCAGGCCGCGGCGGACGTCATCGCCGCGGCCGTCGCCGGCGATCCGGAGGCGCTCGACAGGATCGCGCCTTGCGAGGCCGGAGCCGAGCCGCGCGAGTGCGCGCGCCAGCTGGTCGTGGGCTTCGGCGCCCGCGCCTACCGCGCCCCGATCACGGACGCGGCGGACATCGAGCGACACCTGCAGCTCTTCGACGTCGGCGCGGAGACGAGCTACGAGCACGGGATCGAGCTCCTGCTCCGCGGCATGCTGCAGTCGCCGCGCTTCCTGTACCGCGTCGAGATCGGCACCTCGGAGAAGGTGAGCGATCGCGCCGTGAAGCTCTCTCCTTACGAGGTGGCCGCTCGCCTCTCCTACATGCTGTGGGGCACCCTGCCGGACGCCAGGCTGAACGAGGCCATCGAAGACGGCAGCCTGACCACGAAGGAGGGCGTCGCGGCGCAGCTCGACTGGATGCTGGAGGACGAGCGCGGCGAGAGGCTGGTCCATCGCTTCCTCGGCAGCTGGACGCACCTGAACGGCCTGAACAGCGTGGTGAAGGACGCGGACGCCTTCCCCGAGTGGCAATCGCGGTCGTTCCGTGAGTCGCTGCGCGGGCAGGCCGACGCCTTCTTCGACCACGTGCTCGACGACGAGGGAGGCAAGCTGAGCGCGCTCCTCACCTCGACGACGGTCTTCTACAACAAGGATCTCGACGGGTACTACGGCGTCACCGGCGACGACTCCTTCCAGCCGCTGAAGCGCACGGACGGCGCCACCTCGGGTATCCTGACGCTCCCGGCGCTGCTCGCCATCCAGGCGAAGCCCGCAGAGAGCTCGCCGATCTACCGAGGGAAGTTCGTGCGCGAGGCGCTGCTCTGCCAGCAACTGCCGGCCCCGCCGGCCAACATCCCCAAGCCGCCCGAGGTCGACCCGAGCAGCTCGACCCGAGAGCGGCTGTCGCAGCACGAGGTGGACCCGAGCTGCGTCGGCTGCCACCAGCTGCTCGACCCTATCGGCTTCGGCTTCGAGCACTACGACGCGATCGGCCGCTACCGCGAGCTCGACGGCGGCGAGCCGGTCGACGCGAGCGGCAAGGTCATCGCCACCCGCGACATGGACGGCGAGTTCGAGGGCGTGGCAGAGCTCGGCAGTAGGCTCGCGGGCAGCGCCGAGGTGGAAGAGTGCGTGGCGCGCCAGTGGTTCCGCTTCGCGATCGCCCGCTTCGAGCAGGACATGGATGGTTGCTCGATGGAGAGCTTGCTCGAGACCTTCAAGGCCGCCGGCCAGGATCTGAACGCGCTTCCCCGCGCCGTCGTGGAGACGGACGCCTTCCTTTACCGCCGTCCGATCGACGCGCACACGAAGGAGATGCCATGAACCGAAGAGGCCCTATCGACCTCCGCACCCAGATCAGCCGCCGCAAGCTGCTGGGCGGGCTCGGCGCCCTGACCGTCGCGCTCACGAGCCCCGTCTGGCGGAGCGCCACGGTGTTTGGACAGGACGCGAAACAGCCGGGCGCCAGGCGCTTCATCGGCATCTTCTCGGCGAACGGCACGGTGCCGTCGGCGTTCTTTCCGGCAGGGGATGCGCACGAGGCGCCGCTCTCGCTCGGCCCGATCCTGGCGCCGCTCGAGGAGCACAAGCAGAGGATGCTTGTGCTCAAGGGCGTGCACATGAACTCGACGGTCGAGGACGAGCTCGGCGTCACGAGCGAGAACAAACCCGGCGGACCGCACATGAAGGGCCCCGGCGCGATGCTCACGGGCGGCTCGCTGCTCGCCGGCAGCTTCACGGGCGCGGGCGGCCCCGCCGGCTGGGCGGATCGCATCTCCGTCGACCAGCACATCGCCAATCGCATCGGCAAGAGCAGCCAGTTCCCGTCGCTCGAGTTCGGCGTGCGCATCGAGGGGCAGGAGCCGCTCCGCGTGATCTCGTACCGCGGTCCGAACCAGCCGAACACGGCCGTCGACGATCCATTCCAGATGTACTCGCGCATCTTCGCCAACGCGGATCTCTCCGAAACGGAGCTGCAGCGGCTGATCGCGGAGCGCCAGAGCGTGCTGGACTTCCTCAAGGACGATATCGGCCGACTGAAGTCGCGCGTCAGCTCCGAGGACAAGGCGCGGCTCGAGGCGCACCTCGGCGGTATCCGCAACATCGAGCAGCGGCTGCAGAGCTCGGTGGTCTCGTGCACGCCGCTCACGATGCCGGAGAAGTTCGACACGCGAGCGATGGAGAACTATCCGAAGGTCGGCCGGCTGCAGACCGACCTGATGCTGCTCGCGCACATCTGCGGCATGACCCGCGTCTCCACGTTCATGTGGGCCAACGCCGATAGCTGGCAGTACTATCCCTGGATCGGGGTGAACGAGGAGCACCACGAGCTCTCCCACGCCGGCGACAACGATGCGGTCGCGAACGAGAAGCTCGTGAAGATCAACGTCTGGCACAGCGAGCAAGTGAAATACGTGCTGGATCAGCTGGCGCTCGCGAAGGAAGTGGACGGCAGCTCGGTGCTGGACAACACCCTGCTGCTCTGGGGCAACGAGCTCGGCGTCGGCAACACGCACACGTACAAGGATATCCCCTGGGTGCTCGCGGGCGGCGCGGGCGGCTACTTCAAGATGGGCCGCTACATGAAGTACGCCGATCTGCCGCACAACAACCTGCTCGTGTCGGTATGCAACGCCATGGGCCTCGACGACGTGACCACCTTCGGCATTCCCGGCGTGTGCACCGGGCCCCTGCCAGGCCTCCTGGCCTGAGCCGCGGGGAGAGGGCGACCTGCCGGCCGCCGCGCTCGACGCGGTCGCGAAGCTCCGCGCCAAGGGGAGCGAGCAGATAAAACCGTACGCAGCCCCGGAAGAAACCCGACATTCGCGCCGAGGTCGGAAGTCGCGGACGGATCCCGTTCAGCCGGAGCGAGCGCGCGGCGCGCGGCCCGGGCCGGCCTGGACAACTGGACAGCTGGACACCCCTCCTCGCGCACTGCCGTCTTACCATTCATCACAGTTTTGTATTGCCACATTCCGGGTTCAGCCTATATTCCACACCAATCAATTTTCCTACCATCCGCCGCGCATCGGCCTCGGCGTGCCGCGGCGCTTACGCTTCTCAAGCCCAGGACGCTCGTCCATCATCGCTTCGCTGCGTCGGCCAGGGAGCGGAGCGCCGCTCCGCCGATCGGAGAAGCCAGATCACGCCTCGAGGAGCCAGGCAGCGCAGGCACGCTGGACGAGCAGCGCGCGTCGACACCGTTCCATCCGTTTCGTTCGAGGGGGGGAGACATGGATGTTCGTGACATTTACGGCGCGGGAGACCGCGACCGGGACCGGGCGGGGCTTCCATGGAAGCTCGGGATCGCGCACGTGGTGGGCAGCTTGAAGGCCGACGACGCCGAGCAGGTGGTCGTCGATCTGACGGCGCTCCAGCGCGCTGCGGGCCATGACGTGACCGTGATCGCCATCGCCGATGATCCGGACGGTCCGCGGGCAGAGCAGCTGCGGCGGCGCGGCGTCGAGGTGCAGCTCCTGCCGAAGCGCCGCGGCTTCGACGTGAGCATGACCGCCCGGCTCGTCGCGCTCTTCAGGGCGAGAGGGATCTCGCTCGTCCATGCGCACGACCTGCAGCCGCTCCTCTATTCCGCGCCCGCAGGCTGGCTGCATCGCGTCCCGGTCGTCCACACGAAGCACGGCGTCTCGGACGACCTGCAAGGCCGGCGATGGCTGCGCAGCGCCGCCGCCGCGTTCGTCGACGCCCACGTCGCGGTGTCGCGGCCGGCCGCCGAGGCCCTGGTCAACCAGGGTCAGGTCAGCGCCGAGAAGCTGCACGTCGTCGCCAGCGGCCTCGACCTCTCGCGGTTCGCGCCCGATCCCGTGGCCAGGGCCCGTGTCAGGGCCGAGCTCGGCATCTCGCAGCGGGCCTGGGTGCTCGGGAGCGTGGGGTGCCTCTCAGCCGTGAAGAACCATGCAATGCTCCTGCGCGCGGCCGCGCAGGCGCTGCCGGAGGACGGGCGGCTGCTCCTCGTCGGAGATGGCCCGGAGCGGGCGCGGCTCGTCGCGCTCGCGCGCGAGCTCGGCCTGTCCGAGCGCGCGCTCATCGTCGGCGGGCGGCACGGCGTGCCCCAGATCCTGGCCGCGCTCGACGCGTTCGCCCTCACCTCCGTCGCCGAGGGCCTGCCGCTCGCCGTCCTCGAGGCGATGGCCGCCGGGCTCCCCGTCGTCGCGACCGCGGTGGGCGGCGTGCCCACGGCCCTCACCGAGGGGTACACGGGCTTCCTCGTGCCTTCCGGGGACGCCGAGACGCTCGCGGCCAGGCTGACGGAGCTCCGCGACGACCCCGCGCTCGCCGCGCGCATGGGGCGATACGGCCGGAAGGTCACGCTCCAGCGCTACTCCGCTGCCCGCATGGTCGAGCGTTACATGGACCTCTACACGCTGCTGCTCGTACGGCGGCTGCACCGCGGCATGCCCGCCATCCGGCCGAGCGACTTGTTCGCCTATGCGCGGAGCTCGTCCTTCGTGCAGCGCGCGTTCGGCGTCAGCGAGGCCGCGGAGGCGCCGGGCGGCGGCTGGGGCGCGCCGCGCAGCGACGCGGCGGCCAGCGCGCGGCCGCGCTCGCCGATGGCGCTGTCGATCTGAGCGAGCGCTGCGGCGCACCTCGAGCTCGCCTCGTCCCTGCGCACTCGGAAGCCGGCGGGCGCGGTCCGCGGGGAAACGCCTACGACAGCAAAAGGTGTTCGAGGAGAATCTTGAACCCGAGTCCAATGAGCACGATCCCCCCAGCGAGGTCGAGACGCTTGCCGAGCATCGCCCCGAACCGCCGTCCCGCGAAGAGCCCCGCTGCGCTGAGCAGCGCCGTGACGACGCCGATCGTCACGACGGAGATCGCGAACGGGGCGTTCAGCATCGGCAGCGTGATACCCACGGCGAGGGCGTCGATGCTCGTGGCGATCGCCAGCACGAACATCGAGCTCAACGCGAAGGAATCGGCCGTGGTCTCGCCCTCGCTGTCGCCGTCGCCGCGGGCTTCCCAGAGCATCTTTCCGCCGATGAACGCGAGCAGCACGAACGCGATCCAGTGGTCCCACGCCTGCACGCGCGGACCGATCTGCTCTCCGAGCAGCCAGCCGATGACGGGCATCAGGGCCTGAGCGCCGCCGAAGAACCCGGCGACGAGCAGGACATGGCGCGCCCGGATCGCCGGGACCGACAGCCCTCGTGCCGCCGCGACAGCGGTCGCGTCCATCGCGAGCCCGAGCGCGAGGAGCAAGATCGCGCCGAAGTTCATGAGCCCCTCCGCGCGTCACCGGCAGAGAGCGGGTGAACCTCGACCGTGACGTGCTGGAGGCTGGCGATCGGGACGAGCGCGTCACGGTAGGCGGAAGGCGCCAGAGGGCTCGGTACCGCGACCGAAACGATGCAGGCGCGCGCGCCGGGGCCGATGTCCCACAGGTGGAGATCGACGACGCTCGCTCCTGCGAAGGTGGACTCGATACGATCGCGGATGCGCTGAGCAAGGGACTCGGAAGGGACGACGTCGAGCAGCTGCCTGGCCGCCTGTCGGCAGAGTCCGTAGCTCCACTTCGCGATGACGAGCCCGCCGACGATGCCCATCGCGGCGTCGAGGAACGTCCAGCCAAGGTAGCGCCCGCCGAGGAGGGCGAGGATCGCGAGCACGCTGGTCAGCGCGTCCGCGAGGACGTGGAAGTACGCCGCGCGCAAATTGTGGTCGTGCCCGTGGTGGTCGTGGCCATGGGCGTGATCGTCGTCGTGATCGTCATGGCCATGGTCGTGGTGATCGTGGTCTGGGTGGTCGTCGTCCGCCTCGTGATGGTGCTCGTCGGCGTGGAGGAGCCGCACGCTGACGAGGTTGACCGCGAGACCGACGACGGCGACGGGAAGCGCCTCGGAGAAGGCGATCGACTCGGGATGGAGGAAGCGGCGCAGCGACTCGACGACCATGAGCAGCGCGATGAGCGCGAGCGCGACCGCGCTCGTGTACCCGGCGAGGGCGTGCACCTTGCCCGTGCCGAAGGAGAACGCGCTCGACCCGGACTGCTTGCGCGCGAACCAGTACGCGAAGGCCGACATGCCGAGCGCGCCCGCATGCGTGGCCATGTGCCAGCCGTCGGCCGTGAGCGCGAGCGAGTTCGTCGCATAGCCGACCACGAGCTCCGCCACCATCATGGCGAAGGTCAGCGCGACGACCCACCGGGTCCTGGCTTCGTGCGAAGGCGCGGCGGCGCCGTGGTCGTGGGCGTGTCGAAGCTGGGCGAGCCGATCGGATCCCGTGGAGTCGCTCATCGTTGCTTCCTTCACTTCACATAGGCGCGGACGATCTGAACCAGCTCCTCCGCGGCCTCCCGCTGGGGTGCCGTTGCGCGCTCCCCGTCGATGACGTGCGTGCGGATGTGCCCCTCGATGAGCTCGCCCACGAGGCCGTTCAGCGCGCCACGCGCCGAGGTCACCGTCTGCAGGACCTCCGAGCAACCCGCTTCACCCTCGAGGGCCCGCTCGACCGCTTCGAGCTGCCCGCGGATCCGCCGGACGCGCGCGATGAGCTTCTTCTTGTTCTCGACCGTGTGCACGCCTATAGCATAGGGGGGTATACTATACGGATCAAGCGCCGCGCGCTGGCTCCTCTCGGAGGCCGGCGACGGTCGGTGCAGGTCCGTCGTCTCGCCGGGGTCGCTGAGGCCGAGCTCCCAGGCGTTCGGCGGGATGGGCGGCAGGGGGTCGATCAGGTCCACGCAGTCCACGCAATGGGTCGCTCAACCCATGTGGACTGAGGGGGACAACTATCCGTTGCGCGCCCGGTAAGCGCGCTGCTGGCAAGCGCGCGAGCAGTAAGCGCGCGGCCGCCCCGTGGAGGACTGGGCGATCTCGCCGCCGCACTGCGCGCACGTCGACTTCTCGTCATGCCGAGGGGCATCAGGGAGACTTTCGTCACAACCCCGCGCTGGAGACCGTGACGTTTCGGGACTTTCGTCACATCGACGGGAGCGCGACCGGACGAGCGCCTCGATGCCCTCGAGCACGCGCTGCAGGCCGAACAGGAACACCTCCTCCGTGAAGGGGTGCTCGCCGAAGGCGCCCGAGCGCATCAGCTTCGCCATCGTCGGGAGGCGCCCCGGGTCGAAGAGCTTGTCCCAGAAGTACGCGCGCTCGGACCACCACTGCGCGTCGGTGACGCCGGTCTCCCGCTCGGCCTCGGCCACGTCCACCGAGAGCCTCGCCGCGCCTCGGACGTACCCGTCGACGAGGTGGACGACGGCGATCACCTCGCGGTCGGTGAGGCCGATCCCGCAGGCCGCGCGGAGCTCCGCGTCGTACGCCGCCATCCCGTTCGGCCCCATCACGGGGCGCACCGGCGTCACGTGCAAGAACCACGGGTGGCGGTGGTAGAGCGCCCAGTCCGCCAGCGCCGCCGCCTCGAGCTTGGCCCGCCACCCCCCGGGGACGTCGTCGACCAGCGGCAGCTCCCCCGCGACGGTGTCCAGCATGAGATCCAGGAGCTCGGCCTTGCTCGGAACGTACCGGTAGAGCGACATCGTGGTGAACCCGAGCTTCCCGGCGACCCGCTGCATCGACAGCGCCGAGAGCCCCTCGCCGTCGGCGAGCTCGATGGCGGCCCGCACGATCTGATCGAGGCTCAGGCCAGGCTTGGGCCCCCGGCTCGGCCGCTTCCTGGCCCCCCAGAGGAGCTCCAGGCTGCGCACGGCGTCGCCGCCGCCGCTGTACTCCGTCGCCGTTTTCCGACGCCTCGTTGGTTTGACAGCCATCCCGCGACTGCGTATACCACACACACAAACGTGTACGTAATACACATTTTATGGAGGCCCGCTTGAAGCAGCACGACCCGAGGCGATCGACGCGAATGACGATCCTGCCCCTCCACGCGCGCGGCCTCTCGGCCGTCGTGCCGCTCGCGCTCTCGCTCGGATGCGCGGCGCAGGAGCCGACGCCGGAGCCCACGTTCTGGCAGGACGTCGCGCCGATAACGACGTCCAGGTGCGCCGCGTGTCATCAGGAGGGCGGGCTCGCGCCCTTCCGCCTGGACGACTACGTCTCGGCGAAGGCGCGCGCAGGCGCGATCGACGACGCCGTGCAGGGCGGCCATATGCCCCCGTTTCTCGTGACGCACGACGGCTCGTGCGGCGACTTCGAGGACGAGGCGACGCTCACCGCCGAGGAGATCGACATCATCCATCGCTGGGCGACCGGGGCGCGCGCCGAGGGAGAGCGCGCGGGCGCGCCGCCCGCCCCACCCGTGCCCACGCTCGAGGGCGGCGTCGACTACATGACACCGCCGATCACCCCCGTGGTCGACCCCGCCAATCCGCTCGCGGCGTACGACGAGTGGCGGTGCTTCCAGGTGGACCCGGGCATCGAGGCGGACCGCTTCATCACCGGATATCAGGTGACGCCCGGGGTCCGGTCCATCGTTCATCACGTCACGGTCTACCGGGTGACTCCCTCGGAGCCGTCGCTCGTGGAGGGCAAGACGAACCAGGATCTGATGACGGAGCTCGACGGCGCCTCGCCGGACAGGCCCGGCTGGGAGTGCTTCGGCGGCCCGTCCGACGGGATGCCGTTCCAGCCGCTGTTCGCCTGGGCGCCCGGGCAGAACGTGGTCGAGTTCCCCGTCGGCACCGGGGCGCCGCTCTCCTCGAAGGACCATTTCGTGGTCCAGGTGCATTACAACCTCCATGACCACGCGAGCGCCTCCGCCGAGGACTCGACGCGCCTCCGGCTCCGCTACGAGGACACCGTGGAGCGGCGCGCCGTGTTCATCGGGGACGACGGCTTCCTCACGACCCTCTTCGAGCCGGACGGCCCGGACACGCTGCCTCCCGGCCAGCAGGACGCGGCCTACACGTGGAAGAGGACGCGGGCGGAGCTCGCGATCGACCCGGCGCTTCCCCCGATCGAGGTGCTCGGCGTGATGCCGCACATGCACGAGCGCGGGCGCACCTTCGACATCCGCGTGGCGTCGGGGGCGCAGGAGAGCTGCATCACGCGCGTGGAGGACTGGGACGTCCACTGGCAAAACGTGTACTGGTACCGCACGCCGCCGCTGCTCGACCCGGGCTCCTCGCTCGAGGTGACATGCACCTTCGACACGCGCGACGCCCAGGATCCCGTGCTGCCCGGATGGGGCACGCAGAACGAGATGTGCAACGCGAACATCATGGTCGCGCTACCGATCACGCCGTGACGCCGCGACCGCGCCCTCTCCCGCCCCATGAGCCTGGCGATCGGCGCTCGTCGCTCGCGATCGATCACAGCACGTCGCAGCGATCTTCAAACATGACGCTTGCCGGTTGACCTCGTGATTTCGCCGGGCCACCGCACACGACACCACATGTAGCCAGCATCACAAGGCGGCAACGCCGCACGCTTTCGTCCATTTCAACCAAGCGTCCGCGCACGAGCGAGCGGAAGATGGACGCATCGAGCAGCGAGCGCCGCTCGAAGCACCACGGTGAACATCGCGGTGGTCACCCCGTTCTTATGGAGGGAAGCGCCTATGCTGGGATGGTTGGGATTTCTCGCGGGCAGCGCCTTCGGCGCGTACGACATCGCCTCGGTCGAGGTCACGCGGCCGCATCCATCGCTCGAGAGGGTGGTCTACGAAGTGGACGCCGGGGACAGCCCCCTGGATCGATTCTCGATCATCCACGTGAGCAAGCGTGGGGCCGGCCGCGGCTGCAGCGAGCCCGTGATCCTCTTCAGCCCCTTCACATTCCCGGGCGAATTCTACGAGATCAGCGAGACCGGGAGGTACGCGAAGTCCGCGGCCGGCGAGCTCGCCATGGCCGGTCACGACGTCTGGCTCGTCGATCAGCGGAGGACCGAGCTCCCGCCCGGCGCGTGCGAGTCCGGCGCGGCCGATTGCAGCGTGATGGCCGACTGGGACTTCGACACCCTCTCGAACGACGGGCTCTTCGCGCTCTCCCTCGTGCGCTCGCAGAACCCCGGCGCGCGGCCCGTCATCGGAGGATTCTCCGCGGGCGCCAACACGGCCATGGCGCTCGTCAACCGCGCGCCCCGCGCCTTCTCGGGCGTGTTCCTCTACGAGGGCACTTTCTACACCGAGGATCCGGAGATCGCCGCGCACAACGACGCGATCTGCAGCAACCTCGAGGGGGCGCTCGCCGCGGGCTCGACCTACGATCCCAGCATCGCCGTCCTCGGGCTCGCGTTGCGCGGCGCCGCCGCCGATCCTCAGGGCGCGTTTCCTCTGCCCATCTTCCCCCCGGGCACGACCAACCAGCTCGCCATGCTGCTCGTCTTCGGCGCCCCGCCTCCCCCGGGCGCGCTCGCCCCGACTCCCTCGTTCGTCCGCACCGTCGCCGATTTCGAGACCCAGAGCCTCGTCTATAGCGATGAGGCCCGGCTCGAGCTCGCAGGTCCCCTCATCGACAACTACGGCGCCATCGCCGGCGTCTGCGATCTCGCGTGCGGGCTATCGGGACGCGACGCGAGCCACACGTCGAACCTCTCCGCCTTCCGCGGCGATGTGCTCATCTACGTCGAGGGCACCGGCTTCGGCCCCGCCATGTTCGACACCGCAGGTCTCTTCGATCGTGCCGCGTCCGTCACCATCGATCACAACCCCGAGCTCGGCGAAGCGGACGTGTACTTCAACGTCCACTGGAAACAGACCTTCCTCGGCCCCTTCACGCGCTGGCTTCGCCAGAAGATCTAGGACGCATTCCGATCAAGGGCGCCAAATTTCCAAAAATAATCGTCAATTTTCTGCCGTTCTCGCGCCCATGGCACCTCGACATCCCGGAGCCAGAGGGATACACGCGGCCGAGGCATGCAGGTCTCGACGACGCCCATCACGTCGATCTCCGCGAGCGACGTGAGCTGGCTGCTCGCCACGGAAGCGGGCAGCCGGGTGCTCTCCGGCGCGGATCTCTTCACCTTGGCGTTCGCGCTCTCGGGCCGGTCGCACCAGGAGCCGCTGACGCTCGACGAGGCGCATGACCTGCTCCTCGCGCACGGCCTTCCAAAGGCGCTCGCGGGCAGCGCGCTCATCGAGCGGATGCGCGAATCGACGAGCGCCGATCCGGCGTTCCTTGTCTACAACGCGAGCACGTTCTGCGTCGACCGCAACGTCGGTATCCCGCGCCGGCTGGGACAGCTCGTCTTTCGTCACGACGTCCAGCGACTCCTCGTGGCTCATCGCGCGGAGAGGCCGCCGCCCCCGGAGCGCCCTGTCACCCGCGCTCGGGCCCGCTCACCCGCGCGGGCTCGGCGGACCGAAGCGCCCGCCGCGCCGCCACGAAGTCCCCCCGCCACCCCGACGACCCCGGAGCGCCCGCCGCGCGCCCGTGCTGCCAGCCCGCGCGGCACGCCCGCCGCCTCCCGGCTGCCCGCCGCCTCCGGCGTGGCGGAGCCGGCGCCCTCGCCCGAACCGGCTCCCCTGCCGGCCCCGCCGCCGCCCAGGAAGCCGGCGCCGCTCCTGATGTCCGGCCTCGACCGGTCCGAGCTGCTCCAGCGGCTCGCGGACCCGCCGTCGTCGCTCGCGGCGGTGAGCCACGCGCTGCGCGCTCACCTGCTCGCCTCGGCCGAGCAGTTCGAGGAGCTGCTCGCGCTTGCCGCGCTCACCGGCGTCGAGCCGCACCGCTACCAGATCGAGACCGCGCGGCGCATCCTCCGCGTGTTCCGCGGGCGCGCGCTGCTCGCGGACGAGGTCGGTCTAGGCAAGACGGTCGAGGCGCTGACGATCCTGCGCGAGTACCAGCTCCGCGGGATGGTCCGGCGGGCGCTCGTCCTCGTCCCTCCTGCGCTCGTCGGCCAGTGGACGGGCGAGCTCGCGGAGAAGGCCGGGATCGCCGCGCGCACGACCGACGACGCCGCGCGCACGGCGGACCCCGAGGCCTTCTGGCAAGAGGAGGGCGTGGTCGTCGCGTCGCTCGCCCTCGCGAGGAGCGCGAAGCACGCGCCGCTCGTCCAGGCCGCCTCGTGGGACCTCGTGATCATCGACGAGGCCCATCACGTCAAGAGCCGCACGACCGCCGGCTTCAAGCTGGTCGACGGCCTGCACAGCCGGTTCCTCCTGATGCTCACGGCGACGCCGATCGAGACCGATCTCGAGGAGCTCTACAACCTCGTGACGCTGCTCAAGCCCGGGCAGTTCGCGACCCCGGCGGCCTTCCGCGCGCAGTTCGTCGACCCGAAGGACCCGCTGTCGCCGAAGAACCGGGAGCGGCTGCGCGCCCTGCTCGCCGAGGTGATGGTGCGCAACACCCGCGCGGACAGCGGCCTCGCGCTGCCGCCCCGCTATGTGAGCACGGCGCTGGTCGATCCGCTCCCGGAGGAGCGCGAGCTCTACGAGCGCGTCCTCGCCCTCGTGCGCGCGCACGGGGCCGACGCCGGCTCCCGGATGCTGGCCTCGACGCTCCTGCTCGGCGCCGGCTCGAGCCCCGCCGCAGTTCGCGGGAGCCTTGAGCGCATGAGCGCGAGCGAGCGGCGCGTCCCCGCGCTGCGCGCCGCGCTCGCCGCGCTGGCGAAGCTCGCGGCCTCGGTCCGCGCGTCCCGGAAGGGCGGCGCCCTCGTCGATCTCGTGCGCGCTCACAATGAGCAAGTCCTCGTCTTCACCCGGTTCCGCGACACGCTCTCGTACATCGAGGCCGTGCTCCGCGAGGCCGGCGTCGAGCCCGTGGCGTTCCACGGCGGCCTCTCCGCCGCCGACAAGCGCGCGGCGCTCTCGGCGTTCCGCGACGGCCGCGCGCGCGTGCTCGTCTCCACCGACGCCGGCGGCGAGGGGCACAACCTCCATCACTGCCATGTCCTCGTGAACTTCGATCTTCCCTACAACCCCATGCTCATCGAGCAGCGGATCGGGCGGCTGCACCGGATGGGCCAGCGAGAGGAGGTGCGCGTCTACAACCTCTGCGCGCGGGGCACCGCCGAGGAGCGTGTCCTCGATCTGCTCGACCGCCGCCTGCACCTGTTCGAGCTGGTCGTGGGCGAGATGGATATGGTCCTTGGCAACATGGCGGACGAGCGCGATCTGGAGGAGCGGATCGTCTCCCTCTATGCGACGTCGCGCTCGGAGGAAGAGCTCGCGAGCGGCTTCGACGCCATCGCCGAGGAGCTCGCCGCGGCGCGCGGGCGTTACGAGCAGGTGAAGCGCCTCGACGCCAAGCTCTTTGGAAAGGACTACGAGGCGTGACCGCGGCGCTGGGGATGCTCTCGCCCACGGAGGGCGCGCTGCCCTCTCCGCTCGATTTCGTGGTCGAGGCGCTCGCGGAGGCCGGAGCGCTCGCAGAGCGGGAGGACGCGCGGGCGGTGGCGCTCCTGCCGGCGCAGCTCGCGGCCGAGATCGAGGTCCCGGAGGAGTGCGCCCTCGCGCTCTACCCCGATCGGGACGGGGACGTCGCGTGTGGGCTCGGCTCCACGCTGCTCGAGCGGCTCATCGCGAGGGCGCGCGGGCGGCCGGTGTCCACCTCGGTGCGGCTCGCCGCGGATCCGCCGCGGCCTGCCCACGTGCGGGCCGCCGCGGACCGCTTCGTGCTGCGCAACGGGCTCTGCGAGCCCGGGCAGGTCTCCACGGGCACGGCGGTCTACGTCGCGGCCGTCGTCGCTTATGGCGTCGAGGCCGACGACCGGCGCGAGGGGCTCGTGCGGATCGTTGTGAACGCGCACGACGGCGGCGAGCCGGACGCCGCGCTGGGCGCGCACCTGGATCTCGCCTGGCCGAGCGCCCTCGTGCAGCCGAGCGCCGCGCCCCTCTCGACGGACGATCGCACGGCGGACTGGATCGCGCTCCGCGCCGAGCGGGCGGTGCGGGCGGCGGTGCAGCCGCTGCTCGGCGAGGTCGAGCGCAGGCACGCGCGGGATCACGATCGTATCGTGTCGTATTTCGCGGACCTGATCGCCGAGGCCCGGGCGCCGCGGCGGCGCGCGGATCCGAAGGCCGTCGAGGCCAAGGTCGCGCACCTCATCGCCGAGCGGAACGCGAAGCTCGAGGCCTTGCCCGCGCGGTTCGCGGCGAAGGTGACGTGCTCGATCGCCGCGCTGGTGAGCGCCGAGGTCCCGGCGGCGCTCGTCGACATGCGTCTCCGGCGGCGCAAGGAGTCGCGGGACATCGTTTTGCGGCTCCCCGCGGGCGCTTCGAGCCTGGACAGGCTCACGTGCGAGGCGTGCGGCGCCGCGACGGCGCGGCCGGCGGCCTGCGACGATCGCATGCACCTGCTCTGCGAGGCGTGCGCGCCGAACGCGCAGGGCCGCATCGCGTGCCCGGCGTGCGCCAAGCGGCGCTGAGGGCCTACGCGTATTTGCCGGCGTCTCCAAGAATCCGCTCGTACTGAAGAACTCGGCAAACTGCCCACTATACCTTTTCTGTTTTGCTGCAGGAAACCCGAAGGGCGCCCCCATCGCCCTGAAGATTGCGAACCATCTGCGGCGGACGATGTGACATGGCTCTCAGCTCTGGAATCGAGTGGACCGAATCCACATGGAACCCGGTAACTGGCTGCGACAAGATCAGCCCTGGCTGCAAACACTGCTACGCCGAGCGCATGGCCGAACGGCTTCAGGCCATGGGGCAGCCGAATTACAAGCATGGTTTCGAGCTCACGCTACAGCCGCAGATGCTCGAGCTTCCCCTCCGGTGGAAGAGGCCGCAAACCATCTTCGTCAACTCGATGAGCGACCTCCTTCACGGGGACGTCCCACTCGAGTATATCCGTCGCATCTTCGACGTGATGCAGCGTGCCCACTGGCACTGCTTCCAGGTGCTGACGAAGCGCTCAGAGAGGCTCGCCGAGCTTTCGGGCAAGCTCCCATGGCCTGAGAACGTGTGGATGGGCGTAAGCGTCGAGAACGAAAAATACGTCCTCCGCATCGACCACCTGCGGGCGACGGGTGCGAAGGTGAAGTTCCTCTCGCTCGAGCCGCTGCTGGGGCCGCTGGCGAACCTGGATCTATCGCACATGGATTGGGTGATCGTCGGGGGTGAGTCGGGGCCCAGGTCGCGGGCGATGGATCCCGCCTGGGTCGTCGACATCCGGAACCAGTGTGGTCAGGCTGGCGTGCCGTTCTTCTTCAAGCAGTGGGGGGGAAGAACAAGAAAAGAGCAGGACGTGACCTCGAGGGAAGGACGTGGGATGAAATGCCGAGGAGGCACTTGCGCGTCGTTGCGTAGCTGGTGGGCAATGCCCCGATCCAGGTTGGCGTATCCCGCCATCGGGCAACCCTCAGCGATGCGAGTGCGCGCTTCGGGCTCGGTCCCCTTCTGTGGCTGCAGCGGCTCTTCCGTGGCCGCGGCGGCTCGGGACGCCCCCCTTCTTCTCCCACGCGTCCAGACGGTGAGCGCCGGGGTGGGGGTGTGCGCGGCAGCGCGCGGGGGGCGCGCTGGAGCACCGAACGAGGTGCCATAAGGTCCCAGCCAGCTCCACGTCCCAGGCGCGCCTTGTGTGGCGCGCAACGAAACGTCTCAGAGGGCAAGGCCCGAAGTGAGACATGCCGGGCGGTGTTTCATGCGCAAGCTCCCCCGCCCCCGTCTTGGCGGATGGCCAGCGCCCCCCGCGCGCTGCCGCGCACACCCCCACCCCGGCGCGTGCCCCCCGGATCCCCCGTCAGTCCTCCCGGGACCAGGGCATCAACCCGGTCGCCAGGCACTTCACCGCCGCCGCCAGCTCGATCGGCTCGATCGGCTTGGGCACGTGCATCTGGTAGCCGGCCGCGAGCGCCCGCACCCGGTCCTCGGTCCGCGCGTACGGCGTCAGCGCCAGCGCCGGCGTGCGCCCCACCTTGCGCGGCAGCAGATCCCGCACCCGCCGGATCAGCGAGTACCCGTCCTCCCCCGGCATCCCGATGTCGACAACGAGCAGCGCCGGCTCCGACGTCTCCAGCAGCTTGAGCGCCTCGTTGCTGGACGTCGCCGTGCTGACCTCGGCCCCGCAGCGCCGAAGCACCGCCGAGAGCATCGCCAGCGTATCGGGATCGTCGTCCGCGATGAGCACCCGCACCCCGGTGAGCCGCGGGAACGGGTTGCGCGGATCCGGCGCGATGCCCGCGTTCGTGAGCGCCGTCGCGGTCGCGCCCGTCGAGAGCGGCAGCTGCACCGTGCACGTCGTCCCGCGCCCGGGGCCGGCACTCGTCACGCGCACCATGCCGCCGTGCAGCCCGACGATGTGCCGCACGATCGACAGGCCCAGCCCGAGCCCCCCGTGCCGGCGCGCGCCGCTGTTGTCCTCCTGCCGGAAGCGCTCGAAGACGTGCGGGAGCGAGTCCGCCGAGATGCCCTCGCCGTCGTCGATCACCTTCACCTCGGCGAAGCGCTCGTCCTGCGAGAGCTGCACCTGCACGAGCCCCCCGGGGCGCGCGAACTTCACCGCGTTCGAGAGCAGGTGCCACACGACCTGCTGCAGCCGCGCAGGGTCGCCCTCGACGAACACCCCCTCCGGATCGAGCCTCGTCTCGATCGCCACGCCCTTGCCCGCGGCCGACGGGAGGATCGACTCGACCGCCGTCTGCACCGGCAGCGTCAGCTCCACCGCGAGCCGCTCGATCTTCAGCGTGCCCGTCACGACCTGCGACGCGTCGAGCAGCTCGTCGATCAGCGTCACCTGGTGCTCGGCGTTGCGCTCGACCGCCGACAGCGCCCGCGTCTCCGCGACCCGATCGAGCGAGCCCGCCTGCATCATCCTCGCCCAGCCGAGGATCGCGTTGAGCGGCGTCCGCAGCTCGTGCGACACCGTCCCGAGGAACTCGTCCTTCAGCCGGTTCGCGTCCTGCACCTCGCGGTACAGGCGCGCGTTGTCGAGCGCGAGCGCGGCCCGGTGCGCCACCTCCTCCGCGAAGGCGACGTCGGACCGCTCGAAGAACCGGCCCGACTCCGACGACACGAGCGAGATCGCGCCGAGGATGCGCCCGCGCGCCCGGAGCGCCACCACGAGGTACGAGAGCGGCGCGAGCGTCCGGTTGGCCGTGGCCTCCTCGCTCGTCATCGCCTCGTGCAGCAGCACGTCCCCGCGGACGTCCGCGTAGAGCTCCGACCGCCCCGTGCGCAGCACGCGCGCCACCGGGCCCGGCTCGCCGTCGACCCGGCTCGGATGGAAGTAACGGAGCAGCGGCTCCTTCAGCGGGCTCACGTGCGCGGCCGCGACGTGGCGCAGGCCGAGGCCGTCGTCGATGTCGACGAGGCAGAAATCGGCGAGCACCGGCAGGACGAGCCGCGCGAGCGACTGGAGCGTGGCCGTGAAGTCCAGCGACGCGGCCAGCGCCGTGCTGAGCTCGGCCAGGAACGCGAACCGCCGCGCCGCCTCCTCGGCCTCGGCCCGCGCCGCCTGCACCCGGATCAGCCGGGCGCGCTCCTCCTCGGCCCGCTTGCGATCGGTGATGTCGCGGTGGATGCCGACGAGGAACAGCGGGCGGCCCTCCTGGTCGTGGACCGCGTACGCCGTGATCTCGATCGGCACCTCGGAGCCGTCGCGCCGCACGCACGGGACCTCGCCGACGAAGGTGCGCGCGTCCTCGATCTGCTGGAGGATCCGGGCCGTGCTCTCCTCGCGGACGTCCTCGCGGTGGAGGAGCGCCATGCTCTTGCCGACGATCTCCTCGGACAGGTAGCCGAAGATCGACTCGGCCTCGCCCATCCAGTACCGGATGTTGCCCTCGACGTCCGTGACGAGGATGGCCTCGGGCATCTGCTTCAGCACCTCGTGCGAGAGGTGCATGGCCTCCTCCGTCTGCAGCGCGGAGAGGCGCGCCCGCTCGAGCGCCTGCGCGCTCTGCTGGACCAGCGCGAGCATGAACGCCCGGTCGTCCTCGGTGAACGACTGCGGCGCCGAGAAGCCGAACCCGACGGCGCCGAGCACGCGCCCCTCGAGGAAGAGCGGGATCGCGGCGTACGCGCGCTCGCCCGTCGCGACGCAGCACGACGCGAAGCCCGGCTCGAACTCGCCGAAGCGCCCCTCCGACTCGAGGAAGATCGGCTGCCGCTCCCGGACCGCGCGCGCGAGCGGCAGCTCCGCGCCGAGGTCGAAGCTCTTGAAGCGCGCGATCTGCGCCTCGAGGTAGCCCGTCGAGCGCACCGTCTCGAGCTCGCCGCCGAGCCCGGCGCGCAGCGCCACCACGCCGGTCATCGCCCCGGCGGCCGCGACGACGTCGCTCGCGAGCACGCGGAGCACCGCGGGCGGCGTGATCGCGTCGGACAGCGCGGCCGTCACCGCGAAGAGCCACGCGGCCCGGTCCGCGCTCCGCTCCGCGGCGTGGCGCGCCTCCTCCGCCTTCCGGTAGAGATAGGCGTTGTCGAGCGCCAGCGCCACGCGGTGCGCGAGCTCGGCCGCGAGCACGAGATCGTCCGCGGAGTAGATGCGGTTCGACTCCGAGACGCCGAACGACAGCACGCCGAGCTTGCGGCCGCGCGCGATGAGCGGCACCGCCATCGCCGACCGCGTGCCGAGCTGCTCCAGCGCGGCGGCGCGCTCGGCGGCCTCGTCGCTCTTGTCGCGATCGAGCTCGTGCAAGAGCTCGGACTCGCCGCTGTGCAGCACCTTGGCGATGCCGAGGCGCTCCTCGGCGTCGGGCGAGATCGCGCGCAGGAGCCCCTCGCGCTCGGGGTTCACGTGCTTCGCGGCGACGCGGCAGAACCGCCGCCGCGTCGCGCCCGCCTGGCCCGCGCGATCGGAGCCCGCCGGGTCGGAGTCCGCGGCGCGATGGCGCCGGGCCGCGTAGATGCCCGCCACGGGCGCCGGGTCGATCCCCTCCGGCCCGGCCACGAACGTGGAACCGCCGTCCGACGACGGCGGCGGCGGCGGCACAGAGCCGACCAGGCCCATGGCGTCCGCGGCGCCACGCTCGATGAGATCGACCGTGCACCAGTCCGCCAGGTAGGGCACCGACAGACGCGCGAGCCGCTCGAGGATCGTATGAGGGTCAAGCGATCCGGTGAGCTGCTCGCTCGCGTCCGCCAGGAACATCAGCTCATTATGGATCGCCCCTCCGCGGGGCGGCTTCAGGACCTGCCATGCCATGGCGGTCTCGCTAGGGTTGCCTTCACGCTCCATGGGGTCGCCGGCGGCCCGCATCGTAGCGAGGGCCGATCGCAGAAGCCAGCGGCGCAGGAGAGAGCGCGGCGCCTAACCGTCTGCGGCGAGCCGCGCGCGGGCGCGGCGGACGAGCGCCTGGACGGCGCGGTGCGATTCGTCGCGCACCTCGCCGACGTCCTGGCCTACCGTGGCGATGGGCGCGCCGACCTCGAGCGCCACCGGGATACGTCGCGCACGGCTCACCCGGGCCATGTGCGCCGTGAACGACTCGTCGACGTAGGAGGACTCGGCGCCGCCGTACACGAGCCCCACAGGGACGATCTCCGCGCCAACGCGGCACGCCGCGGTGAAGCCGCCCGCACGGAACGGCCGCACCTCATCTCCGGAGAACGTGGTCCCTTCGGGGTAGACCATCACACCACGGCCGCCCTTGAGCGCGGAGGACATCGCCTGGACGACCGCAGAGCCGCTGCGCTTGCTGGAACGGTCCACGAAGAGCGTTCCGACGCGGCGCGCCGCCATGCCGATGACCGGCCATCCAGCGAGGTCGGCCCGGCTCACGACCGTGGCCTCGAAGAAGGCGAGCGTGATCATGATGTCGAGCGCGGAGCGGTGGTTCATCACGAACAGCCGGCCGAGCCCGGCTGCGTCGCGCCCAGGGCAGTACCCGGCGCCCTCCGGATCGGCCGCGCCGGCGGAGCGCCCCGCCGCGAGCTCCCCCTGGAAGAGGCCGCCCGCGCGCACGTCGAGCCCGTAGAGCTTCAGGAGCGCGCGCCCATACCGGCGCATCCATGTGTGG
Source organism: Sorangium sp. So ce327 (assembly GCF_051530205.1). Taxonomy (NCBI): domain Bacteria; kingdom Pseudomonadati; phylum Myxococcota; order Polyangiales; family Polyangiaceae; genus Sorangium; species Sorangium sp. So ce327. Next base: position 772,490 of record NZ_CP150330.1, on the reverse strand, counting down.
AGGACCACTTCGCGGTCGGCCGCGGGCGAGATCGCGGTGTCGACCTCGAGCAGGCCGTACATGCCGAAGGTGAGGCCGACGAAGCCGGCCGTGCGGAGAGGGAAGCGGAGGGCGTCGAGGGGACGAGCGCTGACCATGCGTCGGATGTCCTGCCCGCTCGGGGCGATCGTGGAACCAGGGCTTCAGCGAGGCGGAGGCGCCGGGCGCGCCCCGGCTCGCGCGGCGAGAGCGCCTCCCGACGGCACCCTATTTCACGCTTGCGCTCGGAAAAAGCCCCGTCACCCGCCCGTGGCGGGAGCTCCGTCGAGCAGCCGCTTCAGCACGTCGTTCACGACGGCCGGGTTCGCGCTGCCCCCCGTCTTCTTCATGATCTGGCCCACGAAGAAGCCGAACAGCGCGGTCTTGCCGGCGCGGTACGCCGCCGCCTGCTTCTCGTTCGCGGCGATGACCGACGCGGCGACCGCCTCGATCGCGCCCGCGTCGCTCATCACGGCCATGCCCTTGTCGCGGACGATGTCGCCGGGCGCCCGGTCCGTGCCGGCCATCGCCGTGTACACCTCCTTGGCCTGCTTGCCGCTGATCGCGCCCTCGTCCACGAGGCGGAGCAGCGCGGCCACCTGGCCGGGGGCGACAGGGAACGCCGCGGAGAGCCCCGTCGTCCGGGTGTCGCGCAGCACCTCGCCCTGGACGAAGTTCGCGACCTTCACGGCGTCGCCGTGGAGGCGCGCGGCCTCCTCGAAGAACGCGGCGATCTGCGGGTGGCCGGTCAGGACCGACGCCGCGTACGGGGTGAGGCCGAGCGACTCGGTGAAGCGGCGCCGCTTCTCGACCGGCGGCTCCGGGAGCGCGCCGCGCACGTCGGCGAGGAACGCCTCGTCCACGACGAGCGGCGGCAGATCCGGCTCGGGGAAGTAGCGGTAGCCGGACTCGTTCTCCTTGTCGCGGAGGAGGTACGTCTCCTTCTTCTCGGCGTTGTACCCGCGGGTCTGCTGCCGGACGCGGCCGCCCTGCTCGATGAGCGCGATCTGCCGCCGGATCTCGAGATCGATCGCCTCGGCGACGAAGCGGAACGAGTTGATGTTCTTGAGCTCCGTCCGCGTGCCGAGCTTCGTCTCCCCCACCTTGCGGACCGAGACGTTGGCGTCGCAGCGGAAGCTGCCCTGCTCGAGGTTGCCGTCGTTCACGCCGATGAACATCAGGATCTCGCGCAGCCGCTTCAGGTACTCGGCCGCCTCCGCGCCCGAGCGGAGGTCGGGCTCACCGACGATCTCGATGAGCGGCGTGCCGGCGCGGTTGAGATCGACGACCGACAGGCCGCCGATGCCGTGGACGTTCTTGCCGGCGTCCTCCTCCATGTGGACGCGCGTGATCCCCGCGCGCGTCTTGCCCGCCTCGGTCTCGATCTCGAGCTGGCCGCGCAGCGCGAGCGGCCGATCGAACTGGCTGATCTGGAAGCCCTTCGGCAGGTCGGGGTAGAAGTAGTTCTTCCTCGCGAAGACGCTGCTCTCCTGCACGGTGCAGCCGAGCGCGAGCGCCGCGCTCACCGCCATCCGGACCGCCTCGCGGTTCAGGACCGGGAGCGCCCCCGGGAGACCGAGGCAGACCGGACACGTGTGCGTGTTCGGCGGATCGCCGAAGCTGGTCGCGCAGCCACAGAACGCCTTGGTCCGGGTGAGGAGCTGCGCGTGGACCTCGAGCCCGATGACCGCCTCGAAGGAGCCGTACGTCGTCGCCATGACCCGCCCTTCTAGCAGAACCTCGGCCGGACGAGAGGCGAGATGCCCGGGCTCCACCGCGCGCGCCAGGCGGCGCAACGACACGGCCTACCGGGGGAGGAAGACCTGCTCAGTGATCCGCGTGGTCGCGCGAGAGGCCGGGGTGCGTCGGGTCGCCCGGCTCGTGGCGCGTGTTCGCCGTCAGCCGCGAGCCCGAGCGGTCGGAGAGGCTCATGAGGAGATCGCGCCGGTAGATGAACTGCTCGCGCGAATCGTAGGGCACCGCGTGGAGGCCGGTGTCCATCCGGATGGCGTCGACGGGGCACGCCTCGACGCAGAAGCCGCAGAAGACGCAGCGGAGCTCGTCGATGACGAAGCTGCTCGGGTACCGCTCGTAGCCCTTCCGCCGATCGCCGTCGGGGTACTCGGCCGGCTCGATCGCGATGCACTGCGCCGGGCACGCCGTCGAGCAGCAGAGGCACGCGACGCAGCGGGGCGAGTTGTCCTCGCGCAGCGTGAGCCGGTGGATGCCCCGGAAGCGCTCCGGGTAGGGGCGCTTCTCCTCGGGGTAGCTGATCGTCGTGACGCCCGGCTCGAGCGCGTGCAGCACCGGGTCGGGCTTCTGGCCAAGCACCATCTCCTTCGTGTTCTTGAAGAAGTGCTTCATCGTGATCCCCAGGCCCTTGACCATCTCGGGGATGTAGGCCTGGACGTCGGCGCTCCGGGTCGGGCGCGGGATCGGCTTGCCGGCGACCGGCCTTCCGGCCGGCTTCGTCCACGTGGTGCTGGGGGTAGCTCTCGCCATGAGATCCTCCTCTACGCCTGCTGCGGCGACGCCTTGGTGCCCCCCGCCGCGGCAGCGAACCGGGACGAGGTGGAGTTGACGGTGCGCTGGCGCTCGACCGGCTCGAGCAGGCCGGCGATCAGCGCCACGACCGCCGCGAACCCGCCCAGGGCGACGATCGCGTGGGTGACGTCCGCCGCGACCTGGAGACCGCCGACGAGCCCCGCGGGCGCCGAGTCGACGGCCAGCACGACGATGCCCGTGACCATCATGTTGACGATCGTGAGCGGCAGGAGCTTCGTCCACCCGAGCCGCATCACCTGGTCGTAACGGAAGCGCGGCAGCGTCCAGCGGAAGAAGACCTGCACCCACGCCATGAGGATCGTCTTGCCGAAGAACGCCAGCACGTAGGTCAGGCTCACGGCGAAGTGGGTCATCTTGTACTGGAAGAGCGTCGCGTCGCCGAAGGCGATGTTGATGCCGTCGCGGTCCAGGAACGGCAGGTGGTAGCCGCCGAAGAAGAGCGTGACGAGGAGCGCGCTCGACGTGATGAGCTCGACGTACTCGCCCGTCATGAACATGCCGAACTTCATCCCGGAGTACTCGACGAAGTAGCCGGCGACGATCTCGCTCTCGCCCTCGGGCTGATCGAACGGGATGCGCTTCGTCTCGGCCGCGAGGGCCGCGAGGAACAGGATGAACGCGAGCGGCTGGACGAAGATCCCCCACGTGTGCTCGGCCTGCCACTGCACCATGTCGCCGAGCCGGACGCTGCCGTAGATGATGAAGAGGCCGACGACGCTGAGGCCCATCGCGACCTCGTAGCTGACCATCTGGCTCGCGGCGCGCAGGCCGCCGAGCAGCGAGAACTTGTTGTCGCTCGCCCAGCCGGCGAGCGCGGCGCCGATGATGCCGGTGCCCGCCATCGCGAAGATGTAGAGGATGCCGACGTTGAGGTCCGCGACCTGGAGGTTCACGACGTGGCCGCCGCACGTGAGCGCCTGGTCGACCGTCCGCTTGAGCAGCGGGAGGTCCCCGAAGCCGAAGACCCCGTCGCCGTTGTCCTCGAAGCAGAGCTTGTCGCCGAACGGGATGACCGCGAACGTCACGAGCGCCGGGAACATCGCGAGCAGCGGCGCGAGCGAGTGGAGGAGCCGGTCGGCGTTCTTCGGGATGAAGTCCTCCTTCCAGATCATCTTGATCGCGTCGGCCGCGGCGTGGAGCGTGCCGAGGAGCCGCAGCGGGATCTTGCCCTCGGGCACGCGCAGCGCGGCGTACGCGCCCGTGACGAGCAGCAGCGCGCCGAGCAGCACGCACGCGATCCGCGCGACGACGGGCGCCGCCGAGAGCGGGACCGCCTGCGTCAGGAAGAAGACCGCGACGTGGGCCATGACGCCCCCGTAGAAGATGTTGCGGGGCTCGACGCGGGCGAGCGCCTCTTCCGCCGGGTTGATCGGGCCGCCGCTGCGGGCCGACGCGCAGAACACGATCAGCCCGAGCCAGGCCACGGCCACCGCGAACTGCGCGGCGGCCACCATCGTCTCGGCCGCGGCCGGCGCGGACGCCGCGCGCGTCGCCGTGAACACGGACAGCGCCGCGAGCAGCGCCGGGGGGAAGAACACGATGCCCCGCACGACCAGGGACGGCAGGTAGACGACCGCCCGGTTCGGGCCGACGCGGTCCTGCACCATCGCGCCCTGGCGCCGGTCGGCCCAGGTGGCGATCGCCGCCATGTTCAGCAGGAACATGACGACGATGAGGATCTTGACGATCGCGAGAACGAGCTCGACGCTGGTCATGCCGTGGCCTCCGTCTTCTTCGGCTCGACCCGCGCGCCGTCGGCGATGGCGGGCGCAGCGCCGAGCGCCGCGGTGGGAGCGGCTGCCCCACCAAGCGCCGCGCCGGGCGGCATCGCGCGGCGGAGCTCGGCCAGGGTCTTCCACCCGGTCTCGTACCCGAGCGCGCGCCCGAGCCGGCCGATGAGCTCCCAGGCAGGGCGCGCGTCGCCGTGCGGGAGCAGCGCCCGCTCGCTCCGCTGCGCCAGGCCCTTGCCGTTCACGTACGTCCCCTCGGCCTCGGCCCAGGAGCACGCCGGCAGCGCGACGCGCGCGGCCTTCGCGAGCGGCCCCTCGTGGGCGGCGATCGTCACCACCCCCTTCAGCCGCGAGAACGCCCGCTGCGCCTCGCCCGCGTCGACCTCGAGGTCCGACCCGAGGGCGACAACGTACGCGTACTGCCCGGACGCGATCCCCTGGATCAGCTCCGCGACCGGGCGCGGCGGGGTCGCCGCCGCGATCTGCACGGCGCCGCGGGTGTTCGGGTTCTTGTCCTCGCTGATGAGGATGTCGTCGCCCTGGCCGAGCGGCTTGCCCGACACGAAGAAGTCGGTCGCGCCGAGGTACGTCGTGGCGAGGTGGTAGAGCGCGAAGTTGTCCTCGTTCGAGTGCTGCGCCGACAGGACGATCGCGACCTTCGCCGGGTCGTCGCCGTGGCCGGCGAGCTGCTCCTTGGCCGCGGCGAGCGCGTCGTCGACGCTCGCGTCGTCGTTGCCGACGAGCGCCGTGAGCAGCCGTCCATCGACCGCGTGCCGGTACGAGAGCATGCCCTCGTCGCACATCCAGTACGTGTTGACCGCCATGTTCTCGCGGGGGCGGTGCCGGTACGGCGTGTTGTTGCGCGGATCGTAGTCGAGGTAGGCGTTGCAGCCCGTCGCGCAGCCCTGGCAGACGGTCCGGGCGCTGCGGAGGAACCAGACGCGCGCCTTGAACCGGAAGTCGCGCGACGTGAGCGCGCCGACCGGGCAGACGTGCTCGGTCATGAGCGTGTAGTTGTGGTCGAGCTCGCGCCCCGGCGAGACCGTGATCTCCCCGAGGTTGCCGCGCTCGCGGACGGAGAGCACCGGATCCCGGGCGAGCTCGTTGCAGACGCGGATGCACCGCGTGCAGACGATGCAGCGCTCGGCGTCGTACACGATGGTCGGGCCGAAGGTGACCGCCTTCGGCTTGTGCACCGGCTCCTGCCGCATCCGCTTGCCCTTGCGCTGGTGCTCCAGCCAGTAGTCCTGGAGGCGGCACTCGCCGGCCTGATCGCAGATCGGGCAGTCGACCGGGTGGTTCAGCAGCAAAAGCTCCTGCACCGCCGAGCGCGCCTCGGCCACGTGGTCGCTGTTGTCGGACAGGACCTCCATGCCGTTCGCGCAGGCCATCTGACAGGACGGCTGGAGCTTCGGCTTCGCCGCCGGCACGTAGTCCTGCTTCGCCGCGTCCCAGCGGAGGATGTCGAGGCTCATCGCCGGCCGCCCCGGCGGCGGCAGCACCTCGACCAGGCACATCCGGCAGTTGGCGGCGACGCTGAGGCCCGGGTGCCAGCAGTAATGGGGGATGTCGATCCCGGCGCGGTGCGCCGCGCGGATGATCGTGTCACCGCTCTCGAAGGGGATCTCCCTTCCGTCGATCTTGATCGTAGGCATCGTGCTCTCGATTCCCGGCGGGGCCGCGGAGGGCCCTTGCTTTCCTAAGTCGATGACGGGAGCGCTCCTCGCGCCGTCGCTAGTGGTCGCACTCCCCGCCGATCATGTTGAGGGAGCCGAAGGTCGGCACGACGTCGGGGATCATCAGCCCGGTGATGAGCTGGGAGAGCCCCTGCGTCGTGGCGAAGCACGGCGGGCGGATGCGCACGCGGTACGGCGTGCCGCTGCCGTCGGACACGAGGTAGAAGCCGAGCTCGCCGTTGCCGGCCTCGGTGTACGAGTAACACTCGCCCGCGGGCACCTTGATGCCCTCCATGACGATCTTGAAGTGCTGGATGGTCGCCTCGATGGTCGTGTAGACCTCCTCCTTCGGCGGCAGCACGATGCGCGGATCGTCGATGTTGATGGGCCCCTCGTCGGGCATCTGCTCGAGCGCCTGCTCGATGATCCTCCCCGCCTGGCGGATCTCCTCCTGGCGGCACATGAACCGATCGTAGTTGTCGCCCCGCGTGCCGACCGGCACGTCGAAGTCGAAGCGGTCGTAGACCATGTACGGGTTCGCCCGGCGCACGTCGTAGGGCACGCCGGTCGCCCGGAGCACGACGCCCGTCCAGCCGAGCGCGAGCGCGTCCTCCTGCGAGATCTGCCCGACGCCGTCGAGGCGATCGAGGAAGATGCGGTTCTTGAGGATGAGCTTCTCGGCGTCGTTGATGAGCGCGAGCACGCGCTCGAGGCCCACGCGGACCATCGCCTTGAAGTCGGCCGTGGGCGGCCGCGCCATGCCGCCGACGCGGCCGAAGCTGTGCGTCAGGCGCGCCCCCGTCTCCTCCTCGAAGATCTCCCAGAAGATCTCGCGCGCGCGGCACAGGTAGAGGAACGGCGTGAAGGCGCCGAGCTCCATGGCCATGGCGCCGCTGCAGATCATGTGATCGCAGATGCGCGCCATCTCGCCGAGGATCACGCGGTAGTACTGGCAGCGCTCGGGGACCGTGACGCCGAGCATCTTCTCGACCGCCAGCGCGAAGCCGACGTTGTTGAGCATCGGCGAGACGTAGTTGAGCCGGTCGACGTACGGGAAGACCTGCGACCACGTGCCGCGCTCGCACATCTTCTCGAAGCCGCGGTGCAGGTAGCCGATCTGCACGTCGGCCTTGTTGATCGTCTCACCGGACAGCTCGAGCACGATGCGCACCGTGCCGTGCATCGCCGGGTGGGACGGCCCCATGTTGAGGAGCATCGGCTCGCTCGGTAGGTCGAGCTCCGCCTCGTCCAGCTCGCGATCCAGGGGTTCCATGGGTCAGCTCCGCTCCTCCAGCGCGCCCGCGCGCCTGCCGTTGCTCACGGCCTCGTCTCCGTCGATCGACGCCCCGGGGCCACTCCGCGCGAAGTCGTGCGACTGGCGGCCGAAGCTCATGCCCTCGTCGGGGCCGAACGGCGGCAGCTTGCCGGTGTTCGGCACGTCCCGGAACGGGATGAGCGGCTGGATGCGGTTGGCCGGGTAGTCCTTGCGCAGGGGGTGCCCCTCGAACTCCGGGTACATCAGGAGGCGCCGGAGATCCGGGTGCCCCTTGAAGACGATGCCGAGCAGGTCGTAGCACTCGCGCTCGAACCAGTTCGCGCCCTTCCACACCGGGACGATCGAGTCGATCTCGGCGCCGTTGCCCTCCTCGTCGCCGACGCGCGCCTTGATCCGGATGCGGTGGTTGCGCTCGAGCGACCGCAGGTGGCAGACCACCTCGAAGCGGGGCACGTCGCCGCGCCAGAGGTAGTCGACCGCCGTCAGGTCGACGAACATGTTCATCAGGGTCCGCGGGTCGTTGCGGAGGAACAGGGCGGCGTCGCGCCACACGGCGGGATCGAGCACCGCCGTGTCGTCGCCGAACTGCGAGTGCGTCTCCAGGACGGCGCCCGGGAACTGCGCCGTGAGGAGCTCTAGGACCTTCTTGCTCATGGCAGGCTCCGCTCCTTGCGCTGGAGGGTGACCAGGTGCTCCGTCGTCTGCGCCGGGTCCTCGCGCGGCTTGACGATCGCCGGCGTGCGATCGCCGCGCGCGATCTTGTCCTGGAGCAGCATGAGGCCGTCGAGCACCGCCTCGGGGCGCGGCGGACAGCCGGGCACGTAGACGTCGCAGGGGATGACCTTGTCGATGCCGGCGACGGTCGTGTAGTTGTCGTAGAAGCCGCCGCACGAGGCGCACGTGCCGAAGGCGAGCACCCACTTCGGGTCCGCCATCTGCTCGTAGATGCGGCGGAGCGCCGGCGCCTGGCGCTGGCTGATGGTCCCCACCACCCAGAGCAGGTCGGCCTGGCGCGGCGAGAAGCGCGGCACCTCGGCGCCGAACCGCGCCATGTCGAAGCGCGGGCTCGCCATCGCCATGTACTCCATGCCGCAGCAGGCCGTCACGAACGGGTACTGGAACAGCGAGTACTTCTTCGCCCAGTTCAGCAGCGCGTCCACGCGCGTGGTCGCGAAGCCGTGCTCGGAGCCCTCCATCACCCGCGTCGAGGGCCCACCGGCCTTCACTTCTCCCATTCCAGAGCTCCCTTCTTCCACACGTACACGAGCGCCACGACGAGCAGCGCGACGAACGAGCTCATCGTCGCGAGGCCCGTCCACCCGAGGGTGCGGAACTGGACCGACCACGGGTAGATGAGCACCGCCTCGATGTCGAACACGACAAAGAGGATCGCCGTCAGGTAGAACTTCACGCTCGGCTTGACGAACCGCCCGCCCGTCGAGTCGCTGCCGCACTCGTACGGGATCATCTTCTCGGGCGTCGGGTTCCTCGGGCCGAGCAGCGACGTCAGCGTGAACATCGCGAGCGCGATGATCGCGGCGACGAGAAACAGCAGGAACAGGGGGATGTAGGTGGCCATCGAGAGAGCACTCCTACGCGTCGACCCCTGGAGGGGTCGACCATCTCGCCGAGGCGCGCGGCGTCTCGGGGCGAGACCTCGGGGCCCACGGCCCCGAACCATGCAGTCCAAAAAGGTGAGAGCGACGCGGCGATGCTGCCTGAAGCAGCAAAAATCCGAGCGATCCCGGCTTAATCCGCGCCGGATCTAGTCGGCCGCCGCGGGGGTGTCAATGGAGGCGGTCGGCCAACCGGTGGACCGCGATCCTAGGAGCGGTTCGCGGCCAGGACCAGCCCTCGCCACGCGGTGAGCGCCGTCCCCAGGCTGGCCTCGATCTCCCGGATCTCCTCCACCATGTCGGCGTCCGCCACGCCCACGCTCCGCGCTTCGCGGACGCAGGCGAGGGCGGCGACGAACTTCTTGCGCTGCACGAACGCCCGCGCGAGCAGCGGCCAGATCTGCTTCGGCGGGGCGCCGAGGTTGGCGGCGCGCCGGAGGGGGCCGATGGCCTCGCCGGCCCGGCCGTCCTCGAGCATGGCCTCGCCCAGCCGGCGGAAGATGTCGCCGGCCGCGGCCCCGTCGTGCGCATACTGGACGGCGAGGCGCATGACCTCCTCGCCCTGGTGCTCCTCGCCGAGCTTGACGCACGCGGTGCCGAGGAGGCCGAGGCCCTTGGCGATCAGGCTGCGGGCGTCCGGCGTGAGCATCTGCCCCTCGGGCGTGCGCAGGAAGATCGCGAGCGGGGCCGGCCAGGTGCCGAGCAGCTGGATCACCTTCGGGAAGTCGCCGCGCTGCGAGGCGACCTCGGCCTCGGCGACCTTCGTGAGATCGATGGCGGAGCGCGCGCCGGCCGAGGCGCGCTCGAGCTCGTCGCGCACGTGCGAGCGGATGCGGGCGCGGAACTCGTTGAGCTCGTGGGTCTCCTCGATGCCGTCGCGCAGGAGGAGGAGGCGCGAGGTCTTCCCCTCGACGGCGAGCTTGCGGAGGCTGTAGCCGTAGAGCGGGGCGAGCAGCAGGTAGCGGACCCCGATGTGGAGCTGGATGCCCTCGAGGTCGGTGTCCCGCTCGGGCGCGGGCGGCGTCGTGTCCTCCGTGAGGAGGGCGCCGACGAGGCGGTGGCGGAAGTCCGCGAGCGTGAGCCGCTGGACGTCGCCGTCGATGTCCTCCTCGCCCGGCGGCGCGATAACGAAGTCGACCAGGGTGTTGTCCGGGTTGCGGCGGTCGACGGTCAGCGCCGTGATGCGGGCGCCCGTAATCATCGAGAAGGCAAAGAACGCCTCGCCCACGATCTCGCAGAGCGCCTGGAAGCTGCCGATGCCGTCGCCTATGCGCTCGAACCAGCCGTCGGTCCGAACGGCATCGAGGGAGAACACGCGTTCCTTTGGCATGGTTCGACCCGGATCACAGGGGCGCGTCCCGGACGACGGGCGCAAGTCCCAAGGGGGCCGAGACTCGCACGGGCGGGCGCCGCTCTCAAGAAAACTCCTAGGGCGGGCCCGTCGACAGCGTCGACGCGTCGCCCGCGTCGCTCACCGACGAGAGCGCTGGCCGCCTTCCATGGCTCCCGATCGTTCCATGCCGCTCCACCTGCCCCCACGCGCGCCGATCCGCGCCTCCCCGGCCCGCGGCCCCCGAGCCCGCCGCCGGTCCCGCCTCGGCGGCCGACCCGCCACAGCAGCCGTGCCGCCCCGCTCCCCGCTCCCCCCGGCCGGCGGGTCACCGAGCAGGGCGCGCCCCGCTCAAGGGACAGCGGCGATGTTGAGGGTGAGGTTGCCGGAGGAGGAACGCCGGCTGTCGCCGATGATCGTGATCACCTGCCCTTCGGTGAGGGTCACGGTCACGCGCGAGCTGGCCATGACCGCGTTGTCGTTGCACGCGAGCTCGGGGCCGGAGCAGCTGTCGCCGTCGTGCACGTGAAGGACGGTGTCGAAGTTCGACGACAGCGTGTCGATGACGTAGGTCCCGTCCGCCGGCGCGGTGAACCGATAGACCCTGTCGTTGCCGCTCGACGGGACGCAGCTCGGTGTGCCCGAGTTCGGCTGGAACAAGGTGGAGCCGCTCGTCGTCTGCGGGACCGTCGAGCCGAGATCGACGGGGTTCCCGCAGATGCCGTCCCCCTGGAACAGGCTGATGTTGAGCTCGAACTCGCCCGCGGCCTGAGGTTTGGCGCTGGCGCCATCGACCACGACGACGGTCTCCTGCCCCGCGGCGAGCGGCACCACGACCCGCGACTGGACGCCCGCGGCGTTGTCGTTGCAGCCGAGCACCGCGCCGCCGCACGTGCCGGCGTGCACGTGGACGAGCGTGTCGAAGCTCGATCCGAGCGTATCGAAGACGTACAATCCGTCGGCCGGCGCCGTGAAGCTGTACGCCCTGTCTTCGCCGCCGGGCACGCCGCACGGCGCGCTCACGTAGTCGCCGGCGCCGGCGGTCGTCCCCGACACGGTCTGCGGGACGACCGACTCCAGCGCCTTCTCCGGGCACGGGGGGCCCGGGGTGCCGCTCACGTTGAGCGTGTACGCGCCGTGCTTCCCGGACGCGCCGTCCACGACCACATACGCCGTCTGCCCCTGCGCGAGGGGCGTGGACACCTGCGATTGGGACGACAAGCCCTCCGCGTCGTTGCTGCACCCCAGCAAGGCGCCCGTGCAGCTGCCGTCGTGAACGTGGAGCACCGTGTCGAAGGTCGAGCCGTTCGTATCGAACGTGTACCGGCCGGCGATGGGCGCCGTGAAGCTGTAGCTGACCTCGGGGGAATTGCCCGTGGCGCAGTCCGGCGGGGGCTGGAGGACGCCGTCGCGGCCTGACGTGCGGCCCGTGATCGTCTGCGGGTAGGCGGAGCCCAGATCCATCATGGGGCACGCGGGCGGAGCCCACGCGTCGACGTTCAGCGTATAGGGCCCACGCGCGCCCTCGAAGCCGTCGATGACCGCCACGACCGTCTGGCCGGCGCGGAGCTCCACCGTGGCGCGCGACTGCGACCCTTCTCCCGCGTCGTCGGAGCAGGTGAGCACGTCGCCATCGCAAGCGCCATCGTGCAGCTCCAGGATCGTATTGAACCCGGAGCCGAAGGTATCGAATACATACTTCCCGGCCGCCGGCGCCGTGAACATGTAGCTCGCGTCGGGGCTGTCTGCAGCTCCGCACGTCGGCCTGATCGCGTCGCCGGAGTGCTCGGTGTTGCCGGTGACGGTCGCCGGGAGCGCGGCGTCGATCGCCCCCCCAGGGCACTTCGGCGGATCGGCCTTCGTCATGTTGAGCGTGAAATCGCCTTCCCCTCCGTCGAAGCCGGTCACGACGATGAGGACCTGCTGGCCCGCCTCGAGGACCGCGCGGACCCTCGATTGGGCGACCCCGGTGGCAATGTCATCGTTGCAGGCGAGCTGAGCGCAGGTGGTCGCTCCCAGCACCCCGATGGCCGTATCGAAGGTGGACCCGACGGTGTCCAGCGTGTATGTCCCCGCCTCGGAAGGCGTGAAGCGGTAGACCCGCTCCGACGAGCTGGCGGCCACGCACGCGAGATCGTAGTTCGTCTCGCCGCTGATGGTGGTCCCCGTGACCCTCTGCGGGAACGTGTCGCTGAGCTCGTCATACGTCCCGAGGACGCAGGTGCAGGCGCCTGCCTGGCATACCGCCCCTCGCTCGCACGCGACGCCGCAGGCGCCGCAGTGGAGCTGGCTCGTCTGCAGTTCGGCGCACGCGCCATCACACGCCGCGAGACCGGCGGGGCAGGTGCAGACGCCGTCGACGCACTGCTGGGCAGGCGCGCAGCTGGATTCACACTCGCCGCAGTTGCGCCTGTCGCTCAGCACATCGACGCAGGCGCCTTCGCACGCCGTGAGGTCGCCCGCGCACGCGCAGGAGCCGTCCGCGCAGACGTGCCCCTCCGCGCACTCGACGTCGCAATCGCCGCAGTTCCGCAGGTCGGTCTCGAGGTTCACGCATTTGCCCGAGCAGTCGGACTGGCCTTCTCCGCACGCCTCCCCGCCCCCGACGCCGGTCCCTATACCGCCGCCCTCGCCGCCGCCGCCCTCGCCGCCGCCCCCGCTGCAGCGGCCCTTCACGCAGAGCTGCCCCGCTTCGCAGGCGTCGCCGCACGCGCCGCAGTGATCGGCGTTCGCCTCGAGCTCGACGCACTCTCCATTGCACCGCGACAGCCCGTCGGGGCACTCGCTCGACACGTCGGGGCTCTCCGCGCAGGACGCCGCGAGGACGACCCCCGCAGCCAGGAGCAGCGCGGCGGACGACAGGGCGGGCCTGAGGCGCAATCCGGATCTATTCATAGCCATCCTTGGGGGGTGCGTGGCCGTTCGAGGCGAGCGGATAACGAGGCGTGCGCCAGGATACGCCCACGGCCGACGCATCCGCAACCGGCGGGGGTGCTCGGCTGGCGGCGCGCAGGTCGAGCCGCGGCCCGGACCGCGCTCGCCGCGCCGCGCCGCGGAGAGGCGCCCTCGCGGGCTCGACGCAACAGGCGCCATCGTCGGGCCGGCTCCAGGGCACATTCAGCGCGGACTCAGAGCTTGGTGATCTTCAGCGTGAAGTCGCCGGACGCTCCATTGTACCCGTCGACGACCACGGTGATGGTCTGGTTGCGGGCGAGCTTGATCTCTACCTTCGACGCTTGCGAGCTGGTCAGGTCGTCGTTGCATTGTTGCTCGGTGCCGGCGCAGCCGCGCGTGTGGACGTGAAGGACGGTGTTGAACGACGAACCGATCGTATCGATGATATAGGTGCCGCCGATCGGGGCGGTGTAGGTGAACACGGTCTCCGGAGAGGACACGGACGCCGCGGACACGCATGTCGGCCTCACCGCGTCGGGCTGGCCTCGCGTGGTGCCGGTCCTGGTGAGCGACAGCGGCGATCCGAGGTGGATCGCCGTCGCGCAGGTCCCCGGGCCGGTGAACCGGTCCACCTGGAGCACGTAGTCGCCGGAGCTCACGCCGATGCCGTCGACGACGGCGAGGACGGTCTGATCGGCGGCCAGGGTGAGGGCGACACGCGACTGCCGACCGTCCGCGTTGTCGTTGCACCCGAGCGACGTCCCCGTGCAGCTCTCCTTCAAGAGCTGGAGTATCGTGTCGAAGCTCGATCCGAACGTATCGAAGATGTAGAGCCCGTCCTGCGGCGCGGTGAAGCGGTAGATCATGTCTGGAGCATGCGACGAGGAGCCGCAGGTCGGGCGAACGGACTCGGGGCGCTCCGCGGTGCTCCCTGTCACGAGCTGCGGCACGACGGAGCCGAGATCGATCGCCGTCGAGCAGGTGCCGCCGCCGGAGAACGGGGCAATGCGGAGCGTGAAATCGCCCGACGCGCCCGCGGCGCTGCCGTCCACGAGGAGGACGATCGTTTGCCCCTCGGCGAGCTCCAGCGTCAACCGCGACTGCTCGCTTTCCAGCGCGTCGTCGCTGCACGCGAGCTCGGCCCCGGTGCAGCTGCCGTCGAGGACGGAGAGGACCGTGTCGAAGCTCGATCCGAACGTATCGGCGATGTAGGTGCCGGCCGCGGGCGCGGTGAAGCGGTAGGTCACCTCGCCGGCGCCGGCGCCGCAGCTCGGGCGCAGGACGTCGGCCACATCCGCGGTCGTCCCCGTCACTGTCTGAGGCACCGTCGAGCCGAGATCGATCAGCGGGCAAGGGAGGACGAAGGTCTGGCTCACGTTGAGCTGGAAGGCGCCGGAGGCGACTGGAGCGTAGCCGTCCACGACGACGGAGATGGTCTCTCCCTCGCGGAGCATCACCTCCACCTGCGATTGCGTGCCAGAGGCGTCGTCGTTGCACGCGACGCTCTCGCCGCTGCATGTCCCCTTGTGGAGGTGCAGGACCGTGTCGAAGGAGGAGCCGAAGGTATCGAAGGTGTAGAGCGCGGTCGCCGGCGCGGTGAAGGCATAGGTGGCCTCGGGGCCGCTGTCCCTGGTGCAGGGAGACGGGAGGGCGCTCATGCGATCCGGGATAGCCGTGGTGCCTGTCACCCTCTGCGGAAACGTGGTGCCGAGCGTGAGCTCCGGACAGGGAGGCGGCACGTACTCGGAGACGTTGAGCGTGAATGGCCCGGATCCGCCGTCGACGCCGTCGACGACCGCGACGACCGTCTGGCCCTCGGCGAGGTTCGCGACGAGGCGCGACGTCTTGGCTCCCACGGCGCTGTCGTTGTCGTTGCACGAGATCACCGCCCCGGAGCAGGACCCCTTGCGCAGCTCGAGGACGGTATCGAACGTGGATCCGGACGTGTCGAAGACGTACCCACCAGCGTGCGGCGCGGTGAAGCTATAGCTCGCGTCGGAGGTGTCGATTGAACCGCAACGCGTCGAGACGGCGTCGCCGAGCCGCCAGGTGTCGCCGGTGACGCTCAGCGGGAGAGCCGTCGCGAGGGTGTCGAGCGGGCACGCCGGCGGCGCCATCCGGTCGAGGTGAAGGGCGAAGTCGCCTTGCGCGCCGTCGTAGCCCGCGACGACGAGGAAGACGCTCTGCCCTTCCTCGAGGTCCACCGAGGCGCTGCCCGTCATCGCTCCCCCGCGATCGTCATTGCACGCGAGCTCCTCGCAGGCGTCGAAGTCCACGACGCCGATGGCGGTGTCGTAGCTCGATCCGGCGGTGTCGAACTTGTACCTGCCGGCCTCCTCCGCCGTGAACCTGTAGACGAACTCGCTCGATCCGACGGCCGTGCAAGCGAGCGAGAAATAGGCCTCCGCGCCGACCGTGGTGCCCGTCAGGAGCCGAGGGACCGTCGAGCCGATGTCCTCGTAGTCGCCAACGGCGCAGGCGCACACGCCCTCCCGGCAGAACAGCCCCGGGGCGCACGCCGCGCCGCACGCGCCGCAATGCGCCAGGTCGACGGCCAGATCGACGCACCTGTCGCCGCAGAGGGCGAAGCCCTCGTCGCAGACGCACGCCCCCTCCACGCACGTCTCGTGGACGGGGCAGCGCGCCTCGCAGGTCCCGCAATGCAGCGGATCGCTCTTCACGTCCACGCAGCCGCCGCCGCACGCCACGAGGCCGGAGGCGCACAGCTCGCCGCCCGCCCCGCCCCCGCCCCCGTCCCCGCCGACGCACACGCCCGCCTCGCACCGCGTCCCGCTCGCGCAGACGCCCTCGCAGCCGCCGCAGTGGTCCGGATCGGCCTGCGTGTCGAAGCACGCTCCCCCGCACGGCGTGAGGCCGTCATCACACGGCGCGGCGGCCGGGTCCTCCGCGCAGGACGCGGCGAGGGCGGCGAGGGCGACAAGCGCCGCGATCGTCAGCCAGAGCGCCATCGACGACGGCTCGAATCTCGCGCGCAATCCGGGGTGACTCATGAACATCCTTCGGCGGACAGGCCGGCCACCGCGCGGCTCCGAGAGATCCGGCGCCGAGGATACGCCTCTTCGCTTTCGCTCTGCAATCGTCGATCACCGCGCTTCCACACGCGCGCGTTCGACCTCCACGAGCGTCAGGCGGCCGGGAGATCTGGCATCGGAGCGGCCTCGTCGGATGTCGGCTGACGCGCCTGGATGGCCTCCAGCGCCACGGCGCCCGTCTCGGGCCCCGGCGCGTCTTCGGCCTGCAGATCGGGGCCGAGGAAACGAGCGATCGGCTCGAAGAGCTCGACGCCTGTATAGGCGCCGACGGCCAGATCGCCGTGACCGTAATCTTCCCGCGCCCCGAAGTCGCGCCCGAGCACGAGAAAGCGCTTCGGCGTCTCCGGGCGATCGCGCCCCCATGCGTCGAACGCCGCGCGCACCGCCGAGGCGGGCGCTATCCTGTCGGCGCTGCCAGCGATGAACAGGGCCGGCGCCGCGACCGAGGCGAGACCGTCCAGGACCCTCTCGCCGTCCACGCGGATCTCCCCGTCGCTCGCCATCCACGCGGCGAAGTCGGCGTTCAGCGCTGCTGGGATGTCTTCGATGCAGTTGACGAGCGCGAGCCGCGTGACGCCGGGAGGCACGTTGCGCGGGTTGGCCACGGCGTGATGGATGGGCGTCGGCAGCCACTCCGACGCGAACGCGACGCTGCGTGCCATGAGGCGGAGCGGGACGCCCGGCAGCAGCCGGCCCGGCAGGAAGCGCATGAGGCGCACCGGCGTGGTGACCCGGCCAGGCGAGCCGACGATGACGACGCGGCGGACCCGATCGCCGGCGACGCTCCGGCCGAGCGCCGCATAGAGGAGCATGCCCCCCATGGAGAAGCCGACATAATCCAGCGAACGGGCGCCGGTGCGCTCCAGGATCGCCGCGATGGCGCAGGGAAGATCGTACCGGACCATGGCGGAGAACCGGACGCTGCGGCGCTCGGCGCGGGTGAGGAGGCGGCCGCTGCGCAACGTCAGCAACCACACGTCGCGTCCGAGCGTGGCGAGGTGGCGAGCGAGCGAGTAATCGGGGTGGATGTCCTGGTTTCTGTGGTTCGCGGCGATCCCGTGGACCAGCAGGATCGGCGGCAGGTCCGGCTGCGCCTCCGCGCCGTCCGGGCGCGGGACGCGGCGGATCTCGATCGGCGCGCCATCCTCGGTCCGCAGGACCTCTTCCACGCTGTACTCGAGCGGCAGCGTCAGCCGCTTGACCCAGTAAAGGAGGTGCGCCCACAGCCCGATCGCCGCCAGCACCGCGAGCGCCAGCGCCACCAGGAGGGTTGCCCCGAATGTCCAGACCATACGGTCAATCTACCTGCTGGCGCTGCTTCCGCATGCAGGCAACCTCGACATTCTTTTCAGCAGGATGGACGGAACACAGGCCAGTCGCTCGTCGAGGCCGCAACCCAGTTCGCTCGTCTGGATGATCATGAATCCATGGGAACAGCACGTTTCACGATCATCTCCTGCAGCGCGTGAAAAAGTCACACAGCGTTCCGGAAGCCACTCCACCTCATCGCGCCGGACAGCGCGTGGGGCGACTGCCCCTGGCAGAAACGCACGTTGTCAACGGCGCGTTTTCCCTGGGATTCGCGTCTCGCGGGGACATGACCATGTGCCCAGGCCTACCGCGGCGCGCGATCGAGAGCTCCAGCACAGGCGTGCACAAAGGTTCCAGATCTACCAACCCGGAACGTGGCATGCGGATCGCAATACACCAGGGCGACGAGAGAGCCGGCGAGGGTCCCGTAAGCACCCGGGAAAGGGGGCACGGCAAGAAGAACGCCGCAGCAGAGCTCGGGGGGGCTCGGTTGCGGCGCTCTTCCTGCCGTGCCGTCTGCCGGACGGCCGCGCTCATGCGCTTGCCGGAGACAAAATGAAAAAAGCGCCTCGCGGACCTGGGGGGGGAAGGTCTCCGCGACGGCGCTCGCGTGTCATTTTGCAGGCTCCGTGCCGACCCACGCAGTATAGAATTTCAAATACTTACGCCAAACACAACCAGCCACCATTGCACGACTGAAAATCACAGTTGCAATCCGATTCAAATTCGAAGGCCTTCGCGTTCTCGATCTGATCGGGGTTGTAGCTGTTCCGGACGGAAATCTGCCGTTCGAGGCGTGTTCACTCGTCCCAGTGGCGGCAAACCGGCTTCACGCCGCACCCCTGGCAGCGGACCGGATCGCGCCGCGACGGGCATTGCTGGAGCATGCCGAGGTGGCAGAGGGCGAAGTCGTACTTGACCGGGTCGGCTGGATCGAAGCCGCGGAGGGCCGCGGTGATCTCCTCTGCCGTCTTCCAGGTGGCGCCCCTGCGATCGGTGAGCCCGATGTTGTAGCCGAGCTTCTCGATGTGCGTGTCGACCGGGATGAGGAGGGCCGACGGGGGCACCGGCCACAGGCCGAGGTCCACGCCGTCCGCGGGGCGGATCATCCACCGCAGCAGGAGCATGAGCCGCTTGGCGGCGCTGCCCTTCTCGGGATCGGGGAGGATGTGCGCGGCTCCGCGGTCGTCCGGGCGCCGGTCGAGGCCACCGGCGCGTCGGATCGCCCGCACCCAGGCCCCGAGGGCCTGGCGCAGGTCGCGGGTGCGCGAGAGCTCGGCCGCAAAGGCGGCGCCGAGCGAGCCCGAGGCCCGCTGCACCCGCCGCGCGCCGACGATCAGCCCGACGAGGTCGCGATCACGGTAGATCCGGTGCCGGAAGCCGCGCAGCCGCGCCGAGACGGCCCGGGCGTCGTCGGCGATGAGGGCGATCTCCGGCCCGAGGCGATCGAGCGCCTCGCCGATCTTGGCGTGCAGCGCCTTCACGTTGCCGAAGGCGAGCGACGCGGCGATGAGCGCCACGAGCTCCTGATCGGCCGGGTCCGTGTAGCGGTGGACGAAGGAGACGGGGTCTCGCGCGCGGCGCTCCTCGACGGCGCACCGCGCGCGCACCCCGTCGAGCGCCGCCTTGACCGCGGCGCCCCGCGCGGCGTCGCCCGGCCGGGGCGCCGCCTTGACCGCGGCGTCCTTCCGCTGCTGAGGCGCCGCCTTGACCGCGACGTCGCCCGGCCGGGGCGCCGCCTCGCCGCTCCCGCGCGCCCTCACGGCGACCCCGCGTCCGGCGCCGGATCGGCCGCGACCGGCTCGGCGCTCGCGGCGCGCTCCTGCGCCTCCCGGTCGTGCTCCAGCGCGGGGAGCGACACGACGAACGCGCTGCCGCGCCCGTCGTCGGTGAGCGGGCTCTCGACCCGCACGGCGCCGCCATGGCTCTCGGCGATGTGCTTCACGAGCGCGAGCCCGATCCCGCTGCCGCGCACCTGCCGCTCGCTCGCCCGCCGTCCGCGCGCGAAGCGCTCGAAGATGTGCTTCTGCTCGTCGGGATCGATGCCCGGCCCGCGGTCGCTCACCCGGATGGTGACCTGCCTCGCCTGGCGCGTCAGCGCGGCGAGGCGCCCGCCGCCCCCGCCCTCGGCCTCCACCGCGACGGCGACGCGGCCGCCGTCCTTCGCGTACTTGAGCGCGTTGTCGAGCAGGTTCACGAGGGCGAGCTCGAGCGCGCGCGCGTCGATGAGCGCCTCGGGCAGCCCCTCGGCGATCGTGAGCTCGACGGTCATCTCCTCGCGCTCGGCGCGGTAGCGGTACATGTCGACGGCGCGCGTCGCCACCTCGGCGACGCTGCCGCGCGCGAACTCGTAGGCGGCCTTGCCCCGCTCGACGCGGGCGAAATCGAGGACGTTCTCGATGAGCGCGGTGAGCCGCTCGCTCTCGCTCACGATGATCTGCAGGTACTGGCGGCGCTTCTCGTCGTTGGGGACGCGGCCGCCGAGGAGGAGCTCGCCGAACATGCGGACGAGCGAGAGCGGCGTCTTGAGCTCGTGGGACACGTTCGCGACGAAGTCGCTCTTCAGCGCCGCGAGCCGCCGCTCGTTCACGGAGGCGAGCACGACGATCGCGAGCCCGGCCAGCGCGACCAGGGCCGAGAAGCCGACCATCAGGATCTCGATCAGGCGCTGCCGCTCGACCTTCTCGCCGAGCTCCTCGGCCGTGGTGAGCGCCATCTGGAGGCGCCAGTTGTAAAGCGTGGTCGGGAAGGGGCGCCCGACGGTGAACTCGCCGCCGATGATGGGCGGGCCGAACACGATGCGGCCCTCCTCGTCGATGACGTTCATCCGGCTCTTCTCACGATCCAGGTCGCGGAAGAGCCGGGGCATCACCTCGTGGACCAGGCGCGGCACCTCGTGCCACGCGACGATGAGGCACTTGCGCCCCGCGTGCTCGCGCTGCCAGTAGCTCACGAGCAGGCTCTGCTGATCGATGACGTGGTGGAGGTGGCGCAGCTCGGCCGTGTCGCCGGTGAAGTTCATCTGCGGCAGGAGGCGGGCGAGCAGGAGCTTGCGGAAGGCGTCGTCCTCCCGCCCGGACGCGCCGCGCGAGGCGAACGCGAGCACGTCGTGCGCCTCGTTGTCCATGTCGAGGACCAGGATGGCGCGCACGGTCGGCGTCTCGCGGGCCGCCGTGGGGAGCCACCGCCGCGCGATGACCGAGAGGTTCGCCACGTCGACGTGCGCGGCGACGACGTTGTCCTGGGCGATGATCAGCTTGTCGAGCCGATCGACGCGCTCGTCGGCGAGGGTGAGCGTCGCGTCGAAGACGGTCTGCTGCCGCGCCTTCTCGATCTGCAGCGTCGTGCGCAGGGCGATCCCGCCGAGCACGAGCACCGCGACGACGATGGCGGGGACGAGGGCGAAGTACGGGACGCGATGGCGCTTCCCAGCGGAGGGGAGGAGGTCCATCGCTCGGCTCCGCTAGCGGGCGGCCTTCTTCGCCCCCGCGGTCACGAGGCCGGGCTCGAGGACCACGCCGCGCGCCCCGACGAACTCGGCGAACTGCTGGCCGATGTAGGTGAGCGCGTTGCCGTCGCTCTCGGAGAACGGCTTGCCGTCGAGCGGGTTTCCGATCTCGAGGAGGCCGAGGTAGCGGCCCGCGAGCTCGACGGGCGCGCAGATGACGCTCCGGAGCTCGACGCCGATCGCCTTCCACCGCTCGTCCATGACGCGCTCGTCCTTGGCCGCGTCGGGCACCACGACGGCGCGCCTCGACCGCATCGCGGCCAGCGGGAGCGGCGCCCGCTCGGACAGCCTGGCGAGGAGCGCGCTCTTGCCGCCGTACTGCCGGACGACCACGAACTCGCGCCGGTTGATGTCGAACAGCGACACGAGGCCGAGGGCGCACGGGATCTTGTCGAGCGTGAGCGCGAGGATGAAGTCGGCGCCCGCGAGGGTGTCCTGGAGGAAGTGCAGGTCGCTGCACGCCTCGAACAGCTCGGCGATGAGGTCGTCGCCGGAGAGGCGCCCGTTCTTCGGAGGGAAGGAGGAGCGCCGCCGCGGCGGCGCCGGCGTGGGGGTAGCGACCTCGGGCGGCTCCGGGACGAGCTGGAGACGCGGCGGCGCCCCCTGCTGGTCGGCCGGCACGGCGAGCAGCACCACGTCGGCCGGCGGCGTGAGGGCTGGCCGCGGCAGGTTCGCAGAATACGCGGCGGCCGGCGGTGGCCCGTCCGCAGGCGGCGCCGCGTCCGCAGGCGGCGGGTCAGCCGGCGGCGCCACGTCGGCCGGCGGCGCGGCAACCGGCGGCGCCACATCCACAGGCGGCGCCACGTCGGCAGGCGGCGCGGCAACCGGCGGCGCCACGTCCTCAGGCGGCGCGGCGTCTGCCGGCGGCGCCACGTCCACAGGCGACGCGGCGTCTGCTAGCGGCGCGGCAACCGGCGGCGCCACGTCCACAGGCGGCGCGACGGCCGGCGGCACGGCAACCGGCGGCGCCACGTCCGCAGGTGGCATGGCCGGCGGCGGTGCGGTGCCGCCGGTGCGCGGGCGGAACTGGATCTCGGGTTCGGCCGAGCGCCAGTCTTTCCAGGCGAGGGTCGCGAGCGGGCTGCGCTGAGGCCGGCCGTCGAAGACGTGATCGAACACGGCGATATGGATGAACTTCCCCGGTCGCGCGTCGTCGATGCGCTGCCGTGCGCGCTCGAGCCGATCGATCAGCAGCGCGCTGACGAGATCGCGCGGGGTGCCGGTGGCGACCGCATAGACGAGCTCTCGGTACGTGAGCGGCGAGCGCTCGGACGGGTTCTCCTCGCGCTGCGAGATGAGCTGATACGGCGGCAGCTCCGCGGGCGCTCGCTCCGGCTCGGCGCCTCGCTCCGGCGGCGCATCCCGCCCCGGCGCGGCCTCCGCGCCTTTCGCCGGTTGCGCCTGGGCGCCCGCTGGCTCCGAGACGAGGAGCGCGGTCCCCATCGAGATGAACGGGACCGTGGGCGCGATCGGGCGCTTCCCTGCGACACGCCCCGCTGGCTCGGCCGGCTTTGGAGAAGCCGCCCCGGCCGGGGGGGCGCCCGCCGGCGTGTCGGTCCCGTCGGTCAGCGCCGCGTCGTCCGGGGCGCGCTGCACGACGTACCGCACGCGCGTCGCCGGATCGATCGCTCGGTAGCCGCTCTCCAGCAGATCCACCGAGAAATTGTTGAGCGGGCCCCCATCGCCGCGGAGCGCCCGGGCCTTCTGCAGCGCGGGCTGCCACTGCGGGGCCTCGACGCACACCTTCCTGCTCGGCGGAGCGTTCTGGCCTAACGACGAGATCTCGACGAACCAACGCATCGTTTGCGGTTCCAATCCGCGCTGGCGCTGACTGGGTGGCGCGCTCGGGCGCGAAGATCGTTCTACTCGACGCGCGCGAGAGGGGTCAACGCGCAGGCCGCACGGGACCGCGCAGAGAGCGCGCGGACGCCTTTGGAGGATGGCGCGAAATCTTCTCGACCGGGACCGGCAAGAAGAATCGGGCCTGTCCTGAAATCACGCCGCCCGCGCCGCGAGTCGCCGCGGACGAACCCGGTCGTCCACTGAACGGCCGCCGGGTATCCCCGGCCCCCCACGGCGATACGAGCGCGCGGGTGAGCGCGCGAGCCCGGCCGAACACGAGGTGGGCGGCGAGCCCGGCCCACGCGACGACCTGGGATGATCGACTCTGCATCTCCGCTCGTGCGCCGATCACCCCCTGTGAGGGGGTGAGCGGAGAGGTCCGCGCACCATCGCTACTGCGTCCGCAGGATGACGTGGAAGCCGAACGGCGTCTCCACGACGCCGCTCAGCGAGCCGACAGCGATCTTCTCCACCGCGTGCTCGAACTCGGGCACCATGGCCCCCTTCGGGAACTTTCCGAGATCGCCGCCGCGCCCGGCGGCGCCCGGCTCGTCGCTGTACTGAGCCGCGAGTTCCTCGAACTTCGCCCCGCGCTGCGCTCTCTGGAGCAGCTGCTCGGCGAGCGCGCGCGCCTCGTCCCGGGTGCGGGCGACGTGCGGCGGCGCACGCCGTGACCCCGCGTACATGATGAGAAGGTGCTTGGCGCCCAGCATGCCAGGAATCAGCGCCCCCTGCGCCGGGGGCGGCTGCGCTGCGCCCGGCTGGGCCGCCCCCGGCTGGGCCGCCCCCGGCTGGGCCGCCCCCGGCTGGGCCGGCGTCGGCTGCGCTGCTCCCGGCTGGGCCGCGGGCTTGCCCGCGCCGTGAAGCGACTCCTTCGTGGGGGGATCGTGCGGGCCGAGCGCCCTGTCGACGAGCCGCTTGAAGTGCGCGGTCGGCTGCGCCCCGCCGAGAAAGTAGTCGTTGATGGCGAAGGACGGCGTGCCGGTGATGTGCAGGCGCTCGGCGAGCTTCAGGTCCGCCTCGACCGCCGCGCGGTGCGCTCCCGAGTCGAGCGCGGCGCGGAACTTCGCCACGTCGAGGCCGATCGCGGCCGCGTGGTTCTCGAGCGCCTCCCGGCCGAGCCCGCTCTCGGACTGGTCCTCCCACAGGCGCTGCGCCATCGCCCAGAAGCCGGCCTCGCCCTTCTGCCGGAACGCCTCGATCGACGCCTCGGCGGCGAGGGGCGCCCGCGTGTGGAAGGGGAGCGGCAGGTGCCTGAAGACGACGCGGACCTTGCCCGGATAGGCGGCGATGACCTCGTCGATCGTGGGCTGGACGCGCTTGCAGAACGGGCACTGGAAGTCGGCGAACATCTGGATCGTCACCTTCGCGCCGGGCTTCGCTCCCTTGCCGGGGTTGTCCTTGGTCGGCGCCGGGGCGAGGATCCGCTCGGGCGCGTTGCCGGCCCTCGCTTCCTTCTGAAGCGCGTCGTAGACCTTCGCGGGCGGCGTGCCCGCGGCCACGAGCTTCGCGGCGCGCGCGATCTGCTCATCGATGAGGGCCTCGAACTTCTCCGCCGGCTGGGCGCCGGCGAGGCGCCTGCCGTTGATGAAGAAATGGGGCGTCCCCCTCGCCTGGAGATCGTCGGCGAGGCGCTGATCGCGCTCGATGCGCGCCGCGTGGCGCCGCGCGGCGATGGCATTCTGCGCGCGGGCCACGTCGAGGCCCAGAGACTTCGCGTGCGCCGCGAGGTCCGCGTCCTCGAGGCCCCCGGTCTTCAAGAGCTCGTACGCCCGCCAGAACGCCGCGTCGCCCTTCTGCGCCTTGGCCTCCAGCGCGAGCTCCGCGGCGGGCTCGGCCCGCTTGTGGAAGGGGAGCGGGTTGTGCTTGAAGACGACGCGCAGCTGAGCGCCGTACTTCTTTTCGAGGCCGTCGACGGTCGGGGCGACCCTGCGACAGAACGGACACTCGAACTCCGAGAACATGACCAGCGTGACCGGAGCGCCCGGATTGCCCCGGATCGGCGATCCGTCGACAGGCACCTTCCACACGGTCGTGTCCTCGGGGGCCGGCGGAGTGGGCGGCTTCGGGGCCGGAGCGCGCGCCTTGTTCCGCTCGGACAGGGCCGCGTAGACACGCTCCTGCGGGACGCCCGATCGCCGGAGCTCCTCGGCCGCCCGGAGCTGCTCGTCGATGATGGGCCGGAAGTCGTCGATGGGCCGCGCCCCGCTGACGGACACCCCGTTCACGAAGGTCGCCGGGGTGCCCCCGACGCCCGCGGCCTTGCCGGCCTCGACGTCCCGGTCGATCTTCGGCGCGTGCTGCTGCTCCTCGAAGGACGCGCGGAACGCCGCCTGATCGACGCCCGCCTCGGCGGCCCACGCCTCGAACGACGCCGGCGCGAGCGAGCGCTGGTTGGCGAACGCGAGCTGATGGAATCTCCAGAACGCCTCGGCCCCGCCGAGCCGGAACACCGTCTCGGCCGCCAGGTGCGCCGGGCGCGCATTCTTGTGGAACGCGAGCGGGAAGTGCTTCCAGACGATGCGCAGCCGATCGGGCCCGTAGGCCTCCTTCAGCTGCTCCAGCGTCGCCATGTGCCTGGAGGTGAAGGGGCACTCGTAATCGCCCCACACCACGAGGGTGACCGGCGCGAGCGGCTCGCCCCACCACGGATCCGCGCGGGTGACAGGCACGGCGGTGCCCGGCTCCGGCTCGGGCTCGGCCGCCACGACAGCGGCCGGCACGGCCAGCGGCGGGACGATCACCGTCTTCGGCGGCTCGACCGCAGACGGGGTCACCGCGCCCGAGGCGCAGGCAGCGAGAAAGCTCCAGAGGAACAGCAGCAAGAACAGACGGGAAAACGGCGGTAGCGCAGGCATGAGCCCCCTCGAGTGTCGCGGTCCGTGGACGGGATCCTACACGGACGGCCCCAGCTCAGGTCGCCCGGGCCGCGCGCCATCGCTGCAGACGGGCCCACAACGGGAGCCCCGGCGAGCCCAGACGGCGAGCGCCTGCCAAGGAACACCCGCAGATCCGTCTGCCGGCCATCCGATCAGCGAGGCAGCGGAGAAAAAAAAGAGCGCCCGCTCGACGGCGGGGGGGGGAGACCGTCACGGGCGCTCTGCACCGCTCACTGAGCAGGATGCGGGCCAGGAGCTTCCCTTCGGAGTTCGAGGACTTTCGCTAGTAAAATGACTTTCCCATTTCAATCCTGAAGCAGCCGCTTGCAAACGTGCTGGGCAGAGCTGGCGACCTCAGCCTTCGCGGGCGGGCTCCTCGGGTCAGGCTGCGTGAAAGTCGTGTAAAAGAGCCGCGTGTCACCGTCCAGCGCCGACCCTGGTCCCTCCTCGCCGCCCGGAAGCGCAGCGCCCCGGCCGAGCAGCGCCTCCCCCGACGGAACGGACGGAACCGAGACCGCGGCCTCCCGGGGCGCCGGCCCGGCGGCGCCCCCCGGCTGGCTCGATCGCCTGATCGCGGCCTGGCCGCGCGTCGATCCGGTCCTGTTCGCCGCCTACGCCGGCGCATGCGTCCTCTACGCCGCCGTCGCGTTCTACAGCGCGATGCACCAGCAGACGGGCGGCATGTGGTCGGCGCCGCTCGACGACGTCTTCATCCACTTCGATTACGCCCGCGCCACCGCGCGCGGGTACCCGTTCGAGTGGTCCGAGGGCAACGGCTTCTCGAGCGGGAACACGAGCCTGAGCTACCCGTTCGTCCTCGCGCTCGGCTATCTCGTCGGCTTCCGCGGCGTCCTGCTGATGCAGTGGGCGGCGATCGTCGCGTGCACCTCGACGCTCGGCTTCCTGCTCGTCGGCGCGCGGCTCCTCGAGCCCGTCGGGCGCTGGGCGAAGTACCTCCTGCCGCCCGTGGCGCTCTCCATCGGCGCGCTCGACTGGTCGCTGTTCAGCGGGATGGAGAACGCCTTCCACCTCGGCGTCTGGGCGCTCGCCACCCTCGCCGCGCTCTCGGTCGCCCGCGCGGCCGACGCGCCGCGCGAGATGGGGGCACGGGCGATAGCAAGCGCGCGCGCCGCGGCGCCGCCGAAGCGCCTCGCCCACCTCGGCTGGGCCGCCGGCCTCGCCGGCGCGCTCCTTTACGCCACCCGGCCGGAGTCGGTCGTCTGCGTGGCGGCGCTGAGCGTGTACGCGGCCATCGCCGTGAGGCGGGCCCACGGCGCGCGCGCGGCGATCGCGACCCTGCTCCGGACGTCGGTGCCCGGCGCGCTCGCGTGCCTCGCCCAGGCGGTCGCCAACCGCGTGTTCACCGGCGAGTGGGCGGCGAGCGGCGCCATCGCCAAGCTGGCGCTGAACAACCCGTACATGACGTCCTCCGAGAAGTGGGACACCTACGAGTTCCTCGCGACGTACGTCGTCGCCCGCAACACCAACCACCACTTCTCGGACGCCCTCCCCTGGGGCTGGCTCGTGCCCGCCCTCGCGCTCATCCCCCTGGCCTCGCGCAGGACCCGCGGGGCCGCGGCGCTGCTCTGGGTCCAGGTCGTCGGGTGGCTCGCGCTCGTGGCCCTGAACGGTCAGGTCCGCTGGCAGAACGAGCGCTACACCATGCCCGCGGTCGCCTGGCTGCTGGTGCTCGCGGCGATGGGGCTCGCGCTGCTCGTCGCGCGCGCCGCATGGGCCAGCGGCGGCGAGCGCCGCCAGGAGCGGCCAGAGAGCGCCCCGGCCGGGCTCGGAGCGCGGCTCGGGGCCCTCGGCGGCCTCGCGGCCGCGGCCCGCGGCGGCGCCCTTTCGCGCGGCCTCTGGTGCGCGCGCGTCGCGCTCGCCCTCGCCGTGGCCGCGCTCTTCTGGGCGCACCAGCTGCCCAGGATGCGCGACCAGATCTGGTTCTTCGGCCGCGCCAGCCGCAACATCCGCGATCAGCACCTCGTCGCCGGCAAGCTCCTCGCCCAGCTCGACGTGCGCCGCGTCCTCGTCGGCGACGCGGGCGCGCTCCTCTACGCGTCGGACCGACCCGGCCTCGACATCATCGGGCTCGGCGGCTACCACGATCTGCCGTTCGCGCGCGCGGGCGTCCACGGCCTGGGCGCCTCGCTGGAGCTCATCGAGCGCATCCCGGCCGACGACCGCCCCGACACGCTGGCCATCTACCCGGGCTGGTGGGGCGACCTCCCGGCCATCTTCGGCAGCCGGATCGCGGCGATCCCCGTCGTCGGCAACGTGATCTGCGGCGGCGCGGAGAAGGTCATCTACCAGGCCGACTGGAGCCCGCTCGCGCACGGCGAGGCGCCCGCGTCGATGCGCGAGGACGAGCGGGTCGTCGACGAGCTCGACGTCGCCGATCTCGTGAGCGAGCGGGAGCACGGCTACGCCTTCCCGCGGCCCCAGGCCGGCTTCGTCGGCTTCAGCGTCCTCCCGGATCCGCGCGGATCAGGGCACGATCGCTTCGACGCGGGGCGCGTCATCCCGGGCGGCAGGAGCGAGGCGGCCCGCCTCCACGCCCCCCGCGAGGGCCAGGGCAGGCTCGTGGTCCGCACCGCCGCGCCCCGCGCCGCCACGATCCGCGCGACGGCGGATGGCCGGGAGATCGGCCACCTCGCGCTCAAGAGGGGCGACGGCTGGACCGAGGCCTCGCTCGACCTCCCCGAGGGCCTGCCCGAGACGTTCACGCTCACGCTCACGCCGGTCGACGGGGAGTGGGTCGATCACCACGTCTGGATCCTCGATCGCCCCGCGCGCGGCGCCAGCGCGCGCCCGCTCGCCGGACAGTGACGTGCGCGCCGGCCTGCCCCGCGACCCCGCGCAATGGATCGCGCTCGCGCTCGCCCTCGCGGCGGCGCTCGCCGGCGCCTGGCTCCTCCGCCGCTCGCCCGCCACCGCGCGGGCCGGCCCCGCGCCTCCACGCCCCGGCGCCGCGGGCTCGGGCCGCGACCCCGCGCCCCGCTCCGGCGCGTCCCTGGGCGCCGCGATCGCCGCGGCGCTCTCGGTCGTCGCGGCGCTGCTCTCGGCCGCGTACGTCGCGGTCTACCTGCGGGGCGGCCCCCGCATCATCGACGCGACCAGCTACTGGCTCGAGGCGCGCGCGATGGCGGCCGGCTACCTCGCGTGGCCGCTCGATGAGCCCGCGGCCTCCGTGCTCGGCCGCTTCCTCGTCCGCAGCGACGCGATGGGCGACACGATGGCCGGGCCCTCTGGCGCGAACCGCGCGGCCGAGGTCGCGGTCCTCTTCCCCCCGGGCTACCCCGCCCTGCTCGCGCTGGGCTTCCTCGCGGGCGCGCCGCTCGCGGTCGGCCCAGCGCTCGCCGCGGCGCTCGCGATCGCCACCTACGACCTGGCCGCGCGGTTCGCGCCGGAGGGCCCCGCCCCGTCCGGGAGCGCCGCGCCGATCCGCTTCGTTCCGCTCGTCGCCGCGCTCTTCTCGGCGCTCTGCGCCGCGCTCCGCTACCACACGGCCGACACGATGTCGCACGGGCTCGCGGCCCTCTGCTTCACGGTCGCGCTCGCGTCGGCGCGGCGCGCGCTCGACCAGGCCCGCGCCTCCGCATCGACGGGCGCCGCGACGGGGCCCCTCGGTCCGGCGGTCCGCGCCGCCGCGCTCGCCGGGCTGGCCGCCGGCTGGCTCGCGGCGACGCGCCCGCCGAGCGCGCTCGCCCTCGCCGCGACGCTGCCCTTCGTGATCCTGCCGGCGATCGCGCCGGGGAGCGCGGCGGCCGGCCCGCGCGAGGGCGATCCGCCGCCGCGCCCCTCGCCGCGGCTCGCGCGGCTCGCCGCGGCGATGGCGATCGGCGCCCTCCCCGGCCTCGCGCTGCTCGCGGCCCACCAGCGCGCCGCGACGGGCGCCTTCGCCTCGTCGCAGGCCGCGTACTACGCGGTCTCGGACGGCCCGCCCGGCTGCTTCCGCTACGGCTTCGGCGCCGGCGTCGGCTGCCTCGGCGAGCACGGCGACTTCGTCCGTCACAACCTCGCGGAAGGATACGGCTTTCTGGCTGCTGCCGGCACGACGCTGCGCCGCCTGAAGCTCCACCTCGTGGACGCGCTCAACGCCGAGCCGCTCGCGCTGCTCGTGCTCGCCGGCGCCTTGATCGCCTGGCGGCGGCCGCGCTCGCGCGCCCTCGCGATCGCCCCGCTCCTCCAGGTCGCCGCTTACGCTCCCTTCTATTTCGACGGCAACTACCCGGGAGGCGGCGCGCGCTTCTTCGCCGACGTGCTGCCGGTGGAGCACGTCCTCGCCGCCATGGCCGCCCTCGCGCTCGCCGAGCGCGCCGCGACGGCGGCGCACGCGGAGCGCGGCCCCGCGCGCCGGCGTGGCGCGCTCCTCCCGGCGGCGCTCCTCCCCGCGGCGCTCCTTGCGGCGGCGCTCTTCGCAGCGGCGCTCCCGCTCGCCGGCTTCGCCTTCCGCGCGGGCTTCGACCACGCAGCGCTCCGCGATCGCGAGGGCGGCCTGCCCATGTTCGACCCCGGAGCCGTCGCGCGCGCGGGCGTCTCGCGCGGCCTCGTGTTCGTCGACACCGATCACGGCTTCAACCTCGGCTTCGATCCCGCGCCGGAGGACGTCGCGGTGCTGCGCTACCGGGGCGACGCGATCGACCGCATGGCGTGGGAGGCCCGCGGTCGCCCCCCTGCGTACCGCTACCGCTTCGCGATCCCGGACGGAGGCGGCCTCGCCTCGGTCTCGATCACGCCGCTCGTCTTCGACACCGAGCCGCCCGGCGAGGCCCGCATCGAGGGCGAGTCGCTGTGGCCACCCCGCGACCAGCGCGGCGCCTTCGCGCTGCCCGAGCACGCCGGCGGCACGTGCGCGTCAGGCGGGCGCCTGCTCGCGGTGCACGCGGCGGGGCGCGGCGAGGCCGTCGTCCGGGTCGGCCTGCCCGCCCCCTGGCTCCGCGGGGCCCGGATCAGCCCGCGCGTGGCGCTCTCGGGCGACGGCGCCGGCGAGGTGCGCCTCGTCGTCGACGGCGCCCTGCTCCACGTCTGGCGGGTCGAGCCCGCCGCGCCGAGCCCCCCGGGCGCTCCGCTCGCCTGCCCCGAGCTCCCGGCGTATCCGATCCCCGAGGGTGCCGTCGGAATC
Organism: Sorangium sp. So ce327; assembly: GCF_051530205.1. NCBI lineage: Bacteria > Pseudomonadati > Myxococcota > Polyangiales > Polyangiaceae > Sorangium > Sorangium sp. So ce327. The sequence continues at coordinate 741,669 of NZ_CP150330.1, read as the reverse complement.
GAGCTCTCCCTCGCCCGCGAGGACGCGGCGGCAACGTGGGAGACCGCGGAGACCGGGCAGACCGGGCACGGAGAAACCGGAGCCCTCTTCGCGCTCGACGCACTCTCCGTTGTGGGCGGGAATTCGGTTGACCGCTAGTCCCGTAACATGCGAGCTTTTCATAGGATTCTGTTGTCGTGCGGCTCCTGGAGCGGCGCATCCCCTGGAGCTCTGCGGTGGAAAGCGGCAAGTCGAGCGCCGGCGGCGGTCCGCTCGGGTGGGGGAGGTCGACCATGACGAAAAGCGAGCTCATCGACGCGATCGCGGGACGGGGGGAGCTCACCAAGGCTCGAGCGGAGCTCGTGGTGAACTGCGTCTTCGACGCCATGACGCAGGCGCTCCAGCGCAACGAAGGCATCGAGATCCGCGGGTTCGGCAGCTTCACGGTCAGGCCGTACAAGCCCTACAGCGGCAGGAACCCGCGCACGGGCCAGCCGGTGCCCGTGCCCGCCAAGCGCCTTCCTTTCTTCAAGGTCGGCAAGGAGCTCAAGGAGCTCGTCAACGCGAGCCGCGCGTACGCGATCTCCGGTGACGACGACGACGAGGACGAGGACGACGAGGAGACCGACGACGAATGAGGCGGCGCGCGGCGCGTGCGTGACGTGACTTGACGTGACGCGCCCCACGGCGTCGGCGTGACGACGTCGCTCCCCGCGCCCTGGTCGCTCCCCGCGCCCTCTCCGCGCGCGCCGAGGCGCGTCGCCCCTCTGGCGGGCGGTTCCGCTGCGCGGTAGAAGCGGGCCCCCATGGTCCCCGCCGAACGTCAGCTCCAGATCCTCTGCAAGGGTGTCGTCGACCTCCACGTCCGAGCCGAGCTCGAGGAGCGGATCCGCGAGGGCAAGCCGCTGCGCGTGAAGGCCGGCTTCGACCCGACCCGACCCGATCTCCACCTCGGCCACACGGTGGTGATGCAGAAGATGCGGGAGTTCCAGGAGCTCGGGCACCACGTGGTCTTCGTGGTCGGCGACTTCACGGCGATGGTCGGCGACCCGACCGGCAAGAACGAGCTGCGCCCGCGGCTCTCGCGCGAGGAGGTCGTCGCCGCGGCGGAGACCTACCAGGCGCAGGCGTTCAAGGTCCTCGACAAGAACAGGACCGAGGTCCGCTACAACTCCGAGTGGCTGAACAAGCTCGATCCGACGCAGATGATCGAGCTCTGCGCGAAGTACACCGTCGCCCGCATGCTGGAGCGCGACGACTTCAAGAAGCGCTACGAGGAGGCGCGGCCCATCTACGTGCACGAGTTCATGTACCCGCTCCTCCAGGCCTACGACTCGGTCGAGCTCGAGGCCGACATCGAGCTCGGCGGCACCGATCAGCTCTTCAACCTGCTCGTGGCGCGCGACCTGATGCCCCGCTACGGCAAGCGCGCCCAGATGGTGATGACGATGCCGCTGCTCGAGGGCACGAACGCCCGCGTCGAGGACGGGAAGGTCGTCGGCGCCAAGATGTCGAAGAGCGCGGACAACTACGTCGGCATCACCGAGCCGCCGTTCGACATGCTGCAGAAGCTGATGCTCGTCGATGACGGCGTGATCTGGCGGTACATGGAGCTCCTTTCGTCGCGCCCGCCCGAGGAGATCGCCGCCCTGCGGGGGGCGGTCCTCCGCGGCGAGCAGGGCGTCATCGCGGTGAAGGAGCTCTTCGCGCAGGAGATCGTCACCCGCTTCCACTCGGCGGAGGACGCGAGCGCGGCCCTCGAGCGGCGCCGCAGCGTCGCGGCCGGCGGCCTGCCGGAGAACATCGAGGAGCTCCAGGTGGCGAGCGACCGCGACACGATCCCGATCGGCAACGCGCTGGCGCTGGCGGGGCTCGCCGAGTCGACCTCCGCGGCGCGGCGCCTCGTGAAGGGCGGCGCGGTGCACCTCGAGGGCGAGGTGGTCAAGGACGAGCAGCTCAAGCTCGAGCGTGGGAAGCGCTACCTGGTCCGCGTCGGCTCGAAGAACCGCCGCTTCGCCTACCTCGTCGTTGGCTGACGCGCCCGGGCGAGCGCCTCGCCGGCGCGCCGTGCTCGGCGGCTTCCTGGGCTGCGCCCTCGGCCTCGCGCTGCCCTCGTGCGGCGGCGCGCCGCGGCCGCCCGCCCGGCCGAGCCCGCCGCTGCCGCCGCTCGCCACGGCGGACCTGACGCGCCTCCTGCCGCAGGCGGGGCTCAGGTGGCTGCTCCTCGTCCGGCCCCGCGAGGTCGCGGCGGTGCCGTGGCTCATCCCCTCGATCGCGCTCGTGGCGCCCGAGGAGAACCTGGCCCGGCACGCCCGCGCGACCGGCGTCGATCTGCGGCAGGTGCGCGAGGCGGCGATCGCGTCGTACGCAGGCGTGGGGCCGGCGGGCGGCGCCACGCTCTACGTGGCGCGCCACAGCGGCGATCCGCGCGCCATCGAGCGCCTCTTCCGGCGGCGGCTCACGGGCAAGGAGCGGCGCGCGCTCGATCGCCCGGACGTCGTGCGCGTGACGGGCGACATCGGCACGAAGCCGCACGCGCTGGTGCTGCTCGGCGAGGACGTGGCCTGCGTACAGGACGGCGGCAGCCCGCTGCGCGGGCCGGCGCGCGTCGCGTCGCTGTACGCGCTCGGGCGCCTCAAGCGCTCGCCGGCGGCGCTCTCGGGCGGCCCGCTGCGCGCGCTCGAGGCCCGCCTCGGCCCGGCGCCCGTGCGCGCGTTCGCGCCGGGGCCGTTCGACGGGGAGCTCGCCCGCGGCGCGCGGGGGCTGCTCGCGGCGGCGACCGCCGTGGGGGCGGCCGCGAGGCCGAGCGCGCGCGAGGGGATCGCGCTCGCGATCGCGGTGGCAGGCGACTTCTCGACGAGCGGGGAGGCCGCCTCGGAGGAGCTGCTCGCGGCCTGGAGCGAGCTGGCGGGCGGCTCGTTCGGCCACCTGCTCGGGCTGGACGCGCCGGTCGAGCCGCCGCTCGCCACCCACGCGCCGGACGCGGTGGCCGTCGCGGTCGAGCTGAACCCGCGGGCGCTCGCCCGGGGGCTCGCGGCGGCGACCGGCGAACGGCTCGCCGAGATGCTGCGGTAGGCGCGGCGGCGCCTCGCCGCTAAATTGGGTGCCGTCAGCGCCATGCCCACCACGACCAGCGGCTTCTTCCTGCAATGCGCCTCCCGCGGCACGCTCGAGCTCGTCTTGCCCACCGCCGACACGCCGTTCGGCGTCGAGCACCACCGCCGCGAGGAGGCCTCCGGGCCGTGGCGTCACGTGGCGACGTTCGCCGGCGGCCTCGGCCCGGTCGAGGCGGTGTCGCTCATCCAGAGCAACTTCGGCGATCCAGGCCACCTCGAGGCGGTGGCGCGCATCGGGGATCGGCTGGCCGCGTTCTGGTGCGCGCCCTCGAGCGAGCCGTCGTGGAGCGAGCCGCGCTTCTTCGCGGAGGGCGCGGCCGGCGACCCCGCCCTGATCCAGGGCGGCTTCGGGGGCAAAGGCAACTTCGAGCTCGTGGTGCCCCACGCGAGCGGCGGGATCGCGCACTACCACCGCGACAACGACACCGCGGAGCTCGGCTGGCGCGGCCCCGTGATCTTCGGCGAGGGGCTCGGTCGATTCGAGGCGGTCGCGATGATCCAGCGCGTGGGCGGCGCGCCGCACGGCCTTCACGCGCCGGGCGACCTCGAGGTCGTCGCGCGCGTCGGCGATCGCCTGGTGATGTTCTGGCGCTCTCCCGGGTCCGGGGCTGCGTGGCACGGCCCGGAGGAGGTGGTCTCCGGGGTCCGCGGGGCACCGGCGCTCGTCCGGAGCACGATCGGCGGACCTGGGACGCTCGAGCTGTTCTCGCCGCTCGCGCGCGTGGGGCTCGCGCGGTGGTGCCGCGACGACGGCGCCCGCGGGGCGCGCTTCCGCGGTCCGACGGTGTTCGCCACCGATCTGGGCCGGTGTGACGCGGTATCGGTGATCGAGAGCTGGCCGCTCGGGCGAATCGAGCTCGCCGTGCGCGCCGAAGGGCGGATCGTCCACGCGGCGCGCGACGGCGCGGTCTGGTCGCAGCGGGCGATCGTCGGCAACGCGTCGCCTTCCCCGGCGGATGTCCCCTCTCCGGCGACGCTCCCTCCGCCTGCCACCACGACGAATCGCCCGCCTGCTGCGACGACCTCTCGCCCCCCCGCTGCGACGACGAATCGCCCACCTGCGGCGACGCCGTCTCGACCGCCTGCAGCGACGACCTCTCGCCCGCCCTCCTCGACGAGCTCGCCTCCGCCTGCGCCGCTCCCCACGGGCGCTTCGCCGCGGCTGCGCGCCGGGCCGCACCGGGCGGGGTTCCGGCGCATCGGCGCGCTCTCGCTGTCGGCGGACGCCTGCTACCCCGATACGTGGCCGTTCCAGGGCGCGATTTACCGATGCCCCGCGCGGAGCGCCGCGCTGCTCTACTACCCCGCGTCCGCGGACGGCGAGGAGGCGCCGCTCTCGTCGGGAGGCCCGTTCCCGGTCATCGCGATCGCCCACGAGCGGCGCCTCGCCACGAGCGCGGCCACCGCCGGGTCGCCCGCGGGTCTTGCCCAGGACTACCGCCAGCTCGCCGGCGTGATGGCGCACCTCGCGCGCTGGGGCTTCGTCGTCGTCGCGCCCGATCTCTCGTGGCTCACGCCCGACGACGCGCCGCTGCGCCGCGCCGCGGTGCTCCGGGACGCGCTCACGCACCTACGGGCCGGCTCCCGGGGCCCGCTCCTTGCCGACTTCGCTCGAGTGGGCTTGCTCGGCCACGGGCTCGGCGCGCAGGCGGCGCTCGCGCTCGCGCTCGACGCCGCTTGCCCGTTCGATGTTCGCGCCCTCGCGCTCCTCGCGCCGGCGGGCGCCCCCGAGCGCGCGCTGTCCATCGACGCGCTCGCGCCTCGGCCGGCGCTCGTCGTCCGCGGCACCGCGGACCCCATCGCCGCCGCGGTCCCGGCGGCGCTCTACGACCGCGCGCGCGCCCCGAAGCACCTCGTGACCCTGCCCGGCGCGAACCACTTCGGCTACACGACGTCGCTCGGCCTCGCCGAGCCGCTCGACGGCCGCGCCGGGCTCTCGCGGCGCGAGCAGCAGGCGATCGCGATGGGCTACCTCGCCGCGTTCTTCAATGGCTACCTCCGGGACGCGCGCGGCGACCTCGACGCGCTCTCGGGCAAGGCGTCGCTCGAGGGGCTCGAAGCACGCGAGATCCCGGTCAGCGCCGAGGTGCCTGACGGAGCGGCTGGCTCCTAGGCGCAGCCGGCGGGGCCGCGGCCGGACGCGCTATCGACGCGATGCTACTTTCCGTGGCGTGTACCAGCTCGGCGGCCTCGTCGTCACGCTCGTCAACGGCCTCCTCGGCCTGATCCTGTGGCGGCGGCTGCGCGCGGCGTTCCCTCGGCATGCAGCGCTGATCAGCGGCCTCTGCGCTGCGGGCCTGCTGCTGGCCGCGCTCCCGGCGCTGCTCATGGCCGCGGCGAGCTTCTCGGGGCTGCGCGCGCTCCAGCGCCACGCGCCGGAGCCGCTGGCGCTGATCGCCATGGGCGCGCAGGTGGGCCTGCTCCTCTACGGGTTGCTCCTCGGGCTCGCCACGCTCGCGTGCGCGGCCGTCCGGGCGCTCCACCGGCTCCAGCCGCCCCGAAACGCGGGGCCTTCAACTGACGTCCAGACTGCGACGAACGCGCAGGCCAGCGCCGGCGCTCAGGCCGATCCAGCCGCTCAGGACATCCCTGGGCCTGCGGAGGTCGAGGCCCGGCCGGAGGCTATCGACGAGCGCCGCCGCCGCCTCGTCGTCGGCGCGACATGGGCGCTGCCCGCGGCGGCGGTCGCGGTGTCGATGGGCGGCGTGCTCGCGTCGCGACAGCGTCCGGCCGTCGTGAGGCTCGCGCTGCCGGTGCGCCGCGAGCTGACGAGCCTGCACGGCGTCACCATCGCGCAGCTCAGCGACGTGCACGTCGGCAGCTTCATGGATGCCGAGCGGCTCGACGAGCTCCGCGACGCCATGAACGCGATCCGCGCGGACATCCACGTCGTCACCGGCGATCTGCTCGATCACCACGTCTCGCAGCTCGAGCTGTCCGCGCGGCTGCTCCGGGGCCTGCGCCCCGCCCGAGGGCAGCTCTTCTTCTGCATGGGCAACCACGAGTACATCGCTGCGCGGTCGGCCAGCGTCGGGACGATCGTGAAGGGCCTCGAGGAAGCGGGCGCCCAGGTGCTCGTCGACGAGGCGCGGGAGGTCCGCATTGGCGGCGATCGCCTGTGGATGGGCGCCATCGACTACCCGAGCCGCGCGCGCCCAGGAGAGCCCGCCCGGCGCCCGATGCGCGACGGGCTCGATCGAGCGCTCGGCCAGATGCGGGACGACGGCGCGCCGCGCGTCCTCCTCAGCCACCACCCGGGCACGTTCCGCACCGCGCGCGAGCTGCCGTTCGATCTGATGCTGTCCGGCCACACGCACGGCGGGCAGATCTCGCTCGGCCGGATCGGCGATTACGCGCTCACGCCGATGTTGCCCGCCGGGCTCTACCACAACGGGCATTACGAGCACGGCGGCCGGCGCCTCCACGTCAACGCCGGCGCCGGGGGCTGGCTGCCGGTCCGCATCAACTGCCCGCCGGAGATCACGCTCGTCGAGCTCGTGCCCGCCTGACGGCGCAGGAAGGGTCCCACCCCCTTGCGCCCGTGGAGCTCTCGACTGGTGGACGCGTTCCGTCTCCCGGGTGAAACTCCGGGACATGGCACAAGCCGCGGTCCGCACCGGCCTTTCGCCGCAGGAGTACCTGGACTTCGAGCGCTCGTCGCCGCTTCGCCACGAATACGCGGACGGTGAGCTCTTCGCCATGGCGGGCGGCACGCTGGAGCACAGCGCGATCGCCGCGAACATCCTCGGTGAGCTGCGGAACGCGCTCCGCGGTCGGGGGTGCCGGGTGCTCACCTCCGACATGCGCATCAAGATCGCCGCCACACGCCGCTACGTGTACCCCGACGGCGCCATCGTTTGCGCGCGTCCCGAGTTCGAAGACGAGCAACGCGACACGCTCCTGAACCCACGCGTCATCGTCGAGGTGCTCTCCGACTCCAGCGAGGCCTATGATCGCGGGGACAAGTTCGCCCAGTACCGGACGCTACCGTCGCTCGAGGAGTACGTGCTCGCATCGCAGAAGGCGCCGCGAATCGAGGTGTTCACGCGGCAGCCAGACGGCAGCTGGCTGCTCCGGATCCACGGCCCGGGCGAGCAGGCAGAGCTGTCGTCCCTCGGCGGCGCGCTTGACGTCGACCGGGTGTACCTGGACGTCTTCGAACGGGATGCGATGGGAGAAGCGCCGAAGGACGCGCCCTGACGCGCTGACGACGACCGGCGTCTCCCGGGGCCAGCCGCCCTCGGCTACAGGGTCACCTCGAACGGCGCGCGCGCGAGCTCTTCGCCCGTCTCCGACCGCACGACCGCCGTCCATTCCCCCGCCTTCCGCGCCCCGCGCGTGAACGCCCACGTCCGCCACCGCGGCGACGGCCCGACCCCGAGCGTCACGTTCCCGACCGGCTCCCCGCCGCCCGGCGGGACGAACGCCACCGTCACCTCGCCCTCCACGTCGCTCCGGTTCTCGACCTCCAGGTACGCATAGAGCCGCGGTGTCTCCGGCGCGTGGAACGTCGTCCCCGGCGCCACCGGCTCGCGGTCCTTCACCCCCTCCGCGATCACCAGCCGCTTCACCTTCAGCTCCGCCGCCCCCCTCCCCTTCTCCTTGGCCTCACGGCTCCCCTTGCCCCCCGTGTCCGCCACGACATTCGCGTCCGGCGCGGGCGCCGTCACCGTCGCGGCCGGCAGGCCTGCGGGCGCCGCCGCCGTGGCGGCAGCAGGCTCGGGGCACTGCGTCACCGCGGGGCACGCGGCAGCGGCCGGCGCCGGAGGCCGCGCGTCGTGACGCTCGCCGCAGCCGGCGAGCCAGACCGTGCAAAGCGCCAGAAACGTCATCCGTCGAGCCATCTTCATTGCCATCGAAGCACTCCTCCGCGATCCGGGGCGTCCCGGCCTCGCCACCGGATATGGCAAGGCGTGGACCGCTTCTGGCTCATTGAAATCACTGAAGATTTTGGCTGACCTGTGGTCGCGGGGCCGCGCCCCGTGTGTCCATCGAGACGGCCGACCCGCGCCGCCGCGATCGACCCGAGCCCCCCGGCCTCCTCGAGTCGACGCGCGGACGAGACACCGACCGCGAGCCTTCGCTCACGTCGAGAGATCACCCGCCCCGCTTCCCTCCAGAAGCGGGGTCAATCCCGTCCGCCCGCATCCGCTCGGCGCTCGCCGGCCCGGCCACGGTGCCGGCCGGGTGCACATACCACCCTGCCGGATCCGCCTTGTCCGGGTCGTCACGGACCTTGAGGACGGTGAACATTCCCCCCATGTCGATGTACGAGAACGGCCCGGCCCCGCCGCGCATCGGCAGGCTGTTCGCGGGGATCGGCATGGGCATCTCGCCCATGCCGCCCATCCCCGTGGTCCCCATCGTCATGTAGCCGGGCATCACGCGGCTCATCCGCCGATCGAGCGCGCGGGTCTCGGCGCCGACCATGTTCGGCAGGCCATGGCCCATCTGCATCATCGTGTGATGGGTCATGTGGCAGTGCATCGCCCAGTCGCCCGGCTCCTCGGGGACGAACTCGATGACCCGCGTGCTGCCGACCGGGACCAGGACCGTCGTCTCGGGGTACTGGGCCGACTCGGGGACAAACCCGCCGTCCGTCGCCGTGACCTGGAACGACAGGCCGTGCAGGTGGATCGGGTGGTGATCCATCGGGCCGAGGTTCCCGAGGCGCACGCGCACGCGCTCGCCGCGGCCGACGACGAGCGGCGCCGTCGCGGGGAACGCCTTGCCGTTGAACGTGAGGACATTGAAATCGCTCATCGCGTTCGGGTCGGGCCGGCGCGCCCCCGCGTTGATCTTCCACTCGTGCGTCATCAGCACGAAATCCCGGTCCACGCGCGGCCCCCGCGGCCTCCTCGGGTGCACGACGAACATCCCCACCGCGCCCAGCGCGATCTGGGTCATCTCGTCGAAATGCGAGTGGTACATGTACGTCCCCGGATACCGCACGACGAACTCGTACACATACGTCTCGCCGGGCTCGATCGGGCGCTGGGTGAGCCCGGCGACTCCATCCATGCCGTTCGGCAGCACGAGGCCGTGCCAGTGGACCGTGGTGGCCTCCGGCAGGGAGTTCGTCACGTAGATGCGCAGGCGATCGCCCTCGACCGCCTCGATGGTCGGGCCGGGCGTGCTCCCGTTGTAGCCCCACACCTCGCTCTTCAGGCCGGGGGCAATCTCGTGCTCGAGGGGGCCGGCGACGAGGTGGCCGACCTTCACGCCGTCCACCACGCGCAGCGGGAGCGTGCTGCCGTTCGGCGTCACCACGGCGGGCTGCCCCCCGGGCGCCGCGGTCCGGCGAGGCGGGGGCGTCGCGGCGCCCGCGGCGGGCGGCGCGCCAGGGCGCTGCTGCGCGTGGGCGAGCCCTTGCGTGAGGATGGCGGCGCCGGCGGCCAGACCGCCCGCGTGGATGAAAGCACGTCGGTCCATGTCAATGCCCTCCTTCGCCGGTGGCCGAGGCCCTCGGCATCGCCGCGGGAGCTCCGGCCCCCGCGGCCTCGACGCGGCGCCCTGCCAGGAGCGCGTCGAACGCAGCCTTCGCCGTCCAGTGCTCGCGCAGCGCGTCGACCGCGGCGAGCTCGGCGTCGAGCTGCTCCCGGCGCGCCGAGAGCAGCTGGAAGATCCCGACCTGCATCGCGTTGTACTGGAGCAGCGTCTGCTCCAGCACCCGCTTGCGCGCCGGGAGGATCACGCGCGCGTAGTGCCGCGCGCGCGCGTGCGTGAACGAGAGCCGGCTCTGCGCCTCGCGGACCGCCGAGCGGACGTCGACGGCGCGCCCGTGGTAGCGCTCGAGCAGTCCGTCGAACTCGGCCGCCTGCGCCGCCTCGGCCCCCTGACGCCGATCGAAGAGCGGGAGCGAGAGGCGGACCCCTGCGCCGAGGACCCACGGGTGCTCGTGCGCCTCGCCGCTCGCGCCGAGCTCCCGCTCGCCGTGCACGCCGATCGCCACGTCCGGCACCCAGCCCTCGGCGCGCAAGGCCCCGGCGCGCCCCGCCGCCGCCTCGAGCCGGCTGCGCAGCTCCGCGAGCTCGAGGCTCGCCCGCAAGGCCAGCGACTCCGCGCGCGGCGGCGTCGCGAGCGCGTCGGGCGCCGCGGGGACCGCGCCGGCGATCGTCCAGGAGGTCGCCGCGCCCGAGAGGCCGAGCAGCCGGGTGAGCCGCTCGCGCTGCGAGAGGAGCTCCAGCTCCATCTGCGCGGCCGTGACGCGGGCCTCCTCGTAGCCCGCCTCCTGCGTCGCCACGTCGAGCTCCGGGACGTTGCCCGCCTCGAAGAGCGCGCGGGCGGCGTCGCGGGCCGCGGCGAACGCGTCGAGCGCGCGGTTCGCGATGCCGAGGCGCTGCTCCGCCGCCTGCGCGGCGTAGAACGCGGCGCGCACCTGGTAGCCGAGATCGACGACCGCGCCCGCGGCGCGGTAGCGCGCGGCCTCGTGCTCCGAGCGCGCCGCCCTCGCGTGGAGCGGCGAGAGGAGCGCCGACGTGAGGTCGATCTCGACCTCGAGCTCGAGGTGCGCGTGCTCGACCCCCTCCTGCTGCGGCGTGACCCCGATCGCGATCTCCGGGTTCGGCAGCTTGCCCGCCTGCTCGAGGTTGCCCCGCGCGACGCCGACCTCCTTCAGCACGGCGCGCAGCTCGCGGTTGTTGAGCAGCGCGATCCGCACCGCGGCGTCCGCGGTGAGCGGCTGCCGCGGCGCCTGGCCGAGGGCGCGCGCGCCGTCGGCCGGCGCCGGATCGACCTCCTCCGACGCCGCGCTCGGCGGGAGCTCGAGGCGGGAGAGCTCGCGGATCCGCGCCATGTCGGCGGTCGACGACGGGGCGGCGCAGCCGGCCGCGGAGAGGAGCGCGAGGCCCGCCGCGAGCGGCAGGAGGCGCGAGGCGCGCGCGCGGGCTCGCCGACGTTCAGTGCGCATGGACGGGCTCCTCGGGCGTGGCAGCCGCCGGGCCGCCCTCCGGCGGCCTCGCCGGCGCCGGGCCGTGATGATGGTGGTGGTGGTGGTGCTGGTGAGGGTCGGCGCCGGCGCCCGCGGCCCCCGCCGGCTCGAGCCCGACCCAGCCCGCGGCGGGCTCGCCGGGCAGCGGAGGCTCCCCCGAGAGGGCGACGCCGATCCGCGGCGAGGGAGCTTCCGCGGCCTGCGGCGAGGCAGCAGAGGACGCGGGGAAGCTCGCGGGAAGGCTGCGCGGCGCGCAGCCGGCGAGCGCAGCGACGAGCATCAGCAAGGCGTTCAGGCCGGCGAGGTGAGGTGATTTCATGGAAGCCGCTCCAGCGTGGCGAGTGCGATCACGTGCGGGGCCCGAGGGCGACCGCGCCCCGCGGCGGCTTCATGCCGCATTTGAGCTCGAGCGCTCCAGAGCTCAGCGCAGGAAGTTGGATCGCCAACAGCATCGTCCCGGGTTGCATGCATGGCCGACGCGCGCGGCCCGGCGGCATTACACGTCGCCGCTCCTGACCGCGCGCGGTCAGGCGTGGATGTACACGAGCGTCCCGCCCTTGTCGTTGAACGCGGCGTGCCAGCCCTCGGGGACGGGGGGATCGGTCCACGCGAACAGCCACGCCGCGTCGGCGGGCGCGAGGTTCACGCAGCCGCTGCTCCGCACCTTGCCGAACGCGTCGTGCCAGTAGACGCCGTGCAGCGCATAGCTGTTGTGGAAGTACTGGACATAGGGCACGTCCCGCAGGTCGACGGACGACTCGCTGAGCTCGTCGCCGTCCATCGTCGCCGTGACGTGCTTCTCGCGGATGAAGAACGTGCCCTGCACGGTGGCGCTGGTGGTCGCGGGATCGCCGAGCTCGCCCCTGCCCGTCGAGACGAGGGTCGCGAAGACGGGGCGCTCGCCCTCGTAGGCGACCAGCGTCTGGAGCTCGATGGAGATGTCGATCCACTTCCTTCCGCGCGCCGCGTGCCCCCAGAAGTCGCGGCCCAGCCGCGCGACCCGCAGCGCGGACGCGGGGATCCACACGCCCGCGTCGGTCTCCGCATAGGCGCCGCCGGCGGCCGTCTTGCCGGTGAGCACCCAGCCGGAGCGGTGCGCCGCCCAGCCGTCCGGCTTGAGCTCGCCCGAGGCGTCCGGCTTCAGCGTGCGCACCCCGTGGTGCATGACGAACGCGGGGGTCCCCTCGCTCTTCACCTCCACGCCGCGCATCGCCGTGGGGGCGACGGCCGAGGTGCGATCGATCGGGATGAGGTCAAGCTCGGTCGTCAGGCCGAAGCGCCGCCCTGTCCACGCGAAGGTGGAGATCAAGCCGAAGGCCGAGTCGGCCCGCGCGCGCCCGCGGTGCGCGGGGAAGCGGACCTTCTCGGCAGCGCCGGGCGGCTTGGGCAGGTCGCGGCGGCTCGCGAAGAAGGGCGTGAGCGGCTCCGGCTCGCCCAGGAGCGCCTCGTCGCGGCGGGACCACGCGGGGGTGCCCTGGGCGCGCGAGCGCCCCTCGACGCGCCGCTGCTCGGCCTCGCTGGGCAGGTGAACATAGAGGTGCGGCGGCGGCTTCCGCGACACGACGTACCGGTACGGATACGGCTCGCCCCGGCGCGGGCCGGCCGGCGTCGCGGCGACGATGTCGTGCTCCAGGTCGAGCGAGGCGCCCTTGCCGACGCACACGAAGCCGCGGGGATGGATGGCGTACCACCCGCCGGCGCACCCCGCGTCGCCCGACGGCGCCGCCGCGCGCTCGACGAGCGCGCCGGCCCGGAGGTAACCGAGCTTGAGCGCGCCGCGCTCGGGCGCGGCGTACACGAACGTGCGCATGGCGATGCTCGCGAGCTTGTCGCCGCGCCCGGGCCGCAGCGCCTCCCTGGACGCCGCGGGCTCGGCCTCGACATCCGCGCCGCCGTCCAGCGGCTCCACGACGCCCGCGGCGGCGAGCGCCGGCTCCGGGGCCGCCGGCTGCGCTGCGGCCGAGCGCCCCGGCGGCTCCTCGCCCGGGCCGCAGGCGGCCACGAGCGCCGACGCGGCGAGCGCCGATGCGCGCCGCAGCCGATCCAGACCACCGCGGCGGCGCGCGTGCGCATCCGGGAAAGAGCAAGCCATGACGAGCAACGGGACTCGTCTAGCTCAGAGGCCGCCCGCCGACCAGACCGCCCGCGCGGCGCGACGTCTCGACGCGGCCGAGCAGCCACGACAGTTCATCGCGCGCGCTCCCCTCGCGTCGCCGAGCGGCGTTTACCAGCGCGGATCGCCGTCGATCAGCCAATCCAGCGCCCTTCGGGTCTCCTCGGCGACCGGCCCGTCGTACCGGTGCCCGGCCTCCTTGCTGCGCGCCACGCGAGTCAGCACCCCCGCTTTCTCCAGGCGCGCCGCGGCCGCGGCAGCGGCGCCGCCGCACCCGGCCTGCGCGCAGACGAAGAGGACCCGCTGCCCGCCGCCGTCCGCGAACGCCTTGGCCGTCGCCGGGGTCCACTTGTCGTGTCCGCCCTCGACAAGCACGAGGCGCGGGAAGAGCGCCGCCCGGCGCGCGGCGATCGCAGAGCCCATGATCGCGCCCAGCGAGAAGCCTGTATAGAGCACCGCGCCGGGATCCACGTGCTCGGGAAAGCGCGCCCGCAGCGCCGCGAGCCCCGCGTCGATCTCCTGCTCCAGGCGGGCGTTGCTCTCGTACGTGAAGCGGACGTCGCTCGCCGACGGTGAATCGGGCCGCGCGACGCCCCTCGGGCACAGGACGAAGACGCCGTCTCCCACGATGTCGCGCCACACCTGGCACTGCCACTCGGGCCGATCGTAGTTGCCGTGCGACGCGATGAGCACGGGACGCCGCGCGGTGGCGCCGTTCGGCACCGACACCACGGCGCTCGGAAACCCCTCGACAGGGAGCTCCACGAACGGCGCGTCCGCGCGGAGCGGCGCGGCCCTCGCCGCTGCGGCCGCCGCGTCCCCGGCGGCGGCCGCCGATGTCGCGCCGCCGTCCGCGGCCTCCGGCGTCACGCCGCCGTCCGCGGCCTGCGCTGCCTGTTCCCGCGCCGGGGCGGGCGCGACGCTGGGCGGCGCGGGCGCCGGACCGGCGGAGCGGCCTGAGCGGTCACAGCCGAGCGCCGCCGCCGCAAGGAGCGGCAGCGACACGAGCGAGAGGAAGAGGAAGGTGACAGGGAACGCCATCCGACCCAGAGGATGACGCTTTCCTACGGGAGCGCCTCCGCGAGCTTGTCCGCGAGCGGAGCGCCCCAGCCGGTCGGATAGTCCCAGCCGGGCCCCGCGCTGAACCCCTCGGGGGTCTTGCCCTCGGTGATGTCGCGGAACGCGGCCTGCACGCCCGCATCGGTGTAGAGCGCCCGGTTCAGCCACCCGGCGACGGGCTTGCCCTGCGCGATCCGGTGGCTGTTCACCGACGCCATCAGCCCGGCGAACACCGGCGCTGCGAACGAGGTGCCGCCGCGCTGATCCCACTCTCCCAGGAAGTAGAGCCAGTACGGGAAGTCCGACGACGCGCTCAGCGCGACGTCGGAGACCGCGCGCGTGCCCTGCGCGTCCGTCACGACGCTCTCCTGCCACCACGGCGTATCGAAGGCGCGCGATCGGCCCGAGCCCGAGCCGCTCCACGCCACCTCGCGCGCGACCTCACCGCCGCCGCCGAGCTCGAGCACCGTCCCGCCGACGCACGTCACATACGGGCTCGACGACGGCACGTCGGGCCTGCTCGAGTCGCCGCTCGCGACGACGATCGTCATCCCGAGCGCCGCGCCCATGCGCGCCGCCTCGTTGTATTGCTCGCGGATCGGCTGCGCCTCCGTCTCCTCGCGGTGCGCGAACGACGTCGAGAGCACCGACACCTCGCCGGCGGCGATCGCCTCGTTCCACGCATAGAGGATGGAGTGGGTGCGCGCGTCCGGCCCCTGGTACGCGATGAGCTCCGCCATGGGCGCCATCACGCCCGACCACTGCATGTCCAGCGTGCTCTCGATATAACGCGTGGAGATCGGATCCGCGGTGACCACTTCCTCGGGGTTATTGCGCGAGACGCCGAACGACCGCCAGAACGACTGGAGATCCCATCTCTTGAACGTCGCCCCGACAACGACGCCGAGCTTCACGCCCTGCCCGCTGTGGCCGGCGGTGTGGAGCGCTTCGACCCCATAGACCCGCGCGATCTGCGCGGGCGTGTACCCCTGCTCCAGCTCCGGCGGTGGCTCCTCCTCGATCGCGCCCCCCTCGCCAGGAAGCGGATCGGTGTCGGCGGGGATCTCGACCGAGATGACGCCCGACGCGAGGTCGATGATCCGCTGCGGCGGCCTGAGCGGATCGAGCGCGCCGAACGTGCGGAGCGGCTTGCCGCCGGCCGCGGGGTTCTCGCGCTCGAAGTCGCGGAGCTCGGTGTCAAACGCGGTATTGAACTGCTCGACCGTGCCCGCGAACTCGAGCAGGAGCCGGTTCTTGGACCGCCGCCGGATCTCCATCCCCTGCTTGACGAGCCAGTCTTCGACGGCCGCGATGTCGCTCTCGGACGGGGCGTGGCGCTCCATCCAGGTCTCGACCGACATGTACTTCCGGAACGTGTCCGGCTTCCCGGGATCGTACATGTCCTCGATCGCGCTCTCGAGCCCGGGGACATCCCGGGTCGGGAACCCCATCAGCGCGCGGAAGCGGTCCTCCTCCGGCGCCGCGCCGAAGTCCATGTAGATCCCCGCGAGCGGCCGGGGAAGGCCGCTCGGGAGCACGGGTCCGTCTTTTCCGCACGCTGTGCCCCCGAGGGCGAGCAGCGCAGCGCACCAAACCGAGAGCGAACGCATCAACGAGGCCCTGCGAGCGAGGGGGGAAGGAGTCCGTCAGGCGCGTCTCAGCACCACACGTGCTCGATGAGGTAGCAGGTGTAGGTCCCCGGCTTCCATGTCTCGGGGCGCCCGCCGGTCGTGTTGTCGGTACATACCTCGCAGTAGGCGTGGATGCAGTCGGGGTCGGTGCTCTGCGGCTTCGCCCCGGGGGCCGGGGGCTCCTCGGAGTAGAAGAACCCGTCGGTCCTCAGCTGGTCGAGCTCGCTCTCCGACAGCTTCCCGAAGGCGGTCTCGTCCGAGGAGATGCTGAACCGATCGTCCGACGCCTCGGTCAGGACGGGCGCCCGGTAGTCGCCGTAGTCCGCCTGCTCGATGGCGGCCATCTGCTCCGAGAGCAAGATCTCCTTGCCGTCGCCGGTGGAGAGCTTGATGCGCGCGTAGTCGATGGCCCCCCCCGAGTAATCGAGGGCGTAGACCGTGTCTCGGCTCATGTCGAGGCTCAGGAACTCGCTCGTCTCGAGGGCCTTCGAGACCTCCGCCTGGGTGATCCGCTCGTGCGCCACCGCGTCATCGACGGGCGCCTCCTCCGACGCGCCGCATCCGGTGAAACCGGCCGCTGCGATGACGCCGAGCGCAACACTGAGAGCGAGCGATTTGGAAGAACGGATGGACTGTCGAATCATGATGGCGTTCCTTTCTTATGGGCTCACTGACGGCGCTCGCCTGGCCTCGCGCGGCCAGCGGGAGCTCCCCCATGTCGGTCCTGCGTCGGTCCTGCAAACGATCGTTTGCTTGTCAGACGCCACGACTCCGGCGAGTCGAGTGGAATGAGGGGAAGATGAATTCATTTCAACGGTGCCGCAGGCCCCCCATACCTGGCAAGTAATTTCCCGGCGCGAAAGACAATTCCATCGTTCTTTCTGCGGCACAGTGGTCGGGACGGTGCGCCGTGCGGGGCCTCGCTTACCCCGAGCCGCGGACGGGCCATGACCCGACTCAGGGGTTGCGGTGGGAGCCGGCCGCGGACATACCGGAGCCTACATGGAGGACGTGGCCAGATCGCCGTTCGGTTCAGCTGCTGTGTCCGCCGAGGCTGCCATCGTGGTCCTCGACGGCCCGCTCGGGACCGAGCTCGCCGCGCGCGGGGTCGAGACGCCGGCGCCGCTCTGGAGCGCCGCGGCCCTGCTCGATGCGCGCGGCCGCGACGTGGTCCGCGCGATCCATCGGGATTACGCGCGCGCAGGCGCGACGGTGCACACGGCGAACACGTTCCGCACCAGGCGGAGGCAGGCGGGCGCCGCCTGGGCCGAGCTGACAGCGCGCGCGGTCTCGCTGGCGCGCGAGGCCGTGCGCGGCGAGGGCCCACGGCACCGGGTCGCCGGCAGCATCGCGCCGATCGAGGATTGCTACCGGCCCGACCTGAGCCCGGCCGACGCGCGGCAGGAGCACCGCGAGCTCGCGCAGGCGCTCGCGAGGGCGGGCGTCGACCTCCTCCTCTGCGAGACGTTCCCGCACGTCGGCGAGGCGCTCGTGGCGCTGGAGGAGGCGGTCGCCACGGGCGTCGAAGCATGGGTGTCGTTCACGGCGGGTCCGGGGTCGGATCTGCTCTCGCCCGGGGACGTCGGGCTCGCCGCGCGGGAGGCGGCCGCCCGCGGCGCGAGGGCCGTGCTCGTCAACTGCACCCCTGCGACTCGCACGCTCGCGCACATCGAGCGGCTCGCGGCGTGCGGCGTCCCGTTCGGGGCCTACGCGAACGCAGGCGCGGAGGCCGAGGGGCTCGGCTGGGGCGTCGGCGTCGACCAGCGCGGCTCGGCGGCCGCGCGTTATGCGGAGCTCGCGCGCCGCTGGCTCGAGGCGGGCGCCACGATCGTGGGCGGGTGCTGCGGGACGGGGCCCGGGCACATCGCGGCGCTGCGCGCGCTCGTCGACGGGGCGAGGCCCGCGCGCGAACCGGCGGGATCGCCGCGCTGAGGCCACGCGCCCAAACGCCGGTTGCTCCCCACGGGGCGACGTGCCACCGATTGTCCGACGGGCCGGGCGGCCAGCGCGAAGCGGCGCGGCGCCCGGCAGACACGATCCATCGCCTGAGACAGCACGCCGTCGCGATCGGCGACGACCGACGGACACGGAGCGCAAGATGATCGATCTCTATTACTGGCCCACCCCGAACGGCTGGAAGATCAGCATAATGCTCGAGGAGACGGGCCTCCCCTACAAGCTCGTCCCGGTCAACATCGGGCGTGGCGAGCAGTTCAAGCCGGAGTTCCTCGCGATCAGCCCCAACAACCGGATGCCCGCCATCGTCGATCACGATCCTCCGGGCGGCGGGGCGCCGATCTCCGTGTTCGAGTCGGGCGCGATCCTGCTCTACCTCGCGGAGAAGACGGGCCAGTTCATCCCCTCGGACGTCCGCGGTCGTCACGAGGTGACCCAGTGGCTCATGTGGCAGATGGGCGGCCTCGGCCCCATGAGCGGCCAGGCGGGCCATTTCAATCACTATGCGCCGGAGAAGATCCCCTATGCGATCGAGCGCTATACCAAGGAGGTACGCCGGCTCTATGGCGTGATGGACAAGCGGCTCGCGGACCGGCCTTTCCTGGCGGGCGAGTACTCGATTGCCGACATGGCGAGCTATCCCTGGGCGATGGCGCACGAGCGGTACGGGGTGTCGGCCGACGAGCTCCCGAACTTCAAGCGTTGGGTCGATGCGGTGCGCGCGAGGCCCGCCGTCGAGCGCGGGCTCGCGGTCGGAAATGAGCTGCGGAACGCGAGCCAGCCCATCGACGACGAGGCGAAGAAGTGGCTGTTCGGGAAGAAGCCCGAGTGAGCCGACCGTCCCGCACGCGCAGGGACCGCGCCCCCCGCGATTGCGCGGTGGTGCGCCCTGGGCGCGCGGCGCCTCGCTGACGGACTGCGACCGGGGCGGACAAACCAAGCTCCAGCGAGCCGTCCAGCGCGCCAGCGCGCCACGCGCGCCGCACCCCAGAGCGTCCTGAGCAGGGCGGGGCCACCAGCGCAGCGCGCCCTGCCGTCAGGGCTTCACCTGGCGCGCCGGGCCGCTGGTGCGCCCTGGCTGGACCCGACACCTCCTTTCGCCGGAGAAAAGGGCAACGAGCGCTCCTCGACGATCCGCTCAGCCCGGATCGCGCGGGCTCCGCTGCGGGGCGCCGATCGCGCGAGCGTGCTGCATTGACGCCCTCGCGGACGTCAAGCACGCCGGGAGCGGAAACGTCTGCACAGCTCCGCCAGGCACACACTCTGCTCTGCGGTGAGCCAGAGATGTCTGGGCCTGGTGGGCCCTCGCGGACATCGGGGGGAAACGATCATGTCGATGCATAGCAAGATGCTGGTGCCTGCATTTCTTTTGGCTGCTCTGGCCGCCGGTTGTGCGGTGAATACGGACGACGCGGACCTCGATCAGAGCGATCTCGGTGACGACGAGATCGGGGCCGTCGAGCAAGCGTTGGAGGAGGAGCGAGGCGGATACCTGGGGATGGGCGCGGCGCAGCTCGCGCCCGGACAGGCCCAGATGGGCCCGAGCAAGGGCCAGCTGTTCCCCAGCAAGGGCGAGCTCGGACCGAGCAAGGGCGGGATGTTCCCCAGCAAGGGCGAGCTCGGCCCGAGCAAGGGCCAGCTGTTCCCCAGCAAGGGCGAGATCGGCCCGAGCAAGGGCCAGATGTTCCCCAGCAAGGGCGCGCTCGGACCGAGCAAGGGTGAGGTGTTCCCTGGCAAGGGCGCGCTCGTGCCGAGCCAGGCCGGGATGTTCCCCGGGCAGGCTCAGATGCCGTCCAAGGCCGGGTTCGGCGGATATGCCGGCCAGCAATCCAGCCAGGGTATGCAGGGCTATGCTGGTCAGCAGGCCGGCCTTGGCCAGTCGGCCGTCGCCGGGCAGATCGGGCCCTCCGTCATCGGGCAGATCGGGCCCTCCGTCATCGGGCAGATCGGGCCCTCCGTCACGGGCCAGATCACCGCGCCCGGCCAGCAGGGCCGGCCGTAACGCCTCGCGCGCGCGCTCGTCGGGCTCCCAGGAGAGCACGCCCGGGCGCGCGCACTTCACCCGCGCTCGATCGCCCAGGTTGCCCCGACTGCCAGGTCGGTCGGGGCATTGTCTGGAGATCTACAGCGCTCTCCGCCCCTCTCTGCACCATCCAGAGCAGAGCCGCAGAGCGGCGGTCACCCGCACAGGAGACGGGCCCAGATCGGCGTTTTCGGCGCGGAAGCGCACTCCGGTGCGCTGAGCACCGAAAACGTCGAGATGGGCCCGTATCCGAAGCGGGTGACCGCCGCTCTAGCTCTAAAAGACGACGGTGCGGCGGCCTTCTACGATGACCCGCCGCTCCAGGTGCGCCCGGACGGCGCGAGAGAGGACGAGCCGCTCCACGTCACGCCCCATCCGGGTCATCTCCTCGGGGCCCATCTGGTGATTCACGCGCGCCACGTCCTGCTCGATGATCGGCCCCTGATCCAGGTCCCGCGTCGCATAATGCGCCGTCGCGCCGATGAGCTTCACGCCGCGCGCGTGCGCCTGGTGGTAAGGCTTCGCGCCCTGGAACGCGGGCAGGAAGCCGTGGTGGATGTTGATGACGGGCGGCGCCTCATCGAGCATCTGCTCGGAGAGGATTTGCATGTACCGCGCCAGCACGACGAGATCGACATGGTGCCTCTTCAGCAGGTGAAGCACCTGACGCTCCTGCTCGCGCTTGGTCTCCGGGGTGATCGGGATGCAGAAGAAAGGGATTCGAAAGCTCTCGGCCACCGCCTCGAGCGTGGGGTGGTTGGAGATCACGAGCGGGATCTCGCAGCGAAGCTCGCCCGCGCGCTGCCGGAGCACCAGATCGTAGAGACACGCGGGATCCCTGGTGACGAGGATCGCCATCTTCGGGACGTGATCGCTGTATTCCACCGACCATCGCGCCGAGAGCGACGCGGCGAGCTCGCGAAAGGCGGCCTCGATCGCGCCGCGGGTGGCCGAGCCGCCCAGGGCGGCGACGGCGGCCGGCGAGGCGAGGCCGGACAGATCGACGACGAGACGCATGAAGAAGCGCGGGCCCTCGTCCATGAACGCATCGGTGTGATTGCTCGCGTCGATGATGTTCAGGCCGATGTCGTAGAAGAACCCCGCGAGTCGCGCGACGAGACCGGGCTGGTCGGGAGCGGCGATGAGGAACGTTGCGTGAACGGGACCCGTCATACGGGTCATGTAGCTCGCCCCGAGGCGGAGGCGCAAGCGCGAGGGCCGGGAGGGACCGCGGGCGGGCGGCAGCCTGTCCGCCAGGCTGCCTGGCCGCGCGTGCTAGCGCCCCTCGCCGCTCTCGGAGGACGGCGGCCCAGACGGATCATCCACGAGCCTCGGCGCCAGCGTGGAGAGCTCCGCCCAGGGGATGCGCACGGTCCGCTCGACGTCGCGCAGGTGCGCGCTGTCGTTGTAATAGATGAGGTGCCAGGCCTCGGCCCGACCCCAGCGCCGCCTTCGCTGCCAGTGGGTGAGCGAGGTGTGGCGGGTGGCGAAGTGCGCGCTCGGGAAGGCGAGCGCGTTCATCCTGAAGAAGTGGAGGAACGCGACGTCGATGAAGCCGCCGTGGGTGACGACGACGATCGTCCGCCCCTCGTGCTCACGGGTGACGCGATCGAGGGCGACGGAGACCCGCAGCATGAACTGAGCCCAGCTCTCTCCACCGGGGCTCGCCGGCCGGTACGGCTCGCGCTCGAAATCGATCGCGTAGCGCACCATCGCCTCGCCGACCGGCATCCCGTCCGCCTCGCCGGGGCGGAGCTCCTGCACCTCGTCGTCGAGCGTGACGGGCAGCCCCAGGGCGGGAGCGACGATCTCGGCCGTCTGCTGCGCCCGGCGATAGGTGCTGGCGATCAGGACGTCGGCGGGGATCTCGCGCGTCGCGGCCAGGCGATCGCGCAGGCGCTCCGCCTGGAGCACGCCGAGCTGCGTCAGCCCGGTGTCGCCGCGCATCCCGCCCACGATATGGTTCACGTTGACCTGCGCTTCTCCATGCCGGATGAGATAGAGGTTCGTCACGATCTGAGCCTCCGAGGCGCGCGACCTTGTGGGGGGAGGGCCGCGCGGGGCGGTCCGCGCTCGCTAGGAAGAGCAAGGCCCTCCTCGAATGTCAAGGGTTTGTACCGCCGCCGCGCGGGCGCTCAGGGACAGCCGTGGAAGAGCGCGAAGATGGCCGCGCTCTCGGAGCAGACCTGCTCGCCGCGCAGGGCGCTGCAGAAGTCGTCCTCCGTCAGGAAGGTCTTCTTTCCGGTGCTGCCCTCGATGCAGGAGATCGAATAGACGAACCGCGAGGCGCCCTCCCCGGGCAAGCCTGGGATCTCCAGCTCGGAGCCCTCGCCCACCTGCGAGCCGCTGCCACCCGCGTCCTCCGGCGGATCGACGCCGAGCAACGGGAGCACCAAGATGGGAAAAATGCTGAAGAGACCGGCCACGAAATTCGGGATCATGGGTTTACCTCCAACGTCGATAGAAAGGCACCCTCGTGCGAGGTGGCCATTGCAGCTGCCAAATCCAACATGCATCCGACAGGCCAGCTCCGGTCATGTCCGCCCATTGCACAGCGCGCGAGCGCGGGGCGAGCCCGCGCGCGCGCCATCGATCGGATCGAATGCGCGGCCGCCTGCCCCGTCCGGGTCGGAGGGCCGCGCGGGCCGCCGCCGCGTGATCGCGGCGGGCCGGACCGGCCCGCCTGGGCGCGGCGCGCCGGACCGGCCCGCCCGGGCGCGGCGCTGCGCCGCCCTTGCCAGCTCGCTCGGACATGGCCTACAAGGCGGGCCCTCTGAAGGAGACTTTCATGCACCGTCGCAGCTTCATCGCGGCCGCGCTGCTCGGCTTCGCGGCCCTCGCCGGGTGCGGGCCGCGCTGGCGCGTCGTGACCCAGGCGAGCCCCGACACGTTCGTCGGCCAGCGGTATTTCGCCCTGATGCCCATCGACTACGTGGGCCTCTTCATCCTCGACCAGCGCGAGGACCAGTACCTCGCCGGCAAGGACGCGGACGATCACCAGCGCTTCGTGGAGGACAAGGAGACCATCAACGAGGAGTTCACGAAGGCCCTCGTCGCCGCCGCCCAGGAAGAGGGCATCGAGGTCGCGCCGTCCGACGGCCACACGTCGGCGCCGTTCGTGATCAAGCCCTATGTCGGCTACATGAATCCAGGCTTCTACGCGGTCGTCTCCTCGGCCCCGAGCCAGATCCGGCTGACGCTCCGGCTCACGACGCCGGACGGCCGGGTGCTCGATGAGGTCCAGTTCTCGAGCCGCACGGCGTCGCCCATCCCGAACACGAGCCTGAGCTCCGCGGACGCGGACAAGCTGAAGCCCGGCGGCCGCTGGCGCGAGGACGCGCGCGTGATCGGCGCGTATGTGGCGCGCTACCTCGCGTCGCGCGTCAGCCCCTAGGCCCCCGCGGCCGGGGCTCTCCCCGGCCGCGCGCTTCGGGGAAGCCCCAGGGAAGCGCGCGGGGGGCGCTCGCCCGCTTCACAGCAGCACCCCGCGGAGCAGGAGCTCGGCCACGCTGAAGTAGATCACGAGGCCGGAGACGTCGACGAGGGTCGCGACGAACGGGGCCGAGGCGCTCGCCGGGTCGAAGCGGAGCGCCCGGAGCACGAACGGCAGGAGCGCCCCCGCCAGCGTGCCCCAGGTCACGACGCCGACCAGGCTGATCGCGACGGTCAGGGCGAGGAGCCCGTAGTGCGGGCCATAGGCCCCGAAGAGCTTCTCCCAGGCGATGACGCGCGCGAAGCCGATGGCGCCGAGGATCCCGCCGAGCGCGAGGCCCGACGCGAGCTCCCGGCGGCTGACGCGCCAGAAATCGGCGAGCCGGATCTCGCCGAGCGCCATCGCCCGGATGACCAGCGTCGTCGCCTGAGAGCCGGAGTTGCCCCCGCTCGAGATGATGAGCGGCACGAAGAGGGCGAGCACGACGGCGCGGGCGATCTCGCTCTCGTAGTGCCCCATCGCCGTGGCGGTGAGGAGCTCGCCCACGAACAGGGCAGACAGCCAGCCCGCGCGCTTGCCGAGCATCCTGGAGAGGGGGGTCCGGAGGTAGGGCGCGTCGAGCGCCTGCATGCCGCCGAGCTTCTGGATGTCCTCGGTCGCCTCCTCTTCCACGACGTCCACGATGTCGTCCGCGGTGACGATCCCCTTCATCCGACCCTCGCTGTCAACGACGGGTATCGCCACGAGATCGTGCTCCGCGAAGGTCCGCGCCACCGCCTCCTGGTCGGCGTCCTCGTTGACCGACACGACGTCGGTCTTCATCACGTCGCTGACGCGCCGGTCGCCGGGGGCGATCATGAGCTGCCGGAGCGACACCACGCCGCGCAGCCGCTGCTCGGCGTCGAGCACATAACCGTAGTAGATGGTCTCGAGGTGATCCCTGGCCTGCCGCTTGAGATAGCTGATCGCCTGGTCGACGGTCGCCTCCGGCCGCACGCGCGCGAACCACGGGCTCATGAGCCCGCCGGCCTCGTCCTCGGCGTACGCGAGGAGCGCGATCACCTCGCGCCGGGTCGGCTCGTCCAGCAAGGAGAGGAGCTCCGCCTGGTCGGCCGGCGACACCTCGAGGAGGAGGTCCGCCACGTCGTCGGGCGCGAGCAGGCGGAGCCATAGCTTGCGTTCGCCCCTCGTGAGGCCCGCGAGGAGCGCGGCCTGGTCGGCCGTGGGGAGACCCTCGAAGAAATCCTCCGCCTCCTCGCGCCGCAGGCGGCGATAGGCCTGCACCCGCTCCTCGTTCTGCAGGGCCGACCAGGACAGCGTCAGATCAGCCGCCGTGAGCGCCTCGGCCGCGTTGAAGGGCGGGCGTTCCATCATCGCCTCACCTCGTCGAGCGCCTGGCCCGCCCCGTCGGCGTCGCCCGGCAGAAGATGCTCATTCGTGAGGGCCCAGCGGCAGGCTCGACCCTGGAACCACGATTAGCAACGCGCGCGCCACGGCCGCCCCTCCCTGGGAGCCCCGGCACGCACAGCGCCGCGGCCCCCCGCCTGCGCCGCCGGACAGCGAAGCGCCTGGAGCAGCCGGCAATTTCCCGGCTGCCTCGGGCTTCTTCTCGGCGCTCGGATCGCGGCGACGCGCAATGGCGCGTTTTGGCGGGAACCTACCGGTTCTCCCAGGATGCAGGCTCTTTCTCTGGCCTGCGTGGCGCCCGCCGGCGCTCTCTCTGACGTTCTGCGCGCGCGCCGGCGCTCAGGCGCGCGCGGGCGGGTCGAGCCGATCGACCCCGAAGCGGCGCAGGAGGCGGCAGAGCGGGACGAGCGGCAGCCCCACGATGGCCGCCTCGTCGGCGTGGCGCACGTCGTCGAACAGCCACGGTCCGTGCTTCTCGAAGAGGTATCCTCCCGCGCTGCCGATGGGCCGATCCAGCTCGACATAGCGGCGGATCTGCGCGCGGCCGAGCGGGCGGACGCGCAGCTCCACCGTGACGATCTCGGCCAGCGTCCGCGGCTCGCCGGCCGCGAGCGGCACCCCCGGCGGGGCGTGCACCGCGACGGCGGTGTGGAGCGCGTGGACGCGCCCCGAGAGCCGCCCGAGCTGGTCTGCCGCCTCGTCGAGCGAGGCCGGCTTGCGGAGGAGCTCCCCATCGAGCTCGAGCGCCTGATCGGCGCCGATGATCAGGGCGCCTTCCCGGGCGGGCGCGAGGCTCAGCGCCTTCCCCTCCGCGAAGAGGCGGGCGCACGCGAGGGGCGGCATCCCCTCGGGCGCGATCTCCTCGAACGCCGGCGCGACGGCCTCGTACGCGAGCCCGAGGCGATCGAGGAGCGCCCTCCGGAAGGGCGACGTGGAGGCGAGGACAACCGGGAACATGGTCGGCTCCATGGCACGGAACGACGCGCGCGCCGAGAGGAACCGCCCGCCTCGCCCCTCGCGCTCCTCCAGCCCCTCGCGCTCCTCCCGCTCCTCCCGCGCTTCACCCGCGTAGCCCTGCTCTTCACGCTCTTCGCGGCGTTCGCACCGATTTGCTTTCATTTACCAAAATTTATCGAGAAATGGCAGACGACACGGATTCTCAGCAATGGTGACAGCCGCTGTGGACACGGGAATAGCGGCAGGAATTCCTGCCGTCAGGTGTCGCCTGAATTACCCATCATGCATTTCATTAAAAAGCAGCTTGCACTCGGACTCTACAGCACGCGACAGTACGCCAATGCAGCAACTCAACACAAGGCACCTCGTCACACTCTCTCTCGTCGCGCCGGGCATCGGGCTCTCCGTGCTGCTCGCCGCCTCGCCGGCGAGCGCAGCGACGTACGAGGTGGGGCGGGGCAAGCCTTATGCGAGCCTCGCGGAGGTCGCCCCTCGCCTCGCTGCCGGGGACGTGGTTCTGGTCGAGGGCGACGCGACCTATCCGGGGGATCTGTTCTTCAAGAAGTCGGGCACCGAGGCGCAGAAGATCACGATCCGCGGCGTCCGCGTGAACGGCCGCCGCCCTGTCCTATCGGGGGGGACGAACACCGTGATCTTCGCTGGCAATCACTATACCTTCGAAGGCTTCGACATCACCGGCGGCTCGAGCCGCTGCGTGTTCCACAAGGCGCACGACATCACGATCCGCGACTCGGTGGTGCACGACTGCGCCGGGCACGGGATCCTCGGCGCCGACTCCGAGTCGGGCTCCCTCACGCTGGAGTACGTCGAGGTCTATGCTTGCGGCTCGGGCGACACCAGGCACCCCATCTACATCGCGACCGACGAGGAGACGCGCCTCGGCTCGGTGTTCCGCATGCGGCACTGCTATGTGCACGACGGCAATGGCGGCAACAGCGTGAAGAGCCGCGCGGAGCGGAACGAGATCTATTACAACTGGATCGAGGGCGCGAAATACCACGAGCTCGAGCTGATCGGGCCGGACGGCCAGGACGAGGGGCTCGCGCGCGAGGACTCCGACGTCGTCGGCAATGTCATCGTCAAGACCGGCCAGCACTTCGCGGTGCGCGTCGGGGGCGACGGCACGGGGCAGACGTGGGGTCGCTTCCGGTTCGTCAACAACACCTTCCTGCTCGCCCCCGGGTCGCGGCCGGCGATCAGGATGTTCGACGGGATCGAGAGCGTCGAGATGAGCAACAACGTGTTCTATCGGCGCGGCGGGGGCGGCGTGGAGGTCTATGTCGACAGGAGCGCGACCTGGAAGACCGGAACGGCGTTGATCTCGGGCGCGAACAACTGGGTGCCCACCGGCTCCTCGGCCCTCCCCGCGGCGTGGACGGGCACGGTGCAGAGCACCGACCCCGGCTTCACCAACCTCAGCTCGCTGGACCTCCGCCCGGCGTCGAACAGCCCGCTCGTCAACGCCGGCTCCAGCGCGATGCCGAGCCCGGCAGGGTACCCCTTCCCGAAGCCGCTCACCGCGCCGCAGTCCTCGCCCAGGAGGGGCGTGCGCACGGCCAGCGGACCGCTGCAGCGGCCGGTCGCTGGCGCGATCGACATCGGAGCCTACGAGTCCGGCTCCGGCCTCGCGGCGCTCGCCATGAGGGCCGCGGACAGCGATCGGGACCTCGACGACAGCGACAGCAGAGCCGCAGAGGAGGGGTGGAACGTCGACGGCGATGCCGCCCCGAGCGACGGTGAGGCGGACGCCAGCGACGCCGACGCCAGCGACGCCGACGACGGCGATGCCAGCGACGCCGACGACAGCGATGCCAGCGACGCCGACGCGGAAAGCGACGCGTCCGCCGGCGACTGCGCCGCGGACGGCGACGACACCGCGGCGCGCGCCGCTGCGTGCTCCGAGGCCGCGCAGGGCAGCGCGGACGCTCCGCGCGGCGCCCACGCCAGCGCGTGCAGCGTCGGCGGGGCGCTCGCGGGCGGCCCGGTCGCCGGCTCGGGGGCGTTCGTCGCCGGGGCGGCGGCGCTCCTCGGCGCCGCCCTCCGGCGGCGCGGTCGCCGCCCCGGGGCGTGAGCCGCGGCGCGAGCCCTCAGGCGATGAGCGCGCGCAGCAAGCGACGCGCCGAGGCCGGGTCGGGCAGCTGAAACGCCGCGGAGCTCTCCCCGCCGCCCACGTGGATCGTGAGCGCGGTCGGGGGGAGCGCCGCGAACAGATCCTCGTCGGTCCTGTCGTCGCCGAGCGCGATCACCACCGCGTCGGGCCCCATCGTGGCGAGCACCCGCGGCACGATCACCCCCTTGTTGACCCCGCGGAGCCGCACCTCCAGCACCTTCCGGCCCGGGATGAGCTCGAGATCGTGCTCGCGCAGCGCCTCGCCGAGCTCCAGAGGCACCTCGCGGGCCGTCTGGCTGGCGAGCTCCGGGTCGGCGGCCCGGTAGTGCCACGCGATCGAGACCCTCTTCTCCTCGATGAAGCTGCCCGCCGTGCGGTCGACGAAGCCTTGGAGGACGTCGCGGACCCTCGGCTTCCAGTCGAGCGCCGCCTCGCGGAGCGCGACCCAGGGCTCTCCGGGCGCGCCGCGGGAGAAGAACCCGTGCTCCGCGTGGAGGCTGATGGGCAGCTCGCCCAGCCACCGCTCGAGGTCCTCGCGCGGCCGGCCGCTCACCACGTGCACCTGCGTCCGCGGGCGCGCCGCGAGCTCGCGCAGCTCGGTGACGAGCGCCTCGTCCGGCTGAGCGAGCTCGGGCATGGCCTCGAGGGGGACCAGCGTGCCGTCGTAGTCGAGCATCACGATCAGCGACGCCGCGCTGCGCGCGCTCGCGATCGTGCTCCCCTGGGGCGCGCCCTCCGGCCGCCGGGCGGCCCCCACCGCGGGCGGGGCGCCGCCCGCGCGCTCGAGATCGTTCAGGAAGCGGTGCGACCAGCGGTGCGCGTCGTGCGTCATGACGCGGCGCCGGAGCGCTTGCATCCGGACGCGCTGCTCGGACGGCGGCATGACGAGCGCCCGCTGGATCGTCGACGCCACCGCGTCGATGTCGTGCGGGTTCACCAGGAGCGCCTCGATCAGCTCGGCGGCCGCGCCCGCGAACTCGCTCAGCACGAGCGCGCCGGTGTCGTCGAGCCGCGAGGCCACGTACTCCTTGCAGACGAGGTTCATCCCGTCGCGCAGCGGCGTCACCATCATCACGTCGGCCGCGAGGTAGAGCGCGACGACCCCGGCCATGGGCATCGACCGGTGCAGGAAGTGGATGGGGACATCGTCGAGCGTCCCGTAGCTGCCGTTGATGCGGCCGACGAGCTCGTTCACGACGCGCCGGAACTCGGCGTAGGCGTCGACGCTCTCGCGCGTCGGCACCGCGAGCTGGATGAACCGGACCTTGCTCCGGAGCTCGGGCTCGCGCTCCAGGAAGCGCTCGATCGCGAGCATGCGCCGCGGGATGCCCTTCGTGTAGTCGAGCCGATCGACGCCGAGCACGATCTTCCGGCCCTGGGCGCTCTCGCGGATGCGCCGCGCCTCGGCGCGGACCTCCTCGTCCCGCGCGAGCCGCACGAACTCGTCGACGTCGATGCTGACCGGATAGGCGCCGAGCCGCACCCGCCGCCCCTCGTACGCGAGCGTCTCCAGGTCGGGATCGAGCCCGAGCACGCGCGCGGCGGAGTAGACGAAGTGGTACCGATAGGCCGTCGTGTGAAACCCGACGACGTCGGCGCCGA
This sequence comes from Sorangium sp. So ce327, assembly GCF_051530205.1. Taxonomy (NCBI): domain Bacteria; kingdom Pseudomonadati; phylum Myxococcota; order Polyangiales; family Polyangiaceae; genus Sorangium; species Sorangium sp. So ce327. The sequence continues at coordinate 712,332 of NZ_CP150330.1, read as the reverse complement.
GCACGCCGCGCAGCACCTGCTCCCGCCAGGGCAGGATCCGGAAGACCTCGGCCGCCGGGAAAGGGATGTGCAGGAAGAAGCCGATCCGCGCGTCGGGGATGCGCCGCCGCAGCATCGCCGGCACCAGCGTGAGCTGGTAGTCGTGGATCCACACCCTGTCGCCCGGCCTGTACCGGGCGACGATGGCCTCGGCGAAGCGCTCGTTCACCTCGCGGTAGCTCTCCCAGTCGTGCCGGGCGTCGAGGTGCAGCTTCTCGACGAGGTAGTGGAACAGCGGCCACAGGACGCCGTTCGAGAAGCCGTCGTAGTAACGGCTCACCTCGGCCGAGGTGAGGTGCACCGGGACCGCGCCGAGCTGCTCGAGCCGATCCTCGACCTCTCGGCGCTGCTCGTCGGTGAGGCGCGCGAGGTCGCCCGGCCATCCGAGCCAGAGGCCGCCGTGGCGCTCGTGAGGGCCCCGGAGCGCGGTCACGAGGCCGCCCGCCGAGGGGACGACGGAGACGTCCCCCTGATCGGCGTGGACGGTCACCGGAAGGCGGTTCGAGACGATGAGCAGGCGGGACATGCGCGGCCAGGAAGCTAGCGCATGGCCCCTGCACCACGCCCTTGCGGCGCGGTGAAATCAGGGGCTAGCCGATGCTGCTCGTCGGGCGCGCCCTGATCGCTACCGGTCGACCCGGATCGACGGCGCCGTGTTCTCCGGAGGGCTGGGCTTCGATGTGGCCGTGGGCGCTGCGGGGCGGACGGGCCGGCCCCAGTTTCGCCTGCCGCCCGAGCTCGTGTTCGAGGGCGCGTCCTCGGTCTTCGCGGGCGCGGCCACCTGCGCGAGCCGCGCGACGGTCTGCACGGACATCTCCGACGGCCCCTGCACGATGGAGTAGGGCTGGAAGCCTTCCTTCTGCAGGGTCAGCCGGCGAGGCGACGCGCGCACCTCGTCGTTCGTGATCGAGAGCTGGAGCGGCGTCTGCCCGAGCGATTTCCCGTCCTCCAGGACGTCGGCGCCCGGCGGGATCGACTCGATGATCAGCATGAACGAGGGCGCGCCCTTGTGCTCGCCGGGCGTGCCGGTCGCCGCGGGCGCCGTCGTTGGCGCGGTCGCGACCTCGGGCGTGGCCTCGGTCTGCGCGGGCTTGCGGGTCAGCATGAACGCGCCCGCCGCCACGACGACCGCGCCGATGGCGGCGAGGATCACCGCCTTGCGCCCGCCGCCGGAGGGGGCCTCGTGCGCGCCGGTCGCGCCCTTGGACGCGCCCGCCGCGGTCGCGGAAGCGCCCGGGCCCGAGCCGACGCCGGAGGTGCGGCCGCTCGGATCGTCATCACTCGACGGCGCCGGGAGCGTCACCGCGTCCTTGAGCGCTTGCACCGTGGACGAACGCGACGAGATCTGCACGCCGGGCAGCGACTCGAACGAGGTGATCTGCGTGCCGCCGAACGCAGTCGTCACGCCCATGCCGCGGGCGCACTCGCCGAGGCCCTGGATGAGGGCGTCCATCGTCGCGGGCCGGCCGTCCGGATCCTTCGCGAGACAGCGCATCACGAGCGCCTCGAGCGGCTCCGGGATGTCGACGTCCGGGTTCCGCTCCTTCATGCGCGGCACCGGCTGCTGGAGGTGCGCCATCAGGATCTGGATGGACTTCTCGGACTCGAACGGGACCTTCCCGCAGAGCATCTGGTAGAGGATGACGCCGAGCGAGTAGATGTCGGTCCTGAGATCGACCTTGCCGTGCGAGATCTGCTCCGGCGACATGAAGCGGGGCGAGCCCAGGAACGCGCCCTGCTGCGTGAGCTCCTCCGAGTCGTCGCCGAGCTGCTTCACGAGGCCGAAGTCGAGGATCTTGACCGCCTCCTCCGCGTCCTCGTTGGAGACGAGCATGACGTTCGACGGCTTGAGGTCGCGGTGGACGACGCCGTGCTTGTGCGCCTCGCGCAGCCCGCGCGCGATCTGCCGCGCGATGCGCATCGCCTCGGGCGGCGGCAGGCGCCCCTGCCGGCGCACGCGCCGGAAGAGCGTCTCGCCCTCGAGGAACTCCATCGCCATGAAGAACCGCTCCTGATCGTCGGCCTCGATGCGGCCGTAGTCGAAGACGGTGACGATGTTCGGGTGCTGGAGGCGCGCGAGGATGCTCGCTTCGAGGAAGAAGCGCTTGTGGAAGTTCGGGTCGAGCTGCCGCGAGGCCTGGTTGGGGATCAAGACCTTGATCGCCACCTGGCGCCCGAGCGGGAGCTGCTCGCCGCGATAGATCGTGCCCATGCCGCCGGTCGCGAGCTGGGAAAGGATCTTGAACTTTCCGTTGAGCACCTTTCCGAGCAACGGATCGATCGGCTCGCTGCGCGCTACTTCATCGACGACGTTTTCGTTGGCACCACTCATATGAACTCCGTCGCCTTCCCCGTGCGGGCGCGGGCGAGCCCTCCCCTCGGTGACGATGCCTCGCGATGCGTGAGCCTGGACCTCATGATCGTGGGGAGCGTCGGCGCGTGGGGCCGTCGGGGCAGTCTAAACGGAAGAAATGTCCTTGGCGACCTTTCCTCGATCGCCTCCACGATCGCCCCGCTCGTGAGGCCGGGGCCCCCGCGCGAGAGGCCGATCGCGAGGCCGTCCGTGAGGCGCTGCACCATGCGCCGTGCGCCATAGCCCCGATCGACGGGAGCCGCCAGTTGCTGGCATCGAGCGTCTGCATCGCACCTTCGCGCCACGAGATCCTGCGAGCAGAGTACACTGCTCCGCGCCCGCGCGATGCTCTTCCGATCATCCTTGTCGGGCGCCGCCGCCGGACGCCGGCCGGTGCGCGCCGGACGTCCCTGCCGGCCTTCTCGCCCTCCCGGGTGGGGACGAGGTAGTAGAGGAGGATGCGACCGGATCGCGCCGTGCTGCGCTGGTGGAGGGGAAGAGAGTACCGGCGCCTACTCGACGTGGCCGCGTCCGAGCTTGCCGGCTCGCGCCACGCCGACGCGGAGGCGACATGCGCGCAGGCGCTCCGGATCGCCGAGGAGATCTACGGCGACGGGGACGCCGAGCTGACGGCGCCGCTCTACGCGCTGAGCTCGGCGCGGCTCGCGCAGGGGCGGCTGGACGAGGCGCGCGCGAGCTCCGCGAGGGCGATCGCCATCGCCGAGGCGGCGGGGAGCGCCGATCCGCCGCTGCCGAGGCTGCTCGAGCAGCTGGCCGCCATCCTCGAGCGGCAGGGCGAGCTCGACGACGTCGAGGCGCTGTTCCGCCGGATGCTCGCGGGCTACGAGCGGATGCGCGATCCCGACCCCATCGAGCTGTCGGCGCTGCTGAACCGGCTCGGCCTGCTGCTCGGCAGGCGGGGGGCCCGCGCCGAGGCGGCGCCGCTCTTCCGGCGGGCGATCGCGCTGCGGGAGGGGGCGCTCGGCGCCCGTCACGCGCTCGTCGCGGAGGCGCTCTACAACGCCGCCACGTTCCTGGAGCAGGAAGACGACCTCCCGACCGCCGAGCGGGAGAGGATGCTCCGGAGGGCGCTCGAGATCGCCGAGGCGGGGGCGGGCGTGGACGGGGCCCTCCTTGCGTCGATCCTGCACAACCTGGCGGCCGCCCGGGAGGCGCTCGGGGACGCGGCCGAGGCGGCGGCGCTGTACGAGCGCGCGCTCTCCGCGCGGGAGGCGCTGGCCGGGGCCGCCCACCCGTCGCTCCGGCCGACGCTGGTCCGGCTCGCGCAGGTCCACCACGCCGCGGGGCGGCCGTCCACGGCGCTGCCGCTGTACGAGCGGGCGCTCGCGCTCGCCGAGGCGGAGCTCGGGGCGGATCACCCGGTGGCCACGGCGATCGGGGCCTGGATGGCCGAGGCGCGGAGCCGGAGCTGACCCTGCCGCTCCCGTCGATCAGCGCTCGGACGACGGATCGCCGCCTTCTCGCCAGCGCTCGACGAGCTCCGGGAGGACGGTCGAGGCCATCTGGAGCAGGTGCGCCATGTGGTGTTCGGGCGTGTTGCCCCGGAACCCGCGGACATGGAGCTCGCCCACGCTCGCCTCGGTGGTCGGGATCATCTGCTTCTCGAGCTTCTTCGAGACGGCGCCCTCGGCCGCGCGCAGCCGCAGGTGCGGGGGCGCGTCCGACGCGGGCGACCGCTCGACGTGGCGCCCTGCCCCGGCGTCGAGCAGGTAGCTGGCCGTGGCGGCGGAGCTGGCGTACGCGATCGGGTCGATCTCCGAGTGCGTGATGGTGAACAGCAGCTTCTCCGAGGCGGCGAGCTGCGCGGCGCGCGCGAACGAGGCGAGCTGCAGCGGGTTGAGCCCGCTCGGCTGCTCCGGGACGAAGCCGCAGTGGATGCCATCGGTGACGAGGATCGCGTCGAGGGCCTCGGTGCCGCGGCGGAGCTCGAGGATCTTGGCGACCGCGCCGTAGCCCGCGCTCCACGAGGAGAGGGCGACCCGGCGGAGCCGCGGGGTCGGCAGCCCGCGCTGCGCGAGCGCCCGGTCGATGTCCGCGAGCAGGCTCTCGTAGACGCCCGGCGTCGCGTAGAAGTCCTCGTACGCGCCCGAGCCGATGCCGAGGTTGATGACGGCGACCGCGGCGTTCAGCCCGGCGACCTCGGCGCTCTCGCGGACGAGCTGGGTGTTGCCGTGGAAGTGCAGCAGGAGATCGTAGCTCGACCCCGTGGGCCTGAACGTGTCGGGCGTGAAGAGCACGCCGCCGCGGATCGACGCGTACCCCTCGTGCTTGATCGCGGGCGGCGGCGTCACCGGCGCGGGAGGCGGCGCCGGCGGCTGCAGGCGCGCGAGCCCCTCCGGCGCGACGGCCGCGCTCGCCCCGGCGTCCTCGCGCGAGGAGCGCAGCGCGAGCAGCGATGCGCGGTTGACGGGGGTCATGGCGCGGAAGGCCTCGGCGGAGGCGATCGGCATCCGCGCGGCGATCCCGCGCGCGGCGGCGGCGACGACGACGATCACGGTGGCCGCGGCCAGGACGAACGCCCCGAGGGCGCGCCACACACGCGCGCGGCGCTCGTCCGGCGAGGGCGAGGACCAGGAGCCGTACGGCCCGGCCCCGGCCATGGGGAAGGGCGGCGTCCCCTGCGGCGCTGGCGGGGCGAAACCGGGCAGGAACGCTTGCTCCTCCGGCGCGGGGGCCATGCCGAGGGGGGGCAGGTCGAGGGGAAGACCGCGATCCGCGCAACCCTGGATCACGGTGACGGGCGGCGGCGTGGGCGTCGGCGACAGGTCCGCAGGCGACCCGTCAGCGCGCACGTTTCCCTTCATTTCGATACCCCTCCCTTACAACGGGGATGTAGCGCCGAGCCCTGGTTTGCCAGGCGCTGCGTCTGTTCCGTGAGCGCGCCGCATGGCGGCAGCGCGCTGCGTTTCTGCTCCTGCCGTGAGCCCGGAAGGCGTCGCGGCAGGCGGAGCATCGACCAGTACGGTCTCCAGCTCAAGCGACAACCGTTCCGTACGCGCATATTTAAGCGTGGCCGTAATACCCTGTCCCCTGCTGGAACACGCGTGGGTGAGCCTGTCGGGCCGCAAAGCGAGGGAGCGGGCGGGGTGTGCCCGGGGCTGCGCTGGTGCGCGCGAGCGGGGACGTGAGCACGCCGGCGACGAAACGCGCACTTGCGCCCCTGTCCGGCACCCACCAAGGTGCTCGGCGCTTGCTCTCCCGCGAGGTCCGCTTCCTGCTCGCAGCGACGCTGCTCCATGCCGCCATCCCGCTGCTCGCGCGGATCGCGGGCGCCCCGGGGCCGGTGCTCGAGGCCCGATCGAGCGGCGCGCGCCGCGAGGTGGAGATCGAGATAGAGCCCGTCGCGCCGCGCGGGTCGGAGCAGGACGAGGCGCGCACGCCCCCGCCGCGCACGCCGGACGAGGCACGGCCGCGCGAGGCAGAGCCGGTCCTCGGCCGGACGGCGCGCCGCGAGCGGCGGCCGCTCGATCCACGAGCGCCGACGGAGGCGCCGGTCGAGCCGCGGGAGGGTCCCGTGGCGCCTCCGGCCCCCGCGCCGTCGAGCGAGTACGACGGGCCGCCGACCGCCGAGGCGCCGCGCGGGGTCGCCGGCCTCGGGGGGGCGCCGGTGTGGCAGCTGCCCGGCGTTCTGCCGGATCGCGCGCCGCCGGCGCCGGCGCCGACCGCGCCGGCCGCGCCGCGCGAGGTCTCGGCGGACAGGGCGGGCGAGCTGCTGCGCGAGGCGATGCGCGATCGGGACAAGACGCTGGGGCTGGATCTGCCCGCCGCCGGCACGGTCGCGTCCGTTGTGGCGGACGCGGTGCGCAGCGCGGAGACGCCCTCGACGGCGCGCGCGGTGTTCGAGGTGCACCTGAGCGGCGCCGGCGCGGTGCTCGGGGTGCGCGCGCTGTCGTCGACGGCCGGAGCGGCGGCGCTCTGGGCGCGGGTGGCGCGCGAGGCGGCGGCGCAGCTCGCCGGGCGCGTGCTCGCGATGACCGCCGCGTTCGCCAAGGGGGCGAAGGTCTACGTCACGGTGAGCTCGTCGGTGCAGATGCCGAGCGGCGCCACGTCGGGCGGGATCCACCACCAGGGCGCGGGCTTCGGGTTCGACGTCGCCGACATCGGGGCCCGGCCCCGCCGCCTCGTCCAGTCGAGCTTTCGCGTCGAGGCGATCGACTGAGGCGATCGCAGAGGCGGAGGCGCGCGACGCGCGCGAGCCCGGGCGATCAGCGGCCCCGGCGCGCCTTCCAGCGCCTGGTGCGCGCGGCGCTCGCGGCGAGGCCGATCCAGAGCAGCCCGAGCAGGCTCAGCGCCGCGGGGACGCCGGTGAGCCAGACGAGCGCCGGCAGCGGCGGGCGCGTCGGACAGGGGCGGCGCGTGTCGAAGCGGCAGGCGTGATGCCGATCGAGCTCCTCCGCGGCGGCGCGGACCTCGGGGACGTCGTCCGGCAGACCCCGCAGGGCCGCGGAGGCCATCATGTACGCCGCAGACGCGGCGCGATCGTGGGCCGGGTCGGCCGGCACGCGGTCGCGCACGAGCTCGCTCAGCCGGGCGGCGCGCTGCGCCGGCGCCTGCTCGGCCAGCGCTCCGGCGAGGTGCCGAGCGAGCGCCTCGTCGAGCTGCAAGGCGCAGGCGACGGCGCGATCTTCCCCAGGCGTGAGGTAGACCGTCTCGCCCGACGCCGTCTGGCGCGGCTCCGTGCCGGACGCCGCGACCGGCTTGCGCAGCGCGACCCGCGCCCCGCGGACGCAGCTCGGGACCCTCGGGAGGGCGCGCAGGTGCACCGCGGCGTAGCGCTGGTACGCGACGCCGGCGATCGCGCCGAGCGAGAGCGCCAGCGCGAGGAGCGCGGCGACCCGGCGCGCGCCGGAGGGCTCTCGGGACGACATGGCCGGCGGTATGGACAGCCGCGACGACGCTGTCAATGCGCCGTCACGAGGGGGGCGCCGCGCCGGCGAGGCGCGCCACCTGCGCCCACGCGCGGGCCGCCTCCTCGTGCCCGGTCGCGGCCGCGAGCTGCGCCAGGAACTGCGCGCACGCCTGCTCGCCGTGGGCATCCTCGGCCTCGCGGGCGCGCGCGAGGGCGCTCAGCGCCTCGAGGAGCGCGCCCTCCGTGCGGCCCGCGGCGGCCAGCGCGACGCCGTAGGCGAGCAGCGCCCGGGCCCGCTGCGAAGGCGACGCGTCGGCCTCCGCGGCGATCCGGAAGCGCCGGAGCGCCTCCTCCTTCGCGCCGCGCCCGAGCGAGATCAGGCCGGTCATGCGCTCCGCCAGATCGAGGTGCTCGCCGGTGCGGCGGAGCTCGCCCACGAGCCGCTCGAGCGTGCGGAGGTCGCCCTGGACGAGCGCCTGCTTGGCCAGCTCGGCGAGGCGGAGCGCGATGTCGTTCATCGACATGACGGGCGACTCCGTGGTCTTCGCGAGCAGATCGTCGGAGGCGTCGCCGCACGGAAGGCCGACGTCCGGGGAGGTCGCGTCGGGAAAGTCCGTAGGCGGGTCGTCCGGCTGCGCCGCGGGCGCGCCGGGGCGGGAGCGCTCGCCGACAGGCGCCGGCGCCGCGCGCTGCGGCTCCGGCGCGTCGCCGACCACCTCGATGGGCGTGCGGTGGGTGGGCGGCTGGCTCGACGAGCTGTCCGGCGCCTCGTCGCGGTGATCTCTCGCGGTCTCCTGCTCGTCGGCGAACGCGAGCAGCTCCGCGGCCGCGCCCTCGAGCAGCGCGTCGCCGGCCGCGCGCCCGGCGCGCCCGGCGAGATCGGCCGCGGAGCGCCGATCGCCCGCCTTCGCGGCGTGCCACGCGGCGTCGGCGAGGCCGAGCACGCTGGCGTGATCCTCGACGACCCGCGCCGCGGCCAGGTGCCACGCGGCGCGCTCGCCCGGCGGGACGCCCGCGAGCAGGGCGTCGCGCAGCGTGCGCGAGGAGAGCCGCAGCCAGCCAGGCTCCGGCCGGAAGACCCAGCCGGCGCCGAGCAGCGCCGCCTGGACCGCGGCCACCTTCGGGGCGCCGGTGCCGTCGCACAGCGCGTCGATCGCCGCGTCCGACGCGTCCCCGCCGAGGGTCGCGAGCGCGGTGAGCACCGTGCGCTGGCCGATCGCGAGAAGGCGCAGCCGGCCCTCGATCGAGCGGAGCGCGGGGGGCGCGGCGAGCTCGGCGCCGGTCATCGTGCGCGGGGGCCTGCCCCGCCCGGCGCTGCGCCGGCGCGGCCCGACGCTCCTGCCGATCCAGCGCAGCGCGCCGCTCTCCAGCGCCTCGCAGAGGAGCTCGCGCACGGCCAGCGGGAACGCGGGCGCGCGCGCGGCCCAGCGGCGCGCGCCCGCCTCGTCGATGCAGCCGTCGAGGAGGCGGCGGACGAGATCCTGCGCGCCCGGCGCGGGGAGCGGCCCCAGCGTGACCGTGGCGGCGGGGGTGAGCGCGGTGAGCGGCGCGGGGAGCGGATCCGAGCGCCCGAGCCGGGCGACGGCGCGCGGGCCGCCGCCCGGCGAGAGGGCGAGGGCGATCGCGTCGAGGCTCGCGGCGTCGACCTCGGAGGCGTCGTCGACGGCGAGCAGGCCGACGCGGACGTCGGACGGGGCGAGCCACAGGGCGAGCACCTCGGCGGCGATCCTCGGCTCGACGCCCTCGCCGGCGAGGAGCCGCGCGAGCGCGGGCTTCAGCCGATCCGGGAGCACCGGCGCGCGGGCGCGGCTCTTCTCGGCGCGGAGCGCCGCGCGCGCGAGGGCGCGCCGGAGCGCGCCGAACGGCTCGCGCGAGGCCCCGATCGGCGCGACGAAGAGGCTCCGCGACGGCGCGAGCAGCCGCTCCAGCTCGAGGAGCAGCCGCGTGCCGCCGGCGCCGGGCTCGGCCCGGACGATCGCGAGGGAGCCGGGGGGCACCGCGAGCTCGGCGAGCTCGGCGTCGCGGCCGATGAGCGGCGGCTTGCACAGGCGCGCCACGCTCTCGGCGACCTGCCTGCGCAGCGGCTGCTGCGCGTCGAGGCGGAGGCCGCGCACCCGGCGCGCGCCGTCGATGCCGCGGTGGGCGCCGAGGGTCATGAGCTCGCCCGAGAGCACGGCGGGGAGCGCCGGATCGAGGAGCACGTCGCCGGGGAGCGCGACGCGGGCGAGCATGACGGCGACGAGCAGCGGCTGTCCCCAGGACAGCGCGGTGAAGCGCCCCGCCTCGCCGACGTAGGTCATCTCGCCCCGCGCGATGCCGACCGCGAAGCGCGCGTCGGGGTGCACCGACGCGTCCTCCGCGGCGAGCGCGGCGAGCAGCACGGCCTCCTCGACGTCGTCGGGGGTGAACTCGAACGAGAAGGTCTGGGCGCTCCAGGCGCACAGGGTGGCGCCGAGCGCCTCGGCGCGCTTCTTCAGCGCGAGCGCCCTCGCGAGGTAGCTCTCCTCGCCGCGCGCGGCGCCGCCGCCGGCGCGCGCGGCGCCCTTCTGGCGCGACGGCGGCGCGGGCGCCCGCGCCGCGCCGCGGCGGCCGGGCCACGGCGCGACCGCGTCCGTGCTGTCTGGCTGCGAGAGGGCCGCAGTACCTCGAAAGGACACGACGATGCGCTCCGGCATTGCGGCGAGTGTAGCGGGGCGCGGAGGGCGCGTGGGCGGTTCTCGGCGCGCGCCGCGGTACGATGGATCCCTTGATGCGACCGTCTCCCCCGCGCGCCGTGAGGCCGAGCTCTCGCCCGGCGCGCGCCGCCGCGCTCGCCGCGCTCGCCGTCGCGGCGCGCGCCGTCGCGCTCGTCGCCATGGCGCTCCCCTCCCCTGCGGCCGCGAACGGCGTCTTTCCCTCGGCGGACCAGATCGTGTTCGACCCGGCGGATCCAGCGCGCGCCGTCGCCCGGATGACGTACGGCCTGCTGACCACGCGAGACGGGGGCGCGAGCTGGCGCTGGATCTGCGAGGGCGCGGTCGGGTACGACGACACGGCCGGTCAATCCCCGCCCATCGCGGCGGCGGCGAGCGGCCGGGTGTTCGCCGCGCTGACCGACGGCATCGCGGTCGGCGCCGACGGCGGCTGCGCCTGGGCGCGCGCCGCCGAGCTCGCCGGGCGGGAGGTGATCGATCTCTCGGTCCGGCAGGGCGATCCGTCGCACGTCGTCGCGGTGGCCGCGGGGACCAGGCACGGCCTCTGGGCGTCGCGCGACGGCGGCGCGAGCTGGACCGGCGCGGGGGCGCCGCTCCCGGTGGGCTTTGTGGCCCGGACGGTCGACGTCGCGCCGTCGGATCGGCGGCGGGTCTACGTGAGCGGCCTTGCGAGCGAGGGCGGCTCCGTCAAGGGGGTGCTCGCGCGCTCGGCCGACGGCGGGGAGACGTGGCAGACCGCGGCGGTGCCGGGGAGCACGACGTCGCGCGAGCCTTACATCGCGGGGGTGGATCCGGTCGACGCCGACGTGCTGTACGTGCGGATCGCGAGCGCGCCGGGGCGCCTGTTCGTCTCGAAGGACGGCGGGGCGGCGTTCGCGCCGGTGTTCACGACCGAGGGCTTCGTGCGCGCGTTCGCGATCTCGCCGGACGGCGCGACGGTGGTGGTGGGCAGCGACATCGACGGCGTCTTCCGCGCGCCCTCGTCGACGCTGGCCTTCGAGCGGGTCTCGAGCGTCGCGCCGCGCTGCTTCGCCTGGACGGATTCGGGCCTCTACGCGTGCGCGAGCGAGTTCCTGGACGGCTTCACGATCGGCCGCTCGCTCGACGGCGGCGCGACGTTCGAGCCGCTGCTCCAGCAGGGGTGCATTCGTGGTCCTCTGGAGTGCGCGGCGAGCACCGCGGTCGGAGCGGTCTGCCCGGCGGACTGGCCGAGGATCGCGCTGATGACGGGCCACCGGGACTGCACGCCGGACGCCGGTTCACCCGCGGCCGGCAGCGGCACGAGCGCCGTCGCGACCGGCGCGACCGGCGCGGCGGCAAGCGGCGGCGGCCAGGCGAGCGCCGCGGGTGTAGGCGGAGCGCCCGACGGACCAGGAGGCGGGGCGCCGCCTTCTGGCGGGGCGCGGCCGGGCGGAGCGGGCTGCGGCTGTCGTAGCGGCGGCGCGGCGGAGGGCCAGGCCGGCGCCGTTGCCGCCGGGTCCCTGGCGGCGGCCGCGGCGGTGCGACGGAGGTCGCGACGCGCTGGCGTCATCGCACGAGGGGTGCAGGGCCGAGCCAGGACCAAAACGGACAGCCTCGAGGGCCGCCTCTGAGAGGTCGCGACGTGCGGGCGCCCCCTCGCGAAGGGGGCACGTCGATCCGGAACCGGAGTCGGCCCCCTCATGAGGCCGCTCCGACAGGTGACGAGTCAGGGAGAGATGACGACCCGCTGCGCGGCCATCGCGACGTCGCCGTTCGGGTCCTCCAGGGCAACCTCGATATCGAGCGGTTGCCCCCGGACGGCCTCGACCGGGAGCCCCCGGTCCACCTGAAAGCGCACGCCATCGATCTCGCAGCGGTCCTCCCCGGCCTTGTGCATCGTGACCTGCGCGGTGAAGGGAAGGAGCTCGAACTCCATCTCGGGGAAGTACCCCTCCACGGTCAGGCGCGACCCCATCTGCCGGAGGCCGGTCACGCGCAGCGCGAGCCACACGTGATGGCCCCCTTGAGGGCCCGCCTCGATCGGCACCACCTCGCCATGCTCCAGCGAAGCGAACGCGCTCTCCCCCTGCCCGATCACGACAGCGGGGTCGCCAGAGCCCGGCGTCTTGCACGCATCGCTCGCCGACGCGATCCACAGCGGGTCGTGGTCGGTGAGGGCGGAGGGGGCGATGAAGGGCTCGACGCACGCCCCCGCCGCGCAGGTCGCGCTCGCCGCGCAGGGGGTCGCGCAGCACGCCTCGTCGAGCGAGATGGGCAGGAGCAGACTCCGCCCGCCAGCCGCGCGGGTCGCGCCCCTCCGCGTCACGATGGGAGAGGCCTCGCCGTCGCGGAACGCCGCGATGGACAGCTCGATCTCCGCGCCGTCGGGCGCTGGCCCGACCACGAGCTCGGCCGGGAGCGACAGCTCTCCCCCGCCATACGAGAGACGCTCGGTGCCCGTGACGACGCCATCCACCTTCGTGGTCGTCTCGATGTGATCGAACTGGAAGCCAACCGCCATATCCGTGGTGAGGCCGAACACCACGAGCGCGTCAGCCGCCTCGCCCGCACAGCCCGCGGAGCACAGGAGGAACAGCGCGAGCAGCGCCTCGTGGGTCGGCCGCACGCTCACCTGGGGACGCTCAGCCCGACGTGCGCGATGAGCGCTTGCGGCGCCGCGCAAGCCAGCCTGCCGCCGCGGCGAACACGGCGAGCGGCGCGGTGAGGGAGGCCTTGCTCGCAGGCCTGGCGGCGCACATGCCGGCTGCGAGGTTCCCGTCGATGCCGTCTGGACCGATGGTGACCTCCGCCTTGGCCTCCACGCTGATGCCCTGCGCGAGCAGCGCGTTCACGCACGCCGGGATCTGCGATCCGGAGATGATGTACTTCCCATTGCAGAAGAGCGCGCCGTCGCCGCTGCAGGAAGCGTCGCAGTTCGCGCGGAACTCGTGCTCGCAGTCCTCGAACTCCTCGTTCTGACACGTGGTCTGGCAGTCCATGTTCGCGTCGGCCGTGCACGAGCCCCCGCAGCACTCGATGCAGTGCTGGTAGCAGCCGCCATCCACCGTCACGCACTTGGCGCCGCACTCGCTGTCGCAGTTCGCGTCCCACGTCGCGGCGCACTGGGCGGCGTCGACGGCGCCACGGCACTCGACGTCCCGCGTGGTGGTGCACTCGACGAAGCAGTTGTGGGAGCAGATGACATTGATGCCCCTGTCGCAGTCCGCGCTGCACTGCTCGGTGCAGCTGTCCGTGCAGCCCGCCTCCGCCGACAGAGTGCAGTCCGTCTTGCAGACTTGCACGAGCTTCGTGGCGCACGCTGTCTTGTAGATCCCGAGCTCGCTGCAGCCCGCGGTGCACTCGCCCGTGACGCGCACTTCGCAGTTCGACAGGCCCTCGAAGCGAATGTTGCCGCACTCCGGGACACCCGCGCTCGCCGGGAGAGCGGCCGTGAGACAGACGGTGATGCTCGCCAGCCCGAACCACATGGATCTTCGCATAGGTGCACTCTCCTCCTCGACGGCCGGGAAAATTCGATCCTACACAAGGCGATCGCCGCGAGGAAGCGACATCGCCGCGGCGCACGTTCGCGGCGCACGGGACGCGTTGTTGTGTACGCGTACACGCGTACACGCGTGGCGCATGTGGAGACGTGGAGACGTCGAGACGCGTGTTGACGGGGATCGACGTGAATGGGGGTCACGGGCGCGGCGCGCTGGAGTCACCTGGCGCGCCTCGCCGTCACCTGGCGCGCGGCGCGCGGGGCTCAATCGGCGGGCCAGGGGTTCGGCGGATCCGCCGGCGTGTAGGGCTGCACGTTCGCCTCCGCCGTGATGAGGTTCTCGATGAACAGATCGACGTAGCGCAGGTCGTCCTCGACGTCGGGGTCCGGATGATCCGCGAGCCACGCCTCGACGTTCGGCCGCAGCGCCTCGAGCGTGCGCCGCGCGGTGCGGGGGTCGGCGTCCGCGGCGAGCTGGGCGGCGAGCTTGAACCCGGCGAAGAGGTTCAACATCACGAAGCCCTTCTCGACGGTGTCGCCGGAGAAATGGCCGGCCTCGGGCGGCGCGTCGGGCGCGCTCGGCGCCTCGATGTCGACCTCCTGCGCGTGCGCCTCGCCCGTCAGCGGGTGCCGCCACGACAGCGCGAGGCTGCCCACGGCGCGCGGGTCCTCGACACCTTGCTGGTCGGGCTTCGGCACGAGCTCGAGCAGGATGGCGCCTCCGCCGCCGCGCCGGCCGGAGCCAACAGGCTCCGCGGCGCTCGTCCGGCCGGCGAGGAAGAGGCTCGGGATGTGCACGGCGCCGCCGCGCTCGCCGCCCTGCCAGCCGTTCGTGCCGTACGCGCCGCGCACGACGTAACCGTCGCCCACGGCGACGTCGAGCTCCACGTCGAGCGCCAGCGGCACGAGGAACGTCTTCACCTCCTCGGCGAAGACCTCCTCCACCGCCTTCGGGTCCTCGAGGAAGTAGAAGTTGCCCGCGCCGACCTCGCTGATCCCGCGCATCGCGTCGACGTCGAACTCGGCCCCGACGCCGATGGCGGTGAGGCCGATCCCCTTCTCCGCGTACCCGGCCGCGAGCGACACGAGCCGCTGAGGCGAGGTGAGCCCGGCCGTGGCCACGCCGTCGGACAGGAAGATCACGCGGTTCTGCCAGGCCGGATCGAGGTGCTGCTCGGCGAGCGCGTAGGCGGTGAAGAGCCCCTCGTACAGGTTGGTCGACCCCCGCGCGGTCAGGCCCTCGAACGCCTCCGTGAGCGCCTCCCTGTCCGAGCCCTCCGCCTGCTCGAGGACGACCTCGGCCGCGTCCGCATAGCGGACGAGCGAGATCCGGTCGGTCGGCTCGAGGGCGTCGATCATCTCGACGAGCCCCGCCCGGACGTAGGCGATCGGGTCGCCTTCCATCGAGCCGCTCGTGTCGACGGCGATGACGAGGTGCAGCGGCGGCCGCTCGAGCGCGCCGAGGTCCACGGGCGAGTTCATCCCGATCTGGATGAGCGTGCAGGGCGAGCCGCTGATCATGTTGCCCATGATCCCGAGCAGCCCGTGCATGCACACGTCCTCGCCGCAGGTCGCGGCCGGGTAATCGAGCTTGTGCTCGGCGAAGAAGCCGACGTCGTCGAGCGTGTCCGGCCCGGGGATCTCGCCGTCCTCGAGGATCTGCCGGAACAGGCCGAAGTCCTGCGCGCCCCCCTGGGAGACGCCCACGCTGCCCGGGGACGGGGACCCGGGGGGGCCCGGGGGGAAGGTGATGCCGCCGGATTCGCGGTCCGAGGACGCGCAGCCGGCCGCGCCGAGCGCGGCGGCGGCGCCGAGCGCGAGGACCTCATGCATTCGGATCTTCATGGCGTGACCTCCTACGGCGCCGCGGCGGCGGCGACCAAGACCGACTCGAGCAGGCGGGGTTGATCGACGGGGACGGTGAAGCACTCCGCGTCGCGCACCGGCATGTCGTCGGCGCGCACGAGGAAGAGCGCGCCGGCGCCCTCGGCGAGCGCCGCGCTCTCGCCGGGCCGCAGCGAGACGACCCCGGAGACGCCGTCGCCGAGCAGCGACGCCTCGAGCGGCTCGACGAGGCTGCCGCACGCGTCGTGGAACCCGCCGCAGGCCGCGAGCGGCGAGAGATCGGCCGTGAAATGGGCGGCCGGCTGCCGGCCGACCATCGACCAGCGGGCGAGCACGTTGCCGCGCAGCGCGAGCACCGCGTGCGTCTCGCTCTCGATGTGGAGGCCGCGCGCGAACGCCAGCTGGTCCTGCAGGAGCTCGGGGTACCTGCCGCCGTCGATCGCGACGGCGCTCACATGGAGGACGTCGCCCTCGCTGAACGGGATCGCCTCGGCAGGGGCGCAGAGGAAGAAGGTCTCGCCGCGATCGAGCGCGAGGGCGTGGCACCCGTCCGGCGACGACGTCACGCCGGTGAGGACCCCTGCTCTGGAGACGGGCACGGTCCAGTCGAGCCCGCTTCGATTGGCCGAGGCGCCGCATGCGCCCGCGGGAGCCGGCGTTTCGATGGGCGGCGCCGGGAAGATCGCCGGGTGCTCGACGAGCTCGAGCCTGGCCCCGGCGCGCTGCAGCGTGATCATCCGATCCGGCTGCGGGTTCTCCGTCGACGTGACGACCTCCTGCTCCGGAAACTCCGCAGCGGACCACGCGAGGAGCGTGAGCGGCAGCCCGTCAGCGTCGATCAAGTAGGCATCGCACCCCGCGTTGCCCAGCGGGAGCGCGCGGCCGGGCGCGATGAGCCAGGTCTCGGCGTTCGCGAACAGATCGCGCGAGAGGGCGCTCGTCGGGTCGTCCAGCACGACGCCGCAGTCGACCCGCACCGACTCCCGGAGGCGCCGCACGCGGATGAGCTGCTCGGTCCCGGTCGTGTTGCCGATCACGAGCGACGCGAGCTCCTGCGGCTGCGGCGGCGCGCACCCCTCGGCCTCGCCGCACGGAGGCGGATCGTAGCTCGTGGCCACGCAGGACAGGCTGCCCGCCATCAGCGCCAGGCGGTGCGCGACCGGGCGCGCGGGCGCCGGCCGCGCCATCGCCTCGCCGAGCACGCGGTACGAGGCGAGGAGGACCGGCAGCGCGATGAGGTCCGTCGGGTCGACGGTGATCCGCCACGGGAGCGGCGTGAGCGCCATCAGCCCCTCGACCGCGCGGGCGGCCTCCGGAGCGAGCTTGATGGCCGAGAAGACGACGCCGATGACGACGTGCGCGCCGAGGAATCCGCGGCGCGAGGTCACGCGGAGCAGCGAGGCGAGGACCGCGGGCGCGACCACGAGCCCCGCGAAGTCGCTGAGCTTCCCGGTCAACCACCCAGGGAGCACGCCAGAGCCCTTGAGGGCGTGATCGTTGAGGACGAGGAGCGCCAGGGCTCCCAACCATAAGGGGTGAAGGAGCGTTCGAGTTGAGCGCAGATCTGGAGCCATCGGGAGCTCTCCTTCCGTGCGATCAGAGGCCATCGCGGGCGGCTGAGCAAGCGAGCGGAGCGCTCGCCGAGGTCCGGCCCCAAGCAAGCGCCATACCCTGAACAAACAAACATCAATTCAACCAATTACACAGCAACGAGGCCTCGCGCCCCTGACGCCGGTGTCAGGCGTCAGGGCTGCGGCGGGCCCTGGTTCGCGTGGCCGCGGCGCCCGAGCGCGTGGCCGCTCTCGAGCGTGGGATCGACCGGCGGAGCATCGCGCGCCGACAAGAGGGCGTGATGGCGGTGTTCGAAGGGCGGAGGGCGCATGAAGGCGCGCCGGACGAGCGCCGGAGGGGTGATCCGCGCCCTGCGTCAGGGCTTGAGGACGACCTTGACGCAGTCGTCGAGCTTCTTGTTGAAGATCTCGTAGGCGTGCGGGGCGCGCGAGAGCGGCAGGCGGTGGGTGATGATGTCGTCCGCCCGGAGATGCCCGTCCTCGATGTGCTTGAGGATCCGGTCGATGTAGTTGTGCGCCGGCGCCTGGCCGGCCTGGAGCCTCAGGCCCTTGTCGAAGACCTGGCCCAGCGGGAAGTTGTCGTAGGGCACGCCGTAGACCCCAACGACCGGCACGACCCCGCCCCGGCGCACGGCGCTCAGGGCGAGCCGGAGGGCCGATATCGTCCCGACCTGGCCGTGAAGGGCGCTGGAGGCCTTCTCGAGGAGGCCGCGGTGCGCCTCCATCCCGACCGCGTCGACGCACACGTCCGCGCCGCGCCCGCTCGTCATCGCGCGGATCGCCTCGACGGCGTCGACCTTGTCGACGTTGACGGTCTCGGCCTTGGCGACCTCGCGGGCCGTCTTCAGGCGGTACTCCTCCCGATCGACGCCGATGACGCGCGCCGCGCCGCGGAGCCAGGCGCACTTCATGGTCGCGAGGCCGACAGGCCCGCATCCGAACACGGCGACCGTCTCTCCCCCCTTGAGCTCGGCCCACTCGATGGCCGTCCACCCGGTGGGGAGGATGTCGGTCGTGAAGAGGACCTGCTCGTCGGTGAGGCGCTCAGGCACCCTCCGTGGCCCGAAGTCGGCGTAAGGGACGCGCACGTACTCGGCCTGGCCCCCGTTGTAACCGCCGTAGAGGTCCGTGTACCCGAAGAGGGCGCCGCCCTTGCCCTCGAGCGTGCCGCCCTCGGGACCGTAGTGCTTGGGGTTGGAGCTCTCGCAATGGCCGGGCAGCTCGGCCTGACAGAAGAAGCAACGCCCGCACGCGATGGGGAACGGGACAACGACCCTGTCGCCTTTCCGCAGCTTCGTGACCTGCGGGCCGATCTCCTCGACGATGCCCATGAACTCATGGCCGAGCACCATGGGCTTCGCCTGGGGGAAGAAGCCGTTGTAGATGTGCAGATCCGAGCCGCAGATCGCGGTCGCGGTGACGCGCACGATGACGTCGGTGGGCTCTTCGATCCGGGGATCCGGGACGTCCTCGACGCGGACGTCCGAGGGTTTGTGGAAAACCAGGGCCTTCACGGTGCCTCCTTTCGGGTGACACATCGGTACGGGCGCTCGGCGGCTCTACCGGCCGGGCCGGCGCACGACAGCTGAACCACAGCGCTGGCTCGCATAAAGCGAGCCACGGAGCCGCGGCGCGCCTTCTGACGGGGGCCCGTCGGCCACGACGAACGCGGGTGGGGTGCCCTGCCCCACCGTGGCGGTCTGTCTCGACGCCGCGGAGCGACGCGGAACGACGACGAACCGGGCGCGGCCGGCGCCCCTGCCGAGCGCGGGCCGCCGCTCGCTCCTCCGCGACCCCGCCGACCCCGCTGGCACCCCCGACCGCGCCGAGGTCTACTCCCCTCCGATGCTCCCCTCGTCCCCCGAGCCGCTCCTCGGCGCGAGCTTCGTCCGCGAGCTCGAGGTGCTCCAGCGGCGGCTCGAGATCCGCGCCCGCTCCGGCGGCGCCGGCGAGCACCTCGCGCGGCGCCGCGGCGGCTCGGCCGAGTTCAAGGAGCACCGGGCGTACGCGCCCGGCGACGACATGCGGCGCATCGACTGGGCCGCGTACGCCCGCACCGGGGAGCCGGTGCTCAAGCTGTTCCGCGCCGAGGAGGACGTCATCGCCCGCATCGTGTGCGACGCGTCGGCGTCCCTCGACTTCGGGGAGCCCACGAAGCTCGACGCGGCCCGCCGGCTCGCGGCCGCGATCGGGTACATGTCGCTCGCGCGCTCCGAGCGCGCGCAGCTCTTCGTGGCGGGGGACGGCATCGCGCGCGAGCACGCGCCGGTGCGCGGGCGCGCGGGGCTCGCCGCGCTCCTCCGCGCCCTCGACGGCGTGAGGGCCTCCGGCGGGACGCACCTCGTGCGCGCCATCGACGCCGTCGTGCGGCAGAGCGCGCGGCCGGGCCTCCTCTGCGTCGTCTCCGACTTCTTCGACCCCGGCCCGGTCACCGCCGCGCTCGGGCGCGCGGCGCAGGCCGGCCACGACGTCGCGGCCCTCCAGGTCGTCGCCGCCGACGAGCTCGAGCCGAGCTTCGAGGGCGACCTGACGCTCGAGGACGCCGAGACCGGGGCGCTGGTCGACGTGACGCTGGACGCCGCGGCCCTCGCCGCCTACGCGGCCCGCTTCGCCGGCCTGTGCGAGGCGCTGCGCGCCTTCGCCCGCCGCCACGGGGCGACGTACGTGCGAGCGCGGAGCGACGAGCCGCTCGAGGGCGCCGTCCGCCGCTTCGTCGCGAGGAGCGTCGACTGACGTGGCCGCCCCGCTCGCACAGGCCTCCGCGGGCGCCCCGCTCGCGCTGCTCTCGCCCGGCGGCCTGTGGCTGCTCGCGCTGCTCGGCCCGCTCGTCCTGCTCTACATCCTCAAGATCAAGCGGAGCCGCCGGCGCGTCCCCTCGACGTGGCTCTGGGCCGCCGCGCAGCGCGATCTCATGGCGCGCGCGCCCTTCAGGAAGCTCATCGCCCAGCTGCCGCTCGTCCTGCAGGCGCTCGCGCTCGCCCTCCTCGCGCTCGCGCTCGCACGCCCCGCCTCGCGCGGGCGCGAGCTCACCGGCGATCACGTGGCGATCGTCCTCGACACGAGCGCCTCGATGTCCGCGGCCGCTCGAGGGCCGGCCGGCGAGGCGACGACGCGCGTCGAGCTCGCGAAGCAGCTCGCCAGGGACCTCCTCTCCGGCCTCGCCCCGGGCAGCGACGCGCTGATCGTCGAGGCGGGGCGCGACGCGCGCCTCGTCGCGGCGCTCGATCGCGATCTGGTCCGGCTCAAGGCGGCGATCGACCCCATCGCAGCGCGCGACGTCGAGGGCGACCTCGAGGCCGCGGTGGCGCTCGGGATCGACCGGCTCCGCCAGCTCGGCGGCGCCCGCCGGGTCGTCGCGATCACCGACGGCAACCTCGCCCGCCCCGCCTCGCTGCGCGGCGTGTCGCTGCCGGTGGAGGTCATCACCGTGGGTGATCCGGTCGACAACGCCGCCATCGTCCGCGTCGACGTGCGCTCCGGGAGCGCGGTGGTGGGCGCGAGCGGCCCGGACGGCAAGCCATCGGAGCAGCGCGAGGAGGTGCAGGCCTTCCTCGTGGTCGCGAACTTCGGGGCGCAGCCGCGCGACGTGTACGTGACGATGCGGCAGGACAACGCGTCGGACGTGCTCGGCTCGCGGCGCGTGCTGGTCAAGCCGGGCGAGCGCCTCCCTGTCGTGCTCACGTTCCGCCCGTCGCCCGGCGACCACCGCAAGGGGCTGGTCTTCGAGCTCTCGCCGCGCGACGCGATGCCGCTCGACGACGTCGCCTACGGGCGCGTGCCGGCCGGCGACAAGCTCCCGGTGTTCCTCGCGTCGGTCGGCACGGGCCAGGGCGGCGACGCCCAGGGCGCGCAGTCGGGAGCGCCCTCGGGCGGCTCCGTCTGGATCGAGCGGGCGCTCGCGTCCGATCCGATGACCTCGGTGACCTCGGGCGCGCTCGCGGACCTGCTCGGGAAGCCCGGGCTCGATCCCGACACGTTCGTGGTGATCGACGGCGCGTGCCCGCCCGATCCTCCGGGGGGCGATCTGCTGATCGTGAACCCGCCGCCCGGGCGCTGCGCCGGCACGCTCGTCGGGCAGACGCTCGATCGCCCCACGCTCACGTCGTGGGACACGGCGGATCCGCGGCTGCGCTTCCTGACGCTGGACGGCGTGAACCTCCGCGTGGCCTCGTCCCTCAAGCCGGAGGCGGCGACGCAGGAGCTGATCCGCGCCCAGGAGGGCACGATCGCGACCGACATCTCCACCGCCTCGCGGACCGGCACGCTGCTCGGCTTCGACGTGGGCGAGAGCGACTGGCCGCTCAAGGCGTCGTTCGTGCTGTTCGTGCGCAACCTGCTCGAGCAGGCGCGGGCCCACCGCGCCCACGGCATCACAGGCCCCGCGCGCACCGGCGAGCCGCTGCGCGTGAGCGTCCCCGCGACCGCGCGGGACCTCCAGGCGATCGGCCCTGCGGGCGAGCGGCTCGAGGTCGCGCAGCGCGCCGGCATCGCGGTGATCGCGGAGACGCCCCGCGCCGGCTTCTACCGCCTCGCCTGGCAGGGACCGCAGGCCGGGTCCGTCGTGGTGCCGGCGAACCTCACGAGCGTCGCCGAGAGCGACCTCACGACGAGGCCGCTCCTCGCGGAGGGAGGCGGCGAGGTCGCCGTCTCCAGCGCGGCGGGACAGCCGGACGCCCACGTCGAGTGGACGTGGCTGCTGGCGCTCGCCGCGCTCGGCTTCGTGGTCTTCGACGTCTGGTATTTCACGCGCGTGCCCCGACAGCTGCGAGGCCACGACAGCCCCACCGCCTAGCGCTGCGGCGGGGAAGCGCCGCGGATCAGCGGAAAGACCGCCAGGCCGCCAAGGCCGCGCCGCGAGGAGCCAGAGGTCCTACCCGACCACCTCGGCGGATATGGTCCTCGTCTCGATATCGACCCACAGCTGGAAACTCCGGGCCTCCAGCTCCTTCGCGTAGAAGATCTTCGGGTAGAGCCGACCGTTGAGCCGCATTCCTTGTTTGCAGCTCGCCACGATCGCAGCCCTGGTCGCGGCGAACAACCTGGTCACGCTGGTCTTCTTCGCCACCGGGCGGATCGTCACCTGCTCGAGATCCTGACCGCGCTGACGCGCACCGGCGAACTCGAGCAGATTTGCGGCCTCACGGTCGAAGAAGCCCCAGTCCTGCTCGCTGGCGGGCGCCCTCCGCGACGCCAGGTACACCAGCTGATAGCCGCCTCTCAGATACTCGTGAGCCGCGAGATGGCTCGCTTCGACGACGGAGAGCGCCGCGCCGCCGTGCGCGCCCTCGAAGCGCTGGAGCACGAGGTGCGCTTTGTGAGAACGAGCGATGTCGGTGATCGTCTCGAAGAGTGCCACCGTCGGAATGAACGCTTCTATCGTGGCCATGCGGCGCCTCCAGGGGTGAACGCGTCGTCACTCTCCGAGATCTACAGGATACACCACCACTGGCAACGAACCACACTCTGCCCTGCGCAACCACCCACACGGCGGTCCCGCGAGGCTCCCCCTCGGCCGGACTCTCGTATCCCCGGCTCTCAGGGTTCCTGGTAATCTCGATGAGCTTGGCTCCTGTCCTTTTCCACCGGCGGGCGTCGCCCGCGGGCGCATCCCCCGGAGGACCCATGGTTACCCAGCGCCGCCCGTGCCGTTCCGGTCGCGTATTCCCCACCGGACCTCAGCACCCGCCCCCGTTGCCATGGGCCGCGCGTACCGGCCTGGGTGCGGGGCCCTTCAGCAGCGCGGCGTTGCTCCTCGCGCTGCTCGCGACGGCCTGCGCCGGGGGCGAGAGCGGGGGTGGCGCGAGCGGCGCCGGCGGCCGCACGGGCGGCACGCGCAACCCGATCTGCGAGGTGGGCACGAGCGCCGGCGAGGTGCAGGCGCCCGAGCACCGGATGGTCCTGCCCGGGCAGACGAGCTGGTACGCGTCGCCGGTGGTGATGGACCTCGACGGCGACGGTCGGAACGAGCTCATCGCCGCTTACTATGCGCTCTTCGTCTTCGACTCGAACGGGAAGGAGATCGATCGCGCCGAGGCCGGCGAGGACCGGGTTTACGCGCCGCACGTGGTCGCCGACCTCGAGGGCGACGGGGCGATCGACATCGTTTATGGCAACGGTCATCAGGTCTTCGCATTCGAATGGAACGACGGGCTCGCGCCGAAAGCCGGGTGGCCGGTGGACACCACAACGGCCGGCAGCGCCCCCGAGGTGCGCGGGCTCGCCGCGGCGGATCTCGACGGCGACGGCACCATCGAGGTGGTGGCGACGACGACCCAGACGGCGACCACCGAGGACGGCGGCGCGCAGGTCTTCGTCTTCAGCGCGGATGGGTCGCTCTATCAACCCGCACCCGCGGGCGCCGCCTTCGCGGCCTGGCCTCGGTACAACAGCCAGAGCGGCCCGGGGAACGACGCGGATCGCAACGGCATGGGGCACTCCGGGTTCGGGTGTTATGGGCTCAACGTCGGCATCGGCGACATCGACGACGACCCGGAGCTCGAGATCCTGGCCACGTACGACAACCACCACATCCAGGCGTTCAACCACGACGGCGTGGCGCTCGACGCCGCGCCGTACTTCAAGAATCGCGACGAGGCGTTCGCCGACCAGCCGCTGACCTGGGGCCAGTTCATCCGCTGGGCGGATCCGAAGGTGGAGGGCGACCATTACCATCTCCATACCGGGACGTGGCCGCACCCGAGCTCCGCCGAGTGGCTGCAGTGGACCGCGTCGCCGCCGAACGTTGTCGATCTCGACGGGGACGGGCGGAACGAGGTCGTCGGCGTGCCAAACGTCGAGATGCACGAGCCCTACGAGACGCAGGCGTATGCGGTGATGGTGCTCGAGGGCGCGCACGGCGACGGCAGCCGATCGGCGATGCGCAAGCCCGGGTGGGAGACGCTCCCGCGCGGCGAGAGGCCGCTCGAAATCGACGGTTATTACCCGCCGAACGGCGTGCCCTCGCCGACGACGGTGAACCTCCAGGGGGACGCGCGGCCCGAGATCATCGTGCCGATGAACGACGGCTATCTCTATGCGTTCGGCCCCGATGCGTCGCTCCTGTGGCGATACGACTACATGCACGGCAAATCGATCATGTTCGCGACCGAGGCCACCGTGGCCGACCTGAATCAGGATGGATCACCCGAGGTCCTGCTGGCGACCTACGGCGCTCCCGACGTGCTCGACTCCGGCAACCTCGTGATCCTCGGCGCGAACGGCGCGGTCCTGCACGACGTGCCCCTGCCGAACCCCGGCAGCAACGGCAACGGCAACGGCGCGCCCGCCGCGCCGGCGGTGGGTGATCTCGATGGAGACGGCCAGCTCGAGGTCTTCGTGCAGACCTTCGAGCACGGGATGGATGTCTTCACGATCCCTGGATCGGCGGCGAATTGCATACTCTGGCCCACCTCGCGAGGTGGCCCGCTGCGCACGGGGCAGCCCTCGCGGTGACCGCGCTCGCATGGCGTACGCCGGTCGATTCAGGGGGATCTCTCAAGGGCAGGCCGTCTGCTCGCCGTGAGGCCGGCCCCGGGACGCACGGTGCACCCGGCGGCGCGACGACCACCGGCGGCTCGGCCGGCTCCGCTCCTCCACCCACCAGGATACGCGCGGCGTCGCGCCATTGCCCTCAGGCACACAGGGCTCCTCGCAAGGAAGCCATTCCCCCTCGAGCGACACGCCGCGAGCGTCCTCCCGAATTCCCCGCGCCCGGAGCCACGCGGCAAGCGCCTCGCCGAGCTCGCGCATGCTCGACCAGCGCGAGGACGGCTCCTTCCGCAGCCCGCGCTCCACGATCGCCCAGAGCTCCGCGTCGAGGCCGCACGTGTCGACGAGCGACGGCACCGCGTCCTGCAGCACCGCCCGCAGGCCGTCCAGCGCGTTCCTTGACGAGAACGGGGGCCGGCCCGACAGGAGCTCGTACAGCATCGCGCAGAGCGCCCAGACATCGGCGCGGCGATCGATGTCAGGGACGGCGAGCACCTGCTCCGGCGGCATGTAATCGGGAGTGCCGAAGACCTCGAACGCCGCCGACGCCTGGCTCGCCTCGCGCTCGGAGACGATCTTCGCGACGCCGAAATCGACGATCTTCGGCTGGAATCGGCCGCCGCCGCGGCGCACCAGCATCACGTTGTCCGGCTTGAGGTCGCGGTGGACGACCCCCTTCTCGTGCACCGCGTGCATCGCGCCGGCGACCGGGAGGAGCAGCGCGATCGCCCGCTCCGGCGTCATCGCCGCCTCGCGCGAGAGCGCGCTCCTCAGCGACTCGCCCTCGATGAGCTCCATCACCAGATAGGGGTCCCCCGCCGCGGTCTCGCCGAGGTCGAAGATCCGGACGACCTCCGCGTGGTTCAGCCGGCCGGCGGCGCGCGCCTCGCGGACGAAGTACTCCGCGAGCTCCGGCGACCGGAGCTCGGGCCGCATCAGCTTGATCGCGACCTCCGACCCGAGCGCCACGTGCGTCGCGATCCAGACCGTGCCCATCGCCCCCTCGCCGATCCTGCGGACCAGACGGTACTTGCCCGCGATGAGATCCCCCTCCTGGTAGTGCGCGCTGCCCGCGGGCTCGCCGAGGCCCTCGTCGAGATCCCACGCGCCGCCGCCCGTGCCGTTCCAGGTGTCCGTGGTCTCGATGCGCGACATGCTCTCTCCTGCCCCGGCTGCGCGGCCTCGCCACGCTCATGACCCGCGCTCAAGCAGACGGCGTGCCATCCCTGACAAACATGGAAAGGTGCTCCGATGCGCCGGAGCGCCCCATGAAACCCGCTCGACACCGACACAGACGCCCCACGGCGTCGCCGATGGGGCACTCGGCCACACCCGCCGAAGCGGCGTCCCCGGGCCCCCGCAAAGATGATTTACTGCGGCTCCCTCGCATGCGGACCGAACGGAGGCCCCCCTGATCCCGGCGGCCGCGCTGCGCGCCCTCCCCTACGCCGCCACGCTCGCCGGCGCGCTCGTCTTCGCGGCGCTGCTGCGCCTCGCCCTCCGGCGCGGCGCGCTCCGCCGCCCGATCCTGCTCGGCTGGATGGTGGCTGGCGCCCTGCCGGCGCTCTACGTGGGCCTCGTCTGGTGCGGCCTGATCCCGGACGCCTATCTCCGGCTGGCGCGGCCCTGGGGCGCGCTGCTCGCGCTGGGCGCCACGTCGTTCATCGCGCTCCGGTACCTCGCGCTCGCGCTCGCCTCGGCGCACGCCCGCCGGCAGGGGGCGTGGCGCTCGCGGCTCGGCGACCTCCTCGCCCCCTTCGCTGCGTTCGCCGCGGCGATGGCCGTGGCCGGGCCAGAGCTTGGCCGGCCACTCGACCGGCTCACCGTCCTTGTCGCAATCGATCGCAGCCGCTCGATCGACCTCGTACCGAGCGCCGACCGGCGCGTCGCGCAGGAGCTCTCCGTCGCCGAGCTCGGCATGCGCGAGGACGATCGGATCGCCACCATCGCGTTCGCCGCGGGCGCGGCGACCGAGGATCCGCCGCGCCCGCGCTCGCAGCTCGCGGCCCCGCAGCGGGTCGCGCTCGGTCGGGACGGGACGGACCTCGCCGCCGGCATCCGGCGCGCGCTCGCCGAGGTGCCGCCGGACTCCGCGGCGCGCGTCGTGCTGCTCAGCGACGGCGTCGCGACCCGCGGCGACACGATGGCCGCGGCCGCCGCCGCCGTCGCCGCCGGCCTCCCTGTCGACGTGATCCCGCTGGAGCAGCGGCTCGTCCCCGACGTCCGCGTGGTCGCCCTCCGCGCGCCCGCGCGGGCCGACGAGGGGGAGGCGCTCGATCTGCGGCTCGTCACCTCGTCGCCGTCGCCGGCCGAGGTCGAGATCCGCCTCCGCCGCGACGGCGAGCTCATCGCCCGCACCGAGGCCTCGATCGCCGCGGGGGAAGACGTGCTGCGCATCCGGGAGAAGGCGCCGGGGCCCGGGCTGCACCGCTACGACGTCGAGATCACCGCGAAGGATCCGAGGCTCGACGAGGCCGCCGAGGACAACGCGGCGAGCGCGTTCCTGCGCGTCCGCGGGGCCGCGGCGGCCCTCGTGCTGGAGGGCGACGCCGGGCAGGGCGCGTTCATCGCGCGGGCGCTCGCGGACGGCGCGTTCCGCGTGGACGAGGGCGGCCTGAGCCGCGTCCCCGCCGATCTCGGCGAGCTCGCCGGCTACGACGTCGTGGTGCTCAGCGACATCCGCGCGTCGGATCTCTCGCCGGGCCAGATCGACGCGCTCGCCAGCTACGTCCGCGATCTCGGCGGCGGGCTCATCCTGATGGGCGGCGATCGGAGCATGGGGCCGGGCGGCTACGCGCGGACGCCGCTCGAGGAGATCTCGCCCGTCGCGTTCGACCTGAAGCAGGAGCGGCGGCGGGCGAGCCTGGCCGAGGTGATCGGCATCGACATCTCCGGGTCGATGGCGGCGACCGCCGGCGCCCACACGAAGCTCGAGCTCGCCAACGAGGCCGCGGCCCGGTCGGCCTCGCTGCTCGGCCCGGGAGATCGGCTCGGCGTCGCGCACGTCGACACGGCGGTGCGGTGGAGCGTGCCGCTCGGGCCGGTCGCGGACGGCGCCGCGATCGAGAAGGCGATCCGCGCCGTGGGCCCGGGCGGCGGCGGCATCTACGTCGACATCACCCTCGAGGCGGCCTACCAGGCGCTCGACCGGGACACCTCGAGCCTGAAGCACGTGCTGCTCTTCGCCGACGGGTCGGACGCGGAGAACATGGGGCCGTGCCGCGCGATGGTGGAGGCGGCGATGCGCCGCGGGACGACGACGAGCGTCGTGGCGCTGGGCCAGGGCAGCGACGTGCCGGAGCTCGAGGCGCTGTCGCGCCTCGGCGGCGGCCGTTTCTACCTCGTCGAGGACGCCACGCGGCTACCCGCGGTGTTCACGCAGGAGACCATCATGGCGGCGAAGAGCGCGATCGTGGAGGAGCCTTTCCACGTCGCGCTGGGCGCGCCGTCGTCGATCACCGCCGGCGTACCGTTCGGCGAGGCGCCCCCGCTCGGGGGCTACGTGGTGACGGTCGCCAAGAGCCGGTCCACGGTGCTGCTGTCCGGGCCGGAGGGCGATCCGGTGCTCGCCGTGTGGTCGGCGGGGCTCGGCCGGGCCGCCGCGTTCACGAGCGATCTCAAGGGCCGCTGGGGCGCCGCGTGGACGCGCTGGCCCGGCGCGGCGCGGATGATCGCGCAGGCCGCGCGCGACGTGACGCGCAAGGAGGAGGATCCGCGCGTGCGCCTGGAGGCGGACGCGTCGGGCGGCGAGCTGTCGGTGCGGGCGAGCGTGATCGGCGACGACGGGCGTGCGCAGTCGTTCCGCCGGCTGGTCGTGCACGTCGCGGGGCCCGACGGCTTCTCGCGCGAGCTCCCGCTCGAGGCGACGGGCGCGGGGGCGTACACCGCGAAGCTGCCGCTGTCGCGGCCGGGGACCTACGTGGCGGTGGCCCGCGACGAGCTCACGGGGGAGGCGGTCGGGACGACGGGGGCGGCGATGACCGCCGGCGAGGAGCTGCGCCCGACGGGCAGCGATCTGTCGCTGCTCGGGCGGATCGCGGAGTTCACCGGGGGCAAGCGGCGCGACACGCTCGCGGGCATCTTCGAGGATCGGGCGTCGAAGCGCTTCGCGTACCGGGACGCGACGCCGAGCCTGGTGTTCTTCGCCGCGCTCGCGCTGCTCCTCGCGGTGGCGGCGCGGCGGCTCGCGCTGCCGGAAGCTGCGGCGGCGTGGATCGCGCGGGCGGGAGAGCGGCTGCGCGCGGCGCGGTGGGGAGCCGCCGCGCAGCCGGCCGGCGCGGGTGCGACCGTGGGGGCGCTGCTGTCAGCGCGGGAGCGGGGGCGCGCGCAGCGCGAGGGCGCGGAGGCGGGGCCGGCGCCGCGCGATGACGGGCGCGGCGACGGCGCGCAGGCGGGGACGAGGCCAGGGAGGACAGCGCCGCCGGCGGGGGCGCCGGGACCTCAACCTGGGTCGGCGGCGTCGTGGCCTCAACCTGGTTCGTGGCCTCGACCTGGGCCGACGGTGGGGCCCCAACCTGGGTCGGCGGCGGGCCCTCAACCCGCGCCCCCGGGGGGCGGACACGCAACGGGCGCGGGCGGCGCGGCGCCGGAGGGACGGCCGCTCACGGCGGCGGAGAAGATCTTGGCGCGACGTCGTGGGCGGAGGTGACGCGACGGAGCGCGGCCGTGCTCCGCGGCGCCATACAGCACCTCGACACGGCGAACCTCTGGTTCGGCGAGGGCAAGCGCACCGGCGCCTATCAGGTGCGGCCCATCGCCCAGGTAATCAAGGCGAGCCGGCCCTGGCGCGCGCGCCCAGGTCGTCCCGCGCAAGTCCTCGTATCGTTCGGAGAAGTCGGGAGGATCAGGACGGTTCAGAGAGTGGGCGGCCTGCTGGTCGTCGAGACGGGCCCATCCGGGCTCGAGCGCGCATCCTCGATCGTCGAGACGGGCCCGTCCGCGCGAGCCCTCCAGAGGCAGACGCCCGGGAGGCTGTACTCCGCTGGAGCCATAACTGCCTCGGCTCGCGCCTGCCCGCCCGACGACATGCCGGTCTGCCGCGGCGCGAAGCGCCGCCGACAGCAGCGGCTTGTTGAGCCGTATGCGTACCGCACGGCGTCCTGAGTACCCTGCGGGTTCATAAGATAGGCTCTCTCCAGTTCTCGAGCACGAGCGGGTACCCCGCATCTTGGATCTTCGAGCGCGATCCCTGGCGGACGGAGCGCCGTCGTACCGAGTGGCGTCGTCATGAGGCCCCGCGTACCCCGGCCGTGGAAGCGGGCCCCGATCGAGAGCTAGGCAGGCGCCGGTGGATTGCGCTCCCGCTGCGCACATGTCCACGGCTCTCGTTCGTCGGGCCTGGGAGGCCGCGGTCACGCAGGCCCACCCGTGCAGCATGACGCCCGGCGGCCCAACGACTGCCGTTCAGCGGCGCATCGCCCTGCTGAGCGGAGCGAAGTTGGGCGGGGCACCCGATGCAACGGCTTGTTCGGCGCGCTCGTCATCATCGCGCTTGCTTCGCACACGATTTCGAGCACATCGGTCCTCCAGCCCAATGTCAAGCCCCGACGCAACAGGAAGCTCGATCGCGCGAGGCCTGGCGCGCTCGGAGGCGCTGGCGACCTTCTTTGCACGGTTCCTCTCGCGGGCTCGATGTCGCCGCTCGCGGTTCTTTTGCTTCCTCGACCGCCGCGGCAATCTCTCGACCCCCGGCTCGCCTGCGTTCGGCGTTCCGTTGCTCTTCTCGGCGATGGCGCTCCCCGCCTCCCGTCCACATTTCTCGGCGACAGTGCGCTTCTCGCTTCTCTGCGCCACGGCGCGCGCCGCCCGCGCCAACTTATCGCACCGCGCATTCAGGTACGCCCGCACCGTGTTCGTACGCTGGTGCCCCTTCACCCAGCGAAGGTCCAGTTCGATCCCGTGCTCGTTCGAGAACGTCCGGATCCTCTCGCGCAGCCTTGCAACCGCTGGAGCGTTCCGCTGGGTGCGTGGTTTAAGCGAATCATCGCTCAGAAAGCCAACAGCCGCCTGGCTGTCTGTGTACACGACGAGCCCGCGCACAGCCTCGCCCCACACCTTCCGCGCCAGGTAGACCCCGGCGAAGATCGCCGCCAGCTCTGCCTCGTTGGCGCTGCTGACATACGGTGGGCAGGCCCCGTGCCGCACGATCCTCCCGCGAGTCGACCTCAGCCAGACGCCCCAGCCGGCCGCGATTGGGGTGAAGGACGCGTCCGTGTAGCAGGTGACCCAGAAGCGCGATGCCCCAGCCCTTTCTTTCTGGCTGTTCATCCCAGTGGTG
The DNA here is from genome assembly GCF_051530205.1 of Sorangium sp. So ce327. Lineage (NCBI taxonomy): Bacteria > Pseudomonadati > Myxococcota > Polyangiales > Polyangiaceae > Sorangium > Sorangium sp. So ce327. The sequence goes on along the minus strand of NZ_CP150330.1, from coordinate 681,733 downwards.
CCCCCCAGGAAAGCCCTCTTGCCCCCGGCCCGCGCGGCGCTGCATGCGCCTCCGCTGGGCCGCGAGGCGGTGCGGTCGGCAACCGCAGAGTAGGTAATCCTCGGCAACTCATCCTGACGGCCGCGCAACGAAGGCGCCGAACGCCTCGCCAATCCGCTGCGGGGCGGGCTGCCGCGCGAAGCGCGGTTGCCCGAACCGGCAGCCGCATTGGCGAGGCGTTCGGCGCCCGGTCAGGAAGAACGAATCACGCGACCACCACCGCGGCTTGCGTTCTCCCGTTGTCATCTCGAAGGGCTGCGCGTCTTTCGTCGGCGCGCGGGCTGCCGCCCCGATGCCGCCCCGAGGCGCTTCTGAATCGCCGCTTGCGTTTGGCGGGGCAGCGTCGCGAGGTACTCCTCCGACAACGCACGAAGCATCGCGTCCGGCAACGCGAGCACCGCCTGCGCCTCGGTGAGCCCGGCGAGGCGCTGCTCGGGGGCGAGCCCCGCGAGGCGCTGCTCGGGCGCGTACGCCTGCAGCACCTGCTCCGGGGCGAGCCCCGCGAGGCGCTGCTCGGGCGCGTACGCCTGCAGCACCTGCTCCGGGGCGAGCCCCGCGAGGCGCTGCTCGGGCGGCAGCCGCGCAACGATGCGTGCCAGCGCCTGCTCGAAGCTCTCGACGACCCGCTTTTCGTCCTTCATGTGCCGCTTCCTCTGCCCCGGGAGGGGGTGTCGAACTTGCTCGACATGCTCCAGGAGCGCCCAGAACACCGCGACCTCCGCCGGGGAGAGCGCCGGGATGCCGCCGGGGTCGGCGACCATCCCAGGGGTCACAGTGTACAGCAGATGCTCGCCCTCGCGAGCGTTGGCGGGCACCGTCTCCACCACCCGCAGCGGGAAGACACCGAGCCGCCCCTCGTGCGTGCCCGGCCCGGTCGGTGTGAGCGCGCAGCCGAGCGACATCAGCGCCTCGGTGAAGCGCGGGGTCAGGCGGGGCGCGAGCACGCGGAGGGCGACCGCGGCGGGAGCTTCGATCTCGGCGACCACGAGGTACTGGAGCGCGTACGCGAGGAGCATGCGCGCGTCGTCGCGCTCGAGCTCGTCGGTCGGCCCCTTGAAGTGCACGAGCGTGTGCTCGGCCAGCTCGCCCACCACGCTCGTGAGCAGGCGCGGCCTGGGTGGGGCTCCGCGACGGCTGCGACGGAGGATGACGATGTCGACGCGGAGGGGCTCGCGGGCGAGCTGGAACTCCGAGATGCACTGGTACCAGCCCTCGGGGAGCACGTGCTCCAGGAGCGCGACGAGCACCGGGTGCCAGGCGGTGTAGACGCGAACACGCCGCTGTCGCTGCGAGGATCGAACCTCGCGCGTCGTCGCCGTGCGGTTGCCCTGCGCCATCAGGAGCAGCGCAACCACGACCGTCGCCGGCCGGCGACTTCGTGGCGTGGCGCGGTGACATCGGCGACGACGCGCTTTGCCCCGCAGCGTTCCCGCCCCGCATCAGGTGTTGGGCGACAACAACCGTCGGCTACGCGCTCTGGCGCCGAACGATCTGGGCTTGTGCTGCGGGGCGCCGTGCCGACGCGAGGAGGCTCGGCGTAGCGTCAGCACCAAGCCCTTGTTGGGCAGCAACAGCTCGGCTCGATCGCTGCGTCACGAGAGCGCCTTTCGGATGGCGTCCATCTGCCCCTGGTTGTAGAGCGCTCGAAGAGTCCGCTTTTTGTAGGCGTTGGGGTGTGGCAACCAGATCACCAGCCTGCGTCGTCCGCACCATTCTTTGGGGGTGACTGCCGGCGCTCGCGCTACGCGGAGCGCGTTCGCCGCCGTGTCGCCCAGTACCACGACTACGTCGGCGCGGGAGAGCCTCAGAATCGGCTCGAAGTGCCGCGTGATGCACTCTGTGGCGGCGTCGGGAACGCCGTACTCGCTATTCGATTTGCAGTGGACGACTTCGGTCAACGCGAAGGAGCGCCCCGGCACGATGGTGGGGGGCGCGACGCCGTAGCATTCGGCAGCCCTGTTGCGAATCTGCGACCAGAACTGCACTCGCTTGCCGCTGGTGCCGTCGCGGAGCAGATTCTTCGGAAATGCCGATGGAAACCCCTGGACGTAGTAGTCGATCACCTTCGCACCAGGCGCCGTGGCCGTAGGACAGTCGTCTGCGGGATTCAGCGCGGGGTTCGATGATACGAATAGCACCCGGGCACTCTCGATGTCCCCTCTCCACGGCTCCGGAACTTGGAAGTCGGCAGAGGGGACGCCGCCTTGCGCAGACACGATCTTCGCGCACGTTGGGGCCGGAGCGCTCGGTGGATTGCCGACAGGACACCGAGCGACTTGCAGGAGAACCAGGTTTCTGCTGCTCATGATTTTTCGACGCCGCCTCGGCTTGGGCCCAGTTCAACTACGTTACGCTGCCCAACGACTTGGGGCTGTGCCGCGGCTGGGTGCGCTACGCGCACCCAGCCGTCGGTCACCAGCCCCTTGTTGGGCGGCACAGATCGAGCTCACGTTCGTCGCTGCCGTTCTGGGATCCCATCCTCTATGACTCTACGCGATGCTCATCGCGCGCAGGAGCTCACGCTGGGTGGCGTTCAGCCGAATACCCGGACGACATCGGCGGAGTTGAGCCTCGGCTCGGCCTGCACCGCGTCGGTCGCCCGCCCGCGATCGAGAAGCAACGCGGCCGCGACCATCGCCGAGCGGCCGTGGCCGGAAGCGCAGTGGAGCAAGATGCCGTCCTCGCCGCGCGAGCAGGATCCTCGAATAACATCAGATCGACATTCCTGCGCGGTGATTTAGGACTTCTTATGAGTGGCTCGCATCTTTTGCAGCGTCCGGGCAGTGCGCCGCATGAGAGGCCTCGAGGCGTCGGGCTTCAGGGCTTCGTCGATGGTGGAAACGAGCTCCGCTGGCCAAGGATCGAGCCGGTCAAGCGCGTTCGCCGCGGCCACGGCGACGCCGTACTCAGGGTGGTGCTCGTCGCCCCACCCATGGCCCATGCGAGCAGCCTCGGAGGTGTCCGTCCTATCGTTCAGGAGCTCGAGGAGGGCCTCCCATGCAGCGCGCGCCGGTCTACCCGAGAGCGCGTTCGCGGCTTGGATACGTACGCTCGCCACCGGGTCAAGCGCCGCCTGGACGAGGGCAGCCGTCGCGGATTCATCCGCGTGCGCTTCAAGCAAGGAGATCGCGTGTTTCCGGACGCGGGCCCGGCGGTGCTGGATGCCATGGGAGAGCAGCCGAACGGCATCGCTCTGTGGGAGGACAGCCGCGGCGTCGAGCGCGGCGGTGCCCCGACTGACGACCGCGTCCGGCGCGAGCCACTGCGTGATCCTGCTGTCCACCGAGTGCCCTGCCGCCGCGAGCGCGCGCAGGGCCGGGCCAGCCGCATCCGCGGGTGAGTCGCAGATCCTCTCAAGGAGCGTGGCGGCCGCAGGCGAGAGATCGCGTGGCCTCGCCGCTCCCAGCGCGTCGAGGGCGTCGCGCGCGTCCACTTCCAGGTAGCCGCAGATTTGCCGGGCGAGCTCGCTGGTCGCCTCCGACGTCGAGACATCGAACGCCACGATGATCTGCTCCTCCGGGGTCAATCGCTGGGCAGCAGGGAGTACGACCTCGCGCCAGCGGCGCTCCTGGTCATCCGAAGGGGCAGCGTCGTCTACCCCGAGCCCGTCACGGACGATCCTTCCCCAAGTGTGCGGCGGAAGGGACGGGAGCGCCGCAAGCGCGACGTCAAGGAGGCGAGCCTGTTGCAAGACCGCTTTCACGATCTCGGCCTTGCCGTCGGCAGGGCAGGCGGCGATCACGTCCGCCACGACCTGCGCGGCACACACCTTGTCTGACTTGATGCGTTCGGCGAAGCGCTCGAACACGAGAGGCTCGGTCTGTCTCGCCGCCCAGTCGTGTGCTCCGCGGCGCGCGTGCTCGTCTAGGAGCGCGTCGATGAGGGCATGGGCTGGTTTGATGCGGCGATACCACTCGTCCGCCAAGTAGTCGTCCTCCGCGTACGAGTCCTCGTCGGACGGCTCCGTGGTCCGCGCCCACTCTTCCGCCTCCTGGTGCAGAGTGATCGCCTGGGCAAAGAGCGCACCGAGGTCGGCGGTTCTCGATCGCACCGCGCCCTCCGCAATCACATCGGAGATGAAGTCGCCCTCGATGTCCTCCACCAGCCGATCGAACTCGTGGGAGACATCGGCGAGCTGATACAGGAAGGTGACCAGGGCTCTCTCGGAAGAAGTGACGAGGAAGCTTGGCATGGTGGGAAAGCCCTGGCGCATCCATTCGCGGACGATCGCCTCCGTCGCCGGCTCTCCCTTGACCGCCCGCCATGTCTCCGCGTCCCAGGGCGGCGCCCTCCAGGTGTGCCCCCAGCCGGAGCTCTCGCTGTCGTCGGAGAACGTGAGCGCCATGACCAGCGCGTCCACGGGGTGCCCGACGTCGCCGTGGGTGCCGAGCAGCGTGAATGCGGACACGAAGATGTCCGATCCCATCACGCCGTCCGAGCCCGCCCTCAGCAGGGATCGGGCAACGTCCCGGATCTTGCGGGTGAACGTGTTCTTGAGCAGCTCTCGACCGTCGAGCGCCCGCCACATCGACGAGACGGCGGAGAGATCCCCGCGTCCGAGGAGCGCGTCGAGGAGGCGCTCGGCGACACGGCGGACGAGTTGGCGGCGCGACTTCAGGGCCTGAAAGCAGCCCTCGAGGTAGACGGGGTGCATCTCCGAGCGGTCGCCGCGGATGCGCAGCCAGCCGTGCGCGCGAAGCTTGGTGGAGGCTCCCGTGACCTCGGCTCCGAGGTCGGAGAGATCCTCCTCGAGGCAATCGAGGTGGCCCTTGAGGTCTCCCGCCTGCTGGCCCCACGTCTCCAGGGCGAGCCAGACGGCGGTGAGACCCATGAGCACCTCATTCGACTCGGCCTCGAAGGTCTTTATCAGATCCTGACCGAGCTCCGCGTTGGATGCGGCGCGAATGATCTCGGCGATCCTCTCCTCGGTCCTCGATTCGGCGTCGACCTCCCGGGCGAGATCGATGAGCCGTTGATAGGACAGCGGACGGGTGAGCTGGCGCGCGATATCCAGCGCGTGCTCCTGGAGCCAGCCCCGCGTCGAGCCGTCGATCGACTTGTCGTGATCCAGGTGCGCCCGGAGCAGCGCCGCGGGGTCGAAGTCCTTCTCGCGGAGCACGACGGCGTGCTTACGCAGCCACAAACCACTCTTTTTGTCCTCGAGCGGCGGCTTGGCGAAGCTCGTCCTGGAGGTGACGATCACGCGCAGATCGGGGTGGACAGCGCCCAAGAGCGCGTCGAGCTCCCGGAGCCAGTCGTTCGAGCGCGGATCCTGCTGGTATCTGCCGAAGGGATCGGAGACGAAGAGGAGGTGTGGCTCGGTCCTGCTCCGATACTCGCGCAGGGTGGTCGGGGAATGGTTCTGGTCGAGCCTGATGACAGCGAAGGACTCCGCGCGGGACCTGTGCTCGAGCACGAGCCGCTCCGCCGCCCTCGTCTTGCCGACTCCCGGCGCGCCGAGGAGGAAGATGGCGTGGCTCTTCTCCAGGTGCCGCCGGACCTCGTCGAAGCTCTTCGGCTCCACGAAGGGCTCGCTCTCGGTGGGCAGGGCGTGTGCCGCCACCATGGAGCGGAGCTCGGCGGCCGTGATTTGCGCCTCCTTGCGATCGAGCATGGCCCGGCGCACCCGGCCCAAGATCGCCTCCAGACAAGCCTCGCGCGCCGCGTGAGGGACGTGGAGGCACCTCTGGAGGATCTCCTTCGCTTCCGTCTGGATGAGCTTCAGCGGGTGCTGTTGCAGAACCCCGACGCGCCCCACCACCCCTTCGCTCGCGTGCTTCAAACTTCGCGGCATGTCCTCCGGGTTCAGCGCCCGTGGCGCGAACCAGGGCTCCTGTACGCGCAGCGAGGAGAGTCCCTTCCCCAGGACACCGTCCGTCAGGAAGAGGAAGCGAGCCTCCACGTCGCTCTCCAGGAGCGCGAGCGGACGAATACGGCCGGTGAGAGGTGAGTTCGGCGCGCTCTCCTCGTCTTCGGAGGAGCTGGCGTCCTCGCCCGAGAGGATGGCGTTGAGCTCACTCTTGCCCCAGTCACCGGCGCTGCGGCCCTTGATCTGCACAATGTAGCGGGACGCCCCGCCTTCGGTGTGGAGCGCCGTCGACCTGTCGCCGAGATCGAGTGTCGGCTCATCAGCGCGCAGGAGCTCGAGATCCTCGCCGGACAGGGGCTCGACTTCGATGACGGCGCCGAGCTGATGATCGATGAGCCACGAGAGGAGCAGCCACGCGGTCGCGTGGATCTGGTACTCGAAGCCGCGGTATGCGATCCGACCCGGGTCCACCATGGGCGCGAAGGTACCACAACGCGCTCCTTCCAGCTTCTGTGGCGCGCGCCCGTCGCGCAGGAACGTCTGCGCCTGCCCTCCGGCTGCCGAGGTACCAGGTAGGCGCTCAGCATCTCCAGGTACGCGGCGGCGGCCTGTGGATCGCCGCCCTCCAGGGGATCGCCCGCTCCGCGGGAGTCGAGTTTCGCCCTCTCTCGCTCATGAGCGCACGCTACCACGACTCGCCAGCCGGAAGTAGGTGTCAACCGACTGTAGGACGAGGCTCGCGTGCCGCCCGCCCAACGACCGGGCTTCTGCCGCGGCGCGAAGCGCCGCCGGCAGCAAGCCCTCGTTAGACCGGAAGTCGAGTGGGGCAGATGCGAGGCCCGCCAATGACGTCTATCTGTCGCAGCAAACACACGAAATCGACGAGACAGTAGCCGGGCTTGACTGGCGTCACTCGTTTCTATCAGATGAATTTACGCTCGTCGTGACCTCGGGATAGCGGGTCCGGAGCTCATTCACGTAGGCTTTCCACGCCGCCCACAGTCGTTCGACGGCAGTTTCGAGCAATTTAAGCTGACGGTCGTATTTGGCATCGTAATCTTCAACGAAGCCCCTGGCGGCCTTGGTCGAAATTACGTAATGATGCGAGTTCCCGTCGGGTACACGCTGAGTTCCTGATACGCTCAGGTAGTTCTCCATCGCGCTAACGACAGCGTCGTGCAGTCCAGCGAGCTTCTCATCTTTGAAATGGTTCTCCGGCTTCTCGGCGAGACGAATGTACGTCCCCATGACCGTCAGCGTCTCGCGCCTCTCGTACTGGGGCGACGTGCATTGCGCCTCGTACCAGTTGCGCAACCACTCAGAGTCAAGACTCTTCCATAGCGACTGGCTGGCGTGAAGATCGACGTCGGACCGATGGACGCCGAGCTTCGGCTCCTTGAGGGCAGCTTTGAGCGCTGCGACGAAATCTGCCGTGAGTTCTGCTTGGATCGCTTCACGATCGGTGGTGCCGTGGGCCAAGTTGTATTTGATGGGCCAACGACGATGGTTAAGATCGAAGGGGAGTGGTGTCCCTTCGGGAATACCACTGGTGTTCATGACGCCGATCAGGCGCCCTTCTCCGAGCACAGCAAAGGCATATCCAAGCTCAAAGAGCACGTTTGGATTTGGGGCAGCCTTGGGCGTCAATGTGACGAAGGTCGCATCCCACACGAACACGTCAGCACTCCGGATCTTTGCCAGTATTGTCTCGGCAATCGCTGGGCTGCCGCCAACACCTCGCGTATCACGATCAACGGTGATGATGATTGCGTGGTCTTTGGCCACGCTCTTGCATGCCTTGCTCAGGCACTTTTCGATAAACGTCCGGTTGGCGTCCGCGGGAGAATCGGACTGCCACGACCAAAACACCACGATTTCGGCTTCATTATTCGGCACGTGTCACCATCCACACAGAGGTTGCTACGAAGTAGCGCTACGTCGGTGTCAAAGTCAATCGGCAAGAATGTGGGTAAGGGAAGAAGGCCGGCTTGGGGAGGCGGTAGCCTGGGATCATGCCCTGCGAGATTGGGTCTCGGTCTAACGTCGCAATCATCTGTGCCGCGCGACACATCTTCGCGTTTTTGCATGTAGGCTGCGAACCCTGGTGCCCGATCACCGCGTTCTCGCGGATGAGTCGTGGCACCCCGCAGCATATCTAGATATTCCCGCGGATAGGTCGCGATCTTCCGCGGGCTATCTGCGCATCTCCGGAGATAGGCCGCCGCAGCACAACTACGTATCGCCGTTGAGGCGCTTCGGACGGCGACGGTGTGCCGCGAAGCAAGATGCGTGCCTGTGATTGATTGCCTCGGGCGACTGATGTGCATCCCAAATATCCGCTGGCCGCCACAACTCGCGCCCGCCCTGCGCCGATAAGGGTCAATGCGGGTCCGACGAACCGGCCCCGACCACTCGGAACCATCCACATGACCCTCATCGAAGCCGTACGCGCCACCATACGACGCCTGCATTGCTCTCCGCGTACCGAAGAGGCGTATGTCCACTGGATCCGGCAATTCATCCGCTTCCATCACGGCAAGCACCCACGGCAGATGGGCGCGGAAGAGGTCACGGCCTTCCTCAACGATCTTGCGGTCGCGCGCCGCACCGCGGCGTCCACGCAGAACCAAGCGCTGTGCGCGCTCCTCTTCCTTTACAGACGGGTCCTCGACCTGCAGATACCCCGGCTCGAAGCGCTCGAGCGTGCCCGCCGGCCGGAGCACCTCCCCACGGTCCTCTCGCGACAGGACGCGCTCACCTTGCTCGAGCACCTGATCCCACCTTTTCGACTCATCGGCGAGCTCCTCTACGGAAGCGGCCTCCGCCTCCTCGAAGCGCTTTCGATTCGCGTCAAAGACGTCGACCTCGATCGACGGCAAATCATGGTGCGCCGCGGGAAAGGACAGCACGACCGGCCGGCCTTGCTCCCCGCTCGGGCGCGCGACGAGCTGCAGGCCCAGCTCGACGCCGTGGCGCAACGGCACAAGAAGGAGCTCGCGGTTGGCCGCGGCGAGGTCGACCTGCCCCACGCGCTGCGAGCGAAGATGCCAGGAGCAGCCACGAGCCTCGCCTGGCAGTACCTCTTCCCCGCCTCTCGCCCTTGCACCGATCCTGCGACGGGTCGACAGGTCCTCTACCACCTGCACGAATCGGCGGTGCAAAGGGCCGTGCACGATGCCGGACGGGCGGCGGGGCTCACCAAGCGCGCGACATGCCACAGCTTCGCGACCCACCCGCTCGAGGCGGGCACCGACATCCGGACGATCCAAACATTGCTCGGCCACAAAGATGGGCGAACCACGATGATCGACGTCCACATCGTCGACCGCGGCCCTCTCGGCGTCATCAGCCCCCTTGACCGCTGACCGCCACGTCAGCGGGGAGCGCCTTGAGCTCCGACCCCACCCCGTCGTCCCGGCCCCACCCATCGTGAAAGGTAGCGTACCTGACGGCTGCGCCGCCTTGTCAAGGACACCAACGCGTGCTCGTGCGGGCTCCACACCGGACGACTCGAGCTCGACCGCGGCGTCCACGCCGCGCGCTCGCGATGGGCATCCCCCTCGCCGATCCCGTCATCGTCACGCCCACCGGGGCAGCTCCGTCCCGAAGCAGGCGGACGGCCCAGGATCTGGGCGCCGGCGTGCCATAGGCGATGCCGCGCGCCACGCACGTGACGTGGGCGCCGCCTCGTTCCGCAGCGGCCTCGAAGCGCTTGCCCAACGTTCGGGATCACTACGCGCGGGGTCGCGCCTTGCGTGGCCGGCCCCGCTTGACCGGCGGAAGCTCCCGCTGGCGGAACAGCACCCCAGGCCGGACGCCCAGCACGTCGGCCAGCCTCACAAGGACGGCCACCCCGACATTCGTCTGGGCGTGCTCGACCTTCTGCAGGAAGCGGAGGGCTATCTCGGCCGCGTCCGCGAGCTCTTGCTGCGTCATGCCGCGCTTCTCGCGGATGCGGCGGACGTTGGCCCCAATGGAGCGAAGCACCTCGTCCAGCCGCGCATCAGGCATGGCGAAGGAGTCGGCTCTCGTCCGATCTGGAATAGCGCCCCATATGGCACATTTGGATTGCTGGGTCCCTCGGCAGCACGTAGGCTCCCCACAAGCAAGTGCTGCCCGCGACGGCGCCAACCGTCCGGGCAGCGTGGCCGAACCCCGCAGCAACGAGGTCCGACATGGAAACGGTACGTCCACGCCCCGAACAGGGCCAAGAGATCGATCCGCCCTCACGCCGCCGCCTGCGCTCCACGGCGCACGGCCGGCTCGCTCGCCCGCCCAAGCCCCATCGAGAATCGCCGCACCCCGCCGTCTACCTCGACCCCACCGCGCTCCTCGAACAGCGCCCGCTCATCCGCAGCGCGCTGCGCGCCCGCGGCGTCCGCGCCGCGGATCTCGACGACGTCACGCAGGAGACCGTGCTCGGCGCCTTTTGCAGCATGCGCGCCGGGCGCTTCCGGCCGTCCCCCGATCAGCCGCCGGGCGACGCGTTGCGCGCCTGGCTGGTCGCGGTCGCCCTGCGGCAGGCGTCGCACCACCGCGACAAGGCGTACCGCCGGCACGAGGTGCCCGCGGTCGATCCCGATCGGCTCGCTCCCCTCGCAGCTCCCTCTCCGGAGGCGCGCATCGTCGCGCGCGGGCTGCTCCGCGCCTTCCACCGTCTCCGCGCGGAGCTCCGCGAGGTCTTGGCGCTCACCGCCGCCGGCCTGACGACCCGCGAGATCGCGGTGACGCTCGCGATCCCGAGGCCGACGGTGGCCACGCGGCTCCGCCTCGCTCGCCGCCTCTTCGCCCGCTCGCTCACCCGCGCTCGGAGGTGGCCCCGATGAGCGGCGCACCCGTCGACGCCCCCGCCGAGACGGCGGCCGAGATCCCGACCGCGACCGAGGCCGGCCTGCTCGAGATGGTGCTCGGCATCCCGGCCGTAGGGGCGCGCATCCTTGGCGCGGCCGCCCTGCCGTCCCTCGGTCGCCTCTCTCCGGCGGCCATCGCCGAGCGAACCCAGATCGCGCTGCTCGACGCGACGCGGCTCGCAGCGGCCTTCGAGCTCGGCCGCCGCGCCCACGCCGCGCGGGCTCGCCGAGGCGCGCGCCTCACCGACGCCGCGCGCGTGGCGCGGTACTTCGGGCCGAGGCTCGCGCACCTCGTCCACGAGGAGCTGTGGATCGCGGCGCTCGACAGCCACGGCCGCGTGCGCGAGACGCGCATGCTCGCCCGCGGCGTCGACGACGCCCTCCACGCAGGCCGCTCGACCATCCTGCGCACGGCGCTGGACATGGCGGCCGTCGGCTTCGTCCTGGCCCACAACCATCCGAGCGGCGATCCGACGCCGACCGCGGAGGACCACGCGATGACCGAGGAGCTGCGCGATCTCTCCTACGCGCTGAACGTCCCGCTCCAGGCCCACGTCATCGTCACGCCCAGCGGGCGCTACGCCGCCGTCCTGGAGTAGCCGTCCGCTACCGTACCGCGCGGGGAGCGCACCAAGCCGGGACCCAAGGAGCGACGCCGGAGGGACCGCCGCTCACCGCCGTGGAGAAGATCCTGGCGCGCCGCCGCGATCGTCTGTGACACGGCGACTCGGCTGTCGCGAAATGGATGCGGCATCAACGATTCGTCCTTGCGGCATCACCCGGGCGGCGCTTGCCGCGCTCACGCAGCGAGGACGTCGGAATACCGATAGGGGCCGTCCGAGGAGAACGCGAGCAGGATCCGCTCCGCCGGGATGCCGCCGCGGACCAGCGCCGGCGCCATTCCGCGCTCGGTGCCGTCCGCCTGAATCCAGATCTCGTCGCCGATCCGATCGATGTGGACGAGGCAGCCATGGACGCGGCGGCGCTTCTCGCGGCCGACGATCACGAGCAGGTAGTGGTCCGACTCCCGATCGAACACCGTTTGTGTCGCCACGTCCCCGTGGGCGTACGGGATGGCGGCATACTCGGAGAGCGCCTTCTCGATCACTTCGCGGTCGGCGGTTCGGGTGTCCATCGTTCAATGACCTCCGTCTCGGCGTTGAACACGAGCAGCTTCATCCTCCTGTTGTCGAGGAGGATCTCCCCCAGGGCGTCCTCGAAGATGTCGCCGTATGCCGTGTCGCTCACGGCGAGGTAGAGCTCGCGATCGGGCTCCACGCGCTCGAGGATGTCATGGTACAGCGTGAACTGTCCGAGGGCTTTCTCGAGCGCGTCGATCGGCGACGGGCCGGTGAAGCTCTTGACCTCGACCGCGATGCGTGTTCGCCCCTTCTCCGCCCCGAGGAAGCGCTCCGCGCCGAGGTCGACGTAAACGTCCTTTCTCCGCCAGCGCAGGCGGAGCGGATCATGCGTGATCGTCCAGCCGTCGCTGGCCAGCGCCTTGCGGACGTGCTCATGCAGGTGATCGCGGGCCGGCATCTCGCGCCGGAGGCTACCATGAGCCCGCGCCGCCGGCCCTGTCCGGCCTGTGTCCGCGAGCGTCCGATCCCGGCGACAGGGCGCGGTGCCAGCCTCGTCGCCCTCGACGGTAGGAAATGTCGCCCCCGGTGCGGTACCAGCGGCTCCTGGACGCCTGCTGGCACCGGCCGGTACGGCTCCCCGGACCTGACGACGAGGCGAGACCGGGCGCCCAGCGCGGGGCTAAGCGATCGCTCCCCCGGCCTGCACCTGCGCGCCCGGGTGCCCCGGCGGGAGCCCGATGCGCTGCCGCACCTGCGCGATGCCGACGCCGACGCCCCCTGCTGCGAGCGCGAGGGGCCAGGGCTTCCCGGTCGTCTGCCGGATGAAGGCGCGCACCCGCCCGACGTCCTCGAGGACCGCCGTCAGCCGCGCCGGATCGTTGAAGTTGTTCACGAAGGCATTGGCGAGCGCCTGCTGCCCGCTCGTGTTGTCCGCCCGCCCGTCGCTGCCGTATTGCGCCATGAGGAGGTGGGCCATCGCGGGCGACACCCCGGCGAGCAGGATGTTGTTGAACCGGTCAGTGGGCCCGCCGTGCCGCGCATAGAAGCGATCGAACGTGCGCGTCATCCAGTCGGCGTCGAACGGGCGCTCGCCGTGCTGCACGATGCACTCGACCAGGTTGCGCGCCATCTTGTTGCCGTTGTTGGCGCCCTGGCCGCCGATCGGATCGATCGACATCGCCGTGTCGCCCAGCGCCGTCACGATCCGGCCCGAGGGCAGCCGTCCGACGGGCTTGCGCACCGCGGGGACGACCCGCCCGTTCTGCCATCCGTGTTTGTCCGACAGCTCGGCTCCCTTGAACCACTCGTAGTCCCAGGGGATGAGCTCCTTCACCAGCCCCTTCGCGATCGCGATGATCTCCTCGCCTGACTTCGCGCCCTGGAACCTGTCCAGCGGCCCTCCGGGCACCGCCTCGACGAGGCAGTTCCAGCTCGGTCCCACGTCCTTGTGGTGGTAGGGCACCCAGAACGCCTCCCCGATGCCCGCGAACAGGTTGAACTTGACCGGGAGCATCGGGATGCCGTCGAACCCGAGCTTCGGGCCGGTCACGCACATCATGACGACGTTGCGCTGCGCCTCCGAGTGGACGCTGCGCGCGGCGTCTCGCTCGAACAGGTTGCACAGATCCCCCCGTCCAGCGGCGACGACGGTGAGATCGTTCTCGGCGGCGATCGCGTCGAGCCGCGGGATCGTGACGGGCTCGATCGTGATCTTGCCGCCCCGCCGCTCGAGCTCGAGCATCCACCGGTGGCTCTGGAGCCGGAGATCGATCGCGAAGAAGTGCTGCTCCAGGCGGCCCGCCAGCGTCAGGAGGCGGTTGCCCGGCGCGGCGCACGCGGTCAGCTGGGCCCCGTGGCCCCGGGGCGCAGCGTCCTCCCAGAAGGCCAGGCCGAGCTCGCGCTCGAACGCCAGCGCCACGTCGAACCGCGCCGCGGTGCCGGTCGGCTTCGACTCGTTGAGCCACTGCTCGGGCGTGCGATCCGAGTAGAGCGTCACCTCGTAGCCGGCCTTCACCAGGGCGTGCGCCGCGAGCAGGCCGGCCTGTCCAGACCCCACGATAGCTATCTTCCGCATGAGGAACCCCCCGGGTTGGGTTGGTCAGCGCTCGCCTCACGGGCGACGCGCGCCGAGCCATCCGAGTCGGTTCGCCGTCAGGACCACAGCAGGCGTCGCGAGCAAGGAAAGCCCAGTCAAGAGAGACCGTATCACCCAATCCAGCCCCGCAGGAAGCGGCCCGCGACGTGCGTTCGTGTGTTCCCTCGCCTCGCTTCGATCCCCGTCGCCGCCTTCCCTCCGGTCACGCTTGCCATCGGAGAGAGCCCTCGGGGGGAGGGGGCGTCGCGCGGGGGGGTGAGGGGGAGGGCCCCACGAACCCGAGCGCCGGCCCGCATCGCAGCGACGCCTCACGGACTCGCCAGCTCCGTTCAGCAGGCCATTGCCACCAAAAGGCGCGAGTTCGTGGGAGGGCCCCCCTCACCCCCCCGCGCGACGCCCCCTCCCCCCGAGGGCTCCCCTGCAGTCAGTCCATGGCACGTACCGCCACCGAGGCCGCCCGCCGGTTGCGAGGCGCAGCCGCTTGGAGTAGCGTCCGCGCCGCCGCGGGGCCGAGCGATCCAGTTCGCCCAGCTCCAGCGGACGAGCCGGGCGTCTGGTGCGCGCCCCGGCTCGCGCGGCTCCCTCCGCGCACAGGAGACGAGAATGGCCCGAGGCTCGACAACGACGCGCAGCGAATCGGACGCTGCCGAATCGCTCATCGGACGGGGCGCCCGCATCCGCGGGCGCGTCCATGGCGACGGCTCGCTCCGGGTCGAGGGGAGCGTCGAGGGGAACATCCAGCTGGCTGGCGACCTCGAGATCGAGGACGGAGCGACGGTCACCGGGGACGTCGAGGCGAGCTCGCTCGTCGTGTCCGGCCAGCTCACGGGGGACGTGGTCTCGCGCGGCCCCGTCACGATCCGGGCGACCGCGCAGTACGCCGGAAACGTGGGCGGCAGCGAGGTGATCCTCGAGGAAGGCGCGGCGTTCGCCGGCCGCATCGAGGCGGAGTTCGACCTCCCGGCCGAGCTCTCGGAGCGGACGACCGGCGGTCGCGGACAGGCCCCCCGGCGCGAACCGGCAGGGCGATAGCGCGCGTTGACGGACGAAGAATCGCGCCGCGAGGGCGCGGCGAGGAGCACGAACGTGGCGGGTACGATCATCGGAAACGGGCTCACGATCGAGGGCGAGATCACCTCCGACGAGGAGGTGATCGTCGCCGGGACGGTGCGCGGGAAGCTCACCGTCGAGGGGCCTCTCACCATCGACGCAGGGGCGCTGATCGAAGCGGACATCGGGGCGGCGTCGCTCCAGGTGGGCGGCAACGTCACCGGCAACGTCACGGCGGCCGATCGCGTCGATCTCCTCGCCGGCGGTCGCCTCGTCGGCGACGTGAAGGCGTCGCGGCTGACCATCGCGGACGGAGCCTCGTTCAAGGGCAACGTCGACATGGACGTGTAGCCGATGACCGCCCAGTCCTCGATCGGGCCGACGACGGCCATCCGCGGCAACGTGCAGGGCGACGGGGATCTCGAGATCCTCGGCCGCGTCGAGGGGAGCGTCGTCATGACCGGCGACGTGACCATCGGCGAGGGCGCGCTCATCCAGAGCGACGTCCGCGGGCGGCGCGTCGTCGTCCGCGGCGCCGTCGCCGGGAACATCTCCGGCGACGAGGCCGTGATCCTCGAGCCCGGCGCGCGCGTGGTCGGCGACCTCGGCGCGCCGCAGATCGGCATCCACGCGGGCGCCCTGGTGCGCGGCAACGTCACCACCGGCGCGCCGCTCGCCGCGGCGGCCGCCCCCGCCCCGGCGCGGGCCGCCGCCGCTGCACCTGCGCCGCGCGCCGCGGCCGCAGCCGCGCGGCCGGCGCGCGCGCCTGCGCCGCCCGCCCGGCCTGCGCCGCGCGCCGCGCCTGCCCCCGCGCGCCCCGCGCCGGCGGCGCGCCCCGCCCCGGTCGTCGAGGCGAGGCCCGCGCCCGCCCCTGCCCTCGCGGCCGTTCACGACGACGAGGAGGCCGATCTATCGGCCTCGGCCGCCGGCGAGGGTGACGAGCCCGAGGCGTCCGAGGGCGCCGGCGGGCCGCCGCCGCCCGTGGTCCCCGCGCTCCGGAAGGGGGCCGCGAAGGCCTCGCTGCGCAAGCGGGGCGGCCGGTGAGCGCCGCCGGCGCCTCGGAGCGGGACCGGCTCGTCGCGCTGCTGCGCGAGCGCTCGTTCGAGCAGAAGCGCGTCCTCCTCGCGTCCGGCCGGGAGAGCGACTTCTTCATCGACTGCAAGCAGTCCGTGCTGACCGCCGAGGGCCACGCCCTCGTCGGCTCGCTCATGTTCGAGGCGCTCGGCGCGCTCCCGCGGTGCGAGGCCGTCGCCGGCGTCGAGCTCGGGGGCTGCCCCCTCGCGAGCGCTGTGTCGCTCACGAGCTTCCTGCGCGGCCGCCCCCTCCCCGCGCTCTACGTGCGCAAGGAGGTCAAGGACCACGGTTCGCGGCGCCTCGTCGAGGGCGATCGCGACCTCGTGCCCGGGATGCCCGTCGCGATCCTCGAGGACGTGATCACGACGGGCGGCTCGACGCTGAAGGCGGTCGAGAAGCTCCGCACCGCGGGCGCCTCCGTGGTCGGCGTGATCGCCCTGGTCGACCGCCTCGAGGGCGGCGCGGAGGCGATCCGCGCCGCGGGGCTGCCGGTCGTCGCGATCTGCACCCGCCACGACTTCATCCCCGACAACCCGCCCGGCTGAGGCTGCGCGACACGCGGCCCGGCCGAGGCGACGGCGCGCTGCCCGCCGCCTCGGCTGCGCGCTACTCCGCCGCCTTCGCCTGCTGCTCGCCGAGGAGCGGGTAGCCGAGCGCCTCGCGCTGCGCGACGTACGTCTCGGCGACCGCGCGCGCGAGCGCGCGGACACGGCCGATGAAACGCTGCCGCTCGGTGACGCTGATCGCGCCCCGCGCGTCGAGGACGTTGAAGCGGTGGGCCGCCTTCACGACGAAATCGTAGGCCGGGAGCACCAGCGCCTTCCTCGGATCGATCGCCGCCCCCTTCGCCGCCGGATCCGCGCCCCGGTTCAGGAGCCGCTTCACCTCGGCCTCGCAGACGTCGAACGCCGCGAAGTGCTCGGCGATGTCGGCCTCCTCGAAGTTGTAGGTCGACCACTCCCACTCGGCGCGCTGGTAGATGTCCCCGTAGCGCACGATCTTCCCGCCGCGGTCCGAGTAGACGACGTCGTAGATGCTGTCCTTGTCCTGCAGGTACATCGCGATCCGCTCGAGCCCGTAGGTGAGCTCGCCGGACACGGGGCGGCAGTCGATCCCGCCGATCTGCTGGAAGTAGGTGAACTGCGAGATCTCGAGCCCGTCGATCCACACCTGCCAGCCGAGCCCCCACGCCCCGAGCGTCGGCGACTCCCAGTCGTCCTCGAGGAACCGGACGTCGTGATCGAGCGGGTTCGTGCCGATCGCCCGCAGCGACTCCAGGTAGAGGTCCTGGATGTCGATCGGGCTCGGCTTGAGGATCACCTGGAACTGGTGAAACTGCTGCATACGGTTCGGGTTCTCCCCGTAACGACCGTCCGCGGGCCGCCGGGAAGGCTCGACGAAGGCCACATTCCAGGGCTCGGGGCCGAGCGCGCGCAGGAACGTCGCCGGGTTGAAGGTGCCGGCGCCGACCTCCGAGTTGTACGGCTGCACGATGAGGCAGCCGCGATCGGCCCAGAACTTCTGCAGGGTGAGAATGAGGTCTTGGAAGGTCATGGGAGGGCCGGTTCTTAGCCTGGATCGCCCGCGCAGGCGACGCCCCGCGTAGCGTCGCCCGCACGGTCCGCCCGGCGCGCTGCCTCCGGGCCCGCGCGCCGCGCTTCTGACGCCGCACGCCGCACCGACGCCCCGCCGCCATCCACCGCCGCCCGCGACCAACCCCGTCGAGGACGGCCCGCCTCGATCCGCCCAAGCCCCAGGGAGGTCCGCAGACTGCTTGCGGTCGACCGGCGAGCGGCGTAGGTTCCCGCGCAAATCTATGGGAGCCCATGGTTCCTCGACGGCGCGCCGGAAGAGCCCCACACGGCAGGCCCCCGGCGGGCCCGACGCGCAGCGGGTCATGGATGCGATCCGCGCGATCGTACAGCGCCTGCGCGTCTCGTCGCGCGCGTGCGAGCGGCAGCTCGGCCTGAGCAGCGCGCAGCTGTTCGTGCTGCAGCAGCTCGATCAGGCCGCCGCGTCCTCGATCGCCGAGCTCGCGCAGCGCACGCTGACGCACCAGAGCTCGGTGTCGGTCGTCGTGACGCGCCTGGCCGAGCGAGGGATGGTCACCCGGCGCGCCTCGCCCGAGGACGCGCGCCGGACCGAGATCTCGCTCACCGCGGCCGGCCGCGCGCTGCTCCGCCGCGCGCCCCGCACCGCGCAGGCCGAGCTCGTCACCGCCGTCGACCGCCTGCCCGCCGACGAGCGCAGCGCGCTCGCGCAGAGCCTCGCCACCCTCGCCCGGGCGCTCGGCGCCGGCGACGAGGCCCCCCCGCTGTTCTTCGAGGGCGAGGAGACCCCCGCCGGAGCCGGACCCGAAGCGACAGACCGCGAGGAGAGCTGAATTGTCCAGATCGAACGCCCCACCCCCAACAGTCACCGAGAGCATCCCGGTCGCCCCCTCGATGGGCCCGACCCTCGAGGACCTCCGCGTCCCCGCGCCCAGCGCCGCCGTTGACCGGCGGGTCGTCCTCGTCAGCGGCCTCGCGATCGCGCTCGGCGGCGTGGCCTTCGTCGCGGCGGAGCTGCTCACCACGCTCATCGCCGTCATCACGAACCTCGCGTTCTTCGGCCGGCTGTCCGCCGCCCCCGCGTCGCCCGCCGAGCACCACCTGGGCCTCTTCGTGCTCGTGGTGCCGATCCTCGGCGCGCTCGTGGTCGGCGTGATGGCGCGCTACGGCTCGCAGGCGATCCGCGGCCACGGCATCCCGGAGGCGATGGAGCAGGTGCTGTTCAACCAGAGCCGCATCCCGCCGCGGATGACGCTGCTCAAGCCGCTCTCCGCGGCGATCGCCATCGGCACCGGCGGTCCGTTCGGCGCCGAGGGCCCCATCATCGCCACCGGCGGCGCGCTCGGCTCGCTGCTCGGGCAGCTGCTCCGGATCACCGCGGACGAGCGCAAGACGCTGCTCGCCGCGGGCGCGGCGGCGGGCATGTCGGCGACCTTCGGCAGCCCGGTGGCGGCCGTGCTGCTCGCGATCGAGCTCCTCCTCTTCGAGTACCGCCCGCGCTCGGTGATCCCCGTCGCCCTCGCCGCGACCGCGGCGACGGCGGCGCGCCTCTGCGCTGGCCACACCGCGCCCGCGTTCGAGATGGCGTCCGTGGCGCCCTCGACAGGCCCCGCGCTCGCCTTCTACATCGTGCTCGGCGCGCTCCTCGGCCTCGCGGCGATGGGCGCCACCCGCGCGATCTACGCGATCGAGGAGGCGTTCGAGCGGCTGCCGCTCCACTGGATGTGGTGGCCGGCGATCGGCGCCGTCGCGATCGGCGTCGTGGGTTACTTCGCGCCGCGGACGCTGGGGGTCGGGTACACCAACATCGACGACATCCTGAGCGGTCGCCTGGCGCTCGCCGCGCTCGTGTCGCTCTCGCTGATGAAGTTCGTCTCCTGGTCGATCGCGCTCGGCAGCGGCACCTCGGGCGGGACGCTCGCGCCGCTCTTCACCGTCGGCGGCGGTCTCGGCGCGATCCTCGGCCTGGCCGCGACCGCGCTCCTCCCCGGGCTCGGCGTGGACCCTCGCGTCGCCGGGCTCGTCGGGATGGCGGCGATCTTCGCGGGCGCGTCCCGGGCGCTCCTCGCGTCCGTCGTCTTCGCCTTCGAGACGACGCGGCAGCCGATGGGGCTGCTGCCGCTGCTCGGCGGCTGCAGCGCGGCCTTCCTCGTCTCCAGCCTGCTGATGCGGCACTCCATCATGACGGAGAAGATCGCCCGCCGCGGCGCGCGCGTGCCGGGCGAGTACGCGGCCGATCACCTGGCGCAGATCACCGCCGGCGAGGCCGCGTCGCGCCCCGTCGTGACGCTCGCCGCGGACGATACGGTCGAGGCGGCCCGCGCCTTCCTGCTGTCGCAGGCGGCGGGCTCTCGCCATCAGGGCTTCCCGGTCGTGGACGATCGGGGGGAGCTCGTCGGCGTGGTCACCCAGCGCGATGTGCTCACCGAGCAGGCCGGTACCGTCTCGATCCGCCACCTGGTCCGGCGGCCGCCCGCCGTGGTGTTCGAGGACAGCTCCTTGCGCGAAGCCGCCGATCACATGGTCACCGAGGGGGTGGGGAGGCTCCCTGTCGTGTCCAGGCAGGCCCCCCGCAAGGTCCTCGGGATCCTGACGCGCAGCGACCTGCTCGACGCGCATCGGAGCCGGATCGACGCCGGCAAGCGCCGCGAGCAAGCCCTCGCCGCCACGAGGCGGCGCGGAGGTCCGGCCATCCCGGACCGGGCCACCGTGGGGCAGGGCTAGTCCACGAAGTAATCGCGATCGCCCGCCAGACCCTGCTCGAGCGCGGCCATTCCCTTCGCGACGTCGAGCTTCACGCCCTCTCGCTGGAAGCTCATGCCCATCGCGTAGAGCGTCTTGAAGAGGTTGTGCGAGCGGCACTGCTCGCCCATCTGGCCCACACGCACGATGTTGAGGCCGAAGGCGCCCGAGATCTCGACGCGGAACGCCTTGGTCATGTACTCGCGGATCCGCGCGCTATCGACGCCGGACGGCAGCTTGATGGCGAGCACGCTGTTGAGGCGCACGTCCTTCGACGCGAACAGCTCGAGCCCCATGGCCTCGAGGCCCGCCTGCATGGCCAGAGAGCTCATCTCGTGGCGACGGAACCGCCGCTCGAGCGTCTCCTCGCAGACGAGGCGCAGCGCCTCGTGCAGCGCGAGCACGCCGGGCACCGGCGCCGTGTAGTGGTACTGCTGGTAGCCCCAGAACCGCTGC
Organism: Sorangium sp. So ce327; assembly: GCF_051530205.1. Taxonomy (NCBI): domain Bacteria; kingdom Pseudomonadati; phylum Myxococcota; order Polyangiales; family Polyangiaceae; genus Sorangium; species Sorangium sp. So ce327. The sequence continues at coordinate 660,986 of NZ_CP150330.1, read as the reverse complement.
GCGCGCGTCGCGTCGTAGCACCAGTGCGGGCGCGGCAGGGGGCGCTCCTCGACGACCTTCCACGCGTCCTGCGAGAACGCGCAGGCCGAGACGCCCGGGATCGACGACAGCGCCTTCTGCCCGCCGACGATGCCGACGTCGATGCCCCACTCGTCCATGTGCACCGGCATGGCCGTGAGCGTGACCACCGCGTCGACGATGGTGAGAGCGCCCTGCGTCTTCGCGAGCTTGCAGATCTCCGGCATCTCGACCATGCGGACGCCGCAGGACGTCTCGCCGTGCGCCATCGTGACCACGTCGTAGCGCTGCTTCTTCATCGCCTCACGCACGTCCGCGAGCGACACGGGCCGCCCGGGCGGCCCCTCGAGGAACGTGACATCGGCGCCCACGCCGAGCGCCATCTCGCCGAGGCGCCCGCTGAACGTCCCCACCTTCAGGCAAAGGACCTTGCGCCCGGGCCAGCACAGGTTCGCCACGGCCATCTCCATCGCCGCGGACGCGGGCCCGGCGATGCCGAGGATCTTGTCGCTGCGCGTCTGGAACGCATAGGCCGCCATGTACTTCACGTTCTGGATGACGCGGTCCATGGTGGGGCCAAGGTGATTGATGATGACCCCGTTCGCCTGGGCCACCGCCTGCGGGATGGGCACCGGCCCGGCGCCCATGAGCAGCAGCGGCTCGGACGGCAGGATCGCGGCGAGGGGCGTGATCGGCGGGGGCAGGATCGAGAACGACATGGCCAGGACCTTGGGCAAAAGCGCGGAGCCCGCTAGCAAGCCCAAAGCGTCCTGCGGCGTCAAGCGTTACCCGGCGAGCGGGCGCGGCGCCGGCGGAAATGCGGCGCCGGCGCCGGAGTCCGCGCCGCAGGCCGCCACAGGCCGACGAAGGCCCTGCTCGTCGTACGACCCTGGGGGATGGGCCGTGCGACGAGCAGGGCCCCTCCGGCCTGCCGAGCGGGAGGGAGGGCGCCGCGCCGCCTGAGCCGACATCGCGCTCACGGACAGCGGCGCCTCCTCCGCGCCTCCTGCTCTCGGCCCGAGGTGCTCCCGGACGTTACAGATCGGGGCGGCAGATCGAGAGCTCCTTCATGCAGCGCCGTGGGCCGGTAGGGGGCGTGGCGCCTCGAGAGAGGATCGCTCCGCCCGCTCATACCACCGTACGGCGCCGCGCGATCGCCTGATAGCCGGCGGTCAGCACGATGGCGCCGATGAGCGACATGAAGAAGCCGGCCGGCTCACCCTCACGGTACATGAACAGCATGCGGCCGAGCAGCCCGCCTATGAAGGAGCCGACCACGCCGATGATCATCGAGACGACCCACCCGCCCGGCTCACGTCCAGGGACGATGAGGCGCGCCAGAGCACCGACGACGAGGCCAAACAGGAGAAAGAGAATGAACGACATGGTGAACCTCCCAGAAAGGAGCGAAGTGCTCCTCGTTGCTATGCAGGCTGTTCAGCAAACGCCGCGCCATGCCCTGGAGTCCCGGCTCTCCACAGACGCCCAGCCGAGCTGAACGCCGCGGACAGAGCGCTCGCATCGCCGCATTCGCCGCGAAATCCGACCGCAGCGCGGTGCGCCTCCAGGAGAGCGGGGGCCGTCCGGTCGGATCGTGGGACTGCTTGCTTGGCCGCCCCGTGGCGTATTGCCTCAGGCGAGCCGAGAGGCAGAGCGCAGGCGAGGTAGCCTGCCCCAATCGCCCTTCCGCGTCCTCGAAAAGGCCGTTTGCGATGGGATGGCGCACCGGTTGCTAGTTCCGGAGGTTGCCAATGCGAGGTCAACGGCGGCGGCGCGCCGCAGAGAGGCTCTGCGGCGGCCACGCCACGAGGAGGATGCAATGAGCAACGCAAGCGATCGCAATGAAGGGGCAGCCGAAGAGCTGGGCGGCAAGATCAAGAAGGGCCTCGGCCAGCTGCTCGGCGACGAGCAGATGGAAGCGGAGGGCCGCGCCAAGGAGCTCCGGGGAAAGGTACAGAAGGAGGACGCCAAGGCGGAGGAGCGCGCGAAGGGCGCGCTCGAGGAGGCCGCCGGCGCGATCAAGAACCGGGTCGGCAAGCTGGTCGACGACGAGCAGATGGCCGCCGAAGGGAAGGCCAAGGAGCTCAAGGGAGAGAACCGGCAGAAGGCCAATCAGTAACCAGCGAGAGGGCGCGCCCTGGCGCCGCCCGCCGGGGCGAGCCGCCTCCGGCGCCGCCCTGGCCGCTCCCCACTCACCAGACGCGCGCGCGGCCGTCTCCGGCGCTGGCCCGCGGGCCAGGCCGTCACGCCTCCGTCGCCGAGACGCCGTGCCGCTGGAGGAGCTCGCGCAGGTGGCTGCGGTCCATCCGCGCCGCGCGGGCCGCGCGCGAGAGGTTGCCGCCGTTCGCCCGCACCAGCGCCGTGAGGAACGTGCGCTCCCAGCGCGCCACGGCGCGCTCCTTCGCCTCGCGGAACGACAGGCTGAGCTCGTCCTCCCGGGGCGCCGGGAGCGCCGGAGCCCCGCTGTCCGCCCCCTCGGAGCCCATCACGGCTTCGCGGAACAGCGCGGGATCGATCATCAGCACCGCGCGCTCCACCGCGCCGCGGAGCTCGCGGACGTTGCCCGGCCAGTCCTGCCGCATGAAGGCCTCCAGCAGCTCGCCGGGGGGGCTCTGGTCCTGGCCCTGCGCGAGCTGCCGGTAGAAATGCGCGGTGAGCAGCGCGATGTCGTCGGGGCGCTCGCGCAGCGCGGGGACGCGGAGGCGGACGATGTTGAGCCGGTAGTAGAGATCCGACCGGAAGTTTCCGCGGTTCACCTCCTGGCGGAGATCGCGGTTGGTCGTCGCGATGACCCGGATATCGAGCTTGGTCGGCTCGATCGTGCCGATGCGCCGGATCTGCCGCTCCTCGAGCACGCGCAGGAGCTTCGGCTGCATGTCGAGCGGGAGCTCGCCCATCTCGTCGAGCAGCACGGTCCCGCCCCGCGCCGCCTCGAAGGCGCCGGCGCGCGCCGCCTGGGCGCCCGTGAACGCCCCCTTCGCGTGCCCGAAGAGCTCGGCCTCGATGAGCGTCGGCGGGATGGATCCGCAGTCGATCACGACGAACGGCCCCCCCGCGCGCGGGCTGCTCTCGTGGATCGCCTCGGCGAGCAGGCCCTTGCCCGTGCCCGTCTCGCCCTCGATCAGCACCGTCGAGTCCGACGCGGCGATCCGCGGCAGCGCCCCGAAGATGCGGCGCATCGCGGCGCTCTGCCCGAGCACCCGGCCGTACCGCTCCTCGTCGCCGAGCGGCTCGCGGATCTCCTCGGCCAGCGGCTCGAAGCGGAGCGTGGACTGCCCGACCCCGAGCGAGGCGCCCGGCAGGAGATAGGCCGCCTCGACGCGGAAGCCGGAGAGGGTCGTGCCGTTCTTGCTGCCGAGATCGCGGAGAAAGAACCCCCGCGGGGTGACCGAGATCACGCAATGATGCCGGGACACCGCCCGGTCGGTGAGGATGAGCTGGTTGCCGGGCGCCGTGCCGATCACGAACTCCGTCGCGTCCGACGTCTGGGACGCCCCGGCGTCCGGGCCGGCGGTCACCTGCACGCGGAAGCGGCTGAACGCGATCTCCTTGGAGCGGACCTTGAGGAGCGCCGTCTCGGCGCTCGGATGGATCTTCGGCTCGGACGCCATTTCGCCAGCCTACCACAGGGAGCGCGGCGCGAGATCGCCCGCCGGCCCGCGCGCCCCGGCGCGCGCAGCAGCGCCGCGTGGCGTTGACGTCAGCGCGTCAGCGCGCCAGCGCCGCGCCCCGGCGGCTCGCGCCGGAGAGCTCTGGCTCGCCACCGTCAGGGCCTTTGAACCCGTGACGATGACGTGCCGGATACGGGCAGTGTGGACTCATCGTAAATACAATTTCTTTTGTCGTTGGCTCCGGAAGGATAGGAAGGATGACCGGCGGCCGGGCCCGGCGGTCACGGCCGTCACGGCAGGCGCGCGTCCTCGCCAGCGCCTCGGCGAGCCTGCCTCTCGCGTGCTCCCCTTGTCGCTTCGGCGCGCGGCGGCTAAGAGGTCTCCCCATGATGCGAGGCGCGCGCAGCGATATCACGAAGGCCGTCGGTGACACGCCGATCGTCAAGCTGAACCGGGTCACGGAGGGGCTCGAGAGCGACATCTATGTGAAGTGCGAGTACCTGAACCCGGGCGGCAGCCACAAGGATCGGGTCGCGCTGAACATGATCCGCGACGCCGAGGCGAACGGGCTCAAGCCCGGCGGGACGATCGTCGAGGCGACCAGCGGCAACACGGGCGCCGCGCTCGCCATGGTCGCGGCCATCCGGGGATACAAGTGCGTCTTCGTCATGCCGGACAAGATGTCGCAGGAGAAGATCGCGACGCTGCGCGCCTATGGCGCCCGCGTCGTGGTCTGTCCCACCGCCGTCGAGCCCGACGACCCGCGCAGCTACTACCAGGTGGCGAAGCGCATCGCCGACGAGACGCCGAACTGCTTCTACGCGAACCAGTACCACAACCCGTCGAACCCCGAGGCCCACGTCCGGTCCACCGGCCCCGAGATCTGGGCGCAGTGCGGCGACGAGCTCGACGTCTTCGTCGCCGGCATGGGGACAGGGGGCACCCTGAGCGGCATTGGCAAGTTCCTCAAGGAGAGGAAGCCGGAGATCAAGATGGTCGGCGTCGACCCGGTCGGCTCGCTCTATTACGATTACGTGAAGACCCAGCGGATCACGAAGCCGTTTGCCTACAAGGTCGAGGGGATCGGCGAGGATTTCTTCCCGAGCACGATGAACCTCAAGATCATCGACGAGATCATCCGGGTCGACGACAAGGAGTGCTTCCTCATGACGCGGGACCTCGTGCGGCTCGAGGGCCTCTTCGTGGGCGGCTCCGGGGGCGCGGCGGTGGCCGGCGCGATCAAGTATGCACGTCAGAGCGGGAAGAAGGAGAACATCCTCGTCCTCTTGCCCGACGGCGCGTCCAAGTACATCTCGAAGATCTTCAATGACGACTGGATGCGAGAGAATGGTTTCCTCGAGGAGGACAAGGGCCTCGGGACGGTGCGCGACCTGCTCGCCGTCAAGCCCAGCGGGGCGGTGGTCACCGCCGACGCGAACGCCCGGGTCCGCGAGGTCATCGACATGATGAAATCGCACGGGATAAGCCAGCTCCCGGTGACCCAGGACGGCAAGCTGGCCGGGATGGTCCACGAGATCGACCTGCTCCGGCACCTCGTGACGGGGAGCGGAACGCTCGACTCGAGCATCGGCGGGCTCGTCGAGAGCGACTATGCGACCGTGACGCCCGCGACGAAGGTCGAGCTCCTGAAGGGCGTCCTGAGCGACGCGAAGATCGCGCTCGTCGTCGACAAGGAGACGGTGCTCGGCGTCGTGTCCAAGATCGACCTCATCGACTATCTTGCCCGCAAGGCGACGCCGGCCATCGGCTGAGCGCCCGGGCTCCGGCTGGAAAGGGACGATCGCGGTGACCTACGATCTCGACACGGTGCGGCGCGCGCTGCACGACCATATCGCGAAGGAGATCCTGCTGCGCAAGGCGCCGCTCGCCCTGGACGAGGATCTGTTCGCCGGCGGATCCGGCTTCGACTCGATGTCGCTGACGCGGGTGCTCGTGTTCATCGAGCAGCGCTTCGGCGTGAAGATCCCGGACGAGGAGGTCGACCTCGACGCGGTGTCGACCGTGGACAGCATGGCGCGCTTCGTCGCCGGCCGCATCGCGGCCGCGCAGGGCTAGCGGGGAGCGCGTGGCCGGCACGTTCCGCCTGCGCGCCGAGGACCTGGCCGCGCGCGGCGACGCCGTCGCGCTCGCGTCGCGCGGCGCCGCGGTGACCTACGCCGAGTTCGCGGCGCGCGCGGCGGCCGTGGGCGCGGCGCTCGCCGGGGCGGGCGTGCGCCCGGGCGACCGGGTGGCGCTGCTCTCGCTGGGCCGGGCGCACGACGAGCCGGTGGCGCTCGCCGGGGTGCTCACGGCCGGCGCCGTGGCGGTCCCGCTCGACGCGACCGCGCCGCCGGCGCGGCTCGGGCGGATCGCGCGGGCCCGGGGGTGCCGGGCGCTCGTGCTCGACGTCGCGGCTGCGGGCCTCGCGGACGGCATCGACGCCGAGCTCGGCGGCGGCCTGCCGCGCGTGGAGCTCGACGCCGAGGGGCGCGCGCTGCGCGGGGCCGCGCGCGCCGACGCGGGCGGCGGCGGCGCTTGCGACGACCGTGCGCAGGACGTCGCGTGCATCCTGCACACCTCGGGCAGCACGGGCGAGCCGAAGCCGGTCCCCATCACATGGGCTGGGCTCGACGCGTTCACGGCCTTCTGCATCGACCTCGTCGGGCTCACGCCGGCGGATCGGGTCCTCCGCGTGGCCGAGCTCGTCTTCGATCTCGCCTGGTTCGACCACCTCGCGACGTTCCGCGCGGGCGCGACGCTCGCCACGATGGCGCGGCGCGACCTCGCCTCGGGCCGCGCGCTCCGCGACGCGGTGAGCGCGCTCGCGCCGACGGTCATCTACGGCGTGCCGTCGATGTTCATGAAGCTCGTCGCGGCGCTCCCCGCGGCGGACGCGGGCGCGCCGGCGCCGGCTTTCGCGCTCTCGCCCGTGCGCGCCATCCTCTTCGCCGGCGAGGTCTTCCCGCCGCGCGAGCTCGCGACCCTGGCGGCGCGGGCGCCCGGCGCGGCGCTCTACAACCTCTATGGCCCGACCGAGACGAACGTCTGCACGTTCCACCAGGTCGATCGCGCGGCGCTCGATGGGGCGAGCGAGGTCCCGATCGGCGTCGCGTGCCCCTACGCCGACTGCGCGCTGCTCGCGGAGGACGGGGACGGCCGCGTCGTCGACGGCCCCGGGACGGGCGAGCTCGTGGTCTCGGGGCCGACGACCGTCGACGGCGGCCCGTACCGGACCCGCGACCGGGTGGAGCGCAAGGCCGACGGGCTCTTCTACTTCCGGGGCCGCATCGACCGGATGGTGAAGATCCGGGGTTACCGGGTCGAGCCGGGCGAGGTCGAGGCCGCGCTCGCGTCACACCCCGCCGTGCGCCAGGCCGCGGTGATCGCCGTGGAGGATGCGCGCCTCGGCAAGACGCTGCGCGGCTTCGTCGCCCTCGCAGGCGACGCGGACGATCGCTCGCTCAGGCTGTATCTTGCGGAGCGGCTGCCCCCGTACATGGTCCCGGACACGATCGTCGCGATGGACGAGCTGCCGCGGACCTCGACGGGGAAGATCGATTATCGCGCGCTCCCCGGGTGAGACGCATGTCTGGAGCCACCGCAGCGTCGTGAATCCACGATAGCGAGATTGCCACTCTGTTCAACGGGGCCCACGTCACGGCCCAGGCTCGACAGGGTGGACAAGGCGCAGTCGCCGTCAACCGTTCGGCGCCATCATGAACCACTCGTGGTACACGTGCGCCACATAGAACCGCTCGCCCGGCACGCGGTCGCACACGGCGAGGAATCCGGCGGAGAAGAACTCGAGCCGAGGGTCGTCGACGTAGGTCGTGTCCTTCAGGAAGGCGATCAGGCTCTTGCCGTCGTCTCCGATGATCGTGCGGACGATGGTGATGTTGGGGTGGTGCGACCGGCCCACCGGCAAGAGCACGTCATGTCCCGCGATCTGCAGGAACTCTGCCGGATCGGGCTTGTAATCGTCCTCGAGGTCCGGAGACGCGGGCTCCGGGAGCCACGAGGGCCGCTCGCTCGGATCACGGAGGTGCCATTCCCACGAGTCCGGCCCCTCGTGCTTCTCGATGATGCGGTCGTACCGGAAGCGCTTGAGCTTCGCTATCGTCTCGGGGGACAGATCCGCGAGACGGAGCGGCGGAGAGGTGTGGCTGGACATGCGGAAACCTAGCACGGCCCGCCCTGGCCCACCCCTCGCCCCCATCGCGCCGCGGAGCACGCCGCGTCGCCGGGATGGCGGCGGTGACAGGCGCGCCCGTCACCGCCGCGCGTCGCATCAATGCGCCCCGATCTTGGCGCCCGCGCTCGCGCGGGCCGACGCCGACGCCTTGAAGCTCGGCTTGGGGATCGAGATCTTCGGCGCCTTGATCTGCACGTTCACGCTGGGCGGCGTCACGCGGATGCTCGGCGCCTTGACGTGCACGTTGGCCTTCGCGTTGGCCTTGGCAGCGGCGCCCGCCCCCGCGTGGACGTGGACCTTCGGGTCGATGTCGGCCTTCGCCTTCAGGTCGGCGTGCGCGAGCGCGCGGGCGTGCACGTCCCAGTCGGTCTTCACACGCACCTTCACCCGCGGGGCGCGCGCGTGGACGGCGAACGCCGCCCCGGCACGGTAGCCGCACAGGGCCACCGCCGAGCGGCCCGCGTTCCGCACCGCGATGGTCAGCTTCAGCGGATCGGCGGCGAGCGCGAGCTTGCCGGTCAGGTACGCCCCCGCGGCCACCCCCGCCGCCGCGGTCGCGGCCACGTCCGCGGTCGCGACCGCCGGAGCGAGGACGACCACCTGCGGCGCCTCGGCCACCACGCCGAGCGTGATCTTGCGCTCGCCAAGGTCGATGGGCTTCAGGTCGGCGTCGAGCACATAGACGCGGACCTCGCCGGTCACCTCGTCGACCAGGAGCTCGAGGCGGTCGTCGCCCACGATCTCGATGCGCCCGCCGTGCGGGCCGAGCTTGCCCTCCGGCAGCCCGAGCTCCGCCGACGCCTTGGCGTTGGCGAAGAGCTCGGCGGTGCCGCCGGCGGGCACGTGCAGCGTCCCGTTCCACGGCTTGCCGGCGACGCTGAGCGTGTAGCCGATCTCGGTGAGATCCGCCTCCAGCTTGGGGCCGGCGGCGACCAGGAGGCCGGTCTTCGCGTCGAGCGTGAGCGGCACGGTCTTCTCCCCCGAAGCGTCCTTCCACACCAGCGTGCCGCTGACGTCCTCGCGGATCGGCTTGCCGTCCGGACCCGTGACCGCGGCCTTGACGTTCCCGTCGGCAGCGACGTTGAAGGCGGCCTTGCCGCTCTCGTGCTCCTCGACGTAAGCGCCTTCGCCGATCGCCGACTCGGCGGTGGCGGTGGCGGTCACCTCGACCGTCGCGTTCGCCTCAGCCGGCTGCTCGCTCTTGCCGCAAGCAGCCGCGGCGGCGATCAGCAGCAGGGCGAGCACTCCGGAAACCTTGGTGATCTTCATGAAATCCTCCTCTGTGCCAGCGAACCCTCGGCGGGAGCCGCGACTTCGCTTGAGCCGAGACGCCGAGGGTTGAACCTCCCCGGGCGCGCCGGCTGCGGAGCCCATCATACGCCGAGATGCCCTGGAAGGCGCGGACGAGCACGAATATCGGTAGGAATCAAAAGATCCAGGGAAACAGAGGTAGGACAATGGCACTCACGGCCGCCAAGCGGCCGTGTCGTGCCTACCGGCGATTCGTTCAGCGAGCCGTGCGTCCACGTCGAGCGCGATGATCGATGATCGATCGCCCATGATCGGTGGCCGCCCGCGCCCCGGCGCCGTGTTCAGGGGCTCTCGGCGCCCTGATCTCCGCCCACGTCCAGGATCTGCGGGCACTTGCGCGCCACCGCATCACACTCCGGAGGAGCCGTCTCGAGCGAGCTCAGCGCCGAGTCGCACGTGAGCTCCCGGACCCGCTGCGTCTGGGCGAGCAAGCAGACCTCGTACTCGGCCACCGTGGCGGAGCAGCCGGCGCGGTGCTCGGTCGGAGGCATGCAATCCGCTGCGTGGTCGTCCTGCTCCGCGGCCGCCTCGTCGGCCGTGGAGAGGCACTCGTCCTTCACCGTGCCGCACGGCTGCCCGACGGCGGGAGACGCGACGAGGCCCAGGTACTCACAGGCATCTTCCTTGGAGAGCTTCACCCTCGCCGCGAGCGAATCGCAGGCGGATTGGACGTCATCGGCCGTCAGATCCCTGAGCTGCTTGGAGCTCACGGCGCTGTCCGTCGGGGCGGAATCTGCACCTTCGCCGCCGCACGCAGCGAGGAACAGGACGGTCAACAAGGCCCCGAGATGAGTCGAATGCTTCATTCGTTGGTTCCCTTTCTAAGTGCGGCCGCCAGCGCGGGCCGTGAGCGCACCGGGAGCAAACCGTGTACCGCGAGCTCAGCTGTGCACGATGGGATCGCACGGCGCGGTCGAAGCTCGATGAAACCGGACAACGACATCGGAGATGTCGAATCCACCAAGCGGGGAAAGCAGGCGATCCCCGGCGGTCCGCTCGCCGCGAGAGACCGAGACGTCCCCGCCCGAGCGCCGCGCGGCGGGGCTCGCCTCGACATCGCGTCTCGACATGCGGCGACGACCGCGGCGGCAGAGCGCGCCTCCGCAGAGTCCCGGGTTCACCGTGTCTCGCGCGGCGCCAGCGTCCAGAGGGCCCGCGCGCCGGCGCTCCCTCCGTGCACGCGCAGCGCGGCCGCGCGGCGCCACGACGGCGCGGCGCGGCGCGCCGGCGGCGCAACGGCGAGTCGAGACGCGCCGCGCCTCCGCCCCGGCGCGAGCCTCGATAGCCATGCTCCGCCGCCTCATGTGTAGTCGCCTGTCGGTGCGGCAGCCCCGCCGCCCGGCGTTCGTGCGATGAGCTGGCCTCCACACAGACCTGTTGTACGGTCGGCCGCGCCGTGACATCATCGCGCGCCGTCGGGTGGATGTACTCAGCTCCAGCGTGGATGTCGGGAAACCGCTTTTGACCTACCACCTGGGGCGAATCCAGGCCCGGGCCAAGGCTGCGTCGGTCCCTCGATGATCACGACGCCGAGCTCGCAACAGGCCAGGCACCCTCCGGATGTCCCGGTGTCCATCGGGCCGTGGCGGGTGCTCGCGCCGCTCGGCCGCGGCGGGATGGGGGTCGTCTACCGCGCTCAGCACAGCGTCACGGGCGCGCTCGCGGCGCTGAAGACCGTCTGCGTGGGCGACGAGAGCCTCGTCTCCAGCATCCGCCGCGAGATCCACGCGCTCCGCGGCGTCGAGCACCCGGGCGTCGTGCGGGTGCTCGACGAGGGGGTCCAGGGCGGGCTCCCGTGGTACGCGATGGAGCTGATCGAGGGGCGCACGCTCCGCGATCACAACCAGGAGCGCTGGCGCGCCCGCGGGAGCGTGAGCAGCGAGCCGACCGTGAGCGTCTCCACGGCCATGAACGCGCAGGCCAGCACCGCGACGGCGGAGATCGCGCCCGCGTCGATCATCCCGCGCTCGTGCCAGCCCTTCGCGCCGCGCCCGTTCCACCGCGCGGCGGGCGGCGCGCTCCGCCAGGCGCTGACGCTCCTCCGCGCGATCTGCCGGCCGCTCGCGTACGTCCACGGCCGGGGCCTCGTCCACCGCGATCTCAAGCCGGACAACGTGTTCATCCGCCCGGACGGCACGCCGGTGCTCTTCGACTTCGGCCTCGCTTTCCAGTTCGAGGGCCACACAGGGCGCGACGTGCTCCAGGCGGGCGGCAGGCTGATGGGCAGCCCCGACTACATGTCCCCCGAGCAGATCCGCGGCGACCTCGTCGACGCGCGCGCGGACCTCTACGCGCTCGGCTGCATGATCTACGAGGCCGTGACCGGGGGCGTCCCGTTCCTCGGCGACTCGAGCTCCGTCGTGCTGTCCATGCACCTCTACGCCGAGCCGCTCCCGGCCTCCGAGCTCGTCGCCGACGTGCCTCCCGCGCTCGACGCCCTCATCGCGCGGCTCCTGAAGAAGCGCCCCGAGGACCGGCTCGGCTACGCCGACGAGGTCGCGACCGCCCTCGCCGAGCTCGGCGCGGCCGACACCCCGCCGCACGACTGGAGCGGCGCGGCGCGCGTGCGCGTGCGCGTGCCGAACGCGCAGCCGTACCTGTACCGGCCGCGCCTCGCCGGGCGCGAGGAGGCGCTGCAGCAGATCACCGCGGCGCTCGAGCGCGCCCACGAGCGGCGCCAGGGCAGCCTCGTCGTCGTCGGCGGCGAGAGCGGCGTGGGCAAGACGCGCCTCGCCGTCGAGGCGGCGCACCAGGCGGCGCTCAACCGCATGGCCGTGGTCACGGGCGCGTGCGCGGCCGTGTCCGCCGAGGTCGAGCGCGAGGGCGCGGTCAAGGCCGCGCCGCTGCACCCGTTCCGGCCGCTCCTGCTCGCGGTGGCCGACCGGTGCAACGAGCTCGGCCCCGCGGGCTACGACGCGCTGCTCGGCCCGCGCGGCAGGGTCCTCGCGCCGCACGAGCCGTCGCTCGCCCAGCTCCGCGGCCACGACCGCTACCCCGAGCCGCCCGAGCTGCCGCCGGACGCGGCGCGCTACCGGCTGCGGACCGCGCTCGCCGACACGCTCGCCGCGTTCGCCGCGGCGCGGCCCGTCCTGCTCGTGCTCGACGACCTCCAGTGGGCCGACGAGAACTCGCGCGCCGTCCTCGAGCACCTCGACGCCGACTACTTCGCGGCCCATCCCGTCGTCCTCCTGTGCGCGTACCGGACCGAGGAGACGTCGCCCGCGCTCTCCTCGCTCCTCGGCGCCCCCTGGGCCTCGCGGCTCGAGCTCGGGCGGCTCGACCGCGGCTCGGTCGGGCGGATGGTGCGCGACATGCTCGCCCTGGACGAGCCGCCGGAGGCGTTCGTGCAGTACCTCTTCGAGCAGTCGGAGGGGAACCCGTTCTTCATCGCCGAGTACCTCCGGGCCGCGATCCAGGAGCGGGTGATCTACCGGGACGAGGCCTACGCGTGGCGCATCCGCGCGGGCGCCGAGGGCGCCGCTGCAGAGCGGCTCGCCCGCGCCGCGCGCGGGAGCCAGCCGCCCGCGCCGCTGCCGCTGCCGGGCTCGCTGCGCGAGCTCGTGGCGCGCCGGCTGTCGGGGCTGAGCCGCGAGGCGCTCGCGCTCGCGCGGCTCGCCTCGGCGCTGGGCCGCGAGCTCGAGGAGCGCCTGCTGCTCGGCGCCGCGGGCCTCGCCGAGGTCGACGCCATGGACGCGCTCGCGGAGCTCGCCCGCCGCCACGTGCTCGAGGAGACGGAGCCGGGGCGGCTCGGCTTCGTGCACGACAAGCTGCGGGAGATCGTCTACGCGGGCATCCCCGAGTCGGAGCGGCGGGCCCTGCACGCCGCCGCCGCGCGCGCGATCGAGCAGCGCCACCGCGACGCGCCGGGCCTCGCGCTGTCGTACCCGCTCCTCGCCCACCACTATGGAATCGCGGGCGCCGTCCAGAAGACGCTGGAGTACCTCGACAAGGCGGGCGCCCAGGCCCTCGCGACGGGCGCCTCCGGCGACGCGGTGGATTTCTACAAGAGGGCGCTCGACCTCGACGGCGCGCACCCGCCGGAGGAGCGCGCGCCGCCGATCCGGCGCGCGCGCTGGGAGCGGCGGCTCGGCCAGGCCCACTACAACCTCGGCGATCTGCTCGGCGCGGAGCGGCACTGCGCGGCGGCGCTGGAGCTGCTCTCCCGGGACGAGGCCGCGTGGCTCCGCGCGGGAGAGCGCGCGGCGAGCGGCCGCGCGGGCCTCGGGGAGCGGCTGCGCCCGGCGATGGCCTCGCTGAAGCAGCTCGGCCTGCAGCTCGCGCACGTCGCTGGCCTGCCGGCCCCGGTCGCGCGCGACGCGGCCGAGCGCGCGCGCCTCGCCGAGGCGTCGCTCGCGGCGGAGAAGCTGTCGGAGACCTACCTGTTCCGCAACGAGCCGACGCTCGCCTTCCTGGCCGCGCTGGCGGCGACCAACGCCGCGGCGCGGCTCGGCCCGTCGCTCGCGCTCGCGCGCGGGTACGCGACCCTGAGCGTCGCGTTCGGGTACGTCCCGTGGAAGGCCGTCGTCGACGCCTACGCCGCGCGCGCGACGGCGGTCGCCGCGGCGCTGGACGACCCGCAAGGCGTCGCGTTCGTCTCGTGCCTGCGCGGGCTGACGGCGCTCGGCGAGGGCCGGTGCCGCGACGCGCGGGCGCTGCTCACCCAGGCCGAGCGGCTGGCCGAGGCGCTGCACGACCGCCGCCGCAAGGAGGAGTGCATCACGCTGCTCGCCGGCGCGGCGTACTCCGAGGGCCGCTGGAGGGAGGCGCTCGACCTGTACGGCGCGCTCGTGATCGCGTCGCGCGAGAGCGACAACGCGCAGGGCCACATCTGGGCGGAGAGCGGCCGCGCGCAGTGCCGGCTGCTGCTCGGCGACGGCGAGGGCGCGATCGCCATCTTCGACGCGCTGTCGGCCGAGGTGCAGCGGCTCGGCGACCGCACGCAGCAGATCACGCACGGCCAGGTCGCGCTGGGGCACCTGCTCCGCGGCGCGCAGGGCGAGGCCCGCGCGGCCGCCGAGCGGACGCTCCCCATGCTCCGCGAGGGACAGCCGGCGGGCTACCACTGCCTGTACGGCTATGCGGCGGCGTGCGAGGTGCTGCTCGCGCTGCTCGAGGACGCGCCTGGCCCGGCGGAGCGGCGCGAGCTCTCACGCCTCTCTGCGGAGGCGTGCCGCGCGCTCGGCCGGTACGCGCGCATCTTCCCCCTCGGCCGCTCGACCTCGCTCCGCCTGCGCGGCCTCGCCGCGTGGCTCGCCGGCGGCCACGCGCGCGCGAGGCGGCTCTGGGCCGCGGCGATCGACGACGCCCTGCAGCGCGGCCTGCCCGTCGAGGAGGCGCGCGCCCGCTTCGAGCTCGCGCGGCACCTCCCGCGCCGCGATCCGGAGCGCGAGCGCCAGATCGCGCGCGCCGCAGCGGTCTTCTCCGCGCTCGATCTCCAGCACTGGCGCGACCGGGTGGCCCGGCTGCGCGAGCGCTAGGACCTCGCGTCCCGGACGAAGAGCACAAAAAAAGAGCGCCCATTCGACGGCGGGGGGAAGCCGTCACGGGCGCTCTGCCCTTCCGCTTTAGCAGGTTTAGCAGGACACGGGCCAGGGCCCGACCTTGCTCGATTCATGGAGTTGACCTTAAGGATGCTCCTGACATCTTTCGAACCTGAGATTCTCGATTGCAGGTCTGAACACGATGAATGCGCGGGGACGCGGCTCGATCTCCTCTGTCTGGAGCGGACGCCGCTCGGGCGCGCCGAGCGCGGATGACCGTTTTGGACCGTGGTCACAATCACAGATCGGGGCCGTTCACCGCAGCACGCACGGCGCGATGACAACCGCTGAATCCCCCCTCTCACGAGCGCGTCTAGCATCGCGTCCGATCGTGAATCGGAGCGTTCCCGTCGCGCCGCTCACCGAGGCAGACCGAGCAGCAGAGAGAGAGGCTCGCCCCCGGCGCTCACCCGCCCTCACGTAGGGCGCAGAGGCCATCCACCAGGAACTCCGGAATAATCCATGTGCCTAGAACACGTGATCTACCGCCGAGACGGAGCGAGAGAGGGCCGAGACGTCAGGCCATCACTGACGTTATCCGTTGGACAATGTACCGACCCAGGGTATACACCGACGATCATTGACGGCATGTTCCCAACACACCGGCAAAACACACAGGGAATCCATGCATTATCTCCGGCGCCCGTGCCCTGGACGACGAATTTCCGCGTCGACTGGGGGACGATAAGGCCTCATAAAGGAAGGCGAACAGGCGTCACCGCGCATCTCTCGGAGGATCGGAAAGTTCTACACGGTAGAGAGCCACCATCCATCACCGGCGCAGGCGCCCCCAAGCAAACAGGGTGAGCTACGTCCATCATCGCCAGTGACCGCGCGAAGCCAGGGCGACACCGGCGACAGGCACGTTCAACGTGCGGCACTCGACATCGTGAAACCTACTCAACACATCTCCTCGCCCTACCTGCCCGCTGCCGCACCGGCATCGGAGCGGACTCCCTACCAGCCGATCTCGGCGATCGTCGGCTCATCGCACTATCGCGCCCTGTCGGACGACGCGCTGAAAGACGAGGACAACGCCGCGTGGGTGCTCGGCCTCGCGCCCGACGTGAAGCGGGCGTGGCTCGATCGCATCCGCTGGATCCGGATCGTCGATCGCCTCGCCGAGAACGAGCGCCTCGAGCCGCACGCGCGGCGGTTCAGCCGCTTCATGGTGGCGTGGAGGCGCGTCCGTTCCTGCGGCTTCGTCGATCCGTGCTGCCCCTTCGCGCGCGAGCTCTCCGCCATCCACGCGCTGTGGCTCCGCCGCCCCGCGCTCGATCGTCCCGACCTGGACGAGATGCAACCGCGCTCGCTCGCCGCCTGGGACGCCTACTTGCTCGCCCTCGCCGACTACCACGCTCCCAGCCTGCTCATCCGCACCCTGAAGGAGCACGACACGATGCTCGTGCGGCTGTCAGGCCATATCTTTCAGCTGGTTCCGTTCCTGACGAAGGAGCACTGGGACGCTGCCGGGGAGTTCGGCCGGCTCGATCAGTTCTTCAACAACCTGAGGGACATGCAGGAGGACGCCGATCGCGGCATCTGCTACCTGCCCGAGGAGGAGCTCGCGCGCCACGGGGTCACGCGCGCTCAGGTGATCTCCGGACGGTGCGTCGACACGCCCGGATACCAGGCCCTGATGCGGTACTGGCTCGATGAGGTCATGCCAGCCCTCTACGCGCGGGCGGCGCCGTTCATCGAGGCGCGCGGCCTCCACCCCTCGCTCCAGATCATGAGGGAGTGGAGCCTGCGCCGTTATGCCCGCATCACACGGGTGTTCCGCGCGACCGGCTTCGATCACCGCCGGTTCCCCGCGCGGTACTGGGCCGAGGTGCGGCGCGACCTCGCCGAGCGGCGGCAGCTCCTCCGCGCTCACCCCGTGTAACGCCTCACCGTCGAGAGGAGCGCGTCCGGATCGAACGGCTTGCCGAGCCACGCGTCCGCGCCGACCTCGGCCGCCCGCCGGTGCGCGTCCGCCGCCGCGGTGAGCACGACGATGGGCGCCTGACGCCCGTGCCGGACCTCGAGCTCGCGCGCGAACTCCGGGCCGTTCATCACCGGCATCTTCATGTCGAGCAGGATGAGATCCGGCAGGTCGTGCTCCAGCTTGGCCAGCGCCTCGCGACCGTTGCACGCGATCTTGACCCGGTAGCCGTCCTCCTGGAGCACGAGGGAGACGAGCGCCACGAGATCCGCGTCGTCCTCCACGAGGAGCACCGTCTTTGCGTGTCTGTCGCTCATCGTCGATCGGCCGCGGGGGCCTCGCTGCTGAGTGGAAGGGTGAAATAAAACGTGCTGCCGCTGTCCTCCTCGCTCTCGAACCAGATACGGCCGCCGTGACGGGTGATCATGTCCTTTGCCAGGAACAGCCCTATCCCCATGCCTCCGTAGTCGTGTCGGGTGTCCGTGTGCGCGCGGAAGAAGCGCTCGAAGATGCGCTCCTGCCTGTGGGCGGGGATGCCGACGCCCTGGTCGCGCACGGACACGACCGCCTCGAAGCGCGGCGCCGCGCCGTGCCGCTGCGAGAAGAGCGCGGCGTCGCAGGAGGACGGCGGCGACGACGCCGGCGCGCGCTCGGCGACGGCGACGCGCACGTCGACGTCGCCGCCGTCGGGCGAGTACTTCACCGCGTTGTCGAGGAGGCTCGCGAGCACCTGGCGCAGCCGCTCCGGATCGGCGCGCACGACGGGCGGCCGCTCGGCGTCGAGCGACAGCCGCACCCGGTGGCGGCTCGCCGACTTCGCGACGCGATCGACCGACTCCTGCACGAGCTCCTTCAGATCGACGTCCTCCTCGGAGACCTGGAGCACGTCGAGCGTGACCTGCGAGATGGCCAGGAGATCGTCGACGATGCGGTTGATCCTGTCCGCGCCGCGGTCGATGGCCTCCAGCATCTTGCGGCGCGGCGCCGGCAGATCGTTCGAGTTGCGCAGGAGCGCGAGCGCGTATCCCTTCATGATCGCGACCGGCGTCTTGAGCTCGTGCGCGCCGACCCGGATGAACTGATCCTTGACGAGATCGAGCTCCATGAGCTCCGTCACGTCGCGGGCGACCGCGACCGCGCCGAGGACCGCCCCGCCCTCGCTGCGGATCGGCGCCGCGCTGGTCCGCAGGAAGACGTCGCGGCCCGCGCGGCCCTCCGCGAGCACCTGCTCTTCCTGCACGATGGTCTCGCCGGCGAGCGCCCGCACCATGGGCAGCTCGTCGCGCGTGAAGGCGCGGCCGTCGCTGTGGCGCATCCGGCCGAGGTCCATCACCTCCTCGACCATCCGGCCGGCTTGCTCCGAGCGCCCCGAGAGGCCGAGCAGCCTGAGCCCCGACGCGTTGATCATCGTCAGCCGGCCCTGGCGATCGCACGCGAACACCCCCTCGACGAGGTTGTCCAGCACGGCCCCGAGCTGCGCCGCGCGCTGCGCCGCGTCCTGCAGCAGGCGCTCGCGCTCCGCCAGGTAGCTCCGCGTGCGCCGGGACGACTCCTCCAGGCGATCGACCATCGCGTTGACGCCGCCCGCCAGCGCGCCGATCTCGTCCTTGAAATAGACCGGGATCCGCTCCAGCCGGTCGACCTCGCCGCGCTGGACGATCTTCTGGATGACCGCGGCGACCTGCTGGAGCGGGCCCGCGAGGGCGCCGGCGAGGAAGCCCGCGCAGACGGGCGCCCAGGTGACCGCGACCATCGAGAAGATCGCCAGGGTGAGCTTCAGGCCGGGCTTGGCCGGCCCCGCCGTCTCGCCGAGCACCATCGCCGCCATCCAGCTCGTCGGCGCGATGGCGAGGCAGGCGCCGAGGATCACGAGGCGGACGGCGAGCGAGTAGCCCTTGCCGGGCATGGAGAGGCCGCGCTCGCGCGCGATGAGCGAGATCACGCCGGCGGCGGGGGCGAGCAGGCGGCCGAGGATGCTGTAGGCGAGCGGCAGCGCGGCCGCGAACAGGGCCAGCGCGAACAGGGCCAGCGCGACGCCGCGCTGGACGCCGAGGGGGCTCTGGTCCGGCGCGATGAAGTAGAGCGCCATCGTGACCGGCAGGTACAGGAGCCCCCACGACACGGCCCAGACCGTCGCGAACGCGAGCGGGGTGTCGTAGGCGGCGTTCGCCGCGGCGAGGACGACCTCCTCCGGGGGCGCCGCGCCGCCGCTGCTCGTGTCCTCGACGCCCGCGCCGCTCTGGAGGCGATGGGCCACGGAGTACTGCCGCAGGCGCTCGATCGGGCGCAGCATGTGGACGAGCAGCGCGATCAGCCCTCCCGTCTTGACGAGGTACATGAGCCCGATCAGCCCGAGCAGCCGCGCCTGGACCGCCGAGTCCACGACGCCGAGGAGGCGCAGGTGAGCGACCGGGACAAGCAGGCTGTACGGCAGCTCGATGCCGAACGCATAGGCCACGACCCGAGGCGTGAACGACAGAGTCCGCGACCTCCCCGGATTCCAGATTCTAGCCCAGGCGGCTCGGCTGATGGCCACGTCCGTCACCCCCCTTGTTGAAGCATGGCTGCGGGGTTCGCGCCTCTGGAGCCCCTCCGCGCCAAGTTGATGAGTCAGGTCGTCAGGCAGCTTTGCTATGAAAACCAATGAGCGAGTTGTCGACCGTTTTGCGCAGCGGCTCGTGTCGATTCGATCGACTCCGACTCACACGTTCCGTCCGCGCGCGGGCGTTCTGCGATTTTCCTGATCAGCTCAGGGACTGCCTTATGGCGTTCCTGGCGATCAGGAAAAGGATGGTGAGCACGTGGCGCGCGCGCAGGCCGCTCGCCTCACCGCGGTAGACGGGACGCACGCTGACCTCGCAGACGCGGAGCCGGCGAGCCGCGAGGGCGGCGAGCAAGTCGTTCGGATAACCGTAGCGGGGCCAGAGGCCATCGAGGTCGAGCGCGTCGATCGCGCGGGCCGAGATGGCGGTGTACCCGCACTGGCTGTCGGAGAGGGCGTCGAGCCCCGCCGCACGGCGGGTGAGCTCGGCGAGCGCCGCCGTCGCGGCGAGCCGCTGGAGAGGCATGACGCGCCACACGTCGGGGTGGCGCAGCCGATCGCCCTTCACGTAATCGGCTTCGCCCGAGGCGATCGGGGCGACGACGCGCGGGAGATCGCGCGGATCCATCTGCCCGTCGCCGGCCATGACCGCGACGGCCGAGGCGCCGAGCGCGCGAGCGCGCCGGTAGCCGGCGACGATCGCCGCGCCGACGCCGCGGCACTCCGGGTGGACGAGCACCTCGAGGCGCTCGTCCCCGAGCGCGCGCGCCATCTCGGCCGTGCCGTCTCGACTGGCATCGTCCACGACGATCACGTGGTCGACAAAGGCGGGGACCGACGCCGCCGCCTCGGAGATCCATCGCGCCTCGTCCCGCGCGGGGATGACCACTGCGACGCGCGCACCGTGGAGCACGCGGATTCCTAGCGGAGCGAGCGGCCTCCGGCAACGCGATCGACGCCGCGACGACACGCTCGGCGTCGCGCCGCGAGCCGTGCGCGCCGGACGTATTACCTGCCAGCGCGCTTGCGGAGCTCGGCGTAGGAGCCGCCAGGCGTGGCCGTCTCGACGGGCAGCCCGGCCGGCCCCCACCCCGCCTCGGTGAGCGCGCCGAACGCGTCGCGCGGCCCGTCGAAGCCGGCGCGTTGCTCGATGACGGCCGTGTAGCCGGCCGACACCATGGCCTCGGCCGCGCGCATCGAGCGCTGTCCGGACTTGCAGCCCACGATGATCTTCGCGTCCGTGGGATAGAGGGCGCGGACCACATCGAGGAAGTCGGGGTTCTGCTTCATGCCGCCGGCGCCGGCGTGCATGAGCGGCACGTTGTGCGCGCCGCTCGGGTGCCCGGCCGCATATTCGGGCTCGCTCCGGACGTCGAGGTAGAGATACCCCTCCTCGTCGATGAGCTTCTTGGCCTGCTGGGGAGATACACGCTTGATGTCCGCCATGGGGCGCAGTCTACCCCCGGCGCGGCGCGCTCGTCAGAACGTATGAATGAAGAGCCCGCTGCGGAGCTTCGGCTCGAACCACGTGCTCTTCGGCGGCATGAGCAGCCCTGCGTCGCTCACCGCGAAGAGCTCGTCGATCTGCGTGGGATGGAGGTGGATCGCCATCGTGAACGCGCCCGAGTCGACGCGTCGCTCGAGCTCGGCGACGCCGCGGATGCCGCCGACGAAATCGACGTGCTTGTCGCGGCGAGGGTCGCTGACGCCGAAGATCGGGCCGAGGATCTGGTCCTGGCAGATGGAGCAGTCGAGCGAGGCCACCGGGTCCTTCGCGTCGAACGACCCCGGGCGGACCCTGGCGGTGTACCAGCGGCCGCCAAGGTAGAGCCCGAAGGTCCGCGGCTCGGCCGGGGCGGCGGCCGCGCCGTCCGTCGCCGGCGCGACGTCGAGCCGCTCGCCGAGGGCCGCGAGCAGCGCCTCCGCGCTGCGGCCGGCGAGGTCCCGCACGACGCGGTTGTACGGCATGATGTTCATCTGGTCGTGCGGGAAGACCACGGCCAGGAAGACGTCGTGCTCGCCGCCGTCGCCGCGCAGCTTCCTGTGGACGCGCGCCGCCGCGGCGCTGCGGTGGTGGCCATCGGCGACGTAGAGGGTCGGGATCGCCTGGAAGCGCTCCTCGATGTCGGCGGTCGCCGCGCGGCCGAGGACCCAGAGCTTGTGCTCGACGCCGTCGGCGGTCGTGAAATCGTAGATGGGCGGCGACTGCAAGGCCTCCGCGACGGCGCCGTCGATGCCCGCGTCGGCCCGGTACGTGAGGAACACCGGCTCGTCGTGGGCGCCGAGCTCCTCGATGTGGCGGGTGCGGTCGTCCTCCTTGTCGGGGCGCGTCTTCTCGTGCTTCTTGATGACGTCCTGCTCGTACTCGGCGACCGCGGCGCAGCCGACGACGCCGATCTGCCGGTGATCACCCATCCTCTGGGCGTAGAGGTAGAGGTGCGGCTCCGGGTCCTGCGCGAGGTCGCCGCTCGCGATGAGATCGGCGAGGTTCTGCGCGCCGCGGGCGTAGACGGCGTCGTCGTGCTCGTCCGTCCCCTCGGGCAGGTCGATCTCGGGGCGGGAGACGCGGAGGAAGCTGTGCAGGCCTCCCGCCGCGAGGACGCGCGCCTCGGCGGTCGAGATGACGTCGTACGGCGGGCTCGCGACGCGAGCCGCCTGGGCCTGGGGGGGTCGGTAAGCGCGGAAAGGTCGGACGGTAGCCACGCGGAGCGACTAGCCCAGCGGCCTGGGCGCGTCGAGGCGGCTCGCGCGGCGGGAGCTGCTGCGGCGGGGCGGGCAGGCGCGCGCGCCGGCGCGGCGGCGCTTGCACGGTCCCGGCGAGGCACAACGTCGTGGGAACGCGGGCGCGGTCTTTTCTGTCAGCCGCTCCCCGGCGAGCGTAAGACTTGGGCGTGATCACCTCGGTGCGGATCAAGAACCTGCGCGGCATCCATACGGGCGCGCTCGAAGGGATGACGCCGCTCGTCGTGCTGGTCGGGCCGAACAGCTCGGGGAAGAGCACGATCCTGGATGCACTGCTCATCGGAGCCGGTCAGAAACCTGGCGCAAGCGCGGGGTACGTCGTGCGGCGCAGGGCTGGCCTGCGGCATGGCGCGCGGTGGCTGCTCTGGCGAGGCGCTCAGGAGGACAGCGGCGCGATCGAAGTGCGCACCGCGCAAGGAAGAACGTACTGGCGCGCCGTCCAATGGTCGGACCAACTCCAATTCGAGGACCTGCGTCGGCAGCTCCTTGATCAGGGCGCGAGCGGCCCCTTCAGCGCCGTCGAGGTGAACAGCATCGCCCTGTCGCCGGACTCACCTTTCCGTGTGGCGAACTCTTTCCCGGAGAGCCCCGACGGATGGGACAGGGCCTACGGTCTCGCCGTTGTCGCATCTGATAACACCTACGCCTCCACGGAGGCTCGGGACGCGGACTCGCCTCTTGATGTCTGGATGGTCGACCCCCGCTTCGGGCACCTCCTGTCCGAGCTCTACTCACGCATCGTGGAGCGCGGCCGCAGGCAGGCCGTTCGTGATCTCGTCGCGGCGATCGTCCCCGGGCTCGAGGCCATCGAGATCCTGACGGAGCATAACGACCCGAGGCTCCACCTCACCTTCGCCGATTCGAGCGTGCCGGTCGCGCTCGCGGGCGATGGCGTCCAGGCGCTCGTCCGGCTCAGCCTCGAGCTCGCCTCGCGCCCGGGCGGGACCGTGCTCCTTGAGGAGCCCGAGGCCCACCAGCACCCCGCTGCAATCTGGGCCAGCGCGCAGGGCATCGTGGAGGGGGTCCGGCGCGGGCTCCAGATCATCCTCTCCACGCACAGCCTCGAGCTGCTCGACGCCTTGTTGAGTGCGCTGAAGGACGACGAGCTCGGCCTGCTCTCGCTCTATCGGCTCAAGCTCGCCGGCGGCGAGTTGAGGCATAGCCGGCTCGAAGGGAGCGAGGTGCGCCTCTCGCGCGAGGCGATCGGAGACGACCTGCGATGAGCGCCCCCGTCGAGTCGGTCGTCCTTTGCGAGGGCTACCACGACCGAGCGTTCTGGGCCGGCTGGTTCATGGAGCGCCTCGGTTGGACGGACGCGCGCCCGCGCCGCGAGAACGGGACCTACGACATCGCCCGGGATCCATTCGGCAAGCCTGTGACCCGTGGGGATTTCGCCTATCGCACGCCTTCCGGTCGTTTTCTGCGCGTCCGTCCATGCCACGGCGACAGCCAAGTGCTCGCTGTCACGAAGACCCGGCTCCGCGAGCGGACGACGAACGGCCTCCGGCGGCTCGCCGTCAACCTCGACGTCGACACCGACGCGGCGGAGACGAATGGCGCACCGCTGCGCGAAGCGGCGCTCAGGGACGCGGTCGAGCGCATCGTCGCGCAGGAGGACCCAGGCTGGTCGCGCACCCCGGACGGTGACCTGTGCCTCGACGGCGGAGCGACGCTCGTCTCGTTGGTCCTCTGGTCTGCGAGCGATCCCCCGACCCCGGAGCTGCCGCCGCAGCAGACCCTGGAACGCCTCGTCTGCGCTGCGCTGCGCGCCGCCTACCCCGATCGCGCCACGGCCGTCGGTGCGTGGCTCGCGTCCCGCCGCGACCCGCCTCCGGCGACCCCGAAGGAGCACGCCTGGTCTCACATGGCCGGCTGGTACGCCGCCCACAACTGCGACGACTTCTTTCAGGCAGTGTGGCGAGCGCCGGCCGTCGCCGCTGAGCTCGAAGCCCGCCTCCGCGCCTCGGGAGCCCTGCGGGCCGCCGCGGCGCTGGATAGCTGATCCCCCTTCTTCGCGCCGATCTACCAGGGTTTCCGCTCCGCTTCCGGTGGCTCGCGCGCCGGCGCGGAGCCCCGGCGACGGCGACGCTCATGGCCGCGCGCGGCGCGTGCTAGGAGGGACTCGCGCCGCGAGCCGCTCGCATCCGCTCGCCGCCGCCCACCTCGCGCACCGCACGAAGAGGAACCTTGTCCAGCTCCGGTGAGTCCTACCCTCCGCCGCGCTATTCGACCCTCCCGCCCGGCTCGGCGGACGACGATCTCCCCCTGCCGGGCGAGATCACCTCGTTCTCCAGCTCGCGATCCCGCCGCGTGATCGCCGTGGGGGGCGGCCGCGGGGGCGTCGGCAAGGCGACGCTCGCGGTCAACCTGGGGGTGTATTTCGCGCAGCTCGGGCGCGACGTGATCATCATCGACACCGACGCTTACAGCCCGGGTCTGCACGCCGCGCTGGGGATCGAGGCGCCGCCGCTCGTCACGCGCGAGGACATCGAGGAGGGCAAGGCCGAGCCGATCGCGACAACGGTGCCCGGGCTCCGGCTCGTCCCGACCGCGTACGACCCGATGACGGCCACGCCGCACCGGCCGAGCCGCGCCGCCTACTGGATGAAGATGATCCAGGAGCTCGACGTCGACTACGTGATCGTCAGCCTCGGCGCGGCGACCGGCTCCTCGACGCTCGACCTCTTCCTGCACGCCGACGTCGGCATCTGCGCCACAACGCCCGAGCCGCTCGCGGTCGAGCACTCCTACCGCTTCTGCCGCGCGCTCTACCAGCGCACCCTGCGCCGGGCGCTCATGAAGGAGCGCTTCAAGATCCGGCTCGTGGAGAAGGTGGCCGCGTCGCTGCCGGCGCTCGCGACGCCGCGCGACTTCATCATGGAGGTGAAGCGGTTCGACGAGGGGGTCGCGTCGCTCGCGGCCGCGCAGCTGCCGCGGGTGAAGCCGCACCTCGTGGTCAGCCAGACCCGGCACCGCTCGGACCTGGAGCTCGGCCCCGCGATGAGCGCCGTCTCGGAGCGCTTCCTCGGCATCTCCCTCGACTACCTCGGCCACATCGAGCACGACGACGCCGTGTGGCTGACCGCGCGCCGGCGCCAGCCGCTCCTCATCGACAGCCCGACGTCGAAGAGCGCGCGCAACCTCGAGCGCGTGGCCCGGCGCATCCTCGCGCTGCTCGCCGCGCGCGACTCCCGCCCGGCCGAGGCGCACGCCCGCGCCCTCGCCGCCGCCTCGAAGAGCGCCGCGCCGCCGACGCTCTACGAGGCGCTCGGCCTCGCGCGGACGGCCGCCGACGACGAGATCCGGCGCGCCTACAAGCGCCAGCGCGACACCTACCGGGAGGGGAGCCTGCCCGTGGTCAGCGTGCTGAGCCCCGCGGTGCTCCAGAAGGAGCAGGCGCGCATCGAGGAGGCGCACGACACCCTCCTCGATCCGGTGCGCCGCCGCGCGTACGATCTCTCGACCTACCCGGACGATCCGCGCACGCAGCTCGGCCCGGTGCGCGCCGAGAACGCCGCCGCCGTGGCCGAGCTCGCCATGCTCCAGGCCGAGCTCGCGCGCGAGATCAACGCCGAGACGCAGTTCAGCGGCGCGCTGCTCCGCAAGGTGCGCGAGTCGCAGGGGGTCGAGCTCACCGACATCTCGCAGCGGACCAAGATCTCGCTGGCGCACCTCCAGGCGATCGAGAACGAGGCGATAGGCGACCTGCCCGCGACCGTCTACGTACAGGGATTCGTTCAGGAAATTGCCAAGTACCTGCGGCTCGATCCGGCGCAGGTGGCGAAGACCTACATGCGTCGCCTGCGCGAGATTTCTGCCGGCTCGCGCGCCAAGCCGCATGGCTGAGGCGTCGCGCGGAAGCGACGGGGCGGCGCGGATCGGAGGCGGGCGCGGCTCGTGCGGCACGTCAGATCGCGCCGGCGGGGATCTCGCGTTCTCGGCGCTCGCGTTCGCGCTCGCGCTGCTGCCGCGGCTCTACGTGGCGATCGCGTGGGCGCGCGAGCCCGTGTGGGACGGCCATTATTACGATTTCGGCGCGCGCCGCATCGCCGCCGGGCTCGGCTACTCGGACGATCTCATCGTCGGGGGCCAGGCGGTCTGGCACCCGTGGTGCCATTATCCGGTCGGCTACAGCGGGTTCCTCGCCCTCGTCTACCGGCTGTTCGGCGCCGGGCCGCACGCGGCGACCGTCGCGAACGCGGTGACCGGCGCGCTGCTCGTCGTCGTGGTCCACCGCCTCGCCCGGTACGCGACAACGCCGGGGCGCGCCCGCGTGGCGGCGCTCCTCGCGGCGCTCTCGCCGGGGCTCATCGTCTATGCGGCCCTCCTCATGACGGAGCCGCTCGCGGCGCTCGGCCTGGTGACGGCGCCCTGGCTGCTCGCGCGCGACGCCGCGCGTGGCCGCCCGGCCCGCGGCGCGGTCCTCGCGGGCGTGGCGCTCGGGCTCTCGGCGCTGGTGCGGCCCCAGAGCCTGCTCTGCGCGCCGGCGCTCGCGCTGCTGGCCATGCGTGCCCCGCAGGGGGTGGCGTCCGGAGGAGCGGCGGCGACGGCGTCTGGAGGGGCGGCCGCGTGGAAACGCGGCGCGCTCGCGGCGGCGCTCGCGGCCGCCACGGCCCTCGCCGTGGTGGCGCCGTGGACGATCCGCAACTGCCGCGTGATGGACGGCTGCGCGCTCGTCTCGACGAACGGCGGCTGGAACCTCGCCATCGGCGCGTTCCCGCGCGCGACGGGCCGCTTCGAGACGCTGCGCGCGGGAGACGGCTGCCCGATCGCGCGCGGCCAGGTGGCGCAGGACCGCTGCTGGATGGCCGCGGGGCTTCAGTGGATCAAGGATGATCCAGGTCGCTGGCTGGCCCTGATCCCGAGGAAGCTGGGCTTCACCTTCGATCACGAGTCGTTCCCGATCGGCTATCTCGGCGAGGCGAACCCTGCGGCGTGGCCCGAGGAGCGGCGCGCGGCGGGGCGCCGGGTGCTCACGGCGTCGCACCTCGGCCTGCTGTCCGCCGCGGCGCTCGGGGTCGTGGCGATGCCGCGGCGGAGGCCGCGGCGGGAGCTCGTCGCGCAGCTCCTCGCGCTCGCGGCGGTGCTCGGGCTGGTCGCGTGGGGGGTGCTCGGCGACGGGCACGCGTTCTGGCCGCTCGCGGTGGCGATCCCGCTGATCGCCGCGCTGCCGCTGCCAGGCCGACCCGCGAACGGGGGCGTCGTCGGCTACCTCGCGTTCGCGGTCGCGTCGGTGGCGCTGACGCACGCCGTGTTCTTCGGCGAGGACCGGTATCACATGGTCGTGACGCCGGCCCTGTGCATCCTCGCGGCATGCGCGCTGCGGCGAGAGGCGGCGGCCGGGGAGCCGGCGGGCGATCGATGACGTGACGCGGGCGGCGCCCGGAGGCGCTGGAGGCGAGCCGTCAGGGCTTTGGCGCCGCCACGCTCGGGCCGCCTGCTCTCTCCTTCTCCAACGCTTCCTGGCCCATCACCAGGCCGATCTCGATCCGCCGGTTCTTCGCCCGCCCCTCCGCCGTGACGTTCGTCGCCGCTGGCGCGAACTCCCCGTATCCAGCTGCGGACAGGCTCCCGGGCGCCATGCCCTCCGCGATCAGCGCCTGGACCACCGCCACCGCGCGGGCCGACGAGAGCTCCCAGCTCGACGGGAAGCGCGCGCCCTTCGCCTTCTTGCTCTTCGCGTCGCCGCCGTCGTCGGTGTGCCCGGCGACCTGGAACCTGTGCTCCGGCATCGTCCGGAGCACCGCGGCGATCTCGGCCAGCACCGCGCGCCCCTCGCGCTGGATCTCGGCCTTCCCCGCCGCGAACAGCGCGTCGCTCGGCACCTCGATCACGAGCTGCCCGGCGCGGAGCCCGACACGGACCTTCCCCGCGAGGGCCGCGCCCTTCAGCCGGTCCACGGCGTCGCGGATCCCGGCCGCCCGCGCCTCCGCCGCCGCCTGCTTCCGGCGCAGATCGTCGAGCTTGGCCCGCGTCTCCGCGAGCTCCGCCGACAGGCTGCCCCGCTCGCCGGCGAGCTGCCCCACGCTCTGCCCGGCGCTCCGGAGCCGCGCCGACAGCTCCTCGTTCATGGCGGCGAGCTCGTCGAGCCGCCGCGCGAGCCCCGCCTCGGCCGTCGTCGCCTCGGACAGCCTGAGATCGCGCGCCCGGAGGTCGTCCGAGAGGCGCGCCAGCTCCTCCTCGATGGCGGCGATTTGCGCGGACCGCTGCGCGGCCTCGGCGCGGGCGCTCTGGGCCTCGGCCCGCGCCTTGTCACCCGCCTCGCGCTCTCTCCGGATCTCCGCGCGCGCCTCGTCGTACAGCCCCTGCCGGACGAGGCAGCCCGGGGTCGCCAGCCCGAGCAGGCCGGCCGTGAGGAGCCGCGCCGCCGCAGGCGAGCGCCGCGAGAGCCACGTCGGGATCCTGCCGGCGGTCGTCGTGTCTTTCATGCGTCGCGCGCACTCTGGCACGAAACCCCGGGCGCGACGAAATCGTGGCAAACGTTCCCCGCGCGCCGCCGCGCGAGCGGTCGCGAGCCGTCCGCGAGCCGTCCCACGGCGCGCGAACCCCTGGTACCCTCGGCGGCGTGATGCCTCGGCGAGCTTGGTTTTCCGTGGGCGCCCTCGCAGCGACGACGCTGGTCGGCAGCGCCGCGGCGGCGTTCCCGCACGTCGTCCGCGAGGGCGAGACGCTCGCGCAGATCGCGGAGCGCACCTACGGGCGCGTGCAGATGGAGCAGGTGCTCGTCGCCGCCAACGCGCTCGACGCGGGCGCCGGCGTGCCGATCATGCCCGGCCTGCGCCTGGAGGTGCCCGCGCTGGGCCACCACCGCGTCACCGCGGGCGAGACCTGGGCGATCCTCGCGGAGCGGCTGCTCGGCACCGCCGACCGGAGCGACGTCCTCTCGATCTCGAACGACACGTGGCCCTGGCTCGAGCCGACCGACGGGCAGGAGATCATCGTGCCGTACAACCTGCGGTACGTCGTCGGCCAGCACGACACCTTGCTCACCATCGCCTATCGCTTCCTGGGCAAGCGGGACCACGCGTGGATGCTCGACAAGTACAACCACCTCAAGCAGCGCCCGCTGCGCCGCGGCATGGTGATCCTCGTCCCGCTCACGGATCTGCCGCTCACGGCCGAGGGCAAGGCCGAGGCCGCGAGCTCCGGCGCGCTGGTGCGCTCCGAGGGGGCCGGCCGCGCGCGCGACGCCCAGCGCCGGGTCGACGCCGAGCTGCCGCAGCTCGCCGGCGACGTGCGGAGCGGCCGCTACATCGACGCCGTGGCGCGGGCGAGCCGCCTGCTCGGCTACGGCGATCTCGCCCGGGTGCAGATCGCCACGTTGCAGCGGCACCTGCTCGAGGCCTACGTCGCGCTCGACGCCACAGGGCTCGCCGAGACCGCGTGCGCCGCGTGGCGCGAGGCCGACCCCGCCGCGCGGCTCGATCCCATCGAGCTCAGCCCGAAGATCGTGCGCGCCTGCACCTCGTCGACGGAGCTGCACCTCAGGGCGCCTTCGCCGGACCCCGCGCCGCCGATCCCGGCGGACGCGGGCGGTGGGCGGTGACCTCGCAGCAGCCCGCGCCCGATCGCCTGCCCGCAGGGCACGGCGTCGCCTCGCGGTACACCGTCGAGTCCGTCATCGGCGAGGGGGCGTCCGGCGTCGTCTACCGCGCCACCCGCGACGAGGACGGCCAGCCCGTCGCGCTGAAGGTGATCCACAGGCACCTCTCGGGCACGCCCCAGATCTTCAGGCGCTATCACCGGGAGGCCGCCATCCTGGAGCGCGTCGAGGGCCCGCACGTCGTCCGGATGCTCGACTTCGTCGAGGAGGGCGGGCTCCTCGTGATCGCGCTCGAGCACATCGACGGCGGCTCGCTCGAGGAGCTCCTGCGGGACCACGCGCCGATCGAGATCGACCTGGCGATCGAGATCGCCCTGCAGATCTGCGCCGCGCTGGAGACCGCGCACGCGGCCGGCGTGGTGCACCGCGATCTCAAGCCGGCCAACGTGCTCATCGAGCGCCCGGACGGGCGCGCGGGCGCCGCGCCGTCCCCCTTCGCCGGCCGCGTCCGCGTGGTCGATTTCGGGCTCGCGAAGGTGGTGCACGGCGAGCAGCAGACGACCGGGCTCACCGAGAAGGACATGATCTTCGGGACGCCGGAGTACATGGCGCCGGAGCAGGTGCGCGGGGAGGACGTCGACCCGCGCAGCGACATCTACGCGCTCGGCTGCATCCTCTACGAGATGGCGGTCGGCGCCGTGCCGTTCAGCAAGCGGACGCCCATCGCCGTGATGACGGCGCAGATCGCCGAGCAGCCGCTGCCGCCGCGCGCCAGCGAGCGCTCCGGGCTCATCTCGGCCGGCCTGGAGGCGGTCATCCTGAGGGCCCTCGCCAAGAGCCCTTCCGAGCGGCACCCGAGCGCCAGGGCCTTCGCGGACGCCCTGCGCGCCTGCCGAGAAGAACGGCGCGTCGTGCACCACACCCCCGCGAGCCTCGCGGACGCCGTCTCGATCACCGATCTCGCGCTCGAGCGGACCGGCCTGGATTACGCCGCGCCCCTCCAGGACGGTGCTTCCGCCCCGGGCGTCGGCCATGTTGGCCACGTCGGCCATCCGGTCACGCGTCCGGAAAGCGCGGTGGCGAGCGCGGTGAGGAGAGCGCTGCCCGAAAGCGCGGCCGCGGTGGTCCGCGGGACGCCCGCTGGCCCTGCTCCGACGGCGGGCGGCACCTCGCGTGAGCTCATCCTCTGGACCGTGGTGGCCATTCTCTGCGCGGCCGCCGGCATCGTGGTCGGCACGCTGTTCGGGGCGCGCTAGGACGCGCTGGAACGAGCTGAAACGCAGCTGGGGCGTGCCTGGCGCGCCGCCATCGGGGGGCTGCGGCTATGGCGTGGAGCGCGAGGATCGTGGTAATCGTTCTCATGCGTTCCTTGCTGTCCGGCGGCGCAGCCCTCGCGGCGCTCCGCTCTGCTCGGCCCCGGCGGCGGCGCGCTCTCCCCTGCGTCGCCGCCGCGTTCGCCCTGTTCGCCCCCGCGGCCGCTTCGGCCTATGACTCGCTCGCCGTGCCGTGCGCGGACGACCCGCTTCAGTGCGCGCGGGGGCCGCTCACGTTCCAGCGCAAAGACGCCATCCCGCTCGAGCTCGACTTCGATACAGGCTGGGTCCCGCCGGGCTCGCCGCTCCAGGTCAACCTCGGGGCGGCGGTCTACGCCGACACCCAGGTCTCGTTGAGCGGAGCGCTCGAGGCGTCGTGGCCAGAGGCGCTCGCGCTCAAGGCACCAGGCGCCCCGGACGGAGGCGCGTTCAGCTGCGATTACGGACTCGATGTCAGCGCACAGGGACGCATCAGCATTTCCGTCCTGGGCCAGGAC
The DNA here is from genome assembly GCF_051530205.1 of Sorangium sp. So ce327. Lineage (NCBI taxonomy): Bacteria > Pseudomonadati > Myxococcota > Polyangiales > Polyangiaceae > Sorangium > Sorangium sp. So ce327. Next base: position 629,753 of record NZ_CP150330.1, on the reverse strand, counting down.
TTCGACTGGACGGGTGATATCCCCTATGTGCCCCAGATCGATCTCCAGGTGCACACCCGAGAGCAGTTCGACGCCTGGGGCTGGGAGCCGGGCATCACGCTGGAGAGCTCCACCGCGCTGCAGCGCGTTGCGTCCGTGTCGCTCGGCGACCTCATCGGCGGCTCGATCCCCGGAATCGACGGGAGGTTCGAGCTCGACATCGCGATGGACGTCGCGGCCCGCTACACGACCCATCGCGTGGCCATCGAGACGCTCGATCAGGCGACGGTGAGCGGAGGCGACATCACCTCCGAGGGCGGAGCCTCCTCCGTGGACTACGTGGGAGGCCCGTCGGTCGAGCTCAATGTTCGTCCGGAGGGCTCGGTGCGGTACGACGGCACGCTCCACCTCGTCCCCGCGTTCGGCGTCAGCCTGCTGGGCCGCTCGTGGTCGATCCCGCTCGCCGACATCCCGCTCGCCTTCCCGCTCACCGAGCACGAATGGGTCTTCGAGAGCGAGCGCGTCCATGTGCCGCTCCCGGACCTCGCGCTGGACAAGCAGGAGATCGATTTTGGCGCCGTGGAGGTGGGGCAGGCCAACGTGGAGCTCGTCCGCCTGTCGAACGCGGGAGAGGCGCTGCTCGATGCCGTCGTGACGACCGACGACGCGGAGAGCTTCGAGCTCGCGGACGCGGCGCTCGGGATCGATCCGGAAACGGAGATCGATTTCGCGATCCGCTTCGCGCCGAAGGCCAGCGGCGCGTTCGCGGCGACCGTCCTCGTCGAGTCCAACGACCCCGACCGACCCCTGCAGATGATCGCTGTGCGAGGGATCGGCGTCGGCGAGCCGGAGGCCCCGGCAGGCGGCGGCGACCTCGCAGAGGAGGACGGCGGCTGCGCCTGCCGCGCGGCCGGGGGCGCGCCGCGCGGGAGCGCCGGCGGCCGGGCGTGGGCGGCCTTTGGCCTGTCGCTCGCCACGCTCGCGGGCGGCCTCAGGCGCCGGCGGCGCGCCGCCTGAGGCTCACGCCGCGCTCGGCGGGCCCACGGCGATCTTCCGCCGCGTCGACACGGCCGCGATCTCCTCCAGCTCCTCGCCGCGCAGCGTCTCCTTGAGCACGAGCGCCTCCGCGACCGCCTCGAGGCCCTCGCGGCGATCGACGAGCAGCTGCTTGGCCTTCAGGTACATCTCGCCGAGCCGCTCCCTCACCTCCTCGTCGACCTCGCGGGCGGTCTCCTCGCTGCACGTGCGCTCCTCCTGGAGCACGCCGAGCATCGGCGCGCCGACGGTGCGCGCGAGCGCGGCCAGCCCGAGGCGCCGGCTCATCCCGAGGCGGGTCACCATCTCGCGGACGAGCGCCGTTGCGCGCCCGAGATCGTCGTGCGCGCCGCTCGACACCTGCCCCAGCGCGATCTCCTCCGCCGCCCTGCCCCCGAGCATCACCGTGACGCGCGACTCGATCTCCTGCTCGGTGACCAGCTGTCGCTCGTCGCGGGGCACCTGGATCGTGACGCCGAGCGCGCCGATCGTGCGGGCCACGATGGACACCCGCTCCACCGGATCGGCGGCTGGCAGCGCGAGCGCGACGAGGGCGTGCCCGGCCTCGTGGTAGGCCACGCGCCGCCGCTCCTCCGCGGTCATGATCTGCCCGCGGCGCCGGAGCCCGAGCTGCGAGCGATCGAGCGCCTCGTCGAAATCGGCCTGTCCGATCTCCCTCGCGCCGCGCCGCGCCCCGGCCAGCGCGGCCTCGTTGACGATCTTCGCGAGATCGGCGCCGACCATGCCCGGCGTGCGGCGCGCCACGAGCCCGAGATCGACGCCGCTCGCGAGCGGCACCCGCCGCGCGTGGACGGCGAGGATCGCCTCGCGGCCCCGCAGATCGGGCCGATCCACGATGACCTGGCGATCGAAGCGCCCGGGCCGCAGGAGCGCCGGATCGAGCACCTCGGGGCGGTTCGTGGCGGCCATCAGGATCACGGTGGTGCGCGCGTCGAAGCCGTCGAGCTCGGCGAGGAGCTGGTGGAGCGTCTGCTCTCGCTCGTCGTGCGTCGCGAGGGCGCCGAGGCCGCCCCGGGTCCTGCCCACGGCGTCGATCTCGTCGATGAACACGATGCTGGGCGCGCTCTTGCGCGCCTCCTCGAAGAGCTCGCGGACCCGCGCGGCCCCGAGCCCCACGAACATCTCGACGAACTCGCTCGCGTTCAGCGAGAAGAACGGCACGTTCGCCTCGCCCGCCACCGCCCGCGCGAGCAGCGTCTTGCCGGTGCCCGGCGGCCCGATGAGCAGGAGGCCGCGCGGGATCCGCCCGCCCAGCGAGCGGTACCTCGAGGGCTCCTTGAGGAAGTCGACGACCTCGACGAGCTCGTCCTTGGCCTCGTCGACGCCGGCGACGTCCGAGAAGCGCACCGGATCCTGCCTGGATCGATCGTAGATCTTCGCCTTGCTGCGCAGGAACCCGAGCGGCCCGCCGGCCCCCTGCCCCGCCCGCCGCAGCACCATGAAGAACGCCGCGTTGATGAGCAGGAGCGGCAACATCCAGATCGCCACCTGCATCCACACCGACGTCTGGGGGCTCTTCGCCTCGATGCGGACCTGCTTGTCGAGCAGCGCCCTCACGAGCGGCTCGTCCTCGACGCCGGGCAGCCGCGTCACGCGGACGCGCTCCTCCGGTCGTTGCGGGCTCTCGCGGCGGATCAGCTCGATCTCGTCGGGCTTCACGATCGCCGCGGAGACCTCCCCGCGCTGCACCTCGGCGACCGCCTCGTCGTACGGCACGAGCGGGCGCCCTCGTGACCTGACGATCCCGGAAAGGACCAGGATCCCGACGGCGATCAGCAGGTACCCGAGCCACGCGCGCGACGCCGGCCTCTTCTCGTCAGCCATTCCACGGAGCTGATGTGCGGCGGGCGTCGCTTCGGCAAGCCCTCGCCCCCGGAACAACGGGAAAGCCCACGAGAAAGCCGCGCGAGGGAGGGAGCCCAGGGGTGTCCCCGAGCGTGGCTCGGCGCGCCGCCGGCGCACGGCTGCCGCGCGTCCACCGACAGCGCCGGCGCACGGCTGCCGCGCGTCCCCCCGCAACGCCGGCGCGCCGCTGCCGCGAGGTGATCGCCCGGTGGATCCAGGCTAAGAAGCGACACCGTGCCGCTCGCCTCCGACCGCGCCTCGCTCGCCGCGTTCCCCATCGACTGGGGCGGGCTCGCCCCGCTCCGCCTCAAGTCGCGCGCCGTCGCCGAGGGCGTCTACGCCGGCATGCACCGGAGCGTCCGCAAGGGCGCGGGCGTCGAGTTCGGCGGCCAGCGGCCCTATGTGCCCGGCGACGATCTCCGCTTCTTCGATCGCCGCGCCCTGCTCCGCCACGATCGCCTCATGGTGCGCGAGTTCGAGACCGAGACCGATCGCGCCCTGTGGCTGTGCGTCGACGCGACCGCCTCGATGTCGTACCGCGGCCGGCGCGCGCCCGGCGCCAAGCTGGCCTACGCGGCGCTCATCGCCGCGGCCATGGCCCGCGTCGCGCTCGCCACCGGCGACCCGGTGGGGCTCGCCTGGCTCGGCGGCGCCGGCACCCACGGCCTGCCCGCGATGGCGGGGCGCGAGGCGTTCGAGCGGATCGTCGGCGCCCTCGAGGCCACCTCCGCCGCCCAGGACTGGAGCGGCGACGCCGGCGCCGTCGAGCGCGCGCTCGCGCCCATCGCGAAGAAGGCCCGCCGCGGCGCCGTCGTCCTGCTCATCTCAGATCTCATCGATCTCGCTCATGAATCCGGCGCGGCCCCGTCGGGCGTCGATCGCGCGCTCTCGGCGTTCACGTCGCTGAGCACCGGCGGCCGCACGCTGATCGCCCTCCAGGTCCTCGATCCCAGCGAGGCGACGCTCGACTTCGAGGGCAACGTGCGCCTCCGCGCCCTGGAGGGCGGCGCGGTCGTGGAGGCCGACGCGGGCGCGGTCCGCGCGCAGTACCAGGCGCGCCTCGCCGCCCTGGCCGAGGCCTGGTCGCGGGCGCTCGCGTCGCGCGGCGGCCGCCTGCTCCGCGCGACGAGCGCCGATCCTCCGACCGACGTCGTCCGCTCGCTCGTGCAGGCGATCGCCGAGGTGCGCCGATGAGCTTCGTCACGCTCGGCGCGCTGCTGGTCGCGCTGCTCGTCGGCGCGCCGGTCGCCGCGCACCTCCTGCGCCGTCGCCGCGCCGAGGAGCGGCCGTTCCCGCCGGCGCGCCTGGTCCCGCCCACGCCGCCGACGGCGCGGCGCCGGAGCCTCCTCGAGGACCGCGCCCTCTTCGCCACCCGGGCCGTCTCGGTGATCGCGCTCGCGGTGCTCGGCGCCACGCCGCTCCTGCGCTGCTCGCACCTGTCGCTCAGCCGCAGGGCCGGCGCGTCGGTCGCGCTCGCCATCGTCGTCGACGACTCGCTCAGCATGCGGGCGCGTCCGGCCGGCGCCGAGGGCGCCGCGCGCGACGGGCGGTCGATCGACGCTTCCTCGCATTCGCCCTCGCGGTTCGAGCGCGCGCTCACGGCCGCGCGCGAGCTCGCCGGCGGCCTCGCTCCCGGCGACGCCGCGGCGCTCGTCCTCGCGGGCGCCCCGGCCCGCGTCGCCCTCGCGTCGACAACCAACCTCGCCGCCGTCGGCGAGGCGCTCGACGCGGTGGCGCCGTCGGACCGCGCCACCGACATCGACGGCGCCCTCGCGCTCGCCCGCGATCTGCTCCGTGGGCTGCCTCAGAGCGACAAGCGCATCGTGCTCCTCAGCGACCTCGCGGACGGCACGCCCGGCGCCCCGCCCATCTCGGGCACCCCCGACATCGCCACGTGGGTGCCGCTCCAGGAGCTCGAGGCGACGGGCGAGGACTGCGGGATCGTGCGCGCCGATCGATCCGGCCAGAAGGCGCGCGTCCGCGTCGTCTGCACCGCCGGGTCGACCGCGGCGCGCGGGCCCGACATCGCCGTCGCGCAGCGAGACGGCGGCGCGGACGCGCCGCCCGCCGCGGGCTCCGCCGCCGCAGGCGCCTCGGCGACGGGCGCCTCCGCCGCGGCGGGGCGATCCCTCGAGGTGCGCGCCGGCGACGCCGTGCTCGGCAAGGTCGCGCTCGATCCGGCCCTGCGCGCCGAGGAGCTCTCGATCGACCTCCCGGCCGGGACGCCCGAGATCCTGATCGCCGCGCTCACCGGCGGCGACGCGATCGTCGAGGACGATCGCGCCCCGATCATCTCCGCCGGCGGCCCGCTCTCGATCGCGGTCGTGGTCGACCCCGCGACCACGCACGTCGAGACGGGCGGCCCGCCGCCGCTCGAGCAGGCCCTCTCGGCGCTCGACCTGGACGCGCAGATCAGGCCGCTGCCCTCGGTCCCGGAGCACGCGGACGAGCTGGCCGCGCACGCGGGGCTCATCGTCGACGACGCGCCCGGCTTCACGCCGGAGGTGCGCCGCTCGCTCGCCGCGTGGGTCGAGCGCGGCGGCGTCGCGCTGCTGACGCTCGGCCAGCGCGCGGCCGCGGCGCCGCTCGGCGCCGGGTTCGAGCCGCTGGTCCCGGGGGTCGTCCGCTGGTCGGCCTCCCCGGTGCCCGGCGTGGATCCGGCGACGGCGGGCTGGCTCGGCCCGTCCGCGCCCGGCCTCGCCGACGTCGCCCCGCGCGGCCGGGCGACGCTGGGCGCGGAGGCCTCGGAGGGCGCCGAGGTGCTCGCCCGGTGGGCGGACGGCGCCCCGTTCCTCGTGCGCCGCCCGCTCGGGCGCGGCGTGGTGCTGTTCATGACGCTGCCGCTCAGCACGGAGGAGAGCGACGTCGCGCTGCGGCCGGCGTTCCTGTCGTTGCTCGACGGCTTCGTCGGCGCCGCGCGCGCCCGCGGCGGCGCGCGGCGCCTCGCCGCGGGCGAGCTGTGGACGTTCGACGGCTACCACGACGTCAAGGTCGAGCGCGTGCGGGTCGACCGCGACGGGGCCTCGCAGGGCTCGCGGTCGCGCGAGGCGCTCCCCGTCGCCGAGGTCGAGCGGCGCCTGCGCGTCTCTCCGCCGCTCGCCGGCCTCTACGAGCTCACCCTGGACGGCGAGCGCTCGACGCGCGTCGTGTCGGTCCCGGAGCGCGAGATCGACCTCCGCCCCAGGCGCGTCGCCGAGAGCGCCCGCGCGGCGGAGCTGGGCGGCATGGCCGCATCCATCGACGGGTCGCCCTACGTCGCGCTCCTGCTGCTCCTGTTGCTCGCGGTCGAGCTCTTGCTGCGCTCCATCGGAGGGCGGCAGGAGCCGGCGGAGAGTCAGGCGAGCTGAGGCTGGTCCCCTCCGGCGCGCCTGCCGGCGCGGAGCAGCCGGCGTCGAGTCGAGTCGAATCGAGTCAACCGACCGCACCGCACCGCGCCGCCGCGCTCAGTGCGTCTGCCAGTGCGGGGGGATCTCGTCCGCCGGCGCGAACTCGGGCTTGGCCGGCGCGGCGGGCACGGTCGCGGCCCGGCGAGGCCCGTTCGGCTTGAAGCTGTGCTCTGCCGCGGGGAACGTGCGCGACTGCACCTCGTCCACGTAGGCGCGCGTCGCCTCCACGATCTGATCGCCGACCTCGGCGAAGCGCTTCGCGAACTTCGGCGTCAGCTCGCGGAACATCCCGAGCAGGTCGTAACAGACGAGCACCTGCCCGTCGCAGCCGGCCCCGGCGCCGATGCCGATCGTCGGGACGGAGACCGCGGCCGTCACCTCCTGCGCGAGGTCCGGCGGGATGGCCTCGAGCACGATCGCGTAGGCGCCCGCCTCGTCGAGGACGCGCGCGTCGGCGATGAGGCGCTCGGCCGCCTCGTCGCCCTTGCCCTGCACCTTGAACCCGCCCATCGCGTGCACCGACTGCGGCGTGAGCCCGAGGTGACCCATCACCGGGATGCCCGCGGCGACGATCCGGCGCACGTGCTCGGCGATCTCCTCGCCCCCCTCGAGCTTGATGCTCTCGAAGCTGCCCTCCTTCATCATGCGCCCGGCGTTCTCGAGCGCGTGCATCGGAGAGAGCTGGAAGCTCATGAACGGCATGTCGCCCACGACGTGGGCGCGCCGCGCGCCGCGCGCCACCGCGCGCCCGTGGTAACAGATCTCCTCGACCGTCACGGGGAGCGTCGTCGTGTGCCCCTGCACGACCATCCCCAGCGAGTCGCCGACGAGCAGCAGATCGGCGCCGCCCTCGTCGAGCAGCCGCGCCATCGTGAAGTCGTAGGCCGTCACCATCGCGATCGGCGAGGCCCCTTTGCGGGAGCGGATCTCGGGGACCGTGACCTTCGTCGAGCGCTGCGCTGGCCTGCGTGCGCTGCCGCCACCGTTGCCTTGCGGACCGTACATGTGCCTCCGGGTCGCGGCCGCACTCGCGGTCCACGCCTCGGGACAAGCTAGGGCGGCGCCCGCTGCGGGGCAAGACGCGGCGCGCGGCGGTCGCGGGGCGGCAAGCCGCAATCTTCAGCGTTCTCGCCAGGTTGCCGGCCGGTCGCCGGCCGGCAGGGGCGTGCGGCCAGGACGCCGCGCGGCGGCGCGATCACAGCAGCGGCCGGATCAACCGTGGCGCGGGCCGGCGCCGCGGGCGGGGTGCGCTGCCCCCGTCGTTCGCGAGCCGCCCGGAGGCGCGGGCCTCGGGTTGGTCAGCGCGGTCAGGACGTGATCGCGCCACGCGCCGTCGATGAACAGGTAATCGCGCGCGTACCCCTCGACGACGAAGCCGAGGCGCCGGAGCAGCCGGCCGCTGCGCTCGTTGTGCGGCAGGTAGTTCGCCATCACCCGGTGGAAGCCGAGCGTGTCGAACATGTACGCGTTCGCCGCCTCGATCGCCTCGAACATCAGGCCCGAGCCCACGGCGCGCTGGTCGAGCGAGTAGCCGAGGGTCGCGGCCTGGAAGGCGCCGCGGACGAACTGCGTGAAGTTGCAGACCCCGATCACCTCGCCGCCGGGGGCGCCGCGCCACTGCAGCGCGAGCCGGAGCGCGCGATCCGCGGCGAAGTCCTCAAGGTCGCGGAGGAGTCGCTCGCGCCAGAACGCCTCGGTGTAGAAGCCCTCGGGGCGCGGCGGATCCCACCGCGCCAGGTGATCGCGGTTGCGCTCGAAATAGGCGAGGTAGCGGCCAGCGAGCTCGACGGGAGGGATGAAGAGGCGCAGCCGCGGGGTCTCGATGCAGACGGGGCTCTTCAAGGGGCCTCCAGCGCGACGCGCCTAGGACAAGGTCCCTTCGTCGAGGCGGCGCATCCCTTCGAGGAGCAGCGCCTCGGGTGACGCGGTGATGCTGCGGGTGCTGGGCGAGAAGCTCGGGTCGAGGCGGAAGTCGCCCTCCGTGAGCGAGAGCATCCGGTAGAACGCGTCCTCGCCCTGCGCGCCGGCCCAGAGCGCATGGACGACCTGCCCGTCGGCGAAGTGGATCTCGCCGGCCATGGAGTTCGCCTGGATCTTGAGCGCGCACGTCTTCCGGCCGTGCCAGAGGATCTGGATCATGTCCGGCAGGCCCATCTCGGCGAGCGAGCCGGACACGCCGCGGGGGACGGCGGTCGTGGAGCGCCGCTCGATGAGCTGGCGGAGCTTGGCGGCCATGACGTCGGTCGACGCCGGCTTCGAGACGAAGTCGTCGACGCCGAGATCGAAGGCGCGCTGGGCGGTCTGCCGGTCCGTCTTCGCGGTGAGGATGACCCACGTCTTGTCGCGGCCGAAGCCGAGCTTCAGCGCGTCGGAGCGGAGCGCGAGGCCGGCGTCGGGCTCCTCGAGGTCGATCTCGCTGACGACGACCTCGATGTCCTTCGTCTCGAGCTCGCGGCGCGCCTGCGCCACGTTGCGCGCGATCGAGACCTCGAAGCCCTGCTCGAGCAGGCGCAGCTCGAGCACCGTCGTCTCCTCGGGATCCGGGTCGACGATGAGCGCCTGGTGCCGATCGGAGAGCAGCTTCGCGCGCATGTCGTCGCCCGTCATGACCTGGCGGAAGAGATCGACGATGTTCGGATCGAAGATGGTGGCGCGGTACTGGGCGAGCACGTCGCAGGCCTCCGGCGGGCGGAGCGCCTTGCGGTACGGGTTGCGCGGGTTCTGCGTGAGATCGGCGTAGGTGTCCGCGACCGCGAGGATGCGCGCGCCGAGCGGGATCTCCTTGCCGGACAGGCCATCGGGGAAGCCGCTGCCGTCGTAGCGCTCGTACATCATGCTGATCGCCGAGACGACCTCCTGCGGCAGCCCCACCGACTCCATGAGGTGCGCCGGGAGATCGACGCTCTTCGTCGCGGCGAGCCGGTGCCCCTCGTACTCGGCGACGTTGAGCGCGGTGAGGTGGTACGGGCCGTTCTTGCCGAGGTCGTGCAGGTAGGCCGAGGCCACGTAGCTCGCGACCGTCGTCGGCGGCAGGCCGATGCGCTCGCAGAGCTTGCGCACGATGCGAGCGACCGTGGAGGAGTGGCCCCGGAGGTCCTGCCGCGCGTTCTCGAGCAGGCTTACGAGGACGTTGAGCGTCTCGACGTACGCGTGGGTCGTCGTCGGGTGCGGCGGCGGCGGGGGCGGCGCCGCGGCGACCGGCGCCGAGATCGGCGCGGGAGCGACGTGCTGCTGGGGGGGCGGCGATGGGGGCACCGGCGTGGGCGGCGGCCCCGCCGGGGCCACGCGGGGCGGCGCGGAGGGCGCCCGCATCACCGCGGGCACCTGCGGCGCCGTGACGAGCGCCGCGGGCACCGGCGCCGCCTGCGTGGGCGCCGCGTGCGCCGGCTGCGCGTGCATCGCCTGCGGGTGCATCGGCGCCGCCTGCGTGGGCGCCGCGTGCGCCGGCAGGCCGTGCATCGTCTGCCCGTGCATCGTCTGCGGGACCGCCGCCGGCACGTGCGTCATCGACGCGCGCTCGTGCGTGATCGATGCGCGCTCGTGCGTCATCGACGCGCGCTCGAAGGGGTTATTGCTGTTGGTGTAGAGGATCTCGTCGAACGAGTTGACCGGGCGCAGCAGCGAGTTGAACGCGGTCGTGTCGCCCCGGTAGTGGTACGCGATGGCCGCGCGGACCGCGGCCGGCCTGGCGACGATGGCGCGTACGTCCCGCACGCCCGCGGCGAGCCGGATCTCGTGCAGCGCGACGTCGTTGTCGGGATCCGCCGTCGCGACCGAGAGCGTCGTGTTCCGATCGTCGAGCAGCACCGGGAAGACACCGTGCAACGTCGCGGTGATCGCCGAGACCTTGGCGAGCACGCGGGGCTCGATGATCGCCTTCGAGAGCTTCTCGGTCGAGACGAAGCGGGTGTTGTGGACGGTCGCGATGAACTTCAGGAGCTCGGCCTCGTTGACGATGTCGAGCTCGATGATGGCGTCCTCGATACGGCCGCGCGTACGCATCGCGTACTCCACCGCACGACGGTGATCGTCCGGGGTGATGCGCCCCTCGAGGACGAGGCGATCGGCAATCCGCTGGTTCAATCCTTGAACGGAAGCCATCGAAACCCTGATTCTACCCAGAAATTGGAGGTGGCGCGCCCAAGAACCCTCGCGGAACGGGAGCACGCGGGGAGAGCTGGCCAGCCGCTCGCGGCGTATGCAGCCATGGGGTGCGCTCGAGGAATGAGAGCAGAGCTCGGCGCGGCGCGCGAGCCCCGTGAGCGTTCCAGCCGACGCCGGTTGGCTGGCGAGACCCGCTCGACCCGATACGCTGCGACGTGGGAGTGAAGACTGGCTCCGGGTAGGCGCGCGCGCCACGTCCGGCGCGACGCGCGAGGCCGATGAGCCTGGGGCGAAGGGCAAAACGCCTCCCGAGCCGCTGCGAGCGCGCTTCGGGAGATGGGCGGCGCGCCCGGGGTCGGGGTTGGATCCCGCCCTGGGCGCGCCGGCAAGGCCGCTACTCCTCGTTCACGGCTGTGAGCGTCTCCTCGGGACGCGGCCGGGGGGCGACGTACGGCGCTTGCGCCACCGGCTCGCCCTCGACCACGACCTGGAGGCGCTTGTAGGCGGGCAGCCCCGTCCCGGCCGGGATCAGGCGGCCCATGATGACGTTCTCCTTGAGACCGCGGAGATCGTCCGTCTTGCCGTTGATCGCGGCCTCGGTGAGCACCTTGGTCGTCTCCTGGAACGACGAGGCGCTGATGAACGACTCGGTCGAGAGGCTGGCCTTGGTGATGCCGAGGAGGAGCGCCTCGGCGATGGCGGGCTTGCCGCCGCGCTCGAGCACGGTCTCGTTCTCCTTCTCGAAGATGTGCTTCTCGACCTGCTCGTCCACCAGGAAGTTCGTGTCGCCGACCTCGCGCACGCGGACACGCCGGAGCATCTGCCGGACGATGACCTCGATGTGCTTGTCGTTGATGCCGACGCCCTGGAGCCGGTAGACCTGCTGGATCTCGTTCACGAGCCAGGCCGACAGCTCCTTCTCGCCCTTCACCCGGAGGATGTCGTGCGGGTTCGGCGGGCCGTCCTGGAGGGGGTCGCCCGCGCGCACGCGGTCACCCGGCTGCACCTGGATGTGCTTGCCCTTCGGGATCAGGTACTCGCGCGCCTGATCGCCGAGCGCGTGCCCGTCCGGCGAGTACGGCGTGATGATGACCTTCCGCTTGCCCTTCGTGTCCTTGCCGAACGTGACCTCGCCGTCGATCTCGCTGATGATCGCGTGATCCTTCGGCTTTCGGGCCTCGAACAGCTCGGCGACGCGGGGCAGACCGCCGGTGATATCCTGCACCTTCGTCGTGTCGCGCGGGATCTTGGCGATGACCTCGCCGGCCTCGATGAGATCCCCCTCCTGCGCGACGATGTGGGCGCCGACAGGGAGCAGGTAGCGCGCCTCGAGCTCGCTGTTCGGGAGCTTCAGCGTCTTGCCCGACTCCGGGTCCTTCAGCGAGATGCGCGGGCGGACGTCGGCCGCCTTCGACTCGATGACGACCTTTCGCGAGAGGCCCGTCACCTCGTCGAGGCGATCCTGCACGCTGACGCCCTCGATGAGGTCGCCGAACTTCACCACGCCGGAGACCTCGGTGAGGATCGGCGTCGCGAACTGGTCCCACTCGGCGAGCAGCTCGCCGGGCTTGGTGCGCTCGCCGTCGGCCTTCTTGAGGATGGCGCCGTAGACGAGGCGGTTGTGCTCGCGCTCGCGCCCCGTCTCGTCGACGACCACGATCTCGCCGTGGCGGTTCATGACCACCATGGTGCCGTCCTTCTTCTTCTGGACGACCGCGCGGCGGAGGCGGACGGTGCCCTCGGTGCGGGCCTCGAGGTAGCTCGCCTCGATCTTGCCGCGCGCCGCGGTGCCGCCGATGTGGAAGGTGCGCATCGTGAGCTGCGTGCCCGGCTCGCCGATCGACTGGGCGGCGATGATGCCCACCGCCTCGCCGATGTTGACCCGGTAGCCGCGCGCGAGGTCGCGCCCGTAGCACAGCGCGCAGACCCCGCGGCGGAGCTGGCACGTAAGCACCGAGCGGATGACGACCTCCTCGATGCCGGCGTCCTCGATGGACCGCACCGCCTGCTCGTCGAGCTCGGTGTTCGCCGTGATGAGCACCTCGCCGGTGAGCGGGTCGACGACGTCCTCCAGCGCGACGCGGCCGAGGATGCGGTCGCCGAGCGGCTGGATGACCTCGCCGGCCTCCTCGAGCTTCGCCACGCGGATGCCGTCGAGCGTGCCGCAGTCGAACTCGGAGATGACCGCGTCCTGCGCCACGTCGACGAGCCGCCGGGTGAGGTACCCGGAGTTCGCCGTCTTGAGCGCCGTGTCCGCGAGCCCCTTCCGGGCGCCGTGCGTCGAGATGAAGTACTGGAGCACGCTGAGACCCTCGCGGAAGTTCGCGGTGATCGGCGTCTCGATGATCTCGCCGGACGGCTTGGCCATCAGGCCGCGCATCGCGGCCAGCTGCCGGATCTGCTGCGTGGAGCCGCGCGCGCCGGAGTCGGCCATGATGTAGATCGGGTTGAAGCTCGGCTCGATCGACTCCTTGCCCGTCTCGTGGTCGACGACCGTCTCCTTGCCGATGCCGGCCATCATCTCGGTCGTGACCTGGTCGGCGATGCTCGCCCAGATATCGACGATCTTGTTGTACCGCTCGCCGTCGGTGATGAGCCCCTCCTGGTACTGCTCGACGACGCGCTCGACCTCCTTCTGCGCCTCGCCGAGGAGGACCTTCTTGGCCGGCGGGATCACCATGTGATCCATGCAGATCGAGATACCCGCCCGCATCGCGTGGTCGAAGCCGAGCGTGCGGAGCCGGTCCGCGAGGAGGACGGTCTCCTTGTTGCGGTGGATGCGGTAGCAGACGTCGATGAGCGCCGAGAGCGCCTTCTTGTCGAGGGTCTTGTTCGCGTACTCGAACGCGACCCCCTTCGGGAGGACCTCGGAGATGATGACGCGGCCCACCGTCGTCTCGACGATGCGGCGCTTCACGTGGCCGAACTCGTCGAGCTGCGGGTTGCCGTCGTCGTCGATGATCGGCACGCGGACGCGGACGCCGGCGTGCAGCGCGACCTCGCCGTTGTCGTACGCCATCCGCACCTCCTCGAGGGAGGCGTAGACGCCCCGCAGGTAGCCCTGCGCCACGCCGTCCTCGCCGAAGGCGAGGGTGTCCGCGCGGTACGACCCCTTCTCGAACTTCCGCTCGCGGGTCGCGTAGTAGAGCCCGAGAACGATGTCCTGGGTCGGGTTGATGATCGGCTTGCCGCTCGCGGGCGAGAGGATGTTGTTCGTGCTCATCATGAGCACGCGCGCCTCCATCTGCGCCTCGACCGACAGCGGCACGTGGACCGCCATCTGGTCGCCGTCGAAGTCGGCGTTGAACGCCGCGCAGACCAGCGGGTGCAGCTGGATCGCCTTGCCCTCAATGAGGACGGGCTCGAACGCCTGGATGCCGAGGCGGTGGAGCGTCGGGGCGCGGTTCAGGAGCACCGGGTGCTCGCTGATGACCTCCTCGAGGATGTCCCAGACCTCCGGGCGCTCCTTCTCCACCATCTTCTTGGCGCTCTTGATGGTGTTGACGTAGCCGCGCTCTTCCAGCTTGTTGTAGATGAACGGCTTGAAGAGCTCGAGCGCCATCTTCTTGGGCAGGCCGCACTGGTGCAGGCGCAGCGTCGGGCCCACGACGATGACGGAGCGGCCCGAGTAGTCGACGCGCTTGCCGAGCAGGTTCTGGCGGAACCGGCCCTGCTTGCCCTTCAGCATGTCGGAGAGCGACTTGAGCGGGCGCTTGTTCGGGCCGGTGATCGTCTTGCCGCGACGGCCGTTGTCGAACAGCGCGTCGACCGCCTCCTGCAGCATCCGGCGCTCGTTCCGGATGATGATCTCCGGCGCGTTCAGCTCGAGGAGCCGCTTCAGGCGGTTGTTGCGGTTGATGACGCGGCGGTAGAGGTCGTTGAGATCGCTGGTCGCGAAGCGGCCGCCGTCCAGGGGGACGAGCGGGCGCAGATCCGGCGGGAGCACCGGGATCACGGTCAGCATCATCCACTCGGGCCGGTTGCCGCTCTCGCGGAACGCCTCGACGACCTTGAGCCGCTTCGCGAGCTTCTTCCGCTTGGCCTCGCTGGTCGCGGCGCGCATCTCCGTCCTGAGCAGCTCCGCCAGGCCGTGGACGTCGACCTGCTTGAGCATCTCGAGGATCGCCTCGCCGCCCATCCCGGCGCTGAACTTGTCGTCACCGTACTCGTCGAGGAGCTGCAGATACCGCTCCTCGCTCAGGAGATCGCCCCGCATGAGGCCAGTCTCCTTGGGGTCGATGACGATGTACGCCTCGCAATAGAGCACCTTCTCCAGGTCCTTGAGCGTGATGTCGAGCATGTTTCCGATGCGCGACGGCAGGCTCTTCAGGAACCAGATGTGGGCGACCGGCGTGGCCAGCGAGATGTGCCCGAGCCGCTCGCGCCGGACCTTCGACTGGATGACCTCGACGCCGCACTTCTCGCACACGATGCCACGGTGCTTCATGCGCTTGTACTTGCCGCAGTTGCACTCGTAGTCCTTCACGGGCCCGAAGATCTTGGCGCAGAACAGACCATCGCGCTCCGGCTTGAACGTCCGGTAGTTGATGGTCTCCGGCTTCTTCACCTCGCCGTGCGACCACTCGCGGATCTTCTCCGGGCTCGCGAGCGAGATGCGGATGGCGCTGAACGACAGCGGGTCCTTGGGCTTCTCGAAGAAGCTGAAGATGTCACGCATGGAGACCTCCGGAGACAGAAACGAAACCGATGAACCTGTCCGCGCCCACTGCTTGAGCGTTCGGGAGCGCGCCGCCCGCGCGGCGCGCCTCCCCTGCCGTCACCGAGAAGGCGCGCGGCGCTCGTGACGTGACGAACTGCATCACTCCTCTTCCTCCGCGGCCGACGCCTCCACCCCTGCGCTCGTCTCGACCAGCTCGACGTTCAGGCACAGCGACTGGAGCTCCTTGATGAGCACGTTGAAGCTCTCCGGCAGCCCCGCCTCCAGGGTGTAGTCCCCCTTCACGATGGCCTCGTACATCCGGGTGCGGCCCATCACGTCGTCGCTCTTCACGGTGAGGAACTCCTGCAGCGCGTAGGCCGCGCCGTAGGCCTCCATCGCCCAGACCTCCATCTCGCCGAGCCGCTGCCCGCCGAACTGCGCCTTGCCGCCGAGGGGCTGCTGCGTGACGAGCGAGTAGGGCCCGATAGAGCGAGCGTGGATCTTGTCGTCGACCAGGTGGTGGAGCTTCAGCATGTACATGATGCCCACCGTGACGTTCTGATCGAAGGCGTCGCCCGTGCGGCCGTCGAAGAGGATCGCCTGGCCCGAGGTCGGGAGATCCGCGAGGGCGAGAGCGCCCTTGATATCCGACTCATGAGCGCCGTCGAAGACCGGCGATCCCATGAAGACGCCCTCGTCGACCGTCTTGACGAAGCGCTTGACGTCGCCGTCATCGAGGTTGTCGAAGAAGCCGTTCATCGTCTCGTCGCCCGCGTAGATGGCCTTCAGGTGCTCCTTGATCTCGGCGCTCGCCCGCTGCTGCTCGAGCATCCGCTGCAGCTGGTTGCCGAGCTCGAAGGCGCCCCACCCGAGGTGAATCTCGAGGATCTGACCGACGTTCATGCGGCTCGGCACGCCGAGCGGGTTCAGCACGAGATCGACCGGCCTGCCGTCCTGCAGATACGGCATGTCCTCCTCGGGGAGGATGCGGCTGATGACGCCCTTGTTGCCGTGGCGGCCCGCCATCTTGTCGCCGACCTGGAGCTTGCGCTTGATGGCGATATAGACCTTCACCATCTTGATGACGCCCGGCGGCAGCTCGTCGCCCTTGGAGAGGCGATCGATCTTGTCGCGGAAGTGCTCCTCGCGCGTGCGGACGAGCTCCTCGAGGTCGCGCAGGATCTGCTGGACCCGCTCGGCGTCGTCCACGGGGATCTCCCCCCAGTACTTGCGGGGGATCTCGGCGAGCGAGGGCTCGTCGATGATGGCGCCCTTCTGGAAGAGCACCTTGCCCTTGTCGTCGACGAGCTTGCCCGTCGCCTCCTTGCCGAGGAGGAGCTCGCGGATGCGGCGGAAGAACGAGTCGCGGAGGATCTTGATCTCCTCGTCGCGCGTCCGCTCGATCCTGGCCCGCTCCTGATCCTCGATGTCCCGCGCGCGGTCGTCCTTCTCGGTCCCCTTGCGCGAGAACACGCGGGCGTTGATGACGATCCCGCCGACTCCGGGCGGCACCTTGAGCGAGCTGTCGCGGACGTCGCCGGCCTTCTCGCCGAAGATCGCCCGGAGCAGCTTCTCCTCGGGCGAGAGCTGGGTCTCGCCCTTCGGCGTGATCTTGCCGACCAGGATGTCGCCCGGCCGCACCTCGGCCCCGATGCGCACGATGCCGGAGTCGTCGAGGTCCTTGAGCGCCTCCTCGCCGACGTTCGGGATGTCGCGGGTGATCTCCTCCTTGCCGAGCTTCGTGTCGCGGGCGACGCACTCGAACTCCTCGATGTGGATCGAGGTGAACACGTCGTCCTTGGCGATGCGCTCCGAGACCAGGATCGAGTCCTCGAAGTTGTAGCCCTGCCACGGCATGAACGCGACGAGCACGTTCTGGCCGAGCGCGAGCTCACCCATGTCCGTCGACGGGCCGTCGGCGAGCACGTCGCCCTTCTTCACCACCTCGCCCGTCCTGACGACCGGCTTCTGCGTGTAGCAGGTCGACTGGTTCGAGCGCTGGAACTTCATGAGGTGGTAGATATCGGGCACCTCGGCGCCCTCGCCCTCGGCGCGGACGACGATGCGCGTCGCGTCGACGCTCTCGACGACCCCGGGGCGCCGCGCGATGACGCAGACGCCGGAGTCGCGGGCGAGCCGCTCCTCCATGCCGGTGCCGACGAGGGGCGCGTGCGACACGACGAGGGGCACGGCCTGACGCTGCATGTTGGCGCCCATGAGCGCGCGGTTCGCGTCGTCGTGTTCGAGGAAGGGCACGAGCGCGGCGGCGACCGACACCATCTGGTTCGGCGCGACGTCCATCAGCTCGACCATCTCGGGCGTGACGATCTTGAACTCGCCGTTGTAGCGGGCCGAGACCAGCGACTCCTTGAAGCGGCCACCCTCGTCGAGGTTCACGGTCGCCTGCGCGATGTACTTGCCCTCCTCTTCGAGCGCGGAGAGCCAGATCACGTCCTCCGTCACCCGGCCGTTCTCGACCTTCCGGTACGGCGTCTCGACGAACCCGAACTCGTTCACGCGGGCGAACGTCGACAGCGAGGCGATGAGGCCGATGTTCGGACCTTCCGGCGTCTCGATGGGGCAGATACGGCCGTAGTGGGTCGCGTGGACGTCGCGCACCTCGAACCCGGCGCGCTCGCGGGTCAGGCCGCCCGGGCCGAGCGCCGAGAGGCGGCGCT
The DNA here is from genome assembly GCF_051530205.1 of Sorangium sp. So ce327. NCBI lineage: Bacteria > Pseudomonadati > Myxococcota > Polyangiales > Polyangiaceae > Sorangium > Sorangium sp. So ce327. The sequence goes on along the minus strand of NZ_CP150330.1, from coordinate 612,045 downwards.
TGTGGGTGACCTCCGAGAGCGGGTTGGTCTGGTCCATGAACTGCGAGAGCTGGGAGCTCCCGAAGTACTCCTTCACGACCGCGCTGACCGGCTTCGCGTTGATCAGATCGTGGGGCATGAGCGTGTCGATCTCCTGCGACATGCTCATGCGCTCCTTGATCGCGCGCTCCATGCGGACGAGGCCGATGCGGTACTGATTCTCCATCAGCTCGCCGACCGCGCGCACGCGGCGGTTGCCGAGGTGATCGATGTCGTCGACCGAGCCGCGCCCGTTCTTGAGCTCGATCAGGTGACGCACGGTCTCCAGGATGTCCTGCGGCGTGAGCACCGTGAGGTCGAGCCCCGGCCGCTCGTCCTCGGGGACATCCCGGTAGAACTTGTAGTTCAGCTTCAGCCGGCCGACCTTCGACAGGTCATAACGCTCGGCGTTGAAGAACAGGTTGTGGAACAGGGTCTTGGCGGTCTCGAGCGTCGGCGGATCGCCCGGCCGCAGCCGCCGGTAGATCTCCAGGATCGAGTCCTCCATCGTCTTCACCTTGTCGGTGAGCAGCGTGTCGCGGAGGTACGAGCCGACGTTCAGGCCGTCGATGAAGAGGATGCGGAACTGCTCGATGTTCGCGTCGCGCAGCCGCTCGAGCTTCGCCTCGGTGAGCTCCTCGTTCACCTCGACCACGACCTCGCCGGTCTCCGGGTCGACGATGTCGTGCGCCGCGACCTTCCCGACGAGCTCCTCCGGCTCGAGGCTGAGCCGCTCGAGCTTCGCCTCCTTCATCTTCCGGATGGCGGCGCGGGTGAACTTGGTGTTCTTCTTGACGATGACGTCGTTGCCGATCTTGATGTCGCGCGTCGTCCGCTGGCCGGCGAGGAGATCGTACTCGATGCTCTTCGCGTACTTGCCACCCTTCTCGAGGTACACGGTCTCGGTCGAGTAGAAGTAGTTCAGCAGGTCCTGCGTCGAGTACCCGAGCGCGCGCAGAAGCACCGTCGCGTGCATCTTCCGCCGGCGATCGATGCGAACATAGATGATGTCCTTCGGGTCGAACTCGAAGTCGAGCCACGAGCCGCGGTACGGGATCACGCGCGCGGAGTAGAGCAGCTTGCCGCTCGAGTGCGTCTTGCCCTTGTCGTGGTCGAAGAAGACGCCGGGGCTACGGTGCAGCTGGCTGACGACGACGCGCTCGGTGCCGTTGATGATGAACGTGCCCGTCTCGGTCATCAGCGGGAGCTCGCCGAAGTAGACCTCCTGCTCCTTGATGTCGCGCACGATCCGCTCCCCGCCGTCGCGGGTGTCGTAGATCATCAGCTGGTTCGTGACCTTGATCGGCGCCGAGTAGGTCATACCGCGCTGGCGGCACTCATCGACGTCGTACTTCGGCGGCTCGAGGTTGTACGAGACGAAGACGAGCTCGCTCGTGCCGTTGAAGTCTTTGATCGGGAAGACCGAGCGGAACACCGCCTGCAGCCCGACCTCCTCCCGCTCGTTCGGCGGAACGCTCATCTGGAGGAATTTGTCGTAGCTCGACTTCTGGATGTCGATCAGGTTGGGGACGTCGATGATGCGACGAACGCGACCCAGGTTCTTACGGACGCGGAAGTTGGATTGGACGACCGACGGCATCGATTTCCTCCGGCTCACACGAGCAGTGCGGGGCGGGCGCACGGCTCGAACCGAGCAACGAACACGAAGCTACGCACGAATGGCGAGCGAGCGTCCCCAGGGAATGAGGACCCAAAACATCTTGGTTGTGGGGGCAGAGCGGACCGCGTGGCGACCCATTGAGCTCCGACGTTGGCCGAGGACCCGCACCCGCGGTCCTCTTCAGGATTGACCGAGGACCCGTACTCGCGGCCCTCTTCAGCGTTGCGCGAGGGCCCGCAAACGCGGTCCCGTTCATCAGACAAAAGCGGGACGTGCGGCAGGGACGACCGCCCCTGCCGCCGTCCGCCGGCGGATCCCGATTTCCCTTGCAGGGAGCGGTGATCGTTACTTGAGCTCGACGGTAGCACCTGCCTCGACGAGCTTCTTCTTCATCTCCTCCGCGTCCGCCTTGGAAACCTGCTCCTTGACGGTCTTCGGCGCGGCCTCGACCAGGTCCTTCGCCTCCTTCAGGCCCAGACCGGTGATCTCGCGGATCGCCTTGATGACGCCGATCTTGTTGCTGCCCGCGTTCGCGAGGATGACGTCGAACTCGGTCTGCTCCGGGGCCTTCTCGGCCGGAGCGGCGGTCGAGGGACCAGCGGCGACGGCGACGGCCGCGGGGGCAGCCTTGACGCCCCACTTGTTCTCGAGGTCCTTGATGAGCTCGGCGATCTGGATGACAGGGAGGTTGGAGAGGTAATCGACGACCTGCTCGCGCGTGATCTCAGCCATTGCAAGACTCCTTCAAACTCTTCTGCGCGCCCCGGGGAGGGGGCCATGTAAACCAAAACCAGACGGGCGCAAGGCCCAATTGATACGAAAGCACCCTCTCAGGCCTGCTTGCCCGCTTCCTCTTCCTTCGCCTTCAGGAGATAGGCGAAATTCTGGAGAGGCGCGTTGAGCTGCTGCACGAACTGCTGGAGCGGCGCCTGCAGCGTCGCGAGCAGCGTGGCACGAAGCTCATCCTTGCCGGGCATCGTCGCGAGCTGCGTCTCGACGGCATCCCCCGAGAGGATCTGCCCCTCGATGAGCCCCGCCTTGACCTGCAGCTTCTGGTTGTCCTTGCGGAACGCCTTGACGACCTTGGCTGCCGCGCTCGGATCCTCGTAGCTCCAGGCCACGCCGGTCATGCCGGTCAGGCTCTTCGCGAGGGTCTTCGCCCAGGGGTGCTCCTTGATGGCGTGGCGGACGAGCGTGTTCTTCACGACCCGGTACTCCACGCCGGACTTCCGGAACTCATCGCGAAGCTTGGTGACCGCTTCGACGTTCATCCCCTTGAAATCCAGGAAGACCGCGGAAGACATCCGCTCGAACTTCTGCCGGACGGAGCCGATCAGCACTTCCTTCTGGGACCGTTCCATGGGCTACGCCTCCTCCGTCTTGCCGATGAAATGGACCGGGTCGATGCGAACCCCGGGGCCCATCGTCGAAGACAGCGTGATGCTCCGGAGGTAGATGCCCTTGGCCGTTGCCGGCTTGGCCCGGACGAGCGCCTGGATCAGCGCGTCCGCGTTCACATGGAGCGCGTTCTCCGCGAAGGAGACCTTGCCGATCCGCGCGTGCACGATGCCCGCCTTCTCGACACGGTACTCCACCTTGCCGGCCTTCGCCTCCGAGACGGCCGTCTTCACGTCGAACGTCACCGTCCCGACCTTCGGGTTCGGCATCAGGCCGCGCGGACCGAGGATACGGCCGAGCTTGCCCACCAGACCCATCATGTCCGGCGTGGCGATCACGCGATCGAAGTCCATGAAGCCTTCCTGGACCTTGTTCACGAGATCCGCCTCGCCGACGAAGTCGGCGCCGGCCGCCTCGGCCTCTTTGGCCTTCTCGCCCTTGGCGAACACCAGGACCCGAAGCGACTGCCCCGTCCCATGCGGGAGCACGACGGCGCCACGGACCATCTGGTCAGCGTGCCGCGGGTTGACACCCAGCCGGACCGCGAGGTCCACTGTCTCGTCGAACTTGGCGGGCGCCGCTTGTTTCACGAGCGCGCACGCCTCCTGCAATGTGTACTTTCGAGCGCGGTCGACGACTGCCCGCGCTGCGACTTTCTTCTTGGCGACTTTCGGCACATGCCCTCCTTCTTAACGGCTCTCGCCTCCCACGGTGCGCCTTAAACTACCGTGGTAAGTCTTGCTTCTGGCCCGCTGAACGCCCCTCTCGGGCGCCCGGCGCGGCGGGGCGCATCCCCGACGGCGGGGAGCGCCACGACCCCTCAGTCGACGACGTCGATGCCCATCGAGCGCGCCGTGCCCGCCATGCTGCGCATCGCGGACTCGAGGTTCGTCGTGTTCATGTCCTGCATCTTGAGCTGGGCAAGCTCCTGCAGCTGCTTCTGCGTGACCTTGCCCACCTTGACCTTGTTGGGCTCCTTGGAGCCCGCGCCCGGCTTCTTCTTCGTCTCGAGCCCCGCCGCCTTCTTGAGGAGCACGGAGGCCGGCGGCGTCTTCATGATGAACGTGAACGAGCGGTCCGAGTAGACCGTGATCACCACCGGGATGATCATGTCCCCCTGCGCCGCCGTCCGCGAGTTGAAGTCCTTGCAGAACGCCATGATGTTGACGCCGTGCTGGCCGAGCGCCGGACCGACGGGGGGCGACGGGTTGGCCTTGCCCGCCGGAAGCTGCAGCTTCACATACCCTGTGACTTTCTTCGCCATGATGAATCTCGCACCCTATCGAACCGCCGCCCGACGGGCGGTCTACTATTCAGAGAAACAGCGAAGCACCACGGAGGCGCGGTGCTCGCCCGCAGGTTTGCAGCCGACCGTTCCTGGCTAGCGCTTCTCCACGGCTGAGAAGTCGAGCTCAACGCTGGTGGGTCGGCCGAAGATGCTGACCTTCACCTTGAGCTTCTGCTTGTCCATCTTGACGTCATCGACCGTGCCGGTGAAGTTCGCGAAGGCGCCATCGAGGACCCGCACCTCCTCACCCACCTCGAACGTGAGCCGCGGCTTGGGCTTGACCGCCCCTTCGACGATCCCCCGCCGGAGATTGTCGATCTGAACGATCGGGACCTCCTGCGGCGTCTGGTTGCCGATGAAGCCGGTCACCTTGGGCGTGTCCTTGACCAGGTGCCAGACCTGCTCGTTCATCTCCATCTCCACGAAGATGTAGCCGGGCAGACTGAGCTTCTGACGAACGCGGGTCTTACCGCCGGGACGGTTCTCCGTGACGGTCTCGCTCGGGATGAGGATCTCGCCGAACCGATCCTCCAGGCTGTACTGTTTCACGCGCTGCTGGAGCGCGTCGCGCACCTTCGCCTCGTATCCCGAGTAGGTATGGATGACGTACCACTTCTTGGCCATGGCGCTTGATTCCCTCAGGGTCTCCCTGCTTCAGCTTCCATCGCCGTAAACGATGTTGGTCACGAATGCCCAGAAGCGGTCGAGCAGCGCCAGGTAGAGGGTCGCCACGGTGGTCGTCGCGATGACGACGAACGTCGCATTCGTCACCTCTTTCTTGGTCGGCCACTTCACCTTCGCCAGCTCGGCGGCGACCTCGTCGCTCCAGGCGCGAAGCTCGGCGTTGCGGAACGCGCGCAACACGACGACCAGCGCGACGACGCCGCCGACGATCATGCCGTACGTCGTCTTGTCGTCGTCACCCACCGCGGAGAGCGCCGGCAGCGCCCGGCTGAACCAGTCCTTGTTGGCGAGGGTCGCCCAGACGCCATGGACGACCTTGCCGAGCAGGTAGGCGAGCAGCATTCCCGCGGCGAAGAAGCCGGCGAGCACATAGCGCTCCGAGCCGAGCTGAGTGGCCGCGACCTCCTCGTCCTCGGCCTCATCGGCGTCGTTCGATTCATCGGCACGCGGCGCCTCGGCGTCCTTCGCGTCAGCAGCCCCCGTCCCCTCGCTCTGCGCCACGAGGGACGAGTCCTCGGCAGGCGAGCTCGGTCCGGATTCTTCCGGCTCCTCGTCCTCCGCGACCTTCGTCGGCGGCTTGTCTTTTTGACCCTTCGCCATAACAACACCAAACGCGCCGAACCGCGGCAGACAAAGGCCTGCTCGGTGAGGATCCAGGGGCGGCCCTGAGGCGCCCACATCCCCCGGCAGGGGCAGAGAGGCTCGAACTCCCGACCTGCGGATTTGGAATCCGCTGCTCTACCAACTGAGCTATACCCCTAGAATCGCTGCGCCTTCCTGAGCACTCGTTCACTTCGTCTCGTCGTGAACCGTGTGCTTCTTGCACTGCTTGCAGAACTTCTTGAGCGACACCACCTGGTCCGGTGCCTTCGTGGTCTTGTAGTTCCGCGACTTGCACTCGCTGCAGGCCAGTGAGACGGCGATGCGCGCCGCACGCCACCCACCGGCCTGCTCGCCCACGTCGGCCTCCTACGCGAGGATCTTGGTGACGACGCCGGCGCCCACCGTCTTGCCGCCCTCGCGGATGGCGAAGCGCATCTGCTCCTCCAGCGCGACCGGGGCGATGAGCTCGATCGTCATCGTGATGTTGTCGCCCGGCATCACCATCTTCACCCCCTCGGGGAGGTTCACCGTGCCGGTCACGTCCGTCGTCCGGATGTAGAACTGCGGCCGGTAGTTGGTGAAGAACGGCGTGTGGCGCCCGCCCTCTTCCTTCTTGAGGACGTACACCTCACCGGTGAACTTCGTGTGCGGCGTGATCGACCCGGGCTTCGCAAGCACCTGGCCGCGCTCGATCTCTTCCTTCTCCACGCCGCGGAGCAGACACCCGACGTTGTCGCCCGCCTGCCCCTGATCGAGCAGCTTGCGGAACATCTCGACGCCGGTCACGACCGACTTCTTCGTGTCCTTGAAGCCGATGATCTGCACCTCGTCGCCGACCTTGATCACGCCGCGCTCGATGCGGCCCGTGGCCACCGTGCCGCGACCCTTGATCGAGAACACGTCCTCGATCGCCATCAGGAACGGCTTGTCGATGTCGCGCACCGGCTCGGGGATGTAGCTGTCGAGCGCGCTGAGGAGCTGCTGGATCGTCTCCTCCCACTTCGGGTCGCCCTGAAGCGCGGGCAGCGACGCGCCGCGGACCACCGGCGCGTTGTCCCCGTCGAACTTGTACTTCGACAGGAGCTCGCGGACCTCCATCTCGACAAGGTCGAGCATCTCCGGGTCGTCCACCGCGTCGCACTTGTTGAGGAACACGACGATGTGGTTCAGGCCGACCTGCCGGGCGAGCAGCACGTGCTCGCGCGTCTGCGGCATCACGCTGTCGAGCGACGACACGACGAGGATCGCCCCGTCCATCTGCGCCGCGCCGGTGATCATGTTCTTGATGTAGTCGGCGTGCCCGGGGCAGTCGACGTGCGCGTAGTGGCGGTTCGCCGACTCGTACTCGACGTGCGCCGCCGCGATGGTCACCGTCTTGGTCTCGTCACGGACCGTCCCGCCCTTCGCGATGTCGGCGTACGAGATCGCCTTCGCCAGGTTGCGCTTCGACTGCACCTTGACGAGCGCCGCCGTGAGCGTGGTCTTGCCGTGGTCGATGTGGCCGATGGTGCCCACGTTCACGTGCGGCTTCGTACGAGTGAATTTCTCCTTGGCCATCGAGATGTCTCCTGCCGAAATGAAGTTCGCGGCTGCGTTTCGCTGTCCTGGCTGGAGCCCACCATCGGGATTGAACCGACGACCTCGTCCTTACCAAGGACGTGCTCTGCCAACTGAGCTAGGTGGGCAAACGACCGACCACGGAGCGGGCGACCGGGTTCGAACCGGCGACGTTCAGCTTGGAAGGCTGACGCTCTACCAACTGAGCTACGCCCGCGGGCTTCCGTCGAGAGTGATCCCGGCGGATCTATATCCTGGTCGAACCGCTTTCGGAGCGAAAGGACGCTCCGGTGGAGGGTGATGGATTCGAACCATCGTAGGCATTGCCGGCAGATTTACAGTCTGCTCCCTTTGGCCGCTCGGGCAACCCTCCAGATTTTCTCTATTTATCGGATCTTGCCGATTTTGTCTCTGCCCTGACCTCCCGAACCGCCAATCTGTTGCCTTGCATCGGAGCTGACGAGGGGACTTGAACCCCTAACCCCCTGCTTACAAGGCAGGTGCTCTACCGATTGAGCTACGCCAGCGGCATCCACCCGCTGCTCGTCCCCGGGCTCCGGGAAACGTGCGTGCTGACCTAGCGAAATGTCCCAAGACCGATCACTTCTGTGCGAGCAATCAACTCCCGGCCCTGCTGGACCGCCTGCCTGCGCGGTTCGGAGTGTGCCGACCGGGCTGGACCGCAGCGAGGTGAAGCTGTTGGTGCCGCTCACGTCGCTCCGAAGGTAGACGAGTCCCGCGAAGGGAGGAGGCTCTTAGCCCCCTGCAAGAGACGTGTCAAGCGGTGTGCATCGTTTTCGTCCGTTTCGCTGGAATCGGCTGCGAGAGCGCGGTCTGGCCGCGTGGTCGAGCTGGGCGGTCCAGAGCACCGGCGTCCTCCGACGGCGCCGATCTCGCTCGAGCGCTCCCGGTTTTCAAGTGCGGACGTCGGCGGGCGTCGAATAGAACGATCCCGCAGCGCGCGGAGCGCCGCGGCGAGGCGCGCGCGGGGGTCGCCTGGGCCACGTGCCCCGCGCCGAACGCCGCGCGCAGCGACGACGCGGCTCGGGCGAGCAGCTGCGTGAGCGCGAACGCAAGCGAACGTGGAACGAGAACGAGGGGGCGAAGACGGGGACGACGGGGACGACGAGGGCGACGAGGGCGCGCGTCGGCGGCGCCTCGTGCGAGCGAGAGGTCCCTTGCGCTCCGCTCGCGGCTGCTGCGATCCTGCCCGGCGCACGCTCGCCCGGGCGCGCCGCGGAGCGGCCCGAGGCGACGATCGCGTTCCGTCATGCTTCGGGGGTAGAGGTTCGATCGCATGGAATGTCCCGCTTGCCATCAGCCAAACATCGATGGGGCGCGCTTCTGCGCCACGTGCGGCGCGCTCCTCCCTGTCGCGCCGGTGGAAGCAGACCCGCTCATCGGCGCCATCGTCGGCGGCCGGTTCCGCATCATGGGCGTGCTCGGCGAGGGCGGGATGGGCCGCGTCTACAACGGCGAGCAGCCGATGGGGACGTCGGTGCGGAAGGTCGCCATCAAGACGCTCCTCTCGCAGCACGCGAAGGATCCGCAGGTGGTCGCGCGCTTCATGCGGGAGTGCGGCACGGTCAGCGAGCTCGAGCACCCGAACACCATCAAGGTCTACGACTTCGGGCAGACGAACACCGGGGAGCTCTACATCGCGATGGAGCTCCTCAACGGGCAGTCGCTGGAGACGGCGCTCGAGCGGGGCGGCGCGCTCTCTCCCGAGCGCGTCGATCGCATCATCGCGCAGACGTGCGGGTCGCTCCAGGAGGCCCATGAGAAGGGGATCGTCCATCGCGACCTGAAGCCCGCCAACATCTTCCTGACCAAGCGCGCCGGCGAGGAGGACTACGTCAAGGTCCTCGACTTCGGCATCGCGAAGCGCGACGAGCGCAGCGCCAAGGCCGAGCAGAAGCTGACCCAGCAGGGGACGGTGCTCGGCACCCCGCCGTACATGAGCCCCGAGCAGTTCACGGGGACCGAGCTCGACGCGCGGAGCGACATCTACTCGCTCGGCGTGCTGACCTACGAGATGCTCACCGGGCGCCTGCCGTTCGACGCCGACACGCCGTGGGCATGGGCGACTCAGCACATGACGGCGCAGCCATTCCCGTTCGAGGCGGTGCCGATGGGCGCCGCGGCCCCGCCGAAGATGAAGGCGGCCGTCATGAGGGCCCTCAGCAAGAGGCGCGAGGACCGGCAGCAGTCGGCGCGGGAGTTCTACGAGGATCTCACGATCGGCGCGGGCGCTCGCCTCTCGGTGCTCGCGGCGGCGCCGCGCACGCTCGTCGGGAGCGACGCGCCGACCAGCGGGACGGCGCTGATGCCGTCGCGCTCGGGTCAGACGCAGCTCGGGGAGCCGCTGTTCGTCGCGGGGCCGCCCACCGGATCGGGACCGGTGAGGACCGTCGTCAACCATCAGGCCCATCAGGCCCCGACGGTCATGGATCAGGCTGTCGTCCCGGCGCACCCGGCCGTGCCCACGGGCAGCGGCCAGGTGTTCCCCGCGCCGCCGCCGGCGCCGCAGAAGAGCAAGGCAGCTCCGATCCTCGCCGCGGTCGCGGCCGTCGCGGTGCTCGGCGTCGTGGGCATCGTCATGATGACGAAGGGGAGCGGCGGGAGCACGACGGAGGAGAGCACGTCGACCGCGATCCCGCTGCCCACGGGCGCGCCGTCGGTCACCGTGGCGTCGGATCCCGTGGGCACGCCCACGAGCACGCCCACCGCCACCCCGGAGCCTCCCCCGCCCGAGCCCACCGGCCCGGACAAGACGGCTCCGGACACCCCGAAGAACACGACGACCCCGACGACCCCGACCGCGACCACCGGGCCCAAGGCCCCGCCGCCTGGCAACGAGAAGGCGGAGCAGGAGTGCAGGGCCGCGATCAACCTGGCGAACGGCGGCAACACGGATCTCGCAGTGAAGCGCTTCGCGTCGTGCGATGGCCCCAAGAAGGCCGAGGCGAGGGCGGCCATCAGCGCGAGCGCCAAGCGGGCGGTCGCGTCCAAGGGGTGCGCGGCGAAGTCCCACGCCTTGGCCGCCGCGCGGATCGGGGCGGGCGAGGCGATGTCCCAGCTGCCAGCGCAATGTCGATGAAGGAGGCGGGCCGGATCGGGCACAACACTCAGCGGGTCCGGGCTGTTCCAGGCTTGCCTTGACGCCCGATTTTGACCGGTGCTAGATCCTGCCCCGACAGTTCTGAAAGTTCAGTGCACGCCGCGCCCTGGCTTTGTTTGGTCGGCGCTTGACTTTGGAACACGGGGGAGAAGGTCGCTCACGGGAAATGGGCAGTAAGATTCGTTTGGTCGCGCCTCGAATGAGCTGGCGCGACATATGTCGATCTAAAGAGTTCGCTGGGCGATGGATCGCCCTTGACAATGTCAAATACGTTCAAGGCTGTTCCCAGCCGGCCGAAGCCGACGTTGTGGACGCCGACGATGACCTCGCCGACTTATGCGCGAGGATGCGCGAGGCCGACCGCACGGCGTGTGCGATCCTCTTCGTCGAGGACGACGCCGGAGTACCTCCGCGGGTCCAGCGACTGCCGCAGCTTTGGCGCCGCGTCGCGCACCACTGATCCGCCGGAACATCCTCACCCGCCCAGCCCGACCGTCTGACGAGGCGAGCGCCCTCGGGAGCGTCTCGACGAACCGAGCGTAGCTCGGAGCGCTCATGCTCCTCACGTTCGCCGAGCGTCGGTCCCGCGTCGATCCCTGCCTTGGGACGTCCCGTCCGCCCTGCCGCCAGCCGATCTTCGGCTACTTGAGGATCGGCTTCAGCAGGGTCTTGCCGTCCTTGACGACGACATCGTAGTCGACGGACTTGGCCGGGTTCGTCGCACGCAGCTTCGCGGCCTGCGCGCGGAGGCTCTCGGCCAGCCGCTCGTAGGTGACGCCGGCCGTCGACTCACGCGCGGCGCGCTTCGTCTCGACGTACTTCGCGTAGATCTGACGCAACCGCTGCTCCGGGAGCTCGTCGTCGCGCGCAGCAGATCGCTGCGGGGGCGCGGGTCGCGCGCGCACCGCGGCGTCGACGCCGGCGCGCGCGGCCTCCGGGGGGCGCGACGGCGTCCGCGGCGCCGTATGCCGAGCGCCGCTGGCCGCGCCGGTCTCCGCGGCAGGCGGCGCGGTGGAGCGACGGCGCCGGGCCGACGGCGGGCGCTCCGAGTGGACGCGCTCCTGCCGCCTTGCTCCGGTGCCCTTCGCTTCGCCCGCCGCGGCGGCGGCAGCGACCGCTGGGGCTTCGGCCGGAGCGCCAGGAGAAGGCTTGACGGGGCTCGGTGGCGGCGGTCGCTTCGGAGCAGGCGGAGGCTCGGACGCGACGTCGGTCAACACGTCTGGAGGCCCAGCCGCGGCCTTCGACGCGTCGCCGGTCTTGGTGCGCTGAGCGCGCATCTCCGCCGCGAGCTCGGCGAGCCGCTGACGGCTGTTCGCGCCCGCCGCAGGCTGAGCCTTGTCGACGGCAGGGCGCGCCGGCGACTTCGCGCCCGCTGGGGCGGCCTCGGCCGGCTTCGCCTCTGCCGGCTTGCTCTCCGCCGGCTTCTGCTGGGGCCTGGTCAGGCCGAGCCCCCGGGGCAGCCCTCCCAGCGGCGCGGGCTTCACGACCGCGGCGGCCTGCGGCATGGCAGGCGGCGCGAGCGCGGGGCGCACCGGCGAGCTCGCGGGCGCCGCGCTCGACGCCTCCAGTGCGGTCAGCGGCGCGGCCGCGGCGCGAGGCGCGGCCTCCTCGGCGGCCAGCGCGGCCAGCGATCGCTTTCCCAAAAGCGACGCGGCGGGCAGAGGCGGGGGCGCCAGCGTGACCGCCTCGTCGTCGACGTCGATCTCCTCGTGATCGCCGCTGTCATCGGCGCGGTGGACCGGCTCGCGCGCTGCCTCCTGCTGCTCGGCGAGCTCCCCGTAGCGCTCTGCCCGCTTGCGGCCGACGATCGTGAGCGCTTCCTTCGCTCCGACCCGCTTCGCTGCGCGGATGACGTCGCGACGGTACGTGCCGTTCTCGATCTCGCGCGAGATGCGGCCCCAGTACTGCTGGAACGTGTTGTAGCGCTGGATCAGCATCTGGAACTTGAACCGGAGCCCGGTGTTCCTGATCTGCTCCCGCCGCATCACCCAGATGCGACGCTCGACGTCCTTGCGCGGGATGAGCGGCTCCAGCCGTTCGATCCCCATGAAGTACTGCTCGTAGAGCGCGCGCAGCCGCTCGATGCGCGTCTCCAGCTCCTCGAGCTCCCGCTCGACCTCACCCGATTCCATCGCGGCTAGAGGGGCGTGATGCGCAGGTTGTCGAAGCAGACCGGCGCATCCCATGCGTTGAAGCCCATGTGCTCGTGCCCTGGACCGGAGAGCGGAGCAGGGTCGCTGAGCTCCAGATACTCGACGTCGTTCACCGACCAGGAGAGGGTCCTGCCGTCACGGCGCTCTATCCGGAAGCGATACGGTTGCCCCGGCGCAACCGGCCGCGCGCGGTCGTCGTCGCTGTCCGGATCCACGTCGATCTCCAGCCGTTCGGCGCTGTGCTCGTCGAGGCGCGCGAGCACGTGCTTCGTGTTCTTCCATCCTCCGAGGATCACGAGGTAGCTCGTCGCGTTCGTGTAGCTCGCCGCCGTCGCCCCGCTCCGGCCGTCCCCCCAGAGCTCGGCCTTGAGATCGCCGTCTGGGGCCTCGGCGATGGCGTCGAACTCGATCCGGGCGTTCTCCGGCAGCGGCCGCTTCAACCACACGCCGCGGTTCCTCGCGGCGCGCACGCAGAGCTGCCCCTCGTCGATGGCCCACTTGGAGCTCAAGGCGTTCCAGTCGGGGCCGAGCGCCGGCCGGTTGAAGTCGTCCTCGAACACGCCCGTCCCCTGCGCTCCCGGAGCGGCGCCCGCGGTCGGCAAGGAGACCGACGGCGCGACCGTCCCGGCTGGCCGCGCGCTCACATCCCCCGTGGCCGGCCCTTCGGGAACACACGCCGCGCTCACGAGCAGTCCAGGCACTGCGAAGACCCCGACGGTGGCACGGCCAGAGAGCACGGAATCGATGCTAGCAGCGGCGCGCGCGGACTTCGAGAGCCGCTTCGCGGGCGCCGACGACAGGGGTGGGGAGAACATCACGCTGCGCTGGACGGCCCGGGCACATCGAGATCGCCCGGCGCGGTTGGACCAGCGTCAGCGAACGCTTTGGCTCGCTGCGTCATGCGCGAGAGACGATGCTTGATGGTCCCCAAGCCCAGGCGTAAGGAGAGGCGCCATGCATCCCATCCTGTTCCGCGTCCCGCTGCCCGCCTGGACCGTGCCCCTGCTCTGGGTCTTCCTGATCGCTGCGGGCGTCGCTTTCGCGGGCGCGATCGGGCTGCTCATCGCGAAGAACAAGCCAGGCGCGACGGCCGCGGGCATCGCAGGCGTCGCGCTCGCCGCGATCGCCTCTCAGGTCAAGGAGCAGACCTACACCCTGGGTCCGCTGCCCATCTACAGCTACGGTGTCATGCTCGGGCTCTCGCTCGTCGTCGGCTGGTACCTGACGCTCGGGCTCGCGGAGCGCGACGGCCTGCCGAAGGAGACGATGGCCAACTGCTACGTCGTCACCGCTCTCGCCGCGGTCGTCGGGTCGCGCGTGCTCTACATCCTCACGAACCTCGACGAGTTCGACTCGTTCGGCGCGATGTTCGACATCCGCCGCGGCGGACTGGTGGCGTACGGCGGCTTCCTGGGCGGCTTCCTGGGCTCGTACCTGTTCCTGCGCTCCCATCGCATCCCGCTGCTCCCCTGGGCCGACGTCGCCGTCCCGAGCCTCGCCTCGGGCCTGATGATCACGCGCATCGGGTGTTACCTCTTCGGCTGCGACTTCGGCCGGCCGCTCGGCGAGACGGCGCCCGCCTGGCTGAAGAAGCTCGGCACGTTCCCGCGCTGGGCCGAGGGCACGCTGGACCACGGCAGCGGGTCCCCGGCGTGGGTGCAGCACATCAAGGAGCGCGGGCTGGATCCGAGCTCCGAGGCGTCGCTCGCCGTGCACCCGACGCAGATCTACGAGGCGCTCGTCGGCGCAGGGCTGCTCACGCTCCTCCTCCTCGCGCGCCGCCGGCAGAAGTTCCGTGGCGAGATCTTCCTCATCTTCACGTTCTCCTACGGCGTCTGCCGCTACCTGCTCGAGCTCCTCCGCGACGACGCCGAGCGGGGCTCGATCCCGCCGTCGCTCCCGGAGCACGTGTTGCTCCCGGCCGGCCTCGTGATCTTCGCCGTGGGGTACACGATCGGGTTCTCCCACCTCCTCCGCGACAACGTGGTGCGCAAGGTGACGCAGGTGCTCTCCTTCGTCCCCGCGGTCGCCCTGTACCTGGCCCTCAGGCCCGAGACGTTCGCCGCCTCCGCGACCCTCCAGTACTCGACCTCCCAGGCCGTCGCGCTGGCGACCGGGCTCGCCGCGTCGATCGCGTTCGCGGTCTATCACAAGGCCGCCCTGGACCACCCGGAGCAGGCGATGGCGCTCAGCCTCCCGGAGAGCCCCGCCGCCGCCGCCGACAAGCAAGCAGATGGCGACGACGACGAGGACCAGGACGACGAGGACGAGGACGACACGCCGAGAAAGAAGCGGAGCGCGCCGGCGAAGGCCGGCGACGCGCCGTCGCGGGCCAGGCGCGGCAGCGCAAAGGACGAAGGCCGGGCGACGGCCCGCGAAACCGGCGCTGCCGAGGCGCCCGACACCACCGGAGAGGCATAGAACGTGAAGATCGCATTCGGAGAGGGCAAGCTCGTACCGGCCGTCGTGCAGGATCGGCTGACCGGGCAGGTCCGGATGCTCGCGTACATGACGCGGGAGTCGCTCGCCAGGACGCTCGAGACGGGGCGCGCCACCTTCTTCAGCCGCTCGCGCGGCGAGCTCTGGGAAAAGGGGGCGACGAGCGGCAACACGCTGGCGGTGACGAGCGTCCACGCCGACTGCGACGGGGACGCGCTCCTGATCCTCGCGGAGCCCCGCGGCCCGACGTGCCACACGGGGAGCGCGAGCTGCTTCTTCCGGCAGGTCGATGCCCGCGGCGACGGGGAGCCCGAGGCCGCCGATGAGGGGCAGGACGCGTCCGCGCTGCTCGAGGCCCTCGAGCGCGAGATCGAGGCGCGCAAGGCGTCGTCGGCGACGAAGAGCTACACCCGGAAGCTGCTCGACGGAGGCGCGCCCCTCATCGGGGCGAAGCTCCGCGAGGAGGCCGGCGAGCTGGCCCAGGCGATCGCCGGGGAGAGCGACGAGCGCGTCGCGTCCGAGGCGGCGGACGTCATCTACCACCTGCTGGTCGGCGTCGCGTCGCGCGGCGTCCCGCTGCGCGCGGTGCTCTCGGCGCTCGCGTCACGCATGGGCACGAGCGGCCTCGTCGAGAAGGCATCGCGGGCACAGAAGGACAGCCCGGGCAAGCCGTGATGCGCCGGGCGCCGCTGCCTCGATGTGGCGGCGGCTCGCTCTTCGTGATCCGCCGCGCGGCGCTGCGCTGTCAGCAACCACAGAGCCCGTTGTAGACGGACGAAGCCCTGTCACCGCGACCGGGGCTGCCGATCGGGATCACCCCGATGGCGGCGGCGCCCGCGAGAGCGAGGCCGCAGACGGCGAGGCTTCGCCGCCGCAGCTGCGCGCCGGCCCCCGCCCTCCGTGAGGGCGGCGGATGGGCTATTCTGGATGGGTGAGCCCCTTCCGTGAGCCGCCCGGCATCGAGCTCGGCCCGCTGGAGGTCGGCCTCGGGCGCGCGGCGCGGCGAGCCATGGTGGGCCTCATCCCAAGCGGGGGACGGCTCATCGCGCCGGACGGCTACGCGCGGACCCTCCACGGCGAAGGCGGCTCCTGGCGCGGCCGCTCGCACACCGCAGGCGCGCTGGGCTCCCTGGGGCTCTTGCTCGCGTCGGCCTGCGCCTTCGTCGCGGCGACCGGCGGCTTTCAGCTGCACGGCCTCGAGGCCACGGCGGTGACGGTCGCGCTCGTGATCGCGGGCGGGGTCTCGCTGGCCGCGGTGCTACGCGCCATCGATGCGCCGCGCGAACGGCTCACCGTGCACGGGGCAGTGGTCGGCAGGGCGGCGAGGCGCGCGCTCCGCAGGGCAGGGCGCCTCGCGCGCCACGCGGAGCGCGCGCCGGATAGGTTCGGCCCTCGCCGCGTCACCGCGCTGCGCAAGACGTTATCCATGCTCGCGGATCCGCTCATCGCGGACTGGATCCCCGCGGACGTGCGCGGCCGCGCGGAGCTCCTCCTCGCCCGCGCCATCGCCGCGAGCGTCGGCGCGCGCTGGGCGCGCGAGGCCAGCGTCCGGACCGAGGTCCGGGCGCTGCTGCTCGCCGCGGCCGATCACCTGATCGAGCCGACGCCGGCCCGGCTGGACCTTCTCGTGCTGGCAGAGCACACCGAGCCCGCCCCGACGCCGCGGGATGCACGCTGGCCACAGCGCGTGACCGCTGCGGCGCAGATCCGCTGCAGGGCGCCGTCGCCCCCTGTCCCCTCCGACGCCGTCGCCGAGGACACCGCGGCGGGGGTCGATCTCGACGCGACCGATTCCTCCGGCGAGGCGATCGATCGTGCTAGGGTGCGCTGCTGAAGGGCGCGCCGCCGACGCCTCGGGAGGCCTCGGCGGCGTTGCAGGAATCCCGTGAATCCACCTCGATTCCGGAGCTCTTCACGCTCCCGGGCCATCCCCCTGCCCCCTGCGCTCGGCCGCGCCCACCTCGCGATCGGATGCGCGTTGCTCCTGGGGACGTGCCCGAGGCGCGCGCTCGGGCAAGGCGCGGTGGCCGCCGGCGCAGAGGCCACGGCGCAGGAGCGAGCGCCGCACGCTTCCGCGCCCCCCCACGCGGCGGCGCTGTCGCCCGGCGCGGCGCAGGAGAGGCATCGCGTCCGGTACACCCTCGACGGCATCGAGATCCGCGGCAACGTGCGGACCGCCGCGCGCGTGATCCTCCGCTACGTCAGGTTCCGCGCGGGGGACCTGCTCGACGTCGAGGATCCGGAGATCGAGCTCACGCGCTACCGCCTCCTCGGGACCGGGTTCTTCGCCTCGGTCGGGTTCTCTCTCCGCAAGGGGGTCGAGCGCGGGAGCGCGACGCTCGTGATCGACGTCGTCGAGCGCAACACGTTCGTCGTGCAGGACCTCTGGCTCGGCATCGCGGCCGACGAGGACACCGCGGGCAACGCGAAGCCGCTCTCCGCGTTCACCGGCGTGCAGGTCGCCGAGACCAACCTCGCCGGGACAGGGATCACGCTCGGCGCCGGCGTCGGGCTCGCGGCCGACCAGCTCGCGCTGAGGACCCGCTTCGTCGACCCCGCGTTCGTGGGGACCCGCTGGTCGGCCACGGTGACGGTGCTCTACAACGACGCCCGTGACTTCTTCGGCAACCGGGACGTCGTCTTCGAGTCCCCGTTGCTCGAGCAGCGCGAGGTCACGGGCTACGCCGTCGTCGCCTACAAGCGGTTCGGCGCGACGCTCGGCACAGGTCACGACGTCTCCTCCTCCTCGCGGCTGTCGCTCGACTACCACCTGGAGCAGATCGACGCGACCGTGCCCACGGTCGCCTCGCACATGCGCGGCAACAGCCGCGAGCCCATCGAATTCGACATCCTGGGCGGCAAGACGGTGCTCTCGTCGCTGCACGCCGCGATCGATCACGACACGCGCGACGCGCCCTTCCTTGCGACGCAGGGCACGCTCGCGTCGGTCTCGGTCACGGTGGGCGTACCGCCGTTCGGCAGCGACTACGGCTACCAGAAGTTCGAGTTCGGCGCGCAGCGCTGGTTCCGCCTGCCGCTGCGGCACGTGCTCCGCGTCGAGGCGTTCGCCGGCGCGATAGCCGGGGACGCGCCTTTCTTCGAGAAATTCTACGTCGGCGATCTCACCGACCTCCTGCCGGATCGGCTGCTCGATCTCGCGCCCGATCGGAGGCAACCGCCGAACTTCCTCAGCACGGACATCATCGAGGTCCGGTACGGGGACTTCGCCGCGAAGCTGGAGGCGGAGTACCGGATCCCGGTCTACGCCGGCCGCGGATCCATCTACGGCGTCGATCTCTTCGGCGCCGCGGGCCTGTACGGCCTCGCGACGCGCCGCGAGTTCACCGATGCGCCGACCGGATACGAGGGCTTCGCCCGCGTGCCCGTGGATCTCACCTACAACCTCGGTCTGCGGGTCGACACCGCGGTCGGCGGGGTGACGCTCGCGTTCTCGAACCTCCTCGGGCTGATCCCGGCGCGACGCGGTGAGCGGAAATGAGCCGCTCGATCTGCTCGCTCTGCTCATTCTGCTCCAATGCACATCGCGGACCGAAGCGCGCGGTGCGCGGTGCGCGGCGCGCGGGCGGTGGCCGCCGCGCCTGGCACCTCCGAGAGGCGCGGCGAGCGCTCGTGGCGCTCGGCCGCGGAGCGGCGCGCTGGCTCGGGATCGCGCTGCTCGCGACGCTCGCCCTCCGAGCGAGCTGGTCGATGGCCCAGGAGGGGCCGGGGCCCAAGGAGATCGCTGACGCGGACGCGCAACAGGCGCTCGGCGCGCCTGCCGCGCTGCCCACCCGGGTGGCGAGCTTGACGCTCGACAAGACGATCGTGCAGCTGACCGTGGGCTTCCGCGACGTCGTCGACGGCGAGATCTCGAAGAAGCTGCTCAGCGGGCTCCCCACCGTCATCACGATGCGCGGCTACCTCTTCCACGAGAGCGGAGGCAACCCTGTCGCGCTCGCCGCGAAGAGCTGCCGGATCGTCTACGACCTCTGGGATGAGTTGTTCCGGATCCAGCTGATCCAGGCCGGAGGTCAGTCGAGCACGGTCGCGATCAACGTCGAGGGCGTGCTCCGCAACTGCGCCGAGGCCCGGCGGCTGCCGCTCGTGGAGCGATCGCTCGTCCGCGACGGCAGCCGCTATTTCGTCGCCGTGCTGGTCGAGGTGAACCCCATGAGCGCCGAGATGCTCGATCGCATCAAGCGGTGGGTGACCCGACCGCCCGGCTCGACGGCGATCGGGCCGGGCGACTCGCTGTTCGGCTCCTTCGTCGGCCTGTTCGTGACGCGCATCGGCAACGCCGACCGGATGCTCGCCTTCCGCACGCAGTCCTTTTTACCGCCGGTGCCACCGCCCAGCCCGCCTCCTCCTCCCCAGAGGTCTCCCGGCCGCTGAGCGGCGGCCTCGCTCGACGTCACGCCCCTCGCCCGCCGGGCGACGCGTCGGTCTACACTCGTCGCGCGGACGCTCTGTTGTCGGATCCACCCCCATGCGCCTCTTTCCCATCGCGCTCGATCTCAACGGCCAGCGGGCGCTCGTCATCGGCGCGGATGGCGACGCCCCGTACACCGTGGAGCGCCTCCTCTCGGCGGGCGCTCGCGTCTCCGTCGTCGCTCCAGGGCAGATCGACGGGGCCATCGAGCAAGCCAGCCGGGAGGGGCGGCTCGATCTGCACCGGCGAGCATTCGTGGAGGGCGACCTCGCCGGGGCGGCGATCGTGTTCCTCGTGCCGGGCGACGAGGCGCTCTCGCGGCGCCTCCACCGAGAGCTCGCGGGCGCCGGGCGCCTCGTCTGCACGCTGGATCGCCCGGAGGTGTCGAACTTCGTCAATCCTTCGGTGGTCTCTGCCTCCGGACTGACGATGAGCTTCAGCAGCCATGGCGTCAGCCCTGGAACCATACGGCGCATCCGGGAGGACCTCGGCGCCCTCTTCTCGGATCCTCGGTTCGCCCGCTACATCGACGCGCTGCGCAGGCTCCGCGAGAGCCTCCCTCGGGGCCCCGAGCGGGCCGCGCGCATGCGCCGGGCGACCCTGGGCTTCGGGCTGGAGGCGAGGCTTCGGTTCCCTGCATGGCTGGAGCGAGGCGACGAGCCTTGATGTCCGAGGAGGCCGCGCCGGAGCGGCGGGGGCGCCGCGGGGGCGCGGGCCTCGGCGCGGATCTCGGCCAAGGCGCGCGTGCCCCCGGATGAACGCGAAACCCCTTGTGTAGAGCGGCCTTCAAGGCTTAAGTGGGCGCCCACGCGACACTATCCGCGGAGGAGGGCTTACGGTATGCGTTCACGATCGGGCCGGCTGACGATGTTGACCTCGGCGGCGATGGTCTCTGGGCTCCTGACGCTGACGAACGTCAGTCCGGCATCCGCGCAGACGGATGCCAAGCCGGCAGCGCCCCCGGCAGCTAAGCCGGCCGCCCCGGCCGCCCCCGCGGCGGCTCCTGCGAAGCCAGCCACATCCGCGGCGCAGGCGCCCACCCCCGCTGCGACGCCGCCCGCGGCCGGCGCGACACCGCCCGCGGCCGGGACGCCCGCCGCGGCTCCCGCGAAGGCGGGTACGCCCGCGACGGCGGCTCCCGCGAAGGCCGGTGAGCCCGCGACGAAGGTCACCACCACCAAGCCGAAGAAGGCGCTGACCGAGAAGCAGAAGAAGGACGAGGCGAAGAAGCTCTACAAGGAGGCCGAGGCCAGGTTCGACAAGGGCGAGTACACCGTCGCGGCCGACCTGTACCGCCAGGCGGACGAGTACGTGCCCGGCGCCGCACCGAAGTACAAGCTCGCCCTCTCGCTCGACAAGCAGGGCCTCGTCACCGAGGCCGTCGCGGCCTGGCAGGCGTTCCTCGATTCGAAGCCGGACGCCGAGAAGTTCAAGGAGAAGATCGCCGAGGGGCAGACGCGCGTCGAGGCCCTGAAGAAGACGCCGGCGAAGGTGAAGGTCGCGACCGTCCCGGAGGCGCCGCCTGGCCTCAAGGTCGCGGTCGACGGCGTGGCCCAGACCGGCAAGGAGCTCTCGGTCCCCCCCGGCAAGCACACCCTCACCGTCTCCGCCGAGGGGTTCGCCGACGCGAGCCAGGAGCTCGAGGTCACCTTCGCCGAGGCGCGCGAGGTCAACGTCACGCTGACGCCGCAGGCGCCGGCGCCTGTCGCTGCGACGCCGGCCCAGCCCCCCACCCCGCCGCCGCCCGCCGACGTGCCGCCCGCGCAGCCGCCGCCGCCGGCAGCGCCGATCGAGCCGCGCTCTCCGGTGCCGGCCTACGTCACCCTCGGGCTCGCCGGCGCCGGTGTGGTGGTCGGGACGATCTTCGGCATCCAGGCGCTCGGCGCGAAGAGCGACTTCGATGACGCCCCGACGACCAAGACCGCGGACAAGGTCGATCGCTTCGCGCTCATCGCGGACATGTCCTTCGCGGTGGCGCTCACGTTCGGCGTCACCGGCGCGGTCCTGCTCCTCAGCGACGACCCGGCCCAGGCGAAGGCCGCAGCGTCGAGCGCGACGAAGAAGGCGTTCGTCACTCCGTTCGTCAGCCCGACAGGCGGCGGCGCCGCCGCGCGGTTTACCTTCTAAGGGGACTACTATGTGGAAGAAACAGCATCTTCTCGCGATGGCGCTCTGCGCTGGCGCGCTCTCGACTCTCGGGATGGGCTGCGAGCTCATCGCCTCGGTCGATCGCTCGCGCATCCCGGGGGACGAGGACGTCCCCAACGACGGATGTTCTGACGGCACGAAGAACAACGAAGAGACCGACGTCGACTGCGGCGGTTCCATCTGTCCGAAGTGCGACGCCGCCAAGGCGTGCACCGCAGCCACCGACTGCACGAGCGGCTTCTGCGCCGACGGCGTCTGCTGCGACGAGGCCTGCGACGCGGAGTGCGACTCCTGCACGGCCGCGCTCAAGGCGTCGGGCGACGACGGCGAGTGCGGCCCCTCGAAGGCCGAGACCGAGTGCGGCGAGGCGACGTGCTCCGAGGGCGTCGAGACGAGCCGCGGCACCTGCGACGGGGAGAACGTGGAGTGCGGGCCCGGCGAGGAGAAAGAGTGCGAGGAGTTCGCCTGCAATGAGGCGGCCAACGCCTGCTTCACCGAGTGCATGGAGGACGCGCATTGCGCGAAGTGCCACGAGTGCGCGGACGGCGCCTGCGTGCTGGCCGCGGCCGGCGCGGAGGGCCTGGGCTGCGACGAGGGCCAGGCGTGCGACGCCGCCGGCGAGTGCAAGCCCGCGAACGGCGTGGAGTGCACGGAAGCGAGCGCGTGCGCCACTGGGCTCTGCGTCGACGGCGTCTGCTGCGACACCGCCTGCGACACGGCGTGCATGGCCTGCAATGTGAAGGATCTGGAAGGCACGTGCTCGAACATCCCGCTCGGCACCGAGGACGAGGCGGACTGCAGCGGCATCAACACCTGCGATGGCAAGGGCGCTTGCAAGCTGGTGGGTGGCGAGGAGTGCACCACCAACGAGCAGTGCGCGAGCGGCAAGTGCCTCCCCAGCCCCCTCTTCAGGTGTGACGAGATCCCGGAGACGCCCTGAGCTCTCTCCGGCTCCCGCCGGGCTCCCCAGGGAGCCCGGCGGAGCTCACGCCTCGAACGTCCCTCTCACGCGCGCGCTGAGCTCTCCTGCGCCGGAGCTCGAAGGCGGGCCCAGCACCGTCATCGACTCGGCTTCTCCCTCGAACAGCCCGCCGTCCCCGAGCTCGTCCTCCGCGGCTTCCGCCTCGTAGGCAGGCACCATCGCGGCCTCCTCCCAGCGGCTCTTGAGCCGCTCCGCGAGCTTCGCGAGCAGCTCCCGCGTCGTCTCCCGGTCCGTGGCGGACAGGACCACCGCATCCGGGTGCCCGAGGAGCAGCCGCCGCCCCTCCGCCGGGGCGATCAGGTCCGCCTTGTTGAACACCACGATGCGGGGGATGCCGATGAGATCGAGCTCGGTCAGCAGCGCCTCGGTCGTCTCGATGTGCTGGTCGCGCGCGGGATCGCTCGCGTCCACGACGTGGAGCAGGAGGTCGGCGTCGGCGGCCTCCTCGAACGTCGCCCGGAAGGCGGCGAACAGGTCCTTCGGCAGCTCCCGGATGAAGCCGACGGTGTCGGTGATCACCACCTCGCGCTCCTCGGGGAAGCGCAGCCGCCTCGAGCGGGTGTCGAGGGTCGCGAACAGCTTGTTCTCGGCGAGCACGTCGGCGCCGGTCAGCGTGTTCAGCAGCGTGCTCTTGCCGGCGTTCGTGTAGCCGACGATCGAGACCACCGGCACGCCGAGCCGGGCGCGGCGGCGGCGGCGCTGCTCGCGCTGGCGGGAGAGCCGCTTCAGCTGCGCCTCCAGGAAGCTGACGCGCTCCTTCGCGCGGCGGCGCCCGATCTCGAGCTTCGTCTCGCCCGGACCGCGCCCGCCGATGCCGCCCGTCAGGCGAGACAGGGAGTCGTCCTTCTGCCCGAGGCGAGGGAGCGTGTACTTCAGCTGGGCCAGCTCGACCTGGAGCTTGCCGTCCGACGACTCGGCCCGCTGGGCGAAGATGTCGAGGATGAGCTGCGTCCGGTCGAGCACCTTGAGATCCGTGTGCTTCGCGATCGCCGAGGCCTGGGAGGGGGTCAGATCCCGGTCGAAGACCAGCGTCTCCGCGTCGAGCTCCGAGGCGCGCAGCACGACCTCGTCCAGCTTGCCCTTGCCGAGCACGAGCCGCGGGTCGAGCCGATCGCGCAGCTGGAGGACCGTGTCCGCGACGTCGACGCCCGCGGTGCCGGCGAGCTCGGTCAGCTCGCGCAGGCTCTCCTCGGCCCGGGCGAGCGCGCCCACCTTGGATTTCTCGGCGACGTGGACGAGGATCGCGCGGCCGTCCTTCGCCGCGACCGACCGCGTGCGCGACCGCTTCGTGAACTCGTCCTCGAGCGCCTGGATGAGCGCGCCGAAATCGACGTCGGCGCGGCCGATCGCGACGGGGCCCACGGTCCGATACGGCAGCGCCGCCGCCCCGCGGCCGTCGCCGCGCCCCTCGGCCTCGTCCACGGTCACCGTGACCGCTTCCTTCCCGTGGACCGGGACGTTGTACGCGTACTGGAGGGTCCGCGGCTCGCCCTGCGGGGTGAGCTGCACGGCCGCGACAAGGTCGAGCCGGAGACGGACGAGATCCACGAGATCGTCCCGGGTGAGCGGCTCGTTGAAGAGGTGCGTGTGGACGAGCCGGAGCGCCCTGAAGCGGCCCTGCGCGGCGCGGAGGCGCCCGATGTCCGGCAGCATCAGCCGGGTCGCGTCGCCGACGATGACGTAGTCGATCTCGCCCGAGCGGTGGACCAGCGCGCCGACCTGGCGCCCCGTCTCATGCGACGCCTCGGCGAGCGCCTTGATGAGCTCGGGCGTGGCGATGCTGGCGAGCGGGACCTTGCGGCGGTAGATGCGCTCGAGGGTCTTGGTGGCCTGGGGGCTGAGTCCGGTGGTGTTTCCGTAGAGGGTGGGCATTCGATAATCGAAGGGGGATGTCGATCCCGCTTACTCGATTTCATAACGCACGCGGGGCCGGTCCGCGACCAGGGGCACCGCGGATCTTCGTGCGGAGCGCGCATTTTCTCGTCGCTCGTCCCCCTTCCGTTGCTCCCCGTCCCTCCTCGCCTCCCGCTCGACGCGCTCCTCCAGGTTCCTGTGGAGACCGCGCGCGAGACGAGGCTACCCTGCGCCGCGATGGCCATCCTGACCCCCCTCTCGCTCGCGGATGCCCGCCGCATCGGCGCGCTCTACGGCCTGGAGATCGCCGACGTGCGCGGCCTCCTCGCCGGGAGCGTCAACTCCAACTTCGCGTTGACGCTCGCCGACGGCCGCGGACAGGTGTTCCTGCGGGTCTACGAGGAGCAGCAGCTCGGCGCGGCGTCACGCGAAGCGCGCATGCTCGAGCACCTCGCGGCCGGAGGCGTCGCCACCCCGCAGCCGCTCCGGCGCCGCGACGCGGCGCACTCCGACAAGGACGCCGCGTCGGCGGGCGCGGCGTTCGTCGCGGAGCACGCTGGAAAGCCGGTCGCGCTGTTCCCGTGGGTCGGGGGAGCGTCGCTCTGCCAGGCGCGCGTCACGCCGGACGCGACCCGCCGCGTCGGCGCGGCCCTGGCGCGGGTGCACCTCGTCGGCGCCTCGTTCGAGGGGGCGAACGCCAGCCGGTTCGACCTCGACGGCCTCGACCAGCGGCTCCGGGGGCTCCGTTCCCCTGCGCCCGCCGCCGGCGCGACGTCGACGGCCCCCGCTCCCGCCCCGGCCCTCCCGCCCGACGTGGCCGCCGCCGTCGACGAGCTCACCGGCCGGCTCGAACGGATCCGCGCCGCGGCGCCGCGGACACCCGGCCCCCAGACGCTGATCCATGGCGACCTCTTCCGCGACAACGTGCTCTGGGAGGCCGGCGAGATCTCGGCGCTGCTCGATTTCGAGAGCGCCTCGCGCGGGAGCGCCGCGTTCGACCTCGCCGTCACGATGCTCGCGTGGTGCTTCGGCGACGATCTCGACCCGGATCTCGTGTCCGCGCTCGCCGCCGGCTACACGGCGGTGCGGCCGCTCTCAACCGAGGAGCGCGACCGTTTGTTCCACGAGAGCGTGATCGCGGCGCTGAGGTTCTCCATCACGCGCATCACCGATTTCGAGCTCCGCCCGAAGGGCAGCGGTGTCTACAAGGACTTCCGGCGCTTCCTTGCGCGGCAGCGGACGCTCGAGCGCCTCGGCCCGGAGGGGCTCCTCGCGCTGCTCGGCGTCTGATCCGCGTCGACTCGCGCCGACGTCTTCCGCTGTCCGATCACCGTCTGCTTACCGTCTGCTTGGCGCCTTCGCCGTCTTCACCGTCTGATTCAGGTCCGATTCAGATGTGAGCGGAGGTCGTCTGTGATTTTGCGTTAACTTCGCTGCGCCTGGCGATGGCGGCGTTGCGCGGTCCCGGCTAGGCCGTTACCTTCGCCGAATGGCACAGGTCGGAACCCTCGATTTCAAGGGCTTCATCGAGAGACGGAAGGGCCAGCGCGCGGGCGGCGGGGACGGCGCGGGCAACGCGTATGCCTACGTGTCCGACAAGAACACGCGGCTCGCCTTCGAGAAGATGCGTCCGGTCGAGCTCGCCGTGACCGCCGCGGTCAGGCTGTTCAAGACGGTCGGCAAGAACGAGCTGCTCGGCCACGCCGTCAAGGTCGGCCCCGCGCAGTTCCCGCGTGTCCACAACCTCGCGGTCCACTGCGCCGAGACGCTCGGGATCGCGACCCCGACGATCTACATCGTCAACAGCCCCACCCTCAACGCGGCCACCTACGGGACGAACGACGACTCGTTCATCATGGTGCACTCGGCGCTGGTCGATCATTTCACCGACGACGAGCTGCTCAGCGTCATCGGCCATGAGTGCGGCCACATCCACAACAGCCACGTGGTCTACCTGACCGCCATGCACTACCTGACGCGGATGGCGTCGGTCTTCGTGAAGTGGATCGTCGGCCCGGCGATGCTCGCGCTCTCCGGCTGGTCGCGCCGGGCCGAGGTCACCTGCGACCGCGCCGGCCTGCTCTGCGCGAAGAGCCTCGACGTCTCGACGCGCGCGCTCACCAAGCTCGCGCTCGGCTCGACCAAGCTGTACGAGGAGCTCAACCTCGAGGCGTTCATCGCCCAGCACGAGGAGGGCAAGGGCGGCGTCGGCAGGTTCGCCGAGTTCACGGCCAGCCACCCGTGGCTGCCGAAGCGCGTCCTCGCGCTCCGGGCCTTCGCCGAGAGCGAGCTCTACAAGCGCCACGCCGGGCTCGGCGCCGGCGGCCTCTCGATGGAGGAGGTCGACGAGAAGGTGCACGAAGTCATCAAGATCTGGGGCTGAGGGGCTCCCGCTCCTGGAAAGGCGCAAGGCCGAGGTAGACGCACATGCTCGAATCCTTCCACAGCCGCAAAGACGACGTGACCGGGGCGCTCAGGGATCTCGTGACGTTCGCCGAGGCCCTCGGCGCCAAGAGCGTCGCGACGCGCATCACGAACGATCTCGTGAAGAAGCTCGACGCCGATCGCTTCCACCTCGTCGTGGTCGGCGAGTTCAACCACGGCAAGACGACGTTCGTGAACGCGCTGCTCGGCGCCTCGATCCTCCCCGTCGGCGTGACGCCCACGACGGCGGTGATTCACCACCTCGAGTACGCGGCCGATCCGCGCGCCGAGGTGGTCTACGCGTCGGGCGAGCGCACCGGCCTGCCGTTCGAGGACGTGCGGGCCTTCACCGTCGGCGGCGAGCGCTCGTCGAGCGCCGGCGAGGTGAAGTTCCTCGAGGTGGGGTACCCGGCCGAGCTCCTGCGCGAGCGCGTGGTCCTCGTCGACACCCCCGGGGTGAACGACCTCTCGCTCCAGCGGGCGGACATCACCTACAGCTACATCCCGCGGTCGGACGCCGTGCTGTTCCTCATCGACGCAGGCCAGCCGCTCAAGGAGAGCGAGCGGGTCTTCCTCCAGGAGAAGCTGCTCGGGCAGTCGCGCGACAAGATCCTGTTCGTCGTGACGAAGCGCGACATCTGGAGCCAGGACGAGGAGGTCGAGGCGCTCGCCTACATCCGGAGCGAGCTCGGGAAGCTCGTGAAATCGCCCGTGGTCTTCCCGATCTCGAGCGAGCGGGCGCTGGAGGGTGATCGGCCCGGCAGCGGGATGCCGGAGCTGCTCGATCACCTGACCCGGTTCCTCGCCGAGGAGCGCGGGCGCATCCTGCTCGACAACGCGCTCGGCGAGGGCCTCGAGTCCGCGCGCCTGCTCGGCAAGGGCGTGGACGCGCGGCGGCGGGCGACCGCGATGTCGCGCGACGAGCTCAGCCGCCGCATCGAGATGATCGAGAAGGATCTGGCCGGCCAGTCGCGCACCATCGAGGAGCGGCGCGCCGGCATCCGCGAGGAGGTGAGCGCCATCCGGGCGTGGGTGCACCGCGACCTCGATCGCTTCGTCGACGACGTGCTCCGGCAGCTCCCGGCGATCATCGACGAGGCCCACACCGACGAGATCAAGGTCTACCTCGGGGCGTTCCTGGAGCGCACGTTCGCCGAGTGGGCGCAGGCCGAGACGAAGGAGATCGCCACGGCGCTCGAGGCGCTCGCCGAGAAGACGATCGCGCTCGTGCGCGAGGACGCGCACGACGTGGCGAAGCGGGTCAGCGAGGCGCTCGGCGGCGACGTGAAGCCGCCGAACGTCGAGGTCGACACGTTCGGCTACGATGTCGGCGTCTTCGCGCTCTTCACCATCGGCCTCGGCGTGATGTTCACGAACGCCCTGCTCGGCGGGATCCTGGCGCTCGCGGCGCCTGTCCTGGCCGTGTACGTGAAGGACAAGGTCGAGGCCGAGACCCGCAAGAAGGCGAAGGAGATGGCGCCGATCGCGCTGCGCGAGGCCGCCACCCGGATCGGGCCGAAGCTCGACGAGATGATCCAGGAGTTCGCGAGCCGGCTCGACGCGTGGGTGGTCACGGCCGGCCAGGAGCTGCACCGGGAGGTCATCGAGGTCCTCAAGGCGGCGCGCGAGGAGCGGGTCCAGGCCGAGCCGAGCAGCGAGAGCCAGCTCAAGGCGTGCGACGCCCAGGCCGAGGCGCTCCAGGCGCTGACGTCGCGCCTGGAGGGGCTGCGGAGCGCGCTCTGGACCGTCGAAAACGGCGAGAGCAGGCCGATCCCTCCGCCCGTGTCCAGCGTGCCCAACGCGCCGGGCGGCTCGGCCTGAGCGGGGCGCACGCCTCCTGACAAGGGAGGAGGTCCGGCTCAGCCCGGCCTCCTCCGCCCTGCGCCGTGGCCATATCCAATCGTCGGGCGCTCATGCGAGAATGCGGCCGTGCAGCTCGACTTCGCAGCCCGTGAAGTGACGATCAAGCTCGTCTATTACGGCCCGGCGCTCAGCGGCAAGACGACGAACCTCGTCTCGCTGCACGGCCTCGCCGGGTCAGACGCTCGCGGACGGCTGATGACGCTCGAGACGCAGGACGATCGCACGCTGTTCTTCGATCTCCTGCCGCTCACCTTCCGCGCGAAGGACGGCGACGTCTCGCTCCGCATCAAGCTGTTCACCGTGCCCGGCCAGCCGATGCACGCCGCCACGCGGAGGCTCGTGCTCCAGGGCGCGGACGGGGTCGCGCTGATCGCCGACTCGCAGATCTCCGAGACGCAGCGCAACGCCGAGGCGTTCTTCGACCTCCGCCAGAACCTGCGAGAGAACGGCCTCGATCTCGCGAGGATGCCGCTCGTCATCCAGTTCAACAAGCGCGACCTGCCCGACATCCGGAGCGACGAGGAGCTGGCGCGGCTCGCCGCGCGGGGCAAGGAGCCGGTGTACAAGGCCGTCGCGACCCGCGGCGTGGGCACGGTGGAGACGCTCATGGGTCTGCTCCACCTCACGTGGGAGACGCTCGATCAGACGCATCAGCTCTCGAAGCGGCTGTCGATCAGCGGCGAGGAGCTCCTGAACAGCGCGGCGCGCCAGCTCGGGGTGACGAGCTCGGTGAACGACCTCCTGGCGAGACGAATGGGCGGCAGCCTCGAGAAGAGCTCCCGGATCGTTCCATGAGGCCCGACGCCCACAAGGGGACGCCGGCGGACTTCGGCCTCGACGACGAGGATCTCCTCAGCATGCCGGGCTCCGCGCCGATACCGTCGGCGCGCGTCGCGGACGGGCCCAGCTCCTCGAAGCGCGACGGCGCGTCCAGCGCGCCTGAGCCCTCGACGCTGCCTCCCCCCGCGGCGGCGCCGGTGGTCGACCTGGTCGGCATCGGCCCCCTCTCGCTCGAGGATCTCGTGGATCGCCAGGCCCTCGGGGAGATGGCGGCGTCCTTTCACAAGCTGTTCGGCCTGCCGATCCGGATCCAAGCGATCGACGGCGTCACGCTCGCGGAGTCGGGCGCGCTCGCGCCGCTCCCGGCGCTCAGCGGCCTGACCGGCGAGCAGGAAGGCCGGCGGGTGAGCGTGGCGCCGGCGGATCGGACGGCAAAACAAGGCGCGTCGGCCGGCAGCGAGGTCGCGGATCCCTGCTTCGAGGGCGCGCTCTACCAGGTGTTCCCGATCGAGTACGACGGGCGTGCGATCGGCCGGTCGATCCTGGGCCCCTACCTCCCGGACGGCCTCGACCAGCCCTCCGCCGCGCAGATCGAGGCGGCGTCCCAGCTCGATCTCGCGCCTGCGGCGGAGGGGCGGCTGCGGATGCCCCGGCTCCGGCCGGAGCGGCTCGGCGCGATCGCGGATCACCTCCGCTCGGTCCTCGATCTGATCCTGTTCAGCGGGCACAAATCGCTCCTCACCTCGACGATGCACGTCGCGTCGATCCGCGAGAGCTTCCGTGAGCTGTCGCAGAAGAACGCCGAGCTGGAGCAGGCGTACGAGCGGCTGAAGGAGCTCGACCGGCTCAAGTCGAACTTCCTGGCCACGGTGTCGCACGAGCTCCGGACCCCGCTCACGTCGATCATGGGGTACAGCGAGATGCTCGCCGAGGGCATCGGCGGGCCTCTGACCGATGAGCAGCGCGAGTTCATCGATACGATCCGGTCGAAGAGCGAGCAGCTGCTCGGGCTCATCATGAGCCTCCTGGATCTCTCGAAGCTGGAGAGCGGCACGTTGATCGTGCATCGCACCGAGGTGGCCGTCGGCCCGGTGCTCGTCGAGGCGGCGTCGACCATCGCGCCGGCTGCCTCGAAGAAGGGCGTCGAGCTCCGGATCCATGCCGAGGACGATCTCCCGCCGGTGCTGGGGGACGGCGACCGGCTGCGCCAGGTGTTCATCAACCTCGTCGAGAACGCGGTGAAGTTCACCGAGGCGGGGGGCGAGGTGCAGCTCGTCGCGCGCGCCGTGAGCGAGGACATGGACGACCTCCCCGGGCTGGTGCTCGTCGCGCCTCTCCAGCAGGCGGTCGAGATCCGCGTCGTGGACACGGGCATCGGCATCCCTGCGGCCGAGCGGCTGAAGGTATTCGACCCGTTCTACCAGATCGATCAGAGCTCGACGCGGGAGCACGGCGGCACGGGGCTTGGTCTCTCGATCGTCAAGCGCCTGGTCGAGGCGCACAGCGGCACGGTGCGCATCGAGCCGAACGAGCCGCGCGGCACCGTGTTCGTGGTCAAGCTGCCCACGGTCGCCGGCTCGCCGGCGAACAGCGTCCTGCCGCCCATCTTCCAATGAGCGGGCGCTCCGAGTGGAAGCGCATCGACATGCTGCGCGCCGTGCTCGGGGCCGCGGCGGGCGATCACGTTCTGTGCGGCATCGGCGACGACGCCGCCATCCTCGCGCCCGTGGCCTCGCGGGGCGGCGTCCTCCCGGGCGCCCCGGAGCCGCTCGTCTGGACGGTCGACAGCGCAGTCGAGGGCGTCCATTTCCGGCGCGATCTCCTGGGCTTCGAGGATCTCGGCTACCGCGCGACGATGGCCGCGGCGAGCGATCTCGCGGCGATGGGCGCGCGCCCTGTCGGCCTGCTGGCCGCGCTGGTGCTTCCTCCGAGCGTGAGCGACGACGAGCTCGGCGCGCTGGCGAGGGGTCAGCGCGCCGCGTGCGACGAGATCGGCACGGCCGTCATCGGCGGGAATCTCTCGCGAGGCGGCGAGATCTCGATCACCACGACGGCGCTCGGCGTCGCGGCGCTGCCGCTCCGACGCGACGGCGCGCGACCGGGCGACGCGCTCGCGCTGGCCGGTCCGGTCGGCCTCGCCGCGGCCGGTTTTGCGCTGCTCGATCGCTGCATCGCGCCGGCCAGCGCCGCGGCCGAGCAGGCGATCCACGCGTTCCGCCGCCCGGTAGCGCGCATCGACGCGGGCCTCCGCGCGGCGGCGCGCGCCCGCGCGGCGATCGACGTCTCCGACGGCCTCGTCGCGGACGTGGCGCACCTCGCGCGCGCGAGCGGCGTGCGCGCGCTGCTCGATCCCGCGGCGCTCGTGAGCGCCGACCTCCGCGACGCCGCCGCGCAGCTCGGCCTGGACGCGCTGGATCTGGCGCTCTACGGCGGCGAGGACTACGCCGTCGTGGTCGCGGGCCCCGACGTCGGGGAGCTCGCCGGTTTCGTGGTGATCGGCCGTTGCGTGCCGCGCGAGGAGGGCGCGAGCGACGTGGCGTTGCTCGGCCCGGGCGGGCAGCTCACGAGCCTCGTGGCGCGGGGGTACGACCACTTCGCCTGAGCGGCCAGCGCGGCGACCTCGCTCAGTTGCACTCGGCGGGCGGTGTGGTCCCGGCGAGGCTCGCTCGGATCTGGGTCAGCGCCTTGGCGCGCGGGGTTTTCCCGCTCTTCACGAGCTTCTCGATCCCGGCGCAGAGGTGCGATGCCGTCGCCGCCTTCGACTTGGCTTCCGGCGACTTGCCCGACTTGGTGGCGACCGCGTGGAGCGCTGTGCAACACGCCTGGATGGAGGCACCTCCCCCCCGTGACGTCGTCGCCCCTGTCACCCCCTCGGCCGTCGCCGCCCCTGCATCGGCTGCCGCCGCAGGCTCGGCGGAAGCCGCCGCCGCGGGCTCCTGCCCCGCTGCGGGCTCCTGCGTCGCCGCCGCCGTCGGTGTCGCAGCGGGCGTCGGTGTCGCCGTCGGCACCGGATCGGCCGCCACGGGCGCGACCGTCGGCGTGGGCGCGGGGATCGTCTCCGGCTCTGCTTCTTCTTTCCGGCAGGAGCTCGACAGGATGCTGCAGACAAGAACGGCGAAGGCGATGGACGAACGCGACCGGATCATGCCCGTCTTCTACAGAGCTTCTCCGAGCGCATCCATACGGCTGCCCGAGTACAAGCCTGTACGGCCCCACCCGCAGCGCTCCCGCGCCCGCCTCCCCCCAACCGCTCCGCGATCACCCCCACCCTCCCCTTCCCCCCGAGTCGGCGGGGGTGGGGGTGACGAGGGAGGGGCCGGCGGGGGAGGGCCCCACGAATCCGAGCGCCGGCCCGCATCGCAGCGAACCCTCTCAGACCCGTCTCCCCCGTTCACGAGGCAACAGCCACGAAAAGGCGCGAGTTCGTGGGAGGGCCCCCCGCCGGCCCCTCCCTCGTCACCCCCACCCCCGCCCGTCGCAGCTCAGCTGCATCCCATGCTGTTGCCGCAGTTGAGGCACTTGTAGCAGGCCCCGTTCCTCACCGTGATGTGCCCGCAGCCGTCGCAGACCGGCGCGTCGCCCATCATGTCCTCGAGCTGCGCGTCGAGCGCGCTCGCCGCCCGTCCCCCGCCCTCGACCAGCGCCGCCGCGGCCGACGCCGTTTGCGAGAACGACGCCGCGCCGCTCTCCTGCGCCCGCGACTCGACCGGGTCCTCCATGGCCGAGCTGACCGGCTGGACGTGGGCGAGATCGTAGCGGTTCAGGTACTCGACCCCGAGCACGCGGAAGAGGTAGTCCACGATCGACGTCGACATCTTCACGTAGTCGTGCCCCTCGACGATGCCCTGCGGCTCGAAGCGGGTGAAGGTGTACTGCTCGACGAAGGTCTCGAGCGGCACGCCGTACTGGAGCCCGATCGACACCGCCATCGCGAAGCAGTTCATGATCGAGCGGAACGCGGCGCCCTCTTTGTGGAGGTCGATGAAGATCTCGCCCAGCGTCCCGTCGTCGTACTCGCCGGTTCGGACGTAGATCTTGTGCCCGCCGACGCGCGCCTCCTGCGTGAAGCCCTTGCGCTTCCTGGGCAGGCGGAACCGCTCGGGCGCCGCCGCCGAGGGCGAGCGCGGGCGCGCCAGCGCGGTCGCTGCCTGGACGATGGGCGCGGGGACCTCGGCCTTGTCGGCCTTACCCTTGCTCTCCTTGCTGTCGCTCGAGCTCGAGGTCGACGAGAGCGGCTGCGACGCCTTGCAGCCGTCGCGGTAGAGCGCGACCGCCTTGAGCCCGAGGCGCCACCCCTCCTCGTAGATCCGCTGCACCTCCTCGACCGTCGCGTCGTTCGGCAGGTTCACGGTCTTCGAGATGGCGCCGGACAGGAACGGCTGCGCCGCCGCCATCATGCGGACGTGCGCCATCGGCGCGAGGTACCGCCGGCCCTTCTTGCCGCAGCGGTTGGCGCAGTCGAACACCGCGTAGTGCTCCTCGCGCAGGTGCGGCGCCCCCTCCACCGTCATGCGGCCGATGATCGTCTCGTTCGCCTCCTCGATCTCCGCGGCCGAGAAGCCGAGGTGCTGGAGCAGCGAGAAGCCGAAGCGCGCCCGCGACTCCTTGGAGACGCCGAGCCTGTCATAGGCCTCCTCGCCGAGGATCCAGGGGCCGAAGGCGAGATCCAGATCGAAGACGCCGGGGATCGCGGCCTCGACCTTCGCGAGGTCGTCGCTCGTGAGCCCCCGCGCCTTGAGCGACGCCCGGTTCACGTGCGGCGCCGCCAGGAGCGTGTTCGTGCCGGAGACGTAGGCGACGATCTCCTGCACCTCGGCCTCGGGGTAGCCGAGCCGCCGAAGCGCCTCGGGCACGGACTGGTTCACGATCTTGAAGTAGCCGCCGCCGGCGAGCTTCTTGAACTTCACGAGCGAGAAGTCGGGCTCGATGCCCGTCGTGTCGCAGTCCATCAGGAGGCCGATGGTGCCGGTCGGGGCGAGCACCGTCGCCTGGGCGTTGCGGTAGCCGTGCTCCTGCCCGATCCGGACCGCCTCGTCCCAGTCGGCGCACGCGGCCCGCCAGAGCGACTCCGGGCAGCGGTCGCGGTCGATCGCGTAGGCGGCGTCCCGGTGCATGCCCATCACCCGGAGCATCGGCTCGCGGTTCCTGGCGAAGCCGGCGAACGGCCCCTTCGCGGCGGCCATCTCCGCCGAGACCCGGTAGGCGTGGCCGCAGAGGATCGCGGTGAGCGCGCCCGCGACCGACCGCCCCTGATCGGAGTCGTACGGGATGCCCTGCAGCATGAGCAGGGTGCCGAGGTTGGCGTAACCGAGCCCGAGCGGGCGGTAGTCGTGCGAGTTCTTCGCGATGCCGCGGGTCGGGTACGCCGAGAAGTCGACGAGGATCTCCTGCGCGACGAAGAACACCCGGACCGCGTGGCGGTAGCCCTCGATGTCGAACGAGCCGTCCTGGCGGAGGAACTTGGTGAGGTTCAGGCTCGCCAGGTTGCAGGCCGAGTCGTCGAGGAACATGTACTCCGAGCACGGGTTCGAGGCGTTGATGCGCGCCGTGTTCGGGCAGGTGTGCCAGCGGTTGATGGTCGTGTCGTACTGCACGCCCGGATCGGCGCAGCCCCACGCCGCCTCGGCGATCTGGCGCCAGAGATCCTTGGCGCTCAGCGTGTCGACGACCTCGCCGGTCGTCCGGGAGCGCGTCTCCCACGCCGCGCCCGTCGCCGCCGCGCGCATGAACTCGTCGCTCACGCGCACGGAGTTGTTCGAGTTCTGCCCGCTCACCGTGTGGTACGCCTCGCCGTTGAAGTCGGAGGGGTACCCCGCGCCGATGAGCGCCATCGCCTTCTTCTCCTCGCGGACCTTCCACTGGATGAAGTCGACGATCTCCGGGTGGTCCATGTCGAGGCAGACCATCTTCGCGGCGCG
The DNA here is from genome assembly GCF_051530205.1 of Sorangium sp. So ce327. Taxonomy (NCBI): domain Bacteria; kingdom Pseudomonadati; phylum Myxococcota; order Polyangiales; family Polyangiaceae; genus Sorangium; species Sorangium sp. So ce327. The sequence goes on along the minus strand of NZ_CP150330.1, from coordinate 576,765 downwards.
CCGCGTCGTGCCGCCGCTCTTGGTCGCGCCGGCGGCGCGGTCGAACACCTCGAGGAAGCTCATGAGCCCCGAGCTCGTCCCGCCGCCCGAGAGCTTCTCCTGCTTCCCGCGGATCGCGCTGAAGTTCGTCCCCGTCCCGGACCCGTACTTGAACAGCCGGGCCTCGCTCTTCACGAGGTCGTAGATGCTCATCAGGTCGTCCTGGACCGCCTGGATGAAGCACGCGGAGCACTGCGGCCGCTCGTAGGCGTTCCGGGTCTCGACGATGTCGTCGACCGCGCCCGCCCCGTTCGTTCGAGGCGCCGACGCCTTCCCGTTGGCGCTCCCGTTCCCCGCGTCGGCCGAGGCCTCGTTCCAGGCGTAGTTGCCGCCCGACCCCTCGATACCGTACCGGTGATAGAGCCCGCAGTTGAACCAGACGGGCGAGTTGAACGCGCCGTACTGGTGGACGAGCAAGTAGGCGAGCTCCGCCTCGAAGGTGTCCGCGTCCTTCGCCGAGGCGAAGTAGCCACCGAAGTGCTCACCCGCCTCGCGGATGGTGCGCGCCAGCCGGTGGACGACCTGGCGGACGCTGGTCTCGCCTAGCTCCTTCTTGCCGTGGATCCCCGCCTTGCGGAAGTACTTGGAGACGACGATGTCGGTCGCTAGTTGCGACCAGCCGGCGGGGATCTCGGCCCCTTCCATCTTGAAGACGACCGAGCCGTCGGGGTTGGTGATGACGCTCGATCGGCGCTCCCAGGTGACCTCATCGAGCGGATCCGCGGCCCGGTGCGTGAACCGCCGGTCGAACCCGAGCCCGCGGGCGCGCGAGGCCCCTTTCTTGGCGCCCTTCTTCGAGGCTGCGCCGTCGACCTGCGCCTTGGCGGCCCCCCCGGTCACCGGACGAGCCCCCCCCTCTTCCTTCGTCCGTGCCGTCATCTTGCCGTTCCCGGCGGGGAGCTTACCGCCGTCACCCACAACTGCCGACTGGGCCATTTCCAAGTCCTCCTGTGAACCACCGCACCTGGCGGTGACCCGGGTCCTACCGAAAGCACAAAGAGTTCCCTGGAGAACGACGAGGCCTCATCGCCTCGATCTCCACAGGTCTCGTCGCTTCTCCCCTACTACCTGCTCAAACGTTCCGTCTTCAGACCAGTGAGCATAGTTTCAGGTGCCATGCCTGAAAGGCGTGCGCCGACATGCGGGAGCGCCTGACCGCTTGCTATCCAAACTCGCGAACGGTCCGTGCGTCAAGGAGAACCGCTACATGTTGGGATCTCCCTCCGAACAGGGCCCACATATAGGGCCTCTCTGTCCGGTACGGGATTCCTAGCGATCCGTGATCAGTTCTGAACAGGTGCTACCCACCGCGCGCACAGATTACGCACAGCTTCTCCCGCGAGAAAATCCGTCTCTTCCCGGGAATGCGCCTAACCAACCACCGGCTCCTCCATCGAGCCAGGCGTGGCATGGGCGCGCGCCGGGCGCGCTGGGGCCCCGCCGGCCGTCGCCGTCTAGTCGAGATCGTCGGCCTCAGCGCAGTACGCGAGCACCCGCTCCCCCTCGCAGTGGATGGCGAGCGCCACCTCCTGGGCGATCCCGCGGAGCCCGACGAGCTCGAGCAGCGTGGGCACCGGCGCCGGCAGCAGCGGTGGAGGTGGGATGTACCGCGACGCGCGCACGATGGCGGGCTCGATGGCGGCCGCCTTGGGCCCGATCATCTGGCGCAGCTCGTGGAGCGCCCGCTCGAACCCGCCGAGCATGTCGACGAGGCCGCGCGCCTGCGCGTCGGCGCCGCTGTAGACGCGCCCCTGCGCGAGCGGCTCGATCTCCTCGACCGGGCGGCGGCGGCCGCGGGCGACGACGCGGAGGAACGCCGCGTAGATCGCGTCGAGCTCGCGCTCCACCACCGCCCGCTCCCCCGCGTCGAGCTTGCGCGACGGCGAGAACAGATCGGCCCGCGCGCCGCGCTTCACGACGTCGGTCGAGATGCCGAGGCGCTCGAGCAGCGGACCGAGCGCGAAGCGCGCCGAGACCACGCCGATGCTCCCCGTGATCGTCTGCGGCTGCGCGACGATCGCGTGCGCGGCCGCCGCCACGTAGTAGCCGCCGCTCGCCGCCACGTTCGACAGGCACGCGACGACGGGCTTCACCTCGGCGAGGCGGGTGACCTCGTGGTGGATCCTGTCGGACGCGAGCGCGGAGCCGCCCGGCGAGTCGACGTGGAGGATGACCCCCTGGACGCGCGGGTTCTGCCGCGCCGCGCGCAGGCTCGCGACGAGCCGCTCCTCGCTGGCCAGGGAGGCGCCCCGGAAGCGGGCGCGGCTGACGATCGCGCCGTGCACCTCGATGACGCCGAGGACGGGCCGAGGCCACACCGGCGTCATCGAGAGGGCGCGCCGCGCGCCCAGGTAGCGGCCCGCCGACACGAGGCGCTTCTTCGAATGCCGCGCGGCATCAAGAGCTCCTGCGCCTCCGCCGCCCGATGCGCGGTCCGCGTTCTCCGCGCCGATCTCGGCGCGGCGCGGCGCCGCTGTCGCGCAGGGGAGCGACCCCGCCGCGAGCATGTGCTCGAGCTCGTCCTCGTACGCGACCGCGTCGACGATGCCTCGCGCGACGGCCTGCACCGCGCCGAAGGGCGCCTCGTCGATCCACAGCGCGGCCGTCTCGCGATCGACGCGGCGCCCCTGGGCGAGCGCCGCGGTCAGGTCCCCGAGGCGCCCGTCGAGCAGGGCGCCCACCTGCTCGCGCTGCGCGGCGCTCATCGTGTCCCGCACGAGCACCTCGCCGGCGTTCTTGTACATCCCCTTCGCGAACACCTCGGGCTCGACGCCGACCTGCTCCAGCGCGCGGCGCACGTAGCGGCCCTCCACCGCGAACCCGAGCGGCGACACCATCGTCTCGGGCCCGACGACGATGGCCCGCGCGGCCGAGGCGAGCAGGAGCATCGTGGTGTCGGCGCCCATCGGCAGGTAGGCGACGATGTCCTTGCCCCCGGCCCGGATCTCGAGGAGCGCGTCCCGCAGCGAGGCCGCCACCGCCGGCCCCGCGTGCACCGACCGCATCCGGAGGAGCAGCCCCGCCGGGCGCGGATCCTTCATCAGGTGCTTGCCGAGCTCGCGGACGCGCTCCACCGAGAGCGGAGCCCTCTTCCTCCGACGCCACGGGAGCGCGAGGCGGACCCGGGGGGGCTGCAGGTCGACCACGCGGCCATCGATTTCGAGGACGACGTACCCGCCCCGGGGTGCAGCAAACGCCCAGCGGAGCGCGCTGACGGGGAGCAGCAGCAGGCGGAGGAGATTGACGAGCAGGGCAGCGATCACCGGAGGCTCCTCGGAATCAGGGGATGGGCGACGGAAAGGCGGCTCGGCGTCCGCCGGCGGTCACGATGGGGTGGGGGGAGACGGGGGTGGGGGGAAACAGGGTGTGCAGGAACCGGTCCGCGCGGCACGAGATCCGGTGGTGAGGTCGGCGCCGCCTGGCCCCGGCGCTGGAACTGGAAAGAGAGAGCGTGACGCAAGGGGCCACCCTGTGGCTACACTGTCGCTCCAAGTTTCGAAGGGGACGGCGAGCCGATGTGGGTTACGTCTTGAAGCAGTCGTCCTCTCTCTTTCAGACCAGCTCAGCAAGCCGCGGGCCGTAGGCCCCCCGGCGCCCTGGGTGGCAGACCCCCTCCATCGAACGTGCATCCCGAGCAGAGCGCCCCCGCCCCGAGCCAGCTCCCCCCGCCAGCGCCGTCCACCCTGCGGCTCGTGCCCCTCGGCGGGCTCGGCGAGGTGGGGATGAACTGCCTCGCGCTCCAGCAGGCCGATGGGCTGCTGCTCATCGACTGCGGGGTGACGTTCCCGAGCACGGACCTCGGCGTCGACGTGTATCACCCGCGCTTCGATCACGTGCTCGCGCTCCGTGATCAGGTGCGCGGCATCGTGCTGACGCACGGCCACGAGGATCACATCGGCGGGCTGCCGTTCCTCCTGCGTCACCTCGACGTCCCGGTCTGGGGCCCGCCGCACGCGCTGGAGCTCGTGCGCTACCGGCTCGCGGAGCACGCGCTCGAGGACAAGGTGCGCCTGCTGCCCACGCAGGTCGGGCGCGAGGTCGCGATCGGCGGCTTCGTCGTGGAGCCGCTCCGGGTGACGCACTCGATCGTCGACGCGACGGCGCTCGCGATCCACACGGCCGCGGGGCTCGTCGTCCATACCGGGGACTTCAAGCTGGACCCGACGCCGCTCGACGGCGAGCCGACCGACGAGGCCCGCTTCCGCGCGCTCGGCGACGCCGGCGTCCGGCTGCTCCTGTCCGACAGCACCAACGTGGACTCGCCCGGCGAGGCGGGGAGCGAGCGCGCCGTCGCCCACGCGCTGGCGGAGCTCGTCGAGACCGCGCCGGCGCGCGTCGTTGTCGGCGTCTTCGCCTCGAACGTCCAGCGCCTCCTCGCCCTCGGTCAGGCCGCGGTCCGCGCGCGCCGCAAGATCTGCCTGCTCGGCCGCAGCGTGCAGACGCACGTGCGGGCCGCGCAGACCGTGGGGAGGCTACCGTGGCCGAGCGACCTGCTCGTCCCGCCCGAGGTCGCCTCCTCGATGCCGCGCGAGCGGCTCCTCGTCATCGCGAGCGGCACGCAGGCCGAGCGGGCCTCCACGCTGACGCGGTTCGCCTCGGGGACGCACCCGCTCCTGCGCCTCGAAGAGGGGGATCGGGTCGTGCTCTCGAGCCGCGTCATCCCGGGCAACGACCGCCCGGTCGTCGACATGATGGCCGGGCTGCTCCGCCTCGGCGTCGAGCTCGTGACGTGGTCGACGGATCGGCGCGTCCACGCGAGCGGGCACGCGCACCGGACGGAGCAGGCGCGCATGATCGACCTCACCCAGCCGCGCAGCTTCCTCCCCGTGCACGGCGCGCTGCACCACCTGACGCGGCACGCTGAGCTCGCGCGGGAGCGCGGCGTGTCCGAGGTGCTCGTCGCCGAGAACGGCCACGTCGTCGAGATCGGCAAGACGCAGCCGCTCGGCCGGAGCGGCCGGGCCGTCACCGGCCGGGTGGCGACGGCGGGCGGCGAGGAGCTCGGGGAGGAGGTCCTCCGGGAGCGAGCGAACCTCGGTCGCTCCGGGGTGGCCTTCGTGTCGCTGGTCGTCGATGTGCACGGCGCCCTCGCGGCGCCGCCGCAGGTCCTCGCCCGCGGGGTCACCGGGGAGCTCGAGGGCGGCGCGCTGAGGGCCGCGGCGCGCGCGGTCGCGCAGGCGGTGAACGACTGCGAGCCGCGCGCGCGGCGCCGCGACAACGACATCATCGAGATCGCCCGGCTCGCGGCGCGCCGGACGCTCGAGGCGAAGCTCGGGAGGCGCCCGCTGGTGACGGTGGCGCTCACGCGCCTGTGACGGCGCTCGAGGGGAGCCCCCCGCCCTCGGGCGGCGATGGCGCCGGAGCCAGCGACGGCGGCGGCGGCGCGAGGCTCTCCGCGCGAGATTTCCTGGGTCCGGTGCTGCTCTCCCACATCGAGCGCGTCCGCGCCGATGCGCGGCGCGTCGTCGCCGCGAGCGAGCAGGGCGAGAGCGCGGAGCCGGACGCGGAGGCTGTGCACGACTTCCGGGTCTCGCTTCGCCGGCTCCGGACGCTGCTCAAGCCGGCGCGACGTATCTACGGCAGGAGGCGGCTCCGCCCCGTGGCCGAAGGGCTCCGCGAGTTCGCCCGGGCGACCGGCGCGCTGCGCGACGAGGAGGTGCTGCGCGAGACGCTCACCGCGCTCGATCTGGACGAGGCGGCCCGGGCAGCGGTCGCAGGATGGGTCGCGCAGCGCGCGCGCCGCGAGCGCGAGGCGAGGGCCCACATCGTCGAGCTGCTCCGGCAGGATCGCCCGGACGACGCGGGCGCGAGGCGGGCCGACGCGCCGGCCGCGGGCGACGCGGGCGCGACGCAGGTCGAGGCGCCGGCCGCGGGCGAAACGGGCGCGACGCAGGTCGACGCGCCGGCCGCGGGCGAGCGGCTCCGGCTGGAGCCTCACCTCGCGCGCCTCGAGCGGCGCATCTCGCGCCGGAAAGCGAGGAAGCGCGGCGCCGAGGCGCTCGCGAGGCGAGCGATCGGTGATGCCCTGGACGACGTGAGCGCGCTCGCCGCGAGCGACCCGGGCGACGGCGCGGCCATGCACGCGCTCCGGATCCGCTTCAAACGGCTGCGCTACTCCGCGGAGACGTTCTCGCCGCTCTTCGGAGAGCGCGCCGAGCGCACCGCGAAATCCGCGTCACGGATGCAGCGCCGCCTCGGCCAGCTGCACGACGCCGACGAGGCGCTCGCGCAGATAAGGAGCGCTGAGGAGCTGCCGCCCGGCGCGCTCGCTGCCGTCATCGAGGCGCTCGCCGCAGAGCGGGCGCGGCTCGCTCACAAGGCGACGGAGGAGCTCGCGCGGGAGCTCGAGACGCTCACATCGCTCTGGTCGGGCGATCCCCGCGCGCTCCCGAGCGGATGACGCAGCGCACGGGGCGCGGTGCAGCAAGGAGCGCCGCAGCAGGCGCGCTTCTCACGGGGCGAATGGTCACCGGGATAGCCGGCTGCGGAGCTCGCCGTGCGGGCAGGCGCTTCGTGATACCGTCGGTCGGGCTCCTTCGAACCGAGGCGAAGCCCGCCGATCCCGGAGGTCGTGTTGCGCCGCTCTGCGTTCCAAAGCGTCACCGCGCTCGTCGCTCTCCTCGCGGCGAGCGCCTGCACCCAGGACTTCGACCAGTTCGAGCCCGAGCTCTTCCCGGGACCGTCCGGGAGCGGCTCCGGCGGGGCCAGCAGCTCCGGCGGAGCTGGAGGAGGCCAGACATCGGCTGGGAGCACCACGAGCAGCGGCGGCGCCGACGGCGGCGAGCAGTGCACCAACGGCGATGATGACGACGGCGATGGCACCGTCGACTGCGCCGACGACGACTGCGGAGGGTTCGCCTGCGTCGCCGTGCCCGAGGACTGGCAAGGGCCCGGCCTCCTGTACCAGGGCCCCGAGGCCGCGGACGTCGCCTGCCCCGAGGGCTTCTCCGAGCGGGTGGACGTGGGCGGCCGCGATCCCCTCGACACGCCCGCGACCTGCAGCCCGTGCGCGTGCGGCGCGCCGACCGTGGAGTGCGAGACGCCCGCGGTCACGGTGTACACGCGTGGCGCGTGTGGCGGGGGAGGCGCGACGCTGCCGGTGCAGACGACGGAGGACTGCATCAACATCGGCGGCATCGAGGCCGGCAGCTACAGCGGCGAAGCGCCCGGCGTGGATTCGGCGGCGTGCGCCGCGTCGGGTGGCGACGCGATGTTGCCGCCGCCGCGCTTCGGTATCGAGGGGCTCGTGTGCGCCCCTGGGTCGGACGCCGGCGGATGTGAGGCCGGCGAGGCCTGCGCCCCGCGAGAGATCGATGCGCCGTTCGAGCAGGGCGCCTGCGTCTGGCGCGACGGCGAGCGGAGCTGCCCCGAGGGGTTCGGCGAACGACACGTGTTCGCGAGCTCGCTGGTCGACAACCGCGGCTGCACGCGGTGCACGTGCGACACGGACGGCGTGCGCTGCGGGGCGACGCTGACGCTCTTCGAGCAGAGCCGCTGCCGGGGGCCCGGTGAGACCGTGCCGTTCAACGGGGCCTGCGTCGACGATCCGCCCCCCGCCGCCTCGGTGACGATCGAGGTGACCGTAAGCGGCAGCTGCCAGCCGCGCGGCGGCGACCCCACAGGCGAGGTCGAGGAGGGCGACGACAGGATCACCGTCTGCTGCGCCCGCTGAACGAGCGAGGCATCGCGCTGGCCGCGCGGCGCTGAACGGCGCCGCGCGGCGCGCAGCGCGCCTACTGCCGGAAGATCTCGACGCGCTCGAGGACGACGTCCTGGTTGGGCCGATCGCGCGTGGTCGCCACGTTGGCGATGCGGTTCACGATGTCCTGCCCGCTCACGACCTTGCCGAACACCGTGTGGCGGTTGTCGAGGTGCGGCGTCGGCCCGTCGGTGATGAACCACTGCGCGCCGTTCGTGTTCTTGCCGGCGTTGGCCATGGAGAGCACGCCGGCGCCCTCGTGCCTCAGCGAGGGGTTGAACTCGTCGGCGAACTTGTACCCGGGGCCGCCCGTGCCCCAGAGCTGCGCCTTGTCCGGGTAGCGCGAGAGCGGGTCACCGCACTGGATCATGAACCCCGAGATCACGCGGTGAAAGCGGACGCCGTCGTAACAGGGAGTCCCCTGCATCCCCTGCCCGGTCTTCGGATCGGTCCAGTTGATGGCGCCCGTGGCGAGGCCGACGAAGTTCTTGACCGTGTTGGGGGCGCCCTCCTCCTCGAGCCGGACCGTGATGTCACCGAGCGAGGTCTTGAGCCGAGCGTGAAGCTTGCCGGTGCCGGGCACGTTGATCGGGGGGAATTCCATCAGGCCTTCTCCTTTTCTTGGCCGCCGAGGCGGCGCCGTCAGTTCTTGGCCGCCGAGGCGGCGGCGTCAGCCGAGGGAGGTGAGCCGCGGGCCCCCCTTCCTGCGTCCTGCTGCGGCGGTCTTATCTCATCTGGCGCCGCGAACGAGCGGTGAAATGACCTCACGCACGCTCGAAGAGCGTCGCGATGCCCTGGCCGACGCCGATGCACAGCGAGGCGACCCCGACCTTGGCGCCGCGCGCGCGCATCGCATGCACGAGGGTGCACGCGATGCGCGCGCCCGAGCAGCCGATCGGGTGCCCGAGCGCGATCGCTCCGCCGCGGACGTTGACGCGCGCCGGGTCGAGCTCGAGCGCGCGCGAGCACGCGAGCGCCTGCGCCGCGAACGCCTCGTTGAGCTCGAAGAGGTCCACGTTGGGGACGCGCAGCCCGGTCCGCTGGAGGAGCTTCTTCACGGCCGGGATCGGCCCCTCCCCCATGAGGTTGGGATCCACCCCGGCGGTCGCCGTCGCGATCACCCGCGCGCGCGGCGTCGCGCCGGCGGCCTGCACGGCGTCGCCGGAGGCGAGCAGGAGAGCCGCGGCGCCGTCGTTGAGGGGCGACGAGTTGCCCGCCGTGACGGTCCCGCCCTCGCGGAAGGCGGGCTTGAGCTTCGACAGCGCCTCGAGCGAGGCGTCGGCGCGCACGCCCTCGTCGCGCTCGAACAGGACGGGATCGCCCTTCTTCTGGGGGACGAGCACGGGGACCACCTCGGCGGCGAAGCCCCCCGACTCCCAGGCGAGCGTCGCGCGCTCGTGGGAGAGGAGCGCGAACCGATCCTGGTCGTCGCGGCTGATGCCGTGCTTCTTGGCCACGTTCTCGGCCGTCTCCCCCATCGACTGGAGCTCGAACCGCGCGGCCATCCGCGCGTTCGGATAGCGCCAGCCGAGGGTCGTATCGTAGACGGTCGGCGCGCTCCGATCGAAGCGCTCGGCCTGCTTGGGCATCGTGAACGGCGCGCGCGTCATGCTCTCGACGCCCCCCGCGATCGCGCAGTCGGTCTCCCCGGTGGCGATCATCCGCGCGGCGTCGGCCACCGCCTCGAGCCCCGAGCCGCAGAGGCGATTCACCGTGACGCCCGGGACCTCGTAAGGGAGGCCGGCGAGCAGCGCGGCCATGCGCGCGACGTTGCGGTTGTCCTCTCCGGCCTGGTTCGTCGCGCCGAGGACCACGTGATCGAGGCGCGGCGCAAGCGAAGGATTGCGACGCACGAGCGCGTCGAGGACGTGCGCCGCGAGGTCGTCGGGGCGGACCGTCGCCAGGGCGCCGGCGTAACGGGCGATCGGGGTCCGGACAGCGTCGACGACGAAGACAGGGCGCAGGGCAGCAGCCATGACGAGAGCGTAGCGTCGCCTGGTCAGCGCGCAGCGGGAGATCGCGCGCGCCCTGGAATCTCCGCTCGGTTCGACGCGCGCCGCGTCGGCGTCGATGTCGTGTGTGCCCGCCCGGTCACGCCAGGGGTGAGCCCAGCGGTCGATCGAAAGGCCGGCGCGGACGCCGATCGATCGGCCGGATCCGTCCTGCACAGGGTGAAGAGGCGGCGCGCAGCGGCTCAGTAGCTATCGCTGGATCCGCCCCCGCCGGAGCGACCGCCGCCGCCGCCACCGAACCCGGATCCGCCGCCGCTGCGGCCACCGCCGCCGCCTCGGAAGAGGAGCGCCTGGAGGACGAGCCACAGGAACCAGCGGAAGGAGGGTGAAATCAGCGCGAGCACGAGCGCCGCCACGATGGCGATGACCGTCACGCCGACCTTGATCGGCGAGACCGGAGCGGGCGCCGGCCGGGCGTCGGGCGCCGGGCGCCGTTCCTCCTCGGGTGTCCCGGCGACGAGCGTCCTGGCGATCTCTGCCGTTCCCTGGTCGATGGCGTCGCGGAATCGATCCTGCCTGAGCAGCGGGTTGATGGTCTGCCGGATGATGTCGTTCGACTGGAGATCCGTGAGCGCTCCCCCCACGCCCTTGCCCGTCTCGATCCGGACGCGCCGCTCGTTCGGGGCGATCACGAGGAGAACGCCGTTGTCGGCCCCGCGCTGGCCGAGCTGCCAGGTGTTGAAGGCCTCGTAGGCGACGTCCTCGATCGTCTCGCCTTCGAGGGATCCGGCCACGAAGGCGACGATCTCGAACCCTGTCTCGCGGCGGATGCGATCGAGCTTCGCGTCGAGAGCGCGGAGGTCGGGCGGCTCGAGCCGCCCAGCGGTGTCGACGACGTGCCCCGTGAGCGCCGGCGGCGTGAAGTCGGCCAGGGCCGGCCGCGCGACGAGCGCGCAGACCAGCGCGAACGCGGCCGCGACGGCCCTGGCCACGGCCCGCAGCCGCGCCCCGCTCGTGCCGACCCGTCGCATCGCCGCGCACCTCATCAGAACGAGACCTTCGGCGCCGACTGGACCTCGGGAGAGGCGGTGAAATAGACGCGCGGCTTGAACGGCTGGCCCGTCGCCTTGTTCACCACCTGGCCCCGGATCTTCAGGAGCTCCGCGTTGTACTCGCGCGCCGCCTGGTTGTACTCCTGGCGCGCTCGGAGGATCCGGTTCTCGATCCCCTCCAGCTGGACCTGGAGGCTGTGGAAGCCCTGGTTCGCCTTGAGATCAGGGTATTGCTCCTGCACCACGAGGAGCCGCGAGAGCGAGCCGCTGAGCTGCTCCTGCGCCTTCTGGAAGGCCTGCACCTTCTCCGGATCCGTCAGATCGTCGGCCTTGAGCTGGACGCTGGTCGCGCGGGCGCGCGCCTCGGCGACGCTCGCCAGCGTCTCCTCTTCGTGCTTGGCCGACCCCTTCACGACCGCCACCAGGTTCGGCACCAGGTCGTAGCGCCGCTGGAGATCCGCCTCGAGATCGGACCATTTCTGGGCCGCGATCTGATCTTTCTCGACCAGCACGTCGTAGCGCTGGCAGCCGACGACGGACGTCATGACGGCGAGCACCGCCAGGAACAAGAAGGCCACCGCGAGGCGCTTCCGAAATGTCGATTTGTGAACAATCCGCATGACTGGCTCCAGGGTCGCTTGCATTACCCGTCGGGGTTGCGTCGCGAGGCCCCTTGCAAAACCCGGCCCCATGGCGCTCGCGGCGAGCTGGCGTCCTGCGGCGCGCCCGCGACGTGATACCCTTTCCCTGTCGTGCCCTCGGCCGGCGCGCTCCATGCGCCGCGCAGGAGAGCCTCAGGGAAGTCCCACGCGTGGCACACCGCCACAGTCGCCCATGACGATGAGCCACCGCCCGCGCATCGCAGCCCATTCGCTCAGCCCCGCAGCTTATGCGCCGTATGGCGACATCCTCATGGCCTCGCCGCACGGCGAGCCCGGCAGGCCTGCCAACCAGGGAACGGCGCGGCGCTTCGATCACCTCGCCGCGATCGAGAACCTCCGCCCCGGGCACGCCTCGCTGAACGTCTCGGTGTTCCGCTGCGCCCCGCGCTCGAGCTTCCCGCTCCCGATCGCCCTGCTCGAGAAGCACCCCGGCTCGACCCAGGCGTTCGTGCCGATGAGCGCGCGGCGCTACCTCGTCGTCGTGGCCCTCGGCGGCGACAGGCCCGAGCTCACGACGCTCGGCGCCTTCATCGCCCACGGCGCCCAGGGCATCACGTATCGCCCCGGCGTGTGGCACCACCCCATGATCGCGCTCGACGCCGAGGCCGACTTCGTCTGCCTGTCCTGGGAGGACGGCTCTCCCGGCGACTGCGCCGTTGTCGAGTACGCAGACAGCGAGCGGATCGCGGTCGCGATCGACCTGCTATAGAGGCGCCCCTCGCCATGCGCCGCTCGACCCCCAATTGCTCGTTCGTCGCGCAGGAGCAGCGAAGGCTGCTCGCCGCGCTCGACTCCCTCGACGTCGCCGACGTCGCCCGCATCCTCGAGGAGTTCGTGACGAACGAGCGCAGGGCCCGGCTGCGCGGCGTCATCGCGGCGCGGCTCGACGCCGTCACCGTGGCCATGGATGCGCCGCACGATCCGCACAACGGGGCCGCCGTGCTCCGCTCCTGCGACGCGTTCGGCTTGCAGCGCCTGCACATCATCGAGCGGGCCGAGCAGTTCCTCGTCTCGAACACGGTCTCGCGCGGCTCCGAGCGCTGGGTCGACGTGCGCACGCACGCGACCACCGAGGCCGCGATCGCCGCGCTCCGCGCCTCGGGGCACGAGCTCGTTGCGACGCACCCGGAGGGCGAGCTCACCCCGCGCGACCTCTCGAGCATCCCCCGCCTCGCGCTGGTGCTCGGCAACGAGCGCGACGGCATCCGCCCCGACCTGGCCGCCGCCTGCGCCCGCGCCGTGCGCGTCCCCATGCGCGGCTTCGCGGAGAGCCTCAACGTGAGCGTCACCGCGGCGATCCTGCTCGAGCACGCGACGAACGGCCGTCCCGGCGACCTGCCGGAGCCCTACCAGATCACGCTCTACGCGCGCGCGCTCGTGCTCACCGTCCCCCACGCGGCGGAGATCCTGGCCGCGCGGGGCATGCACCTGCCCCTGCCCCTCGGAGGAACGCCGCCCCCTCCCCCGATGCCGCGCGGCCCCAAGCCGCGGAAGCCGCCCGCGCCGCCCGTGCTCGAGGCGCGCAGCGCCGGCGCCCCGCGGGAGCCCGAAGGCGGATAACATGCAGCCCCCCATGCGAAGCCCCGGTCCCCCGCGGCGCTCGCCGCGCGCTCGCCTCGCCGCGCCGCGCCTGCCGGCGTCTCACGGCCTCCGCGCGCGCCTCGCCGGCGCGGCGATCGACGTCACGCGCGCCGCCGCCCTCGCCCTGCTCCTCGCCGGCTGCATCGAGGTGCCGCCGCCCCCACCTAGGCCGCCCCTCCAGCCGAAGGACATCAAGGTCTCCGAGGGCGTCGGGCTCGAGATCGCCTGCACACCGACGGGCGTCGAGCTCTGCTTCGACGCCCGCGACAACAACTGCAACGGCGTGATCGACGAGGGCTGCGGGCTCCACACAGGGATCCTCCAGTTCACGATCGCGTGGGAGGAGCCCGAGGCCGACGTCGATCTCAACGTCTATGACCCGGCGGGAGAGCTCGCGCGCGTCGGAGAGCCCACGGCGAGCGGCCTCATGAAGGACCGCGACTGCCCGCGCGTGAGCGGCGAATGCCAGGAGCAGAACGTGGAGAACGTCTTCCTCACCGAGGGCGAGCCGGCGCGGGGCCGCTACCGCGTCGTCGTGCGGCTCGACAAGCTGAACGACGCGACGGCCCCCATCCGCGTCCGCCTGAGCGCGCGGGTCGGCCAGCGCTCGTACAGCATGGCGCTCGATCTGTCCCCCTCCGCCGCGACCGAAGAGAAGAGCGTCGAGTTCACGCTCTGAGCCGCTCGCGCGGCGCACGCCCGCGCCCGCGCCGCGCGAGGAGCCCCCAGCGCGCACCGACGTATCCGCCCTTGCAAGAATAGAAATCCGGCGAAGAAGCCCCGCGCGTTCCCTCGCCGCCGCGCGGTTGACGTCCGGCAGCCGCCCACCTTAAAAGATATGGCCATTTACCACCTGGAGACGCCCCGCGAATGAATCCCACGTGGATGCTCACATTGCTCGTCGGCCTCTTCGCCGCCTTTGCGTGGAGCGCCAACCGGCGTTGGCAGCTCCTCAAGGTCGGGCGCGGGGAAGACCGGCTCGACCGGATCGCAGAGCGCCTCAAAGGCACCTGGGAGTACGCCTTCCGGCAACGGAAGATGGGTTACTACCCGCTCGCCGGGCTGGCGCATAAGCTCATCTTCTTCGGATTCCTGGTTCTCCTGCTCCGGACGCTGATGCTGTGGGGGCGCGGCATCGACCCGTCGTTCGATCTGTGGATCCTGGGGCACGAGCCGGTGCGGCTTCCGGGCGTCGGCGCGGTGCCGCTCGGCGGAATCTACGAGTTCGTGAAGGACGTCATGGCCACGCTGGTCGTGACCGGCGCGCTCGTGTTCATCTACTACCGGGCGATCAAGCGCGAGCGGCGCATGACCCTGTCCGGCGAGGGGCTCCTCATCCTCGGCATCATCGTCACGATGATGGTGAGCGACATGCTCTATGACGGCGCCGCGCTGGTGCTCCACCACCGCTGGTCCACGGCGGCGTGCGGCCCCGCGGACCCGGCGCTCTGCGAGCGCGTCGCCACCGTGACGGCCCCGTTCGCGGGCGTCCCCGCGGACCCGGCGGCGCTCCGCTGGCACCTGTTCCCGGCCCCGGCGGGCTCGCTGTTCGCCGTCCTCCTGAGCGGCGCCAGCCCGGGGACGCTCGTCGTGCTCGCGCACATCGGGTTCTGGACGCACGTCACGCTGGTGCTCGTGTTCCTGAACCTGCTCCCGCACTCGAAGCACTTCCACATCATCACGTCGATCCCGAACGTCTTCACGCGCAACATCGAGGCGCGCGGCCGGCTGCCGCTCGTCGCGGGCAGCGCCGAGGCGATCGGCGAGATGGTCATGAAGGCGGCCGAGGAGCCGGAGAAGGCCGCCCCGGTCGGCGTCGCGCGCATCGAGGACTTCACCTGGAAGGCGATCCTCGACTTCTACACGTGCACCGAGTGCGGCCGCTGCAGCGACAACTGCCCGGCCCACAAGACGGGCAAGATCCTGAGCCCCAAGCAGCTCACCCTCGACCTGCGCGATCACCTGTACGGCCGAGAGGGGGAGTTCATCAACAGGCCGGGCGGCCCGCGGGGCGACGGCCACGCGGCCCAGGCGAACGGGCAGGCCTCCGACGGGGCGGCGGCGCAGGACGGCCAGGCGGCGGAGACGCAGGAACGCGCCGAGCACGCGGAGCAGGCGGCCCCGGAGAACCCGGTGCCGGTCCCCGAGGTCGCGTACAAGCCGGTCGACCTCGTGGCGAACGTCGTCCATCCGGACGTGCTCTGGGCCTGCACGACGTGCCGGGCCTGCGAGGAGCAGTGCCCGGTGATGATCAGCTACGTCGACAAGATCGTCTCCATGCGCCGCCACCTGGTCCTCGTGAAGGGCGAGTTCCCGGCGGAGCTCGGGAATCCGTTCAACGCGATGGAGGTCAACGGCAACCCCTGGAACCTCGCGCGCATCGACCGCGGCAACTGGGCCGAGGGGCTCGAGATCCCGACCATGGCCGAGAAGCCGCAGGCCCCGGTGCTCTACTGGGTCGGCTGCGCGGCGAGCTACGACGACCGCGCGAAGAAGATCGCCCGCGCGACCGCCAGGCTCCTGAAGGCCGCCGGCGTCGATTTCGCCATCCTCGGCCAGGAGGAGACCTGCACCGGCGATCCGGCGCGCCGCGCGGGCAACGAGTACCTCTTCGCGATGCTCGCCGAGCAGAACGCGGCGACCCTGAACGGCTACAAGGAGCAGGGCGGCGTCCGGAAGATCGTCACGACCTGCCCCCACTGCTTCAACACGCTCGCGAACGAGTACCCCGACTTCGGCGCGAAGTTCGAGGTCGTGCACCACACCGACTTCCTGCTCGGCCTTGTCGCCGAGAAGAAGCTCGTCCCCAGCAAGCCGGTCGAGGGGAAGGTGGTCTTCCACGACTCCTGCTACCTGGGCCGCTACAACGACGTGTACGAGCAGCCGCGCGACATCCTGAAGCGCATCCCCGGGCTGCAGCTCGTCGAGGCCGAGGGGTGGAACCGGCAGAAGGGGCTCTGCTGCGGCGCCGGCGGCGCGCAGATGTGGATGGAGGAGCAGAACAAGGACCGCGTGAACGTCAAGCGGACACTGCAGCTGCTCCAGACGGAGGCGAAGACCATCGCGACCGCCTGCCCGTTCTGCCAGACGATGATCACCGACGGCCTCAAGGATCAGTCCAAGGAGGAGTCGATCCGCCAGCTCGACGTCGTCGAGCTGCTCGAAGAGAGCTGCGCTCTCGACCGCTCGGCCGGCAGCCGCTCGGCCGCCGCCCAGGACGTCGCCGAGACGGCCGCGTCCGCCAGCGCCTGATCCCGCCAAATTCCGCTGCTATTGCGCACCAAAGCGGCACGTCATGCAGGCCATGACGCGCCGCTCCAGCGTGTTCGCCTACATGCGCGCCCTGGAGCAGGCCTGATGGTGTTCAGGCACAGCCTTCTCGTGCGTCCCGTCTCGGCCTGAGCTAGATTCGGCCCTGCCGCCGGAGGTGGATGTGATTGAAGGCGCTCTGAAGGGGACCGCGAACCTGGACCCCTGCCCTACGCCGGAAGGGACCGCAAATGCGGATTACCGGCTCACAGGGATACTGGACCATCCGATTTGCGTCTCGGTCGACGCGATCGCCGACCATGCGCTGCGCGCGCGTCAAGCAGCCTCAGGCGCAACCGAGCTCCGCTGCGACGTGTGCAACGTGGCCATCACGGGGGAGCCCCACGGACGCGGCCTCTACGTATGGTCGCGCGGCGACGAGCTCCGCTTCGAGGAGCCTGCCCTCTGCTGCCTCTGCTCGGTCGCCATCGGGATGACCGCGCTGTCCGCCTGGAACGTCGAAGAAGAAGAGGGCTGATCGCCCGCGGCCTGCCCGAAGGCGCGGGCCCTCACCGCCCTCCGGCGCCCGCCGGAGGGATCACCCCACGTCAGAACGCCTCGCCGATCGCCAGGTTAACGGCGATGGGCAGCACATCGAACAGCTTGCCCGGGGGCCGCTCGTCCTCGGGCCAGCCTGCTGCTTTTGTCTCCTTGCAGACGCCGAGCACCTGCAAGCAGGGGATGCGGTAGCCGACGTCGAAGCGCAGCGGTCCGACCGGCGTGACGTAGCGCAGCCCGAAGCCCGCCGAGACGTGCAGGCGCTGCGCTCCCGAGCGGAACAGCCGGTGCTCCCGGGTGACATCGCCGGCGTCGGCGAAGATCACCGTACCGAAGCTCTCGCCGAGCGGTATCCGCAGCTCCAGGCTCGTCTCCCACAGCAGACGGCCTCCGATGGGGACCAGCGGGGCGTTCTCCTCGTGGGCGCTGTCGCCGGCTGTCAGGCTCGGCACGCGGGCGTGCGGGCCGACCTCGTTGTACCCGTATCCGCGGTTGCTGGTCGCGCCGCCGCTGAAGAACCCGCGGAACTGCATCAGCTGAAGGTCGGCCCCCACGTCTCTCCGGCAACGGTCCCTGTCCACGCCCGCGAGGGCGTCGCACTGGGCAAGATCCACGGAGGCGTCGCCGTAGTCGCCCGTGAACAGCCACCCGGTCATCAGGCGGAAACCCAGCGTCCATGTCCTCGAAACAGGGAAGTAGGCGCGAAACTCGGGCTGAAGACGGATGTCGCGCGCGGAGTGAAACCGCCTGTCCCGCGGGTCCCGCGCCTTCTCGCCGACCAGGGCCTCGGCGATCGCTGTGTCGAACGCCAGGTAGCCGGCCAGCTGCGTGTCCAGCGCGATGTAATAGCCGTGATGGGGGGTGACCCGATCGGGCTTCCCCGCCTCGTTCAGCCGGCGGTCATAGGACACAAGCGCCTGGAGGTAAGGGATGAAGAGGGTCCCGAACCCGGAGGGCAGCGGCGCCGAATTGTAGGTGAACGGGCTGTTCAGCTGGACGTTGTAGAGGAGGGCCGCGTTCAGGTCCGATTTCAGGAAGGGCCGCTCGACTCCGATGGAACCGACGTACTCGCGGTAGCCGACGATCGCGTGCTCCGGAGCCCCCTGGGCAGCATCTGGTGCAGCTCCTGACTCCCCCTCGCCGGCGCCCTGCTTGTCCGGCTTGGTGCAGAACTCACCCGTCTGGGGGCAGTAGAGCTTGAACGAGCCGCGCAGCACCGCGGCCGTGCGCCGCTCGATCGCCCCGGGCTGGCGGAGCTCGGACCGGAGCTGGATCTCCGGCAGGAGGCGGAAGGTGTCCCCGAGCTCCTTGCCGAGCAGGTTCGAGAACTCCACCGGGTAAAAGACGAGCCCCGGCCGGGCCTCGACGCTGAAGCGGCGCAGCCCCCCGAGGAAGTTGCGATCTTCCCAACCGGCGACGAGGTGCGCCTCGACGCGCGAGCCGACCTCGGCGCCTCCGCCGAGCTTCACGGCGCGGAGCGCGGACGGCTGCACGGAGAAGGTCACGGGGACGACCGGGTTCCTGGGCTGTCCGGGCGGCGCGAGCTCGGGCTTCACGGCGACGGAGCCGAACACGCCGAAGTCGGCGAGCGCCTGCTCTGCGTCCGCCAGCTCCGCGGTCGAGAAGCGCTCGCCCTCCTCGATGCCGATCGCCGTCCTGACGGGCCCCTCGGGCAGCTCGCCGAGCCCCTCGAGCTTCACCTTGCCGAACCTGCACTCGGGGCCGAGCTCGATCGTGTAGCGGACCCGCGCCTCGTTCTTCACGAGGTCGACGTCCACGTGCCCCTCCACGTTCGCGTAGGCGAAGCCGCGATCCGTGAGGACCCGGAGCAGGCTCTTCTTGAGCTCCTCGTACCGAGCCTCGTCCAGGCGCTCGCCGACCTTGAGCTCGTCCTTCGCCTCGGTCACCGGCCGGCCGATGTCCCTGCCCTTCTCCAGGGTCCAGTCCCGCCACGCGAGATCCACCGACGCGATCTTCACCGGCGCGCCCTCGGAGACGACGATGCGCACCCGCACGCGCCCCTCCTTGCCGGGGCCGCCGAAGCGCTGCACCCGCGCCGCCCGCACCCGCGCCCCGTAAAACCCGCGCGCGCGGTAGTACCGCTCGATGCGGGCCAGGTCCCGCTCGAGGACGAACCGGTCGAAGCGCTCGTACTCGACCGTGAGCGCGTCCCAGACGCTCAGGATCGGCACGGGCTCGAACGCGCCGCCGAGGAGGCGCGAGCTCTCGGCCGTCGCGATCCGCGCGGCGAGCTCGTCGCCGCTGATCACGTCGTCGCCATCGAACGAGACGTCCTCGATGGCGCACCCGCTGAGGTCGGGACGCGTACACGCCGGCGGTTGACGCGAAGCGGCACACGCGGAGGCCCCCAGCACGGCGAACATCACGAGCGCTGCGGCGACGGGACGAGGCATCGGGACCCGGACAACTGAAAGAGAACTTTCGGCTGTGCCGGCCGAAGCGCAATCGCCCCGATGTGCGCGATGGCGAGGATTCAACGTTACGCCTGTGTTTTCGATATGCTGCGTCCGCTTCGGCCGCCGGTGGCCCCGCTCCAGTCTGGGCGGCCTTCGGAGAGCGGCGCGAGCGAGGGAGAGCCTACGAGATGGCAGAGCCGACGCAAAAGGAACCTGGTGCCGGTGGGTACCTCGGACATGGATTGCCGCACGAACCTGGGCCTCACGGGGTCCCCGCGAGCGCCGGCGCGCCGTCCGCGGGCCCGGCCCCCGAGGAGCGGCGTGGCGCCCTGAAGGCGCTCGTGGCGATCGGCGGTCTGGCCTGCGCCGGCGCGATCGCCGTACCGGCGGCGAGCTTCATCGCGGCTCCGGCCGCAGGCAGCGCCGGCGCCGCTGGCGGGCGCGAGCGCTGGGTCCGGGTCGGGCGCCTCGCGGACCTCCCGCCGAGCGAGCCGCGGCGGCTCAAGGTGATCGGCGAGGAGCGCGACGCCTTCACGGTCGCGAAGGACCAGATGCTCGGCGCGATCTGGGTCATCCGGGAGGGCGAGAAGATCCGCGCGATGAGCGCCACGTGCCCCCACCTCGGCTGCGGGATCGAGCTCAACGACGACAAGAAGAGCTTCAACTGCCCGTGCCACGCGTCGCGCTTCGGCCTGTCGGGTGCGCCTGAGACGGGGCCGTCCCCTCGCGCCATGGATCCGCTCGCGACGCGGGTCGTCGATGGATGGCTCGAGGTGGACTTCCGGCGCTACCGTGACGGGGTCGCCGAGCTCCAGGAGATCGCAGGATGAGCCTCGGCGACTGGCTGAACGAGCGCATCGGGCACCGCGAGCCGCTGCGCCGGTTCCTCGACGCGCCCATCCCCGGCGGCGCGCGCATCGGTTACGTGTGGGGGGGCGCGCTCGCGCTGCTGCTCCTCGTCGAGGTCGTCACGGGCGCGCTGCTCATGTCGGCGTACGCCCCGAGCGCGACCACGGCGTGGGCGAGCGTCGCGCACATCAATTTCACCCTGCGCGCGGGGTGGCTCATCCGAGGCCTCCACTACTTCGGCGCGCAGGCGCTCGTCATCCTGGTCGCGATCCACGTGGCGCGGATCGCGCTCCACGGGGCGTACCGCGCGCCGCGGGAGATCGGCTGGTTTTTGACCCTCGGCCTGCTCGGCGTGATCCTCGGTTTCACCTTCACGGGCAACCCGCTCCCGTGGGACCAGGACGGCTACTGGGGCGCGCGCGTCGAGACGGGCATCATGGGCTCGGTCCCGGTGGTCGGGTCGTTCACGCAGCAGCTCGTCATCGGCGGGAGCTCGCTCGGCCACCTGACGCTGACGCGGCTCTACAGCCTGCATGTCTTCGTGCTGCCGGCGGTCATGGCCTTGCTGCTCGCCGCGAGCTTCGCGCAGTTCCGCAGGCACGGCTTCGGCACGCCGCACGGCGCCGACCTCGGCAAGGCGGATCGGTTCTACCCGAAGCAGCTCGGCCTGATCCTGCTGGCCGTGGCGCTCGTGCTGGTCGTCGTGTTCGATCTCGCGGCCATGGAGCACGGCGCCCCGCTCGAGGCGCCGGCGGATCCCGTCAGCGACTACAACGCCCGCCCCGCCTGGTACTTCCGCCCGCTCTTCGAGCTGCGCAAGTACTTCCCTGGCTCGCTCGAGCTCATCGCGACCGTCGGCCTGCCGGGGGTGGTCGGGCTGTACCTTGCCCTGCTGCCGTTCATCGACAGGAAGCCCGGCCCGCTCCGGGCGCGGCTGCCGGCGCTCGCGCCGCTGTTCTTGATCGGCCTCGGGGCCGTCGGCCTGCTGGGGAAGTCGTTCGTCAAGGACGCGAAGGACGAGGGCTTCCAGCGCTCGGAGGCGCAGAGCGCCGCGCGGACCGCGCGCGCGATAGCGCTGTTCAAGCAAGGCGTCCCGCCCGAGGGAGCGCTCGCGATGCTCCGGAACGACCCGGAGACGCGCGGCGAGGACCTCTACAAGAAGGAGTGCGCGAGCTGCCACCGGCTCAACGATCTCGGCCCGCCCAAGGACAAGCAGACGGCGCCGGACCTCACCGGGTTCGGGACGAAGGCCTGGGCGCTCGAGGTGCTGAGGGATCCCGACGCCGACCACCTCTTCGGCAAGACGGCGTTCAAGGAGATGATGCCGTCGGCGGTGAAGCCGCCCGCGGATCCCGAGGCGGCGAAGGTGTTCACGCCGATGAGCGCGGCCGACCAGGAGACGATCGCCGCGTTCCTCGAGGGGCAGGCGCGCGGGGAGCCCGGCGCCGGGACGCCCGGAGAGAAGATGGTCCGGCAGCGGTGCACGAGCTGCCACCGGCTCGACGGCAAGACCGACGACGAGGAGTCGGCCGCCCCCGAGCTGCGCGGCTGGGCCTCGATCGCGTGGATCGAGGCGCAGATCACGAACCCCGGCAGCGGCAAGGCCTACCCGCCGGCCGCGATGGCGAAGGACCTGGAAGGCCACATGCCGGCGTTCGAGGAGAAGCTCTCCGCGAACGACCGGAAGGTCCTCGCCGCCTGGGTGTACCGCCGCGGCCGCGGTGAGCCCGGAACGACGGTCGCCGCCAAGGCGCCCGACAAGAAGCCCTGAGCGAGCCGCCCGCCGGCGCTCGCTGCCCCACCCTCTCCTCCTCCCGATCCCCCTCTCGATGAGCGCCGCCGCGGCGCGCGCGGCTCGTGGACGCTCGCGCGGCTCGTGGACGCGCGCCGATCCGTTCGGGTCAAGGCGCGCGCTCTGACAGGCGCTCGCGCGGGCGCTCCGGCGCGACGGGCCGGCACGCGCGGTGCTGCGCGTCCCGAGAGGGAGGTCGGTGGCGACATTGTGCACGGTCGCCTCCACGCCGGCGTGCGCGCGGCGCTCGCCCCGCGCGCGGGCAGCGATCGAGCCCCAGAAAGAGCAGGACCCGTGGACCTGGATGCGGCTGTGAAGCACCACTTCCTGTGGATCGCGGGCACGATGATCGCGTCCGCCGCCTACTTTCAGGCGTCGGGGGTGTCTCACTTGATCGGGAGGACGATCATCCCGGACAGAGCCACGAGGCTCTCTTCCACGCCCCCTGCGTCCCACCGCGCGTTGCGCGACGGCCTCCACGCGACGAGCGCTGAAGTGATCCTCCGGCGCAACCCGTTCGACTCGGCGACGGGGCCGCTCCTCCCGCCCCCGGGCGGCGCTCCCGAGGAGCGCGCGCCCGCGACGCACGGCGATCCGTGGAGCGATCCGACCTGCGACGCCGGACGCGTGGTGCTCATCGCGGCGTCGCAGGACGCCGCGTGGTCGTTCGCGGCCATCGAGGGCCCCGACGGGCAGACGCAGCTCCGCCGGCTCGGCGGCGACGCGGCGGGAGGCACGCTCACGCGCATCGCATGGGACCGCGTCTGGATCACCGCGGGGGGCGCCCGCTGTCAGATGCAGCTCGGGAAGCTCGGGAAGAGCGCGCGCGAGGAGGCGCCCGCGCCGCAGCCCCGGCCTCAGGCGAGGCCGGTCGGGAGCGACAACAACCTGAACTCGATCCCGCCGGAGATCGCCGCCCGCATCCAGCGGGTGAGCGCCACGGAGTTCAACGTCGACCGCGCTGCGGTCGATCAGATCCTCGAGCAGCAGGCGCTCCTCATGCGCTCCGCCCGGGTGACCCCGGAGCGACGAGGAGACCAGGTCGTCGGGCTGAAGCTCAGGATCAGGCGAGGCTCGCTGCTGGAGACGCTCGGGCTGGAGAGCGGAGACACCCTGAGGTCGATCAACGGCTTCGACGTCACCGATCCCCAGAAGGCGCTGGAGGCCTACGCGCGGCTCCGGACCGCGAACCGCCTGTCCGTCGCGATCGAGCGCGGCGGACAGCTGATGACGGTCGACTTCAACATCCGCTGAGGACCCGGGACGGGCGCGCGCGGAGCTCAGCCGAAGGCGTCGACGGCCGCCCTGGCCGCCTGGCCCGAGAGCGACGGCGGCGCGACCGCCTCCCACCACGCCGCCGCGTGCTGCTCGGTCCAGTCGGCGTCCATGCGGAGCGCGGCGAGCCGCTCGGACAGCTCGCGCGCCGACTGCGGCCGCCGCGCGGGATCCTTCTCGAGGCAGTCGAGCACGAGGCGGTCGAGCGCGGGCGGGATCGCGCGCGCCGCGCGCTTCGAAGGCGCGACGGGCGCCTCCGTCGCGTGGAGCAACATCGTCTTCATCGCCGTCTCGGCGTCGAACACGAGGGCGCCCGTGAGCAGCCAGTAGGCGACGCACCCGAGCGCGTAGATGTCGGTCCGGCCGTCGATCGGGTGGTCGCCCATCACCACCTCCGGAGCCATGAATGCGGGCGTGCCGGTGATCGCGTTGTCCGCCGTCAGCTTGGAGGGATCCGCGTCTTTCCTGCGCTGGGCCACCAGCCCGAAGTCGAGCACCTTCAAGAAGTCGAGATCTGCGCCGTAGCGGCACAGGAAGAGGTTGGCGGGCTTGATGTCGCGGTGCACGAAGAAGGCCTTGTGCGCCTCGTGGAGCGAGTGGCAGGCCTGCCGGAGCAGGTGGACCACGCGCGCGGGCGGCTGCGGGCCGTCCAGCTTGACGAGGGTCTCGAGGTCCATGCCGTCGAGCAGCTCCATCACGTAGTAGAACGAGCCGTCGCGGGCGACGCCGAAGTCGAAGATCCCGATCGTGTGCGGCGATCGGAGCGCGGCGGTCGCCTGCGCCTCGCGCTCGAACCGCGCCTTCGCGTTGCCGTTGCTCGATGGCTCGCCCTGGAACGCCTCGGGCCGGATCAGCTTCACGGCCGCGGGGCGGGCGAGCATCCGGTGCTTCGCTCGCCACACCTCGCCCATGCCGCCGCCGCCGAGCCGCTCGACGAGCCGGTAGCTGCCGAGCTCCCGCGCCGCGTCGAGCTTGCGCCCGAGCCCGAAGACGACGCGCGACACGAGCACGGAGAGCGCGAGCGCGATGACGCTCGGGAAGAAGCGGCGGAGCATCGCCTCGTACGAGGGCGGCTCCATGAAGCCCGAGCGGACGAGCACCCAGAGGCAGGCCGGATCGGTGAGGATCGCCAGCGTCGAGGTGAACAGCGTGCGCACGCTCGGGGCGGGGACGATGATGGGAAACATGAGCACCCAGACGGCCACCGGCGGCCATCCCGGCAACACCGGCCCCTCCGGCCACGGCTGCGCGTTGGAGATGACCGAGAGCAGCGCGGCGCCCAGGATCTTGTAGGCGAACGAGAGATCGACGATCCGCGGCGGCGACAGGAGCCCCTTCCGCGCGATGACGAAGAGCGCGGCCGAGACCAGCATGAACGGCAGGAAGACCGCGACGCGGATCGGGTACGGGCCGAGCTCGAGGCCCGGGAAGATCTCCGACACGAGGAAGCCGAGGGAGCCCGCCACGATCGTGCAGAGCGCCATCCACGCGACGCGCCTCGTCGCCTCCTGCTCGAGGTCCGGGGGGAGGCGCGGCGACAGCCACTCCCAGCGCGGCCTCGCGCAGGTCTTGCTGGCGTCGGGGCCGAGGAAGACGGTCTCGCTCATGGAGTCGCGCGCGCGGCCCACGGCCGCGTCGGTCTGCTCTAGGGGAGGAGGAAGGCGGCGGGAATAGAAGAGTCGCGCGCGAGGCGCGCGCCTCTCGGCACGCGCACGGTCGGGCGTCTTCGCGTGCGGGCGGACTCGGCCAGCCCGCGCGGGGGAGCGATACTCGCGTTACTTGATGAAGACCTGCGCGGCCGCGATCCCCGCGCCCTTCGTCGCCTTGAGGATCACCTTGCCCGGACCGCCGATCGGCAGGGGGTTCTTCCAGCAGCCGGAGGCCTTGCCGCCGAGCGTCGCCGCGGCGCCGGTGGTGCTGTCCTGCGCGAGCACGACGGGCGGCAGCGCGGGCGCGGGCTGCGAGACGAGCTGGATGTCGAGCTCCTGGACCCCGAGGCCGATGCCGACGACCGTGTAGCACTTGCCGGGCGAGATGTTGATCTGCTGCTCGAGCGCCTGGCCCTCCTGGAACTGCCCCGCGAACGGCCCGCCGTCCGGCTTCATCCCCGGGGCCTCCGTCGTGCCCATCCCCTGCAGGATCGGCGTCGCGGCCACCGCGGCGACCGGCGGGATCGGCGTGGCGGCGGAGCCCGCGGGCGCGGCGGTGGTGGTGGGCGTGGGCACCGCCGTCGCCGGCGTGGTCGGCACGGCCGAGGCGCACCACTGGCCCGGAGGGCACGGGTTGTTCGGGTCGATCGTCGGCTCGGGGGTCGACGAGCACGCGAGCGCTCCGAGCGCGGCGAGGGAGAGCGGGAGTACGTGGAAGACACGCATCATGAGAATGCTCCTTCGATGGGCATGAGCTCGCCCGATCGCAGAACGAGTGCCAGCGCTTCTTACACCGGCTGCGGTTCGACGTGTGGGCCGAGCTCACGAAGCAGCGATCTCGACAGCGCGCGGGGTGCAACCCGAGCGCAACCCGAGCGCAAACGAGCGCAACCGGACGCAAGCCGAACGCAAGCCCAACGCAACCGCGCCGCTTTGCGCCCGGCGCGTGGCGTGCTACCGAAGTCGGGCACGCGTGGTCTTGCAATCCCGAGTAGTTAAACTATACACGTGATCCGCGTCATCTGCGTGGGGACGGCAGTGCGCGCCCAGTGGCGGACTCCGCAGCGTGCCTTGCCTCCTGGCCACCTCTGGCCCGGGCGGCGTGCTCACGCCGCACAGGGCCCGAGCCGCTGTATCCTGTGCGCCCGGCGTCGTCGCGCGGACAACGCGCATCGCCGGAGCAGCCATGAGCCAGGATCAAAAGCCCCCTCCCGCCGAAGGCAGCGCCCTCTGGTACAAGGACGCTATCATCTACGAGGTCCATGTCCGCGCGTTCAGCGACTCGAACGCGGACGGCATCGGCGACTTCGAGGGGCTCGTCGACAAGCTCGATTACCTCCAGGATCTCGGCGTCACCGCGATCTGGCTCCTGCCCTTCTACCCCTCGCCGCTGCGCGACGGCGGATACGACATCGCGGACTACGCCAACATCAACCCGTCTTACGGGACCCGGCGCGAATTCGCCCGCCTCCTGCGCGAGGCGCACCGCCGCGACATCCGCGTCATCACCGAGCTCGTCCTGAACCACACCTCGAACGAGCATGAGTGGTTCCAGCGCGCGCGGACCTCGCCCAAGGGCTCGCGCTGGCGCGATTTCTACGTGTGGAGCGACACGCCGCACCGCTACAAGGACGCCCGGATCATCTTCAAGGACTTCGAGACATCGAACTGGGCCTGGGATCCGGTCGCCAACGCCTATTACTGGCACCGCTTCTACTCCCACCAGCCCGATCTCAACTTCGAGAACCCGGACGTCCACGCCGCCGTCTTCAAGGTGGTCGACTTCTGGCTGGAGATGGGCGTCGACGGGCTCCGGCTCGACGCCGTGCCGTACCTCTACGAGCGCGAGGGGACGAACTGCGAGAACCTGCCGGAGACGCACGAGTTCTTGCGGAAGCTCCGGCGCCACATCGACGCGAATTTCGCCGATCGCATGCTCCTCGCGGAGGCCAATCAGTGGCCCGCCGACGCCGCGGCGTACTTCGGGAGCGGCGACGAGTGCCACATGAACTTCCACTTCCCGCTCATGCCCAGGATGTTCATGGCGGTCGAGCTCGAGGACAGCTTCCCGATCGTCAACATCCTGAAGCAGACGCCCGTGGTCCACGAGACCTGCCAGTGGGCGACGTTCCTCCGGAACCACGACGAGCTGACGCTCGAGATGGTGACCGACGAGGACCGGGACTACATGTACCGCGTCTACGCGCAGGAGCACACGGCGCGGATCAACCTGGGCATCCGCCGGCGGCTCGCCCCGCTCATGAAGACGCGGCGCAGGATCGAGCTGATGAACGCGCTGCTCTTCTCGCTGCCGGGGACCCCCGTCCTCTACTACGGCGACGAGATCGGGATGGGCGACAACATCTATCTCGGCGATCGCGACGGGGTGCGCACGCCGATGCAGTGGAGCGCCGATCGGAACGCCGGATTCTCCAGGGCGAACCCGCAGAAGCTCTATCTGCCGATCATCATCGACCCCGAGTACCACTACGAGGCGATCAACGTCGAGGCGCAGCAGCAGAACCCGGCTTCGCTCCTCTGGTGGATGAAGCGGCTCATCACCCTGCGCAAGCAGAACAAGGTGCTCGGCCGCGGGACGATCGAGTTTTTGCACCCGGACAACAGCAAGGTGCTCGCGTTCATCCGCGCGCACGCGGACGAGCGGCTGCTCATCGTCGCGAACCTCTCTCGGTACGCGCAGCACGTCGAGCTCGATCTCGCGCGCTTCGAGGGCATGGTGCCTGTCGAGCTGTTCGGCAGGAGCCGCTTCCCGGAGATCACGAGCCGCGGTTACTCCCTGTCGCTCGGTCCGCACGACTTCTTCTGGTTCGCGCTCGAGCCGGCGACGCCGGCGATCTCCGCGGGCGACGCCGAGGCGGCGCCCGCGATCGCGACGAAGGGCTCGTGGCGGACGCTCCTCTCCCCCGAGGGGCGCAAGGTGCTCGAGCCCGCGCTCGGCAAGTTCATCGCGGCGCGGCGCTGGTTCCGCGGCAAGGCGCGCACGCGGCGCGCCACGACCCTCGCGGACGTCATCCCGATCCTGCGCGGCGAGCAGACCGCGGCGGAGCACTACCTCCTGCTCGCGCGCGTCGAGTACACGGACGGCTCGCCGGAGACGTATGTCGTGCCGATCGGCTTCGCCACCGGCGACTACGCGCGGACGCTCGCGACGCGCGCGCGCCACGCGGTGATCGCGGACGTCACGATCCGCGATCCCGAGCCGGAGAGCGCGGCGGCGCCGGAGGGCGTCCTCTACGACGCGCTGGCGACCCCGGAGTTCGCCGCGCTCGTCCTCGCCGCGATCCGGGCGCAGGGGGTCGCGACGGGCTCGTTCGGCGAGCTCCACGCGCTGCCGCTCGGGACGACGCTCGAGACGCTCGGCGCCGAGAGAGAGCTCCCGGCGCGCATCTCCGAGAGCGAGCAGAGCAACACGACCATCATCTACGGCGACAAGCTCCTCCTCAAGATCTTCCGGCAGGTCGAGGAGGGCATCAACCCGGAGCTCGAGATCGGCCGGTACCTGACGGAGCACCAGTTCCCTTCCACGGCGCGGCTCGCCGGGGCGATCGAGTACCAGGCCCGCGGTCGCGAGGCGACCACGGTGGCGATGCTCCAGGAGTACGTGCAGAGCCAGAGCGACGCGTGGACGAGCACGCTCGAGGCGCTGAACCGCTTCTTCGAGCGGGTGCTCGCCGACGAGGAGACGGCGAAGGGGGGCGCGCCGCCGATGCCGGCCGGCACGCTGGTCGACGCGTCGCGCGCGACGCCGCCGCCGCTCGTGAACCAGCTCATGGGGACCGAGCTCGTGAGGATGCGGCTGCTCGGCGAGCGCACCGCGCAGCTCCACCTCACGCTCGGCAAGCCCAGCAAGGACCCCGCGTTCGGGCAGCAGTCGTTCTCGACGCTGCACCAGCAGTCGATCTTCCAGTCGGCGCACGGCATGCTCTCGCGCACCTTCGCGCTGCTGAGGAAGCGCGAGCGCTCGCTCCCCGAGAACGTGCGGGAGCAGGTGTCGGCGATGCTGCCGCGCGAGGCCGAGATCAACGCGAAGCTCCAGCAGATCGTGTCGAGGAAGTTCGACATCCCCCGCATCCGGACGCACGGCGACTTCCACCTCGGCCAGGTGCTCTCGACGGGCGACGACTTCATCCTGATCGATTTCGAGGGCGAGCCGGCGAGGCCGCTGAACGAGCGCCGCTACAAGCGCGGCCCGCTCCGGGACGTGGGCGGGATGCTGCGCTCGTTCGACTACGCCGGCGCCTCGGCGCTCCGGGACGCTCGCCTCCGGCCCGAGGACGTCGCCGTCCTCAAGCCGTGGACCGACGCCTGGGTGGCGTGGATCTCCGCGAGCTACCTCGCGGGATACATGGAGACGGTCGCGCGCGCTCAGGCGGCCGCCGAGCCGCGGACCGACGAGACGGCGCCGTACGTGCCCGCGGGCGACGCGGACACGGTGCTCCTGATCGACTTCTACATGCTCGAGAAGTGCATTTACGAGGTCGGCTACGAGCTCAACAACCGGCCTGACTGGCTGGACATCCCGCTGCGCGGGCTGGAGCGTCTGATCACGCCCAGAGCATAGGAGCGCTGGTGGCGTGATGATCCGGCTGGAGCTCGCGGGCATGCATACGCGGTTGCACTCGACGTTGTGCGGCTCGTGCCCGCAGGGCCCGACGGGTTGCTGCGCCAGCCCGCCCGGGGTCGAGTGGTCGGACATCGGGCGGATCGTCTCGCTCGGCGGCGCTGGCTGGCTGCTCGAGCAGATGGCCGCGGGCACCCTGCGCCCGGGCCAGCGCGGCCTGCTCATCCTGCGGGTCGAGCCCCAGGGCAGCGATGGCAGAGCGCTCCCCAAGAGGTGCGCTTTCCACGGTCATGAGGGCTGCACCATCCCCCCCGAGCGGCGCGCGGCGACGTGCAACTACTATGTTTGCGATGACGCCTTCGCGCACGGAGGCGAGCCTCGCGGGGCCCCTGAAGCGCTGGCCGGCCGCAAGGCGCATGACGCGCTCGTGGATCTCTACGGGAGCTGGGATCTCGAGCTCGCCGACCGCATACGCGAGCGCTGGCCCGACGGGCCTCCGTGGAACCTCGATTTCCTCGACTGGCTCGGTCGAGAAGTCCGCCGCCTCGCCGCCAAGGCAGGTTCCTCCATGCGCGTCCTCCGGGCCGGCACCTGAAGTATCCCCTCGAATTTATCGGGGGAATTCACAGGGAGACGGGGAGATCTAATTGGAGGGTATCGTGCTGACGTCCTGACGCCGGAGCGCGACGGTGCGCTCGACGACGTCCGACGCGGAGAGCTGCAGGAAGATCGACACGTCGACCCAACCGGCCCTGGACACAACGACGACCTGCATCCCTTGAGGCAGCTCGACGCTGAGGGGCGTCTTGCCGAGCATGGTCCCGTTCCAGCTCACGTTCGCGTCCGCGGGCTCGCTCTTGATCGTGACCTTGGCCTTCATCAGGCCCGGTTCGAGCGCCGTCGCAGCCGTGGACACCGCAGCAGGCTGCTCCGACGCGACGGGCTCCACCGAGCGGTCGCGGAACATCACGAAGGCCCCCGCGGCGAGCAGCGCGACCACCCCGAGCACAGAGGCGAGATACCCACGCTGCCGCCAGGACGAGGCGCGCCCCACCGTCGCGCCCAGGCTGCCGGGATCCACAGCCGGGGGCTCGTGATGATGGTGGGCGGGGAAGCTGTGGCTTTGATCGCTGAGGAGGGGTAGACCGGCCGCGGTCGCGGAGGGCCACATCGAGCGGTTCATCCCCATGACCATCGAGGCGCGGGGGAACTCTCCGACCATCGAGGCGCGCTGGATGTCGCCCGCGACATCCAGCGAGCTCAGGTACTCGAACTGCGCGGTGACCTGCTGGCGCACGAGCGCTCGGCTCTCCGCGAACATCTCGAGCACGTGCGCGCCGAGCTGCTCCGTGCGGACGTCCTCACCCGAGCCCCGCAGGTAACTCTCCAGCGCGTCGCCCATCTCCTGCGCGGTGGCGAACCGTCGATCGGGATCCCGCTGGAGGGCCCTCGCCACGATCTCATCGAGCGCCGGGTCGATGTCCGGCACGACGGTGGAGAGCCGCGGGATGTCCCGCGTGAGCAGCTGGTGCATCACGGCGACGTGGTCGCCATCGAACAGCCGCCGCATCGCCAGGAGCTCCCAGAGCACGATGCCGATGGCGAAGAGATCGGCCCGCCGATCGACGTCGGCGCTCGCCATCGCCTGCTCGGGCGCGGCGTAGGCCATCTTGCCCTTGAAGGTTCCGCTCTCGGTGTGCGCATCGTTGAGGGCCGCCTTCGCGACGCCGAAATCAACGATCTTCACAGCTCCGTCGTACGTGATGAAGATGTTGTGCGGCGAGACGTCGCGGTGTACGACGCCGAGCAGACCGCCATCGAAGTCCGCGAGCTCATGCGCGTAGTGCAACCCGCGCAGCGCCTCGACGATCGTCCTGACCCACGCCCCCCGCGTGAAGCTCGCGGCGCCAGGACAGCCGCTCACCACCGCCCTCACGACGTCCTTGAGCGGCTGGCCCTCGAGGTACTCCATCACGATGAAGTACCCGCCGCTCTCGCCCCCGATCTCGTAGGTCTGAACGACGTTGGGGTGATTGAGCCGGGCCGAGAGCTTGGCCTCGTCCAGGAACATCAGGACGTAGCGCGGGTCATCCGCCATCCCGACGCGGAGACACTTCACAACAACGAGCTTGTTGAACGACCCGGGCCCCCGGGAGACGGCCAGAAATACATCGGCCATCCCACCACGACCCAATTTTGCAATCAGGCGGTATCGACCAAGCAAGCTGTTGCTCGCTTGCTGGGTCGAAGAGATGGTTTGGCCGCCTGAATTCACGACATCCCCCGCTATAAGAGCTTAATTAGCCCGTTGACCTGGAGTTTGCAAAGACTTTTACGCCTGGAAACAATCCGCGCCCCCTGTAGACGCATGCCGCGTTGCTCCATCGCCTGACCATCCATCGTGATGTCTTGGCGCAGCGCTCCATCGCCGGATTGCTGCGCAAGGACACCCCTCCCGCGCCGCAGATGTCATGGTCCTAACGAAATGGCCCCGCTCGAAGCGGTACGCACGTGACCACACACACCGGGTGCTCCTGTCGGCACACCCGGTGTTCCACCACCGCTCCATTGTACACCAGGTGCTTCAGGAGCGGTGGAACTGGATGCGTGTCGCAGGTCGATCCCTGAGACCCCCCTCGGCGTCGCACGAGACCGGCGGAGCACAGGCCCGCTGGCACGAGAAGGGGCCAATCAGTAATGGCGCATACATGATCGGCGTCGAGGGCGACGGCTCCTGAGCGGACCGGACGACCTCGGCTTCCCTGCGGAGCCTGGGGGCTCCGCAGGAAATCGACGTCCGCCCTGCGCGGAGCTCCCTACCAGGCTGTCCTGGTCGTTCTGTGGAGGAGAGCTACCAAGGGTCCTGCGCCCAGAACCTGCGCACCACATCGAGCGTGGCGTCGAGCTGCTCGAAGTGCGGGAGACCCAGCGTCGGCGCGACGCGGGCGGCCTCCACGCGCGGGTTCTGCTGCATGAGCTCGGCGAGGCGGTCGAAGCGCGAATACGGGTCACGGTCGTGGAGGATCAGCGTGGCGACGGGCAGACGCGCATAGATGCGCTGGAGAGCGTCGTCCGTGAACAGGGCACCGGCGATGAACGCGAGGGGGGCCCGGTGGGCAAAAGGCTCCTTCGACGCGCGGATGGCATAGTCGACGAGGCCTGGATCCGGCGCGCCGACGAAGCTCTTCTTCAGGAACCAGCGAATGCTGGGCGGCGCGGCCAGCACGCGATAGAGCGCCTCGGCGGCGTACGGGACGCGCGAGACAGCCCGGAGGAGGGCGCTCGCGCCGGGAGGCTCACGGCCGAGCCCCGTCGGGGAGATGAGCACGAGGCTGTGAACAATGCTCATCTCCTCGCAGGCGACGGCGGCGGCGAACTCCGAGGAGAGGGAGAGCGCGATGACGTCGGCGCCGCCCGGCGCGCGGACCACGTCCGTGAGGAAGCGGCGCAGCGCGGCGCGGTAGAGCTCGCGATCGTACACGCGGTCCGCCCGCTCCGAGAGGCCGAAGCCGGGAAGATCGAGCGCGTAGACCGGCCGCTCGCCGCGGAGCGCATCGAACAGGGGCGCCATCTCCCTGGACGAGGCGGCCGCGTCGACCCCGTGCACGAGCACCACGGGGCGCCCCGCAGCGCGGGCGTCCACGTAATAGGCGAGGCGCCCCGCGCTCCACGTATCGACGTGCCGCACCTCCGCGTCGAGCGCAGGGGCGAGGGGCGCGCGCTCCGCGGGGCGGAGCGCGCTCGGCACGAGCCGATCGACGAGCCCATCGAGGCTCATCGCGCGTGCGCTCATCACGTCTCCCCCGGCGGCAGCATCCCCTCGTTGTCCGCGCGCTCGAGGTCGGCGATGCTCGGGTTCCTCGGCGCCGGACGCGACTTGACGCCGCCGTCGCCGGGCCTCGCCTCCTGGCCCGCGTCGCTGCGCTGCTCGCGCTCTCGACGCTCTGCTTGACCAGCGATCTCCTGCGCTGCGCGCACCAGTCGGTCCAGACGATCCACCTCCAGCTGATGGCGAGATCCATGGGGACCACCGTGCCGATCCTCGAAACGGTGGTGCCCAGCGTCAGCGCGGCCATGAGACACCGTGCGATCAGATCGAACTGTCATGCTCAGCTCCTTCCGCACGAGGTCAAAGCACGGACCGTGCCCCCGCGGGCCGCGGCCCCAGCAGCGCTCGTCGAGCCGACACCGGGCTGAACAGGCGCCAAGACGCCTCGAATGTGACCATTTGCCTCGGTCACGCTCGTCGATTCCGGTGACGGAAGCAGGGAAAGCTGGTGTCGAGCCGTATCACGAACGGATGGAACCGGGTCCTCGACGCCGATCCGGAGGGGACATCGTCGCCAGTCAACCTCGCTGTCGCTCCGCCACCGACGCGAAGTTTGCGCAGGTCCTGGAAGGTCTGGCACGGATGGAGAGGGCGGCCGGCGCCGCCGCGCCGGCGCCGGAGGCAGAGGGGGAGCTGCCCGGCCGCGATTCCCGGGCTCCGGACGTCAGCCGGCGACTTCGAGCTTCCGGCCGGCCGGCTTGTTGATGTCGGCGAAGAAGTCGTTGCCCTTGTCGTCCACCACGATGAAGGCGGGGAAATCCTCGACCTCGATCTTCCAGACCGCTTCCATGCCGAGCTCGGGGTACTCGAGCACCTCGACCTTCTTGATGCAGTCCTTCGCGAGGCGCGCGGCCGGACCGCCGATCGAGCCCAGGTAGAAGCCGCCGTGCTTCTTGCACGCCGCGGTGACGGCGGGCGAGCGGTTGCCCTTCGCGAGCATGACATAGCTGCCGCCGTTCGCCTGGAAGAGGTCGACGTACGCGTCCATCCGGCCAGCCGTGGTGGGGCCGAACGAGCCGGAGGCGTAGCCCGCGGGCGTCTTGGCGGGCCCGGCGTAGTAGACCATGAACTCCTGCAGGTAGCTCGGCATGCCGTCGCCGCGATCGAGGCGCTCCTTGATCTTCGCGTGCGCGATGTCTCGCGCGACGATCATCGGGCCGCTCAGCGAGAGCCGCGTGCGGATGGGGTACTTCGAGAGCTCCGCGCGGATCTCGCTCATGGGACGGCGGAGGTCGAGCTTCACGACCTCGCCCTCGAGATCCGCGTCCGTGGTGTCGGGCAGGTACTTCGCGGGATCGGCCTCGAGCTGCTCGAGGAAGATGCCCTCGCGCGTGATCTTGCCGAGCGCCTGACGATCCGCAGAGCACGAGACGGCGATGCCGACAGGGCACGAGGCGCCGTGGCGCGGCAGGCGGATGACCCGGACGTCGTGGCAGAAGTACTTGCCCCCGAACTGCGCCCCGATCCCCGTCCGCTGCGCGAGCTCGAGCACCTTCTGCTCGAGCTCGCGGTCGCGGAAGCCGCGCCCGCGCGCGTTGCCGTCGGCCGGGAGCGTGTCGAGGTAGCGCGCGGAGGCGAGCTTCGCGACCTTGAGCGTGTACTCGGCCGACGTACCGCCGACGACGATGGCGAGGTGGTACGGCGGGCACGCCGCGGTGCCGAGCGCGCGGATCTTCGCCTCGACGAAGGAGAGCAGGCTCTCCGGGTTCAGGAGCGCCTTGGTCTCCTGGTAAAGATAGCTTTTGTTCGCGGAGCCGCCGCCCTTCGCCATGAACAGGAGCTTGTAGGCGTCGCCGTCCGTCGCGAAGATCTCGATCTGCGCAGGGAGGTTGTCGTTCGTGTTGACCTCCCGGTACATGTCGAGCGGCGCGAGCTGCGAATAGCGCAGGTTCTGCGCCCGGTAGGTCTCGAAGACGCCGCGCGCGATCGCCGCCTCGTCGCCGCCGCCCGTGAAGACGAGCTGGCCCTTCTTGCCCATGACGACGGCCGTGCCGGTGTCCTGGCACGACGGGAGCACGCCCCCCGCGGCGATGCTCGCGTTCTTGAGGAGCTCGAGGGCGACGAAGCGATCGTTCGAGGAGGCCTCGGGATCGCC
Source organism: Sorangium sp. So ce327 (assembly GCF_051530205.1). Lineage (NCBI taxonomy): Bacteria > Pseudomonadati > Myxococcota > Polyangiales > Polyangiaceae > Sorangium > Sorangium sp. So ce327. Next base: position 541,485 of record NZ_CP150330.1, on the reverse strand, counting down.
GAGGATCCGCGCGAGCTGCGCGAGGTGACCGGGCCGGAGGAGGTGGGCGATGTCGCGCATCGCCTCGCGCGCGAGCAGGGTGAGCCCCTCCGGCTCGACCTTGAGGAACGTCGAGCCGGCGGCCTCGAAGGTCGAGACATGGTCGCGGCTGACGAGGCGGTACGGGGTCTCGTCATGGCCGAGGGGGAGCATGTCCTGGTACTGGAAATCGGTCATCGTTCGGGTCTCCGGGGAAGCAGAGAAGCAGAGGAGCAGAGAGGAAGAGGGGCAGAGGGGCAGAGGGGCTGCGGGTCCCTCCTTCTTTGCATGGCTCCCGCCCCGGGCTCAACACCCACCCAGCGCCGGCCGTCACGCGGGGAGCGCGCGCTCGACGTCGCCGAGGACGGCCGAGATCTGCCGCAGGAGCGGCTCCCGGGCGCTCCGCAGGAAGAAGTGTCCGCCGGGGAACATCTCGACCCGGAAGGCCCCGCGCGTGTGATGGCGCCAGCCTTCGAGATCGGCGCGGTCCGCGCGCTCGTCGTCGAGGCCCCCGAACGCGGAGATCGGACAATCGAGCGGGGTCCCCGGGACGAACGGCTCGGCCTCGTTGACCGCGAAATCTGCGCGCAGGACAGGCAGGAAGAGCGCCAGGAGCTCCGGGTCGCGCAGCACCTCGTCGGGCGTGCCCCCCATGCGGCGGATCCGCTCCAGAAACTCGGGCTCGGGCAGGCCGTGGAGCGGATCCGAGCCGCGAACGTGAGGCGGGCGCCGGCCCGACACGAAGAGGTGGCGCGGCAGCGGTGCTCCCCGGCGGCGGAGCTCGCGCGCGAGCTCGAAGCAGACGAGCGCGCCGAGGCTGTGGCCATACAGCGCGAACGGCTTCGTGAGCCACGGCTCGAGCGCGGTGGCGAGGGCCTGGACGAGCGGCGTCAGGCGCTCGAACGGCGGCTCGCTCATGCGCGCCTCCCGGCCGGGGAGCCTGAGCGCGCAGAGCTCCGTGTGCGCGGGGAGCGCGCGCCACCAGGCGCTGTAGATCGACGAGCCGCCGCCCGCATAGGGCGCACAGAAGAGTCGAAGCCGGGCAGCAGGGTTCGGCCTCGGCACGCCGACCCAGGGGTCGCGGCTCGGGCTGGGGGTCGTCATCACGGAGCGCTCAGCGTAGCTCGCCCCCGCGGCGCTCGCTCCCTACCATTTGCTGCCCAGAGCGACGCGGATGGTGGCGACCTTCCCCTGATCGAGGCCGAAGCCGAGGTCGTCGTCGAGCGCGACGAGCGCGCCGACGCGGGTGAAAGAGCCCTTCACGAGCGGCTCCCAGCCGACGAACGGCTCCGCCGCGAGCTGGGCCGAGTTGCTCGAGGAGAGAGGGAACGCCGCCTGAAGGCGCATGCCGATGCCAAAGTTCCCGAACGGGCGGAACTCGATCTCGTTTCCCTGCTCGATCACGGTCTTCGTCTCCTCCCCGTCGCGGGTCGGAAAGAAGACCTGACTCGCGAGATCGTGGGTGAAGAACAGGACCTTGCCGACGTTGATCTCGGTCCCGACGCGCGCCCGGAAGGCCCAGTGAGCGAGCAGCACGCGCTGCGCATCGAAGTAAGCCCGCGCGGGGAAGTTCGCCACCGACGCGACCTGGAGCTCCGTCCCCGGGTGCGGGTGGAGCGGGATCGTCAAGCTCATGCCGCCGAAGAGCGCGAGGATGGGCAGGGCGTTGGCAGCGTAGTGGAGGCCGAACGTGGGATTGCCGATGAAGAACTGGCTGTATCCTGCGTTGCTCGTGAACCGCCTGCCGAACAGGTCTGTCGACTGGGGGCCCGAGACGTCGCCGTAGACGAACGGGATCTCCGCGTCGAGGTGGAGACCCGCGAACAGCTTGTACTGGGTGGCGGCGGTGATGGTGACGCCGAGCCGCGACGACTCCTCGACGGAGGCCTCTTCGCCGGCAGCCGCCGCGATCTCCCGCTGGTAAGACGAGCTGAGGACGTCGATCTCGAAGCCGAACCGGCCTCCCTGGCTCTTCGCCCAACGCTCCTTCGTCTTGTCGGTGACGGGCTGCCGAGGCGCCGCCTCTTGCGCGAGCGCAGGCGCGGCCAGGGAGAGCATGAGGAACAGGGTCCCAAGAGACGCTTTGGTCGTGCTCACCTGGTGTCTCCCATCTCGTTCTCAACTCGCGGGCAGCGCGGGCGATTGACCACCTTGTCGCACCGTCGCCGCGGCGTCGTACGGGAGAGGCCCCCATGACCACGGCGATCGCCCGGATCAATGCAGCTCCAGCGCGCTGGATGCAAGCGTTTTGACCGTCGCGACCCTGCGACGCTCTGCGTCGGTCCTAGAAAGAGCCCGCGATCTCGAGAGACGCCGGCGCGATCGTGAGCCTCACGGGAGGAGATGACGCGCGCTCTCCGTCGGCGCGCTCCGGGCCTGCGCCAGCGACAGTGAGGTAGATCGAGATGCCGCCGGCGAGCACGGCGGCGCCCGCGAGCAGGTCGGTGGTGAGCGCGAGCGCCTCGCTCCTCGCCCGCGCTCGCTCGACGGCGCGGGCGTCGCCGGGATACCGATCGAGCTCCGCGTCGAGATCCCCGGAAGCGCCGAGCGCCAGGAGCCCGGTGGCGGCCGCGCCCACGGCGAGCGCGCCGGTCGCGAGCCAGGGCAACACGGGCACGCTCCGCTGCTGGCGAGGCGCGCGGTCCATCCGCAGCGCGCCCGGCGGCGCCGGCGCGCCGCCCGCGCCCTCGCCGGGGCCGTGCAGGGCTCGCGCCTCGGGGAGCTGGATCTTGAGCCGAACGTGATCGCCGCCGGCCACGTCGACGACCCTCAACACGGCCGGGCGGCCCGGCGCCTCGGCGACGATGCGGCGGCGCCCGGCGCTCATCAGAAGGGGCTCAGCGAGCGGCGTCTTGCCCGCCGGCACGCCGTCCACGGAGATCTCGACGTCCGGCGCCGAGGTCGAGATCTCCACCGTCGCGACGCGGCTCCGCAGGATGGCGATGTCCCGCTCCACCTCGGCCCGCCGCCCGCCCGGGAGCTGCTCGCCACCGTCGGCGAGGTACCTCTCGAAGGCGCGCAGCGCGCAGGCGTAGTCCTTGAGCTGATAACACGTACCCGCGATGTTGTAGAGCACCTGATATGCGGGCGCGAGGTCGTAGGCGCGGCGAAACTCGGTGAGCGCAGCGCCATAATCCACCTCGTTGTAGAGCTCGACGCCTCGCCGGAAGCGGGCGTCGGCCTCCTCGGTCTTGTTACCGGCAGGCTGAGCGAACGCGCCGAGCGGGGCGCTGAGCACGATCGCGGCGCAGAGGGCGAGCGCTCTCGGGGTCTTCATCGGGCGTACGGGCTCTCCAGATCGATCCCCCGCTTCGGCTTCTGCTCGGCAGGCGGCGTCGCGGGCGCGCTCGACGGCGGCGCGGCGGACGCAGGCGGCGCCGTGGCGACGCTCGCCGGGGCGCTCCGACCGATGGCGGCGAGCCTCCCCGGCTGCGCTTCCGGTGCGCTCTTCAACGCGAGGCTCAAGAAGAGATCGTTGCTCGCCGTGACCTCCTCTTCCTGCGCGAGGAAACCCGGCGCCTCCGCGCGGATGACGTGCGCGCGGCCATCCCTGGCGAGGCGGCCCTCGTAGGCGCCGGTCGACATCGGCGAGCCGTCGATGGAGACCTTCGCGTCGGCCGGCGAGACGCGGACGACGAGGCGGATGGCCTCTTCCTGCTTCGGAGAGGGCTCCGCCGCAGGCTGCGCGGCGACCTGCGCCTCCTGGTGATCGCTCGCGGCGATCCGCCATGGCTGCGCGCGCAAGACCCCGACGCTCACGGCTCCGCCGATGGCGACGAAGGTGACCGCGATCACGACTATCGTGCGGTTCGGGCGCGCGGGGCGCTCCTTCGCGCCGGTCATGCTGACCGAGGGCAGCATCGAGCTCCCGTCCGAGGAGGCGCTGACCGCCGCGGGCGCGGTCAAGGTCGGCGTCATCGACATCGGACCGGCGCTCAGCTTCGGCAGGTCGGGCGCCGGCGTGACCCTCGGATAGCTCCCGGTCCAGCGCACGCCGCGCAGCTGCTCCTCCACGACTTGCTTGATCCGCGCCCTGTCGTCGGCAAACTGGCCGGCCACGATCTCGCCGACCTCCCGCGCGGACATGCCCCGGTGGCGCTCGCCGAGCCAGCGCTCGAGATCCGCCTGCAGCTCGGCCGCGGAGGCATGACGGTCCTCGAGCGCGGGCGCGAGCGCCTTCTGGCAGATCCGCTCGATCTCGGGGTCGAGCTCGACCCTGGACGCCTCTTCCGCGAGCCGCGGGACCTCGCCGATGGCGAGCCGCCCGAGGATCGCGAGGTCGTTGAAGCCCTTCCACATGCGCCTCCGGGCGATCGCCTCCCAGAGGATCACCCCCACCGAGAAGACGTCGGAGCGCCGGTCGACGCGCTCTCCGCGCGCTTGCTCCGGCGACATGTACGAGACCTTGCCCTTGAGCGTTCCGGTGCGCGTCTCCGTCAGCGAGTCGGCCGCCTTGGCGATACCGAAGTCGACAACCTTGATCACGCCATCATAGGTGACGAAGATGTTCTGGGGGCTCACGTCGCGGTGGACGACGTGGATCGGTGTTCCGTCGAAATCGCGCAGGTTGTGCGCGTAATGGAGCCCGGCCAGCGCGTCGCACAGGACGCGAACCTGGAGCGGGAGCGGCACCTTGTCGTGCCCCATGCGGGAGCGAATGCTGCCGAGCGGCTGGCCGTCGAGGTACTCCATGGCGATGAAGAAGCGCGCTCCCTCGTCGCCGACCTCGTACGTCTGAACGACGTTCGGATGATTCAATCGGGCCGCGAGCCGCGCCTCGTCGAGGAACATGGCAAGGATATCGGCGTCCTCCACGAGCTCGGGCCGCACGCGCTTCAGCACGACGAGCTTGTTGAATCCCACGGGGCCCTGGGCGACCGCGAGGCAGACGTCGGCCATACCTCCCCTGCCGATCTCGGCGATCGGGCGATATTTCCGCCAACCATTGGGATCGCTGGGAGCGCTCATTCGACCTGTGCCGGATCGATCCCCAGAGGGAGGCCAGCCCGGCCCGGAGAATGCCCGCGACCTGTTACCTCGAAGCGGCCGTCATGTGACGTTCTCGCGAATGCGATGGCCTGTCAGCGACGGTGTCGCCACGTCCCGGTCGGCCGGACAGCGCGGTCCTGCCTGACAGAGACGTTTCCCTTGCCATCGGGTGATTGCAATGAACCACGAGCGCAGCCCCGTCGATTCACCACTTGCCGCCACCCTCGCGCTGGCCATGGGCGCGCTCGCCACGAGCGCCCTCGCGTGCTCGCTCATCATCGAGCAGCGGGACGTGCAATGCACTTCCGACGCGGACTGCGCGCAGTTCGACGGCGCCATCTGCGATCGCACGGACAGCACCTGCGTCCCCTCGTCGAGCGGCTCAGCCGGCGGCGAGGGCGACGACCCGACAGGCGGGTGCGCGGCGGCCGACAAGCCGACCGTCGAGATCACCGGGGATATCACGGAGGATTTCACGCTCAGATGTGACAAGAAGTACATCCTCAAGGGCCAGGTGAACGTCTCGGCCGGGGCGACGCTGACCATCGAGAAGGGCACGACCGTGCTCGGCGAGACGAACCCGCAGGTCCCCGCGACGCTCGTCGTGCACCCCGGATCCAAGCTCATCGCCGTGGGCACCCGGGATGAGCCCATCGTGTTCACGAGCAGCAAGGCCCCGGAGGATCGCAGGGCCGGCGACTGGGGCGGCGTCATCCTCCTCGGCAACGCGCCGACCAACCACGTGGACGCGAACGGCGCACGCACCCCGGGCCAGATCGAGGGGTTGACGAACAACGGGCGATACGGGGGCATCGACGAGAACGACTCGAGCGGCACGCTCAAATACGTGCGCATCGAGTACTCCGGCGTGAAGCTCGCGCCGAACAACGAGATCAACGGGCTCACCCTCGGCGGGGTCGGCAGGGGGACGATCATCGATTTCGTCCAGGTGAGGCACGTGTCCGACGACTGCTTCGAGTTCTTCGGGGGCACGGTGAACGCAAAGCACCTCGCCTGCCAGTACAGCGGCGACGACGCCTTCGACTGGGACCAGGGGTATCGCGGAAAGCTCCAGTTCCTCGTGGCGCAGCAGGACCCGAACGTCGCGGAGGAGACGAACGGGTTCGAGGGGGACAACGACCCGCTCGCGCTCACGCCGGCGCTCGAGCCCCGGAGCGAGCCGACGATCTACAACGCGACGCTCTGCGGGAAAGGCGTGGACGTGGGCAAGGAGCAGTACGGCATCCTGCTCCGCCGGTCGACGAAGGTGAACATCGCCAACACGATCGTCACGGGCTTCGAGTCGGGCCTCGACGTGCGCGACCCGGATCCCGAGCAGAACATAGCGAGCTCGATCTTCTTCAATCTGGTGAATGACCTCGCCTACGCCGAGACGACCGACGGGACAGGCATCCTCCAGGACGACGACGGCGGCTTCGATGAGATCGCGTTCCTGAGCGAGCCCGATCGGAAGAATCGGCAGGAGGACCCGGGTATCCAGGGCTGCTTCGACCCGTCCGCGCCGGTGTTCGGCCCCGCGGCGTCCCTGACCAAAGACGCGGTCGTGCCGCCGGACGGGTTCTTCGACGCGAGCGCCGCGTTCATCGGGGCGTTCAAGGATGCGAGCGACACATGGGCCACCTCGGGGAAGTGGGCGGTGTGGAGCCCGAACTGAAGTACCTCCCCGGATTTTTCGGGGGAATTCTCAGTACGAGCGTCGCAGAGCGGCGGTCACCCGCACAGGAGACGGGTCCAGATCGGCGTTTTCGGCGCGGAAGCGCACTCCAGTGCGCTGAGCACCGAAAACGTCGAGATGGGCCCGTATCCGAAGCGGGTGACCGCCGCTCTAGCGCGGGCAGCGCTCCAGCCGCCGGGCGAGATTCCCGCGCTCCGCCGACTCCGCGCCTCCCCGCGCGCGCAGCGCGAGCGCGAGCGCGCGCGGGAGATCGAGGGCCGCGCCGCGCGCGCGCATCTCCAGATAGGACCGCTCGTAATCGCGAGGGACCCGCAGCGACCAGTTGTGGTCGCCCACCGTCCCGGGCGTGTTGTAGATCTCCTTCATCCCGAGCAGATCGGCGAAGAAGACCATCACGTTCGACGCCGGGCTGGCGAACAGGTCGGCGAGCTTGGCCAGCGCCAGCGCGCGAGGGTCGGACGCGAGCGCGCGCGCCATCGCGCCCTCCTCGGCCGGCGAGGGCGCGAGGCGCGTCGCCAGATACGCCGCCTGCCGCCCCAGCGCGGAGGCGCGCTCCCAGGTGTCGAGGAGCCTCCAGAGCGGCGGCGTGTCGTGGGTCCCCACCATGATCCAGTCGGCGGGCGCGGCGTTCTCGCTGCGATAGACGTCCTTCGGGTTGTCGAGATCGGCCTTCTGCGTGACCCGGAAGCGCCCCAGCCCGTGCCGATCAAGGACGGCCCCGAGCGGGTACGGGAGCGTGCTCAGGACCTCGCACACGACGTCGGAGATGGCGCGCCCGCGGGCCTCCGCGCAGCGCGCGATCGTGTCGAAGATGACGCTGTAGCGCCCGACCTGCTCCGGAGACAGCGAGGTGACCCAGTCGTCGGCATACCGGGGCACGGCGCGGTTCAGCTGCCCGGGAGAGACGATGGCGTACCGCGCGAGCAACGGGTGCTCCGGCAGGTCGGGCGACGAGAAGAGCCGCGCCCCGCCCTGGACGGCGCGGAGCGGATCGGGGGCGTCGGCCGCATAGACCCAGGGGCAGACGAGCCCGTGCGGGTGATCGAGGCGCACCCCGTCGAACTCGTCGAACATCTTGTCCATCCGCGCCCGGACGAGCGCGAGCCCGCCGGACGACGCATCCGCGTACTGCGCGGGATCCAGGACAGGGTAGCTCCACACCTGGCCCTCCGGGTTGGTCCGGCTCGGCGGGGCCCCCATCAGATACCCCCTGAGGAAGACCGATTGATAGGCCCAGGCATCCTGAGGCGAGTAACCTATCTGCAGATCGCCGTAGAGCTTGAGCCCGAGATCGGCCGTCACCGTCCGGAGCGCCGCGTGCTGCTCGTGCGCGAGGAGCTGGCAGAAGGCGTAGAAGCGGAGCTCGTCGCGGTACCTGTCGAGGAGCGCTCTCCTGCGCTCCCCGCACGCGACCACCTCGCCAGGGCCAGGCGCGTAGAGGCGCCGGTCGAGATCGGGCTCGCCAGACCAGCCGTGAAACCAGCCGCTCCGGTGCTCGGCGCAGAGCGGGCCGTAGAGCCCGTCCCTCTCGAGCCACACGGCGTTCCGCCGCGTAAAGGCGTCGAGGCGGCGCTCGAGGTCGCCAAGATCGCCGAGATCGCCGCGCCTCCGCCGGCCCTCGAACGACGCGTACGCCTCGCGGAGCGCGGCGCGCTGCGCGCGGTAGGCATGGCCGTGCTGCGCGCGCGCCTCGCTGCCAGGAGGCCGCCCGGCGACGATCTCCCGGAGCGACTCGGGGCGGAGGAGCGCGCCAGAGGGGCCGTCCTCGACCAGCCCGGCGAGCGCGATCGACAGCGTGCTCCGCGAGAAGATGGTGCCGTCATAGGGAGACGCGTTGTCGGCAGAGGTCTCCCCCTGCGGCCCCAGCTGGACGCCGTTGAAGCCGAGATCCCGCGCGAACCGGAGGAATCGGCGCCCCCCCTCGGTGTTCGGGGACCCGCGCCCGATGTCCTCCGCGTCGTCCGAGGGAAAGCTCGGATCGTGGATCGCGAGCACGAGGTTGCGGATGCCCAGCAGCCCGAGCGCGGCCTCGACGAGCCCCCGCTCGTCATCGCCCCATCGAGCCTCGGCCGGCGCCGTTTCGCCCCTGTCGTTCCCGACGTCCTTCATCGAGGCAAGGTATAGCGATGAACGGATCGGACCGCCAACGCGCAAGGCGAAGAGACCCTCCTGCCTCGGAGATGTGATTACACCGCTGTACGGCAAACCCCGAATGCGGCTGTCAGGCCCCGAGGCGCGTGCCTGCCGCGACTCCCGAGGTCGCGCTCGTGGCCTCCACCATCGGCAGCGTGAAGAAGAACGTGCTGCCCTCGCCCACCTTGCTCTCGACCCAGATCCGCCCGCCGTGCACCTCGACGAGCGCCTTCGCGATCGAGAGGCCGAGCCCGGTGCCCTTGTGGGCCGTCTCCTTCGCCTGCCAGTAGCGCTCGAAGATCCGCGCCCGCTGGTCCTCCGGGATGCCCGGGCCGGTGTCCCGCACCGAGAGGCGCACCTCCCGGCCCCACGGCTCGGCCCGGATCGCGACCTCGCCGCCGGCCGACGTGAACTTGATCGCATTGCCGACGAGGTTGGCGATCACCTGCAGGATCCGCTCGCGATCGCAGAGCGCCCGATCGACGCCGAGCTCGACGCTCTGCTCGAGGCGCAGCGACTTCTCCGCCGCCTCCTCCCGCAAGAGCTCGATGGCGTCTCCGAGCAGGCCAGCGACGTCGTGGGGCACCGGCTGGATCGAGATGTGGCCGCCGTCGAGCTTCGCCAGGTCGAGCAGATCGCGGATGAGGCGGTTCATGCGATCGGCCGCCTTCTGGATGCGCTCGACAGGGCGCCGCACGTCGACCGCCTCGTCCGCGCCCGGCAGCTTCCGGCGCAGGAGGCTCGTGTTCATGACGATGGTGGCGAGCGGGCTCTTGAGATCGTGCGACACCACCGCGACGAGCTCCTCCCGGGCCCGGATCGCCCGCTGCGCGCTCTCGTACAGCCGCGCGTTGTCGATCGCCAGCGCGGCCCTGCGCCCGAGATCCTCGGCGAGCGCCCGGTCCTCCACGCCGTACATCAGATCGTCGCGGCCGGACGCGATGGTGAGCACGCCGAGCATCGTGCCGCGCGTGACGAGCGGCACGGAGATGTAACGCCGGAGCCCGAGCTCCATGAGGAGCGCCTCGCTCGCCGACACCGGCGGCTCGCTGTCGTACGAGCCGCGCTCGCTCGCCGGGGCGAGGGGCGCGCCGGCGACCTCGCAGAGCGCCGCCTCGCCCGTCTCCAGCACGCTGGCGACGCCGGACGGGAGGACCGAGTCCATCGGCGTCTGGCCCTGCAGGAGGCGCGCGAGCTCGCTCTTCTGCGGATCGGCGTGGACGACGACCGCGCGCCGGAGCATCGCCTCGCGCTCGATGATGTCGACCATGCACCAGTCCGCGACGAACGGGACCGGCAGGCGCGCGACGCGCACCAGCGTCGCCTCGTAATTGAGCGAGCTCGAGAGCAGCCGGCTCGCCTCCGAGAGGAAGGCCGCGCGCCGCTGCGCCGCCTCCGCCGCCGCGCGCCCCGCCTCCGCGGCGGCGAGGTTCCGCGCCCGCTCGCGCTCGTTCTCGATCATGCGGGCGTAGAGCAGGCGGTGCACGAGCGCCGTGCGGAAGGTCGCCGTGAGCCGGCGCATCATGCCCCGGTACCGGGGCGCGAACGGGGGCTCGCTCTCGAAGCAGAGGAGGAGGCTGGACGCGCCGCTGTCGCCCTGCCCCTCCAGCGAGAAGTGCCACGTCACGAGCCCGGGCCGCGCGAGCTCGGGGTACGGCAAGGAGAGGCCCGCGCCCCCGCCGTTGGGCTCGCCCGGCGCGGCGGGCGAGCGCGGCGGGATGGGCAGCGCGCGCGAGCTCGCCGACAGGCCGGCGGCGTCGAGGAGCCGCGGGGCCCGCGGGGCCGGCTCGACGAGCACGAGCACGGCGATGCAGCTCAGGCGCTCGGCGAGCCGCTCCAGGAAGACCGCCATCGACTGGTGCGGATCGAAGAGGTCGAGCGCCGCGACCGTGAGCTCCTGGAGGACGCTGAGGAGCGCCAGCCGTTCCTCCTGGATCTCGTGCTCTTCGCCGCTCGCCATGACAGGGCTCCAACCGCTCCCGCGCTCAGGCCCCCAGGGCGAGCACGACAGCGGTCTTGTTGTGAAACTGCGGTACTCCTCGGCCCAGCGTACCGACTTCTCCAAACGTCAGACATCCCATCACCGGGACGCTCTCGCCGAGCTCGCTCTCGAAGGTGGTCAGCTCGTCGCGCACCGTGTCGCCGAGCATCATGCACCGCGAGATGCAGTCGAACACGAACGCGCCGGCGATGGGCCCGGCCACCGCCTCGCGCGCCGTGGTCGCGGCCTCGCGCGCGGCGCCGACGAGGCCGATGGGGTCGCCCTCCATGACGCGGATGAGGCACCCGTCCGGGACCTCGCCGACGCAGTAGAGCCCCCCCGGCGAGACGACGCGCAGCGGATCGCGGATGACGTGCTCGCCGTCGGCCTGCGGGATGCCGAGCGGGTGGGTCATGGCGAACGTGGCGAAGCCGTCGATGTTCACCTGATCCCCCCTCGCCCGCGCGGTGCGCTGGTAGACCGAGAAGGCGCCCTCGTACTCGAGCTCGGCGAGGACCGTGCCCTCGGCGCGGGTGACCATCGTGGGCGGGCCATACGGCCGGAAGCCGTGGCGGATGCCGGTCGCCATGCGCGCCGGCGAGTCGATCGCGACGACGACCACGCTGTCCGAGTAAGCGCTGCCGCCAGCGAACTGCGCGGTGCGCACGAAGCGGAGGTTGTCGCCCGCGCCGCCGCCGGCCCAGACGACGCCCGTCCCGCCGACCTCGACCGCGCCGCGCACCACGTCGGCGGCGTTGCCCGTGACCGCGTCCGGCAGCACGATGAGCGCGCGGCTCCACCCGGGAGCGACGGACGACGGGAACGCCTCGAGGGCGCGCGAGGCGGCGAGCACGCCGGCGCGCCGCCCGTCCTGGCTCACCGGCTGCGCGACCCCGACGCCGACACGCACGGTCTCCGAGGCGACGAGCCCCACCACGAGCCCCTGCCGGAGCAGCCGGCTGCCGGCGAAGACCCCGGCCGTGCAGCACCCCGCCCAGGGGACGCCCGGCAGCTGGCTCGTCACGGCCGCGGCGAGCGCGTCGGCGTCGTACTGGTCCGTCGATAAGACGAGGGCGAATGCCGGTCGCGCCACATGCTCCGTGCGGGAAGCCCCGCGGAGCGCCGTCGCCACGGCCTCTGAAGCAGCCTCTCTCGGATCCGCCGCGGAGCTCGCCCCGACAAATACCTGTGTCGCCATGTTCCCTCCCCCCATCGGAATTTCGGCACTCGCGTTATACTGGAGATTCATCCGATCGTCACGGCGGGTGATTGTCCCGTGATGTCATCCGTACAGGGCGCTCCCGTTCGTCGAGCGACTCACGATTTTCCCGGCGCGACGCTCCTCGCCGAAGAGCCAGGCAGAGCCGTGAGGAGGCCCGCGGAGCGCTGATCTGCGAGGAGAGAGGGAGGCGCCTGACACCAAGGGGGCAGGACCCTCATCCTCCAATAAGACAACGCGCGCTGCAAGCTCGGCAGACACGCCGGACACACTCGAGTCGGCCGTACAGGAGCAATCAGGGTCTTGCGCAAAACCTGGACAACACGGCATCACACGGCAGGATCGTGGCATTGCGAACCGCGCTCGATGGGGCCTTGATGCCCGAGGCGGAATCAAGGCGAGTCCACGGCGCGCTGCCAGGCGAGGCGTGGTCGTTCCGTCCGACGAGAGACGGTGAACCCGGAACCTCGCCGGTCATGGGATGTTTCGGGAACAAGCTCAGGGATTCGCCCGCAAGAGCGAGTACGTCAGGGGGTGCCAGAACCCGCCCTGTTTCGCCCCCGGAGCGGCCCCGACGGCGACAAGCACGAACCCCTGACCGTCCCCGATGTCGGCGGCCGGCACGTCGCTGCTCGCCAGGATCTCGCGCATCGGCACCGACGACGTCACCGTCCCCTCGATGGGATCGCGGGTCTCGATCGCGACCTCGTCGAGCGCGCCGAGGTCGCTCACCGAGAGCCCGGTGGACGGCGGGAACGGCGCGATCGCGCCGTAGGAGAGGTCCTGCGCGAGCGTCACCCCGGTCGCGTCGTCGCGCCCGGGCGTCAGGTCCACATGGACCACCGGCGTCGCCGCGCTCGCGTGCGCGACCTGCAGGCTCAGCTTGCCGAACGTCGTCCGCCGCGACATGGCGACCGCGACGAGGCCGGCGGTCGGCGTGTCGATCGTGTAGGCGTCGCCGCAGCCTTCCTTCTCGCTCTCGTGCGTGTGCCCCTCGCCGCCGAGGCATCCGGTGGCGACCAGGAGGAGGCTCTTCTCCTCGGCGAACACGGGCGCCGGCAGCACGGGGAGCCCCGCGGCCACGATCGGGGCCGCGGGGCTCCCCGTGCCGCCCGCGAGCGCGAGGATCTCCGCGCAGTCGAGCCCCTCCGTCGCGCGGAGGTCGCCGGCGATCACGTGCGCGCGCAGGCTCGTCCCCTCGGGGATCGCCGCGCCGAGCGGCTCGACCTCCTGGGCCTGGGCGAACGCGAGGCCCGCGGCGGCGCCCGGCCAGGGGTCCACGCCGGCGCCCGTCCCGTCGGGGTACGCGAGGAAGCAGAAGCGGACCGCGTCGTGATCGCTGATGCCGTTCACCACCGTGAGCCTCGTCGGCCCCGGCGGCTCGACCGCGCCGCCGCCCGCGCCCGTGGTCGTCGTCGCGCCGCTCGTCGTCGCTCCCGGGCCGCCGCCGGCGCCGGAGGTGGCCGCCCCGCTCGATGGATCCCGGCCGAGGACGCGGTGGTCCTGCGTGCAGGCTGCCGCGACGGCAAGCGAGATCCCCCCGAGGCAGGCCCATCCGGACGAACGAACTCGGTGCAGCACGCTGCGAGCTTACCGTGCTAGGCGGGGTCGATGCGGGTCCATCTCACCGCGCCGGCCGCCGCCGCCGTCCGCCGCGGCCACCCATGGGTCTACCGAGACGGCATCGCGGACGGCGGCGGGCACGGGAGCAAGCGCGGCGAGGGCAAGCGCGGGGAGCGCGCGCACCGCGGCGGCGCCGCGGCGTCGGGCGACGTCGTCGAGCTGTCGGCCGAGGGGGCGCCGTTCCTCGGGCGAGGGCTCTGGGACGCGGACTCGGCGATCGCCGTCCGCGTCTTCCAGCGCACGCAGGCGCCGCAGCTCGACGAGCGGGCCATCGCGGAGCGGCTCGATCGCGCCTTCGCCCTGCGCGACGGCTGGTTCGACGGCCGCGACACGACGGCCTACCGGCTGTGCAACGGCGAGGGGGACCGGGTGCCGTCGCTCGTCATCGATCGGTACGACCGCGCCGCGGTGATCCGCCTCGACGGCGACATACTGGCGCCCTGGCTCGATCGCCTGCTCCCGCACCTCGCGCGCGCGCTGGGCGCCCGCGGCGTGCGCTCGATCGGCCTGCGCGCGCGCGCGTCGGCGGCGGGCGAGGACGCGGACGGGAAGAAGCTCGCGCACCTGCACGGGCCGCCGCTGCCGGATCGCCTCTTCGTGAGGGAGACGGGGGTCGCGATGGAGGTCGATCTCGCGCGCGGGCAGAAGACGGGGGCGTTCCTCGACCAGCGCGACAACCGCGCCCGCGTGCGCGCGCTCGCGGCCGGGCGCCGGCGCGTGCTGAACCTGTTCAGCTATGCGGGGGGCTTCTCGGTGGCCGCGGCGCTCGGCGGCGCGGGCCGGGTCACCTCCGTCGACGCGGCGTCGGCCGCTCACGCGTCAGCGCAGCGCACGTTCCGCGAGAACGGCGTGGATCCGGCGGCCCACGAGTTCGTGACGGCGGACGCGTTCGACTTCCTCGAGAAGGCCCGCGCGCGCGGCGACCGGTACGATCTCATCCTCTGCGACCCGCCGAGCTTCGCGCCGAGCGAGCGCGCCAAGCCGCGCGCGCTCGGCGCCTACCGGCGCCTGCACGCCGCGGTCGCGCGCGTGCTGGATCGAGGTGGCCTGTTGTGCGCGGCGTCGTGCTCGAGCCACATCACGGCGGAAGACTTCCTGGCGACGCTGGACGACGCCACGCTGGAGCGGGACGACCTGCGGATCCGGGCGATCCACGGGCAGCCGGAGGACCACCCGACGCTGCCGGCGTGGTGGGAGGGGCGGTATCTGAAGTTCGTGGTGCTGGAGTGACGCGCTGACGCGCCCGCCGGATTCGCCGCGCGTTCAGGGGTGCGCGCCCGGACGGGCCACGGCGCAGCAGAGGTGGCCGGAGCCGGCCGCCGCGAGACCTCCGCCGGAGATCACCTGCGGGTCGAGGCGATTGACCACCGGACAGCCAGTGACGCAGGCGCTGCCGGCATAGCGGAAACGGCTGTCCGTGGAATTCGCTAATGACCCCTGCGCTGCGGGCCTGGCGGAAACGGCTGTCCGTGGAATTCGCCAATGACCCCTGCGCTGCGGGCCTGGCGGAAACGGCTGTCCGTGGAATTCAATGTCGTTCACAAAGGCATGACCGACACGCGCCGCGGCCGTATCGGCTTCACCGTCCGGCGCTCCGCGGGATCGGCAGCATCACGCCTCGACGTCTCCGAGCGCCTCCAGAGATCGGCCTTCCCGGGCCACGCTACTACACTGGCCCAGTATTGTCCATTGCTCAGCCAACACACGGCTCACGCGTGACGCGCGACGCGCGACGCGCGACGATAGCGAGCGATAAAGTCGATTCGAAGCAGGGAATCGATCGAGCGCACCGCCATAGCCCGCGGTATCTTTGGAGAAGAGCCGCGCCGAGCGGTCCATGAGCTCGGACGCGGTAGACAAGGGGGATCTATCATGACGACGCTGAAGATCACCCCGGAGCAGATGCGCTCGCGCATCGCGCGGTTCGGCGAGCTCCGGGCTTACGTGAATCACACCGTTGACACCAGCATCCCACAGGAGGCGTTCGACGCCGTGAACCCTCCTCTGTATCTCCTGATGGCGCACGCGGCGGGGGACGCGCGCGAGGGGACGGCGCCGGCCATCGTCGGCCCCAAAGGCATGAGCGTGGGCATCGTCAGCTGCAGGCCTGGCGACAAGGTCCCTCTGCACGCACACCGTCGCTCGAGGGAGGTATTTCTGTGCCTCGCTGGACGCTTCGCGCTGCGCTGGAACGAGGGCGCCACGGACGAGACGACGCTCGAGCCCTTCGATATGATCGACGTGCCCGTGGGCGTCTACCGGCAGTTCGAGAACGTCGGCCAGGAGCCCGGGCTGCTCCTCGCCATCATCACGGACGAGCGCGAAGACGAGCCGGGCGACATCGTCATCGCGCCCGAGGACAGGGCGCGCTTCGCCGAGCGCTTCGGGCCCGCAGTCCTGGAGAAGCTCACGGCGACGACTGGTATGCTCTTCACCGATCCTCCCACAGAGTAGCGCCTGCCCTCGCGGTCCATCCGCGGACAGCCCCCGCCGAGCCACGGCGGCGCCGGCTGTTCAGGGCCAAGCCCCGTCCCCTGCCGGCGCCGCGCCGCGCCGACAGCGCAGGGCGCGGCACGGATGAACGGATGAACTGGCTCGGGCAGGAGCTCGGACATGATCGAGATGTGCCTTGCGCTCATCGCACGAACGATTTTGATCATTCCGCTTGGCAATATTTCGATAAAGGATCATTATTAATTCCGTAGACCAAGGAAACGTGTCGCCGGGGGAGGCGAAGACGTCGAGTTCTCGCGTGATGGTTCCGTGACAGGCGTACGCCTGATGCGCGCTCGGGGATGAATTGCGCGCTCGGGACGAGGAGCGCCATGTCACCGAGGACATCGCTGAGCCGACAGCCGGCGCGCGAGCGAATGGAGTGCCTGACGACCTGCATGGGTGCCGCCTACACGGCGCGCGTGAGCCCATTGCGAGGGCCTCTCCGAACGCTCGGAGCGGGAGGAGGGAGGTGCTCTCTGACATCAACGGACAGGAGGGCATGCGCCATGGTTGAGCTGACTTACGCGCCACTTTCCTTCGAGCAAGAGACGAAATGGCTCCTCGCTCGAGTCCATGGTCCCGCGCCGTTCATCCATGAAGGCGGCGCGGCCTGGCTCGACGGGGATCTCGATGTACCCAGGCTGCGCCGCGCCATCGAGGCGATATCGGCGCGCCACGAGCCGCTCAGGACCTCCTTTGTCGAGCGCGAGGGAGAGCCGGCGCAGGTCGTCAGGCCCGCGGTGGCGATCGACCTCAGAGAGGTGCACCTGGCCCCGGACCTACAGCCCACCTCGGACGAGGCGGCGCTCGCGGCCGCCCGCGAGGAGGCCGCTCGCCCCTTCGATCTCGAGCGTGCCCCGCTCTGGCGGGTGACGCTCATCCGGGCGCATCCGCGCCGCCACCTGGTCGCGCTGTCCCTGCACGGCCTCGTCTGCGACGGCGCCTCCAGCGTGGGGCTGTTCTTCTCGGAGCTCTGCGCCCTCTACCATTCCATGACGCCTCCGGCGCTGCCCATGCTTTATCAGGACCACGTCCGGCGGCAGCTCGACCGCGCCGCCGGCGATCGCCTCGACGCGCGGCTCGACCACTGGACACGGGAGCTCGCCGGCGCGCCGACTGCCCTGGATCTCCCGACGGACCGGCCGCGGCCCGCCGTGCCTGCCTTCGACGGAGGGTCGGTCGAGCGCGCGCTCGATCGATCGCTCCTCCTGCGCCTCGAAGCGGCGGCCCGGGACGAAGGAGCGGGCCTGTTCACCGCGCTGCTCGCGGGGATGCTGGCTGTCCTGCACCGGATCACCGGTGAGGAGGATGTCTTGATCGGCACGCCCCTGCCCGGGCGCGATACGCCGGACATCCGGGAGCTCATCGGCCTCTTCGGCGGCCCGGTGATCGTGCGGGGCAGGTTCGGCGCACAGCCCTCGTTCCGACAGCTCCTGCGCCAGGTACACCGCTCCATCGAGGAGGGCAGAGCGAACAGCGAGGTCCCCGCCAGGGCGCTGCTGGAGAAGCTCGCCGCGCCGCGCGACCCGGGCCGCACGCCGATCGTCCAGGTCCTCTTCGCGGCGACGCCCCCGAGCCCCCCGCCGTGCAATGGGCCGCTGCTGGCGCTGACCCGAACGGACCTCGCTCTGCCGTACGTCGCTCATGATCTCGTGGTGAGCGTCGAGGACGCCGCCGAACGGGTCGTCGCGAGGCTCGATTACCGCCGCGATCTCTTCGAGCAGGCGACGGCGGTCAGGGTGCTCGAGCACTGGCAGGCGCTGCTCTGCGGCGCTGCCGAGGGCCCTGATCAGCGGATCTCGGATCTGCCTCTCCTGTCGGCCGACGCGCGGCGGCAGCTCCTCGTCGACTGGAGCAGCGGCGCGGCGACGGCCCCGCCGCGCGAGCTGGTCCACGAGCAGGTCGAGGAGCAGGCGCGCCGCGCCCCTTCCGCCGCCGCGGTGGCGTTCGAGGGCGAGCGGCTCACGTATGCCGAGCTGGATCGGCGGAGCAACCAGATCGCCCACCTCCTCAGGAAGAGCGGCGCCGGGCCCGGCGCGCTCGTCGGCATCTGCCTGGAGCGCTCGCCGGACATGATCGTTGCCGCGCTCGGCGTGCTCAAGGCGGGGGGCGCGTACGTCCCGCTCGACCCCGCCTATCCGCCGGCTCGGCTCGCGTTCATGCTGGAGGACGCGAAGGTGTCGGCGCTCCTGACCAGCGACGACCTCGTCAGCCGCGTGCCGAGCCGCGGGCTCAGCGTCGTTCGCCTCGACGCGGATCGGGCGATGCTCGATCGCGAGCCCGTGGACAAGGTGCCTCCGGCCGCTGGCCAGGCGCCGGACGACCTGGCGTATGTCATCTACACGTCGGGCTCGACGGGCCGCCCGAAAGGCGTGCTCGTGGAGCACCGCGGGCTCACCAACCTGGTCGCCTGGCACAGGCGGCGGTTCGCCCTGTCCAGCGCCGATCGAACCACCCTCATCGCCAGCCCGGGCTTCGACGCCTCGGTCTGGGAGATGTGGCCCTCGCTCTGCTCCGGCGCCTGCCTCTACATCCCCTCCGAGCCCCTCCGCCGCTCGCCCCTGGAGCTCCAGCAGTGGCTGCTGGAACAGCACATCTCCGTCTCCTTCGTCCCCACCCCCATCGCCGAGGAGCTGCTGCGCCTCGACTGGCCCGCTCGCTGCTCCCTGCGCGCCCTGCTCACCGGCGGCGACAGGCTACGGCGCTGGCCTCACCGCGCCATCCCCTTCGAGGTCGTCAACAACTACGGCCCCACCGAGGCCACCGTCGTCACCACCTCCTGCGCCCTCCCCAGGGACGCTCACGGCGACCGCGGCCCCTCACGCGAGCCGCCCATCGGCAAACCCATCGACAACGTCGGCGTCTACGTCCTCGATCCCCGACGCCAGCCCGTCCCCATCGGCGTCCCCGGCGAGCTCTACATCGCCGGCGACGGCCTCGCCCGCGGCTACCTCCACGACCCGCAGCTCACAGAGGACCGCTTCCTCCCCGACCCCTTCTCCTCCGACCCCGGCGCGCGCATGTACCGCACCGGCGACCTCGTCCGCTGGCGGCATGACGGCGACATCGAGTTCCTCGGCAGGCTCGACCACCAGGTCAAGATCCGCGGCTTCCGCCTGGAGCTCGGCGAGATCGAGGCCGCGCTCAGGCAGCATCCCGCCCTCGACGACGCCGTCGTCCTCGCGACGGACGACGCCCACGACGACAGGCGCCTCGTCGCCTACGTGGTCCCGAAGAGCGGCGGCGGAGCCTCCGCGCGAGGCATGGAGGGAGTGGAGGCGTCGCCGGCAGCGCTCCGCGCTCACCTCCAGGGCCGGCTGCCCGAGTTCATGGTGCCGTCCACCTTCGTCGCGCTCGACGCGCTGCCGATGACGGCGAACGGCAAGGTCGACCGAGCGGCGCTCCCGGCCCCCGGCCCCGCGCGGACCGCGCTGGCGCACGCCTTCGTCGCGCCTCGCTCTCCCGTCGAGCGGGCGCTCGCCGAAATCTGGCAGGAGGTGCTGCGGCAGGAGCGCGTGGGGGTGCATGACAGCTTCCTCGAGCTGGGCGGCAGCTCTGTCCATGCCGTGCGGCTGCTCTCCCGCGTGCGCAGCGCGCTCGGGGTCGAGCTCGCGTTCCAGGAGCTCTTCCGCCGCCCGACCATCGCCGAGCTCGCGCCCCTCGTGAGGCAAGAGCCCGCGGCGCGCGGGGCCGAGCGCGCGATCTCGCCCGTCCCGCGCCTCGGACCGCTGCCCCTGTCCTTCGGGCAAGAGCGCCTCTGGTTCCTCCAGCGGCTGGCGCCGGAGAGCCGGGCCTACAACTGCCTGTTCCCGTTCCGCCTGCGCGGGCGCGTCGATGTCGGAGCGCTGGACAGGAGCCTCCGCGAGCTCGCGCAGCGGCACGAGATCCTTCGGACGACCTACGCGGAGCGCGACGGGCGGCCGGTCCAGATCATCGCCCCGCACAGCGCGTCGCAGCTCAACGTGATGGATCTCCAGCACCTCTCCCCGGAAGAGCGGGAGGTCGCGGCGCACCAGCGCATCAACGCAGAGGCGCAGACCCTCTTCGACCTCGAGCGAGGCCCCCTGCTCCGGGCATGCCTGCTCAAGCTCGGGCCGGAGGACCACATCCTGTGGCTCCACCTCCATCACATCGCGACCGACGGCTGGTCCATCGAGCTCGCGTTCCGCGAGCTCGCCATCCTCTACGACGGCCACCGCCGGGGCGCCCCCGCGGCGCTGCCCGCGCTCGCGATCCAGTACGCCGACTTCGCCGCGTGGCAACGCGAGCAGATGAGGGACAGCGCCCGCGCAGAGCTGCTCGCCTGGTGGAAAGAGCGGCTGCTCCACGCGCCGCCCCTGCTCGAGCTGCCGAGCGATCATCCGCGGCCGGCGATCCAGAGCCTGCGCGGCGCCACCGTCTCCTTCCGGATCGACGCGCCGCTCGCGGAGCGCCTCGGGGAGCTCAGCGCCCGGCGGGGGATGACGGTGACGATGGTCCTCATGGCCGCCTTCGCCGTCCTGCTGCACCGCTACACGCAGCGCGACGACCTCTTGATCGGAATGCCGAGCGCCAACCGGGCGCGCATGGATCTCGAGGAGATCATGGGCTTCTTCGTGAACATCGTGCCCCTGCGCGTCGATCTGTCCGGCGACCCGAGCTTCGACGAGCTGCTCCAGCGGGTGCGGCAGCTGTGCCTGGAGGCCTACGAGCACGACATGCTGCCCTTCGATGTGCTCGTGCAGGAGCTGAGGCCCGAGCGCAGCCCGGGCTACAACCCGGTCGTGCAGATCGTCTTCGCCCCGCAGAGCCCGGCGGAGCGCGATCTCGCGCTCGCCGGGGTCGAGGTCCGTCCCATCGAGGCCGACGCCAAGAAGACGATCTTCGACCTCTCGCTGTACTCCTGGGAGGGCCCCGACGGCGTGACGGGGATGCTCGAGTACAGCACCGATCTCTTCGACCGAGCGACGATCGAGCGGATGGCGGAGCACCTGCTGACGGTGCTCTCCACCGCGGCCTCGGCGCCGGATCAGCCGGTGTCGTCGCTGCCGCTGCTCACGCGCGTCGAGCAGCGGAGGCTCGTGATCGAGATGAACGACACCGCGGTCGACCCTCCAGGAGACCGGTGCGTCCTCGACCTGTTCGAGGAGCAGGCGGCGCGCGCGCCGCATGCCCTGGCCGCGGTGGCCGAGCGCGGCTCGTTGACGTACGGCGAGCTCGATCGCCGAGCGAACCAGCTCGCCCACCGCCTGCGCGAGGCCGGCGTGGCGCCGGGGACGGCGGTCGCGATCCACGCAGAGCGGTCGCTCGCTCTCCTTGTCGGCATCGTCGGGATCCTCAAGGCTTCCGGGGCGTACGTCCCCTTCGGCCCCGAGAGCTCGAGCGAGCGGCTGGAGCTCATGCTGAACGACTCCAGGGCGCCGGTGCTCATCACCGGGGCGCGCCTCGCCGACCGCATCCCCGCGTTCGACGGCGTGGTGATCCGCCTCGACGCCGACGGGCGGGCGCTCACCGGGCAGCCTGATTCGGCGCCGCCGAGGGCCACAGGCCCCTCCGACCTGGCGTATGTCATCTACACGTCGGGCTCGACGGGCCGCCCGAAAGGCGTGCTCGTGGAGCACCGCGGGCTCACCAACCTGGTCGCCTGGCACAGGCGGCGGTTCGCCCTGTCCAGCACCGATCGAACCACCCTCATCGCCAGCCCGGGCTTCGACGCCTCGGTCTGGGAGATGTGGCCCTCGCTCTGCTCCGGCGCCTGCCTCTACATCCCCTCCGAGCCCCTCCGCCGCTCGCCCCTGGAGCTCCAGCAGTGGCTGCTGGAACAGCACATCTCCGTCTCCTTCGTCCCCACCCCCATCGCCGAGGAGCTGCTGCGCCTCGACTGGCCCGCTCGCTGCTCCCTGCGCGCCCTGCTCACCGGCGGCGACAGGCTACGGCGCTGGCCTCACCGCGCCATCCCCTTCGAGGTCGTCAACAACTACGGCCCTACCGAGGCCACTGTCGTCACCACCTCCTGCTCGCTCCTCCGGGGCGCCCCCTCCGACCGCGACGCCTCACGAAAGCCGCCCATCGGCCGGCCCATCGACAACGTGCGTGTCTACGTCCTCGACCCGCGCCGACAGCCCGTCCCCGTCGGCGTCCCCGGCGAGCTCTACATCGCCGGCCAGGGCCTCGCCCGCGGCTACCTCCACGACCCGCAGCTCACAGAGGACCGCTTCGTCCCCGACCCCTTCTCCGACGCGCCCGGCGCCCGCATGTACCGCACCGGCGACCTCGTCCGCTGGCTGCTCGACGGCGACATCGAGTTCCTCGGCAGGATCGACCACCAGGTCAAGATCCGCGGCTTCCGCCTGGAGCTCGGCGAGATCGAGGCCACGCTCAGGCAGCACCCCGCCCTCGACGACGCCGTCGTCCTCGCGACGGACGACGCCCACGGCGACAGGCGCCTCGTCGCCTACGTGGTGCCGGGCAGCGGCGGGCAGCGCGCGGCGCACGACGCGGGCCTCCAGGCGGGCCACGTCACGGAGTGGCGCGCGCTGTACGACGATACCTACGCGAAGGACATCGCCGCCGCCGATCCGGATCTCGACACGACGGGCTGGAACAGCAGCTACACGGGCGCGCCCATCGAGGCGGCGGAGATGCGCGCGTGGCGCGATTTCACGGTCGAGCGGATCCTGTCCTTCCAGCCGAAGCGGGTCTGGGAGATCGGCTGCGGGACAGGCCTCCTGCTCCTGAAGACGGCGCCCCGCTGCGAAGCCTACCTGGGGACCGACTTCTCCGAGCAGGCCATCTCCCTGCTCCGCCCCAGGCTCGCCGCCAGGGGGTATACCCACGTGACGCTGGCGCGCCGCGAGGCCAACGACTTCAGCGACGTCGAGCCCGGGAGCTTCGACGCGATCGTCCTCAACTCGATCGTGCAGTACTTCCCCGGCGCCGACTACCTGCGATCGGTGATCGAAGGCGCCGTCCGCTCGGTCGCCCCCGGCGGGCTCGTGTTCATCGGCGACGTGCGGAGCCTCCCCCTGCTCGAGGCGTTCCACGCGTCGGTGCAGCTCCACCGTGCGGCGCCGGACACCGCGGCCGAGGAGCTGCGTGGCCGGGTGCGGCGGGCGATCTCGACCGAGGAAGAGCTCGTCGTCGCGCCCGACTACTTCCGCGCCCTGCGCGGCCAGATCCCGGGCGTGAGCCAGGTGGAGATCTGGCTCAAGCGCGGCCACGGCGCCGAGGAGATGACCCGCTACCGGTACGACGTCGTGCTGTTCGTGGGCGAGGCGACGGAGCCGGCCGCGATCGCTCGATCGATCGGCGGGCCGGCGCCGGCGGACATCGACGAGATCGAGCGATCGCTGCGGGAGGACCGCCCCGAGGCGCTGGAGGTGCTGGGCATCCCGAACGCGCGCGTGCACGCGGACGTCGCCCTGGCAGCGGCGCTCTCGACGGCGAGCGGGACCAAGGAGGACCTCTGCGCCGCGGGCCCCGAGCGCGCCGGCGCCGCGATCCAGCCGGAGGCGCTCTGGGAGCTCGGCGGCAGGCTGGGCTACGCGGTCCGCGTCACCTGGTCGCGGACCGGAGGCCCGGAGCGCATGGACGTCCTCTTCGAGCGCGACGGGGATCCGCGGAGGCCGCGCGCCCTCCTCGGCGCGAGCATCGCCGAGGGACAGGCGCGCTCGCCGCTTGTCAACGACCCGCTCCGCGCGAAGCAGGCGCGCGCGCTCCTCCCGGCCCTGCGGGCGTTCCTTGCGGCGAAGCTCCCCGAGTACATGGTCCCGGCGATCTTCGTGAAGCTCGACGCGCTGCCGCTCAACGCGAGCGGGAAGGTCGATCGGCGCGCGCTCCCCGCGCCCGAGCGCCCGACGCCGAGCGCCGAGCCCAGGACCGCCGCGCCGGCCTCGGACATCGAGGCCGTCCTGAGCGAGATCTGGCGCAAGGTGCTCGACCTCGACCGCGTGGGGCTCGATGATCGGTTCTTCGAGATCGGCGGCCACTCGCTCCTGCTCGTGCAGGTCCAGGCCGCGCTCCTGGCGCGCCTCGGCCGGAACGTGCCGATCGTGGAGCTGTTCCAGCACCCGACGATCCGCAGCCTGGCCGCTCACCTCGGGGCGGCCTCGCGGGCCGCGGAGGCAGACGAGACCGCGGCGCCGGCGCCGCCGACGCGCCCCTCGAGCCGCCGGGCCCCCGCGCCGGAGCGCAAGGCGGCGCCCGCGAACGCCGTCGCGATCGTCGGGATGTCCGGGCGCTACCCCAGGGCGCGCGACGTCGACACGCTCTGGTTCAACCTGCGCAACGGCGTCGAGGGCATCCGCTTCTTCACGCCCGAGGAGCTGGAGGCCTCGGGCGTAGATCTGGACCTGATCCGCGCGCCGAACCTCGTGCCGGCGTGCGGCGTGCTGGACGACGCGATGTGCTTCGACGCGCGGTTCTTCGGCTACAGCCCGAACGAGGCGATGCTCATGGACCCGCAGCACCGGATCTTCCTCGAGTGCGCCTGGGAGGCGATGGAGAGGGCCGGCTACGATCCGCTCTCGTGCGAGCAGTCGGTCGGCGTCTTCGCCGGGAGCGAGGCCCCGCTGTACTGGCTGGAGCGCGTCGGCATGCCCAAGGCGCCGCTGAGCGCCGATTACTACCGGATCGTCACCGGGAACGTCGCCGACGGCCTGACGACGCGGGTCGCGTACAAGCTGGGCCTCCGCGGCCCCGCCGTGACGGTGCTGACCGCGTGCTCGACGTCGCTCGTCGCGGTGCACCTGGCCTGCCAGAGCCTCGCCACGAAGGAGTGCGACATGGTCCTCGCGGGCGGCGTCGTTGTCCTGCCGCCGACGCGGCTCGGCCACGTCCACGAGGAGGGCTCGCTCGCGTCGCCGGACGGACACTGCCGGCCGTTCGACGTCGACGCGCAGGGGACGGTGGCCGGCAGCGGCGTGTCGGTGGTCGTGCTCAAGCGGCTGGAGGACGCGCTCCGCGACGGCGACCACATCCACGCCGTCATCCTCGGATCCGCGGTCACCAACGACGGCTCGCGCAAGGTCGGCTACGCCGCGCCGGGCACGGACGGACAGGCGCAGGCCATCCTCAGGGCGCACGCCGCCGCGGGGGTGGAGCCGGAGAGCATCACCTTCGTCGAGGGCCACGGGACGGGCACGAGGCTCGGCGATCCGATCGAGGTCGCCGCCCTGTCGCGCGCCTTCAGAAATGGCACTGACAAAGTCGGGTTCTGCGCGCTGGGCTCGCTGAAGAGCAACCTGGGGCACCTGGGGGCGGCCGCCGGGGTCACCGGGCTCATCAAGGCCGCGCTCTCGCTCGAGCACGAGCTGATCCCGCCCACGCTCCACTTCCGGCGCCCGAACCCCGAGCTCCACCTGGAGAGCAGCCCGTTCTTCGTCAACGCCGCGCCGCTCGCCTGGAAGCGCGGAGCGCGCCCGCGCCGCGCCGGGGTGAGCGCCTTCGGGATGGGGGGCACGAACGCCCACGTGGTCCTGGAGGAGGCGCCCGCGATGGAGCCGTCCGGCCCGTCGCGGGCTTGCCAGCTGCTGGTCCTGTCCGCGCAGACGAGCGAAGCGCTCGAGGGCATCACCGATCGGCTGGCCGGGCACCTGCGGCACGCGGCGCGCGTCCCCCTCCCCGACGTCGCCTTCACGCTCCAGCAGGGGCGGGCGCGGTTCGCGCATCGCCGCGCCGTCGTCTGCCGCGACCCGGTCTCGGCGGCCGCCCGCCTGCGAGCGCGCGATCCCGCCCACACCTTCAGCGACGTCGCCGAGGGCCGCTCGCCGAAGGTGGTGTTCCTCTTCCCCGGCGGAGGCTCCCAGCGGGTGGACATGGGGCGAGAGCTGTACGGGAGCGAGCGCGTCTTCCGGGAGAGCCTCGATCAGTGCGCCGCGCTGTTCCAGCGCGCGCTCTCCATGGATATCCGGGCGCTGCTCTTCCCGGGCCCCGAGGAGCGGGAGCGCGCGGCCGAGCAGCTGCGCGCCCCCTGCGCGAACATGGCGGCCATCTTCTCGACCGAGGTCGCGACGGCCCGGCTCCTCCTGTCGTGGGGCATCCGCCCGGCGGCGGTCAGCGGACACAGCCTGGGCGAGTACACAGCCGCCTGCGTCGCGGGCGTGCTGTCGCTCGAGGCCGCGGTGACGCTCATCGCGGCGCGCGGGCGCCTGTACGAGCAGCTGCCCAGGGACGTGGCGACGCTCGTCGTGCATCTCTCCGAGGACGCGCTGATCGATCGGCTCGGCGACGGGCTCTCGCTGGCCGCCGTCAACGGCCCGGAGGTGTGCGTCGTCTCCGGGACGCTGCCGGCGATCGAGCGCCTCGAGCGGGAGTGCGCGCGCGAGGGCCACGAGACCCGGCGCTTGCCGATCGCCACGGCGGCGCACTCCTCGCTCGTCGGCCCGCTCGCGGACCGCTTGACCCAGCTGGCGGCCTCGCTGGAGCGACGCGCGCCGGCCATCCCGATGCTCTCGAACCTCACCGGCGCGTGGATGACGGACGCCGATGCCCAGGATCCGTCCTACTGGGCTCGGCACCTCCGGGGGACCGTCCGCTTCGAGCGAGGGCTCGCAGCGCTGCTCCGCGACCCGGATCACGCCTTCGTCGAGGTCGGGCCCGGGCGGACGCTGGCCACGCTGGCGAGCCAGCACCCCGACGCCGGCGCGGGGCGGCTCATTGTCACCACGATGGCGAGCTCGGGCTCCGATCGGACGGACCTGGAGGCGCTGCTCGCCGCCGTCGGCCAGCTCTGGTGCGCCGGCGCCGACGTCGACTGGGCGGCGTTCTCCCGGGACGAGCGGCGCCGGCGCGTCCCGCTGCCGACGTACCCGTTCAAGCGCACGCCGTACATGCTCGGCGCCTCGCGCCCGGCGCCCGCGACGATGGCGGCGCCCTCGTCGGCGCTCGACAGCAGCGACGCGGCGTCGCTCCCGGCGCCTGCGACGGAGCGGGTCGCAGCGAGCTCCGAGCCGAGGGCGGGGGCGCCTGCGGATCACGTGGCGCGCGCGATCGCGGACATCTTCAGGGAGGTGCTCGGCGTGGCCAAGGTGCGGCCGCACGACAACTTCTTCGACCTCGGCGGGGACTCCTTGAGCGCGATCGCGGTGCGGACCCTGATCAAGGAGCGGCTGAAGGTCGAGCTCCCGGTGCACGCGCTGCTGGAGCTCCGCACCGTCGCGGCGCTCGCCGAGCACATCCACGAGAGCCAGCCTCCCAGCGCCTCCGCGCCGCCCACCTACAGGAGCGCCAGCGTCGCGTCGGGGCGCGGGCGCGGCCGGCTCATCGTCCCGCTCCACGTCGGGTCGCACCGCAGGGCGCCGCTGTTCCTCGTGCAGCCCATCGGCGGCACGATCTTCATCTACCGCGAGCTGGCGCGGCAGATGGGCGCCGACCTGTCCATCTACGGGATCCGGGCGTCGGGGATGGAGCCCGACGAGCCCGTCTTCACCGAGATCCCCGCCATGGCGGCGCGGTACGTTCAAGAGCTGCGCGCCGTCCAGCCGGAGGGCCCGTACCTCCTGGGCGGCCACTCGGCCGGCGGCGTGATCGCCTACGAGATGGCGCAGCAGCTCCTGGCGGAAGGGAAGAAGGCGCAGCTCCTCCTGCTGGACACCGGATCCCTGGCGTCCGTGCGGGGCGCGTCGATCGAGAGCGCCGACGACGTGCTCCGGCAGCTGATCGGGCTCAAGGACGCGGCCCCCAAGGCGTACCAGGGCTTCGTCGCCGCGCTCCGGGAGGACGCGCCGTTCCGCGCCATCGTGCTGAGCACCTGGCGCGCCATGACGCGCTACGAGCCGGGCCCGACGGAGGCCAGCGTCCTGTTCGTGCGCGCGCGCGATCAGCTCGGCGCGAGCGAGCCCGACGACGTCGACTACTGGAGGGATCTCACCCGCGGGCGGTTCGTCATGCACCAGGTCCCGGGCAACCATTTCACCATGATGGAGCCGCCTCAGGTCGCGTCCGTGGCCCGCGTCGTCCGGGCGCACATCACGGCGCGGAGCCGCGTGCGGGCCAGGATCCCCGAGAGCACCGCGCGTTCGGGGTTGAGCCGGTGGAGCTCCCGGAGAAGCGGCCCGGACAGCAGCCCCGACAGCGGACAGGCGAGGACCTGAGCCGGTCGAGCCGGCGCCGCGCTCAACGCGCGGCGCTCTTCACGAGGCCGTCGGTCCTCCCCGTCCTCTGCAGCGCGTACGCGATGCCGCTCTGGAGCGTCCCCCGCGTCACGATCTCTCGGAACTCGATCTCCAGGCCCGTGAGGGTCGTCGCGACCTCGGGGCGGATGCCGGTGAGCACCGCCTGCGCCCCGAGCATCCGGAGGGCCTTCGCCGTGGATATCAGCGTGCTCGCGACGTCGCTGTCGACGAGCTTCACGCCGGTGATGTCGATGATCACGACCTCGGCGCCGTTCGACTCGACCCCGTGCAGGGCGGTGCTGAGCGCCTGCTGGGCCCGGGCGCTGTCCATCATCCCGATCAGCGGCATGACCATGATCCGGTCGGTGATCGGGATGATGGGGGTGGACAGCTCCGCGAGCCGGTCGTTCTGCACCCGGATGATCTCTTCCTGCAAGGACAGGCGCTCCCGCTCGCTCCGCTCTCGCCCGGCGAACTCGACCCCGAGCCGCTGCTCGGCCTCCTGGAGCGCCGCCGTGCGGTGCTCCAGGTGCTCGTAGAGCAGCGCGTTCTCCACGGCCGTCCCGGCCTGCGTCAGAAGGAGCCTGACGAGCTCCTGCCGCGCCGGCTTGAAGGTGCTCGGGGCGAGCCGGTTCTCCAGGTAGATGATCCCCTTGGTCCGGCCCTGGTGGACCATGGCCAGGCACAGGATCGACCTCGGGGCGCACGCGGCGATGTACGGGTCGCCCGCGAACCGGGGCTCCTGGGTCGCGTCCGCCAGGATCACGGGCTCCTTCGTCCTCGCGACGTACTGCACGATGGAGACCGGCACGTCGGCGCTCCCCTCGAGCGGGGCGGCCAGGCCCGCCCGGAGCGAGCTCGGCTCCGCCGTGACGACCGCCTCGACGAGCAGGTGCTGTTCGCGCTCGAGGATGAGGGCGCCCTTCTGCGCGCCGGAGTTCTTGATGACGATCTCCATCAACCGGCTCACGACGCTCTCCAGGACGACCTCGCCCGCGAGCGCCTGCGCAGCCTGGATGACCGCTTCCACGTCGAGGATGCTGGTGCTGAGCCGCGTCGTCGACGTGGTCTGCGCCCTGCCGGAGCGCGATGAGGCGACGACGCTGCGCGGCCCGAGGAGCCCTCCGTCGGCAGGCACGAGGTGGGGAGCGACCCGCGCCAGGCTCTCCACCTTGGCCGTCGCCCCCCACACGAGGTACGCGTGGTAGGCGTCCGTCATGAAGGCCCGCGCGGACCGGAGCAGCCCCTCGGCCTCGTACAGCTTCGCCGCGATCTCGTTCGCGATCGCCTCGTCGCGCACGAACCGGCTCGCCTTCGCCCCTTCGATCGCCTTCTCGTAGAGCATCATCGCGTCCCGCGTCCTCCCCGAGAGGCGCGCCACCTCGGCCGCCACGAGGGTGCTCTTGTGGGCGTAGTTGGACGGGCTCAGCTCCGCCCAGTGGTTCAGCTTCGCCTCGAGCCTCGCGAGCGCCTCCATGTGCTCTACCCGCTCGCCGTCCGGCGCCCCGTCGCACGACGCCGCGAGCGTCAAGCAGCCGAAGAACACGATCTCCGTCGCCCAGGCGTGGCTCGACCACCCCACGCTCTGCTGCTCGGCCGTGGCCAGGAACGAGCGCGCGGACGCGTAGTCCCCGTGGAGGTAGCTCAGCTGAAGCTTGAAGGCGCTGTACCAGCTGACCACATAGGCGAGCTCCGACCCCTCGATCGACCTCGTGAACTCGGCCTCGTCGAACGAGCCGCCGCTCAGGGAGTGCCCCCCTTCGGTTCGACCCGTGAGGTTCGCGACCACCTGCTTCGCGCAGACCAGGGCGTGGATCGTGGTCAGGTCGCCGATCCGCCGCACGAGCGCGAGGTTCTGCTCGATCTCGTCCGCGAGCGCGTCCAGATCGTCGCCGAGGTTCAGCTTCGCCGCCGCGATGTGCATGCAGCAATACGACGCATAGACCAGGTCGCCGCTCGCCAGCCCGGCCTGGCGGGAACGCCCGAAGCAGTCGATCGTCGCCGAGAGATGCTCAAACAGATGGAGTATCGCCGCGAAGTAGATCAGCAGCTTGCAGGTGAGGCGAACGTTGTTGAACTTCTCGTTGAGCGCGATCCCGAGCTTCGCGAACTCGTACCCTTCCTCGTATCGCTGAGGGTTGTCCCGGAACAGGGGCAGCTCGTTCCCTAGCATGCTGCCGAACGAGACGTACCCCAGGGCGGACATGGCCGAGTTGCCGTGCTTTATCGACAGGTTGATCTGCTTGACCACCGCGAGCAGGCCGAGGGTGGGATCCACGGCGTTCGCCGGCGTCGCCAGCTCGCCGAGGAGGCCCAGGATCATCTGCGTCTCCGCGCTGGACGCCTGCGGCAGGTCGATGAGACTCGCTATTTCGCGCGTCTCCAGGCTCGCCCGCAGGGCGGCGAGCTCCTCGCGCAGCGTCGCCTCGCGCTCGTCGGCGGCCCGCGGGAGCTCGACCCCGAGCAGCCCGAGCGCCTCCAGCGCCTGGTCTATCACCCGGTTGATCTGGCCGAGCATCAGGTAGAAGGTCATGCGCAGCACGCAGACGTTCGCGCGATCCAGCGTGGTCCTCGCGTGGGTCGAGAGGACGTCGAACAGCGGCTCGGCCGCCTCGAAGCCGCCGCTCAGGCACCTGCACTCCGCGAGCTCGGCGTGGAGCCCGAACGCGAGCTCGTACTCGCTCTTCCAGCTCTCCGCGTCGAGCAGCGATGTCCCGATCTCGAGGTAATGGACGGCGGCGTCATAGGCCGCCCCCATCTTCGCCCGCTTGCCGGCGTCGAGGTTCAGCCGCGAGAGCGCCCGCTTCTCGCGCTCGTCCGTGATCAGGGCGACGCCCCTGTTCATGTGGCCCACGATGTCGAACAGCTCGGCCTCGGACTGATCTCGCTTGCTGTCCTCCAGCATCAGCCGCCCGATCTGGAGGTGCGCCGCCTGCTTGTCCGCGTCGTCCATGAGCGCGTAGGCGGCCTGCTGCACGCGATCGTGCAAGAACCTGTAAGAGACGTTGAGCTCCTCGCCGGAGCCGTCCTCGGCGACGGCGAGCTCACCGTCCATGGCGATATCGAAGAACCTGGACTCCGCGTCCACGGGGAGGATGAAGCCCTCGCGGAGCACGCCCCAGAGCTCGCGCGCCGCCTCCAGGCGCGACCGCCTCGTCACGATCGCCAGCGTCGTCAGATCGAACTGGTGGCCGACGCACGCAGCGAGGGAGAGGATACGCTGGGCGCGCTCGGGCAGCCGGCGCATCTTGCCCACCATGAGCTCGATCACGTTCTCCGAGGCCTTCGCCTCGCGGATGCGATCGAGATCCCATGTCCACGAGAAGCCGCCGGGGTCGAACGAGAGGAGCCTCTCGGCGTGCAGGCTCTTCATGAGCTGGCTCATGAAGAACGGGTTGCCCCGGGTCTTGTCGAAGATGAGCCGCGCGAGGGGCTCCGCGCGGTGAGGATCGCAGCTCAACGTGTCGGCGACGAGCTGGTTCACGTCGGAGAAGACGAGCGGCTTGAGCGTCAGCTCGGTCACCGCCGCCGCCCTCTTGCGGAGCTCCGCGAGGACCACGGAGAACAGGTGGCTCGCGTCGACCTCGTTGTCGCGGTACGCGCCGATCATGAGCATGCAGGCGATCCGCGCCTCGGCCGCGATGCTCTGGAGGAACTTGAGCGACGCCGCGTCCGCCCACTGCAGGTCATCGAAGAAGAGGACCAGGGGGCGCTCCTGGGAGGGGAAGGCGCGGCAGAAGTTCTGGAGCGTCAGCTGGAACCGCGCCTGCGACTCGGTGGGGCCGAGCGCCGGGGCGGCCGGCTGAGGGCCGATGAGGAGCTCGAGCTCCGGTATCAGATCGATGAGGAGCTGCCCGTTCGAGCCGACCGCCGCCGAGAGCCTGCGCTTCCACTGCCCCAGCGCCTCGGCAGACTCCGCCATGATGTTGCGGATGAGCTCCTGGTAGACGTGCGCGACGGCCGCGTACGGCGTCGTGCGGTTGAGCTGGTCGAACTTGCCGGTCGCGAAATACCCTCTCTCGCGAACGACGCTCTTCTGGAGCTCGTTCACGAGGACCGACTTGCCGATCCCGGAGTAGCCGGAGACCAGGACGAATTCGCTCCCGCCCTGCCTGGTGCGGCTCCACGCGTCGGAGAGGAGCGCGACCTCGGTCTCCCGGCCGTAGAGCTTCTGAGGCGCCCGCAGCTCATCGACGTAGTCGTATCGGCCGGCGGGGAACGGCTCGATCTTCCCCTTGGACGAGAGCTGCGACGAGCACTCTTCCAGGTCGAGCTTGAGCCCGTGGGCGCTCTGGTACCTGTCGTCGGGGCTCTTGGCGAGGAGCTTCATCACGATGTCGGAGACGGCGCTCGGCACCGCGGGCGACACGGTCTGCGGCGCCGGCGGGGTCCGCGCGATGTGGCTGTGCACGAGGTCCATGATGTCCGTCGTCCGGAAGGGGAGGACGCCCGTCACCATCTCGTACAGGGTGACGCCCAGGGAGTAGAGGTCCGTGCGACGATCGATGACGACGTTCAGCCGCCCGCTCTGCTCCGGCGACATGTAGGCCAGGGTCCCCTCGAAGGACGCGAAGCGGTTCGCTTTGTGGGCCTCCTGCGACAGGCGCGTCGCGCTGCCGAAATCCGTCAGCTTCGCCTCCAGCGTCTGCGCGTTGACGAGGATGTTGTGCGGCTTGACGTCCATGTGAGTGACGCCTCGTCGATGGATGGACTCCAGGGCGTCGGCGATCGAGATCGCGATACGGAGCGCGTCCTCGAGCTTCAGCTTGCTCGCGCCGATGATCTCGTTGAGCGGGCGCTCGCCCGCGTCCTCCATGACGAGCGCCAGGCCGCTGCCCACCTTCTCGATCCCATAGACCCTCACGACGCCAGGCAGCGCGAGGTCCCGGGCGATGGCGTACTCGTACTTGAGCTTCGCGATCTCGACCGGCAGCGGGCGCTCGTTCCTGAGCCGCTTGATCGCCACCGGGGAGCCGTCGCTCTCCCGAACTCCCCGGTAAACCGTCGTCGCCGAGGATTCGTGGATGACGCCCGTCAATGTGTAAGTAGCCCCACTTGCCATAAATACATTCTCGCGGGTTCGCGTCATCACAGCAAGGGGATCCCTGACAGCGTCGACACGCGGCACGCGGCGCACGCGGCAGTCGCCCAGGTGATCCACTGGGGTCGCACGTAGCAGCCCGCGGCAGGCGAGCGTCGGAGTCGCGCGCGCCGCCCGTCAGCCCCTCAGGCGCGCCGGCCCAGCAGGAACGCCGCCAGCGCCTCCGCCTTGGGGAGCAGCGTGCCCACCTCGATGAGCTCGTCCTTCGTGTGGAAGCCGCTCCCCCGCGGCCCCAGGCCGTCGATGGACGGGATCCCGATCTCGGCCGTCGAGCTGGCGTCCGATCCGCCGCCGAGGAGGGGCGCCTCGGCGTCGCCGAGCCCCGCCGCCCGCGCGCAGGCCGCGTACTCACGGCAGAGCGCCGCGCTCGCGTCGGTCCGCGCGAGCGGCGACCGCGCGATCTCGCCGTCGACCTGCACGGCGGTGCCGGGCACCTCGGCGGCCGCCTCGCGCGCCGCCGCGGCGAGCGCCGCCAGCATCGCCTCGCCGTCCGCGCGGCTCACGAAGCGGAGGTCGACCTGCGCCTCCGCCGCGTCGGGCACCGTGTTCCTGCCCTGCCCTCCGCTCACCTTGCCGACGTTGACGGTCACCCCTCGCCCGTAGTCGGTGAGCTGCTGCGCCCGGTCGACGAAGCGCGCGAGCGCCCAGATGGCGTTCGCGCCCTGCCGGTGCGCGTTGCCGGCGTGCGCCGCCTTGCCCGTGGCCCTCACCGTCGCGCCCCCCGTGCCCTTGCGCGCTGTGATGATCCGGTCCACCTCGCGCCCCGCCTCGAACACGAGCGCGCACGCGGCGCCCGCGAGCTCGCGCTGCAGCAGCGGGCGCCCCTCGGGCGACCCGACCTCCTCGTCCGCCACGATCGCGAACCGCACCGGGATCGCCGGCAGCGCGCCGATCCGCTCGAGCGCCCTGAGCGCCTCGATCACCACCACGAGCCCGCCCTTCATGTCGAGCACGCCGGGCCCGCGCGCGAGCTCCCCGTCCAGGCGGAAGCCCTCGAAGACCCCCGGGGGGAACACCGTGTCGAGGTGCCCGACGAGGGCGACGTGCCCCGCCGGCGACGCCTTGGCCGCCTCGCTCTCCGCCACCCAGTGCGCCGCGTAGCGCGCGCTCGCGAACCGCCGCACGCACAGGCCGGGGATCGTCGAGAGCTCGTTGGCAAGGACCTCGCCCACGGCGTCGCCGCCGCGCGGGTTGTCCGTGAACGAGTTGAGGTTCACCAGCCGCTCGAGGAGCGCGAGCATCGGCTCCGCGCGGCTGGACAGCGCCTGTCGGAGGGCCTGGATCACCGCGCCAGCATGCCACGGAAGCCACGGAGGGCCGAGCGCCGCCCCGCCCGAGGTCGCCGGCGCCCGCTCGCGCCGCCACCACGCTGCCACCACCTCGCGCGCGCCGGCGACCTCTGCCCTGGCCGCAGCAGAAGTGGTACGTGTGCCCTTCATGAAATGTCCCAGAGCAGCGCGGAGGCACCCGTGACCACGGCGACGGGCCCGCTCGTCATCAAGCTCGGCGGCGAGGTCGTGGGCGGCCCTGCCCTCGCCATCCTCTCCAGCGACCTCGCGGCGCTCACCCGCGCAGGCGCGCGCGCGATCGTCGTCCACGGCGGCGGCGCGCAGGCCACCCGGCTGCAGGAGCGCCTCGGCATCCCCGTCCGGCAGGTCGCCGGTCAGCGCGTCACCGACGCGGACACGCTCGACGTCATGAAGATGGTCGTCGCCGGCAAGCTCAACGTCGACCTCTGCGCCGCGCTCGTCGCCGCGGGCGCGAGGCCGGTGGGGCTCCACGGCGCGAGCGGGCCCGCCCTCTCGGCGGTCAAGCGGCCGCCGCAGGTCTACGCCGGCGCCGGGCCCGAGCCGGTGGACCTCGGCCTCGTCGGCGACATCACGGGCGTCGATCGCGGGCTGCTCGAGCTGCTCGGGAGCGGCGGCTACTTGCCCGTCCTCGCCTGCCTGGGGGCCGGCGCGGACGGGCAGGCGTACAACATCAACGCCGACACGGTCGCGAACCGGGTCGCCATCGAGCTCGGCGCGGCGGGGCTCTTCCTCGTCAGCGACGTGCCGGGCGTGCTGCGCGACGTCGCCGATCCCGCCTCGCGCATCCCGAGCCTCACGGTCGCCGAGGGGCGCGCCCTCATCGCGAGCGGCGCCGTCACCCGCGGGATGATCCCGAAGCTCGAGGAGTCGTTCGCCGCGCTCGCCGAAGGGGTCCGCCGCATCCACATCCTGGGGCGGCTCAAGCCGGGCGATCTCGCGCGTGAAGCGAGCGAGCCCGGCTCGATCGGCACCGTGCTCGTCCCCTGAGCCGCCCGGCCCGACTCGCCCGAGCCGGCCGCGCGCCGTATGCTCCCTGCCTCACCGCCGTATGCTCCCCGCCTCATCGATGACGGATGCCGCCCGAGCAGCGCGCGCGTTCGTCGACGCGCACCGCGAGCAGCTCGCCATCGGCGTGGGCGTGTGCATCGCCAGCTTCATCGCGGGCATGGCGCTCGTCACTGTCGTGCTCGTCCGGTTGCCCGAGGACTACCTGGAGAGGCAGGAGGAGGCGCCCTTCCTGGAAGGACGCCCGGCCTGGGTGCGCATGGCGGCGCGCGTCGGAAAGAACGTGCTCGGCGTCATGGCCGTCGCGCTCGGGATCCTGCTGTCGCTGCCCGGCATCCCCGGTCCGGGCGCGCTGGTGATCCTGATCGGCGTGATGCTCCTCGACGTCCCCGGCAAGCGGCGCCTGGAGCGGCGGCTCCTCGGTGCGCCGCGGGTGCGCGCCGTCGCCGACCGCGTGCGCGCCCGCTTCGGCCGCCCTCCGCTGCGCGTTCAGGCGGGCGCCCGGGGCTCTTCACCCGGCTCACCCGGCTCACCCGGCGCGCCCTGAGCGCCCTGCGCGAGCGCCGCCGGCCCTCCCTTCGGGGCCGCGGCGCGCCGCCGGAGGTGCCACCCGAAGAGCGCCGCAGCGAGCGCGAGCGAGAGCCCCGCCGAGATCCACTCGCGCGGCGCGAGCAGGATGCAGCCGGCCACGAAGGCGCAGCTCGCGAGCGCGAGGCGCTCTTCAGCGTCGGGCGCGTCGGGCGCGTCGGGCGCGTTGGGCATGGGGCGCACGTCGCCCTCCTCGTTACCGTCCCGCGCCGCGCGTATCAAGCGCGCCGTGCGGTCGCGATCCTGCCCACAGGGCGTGACGCGGCGCGCTCGCCCGTCGCGCCCCTGGTCGCCTCGTGCGGCGCCAGCGCGGTTGCGGTAGGTAGGGGATGGGAACGGCGAGCGCTCCGCTCGCGCAGCATCGATCTCGACGCCTTATGAACGCAAAAGACGATCGCGACGAGGGTGGGCCCGAGGGCGCGCCCCGGAACGAGGACCCCGGCGAGAGCCACGAAGCAGGCCCGGAGGCCGCCGCCGCCAGAGGCTCCGGCGACGGCGCGCGCGCGGGCGACGGCGCAGCGCGCGCGGCGCTGCGCGACGGGGCCGCCGGGGACGATGGCGCCGCGGAGGGCGAGCACGACGAGGAAGACGGCGCGGAGCCGGAGCCGCCTCCGCGGCCGCGCGGGCCCTCGATGTGGGACATCCTCCGGGACAGCTTCTTCACGTTCGACCGGCGGACGCTCGGCTTCACGCGCATCCTGCTCGGCTTCTTCCTGATCGGCGACCTGTTCCGCCGCAGCTGGGCGTGGTCCGACATGTTCGCGGACATCGGCGTCCTGCCGAACCACGTGAACCTCTGGCGCCCGCAGGGCGGCGGGAACTTCTCGCTCGTCAACGCCTTCTCCACGCCGGGCGAGCTCTGGGTCCTCTGGGCCGTGATCTTCGCCACCTACGTCTGCCTGCTCATCGGCTGGAAGACGAAGCTCATGCAGGTGCTCTCGCTCGTGTTCGTCACGAGCATGAACGGGCGCGTCCTGCTCATCGAGAACGGCGGCTACGTCGTCCACAACCTGCTGCTGCTCTGGACGTGCTTCCTGCCGCTGGGCGATCGCTTCTCCGTCGACGCGCTCCTCGCGTCGATGAAGCGGAGCCGCGAGCGGACCGCGGACGATCTGAACGACCGCTCCACGCTCGACGACCCCCGGAAGCCGGACGCCTACGTGACCGTCCTCGGGCCCGTCCTGCTGATCCAGCTCTCGGCGATCTACTTCTTCAACGTGGTGCACAAGACCGGCCCCGCCTGGAAGAACGGGACCGCTGTCCACTTCGTTCTCTACGTCGACCGGATGGTGACGCCGATCGTGGCGGACATCCGCGACTACGCGCCGAAGTTCCTCATCCTGTTCATGACGAGGATGGTGATCTCGTTCGAGGCGGCCATCCCGGTGTGCCTGCTGTCGCCCCTCGGCCGGGTGTGGGCGCGGCGGCTCACGCTCGTGATGATGAACCTGCTCCACGTCGGGTTCGGCACGACGTTCGTGCTGGGCCCGTTCGCGTGGGCGCTCTGCGTGTTCTCCACGCTCCTCATCAGCCGCGAGGACTGGGAGATCGCCGCGCGCACGATGCGGCGCGTGCACCGGGCCCGCGTTGTGCTGTTCGACCCGCGCTCGCCGGGCGCCGTGCTCGCCTGCCGCGTGCTGAAGCGGATGGACCGGTTCGGCCTGCTCACCTTCGAGGCGTCGAGCTCCGCGCCCCACGGGCTCGCGGCGCGGCGTCCTGGCGGCGAGGCGGCCGAGGGGGCGGCGGCGCTCGCCGACATCATCGCGGCGATCCCGCTCGGCCCCGCCGTGGCGTGGGCGCTCCGCCTGCCGCTCGTGCGCGACGCGGCGACCGCGGCGATGGCGGCGGCGCACCGCCGCAGCCTGGGCCGGGCGCTCGGCGCGCGGATCCCGGAGCGCTCGGAGATCGCGCCCCCGCCGGCGCCGCTCCGGCTGGCCGGCCGGAAGGTGCTCGCGACGTTTCGCGAGCTCGCCGTGCTCGTGATGTTCGTCGGCGCGGTCAACCAGGCGGCGGTCGAGCTCTGGGTCATCAAGAACCGCTGGAAGGTGCCTCACCCCGAGCCGACGCGTGTCCTCTCGCAGAAGCTCCGGTTCCTCCAGGGCTGGTTCATGTTCTCGCCGAACCCCGTGATGGACGACGGGACGATCGTCGTCGACGCCATCACGGTCGACGGCCGCCACATCAACCCCTTCACCGGCGAGCCGCCGAACTTCGACCTCCTGCACACGAAGAGCTTCGCGTACACCCAGATCTGGTGCGACTACTTCGCCCGCATCAAGCTGCCGGCGAACACCTCGTACCGGGACGCGATGAAGGAGTACATCTACCGCTACCCGGAGCGCACGGGCCGGCCCGAGGACGCGATCGTCTCCGGAGAGGTGTACTGGGTGAAGGACTGGAACCCGAAGTGGGGCAGCACGGAGAGCTACGGGGAGGAGCGCGAGAAGCTCTTCATCTTCCAGAACCCGAAGGCCCAGGCGCGCGCGCAGGCGGAGCCTCCGCCGGCGCCCGGCGCGCCCGGCGCGCCCGCAGCCCCGCCGAGCCCTGCCAACTGATCAGCGCTTCATGCCCGGGCTCTCCCCCGGCGCCGCGCCCGCGGCAGGCGTCCGGGGAAGGGAAATCCCTTGCGCCGTCGCGCCCCGAATACCGCGTTGCCCTGCTTCCTCGCCGCGGAGGTGTGGCGCCGAGCGCGGGGACACCGCTCAGGGGCAGCTCGACGCGGTGTAGAGCCCGTCGGCATCGAAGGGTCCGGCGTCCAGCTGGGTATGGGACCCGTACACCCTGCACGAGACCCCGCTCGCGTCGATGCTCAGGATCTCGATCGTGCCGCCGTCGAACACGCCGCTGACGAGCTCGGTCGCCGAGCAGTCCGTGCTCCACGAGTGGACGAAGGACGCGGCGATGGCCGGATCCGTGAGATCGAGGATGCCGGGCTTCTGGTAGGCCGGCGGGAGGCTCAACGTCACGCGCGTGGCGCCGGTGCACGCGATGGCCGACCAGGGATCCGCGCAGCTCTCGGCCCCGCTCCCGAGGAACAGATGGAGCGCGTCGGGATCCGGGCTCGGCCCGCCCGGCGGCGCGGCCAGCGCGGCGCCAGGGATCGCGCGCCCCGGTGAGGGCGGGATCGACGGCGGCGGAGCGCCGCAATAGGTGGCCGTGTAGTCGCCGCCGAGGTCCAGATCGGGCTTGTACGGTACGCCGTTGAGCTCGATCCGCCACGGCGGCGTCCGCCACTCGAGCTTCACCGAGACGGAGCTCGCGTCGCTGCTCACGATCTCGAGTGTCTTGTCCGCCTCCCCTCCCAGGGCCCCCCACGCCCCGTCGCCGAGGGCGGACCCTCCGCCGTACGAGGGGTGCCAGACGGCCAGGTACGTCGTGATGCGAAGGTCTCTGAGGTCGATGAGCCCGGGCCGATTGAGCTCTGGCGGGATGAAGAGCGCGATCTGCCAGAAGGCGTCCGTGGCCGAAATGGAGTCCAGCGGGCTCGGCCCCCGCCCGATCAGCGGCAGGCCGCAGCCCTGCACGGAATCACTGAAAAAGAGCGCGAGCGTGTCGGGGTGCAGCGGGTGAGTGAGCTGCATCCCGTTCATCAGCACCTCCCTGTTGAACGGGTCCGACAACAGGTCACCGAACCGCACGGCGATGGCGCTGCGCGAGGGCGGCCCCTCCTCCGGCTCCTCCTCCGCCGAGGTGAGCACCATGGGGACGCACCCGCCGTTCACGATCGTCACCGCGGCCGCGAGGGCCGTCATCCATCGCTTCATTCGATCACCTCCAAGGTGAGCTCCTCGAGTGAAGACCACAGGGGTGTCGGCCACGGCTCATCGAAACCAACGGAGATCGACGCCGGCCGAGGGGAGCACGATCGGCCTGCGCCAGGTCCCGGCCTCGCAGGCGGCGCGCACGGGCGACCACGGCGGCCCGAGGCGGCGGGTTGCCCCCGTCGCGGGCTCTCCACGCCGCCCGTGCGCGCCGCCGGTTGGCCCCCGAACAACGGACGGGCGGCGGAGAGAAAACCGCGATCCATGCTTGACAGCGGCGCCCCCGCGAGTAGAGTCCGCGCTCTCGAAAGCGAGGGCCTGTAGCTCAGTTGGGAGAGCGCTAGAATCGCACTCTAGAGGTCGCAGGTTCGATCCCTGTCAGGTCCACCCTCGAAGCAGTTTCATTCTCTTTCTTAGCCGTTCTTCTTCATCCTCCACGCCATCGCTGCTCCCTCGCGAGCGCATGGCCCCGCGAGACGCGGGCGCACGCTGAGCGTGCGAGCTCATGCGGTTGCGCAGTGACGCACACCGCTCGGGCGTCCGCAGAGGAGGGTCCCATCAGCACGGGGGCAGATCGCGGCGCGCTGCGCTGAGCGCCCACCGCGCGGCGCTCCTCGACGTCGCCTTTGCCTCGCTGCGGTGAGCGCCCGCGCGGCTGCTGCTGGCGCTCACCGTACCGCGTGCGTCAGGCCGATCCGCGGTGGATGGGGTGGAGAGCCCACGGGGACCGCGCGCGGCGCGATCCGAGGAGCACATCGGTGCGCGGAGACCTCGCAGCCGATGTGCTCACGCCGCCGGCGCCTCCGCGCTGTCCGCGGCGCTCGGCTCGCCGAGACGGCGCGGAGGCTCGGATCGCTCACTCGTCGATCGGCTCGAAATCGGCCTTGGTCGCGCCGCACTCCGGGCACATCCAGGAGTCGGGCAGGTCCTCGAACGAGGTCCCCGGCGCAATGCCGGTGTCGGGGTCACCGACCGCCGGGTCATAGACGAATCCGCAGACCAGACACCGATATTTCTTCATCCGTGGTTCTCCTCAGGAGCTCGACGAGAGGCGCCTGACGCTACCACGAGGGCGGACACTGCCGCAGATGAACCTTCTGGTCCGCAGCTCTCGCCGGGGCGCCCAGGTCCTGCGCCCCGGCGACCGTGGCCGCCAGGACGCGCGCCTCAGGGCGGCGCCGGCGCGCCGCGCACCGCGAGCTGCTTCTTCCGCAGCACGCGCGCGATCGGCCAGTAGGCGAGCCGGAGCAGCCACCGCGGGCAGAGGACGCCGAGATGGATGACGAGCCACGCCACCGCGCCGGGCACCACGAGCGCGCGGTCGCGGTCCACCGCGCGGACCAGCGCGCGCGCGCAGCGCTCCGGGGAGATCGACAGGAGCGCGGGGGGCTCGAGGCCCGTGAAGTTGCCGGCCACCTCGTTGAACTCGGTCCGCACGGGCCCCGGACAGACCTGCGTCACCCGCACGCCGGTGCCGGCGAGGTCGAGGCGGAGCGCTTCGGTAAAGCTCGTGACGAAGTGCTTCGTGCCGACGTACGAGGCCATCCCGGGCCCGAACGTCAGCCCGAAGCCGGAGCTCACGTTCGCGATCGCGCCGCGCCCGCGCGACACCATCGGGCCGACGAGCCGGTGCGTGAGGTACGCGAGGCTCGTCACGTTCAACGCGATCATCTGCTCGGTGCGCGACCACGCGGAGAGATCGAACACGCCGATGTCGCCGAAGCCCGCGTTGTTGACGAGGACGTCGACCCCCCCGACCTCGGCGTCGACGGCGAGCAGCATCGCGTCGACCGCCGCCCGATCGGTGACATCGCAGCCGAAGGCGAGCACGGCGAGCGCCGGGCGCGCCGCGGCGAGCTCGGCGCGCAGCGCCTCCAGGCGGTCCTTGCGGCGCGCGACCAGCACGAGCGCCCGGGCGCGCTGGGCGATCTCGTGCGCCAGCGCGCGGCCGATGCCCGACGACGCGCCGGTGATGAGCACGACCCCGCTGTCGATCGGCGATTGCACGGCCGAAAGGGTTGCCCGGCGCCCCCCGGGCGCGCAAGGGCCCCCTCGCCGGTCGGCCTCGCATCGTCCACGCTCCCGCGCTCCCGCGCTTCCACCCTCCGGCGTTTCCGCGCTCCCGCGCTTCCACCCTCCGGCGTTTCCGCGCTTCCACCCTCCGGCGTTTCCGCGCCTCCACGCTTCCGCTCTACCGCAGCTCGCCCGCTACACCCCGCGGGCCGCGCGAGCGCGCTGCGCAACACCTCGGAGAAATCGGGCGAAACGGAGGAGCGCACCTCGGAGGAGATAGGCGCGCAGGAGGCACCTCGACATCCATCGCGCTACCTTCGAGACCACGAGTCGCAACCGGCCGGTAACACGCATCACCCCGGGGCACCCCCGCCACCGCCGCCAGCACCGCGCCTTGGCCGGCGAGCACGGCGACGGTGCGGCCGCGGCGCGCGTTGACGTCCGCGGCGGCTCTCTCATACCGTGGACGGCGTCCTCACGAGCCAGGAGACCTCATGCGTTGGCCCTCATCTCTCATCAGTGTGCTCTTCATCGCCGCCGGGCTGGGCGCCTGCGAACGATCCGCGGAGTACGAGCACAAGGCCCCCCCGGCCTCGAACACGGCGAAGCCCGCCGCGACCGCCGCGGCGACGAGCGACGTGAAGCCGCTCGTCTTCGATCCGAAGGACGTCAAGTCCTTCAAGGTCCTGCCCGCAAAATTCGAGACTGACAAGAACACGATCACCGATGACAAGGTGACCCTTGGAAGGATGCTGTGGTACGAGACGCGCCTCTCGAAGAACCACGATATCTCCTGTAACTCGTGTCATGGCCTCTCGAGCTACGGCGTCGACAACAAGCAGTTCTCCTCCGGGCACAAGGGCCAGCTCGGCGGCCGCAACTCGCCCTCTGCGTACAACGCGGGCCCCCACGTCGCCCAGTTCTGGGACGGCCGCGCGGCCACGCTCGAGGACCAGGCCAAAGGGCCTATCCTGAACCCCGTCGAGATGGCCATGCCGGACGAGAAGCGGGTCATCACGACGCTCAAGTCGATCCCCGAGTACGTGAAGCTCTTCAAGACGGCCTTCCCCGACGACAAGGAGCCGATCACCTACGACAACATGGCCAAGGCGATCGGCGCGTTCGAGCGCGGCCTGGTCACGCCGTCGCGCTTCGACAAGTTCCTGGGCGGCGACGACAAGGCCCTCAGCGCCGAGGAGAAGGCCGGGTTCCACAAGTTCATCTCGCTCGGGTGCCCGACCTGCCACACGGGCGTCGCCGTCGGCGGCTCGACGTTCCAGAAGCTCGGCCTCGTGAAGGAGTTCCCCGGCCTCA
Organism: Sorangium sp. So ce327; assembly: GCF_051530205.1. Classification (NCBI taxonomy): domain Bacteria; kingdom Pseudomonadati; phylum Myxococcota; order Polyangiales; family Polyangiaceae; genus Sorangium; species Sorangium sp. So ce327. The sequence goes on along the minus strand of NZ_CP150330.1, from coordinate 498,146 downwards.
AGGACAACGGGCGCTTCGACCACACGAAGGACGAGAAGGACAAGTTCTTCTTCCGCGTCCCGAGCCTCCGGAACGTCGAGAAGACCTTCCCGTACTTCCACGACGGCTCGATCGCGACGCTCGACGAGACGGTGACCAAGATGGCGTGGCACCAGCTCGGCGTGGAGGCCAAGCCCGAAGAGGTGAAGGCGATCGTCGCGTTCCTCAAGTCGCTCACCGGCGATCTCCCGACCGACTACATCAAGCAGCCCGAGCTGCCCCCGAGCGGACCGACCACGCCCAAGGCCGACCCGACGTGAGCGGATCACGCTGATCGCGCTGTTCACCTGATTGCGCCGGGAGGGCGGATCGGCTCTGCTCCGCCCTCTCGGATGAGCACGAGCTCCAGCGACGACGGGCGATCCGCGCCCGATCCAGAGGACGGAGCGGGCGCGTCCGCGGAAGGGGCTCGCGACGCGAGCGACGGGCGCACCGCGAGGGCGCTCGTCTTCGTGCGCGAGCGCTTCGACGGCGCGTGCCTCGCCTTCCCCGTCGCGGCGCCGGGCGTCGCGAGCTTCGGCCGCGACGAGGACGTCCTCGTCGAGCAGCAGCTCTTCCTGCGCGAGCACGCCGCGCGCGCCCGGCCCGAGGCGGTCTCCCGGCTCTCGTTCCCGCGAGGGACAGGGCTCCTCTCCGTGAGCGTCCCCGTCCCGCGCGACGACCTGCCGCGCAAGCTGCGGAACGAGGTGCCGGTGAGCTTCCCCTGCGTCGTCGTGCCGGCCGGCGAGCTCCACGCGCGCGGGCAGAGGGAGGCGCCGGCGGCGGAGCGCGGCGAGAGCGACGCGTGGGTGCTCGTACCGAGCCTCGGGCACGCGTTCTACGTGGAGGCGGGCGAGCCGATCGAGGCGGCGATCCGGCACGAGGTGCGCCGGCTGCTCGCGTCGCAGGTCCTGTCGACCTGGGAGCACCTGGGGCTCCTGCCCGGGAGCGCGCACCGCCTCGAGGTGCTCCACGCGCCGCTGCCCGAGCCCGAGCGCGCGGGCGGGCACGGGCCGCGCGGCGCCTCGATCGTGGAGCGCGCGCGGCGGAAGAAGGCCGTGGAGACGCTCGTCGCGGTGGCGACGCCGCTCCACGTGGCGGCGCAGCGGAGCCCGCTCGCGACGCCGCCGCTCGCCTGCCGCGACGCGGAGCTCGCGCGCCTCGCCGCGCTGCTCGACGGCGAGGAGCGCCTCGGCGTGCTGCTCGTGGGCCCGGAGCACGCCGGGAAGACCGCGCTCGCGCTGGCGTATGTCGCCCGCCAGACGCGGCTCGTCTACGCGACGTCGGGCGCGCAGCTCATCGCGGGCATGAGCGGGCTCGGGCAGTGGCAGGAGCGCATCCACGGCGTGATGGAGGCCGCCGCCGCGCTCGACGCGGTGCTCTACTTCGAGAACCTCGACGATCTCCTGGCCGAGCGCGTCGACGGGGGACACGTGGACCTGGCCGGCGCGATGCGGCCCTACCTCGACGAGGGGCGGGTGCGCGTCCTGTGCGAGCTCCGGGACGACCGGCTCGACGCGCTCGAGGGGCAGCACTGGGCGTTCTTCGCGGGCCTGAGCCGCATCCGGATCGATCCGCTCTCGGCCGCCGATACCCGGAAGGCGCTCGCCGCGCGCGCCGAGCGCGACGGCCGCGTCGAGCCGCACCGCCCCGCGGTCGCGGGCGACGCGCTGACGGCGCTCGTCGATCTCGCGGAGCGCTACCTGCCCTACAGCGCCTTCCCGGGCAAGGCGGTCCGCCTCTACGAGGACCTGCGCGCCGTGCACGAGCGGGAGCGGACCGCGCAGGGGGAGCCGGTCACGCTCGGGCGGAGCGATCTCCACGAGCTGTTCTCGATGCGCACGGGGATGCCGGCGTTCCTGCTGCGCGACGATCTCCCGCTCCGCGTCGACCGCGTGGCGCGCGACCTCGGCGCGAGCGTCGTCGGGCAGGAGCGCGCGGTGCGCGCGCTCGCCGAGACGATCGCCGTTGTGAAGGCGGGGCTCTCGCCGCCGGACAAGCCGCTCGCGGCGTTCCTCTTCGTGGGGCCGACGGGCGTCGGCAAGACCGAGCTCGCCCGCGCGCTCGCCGGGCTGCTCTTCGGCTCGCCCGATCGGCTCTCGCGGTTCGACATGAGCGAGTTCTCGAGCGAGGGCGCGGCCGATCGCCTGATCCGCGGGACCGACGGCGCGGGCGGGCTGCTCACGCAGCGCGTGCGAGAGCAGCCGTTCTGCGTGCTCCTGCTCGACGAGATCGAGAAGGCCCACCGGGCCGTGTTCGACCTCCTGCTGCAGGTGCTCGGCGAGGGGCGCCTGTCGGACGCGCGCGGCAGGACGGCGTACTTTCACAACGCGATCGTGATCATGACGTCGAACCTCGGCGCGGCGGAGCGGCGCGCGCGGGCGGGGTTCGCCGGCGAGCGAGGCGCCGAGGCCCCGGAGGAGCAGGCCGCGCTGGACGAGGCGCACTACCAGCGCGTCGTCGCGGGCGCGTTCCGGCAGGAGTTCGTGAACCGCATCGATCGCGTGGTGCCGTTCCGGGCGCTGACCCGGGCGGAGCTCGCCGAGGTCGCGCGCCTCACGGCGCAGCGCCTCGCCCAGCGCCGCGGGCTGTCCGAGGCGGGCGTCGCGCTCGAGGTGTCGGAGCGGGCGCTCGCGCGGCTCGCCGAGGACGGCCACGCGCCGGCGTACGGGGCGCGGGCGCTGCGCCGCCACGTCGAGGAGCACCTCGCGGCGCCGCTCGCGCGGCTGCTGGCGAGGCTCGGTGGCGAGGCGCGGGATCTCACGGTGTGGGTGACCGAGGCGGGCGAGCCTGAAGCGGCGGCGCCCGCCGACGGCGCCGTCGTCGCCCGCGCCGAGACGCCCGCGCTCCGCCTCGCGGCGCGGCGGCGGCGCGCGGCGAAGGCCGCGCAGCAGGCGTTCGGCGTCGAGCAGGTCGGCGAGCTGCGGCGCGAGGTGGACCGGTGGATGAACCTCGGGCCGCTCGAGCAGCTCAAGGAGCAGCTCGACTTCCTGCTGACCCAGCTGAGCCTCGCGAGCGGGCCGTCGCGCGATCGGCGCAAGGAGATCGACGCCGCGGCGCTGCAGGCCGAGCACCACCGGCTGAGCGAGCTCTGGGGGCAGCTCGAGCGCGCGCAGGAGGAGATGCACGGCGTCGAGGAGCTCGCCCTGATGGCGCTGCTCGAAAGCGAGGAGGTGCGCGGGCTCGCGGGTGAGGCGCGCGCGGCGTGGGAGGGCGTGCGCAAGGTGCTGCCCCGCGCGCTCGTCGCGACCGAGTCGCGGCGCGACGCGATCACGCTGATCCTGGAGGAGCTCGACGCGGGGGCGTTCGAGCGGTGGCTCGCGCCGCTCCTCAAGGAGCTCCCGCGGCGCGGGTGGGGCGCGACGCTGCACATCGACGGCGACCGGGCTGGGCCGGGCGACGGCGCGTGGCCGGCGAGCCGGCGGTGGGGCCCGCCGCGCGCTGCGGGCGACGTGCTGGACGCGCTCGACAAGCCGAAGCGCGGGTTCCGGAGCGTGCTCCTCCGCTGCACCGGCGCGTACGCGGGGGCGTTCCTCTCGCTGGAGCGGGGGCTCCACCGGGTGGTCGCGCACAAGCGGGACGCGGGCGAGGCGCCTGGCGATGATCGGCTGCACGTGTTCGTGCACTTCGTCGCGCACGCGGCCGACATCGCCGAGGACCAGTGGGAGCACAGGTCGCTCGCCCCGCCGCCCGCGGGCTCGGCCGCGGCGCGGCGGCGCGGGGCGGCCGCGCGCGAGCTCGACGAGGTCGAGGGCGCGGCGCTGATCGCGGGGCGCAGGGCGCGGATCGCGATGGATCCGGCCTGGTACTGGGAGCGGCTCGACGAGGTCGCGCTGACGCACCTGCTCCTGTTCGAGGACGAGGGGAGCGGGCTGGATCGGAGCGAGTACTTCAACGCCGAGCCACAGGCGGATTAGCGCGGATACAGCACGGACCGATGTTCCTGGTATACCCTCGGCCTTGACATTGCCGGTCGGGCACCATTGCCATGACGCATCCTCCTCACAACCCCTATATCGCCGGCAACCCGGTCGGGGACGGCCCGGCGTTCGTGGGCCGGAGCGACGTCCTTCGCGCCGTCTATCGCGTGCTCAACGATCCGCAGCACCACGGCGTGGTGCTCTATGGTCAGCGCCGCATCGGTAAAACGTCGATCCTGCAGCACCTCGTGGCGTCGCTGGCGGAGCAGGGTCCGTACCGGCCCGTGTACTTCGACCTCCAGGACAAGGCCAAGCGGGGACGCCTTCGCCGCGGAGCTCGATCTGCTCCGCGAGCAGGGCCTCCTCACGCCGGATCCCGTCACGCCCTCGAAATAGCGCGTCAGACCGCTCATTTTCCTCGCCTGGTGTGCGGTGGAGCTCAGGAAGGCCGCTTCCTCTACCGAGCGCTGGGAGACATGGCTCCGGGAGCAGGAGTGGGGAGCGGCCCTCTCCCCGCACGAGCGACACACGTGGATCGACCTCGTGCGGCCAGGTCTCTTGCAGGCGCGTATTCACCTCGATCTGTTAGCAGCCGTCGACGCGACCGCCGCGCCACCTCAGTCTGCCGCCACGAAGGACGCTCGCATGCATCGACGACGCGCGATCGCGCATCCGGGTGTACTTGAGCTACGCGTCTGAGGACGACGAGCTCCGCTCTCGCCTCGAGACACACCTCGCGACCCTGAAGCGCGAGGGCCTCCTGGAGACAGATCGCAGCCCGCGAGCGGCCAGCGCCGACAGCAAGGCCCGCTGACGCCCGGGCGGTGCCCCCGCATGCCGCACCCATGGCCCGCAGGCGACGGGTGCTTCCGCCACGGGCCGGGCCAGCGTCCGCTCCCGTGGTAGCATCAGGCTCCTCATGAAGCCCAGGCTGTACCTCGAAACCACGATCGTCAGCTACTTGACCGCGCGGCCGTCACGCGATCTGGTTCAGGCTGCGCATCAGCAGGTCACTCGTGAGTGGTGGGCTTCGCGCGACGATTTTACGCTTTTCATCTCGCAGTTCGTGCTTGACGAGGCTGGGGCCGGCGATGGGGATGCTGCGGCCCGACGCCTCGACGCGCTTCGCGGTGCCACGCTCCTGGACATCACCGAGGAAGCCATTCTGCTCGCTAGCAACCTGGTCGTGGGGGGCGGATTGCCCGCGAAGGCCCGCGTGGACGCGCTTCACGTTGCGATGGCCGCGGTGCACGGGATGGACTTCTTGCTCACGTGGAACTGCAAGCACATTGCAAACGCAGCGACGCGTGAGAGGATTGAAGAGCTGTGCCGTGTCGACGGCTTCGAGCCCCCCGTCATCTGCACGCCGCTCGAGCTGCCAAAGGAGTAACCGCGATGCCGACTGATCCGATCGTCGAAGAGGTCCACGCAATCCGCGAAGCTCTGTCGCGAGCGGCCGGGGATGATATCCGGAAGATCGCCGAAGCCGCGAAGGCTCGGCAGGCACAGAGTGCCCGGAAAGCTGAAAGGCTTCCTCCGCGAAAAGTTCGCCTTACGAAGAAAGCTTCATGAGGCGGGGAACTCCCCCGGCGGCTTCGCTCGACGTCGGCGGGGCATGGCGGCGCGCCCAGGTAGGCGAGCTGGCGTAGCAACGACGCCGACCAGGCAGGTCCGCACGTACAGCTTCGCGGCTCCGCAGAGCCGTGCGACGGGCGGCGGCCACCGCTCGCGCGTTCTCTTGGAGCTCTTGGACAGCCCGCCTGGCCCAGTACACTCGCTGCCGTGCACTTCACGATCCCGCTCTTCGAACGGCGGACCACGAACGTCGAGTGCGTGACGCTCGGCCTCGGCCCGAGCACGCGCTCGCGGGAGGGGCGGCACGCGGAGCGCGTCCGGCGCCTGCTCACCGAGGAGCTCAGGGCCGTCTTCGAGAAGGCGCGCGCGGCCGAGCTCGCGCGCTTCGAGTTCCCCCGCGGCATCCGGATCGAGAAGGTGCGCCTCGAGCTCACGCTCTCCGGCGCCGCCGAGCGGCGCAAGGTGAGCGGGCTCTGCCCCGTCGTGATCGAGCCGCGCTGGGCCTCGGAGCACGAGCGCGTCGTCTTCGCCTACCACCCCGCCCGCCAGGGCGAGGCCGCGCCGATCCGCGAGGATCTCCCGCTGGACGATCAGCTCCGCGCGCTGTTCCAGGTCGCGTGGGCCGCGCTCGACGACGACGAGATCGCGCGGCTCTGGAGCCGGGGCAAGGAGCGCATCACGGCGCTGTCGTTCTCGTGCGCCCCGCGCTCGGCGCTCGCGGACCTGCCGGAGCGACCGGGCGACGACGACACCGGCGCCGATCCGGCGTTCCGCTGGAAGAAGCGCCGGGGCCTCAAGGTCCTGCCGAGCCTCGGCGTGAGCCTCACGCAGCGCGCGGCCCAGGGCAACCTCGACGCGGGCGTGCCGCGATCGCCGCAGCGCGAGCAGCTCGCCTTGCTGCTCGGCGCGGGCAGGGCGCAGCCCGTCGTCGTCGTCGGCCCGCCGGGGTGCGGCAAGACGACCTTGATCCACCGGGCGGTGCTCGACCTCCTCGCGGCCGACGGGTACGGCGCGCACAAGAACCTCGACCGCGTCCGCGACGTCGTCGCCGTGAGCGGCCGCAGGCTCATCGCCGGGATGAGCCACCTCGGCGACTGGGAGAAGCGGTGCGTCGAGCTCGTCGAGGACGCGCGCAGCCGCGGCGCGATCCTCGTGATCGACGACCTCCACCACTTCGGCCGGATCGGCAGGTCGCGCGAGAGCGAACGCTCGCTCGCCGACTTCTTCCGCGGCCCGCTCTCCCGCCGCGAGATCGTGATGGTCGGCGAGTGCTCCCCCGAGGCGTTCCGCCTCCTCGAGCAGGAGTCCCCGTCGTTCGCGGCCCTGTTCACGCCGCTCTTCCTCCCCGAGGCGACGCCCTCCGAGACGTTCCGCCTCATGGTGCGGGAGGTCCGCGCGCTCGAGCAGCGCCACGCCGCCCGCGTGAGCCCGTACGTGCTGCGGACGATCCTCGACCTCGGCGGATCGCTCCTCTCGGCGCAGGCGCTGCCGGGCAAGGCCATCGACCTCCTGCGCGAGGTCGTCCGCGCGGGCGTGACGCCCTCGCCCTCCGGCGAGCCGTGGCCGGCGCGCGGCCACGCTCCGCGCCCGATCGGCTCGCAGGACGTGCTGCGGCTCCTGTCGCAGAAGACCGGCGTACCGCGGCTCCTCCTCGGTGGCGACGAGCCGCTCGACGCCGGCGCGCTGGAGGAGGAGCTCGGCCGGCGGGTGATCGGCCAGCCGGAGGCCGTGCGCGCGGCGGCGGACCTCGTTTCGCGCATCAAGGCGGGCCTCGTGGATCCGCGGCGCCCGTACGGCGTGTACCTCTTCACCGGGCCGACGGGGACGGGCAAGACCGAGCTCGCCAGGTGCATGGCGGAGCTCATCTACGGCAGCGCGTCGCGCCTGCTCCGCTTCGACATGAGCGAGCAGAGCGGCCCGGACGCGCCGGCGCGGCTCGTCGGCGATCGCTACGCGCCCGACGGGCTCCTGACGCAGCGGGTGCGGGAGCAGCCGTTCTCGCTTGTGCTGCTCGACGAGATCGAGAAGGCGCACCCGTCGGTGCACGGCCTCTTGCTCCAGCTCTTCGAGGACGGGCGGCTCACGGACGCCGCGGCGAGGCCCGCGCACTTCCACCACGCGGTGGTGGTGATGACGTCCAACCTGGGCGCGCGGTCGCGGGCGCTCGTCGGCTTCGGCGGCGCGGGGCTCTCCGAGGCGCGGGCGCTCGCGATCGCGGAGGAGTCGGCCCAGGAGGTCGCGCGGGCGGTGCGCGACTTCTTCCCGCCCGAGCTGTTCAACCGGATCGATCGCGTCGTGCCGTTCCGCCCGCTGACGCCCGAGGTGGCGGTGCGGGTGGCCGAGAAGGAGCTCGACCGGCTGCTCGGCCGGCGCGGGCTCGCCGAGCGGAGCGTCTTCGTGCGCCGGGGCGCCGGCGTGGCCGAGCGGATCGCGCGCGAGGCGTTCGTGGCCGAGGACGGCGCCCGCTCGGTGAAGCGGTTCATCGAGGACGAGATCGGATCGCTGCTGAGCGACGCGCTCACCCGCGGCGCGCCCGCCGCGATGCAGGTGATCCGCATCTTCACGACCGCGCGCGGCGACGGCGCCGCCGCGGCGGGCGAGGGCGCCGCGTCCCGCGGGTCGCCCGAGTCGCCCGGGTCCCCAGCGTTTGCGCTGCACCGCGAGGCGCTCGCGGAGGCCGAGCCCGCGGCCGCGGCGTGGGCCCTCGCGCCGCTCATGGCGAGGCCGCTCGGCGCGCTCACGGCGGAGCTCTCGCCGCTGCTCGAGTTCGTCGACGCGCTCGAGCGGAGCGACGGCCTCGCGCGCCTCTCCGAGCGGATCCGCTACCACCTCGCGGAGCACGGCCGGACCGCCGCGGAGGGGCCCGAGGCGCACGAGCATGCCGAGGCGGTCTACAACCTCGACGCCATGCGCGGCGCGATCCGGGCGTTCCGCGAGCGGATCGACCTCGTCCGGCGGCGGAGCGGCGACGACGACGAGCAGCAGCACCTCGACCTGGAGGTGCGGCGGTTCGGCTACGTGACGGTCGAGGACGAGTGGAGCCGCTCCCGGGTGCGCCTGTTCCACCGGCGCCAGCTGCCGGGCCCGCTGCGCCGGCCGGCGAAGCAGGAGGTCCTGGAGTGCATCGCGGAGGGCCACGCGCTCCGGCGCGCGCTCCGCAAGGTGGACGAGCCGGGCCAGCACGCGGTCCTCATCGAGCTGCTCCGCGCGGCGCGCTTCGACGAGAGGCCGGCCGGCGGGCGCGACGAGCCCGAGGAGGGGCTCTTCGAGGCGCTCGCGCGCGCCTACGGCGAGGCAGGGGGCGAGGTGGAGGGGTGGGCGTGCGCGCCGCTCGGCAGCGCGTCCGACGGCGACGGGCGCGCGCGCGTGGTCGAGCAGGGCCGCGGGGCGGCGGGGCTCGAGGCGATGCTCGCCGCCCCCGGGCGCGGGGCGGAGCTCCTCGTCCTGAGCGTCGTGGGCCTGTGCGTGATGGACTTCTTCGAGCTCGAGACGGGCGCGCACGTCTGGACGTCGCTCTCGCGCGGCCCCGAGGTGGTGCGGGTGCGCGTCCTGCCGGCCCGGCCGGGCCTCTCGCCGGCGGGCGCGGTCCGGGAGCACCTCGACCAGCAGGCGGCGTTCGACGAGGCGGCGCGGCGCGGGCGCGCGCTCCCGCCGAACCCGGCCGAGCTCCTCCCGGTGGTGCGGCGGGTCCGGTTCGACCCGCCGCGCCGCCCGGGCGCGACGTCGCCGATCGAGATCGAGGACTACGTGATGGGGTATGCCGAGTCGGCGCTGGTGCGCAGCCTGTCGCAGGCGCTGGCGCCGCTGTGGCTGCTCCGGATGAGCCGGGAGGACGTGGCGTGAGCCTGCGCCCCGGGCAGCTGCTCGGGGAATGCGCAGGCGACGATGGGCGGCCTCTCAGGGCAGCCGGAAGAGCGGCCGACCGTAGACCATGGAGGGCCAGGGGATGGCCGCGAGGATCACGAGCAGCGTGATGACGACGCCGATCGCCAGGCGCCGGTGCTGCGCGGTGGGGTCCGGGGCTCGCTTCGCTCGGGCCCAGGCGACATGGGCGACCACCACCGCCACGATCATGGCGAAGATGTGCTCGACGGCGAAGAAGCGCAGCGCCGCGATGGGCATGGCGGCCTTCAGCGCGGCCAGCGACGTGGGCCTGAGCGGGCTGAGCGCGGTGTAGAGCAGGATGCCGAGGAGGAACTGGGCGTCGAGCGAGCCCACGAACGCCGCGCCGACCTTGCGATCCGCCGCCGTCCACGGCCCCCGCTGGGCCCAGCCGCGGACCGACCGCGCGAGCGCCAGGAGCCCGAGCAGCAGGACGACCCAGCGCAGCCACGAGTGCGCGACGAGGACGAACGAATAGATCATGGACCTTGCTTTCCGGCCGCGGTGCCGGCCTCGATGATGTACTGCGCGATGTCGGCGAGATCCGACTCCCGGACGCCGCGGAAGCTGGGCATCGGGGGGACGTCGGCGCGCTTTCGCCCCGGGGTCACGGCCCAGCGGACGATGCCCGCGGGATCGTCCTTGTAGAGCCCTGCGAGCTCGCTGAGCGGAGGGCCGACCAGCTTGGCGCTGGGGGCGTGGCACGCCGCGCAGAGGGTGGAGAACATGGCCTTGCCCTTCGCGGCCTGCGGCGAGAGCGCGACCGCCTCGGCGGGGTCGGGCCTCTTGCACGCGGCCGCGAGCAGGAGCAGGGCGGCGAGGATCGGTGACCACTTCATGCGGGCGCGCCGGAACATAGCGCGCGGCGGCCCGCGTGGGGCCGGCGTCTCGCCGCGAGGATCACCAGGGCGCCGCGCGCCCGGCCAGCCCGAGCTGGAGGTCGCGGCGTAGGGGGGCCGGGGAAGCGCGGTCGCCTCGCGACGATCACTGCGTCTTGAAGAGGTCCAGGATCCCCTGCCCGATCGCGGCCGGGTCCGGCACCGCGACGCCGGTCGGCTCGGTGCCCTCGAGGAACACCTCTTCCACGGCGCCCTCCTGGCCCGGGAACGCCTCCATCCCGCTCGCCGGATCGATCGGGAGGCGCACGATCCCGAGCGGCTCCGGGAAGTCGGTCGCCGGCCGCCCCGCGTGCGCCTTCTCCATGAACGCGATGAAGGCCGGCAGGGCGGCGCTGCTGCCCACCTCGCGCGCGCCGAGCGTCGTGGCGTCGTCGAAGCCGGTCCACACGGCGCACGCGATGTCGGTCGAGTAGCCGACGAACCACGCGTCCCTCGCGTCGTTCGTCGTCCCGGTCTTGCCGGCGATCGGCCGGCGCAGCGAGAGCGCCTGCTTCGCCGTGCCGACCTTCACGACCGAGGTGAGCAGGTCCGTCGTGAGGTACGCCTCCGCCGCGGTCATCACAGGGCGCGGCGGGGGCCGCGCCGGCAGGGGCAGCGCCTCGCCGCGCGGGCCCGTGATCTTCGTCACGAGGACGGGCTCCTGGTACGCGCCGCCCGCGGCGAACGTCGCGTAGGCGGCCGCCATCTCGCGCGGGGTCACCTCGTAGGAGCCGAGCGCGAGGGACAGGTCGGCGCCGAGCTTCGACGTGATCCCGAGCTCGCGCGCCCACGCGACGACGGCCTCGGGGCCGACGTCCCGGAGCGCCGACACAGCGGCCACGTTCACGCTGTGGGCGAGCGCCTCGCGCAGGCGCTTCGGGCTCTGCCCCTCGCTCTCGTCGTAGTTGCCGGGCCGATAGCCATCGAGCGCCGCCGGATCGGTCTCGAGCATCGAGGCCGCCGTGAGCTTGCGCGAATGGATGCCGTAGCCGTAGACGATCGCCTTGAAGGTCGATCCCGGCTGGCGGAGCGCGCGGCTCGCCCGATCGAGGCCGCCGCGCGCGCCCTCGTAGCCGCCCGCGAGCGCGACGATCTCGCGCGTGCGCGCGTCGATCGCGATGAGCGCGCCCTGCGGGCCGAGGTCGAGCCGGAGCTTGCCGGCCTCGGGGTCGCCCTCGAAGCGCACGCGCAGCACCTTGCCGACCTCGGCGAAGCGGCTCGGCGGGAGCCCGCGCGGGTTGTACCGGCGCTCCTTGCGCAGATCGACGCTGCCCTGCGCCGCGCCGACGCGGACGGCCAGGGTGCCGCGCGCGTCGTCGGCGCCGGTCACCGCGCCCAGGTAGACGCGGCCCGCGTCCTTGGGCGCGCCCTGGAAGGGCGCCGGATCCCCCTTGGCGCGCGTGAACGGCGCGACGAGCCCGTGCCGCGCGGCGTAGGCGTCGAGGTTCTGGCGCACCGCCGCGCGCGCCGCCGCCTGCATCTTCGGGTCGATCGAGGTCACGACCGTGTAGCCGCCGTACCTGGCGTCGGGCCCGACGGCCTTCCGCAGCGCGCGCTCGGCCTCGGCGAGGACCTCGGGCGCGAGCTCGTCCAGGTGCTCCGGCTCGGGCGCGAGGCGGATCGGCTCCGCGAGCGCGGCGTCGATCTGCGCCGCGGGCAGGAAGCGCTTCTCGCGCATCTGGCCGAGCACGAAGGCGCGGCGCTTCTCTGCGCGCTCCTTGTTGACGCGCGGCGAGTAAATGGAGGGCCCCTTCACGATGCCCGCGAGGAGCGCCGCCTCGGCCAGCGTGACCTGCCGGACGCTCTTGCCGAAGTAGAACCGCGCCGCCTCCTCGACCCCGTAGCGCCCGTGCCCGAAGTAGATGTGGTTCAGGTAGAGCTCGAGGATCTGGTCCTTCGTGAGCTCCTGCTCGATGCGGCGCGCGAGGAGGAGCTCGCGCATCTTCCGGTCGATCGTGCGCTCGTGCGTGAGCAGCACGTTCTTCACGACCTGCTGGGTGATCGTGCTGCCGCCCTGGCGCGCCTCCGCCGAGCGCAGATTGACGATCAGCGCGCGGAGCATGCCCAGGTAATTGAGGCCGTCGTGTTTGTAGAACCTGGCGTCCTCGGCCGCGAGCGCCGCGAGGCTCATCACCGGCGGGATCTCGGTGACCGGCACGAGCGTGCGGCGCTCGACGAAGAGCTCGCCGATCACCGTGCCGTCGCGCGCGAGGAACCGCGTCACCTGCGGCGGGCTGTAATTCTTCAGCTCCGCCGTGGTCGGCAGGTCGCGCTCGTAGTGGCGGACGATGAGGAAGAACGCGATCACGGCGGCGGCGAGGAGGCACGCGAGGGCGATCGCGAGCCCCTTGCCCCAGCGGGCGAGCTGGGCGCGGAGCGGCGGCCTGGGCCCGGCGCCCCGGGGCTGCCGCTGGAAGGCCGCGCGGAGCGCCGCGCCCGCGCGCTTCCACAGCGGGTGCTGCCATAGCGGGTGATCGAGCGCCGCCCTGACGAGGGCGCGCGCTCTTCCCGGCGTGCCCTCCTGCGCGCGGCGGCCCGGTGGCGCCGGCGGGTGCGGCCCGGGCGACCACGGGACGGTCGCGCCCGGCCCGTCGGGCGGAGGCCCAGGGGGCGGCGCCTGCGCCGGGCCTCGAGGCGACCAGAGCCGCGTCGGCGCGCGATCGCTCGGCGGCGGGTCGGAGCCCGCCGCGCCCGCGTCGTGCGGGTAACTGGGCTCCGCCGGCGCGGATCGTGGGCCGGGTCCTTCAGGTGGCGCGGCGGGTTTTCGTGGGAGATCCGAGGCCATGCATCCGCGCGCTGGAGCCAGCGGCGCCACCGCGGCGCCCGGATGGGGTGTTCCAGCCGCGCCACGGTATCACGAGGACGGGCGCCGCGGAGGGCGCCGGCCAGCCGCCGATCCATCGATGTTCCGCGCCAGCTCATCCGCTTTTCCTCGAAGGAATTGCCCGCGAGCAGCCGCGGAGATGGTGGGGCGTGATAGCGTCGGTGGCGCCCGCCATGACCGACCAGGAAATCGACGCCTTCATCGCCGAGAACCAGTTCCATCCGAACGTCGTGTGGCGCCGCATCCCCGGGAAGGGCCGGGGCGTCTTCGCCCGCCGGTTCCTGCCGAAGGGCGCCGTCGTCGAGTGGGCCGCTGTCAGCTGTTTCCCGGCCTCGGATCTGAAGACCGAGGAGCACCGCGGCTGCCAGGCGCTCCATCACGTGTTCACGTGGGGGAAGGAGCCCGGGCGGGAGAAGGCGTATGCGTGGGGGTTGCTCGCGCTCTACAACCACTCGACGACACCCAACGTCGAGATGGATGACGGTCCGGTGCCGGACTCGATGGCTGCCATCGCGCTCCGCGACATCCAGGCGGGCGAGGAGCTCTGCTTCGACTACGGCTACACCTGGTTCGATCCTCGCTGAGGCGAGGGCGCCAGCGCCGCGGCGACGGCCGTATCGCTCCGGCTCACGTCGACGATACAGGCGCGCTGGCGACCGCCAGGCACCCGCACCGGCGCTCCGCGCTCGCCTCTTGCGGCAGCGGCATCCAGGTCAACGCCTGGGCATCACACAGGCCGGACTGTCGTCGTTGCGGAGGTGAGGACGGGATTCGAACCCGCGTATAACGGTTTTGCAAACCGTTGCCTAACCACTTGGCTACCTCACCGACTGTTCGAAGCGGCGGGAGGTCATGCCTCATCTCTGCCCGGCTGTCAACGCCTTTATACCGCCGTCTACATTCACGCGGCCGAGCCGTCCCTTCAGCCGGGCGCTCCGCCGCGCTCGTTCTGTCGTCGTTCTGGCGTCGTTCTGGCGTCGTTCCGGCTTCCAGCTCCCTCCGCCCCGATCCCGGAGCCGGCGGAGGGGGGCTCCGGCGCGTTCCCGCCGCAGCCCTCCAGGACACCCGCGCTGCTTACTGTTCGCGCCCGCCGCGCCGCGCCCCTCCCGCGCGCGGCACCCTCTCCCGCCCCCCCAGGGCTCGCCCGATGTAGCTGGCCGTGTAGACCGCCCGTCGCGTCGCCTGGATCAACCCGCGCGGCACGATCCCCTTCCCCGTCTGGAACGGGTTGAAGCGGAGGGCGCGCTGGTCGATGTCCACCGGCTCGTACAGCTCCATATCGGCCACTGCCATCCACCGCGCGCGCGAGCCCCCTCGCCTCACCTCGAGGCGCAGCAGCGCGAGCCCCGCCGCAGCGGCGCGCTCCAGCTTCTCCAGGCGGTTGCCTTTCACCGCCGCCGCGCGCAGCGGCACCAGGCGGAACTCCGCGCGACCGAAGCCGGCCACGTCGAACCGCGCCAGCGCGTAGTAGTCGTTGTCCAGGAAGTCGTGCCTCTTCGTCGTGAACAGGGCGAACGGGAGCAGCAAGAGTCGGCGCGCGCTCACGAAGAGGAGGTCCTGATCGCCGGCGCTCGCGGCCGGCGTCACCTCTTCGCTGGTCCGGAAGCGCACCGCGACCCCCAGCACATCCGGACGGCGCTCGCCCTTGCCGCCCCGCCACCGCCACATCCCGCCCGAGAGCCGCACGAGCGCCGGCCCCGCCAGCCGCTGGGCCAGCGCGCCGACCTCGCCCTCCACCGCGAGCGCCTTCACCCCCGCGCAGTAGACCACGCCGTCGGGATGGAACAGCCTCGCTCTCCGGATGAAGCTGCCCCCCCCGGCGATAGGAGACAGCGCTCCCCCGATCACACGCCCAACCGCTTCGAAGAACCGCATGGTGACCCCTCCCTCGAACCTGGAGCGCCGGGGGCCAATCGCAAGTTGGGCGCGCCCCGACAGCGCACCTCCCGCGGCGCTCACCCGCGTCGGAGCGTCGAGATCTGCTGTTCTCCGCGCGCCATCCGTTCTCCCGCGCAACGGCGATTCCAGGGAAGCGCCGAGTCTCCGGCGCTCCCTCTCGTACCGCTCGCGCCGAGTCCTCCGGCGGCCCTCGCTTCATCGCGCGCTCCGTCCCGCGCGCGCGCTCTATCGCGAGCGCGTCACCCCGCGCCGGCCTTCGCCGCCGGGTCGATCTCCGGAGCGGCGTCTCGCTGCGCCCGGCCTTCGATAAGGCGCTTCGCCACGAGCGTCAGGAGCGCGAGCAGGACGAGCAACGAGGCGACCGCGAACGCCGCCGAGAAGTGGAACTCGTTGTAGAGCACCTCGACGTGCAGCGGCATGGTGTTGGTCTGCCCCCGGATATGCCCCGAGACGACCGACACCGCGCCGAACTCGCCCATCGCCCGCGCGTTGCAGAGCACCACGCCGTAGAGCAGGCCCCACTTGGCGTTGGGGAGGGTGATGCGGAAGAACATGCTCCACCCGCTCGCGCCGAGCGACAGCGCCGCGTGCTCCTCGTCGGCCCCCTGGCTCTCCAGGAACGGGATGAGCTCGCGCGCGACGAACGGGAACGTCACGAACGTCGTCGCGAGGATGATCCCCGGACGATCGAAGATGACCCGGAGGTCGTGCTCGATGAGCCAGGGGCCGACCACCCCTTGCGCCCCGAAGAGCAGGACGAAGATCATGCCGGAGATCACCGGCGAGACCGCGAACGGCAGATCGATGAGCGTGACGAGCAGGCTCTTTCCCGTGAACTCGAAGCGCGCGATCGCCCAGGCCGCGGCCACGCCGAAGACGAGGTTGAGCGGCACGGCGATGACCGCGGTCGTGAGCGTCAGCTCGATGGCGGCGATGGCGTCCGGCGCGGTGATCGCCCGCCAGTACCCCGAGAGGCCGTCCTTCAACGCCTCGATGAACACCGCCACGACCGGCAGGAAGAGGAAGAACCCGAGGAACGCGAGCGCCGCCGCCGTCAGCGCCCAGCGCACCAGCGGGGGCTCGGACGTCGCGCCGCGCACCGCCCCGCGCGACCTGACCCGCAGCTTGCCCGCCGCGCCAGCCACTACGACGCGACCCCGGGCGTGGCCCCCGCGGGCCGCTCGGACGCAGGCTTGGGCGCTTCGACAGCGCTCCGCGACGACCCGCGCGCGCCGCTCCAGGACTGGAGTCGGTTGATCAGGAAGAGGAGCACGAAGGAGCAGAGAAGCATCACCATCGCGAGCGCCGTCGCGCCCGCGTAGTCGTACTGCTCGAGCTTGGTCATGATGACGAGCGGCGCGATCTCCGTCTTGAGGGGCATGTTCCCGGAGATGAACACGACCGACCCGTACTCACCGAACGCCCTCGCGAACGACATCGCGAACCCGGTGAGGATCGATGGCCAGAGCGCGGGCAGGAGGATGCGACGGAAGATCTCGAAGCGGCCCGCGCCGAGCGACGCCGCCGCCTCTTCCTGGTCGACCTCGAGCTCCTCCATCACCGGCTGGACGGTCCGCACGACGAACGGGAGCCCCACGAAGGTGAGCGCAATGACGACGCCCAGGCGGCTGAAGGCGCTCTGGATCCCGAGCGGGTACAGGAACCGACCGACCCACCCCTGCTGCGCATAGATGGCCGTGAGCGCGATGCCGCCGACCGCCGTCGGGAGCGCGAAGGGCAGGTCGACGAGCGCGTCGACGATCGACTTGCCCGGAAAGCTGTAGCGGACGAGCACCCACGCCACGAGGACGCCGAAGACCGCGTTGATGCCCGCCGCGATGAGCGACGCGGCAAAGCTCATCTTCAGCGAGGCGACGGCGCGCGGCGAGGTCACCACCGCCCAGATCTCGGCGGGCTGGAGCGTCGCCGTCTTGAGGAAGATCATCGACAGCGGGACGAGCACCAGCAGCGACAGGTACGTTACCGTAATCCCCATCGCCAGCCCGAAGCCGGGCAAAACGCTCTGTCGCCGCCAGAGGAGAGCCACGAAGTCTACTTACCGGCCTGGTAGATCTGGTCGAAGACGCCGCCGTCGGAGAAGTGCGCCTTCTGGGCTTTTTGCCACCCCCCGAAGACCTCGTCAATCGAGAAGAGCGCGACCTTCTGGAAGACACCCTCCGACTCGGCCGCCGCGAGGATCGCCGGGTTGCGCGGGCGGTAGAAGTGCTTCACCGCGATGCGCTGGCCGTCCTCCGTGGAGAGGAAGGCGAGGTACGCCTCCGCCGCCGCCCTCGTCCCGCGCCTGTCGACCACCTTGTCGACCACCGCGACAGGCGGCTCGGCGAGGATGCTGATCGACGGCACGATCACCTCGAATTTGTCCTTACCGCTATGCTTCACCGCGAGCAGCGCCTCGTTCTCCCAGGCGATCAGCACGTCGCCGAGCCCACGCTCGACGAACGTCGTGGTCGAGCCGCGCGCCCCCGTGTCGAGGACGGGCACGTTCTTGAAGAGGCGGCCGACGAAATCCTTCGCCTTCGCCTCGTCGCCGCCCGCCCGCTTCAGCTCGTAGCCCCACGCAGCGAGGTAGTTCCACCGCGCCCCGCCGGAGGTCTTCGGGTTCGGGGTGATGACCGCCACGCCCTCCTTCACGAGATCGTCCCAGTCCTTGATGCCCTTGGGGTTGCCCTTGCGCACAAGGAAGACAATGGTCGACGTGTAAGGAGCGCTGTTGTCCTTGAGGCGCGCCTGCCATCCCTCCTTGATCAGCCCGGCGGACGCGACCGCATCGACGTCGTAGGCGAGCGCGAGCGTGACCACGTCCGCCTCGAGCCCGTCGATCACCGACCGGGCCTGCTTGCCCGAGCCGCCGTGCGATTGCTTGATGGTGACGTCCTGTCCGCTCTGCTCCTTCCAGCGCTTCGCGAAGGCGGCGTTCACCTCTTCATAGAGCTCGCGCGTGGGGTCGTAGGAGACGTTCAGTATCTGCACCGACCCCGACTTCGAGGCGCCGGCCGCGTCGCCCTTCGAGCACGCCGGGAGCGCCAGCGCCAGCACACACCAAAGCATCGTCATCAAGCATCGCATCGATCGTCCCTACTCCCTTAGCCAGCCGCGAGATAACGCGATTCCCGCTGCGCGAGCGCGTCGAGCAGCTGCTGGAAGCGCGAGGCGCCGATGCGCCGGGCCATGAACGCCGCGCGGCCGAGCTTCTGGCAGAGCTTCTTGGCGAGGAGCACGCCGCCGTGGCTGTTCACGTCGGTCAGCACGATCACGAGATCGGCCCGCTCGATGGCCGCCCGCAGCTCGGACGCCCCGCGGCCGCCCGTGTTGCCCGTGTGAAACTCCAGATGGTGCCCCGCCTGCAGCGCCATCCGCTCCAGCTGAGCCTGGTTGCGATCCAACCCACCAATCCAGGTGATCCGCATCGCTCCGCCTCCTTGCTCCTCGCAGCGGGTGACCGCCGCTATAACGGACATATCTCACGCTAAAGCAGAGGACGCAAGGGAGATCTGCCAAAATAACGGATGACACGTCTTGGATACCGGAGGGTCACGAGGCCGGCGGGGTCCGGAAATGGGGCGGGGGCTACCCGCGCGAGCCGTAGGTCATGACGAGGTACATGACGGCCTCGGCGCTGCCCGGGTTGCGGTAGCTGTGCGGGCTGTCGGCCTCGAACAGGATGGCGTCGCCGGTCTCGAGCAGGCGCCGCTCGCCGGACACGGTGATCTCCACCGAGCCCTCGGTGACGATCAGGTTCTCCGCGGTGCCCGGGGCGTGCGCGTCGGCGTGCTCGACCGAGCGCGGCGCGAGGCGGAGCTCGTAGAACTCCACGTTGCGCGGCCGGTCCATCGGGAAGAGCGCCCGGGAAGAGAAGTCGCCGTTGCGAGACCGCAGGATGCGCGCGTGCGAGGCCTGCATGACGGTCGTGACGGGCGAGGTCGCCTGGCTCATCAGCGCCGAGAAGGGGACCCCGAGGGCGCGCGCGATCTTCCAGAGGACGTTGATGGTCGGCGTGCTCTGGCCCAGCTCGATCTGCCCCAGCATCGCCCGGCTCACCCCGGACGCCTTCGCCAGGCGCTCGAGCGACAGGCCCCGCTCGGCCCGGAACCGCTTCAGGTTGGAGGCGACGACCGGCGTGAGGTCCGACGCGTCGTCCAACGCCGGGTCGCCCCCGCCAGGCTCGCTCGCCGGGGGCGGGGGTGGGGACGGCGGCTCGGCGGCCGCCGATCGCGCGGGGGTCTGGGCTCTGCGTGCCTTCACTGGACGCGTATCCGCCATGGTGGAGGGCGCGCGTCAAGCGAGCGGGGGGAAGGGCGCGCTCAGGGGCCGCCGGAGACCGCCTCCGCGACCGGGCTCGCGGGCGACGGACGACGCACCGAAGGCGCGGGCGCGGCCAGGAGCACCGGCGAGGTATGGCCGGTGATGAGGCGGGCGCCGCGCTTGAAGGTGATGTACTGCCACATCCACGCGAACATGACGGTGAAGCGGTTCCTGAAGCCGATAAGGAACAGCACGTGGACGGCCAGCCAGGCGAGCCACGCGAGCGTGCCCGACATCTGCAGGCGCCCGACCTTCGCGATGGCGCGCGAGCGGCCGATGGTCGCCATCGTCCCCTTGTCGCGGTAGGCGAACTGCCCGCGCGGGCGGCGCTCGAGATCGTCGAGGATGCAGCGCGCGACGAAGCGCCCCTCCTGGATCGCGGCCGGGCTGAGGCCGGGCACGTCGACGCCGTTCCGGTCGCGGAGCGTGGCCATGTCGCCGATCGCGAAGACGCTCGGGTGCCCGGGGAGGGAGCAGTCTGGCCCGACCTTCACGCGGCCGACGCGATCGAGCTCGACGCCGAGCGCGCGCGCGAGCGGGGTGCCGCGGACCCCCGCGGCCCAGATGACGGTCGCGGCGGGGAGGCGCTCGCCGTCCTCGAACTGCACGCCGTACTCGTCGATGCTTCGGAAGCGGCGCCCCTTGATGACCTCGACCCCGAGGGACGTGAGCTGCTCCTCGGCGCTCGCCGAGAGGCTCTCCGGGAAGGCCTGGAGGATGCGGGCGCCGATCTCGACGAGCAGCACCCGAGAGAGCGAAGGGTCGAGGGCGCGGAAGTCGCGCGCGAGGATGTAGCGCGCGAGCTCGGCGAAGGCGCCGGCCATCTCGACGCCCGTGGCGCCGCCGCCGATGACGACGAACGTGAGCAGCCGCCGCCGCGCCGCGGGGTCCTCCTCGCGCTCGGCGGCCTCGAAGGCGAGCAGCATGCGCTCGCGGATGGTGAGCGCCTCGTCGAGGTTCTTGAGCGCCGGCGCGAACCGGGCCCACTCCTCGTGGCCAAAGTAGTTGTTCGTCGCGCCGACCGCGAGGATCAGGAAGTCGTAGTCCAGCGGGTCGCCGTCGACGGTGACCCGCCGGCCGGCGAGGTCCACGCCCGTCACTTCGCCGAGCAGGACCCGGACGTTGCGCTGGCGCGACAGGACCGATCGGATCGGGACCGCGATGTCGGCCGGCGAGAGGCTGGCCGTCGCCACCTGATAGAGCAGCGGCTGGAACAGGTGGTGATTGGTCCTGTCGACGAGGGTGACCCTGACGGGCGCGTCGCGGAGCGCCTTTGCCGCGTTCAGGCCGCCGAACCCTCCGCCGACGATCACGACGTGAGGCTCTCTCGCGGTCGTTGCCATGGTGCCTCCTGGCGAGGAACGCTTCCTCGGTGGCACGACGATGGTAGGGGGCGCGGATCACCGCGGCAAGCAGGCGCAGCGCGCGGGCGCGGCGCCGCGATCGCTCATGCTGCCGCGGCCTTCACGTCGCTCCTCGCCTCGGTCTTGCTGTCCGGCGCCTCGCCCCGCAGCACCTCGGCGAGCAGCTTCCGGCCGCGGTGCAGGCGGCTCATGACGGTGCCGACCGGGACGCCCAGCCGCGTCGCTGCGTCCTTGTAAGACATCTCCTCGAGGTCCACGAGCACCAGGGTGTCACGGAAGGTCGGCGGGAGCGTCGCGAGCGCGCGCCGCACGCCGGGCGAGAGCGCGTGCATGTCGGCGCAGCGCTCCGGCGCCGTCCACGCGCACGGGTCGGTCGCGAGCACGTCGAGGGCGTTGCGCTCGCGGCGGCTGCGCCGGCAGCGGGTGATGAAGACGCTGAAGAGGATCTGGTGCACCCACGCCCGCAGGTTGGTCCCGGGCTCGTAGCTCCCCGCGAACCGGATCGCGCGCTCCACCGTGTCCTGCACGAGGTCCTCGGCCGTCGCGGGCGTCCGGGAGAGCCGCAGCGCGCGGCCGAACAGCTCCGGTGTCATTTCGACAAGGCCCCGGAGCAGCTCGTCGACCGCTCCCCGCGAGCCCTCTCCCGGCGCCGTCCGCGCCGCGCGCGCCACGCCGAAGGACGGCCCGCGCCCGAGCGCGCGCGTCGCGCCGGGCGGCGGCGCTAGTTTCGAGGACCGGGCGGGGGCATGAGCGGCGTGGACGAGCATGACGGGACCTCCTGCGTAACCGGCACTGGCAAGGCAGGTGCCACCGCGCGGACCTCGCGAAGGCCGCGGATCACGCCGAACGGCGCGGGCGGAGACACGCGGGCGCGTGTCAAATCGACAGCAGGGAGAACGGGCGCGCCAGGGTGGCGAGCCGCCCCGCGGCGCGCCAGGCCCGGCGGCCCCACCCGCGCCGGGCGAAGCGGCCCCACCCGCGCGAGCGCCGGGCGAGGCGTCCAGCAGAGCGAGCGCCGGGCGGGGGCGTCCGGCGGAGCAGGCGCTCGCGTCACGTCGAGAGCGGGTCGCTCCCGGCGGCCAGCGCGGCGATCAGGCCCGGGACCAGCTCGGCGATCTCGCCCGCGAGGAGCCCCCGATCGCTGCCCGTCTGCGCGCGCCACACGTCGCCGGCGAGCGCGTGGATCAGCACCCCGGCGCTCGCCGCGGCGGTGGGATCCATCGAGCACAGGAGGGCCGCGATCATCCCGGTCAGGACGTCGCCCGAGCCGGCGGTGGCGAGCGCAGGGTTGCCCGCCATGCAGATGAACATGCGGCCGTCCGGGAGCGCGATGATCGTGCGCGCCCCCTTGAGCACGACGATCGCCCGGGTGAGCGCCACGGCCTCGCGCACGGCGCCGAAGCGGTCCTCCTCGACGGCCCGGGCGCTCCGGCCCAGGAGCCGCCCGAGCTCGCCCGAGTGCGGCGTCATGATGAGGCTCCCGCGCGCGGTCGCGAGCGCCTCCGGGCGGCCCACGAAGTGCGTCAGGGCGTCCGCGTCGACGACCTTCAGGCCGTCCCAGCCGAGCACGACGTGATCCACCGCGGCCCGCGCCCGCTCGTCGAGGCCGAGGCCCGGGCCGATGGCGACCGCCCGCCGCCCGGCGAGCGCGTCGTCGAGCGACGCCGCGATGCGGGCCGGATCGATCGAGGTCGTCATCAGCTCCACGACGCGCGACTCCATCGCGCGCGCGGTGTCGGCCCAGGTGCAGATCGTCACGAGGCCCGCGCCCGTCCGCATCGCCGCGCGCGCGGTCAGCAGCGCGGCGCCGAGCTTGCCCGACGAGCCGGCGATGACGAGCACGTTGCCCGCCTGGTGCTTGTAGACGCTCGCCTCGCGCGGGCGCAGCGACGAGCCGATCGTCTCCTTGCGGAGGACCTCCGCGACGTGGCCCACGTGGGCGAGGATCGGCCGGTCCGGGACCCCGAGATCGACGACGTGCACGTTGCCCGCGAGCCGCGCGCCCTCGGGCGTGAGCAGGCCGATCTTGAGGTGGCCGAAGGTGACGGTCTCGTCGGCCTGCACCGCGGCGCCGAGCGGCGCGCCGCTGTCGGCGTCGAGGCCCGAGGGCACGTCGAGCGCGATGCACAGGCAGGTCGCCGTGTTGAGGACGCCGATGACGTCGGCGAGGTGGCCCTCGATGGGGCGGTCGAGGCCCGTGCCGAAGATCGCGTCGACGAGGAGGTCGGCCCCCGTGAGCGCGACCTCGAGCGGGGCGAGGGGCGCGCCCGGGGGGAGCTCGGTCAGCGCGCCGCCGAGATCCACGTACGCGTCGTGGTTGATGCGGCTATCGCCGGTGACCTTCTCGGACCGGGCGGCCAGGAAGACCTGGACCTCCGCGCCGCGGGCGAGGAGGTGGCGCGCCACGACGAAGCCGTCGCCGCCGTTGTTGCCGGCCCCGCAGACGACGACGACGCGGGCGTGGAGGGGGTACGTCGCGGGCTGCCCCGGGCTCGGGACGTGCCGCACCGGGAACGATCGGATGCGCGCGGCGCGGGCCTCCTCGGCGTCGCGGCGGCCGTTCGGCGGCGGCGGGACGCTCCCGGGGCGGCCCCGGAGACCCGCCCCGGAGGGCAACGTCGCCGGCCAGAACGCCCGCGCGGGCGAAAGGCCCGACGCGAGCGGGTGCGGCGCGCTGTGCGCGGCGTCGCCGGGCTGCCCGGCGCTGCGCCCCTCGATGATCGCCGAGATCACGTCGGCGGCGCCGCGGCCGGCGTTCTCCATGAGGACGACGCCGGGGACGTGGCACTGGTGGATCGCGTGTTTGTCGAAGGCGCGCATCTGCGCGCGCGATAGGACCGGAATCACGAGCGCTCTTTCCCTTCGTCCAGGCTGGATCGGCTCTCGCCGTCCTCGTCCGCTTCGGTCGGGGATCGGCTCTCGCCGTCCTCGTCCGCTTCGGTCGGGGATCGGCTCTCGCCGTCCCCTTCCAGGATAGCCACCGCCGCCGCCACGCCTGCATCATGCGTGATCGACAGGTGGACCCGCTGGACGCCCATGCGCTCGGCGAGCGCGCGCGCCGGGCCGTGGAGCGCCATCGTCGGCGGCATGCGCGGCGCGCCGCGCACCTCCAGGTGGTGCCAGCTGACGCCCGGCGCGCCGGCCATCGCCTTCACCACGGCCTCCTTCGCGGCGAAGCGGCCCGCGAGCGCCGTCGCCCGGTCCACGCGGTGCGCGAGCGAGCGGCGCTCCGGCTCGGACAGCACCCGCTCCCAGAACCGCTCCCCCCACCGCGCGAGCGCCTCCTCCATGCGTCCGATGCCGCAGACGTCGATGCCGATGCCGAGGATCACGCGCCCCCCTCGCTCGACCGAGCGTCCGGACCGGCGGCCGGCGGTTGCACGGCGCCTCCGCGGGCGACGCTCGCCGCGATGCGATTGGCGGGACGGACAGACACGGGGAAGGCCATGTGGCGACTCTACCCCATTCGATGGCGACGCCTCCTGAAACGCGATCCGCGCCTCGCCCCGAGCGCGGAAGCAGACGCAGACGCAGACGCAGACGCAGAAGCGCGCCTCGACGGCGGCACGCGAGCGGGGAAGAGGCGCGGCGCGAGGCGGCCGGCCGCGGCCTCGGGCGCCGCGAGCGCGCGGCGAGCGCGGCCGTGGAGCGTCGCCCGCGCGCGCCGATCGCGGCTACCATGCTCGCGGCGCCAATGCAGACAGCCCTCGATCTGACGGTCATGCTCCCGCAGAGCGCCTACGATTACGGCGAGCGCTCGTCGGGCGAGGCCCACGGCGTGGTGCTGACCAAACCCCACGTCGTGAATCTCATCCTCGATCTCGCGGGCTACACCGCGGACCGGGATCTCGCGTCGCTGTCGCTGCTCGAGCCCGCCTGCGGCCATGGCGCGTTCCTGGTCCCCGCCGCCGAGCGGCTGATCCAGTCGGCGCGCCGCCACGATCGCGACCTCCTCGAGATCGAGCCGGCGATCCGCTCGTACGACGTCGAGCGAGCTCACGTCGACCGCGCGCGCCTCGCGGTCGCCGGCGCCCTCGCGCGGCTCGGGCTGCCGCAGGGCGACGCGACGCGCCTCTCCGAAGCCTGGATCGCCCACGGCGACTTCCTGCTCACCAGCCAGGGACGTCTGTTCGACGCGGTGGTCGGCAACCCGCCCTATGTCAGGATCGAACAGCTCTCGCCCGAGCTCCAGGAGGAGTATCGACACCGGTACAGGTCGCTCTACGACCGCGCGGATCTCTACGTCGCGTTCATCGAGCGCGGCCTCGAGCTCCTCGCGCCCGGCGGGGTCCTCTCCTTCATCTGCGCCGACCGGTGGACCCTCAACCGGTACGGCGCGCCGCTCCGCCGGATGCTGTCGAGGTGGTTCCGGGTGCGGTGCTACGTCGATCTGCGCGGCGCGTCTCCCTTCGAGTCCGAGGTCGTCGCCTACCCGTCGATATTCGCCGTGTCGCCCGGCAAGACGGGGAGCGTCCCTGTCGCGACGCTGCGCACCGCCTCGCCGGAGGAGTGCGAGGCCGCCTCCGCCGCTCTTCAACGCGCGGAGGAACGCGCGGAGGCGGGCGCGGCGGAGCGCGGCTCCGGCGTCGCCGTGTCGGAGTATGCTTCCTGGTTCGAGGGCGACGACCCGTGGGTGCTCGGCTCGCCGGAGCACCTCGAGGCCCTGCGCGCGCTCGAGGCGCGGTTCGCGCCGATCGAGGAGGTCGGCGGGACGCGCGTCGGCATCGGCGTCGCCACCGGGAACGACAGGATCTACATCGTCGGTGAAGAGGTGGATATCGAGCGCGATCGCCTCGTGCCGCTCGTCATGCGAGGCGATATCGAGGACGGCCGCATCCGCGACGCCAGGCGGTTCGTCATCAATCCCTTCGGATCCGACGGCAAGGTGGTCAATCTCGAGGAGTACCCCAGGCTCTCCGGGTACCTGCACGCGCACGAGGCCGAGATCAGGAGGCGCTACATCGCCCGGCGGGGCGGCGCCGGCTGGTTCCGCACCATCGATCGCGTGGTTCCGGGGCTGACCAGCGCCCCGAAGCTGCTCGTCCCCGACATCGCGGGCTCCAACGAGGTGGTCTATGACGAGGGCAGGTTCTATCCGCACCACAATCTCTATTTCATCACCTCGGAGGGCTGGGACATGGAGGCACTCGGCGGGCTGCTCGGCTCCAGGGTCGCCCTCTTCTTCGTGTGGTCCTATGCGGTCAAGATGCGCGGAGGCTACCTGCGCTTCCAGGCCCAGTACCTGCGGCGGATCCGCCTGCCCCCGCCGGAGAGCGTCGCGGAAGAGCTGATGAGCGATCTCCGCAGCTCCTTCCGGCAGCGCGACTTCGGCAGGCTCGACGAGCTCGCGCTGCGCGCCTACGGCATCGACGCGCTGCCCGGGTTCGGCTTCCTCGACACGAGGAGATAGCCCGCTATCCGGGCCCACGCGCGGCGTGGTACCGTCGCGCTCTCACGGGGCGTTCGCGGGCGAGGGGACGAGCGATGACGGCCGAGAAGATCGAGTGCGCTAGCCGTATCGAGGGGGTCGTCGTGTACGCGCGCGGGGCGATCGTCACCCGCCGCGTCGAGCTCGCGGCGCCGCTCCCCCGGGAGGCGGTCGAGATCTCGGTGCCGGGGATCACGCCGCTCGCCGAGCCGGGGAGCTTCCGCGCGCTCATCGACGCCGCCGCAGGCGCCTCGGCGGGCGCGGCGGCGGCCTCCGGGCCCGCGCGCGACGTGCGCGACGTGCGCGACGTGATCGGCGTGCGCGCGCGGCTCGTCGTGCCCCCGGCGCCCGTCTCGAGGACGGCGCTCTCCGCCGAGCTCCGCGAGCTCGAGCTCGCGATCGCGCGCCTGTCGGCGGAGCGCGACCACCTCCGCATCTGGCGCGACCAGCTCGGCGCCGTCGCGCTCGATCCGGAGCTCGCGCGGCGCTTCCGGCCGGGCGACCCGGCGGCCCGCATCCGCGACGCGCTCGCGGTGAGCCGCCTGCTCTCGGACGAGCTCGCCGCGCTCGACGCCCGCGCCGCCGCGCTCGACGCGGAGCTCGAGCGCGCTCGGAAGGAGCTCCTGGCCGCCCAGATCGACGCCGCCCAGGCCACGAGCGGCGAGGTCGAGGAGCGCGATCCGACGCGCCTCGACGTCGTCGTGCGGCTCGCGCCGGAGCGCGGCGGCGCGGCCGGGGAGCCCGCGCTCCGGCTCGAGTACGCCGTGTCCGCCGCGCGCTGGTGGCCCGCCTACGCGGCGCGGTTCTCGCGCGGCGCGACCGAGGTCGCCTTGCAGCTCGACGCCCTCGTCGCGCAGGCCTCCGGCGAGGACTGGAAGGACGTGCGCCTCGCGCTCGCCACCGCCGATCTCGTGCAGGACACGCGGCTGCCGGAGCTCGCCTCGCTGCGGCTCAGCCGCGCGCAGCGCCCACCGCGCCGCGGCTACCGCCCCGCGCCGGAGGGGCTCGACGCCATGTTCGAGGGGTTCGACAGCTTCGTCGCCGCCCTCCCCGAGCCGGCCGCGCGGACCACCGCCGCGCCTGGAAAGCTCCCGCGCACGCGTGGGGGCGACGAGGCCGCGCGGAACCGGGCCAGCCCGGAGCCCCTCGCGGCGATGAAGAGGCTAGCGCCGCCTGCGCCGTCCGTCGCGGGCGCGCTGCCGCCCCCGGTGCAGGCCGCCGCGCCGATGGCGTTCGCCCCGCCGCCCCCGATGCCGGCGGCCGCGTCGATGCCGCTCGCCGCGCCGGCGCGCAAGTCGCGCGGGCTGTCGCTCCCGTCGTTCGGCGGCTCCGGGGCGCCGCCCCCGCCGGCCCCCCAGGCGAGCGCGCCCGCGGCCCCCCGGAGCGCCCTGGGCTCCGTGGCGAGCGTCGAGGCGGCGGCCAGCCTCGAGGAGGAATGGCTCGCGCCCGAGCAGGCGCAGGAGGGCGCCGGGGCCGCCCCGGCGCCGCTCGAGCCCGCGCAGGTCGAGGAGTGGCTCGACTTCGACGCGCTGCACCTCCCTGGCGCGGGCAAACAGCGCGGCCGGCTCGCGCGCGACGAGCCCGGGCCCTCGCGGCGCGACGCGCGTCGGGCGGAGCAGGACATCGCGGACCTCGACGCCCCGCCCCGGGCCGTGGATCCGCGCGACTCGCGCGGGCAGTTCGACCACCTCTACGTCGGCGAGAGCGCCGCCGACGTGCCGTCGAACGGCAGGCTCCACCGCGTCGCGCTGGGCGCCGCGCGCGCCCCCGCCGCGCCCCGGTTCGTGACCGCGCCCCGCGAGGCCGCCGAGGTCTACCGCGAGGCGCGCGTCGAGAACCCGTTCGACGCCCCGCTGCTCGCGGGGCCTGTCGACATCTTCGTCGACGGCGCCCTCGCGGCGCAGTCCGCGCTCGGCCGCGTGGACCGGGGCGGCCTCCT
This sequence comes from Sorangium sp. So ce327, assembly GCF_051530205.1. Lineage (NCBI taxonomy): Bacteria > Pseudomonadati > Myxococcota > Polyangiales > Polyangiaceae > Sorangium > Sorangium sp. So ce327. Next base: position 470,096 of record NZ_CP150330.1, on the reverse strand, counting down.
CCGCGCCGGCCTCGGCGTCGAGGAGCGGATCCGGGTCGCCAGGAACGCGCGCGTGGACGAGTCGAGCGCCGGCCTGCTCGGCGGCTCGCTCGCCGTCGAGCACGCGGTCGTCATCGACCTCTCCTCGTCGCTCGGGATGGGCGTCGAGGTCGAGGTCCTCGACCGCATCCCGGTGACGGACGACAAGGACGTCGAGATCAAGCTCCTCTCGTCGCAGCCGAAGGCCGAGCCGTACACGCAGGAAGAGCTCGGCGAGCCGGTGCGCGGCGGGCTGCGCTGGCGCGTCCCGATCGCGCCGGGCGGCAAGGCCTCCGTCGCCTTCACCTACCGCGTGGTGCTCTCGTCCAAGAACGAGATCGTCGGCGGTAACCGTCGGGAATAGCAAAGGAAACGAGCGCACCATGGCAACGGATGCGAGCGGTTCGGACCGGGCTGGGCGGAGCGCCAGCGGAGGCGGAGGGAGCGACGGGAGCGGCGGCCACGAAGGCGCCCGCGCGCCGCACCCGAGCGTGGCGCGCGCGGTGACGCTGTTCGAGGATCGCGCCGAGGTCGTGCGCGCGGCGCGCGTCGAGGTCCAGGCCGGGGCGCAGTGGATCGCGATCGGCGGCGTCTCGGTGTTCGTCGACGAGCGCACCGTGCAGGCGCGCATCGCGGGCGCTGGCGCGGACGAGGTGCGCGTGACGGCGGCGCGCGTACGCTGGAGGGCGCACAGGGAGGCGGCGCTCGGCCGCGAGGCGATCGACGCGCTGGAGCGCGAGGAGCGCGAGGCGTCGCTGCGGGCCGGCGCCGCGGAGCGCGCGCGGGACCGGGCGTCGCGCCGCGAGGCCCACCTCGACCAGCTCCTCGCGAAGTGGGCGCGGGCGATGAGCGAGGTCCCGAAGGACGCCGGCGAGCCCGCGCGCCTCGCCTCGTGGCGCGGCGGCGCCGAGGCGCTGCACGCCGCGCTCGCCGAGGCGCTCGGCGCGTCGGCGGACGCGCGCGCGGCGCGGACGCGCGCCGAGGAGGACGCCCGGCGCGCCGCGGCGCGGCTGCGCGAGGGGTCGGTCGAGCAGCCGCGCTATGAAGCGGTGATCGAGGTCGAGGTGCACGCCCCCGCGCCGCAGCCCGTCGACATCGAGCTGACGTACCGCGTCGCGTGCGCGATCTGGCGCCCCGAGCACCTGGCGCGGCTCGCCGCCGGCGCCGCGGGCGCGAGCGCGGGCGGCGCGGCAGCGCAGGGGCCAGGCGGCTCGATCGAGCTCACCACCTGGGCGGCCGCGTGGCAGGCGACGGGCGAGGTCTGGGAGAACGTCACCGCGCGCTTCTCGACAGCGCGGCCGTCGAGGAACGCCGAGGCGCCGCTGCTCGAGGACGACGTGCTCCGGGCGCGGCGCAAGACGGAGATCGAGCGCCGCCGCGTGATCGTCGAGGCGCGCGATCAGGCGATCGCGGCGGCCGGGCTCGACCGCGGGGCGCGGGCCGTCGACGAGATGCCCGGGGTGGACGACGGCGGCGAGCCGCTGATCTTCGAGGCGGCGGAGCCGGTGACCCTCCCCTCCGACGGCCGCCCGACGCGCATCGAGATCGCGCGGCGCTCGCTCCCCACCGAGCTCGCGCTTGTGCTGTACCCCGAGGTCCACCCTGCGGCCCACCTGCGCGCCACGGTGACGCTGGACGGCGGCGGCGCCGGCGGACGGCCGCGCCCGCTGCTGGCGGGCCCGGTGCGCGTCGCGCGGGGCGGCAGCCTCATCGGCCGCGCCCGGCTCGATTTCGTGGGCGCCGGCGAGCCGTTCGAGCTCGGCTTCGGCGTGGACGACGCCGTGCGCGTGCGGCGCACCGTCGACGAGGAGCAGGACACCGCCGCGATCACGGGGAGCCGCAAGATCCGCCGGCGTGTGAAGCTCTCCGTGTCCAACCTCTCCAGCAACGTGAAGCGGGTGCTGGTCACCGAGCGGATCCCTGTCAGCGAGGTGGCCGAGGTCGAGGTCGCGCTCGGCGAGGCCCCCGGCTGGACGCTTGACGAAAAGGATGGATTTCTCCGTGGCCACGTCGAGCTCCCTCCGAAGGGGTTGAAGACGCTGTCGTTCAGCTACGAGCTCCGCGCCGCAGCGAGCGTGGTGTTGCCTTTTTGAAGCCAGGAAACGCAGAGAGCGGGAACGTGGAAGGAGAGAGGGAGAGAAGCACGGAAGCCGAGACGCCGACGGCCGCCGTCGCACGGTTCGCGCGGAGCGCCGTTGACAGGACGCAGTGCGCTTCGGTAACGGATCGATCTCCCAGCGGCTTCACTCGTGAAGGAGGAGGATCGCCATGAGGCAGCAGATCGACGGGGCCGTGGTGCTGACCGCAGCCGACGAAGACGTGATGGAGTATTTGCCCAACCGAGGCGTCTTCATGGCGCAGCTGCTGGGAAGAGGCCGCGGGAACGCCTTCGGCTTCTACAGGGGCACGATGGGCCCCGGCTGTGAGATCTCGCGCGAGCTCCACACGGAGACCACCGAGACCATCTACATCCTGGCCGGGCAGGCGCTCGGCATCGTCGGCGATCGCGAGGTGCCCCTCGGCCCCGGCCAGATGATGCACGTCGAGACGAACGTACACCACGGGCTGCGCAACGCGGGCACTGGGCCGCTCGAGTTCCTCGTCATCGGCCACCCCGATTTCTGATCGCGCGGTCCGCTCCTTGAGGTGCGCCGCGCCCCTCTGGTTCGCCTCCAGCGCGCTCGCCGTGACGGCGCTGCTCGGCGCTGCAGCGGCGCGAGCCGAGCCGCCTGCTGCGGCGCGAGCCGAGCCGCCTGCTGCGGCGCGAGCCGAGCCGCTCGCGGCGCCGTCCGGCGCGGCGACACGGGGAGCCGGCGACACCACCGCCCTCCGCTCCGGGGCGGCGCTGCCGAGCGCGCCGCGCCGTGCCGCGCCGGAGGCTCGCTCTCGCGCGCGGCCCGAGGTCGCGTGGGATCCGGCCTGGCCGCGCTTCCGCGTGAGCGAGTATGTGGCCACGGGGCTCCTGGCCGCGACCGCGTTCGGCACGCTCGCCATCCCGCCGTCGGAGGGCCGGTGGACGACGGTGAACGGCTTCGACGGCTCGGCGCGCGGCGCCCTGCGCATCCGCAGCGATCGCCAGCGCGAGATGGCGCGGGACGCGAGCGATCTCCTGCTCACGCTGATGACCAACCACCTCGCGGTGGACGCCCTGCTCGTGACCTGGTGGGGGCACGGCCGCGGCAGCGTCGCCTGGGAGATCGCGATGATCGACGTCGAGGCGCTCGCGCTGAACGCGGCCCTGAACGGCGTCGTCGCGGGGCTCACGAGCCGCGAGCGCCCCTACCGCGCCGGGTGCGCCGGGCCGGAGGAGCAGCAGGACCGCGACTGCCGGGGGAGCAAGCGGTACAGGAGCTTCTTCAGCGGCCACAGCTCGACCGCCTTCACGGCGGCGGGGCTCGTGTGCTCGCACCACGCGCGCCTGCCCCTGTACGGCGGCGGCGCCCCCGACGCGCTCGCGTGCGCCGCGTCGCTCGGGACGGCGGCGGCCGTGGCGACGCTCCGGGTCGTCTCCGACCAGCACTTCGCGACCGACGCGCTCACGGGCGCGGCGGTCGGCGCCCTGACCGGCCTCGGGCTCCCGTGGCTCCTGCATTACCGCGGCGGCGCCCCCGCCTCGGACGCGCCGCGCGGGGACGGCATCACGCTCAGCTTCGCGCCCGCGCCGCTCGGCGGGTATTTGGTGGGCAGGTTCTAGCGATGGCGCTCCGCCACGCGCTGGCCGCCGCCGCGGCGCTCGCCGCGCTCACCCTGCTGCCCGCCGGGGCCGGCGCCCAGGATCCGGCCGACCTGCCGTCGACCGCCGGCGAGCCGCCGCCGGTGCCCTCGGGCATCGACCTCCTGCAGAAGCGCTCTTACTGGGCGCGGAGCGCCGCCGCGCGCCCGTTCGTCTCCGCGCTGATGGATCTCGGCGTGATCTATTTCAGGCCGAGCCTGGCGCTCGGCGTGGGCAAGCCGCACTGGTCCTGGCTCGGGATCGAGGCCTACACGAGCGTATCTCCGAACGGCGGCGCCGAGTACCTGGGCCTCCGCGCCGCGCTGCCCGGCGTGGAGATCCGCGGAGGCGCGCGGTACGCCTTCTCGACGACCCAGTACTTCCTCGAGCCTCGGGCGTCGTACACGCGCAGGGACACCGAGCTCATGCAGGGCCCCCCGTCGCGGTACGTCGCGGCGGAGATCGAGGTGTCGGGCTCGATACCCTTGCTCGGAGGCAGCCTGTTCGGCGTCGCGACCGGCTATGCGGTGCTGGGGACGCCGGAGGGGTTCTACCTTTACGAGGAGGCGCTCCACGCGGTGATGAAGCCGCCGTACCTCTACCGGGCCCGGCTCGGCTACATGGCGGAGATGGACCGGTTCGGCGAGCTCCGCCTGGGCGCCGCCGCCGAGGTGCTCGGCAACCCTGGCCGCGACAGCCTCGTCGTGCGCATTGGCCCCGTGCTGGCCGTATCGTTGACGCACCACCTGGACGCGGTGGGGACGGTGATGGTGGTGGCCGCGACGCCCGATCAGCTCGGCCTGCTGGGCGCGGATCTCGGCCAGCTCGGCCTTCGGTACCGGTGGGCGACCGGCGATCACTGGCCGGAGTTCCCGTGACGCATGCGCCTGCCGCGACGCGTGGTAAGCGTCCCCGTATGAACAAGCTCATTTCCCTGACGTTCCTCGCCGCGGCCCTCGCGGCGTGCACGCAGCCCGGCGAGGCGAGCGCGCCCGCGGCCACCGGCGCCGCCGCGCCGCAGCCCGAAAAGGCCGACGCCCCGAAGGCGAAGGCCGCGGACGCGCCGGCGGCTCAGGCGAAGGCGGCCCAGGCCAAGATCGGCCAGCCCGCGCCCGATTTCACGCTGCCGGACCTCGACGGCAAGCCCGTCAAGCTGGCCGATCACAAGGGCAAGACGGTCGTCCTCGAGTGGTTCAACCCCGGTTGCCCGTTCGTGCAGCTCGCGCACCGCCAGGGCGGCCTGAAGGACGTGCCGGCGCAGCAGACCCAGAAGGGGGTCGTGTGGCTCGCCATCAACTCGGGCGCTCCAGGCAAGCAGGGCACCGCCAAGGAAGAGAACGTGAAGGCAAAGGGCGAGTTCGGGATGAGCTACCCGGTCCTCATCGACGAGAAGGGCGATGTGGGGCGCGCGTACGGCGCCCAGCGTACACCGCACATGGTCGTCATCGATCCGCAGGGTACGGTCGTCTACGCCGGCGCCATCGACAGCACGAAGGGCGGTGAGCCCGAGCCGGGCGAGCAGGTCACCAACTACGTCGATGCCGCGCTGACCGAGCTCGCCGCCGGCAAGGCGATCTCCACGAAAGAGACCGAGGCGTTCGGCTGCACCGTCAAGTACTGACCAGCCCGCCGGCGGGCCCATGAGCAGCGGAGCAGCTGAACCCACCTCGGCATCATGTCGCGCGCCCCACAAATAGCGTCGCGGACGGCGTCCGCTCCTCGCTGCTCTCTCGTTGGATCGTCATTGGCGCTGTCGTCGGCGCGGCGCTGAACGTCGCAAAACGTCGCAAAACGCCGCTGAACGCCGCGCCCGCCGCCTGTTCCCGCCCCACGCCCATCGCCGCGTCGAGCGCATCGCACCCTGGCCCCCTCGCGGCGACAGGCCCAGTCCGGGGTGTTGACATGGACGTAAACTCAGGTTTACCGTTGGGCGACAGTTTTGTCATATCGCTCGTAGCTCACGCCTGAAGCGAGGCGCTCACTGGCACGCGGCCGGGCGGTCCGGGATGATGGCGATTCGAGGCCATGCGCTGGGGGGCTCCACCTTCGCTGTTGAAAAGGGTCCGAGTCATGAGCCGAATGGGAGGAGCGGGCCCGGAGAGTGCGAACGCCGCGTGGCCGGCGAGCGAGGAGCCCACGTCCCGCCCCGTCTCGATCGCGCCCCAGAGCAGGCCGCCCCGCTCCGCCCCGCCGGGGAGCTCGGGCGCCGGGCAGGAGACGGTGTTCCAGTGCGTCGAGCCGCCCTCGTCGCGCGTGCCGAGCAGGTTTCCCATCCGCAACTGGGATCGGTATGAGTGCGAGTCGCTCATCGGGAAAGGGGGAATGGGCACGGTCTACAAGGCCAGAGACCCGCGACTCCACAGGTACGTGGCGCTCAAGCTGATACGGGGCAACGATCCCGAGCTCGCCCAGCGCTTCATCTGGGAAGCGCGGGCCCAGGCCCGGGTCGAGCACCCGAACATCTGCAAGGTGTACGAGGTGGGCGAGGCGCAGGGCCAGCCGTTCATCGCCATGCAGTACATCGACGGCCAGCCGCTCCACCGGGTGGCGCAGCAGCTGTCCCTCGAGCAGCGGGTGAAGATCGTGGCCGACGTCGCGGACGGCCTGCACGCCGCCCACCGGCTCGGGTTGATCCACCGCGACATCAAGCCGGCGAACATCCTGGTGGAGCGGACCGCCGAGGGCGCCTTCCGCCCCTACCTCCTCGATTTCGGGCTCGCGAGGGACACCGCGGCGGACGCCCGAGCGACGGCGAGCGGCGAGGGCACGCCGGCGTACATGGCGCCCGAGCAGGTGTCCGGGGGCCAGCGCCAGCTCGACCGCCGCACGGACGTCTACTGCCTCGGCTCCACGCTCTACGAGGTCCTCGCCGGACGCCCGCCGTTCGTCGACCCCTCGGTGACGAGCCTCATCGCCCGCGTGGCGCGCGAGCTGCCGGCGCCGGTGCGAAAGATCGACAAGCGGATCCCGGTCGATCTCGAGACCATCGTGATGAAGTGCCTCGAGAAGGAGCCCCAGCGGCGGTACGACTCCGCGAAGATGCTCGCGCTCGATCTCGAGCGCTACCTCGAGGGGGAGCCGATCGACGCGCGGCCGATGGGCATCGGCTACCGCGCCCTGAAGCGCGCCAGGAAGCACAGGCTCGCGGTCGCGGCGGCCGCCGTGGCGCTCGTCGTGCTCGCGCTCTCGGGCGCCGTCGCCCTCCGCGCGAAGCTCGCCGCCGCGCGGCAGGCCGAGCTCGCCGCGCGCGTGGCGTCCCTGGCCGAGGGCTTCGGTCAGGACGTCAAGGAGATGGAGCTGTTCATGCGCTACGCCTACGCGCTCCCCCTCCACGAGGTGTCGCGGGAGAAGGAGGTCATCCGGGCGCGCCTGGGCGAGATCGACCGGAAGATGCAGGGCATGCGCGAGACGACGGGCGATCTCGTCGAGGGCCCTGGCCGCTACGCGCTCGGGCGCGGGCACCTCGCGCTGCACGAGCCCGAGGAGGCGCTCGCGCACCTCGAGGCGGCGCTCGCGAGCGGGTATGCCACGCGCGAGGCGAAGTTCGCGGCGGGCCTCGTGCACGGCGTGCTCTACCTGAAGGGGCTCGATCGGGCGCGGCGCCTCGCCGACAAGGGGGAGCGGTCCGCGCATCAGCTCGAGCTCGAGGAGCGGCACAAGCAGCCGGCGCTCAGGTACCTGAGGGACAGCGTGAGATCGGCCGCGGAGCCGCCATCGTACGCCGTGGCGCTCATCGCGCTCTACGAGGGGCGGTTCGACGAGGCGCTCGCCGACGCGCGGCTGGCGTTCGCGCGGTCGCCCTGGGAATACGAGGCGAAGAAGCTCGAGGGCGACGTCCTGCTCGCGAAGGGCACGGCGGCGCGCGATCTCGGGGAGCACGCGGCGGCGCTCGTCGAGTTCTGGGGCGCCGTCGCCTCGTACGAGGCCGCGGCGGAGATGGCCGAGAGCGATCCCGACGTCCACGAGGCGGCCGCGCGCGCCCTGAGCGAGATCATGCTGATCGAGGCGCAGCGCGGCGGAGACGCGGAGGAGGTCGTCGCGCAGATCATCGCCCGGTGCGACAGGGCGCTCGGGGCCAACCCGCGGGCGAGCGGCGCGCTCGCCAAGAAGGCCTGGGCGCTCGTGCACCGCGCCAGGCGCGACCTGTCGCGCGGCTCGGACCCGAGGTCGGACCTCGTCGAGGCGGTCGCGGCCAGCGAGCAAGCGGTCCAGGGCGACCCGTCGGACGCGACCGCGTACGGCGCGATGGGGGCGAGCTTCTTCCTCCTCGCGTCGCACGAGAGCGCCGTGGGGCTCGACGCGTGGCCCTCGCTCGGCCGCGCCGTCGACAGCGCGCAGCGATCGCTCGCGCTCGACCCGAACTCCTTCTGGGCGTGGAACGACGCCGCCATCGCCTACGGCATGATGGCCGAGTACGCCGCGTCCCGCGGCGCCGATCCCCTCCCCCTCTTCGAGATCGGCGCGTCGTACGCCGAGCGGGCGATCGAGATCGCGCCGAACGACATGCCGCCGCTCCTCAACCAGGGCTGGCTCTACGCGCGGCGCGCGCAGTACGAGCTCGACCACGGAGCGTCGCCCGAAGAGTCGCTCGACGTGGCCAAGGACAGCCTCGAGGCGGCCCTGCGGCGGCGCCCGGACAGCTACCGCGCCTACAACAACCTGGCCCTGACGTACCTGATCCAGGGCCGGCACGAGCGGCTCATCGGGGGGAGCCCGGAGGTCTCGCTCGCGCGGTCGATCGAGGCATACGGCGCGGCGGCGCACCTCAACCCGGACGATCTCGAGGCGAAGCAGGGGGCGGGCCTCGCGCGCATCGAGGCGGCGCACGGGGCGCTCCTCCGGGGAGGCGATCCGACGGCCGCGCTCCGCGCGGCGAGGGGCGCGATCGAGCCCATCGTGGCCGCGAGGCCGCAGCACGCGGGGGCGCTCCTCGCGCTCGGGCACATCGAGCTGCTCTCGGCGCGGTGGGCCGCGTCGCGCGGCGGGAGCCCTGCGGCGGCGCTCGACACCGCGGAGCGCTCGCTGCTCCGCGCCCTCGAGGCGAACGGGGGCAATCCGAGGATCTTCGGCGCCCTGGCCGAGGTCCACCGGCAGCGCGCCGCCCTGACCGGGCCGGGGCTCCTCGACGTGCGCTCGGAGGTCGAGGCGGGGCTCGCGCTGATCGAGCGCACGCTGGCCATCGACCCGGGCTTCCCGCTGGCGAGCGCCAGGAAGGGCGCGCTCCTCCTCCTCCGGGCGAAGGTGGAGCGCGAGCGCGCGGCGCGCCTGGATCTGGCCCAGCGCGCCGCGGCCTTGCTCGACGAGGCGCTCCGCGGCAACCCGCTGCTCGCGCGCGAGTACGCGCCGCTCCTCGACGAGGCGCGGAAGGTCGCCGCGGCGAGCCACCCTTAGCCCTCGATCCTCGTGGCGGCGCTACCGACGTCTGGGCCGAGACAGCCTGGCCATCGCCTCGTCGTGGGCCCACTTGACGCGCATGAACTCGCGGGCGTCGCCGCCGCGATCGGGGTGCGTGAGGAGCGCGAGCCGGCGGAACGCCTGGCGGATCTCGTCCGCGCTCGCGGCCTCCGCCAGGCCGAGCACCGCGAACGGCGACGCGCCGCGCGCGGACGCCGGCCGCGACGGCGCGCGGCTCGACGGCCCAGGGGGCGGCGGCGGGGGCGCCTCCCGCCGCGCGCGCGGCTTGGGCCACGGGGGCTCGCCGCGCAGGACGCGCGTCCAGGCCGTCGCCCACGCCGGCTCGATCTCGACGAGCGGGCGCCCGGCCGCGCGCTCGGCCTGCGCCCGCGCCTCCTCGACGGTCCGCGCGCCGCCCTGGCTCGCGTCCGGAGGGCGGAACGGCTCGCGCGCGGGCTCGGCCGTCCACCAGGCGGCCCACAGGAAGCGGCGGCGGCGGGTCGGGGTCACCGCGTAGACGCCGCGGAGCGGGAGCGTCATCGGGGCCTGGCCTTCAGAAGATCTCGGGGCACCACGGGGCGCGCGCGGCGCGGAACAGGCTGTCCGCGCGCTCGATGGCGCCTCCGGAGAGCGCCTCGACCTGGCCCGCGTCGGCCATGCAACGGAACGAGACGCCGCCGAGGTACGCCGAGCCGAGCGCCGTGATGTCGAGGCGGAGGTCCGGCGCCGCCGTGATCCGCGTCGCGCGCCGCTCGCCCCCGTCGAGCTGGAACCGGCCCGCGTTCCAGGGGCAATCGCGGTCGGTGATCTCGAGCGTGAGCGCCTCGCGGCTGCCGTAGGCGCGCGCCGCGAGCGCGGCCTCGACGTCCGCGATGCGCACCCACAGCCCGTCGCTCGCCGTGAGGCGCAGCCGCCGCGGCTCGACGAGGAGCATGCCGAGGGGATGATCGGGCGGCAGCAGGCTCGCCTCGATCCGCTGCGCCAGGTCGATGTCGAAGAGGTACCGCCAGACGAGCCTCGTCCCGAGCGGCGAGGCGCCGATCGCCTCGATGACGCGGACCGAGCCGATCGGGATCGAGGACGCGTCAAACCGGTGGTGCACGCAGTACAGCGCGTAGGCCTCGGCGCGCCCGTCGACCTCGATCACGACGCGCTGGAGCGGGCCGCCCCCGTGGCGGATGAAGTCGTTGTCGGAGAGCCGCCGGCCCTGCCACCAGGGCTCCGAGCGCGCCAGCATCCCGGGGACGAGCGGGCGGGCGCGCTCCCAGACCGGCGCGAACGCCTCGAGCGCCTCGGCTTCCCCGAGCAGCCGCGCCCGGCCCTCCGCGCTCGCCTCCCCACGGAACGCGCTGCGATCGCGCTCGATCGAGATGGAGCACGCCTGCGACGCGAGGCCGTAGCCGAAGCGGCCGTAGATGGAGCCCTCCGTGGCCCAGAGAGCGGAGATCGGCTGCCCCGCGGCGCGCGCCTCGTCGAGGTGCCGCTGGATCAGGCGCGTGAGGATGCCGCGGCGGCGGTGCGTCGGCATGACCGCGACCATCGTGAGTCCGGCGACCGGGACGGCGCCGCCCGGCGTGGTCAGCGTGAGCGAGAACGTGCCGGCGGCCCCGACGAGCGACCCGCCGTCGTACGCGCCGAGGCCATACGTGAGCTCCGGGAGCCGCTTCGTCGCCTCCAGGCGCTCGGTGTTCACGAGCGCGCCGAAGGCGGTGAGGATGGGATGGACGAACTCGCCGTGCTGCTCGGGGGCCAGCTGCCGCAGCTCGATGGTCATCCGCCCACGATAGCAGTCGCGCCGGCGCCCTCGCGCGGCGTCCTACGCGCTCAGCTGTTCGCGCTCCCTCGCCGCCGCCCGCCGGATGCGCGTCTTCAGCCAGGCCTCGATGAGCGGCCACACCGTGAGCGGCGCGTCCCGGCCGACGACGATGTCGAGGTGGCCGCGCGGGAACTCGCGGTACGTCTTGTCCGAGGAGCGGCTGAAATCGTACGCAGGCTTCACCGACGCCGGCGGCGCGAGGTCGTCGTGCGTGCCCGCGATGACCAGGAGCGGCAGGTCGAGCTGCTCGAAGCGGTCGGCGTAGCCGAAGAGGCTCCCCATGTGGTGGCCGCTCTTCCGCGACGCCGCCGCGTCCAGGAACATGTTCCGGAGCACCGTGATGCTGCCGCTGTCCATCGCCAGCGACATGTGCTGCGTGAGCACCCGCGTCTCCATCGAGCCGGGCACGAACCCCCGGATCGGCAGCGGAAAGATCGGGCTCTCGACGAACGCCCGCACGAACCGGAACGGCTCGCCCCAGGCCGACAGCGGGAGCGCCCCCTGCCCGAGCGGGACGCGCCGGTCGACCGTCAGCATCAGCCGGCCGAGCAGCGCGAGCGACCGCGACCCGTGCGTGAACAGGTACGGGCTCCCGAGCGTGACGATCCCGCCGACCGCGTCCCCCATCGTCGGCGCCGTCGCGTAGCCGACGAGCCCCCCGAGCGAGTGGCCGATCAGGTACACGGGCCGCGGGCCCGAGATGCGCCGGATCTCCTCGATCGCCGCCGGCACGTCCTCGCGGACGAAATCGGTCACGTGGGCCGGCCGCCGCGCCCCGAGGTGCCGCGACCGACCGTGCCCCCGCAGGTCCAGGTTGAAGACGTCGAAGCCCGCGCGCGCCAGGTAGTTCGAGAAGCTCCGCGACGGCAGGTGCCAGATGTACCGGTTCTGGCCGTACCCGTGGACCAGCAGCACGCTCGCCACCGTGCTCCGGAGCCGCGCGCTCCGCTTGCGGATCATCGCCAGCGGCACGTCCCGCTCCACCGACTCCGCGTCCTCCACCCCCGGCGCGCGCGCCCCCTCGATGCCACGGCTCGCGCTCGCCGGCGGCGACTCGTGCGCGGTGCTGCGGACCCGCACCACCACGAGCTCCTTGATGAACCTGTCCCGCTCGTCGCGGTCGATCGTCTGCTCGACCTGGGCCTGATGCAGGATCATCCTTTCCGTCTATTGCGGATTATTTTGCTGTGTGCAACCTCGTTTGGTCCGCCAGCAATGCCACCGCCGTGGGGCCCTGCCGCGCCGATATCGCACGGCCGCCGACGGCGATCACGAGCAGCCGCGCTCTGGCGCGCCGTCATGGAAAAAGCTCCGCCGTGGGCGGTCCGCGGGCGTCACATGGCGCTGCGTCTCGTGTACCCTCCCCTCCGCTGGTGCCCGGTCCACCGGGGCGCGCGGAGAACCCGATGCTGGCCTCGGCGCGCCCGTTCCGTGGGCGCGGAGCCCGGCCCTGAACTTACGCATCGCTAGGTGACCTACAATGGACCACGTGAAGATGGGTCGGCAGCTCGCGGTCGGGGTGCACGCAAGGGCCGCCGCGCTCGCCGCATTGCTCGGCGCCGTGAGCTTCTCATCGAGCGCCGGCGCGCAGCCCAAGGACGACGCCGAAGGCAACCTGGACGACTCCGCCGCTGCCGAGAAGCAGGCCGCGGACGAGAAGGCGCAGGACGACAAGGCGCCCGGCGAGAAGGACAAGCCGCAGGAAGCGCCGCCCGAGGCGGCGGATGAGAACGCCCCGTTCGAGCGCGAGGGCAAGACCTATCGGTTCGCCGGGCTCCGGTTCCGGAACCTCATCGTGCCGAAGGCGATGATCAACCTCTTCGCGGACGGCGGGTCGAGCGTGAACGTGTTCACCTTCGGCCCGGAGCTCTCGACGCGCAGGGACGGGCTCGAGATCGATCTGGCGATCTCCTACGCGGACTACTCGATGGATCCCTTCCTCTTCAAGGGGAAGAACGACGGCAACGACGCCTGGGAGATGGTGTCGAGCACCATGAAGCTCGTCTACTTCACGACCGATCTCCTCTACGAGATCCCGCTCGACAAGGAGAAGGGCCGCTTCTCCCTGCTGATCGGCGGCGGCGTCGGGCTCGGCGTCGTCTTCGGCAACCTCTACCGCGCGCAGGCGTACCCGAACAACCCGTCGCGCCTCGACCCCGACGACGTGGGCTCGTGGAGCAAGTGCGCCGGCCCGACCGGCGGCTTCTGCGACGGCTCCAACGAGCATTTCGGCGACTACGACGAGCCGAGCTGGATCAACGGAGGCTCCAAGCCGTCGGTGTTCCCGTGGATCTCGTTCCCGCAGCTCAGCTTCCGGTACAAGCCGATCAAGCAGCTTCAGACGCGGCTCGACGCCGGCTTCTCCATCACAGGGTTGTTCTTCGGGCTGTCCGCGGGGTATGGCCTCTGATCGAGGGATGAGGTGACGTCGCGTCCGCTGTTTCCGCCGCGTTATGAGCCGATCGGGGCCCTCGGAAAGGGCGGTGGTGGCGAGGTGTGGGCGGTGCGCGACCGCCTCACCGGCAAGACGGTCGCGCTGAAGACGCTCGGCGAGGAGGCGGATGAGCCGGAGGTGCTCGCGCTCGTCCGCGAGGCGGCGGCGCTGTCGGGCGTCGAGGGCCTCGGCGTGCCGCGCGTGCTGCGCTTCGGCCGGCTGCCCGCGTCAGGGCGGCCCTTCATGGTGCGCGAGCTCGTCGAGGGGACGAGCCTCGCCGATCTGCTCGCGCGCAAGGGCGACCTGGCCAGGAACCTCGCGGCCATCGCCGACGCGGCCGATCAGCTGACGCGCCTGCACCGCGCGCTCCTGCTGCACGGCGACGTGAAGCCCGCGAACATCATCGTCGGCGAGGGCGGCCGCGCCACGCTCGTCGACCTCGGCCTCGCCGCGCCGTTCCGGGACGACGGCTCGCGGCCCGTGGGCCTCACGCCCCGCTACGCCGCGCCGGAGCTCTTCAAGGGCGACCCGCTCACCGTCCGCGCCGAGGTGTTCGCGCTCGGCGCGACGCTCGCCGAGGCCCTCCGCGACAGCGGGGGCGAGCGTGATCCGAAGGTCGTCGAGGCGCTCCAGGGGGTCGTCGACCGGGCGACCGCCAAGGACCCGAACGCGCGCTACCCGAGCGCGGACGAGCTCGCGAACGCGCTCCGGCGCGCGGCGCGGCTCCCCTCCGGGCCCGGAGAGGAGGCCGCGAGGCCGGGCGAGGCGGGCGCGCGGCCCGACGCGGACGCGGGCGCCGTGGTCTGGCCCATCGTCGGGCTGGACGCGCCCTCCACGCGGCTGCTCGCGCAGATCATGGCGCTGCCCGCGGGCGGCGGGCTCTCGATCGAAGGCCCGCGCGCCTCCGGGCGGAGCGCGCTGCTCCGGCGCATCGCGTGGTCGCTCGAGGTCGGCGGGTACGCCGTCGCGTGGGTCGAGGCGGCCGGCGTGGCAGACCCGCGCGAGGCGCTCTCGATCGAGCTGTCGGAGCACGATCTCGGCCGGGTGACGGCGCTCGTCGACGACGCCGATCGGCTCGGCGACGCGGCGATCGAGCGGCTCGACGAGGTGCGGAAGGCCGGCGGCAAGCTCGTGCTCGTGCTCGGGGATCCATCGGACAGCGGCGCGAACCGGGCGCCAGGCGCGCGGCGCGGCGCGCGCGGTGCGCCCACGGGCGGCGCGCCTTCACCCGCGCGCCTGGGCCGCGGGTTCGAGCGCTTCGAGATGGCGCCGCTCGACGAGCAGATCGCCCGCGAGCTCGTGCAGCGCACCATCCCGTCGCTGAGCGACGCGGTGGCGGCGCACGTCGTCTCCCGCGCGGGGCGGTGGCCCGGGCGCATCCGCGAGATCGTCGCGTGCATCGCGCGCGCGCCCGTCGCGTCGACCGAGGACGTCGATCGGCTGCTCGACGCGCCCCCGACGAGCGCGGTGGCGTCCGGGCCGGGCGGCGCGGGCGCCGAGGGGGCGGCGCTGCCGCCGGCGGAGATCCACCGGCTGCTCGACCGCGGCCACTTCGACGCGGCCGCGGAGGCGCTCGGGCGGCACGAGGGCGACGGCTCGGCCGCCGCGGTGCCCACCTTGACGCTCGCGCGCGCGCGGCTCGCCATGAACCGCGGCGACACGGCGCGGGCGCTCGCCGAGCTCGGGCGCGTGAAGGACCAGGTCGAGGCCTCGGACGATCACGCGCTGGCGGCGTTCTGGTCGCTGCAGATGGCCCGCGCGCTCGTGCGCGCCGGCGACTACGGCGAGGCGGAGCGCCGCGCGGGCGAGGCCGTGGAGCGGGTGGGCCCGCTCAAGATCGAGGCGGGGCTGACCGGCGCGTCGCGCCCCGAGCTCACGACGGCCGCCGCGTTCGGCGCCTCGCCGGAGGCGATCGTCGCCGAGGCGGTGGCGACGCGCGGGCTCGCGCAGAGCTTCGCCTCGCGGCACGAGGACGCGAAGCGCACGCTGGAGCACGCGGTCCGGCTCGCGCGGCTCACCGGAGAGCCGCGGATCCTGTCGGTCGCGCTCGTGTCGCTCGCCTTCGCGCTCCAGCGGGACGACCGCCTCAGCGAGGCGAAGGCGGTCTACGAGGAGGCGCTCACGGCCGCGGAGCAGGCCGGCGACGCGGGCACGCTCGCGACGACCCGCCTGAACCTCGCCGCGCTCACGAAGCTCCAGGGCGACCTCGGCGCGGCCATCCGCCACCTCGAGGCCGCCGTCGATCTGGGCCGGCGCTCCGGCCGCGTGGCGACGATCCGCCAGGCGCTCCTCAACCTCGCCAACCTCGACCTCTACCTCGGGCGGCTCGCGCGGGCCCGGGTGTCGCTCGACGCGCTCGCCGCCCAGCGCGCGGATCTCGCGCCGCAGCAGCAGGCGCAGCTGCTCGCGCTCGAGGCGGAGCACGCGGCGCGCTCGGGCGATCTCGAGCAGGCCGAGCGGCTCTGCCTCGAGTGCGCCGAGGCGTACGAGGCGATGGGCCGGCGCATCGACGGGGTCGAGGCGCGGCTCGAGCGCGTGCTCTTCGCGGTGGCGCGCGCCGGCGCGGATCCGCGCGCCCTCGGCGAGGAGATCGACGTGGCGTCGGAGCGCCTTGGGACGACCGGCGCCCACCGCGCCCTGCTCGCGCTCGCGCGCGGCCGCGTCGCGGCGGTCGCGCGCGACGAGTGGCGGGCCCGCGCGGCGTACGACGAGGCGCTCGACGCGGCGCGCGCCGCGGGCCAGCGCGACTGGATCTGGCGCGCGCTGGAGGCGCGGGCGCAGCTCGAGACGGAGCGGGGGCACCTCATCCGGGCGCGCCACGACCGCGAGGAGGCGCTGATCACGCTGGAGGAGATCGCCTCGAAGCTGCCGCGCGACCTCCGGGAGGTGTTCTGGAACGACGCGCGGCGCAAGGAGATCCGGGCGGCCGCGATGCTCGAGCTGATGAGCAGCCGCACGGTGCCGTTCACCCAGCAGAGCGCGGCGGCTCAGGCAGGCGCGGCGGCCCCGCAGGGCGAGGACCGGCTGGCGCGGGTCCTCGAGATCAACCGCGAGATCGCCGGCGAGCACGACCTCACGCGCCTGCTCGCGAAGGTGACCGATCATGCGATCGCGCTCCTCCAGGCGGAGCGCGGGTTCATCATCCTGCAGCGCCCGCCGCGCGACGAGCTGCAGCAGGTCGCGGGCGAAGGCGCGGTCGATCTCTCGATCCACGCCTCGCGCGATCAGGCGGGGGACGACCCGCACGCGCGCTTCTCCAGCTCGATCGCCGAGCGGGTGATCTCCACGGGCGAGCCGGTCGTGACCGCGAGCGCGCGGGACGACGCGCGCATGAGCGATTACGTCTCGGTGCACCAGCTCATGCTGCAGTCGGTCGCGTGCGTTCCGATCCGGCAGCGGAGCGGGCAGGTGATCGGCGCGCTGTACCTGGAGACCCGGCTGAGCGCGGCGGCGAAGTTCGAGGTGGAGCTCCCGACGCTGACGGCGCTGGCCGATCAGGTCGCCATCGCGATCGAGACGGCGCGCCTCGTGAGCGAGAACGAGCGCCGCGCCCGCGAGCTCGAGCGCGCGAACGAGGAGCTGCGCGCGGCGCGCGCCAAGCTGGAGGAGCTCCTCGGCCACCGCACCGCGCAGCTGGCCGCGACGCGGCGGGATCTGCGCTCGGCGCGCGCGGTGATCCGCGGCCATTTCGGCTACGAGGGCCTGGTCGGCACGAGCGAGGCGATGCGCCGCGTCTACGCGCTCATCGACCGGGTGAAGGACACGGACATCCCGATCCTGATCACGGGCGAGAGCGGGACGGGCAAGGAGGTCGTCGCGCGGACGATCCACAACGCGAGCCCGCGGGCGAAGAAGCCGTTCGTCGGCGTCAACTGCGGCGCGATCCCGGAGCACCTGCTGGAGAGCGAGCTCTTCGGGCACGTCCGCGGCGCGTTCACGGGCGCCGATCGCGACCGGAAGGGGCTCTTCCGGGAGGTGACCGGCGGCACCATCCTGCTCGACGAGATCGGGGAGATGCCGCAGAAGATGCAGGCGGGGCTGCTGCGCGTGCTGCAGGAGAAGGTCGTCCGTCCGGTCGGCGGCGCGCGTGAGGAGCCGGTGGACGCGCGGGTCATCGCGGCGACGCACCGGGATCTCGCCGACATGGTCTCGCGGGGCACGTTCCGCGAGGATCTCTACTACCGGCTGCACGTCGTCGAGGTGCGGGTGCCGTCGCTGCGCCAGCGGATCGAGGACATCCCGCTGCTCATCGACTACTTCCTCGGGATCTTCGCCGCGCGCTACGGCCGCGATCGCCGCAGCGTGTCCCGCGCCGCGCTGAAGCGGCTGTCGGCGTACAACTGGCCCGGGAACGTGCGGCAGCTCGAGAACGTGCTGCTCAACGCGTGGGTCCTGTCGGATCGCCCCGAGCTGGAGAGCGAGGACTTCGAGCTCCCCGACGCGGCGCCTCGGTCGCTGCGGGGCTCGCTCGACAGCGGCGCCACGCCCCCGCCGCGAGCGCCCGCTGGCGGCGGGGCGCCCGCGAGCGCGGGCCGGGCTCCGCCGTCGAGCGACCCGCATCGCGTCGAGACGTCGCTGGACGCGCACAAGGCGAGCGAGCGGGAGCGGATCCTCGTCGCGCTCTCGAGCTGTAACTGGAACCGGGTGAAGGCGGCGCAGGTCGTGGGCCTGCCGCGCCGGACGTTCTACCGGCGCCTCAAGGAGTACGGGATCCAGTGACACGGGGGCCGCGCTCGGGGCAGGGCGCGGCGGCGAAGCGGGCGGAGCACTGGCGCCGCGGCCGGAGCACCCGTGTCCGCGCGGCGGCGTGTCAGCTCGCCCAGAGGACCGAGAGATCGAGCTCGATGGCCTCGAAGGGCTCGGCGCGGACGCGTGTGGCATCGCGGTGGACGACGGCGGGCCCCCAGCGACGATCCTCGCCGAGCACATAGACCTCGAGCGTCCGCTCGATCGGGTCGACCAGCCACGCGTGCCGCACCCCCTCGCGCGCGTAGATGGGCATCTTCACCTGCCGCTTGTACTCTTCCGTCAGCGGGTCCAGGACATCG
This sequence comes from Sorangium sp. So ce327, assembly GCF_051530205.1. Taxonomy (NCBI): domain Bacteria; kingdom Pseudomonadati; phylum Myxococcota; order Polyangiales; family Polyangiaceae; genus Sorangium; species Sorangium sp. So ce327. The sequence continues at coordinate 451,674 of NZ_CP150330.1, read as the reverse complement.
CACATCCAGTCCGGCGCCAGCTCAACGTACGCCGTCTCGGGGAGCTCTGGCATGCGCTCACGGCGCCACCCCACGAGGTCCGGAACGAGCACGTCCGTGTCATCCGGCGAGCCTCGGTCGGGGAAGTGCAGCTCAGGTCCGTTCAGAATCCACCAATCCCCCGGCAGCCCATGGCCATGGTCCCGGGGCGCCCTGGCACCGGGGCGGAGCTCGCCGAGAAGAGCTGATCTTGCCAGAGCATTCCGCGGGGCAGACCGCGAGGTGATGTGCAGCACGCCCCCGATGAGCTCCGCCACCTTGTTCGGTGGGACAGCTTCGAGGTCGGCGTACGTCGCGCGGCGCTGCTTCTCGGCGGGCTGGCCCATCGGCGAAGCCTGCCCGGGGGCGGATGGCGCGGCAAGGCGGCGAGACGTGCGGGGTAGACCCGCCAATAACAGCTGGAAGCGCCGCACTTCACGGCGCATCATCCCGGCCACGGGACCCACGTGAGCGATCGTTCGAACCTCGCCGCCTCCATCGACGGCGCGCCCCTCGCCGACGAGGAGGCGCGCGATCTCTGGACGCGGTTCAGCCGGTACATGGATGAGCACCGCGGCGACATGGCGGGCTTCGCGCGCGAGAACGGCTACGTGAGCGTGACGCCGACCTTCGAGCGCGGGCAGGCGCTGCTCGTCGTCCGGACGACGGAGGCGCCGCCGGAGAAGCCGGCACAGCGCCCCGGCGGAGCGAAGCCGGCACAGCGCCCCGGTGGAGAGAAGCCGGCACAGCGCCCCGGCGGAGAGAAGCCGGCCCCGCGCCCCGGTGGAGAAAAGCCAGCGCCGCGCCGCAAAGGCGGCAGCAAGCCAGCGCGCGGCAGGCGGCGGCGCTGAGCGCCCACCGTACGGGCGCGAATCGCGAGCTGCCTCGATCCCGGCGGAAAGGCGCCCCGCTCGGCCGGAGCCTCACCGCGACTTGCCGGCCCCTCCGGGGAAGTCCTTGCGCTTGATCTTGGCGCGCCGGCCGTCGGGGTGGTGGAACACGATCCCCTCGGCGAGGTGGCCCGGGGCGAAGCGGCTCTCCAGGTGCTGGAACAGGCCGCGGAGGCCGTCATAGGTCCTCGGGACGTCATCGTAGACGGGGATCTCGAGGTTGAACGGCACGACCATGTGCCTGGCGAGCCCGAGCGGGTTGCCCTGAATGCTCGGTCCGAGCGCCTCCGCCGAGTGCTCGCCGTCCGGCCAGCCCTGGAACTCCGTCCCGCGAACCGCCTCGAAGATCCACCTGTCTTCCGGGCCGTGCTCGTCGGCGTCGACGTACCAGCCGTCGATGATTCCCTGCTGCTTCTGGAGCTTGCTCGGGTTCCTGCGCTTCTCGACCCGGACCACGTGGCCCGAGCGGATGGTCAACCGCACGTTCGTGCCGTCGAGCTTCTCGGTGGGACGGCCCTCGCCCGCAAAGACCCACTCGCACCCCTCCCGCGGCTTCGGGAGCACCTTGAAGTCGTCGCCGCGATCGAAAATCGTCGGAATCTTCTCCATGACCTGAATGCCCTTTCGTACGTGGCCGAGCAGCTCGTCAGGGGTGATGACGCCCCCAGCGAGCCCGCTCGCCAGCGCACGCACCAGCTCCGCGACAGAGGTGTTCGCCTCGAGCGCGACGCGCTTCAGCGCCATCCGCTCCTCCGGCGAGATCCACGCGACAAGGCGTGACCAGCCTTCGGGCGGAACCCATGTCGCGAGCTGCTGCGGATCCTTCCTCGGTCTGCCGCGCGGGCGGCCTGGCGCTGTCACGAGCTTCAAGGTAGCCCGATTTTCTATTGTGTCAATTAGCAAAACAAAAATTGGGAGCGAGGCGGGAGAGGTAGGAACAGGTAAGACGTCGAGTGCTGCCCTCGTGTCGAGCGCTGCTCTCGTGGAGATCGGGAGACAGGGCGAGCTCCGCGAAGGCGCGCGTGGAAGCGCGCCTGGGGACATCGGGGGCTCCGTGCGCGGTGACGCCCTCGCCCTGCAACAGGGCAGCTGGTCTGCCGACGCGGGTTCAGTCGGGGAGGATCCAGGTGGCCTTGGCGGTGCAGCCGTAGGCGTCGAGCGCGCCGGGGTGCGTGAGGGGGACGAGCTTGGTCTGGCCCTTCGCGAGCGGCCCGGTGACCGAGCGGGTGTAGGGCCCCGGATCGCCGTAGTAGTGCGTGACGGTGAAGGTGATCTTCGCATCTTCCGGAACGCCAAAGAGCGAGGTGTTCTTGATCGCGGCGTTCGGGTTGAAGATGCTGGGATAGGTGATCGAGCAGGAGAGGTTCACGGTCTTCGTGACCGGGCCGCCGCCGTCATCCCCGCCGGGGCCGATGATCGCCTCTGCGCCCTCGCCCACGACCTCGGCGGCGTCGCTCGCGCCCTCATCGACGCTGTCGCCCTCGAGCGGCTCGGCGATGCAGCCGACGAGCGAGGAGGAAGAGATGAGCGAGCAGAGGAGCAGGTTCTTGATGTTCATGGTGGTGTGTCCTTGGGCCTTGTGTTCGCGCTCGCGAGATCGCGTGTCGACGGCCTCTTTGCGAGCTCGAGCTCGCCTCGGCGTCCCTCGTCGCTGTCTCGCGGCGTCGCATCCGGATAGAGCAACCGGCGGGCCAGGTTGTCGGGGTGCTTCGGCCCGCCCTCGGCGCGCCCAGGATCCGCGGGGAAGACGGCCTATCTCGGGGTTTTTGCGCTCCACCGCGCCGCGCCGGCGGGCGCCCGCGCGGCGCGGTGGAGGTCAGAGCCCCCATGCCGACGGCGCGGGCCTCCACCAGGTGTCCTCTCAGGTGCTCTCTGGCCCGGAAGATGGCGGCAGGCCCAGACGCGAGCCGCGCCGCCGCGGGGGCCGGCGCTCCCCCTGAAGCCCCGCGACCGAACGCTCAGCGCCGGCGCCGTCGCGACGCCAGCGCGCCGAGCACGCCGAGGAGCATGACGCCGCCGAGATCGGCCGATCGGCCGGTCGTCGAGCAGGAGCACCCGGCATCGCCGCCAGACCCCTCATCGCCGCTCTTCGGCGTGTCGTCGGGATCGGCGCCGCCCGCGCCGCCCACCCCGCCGCTCGAGGCGACCGACGAGCTCACGGTCGCGCCCACGGTCGATCCGCCGCCGGTCGATGAGGAGGAGGAGGTCGACACGCTGCTGCCGTCCGCTCCGCCATCGCCCCCGCTGCCGCCGGCGCCGCCGGCGCCGCTGCCGCCGCCATCGAAGCCAGCGCACTCGGTCGAGCACTCGGTCGAGCATTCCCCGCAGATGCACTCGAGGATGCTGATATACATGCCGGCGCCCTCGGCATGGTCATCCATGCATCGCTCGACGCACGCGTCGTCCTGGCACTCGTTGACACAGCCGATGAATCCCCTGCACGCGTTCGACCCACCGCACGCGTCATAGGGCGCCCTGCAGGTGTCCGCGAGCGAATCGTTCGAGCAGCTATCGCAGCTGCCGCCGCCGCCGGCGGCAGCGCTCGCGGCGCTCGCGGCCGTGGTCCCGCCGATGGGATACAGCGCGCACACGCCATCGATGTCGTCCTGCTCGATGGTGCGCATCGACGAGCCCACGACATAGTAAGGGGTCATCGTCGCGCTCCGCTCGGCGGAGTGGCCGAGGCCCAGGAAATGCCCCTCTTCGTGCGTGGCGATCGACTGCGTGTCGACACAGCCGTTGTTGCCGGTGTCGTTCCAGCAAAACCCGACGTCGTTGAAGACCATGTCGGCGTCAATGATGGCGCCGTCGAAGCTCCAGACCGGCATCGTGACGCCGATGACCGAGTTGACGTCGCCGAGCATGTTCGGCCAGGAGGAGCTGATCCACTGAAACACGTTCTTGCCGTCGTTGTAGTTGTAACGATCGGTGGTGTCGCCGAGGAGCTCGACCTGCCACGCCGTACACCCCGCGTTCGACCAGGCCTCGAACCCGGTCTCGACACGGTCGACGGCGAAGGCGGAGATCTCGCCCGGGATCGTCGAGCGGTTGATGTAGTAGGTGACGGGCAGCTTGCCCCAGCGGGGGACCACGTCATCGAGCGGCGTCCACGCGGCGGCCTCACGGGCCACGGCGAGGGACGAGACGGCGCCGAGCAGGGCGGCGAGGGCGACGCGGCGCCTCACCTCACTTCCCTCCCGCGATGCGCACGACGTCCGTCATGAGGCTCTCGATGGGCTCGACCGCCTCGACGGGCGTCTCGACGGGCACCAGCGCGGCTCCGGTCCGCCGGACGAGGTGCAGCCCATCGAGGATGCGCCGCGCCATGCCCTTCTTGTCCACGTGATAGGCCGACAGCGCCAGCGCCGTGAGGTGCCACCGCCCCTTGTCGCCCGAGCGCAGGAAGACCACGGCGTCCTCGCCGGGCGAGAGCTTGGCGTCGCCGAGCAGCCGCTGTGTCTTGCCGTTGTAGGTCCCGCCCATCTGCTCCAGCACAATCATCTTCGACCCCCCCTTGTCCGCCGCGCCGCCCTTGAGCGGCTGGGTGATCGTGAGCTCGGTGCGGGTCACGATCGATTTTCCGTCGTCGGATTCCGCCGTGTACGATCGGCCGACGATCACGCGCGCGATCGTCGCCGACTGGCGCACGAGCTCCTCCCGCGAGAGAAGGACGGCCGTCGTCGCGTCCGCGGGCGCACCGATGCCTAGCAGAGCGAGCGCGGCGGACAGGGCGAGCACTGCTTTCAAGCCTCTCTTCATGTAGATGACTCCTTAAGACATTCTTTTCTATCCCGAAGCGCACGCGGCGGCCAGACAGGAAACAGCGCTGCAACGTGCTCGCGATGCCGTGGTGTTGCCCATCTGTCGTGACGGCGGATCATCACACCGCGGCGCGATGCCATGCCGACATGTACGGAAGCGGGCATTGGCGCCCGCGCCGTGGTGCGCCTGTATTTGTGCCGTACATGTAGACGACCCACTCCGGAGCTCTCGGGAGGAGATACCCCTTATCGGGTCATCCCGGCTCTCGGCAGCATCGGTCGGAGTCAGGGTGGTTGTCCGTCGATCCGGTCAACTCGCCATCAGCGTCATCAAAGGCTGTCCTCGCTCGCCGGGAGCGGCGCGCGGGTCCTCGGTGCGGCGCCGCGCCGCCCGCGGAGGCCCGGGGGCGCGGAGGCTCTCCCGGGCGCCCTCCGCGCGCCGGCGCGGCTCAGGGCCTCTCTCAGTCGAACCGCTTCAGGCCGTTCGGCGCCCTGGAGTCGCGCTTCGCGAACGCCTCGTCCCGGGCCACGACGCGGCCGGCGAGGACCGCCTCCGCGAGCTCGCGGTGCTCGGCGCTGGTCGCGCGATCGGCCCGCGCGAGCGCCTGCTCCGCCGCGGCGCGCGCCTCGGCCGCGCGGCCCGCGAGCGCGTGCGTCCGGGCGATCTCGGCGAGGGTCGCCGAGAGCTCCGCGGCGTTTCCCGACACGTCCAGGAGCCGCTTCGCGCCGAGGTAGAGCGACAGCGCCCCGGCGAGATCCCCCTGGATGCGCGCCAGATCGCCCCGCGCCCGCAGCACGCCGGCCTGACCCGCGCCGTCCTCGAGCACCTCGAACAGGGCGAGCGCCTGCTCGTAGTCCGAGAGCGCCTCCTCCAGATCCGACGCGTCGGCCGCCGCGACGCCCACGAGCTCGGCCACCAGCTCGAACTGCTTGCGGCGGAGATCGCCCCGCACCTTGAGCGTCGCGGCCTGCCCGCGGCGCTCGAAGCCCGTGCGGAACAGCGCGAGCGCCCGGTCGTAGTCGCGCACCGCGTCCACGAGGTCCTCCTGCACGGAGCGCAGATCGCCCCGCGCCTTGAGCACCGCGGCCTGGCCCAGGACCTCGCGCGTCGCCGTGAACAGCTCGAGCCCCTGGTCGTAATCCTTCTCGGCGCCCGCCAGATCCCCCTGCCGCACCCGGAGATCGCCCCGCGCCTTGAGCACGCCGGCCTGCCCGAGGTGGTCCTCGGTCGCCTGGTAGAGCGTGAGCGCCCAGTCGTAGTCGCGCGCGGCGCCCGTCACGTTGTCCTGGGCGAACCGCATGTCGCCCCGCGCCTTCAGCACGCTGGCCTGCCCGCTCCGATCCCCCGTGTCCTGGAAGAGCGCGAGCGCCGTGCTGTAGTCGCGCGCCGCTCCCGCCAGGTTGCGGAGCCGGACCCGCAGATCGCCGCGCGCCTTGAGCGCCCGCCCGTGCGCGGCGCCGTGAGGGCGGGCGCGAGGCGGCTCCGAGGGGCCCGGAGCGTCGGCGTCGCCGGCCGCCCCGCGCGACCCGGCCCGGGGCTTGAGCGGCTCGCGATCGCCGAGCTGCAGGAAGAGGTGGATCGCCAGATCGTAGTCGCACACAGCGCCGCCGAGATCGCCCTCCTCGGCGCGCGCGAAGCCCCGCGCCCGCAGCGCGTCGCCCTCCGCCGCGCGATCGCCCGCGGCCTGGAACAGCGCGAGCGCCTCGTCGTAGTCGCGCACCGCCTGCACCGGGACGCCCTCCCGCAAGCGCAGCGCGCCCCGATCCATGAACACCTGGGCCTGCCCGAGCGCGTCGCCCGTCGCCCGGAACATCGCGAGCGCCTCGTCGTAATCGCGCGCGGCGCCCGCGTAGTCGTTCCGCCGGAGGAGCAGGTTGCCGCGCTCCCGCAGCGCGTGGCCGCGCGCCTCCGGCGGGGTGCTGTTGAGGCTCGGAGGCGCCGCGCTCGAACGGGGCCCCCGCACCACCCCCTCGCCGAGCACCTCGGCCAGCGATCCGCTCCTCGGCGTGCAGCGATCCGTCACGCTGTCGAACGAGCGCTGCGTGGGAGGATCGCCGTCCACTCCCCTCAGCTCGGACTGGACTTCGGGAAGGCGACGCATGCCAGGCGGAACATCATACCGCGCCGGCGCCCCCCTCGTGGAGACATTGCGCGGTCAGCGCGGCGGCAGCGCTTGGTCTCCCTCCGCCGCCTCCGCCGCCCAGGTCGCGCGCGGCGGCGCGCCGACGGCTGGGGCCGCTGCCTTCGCGCACGTTGGCCCGCTCACGCAATCGGACGCGGGGCCGTGGGCTTCGCCCCGCACACCCCGGCCGTGAAACGCCGCAGGCGGTCGATCCTCAGAGGCCCTTGCGCGAGACAAGCACCGCGTCCCGCTCGACCTCGTACATCGCGTGGGTCACGAGCGCCGCAGCCGTGCGCTCGCGCACATGCACGACCCGCAGCTCGGCGTAGGTCTCGTCCGGCAGCAGCTCCTCGTCGACGCCGAACTTCGGCTCGTCGACCTGCGCCGGACGCTCGTCCTGCACCCGCGGCCGGACCGTGGCCAGCTTGCCGGCGCCGCTGATCTGCTGCAGCCAGCGGTCGCCCCGCCGGACCGCGAAGAAGCGCTGCCCCGGCTTCACGCCGTCCTTCTCGCCCTTGTCGATGAACACAACCTGGTGCTGCCCGACGAGCTGGTAGGGGTAGACGGCCGCGAGGATCTTCGCCTCGAGATCCGCCTCGGCGCCCACCGGCGGCACCACGTCGAGGCGCCGCAACACCGCGCCGACCCTGTCCGTGCGCTCGACAACGTCGAGCGACTCGATGAGCCGCGCGCGCACCATGTGCGTCTTCGGGTTGTAGCGATCCACGCGCGCCGTGCCGCGCACCGTCACGAGCTCGCCCTTCACGTCCCCGCTCTTCACCTTCTTGATCTCGCGGAAGATCGTCAGCTCCTGGCCGATCGAGACGTCGTGATCGTCCGAGAGGCGGAGGTAGACGTCGTCGCCCTCGCTGAGGAGCATCTGGTCGTCGGGGCTCGCGACGAGCTCCCCCCACGTGTCCTTCTTCACGTCGTCGACCCAGCCGAGCTCGCGCAGGAAGATCGTCTTCGACGGCACCCGCCCCCCGCGCCCCAGCTGGTTCGCGCCGAACCCGATGCTGCCGCGGGTCGGGCCCTCGCTCGGGTCGCGGAGCCGGATCCGGTCGCCCGGGTAGATCCAGTGCGGGTTCTGGAGCTGCGGGTTCAGCGCCCAGACCTGCGGCCACGCGTAGGGGTTCGTGTAGTACCTGCCCGAGATGTCCCAGAGCGTGTCGCCGCGCCGCACCGAGTGCGACTCGGGCACGAACTGCCCCTCGACGACGTAGCTGCCGTTCGCGCCGCCCTTCACCGAGGCGGCGCCCTCGCTCCGGCGGCCCAGATCGAAGCCGTCCGACGGGCGGGACGTGTCCGTCGTGCCCCGCGAGCTCGAGGGCAGGTGGGCGTTCGGATCGAACCCCGGCTGCGGATAACCCGGCACCACGACCTGCGTCTCGACGGTCGGCTCGCCCCTCGGGAGCTGGACCACGGTGACGCCCGGCGCCTGGCCGGCGCCCTCCTCGCCGCCCTGCTGGTCCTGAGCGCGCGCCAGCGGCGGCGCGGCGACGATCGCCAGGGAGACCAGGACCAGCGTTGCCTTCGCGGGGAACATCATCGCTTGCGCCTCGACAGGGTGGAGGGGGGCGGGCTCGACGGCGGCGACCCGCCCGTGGGCTCTTCGATCACGGCGCCGTTCGCGGTCGAGCGGAGCACCGGCGGCCGCGCGCCGTCGTCCTCCGGCGCGAGCCGCACCACCTCGAGGTCGGGCCTGTCCGGCTCCTCCGGGGGCACCGCGCGCGCCCCGGCCTCGTCAGGGCGCGCCGCGCTGCGGGCGCCGCCCCGCGAGCGCTCCAGCGAGCCCACACGATCCGCGAGCACCGCGTTCTCCGCGCGCACCCTGACGAGCTCCGCGCGCAGCTCGGAGAGCTGTCGTTCGACCGCGTCGTGCCCTCCGCCGCAACCGACGTTGAGCGCGGCGAGCGCGAGCGCCGTCGAGCCGATGCCCAGGCCAATCCTCATGGGACGCCCAGCCTACCCGCCGCCGCGCCGGCCGGCCAAACGCGCGGCGATCTCCGCGCCCAGCGACAGGACGCCGCGCGCCCCGACGGGGCGACGCGCCGCGCGCGCCGCGCTGGAACCACCGCACGCGACCGGAGGTGCGCGGCGCGACGTCACGCGTTACGGAGCGCGCGCAGTTCTGCTAGGGTCCCAGCCCGAGATCTGGGTGCGAGGGGTGAACGTGCGGAAACTCTTCCTGATTTTCCTTGTCGCGACGGCGTGCGCCGGCGCCGGCTGCGGTGACGACGGCCCCGGGCCCGCGGCGACGGAGTGCTTCGACTACAGCAAGTTCGACGGCACCACGCCCGAGGTGAGCTTCGCGGGCGAGGTCCTCCCCATCTTCCAGCGGTCCTGCGCGTTCAGCTCGACGTGCCACGGCGCCGAGGCCGGCTCGGCCGGGTTCGCGTACCTCGGCCCGCCGCTGATCGAGCAGGCCACGCAGGCGCAGATCGACGCGATCGTGGCCCAGAACGTCGGCGCCGCGTCGAGGGCGCCCTCCGGGATGGCGCGGATCACGGCCGGCGACCCCGCGAACAGCTTCCTCATGCACAAGCTCGACGACACCCTGAGCTGCGGGGACCTCGAGTGCGCCCCCGACGGCTGCGGGGACCCGATGCCCTCTGGCGGCGACCCCCTGCCCTCCGCGGAGCGTGACGTCATCCGCAGGTGGATCCAGCAAGGGGCCAAGGTCAATTGATCGGCCGGCTCTCCGGCCACGTCGTGGAAGAAGGCGACGAGGGCACGGTCGTCCTCGACGTCAGCGGGGTCGGCTACGAGGTGACCGTCCCGCTCGGGGCGCTGGGGCGCGCGCGCGGCATCGCCGCGAACGCGAAGGCCGGCTCGGACGCGATCACCCTGTTCGTCCACACCCACGTGCGCGAGGACGCGCTCCTCCTGTACGGCTTCGCGACGCGCGAGGACCGGGCGGCCTTCCGCGTGCTCATCGGCATCTCCAGCATCGGCCCGAAGATCGCGATGGCCATCCTCAGCGCGCTCGGCGCGGGGGAGCTCGCCGCGGTGATCACCCGCCGGGAGACCGCGCGCCTCACCGCCATCCCCGGCGTCGGCAAGAAGACCGCCGAGCGGCTCGTCCTCGAGCTGAAGGACAAGCTCGTCCACCTCCCCGCGGCCCCGCTCTCCCCCGCGGCCCCCCCGCCCGCGGCCACCGGCGCCAAGCAGGACCTCCTGCACAGCGCGCTCACCCGCATGGGCTACCGCCCGGCCGAGGCCGAGCGCGCCGTCACCGCCCTCGGCGCGCGCGTCGACAGCGCCCCGCTCGGCGACCTCGTGCGCGATGCGCTCGCGCTCCTCTCCAAGTGACCCACGCCGCCGGCGGCCGGCAAAACGCGATCGCCCGCGCCCGGAAAAACGCGGCCGCCCGCGCCCGGCGAGCCGCGATTTGCCCGGCAGAATCGCCCCGGCGAACGGGCGGGCGGCGGCGCGGGACCCCCGCTCGAGGGGCGGAGGAGCGACAGACAGTCGACAGAGGGCCGCCGCGGCGAATATGCTCCCGCCGCCGTTCGCCCTGGGACCCAGTCCGGTCGCTCGTTGTGAGGAGGCGTGGTGATCACCTGCCCGAAGTGCTCCAAAGAAAATCAGGACCATTACAAGTTCTGTCTCGGCTGCGGCGCCGAGCTGCCTCGCGACGTTTCGCCCAAGAAGTTCGCGGCAGGCACCCCGCCCCACGGCGTGCCGGCAGCGACGCGGGCGAAGGATTACGGCGATGAGCCGACCGCTATCGGCACCGGCGCCCAGAAGGGCCCCGCGGTCGCGCCCCCGCCGCCCGCGCTCGTCGATCCCGCGGCGTTCATCGCCCCGGCCCGCGGGGAGGACACCGGCGCCAGCAAGAAGGCCGCGTCCGCGACGCCGGCGGCGGCGGCCGGCGCAGGGACGGTCGTCTGTCCCCAGTGCCAGGAGCCCAACCCGCCGTCGAACAAGTTCTGCGCGCTGTGCGGCTTCAAGCTCGTCAAGCCGGCGGGCCAGGCCGCGCAGCCCTCCACGCCGATCGTCTCCACGTCGGGCGCCGCGAACGTCGTGCTGACGGCGCTCCGGGCCGACGGCACCGAGGCCGGCTCGTACACGCTGCCCACGAACCCCACGCTCATCGGGCGCGACTCGGGCACGATCTTCGGCGGCGACAGCTACCTCTCGCCGCGCCACGCGACGTTCTCGATCAAGGGCGGGCGGCTCTTCGTCAAGGACGAGGGCTCGCTGAACGGCGTCTACCGCAGGCTGCGCAGGGACACGCCGGTGCAGCTCGACAACGGCGACGTCTTCCGCATCGGCCAGGAGATCGTCCGCGTCGAGCCGCTCTCCCCGGCGCCCACGACCCCCGACGGCGTCGAGCGGCTCGGCAGCCCCTCGAAGGGCTACGTCGCGCGGCTCGCCCTCATCATCGGCAGGGACGCGACCGGCAACGCGTTCCCGGTCCCCGACACCGGCCTGCACCTCGGGCGCGAGCGCGGCGACATCCTCTTCCCCGAGGACGGCTACGTCTCCGGGCTCCACTGCCAGATCTCGCTCCAGGGCGGCCGGCTGTTCCTCACGGACCTCGGCAGCTCGAACGGCACCTTCCTCCGCGTCCTCGGCGAGACCGAGATCACGGGCGGCGACATCCTGCTCATGGGTCAGCAACTGTTCCGCATCAACGTCTGAGCGCGCGCCAGCGGCGCCTTGAGGGCGGCGACCGTCCCGCTCGCACAACCCGACGCCCCATCGTACGCTCAGCAGCCCTGAGGCACTCGCCATGGAAATGGTCCGCACCATCCGCGTGGTCGCCGCCGTGATTGAACAGGACGGCCGGTACCTGATCACCCAGCGCCGGCCGACCGCCGTGCTCCCGATGCTCTGGGAGTTCCCCGGGGGGCGCGTGGAGGAGACCGAGACGGACGCGGCCGCGCTGAAGCGCGAGGTCCGCCACCGGCTCGGCGTCGAGATCGAGGTGGGCCAGCTGATCTCGTTCGTGAGCCACCCCTACGAGCGCTACGTCGTCGATCTGTACCTCTACGAGTGCCACATCAAGAGCGGCGAGCTCGCCTCGCTGGCCGTGAACGCGTTCCGGTGGGTCACGAGCGCCGAGTTCGATCGCTACCCGTTCACGCCGGCGGACGAGGCCAGCATGAACAAGCTCCTCGGCATGACCTGACGCGCCCGCGCGCCCTTACAGCCGCGGCGAGCGCCGCAGCAGCACGAGGAACAACGGCCCGCCGAGCACCGCGGTCACCGCGCCCACCGGCGGCTCCGTGCCGAGCCACCGGAACAGGAGCCGCGCGACGAGGTCGCACGTGACGAGCAGGACCGCGCCGGCCACGAGCGACAGCGGCAGGAGCCGCCGGTGATCCGCGCCGCAGAGCCGGCGGACCGCGTGCGGGACGATCAGCCCGACGAAGCCGATGAGGCCCGTGCGGCTGACGATCGCGCCGACGACGCACGAGGACGCGAGGAAGACCCGGCGCTCGACGGCGCGGACGTCGACGCCCAGGGTCCCGGCCGACTCGTCGCCGAGCGAGAGGAGGTTCAGCCGCGCGGCGTCGGCGAGGAGCACGGCGCAGCCGGCGGCGACGTAGACGGCGACGCCGAGGAGGGCCGAGGTCGTGGGCAGCTCGACGAAGCCGATGAGCCACCGGAGCAGCTGCTGGGCGCGCGAGGGAGAGACGAGCGTCTTGAGGAAGGAGATGAGGCCCGCGGCGATGGAGTTCACGATGACGCCGGCGAGGAGCATCGAGGCGCCGGAGGTGCCCTCGGCCGCGCCGCGCGCGATGGCGTAGACGAGCAGCGTCGCGACGAGGCCGCCGGCGAGCGCCGCCGCGGGCAGGAGGGTGGCGCCGAGGACGGTCGTCGCGCCGACGCCGAGCGCGATCGCGACCGCGGCGCCGAGCGCGGAGCCGCCGGAGACGCCCAGCACGTACGGCTCGGCGAGCGGGTTCCTGAGCAGCGCCTGGAACGCGGCGCCCACGGCCGCGAGGCCGGCGCCGGAGACGGCCGCGAGGAGCACGCGCGGCAAGCGCACGTCGATGAGGAGGGTCCGGTCGAGGCCGGGCTCGGCGACGGCGCGCGCGATCGAGACGGGCTCGGCGCCGAGGAGGACGGCGAGGACGAGCGAGAGCACGAGCGCCGCGGGCGCGGCGGCGAGGACGAGCGCGCGGCGGGGGCCCCGGCCGGACGCCGGCGGCGCCGGGAGGGAGGGCGCGCTCGCTCGGCGCGGGGCGGGACCGGACACGGGCGACGTCAATCCTGGCCGCCTCCGCGCGCCGCGGGCGGCAGGGTGGCGGGCCCGCTGTTGCGCTCGGCGTTCCGCTCGTAGATGAGGCGCAGCCCGGTGAGCGTCAGGTCGTCGTCGACCTCCTCGATGGTCTCGGTCTGCGGCGCGATGAGCCGCGCCAGGCCACCGGTCGCGATGACGCGGCACGGGTAGCCGAGCTCCCGCCGGAGGCGGCCCACGAGCCCGTCGACGAGCCCCGCGTAGCCGTACACGATGCCCGACTGCATCGAGTGGACGGGGTTGCGGCCGACGACCCGGGGCGGGAGCGCGATCTCGACGCGGGACAGCCGCGCGGCGCGGGAGAAGAGCGCCTCGGCGCTGATCTGGATGCCCGGCGCGATGACGCCGCCCAGGTACTCTCCCTTCGGGGTCACGCAGTCGAACGTCGTCGCCGTGCCGAAGTCGACGACGATGACGCCGGCGGCGGCGTGATCCCCCCGGTCGTGCTCGGCCGCGTGCGCTCGCGCCGGCGCGGCGCGGGGCGCGGGCTCGGGCTGCCGCCGCACCCACTCGTGCGCCGCGACCGCGTTGACGATCCGGTCGGCGCCGACCTCGCGCGGGTTCTCGTAGAGGATGGCCATGCCGGTCTTGATGCCGGGCCCCACGACGAGCGGCTCGATCCCGAACGCCCGCTCGACGAGCCCCACCATCGTGTCGGTCAGCGTCGGCACGACGCTCGCGACGATCGCGCTGTCGATGCGGGCGAGGTCGACGCGGCGGAGGTCGAGCATCTGCCGGACGAGCACGGCGTACTCGTCCGAGGTGCGGGAGCGCGCGCTCTCGCAGCGGAGGTGGTGCTGGAGCACCTCGCCCTCCAGCACCCCGAAGCTGATGTTGGTGTTCCCGACGTCGATGGCGAGCAGCATGCTGGCCCGACTCTAGCGCCGCGCGCCCGGGATCCGGCCAGGATTTCGGACGCGCTGCCGGCGCGCGCGGCGCGCTGCCGCACGTCCGCCGCGCCCGGCCTTCAGCGCTTGCGCGCGAGCGTCACCCCGTCGCGCACGGTGAGCATGACCTTCTCGACCCGGGGATCGCGGAAGACGAGATCGTTGAAGGCGGCGATGGCGCGGCCGTCCACGCTCTCGGGGGCGAGGACCTCGCCGCTCCAGAGGGTGTTGTCTGCGACGATCAGCCCGCCGCGGCGGAGGCGCGGGAGGGCCTCCTCGTAGTAGGCCGGGTACCGCTCCTTGTCGGCGTCGATGAACACGAGATCGAAGGCAGGGCTCGCCGGCATGGCGCGCAGGGTGGCGAGCGCGTCGCCGAGCGCGATCCGGATCTTCCCGCCGTGCTCGCTGCGGTCGAAGAACGATCGGGCGATGCGGACCACCTCGGGGTCGCGATCGCACGTGATGAGCTCGCCGTCCGGCGGGAGCGCCTCGGCCATGCTGAGCGCCGAGTAGCCGGTGAACGTCCCGATCTCGAGCACCCGGCGCGCCTGCATGAGCGCGACCAGCATCCTGAGCAGGGAGCCTTCGACCCGCCCGACCTGCATGACCGCCCTCGGCTCGTGGGCCAGGGTGAACTCGCGCAGCTCATCGAGGAGCGCGGGCGGCGGCTCGGAGTGGTCGTGAACGTAGCGATCCAGCTCTGGATTGACGATAGCGATCATGGCGAGGCTCCTCGGCCGCGCACCGTAGCATCGGTGCGCGCTCCCTCCTCACCTCACCTTGAGCCGCCGGCGGCCTTCGCGGTAGCGTCGACCATGGCCTTCTCTTCCTGGAAGACGTGCGCCGCAGCGGCGCTCCTGGCGGCGGCCTGCAGCTCGACGGACGGCAGCCCCGGGACGGGCGGCTCCGGCGGAGCCGGCACGGGCGGCGCAGGCGGGGGCACGGGCGGCGCAGGCATGGGCGGCTCCGGCGGGGGCGCGGGCGGCGCAGGCGGCTCCGGCGGCGCAGGCGCTGGCGTGGGGGCGAGCTCCACGACGGCCGGCGGCGGCGCGGGGGGAGAGGCGGTCTACGATTGCGCGTCGCTCGGCGATCCGTGCACGACCTGCCTCGCCCTGCGCTGCCAGGAGAGCTATTGCGCGTGCCAGCGGAGCGCGGAGTGCGCCGCGCTGGGCAACTGCCTCCTCGGCTGCGCGGCGGAGGACGCGGCTTGCGAGCAGGCGTGCCTGACGGCGCACCGGGCGGGCATCTCGGGCATCTTCCTCGAGGGCGGCTGCGCGTCCGAGCGGTGCAGCGCGCAATGCCCATCGCGAGACGCGCTGTCCCCTTGCGCGTCCTGCCGGTCGACAGGGTGCGCAGCCGAGATGAACGCGTGCGTCGCCGAGCCGTCGTGCAGGGCAATGCTCGCGTGCGTGGATGCCTGCCGTGCGGACGGAGATGGCTGCCTGGAGGTGTGCTCGGCGATGCACGCGGACGGCGTGCAGGCTGCCGGGGTGGTCTTCGCATGCGAAGAGGCGCGGTGCGGGGCGGATTGCGAGTGACCGGTGAAACGCCGCGGGCCGCCATGCCGCGCCGCGCCGCGGGGGTCGACGCCCTGGGCGAACAGGCATAACATTCCGTCGTGGCCTTCCTCGGATTGCGCGAGATTGAGCGGGACCCGTACGCGGTCGTCCATCACGACCCCGCTCAGCAGCTCGTGCTCATCAAGCGATATTCGCTGAACTATCCGAGCATCGCGGCGATCGAGCTGAGCTTCGATCGCATCGATCGGTCGCTCGAGGCGATCGCCAGGCGGCACACGCTCCTGCTGGTCGACGCCCGCGACGCACCGCTGCGCAACGACGCCGGATTCGAGAATGCGTTCGCGCACTGTCACACGCGGCTGACGCAAGGTTTCAAGAAGACCGCGGTCCTCCTGAAGAGCGCGACCGGGGTGCTCCAGGTCGGCCGGCTTTCGAAGGGCTATGAAAAACCGATGGGCATTTTCACCCGCCCCGAGGACGCGCTCCACCACCTCGGCGTCAGCGTCGACCTGAAGCAGCTCACCGATCCCTGACGAGCCCCGCTCTAGGAAAGCGGTTTGCCGCCGGTTACACCGAGGACCTCGCCGTTGACGTAGATCGCCTCGTTCGAGGCGAGGAACACGAATGCGGGGGCGAGCTCGACCGGCTGCGCCGGGCGCTCCATTGGATGATTCTTGCCGAAGGTGGCCACCTTCTCCTTGTCGAACGATTGCTGGATGAGCGGCGTCCACACGGGGCCGGGCGCCACGACGTTGACGCGGATGCCACGCTCGATGAGGTCCTGCGCCAGGCCCTTGCTGAAGGTGACGATCGCCCCCTTCGTGGACGCGTAATCGAGGATCGCCGGGCTCGGCTGGTACGCCTGGATCGAGGCGACGTTGATGATCGAGCCGCCTTCCTTCATGTGCGGCAGCGCGTACCGGATCATGTGGAACATGGCCAGGATGTTGACGCGGAAGGTGCGCTCGAGGCGCGCTGCGTCGATGTCCTCGAACCGCTCGACGGCCTTGCCCTGCTCCGCCGCGTTGTTCACGAGGACATCGATGCGCCCGAATTTACGCGCCACCTCCTCGACCACCTTCCGGCAATGAGCCTCGTCGGCCAGGTCGCCGGGTAGCGTGAGCGCCTCGCGCCCCGCCTCCTTGATGACCCGCGCCGTCTCCTTCGCGTCCTCGTGCTCGCTCAGGTAGGAGATCGCCACGTGGGCCCCCTCGCGGGCGAACGCGAGCGCGACGGCTCGGCCGATCCCGCTGTCCCCTCCGGTGATCAGCGCGATGCGGTCCTTCAGCCGGCCGAGCCCCTTGTACGACGACTCGCCGTAATCGGGTCTCGGATCCATCTTGGCTTCGATTCCGGGACGCTCCTGTGTCTTGCCCTCGAAAGGCGGCTTCGGGCCCGCGCCTTTCGGATCCGCTGCCGGTCCAGTGTTCTGCATAACCTCCTCCTGACGCTGCGATGTCGTGAGAGGCCGAACGCGCTCCCACCGAACCCTGGCCATAAGGGCGGCGGCACAGCCCGGCCATCGGTGGCCGCCTGCTCTCCAGATCGGAGGCGCCCCTACACCGGCGCAGCGACCAGCGAGCGGCGCGCCGTCGGACCCTCGCCGGGCGCTCCCGAGCGGACACGGCGGCAGACATCTCTCGTGGATCGACGTGATCGAGCAGACGGCGCGCGCCACTGTCGCGCGGCACCGCCACGACCTGTCACGTCAAGGCTTGACAGGCGACAGCTGGTCCGGTGTCTTCACCCTGCGTTGTCTCGCGGCACGCCGCCGGCGAAGACGCGGAGGAGAACCGTGGTGATGAAACACGTCGACGAGAGCCGTCTGGAGTCAGATCTCGAGTATCGGTTCGGTTATCTCATCGAGTTTGTCGGCTTCGGCGAGGCGGACATCGCGGCGATCCACGGCGCCGCGCCGCACCTCGCCCCGCGGGTCGAGGCGCTCGTCAACGCGGTGTACGAGAAGCTGTTCCTCTACGACGCCACGAAGCGCCACTTCGTGCCGAAGCAGCACGGCTACGAGGGGGCGCCCCCGGTCGACCTCGCGTCGCTCACGATGGACCACGAGCAGATCAAGTTCCGCAAGCAGCACCTCGCAGCCTACCTCGTCCGGCTCGTGACCCATCCGTACGATCCGAAGATGGTCGCCTACCTCGATATGGTGGGGAAGATCCACACCGCGAAGGCCGGCAATCCCGAGGTCGTCGTCCCGCTCGTGCAGATGAACGCGCTCATGGGCTTCGTGTCGGACGCCCTGCTCCAGACCATCCTGTCGCTGGGCCTCGACCGCGAAACCGAGGTGCGCACCCTCCGCGCGTTCAACAAGCTGCTCTGGCTCCAGAACGACCTCCTCGCGCGCCACTACGTCTCGGCGGCCTGATCCCCCTCCCCTTCCGGCCATGTGTCGCCCGCCGGGACGGACCGCAGCGGCGGGCTGCGCGCCGGCATCCCGGGGGCGGCGGCGCGTCGAGCGGACGGCCCATTGCGCAATCGCGCGACCGTTTGCGCAAGCGCACAACGGCGCGCGCTGCGCCGCCCTGCCGCGCGCGCCACGCGCCGGCGAGGGCGCCTTTGGATCGCCTGGATCGGCCGGGAACACCGCGACGAAGAGCCCGGCACATGCGGTGCTAGGCGCCCGCCCACCATGAACCGATTCTTCGATGGCATCGCGCTTCTCGTGGGGCTGTCCGTCATCCCGACGATCGCCGGCTGCAGCGACGAGCCATCCGAGGAAGAGCGCCGCTTCGCCCGGCTCGCGAAGCGCGCCGAGCAGGTGCGCGAGCTGTCATTCCGCCACGCCGTGCCGGTCGTCACGATCACGCGGGACGAGTTCGAGGCGGACCAGGAGGCGGCCGCGGCCGCCGCCGAGGAGGACGACCTCGCGGAGATGGCCGCGACCTACGGCCGGCTCGGCTACTTCGCCGTCGACGCGGACCTCCGGGAGACGCTGGCTCGCTCGGGGGACTGGGCCGCTGCGTGGTACTCTCTCGAGAGCAACGGCATCGTGCTCATCGGCGAGGTGGACGACTCTGTTCTCATCCACGAGTACGTGCACGGGCTCCAGGATCAGCATTTCGACCTGGCGCCGGACCAGGACGACGCGCTGACGAGCGACGCGTTCCTCGCGCAGCGGGCGGTCACCGAGGGCGACGCGACGCTCGCGGAGGGGCGCTTCATCATGCAGGAGCACCTCGACGCTGATCTGCACCTCGTGGACTGGGGCCGGCTCCTGTCGTCGGTGCATGCGCAGCGGGAGGAGCTCCTCGCCGGCAGCGGGCTCCCCCTCTTGTTCATGGCGTATCCATCGTTCGCCTACAGCTTCGGGCTCGAGTACTGCGCCCACAACCTGACCGGCGCGAGCGCGGCGACGCCCGTCATCGACAGGCTCCCGCCGTTCGACTGGTCGAGCGAGGACGCGCTCTTCTCGACGCGGGCGCCCACGAGCACTCAGCAGATCCTCACCCTCGACGCCCAGGACCCCGAGGTCGGCGTCGGCCTGGACGAGATCCCGTCCACGCTCGACGACCGGCTCGAGCGGCTCGACTGGGACACCCTCGGTGAGTGGTTCACCTACCTGCTCCTGCGCCCGCTCGAGGGCGCGCCCGATCTCGGCGACATGCGCGCGCTGGCCGCGGCCTGGGACGGAGATCGCGCCCTGTTCGTGCGCGATCGGAAGACGGACGCGATCGGCACGGCGTGGGCGTCGGCGTGGGACGACGCCGGCGCCGCGGCGGGCGTCGAGGCCGCGCTGTGGCAGCTCTACGACGGCTCGCCGATCGCCGGCGACGAGCCGCGGCTCGGGCGCGCCGGCGACGGCGAGCTCATCTGGATCGAGCGCAGGGAAGAGCGCGTGGTCGCCCTCAAGAACGTGGACGAGGCGCTCATGCCCTCGCTCGCCGAGGCCGCCTTCCCCTCCGGGATCCGGCCGATGCGGCACATGATCCGGACGCGCCCGTCGCTCGCGGCCAGGCTCTCGCGGCGCCTGGCCGGGCGACATCACTGAAGCAGCGACGGCGCGGCGCGCTCAGATGCAGAGCGAGTCGCAGTCGTGATCTTCTTCGCACGCCGAGACGCAATCGCCGTCGTCGTCGCACGCCGCGATGCAATCGTCTCGATCCGTCGAACATGCCGTGATGCAGTCGTCCTCGCCTTCGTCCTTGTCGTCGTCCGCGTCGACGAAACAGCCGGCGGCCAGGGGAATCGTGGAGACCAAGAGCACTGCAAGCACCTTGCGCAACATGGGTTGTCCTCCTTCGTGGTGTACTGTCCGCATGCGATGCAGGGGACATCGAACACTCAAGCAGGGGGCGTACCAATCGCTGTTCTGACGCGACTCAACCGTTGGATCGCAGGCCCGAAGAGCCGTTATGCCGCGCAAAGCGAGCTCGGCGCCGGAGCTCCGGGCCACCCGAGCGCCCCGGCCGGCGGACGTGAGGGTTCCCGCGAGAAGGCAAATCGCCACAGCGGAGGAGGCCATGGCGGCGCGCGACGCCCTCGGCGCCGGGCTTTCCGCGCGGCGCGCCGGGCGTGCGCGCTGGGTCAAAGTGTCACAGCCGGCTCGACCGTGGGCGACGGACCTCCGTCCAGGTGAGCCTCCGGCCACGCTGGGTCTCACCGCAGCGCGGCCCGGCAGCTCACGCCTCGTCCTCGGGCTTCTGCGGCTTGGGCGGCGGCCGGTCCACGGCGTAGCGCCGTAGATCCAGCGTGTAGGGCGCGTCCCCGTGGGCGATCGCCTGCTTCGCGGTCACCGGCCAGGGCGTCGGCCCCTCGATCGTGAACCGCTGCGCGCGCCGCGCCGCCGCCTCGAACCGCGTGAGCGGCGCGGCGTCGTAGGCGCGGCCCTCGGGGTGCCACACGTGGTAGGCGCACGCGCCGATCGAGCGCTTGCCCCACGTGTCCAGGATGTCGATGTGGACCGGGTGGTGAATGCCGATGTGCGCGTGCAGGCTGTGCGGCGGCGCCCAGGCGCGGAACCGCACGCCGCCCACGTGCTCGCCCGCCGTCCCCGTCGGCCGGAGCGGCAGCACGTGGCCGTTCACGAGCACCGTGTGGCGCTCCGGCGTGAGCCCCTGCGCGCGCACCTCGATGCGCTCCATCGACGAGTCCACGTAGCGCGACGTGCCCGTCGTCGTCAGCTCCTCGCCGAGCACGTGCCACGGCTCGATCGCGTTGCGCACCTCCAGCACCACGTCGCCGGCGTGCAGCGTGCCCACCACCGGGCAGCGCAGCTCGATGAACGGCCGGTACGCGTCCGCGGGCAGGGCGAGCCCGCGCTGCTTCAGGTGATCGAGCACGTCCTCGAAGTCGCGCCACAGGTAGTACGGCAGGAGGAAGCGGTCGTGCAGCGCCTGGCCCCAGCGCACGAGCCGGCCCGTGTACGGCTCCTCGGCGAACGAGGCGAGCAGCGTGCGGACGAGGAGCGCCTGGGCGACCGCCATCCGGAAGTGCGGCGGCATCTCGAAGGCGCGCAGCTCGATGAGCCCCTGCCGGCCGTGCGCCGTCTGCGGATCGAACAGCTTGTCGATGCTCACCTCGGCGCGGTGCGTGTTGCCCGTCATGTCCACGAGCAGGTGGCGGAACAGGAGGTCCGAGAGCCACGCCGGCTCGTTCTGCCGGCGCTCGAACGCGCGCGCGAGCGCGATCTCCAGCTCGTAGAGGTTCTCGTGGCGCGCCTCGTCCACGCGCGGCGCCTGCGACGTCGGGCCGACGAAGAGGCCGGCGAACATGTACGAGAGCGACGGGTGGTGCTGGTTGAACGTGAGCAGGCTGGCCAGGAGATCCGGCCGGCGCAGGAAGGGGCTCGAGAGCGGCGTCGGGCCGCCGAACGTGAGGTGATGGCCGCCCCCGCTCCCCGCCATGCGCCCGTCGACCAGGTATTTCTCGCAGTGCAGGCCGCTGTGCAGCGACGCGTCGAACACCGTCTCGAGGAGCGACGCGTACGCGCGCACCCCGTCGGAGGGCGGCAGGTTCACCTCGAGCACGCCCGGGTCCGGCGTCACCGAGAAGCGGAGCACGTTCGCGCCGGACGGGGGCGGGTACCCCTCGAGCAGCACGTCGATGCCCGTCTCCTGCCGGGTCGCGTCGATCGCGGCGATGAGGTCGAAGAAGTCGGCCGGCGAGAGGAGCGGCGGCAGGAAGACGTGGACGAGGCCGTCGCGCGTCTCGACGCAGAGCGCCGTGCGCACGCCGTAGCCCGATCGTCCCGCGGCGGGGGCGGCGCGCTGGGCGTGATGCGCGGCGCGCTCGCCGTCGTGGGCGTGCCGCTGGGCCGCGCGCGCGCGCGCCGTCTCGGCGTGCTCCGGGTCGCCATCGGCCTCGAGGAGCTCGACGCGGCGCTGCCTCTCTTCCTCCTCGTCGGCCTCGGGCTCGCCGCGCCGCGGGTCCTGCGGCGACACGAGCTCCTCGATCGGCGGCGGCGGGGCCACCGCGACGAGCGAGCGGAGCGGGAGGCGCAGGCCGATGGAGCTGTCGCCCGGGATCAGGAAGAGGTGCCCGCGCCGGAAGCCCCAGCGCTCGCTGATCCACGACCCCCACTGGCGCGCGAGGGGCAGGACGAAGCCGACCTCTCGCCCGAGCCCGCGATCGAGGACCCGCGCGAGGCGCCGCCGCTCCTCCGGGTCGTCGAGGTTCGCCTTGAGCGGGTCGACGTCGGTGGGCAGGCTCGCCTCGTCCTGGAGGTGGCGCCAGGGGTCCTCGAGGGCCGGCATCAGGAAGTCGGTGAGCCCGAGCCGCGCCGCGAGCGCGTCGGCGAACTTCCGCGAGAGCTCGACGCCGCGCCCGCGCGACGCGCTCGTCGCCGGATCGGCGTGGCGCGCCTGGGACATCTCGGTCCAGATCGGGACGCCGTCGCGCCGGCCGATGATCTCGAGCGCCCAGCGGGGCAGGCTCTCGCCGGGGTAGTGCTTGCCGGCGCGGAGCAGCAGGACGCCGCCCGGCGTGATCCGGCGCCGGAGCTCGTGCGCGAGCCGGAGCCCTTGCGACCACTTCGTCGGGCCGAGCGCGCCCTCGCACCACTCGGGCGCGTCCGGGTACTCGCGCGAGTTGAACGTCGGCTCGCCGCCCATCGTCAGGGAGAAGCCCGCGGCGGCGAGCCGCTCGTCGGCGCGATCGGCCACGGACAGGAGCTCCTGCCACACGGGCTCCTCGTAGGGCGTGGTGGGCCTCGGCTCGTGGCCGAGCCGCCCGACCTTCATCTCGAAGGTCACGTCGGTCGCGCGCGTGTCGCTCGTGCCCTCGACCGGGGCCGCGAGCGCGGGCGAGGCGGTGCAGGCGAGCGGGATGTGGCCTTCGCCGCAGAGCAGGCCGCTCGTCGCGTCGAGGCCGATCCAGCCTCCGCCGGGGAGGTAGACCTCGGCCCACGCGTGCAGGTCGACGACGTCGCGGCTCACGCCGCGCGGCTGGTCGGGGATCATCCCCTCGTCCGTGAGCTGCACGAGGTAGCCGCTCACGAAGCGCGCGGCGAGCCCGCGCGACCGGAGCGCCGCGATGAGCAGCACCGCCGAGTCGCGGCAGCTGCCGCGCCCTTGCGCGAGCGTCTCCTCCGGCGTCCAGATGCCGGCCTCCTCGCGGATGACGTACTTGATGCGCCGGTTCACGGCGGTGTTCAGCGCGACGAGGAGCGACACGGTGTCGCCCTTCGAGGGCAGCCCGGCGAGGAACTCGTCGAGCAGCGGGCCGCGGGCGAACGAGGGGTCGGTGCTGTCGAGGAAGGGGGCCAGGTCCTGCTTGAGCTCGGCCGGATACGCGAACGGGACCTCCTTCGCGCGGTCGTCGAGGAAGAAGTCGAACGGGTTCACGGGGCGCACGCTGACCGCGAGCTCGACAAGGACGTCGAAGTGAGGGACGCGCTCGCCCGCGGGCAAGAGCACCCGCGCGACGTGGTTGCCATACGGGTCCTGCTGCCAGCGCGCCGCGATCGGCGGGTCGATCTTCAGGCTGTACGACTCGATCTTCGCCTTCGCGTGCGTCGCGGGCCGCAGCCGGATGAGCTGCGGGCCGAGCGAGGCGGGGCGGGGATAATTGTAACGGGTCCGGTGCTGGATGAGCAGGCGCACGGTGGTTTGTCTCCGGGGGTGGCCCTATCCAACCAGAAGTGCCCCCTTCCGTCTCGCCTTCCGTGACGCGCGTGAGGCGCGCTGCGCGATCGTTTCGAGGACGATTCGGCCAGGGATCGACGGCGTGGCGGCGCGTGGGCGCGAGCGTGCGGCGGGCGAGCGCGCGGGCATGCGGCGGGCGAGCGCGTCGCGGCGCGAGCGCGTGACGGTGCGTGAACGCGAGCGCACCGCGGCGCGCGGACGCGATACCACGAGCGTCTGACGGCGGCGTGGCGCAACGCGACCGCACAGCGGCGCGAGCGTCTGACGGAGCGACCGCGCAGCGACGCGAGCGTCTGACGGAGCGACCGCACGCCAACGCGGCCTCGCGACGGCGCGAGCCGCGCGCCGAAGCGACCGTGCGACGGCACAAAAACCGCGTGCTGCTGCGCCTTTGGCGCCGTTCTGTCCGCCTCGCCACGCCGCGCCCCGATACCGGCGCCGCCCGCGCTTGCCGTCCGAGGGCGAAGCGGTGATCATCGCCCGCTGTGTCGGGTTCGGAGACGAAACAGCCCTCGCTGCCCCCGGTCGAGCCGGGGACGGTGCTCGCCGGCAAGTACCGCGTGGAGCGGGTCATCGGCCAGGGCGGCATGGGTGTGGTCGTCGAGGCCCGCCACGTCGTGCTCGACGAGCGGGTCGCCCTGAAGTTCCTGCTCCCCGAGTTCACCCAGCACCCGGAGGGCTCGGCCCGCTTCCTCCGCGAGGCGAAGGCCGGCATGAAGATCAAGAGCGAGCACGTCGCCCGTGTTTCGGACGTCGGCACGCTCGAGAACGGCGCTCCCTACATGGTCATGGAGTTCCTGATCGGGAGCGACCTGGCGCGCCTGCTCCGCGATCAAGGGGTGCTCGGCATCGAGGACGCGATCGATTGCATCGCGCAGGGCAGCGAGGCGATCGTCGAGGCCCACGGGCTCGGCATCGTCCACCGCGATCTCAAGCCGGCGAACCTGTTCCTGACGACGCGCGTCGACGGCTCGCCGCTCGTCAAGGTGCTCGACTTCGGCATCTCCAAGATGGCGACCGGCGCGGTCGACATCCTGACGGGCACGGACGCGGCCCTGGGCTCGGCCCTGTACATGTCGCCGGAGCAGATGCGGCAGACGCGCTCGGTGGATCACCGGACGGACATCTATGCGCTCGGCGTCTCGCTCTACGAGCTGCTCGCCGGCAGGCAGCCGTACTACGCGGAGACGCTGCCGCAGCTCTGCGCGGAGGTGCTGACGGGCACGCCGACGCCGCTGCGGGAGATCCGCCCCGACGTGCCCGCCGCGCTCGCGGCCGTGCTGGAGAAGGCGTACGCGCGCGAGCGCGAGCACCGGCATGCGTCGGTCGCCGAGCTCATCGTGTCGCTCGCGCCGTTCGCGCCCGCGCGCACGTACACGACCCTGGCCCGGATCGCGCGCATGGGCGGCCTGTCGCTCCACGCCGCGATCCCCGGCGGCCAGCGCGCGTCACAGCCGTCGTTCTCCACCATCGACTCGAGGCCCCCTGGGCCGGCCGCTCGCGAGCCGTCGTGGCCGGGGCTCGCCTCGCATCCGGCCGGGCAGCGCGACACCGGGCAGCCGCGCCCGCCGACGCCGCTCCCTCACGGGACGCCGTTCCCGCAGGCGCCGTCGCCCGTCGCCCACGCCTCGACGCCTTACCCGCATCCCTCGTCGCCGTTTTCCCAGCCTCCGTCGTCCGGCAACGGCGCCTTCGGGCCTCGCCCTGGCGAGGACGGCAGGCCGAGCCCGGTCCCGCCGAACGGCTTCCCGGCGCCAACGCCGCAGCAGCACATCGTCCCCGGTCCGTACAACGCGCCGATGAGCTCGCGCGCCGCCGCGACCTTCGCGTCGTCGACCCACCTCGGGATCTCGTCGGACGGGCGCCGGATCCCTGGGCTATCGGTCTCCCCTTCCGCGATCCTCGCGATCGCGCTGATCTCCGCGACCCTCCTCCTGGGGCTCATCGTCGGCAGCGTGTACATGCTCCGCCGGAGCGGCGCCGACGGGACGGAGAGCACGGCGGCGGCGCCGACGGTCGCCGTGAGCGCGACGGAGACCGCCGCGCCGGCGCCGGCGCCGACCCCCGAGCAGCCCGCGCCTGCCGCCGGGACGACGACGCCGGACGGGCCGACGATCCGACCGACAGGCGCGGCAGCCGACGCAGCGACCACGGCGGACACAGCGGCGGCGAGCGCCACCGCGGCCGCGAGCGCCACCGCGCCGAACGCCGCGGCGGCCGCGAGCTCCCCCGCGGCGTCGCCGAGGACGGCGCCCACTGCCGCCCGGGGCGGCTCGCCCGCAGGGCGGACCACGCCGGCCGCCCGCCCGTCGCAAGCCACGACGACGCAGCGCCCTCCGAAGGGCATCGACCTGAACGACCCGCACTGAGCCCACAGCCATGATCCCCTCGACAGTCCATGCCCCCCGCGCGCTCCGTCGCGCCCGCCTCGCCCTCGCCGCGGTCGTGCTCGGCTCGGCCGCCCTGCTCGCGCCCTCGGGCGCCGCCGCGCAGGGCGCGGGCGGCGATCCGACGCTCGCCCAGACGTTGTTCGAGGAGGGGCGCCGCCTGATGGAGGCGAAGTCGTACGCGCAGGCGTGCCCCAAGCTGGCCGAGAGCCAGCGCCTGCGGCCCGGCACGGGGACGCTGCTCAACCTGGCCCTGTGCAACGAGGGGCTCGGCAAGACGGCGACGGCGTGGGGGCAGTTCAAGGAGGCGCTCTTCGCCTCGAAGAAGGAGGGCAACGCCGCGCGGGAGGCGTTCGCGCAGGAGCACATCGACGCCCTGGAGCCGAGGCTCTCGAGGATCCAGCTCAACGCGGAGAACACGCCCGGCCTGCTGGTCCGCGTCGACGGCGGCGACATCCCCGCGGCCGCGCTCGGCACGCCGATCCCGATCGATCCCGGGGCGCACGAGGTCGAGGCGACGGCGAGCGGCTACACGGTCTGGTCGACGACCGTCCAGGTCGGCGAGAGCGCCGATCTGAAGGCGATCGCCATCCCGAAGCTCCTGCCGGTGGCACCCACGAGCAAGCCCGCCGGGCCCGAGGCGCCGCCGGCCGGCGGCACCGACGGCGGCCGCAGCGGCGGACGCGGCCTGCAGACCGCGGGCTTCGTGATCGGGGGCGCCGGCGCGGCGGTGCTCGGCGTCGGCGCGGTGTTCGGCATCCTCGCCGCGGGGCAAGCGAGCGACGCGGAAAAGGACGAAGCGCTCTGTCCGGAGAAGCTGTGTACGCCGGAAGGTCGCAAAGAGATCAACGCGGCGGAGACCAAGGCGCTCGTGTCCACGATCGGCGTCGGCGTGGGCGTCGCCGCGCTCGCCGCGGGGGCGGTCCTCGTGCTGACCTCGGGCCCATCGAGGGCGGAGGGCGCGAGCGCCGCTGGGGCACGGCAGGGCTCGCCGGCGCGGGTGCAGGCGCGCATCGTGCCGCTCATCGGCCCTGAGGGCGGCGGGGTCGGGGTGCTGGGCGCGTTCTAGCGCCGGGGCGCGGCAGACGCCCATCGGCCGGGGACTGAAGAGCCAGCGGGCCGAGGGCGGAGGCGTCGGGCCCGGTGGCCGAGGGCGGAGGCGTCGGGCCCGGTGGCCGAGGGCGGAGACGTCGGCCCCGGTGACGGTCACTTACGCGCCAATCAGGGGGTGTCCTCACGTGACATCCGCGCCGGCGGGCGCTCGCTTTGTAGCGATGGATGACGCCGGCCCGCTAGCAAAGATCTCCGCTGCCTCCCGGCTCCGCAGCTGCAAGCGCGACGTGCTCGATCGCTGGACGCGCCGGGTGCTCGACGATCCCAGGGCGCCGGCGCCGCGGCGGGGCGAGCGCCCGGTGCTCGTCGACGCGGCGCCGGCGCTGCTCGAGCACCTCATCGAGGCGCTCGCGGCGAGCCGGCTCACCGGCGAGGACGCGGCGCTCCGCGGCGCTTACGAGCGGGTCGAGGACCACGCGCGCCGCTGCGTCACGCGGGGCCGCTGCATCGAGGCGGCGCTGCGGGAGCTATCGCACCTCCGGGCCGCGCTGATCGAGGAGTGCGTCGCCCAGGGCATCGCGCTCGGGGCGGGAGAAGCGCAGGTCCTCCATGCGGTGGTGGACGCGAGCATGTGGACGAGCGCGCTCGAGATCGAGCGGGCGACGCGCGCCGCGCTCGAGGACAGCGGCGCGCGCCTGCGGCTCGCGACGCAGGCCGGCGGCGTCGGCGTCTGGGATTACGACACGGTGACCGGCAAGCTGCGCTGGGACGACCGCTGCCGGGAGGTGTGCGGGCTGGAGCCGGCGTCGGACGTCGATTACGAGCTCTTCCTCTCGGCGATCCACCCGGACGATCGCGCGCGCGTGCAGGAGGCCGTGCTGCGCTCACAGGCCCCGGAGAGCGGCGGCGAGTACAGCATCGAGTACCGCCTCGTGGGGATCCGCGACGGGATCGAGCGCTGGGTCTGCGTGCAGGGGCGCACCTTCTTCGACGCGACCGGGCGCAGCGTCCGGATGATCGGCACGGCGATCGACATCTCCGATCGCAAGCGGGCGGAGGCTGCGCGGCTGGACGATCTCGCGTTTCGCGATCGATTCCTGGCCGCGCTCAGCCATTACCTGCGCACGCCGCTCACGGCGGTCACGCTGGCGTCGAGCACGCTGGTGCGCCACGGCAACCTGACGCCGCGCCAGGCGACGAGCGTCGAGGGGATCGCGGCGAGCGCGCGCCGCATGGCGCGGACGATCGACGACCTGCTCGACCTGACGCGGAGCTGCTTCGGCGACAGCATCCCGATCGCGCGGAGGCCGGGGAACCTCCATGTCCTCTGCAAGGGGGCGATCGACGAGCTCCGGGCGACGCGCGCGGGGGTGCCGATCCGGCTCGATCTCCGGGGGAGCGGCGCGGGGCTGTGGGATCCCGAGCGGATCGCCCAGATGGTGACGAACCTCGTGCAGAACGCGGTCGACCACGCCGAGCCCGGGAGCGCCGTGCGGGTGGCGCTCCGGCCGCGCGGGGGCGACGTGCTGATCGAGGTGCACAACAAGGGCCCGGAGATCGCGCCGGAGCGGCTGGCGACGCTGTTCGAGCCCTGGCAGCAGGCGTCGCCCGCGGAGGGGCGAGCGAGCGCGGGGCGGGGGCTCGGGCTCGGGCTGTTCATCGCGCACCAGATCGCGCGGGCGCACGGCGGGGTGATCGAGGTGGCGAGCCAGGCGGAGCGGGGGACGACGTTCACGGCGCGGCTGCCGCGGAGGGAGGCGGCGGCGAGGGGCTGAGGGACGGCGGCGGCGAGCGAATCACGCGTCTGGCGGCGCCGGGAGGTCCGGGAACCTGCGACGCGACCCCGGCACGCCCACGAGGACGTCGACGAGGGCGGCGACCATCGGGTGGTGGGGTGGGTTCGCCTCGAGCCAGAAGAACTCGCCGGCCGGGTTGACCTCGAGGAGCACGTGCTCACCGGCCGGGGTCACGATGAAGTCGGCGGCGCCGTACTGGAGGCCGACCGCGTCCTGGTAGCGGTGAAGGGCGTCCTCGACGTGCCTCGGCAGCGCGTGGTCGCGCCACGCCTCGATGGTCTCGAGCCCCTTCGTGCGCCAGTCGACCTCGGCCCCGGCGAACGTCGGCGAGTCGAGGCGCGCCGCGAAGATCTTGGTGCCGAAGACGGTCACGCGGAGCTCGTAGGCTTTCGGGACCCTCTCCTGGAAGTACATGGGGCAGAGGCGCAGCTGCTCGAGCTTCTCGAGCGTCTCGGGGCGCACCTCGCTCGTCATCACCACCTGGAGCTTTCCGTCGTCCTTCCGGAACGGCTCCGGGCTCAGCATCTTGACGACGGCGCCGTCCGGACAGCTCGCGAGGAAGGCGCGGGCCGCCTCCGGCTCGTTCGTGCCGAGCGTGCGCGGCGTGCGAACGCCCGCTTCCCGGAAGATACGCTGCTGCAGCGGCTTGTGGTCGGCGCCGCGGACGCGCGCGTACGGGTCCACCTTGAAGGCGGGGCAGGCGGCGAGCACCCCGTGCAGGAACCGCTCCGTTTCCGCGAGGACCATCCGCCGGTGGCCCGGGTGCATGGCCTCTGGCAGCCCGACGGGGGCATGGTAGCGGCGCGCCCAGATCGCGTCGCCCGCCCCGATCGCGTGCCCGCCGAGGAGGAAGCGCTCGCCGTCCGGCCCCTGGGCGAAGGAGATCGTCGCCTTCGTCGGGAAGTCCTCCACGTAAAAGACGACCGGCTCGGCGCCGCGGCTTCGGGTCTCGTCGGCCACGCGCTCGATGAAGCGCGGGGCGTCGGCGCGATGGGTGATGAGAAGGACCTTCATGGTTCGTCCTCGTCGCGGAGCAGCGTTTCGGCGAGGGATGCGGCGATCGGCAGACCGAGCTCGGCCTCGAGCATCCCCCACTCGCCGGTCGGGTTGACTTCGAGAAAGACGGTGTCGCCGTCGGGCGTGAGGATCAGATCGAGACAGCCCTGGCGGAGACCGAGGCGCTTCATGAGCGCTGCGAGCTTCGCCTTGGTCGCGACCTCGAGCGCGTGCGGCATCCAGGCGCCCGCCGCCGAGAAGCGCCAGTCGACGTCGGTCTCCTTGCCGTCGAGCGCGCCGGTCCACGCGGCTCCGCCCGCCCAGGCGATGCGGAGCTCGAGGGCCTTCGGGATCGCCTCCTGGAAGATCATCGGCCCCCGGCGGAGCGCGTCGAGGCGCGCGAGGTCCTCGCGGCGGAAGCGGCGCGTCGGAAAGGCGCGGTGCGCCTGCATCCCGTAGTCGAGGGGTGCGTGCAGCTTGCACACGACGCGCCCCTCGTGGGCGTCGAAGAGGGCGCGGACCGCATCCGGGTCCGAGGTATACCGCGTATCCGGGATACGGAGGCCGACCGCGCGCGCGCACCGGAGCTGAAGCAGCTTGTTCTCCGCGGCGCGGACACGCTCGGGGGCGTCCACCCAGCGTCCTTCGAGGAGCGATACCGCCCCGAAGAAGAGCGCCTGTGCTTCGCGGTTCACGGTGGCGCGGTGCGCCTCCGCCATCGCGGGCGCGTCGATCCGCGGCCAGGCCCGCCAGAGCCAGATCGCGTCCGGCCGCACCCGCTCGCCGCGGACCCACACGGTGCCGGGATCGTCGCCGGCGAGGGAGGCCCCGAAGGGCCCGTCGTCAAAGAGCCTGTCGGTATCGAGGCGAACGGGGAGCGCGCCGCGGCGGCGTAGCTCCTCGGCGACACGCTCGGTGACGAAGGGCTCCCTCGCGTGGGAGAGCAGGAGGATCGTCGGCGCGACCACGGCGCTCGGAGGTCGCCGCGCGCTCAGAATGTATAATCGCAGGTGGGCTTGTACGACAGACAGTCGTCCGCGTCCGACGGGTACTTCTTCGTGCACTCGCTGTCGAGGCAGTGATACGTCGGGGCGGTGCCGCCGCTTCCCGCGGCCGGGGCCGGCTGCTCGTCATCGACGAGGAGGTGAGCGAAGAGCGGAGTCGCGTCGTCGTGGTCGGTCGGGTGGGACATGGTGAGTCTCCTTCGGCTCGGCCCTGTAGTCTGCGAGACTTCGCAGCTGGGCCGAGACTATCAACGTACGCCCAACAGGGCGCTTTCTACAAGCCTCTTTTACACGAAGCCTCTTCTTCGGTTTCCTCGTGTGGTCTGGGTTTCATGCTCATGCCGCCACCGCTTCATCACGCTTCGTGACGCGTGCTTGCGCGTGTTGATGTTCACCGGTAGCCGGCCGCCTGCAGGCGGAAGAGGGCCGCGTAGCGCCCGCCCGCCGCGAGGAGCGTATCGTGGTCACCGCGCTCGGCGATGCGCCCGCCATCCATCACGAGGATCTCGTCGGCGAGGCGGACCGTGGAGAATCGGTGGGAGACGAGGATGGCCATGCGCCCTGCGGTCTCCGCCCGCACCCGTTCGAAGAGGGCCGCCTCGGCGGCGGGATCGATGGCCGCGGTCGGCTCGTCCAGGAGGAGCAGGTCGGCGCCTTCGCGGAGGAAGGCGCGCGCGAGGGCGAGCTTCTGCCACTCTCCGCCGGAGAGCTCGACGCCGCCGGAAAACCACTTGCCGAGCCGCTGCTCGAGGCCGCGCGGGAGCCGGCCGACGGCCGGCGAGGCATCGCTGCGGGCGAGCGCGCGCGCGATCGCGTC
Source organism: Sorangium sp. So ce327 (assembly GCF_051530205.1). Classification (NCBI taxonomy): domain Bacteria; kingdom Pseudomonadati; phylum Myxococcota; order Polyangiales; family Polyangiaceae; genus Sorangium; species Sorangium sp. So ce327. The sequence continues at coordinate 420,073 of NZ_CP150330.1, read as the reverse complement.
GTCGGGCACGGCGTCCTCGGCGGCGCGTGGGGCCACGTTCTCGCGGACCGTGAGCTGGTAGCGGACGAAGTCCTGGAACACCACGGCGAGGCGCGCGCGGAGGGCCTCCCCGTCCCAGGCGCGCAGGTCTCGCCCGTCGAGGAGAATGCGCCCCTCGGTCGGCTCGTAGAGGCCGGCCACGAGCTTGAGGACGGTCGATTTGCCAGAGCCGTTCTCGCCGACGAGGGCGAGCTTCCGGCCGGGGGCGAGGGAGAAGTCGACGCCGGCGAGGGCGGGGCGAGCGGCCCCCGGGTAGGTGAAGCCGACGTTCTCGAAGCGCAGCCCCTGTTCGTCCTGCGCGCGGGCCGCGGGGGCGAGCTGCCGCGGAGCGGGGACCGGGAGATCGAGAAAGTCGTAGAGATTGGCGAGGTACTGCTGGTCCATGTAGAGCCCGCGCACGCCGCCGAGGGCCTGCTTGAGGGCGCCGTCCCCCTGCCGGAAGGTGACGAGCGCGAGGCCGAGGTCGCCGACGGTGAGCGCCCCGGAGAGGGCCCGGAGCGCGACGTAGACATAGACCGCGTAGAAGAGGGCGAGGGCGACGAGGTCCGCGACCAGACCGACGAGCAGCCGCCGTCGCGCGAGCGCCTGATCCTCCTCGAAGACGAGCGTGAAGACGCGCCGCGCGCGCTCGAGGAAGGTGGGCCCCGTTCCGAAGAGGCGCACCTCCTTTGCGTGGTCGTCGCGGGTGAGCACCTGCTCCAGGTAGGCCTGTTCGCGGGCCTCGGTGGCGCGCCGGTTCTGGAGGCGAAAGAGCGCGGTCGCGAAGCGGGTCTCCGTGAGGAAGCCCGGGAGCGCGGCGAGGAGGATCGCGAGCGCGCAGAGCGGCGAGAAGCGGAAGAGGAGCGCCGCGGAGCCGCCGAGCACCGCGAGGGCCTGAGCCACGGCGAAGAGCCCGGCGAGGAGCGCCACCGGACGCCCGACCGCCTCGCGCCGCGCCCGCGAGAGCGCGTCGTAAAAGCCGGGGTCCTCGAAGCAGGCGTAAGGGACCGCGATCGCCTTCTCGAGGATCGACCGCTGGAGCAGGAAGCCGAGCGCGAGGCGGAGGCGCGCTGTCGCGAACTGGTTGAGGCCCCCGGCGACGTAGGTGAGGAGCAGGAGCCCCGCCTCCGCCACGATGCCCGTGATCACCGCCTGTCGATCGCCGTGAGCGACGCCGTCGAGGACCCGGCGGGCGTACCAGGCCATCCCGGTCGGAGCGATGCCCGCGAGGACGCCGGCAAGGGCCATGGCCCCGAGGGCGAAGGGGCTCGCGCGAGCGGCAAGGGCGATCGTGCGGAAGAGCCCGGAGCGAAACGTGCGGAGGGGCGGAGGCGGCACGAGGCGAAGGGGACGAGCGGCGGCCGGAAGCGGCCGTGAGAGCGTGAGGATACTCCCGGGCCGCACGAGGCAGCGGGGATATCCGGATCCCTGGTGAAATTTGGAGGGTAGTTCTTCCTGCGCCGATCGGAGGAGCGAGGTGCCTTAATGACTTCCGGGAATGCCCCGCTCAGGCCGTGCAGCAGAAGGTCGATGGCGCGCTCGCCTGGAGCTCACCCACGGGCTCGCCCCCGTGCGGCGCGCACGCGCCCGGCTCGACGTCCGCGATCACGGCCGACTTGCTCCCCAGGCCTGCGCCGGGAGGCGTCACGACGCAGAACGGGACGCTGGAGCTGACGAGGTTCGACGCGAGCAGGTCGGTGCAGGCGGCGTCGCGGTACACGGACGCCATGAGGGTGCACGAGGCGCCGGTCGGATCGCCGCAGCCGCAGGGGGTGCACTCGCGGCCGTCGATCACGTCCTCGAAGAAGACGTGCTTGACGGCGTACCCCTCCGGACAGCTGGCGTCGTCGCCCTCGTGGTAGACGCAGGTCAGGAAGCCCGACGGCGCCGCCGGCACGCATGTCGTCGCGTCGTCGCACGCGGTGTACGCGCCGGCGAGGCACGCCCTGGCCCGCGTCGCCCACGGATCGAGCCTGGGGACAGGCGGCGGGGCGTCGATGCGCGGCGAGCACGCGCCGGTCGTGACCGAGGGCGCCGCGATCGTGAGCGACTGCACGCAGGGCTCGCCGTCGCAGAGCTGATCTTCGGGGATCGGGTTCGCGGCGGTGCATGCGCCATCCCAGCCGTCGGGCGCGGCGAAGGAGGTCATCACGGTGCCTGGCTCATCGCCGGGGCACGAGGCGGACGAGGCCGCCCAGCCGGTGGGGAGCGCGCACGAGGCCTCGGGCGGGTCGCACGCGCAGACCGCGCAGTCCATCGGCGGCTGCTGGAGATCGGCGAAGCCTTCGTAGCCGAGCGTGGGCGCGTCGGCGGGGCAGTCGGGGACGGCCTTAGCCGGGCCGAACCAGAGCAGCGCCGGGCCGAACCAGCCGAGCGGCGCAGGCGGGGTGCACTGGCCGGAGCACAGCGAGCTGTGCATGTCGCCGCCGGATCCGCCCTGACCGCCGGCGCTGGTCTCGTCGCCGGCGCCGCCTTGGCCACCGGCGCCGCCCTGGCCGCCGTCCGCTCCGGCGTCGCGCAATACGCCGCAACCGGACAGATTGTGCTCGATCTCTTCGGGCAGACAGGGACCCGTGATCACGAGCGGCTCCGTGGTACAGCCAATGCACAACAGCGAGCCTGAGAGAGCCCAATGAAATCTGCGCATCGCCGTGAATCTACATGACCGCGGGTCTGCGGCGCAAGATGCGCATTCACGAGCTGCACCATCGGCACCGGCACATCCCCGGATGAGAGCATTCTCCTCATCACACCTTGGATTTTCACGCATTACGCCTCCGCTTCCCTTCCCATTTGTTTTGTTACCGGATCGCTCAAAACCTCGCGTGTACACCGAGCCCGAACGCCACAGAGGCGCTCGGTGCGCTCCACAGGGCGCGCTCGGAGCCAGGAACATTTGGGTGACGCTCGATCGCCATACCGCTCAGGGTCTGGACGACGTCGGTGTATCCGCGCGCCGACAAGCTCTCGGCAAAGGGCCAGGCGACGCCGATCCGTGCGCCAAGTCCAGCCCGGAGACTCAGCCGCGAGGCACCACCCAAGGGGACGTCGGAGGAAGCACGAAGCCCCCCGAGCTCCGAGAGTCCGCAGGCGAAAAGAAACTGTCGATGATGGCATATGGCAGCGTTCGCCGTCAGAAGAGACACCGCCATGGGAACCTTGTCGATTGTCTTCGGCAGCGAGGCGAGCCCGCGGACCTCCAGCGCGACCGACCACGCCGGCCAGCGTGCCCCGAAGGACAGCGCTGGCCCACCGGCGACGCCGGGTGTCATCCCGAGGCCCGCCACAGCGCCGAGGCCGGCCACCCAGGAGAAGCGCTCCCCCGCGACCGGCGACGCGCGGCTCCGGGGCGGCGCGCGCACGGGTGACGCCGTGCGCGGGGATGATGGCGGCGCAGGGGACGGCTTCGGCGGACAGGGCCGATCCGGCGAACAGGGCCCATCGGGTGGTGCGGGCGGCGAAGCGGGCTTCGCTGGCACCCCAGGTGGTGCGGCGAGCTCGGCGGCGTCGTCGAGCAGCACGGCGATGGACAGGGCCATGGCGGTGACGAGCACCTTGCAGTCATCGTAGGCGCTGAACCCGTCGAACCAGCGTCCGTGACCGTCGCCGTCGCGGAGGAACATCGAGGCGGCGAGCTTGCCGCGCCGGCGCTCGATGGACGCCGTCATCGAGAACGGAGCCTCCGTGTCATAGGGGTCGACCCCGCCCATCGCCCGGACCGTCTCCACGCGCAGGAGCTGCTCGTCCGGGCACTCCTCGGCGCCTGGCCCGCGGATGAACTCGAGCCGCGCCCGGAGCGGCGTGGCCGCGGGCTCGGCCCGGACCGGTGCGACCCCGGCGGCCGAGATCGCGGCCGCGGCCATCGAGGCGAGCGCTGCGCGTGCTGCCCGCTTCCTGCGCGCGCCCTCGTCGTGCGATCTCCCGCGCATCGGCCTCGTCCGCGCGGTCACGGAAGCGTCTGCCCCGCCGCGCTGCCGGCCGGCGCTGCCTGCACCGCCGCGGCCTTAGCTCGCAGCCGCTCGCGCGTCAGTTTGAGCCGCCCCTCGGGGAACCGCCGCGCGTGGGCGGCGATGCGCTCCAGCGCGGTCGCTCTATCGCCTTGCAGCAGCGCCTGCCTGGCGGCGCCGAGCAGCTGCAGCTCGTCGGCGAGCGGCTCTCCATCCTGGTCGGAGGGAGCGTGCTGCTCCGGCGCGGCGGGTTTGCGCTGGCGGAAGACACGTGCCGGCGCGGGCGTGGGCGCGCGAGAGGGTGGAGCTTCCTTGTCCGAGATCGCATCGGCTCGCGGCGCCTCGGAGCTCGGCCTTCCACCGGGCTCCGTCTTCGGCCGCGCATCGAGGTCGACCGCACGCGAGAGGAGGAGCGGTGTCGCGATCGGGCCAAGGCGGTTGGCCCAGAGGGCCGGCGCCGGCGCGAGCGCGGCAAACAGCGCGGCGCCGCCGACGCCTGCCGTCGCCCACGCCAGCGCCGGGAGGATGAACCGGGCGAGCGCCGGGCGGACGAACCGGGCGAGCGGGCGCGCGGCACGCCCGGGTCTATCGGCGATGTCCTGAGGTCCGAGATCGCTCGGCAGCTCGGGACAGGTCGCGGGCGTGTTCGTCTCGGCGATGGCAGAGGCGCCGGAGTGGACGGCCGGCGACGCGACGGCGGAGCGCGAGGAGGCGAGGGAGAAGAGCGGGACCATGAGCAAGCCGGACCGGATCGCGCGCTGCTCCTCGGGGCGCAAGCGCTTCACGGCGGCGCGGTAGTCTTCACGCGCCAGGCGCAGCCGACTCGAAGCGGTGTTCTCGTTGAGCTCGAGGGACCGCGCGATCTCGCGCAGCGGGATCTCGACCATGTCGGCCATGATCAGGATGGCGCGCCGTTCGGGCGCGATCGTCGCCAGCAGGCGGGTCGCGATCGCGATCCGCTGGTTCGTGGCGATGCGCTGCTCGCTGCTCGGCGCGATCTCGGCGCCCTCGAAGTACGCCTCATCCGCGAGGCCCACCGGCACCTCGAGGCGCCGGTAGTTGCGCTCCAGATGGCGCCGGACCTTTCGCCAGGCGATCCCGAAGAGCCAGCTGGACTCGGCTCGCCAGCGCGGGCCGAGGCCGTGCGGGCGCGATGGCCGAGGGGGATTGCGCGGCGCCGGCAGCGGGAGCGACGCCGGGTCGTCCTGCTCCTGCTGCTCCTGGGCGGTGTCCGCGGCGGCAGCGGGCACGGCCAGCACGAAGTCCTGGAGAAACGGCGAGGCGACCGGCGGCAGCGAGGCAGAGCCGGGCGCCGAGGCGGGATAGGCGGGGTTGTACCGGGGAAGGCTGGTGTACGCGCCCAGGAGGACCTCCTGGGAGAGGTCGTCGATGTCGTCCTCAGCGACGCCGAGGTAGCGGAGCATCCCCGGGAGCACGTGGACGGCGGTCGCGTGCATGGACGTCCAGGTGCTGTGCTGGACGAGGTCGGCGGGAGGAGGCGGGAGGGGAGAGAAAGGGCTCATGCTTAGAATTGCGGTGGATTCTCGGGATCGTCACAGAATCGACGGGGGCTGGCGCCAAGGGGCGACATCGAGCGCTCCGGGGCCATGTCTTGTCCCTGGGGGACAGCACGGCTAGGGACGGGGAATGCGCAAGACCGTCTCGACTCCCAGCATCGTCTCGATCGCCATCACCACCTGCGTCCTCGCGACGACGGCCTGCAGCTCTGACGAAGAGTCGCCTGCTCCGGACGAGGAGGTCGCCGTCGCCATCTCCGAAGCCCGCGGCCTGGCCGAGGGCTCCACGGCGACGGTCGACGGTGTCTTGACCGTCGCGCCTGGCACATTCAATTCGGCGACCGGCGAGCAGGGCTTCGCGCTGCAGGACGACACCGGGGGCATCTACGTGAGCCTGCCCGACGCGCTCGATCTCAACCTCGACACCCGGGTGCGTGTCACGGGGACGCTCGGGCAGACGGCCCAGCAGACGGTGCTCAACGCCAAGGCAGCCTCGGTCACGACGCTCGGCGAGGCCCGCTCCGTCGGACCGAAGGACGTGACGACCGGAGAGGTCGGCGAGCCCGTCGAGGGCCTGCTGGTGCGCGTGGGCGGACGCGTGACCAAGGCGGTGGAGGACGACCCGCCCTACGGCTTCAAGGTATACATCGACGACGGCTCGGGCGAGATCCAGGTCTTCGTGCATATCGTGGACAGCCAACCTGTCATCGACACCGCGTCGCTCAAGGTCGATCAGGACATCACGGTGACCGGCCTCGCCGCGCAATACGAAACGACTTACGAGGTCGCGCCGCGCTTTGCAGGAGACCTCGTGGCGCAATGAGCGAGCCGGACGGCGCGCCGACCCGACCCTGCGCCTCACCGCCTTGCCTCGCCGCGCGCCCCCGTGCAGGCTTCGCCCATGGGCCAGCCCGCCGAGAAGCAGCGCCGCGCGACGTACGCCGACCTCGAAGCCGTCCCGCCGAACAAGGTGGCGGAGCTCGTCCGCGGCACCCTGCACGTGTTCCCCCGGCCGGCACCGCGACATGCACGAGCGTCGTCCAGGCTCGGCATCAAGCTGGGCGGCCCGTTCGACCTGGGCGACGGAGGGCCCGGCGGCTGGCACATCATCGACGAGCCCGAACTGCACTTCCGCGATCCGGACGCGCCGGGGGAGATCGACGCGCTCGTGCCCGACCTTGCCGGCTGGCGCCGTGAGCGCATGCCCGAACTGCCCGAGACGGCCTACTTTGCGCTCGCCCCCGACTGGATCTGCGAGGTGCTCAGCCCTTCGACGGAGCGCGTCGATCGCGACGAGAAGATGCCGATCTACGCGCGCGAGGGCGTGCGGCACGCGTGGCTGGTCGACCCGATCGCCCGGACGCTGGAGGTCTACGTGCTCGGCGCGGATCGCGGCTGGGGGCCCGCCGTCGTCCACCGCGACGCCGCCCGCGTCCGCGCCGAGCCCTTCCACGCCATCGAGCTCGATCTCTCGGTCCTCTGGGCGAGGTGACCTGCAGCCGCGCTGACCTGTCCGAGCCGACCTGGACCGAGCAGCGATGGTTGTACTCCTGGCCGAGGCGACACAGGGTGTTGTGTATCCCCTGTCCGATATCCTTCGTCGGCCCGGTGCCGGTGCCTAGCGCACCGATCACGTTGGAGTCCCGAGGAATCAACAGAAGGGAAGAGAAACCGCAAGGACGCAAGGTTGGCGGTTCATCTTCTTGCTGTTTGCATGCGGTTTCAACCCGATTGCAGCTCCACGGGGAAGCCAAGCCGCAGGAGAGCATCGCGGCCGGTCCAGCGGCCGCGATGTCGAGGTGCCCTTCGGGCCCATCGCATCTCCTGCGTCATCCCATCACCTGCCTCCGGATCGCCGCCGGCGCAGCCCCAGCACGCCAAGGAGTGAGAGCGCTCCGAGCCACCGCGGAAGGGCCTGGCCAGGGCGCGCGACTCGGCAGCTCATCGACGTGTCGCCGCCGCCGTCCGGAGCGCCGGCGCCAGCGCCGCCGCTTCCAGCGTGGTCTCCATCGCCGCCTGAGCCTGGCTCTGGATCGCCGCCGGACGACTGCGAGGTGCTGCCAGCGCCGTCGCTGCTGCTGCCTCCTTCACCAGTGCTTCCACCGGTGCCACGGCCACCGGCGCCAGCGCTCCCTCCTTCACCAACGCCGTTGCCACCGGCGCCAGCGCTCCCTCCCTCACCAACGCCGCTGCCACCGGCGCCAGCGCTCCCTCCTTCACCAACGCTGCTGCCACCGGCGCCAGCGCTCCCTCCTTCACCAACGCTGCTGCCACCGGCGCCAGCGCTGCCTCCTTCGCCTCCGCTGCCGCAAATGTCGACGGCGCCTGCTGCGCACGCGCCCGCCTGGCAGGTGTCGCCATCGGTGCACGCATCCCCATCGTCGCAGGCGGTGCCCGTGAGCGGCGCACAGCGGCCGTCCTCGGAGGCGCCGGCGGCCACCACGCAAGCATCGCAGGGGCCGGCGTCGCAGGCGGCATCGCAGCAGACCCCATCCGCGCAGAAGCCGCTGTCGCAGGAGGCGCCATCGTGGCAAGGCGCGCCGATCGGAGACGTGGAAAGCGCGTAGAGCTCCGCGTTGGTCGTGGAGACGAGCCCGGGGATGACGACGATGTCGACGACGTCGCCGCCGGCCATCAACACCGCGCCGTCGAGGAGCTGCGTGGCCGTGTGGCCAGCCCGGGGGAGCCTCATCGGCGCGGCCGGGCTCCAGCGCTGGGCGACCGGATCGAACATCCACACGGCGCCAGAGAACTTGTAGTAAACAGGGCAGTCCCACGGATCAGAAGCACCGGTACACGCCTCGGAGCTGGTCTCGCGCGTGTAGCCGCCCGTGAACAATGCGCGGCCGTCCCGCAGCGCCGTGAGCGCCGGCGACACGATCCCGCTCGCGGCCGGCAAGGCGAACGGCGGCATCGCGGTCTGGGTGTCCGTGACCGGGTCATAGACGCTGGACAAGGCGTCGGGGCCATCGTGGCGCAGGATCATGAGCACCTTGCCGTCCGACAGCGGCACGATGTCCTTGAAGCGGAGAGGCGGCCCCAGGGTCCATGTCGCCGAGGCCGGATCGAACAGCTCGGAGCGGGAGACACCATCGCTGACGAGGACCCTGCCGTCCTTCAGCGAGATCGCGCCGCGAACCGCGTTCATCCCGGTCAGCATGGGCGTTGTCGCCGACCACCTGTTGGTGGCAGGGTCGTAGATCTCGGCGACTCCGCGGCTCGGAGAGGGTCCCTCCAGGACCCTCCCGCCGGCGACGAGCACACGGCCGTCGGCCAGCATGGCCGTGCCGCATGTCGAAGCGGCGCGAGCGGTGGGCATCCGGGCCGTGGAGGTCCACACATCGAGCGCGGGATCGTAGAGCTCGAACGAGACCCCTGACGCGACGAGCACCCGGCCGTCCTGGAGGACCATGACGCGGGAGGTCGGCACGGAACCGGTGGTCGCCCTCGGCGCGGCCGGAGCCCATGTCCCTGTCGCCGGATCGTACAGCGCCGTGCTGGTCAGGAGCGTGTCGTCGAACAACCTGAGAGGCTCGGGCTCTACGAGGATCCGCGTCGCGCCACCGAAGACGAGGACCTTGCCGCTGTGGAGCACGACGGCGTCGTGGTCGACCCTGGGCTCGGGCATCGTGGAGTTCGCGGCGTCGGCGGTCGGCTCCTCGCCCGCCGGTTCGAGGAGGGGCGGATCGAGCCAGAGGCCAGCCGGCCCCCTTCCCAGGTCGTCGCCTTGCGCGCAGCCGGCCAGGGCCGCGGTGAAGAGGGCGATCGCCGCTGGCCACACGGGCAGGGGCAAGCCCCCGGCCCCCGCCGCCGCGCCCCGGAAGCCAAGGCTGCTCCTGCTGCCAGGCTCGCTTTCCCGCGAGCCTCGATACGATTGAAGCGTTCGCATCCCGTAAGCTCCTGCGCCCGTTGCCGCGTCGGGCTGCAGGACGTCGGGTGCGCCGGGGCGCGACCAAATTCATCCGTGCCATCGAGGGGGCCGGAGGAGGGCACGTCCTTCCGAAGCTGCTCGCCCACGACCCGATGCGCCGAGCGCATCACCCGCGTGCCGAGAGATCGGCCCGAACCCATCTCGGGATCAGCGCTTCTTGCTCGGCTCGCGCGCCGGCTCGAGCTCCTGGAAGGGCAGCGCGGGCCGGGGGACGAACCGGCTCATCTCGGCGGTCCCGTGGAGGTTCCGCAGCGCGCCGGGCGACGGCTCCGCGCGCCTCCCTTGAGCGACCGCGCCGTCAGAGCAGAGGCTGCAACGCCGCGTACCACTGCTCGCCCAGCAGCACGTAGCCCTGGAGGTTGGGGTGCCACTGATCTTCGAGTAACGTGGTCTTGTTCGGATTGAAGGGCGTGTACATGTCGACGGAGATGATGTGTCGGCCTGCGTCCGCGCGGGCCTTCACCACCGCCGGAATGGCGTCGTCGTAGGTCTTGATGCGCGCGCTGAGCGCGGTGTCGTCGCCCTTGCTCGCGTCGCCGCGCGACGGGACGGGCGCGGCCACCACGATGAGAACACTGGGGAGCTGCTCGTAGATGCTGTCAATCAACGCGCCCAGACGTTTGGGGGCGTTGGGCATGTCGTAATTGTCGATTGCGTCGTTGGTTCCAATCATCAAGAGCACGATGTCGGGCTTGTATTGCGGCATGACGGTCGACACCAGCGTCGAGATGCCGCTCCTTCCGCCGGCGGGGGCGATCGTCCAGCCGCTGTGGCCCTCGTGGTTCTGCGGAAACGCCACGCCGCCGACGGTGTTCGGTCCGTTCGATCCGGAACCGACGAACGTGATGTTCTTGCCCGCCGCGTGCGCGAGCCGGAACAGCTCGACGCGATAGCCGCCCGGCGTGTTCCCGTTGTATCCGTCGGTGATAGAGTCGCCGAACGGCATGATCTTGCACGCCGTACCGTCGGTCGGGCAGGGCCGATAGGTCGAGCCCCCGCCGCCGCCGGCGCCCCCCTGCGCGCCCGAGTCGCCGCCGCTGCCGCCGGCCGCCGCGCCGCCGCCATCCCCGCCACCGCCCGTTCCCGCGAGCGATCCACCGGTGCCGGTCGCAGAGGTCGTTCCGCCGGTGCCCGCGGCAACGCCGTCCATGCCGCCGCCGTCGCTCGTTCCGCCTGCGCCGCCGCCGGCGCCCGCTTCGCCCGCTCCGCCGGCGCCCGCTTCGCCCGCTCCGCCGGCGCCCGCGCCGCCGCCGCAGCCGAGAGCGATGACGACGAGCCCGGCCAGGACCGGCCAAGATGTGAGCGGCTTCATGCCGGAGGATGGTAACGCCGAAAGCTACGGTGTTGTCAACTGAAACGACGGCAGTCGGAATCGACGATCGGGCAGCCTATGACAATCTCACGGCGCGACGACGGTCGCCCATCCGGTGCCCGGCATCGAGAACTGCAGCTTCGCTCTCCCAGCGGACGCATGAGAGATCACCTACCTGATGCGGGCCGTGCGTCTTTCGGGGCGCGTTGGTCAGGAAGAAGCAGTGTAACCGTTCACGGGCTGGATCGCATTCCTGACCAACCTCGGGCGCTTGCGAGTACCAGCAACGGTTGTCTTCATATGCTCGCTCAGTCTTGCAGGCACGCGAATTGTTGCATTGATTGAGTCGATCCGTGAACGATTACGAAGCAGTAGCCCTTGGGCGTGGGGACGCCAACGAGGCGAGGAGGCCAGGACGAGCCGGCCGGATCACGAAAAGCAGAACCGCGCGGGCCACCAACGCGGGCGTGCTGCGCTGGATGCCTCGCTGGTTCCAGCAAAAAGGGGCGTGAAAACCTGGCCCGAACCCCACGGATCGTGGCCGGCCGGGCACGAAGTATCACCTTCTGGTCGATCAGAATGGTATCCCGCTCGCCGTCGAGATGACGCCGGCGAACGTCCATGACTCGAGGATGTTCACTCCTATGGTGGACGCGGTGCCGCCGATCGCGCGTCCTTGCGGCCGACCGCGGCGCCGCCCCAAGAAACTGCATGCCGATAAGGCCTACGACGACCCGGCCCTGCGGTTGGCTTGTCATCTGCGCCACATCGTGCCCCGCATTGCTCGCAAGGGCATCGAGTCGTCGGAGAAACTCGGCCGTCACCGCTGGGTCGTCGAACGGACGATCGCTTGGGTCCGGCGCTTCCGCCGCTTGACCGTGCGGTATGAGCGCCGTGCCGACATTCACCGAGCGTTCCTCCTGCTCGCCGTATGCCTGATCTGCCTCAACCGTATCCCGACAGGCTTTTGTTAGGCTCTCTAAGCATATTCCGAGCGCCACTTCCGCGGCACACGCTTACTCAGCCTCGATCATCGCCCTCCCATCGCCACGAGCCTCGGCCTGCGCCTCACCTTCGCCGAGCCCGTCCGCGGCCCCATCGCCCTCGGCTACGCCTCCCCCTTCGGCCTCGGCAAGCTCGCCCCCGCGCCGTGATCCCCCGCCGCGGATCTCCTTCATCCCCTCCCCCCGCCGCCGTATCCTGCTCGCAGGAGGCTCCATGCCGACCGCGACGCGCCCCCAGAACGCCACGCTCACGGGCACGCTGCCGCTCGACCGCCCCACGGCGGAGCGGCCGCACCGGCTCTACGTGGCCACCTCGAACCACTGCAACCGCTCCTGCCCGTGGTGCTGCACCTGCTCGTCGCCCCGGGGGCAGACCTTCCTCGCCCTCGATCGCTACCTCGCGAGCTTCCCGGCCGAGGGCCCCTTCGAGGTGCAGCTCGAGGGCGGCGAACCCACGATCCACCCGCACTTCGACGAGATGGTCCGCCTCGCCCGCGCCGAGCCCCGCTGCGCGCGCGTCGTCGTGGTGACCAACGGCGTCGAGATCCCGCGCGATCCGGCCGGGCTCGACGCCTGGCTCCGGAAGCTCGGCGAGCCCGCCACGATCAAGCTCTCGGTGAACCACCACCTCCTCGAGCACGATAGCGGCCTGCTCGCCCTCGCGCGCACCCTGCGCGAGCGGCTCTCCGCGCTCGGCGGCGATCGCCAGCTCGTCCTGAACGTCCGGCTGCGCAAGACCGAGCCCGACGGCGACGCGTGGGTCGTCGAGGCGGTGCGCGACGCCGGGCTCATCGAGCTCGCCAACGTGTTTCACCTCCAGCGCTATGGCTTCGCGCAGAAGCGCGAGGACTGGGACGAGCCTTTCCTCGTCGGGACCCATTTCACGATGCTCAACCCGGACGGCAGCGCCTTCGGCCCCGACCTCGTGGCGCGCTCCGACGCGATGAGGAGGCTGCCGTGAGCGCCCGTCCCTTCCGCGAGGAATGGCGCCGCCTGAAGAGCCGCGCCTTCGATCTCAAGGGCAACAGCACCGCCGGCGACACCGTGCGCTTCGACCTGTGGGGCCGGCCAATCGAGGTCTATCGCAACGCGAACTTCTCCATCTACAGCCGTCAGCCCTGCAACGCAAAATGCCACTTCTGCGTCGAGGAGCTCAGGCCCGCGTCGCGCGGGCGCAGCCTGTCGGTGCAGAAGACCGTCGAGGACGACGACGGGCGCTATTTCGATGCCATGGCGGCGTCCCTGGAAGCGCTCCGGCCGCTCGATCCGACGATCTCGGTGACCGGCGGGGAGCCGAGCCACGATCCGCGATTGCCCCGAATCCTCGCGCTCGGGCAGGCCCACCGGGGCCGCAAGCGGACGCTCACGACGAACGGCTCGGGGCTGCTCCAGCAGCGCGAAGGAAAGCGGGTGATCGACTGGATCGTCGACACCGGGATCCAGCACCTCAACATCAGCCGCGCCCACCCCGATCACGACAGGAACGCACGGCTGATGGTGATGAAGGACGGCCTCCGCGCCGACGAGCTGCGCAGCGTCGTGGCGGCGGCGACGGCGGGCGGCACCCGGGTGCGCCTCTCCTGCGTGCTCCTCGACGGGCAGATCGACGCGGTCGAGCCCATCGTCGATTACCTGCGCTTCGCCCGGTCGCTCGGCGTGGACAACGTGATCTTCCGGCAGCTCATGAAGACCGACCCGGCCGCTGTGGTCGAGAACCACGTCGTCAAATACAGCGATCGCGCGCGCGTCCGGCTCGAGCCGCTCCTCGACGCGCTGAGCGCCGACGCGCGGTTCTCGTTCGAGCGGCAGATCGTGGGTTATTACTACTATGTCGAGGTGTTCCGCTTCGAGCACATGGATGTCGTCTTCGAGGAGGCCGACCTCGCCCAGCTCGAGGAGACGAAGCGCTCGGGCCCGGGCATCGTCCACGAGCTCATCTTCCACCCCAATGCGAGGCTCGCCTCCACCTGGCAACCCTGGGACGGCGTCCTCGGCCCTCCTCCTTCGATGCGCGCCTCGCTCACCACGTCATGACACCGCTCATCCTCCCCCTTCCTTATATCGGCCGGAATCTGCTCTTCCTCGAGGAGGTCCTGGACGAGCTCGAAGAGCGCGGCGCTCCTCACCCTCTCCTGTTCCGCGCGAGCGAGGCGGACAAGCTGTCTCGCCTCCTCGAGCACGGCACCGACCGCGCCGGATACCCCGGAGAGAGGGCCTGGACCGACGGCCCGGATCAAGGGCGGCCGATCCGGCACGAAGACGTGATCTTCGCGACGACCGAAGGCGAGATCCGGAGAGGGGAACGGGAGCCCGAGCGGTCCACGTCGCTCAAGAAATTCACCGTGATCGAGCGGCCTCTGTTCATCGCGCACGACGCCCGCTGCTTCGTCAAGCTGTGCGACAGGCAATACGAGTACCGCGATCCGGCGCAGAAGCGAGCGGCGCTGCTCGCGCTGTTCCCGGTGACCCGGGTCGCGCCCCTCCAGGGCTGGTTCTCCGAGGAGGACGGCCTCGCCTACCGGGCGCTTGTGCGCCCCCTCCGGGGCGGCGCGATGGTCGAGGTGGGCTCGTGGAAAGGGCTCTCCACGGCGTACGTCGGGCGGCTCGCCGCGAGGAACGGGGTCGCGCTCCATTGCGTCGACACCTGGGCAGGCTCGAGCGACAAGTACGCTGACAGGTATCGCGCCATGCTCGCCGCGGAGGACGTGCCCGGCGCGTTCAGGGCGAACATGGCGGCGCTCGGGATCCAGCCAGACGTGCTCCGGATGGCGTCCACCGACGCGGCGGCGCGCTTCGCCGAGGACAGCCTGGATCTCGTGTTCCTCGACGGCTCGCACGACCGCGCGGCCGTGCTCGCCGATCTCGAGGCCTGGTGGCCCAGGCTCAAGCCGGGCGGCGTCCTGGCCGGCCACGACCACAACGAGGATCACGCGGGCGTCCTGGAGGCCGTCGCTCACTTCATGTCCCGCGCCGGACGGGCGATCGAGCGCGGCGCAGGCTCGGTGTGGTGGGCGCTGCGATAGGTGGGCTGGTGATGGGCAAACCTCTCTTCGTGGCGACAGGGGCCTATTCGTGCGGCAAGACCACGACGCTCCGTCACCTCGCGTCCACGCGGGGCTACCGCATCCATGGCGAGGCGCACCGGCGCGTGCTCGACGAGCTCGGCGCGCGCACCCACGGCCACGCGCCGGACGCGCCGTTTCGCCCGATCGACACGCCAGAGCACCTCTGTCCGATGTGTCGAAAGCGGGAGTTCGCCGCGCTCGTGCTGGAGGCCCAGAAGAAGATCGAGGCGGACGCGCGCGATGGAGACTGGCTGGAGCGCGGGTACCTCGATCCGGTCGAGTACTACCTGCGCACGAGCGGAGAGGAGGAGTACCCCTGGCCGGAAGGCGAGCCCGCCTTCGAGCGCTATGCGCTGGTGTTCCTGTTCGCGGTGATGCCAGAGCTCCAGGAGCCGCGCTGGGGCAAGAGCAGAGAGGCGCGCGCCGCCGAGGCGGAGCGGATCAACCAGCGGCTCGGCGCGCTCTACCGCGCTGCGGGCTTCGAGGTGATCGACGTCGGCCCCGGCACGGTGGAGGAGCGGGCGGAGTTCCTGGCGAGCCGCGCGCGGCTCATCGAGCGTGCTATCCTGGGCACGAGCCCATGGTAGCCGCTGCGCACATGCCGCTTCCGTCCTCGACCGCTCCTGCGGGGGAGCAGCGGTTCGTGATCCACGGCGTCCCCTGGCAGACCTACGTGAGGCTGCGGGACGAGCTCGACACCCCTGGCCTGCGGATGACCTTCTGCGAGGGAACGCTGGAGCTGATGAGGCCGTCCATCGATCACGAAGTGGCGAAGAAGAGCATCGCCCGCCTCATCGAGCTCTTCGCGCTGGAGCGGGACGTACCTCTCTACGGCTACGGCTCGACCACGTTCCGGCGCGAGGCCAAGTCACGCGGCCTCGAGCCCGACGAGTGCTATTGCGTTGGCGGCACGCTGAAGGAATTCCCAGATATCGCGATCGAGGTGGTGTTGACGAGCGGCGGGCTCGACAAGCTGCCTGTGTACAGCGGGCTCGGTGTCCGCGAAGTCTGGTTCTGGGAGCGCGATGCGTTCCACCTCCACGCGCTGCGCGGCGAGCAGTACGAGCCCATCGCGGCCAGCGAGCTCATTCCTGATCTGGATCTCGTCGCGCTCGCGCGCTTCGTGCGCTGGCCGGATCAACACGAGGCGGTCAAGGCGTTCCGCAGCTGGCTGCGAAACGGAGGCTGAGGCCGCCCCGCCGTCAGCCCACCGCCATGCTCGGCGCGCCAGGGCGCATGGAGCGGCGGCGCGGGGCCCTCACCCCTCCGCGAAGTCCTGAGCGAGCCGCACGTCCTTGAGCTCCGCGCCGAGCAGCTCGATCGCGGCCGTGACGAGCGGGTGGTCGGCCACGGCGCGCTTGGCGGCCTCGACGCGGGCCTTCCGCTCGGCGGTCTCGACCTGGGCGAGCGACGGACCGGCGCTGCCTCGGGTGATCGTCTCGAAGACCAGCTCGGCGGGGGCGCCGAAGTGGGCGCCGAGGACGCGGGCGAGCAGGTCGCGGGACGCCGGCTCGGTGGCCTGGCCGGACAGGAACGAGTTCGCCTCGTAGCCGAGCGCGACGCGGGTCGGCGTGAGCTCCAGCACCGCCGCGTGCTCGAGGACGGAGGCGAGCGCTGGCCGCTGCACCCTGACCGCGGCGATCACCGCGCGCCAGGTGGCGAGGTCCTCCGCGCTCATCGCTGGCGGCGGCGGCGCGCTCGACGCTGGCGCCGGGCTCTGCGCCGAGGGCGGCGCGCTCGACGCTGGCGCCGGGCCCTGCGCCGACGGCGGCGCGCTCGACCTCGGCGCAGAGCCGGGCGCCACGAACTGCGGCGCGCTCTGCGGAACGGAGTACAGCGCGCCGCGCGGCGACGGCGGCGGAGCGCTGTCGGCGCGGTACGCGGGCGCGACCGCGCCGCTCGCGTACGGCGGCGCCTTCGCGAAGGCCGGCGCGGCCCCGCCGCTCGCGAAGCTGGTCGCGGCGCCGTGCACGCCCGGCGCGCCGTTCACGAAGGGGACGACGTTGGCGGCCGACGTGCCGCTCGCCGCGACGCCGCCGTTCGCCGCCACGCCGCCGTGCGCTCTCGCCACCCCGCTCCCGCCCGGCGCGCCATAGACGGCCGCCGCGCCGTTCGCTCGCGCCACGCCGTTGGCCGCCGCCACGCCGTTCGCCGCCATGCCGTTCGCCGCCGCGCCAGTCGGTCTCCCAGCCCCGCCCGCGCCCGCCGCGCCGCTCGCGAAGGCGACGCCGTTCGCCGGTGCGCCGGTGGCGGCCGCGCCGTTCGCTCGCGCCACGCCGCTCGCCGCCGCCACGCCATTCAACGCCGCCGCGCCCTCGGGCGCAGCCTCGGCCGAGGACGCCCCGCGCCGGGGCGCAGCCGCTCCGCCGGACGGCGCGCCGGGCCGCTGCGGCCCGCGCTCCGGCGCGCCGCCGCCGCCACCCCCGCCGCCGCCTCCGCCGTTCAGGCGCCGCTCGAGATCGCCGAGGCGGCGCAGCAGCTCGTCGATCGGCAGGAGCGGCGGCCTCCGGGCGAGCCGGACGAGCGCCATCTCGAACGAGGCGCGCGGCTGGCCGCTCCGGGCGATGTCGTCGAACGCGCGCGAGAAGCCCTGGTGAAGCCGCGTGAGATCGTCCGCGTCCGCCCGCGCCGCGAGCGCGCGCGTGTCGGCGACCTCCTCGTCCGCGAGATCCAGGAGCGGCGCCGGGTCCTCGCAGACCTTGGCCACCACGAGATCGCGCAGGTGCGCGAGGAAATCGCGGGCCACGTGGGGCAGATCGTACCCCTCCTGCGCGAGCTCGCCGACGATGCGCACGCACGCCGCAGGGTCGCCGTCCACGAGCGCGCCCGCGAGCCGGTGCAGCACGACGCGGTCGGCGACGCCGAGCACCTTCGCAACGCCCTCGGCCGTGATGCGATCGCCGCTCGTCCCCACCCACGCGATCACCTGGTCGAGCAGGCTCATCGCGTCGCGCATGCTCCCCGCCGCCTCCCGCGCGAGCGCGCTGAGCGCCGGGTCGTCGGCGGGGATCTTCTCCTGATCGAGCACCCAGCGGAGCCGCGCCGCGATCGCCTGCGCCCCGATGAGCTTGAAGTCGTAGCGCTGGCACCGGCTCAGGATCGTGACCGGGACCTTGTGCACCTCCGTCGTCGCGAAGATGAACTTCACGTGCGGCGGCGGCTCCTCGAGCGTCTTCAAGAACGCGTTCCACGCCGCGTTCGAGAGCATGTGGACCTCGTCCACGATGAAGATCTTGAACCGGTCGCGCGCCGGCCGGTACGGCAGGCTCTCCTGGAGCTTGCGCACCTCGTCGACGCCGTTGTAGCTCGCGCCGTCGATCTCCTGGACGTCGACGTCCGCGCCGACCGTGATCTCCGCGCACGGCGCGCACGTCTGGCAGGGCGTCGCCGTCGGCCCGTGGACGCAGTTCAGCGCCTTCGCGAGGATGCGGGCGCTCGTCGTCTTGCCGACCCCGCGGACGCCCGTGAAGAGGAACGCGTGGGCGACGCGATCCCGCGCGATGGCGTTGGCGAGCGTCGTGGAGACGTGCTCCTGTCCGACGAGATCCTCGAAGGACTGCGGGCGCCATTTCCGCGCGAGGACGACGTAGCTCATACGCTGCTCGACTAGCACCTTCTCGCGGGCGCGTCGCCGCGGCTGTGGCCGGTACGGAAGTCGCCCTGCATTCCGGAGAGTTTGCCAGAATTGCCGCACAAAATGCACCCCGCCCGCGCCAGGGCCGGAACCGGCCGGAACTGGCCGGAACCGCGCCGCCGCGCGCGCCAAGGAGCCCCTGGAGAGCGCGCCAACCAGCCCCCTGAAGAGACGGAGGAGCCCGCTCGCGGCGGGCGGCCCCGGAGGGCGACGCCCGTGGTGCCGCGCGCTGCGTCGAACGGCCGCGCGCTGCGTCGGCGGGCCGCGCGTCCAGCGCCCCTCCTCGTCCCCGTCCCTCCCCCGTCCCCCTCCCCTTCACGGTTGCGGCGCGGCGCGGTTCACGGCATAGACGCCGATCTGAATATGCAATTTCGCGGCGGAATGAACGAGCTGGTTCGCCAGGCGGCGCGCGTGCAGCGCAAGATCGACCAGGTGAAGGACGAGCTGAAGGACCGCGAGGTGAGCGCGACCGCCGCCGGCGAGAAGGTCACCGTCGTGGTCTCCTGCGAGGGCAAGGTGCGCCGGATCGAGGTCGACCCCGCCTTCCTCGCGAGCGAGGGCCTGGAGATGGCGCTCGACGCCATCGTGGCCGCATCGAACTCGGCGCTCGAGGCGGCCGACAAGCTCGTCGAGACCGAGATCACCAAGGTGACCGGCGGCGTCAAGCTCCCCGGCATGCACACTTGACGGCGTTGCGCTCCCCGTCGTCGCTCCCCGGCTCCTCGAAGGTCCCGAACGGCGACCGGGGCGCGCCCGCGGCCGGCTTCCGGAGCGCGCCCGGCGGCCTGCCCGGCCGGCTCTCGCGGGTCGCCCAGCTGCTCGCCCGCCTTCCGGGCGTCGGCGAGAAGACGGCGCAGCGCTTCGCCCTCTTCCTCGTGACCGCCGGCGAGGACACCGCGCGCGACCTGGGGGGCGAGCTCGTCGAGCTCTGCGATCACATCAGGCCGTGCATCCGGTGCGGCCACATCGCCGAGCTCGACGACGACGGCCAGGCGCTCTGCGCCATCTGCCTGGATACGCGGCGCGACGGCGCGCTCCTGTGCGTTGTCGCGCGCGTCCAGGACCTCCTGGCGATCGAGCGGAGCGGGGCGATGCGCGGGCGGTACTTCGTGCTCGGCCGGCTCCTCTCCCCGCTCGAGGGGGTCGGCGCCGAGGAGCTGCCGCTCGAGGCGCTCCGGGCGCGCGTGCGCGATCCCGAGCAGCCGGTGAGGGAGGTGCTGGTCGCCACCCCGCCTTCCGTCGACGGAGAGGCGACCGCGCTCCTGCTCGCGCGGGAGCTCGGCGCGATGGGGATCCAGGTCACGCGGATCGCCAGCGGCGTGCCGCACGGGGGAGATCTGGAGTTCGCCGACCAGGTGACGCTGGGGCGAGCCATCGAAGGCCGGAAGAGCTTCGGCTAGCAGGAAACGCGAGAATCGGCCCCAGCCAACGAAAGCGAGGGGCGGGGCGGGCGGGCGTCCTTCACGCCGAAGCGCCCACGAATTTCAGAGGTCGAAATGTCCAAAATCGCCATCACATCCGATCGGGCCCCGCGCGCCATCGGCCCCTACTCGCAGGCCGTCAAGGCCGGAGATCTCGTGTTCTGCAGCGGCCAGATCCCGATCGATCCCGCGACAGGCGAGCTCGTCGCCGGGGGGATCGAGGAGCAGACGGCCCGGGTGATCAAGAACCTGACCGAGGTGCTGTCCGCGGCCGGCGCGAGCTGGAGCGACGTGGTGAAGACCACGATCTACCTGACGGACCTCGCGGATTTCGCCATCGTCAACCAGGTGTACGGAGCAGCCGTCGGCGGCGTGCTGCCCGCACGGGCGACGGTGCAGGTGGCCGCGCTGCCCAAGGGCGCCGCCGTCGAGATCGAAGCTGTTGCCCATCTTTCGCGATAATCGGGGAGCCGCGGCCGCGGTCCCCATCTCCACTATGTCCCCGGGAGCCTCGACATGAGCACAAAGAACGAGAGCGAGAGCACGGAGCGGACCGCCAGCGCAGTTCCCGAATCTGCGCGCGAGGGCGCCCCCGATGCAGAGAGCGGAGACAAGCCGCGCGCGCGGCGGGTCGTCCGGTCGGCGAGCACGTCCGTCAGCGCGAGCGGCGCGAGCGGCGTGAAGCGGACCGACGAGCCCTCCGAGGGCGCGTCGGCGCAGCCCGCAGGCGAGGCGCCGCGCCCCTCGTCGAAGGCCGCTGCAAAGGAACCGCAGGGCTCGCTGCTGGATCTCATCGCGCCCCGCAAGCGGCCGGCGCTCGCAGACGCGCCGCCGCCGCCGACCACCGAGGACGCCGCGCCGCCGCCGGCCGCCGCGCCGCGGGTGGTGCGCGACTACCGCGCGCCCAGGCCCGAGCGGCCCGCCGTGGCCTCCGGCGGACCGAGGCCCGACCGCGGGCCCAGGCCCGATCGCGGCCCGCGGCCCGACCGTGGACCGAGGCCCGACCGCGGGCCGCGCCCCGACCGCGGGCCCAGGCCCGACCGTGGACCCAGGCCCGAGCAGGGCCCTGGAGCGGCGCAGGTAGCAGGCGCAGAGCAGGGCGCGAGGCCCGACCGCGGGCCGCGCCCCGACCGCCCCTGGTCCGACCGCGGGCCCAGGCCCGACCGTGGGCCCAGGCCTGACCGCGGGCCGCGCCCCGACCGCGGGCCGCGCCCCGAGCGCGGGCCCAGGCCCGACCGCGGCTTCTCGGCGCGGCCGGCAGGAGAAGGCGGTCGGCCGCAGGGCCCCGGGGGCGCCGAAGGACGAGCGCCCGCCGCGGCGAAGCAGCAGCAGAGCGACCGGATGGTGACCGTGGTCGGCCAGGGCGCGACCGCGACGGTCGTGACGGGCAAGAGCGCCCGGCAGCCGCAGGGCCCGGCCAAGCCGGCGCACCTCCTCTTCGCGCTCCCGGCCGCCAAGGCGAAGCCGGTCGCGACCACGGACAAGCCGGCGCCCACGGCGCGCGAGGCGCTCGGCGCGCGCACCGCGAAGGCCCAGCAGGCCGCGGCCACCGCGAAGAGCAAGACCGAGAGCGGCGCCCGCCCGGAAGGCAGCCCGAGCGCCGGGGCGACGAAGGTCGACTTCGACGCCGAGGTGCTCGCGGCGGGCTGGGATCGGGCGCTCGAGGCGCTGAAGTCGGCGGGCGACGCCGCGCCGGCGCTCGTCGACGCCTGGCTCGGCGCCTCCAACGCGGAGGCGATCGCGGCGGCCGCCGAGTCGGAGGACGCCTCCGGCGCGGCGCGGAAGGCGGCGCGGCGCGCGCTCAACGTGATCAAGTCGCGCGGGGTGACGATCCCGACGCGCCCGCGCGTGGTGCGGCTCGCGGAGGAGCGCGCCGAGGTGGTCGAGGCCACGCTCATCCCGCCCGACTCGAGCGGGACCGAGGCCATCGCGATCACGAGCCGCGACACCAGCGGCCGCTACCGGATCGCCGAGGTGATCGTGCGCGACTCGGTCGGCGTGCTGCACGCCGGCGCGGGGTGGCTCAGCGGCTCGCAGATCAAGGAGGGCCGCGCGCGCGCGTACGAGAACCTGGGCACGGCGCCCGTGCCGGTCTCCCTGGAGTGGGCGCGCCACCGGATCGCGGCCGCGAAGCGGCAGAACGCGGTGTCGGGGCAGGTCGTGCCGCTCGGGTTCGAGGGATGTCGCGATCTCATCGAGCCCGCGCCGGACGCCGAGCCGAGGCACCCGGTGGCGGACCTCGAAGAGAGCCTGACGGACGAGCTGGTGACGGCGCAGATCGCCGGCTCCGCCGCGCTGCACGAGGAGCCCGAGTTCCGGCACTGGCTGCCCTCGCGGCCGGCGCTCGACGAGCTCCTGCAGAAGGTCGGCCAGCGGCTCGGGGCCGCCGGGATGCGCGATCCCGGGCTTGTGAACACGGCCCTGCGGGAGGAGATCGACCTCGCGACCGACCGCTTCTTCTCGCCCGAGGTGCGCGGGCAGCTCGCGACGCGGATTCGAAGCAGCGCCGTGTCGCTGCGGGCGCGCAAGGGCGACGCGGCGGCCACCACCGCCCTCGCCGTCGCGCGCGCCATCAAGGACGCCGGGCTGATCACCTCGCCGCCGCGGGAGATCCCCTTCCTGGCGGCCTTCTTCCAGAAGGCGCTCGGCGTGCTCGCCCAGCAGGGCGGCGGGCAGCTGCGGATCCCGGTCCCGGCCGGCGCCGTCCCGCCCGCGAGGGACGCCGCGGCGGGCAGCGAGGAGCCCGCCGAGGGCTCCGGCCCCGAGGCCCAGCCGTCGACCGGCGGCTGATCGGGAGCGCCGGCCTCGCCGGCGCGCCGGCGACGCGAAGCCGGTGACCCAAAGGCCAGGAGGCGAGCCCGGGGCGACCCGGCGCTCGCCTCTCGGCTTTTGTCCTGGCGGAGCTACTTCACAGCGATGGTGATGTCGCCGTTCTCGGTGAAGAGCTCGAGCAGGCCGCCGTCGCCGTCCCCCATCGTGTACGACGTCGCGCTGCCCTCGCCGGCGGTGGCCCACGTCGAGGGGATCCCCTGCTCCACGACGTCGCCGTTGAGCGTCTGCGCGGTCATCGTCCCGTCCACCCCGGCCGGCACCGAGAGCTCGATCGCGCCGTTGCCGGAGCTGATCGCGCCGTCGGAGGCGCTCCACGCGTCGAGGTCGACGAAGACATGACCGTTGTCGGTGGTCACGTCGATCGCGCCGCGCGCGCCGACCACGTCGATGCTGCCGTTGTCGCTCACCACGGTGGTGCCCCGGGACGGGGCGCCATCCAGGTTGATCTCGACGCCGCCGTTGTCCTGCTCGACACGGAGCCCGCCGTCGAACGCGGCGGGCAGGACGACCTGGATGTCGGCGCCCAGCCCTCCCCACCCGCCCGACACGCGCCGCGTCGAGATCACGACATCGCCGTCGGTGATCGCGGCGAGCTTGAGGTCGTTCTCGATCTCCTCCACCGCGACCTGGTTCTCGTCCTTCTTGCGCATCGTGAACGGGGAGAAGATGACCTCGACCTCGCTCACGTCCCCGGTGACGACCTCGACGTCCCCGTTCTCGCTCACGATGCGGACGCTCTGGGTCGGTAGGTAGTCGACCCGAGCGCGCTCCTCGGTGCCCTCGTAACGTACGAGGGTCTCAGCGGTGATGGAGTTGTCGTCGATGCTCAGGGCACATCCGGCCGTCGCTGCAGCGGACGCGGAGCACACCAGGAAGCAGGCGATTCGAAGCGAGCGATTCATCATGGATTCCTCTCGGGCAGATTGTACGGCGGGCGAAGTGCGAGCCCCATCCGACCCGCGCAGGGAACATGCCGGCCAGTTCCTTGGACGCGCGCTCCGAGCGGCACGTCATGGATCGCAAGATTTCGACGCTGTCGAGACGGCCGCAGCGGGCTCAGGGCGTCTCCCACGGGAGGGGCATCGCACCAGCACCCACCCTCCTGCGGAAAGCCGCGTGCAGCGCCCGGGTCTTCGGGCCGGGGACACCCGCGCCGATCGTGTGGGCGTCCACGCGAACGACCGAGACGATCTCCCGGAGGCTCGAGGTGATGAACACCTCCTCGGCGGCGAGGAGCCGGGCCATCGTGACCGGCTCGCAGCACACCGGCATGCCGAGCTCGCCGGCGACGTGCATCACGTGAGCCCGGGTGATGCCGACGAGGATCCCTGCCTCCTTGGGCGGCGTGATCAGCAGGTGCCCCGGGTCCTCCGCGCCCTCGAGCGCCGCGGGCCTCCGCTCGACGAGGAAGACGTTGGACGTCGTGCCCTCGACGACATGACCTGACGGGTCGAGGATCAGCGCCTCGTGCGCCCCCGCGGCCCGCGCCTGGCGCAGGGCGAGCAGGCTCTCGAGGTAGTTCGAGACCTTGGCGCCGGGCGCCGCGTCGCCGGCCCGCTGGGTGCAGATCGTGATGACCGAGATCCCCTCGCGGTAGAGCCCGCCCGGCAGCGGCTTCAGCGGCTCGACGAGGATGACGCGGAGGGGCGCGCCCGCGAGCGAGGGATCGAGCCCGAGCGGGCCGCTGCCGCGCGTCAGCATCACCCGGAGGGTGCTCTCGAGCGGCGCGGCCGAGCCCGCAACGGACGCCGAGCCCTGAGCGCCCGCCGAGCCCGCCGTGCCCCCGGCGCTCCCGGCCGCCGTCGCTGCCCGGAGCAGCGCGACGACCTCGCGGCCGAGCTCGTCGCGCGGGATCGGCAGGGCGAGCGCGATCCGCTCGGCCGAGCGCTCGAGGCGGGCGAGGTGCTCTTCCAGAGCGAACGGCTCGCCGCCGTAGGTGCGGATGGTCTCGAAGACGCTGTCGCCGTAGAGGAAGCCGCGGTCGTAGACCGAGACCCTGGCCTCCTCCGGCCGGTGGATGACACCATCGATGCTGACTAGCCGCGTCACGCGGCGAGATTACGTCACTTCTTGAGCTGCGCCAGGAGCTCCTTCGCCGGGGCGAAGTCCCGCTCGTTGTCGAGCGCGCGCTCCAGCATCTGGATCGCCTTCTTGTCGTCGTTCTGACGGTGGCTGATCACGCCGAGGTAATAGAAGACCTCGCCCTTGCTGATCGGCGCGCCCTCGTCGAGCTTCTGGAGGAGCAGGGCGCGGAAGGTCTTCTGCGCGCGATCGATGTGCGCCGCCTTCGCCGCGTCGTCGCCCGACTCCGACAGATCGAGCGCCAGCACGCCGAGGTCGCGGAGGATGGCGATCGAGCCCGGATCGATCTTGAAGGCGATGTCGAGCTCGGCGAGCGCCCGCTCCCGCTGCCCCTCGGCCAGGTAGGCCTTGGCGAGGCGGTGGTGGATCGCGGCGAGATCCTTCGAGCGGCGGCCGCCGTAGGACTCGACGATCTGCTGGAGCGCCTCGGCGGCCTTCTGGCCGCGGCCCGAGGCGCTGTACGCGTCGCACAGCGCGAGCAGGAGCTCGCGGTCGCCCGGCACGAGCTCGGTCGCCTTGACCAGGAGGTCCGCCGCGCGGCCGGGATCGCTCCGCTTCGCCAGGTGGATGCCGGCCGCCTTGCGGTAGAGCGCCACCTTCTCGGCCGGCTGCGCGGCCGCCTCGGCGTCGCCGGTGATGAGATCGGCGAGCTCGGTGAAGGCCTGCTGCTTCTCGTAGAGGGCGAGGAGCTGCTTCCTGATCTCCTGCGCCGACCCGTCCGCCGCGAGCCCCCGCTCGAGCACGCGCCGGACCGCGCCCTCGTCGCCGAGGGACCGGTGCAGATCCGCGAGCCGGAGCGCCGTGGCCACCGCCTCCGCGGCGCGGGCGTCCTCGAGGATCACCTCGAGCCGCTGCGCCGCCTCGGCCTTCTCCCCGCGCTGCTCGTGCAGGCGCGCCAGCGCGAGGAGCGCGCCGTGGTGGCGCGGCTCGCGCTCGAGGACCGCGCGGTAGGTCTCGATCGCCCGCGCCGTGTCGTTCAGCCGCGCCTCGTAGACCTCGCCGAGGCGGACGCTGTACGAGAGCTCCGCCGCGACGTCGCCGCGGTCCTTCGCGCGCTCGATCTGCGTGACGAACAGGTCCGACAGCTCCTGATCGCGGCCCGTCTTCTCGAGCAGCTGGGCGAGCAGGACGGTCGCCTTCTCGTTGTCGGGCTGCTCGTCGAGGACCGCGCGCAGGTGCTCGGTCGCCTCGCTCACGGCGTCGAGCCGCGAGAGGCAGATCTCCGCGCTCTCGAGGCGCAGCGCCGAGCGGGCCTCGGGCGACTCCGCCAGGTCGGTGAGCCGCTCGAGCAGCGCGAGCAGCTCCTTGTGCTTGCCGGCCTTCGCGTAGAGCTCGCGCAGCGCCGTCGCGGCGCGCGCGTCGCCCGGATCCGCCTCGAAGAGCGTCTCGTAGAGCTCGATCGCCGCCGCGTCGTCGCCGAGCCGCTCGCGCGCGACCGCCGCGGCGGCGTGCCGCGCGTCGCGGATGCGCTCGGCCTCGGCGTAGAGCTCGGACTGGCGCACGAGCAGCCGGAAGACCTCCTTGTGGTCGCCCGCCTCCTCCCGCACCTTCGTGAGCTCGGCGAGCGCCCAGGTGTCGCCCTCGTCCGCGGCGATCATCTCGCGCAGGATCGCCTCGACGAGCTCCCGGTCGCCCAGCGCGCGCTCCGCGAGCTCCTTCGCCTCGCGGCGGAGCTCGCCCGCGCTCCCTTCCATGCCGTCGAGGGCGGCGATCCGGCGCAGCGTGCCGATGAGGTCGCGCTCGCGCCCTGGCGCCCGCTGCAGCTCCTCGATCGACCGCAGGATGTGCTCGCTCGTGGCGTCGTGCGTGAGCGCCGCCTCGTACGCCGCCTCGGCGGCCTTGGCGTCGCCCACCTTGTTCTTCTGCCACTCGGCGATGCGCATCCAGAGGTCGCGCGCCGTGTCGCCGTCGAGCTCGGTCCCGGCCCGCACCGCCCGCTCCAGGGCGGAGGCGGCGCTCGCCCAGCCGCCCGTCAGCGGGGCCAGGCGCTCGATCTCGCCGAGCACGTCCGGGTCCGACGGGTCGTCGGCGAGCGCCTTCTCGAGGGTCTCCAGCGCCGCCCTCGGGTCGTTCGAGCGCACCTCGAGCACCTTCGCCAGGTCGAGGCGCATGCGGATCCGCTCCGCGCCGCCCGGCGCGAAGCGGATGCGCTTCTCGTAGAGGCGCGCCAGCGCGGCGTTGTCGCCCCGCGTCCGGTAGACGCCCTCGAGCGCCTCGGCCGCCTCGTCGAAGAGCGCCGGGTCCTCGGTGAGCGCCTCGATCGCGCCGCTCGCCCGCTCGTGATCGACCGCGCGATCGAGCGCCTGCCGCAGGGTGTTCAGGCCCTGGGGCTTGTCGCCGAACGACCCGATCTGGATCACCGCGAGCCGGTAGAAGAGATCCGCCTGGTCGCGATCGCCGGGCGTGACCGCGACGCGGCGCTCGAGCACGTCCGCGAGCGACCGCTCGTCGGCGAGGCGGCCGTAGAGCCGGTCCAGCGCCTCGAGGAGCTCGGGCGTGTCGCCGGCGTGCTCGACGGCCTTCGCGTAGGCCTGGGCGCTGCGCCGGTCGTCGCCGAGCTTCTCCTCGGCGATGCGGCCGATCCGCAGGAACAGGTCCTTCGCGATCGTCGCGTCGAACGTCGCCGCGGCGCGCTGCGCGAGCGCGTCGCAGTAGCGGCCGAAGCCGTCCGTGCGCTCCGCGAGCCGCTCGATCTCGCCGTGCAGCGACGCGTCGTCCGGCGCGTCCTCCAGCGCGCGGAGCAGCGCCTGCTCCGCCTCGAGCGGGCGGCCGAGCTGCACGTCCTGCACGAGGGCGATCGCCCGGAGGGTCGCGGACCGGTCGGTCGGCTCGGTCTGCGCGCGCAGGCGCAGCTCGAGCGCGGCCGCGAGCTCCTCGTGGCGGCCGGCCGCGCGGAGGACGGGCTCGAGCACCTCGGCGGCGTCGAGCCGCAGCTCCTCCCGGCCCTCGCCGATGGCGCGGACCGCCTGGATCGCGTGGTCGTTCACCGCGTCCTCGTCGAGGACGAGCCGGTACTGCTCGATCGCGTCGCTCGGGCTCTCCAGCTCCCCCGCGTAGAGGTCGCCGATCGCCGTCCGCAGCTTGATGCGCGCGCCCCTGTCCGCGGCCGCGCTCGCCTGGAGCATCAGGTTCGACAGGAGCTCGTCCCACATCCGCTCGGCCCGGTAGAGCCGCTCCAGCGAGGACAGCACCGCCGGATCGCCCTGCTTCGCCTCGAGCGCCGCGTTGAGCGCCGCGATCGCGTCGCGCGGGCTCGAGAGATCCCGCTCGTAGCGCTCGGCGGCGCGCACGTTGAGGTCGTAGCGCAGCTCCTCCTCGTCGGGGCCCGCGAGCTCGACGCGCCGGCCGTAGAGCTCGACGAGGCGGCTCGCGGCGCCGCGCGGCTCGTGCAGCTCGATGAGGGCGTCGATCGTCATCGCGCTCTCCGGATCGAGCTCGAGCGCCCGCTCGTACGCCTGGATGGCGCCCTCCGTGTCCTCGAGCATCTCGAGCTTGGTCTCGGCGATCCGCCGGCAGATCGAGGCGTTCTCCTCGTCCGACGCCATCTCGCTCTTCTTCTCGAGGACGGAGATCAGCGTGTCCCAGTCGCTGAGCAGCACGGCCAGGGTGTCCATCTGCTCGAGCGGCTCGGGATCGCTCGGGTCGAGCGCCGACAGCCGCGCGTAGGCGCGGAGCGCCCGGCGCGGGTCGTCGATGCGCGTGTCGTAGACCTTGGCCAGCGACGAGAGCAGCTCGCGCTTCGTGAGCTCGTCCGACGTGGTGGTCACCCCCGCCTCGAGGCTGTCCGCGAGCTCCTCCCAGGCGCCGAGCTGCTCGGCGAGCCGCTCGAGCTCGCCGCGCGTCTCGCCGTCGTCCGGATCGAGGCCGAACGCCGTCCGCGTCGCGTCGAAGGCGCGCAGCTCGTCGTTGCCGCGCGTCTCCCAGAGCTTCGCCGTCTCCCGGAGCACCGCGACCTTCTCGCGCGCGTCCGAGGCGAGGCCGAACCGCTCGTCGTTGAGCCGGACGAGCTGCCGCCAGTCGTCCGCCCCCTCGTAGAGCGGGCCGAGGATCTCGACGACCCGCGCCTTGTGCTGCGGATCCTGGATGAGCGCCTCGAGCGCCCGGATCGCCTCGGCGTGCGAGGGCACCTCGCCGACGATGGCCTCGAGCTGATCGATCGCGCCCGAGGTGTCCTCGAGCCGCGTGCGCAGGAGCGCCGCGAGCGCGAGCCGGTAGGGCGCCGCCCGCTCGCCGTTCGGGGCCGCCTCGGCCCGGCGCAGGTAGAGATCGGCGAGGTCGCGCGGCCGGTCGAGCTCGCGGTAGAGCTCCGTCAGCGCGTCGAGCGCCCGGGCGTCGTTCTCGTCGACGTCGAGCGCCGCGCGGTACGTCTCGATCGCGAGCGCGGGCTCGCGGAGCTCCGTCCGCTCCAGGCGCGCGATCGTGTGGAGCGCGTCGAGCCGGTCCTCGTCCTTCCGGTAGTCGAGCGCCGCGCGGTAGAGCTGGATGCGCTCGGCGTGGCGCCCTTCCTTGACGAGCAGCCCGTCGATCGCGTCGAACAGCTCGCGCGAGTCCGGCTCGAACTCGTGCGCGCGCCGGTACCACCGCAGCGCGTCCGCCACGTCGCCGAGCTGGGCGTAGAGCTCGCCGGTGCGCCGGCTGAGCTTCGCGCTCGACGCGTCGTCCGAGGTGAGCTCCCCGAGCTCCGCCGCGTAGATCTCCGCGAGCCGCCGCTCCGCGCTCGCCACCTTCGCGAGCCGCTCGAGCTCCGCCCAGACCCCCTCGTCGGTGAGGTCCTCGTGGAGGAGCTTCGCCACCGTCTCGAGCGCCGCGCGGTAATCCTCGAGCTGCTCCTCGTGCAGCGTCGCGAGCCGCTGCAGCAGATCGCGGCGCTCGACCGGGTCCTGGCTCGCGGCGAGGCGCGCGTCGAGCGCGATCTTCACCCGGTTCCAGTCCGCCCGGCGCAGGTACACCGGCTCGAGCATCTCGCCCGCGCGCGCCCTGTGCTCCGCCTCGGCCGAGCCCTCGAGGATCGCCTCGAGCAGCGAGACCGCGCCCTCGTGCGCCGGATCGATGAGCAGCGCCTCGGAGAGCTCGTCGAACGCGCGCTGCAGGTCCTCGGTGTGCCGGTGCGCGACGAGCGCGATCTTGACGTGCAGCTCCGCGAGGTCGCCTGCGCGCACGTCGAGCTGCCGCTCGTAGAGCCGGATGAGGTCCTGGAAGCGCCCCGCCTCGCGGTACAGGCCGTCCAGCGCCGCGATCGCGTCCGGGTGGAGCGCGATGTCGAGGATCGTCTCGTAGGTCGCGATCGCGCTGGCCTGGTCCCCGAGCGGGCCCCGCTCGAGCTCGGCGATCCGGAAGAGCAGCCCCGTCTTCTCCTCGTCGGTCTCGGCGTTCTCGACCCGGAGCTTCAGGATCTCGAGCAGCCGCCCGGCGTCGCGCGCCTCGCCGTAGAGCTCCTCCAGCGCGATCATCGCCCGCCGGTCGTCCCCGCGGGCCTCGAGCGCCTTCTTGTACTGCTCGACCGCGAGCTCGCGGTCGTCGAGCTTGTGCCGCGCGAGCTCGCCGACCCGCAGCCGCACGTTCTGCTGCACGTCGCCGTCGAGGATGTCCGGCGCGATGCGCTGGAACAGCTCGCACACCTCGGACCAGCGCCCCGTGGCCTCGCCGAGCCGCTCGACCGTGGCGATCCAGGTCGTCACCTCGGGCTCACCCGCCGCCTCCCGCACGCCGCGGAGCGCGTAGCCGAACGCCCGCGACGTGTCGCCGAGCGGCCCCTCCGCGGTGCGGAGCGACTTCTGCAGGGTTGCGAGCCGCTCGCTCGGGAGATCCGAGGTCTCGACCTTGATCTCCAGGACCCGGAGGAGGCGCTCGGCGTCGCCGTCCGCCTCGTAGAGCGGCTCGAGCGTCTCGGCCGCGTCGCGCCGCGCGTCCTCCCGCTCGAGCATCGCCTCGAGCGCCGCGCGGCAGCGCGCGTTCGACGGGTCGAGCGAGAGCGCCTGGCGGTACGCCTCGAGCGCCCCCGTCGCGTCGGCCTGGTGCAGCCGCCGCACGTCGCCGAGCCGCGCCAGCAGATCGAGCCGGGCGGGCGTCTCCACCGCGAGGGACAGGTCCACCTCCAGCGTCTCGGCGAGGTCGACCCAGCGCTCGTCGAGCTCGTAGAGCTCCTCGAGGGCCGCGAGCGTCGGGCGCTCGGGGCCGAACTCGTCGAGCACCGCGCGCCACGCGTTGATCGCCTCGGGCACGTCGGCGAGCTTCTGCGCGAGCGTCTCGGCCGCCTTTGTCATCGCGCGCCGCCGCTCCTCCGGCTCCGTCGTCGACTGCTCGCGCGCCCGGAGCACGGAGACGAGCTCCCGCCACTGCGACGTCCGCTCGTAGAGCCGCTCGAGCGCCGCGAGCGCCGCCACGTCGGCGCCGTCGTCGCCGAGCCGCGCCTGCCAGGCCTCGATCGCCCTGGCCGGGTCGTCCAGCACCGTCTCGTGCAGGGTGCCGATGCGCTCGTAGAGCGACCGCCGCGTCTCGACGTTCTCCTCGAGGCGCACCTCGATCGCGAGCACGCCCGCCAGCGCCTGGTGCTGCTCCTTCGCCGCGTAGATGCGGCCGAGCGCCTGCGCCGCCGGGATCACCAGCGTCGGATCGGTCGGATCGATGGCGAGCACGCGCCGGTAGACCTTCTCGGCCCGGTCGGCGTCGCCGAGGAGGTCCTCGCAGATCCTCGCGACTTCCATCAGGATTTCGCCGCGGATGGTCGCCGTCCCGCACGCGTCCGCGGCCGCCGTGAGCACCTCGGCGACCTGCTCGTGCTCGCCGAGGCGCCGGCCGATCTCGATGAGCCGCTCGCGCGCCGCGAGGTCCTCCGGCTCGAGCGGCAGGAGCTCCGACAGGCTGGCGAACGCGCCCGCGTCGTCCCTGAGCCGCTCGTCCTGGAGCACGCTGACCCGGCGGAGCAGCTCGCGCCGCTCCGACTCGGTCTCGGCGCCCTGGCGCCGGATCTCGAGGACCCGCACGAGCTGCCGGATCTCGTCCCGCGCCTCGTACACCGCCTCGAGCACGCGCGCCGCCCGGAGCCGGAGCGCCCCGATGTCGAGCAGCCGCTCGACGAGCTCGCGCGCCTTCGGGTCGTTCTGGCGGATCCGCAGCACGTCCTCGAGGTGCCCGAGCGACCCCTCGGGCTCGTGCAGCCGGTCGAGGTAGATGCTGCCGAGCGACAGCTTGATCTCGACGCTCTCGGCCTCGGTCGCCGTCTTCAGGCGCTGCTCGAGGAGCGCGGCGAGGTCGCGGAAGCGGCCCTCGCGCTCGTAGAGCTTCTCCAGCGAGTCGAGCGCCGCCGTGTAGAACGGATCGAGCTCGAGGATGCGCTCGTAGTAGCCGATCGCCTTGGCGGCATCGCCGATGATCTCCTCGGCGATGAGCGCCACCTCGTTGAGCAGCTCGATGCGCTCGCTCTGGTCCGTCGTGCCCTTCGCGGCGCGGTCGTAGAGCTCCTCGAGCTCGCCCCACCGCTCGGCCGCCGTCAGGATCTGCTTCAGCCGCTCGAACGCGCGGTGGTTGTTCGGGTCGAGGCTCAGCACCCGCTCCAGGTAGGGCTTCGCGCCCTCCGGGTCGCCGAGCTGCTCGTCGTGGAGGCTCGCCGCGCGCTCGCAGAGCTCGACCTCCACGGAGCTGCCGAGCACCTTGTCGCCCTCGGTGCGGCCCGCGACGAGGTGCACGCGGTACGCCTCCGCGAGGTCGGTCGGGCGGCCGGCGCGCCGCGACAGCTCGGCGGCGCGATCCCAGAGCTCGATGTCGTCCGAGAACTCGTGCAGCGCCCGGAGGAGCGCGTCGAACGCCGTCCCGGCCGCGTGCAGCTTCGTCTCCTCGACGCTCGCGAGCGTGAGGTAGAGCTCCCGCCGCCGCGCCGGATCCCGCTCCGACTCGAGGATGACCCGGAGCGCCATCGCCTCGCGCCGGTGGTTGCCCGTCTCGGCGTACTCGACGGCGAGCACCTTGGCCGCGCGCACGCGCGTCTCCGGGCGCTCGACGAGCCGCGAGAGGACGGTGATCGCGTCCGGGTCGTGCGCCGCCAGATCGAGCGCGCGCACCGCCGCCTCGAACGCGTCCGCGGGCCGATCCAGCCGGTCCAGGTAGAGCGTCGCGAGCTCGATCTCGCGGCGCGCCCGCTCGTCGCCCTCGCTGACGTCGCGGTGCGTGGCCACGATCACGGACGCCGCCTCGTACTCGCCCGCGGCGTTCAGGAGGCGCGAGAGCACCCGCAGCGCGTTGATGCGCCCGGGCGTCAGCGCGATGACCTTGCGCAGGAGCTCGATCGCCTTCGCGGGGTCGCCGAAGACCTCCTCCTCGAGCGTCGCCCACTCCTCGAGGATCTCGGCGCGGTCCTCGCCCCCGACCTGGCTCGCCCTGAGCTCGAACAGCCACCGCAGATCGGCCTGCCGCTCGTTCGCCCGGAGGAGCGCGTCGAGCGCCCGCACCGTGGCGTCGTCGGACGGATCGTCCTCGACGAGGCCGCGGTAGACGGTCACCGCCTCGTCGAGCTTGCCCATCTCGCGCGCGTACACCTCGGCGAGCTTCAGCCGCAGCGTGCGCTGCACGTCGGTCTCGAGGTCCTCCGCCGTCCGGAGCCGGCCCTCGACCGCCTCGACGAACGGCCCCCACGAGCCCGCCGCCCGCGACCAGGCCTCGAGCAGATCGAGCCCGTCGTCGTCCGGCTTCAGCTCGTAGGCGCGGCGCGCGTAGCCGAGCGCGCTCGGCTTGTCCGAGAGCGGCCCGCCCGTCACCGCCGCGAGCTTGCGCAGCATGCCGACCTGCGCCTCGGCGTCGTCGGTCGCGTCGAGGAGGATCTCGTAGAGCGCCGGCAGCCGGGCCCACTTCTCCTCCTCCTCGTAGATCGGCACGAGCGCCGCCGCGGCGCGCGCGTCCTTCGGAGAGACGCTGAGCACGCGCTCGTACGAGCGCGCCGCGCGCTCGGGCGCCTTGAGCTGCTCCTCGAAGATCCGGGCCGCGCGGAAGGAGATGTCGAGCTTCGTGGCCGGGTCGGTCGCCTTGTCCGCCGCGCCCGAGAGGAAGTCGACGAGGCCCTCCCAGTCGTTCTGCGAGGCGTAGAGCTCCTCGAGCCCGTCCCAGTCGCCCGCGGCGAAGTACGCGTCGCGCAGGACGCGGAGCGCGCGCGCGTGCCCCGGCGAGAGCGTGAGCACGCGCCGCCACGTCCGCGCCGCCTGGGCCGGATCCTTGAGGCGCTCGGCGTACACCGCCCCGAGCTTCTGCAGCGAGACGAGCCGCGCCGCGTCGTCGGGCGCGAGGTCGACGCGGCGCTCGAGCACCTCGGCGACCGTGCCGAAGTCCTTCTCGCGCTCGGCCTGCTTCTCCAGCGCGTCGAGCACCCCGGGGGCGCTCGGGTCGAGCTCGAGGATCCGCTTCTGCAGCGCGATCGCGTCCGCGCCGCGGTCGAGCCGCTCGGCCGCGAGCTTGGCCATCTCGCCGAGGAGCTCGATCTTGGCGGCGCCCTCGGCGCCCTCGAGCTTGCGCTCGTAGAGCGAGTAGAGCTGCGGCCAGGCGCGCCGCTTCAGGTAGAGCTCGCGGAGCTTCTGCTGCGCCTCCTCGTCGATCGGCTCGACCGTGAGCAGCGCCTCGTACGCCGCGATGGCGTTCTGGACGTTGGAGAACTGGTCGAACCAGCGCCGCGCGACCGCGCGGTAGAGCCCCGCCTTCTCGGCGGGGCTCTCGGTCAGCTCGGCGAGGCGCTGCTGGTACGAGAGCAGGTCGCGCCAGCGCCCGAGCGACTCGTAGATGCGGGTCAGCTCCCGCACGGCGTCGACGTCCTTGTCGTCGAGCTGGACGATCTGGGTGAGGACCGTGACGAGGGCCGCGTCGTTCTTGGCGCGATCGCGGTAGATCCCGGCGATGTCGCGGAGCACCCCGACCCTGCCGGCGACGTCGTCGGCGGGCGTGCGCTCCAGGTCCTGCCGGTGGAGCTCGACGAGGGCGTTGTACCCCTCGGTCTGCAGGTAGAGGCGCTTCAGCGCGTCGCGCGCCTGGCGGTTCTCCGGGTCGGTCCGGAGCACGGACTTGTACTGCTCGATCGCCTTGGCGGCGTTCTCCTGCGACTCGGCGAGCCGCGCGAGCTCCGTGGCGATGGCGCGCTTCTCGGCGCCGTCGGGCACGGCGCGCTGCGCGTCCGTGAGGATCGTCGTGAGCCGCGGCTTGTCGCCGCGCTGCTCGAGGACCTCGCGGTAGAAGTTGAGCATCCCGGCGTGCGCGGGGTCGGCGCGGCGCACGCGGTCGAAATAGGGCTCGGCCGCCTGGGGCTGGCCGCGCATGCGCCAGTGGACCATGGCGATCTGCACGAGCATGCCGAGCTCCTCGCCGGGCTTCACGCCGCCGCTGCGGAGCTGGTCCTCGTAGAGGGCGACGAGGCGATCCCAGTCGCCGGCGGCGGAGTAGGCCTCGGTCAGGAACGAGAGCGCCTCGGGCTGGCCGGGCGAGAGGTCGAGCAGCTCCTCGTACGCCCCGACCGCGCGGGCCGGATCGTTCAAGCGGGCCTTGGTGGTGCGCGCGGCGCGGAGGGCCGCCGCGATGCGGTCCTCCTTGAGCTGGGCCTCGGCCTTGACGAGCGACTGGACGCGGACGACGGCGTCCCAGTCCCCCGCGGAGGAGAAGGCGATCTCGGCGAGGTTGGCCGCGCGGAGGTTCTTCGGGTCGAGCATGAGGGCGAGCTCGATGAGCTCGGCCACCCTGGCGCCGAGCTCGGCGCGGCCGTAGCGGTAGCCGATGTCGGCCGCGCTCGTGTAGAGCGCGCTCTTGAAGGCGCCGTCGGTCGCGCCCTCGGCCTCGGCCACGTACCGGTCCACGAGGTCGCGCCACCGCTCGCGCTTCGAGGCGTCGGTCTCGAGCGCCTCGGCCGCGGCGTCGTCGTCGGGGCGCAGCTCGAGCAGCCGCTTGTACGCGGCCGCCGCGCGGTCGACGTCGATGAGCTCCTCGTGGTAGACGCGGGCGAGCTCGGCCTGCATCGCGGGCTCGACGGCGCTGCCTGCGGCGAGGGCGATCTCCAGCTCGAGGAGGCGGGCCACGGCCTGCCATTCCTTCCGCTGCTCGTGCCGCCCGCGCGCCGCGCCGAGCAGGCGCTCGACGTCCCCGGGGCCCGCGCCGTTGTTCGGAGCAGTCACGGCCTCCGCGAGCTCGTTCCAGGCTGCCTCGTTTTCGGGCTCATCCTGCAGACGCCCAAGGGCCATCCGAATCGTCTCAACGCTCATCGTCTCTCCGCGGACCTCGCGAATTCGGTCCGGTCCGTTCACGGGCCGGGCGAAGATAGCCGGGCGGACGACACGGTTTCAAGGTTCCTCGCCCCCGCGGGCCTGGAAGGTCGGCCGGAGCTTTCGCGCGCTTCTGCTCCTGTGGCGCGTGGACGTCCGAGCGGGCGGGCCGTCAGGCCGCGGCCGAGGGCGGTTCACCGCGCTCTCGGCTTCGGCTATCAACCGCGGGCATGGAAGCTACGACGATCAAGCGCTTCGGGGTGATCGGCGCGGGCCAGATGGGGCGAGGCATCGCCCAGGTCGCCGCGGCCGCGGGCCTCGAGGTGGTCCTGTGCGACGTCTCGAGGGCGCTGGCGGAGTCGGGCAAGGCCCAGATCGCCGCCATTCTCGCGAAGCAGGTGGAGAAGGGCAAGCTGGCCGCGGAGGCGCGGGAGGCGCTCCTCGGCCGGGTCGCGGTGGCCGACGGGATGTCGGGCCTGGCCGGGGTCGACCTGGCCGTGGAGGCGGTGACCGAGAGCTTCGAGGTGAAGAGCGGGATCTTCAAGCTCGCCGACGCGGCGCTGCCGAAGGGGGCGATCCTGGCGTCGAACACGTCGTCGATCTCGATCACGCGGCTGGCGGCGGCGACCGGCCGGCCTGAGCTGGTCATCGGGATGCACTTCATGAACCCGGTGCCGCTGATGAAGCTCGTCGAGCTCGTCCGTGGGGTCCAGACGTCGGACGCGACGTACGAGGCCGTCCGGGCGCTCTCGGTTGGGCTCGGCAAGACGGTGATCACCTCGAAGGACCAGCCCGGGTTCATCGTGAACCGGATGCTGATCCCCTTCCTCAACGAGGCGTGCTTCGCGCTCCAGGAGGGGCTGTCCACGCCGGAGGACATCGACGCGGGGGCGCGGCTCGGGCTGAACCACCCGATGGGGCCGCTCGAGCTCGCCGACCTGATCGGGCTCGATACGGTGCTGTCGATCGCGGAGGTGCTGCACCGGGAGTTCGGGGACTCGAAGTACCGGGCGGCCACGTTGCTCCGGAACCTGGTGGCGGCGGGGTGGTACGGGAAGAAGAGCGGGCGGGGGTTCTACGTGTACGACGAGAAGGGGCAGAAGAGCGGGCGGGCGGTGTAGGCGGCTGCTGCGGAGCCAGGGAGGGAGGGGGCGCCGCGCGGGGGGCCGGCGGGGGCCCCTCCCACGAACTCGCGCCTTTTGGGGGGCCGTGGCCGGCTGAACGGCGGGGCCGATCTGAAAGGGCGTCGCACGGAGCGGGCCGGCGCTCGGGTTCGTGGGGCCCTACCCCGCCGGCCCCCCGCGCGGCACCCCCTCCCTCCCTGGCTCTCTCCAGGGGGGATGATGACGGGGGAGCGGCGGCGGGATACGCGCGAGGCGAACACGGGTGTGCGGGTCGGAGGACGGGCGGTCTGCTCGACTCACCACGATCGCACGCGGGCTCGCGACAGGACCGTCACGTCGCGCACCCGCACTCAAGCGGTGAGTTCGGATCATCGAGCGACGGGCCATGTCCCGGAACAGGTGCGAGACTCCTCCGGAAATCGCTCGCTCGTCGGCTCGTCCACGGGCTCAGCATAGCAGGCCCGTGAGGACACGGAATGACGCCCTCCCCGGCCCGCGGCAGACGCTTCCCCCCGGCGCGGGGCGCTGCTAACCACGCTCCATGACCGCTCAAGAACAGCAGCCGGGGGCCCCTGCTCGCGGTACGCTCCAGTTCGTCGCCGTCGAGCGCGCGGATCACGTCGCCATCGTGACCATCCAGCGGCCCGACAAACTCAACGCCCTGAACCCCGCCGTCCTCGGCGAGCTCACCACGGCCTTCCGCGACCTCCTCGCGCCCGCCGACGGCAACGAGGTCCGCGCGGCGGTGCTGACCGGCGCCGGCAAGGCGTTCGTCGCCGGCGCCGACATCGCGGAGATGGCGGCCATGAACAGCATCGCCGCGAAACGGTTCGCCGACGCAGGCCACCGGCTCGCCGAGCTCATCGAGACTGCCCCCTTCCCCGTGATCGCCGCCGTCAACGGCTTCGCGCTGGGCGGCGGCTGCGAGCTCGCCCTCGCATGCGACTTCATCTACGCCGCCGAAGGCGCCAAGCTCGGCCAGCCCGAGGTGAACCTGGGCGTCATCCCGGGGTTCGGCGGGACCCAGCGGCTGCTGCGACGGGTCGGGCCAGGACGCGCGCGCGAGCTCGTCTATTCAGGAGACATGATCACCGCCCAGCAGGCGCTGTCGATCGGGCTCGTCAACGCCGTCTTCCCGGCGACCGAGCTCCTCGCGCGCGCCCGCGAGACCGCCCTCAAGATCGCCTCACGCGGGCCGCTCGCCGTCGCCGCCGCCAAACGCGTCCTCCTGCGCGGCGAGAGCCTCGACCTCGCCGCCGCCAACGAGCTGGAAGCCCAGGCATTCGCCGCGCTCTTCGGCAGCGAAGATCAACAGCTCGGAATGAAAGCGTTCCTGGCGAAATCGCAGGCCACATTCACGGGCAAGTGAAGGCTCGGGAGGCGCGAACCGCGCGCTCGACGGCAAAAAAAATACCGCGCATCACGCTGGAGGGGGGCCCAGAATGACCGCGGCAGGGACACCGCGCCGGAGTCTTGAACGTCCGCCACGGTGCGAAGAAAAAAGACCGCATGCGCTCCGGGCTGGGGGGTCCGCGCCGGTGCGCATGCGGTAGTCAGATTGTGGCATCCGCAAGCGCGTTGTCGATAACAAAGTGCAATGACTGCACGCCGAGCGAGCAGAGCGCTCCAGACACGAAGGCGGCCAGGCGGGCGCGCAACCCACACACACAAGCGCAGCGGGAATTCACGTTCGAGCCGGGCATACCCCTCCACCGGAGACAGCGCACAGCGCAGCGTTCGCCGTGCATTCCGAGACGAGCGAACACGAAATCCCTCATCTCTTCAATAAGAGATGCCACGAGGCAGCAGGCCGTACACCGGACGCCTGCTCCCGAGTAAAGAGCCCGGACGAACAAAGCACACTGCGGAAAGAACGCGCCGGCGCCTTGTATTCAAGCGCACGAGAGACCCCGCTCAGGCGCAGCCCGCGACAGGCGCTGCACCCGCACGGCGACAAAGTAAACAGGTTTTATCTAAGGGGGACATAATTCAAGACGTGTGCTCGACGACTCTTCGCGTGATGCGTCTGGGTCAATTTCTCGGCCTCGGCCATCGCATCACAGGGCCTCGATCGCTCGTCGGCGCGCCCATGTCTGCTCGATGGGGGCACCGACGGGCGCGCGGCGCGCCTCGGCAGTGATGGCTTCGTGCGCCCCGGCAGTGCCCGCGAGGGCGAGGCGTCCACCAGCGGCAGGCATCACCGCCGCACCAACGCCGCGGACGAGGGCGCGTGGCGGGCCGGAGCGCGCAAGGCGGAAGCTCGACCCCGGTCGACGCACCCGGGTTCGCCCGGTCCGCGCGCCCGGGGTCCGCACCCCGGTACGCGCCCGGCTCGCGTGATCGCGCCGCCTGGATACGTGGGCCGACGCGCGGGGCACCGCGCGCGAGGCGGAGCTGGCCCGCGCTCGACGGGGAGCTCGTCCGACACGCCATGCCAGATGCAGCGCCCGCTGAGCGCCTCCTCCGCGAAGCGCCTCCTCCGCGATCGGGGCGCGACGTCCTTGACGCCGGGCACGAAACGGGATTACCGAGCACCGGCCTGACAATCCATTCCTCGGGTGCCCTCCGGGGCATAACAGGGAAGCCGGTGCAAAACCGGCGCGGTCCCGCCACCGTGAGTGGGGAGCTGCCTCCGAAGACCACTGGGCCTCATTTAGGAAGAGGCCTGGGAAGGTGGACGCAGCGCTGGGAGCTCGATCAGCTCCCTGAACCCATGAGCCGGGAGACCTACCCGAGCCTCCCACGAGGTGCAGCTTGCGCACGTCTTCGTGGCGTTCGGGTGCGGACTTCACCCGGAGCGCCGAAATCGGTCTTCACGGCCGCGCATTGTCGATCGCCGCCGTGTCCCTGGGGACGCTCCTCGCGCCCCGGCCCGCGGCCGCGATGCACCTCGCGGAAGGCGTCCTGCCGCTCGGCTGGTGCGCCTTCTGGAACGCGCTCGCCCTGCCCTTCGTCGCGATCGCCCTCCACCTTCTCCGGCGCCGCACCGAGCAGGACGCCTTCTACAAGCCGTTCGTCGGCCTCATCGCGGCCGCCGTCTTCGCGATCTCGTGCATGCCCGTGCCGGTGCCGACCGCCGGGACCTGCTCCCACCCGTGCGGCACAGGGCTCGCGGCGGTGCTCATCGGCCCCTGGATGACCGTCCTCGTCACCGTGGTGGCGCTCCTTATCCAGGCCCTCTTCCTCGCGCACGGCGGCCTCACCACGCTCGGCGCCGACGTCGCGTCGATGGGCATCGCGGGCGCCTTCACCGGATATTTCGCCTTCCACCTCGCGCGGCGCTGCGGCGCGAACCTCTGGGTCGCGGGGTTCCTG
The DNA here is from genome assembly GCF_051530205.1 of Sorangium sp. So ce327. Classification (NCBI taxonomy): domain Bacteria; kingdom Pseudomonadati; phylum Myxococcota; order Polyangiales; family Polyangiaceae; genus Sorangium; species Sorangium sp. So ce327. Next base: position 379,649 of record NZ_CP150330.1, on the reverse strand, counting down.
GCGGGCGTGACGTCGGACTGGGCAACCTACGCCACCACGGCGCTCGCGCTCGCGCTCGGGCTCTCGGGCGAGGGGTCGGTGACGTCCATGTTCACGGGCGTCGCCCTGGCCTTCGTCCCCACCCAGCTGCCGCTCGGCTTGCTCGAGGGCGTCATGACCGCGGGGGCGCTCGCCTTCCTGCGCGCCCGGCGGCCCGACATCCTGGACCGGCTCCAGGTCGTCCGGCTCGCCCCGGGGGCGTCGTGACGCGGCGGCTCGGACAGCGCCCGCTGCCAGCGCCGCTCGCGCGGCGCGCGTGCGCGGCAGCGCTCCGGCTCGCCGCTTCCCTCTGGCTCGCCGCCTGCGGCAATGCGTCCTGGGACGGCGTCGACGAGGCCGTGGTGCGCCGCGTCGCCGAGGACGCAGGGCGCCACGACACGGGGCCGCTGTTCGCGGGCCTCGAGGGCGACCTCCTGCTCTTCGCGTTCCTCTGGGCCGGGCTCCTCGCCGGCTTCGCCCTCGGCTATTTCTCGCGCGTGCTCTTCGTCGAGCGCGCGGGCGCGCCCGCGGTCAAGGCCGGCGGCCAAGGCCTCCGTGCGGACTGACCCGCCCCCGCGGCTCCGCGACGTGGACGCCCGGCTCCGCCTCGGGGCCGCCGTGGCGGCGTGCTGCGTCGCCGCGGGCGCGCGCTCGCCCGTCACGCCGGCCGCGCTGCTCCTCCTCGCGTGCGCGGCCCTCCGCCTCCAGGGCACGCCGGCGCGCGCCGTCCTCCGCGCCGCCGCGCCCGCCGCGTGGATCGGAGCGGTCGCGGCGGCGCTCGCGCTCGCGCTCACGCCGGGAGCGCCGCTCCTCCCCGGCGCGCCGTTCCCCGTCGACGCGATCACGGCCGAGGGGGCCCGCCGCGCCGCGGCCATCGGCGCGCGCGTCCTCGCGGCGGCCGCCGTGCTCCGGTGGCTCGCCGGCGCCGCAGCGCCCGCCGAGATCGAGGCGGCGCTCGCCGGGCTCGGCGTCCCCGCGGCCCTCGTCGAGCTGCTCGCGCTGACCCGACGCTTCGCCGGCGTGCTCCAGCGCGCGGCCGACAGCGCGTGGAGCGCCGCCGCGCTCCGCGGCGGGTTCACCCGCCCCGGGGCCGCCGCGCGCTCGGCCGGCGCCGTCGCGGGCGTCGTGGCGCTCCGGACGCTCGAGCGCTCCGAGAGCGCCGCGCTCGCGATGCAGCTCCGCGGCTACCAGGGGAAGCTCCCCGTCGCCGACCGAAGGACGAGCGCGCCCGCCGCGAACGTCGCGTTCGCCGCCGCCGCCCTCGCGGCCCTCGGGCTCAGCGTCGCCGCGGGAGAGGCCGGATGATCGCGCTGCGCGCCCCCCGGCTCGGCTACCGGCGCGGCGAGCCCGTGCTGCGCGACGTGCGCCTCGACGTCGGCGAGGGCGAGTCCGTGGCGGTGCTCGGCGGCAACGGCGCCGGCAAGACAGCGCTGCTCCGGACGCTCGTCGGGCTGCTCCCGGCGCCCGGCGGCGACGTCGAGATCGCGGGCCGCCGCGTGGGCTCGCCCTCGGACGCCGTCGCCGCGGGCGCCGCGCTCGTGCTCCAGGACCCGGACGACCAGCTGCTCGGCGCGACGCTCCTCGACGACGTCCTGTTCGGCCCGCGAAACCTCGGCCTGCCCGCGCCCGAGGCGCGCCGCCGCGCCGAGGCGGCGCTCGCCGCCGTGCAGATCGCCCACCTCGCCGACCGGGCCATCGAGGCGCTGAGCTTCGGCGAGCGCAAGCGCGCGTGCATCGCCGGGATGCTGGCGATGCGGCCGCGGGTGCTGCTGCTCGACGAGCCGACCGCGGGGCTCGACCCGGAAGGCGAGCTCGCCCTGTGCCAGACGCTGCGCGCGCTCTCCGAGCAGCAGGGGACCACGCTGGTCACCGCGACCCACGCGGTGGATCTCGTGCCGCTCTTCGCCTCGCGCGCTGTCTTGCTGGGCGACGGCCAGGTCCTCGCGGACGGGCCGCCGCGGGAGGTGTTCGCGCGGGGGGAGCTCCTCGCGCGGGCGCGGATGCGGCGGCCGTGGGTCGCCGAGCTCTGGACCCGGATGAGCCCTCTGCCGCCGCGGGGCGGCGCGGGCCTCCCGCTCACCCTGGAGGAGGCGCTCGCGTGCATGACGACGGTCTCCTGCTGATCGGCCACGGCAGCCGCGACGCCGCGTCGAACGCCGAGTTCGAGGCGATCGTGGCCGATTACGCCGCGGCGCGGCCCGAGATCGCCGTGCAGCACGGCTACATCGAGCTCGCGACGCCTCACCTCGCCGACGCGCTCGCGGCGCTCGCGGCGCGGGCGTCCCGCGTGGCGGTCGTGCCGCTCTTCCTGTTCGCGGCGGGGCACGTGAAGAACGACATCCCGCTCGCGCTCGAGCGGGCGCGGGCCGCGCACCCGGGGGTGCGCTTCTCGGCGGCGCGGCCGCTCGGCGTGCACCCGGCGCTCGCCGAGCTCGCGTTCGAGCGCGCCGCGACCGCGCTGCCGGCCGACCCGGCGGCGCGGGCCCGGTCGGCGCTCGTCGTCGTGGGGCGCGGGTCGAGCGACCCCGACGCGAACGGCGATTTCTGCAAGACGGCGCGCCTCATCGGCGAAGGCCGCGGGCTCCAGCTCGTCGAGCCGACCTTCATCGGCGTCACCCGGCCCTCGGTCGAAGAGACGCTGGAGCGGGTCGCGCGGCACCGGCCGGAGCGCGTCGTGGTGGTCCCCTACTTCCTCTTCGCCGGGCGGCTCATGACGAAGCTCGCCGAGCAGGTCGAACGCTTTTCATCGACGTACCCGTGGATCCGGGCGTCGCTCGCGCCGCACCTCGGCCGGTCGAGCGCGCTCGCGGGCCTGATCGACGAGCGCGCGCGCCAGGCGCTCGCCGGCGAGGCGCCGCTCCCCTGCGACACGTGCATGTACCGCACCGCGCTGCCGGGGCTCGCCCGGGAGGTCGGCGGGCTCAAGGCGATGCTCTACAGCGTGCGCCACACGCTCACGCACACGCAGGCGTCGAACCACCCGCACGCCCACCGCTCGCTGCGCAAGCACGTGCTCGTCTGCGGCAACGCCGACTGCGTGGACCGCGGCAGCCTGGCGCTCCTCGAGTCGGTGCGCCGGCTCGTGAAGCAGGCCGGCCAGCAGCAGCAGATCCGCGTGACGAGGACGTCGTGCATGGGGCGCTGCGGCGAGGGGCCGACGGTCGCCGTCTACCCCGACGGGGTCTGGTACCGCGGCGTCCGCGAGGAGGACGCGAAGGACCTCGTCGAGGAGCACCTGCTCGGCGACCGGCTGGTGGCCCGGCTCGTCGACGACATCATGCAGTGAGGCGCGGCGCCGGGCGCCGCCTCGAGCGTGGATCGCCGACGCGCGGAGCCTCCCCCGCAGCCCGCGCGCCACCTCGGCCGTCGTGGTCCCCTGCCCACGTCCCGCGCCAGAGCCGCCCGAGTTGACTCATATGCCCAATTCAGTCATATGAGTTCTGTGCCCGTCCGCCGCCCCGACAGACCCCGCGACCCTGCGCGGCGCACCAGGATCCTCGACGCCGCGAAGCGCCACTTCGTCGAGCGCGGCTTCAAGGGCACCAACCTCGACGCCGTCGCCGCCGAGGCCGGCTGCGCAAAGGGCGCCCTCTACCTCGAGTTCGCCGACAAGGAGTCCCTCCTGCGCGAGGTGGTGGAGCAAGCGTTCGCCACGATCCGCGCGCGCTTCGCCGCCGAGGTGCTCGGCCTGGAATCCCCGCTCGATCGCCTCGTCGCGACCCTCCGCTTCGCTTACCGACAGCAGGCGGCCGAGCCGCTCTTCGGCAAGCTCCTCCGCGAGGATCCCGACCTCCGCGCGCTCCGCCCGCTCGACGACGCCGCGAGCGCCGCCGCCGCGAAGGCGCAGATCGCCCAGATCAACGGCTGGGTCGACGAGGGCATCGCGCGCGGGGAGATCCGGCCCGACGTCGATCGCGACGCGATCCCCTTCGTCCTCGGCGTGCTGCGCTTCGCGCCCCAGCACCTCGGGCTGATCACGTCGTTCTGCGCCTTCGCCGGCGAGCGCACGCTCGACGCGATCGCCGACATCTTTCGCGCCGGCCTGGCCGCGCGTCCTGCAGCGCCCCCCACGGAGACGACCTCCACGACGGCGATCCCCACGGAGCAGCGCGCGACCGCGTCGCGCGCAAGGAGCAAGCGATGAACCAGGCGATCGAGGTGAACGCGCTCGGCAAGCGCTTCGCGAAGGTCACGGCCGTCGAGGGCGTGAGCTTCAGCGTCGCGGCCGGCGAGATATTCGGCTTCATGGGGCACAACGGCGCCGGCAAGACCACGACGCTGCGCATGCTCCTCGGCCTGACCCGGCCCACCGCGGGCACCGCGCGCGTGCTCGGGCGCGACGTCGTCCACGAGACGCTCGAGGTCCGGCGGAACGCGGGTTACCTGCCCGCGTCGTACTCGCTGCCCCCCGACATGACGGCGCGCGGCTTCCTCCACTACATCGCCGCGATGTTCGCGCTGCCCGGCGACGTCGCGGCCGCGCGGGCCGGCGCCCTCCTGCGCCGCTTCGGGCTCGAGCGCGAGGCGGACCGCCCCCTGCGCGGCTTCTCCACCGGCATGGCCCAGAAGGTCGGCATCGCCCAGGCGCTGATCAACGAGCCCGCGGTGCTCCTGCTCGACGAGCCGACCTCTGGGCTCGATCCCCTCGGCCGCCACGAGCTGCTCGAGGTGCTCCGCGCGCTCGCGCGCGAGCGCGGCGTCACCATCGTGTTCTCGTCGCACATCCTCTCCGACGTCGAGGCCCTCTGCCGCCGCGTCGCGGTGATGCACCGCTCGCGCCTCGTCGCCTGCGACGAGGTCGAGCGCCTCAAGGACGCGCACGGGGCGCGCACCATGGACGATCTCTACCTCGCGCTCGTGCGCAGGGAGGCCTCGTGATCCGCCTCCTCTGGCTCGACTACCTCACGACGCTACGCGAGCGGAAGACCTGGCTCTGCGTCGCGATGCTCGTCTACGCGCTGGTCGCGATCCCCGTCGTGCTCGCGCGCCCGCCCGATCACGTGCGCGCCGCGATCGCCGCGTGGTTCGGCGACGCCGCGCCGTTCCAGGTCTTCATGTACGTGTGGATCGACCTGACGATGAACAAGGTGATCGCGTTCATCCCCGTGGTGCTCGCCAGCGGCGTCGTGCTCCGCGAGCGCGACACCGGCGTGCTGCCGCTCCTGGCCAGCAAGCCGCTCTCGATCCCCCGCTACTTCGTGCTCCGCGCGCTCAGCGCGTGCGCGGTGATGGTGACCCTGCACGTCGCGACCCAGCTCGCCGGCGCCGCCTACTTCACGGCGCGCGTCCCCGGCTTCCGCCCCGGCCCCTTCCTCGGCGCGATGTCGCTCCACGCCTTCGCGGCGCTCTTCGCGACCGCGCTCTGCGCCGCGATCGCCGCGTGGGTGAGGCACCGCGGCGCCTCGGCGCTGATCGGGTTCGCCACGCTCGGGGGCCTCGTGGGCCTCTCGCTCATCGGCTTCTATCAGCCCGCCTGGCGGAGCCTCTCCCTCGCGAACCCGATCGCCCTCGGCGCGCTCGGCCTCGGGAGCCTCGACCACCTCGGCCCCGCCGTGCTCGGCCCCCCGATGCTCGCGCTCGCCGCGCTCACCGCCCTCACCATCGCGATCGGCGCCGCGGGCGTCCGGAGGATGGAAGCATGACCCGGGCGACCGCCCCCGCCGCGGCCTCGCTCCGCGGCTACTTCGCGCTCGAGGCGCGCCGCGCCCCGCGCCGCACCTCGCTCGTCGCGGCGGCCGCCGGCGTGCTCGTGGTGCTCGGCAGCCACGCGCTGATCGTGCGCCTGCCGGCGCAGGTCATCCGCTTCCTCGAGCAGGCCTTCGCGATCGAGGGGATGGCCGCCGTGCTCCTCATCAACGATCTCCTCGCCGCCTATTTCGTCGCGTACTTCGTCGCCCTGGCGGGCCTCGTCGACGCGACGGTCACGGCGCGAGAGGAGCGTCGCCTCGAGCTCCTGCTCGCCAAGCCGATCCGCGCCCGCGTCTTCCTCGCCGCGCGCACGGCGCCCTCGCTGCTCGCCGGGGCCGCGGCGGGCGTGGTGGTCGCGGCCTCTACGGCGCTCGCCGTGGCGCCGCACATCGGCGCGAGCGACATGATCAGCGCGGCGGGCGCGCTCGGCGCCGGCCTCTTCCTCGTCGCGCTCTCGATCGCGCTGCTCTCGGCGCTCCTGCCGCTCCTGGCGCGGATGCGGGACGGCTTCCTCGCGCTCCTGGTCGCGTCGGGCGCGTGGATCGCGCCGCTGATGCCCACGGCGGCGTTCATCTACCGGCCCGACGCGTTCGAGGCGCACGAGGGGCTCAGGAGGGCGACGGTGCTCGCGTCGCTGCTCTGGAGCGACGCGACCTCGGCCTGGCTCGGCCCGGTCGCGCTGGCGATCGCCATCCCGCTCGCCGCCATCTCCATCGCCGCCTCGGGCGTGCTCCTCGAGCGCACCGACGCGCTCTGAGCCCGGCGTGCGCCGCGGTGTCGGGCGCGCCTCGCCCGCTCTCACGCGGCGGCGCGCGCGTCTCTTCTCCCCGCCTTCGTCTTTCCGCCCTCTCTCCTAGCTGGTACGAGGGACCGACAGAAGGGAACCGATATGGCCTGTCACGAGATCGCCGCGCTCCGCCTTGGGCTCATGAACATCCTGGGCATCGATGATCCCGCCGAGCGCACGCACGAGCTCGCCGAGCTCGGCGCCGCGGCCGCCGAGCCCGGGCCGGTCTCGGCGATGCTGCGCGCCGGGGACCTGAAGAACCTCTCGCGCCTCTTCGAGGGGTCGCTCGTGGAGCTCCAGGAGAAGGTCGCGAAGACCCCCGCCGGCGACCCGAAGCTGCCTTACCTGCGCTCGCTCCTCATCCTCACGAAGCAGGTCGAGCTCGATCTGCGCGCCCAGGTCGACGGGCTCGGCCGGCTCTACCGGGAGCTCGAGGAGATGCACGACTTCGTGCACGAGATTTACCCGGCCGAGTGACGCGCGCGCCGCTCACGCCCCGCTCACCGGAGCGCCCATGAGGCGCGTGATCGCGACCGCGCGAACGCAGGAGTGACGTCATGGCAACACAAGGCAACCCGAAGATCAGGATCGCCCACGCAACGCCGCTCGGCGACGCCGCCCGGCTGCTCCGGCTCGAGCGCGTCGATGGCGCGGAGATCGGCTTCGCCGGCGGGCAGTACGTGATCATCAACACCGGCGTCACCCTGCCCGGCGGCAGGCTCGCGAAGCGCGCCTACTCGCTGCTCTCCAGCGACGCCGAGCAGCGCGCGGTCGAGATCGCGGTGAAGCGCGTCGGGGCCGGGCCGGGCTCGAACGTGCTCAACGACATCGCCGTCGGCGCCGAGCTCGAGTTCAGCGGACCCTGGGGCAAGCTGCGGCTCGCGCCGGGCTTCTCCGGCCGCGCGCTCGTGATCGCCACCGACACCGGCATCACCGCCGCCCTCGGGATCGCCCGGAGCGCGGCCGCCGCCGGCGCGGCGCAGCTCGACCTGCTCTGGCTCGTCGAGCCGGGCGAGACCTTCGCCTCCGAGCCGTTCGTCCGCGAGCGCCTCCCCGCCGCCGTCCGCCTCGCGGTCGCCCGCGATCTCCCCCCGATCGGCCACCCCGAGCGGCCGGCGCGCGCGTGCGCCCTCGTGGAGCGGGAGCTCGCGGGAGGGCCCTACGACGCCGCGCTGTGCGCGGGCGACGGCGCGATCCTCTACCCGCTCCGCGACCACCTGGTCTCGCTCGGCGCGCCGGAGGGGAGCGTGCTCCTGGAGAGCTTCTTCAACAACCCTGCGAAGAAGTCTTTGTAATCGTTCGGGATCTTGCGAGGGCTATCCCTCCGGCCGAGGGGTCGGAGGGATAGCCCTCGGTGGCGGAACCGCCGGCGCCCGTGGCTGCCCGTTTCGGTTGAATCGGCCGCCCCCATGGGCCAAAAGCCCGCCATGGCTGCTTTCCGACACGTCCGCGGCGCGCGCGCTCTCTCTCCGTTTCGTACCGACAAGCGCCTGACCGAGCTGAAGCAGCGGGTGCCCGAGGTGGTCGGGCTGGGGAGCCGCTGGATCTACTTCGTGCACTCGCGGGCCTCGCTCGACGAGCGCGGCGAGCACGTGCTGTCGCGTCTCCTGGACGACGACGCGCTGGCGCACGGCGGGGGCGGGACGGGCGAGGACGAAGGTCAGCTCGTGCTGGTGGTGCCGCGGTTCGGCACGCTCTCGCCCTGGAGCTCGAAGGCGACCGACATCGCCTGGGTGGCGGGGCTCGCGGCGGTGCAGCGGATCGAGCGGGGCATCGCCTACTACGTGCGGGCGTCGCGGCCGCTGACCGGCGAGGAGCTGACGCGCGCGGCGGGGGCGCTGCACGATCGGATGACCGAGTCGGTGGCCTTCGATCTGGCGGCCGGGCAGGCGCTCTTTCGCGAGGAAAAGCCGCGGCCCCTCGCCCGCGTGCCGCTGTCGCGCGAGGGGCGGCTCTCGCTGACGCGCGCCAACAAGGAGCTCGGCTTGGCCCTGGCCGAGGACGAGATCGACTACCTGCTGGCCGCGTTCACGGAGCTGAGGCGGGATCCGAGCGACGTCGAGCTGATGATGTTCGCGCAGGCCAACAGCGAGCACTGCCGGCACAAGATCTTCAAGGCCGACTGGGTGATCGACGGCGAGGCGCAGGGGCTCTCGCTGTTCAAGATGATCCAGAACACCTTCGCGGTGACGCCGCACCATGTCCTGTCGGCGTACAGCGACAACGCGGCGGTCATGGAGGGGCTCGACGCCGAGCGCTTCTTTCCACAGCCGGGGGCCGGCGCGCTGTACGAGACGCGGCGTGAGCCGGCGCACGTGCTGATGAAGGTGGAGACCCACAACCATCCCACGGCCATTTCGCCGCATCCCGGCGCTTCGACGGGCAGCGGCGGCGAGATCCGTGACGAGGGCGCCACGGGGCGAGGCGCGAAGCCCAAGGCCGGGCTCACCGGTTTTTCGGTGTCGAACCTGCGCATTCCCGGCTTCGAGCAGCCGTGGGAAGCCGAGCCGATCGGCAAGCCCGATCGCATCGTCTCGGCGCTCGACATCATGCTCGACGGGCCGCTCGGCGGCGCCGCCTTCAACAACGAGTTCGGGCGTCCTGCCCTGGCCGGCTACTTCCGGACCTTCGAGCAGAAGGTGCCGGGCGACGGCAGCTCGGCCTCCAGCGTGCGCGGCTATCACAAGCCCATCATGCTGGCGGGCGGGCTCGGCAATGTGCGGCCCGAGCTGGCGCTGAAGAAGACCTTCCCGGCCGGGGCGCCCATCGTCGTGCTCGGCGGGCCGGCCATGTTGATCGGCCTGGGCGGCGGCGCGGCGTCGTCGATGGCCTCGGGCTCGTCGTCCGCCGATCTGGATTTCGCCTCGGTGCAGCGGGACAACCCGGAGATGCAGCGGCGCTGCCAGGAGGTCATCGATCGCTGCAACGCCCTGGGCGCCGGTTCGCCCATCCTCAGCATCCACGACGTGGGCGCGGGCGGCCTGTCGAACGCCTTGCCCGAGCTGGTGCACGACGCGGGCGTGGGAGGGCGCTTCGAGCTGCGCCGGGTGCCCTCGGTCGAGCCCGGCATGTCGCCGCTCGAGATCTGGTGCAACGAGGCGCAGGAGCGCTACGTGCTGGCGCTGGACGCCTCGCGCCTTACGATCTTCGAGGAGATCTGCCGGCGCGAGCGCTGCCCCTACGCCGTGGTCGGTCACTCGACGGCGCAGAACGATCTGGTGCTCGACGACGCCGAGCTCCACGACCAGCCGATCGACATGCCGCTGTCGGTCTTGCTCGGCAAGCCGCCCAAGATGACGCGCGACGTCCGCCGCCTGCCCTCCCCCAGGCAGGCGCTCGACGCCGCCAAGCTGCCGCTGCGCGAGGCGGTCTATCGCCTGCTGCGGCTGCCCACGGTAGCCGACAAGTCCTTCCTCATCACCATCGGCGACCGCACCATCACCGGCCTCGTGCACCGCGATCAGATGGTCGGGCCCTGGCAGGTGGCCGTGGCCGACGCAGCGGTGACGCTGACCGACTACACGGGGTACGGCGGCGAGGCCATGGCCATGGGCGAGCGCGCCCCGCTCGCCGTGCTCGACGCTGCGGCCTCGGCGCGCATGGCCGTGGGCGAGGCGCTGACCAACCTGGCGTCGGCTCCGATCGAGAGCCTCGAGCGCGTGAAATTGTCGGCGAACTGGATGGCAGCGGCCGGCGCCCCCGGTGAGGACGCCAGGCTCTATGAAGCCGTGAAGGCGGTGGGCCTCGAGCTGTGCCCGGCGCTCGGTCTCGCCATCCCCGTCGGCAAGGACAGCATGTCGATGCGCACGGTCTGGGACGGCGGCGAGAAGAGCGTCGTCTCTCCCATCTCGCTCATCGTCTCGGCCTTCGCCCGTGTGCCGGACGTGCGCGGCGCGCTCACGCCCCAGCTCCGCACCGACGCCGGGGACACCGTGCTCGTGGCCGTCGACCTGGGGCGCGGCAAGAATCGCCTGGGCCTCTCGGCGTTCGCCACCGTCAGCGAGCAAGTGGGCGACAGCGTGCCGGACGTCGACTCGCCGGCCGATCTGCGCGCCTTCTTTGAGACCGTGCAGGGCCTGCGGCAGCGGGGGCTGGTGCTCGCCTACCACGATCGTTCGGACGGCGGCCTGTTCGTCACCTGGGCCGAGATGAGCTTCGCCGGCCGCGTCGGCGCGGAGCTGTCGCTCGATGCGCTGGCGGCGAACATCTCGCTTCCGGCCGCTCAGGCTGCAGCCTTGTTCTCGGAAGAGCTGGGCGCGCTCCTGCAGGTGCGCGCCCAGGACGCGCCCGAGGTCATCTCGGCCTTCGCCCGCGCCGGTCTCGAGGGAGCGGCGCACGTCGTCGGCAAGCTCCGCAGCGACGATCGGCTGGTGGTGACCGCGGGCGGCCAGGCCGTGCTCGACGAGCCGCGCGTGGACTTGCGCCGCGCCTGGTCCGAGACCAGCTACCGCATGCGAGCGCTGCGCGACAACCCCGAGAAGGCCCGCGAGGAGTTCGACGCGCTGCTCGACGCCGGGGATCCGGGCATCTCGCCGCATCTGCCCTTCGACGTCGAACGATCGCTGGCTCGCCCGCTGATCGAGGCCGCCAGCGAACGGCCCAAGGTGGCCATTCTGCGCGAGCAGGGCGTCAACGGTCAGATCGAGATGGCCGCCGCCTTCCACCGCGCCGGCTTCGCCGCCCACGACGTGCACATGAGCGATCTGATGAGCGGCGCCGTGTCGCTCGAGGGCTTCCGCGGCCTGGCCGCCTGCGGCGGCTTTTCCTACGGCGACGTGCTCGGCGCCGGCATGGGTTGGGCCCGCTCGGCGCTCTTTCACAGCGAGACGCGCGAGGCGCTGTCGGCCTTCTTCAGGCGACCGAACACCTTCGCCCTCGGCATCTGCAACGGCTGCCAGATGATGGCCGGCCTCAAGGACATCATCCCCGGCGCCCAGCGCTGGCCGCGCTTCGTCAAGAACCGTTCCGAACAGTTCGAGGCCCGTCTCGCCCAGGTCGAGATCCTGGAGAGCCCCTCGGTGCTGCTGCGCGGCCTGGTGGGCGCGCGCCTGCCCGTGGCCGTGGCCCACGGCGAGGGCTATGCCCACTTCGCCAGCGACGCCGATCGCCGCGCGGCGCGTGTGGCGGCCCGCTGGGTGGACGGCCGCGGTCAGGTCGCCACGCGCTACCCCGCCAACCCCAACGGCTCGCCCGACGGCATCACCGGCCTCACCACCGACGACGGCCGTGTGACGATCCTCATGCCGCACCCCGAGCGCGTCTTCCGCGCCGTGCAGCACAGCTGGGCTCCCCCGGAGTGGTCGGAGCGCGGCCCCTGGCTGCGCCTCTTCGAGAGCGCGCGGGCGTTCGTGGGCTGAGCGTCTCTCCTGGAGTTTCGCCCCGACCGACCAGCAGGGCGGGAAATCGTCACGCCGCCCGAGGGCGGCGCGCGCCTCGAAAGCTTCTCCCACAACGCCGCGCGAAAATCGTTGTAGTCGTTCCGGCACCTGCGATGGCAGAGCTCCGGCCGAGAGACCCGAAAGGGCAGCGTGAGGGGTTCACGACGGGCGCGTGCGCGGCCGCCGCGGCCAAGGCGGCGGCGCGCGTGCTCGCGCGCGGCGCGGCGGTCGACGCCATCGAGACCACCCTGCCGAACGGGCAGAAGGTCACCTTCCCGCTGAGGCGCTGCGATCGCGACGGGCCGCGCGCCACGTGCAGCGTCATCAAGGACGCCGGCGACGATCCCGACTGCACCCACGGCGCCGAGCTCGTCGCCGAGGTCGAGCTCCGCAGCGAGCCGGGCGTCGAGATCCGCGGCGGCGCCGGGGTCGCCGTCGTGACCAAGCCGGGGCTCGGGCTGCCCGTCGGCGCGCCGGCCGTGAACCCCGTGCCCCGCCGGAACATCACCGAGATGGTCCTCGAGGAGCTCGAGGGCTCGGGCTTCGCCGGGGCCACGGTGACGCTCAGCGTCCCCCAGGGCGAGGAGATGGCGAAGCAGACCATCAACGCGCGGCTCGGGCTCATCGGCGGCATCTCCATCCTCGGGACGAGCGGGATCGTGAAGCCGTACTCGACCGCCGCCTTCCGCGCGAGCGTCGTGCAGGCGATCGACGTCGCCGCGGAGCGCGGCATCGCGACGCTCGCGCTGACGACCGGCGGCAAATCCGAGGCGTACGCGATGAAGCTCTACCCGGAGCTCCCGGAGGAGGCGTTCATCCAGGTGGGCGACTTCATCGGCACCGGGGTCCGCCACGCCGCGCGGCGGCAGATCGCCCGCGCGATCATCGTCGGCATGATCGGCAAGCTCTCGAAGATGGCCGACGGCAAGATGATGACGCACGCCGCCGGCTCGGAGGTGAGCATGGAGCTGCTCGCGCAGATCGCCGAGGAGCTCGGCGCGCGGCCGGAGATCGCCGCCGAGATCCGGCAGGCGAACACCGCGCGGCACGTGCTCGAGCTGTGCCAGCGCGAGGGGCTCACCGGCGTGCCCGGGGGGATCTGCCGGCGCGTCGTCGAGCACACCTCGCGTCACGCGGGCGGCGCCCTCGAGGTGCACGCCTGCCTCGTCGATTTCAACGGGGCGCTGCTCGGCCGATATCCGGCCGGGACCGCCGGTGCCATCGGTGCGGAGAGAGCGGAGGAGCCATGAGCAGTGATGAGGCGCGCGCGGTGAACGACATGCGGCAGATGACCGCGCTCGGGCGGCGCATCGAGGACAAGAGCTTCGCGATCATCGACGAGGAGGCCGGCGCGCACGGCTTCCCGGAGGCCGAGTGGCAGGTCGTCCGCCGCGTGATCCACGCGACCGCCGACTTCGAGTTCTCGTCGCTCATGCGGCTCCACCCCGAGGCGATCGCGCGGGGCATCGCGGCGCTCCGGGGCGGCGCGCCGGTCCTCGTCGACGTGAAGATGATCGGCGTCGGCCTGAACGAGCAGCGGCTCGCGTCGTACGGCTGCGCGATCCACTGCTTCATCTCGGACGACGACGTCATCCAGGCCGCCTCCGCGGCCGGCTCGACCCGCGCGATCGAGTCGATGCGCAAGGCGCACCGGCTCGGGCTCCTCGACGGGGCGATCGTCGCGATCGGCAACGCGCCGACGGCGCTGCTCGAGGTCGTGCGCCTCGCCCGGGAGGAGGGGGCGCGGCCGGCGCTCGTGATCGGCGTGCCGGTCGGCTTCGTGTCGGCGGCGGAGTCCAAGGAGGCCCTCCTCGAGTCCGGGCTCCCCTTCATCGTGGCGCGCGGCCGCAAGGGCGGCAGCCCCATCGCCGTCGCGATCGTCCACGCGCTGCTGCTCCTGTCGGCGGACTCGGCGGAGCCGACAGGATCCGCCGGCTCGACCGGAACGGCCAAGGTGGCGCGATGAGCGCGCGCCGCGCCGTCACCGTCGTCGGCATCGGCGACGACGGGTGCGCCAGCCTGTCGAGCCGCGCCGCGTCCGCGGTCGCCCGCGCCGAGGTGCTCGTCGGGGGCGAGCGGCACCTCGAGTTCTTCCCGCAGTTCCGCGGCGAGAAGATCGCCCTGAAGGGCGGCCTGTCCGCGGCGCTCGACCGCGTGGACGCCCTGTCCGCCGAGCAGAACGTGTGCATCCTCGCCTCGGGCGATCCGCTGTTCTTCGGCGTGGGCGCGCTCGTCGTCCGGAAGCTCGGCGGCGAGCACGTCGAGATCATCCCGAGCCTGAGCTCGGTCCAGTGGGCGTTCGCGCGCACCGGCATCGCCTGGGACGACGCCGCGTTCGTCTCGGTCCACGGGCGCGCCCCCGAGGGGTTCGCGACGCGCCTCCGCCGCCTCACGAAGGTCGCGGTGCTGACCGACGGGGAGAACAGCCCGGCCCGCCTCGCGGCGCGGCTCCTCGAGCACGGCGACGCCGGCTGGAAGGCGTGGGTCTGCGAGAGCCTCGCGGGCGCCGGCGAGCGCGTGCGCGCGTTCGACCTCGCCGCGCTCGCCGCCTGCGAGGACATCGGCCCGCTGAACGTGCTCCTGCTCCTGCGGAGCGATCCCGCGTGGCGCCCGCCGCCGGCCGTCCCCTACCTGCACGAGGACGCGTTCGCGAAGCGCATGCCGAAGAACGGGCTGATCACGAAGCGCGAGGTGCGCATGCTCTCGATCGCGTCGATGGCGATCCGCCCCGACGCGGTCGTCTGGGACGTCGGCGCCGGCTCGGGGTCGGTCTCGATCGAGGCGGCGATGCTCTGCCCCCTCGGGCGGGTCTATGCGATCGAGGTCGACCCGGAGGGCGTGGAGATCTGCCGCGACAACGTCCGCACGCACGGGGTCGACAACGTGCGCGTCGTCGCGGGCCGAGCGCCCGAGGCGCTCGCGGCGCTCGAGGACCCAGACGCGGTGTTCGTCGGAGGGAGCAAGGGGAGCATGGAGGAGATCGTCACGGTGGCGCTCGATCGGCTGCGGCCGGGCGGCCGGCTCGTCGTCAACGCCATCACGATGGAGAACGTCGCCGAGACGTACCGCGCGCTGCGGGCGCGGGGGCTCGACCCCGAGGTCACGCTGCTCTCGGTCTCGCGCGGCGTCCCGCTCGCGCGCTACGTGCGGTACGAGGCGCTGAACCCGATCCACATCTTCGCCGCGACCAAGCCGGCGAACGCCGAGGAGGCCGTGGAGGGCGCAGCGCCGACCCAGCCTGCGGCCGGCGGCGCGCGGCGGTCCACCTCGGAGGCGTCATGAGCGGCCTCGGCAAGCTCTACGGCGTGGGCGTCGGCCCCGGCGCGCCGGACCTGCTCACGCTGCGCGCCGTGCGCGTGCTGCAGGAGGCGGACGTGCTCGCGCTCCCCCGCAGCTCGGATTTCGGCGCCTCGATGGCCTACCGGATCCTCGAGCCCGTCGTCGGCAAGCAGCGGGACAAGGAGCGGCTGCTCCTCACCTTCCCCATGAGCAAGGACCCGGATCGCGTCCGCCCCTACGTGGACGCGGCCGTCGAGCAGATCGGCGACCGGCTCTCGCGCGGCCTCACCGTGGCGTTCGCCACCGAGGGGGATCCGTCGCTCTTCAGCACCTTCGTCTATGTGCGCCGCGAGGCGCTGCGCCGCTTCCCCGGGCTCGAGGTCGAGGTCGTCCCCGGCGTCACCTCGGTCACGGCGGTCCCTGCCGTGAGCGGGCTCGCGCTCGCCGACGGGCAGGAGCGCATCGCCATCCTGCCCGCCACGTACGGCGTCGACGACCTGACCGACGTCCTCCAGCGCTTCGACACCGTGGTCCTGATGAAGATCGGCTCGGAGATGCCGAAGGTGACCGAGGCGCTCACGCGCGCTGGCCTCCTCGATCGGGCCGTGTTCGTGTCCAAGGCGACGATGCCCGAGCAGCGGATCGTCCGCGATCTCCGGGCCGCGCAGGGCGAGCGGGGCGACTGCTTCGCCATGGTCGTCGTCACGCGCGGGGAGCGGAGCGGGCTGCTCGTCGGGGAGGCCCCGGCCTCGCCGCCGGGCGGCTTCGACAAGGCTGCTACCGAACCGGAGGCCCCATGATCGCCGAGCGCAAGCCCTACGCCATTTACGCGATCACCCGGCACGGGATCGAGATCGCGAAGAAGCTCGCCCCGGGGCTCCCGGGCGCGGATCTCTACGTGTCGCAGAAGCTGTTCGACGGCGCGCCGGCGGGTGCGAAGCCGCTCCCGCTGCCGATGGGGCCGCTCTTGAACGAGGCGTTCACGGCCTACGACTGCCACGTCTTCGTGATCAGCGTCGGCGCGGTCGTGCGCATGATCGCGCCGCTGCTCAAGAACAAGAAGGTCGATCCCGCGGTCGTGTGCGTCGACGACACGGCGCGCTTCTCGATCTGCCTGCTCTCCGGGCACGTCGGGCGGGGCAACGCGTTCACCGAGAAGGTGGCAGGGCTGCTCGGCGCGCAGCCGGTGGTGACCACGGCGTCCGACGCGCTCGGGACGCTGACGGTCGACATCCTCGGCCGGGACCTCGGATGGACCCTTGACGATCCCGACCGCAACGTGACGCGCGGCTGCGCCGCCGTCGTGAACGCCGCGCCGGTGCTGTTCGTCCAGGAGACCGGCGAGCCCTCGTTCTGGCCCGAGGCGACGCCGCTGCCGCCGGGCGTGCGTTACGCGACGTCGCTCGACGGCGTGGACCCCGGCGCGTGGGAGATCCTGCTCGTCGCGAGCGACCGTGATCTCTCCCGCTCGCACCCCGAGATCGTCGAGCGCGCCGTCGTCTACCGGCCGAAGAGCCTGGTGCTCGGCGTCGGCTGCGATCGCGGCGCGCCGCTCGACATGGTGGAGCGCGGCGTCGACCGGCTGCTCGAGGAGCACGGGCTGTCGGCGAGATCGGTGAAGGCGCTGGCGACGATCGACAAGAAGGCCGACGAGGAGGCGCTGCTCGCGCTGTCGGCGCGGCGGGGGTGGCCGCTCGTCACGTTCACGCCCGAGGAGCTCGACGCGACCGAGGGCATCGAGAACCCGTCGGAGACGGTGAAGAAGCACGTCGGCGCCCGGGGCGTCGCCGAGCCGGCCGCGCTCCGGGCGGCGGGGGCCGCGAGGCTGCTCGTGCCGAAGCGGGCGTACACCGAGGAGGGCGTGGGGCGGTCCATGACGCTCGCGGTGGCGCGCGTCCCCTTCTCGAAGCGCAACGTGGAGGAGAGCCATGGGTGACAGCAAAGGAGTCCTGTCGATCGTCGGGATCGGCCCTGGCGCCGAGGAGCACGCGTCCCGCGCCGCCCTCGAGGCGATCGCGGCCTCGGACCTCATCGTCGGGTACACGACGTACATCCGGCTGGTGAAGCACCTGATCGAGGGCAAGGAGATCATCAAGACCGGCATGACCGAGGAGATCGGCCGGGCGCGCGCCGCGGTGGAGCGGGCGCGGGACGGCGCGCGGGTCGCGATCATCTCGTCGGGCGACGCGGGTGTTTACGGCATGGCCGGGCTCGTCTTCCAGGTGCTTGAGGAGATCGGCTGGAAGCGGGGCGAGTCGCCGGAGCTCCGCATCGTGCCCGGGATGACGGCGCTCAACGCGTGCGCATCGCTCGTCGGCGCGCCGCTCGGCCACGACTTCTGCGCCATCTCGCTCTCCGACCTCCTGACCCCGTGGCCGGTCATCGAGCGGCGGCTCGAGGCCGCCGCCGGGGCCGACTTCGTCATCGGCCTTTACAATCCCGCAAGCGGGCGGCGCACGCGGCAGATCGTGCGGGCGCAGGAGATCATCCGCCAGCACCGCGCGGGCACGACGCCGGTCGCGCTGGTGAAGAGCGCCTACCGCAAGCTGGAGAGCGCGGTGCTCACCGATCTCGACCATTTCCTCGAGTACGAGATCGGGATGCTGACCACGGTGCTCGTCGGGTCGACCAACACCTTCATGTTCGAGGGGTACATGGTCACCCCGCGCGGGTATACCAACAAGTACACATGGGATGGAGCCGCGCTCCCCGGCCAGACGCCGGGGCGCTCGCTCGTGCTCTCGGACGAGAGCGGCACTGCGGAGGAGGTCTAGATGGCACGCGTAGGGAGGCTGGGCGGCGCGATCCTCGCCGAGACCCAGGGGGCGTATTACCTCATCGGCAACACCAAGGCGCCGTGCGACTTCCGCGCGGCGGGGTTCGAGCCGCCGGACGAGGTCGATCTCGTGAAGGGGGCCTATGTCCGGCTCAAGCCGCTGCGCGAGGTGAAGGTGGCGCCGCCGGTGCTGCTGCTCGACGTCGAGGGCGAGGAGCTCGCGAAGAAGCTCGTCCATCGCTTCGTGATCGATCGCAATGGCTCGGTGAGCGAGCGGCTGTGGCGGCTCGTCTACAGCCACGACGACCCGCTCGACGACGCCGAGGCGCCTGTCGAGCGGGACGCGCGCTGGCTGGGCGGGATCCCCGAGCCGATCTGGCAGCTCGTGCGCGACAACGTGCTGCGCTGCCTGTAGTGCGATCGGGCACGGGGAGGACGCTCCGGCCGCTCGCCCGGACGTCGGGGTGCTCAGGGCGACCCGCACGCTGGCCGCGCGGAGATACCCGGGAAGATGTGCGTCCCACGCCCGGGCTCCTGTGACGTCGAGGATGCCGCTGTTCCATGGCGCACCGTGGCCACGACGGCGGGATGCCGCTGCTCCTTGGTGCAACAAGGTGATGACGGCGCTACGCTTCGCGACGTGCAAGCGCTCAAGGCCCGCGTCCAGAACGGCCGCATCGTCGTGGACGAGCCCACGGATCTGCCGGAGGGCATGGTGCTCGATCTCGTCATCGCCGATCCGGGCGACGAGCTCGACGACGAGGAGCGCGCAGAGCTGCACGCGGCCCTCGAAGAGGGGCTCGCCGAGATGCGAACAGGGGCAGGTGTCGAGGCCGACGTGCTGCTCGCCGAGCTGCGGGCGCGCGGGTGAAGGTCCAATTCCTGGGGAGATCGGCCGAGCAGGCGCGCGCGGTGGATGCATGGTGGCGCGAAAACCGTCCCGCGGCGCCGTCGCTGTTCGCCGATGAGCTCGCCGCAGCGCTCCGCATGCTGCAGCGCACGCCGGAGACGGGAGCCCCCTACGGCCCCAAGGCGAAGGATGGAGTGCGGCGTGTCTTGCTGTCGCGAACGCAGTACTATGTATATTACGCGGTTGAACCGGAGGCGCGCTTCATTGGAGTGCTCGCTGTCTGGAGCTGCTTGCGCGGCAAGCCGCCCAGCTTGGGTCACGCGAAGGACGTGAAGAAGAACCGCTGAGGCGGAGAGCTCTCCCTCCAGCGGGCTCGGCTCGTGATCAACATCATTGCGAGGCTGCTCGCCCTGAGGGAGGCGCGACGCGCCGAGCCTCCTTCGTTGAAAAGCGCTGGGCGATTCCGAGACAGACGGTGCCGCCAGGCTCTCCCGGAGCGCTCCGGTTCGTCCGCGACCGTGCTCTCGCCGCTCGCCCCTTCACTGGCACCAGATCATGATCGAGCGAGCGGCTGTGGCGGCTCGTCTACAGCCACGACGACCCGCTCGACGACGCCGAGGCGCCTGTCGAGCGGGACGCGCGCTGGCTGGGCGGGATCCCCGAGCCGATCTGGCAGCTCGTGCGCGACAACGTGCTGCGCTGCCTCTGATCTCGGCTCCTGGCGCACGCCGGCGAAGCTTGTGAGCGGCCGACGCCGGGCGCGATCTCACCATGCGCCTCGATCCCCAGTACAGTGCAGGACCGAGCTCGCGCTAGTTCCGCGTGGTGACGGTCCAGTTGTCCGACGTGTTCTGACCGCCCGTATCGGCCACCACGTCGTATGTGATATTCCCGCTCTTGATGGAGAACGAGATTGTGCCTGAGATATAGTTGAGCGCCTGCTGCGTGGGCGTCACGAAGAAGCCCTGCGTTGGAGACGTCGTGGAAGGGGCCGCGGAGGAGAAGACCATCTTACCTCCCGGGATCACTATCGAAAAGCTGGACGTCACCGGGTCCTTGCTCCCCGACCACCAAACGATGATATCCTCCTGCTTCAGGGTGACATTCTGCAGCGCGAATTCGCTTTTGTTGGTCACCGAGATATTCACGGTGTTCACATTGTTCACGCCGAGGTTGGTCTGGCCGAGCGAATACGTGAAATTGATCACGACGTCACTCGGGTCGACCGTGAGGATTTGCCTGCTCTTGCTCATGATTCACTCCTGCTCGTTGGTGAGAGTTGCTGCCTGAGCGGCGACCTTGGGTCGAGGCCCCCTTGGCCTGGACCGGACGCCGCCCGTCATGGCGCGAAGGGCGGGTTTGCCCCGTGCGCCAAACCTGTTTCGTGTGAAGGTTGCCGCGTCGGGCCTACGTTCGTACGGCCCCGAAGCGCGGCAACGCGGGGACACGGGAAGTCGACTTTCTCCGCGGCGAGGAACGCAAACGTCGCGTCCCTCGCCGGCGGCGCCTCGAATTGAGCCGGGTCACCTCGATCCCCTGTCCCCTGTCCGCTGTCCACTGTCCCTTGCAGCACGCATACCAAGCACTCGAACCGTCTCCCGCGAGCCGCCGACGGGGCGATCGGCGCGGCCCGCGCGGGCATGCAGGGGCCTCCCGGCAGCCGACGACGGCCGGGCTGCGTCACCTGGAGACACGACGCTTCTTCCAGAGACATGCGCGGCCGGCCACGGAGCCGGGGGGCACGTGGGCAGACGAACCTCACCCCGATTGGCCGGCTGCTTCCGTTGCACGAGGCGCGCGTGCGTGCCCTCGTGGAAGAGGATCTCGCCTGCGCGGATCCTCGGCAGCTAGACGAACAGAGGGACCGGGTTGAGCTCGCCCTCGGCGAGCGGGCGAGCGAGCCAACCCAGCGCGCAGGGCACCTGGTAGAGCCTCCCCGGGCCGAACCGGGGCCAGAAATGGCGCAGCCCTGGGACGATCACCTGGGCCACGGGCAAGCCGATGTCGGGGCGGGTCTTGTCCACGGCGATGAGCTCCAGGCCCGCCCCGTCGAGGCGATCCAGGCATTGCTCGATGTCGGCGCGCAGGTCGGCGCCGCCGATCCGGGGCAGGTGCTCGGCCGCGACCCGGCGGAGATCGGGGCTCGGGAAGAGATGCGCGCGGTCAGGGAGCCGCTCGAGGTCCCACGGCGCCCGGCGCGCCGCGCCGGGATCGAAGAGCTGGTTCAGCTCGGTGAGCGATCGCTGCACGGCGAGGCGCGGGTCGAGGTGGCAGCCGAACCCGATGGTGAATCGATCCTCCCGGGCCTCGTGGGCGAGGGCAACGCAGGTGGGGATACCGAGATCGTGCGTCAGATCGAGCACCCAGACGGCCCAGCCGAGGCGATCATAGTCCGCCTGGAGGGCTTCGAAGTACGGGTCCCCGAAGCTGTCGAGCGCGATGGCCGGGCGCGCGAGCCGGTTGTACCACCAGATCGCAGCGGCATCGCGCTCCACGAGCTCGAGCAGGCCCTGCAGCACGGCCTCTTCGAGGCAAGTGCCGGCCGCCACGCCGTTGCTGCAGGGCCCGCAGAACGCTGTGCCGCTCTCGGCCGGGGCCTCGGCGTAGCAGTAGGCAAGCGGGACATAGCGCCGCTCGCGCTTGCTCAGCGACCAGGCCGGGGTCCAGTCGATCCCGGTGCCGGCATCGAGCGGCTCGGGTATCCACTGGCGACGATCCGCTGCCCGCGCGTTGAGGTGAGCGCGCTCGCGGTGCTGCGCCTCGCTGAAGTTCAGCAGATCGCCGAGCGAGAGCGCCGCCGGGCCGAGCTCGGCCTCGCTCGCGCGGACGCGCGCCTCGTCCCCCTGGTAGACGCCGCTGTACCGCTCGAGCGCCTCGCAGAGCGCGCTCACCCTGGCCTGGTCCGCGCTGCGCCCCTTGCCGGCGCAGGCCTTGTCGAAGACGTTGGTGCGCGGGACGTCCTCCCGAGGGCAGGCCAGGTAGCCGGACGCGTACACGGCGCGGAGCTCGGTGTCCCGCCCCGGCATCGGCACGAGGTATGTCACGGCTCCGGTGATCGGGCTGACGAGGTGCTGATAGCGCTCGTAGGTCCGCCGCGGGGTCTGCCGGCGATATCCACCGTCCTCGTAATGCGCCTTCTCCACCGGCTGCAATTCGACCGGGCGCTCGCCGACGGCCGCCATCCGCGCCGGATCGCCGCACACCGGGCACTGCGGCCTCCGGACGACCGCGTGCGCGGAGATCTCGAACGTGGCCAGATCGAGGGCGAGCACCCGGGAACCGAGCGCCTGGGGAGCGCTGGTGTCTTCCCTGGCGAGCGCGCGGGCGATGGCCGAGGCGCCGAGCCCGCAAGCGGTCCGTACGCTCGCCTCGGTGGCCGCCCTGGGGGGAGAGACGTGGCCCTCGTGCCCCCGGCGGCGGCGAACGAGCTCCTCGACCGGGCGGTTCTGGCGGATCCAGAACGCCAGGCAGCCCCAGCAGGGGCCGGCGCCGGGCTCGAAGACGGGCCCGATGAGCGGCTGGACGCCGGCAGGCTTGATCAGGAACCAGCGCGCTCCTTCGCGCAGCGCGCGGCGGTTGATCGAGGCCAGCTCGGGCTGCAAGTAGTCGTCGGCCACGACCACCTGCACCGCCGCCTCGCCGTCGATCCGCACGCCTGCCTGTTCGAGCGCCTCGGTCATCCACCCGGCGGGAGCGGCTTCGCCGACGGCCAGGACCGACACCGGGGTCCGGCTCAGGGCCTCGGCGGCCGCCTTGCCGTCGAGACCTACCCCGCGCCAGAACGCCGCGTGCTCGGAGGGAAGCTCCGGCGTTGCGGGGACCAGGTAGCCACGCGCCGCGAGCCGGCTCAGGGCGTACAGGGTCTCCGGCTCGGAGAACCGATCGCGCGCGGCGCGCAGGATCTCGTCGACCGTGCGCCGGCCGTCGACGAGCGCGGCCACCTCGGCGGCGCAGGCGCCGGAGACGACGAAGCGCTCGCGCTCGCCGATCAGGAAGACCACGCCCGCATCCATGCGCTCGACGCGCAGGGTGGGCTTGAACGCCAGCACCTGGCTCAGCTCCAGAGGATCCATCATCGTTCCTGGTTTCACCCGCCGATGAGCAAGTGCAAGCGGCGCGCTCGAGGAGAGCGACCGCTGGATGGCCGGGGATCGCCTCGCCCCCAAGACCCGTCAGAATCCGGGCGGAGCGGCGTCGCACGCGGGCGTCCCACGACATCCCCGTGAGGCGCTGGTCTCGTCCCCCGATCAGCAGCAGCAAGTGAACGGGTACGCCGCTCCCCTCGCGTTGTATACGGCGAGCGCGATGGGCTCGGAGTCCACGTTGCTCGGCTTCGTGGGCAGATAGAGCTTGAGCGTATGAGGCTGGAGCGAATCCCAGTACGACGGATGGTCCTTGTCGAGCGGAGATCCCGGCGGATGCCACCGGGCCGCGCCGTCCTCCTCGACGCGCACGCTCATCGTCCAAGGTAGCCTGTAACCTCGGATGGTTCGCAGCGCCGAGGCAAGGTCGATCGTGAGCGCTCGTCGAAATTCCTGGTCGCTCCAGGCTTTGGCCATCGCCGCGAGCAGCACGACGTTGAACTCGGCGAACAAGCCGTCGTCGGGAACGAAGCCCCCCGCAGGAGGGCCGCTGTGGAGGCCGACGCGCTCTTGACCCGCCTCTTCGCCCTCATGACAGCACCCCGCGTGCTCCCGCCCTCGTTCGGGGCGACGGACGAGCTGCACCCCGTGGTCCGCCCGCATGTTGAGCCCGCCCCCTCTGTCCTGAGGGCGCGCATGAGCCCCGTGCTGATCGTGCTCCCGGCTCGATTGATCGCTGAACAGCGACGGGCGCTGCTTGTAATAATCCCCGAGCGCCCTCGCGTAGTCCTCCGGACGGAGGTCTTCCCGCAGATCATCGTACCCTGGACGAGCTGCGGAACGCTTGGGCGCGAGCGGCAGGCGCAGCGTCAAGCAGTCGAGCAGGTCGCTTGGCCAGACCCACTCATCGTGGATCCACATGAAGTCCTCGTCCGCTCGTGCGATCTGAAGCTCGCACGTCCTTGGCCATGGCCAGATATAGCCAAATCGATCCTTGAGCGCGGAAGCGGGGTCGCCCCCGGTCAACTCCTTGCCAAAACCGTCCGGATCGGCCCATGCCTCTGCGATCGCGCGCAGGTACGTCGAGCGAAACTCCGTCAATTGGTTCGTGCTCATGAGCCCCTCTTTGCTTGACCGTTGTTCGCGATGAAGTGTGCGCGGGTCGGTGTCGCGCCCGTTCACGCGCCGCGCGGGCGCGCTGCTTCCGGCAACCCCATGAGCCGCGCAGGGTTGTCCCACAACGCTGCCCGGAGCACGTCCTCGGCGAGCGGCCCGCCCCCGTCGAACAGCCTGGCGACGATCGCGGGATCGTGGTCGACGTGGGGGAAGTCGGTGCCGAAGACGACGCGATCCGCGCCGATGACGCCGACGCAGTGCGCGAGCATCGCCTCGCCCGGCTCGAACGCGATCCAGCACTGGCGGCGGAAGTAGCTCGAGGGGCGCTGGTTCACGCGACCTCTGACCTCGTTGCTCAGCTGCGTATACTCGATCTCGTCGAGGCGCCAGAGCCAGTAGGGCAGCCACCCGCAGCCCGACTCGAGGAAGCCGACGCGAAGGCCCGGATGGCGCTCGAGGACGCCTCCTTCGAGCAGGGCGAGGAACGCCATCATCGCCTCGAGCGGGTGGGAGCAGGCATGCTGCGCGAAGTGCGTTCGGAAGCGCGAAGCGCCGGCCGTCTGCACGCGCGTGTGCGTCCCCTCGTGCAGCAGCAGCGGGATGTCGTTCGCCTCGCAGGCCGCGAAGAAGGGCTCCAGCTCCGGCGCGCCGAGGGTCCTCCCGCGGACCGGGTTCGGCCGGACCACGGCCGCGCTGAGGCCGGCCGCGAGGCCGGCCTCGAGATCCGCGACCATCTGCGCGGGATCGTGGCGCGAGATGAGCGCGGCCCCCTTGAGCCGGGTCGGGTCTCGCCGGCACTGGTCCGCGAGCCAGCGATTGTAGGCTCCCGCGTAGGCGCGGGAGCGATCCGCGTCGATCTCCTCGTCGTACACCAGGAACCCCGTGTAGGTCGGGTGCAGCACGGCGACGTCGACCCCCGCCTCGTCCATCGTTGCGAGCTGGCCGGCCGCCGTCTCCGCGGCGATCAGCTCGCGGCGGTGCTCCTCCGCATGGATCCCGACCTCGATGTAGCCCACCTCGGTCATCCCGCGACAGATGGGCTTTCCTGCGACCGTGACCACCGGCGGGGTCGGCAAGAGGCCATGGTCTCCCAGCCGGTGCAACCGAGCCCGGAGGGGCTCATCATGCTTCGAGAGGGGGCGGACGTCCGGCGCGACGTCGCGGTACCTCGCCGGCAGGTACTCCGGCCAGAGCCCCATGGGCTCCATGACGTGGCGGTCGATGTCGATGATGGCAATCCCGTCGCGCACGCTACCCTCTCCCTACGAGCAGAGCTCCGGAGCTCCATGCGGTGCGGAGGACGCGCCGCGATCCGTCCGGCGGCACGGGATCACGCGAGCGCCTCCTTCGCCCCCGGTCCAGCCAGCGATCGCAGCGTCAAGCGCAGGTGAAGGGGTACTGGGGACCCGTGTCGTTGTACGCGGCGAGAGCGATCGGCCAGATGGCATCATCCGGCGGAGCCTGAGGGATGTTGACGGTGATCGTCACCCGAGCGGGGATCCGGCTCGCAGATTGGCCGTCACCTTGGCCCTGATAAGGGATGTTGTGCCAGAACTTTTCCCAATGGAGGGAGGAGAATTTCAGCTTGAAGTTCCAGTGAATGATCATGCCCATCGAGGCTTGCACGAGGCGCCGAGCATCCTTCGAGGCGAAGAGCTGCTCTTTGAATTTCTCATCGTACCACGTCATCGCGAGGAGGCGGGACGTGATCACTCCGAACTCGCCGAAATCATCGGGCGGCTGGCTCGTCCCGTCCGTCGGCGGACCAAGCATCGACGGGAACCATTGGCAATAGAGAGCAAGGGCGTCCGCGGGCGGCGTGCCGTCCGTCGGAGGGCCCGGCAAGATGATATCGATCTCGTCACCGTCGGCGAGCCAGCCGAGCATCTCATTCGGCCGCCACTGCGGCCTGGGCTCGTCGGAGATGGCGAATTTCACGCTGAAAGGGAACTTGAAGCCATATTCCTTCTCGAGGAGGGGGAGGACGCCATAAGGATCCTCCTTGGACGCACTGACCAGCTGCTTCAGGAAGTCCCGATCGCGCCAGGCACGGGCGATGGCTCGCAGGTAGGCGGTGCGCAGGCGTGGAAAGGGGGCGGCGCTGCCTGTTCCGCCGGTCTCCCATGCTTCAGAGGGCTTGGTCGTCATGGATCACTCCTCGGTGAAAGTAACTTCAGATCAGGAAACGAGTCATGGAGCTGCGTCAATCGGTCCACGAGCGCGGTGTCGTCCCCGAAGACACGCCGGTGCTCCTCGATCGCCGCTGCCTCGAAGCGGTACATGCCGCGCTCGCCGGCCAGCAGCCGAGCCCTGGCGAGCATCTCCCGGATGGCGCCCCGATCGGGCTTCGGCAGGCGCATCTCGTAGCGCGCGCGGCGCCGCAGGAGCTCCACCTCGAAGAAGTGCTCGCCGAGCTCGGTGCACATCGAAAGGCAGGTCTCCACGCGGGCGATCGCCTGGTGCAGACGGCCGGCGTCTGCCTCGATGTCTGCCAGAAAAGACCCGTAGTAGGTGAGCGCCAAGTTGCAGTGGAGGGACTCGAGGGTCCGGATGATCACCTCGACCCCCTGCAGATCCCCCGCGGCCCACGACGCGAGGGCCGCACCGTAGCCCTCGAAGGCAGGCAGCCCGTATGCCTGGGAGGTCGCGAGCAGCTCGCCCGTCGTCTTGTGCACCGCGGGCTTGTCCTCGTTCATGTGCTGGATCTGGCCGAGGTAGAGCAACGCGATCCCGAGGGACGGGACGTGCTTGATCTCCCGCGCCCAGGCGATCGCGTCGTTCGCGAGCTGGAACGCCCGCGTCGTCCGCCCCATACCCCATTGCACCCACGCGAGCTGTCCCGTGGCCCAGACGCGGCAGTCCATGCCGAACACCGAGCCCTGCCGCCCGTCGCGCGCCGGGTCGTACAGATGGATCGCCTCGTCGAACCACGCCTCGGCGTCCAAGAACCGCCCCTCGGCGTGGAAGCCGACGCCTTTGGCTGTCGCGGCCACGCACTGGAGCGACGGGTCCTCGATCCGGTTGGCGAACGCCACGAGCTCGTCGGCCACCCGCCGGCACGCCGCGCGCTCGCTCGCCACGTGGTAGTGCATGTACAGGGCGAAGAGGGTGGACACGGTGTGCTCGGTCGTCGTGCTCGCGGGGAGCAGCGCCCGGGACTTCTCGGCCAGCGCACGCACGTCGGGGGAAGCCCAGCCCTGCATCGACATCAGCGCCTGCAACCGGATGCCGTTGGCGCCGAGCTCGGCGTCCACCCGTTCGCCGGTCGGCAGCGCCCCGATCCAGTCGACGACATGGGAGGCGTGCGCGCTGGCCTCGGCGTAGGCCGAGCGCCCGAGCGCCTGATGTGCCGCCGTCCGGGCGTACCCGATGGCCTCCCGCATCTGCTCCGCCGCCGCGTGGTGGTGCGCGAGCAGATCCGGCCGCGTTCGGACCACCTCCGGAAACCCCTCCTCCAGCGTCTTCGCGATGCGCGCGTGGCTCCGCTGCCGCGCGCCGGTGGACAGCGACTCGTACGCCGCGTCCCGCACCAGCGCGTGCTTGAAGCTCCCCACCGCGTCCTTGCCGCGCCGCCTGCGCAGCACGATCCCCGCGCTCATCAGGCGCTCCAGATCCTCTGCCACCGCCGCCGGGCCGAGCGGGCTCGCGGCCGAGAGCACCTTGACGCTGAACTCCCGGCCCATCGCCGCCGCGAGCTGGGCCGTCTGCTTGGCGCGCGAAAGACGATCCAGCCGCGCCGTGAGCAGCGCCCGCAGCGTCCCCGGGATCGCCGCGCCCGAGAGCGGCCGGGTCAGCTCGTAGCGATCCTCCCGCTCCACCAGGAGCCGCGCATCGATCATCATCCGGAGCAGCTCCTCGGCGAAGAGCGGCACCCCGTCCGCGCGGTCTGCGACCTGCTCTATCACGGCGGGAGGCAGCGCCTTGTGGCCCGAGAGCCCGGTGAGCATCTCCTCCATGTGCGGGCGCTCCAGGCGGCTCAGCGGGAGCAGCAGCATGTCGGCCGTCGAGAACGACGGTGAGAACTCCGGGCGAGCCGTCATGATGACGCACAGGGGGACCGCGGGCGCCTCGCGAACGAGCTGGGCGAGGAACTCCATCGTGGTGGGGTCGGCCCAGTGCAAGTCTTCGGCCACCAGGAGGACGGGCCGCTCGTCGGCGATCGCGAGGAGCAGCGACGCCACGGCCTGGAGCGTCAGCGCCTTGTGCCGCTGCGGCGAGACGTCGAGCGGGGCGTACGGTTCGCCGAGGGGCAGGGAGAAGAGCGGCACGAAGAGCGGCATGGCCTCGGCCAGCGTGAAGCCATGGCCGGCGAGCTCCCGCTCGATCCGCGCGATCTTGCCGCCCGCGTCGGGCTCCTGATCGAGCCCGAGCGTGCGCTCGAGCAGATCGACCACCGGACGGAGGGGGCTGGTTTGCGTGTCGGGCGAGCACCGCGCCTCGAGAAAGGTGTGGGCCTCGCGCGCCAGCCGATCGCGCAGCGCGCGCGCCAGCCGGCTCTTGCCGATGCCGGGCTCGCCCGTGATGAGGATCGACTGGCCCGCCCCCTCGCACGCGCGGCGCCACCGCTCCGCGAGGAGCCCGGTCTCCTGATCTCGGCCGGAGAGCGGCGCCTTCGAGCCGTCGGGGGTCGGCCAGCTCGCCGCGGCGCCGTGCTCCTGCCGGAGGCGGTAGGTCTCCACCGGCGCCGCGATCCCCTCGATGGCGCGGCCCCCTTCGCTCTCGAGGTCGAACGAGGCGCGCAGCAACGCTTGCGACGCGGCGCTGACCGCCACGGATCCCGGCGGCGCCAGCGCGGCGAGCCGCGCGGCGAGCCGCGGGGTGGCGCCGGTGACGAGGCACGCGCCGTCGAGGTCCCCCAGGTTCCCGTCGACGACGAGGCCGGTGTGGAGGCCGACGCTCACGTCGATCCGCGCGCCTGGCGCGGCGCTGCGCGGGTCCTCGGCGTCCTCGGCGCCTGCCATCGCCAGCGCCGCGCGGGCAGCGCGCCTGGCGTCGTCCTCCGCCGCGCTGGGGTAGCCGAAGTAGACGAGCAGATCGTCGCCGAACGCCGCGGCCACGTACCCGCCGTGGCGGCGCCCGAGGTCCGCGCAGCGGGCGAGCGCCGCGCGCAGGGGTTCGTCCAGCCGCTCGACGTCGACGGCGTCGAGGGCCTGCGCGACGGCCGCGCGCGCCCTCACGTGACAGCAGAGGGCCGTCAGCTGCCGGCGCTCGCCGTCGAGCGCCGGCGGAGCGGGCTCCCTCCGCCGGTCGAGCGACGTGGCGACACTCGCGATCGAGGACAGAGACCGCGTGTCCCCGCCGGCCGGGCGGCCGCTGGCGGCGAGCATCGCCTCGCGCGAGAGCCCGCGCAGGGTGCAGGCCTCGAGCGCCTCGAAGAGCCCGCGGGCGGTGGCGTCGCGCGCGCCTTCGTCCTTGCGGAGAGCGCGGGCGAGCAGGTCGCCCAGGGGGTGGTGCTCGAGCGCGGCGGGGATCGGGACGGGATCGGGGCCGAGCAGCCGGTAGAAGATCTCGGCCTCCGTGCCGCCGTACGCCGGCTTGCCCGTGAGGCACTCGAGGAAGACGAGGCCCCACGAGAACAGATCCGCGCGCGGCGAGGCCTCGGCGCCGCGCCACTGCTCCGGCGCGCCGTAGCCGGGCGTGCCCAGCGCGTCGTGGCTGCCGGTCAGGCGCGCGGATCGCCCGTCGTCGAGCGTGGCGCCGATCCCGAAGTCGAGCACCAGCGCGTTGCGGCGGGCGCCCGTGGGGATCACCATGATGTTGCTCGGCTTGAGGTCGCGGTGGACGACGCCCGCCGCGTGGGCGCAGGCGAGGGCGTCGAGCGCCTGGAGCATCAGGTGCCGCGCCTCGGACGGCGCGAGCGCGCCCTCTCGCTGGAGCAGGGCGGCGAGGTTGTCGCCGGGCGCGAAGGCGAACGCGGCGTAGAGGGTCCCGTCTCCTGCCTGCCCCGCGTCGACGAGCTGGACGATGTTGGGGTGGTGGAGCTGGGCGCAGAGCCGCGTCTCGCGCAGGAAGCGCGCGGTCCGCCGGTCGGCCTGCGCGGCGCCTCCCTGCTCGGCGAGGCGCAGGATCTTCAGGGCGATCGGCTGCCCGGTGGTGAGCTGGCGGGCCTTGTGCACCACGCCGAAGCCGCCCTCGCCGAGCTTGGCGAGGATCTCGTAACGCCCGTCGAACGTGGCGCCTGGCGCGAGCGCGGCACCGTCTGCGGCATAGCACTGCATGCTCGATCTCGTGGTCGCTGGAGGCGCTCGGAGAGCGCTGGCACCGCGCCCTCAGGGCTCCTTGTCGGCGTCGAGCACCGCCAGGAGATCCGGGTCGACCTCACCTCCGAGCAGGTCCAGGACCTCGCGCACCCGCGAGAGCTCGCGCCGCAGCGTCCGATGATGGTTGCGGTTCTTGAGCAGCATCTCCTGGCCGAGCAGCGTGAAGGCGTCGTCCCGGTTGCCCGTCCGCTGCACCGCCGCGCCGAGGACCATGCCCCGGAATGCGTCGGTCAGCTCGAGCGGGAGCGGGGCGCCGCCGCCGCGGCGTCGCTCGGCCTCGTTCACGAAGCTGAGCGCCGCCCGCCAGAGCAGCTTGGTCAGCGCGCTCGGCTCGGCGTCGCCGTCGAAGGTGAGCGCGCGCTCGACGTGGCGCCGCTGGATCACCAGATCGCCGCCGAGGCCGCTCTGCCCCGCGAGCTGGAGCGCGTAAGCGCGCCGGACGATGTTGTCGAGCTGCCGCAGGTTGCCCGGCCAGGGCGCGGACACGAGGAGCTTCATGGCGTCGGGCTCGAAGCGCGCCGCCCCCTTGCCGTCGGCCTCCTGATGGCGCCGGTTCAGCATGTAGTCGGCCCAGCGCGGGAGCTCGTCGAGCCGCTCGGCGAGCGGGAGCAGCCGCACCGGCAGCACGTTGATGCGGTAGTACAGGTCCTCGCGGAAGCGGCCGGCGCGCACGGCGGCCCGCAGATCGGCGTTGGTGCCGACGAGGAGGCGCGCGTCGGCGCGGCGCTCCCCCGCCCCGTCATCGCCCAGCATCCGGTAAGCGCGCTCCTCGATGAAGCGCAGGAGGCCCGCCTGGGCCTTGAGCGAGAGCTTGTCGATCTCGTCGAGGAACAGCGTGCCCTTCGCGGCGCGGGCGATCGCGCCCGGGTTGTCCTTGACCGCTCCGGTGAAGGCGCCCCGCTTCCAGCCGAACAGCTCGGCCATCTGCAGGTCCTCGGGCACGCCGAGGAGATCCAGCGATTCGAAGGGCTGGCCCCGGCGCTGCGAGTGCTCGTGGCACCAGCGCGCCAGCCTGGATTTTCCGGCGCCGGTCGGGCCGGTGATCAGGATGGTGTCGTCCCGCGGGGCGAAGGCGCGGAGCAGCTCGACGAGGTGCGCGGTGCTCTGACCGACGACCGGCAAGAACTCGTCCGGGCTCGCCGGCTCGTCCGAGCGAACGGGCAGCGCGCGGGCGGCGATGAAGGCCCCGGCGATGCTGGCGAGGATCGCCAGCTCCTCGTGGCACTCCGCCCAGGGGAGCTCGAGTCCGGCGGCCCCCCTGCAGCTCACCTCGATCGCGATCATGCCGTCGACGCTGCCGCCCGGCGCGCGCAGCGGGACGACATGGACGTGGGTCGCGTCGCGACCGAGCATCCGCTCGCGCGTCGCGTCGCCGGGCATACCCGCCGCCTCCGGCGCGTGGCGGAGCGCGATGGCCCCGTCCGGCATCCACGAGCGGAGCGAAGCGCGCTGGACGTCGATCGAAACGGAACAGCGGTGCTTCTCGATCCAGCTCCAGACGCTGCCGGAGGTGAGATAGCCGGTGCCTTCGATGCGCGCGCCGCTCGGGCGGTCGATGCCGAAGAGGCGCTGGTAGCTGTCCTCGGGACGGAGGTGGACGACGCCACGCAGGATCCGGGCGCGGCTGGCGAAGGAGCTGCCGGCGAGCGCCTCCTCGACGCAGGTGAACATGGCCTGGAGGACCGCCGTGGCAGCCTCGTCGAAGTACGTGGCCGACACCAGGCGGGGGACGAGGGAGATGAAGCTCTCGTCACGGGACGCGGTCACGGTGGGGAGCAGAAGAGCAGGAGAACGGGGGCGGGTCCAGGTGGAACGAACAGGCTCGCGTCTCCCGCGGACGCAGTGCGTCCCGGCGGGACGCGAGCCCCCTGTCACCTCGGAGGCCGTGGCGGCGCCGGCGCTGCTGCTCGGCGTCGGTGCTGGAGCCGGAAGACGCCAGCTCCTGCGGGCGTCACCTCGTCTTCTCGAGCGGGCGTGAGAAGACGAGCACCGGCAGCCCGCTCACCGGCACCACGCTCTCGTCCACCAGCGTGAAGCCGTGCTTGCGGTAGAACGCGGCGTTGCGCGGCTGCTCGGTGCGCAGGACGCAGGTCGTCCACCGCTCCGAGAGCGCGGCGAGGGTGCGCTGGAGCAGCCGGCCCCCGTGTCCGCGCCCGGCCAGCGACGGCTCGACGCCCAGCGTGCCGAGGTAGACGCTGCCTTGCCCGAGAAAGGGGCGAACGCGGGCCATCGCGGCGTCCTCGTGCGCCGAAAGCCGCCACCACACCGCCGGCGGGGCGACGAGCATCACCTGCCACAGGCCGCTGCGGACGACGTCTCCGAGGCCCATGCCCGCGTGCGCGGGAGGCTTCCAGTCCACCGAGCCGACCCCGGGCTCGAACAGCCGCCCGCCGTGCCGGTCCGCGTGCGCCAGCATCGCTCCGAACACCGTGGTCATCGTTTGCTGTCGCCGGGCGGGGTCGGGCTCCGCCCAGGAGATGAAGGGATCTTCGTGAAACGCCCTGGCCAGTATCTGCGCAGCGGTCATGCGCCCACCATGCATTCAGGCGTTTGTCCGTGTGCGCCAGTTGCTTGTCTTCGCGCGCCACGTGGTACCCTCGCGGCATGCCCGTCGTCGCCGCGACCGCACAGGCCATCTCCGAGGCGCTGGGTCGCTTCGGGGTCGATGTTCCGCGGCTGAAGATCGGCCCCATCCACGACGACCTGGCGCTCGCGACGCTGTGGGCCCGGGCGATCGCGCGCACGGGCCGGCGGACCCTCCCGCTCGAGGTGGGGCTGACGATGCCGCTGGGCACGATGGGCGTGGTGGACTACCTCGCGGCGTCCTCGGCGACGGTGGGGGCGGCGCTCACGGTGGCCCAGCGGCTCTTCCCGCTCGTCGCGCCCGGCGTCCAGTTGCTCATCGAGCGGCTGCGGAGCGGCGTGCGGCGCGTGGTCATCGTCAACCAGCCGCCCTTCCCGGGGGAGCTCGAGAGCGACCTGCTGGTGCTCGGCATCGTGCTGGCGCGGATGCGGGCGCTGGCGAGCCGGCCGCTCGAGATGCCGTCGCTCGAGCTCGCCGAACCCAGCCCCGAGCCGCGCGCGCGGTGGATCGAGCTGCTCGGCGTGGCCCGTTTGCGGTTCGGCGCGCGGCGCACCGCGCTGCGCTTCTCGTCGGGCGACTGGACGACGCCGCTGCGCAGCGCCGACCCGCGGCTGCTGGCGACCCTCGAGGCCACGGTGGGGGCCGAGCAGCGCACCAGCGACGCGCTGCTCGTGGCCGTGCGCGCCCTTGCGCTGCAGCGCCTCCCCGGCACGCCGACCCTCGGCGAGGTGGCCTCGGCGCTGGGGCTCAGCGTGCGCTCGCTGCAGCGCAAGCTCTCGCTGAGCCGCACCTCGTTCGTGGAGGTGCTGGACGAGGTGCGCCGCGATCGCGCGGAGCAGCTGCTGGACGAAGGGGCGCTGACGCTCGGCGAGATCGCCGCCCGTGTGGGGTTCGCCGAGCAGGCCTCCTTCACGCGCGCGTGGCGGCGCTGGCGCGGAGAGGCCCCGTCACGGAGCCGCCGCCACGGATCGGCGCTCACGCCACGGCGAGGCCGGTGAAGCGCCGCCGTGCGCGCCCGCGCCGCGCTGCGTGACCGAGAAAATCGGGAGATCCGGCTCGTCCACCGCGGGGCGCAGGAGGTGATCTGGTAACGTTTCGAGCATGCGGATCGCGGCGTGGATCGGTTGCGCCTGGTGGACGCTCGGGTGCGTGGCGTGCGGCGGCTCGTCGAGCGACGGCGGCCCCCCGGGCGCTGGCGGCGGAGCAGCCACGGGCACCGCGACGACCGGGACCGGCGGCGCCGCCGCGACCTCCGGAGTCGGTGGCTCTGCGGGCGGCGCGAACGGCGCGGGCGGCGCGGGCGGCGCGGGCGGCGCGGGCGGCGCGGGCGGCGCGGGCGGCGCGCCGCGCGAGCTGCACGTGGACACGAGCTCACCCGAGCTCAGCGAGATCCGGTTCAAGCCCAGCGAGCTCGATCCAGAGGTCTCCGACCGCGACCTGGAGCAGGTGGCCCTCCTCGACACCCGGGTCGCGCGGTTCGCGGGCAAGCTCGTCGTCACGCTGTCGGGGAGCAGCCAGCCTCCTGGCCCGCTCGACCTCACCCGCTTCGTCGCCGCGCGCGGCTTTCACGCGTTCGCGGTCGCCTACAAGAACGACTACAACATCGTTCAGAATGATCCGGACACGTTCGGCGACGCGCGGCTCGAGGCGTTCGACGGTCAGGACCACACCGCGCTCATCGAGGTGACAAGGGCCGACAGCATCGAAGCGCGGCTGGCGAAGGCGCTCGCGCACCTGAAAGAGGTCCACCCGCGAGGCGACTGGGGCTACTTCCTCGAAGACGACGGGAGCCCGCGCTGGTCGGTCATCATCTTCAGCGGCCACTCGCACGGCGCGAGCTCGGCCGCCCGCATCGGCAAGGTCGTCCGGCTCGATCGGGTGGTGTCGCTGGCCGGGCCGCGCGACACGAACCCGGTGAGCGCCACCTGGCTCTCGGAGCCGTCGGCGACGCCCGTGGATC
This sequence comes from Sorangium sp. So ce327, assembly GCF_051530205.1. Classification (NCBI taxonomy): domain Bacteria; kingdom Pseudomonadati; phylum Myxococcota; order Polyangiales; family Polyangiaceae; genus Sorangium; species Sorangium sp. So ce327. The sequence continues at coordinate 344,871 of NZ_CP150330.1, read as the reverse complement.
GCATGTTCGGATTGACCGGCGAGCGCGATGAGCAGCACCCGGATCACCTCGAAGCATTCGACCTCATCGGCCTGCCCGGCGAGCTCGTCGAGGTGGACGTCCCGGGCGCGGCGCCGCCGTACGGCGGGTCGCACCGGCTCGCGCTCAAGGACGGCGACCACGGAGCCGCCGGTAATTGCGGCGCGCACGTCGCCGTCTGCGAGGCGATGTTCGGCTTGCCGCTGCCGTGATGTCGCGCTCCACGTCGAGTGAGGCTGCCAGCTCGTGCGCGACAACGTCCTGCGCTGCCTGTAGTCTCGACCGGATCGCTTTTCCCGCGGCGACCGCGGGCCTGACGATCGGAGGTCGAACGTGAAACGGTCTTTCCTCGCCCTCGCGGCGGCGTTGCTCGCGGTGGGCTGCTCGGCGAAGTCGAGGACGTTCTCCGGCGAAGAGCCCCAGGGCGCGGGCGGGAACGACGGCGGGGGCAGAAACGACGGCGGCGGCGACGCGGGCACCGGCGGCGGGAGCGACGGCGGCGGCGGGAACGACGGCGGCGGGCCGCTGTGCGTCGGCGTGGACTGCAGCCACCTCGACGGCGGCTGCATGCGCGGCGTGTGCATCGAGGGTGAGTGCTTCGCCCAGCCGCGGCGAGCGGGGACCGAGTGCGCGGCCGCGGCCGGCGAGTGCGACGCGGCCGACACGTGCGACGGCGCGGGCGAGTGCGTCGCGAACCGGGCGCCGGAGGGCACGGCGTGCACGGGGTGCCCGAGCGGGGCGTGCGGCGGCTGCGCGATGGGGGTGTGCGCCGATGGGCCCGCGGTCACCTGCGGCCTCCGCTTCGCCGACGTGACCGCCGCCTCGGGCCTGCCGGCGACGACAGGTGGCTCGGTCGTCGCATGGCTCGATATCGAGAACGACGGCGACCCCGACGTGTTCGTGCGCGGCAGCGGCCTGTACATCAACAACGGAGCGGGCGTGTTCACCGAGGGGGCCGCCGCGCGCGGCATCAGGGACCTTGGCACCACCTCCGAGCATTACCCGGTGATCGCCGCCGACTTCGACAACGACGGCGACATGGACATCTTCGTCGCCAACGACACCCGCTCCGGCACGATCCCGAACCGGCTCTATCGCAACGACGGCAGCGGCACGTTCATGAACGTCGCGCTCTCGGCCAACCTCGAGCTCACGGCGACGACGCCCGGCCCGGCGGTGTGGGTCGATCACGACCGCGACAACGACCTCGATCTGTTCTTCGGCTCGGAGTTCGGCGCGTCCGGCATGTTCCGGAACGACGGTGCGCTGCCGTTCGCGGATGACAGGGCGCGCTTCAGCACCTTCCTCCAGGGCGACAGCGCGGCGTGGGCCGATCCCGACGGCGACGGCGATCTCGACCTCTACATGGCCACCGGCTCGACCGGAGACGGTAACCGCTTCTTCCGCTTTACATCGCCGAGCTGGACGGACGTCGCGACATCGGCGGGGCTCGAGGACACACCGGCGGCCAGCTCCCGCTGGGGCGGCGCGACCTGGATCGATATCGACGCCGACGGCGACCTCGATCTCCTCTCGGTGCGCGACGGGGACGCGGACGATCTGCTCTATTACAATGCCGGCGCGGGCGCGCCGTTCTCCGGCGCCATGGCGGCGAGCGTGGGGCTCGGAGACGGATCGTTCATGAGCGCGAGCGTATGGGCCGACTGGGATCAGGACGGCGACCTCGACGCGTACACGGGCGGCACGCTCTACCGCAACGACGCGGGCAGGTTCGCGGCCGCCGGCGCCTCGCTCGGGATCACCGCGCGGCAGGTCGGCTCGTTCGCGGACGTCGACGGCGACGGCGACCTCGACCTCCTCACCACGAGCTTCGGAGAAACGGCGCTCTACCGCCGCGACGTGACCGGAATGCCTTGCCGCGCGCCGGGCTACGCGGTCGTCCGCGTGCTCACCGATCGCGACGGCAATGCGACCGACGCGAACGTGAGGGAAGATCGCGACGCGATCGGCGCGCGCGTCGACGTGGACCTCGACGGAGACGGCGACTTCCGCGCGGGCGGCTATACAGGGGCCGATCGCGTGGCGACCTACCTCGTGGGCGCCGGCCAGTGGGGCAACCGGCAGCAGAGCCAGCTCCCGCTGATCATCGGGATGGGGGCCGCGGCGTCGGTCGATATCCGCGTGACGTTCCCCGACGGCTCGGTGGTGACACGCAACGACGTCGCCTCGGGCGCGCGCATCACGATCAACGATGTCTGACGAGGGTGGTAAACGAGATCGGCGCGATCCGGAGTGGCGGGTCGATTGTCCAATGCGGGCTCGAGGCGCACTACCCCGAACTGGGTCATCCGCCCGGTTCGGAAGGTGACTTGACAAATGCCGGGCGAAGATCGGAGTTTGGTGTCGATGCCTCAGGCGCGCGGCGCAGCACGGTGGACCGCGGGGTGGCTCGCGGCGGTGCTCGCTGCTGGCTGTGCCCAGATCCTGGGCGTGGACTGGGATAGCTACACGCCTCCCGGAGCGCACGGGGGAGGTGGCACGGGCGGCGGCTCCGCATCTGGCCACGGTGGCCAGAGTGGCGGCCCCGATCAGGGGGGCGGCGGGGGAGTGGCCGGAGGCGACGCGTCCGGTGGCGGCGGCAGCGGCGCCAGCAGCGGCGGAAGCGGCACAGGCGGTGACGACGGCACAGGCGGCTCCGGCGGTAGCACCAGCAGCAGCAGCTCCGGCGGTGGCGCCGGCGGCAGCGGCGGCTCCGGCGGTGGCAATAGCACCAGCGCCAGCAGCAGCGGCTCCGGCGGTGGCAATGGCACCAGCAGCAGCTCCGGCGGTGGCGCCGGCGGCAGCGACGGCAGCGGCGGCTCCGGAGGCGGCGTGACCGCCCCGAGCTGTGCGACCAGCCCGCCTGAGACAGGCCCCCTCTGCGGGCCTCCTCCCGGCATCAGCTGCTGTGATAGCCGCGAGGTCCCGGGCGGCACGTTCAACCGGAACAACAACCCTGCATTCGCCGCGTCGGTCAGCAGCTTCCATCTGGATACGTTCGAGATCACCGTGGGGCGATTCAGAGCCTTCATGGAGAGCGGGCACGGCGTGCGGACCTCGCCGCCCGCCGCCGCAGCGGGAGAGCACCCGAAGATCCCGGGGAGCGGATGGCAGTCCGCATGGAACGAGGCGCTCCGCCCGGACGCCACCTCGCTCTCGGCAGCGCTGCGCTGCACCAGCATGACCGCGACGTGGACCCCCACGGCTGAGCATAACGAGGCGCTGCCGATCAACTGCATCACCTGGTACGAGGCGTTCGCGTTCTGCATCTGGGACCGCGGGCGGCTGCCCACCGATGCCGAATGGAACTACGCAGCTGTCGGAGGGAACATGCAGCGAAAGTTCCCCTGGGGCGACGTGATCACCCATGACCACGCGGCGTACGCCTGCACGATGCCGTGCGCCTTGAGCAGCCTCCTTGAGGTCGGCTCGCTGCCGCAGGGGCGGGGACGGTGGGGCCAGTTCGATCTCAGCGGCAACGTCTCGGAATGGGCGCTGGACTGGGCCGTCAACTACACAGTTCCCTGGAACGACCAAGCCCAGCTCTCGGACGTGGCTGCTGACAATCAACGCACCCGTCGAGGCGGCTACTACGCCTCGGATGAATATACGGTGAGCAACGCGCACCGAGGCACCGACCCTCCGACGGTGCGCGGTCCCTGGACCAGCGCGCGTTGCGCGAGAGATCTCCCTCCCTAGAACAACGATCACGTTGAAACCCGGAGAATTTTCACAGGGAGGCGGGGAGGCGGGGAGGAAGAAAGAATGAATTTCTTTCTCTTGCCGTCTCTCGCTCCCCGCCTCCCCGTCTCCCTGTGAAATTCTTGCTTTTTCTCGTCGTTTCAGCCCGTTTGTCGCGCTAACGCCGCGCCCGCAGCGCGCCGAGCCGCGCTCGCGCCTGCTCCGCGGAGATGGATCGCGGGCGCGCCTTGCCCCAGCGCTCGAGGACAGCCTCGTACGCCGCGGCGGCGCCGCGCAGATCGCCTGTCGCCTCCAGGGCCATGCCGAGGTAGAGCCGCGCCTCCGTTGTCGAGAACGGGTCGGCCAGGGCCGCGCACGAGCGCGCCACGCGCGTCAGCGGCCCGATCGCCTCCTGCCCCTTCCCCACGAGCGCGTACACCTTGCCGATGTGCAGATCGAGCAGGAGCCACCGGCCGCTCTCCGACGGGAGCGGCTGGTCGAGCGGCATCGTCTTGAACGCCGCCGCCGCGTCGGCCGCGGTCTCCACGCCGGCGGCGTACGCCTCGGTCCAGAGCAGCCAGCGGTGCTCCGGCTTGATCTCCTGCGCCGCGGCGCGCCACTTCGCCTGGACCCGCTCCACCCACGCCGAGCGCGCCGCGTCGTACGCCTCCTGCGTCATCGACGCTGCCCGGCGGCTGTACGGCAAGAACGCGATGGTCCAGTCGGCCGTGGTCGCCGGCTCGGACCAGGCGCTCATCCGGCGGAGGAAATCGTCCGCCACCCGCCCGGCCTCCCGCGGCAAACCCATCTCACGGTAGAGCTCCGCCAGCCTGAGGGCCGGGCTCGCGTGCGCGTCCTGATCGTTCCTGCCGGCGACCTCCCGCTGCCACGCGCGGGCGTGCTCCACCGCCAGCTCGAAATCGCCGTCCAGGACCGCGAGCGAGATCCGATCGAGCAGCTCCTTCGCCCTCCGCTCGCCCTCGGGGACCTCCGCCCACCCCTGCTCCAGCGCCACGAGCACGCTCTCGCGCGGCGCGCCCCGCGCGTGGAGCGCCAGCGCCAGGTGCCTGTGCGCCGGCGCCGCCTTCGGATCGATCGAGAGCCAGCGGCGCGCGTGCTCCTCGACTTGCTGGCAATCGCCCTGGCGATGGAGGAGGCGAACCCGGTTCGCGAGGCAAAGCGTCGCGCCGGGAGCCGTCTCGGCGCACGCCTGGTAGGCCGCGAGCTCCGCCGCGACATCCCCCTTCATCCCGAGCGACTCTCCCTTGGACCCCCACGCGAGCACGTGGCCCCGGTCCAGGGCGAGCGCCCGATCGTAGGCCTCGATGGCGGCGTCGAACCGGAGCTGAGCGAACCTCGCCGCGCCGAGGTACACGAGGAGCTCCGGATCGGCCTGGAACCTCGCGACCGCGGCCTCGAGCCGCCGCTCCCATGCGACGGCGTCGGAGGGCTGGCGCACGTACGGCTCGGCCGCGTCGAGCAGCGCCATGTCGCGCTCGCCGAGGGCGGCCCGGTGCCGGAGCGCCAGCTGGAAGTGCTCGCGCGCCACGGCCGGCCTCTGTCGAAACGTCCAGATCGCCACGCGCAGGTGGCCGGCGCCGAGGCCACGATCCAGCGCCACGGCGCGCTCCATCGTGCGCGCGGCCACGTCCGGCGCGCCGTCACGGTAGGCCTGCAGCGCCTCCTGGTAGAGCGCCGCGGCCTCCGGGTTGCTCGAGGCGGGGCGCGGCGGCTCCGGGGCGGCGACTGCCGCGCCGCTCGGCCGGGGCGGCGGCTCCGGGGGACGCCGGAGCACCGCGACCGTGGCGCCAGCGACCGCCGAGGCCGCGAGCGCGAGCGCGACGAGCCCGCGCCGGCCCGGCCGCGCGCGCTCGTCGCGTGCGGTCCGCACCACGACGGCCTCGCCCGACGCGGCCCCAGCCCCATGGTCCGGCCGCGGCGCAGGCTCCGCACCGGCCGGCGCGGACGGCGCGCCATCGGGGCGCAGCGACGCCGGGTCGGTCCGGTGCGGCACGGTCGGCTCGAAGCCGATCCCCGCAGGCGTGCCCGCGTGCTCGGCGCCTGGCGCAGGGCCGCCCAGCGCGTTCCCGCTCTCGACCCGCGTCTCGGCCTCTCGCGCCGCGGGCGGCGAGCGCGGCGGGAGGCTCGGCAGCTCGGCCTCGAGCCCCTCGGCGGCGATCAGCGCGCGCCAGAACGCGCCGGCGTCGGGGTACCGGTCACGCGGAGCGACGCTGAGCGCCCGGGAGAGCACGCGCTCGACCGCGTCCGGCGCCGAGACGCCGCGCGCTCGCAGCGTGGGGCGCAGCGCGGGATCGACGACCACCGAATAGAGCTCGACGATCCCCTCCCCCGCCAGCGCCCGAGCGCCCGTCACGAGCTCCACGAAGACGAGCGCGAGCGCGAAGACATCGGTCCATGGCCCCGTCGCGCCCCGCTGCTTGTCGAACTGCTCCGGAGCCCCGTAGCGGGGCGTGAACACCGACGGCCCCTGCGCGGTGCTCGCGAGCGCCGCGGTGCGCGAGCGCTGATCGCCGATGATCTTGGCGATGCCGAAGTCGAGGACCTTGAGCGTCCTCGCGCCCCCTGCCTCGGCGAGGAAGAGGTTCTCCGGCTTGACGTCGCGGTGGGCGATGTTCTGCTCGTGCGCCACCGCGAGGGCGCGCACCGCGGGGTCGAGCAGGAGGATCGCCTCGCGGCGGGACAGGGCGCCGCCGCCTCCGGCGCGCAGGCGCTCGAGGTGGCTGGCGAGCGTCTCGCCGTCGAGCCACTCGAGCACGAGATAGGGCACGCGACCGCCCTCCTGGGTCGTGAAGGCGCCGATGTCGAGCGCCTGGACGATGCCGGGCGAGAGGCGCGAGAGCTGGAGCAAAAGCCGCCCCTCGTCGCGCAGCCGTCGAACGAAATCCTGCTGCGCCTCGGGCGAGAGCTCGTCGGGCAGCTTGAGGCACTTGATCGCGACGGGCGCGTCGAACCCCTCGTGCACGCCGCGATAGACGACGCCGAACCCGCCTGCGCCGACGGCGGAGAGGACACGGTATTTGCCGTCGATCGTGGTCCCGCAGAGCCGAAATATGTCGCGCTGGGCGCCGGACATCGGCGGAAGTATACGCCATCTCCGGAGGACAGACTCAGGGCGACTCGGCGTTCGCCATGGCGGCCCGGAGCCGGCCGCAGGCCTCCACGAACCCGGTCGCGAGGATCTGGTCCAGGTGCCAGAAGTTCCTCTGCCGCTCGTGCTCGTAGAACCGGGCGATCGTCACCAGGAGCAGGTCGACGCACAGCGCCGGGTCGCGCCAGGCGAGCTCCGTCCGCGGCCCGCTCCGTGACCCGCTCCGCGGCCCGCCTGCGCACGACGCGGCGAGCGTCCGCTCGAGCACCGCGGCGACCTGCGCGAGCTGGAGCACCATCCGGCGGCACGCGCTCGCGCGGATCCCTCCGCCCCTGGCAGCCACCGGCCGCAGCGTGTCGTCGAACGCCGTCGCGAACTCGCGCCACAGCAGCGCGCCCGCCTGATCCACCGCCTCCTTGAGCCCCGCAGCCGGAACGCGCGGCGAGAGCGCGTCGACGAGGCGGGCGCGCGCCCCCTCGTCCTCGGCCAGCGCGCGGTACGGCTTCGACCAGCGGGCGACCTGGCGGCGAACGTCGCCCACCGTCAGATCGAGCTTGAGCCCCGTGATGGGGAGGAGCGACGCGTCCGGCAGCTTCAGGGAGGGCCTGTGCCACGCGTACTTGCTCTCCATGAAATCGGCGAGCATCTCGGCGATACCGTTGCTCGCGGCCACCTGGAGTCGCGCCCTGATGTCGGCCTCGGCGAAGCGGAGCAGCGCCGCCTCGTCGAGCTCGGTGCGGCCCCCGCGCTCGACGAAGGCCGAGGCGATGCCGGGGCCGACCGCGCCGGGAAACACGGTGTCGAGCGCGAGGGGCTCCTCGATCCGCGGCAGCACCGCGTACTCCCACTCGAACTCGGCCAGCGCCTCCTGCCACGCATGGCCCCAGGCGTCATGAACCACGTAGTCCTCGACCTCCGGCGTCCGGAGGACCATCACCATGGTGGCGAGGGTCTGTGTGACGACCTCCGTCGGGACCGAGGCCGCGTCCGCGAGGGAGCGCGCGAGCGCCGGGTCGATGGCCGCGCGGTCGAAGTAGCCGAACGCGGGAAAACGCGCCGTCGCCGCGGTGTTCGTGTCGTCGCATCGCGCGATGAAGGCGGAGATGGCGCGCCGCTCGTCCTCGGGGCGCTCGTCCCAGCCGGGCACCTCGAGCCGCGGCGCCTCGCCGGAGCCCGCCGCCCCGGGCGAGCCGGTCGCCGGCGCCGACGCGCGGATGCACAGGAAGATCGCGGTCGACGTCATGAGCAGATCCACGTCGCCCGGGCGCCACGGCAACGGGCCGTAGATCGCGCTCATGAGCTCGGCGCACGCGGCGGGCGACGCGCCCCCCTTCGCGGCGAGCTGCGAGGCGATCGCCTTCGTGATCGCGTGCTTCACCGCGAGGTTGGAGGTCATATGATCCATCGCGGCCTCGACCTGCGCGAGCTCCGCCTCGTCCCACCCGAGCGCCTCTCGCAGCGCCCGCCGGACGCGCGGGATCCCCTCGCTGCCCGCCGGCAGATCGAGCGGGAAATCGAGGAGCGGGCGCGACGCGACCGTATCGATGAGCGGCGCGGAGCTGCTGCCGGCGAACCGGAGCCAGAGCAGCACCGCCTCGGTGAACCAGGCCCGGAACGACGCGCTCGCCGCGTGGAACTCGTCCGGGGTCGGCTCGCTCAGGGCGTCGATGCCGCGCATCAGCCGCTCGCGAAGATCGCGCCCCCTCGCCTCCCGCTCCTCGCGGCTGCCCTTCGCCGCGTCTTGCAGCTCCTCGATGTCGGCGAGCAGATCGAGCGTGGGTCCCCACGCGGCCGGGAGCGTCGGCTCGAAGAGGGCTGCCGCGGACAGGATGGGCGCCGCGGGCTGAGACCCGGTGTTCTTCTGGTCCATTGCCTTTCCTCGTGAAGGGGAGCGATCTCCCATCGCATCACAAGCGCATGGCCTGAGCAAGGTCAGCGGATTCCAGGGGAGCCGGGTGTCATGCAAGGTAGGCGCCGCGCCGCCGCCAAGGGTCGCGGCGGCGATTGCCATCCAGCCATCCAGCCATCCAGCCATCCAGCCATCCAGCCATCCAGCCATCCAGCCATCCGTTGCCTTGCCCGCTCGATCGGATCGCGGTGGTGGCTTTGCGGGGCGCTCTTCGGCACTGCTGCGAGAGGTCGCCCCGGTTCAGCAGAAGAATCACCATCCAGCCAGCCGGGGTTCCGCGCGAGGTGGGGTTCCGCGCGAAGCGCTTCCTCCGGTGATCAGGGATGCCGGACACGATTCCGCCCGGCGCGAGCGCTTGACGGGGTGAGAGCTGTGGGTTCTAGTGGCTGGCCAGCCGTCCGTTCGAGGTTGGGCAGATGTCCACGGTATCCTTCAACTCACCGAAAACACTGAGGAAATACCATGCCAAGCTGCAAAGTATACGGCACCAAACCTGGGACTGGCCCTGGCCAGCTCGCTGCGCAGGCTGCGCTCAATTCGATCAATGGGCTCAATCCTACCTGGGGCGTGACCCTCAACTACAATCAAGGGCTTACCGAAGCGACGTACGTCACCAACGCCGCCGGCGTCGGGACTGCTGCGCTAGAAACAGCCGTCCAGAACGAATTCGTGGCAACTGGGTACGACGTCATCGCTTGGTGAGCGGTGAGTTGCCGGGGGAGCGGCGAGACGCCCGCAGCCACCGCGATGGCGCCGCCCCCACGGAGCAGGGTGGCGTCGGCTCTGCCGCTTGACAGACCGCGCGGCGGAGCACGACGCCCACCGCTCCCGCCTCGGGTAGCCACGATGGCGGTCTTCCTCGGGACGCGGCTCGCCTGAGCAGAGCGACAGGCGCGCTCTCTCCCTCGACGCCGCAGCGTCCGTCTCCTCGGGCATCTCCGCCCCGAGGCGTCCGCCATGAACGCTGGCGTTTGTTCCGCGACCGCTCTAGCTTCGCGCGCCGCCGGTCCGCTCCGGGATCGCCGGCGCACGAACCGAGGAACAACACCATGCGCGTCTACATCATCGGCGCGGGCCCGGGCGATCCCGGGCTCATCACGGTGCGCGGCGCCGAGCTCGTCGCTCGCTGCCCTGTCGTCATGTACACGGGCTCGCTCGTCCCCCGGGAGATCGTCGCGTCCGCGCGGGCGGACGCCCGGGTCATCGACTCCTCCGGCATGACCCTCGACCAGATCGTGGAGGTCCTCGTCGAGGCCAGGGACGCAGGGCACGACGTGGCGCGCGTCCACACGGGCGATCCCGTCCTCTTCGGGTCGACGGCCGAGCAGATGCGCCGGATGGATGCGCTCGGGATCCCGTACGAGATCATCCCCGGCGTCTCGTCCTTCACCGCGGCCGCCGCGGCGCTCGGGCGCGAGCTCACGCTGCCCGAGCTCTCGCAGACCGTCATCCTGACGCGCGCCGAGGGGCGCACGCCGGTGCCGCCCGCCGAGCGGCTCGAGGAGCTCGCCCGCCACCAGGCGACCCTGTGCCTGTTCCTGAGCATCACCCTGCTCAAGGACGTGACCGCGGCGCTCATCCCGGCCTACGGCGCGGATTGCCCGGTCGCGGTGGTGCACAAGGCGAGCTGCCCCGATCAGAAGATCGTGAGAGGCACGCTCGCCGACATCCGGGACAAGGTGCGGGCCGAGGGGATCAAGAGCCAGTCGATGATCCTGGTCGGCCGGGTGCTCACGTCCACGGATTTCGCCGACTCGCGGCTCTATGATCCGGATTTCAGCCACCGCTTCCGCAAGGCCGAGAAGAAGCTCCTCGTCCCTGGCAAGACCGAGGAGGGCTCGTGAGCGCGGAGGAGAGCGCCGGCACGGGCGCGGCGGCCGCAGGTCGAAAGGGGCTCGTCATCGTCTATACGGGCCACGGCAAGGGCAAGACGACGGCCGCGCTCGGCATGGTGTTCCGCGCGCTCGGCCGGGGCATGCGCGTCGCTGTCGTGCAGTTCATCAAGGGGAAGTGGAAGACGGGAGAGCGGCTGTTCGCCGAGACGCTCCCCAACCTGACGTTCCTCGTCATGGGGCGCGGCTTCACCTGGGAGAGCGACGATCTCTCGCGCGACAAGGCGGCGGCGCGCGCGGCCTTCCAGGAGGCCGCGGCGCTCATCGCGGGCGGCGAGCAGGACATCGTGGTGCTCGACGAGATCACGTATGCGCTCCATTACGGCTTCATCGCCGAGGACGAGCTGCTCGCGGCGCTGCGCGCGAGGCCCGCGCACGTGCACGTCGTGATCACCGGCAGGAACGCGCCCGACGCGCTCCTCGCGCTCGCCGATCTGGTGACGGAGATGAGATCGGTGAAGCACCCGTTCGAGCAGGGGCAAAAGGCCCAGATCGGAGTCGATTTCTGATGTCCCGGGCCATCCCCCGGCTCGTCGTCGCCGGCACGGCGAGCGGCGTCGGCAAGACGACCGCCACGGTGGCGATCGCGCGCGCGCTCCGCGCCCGCGGCCTCCAGGTCGCGCTGTTCAAGTGCGGCCCCGACTACCTGGATCCGACGTACCACGCCCGCGCCGTGGCCGGCACATCGCACAACCTCGACGGCTGGATGATGGGCCGGGAAGCGGTCCTGTCGACGTTCGCGGCGGAGACCGCCGGCGCCGACGTCGCGCTGATCGAGGGGGTGATGGGGCTGTTCGACGGGGCGAGCCCGACCGGGGAGGAGGGCTCGACCGCCGAGATCGCGAAATGGCTCGAGGCGCCGGTCGCGCTCGTGATCGACGCGTCCGGGATGGCCCGCAGCGTCGCGGCGCTCGTCCAGGGCTTCGCGGGCTTCGATCCGGCGCTGCGCATCGCCGCGGTCGTGTGCAACCAGGTCGGCAGCCGCGGCCACCTCGACATCCTCCGACAGGCGCAGGCGCAGGTGAACCGGTCGCTGCCCGTCCTCGGCGGCCTGCCGCGGGACGAGGCGCAGCGCTTCCCCGAGCGCCACCTCGGCCTGCGCACGGCCGACGAGGCCGCGCTCCCCGAGGAGCGCCTCGACCACTGGGGCGCGCAGGCCGAGGCGTGGATCGGGCTCGACGCGCTGCTCGAGATCGCGCGCGCCGCGCCGCCCTTGCCGGCGGCCGGCGCGGCCAGCGCGGCCGCGACGCCCGGCGCTGCGACCGCCGGCGCGCAGCGCGGCCGGGCGCGGATCGGCCTGGCGTTCGACGAGGCCTTCCACTTCTACTACGCGGACAACCTGCGCCGCCTCGAGGCCGCCGGGGCCGAGCTCGTGCGGTTCTCGCCGATCGGCGACGCGCGCTTGCCCGACGTCGACGCGCTCTACCTCGGGGGCGGCTACCCCGAGGTGCACGCGGAGCGCCTGGCCGCGAACGCCGCGCTCCGCGGCGAGATCCGCGCGTTCGCCGGCCGTGGGGGCCCGATCTACGCCGAGTGCGGCGGACTCATGTACCTGACCGAGGCGATCCGCACGCTGGACGGGCGCGCGCACCCCATGGTCGGGCTCGTGCCCGCCGAGGCCGCGATGTGCGAGAAGCTGCAGGCGCTCGGGTACGTGGAGGTCGAGACGCAGGCGCGCACGATCCTGGGCGGCGCGGGGCTCCGCTTCCGCGGGCACCAGTTCCGCTACTCCGAGCTCCGCCCGTCGCAGCGCGCTGTGCCGGTCGAGCCGTCCGCAGCGCCAGCGCCGGCCGAGCAGCCGCCGTCGCCGTCCGCACAGGCGCCCTTGCCGATCGAGCACGCCTACTCCGTGCGACGCCGGCGCGGCGGGCAGGTCAGCCGCGAGGGGTACCGGACAGCGAGCGTCCTCGCCTCGTATGTGCACGCGCACTGGGCCTCGAACCCGCTCGTCCCCGAGGGGCTCGTCGCGAGCGCCGCCGCGCACCGGAAGGAGCGCGCGCGATGAGCGGCCCGGGCACGGCGCCGCGCCGGGTCGCGCTCATCGGCGGCGGCGTGCGCTCCGGCAAGAGCGCGTTCGCGCTCTCCCTCGCGCGCTCGCTCGGCGAGCGCCGCGCCTTCATCGCGACCGCCGAGCCGTTCGACGACGAGATGCGGGCGCGCATCGACGCGCACGTCCGCGAGCGAGGCGGCGCGTTCCTCACCGTCGAGGAGCCGATCGCGCTCCCCGAGCGCATCGCCTCGCTCTCCGGCGTCGACGTCGTCGTCGTCGACTGCCTCACGCTCTGGCTCTCGAACCTGCTGCTCCGCGACGAGACCGAGGGCCGCGCGCTCGGGCCCATCGAGGAGCGCATCGAGGCGCTCGCCGCCGCGGTCGAGTCGGCGGCGCCGCACGTCGTCCTCGTCTCGAACGAGGTCGGCATGGGCGTGGTCCCGGAGAGCCGGCTCGGCCGGGCGTTCCGCGACCTCGCGGGGCGCGCGCACCAGCGGCTCGGCCGCTCGGCCAGCGAGCTCTACGTGGCCGTGATGGGCGCGATCCTGCGCCTGCGCCCCGGCCCGGTCGCGCTCGTCGGCGGCGGCGAGGACGCGCGATGACGGCCGCCGCCGCGCTGCTCGTCGCGGTCGCGTTCGACCTCGCCTGCGGCGAGCCCCCTTCCGCCGTCCACCCCGTCGTGTGGATGGGCTCCGCCATCCAGGCCCTGAAGCGCGCCGCGCCCACGGGCGGCCGCGTTGCGGAGCTCCTCTTCGGCGCGCTCATGGCCCTCGCCGTCCCCTGCCTCTTCGCCGCGCTCGGCGCCGGCGTCGCGGCGCTGCTCGCCCCGCACCCCGTCCTCGCGCTCGCTTTGTCAGGTCTCTTGCTGAAGCCCACCTTCGCGCTCCGCGCGCTCCGCGACGCGGCCTTCGGCGTGCGCGACGCCCTCGCGGCGGGCGACGTCACCGGGGCCCGCGGCGCGCTGCGCAGCCTCTGCAGCCGCGACCCGTCGGAGCTCGACGAGCCCGCGCTGGTCGCCGCGTCGGTCGAGTCGGTCGCGGAGAACGCGTCGGACAGCTTCGTCGCGCCGCTCTTCTATTTCGCGCTCTTCGGGCTCCCGGGCGCGCTCTTCTACCGCGCGGTGAACACGCTCGACGCGATGATCGGCTACCACGGCCGCTACGAGTACCTCGGCAAGGCGTCGGCGCGGCTCGACGACGCGCTGAACTTCGTTCCGGCGCGGCTCACCGCGCTCCTCCTGCTCGCCGCCGGGTGGCTCCGCGGCGCCGACGCGCGCCGCGGCCTCGCCGTGCTCCTGCGCGACGGCGGCCTCACCGAGAGCCCGAACGCCGGCCGGCCCATGGCGGCGATGGCCGGGCTGCTCCGGGTCGAGCTCGAGAAGCGCGGCCACTACCGCCTCGGCGACCCCGTGGAGCCGCTCCGGCGGGGGCTCATCGACGAGGCCTGCCGGATCGTGCAGCTCGCGGCGCTGCTCTTCGCCGGGCTCGCGGCGGCCCTCCTGGCGGCGGCTTCCTTTGGACAGGAGCTCTTCCGATGACGGCGCTCACGGTGATGGTCCAGGGCACGGCGTCCTCGGTCGGCAAGAGCCTGCTCTGCGCGGCGCTCTGCCGCATCTTCCAGCGGCGGGGCCTCCGGGTCGCGCCGTTCAAGTCGCAGAACATGGCGCTGAACTCGTTCGCGACCCTGGACGGCGGCGAGATCGGGAGGGCGCAGGCGGTGCAGGCCGAGGCGGCGCGCGTCGCGCCGACGGTCGACATGAACCCGGTGCTGCTCAAGCCCGAGGGCGACTCCCGCTCCCAGGTGATCGTGCTCGGCAAGCCGATCGGCAGCCTGCACGCGCGCGACTACTTCGCGTACCGGGGAGAGCTGAAGGACATCATCGCCCGCGCGCTCGGGCGGCTGCGCGAGGCGCACGACGTCGTGGTGATCGAGGGGGCGGGCAGCCCCGCCGAGATCAACCTGAAGGACCGCGACATCGTGAACATGCACGTCGCGCGCGTCGCCGACGCGCCGGTGCTGCTCGCCGGCGACATCGACCGAGGCGGCGTGTTCGCGGCGCTGGTCGGGACGATGGCGCTGCTCGAGCCCGACGAGCGCGCGCGCGTGGCCGCGTTCGTGATCAACAAGTTCCGCGGCGACCTCAAGCTGCTGGAGCCGGGGCTCGACATGCTGACGGCGCGGACGGGCGTCCCGGTGCTCGGCGTGGTGCCTTACCTGAAGCAGCTGCGCATCGCGGACGAGGACTCGGTGTCGCTGGAGGGCCGTCGGCGCCGGGCGCCGGCGGGCCCGGGGCAGCTCGACATCGCGGTGGTCCGGCTGCCGCGGATATCGAATTACGACGACGTGGAGCCGCTGGAGCACGAGCCCGGCGTGGTGGTGCGGTTCATCGAGCGGCCGGACGAGATCGGCGATGCGGACCTCGTGCTGCTCCCCGGGACGAAGAGCACGATGGCCGATCTCGCGTGGCTGCGCGCGAGCGGCCTCGCGGAGGCGGTCGCGGCGCGCGCCCGGCAGGGCGGCTGGACGCTCGGGATCTGCGGCGGCTGCCAGATGCTCGGCGGGGCGATCGAGGATCCGGAAGGCGTCGAGTCGGCCGAGCCGGCGGCGCGGGGCCTCGGGCTGCTCGATGTGTGGACGCGGTTCGAGCGGACCAAGACGGTCGCGCAGGTGCGGGCGCGGCTCGCGGGCGGCTCGTTCCTCGGGGCGGCGGGCGCTGGAGAGGCCGAGGGCGAGGGCGCGGGAGAGCTGACCGGCTACGAGATCCACATGGGCCGCGTGGAGCGGGTGGGCGGCGCGGCCGCGGCGTTCGCGATCGGGTCGCGGGGCGGCAAGGCCGAGCGGGCGCTCGACGGGGCCGTCTCGGCGGACGGCGCCGTGGTGGGCACGATGATCCACGGGATCCTCGACAACGACGGGCTCAGGCGGTCGCTCCTCGCGGCGCTGCGCGAGCGACGGGGGCTCCCCAGGGCCTCGGGGGAGCCGGCGATACCGAGCCGGCACGAGGAGTACGACCGGCTCGCCACGGCGGTCGAGGCGAGCCTCGACCGGGCGCTGCTCGACCGCATCGTGGGGCTCGACCGGCGCTGAGCGGCGCCGGCGCCTGGTTGCCATTCACACCGGCAGCCACGTACGGCACGGGGTTCTACAGGCGCGGACGGACCGCACGTGCGGCTGTAGTACTCGCCAACAAACAGGACAAACGTAAACGAAATCCAGATAATCGATTCAGATTTCTGGATAAACACAGGCCATATCCAGAATTTCGTCACTCAGATCCAGACAATCACGAGCCACATCCAGAAAATCGACTAATCGACTCAAAAAAAGACCAGACCGACGCACCCTGGATCCAGAAAATACGCTCAGGAATCGAGCTAACCGGGCTCGCCCAATCGTGCTCGCACGGCGAAGACACGCCCCCGCTCGACTGCCTGGAGCCGGCGTACCTCCGCAGCGGATGTCAGCCACCTCCCTCATCGAGCCATTCCCGGGCGAGAGCGAGTGTTCTGCGATTCTCCGGGATGTTCTCGAAGAAGCTCTCTCGATAGGCCGGCTCGACAATCTTCTCGGCGCTCGAGAGGAGGCGGGCGCGAGCGCTGGCGAGGGCGGCGCGGGCTTCGTCATGGCGCCCTGTGGCCACGAGGCTCTCGGCGTGGGCGAGCCGGAGAAAGGCGCCACCCCGGGCGAAATACCCGTACGCGTTCATGGTCGCATGGAGCGAGAGGCCCTCCTCGGCGGCGGCGAGCGCATCGAGCGCCTTCCCTTGTGCAAGCTTCAGAGCGGCCTTCGTGGCGAGCGCGCCCGGCACGTCCGCAATATACGCTCTCCCCAGCAAGAGGAGGGCGTGTTCAACCTCCTGTTCCGCTTCCTCGAGCGCACCGGCACGCCGCAGCACCTCCGCGAGGACCCAGCGGCCCTGGCCCTCGGCGCCCGGATGGCCGTAGCCACACCCCAATGTAACGAGTTGCATCGCCACGGCGCGCGCCTCGCCCACCTCGCCGCGATCCGCGAGCAGCCAGGCCAGGATAAAAGGCCCGAAGGTCGAGACGAGCGTGGGCTCGGCATCTGCCATCGGTAGCGCCCGAAGCATTCGCTCGGCCTCGTCCGAGGCGCCCAGCCACCAAATACACAGCGCCACGATGACGCTCCCCATGCTCATCAAGCCCGGATGGCCGCACTCCCTGGCGAGCACTTGGCTCTTCCTTGCGTATTCCAGCGTGCCGACAGGATCATTGCCGTGCTGCAGCGCCCACCCCCCAATCACCAGAAGGTAGAGGCTCCCGACGATCTCGCTGCGGTTCCCAGCGGCCTGCGCGATCGCCTCAAGCTTCGCGTGCATCGCATCCCACTGCGAAGAATGTCCGCTCATCCTGAGATAAAAAATGGCCGTGGACAGCGTGACCGCCATCGGGTACAGCGCGTCCTGCGCAACATCCACCTCCGTGAGCTCGCGCGCAACCGAGAGGATCTCCTCGGTGTTCCCCGCCACGGCAGCCAACGCGATCCGCGCGCCCGCCCCCTGGATCCAGGGTGTGCTCCCGCGCGGAGCGCCCCGCATCAGCTCCTCGGACTCGTGCTGCACGGAGACCGCCATATTGATCCGTAGGACGGCGATTTCGCACAGTGCGCCGAGCAACCGGATGCGCAGCTGGTCCGGCAACGGCAGCGCAAGCCCCCGGCGCGCCAGCACGACCGTTTCCAGCACCCCATCACCGCAGCTCGCCTGCTGCGCCGCCCGCAAGTAATGCCTTCCCGCGGCCGGCCCGTCCCCGCCCTTCTCGAAATGCTCAGCGAGCGCCCGCGCGTCCTGTTCGCCCCGCGCCTCGAGCCACTCGCCCGCGAGCCGATGGCCCAGCGTCCGGTCGTGCTCGGTCAGCATCGCATAGGCGCCCTCGCGCAGAAGCGCATGCCGGAATGCGAGCTCCTCCTCGTCCAGGAAGCGGCTCTCGCGGCGGCCGACCAGGAGTTCCTGCTCCACGAGCGCCGCGAGCCCGGCCATCACGTCGCTCCGGCGCGCCTCGCCCCCAAGGAGCGCCGCGACGCCTCCAGCCCAGCACACCTCCCCGAACACGCTCGCCGCGCGGAGCAGCCTCCGTGCTGCCTCGTCGAGCGCCCCGAGCCGCGACTCGACCATGGCGACGACCGTCTCTGGCGTCTTCGAGCCCTTGCCTTCGGCCGTCCAGCGGATCAGCTCCTCCAGGTAGAACGCATTCCCCTCCGATAGACGCACGATCTGCGCGATGACGCCGGCGTCCGCGCGCTCACCGAGCACGTGCCGCGCGAGCCGCTCAGCCGCGCGCCGGCTCAGGTGGTTGAGCCGCATCTCGTACAGCCGGCGCTCGTCCCAGAGCTTCGGGAAGACCTCGCGTACCCCGGGGCGCCCCAGGGCAAGCACGAAGAGCGGGCGCTCCTTCAGATCGCGCAGCGCCGCGTCGAGGAGCTGCACCGTGATCGTGTCTCCCCAGTGCAGGTCCTCCAGCAAGATGAGCACTGGCCCTCTCCCGCAGGCGGCCCCCACGAAATCGACGAATGCCGCGCGCACCTGGTTCGCCATCAGCCGCGCATCGAGCCGCGCGGCCTGCAGCGGCAGGCTGCCCTCCTCCGGGAAGGGCGCGCCCGCGACTTCGCCCAGAAACTCCGCGACCCGCTGCCGTTCGCTCGGCGCGACCCACGCCGCCACCTGGGCCGAGAGCCGCTCTCGCCGGACCGAGAGCGGCTCTCTCTCGCGAACGCCACATGCGCTCCGCAAGACCTGCCCCAGCATGCCCAGGGGCGACCCCGCCCGCAGCGCGTCGCCATGCGCCCTCCAGATCGACACCGTCTCGCCACGCCCCCTGAGCTCCTGCACGAGCTCCTGCGCCAGCCGCGACTTGCCCACACCCGGCGGCGCCACCACCAGCGCCGCCTGCGCCGTGCGCTCCTCCACGGTCTCGTTGAACAGCGCCCGCAGCGTGCCGAGCTCGCGATCACGACCCACGCAGGGCGTGGCCTTGCCCAGGAGCAAGCGCGCGCCCTCGGCGAGCGGCCGCTCTCCGCGCAACGCGAAGAGCCCCTCCCCTTGCTGCACATCGAAGCGCGCGTCCAGGAGCCCCGCGACCACCTCGTCAATCATCACCGCGCCCTCCGGCGCAACGTCGCCCGTCGCGGTATCCAGGAGCCGCGCCACCCGGTCGATCGCCGGCCCAAACGACCGTGACCCGCGCTCGCCGCGCCCCATGGCCAGCGCGACGCGGCGCCCGCCGGCGCGCGCCCGCAGCGAGAGCGCGCACCGCGCCGCGCGCGCGCAGAGATCGGTCGCCGTGGCCGCGCCCTCCAGCACCACCACCGCCGACCCATCGACCAGGCGCTCGCTCATGCCGCCGTGCAGCTCCGCCTGGCGCAACATCGTCGCTTCGTCAGGGGCCACCGCCAGGGTCGAAACACCATCGAACGGCTCCACCTGGGCATTCGCGGCTGCACTCACCAGGATCACCGCTACCGCGCGCTGCTCACCGCCTGTCAATGACGGTGCCAGGATCGATCCTCCAGGCAGCCCGGAAGGCAATGCCTCGATCGCGCGCAGCGCCGTCGCTGCTGCCCGGCCGTCCATCGGCCGCTCCTCTCGCCCCTTGGACAGCATCCTTCGCAACAGCACGTCGAGCGCTTCCGGCACCTCGGGCCGCACGCTCCGCGCGCTCCGCGTCTCCTCGAACAGCACCTTCGCCAGGATCGCCGCCGCGTGCTGGCCGTCGAATGCAGGCTCCCCCGTCAGGCACTCGAAGAGCACGCAGCCCAGGGAGAACACGTCCGCGCGCGCATCGACGCTCGCCTCGCCCCGCGCCTGCTCCGGCGCCATATACGACACCGTCCCCATTATCATGCCCGACCGCGTCATCCGCGTCGCGTGCGCGAGCCGCGCAATCCCGAAATCGAGCACCTTCACCGCATCCAGGCGCCCTCCGGGCAAGAACAGGTTGCCCGGCTTCAGGTCGCGGTGGATCACTCCCTGTGCGTGCGCGTAGCCGAGCACCTCCGCGACGCGCAGGGCGAGGGCCACGCTCTCGTCAATCGCGAGCGGTCCGCGCGAGAGGCGCGCCTCGAGATCCTCGCCGTCTAGCCACTCCATCACGAGGTACGGCGCCCCCTCGGCGGTCGCGCCGTGCGCCACGTACCGCACCACGTCCGGATGCGAGAGCCCTGCGAGGACCCGCGCCTCGCGCGCGAACCGCGCCGCGTCGTCGTCATCGCCGCCGGGCACGACCTTGACGGCCACCGCCTCGCCCGTCGCTTGATCGATGGCCTTCCACACCTCCCCCATGCCACCAGCGCCGGCGCGGCGCTCGAGGACGTAACGTTCCCCAACGATCATCGCTCGTCGCACAGGGCCATTATCAGCGCGCGGGGCTGAGTGCGTAAAGCACGATTTCGCGGGACCGTGAAGCGAGCTCCCGTCGCCGAGCGAGCCATAGCTGCGCTAGCTCCGGGCCAGGCCGGCGAGTCACCGCATGGACGTAATCATACGAAATTACTGCGCGCGGCGGTCACCCGTGCACGGTCACCTTCCCGAACCAGAAGGCCACCTGCCGGGGAAGCATCATGATGAGGAACGGCGTGCCCACCTGAGCGGCGGCCACCTTGCCGCCGCTCAGGTGGTGACAGAACAAACGATCACTCAATGTGATACGTCTCCATCGACATGACATGCACCTTCCGCGTAGGTGCCGAGCTGCTCTCCGACGTTCGCGCGGTCGCGGCCACACGGTACGTCTTGCCGACGTGAAACTCCGCCGGATCGAACCCCACCCACGGCTCATCGCAGTAGGCAGCGTGGGACGGCGAGGCATCGTCCTATTGGCCAACGTCTTCTTGGGCGCCCTTCCAGATCCACCGGCCCGCCGGTGCGTGGAGCTCGAACAGGTCCGCTCTCACCCAGAGTTGGTTGCACGCGCCCGCCGTGGTCACTTGCGCGTCAGCATACTCGACGACCTGAACATCGGACAATCAGAAATATACCGGCTTATCGGATCTTACCCGGACCCTGCGCGTCGGCGCCGAGCTGGTGTTGTTCGTGCGCGCGGTCGCCGCCACGCGGTAGGTCTTCCCAGGATCCAAGTCCGTGAAGACGAGGCCGGGACCCCAGCAGGAGGCTTCGTCGAAGAGGTCGATGAGATGGACCCACTCGCCGTTCGCCTCCTTGCGGTCCAGGTAAACCCATTGGCCCGCGACCAACACGAAGAGGTCCGCTCTGACCCAAAGCTTCTCGCACTCGGCCTGCGTTGCCGCGGTAGAATTTTCCCCCCACCAGACCCGCGTGCCCCCCGAAGGAGACCCTGGGCCAGTAAACGATGCCGAGTAATTGGTCACATCATAGACAACCGCCTTGTAGCAGTGCTCCGTGTTATAGGTCTGGGGCGACATGGCATCGATACCTCCGGAGAACGTTTGCGTCGGCAAGGCCGCGGCGCACTCGGGACCGATGGCCTCCGCGGTCTCCATCACGTCTTCCACGAGCGCTTCGCCATCCATCATGTCCTCGGGCAGCTCCTCACCCACGCAACCGGCGAGCGCGAGGCCGACAATCCCGAACACCACCACACCCATCCCACGAACGATCTTCGAGGTGCCCATGTTCATCTCCCGCATTCCTTGCGGATGTTTTCCGGCACAAACCGACGCTGCCGACCATTCGGCCCCATCGATTCGCCTCTCCGACGGCTTCTCCGCTCGCGCGCCGGACGCCCGGGGATATGCAGCCGATATGCCAGCTCCCGCGCGTGCGATCCCAGCGACGTCCGTCGGCTCCTCTCGGCTCCGACGCCTCACCGGAGCGGCCAAAGCGAGAGGATCAAGCGGGCCGGTCCCGCACGCTTTCCTGCGCCGAGCACGAGGTGGCAACAGGGCGGTTCGTCAGGTGCCTTCAACCCGACGAGGATCGCCCTCACGGCAAGCCTGCCGGGGGCCCGTCCCCTGGAAGGGACACCCGTCCCATCGAGGGGAATCCCGTGGAGGGGACATCGACGATGAGACAGCCCTGAGGTCAAGGGCTTGAACGTTCTCTTTGCGCGGCTGGCCGGCTTTGGTGCGGCGGCGCCAGCGCTCGGCAGCGCTCGGCAGCTCGACTGACTCTCCTACCGCGAGATCATCGCGGCGCTGCTTCGCGGAGCCGCGTCGCGATCTCCCGCGCGGCTGGGCGCTTTGTCGGCTCCATGGTGAGGCAGCGTTCGAACAGCTCCGCGAGCTCCAGCGGGAGACCCGCGCATTGCCGCAGCGGTGACGGGACGTCGAGCTCCAGCCCATGGCGCCCGAAGCTCACGGGTGGGCGAGAGAAAGGCATGGATCCAACCAGCAATTCGAAGGCGATGACCCCGAGGCTGAACACGTCCGACGGCGGCTGCGCGTCCTTGGAGCCGGCAATGAGCTCGGGCGCGATATAGAAGGGCGTTCCGATGATCGCGCCGGTCTGCGTCACTCGCGCCCCACGTCCGAGCCTGTCCCCCCGCTGCTCGACCGGAGTGAGCGCGCTCTCCGCCGAGAGCACCATCCGCCCGCCGCCGAGCCCGGTGCCATCCTCCGCAGCGCCTTCCGTGGCCATGGATGCGACGGCGAGACCGGGCTTCGCAGAGCGGGCTGGCTCGAGCTCACGCCGCGTCGGCGCCGCGCGACGCGCTGTCGCGCGCAGCGCGTCGTCGAGCACGATCGAGATCCCAAAGTCCGCCAGCTTCACCACGGGGCGCGCGCCCGGAGCTCCGGACAGCAACAGGATGTTCTCCGGCTTGAGATCCCGGTGAACGATGGATTGCGTGTGCAGCACGGACAGCGCCTCCGCCGCCTGCCGCAGCACCGAGAGCACCCACGGGACCTCACCGAACCGCGCGTGCTGCTCCCGCAGCGACCCCCCGGTGACCAGCTCCATCGCGATGTACAGCACGCCTTCGCTCGTCACGTCCACGTCGACGATGGAGATCAGGTTCGGGTGACTCAGGCTCGCAAGGATCTGTGCCTCGCGCATGAAGCGCGCCAGATCCTTGTGCTCGGGGTTCGAGTGCAGCACCTTCGCGGCGAGGCGCGCGCGATCGGTCGTGCGCTCGACCTCGTAGACCGCTCCCATTCCCCCCTCGCCGATGGGACGGACGACGCGGTAACAATCCCCGAGCAGACCGCCTTCCTGCAAGGCTTCGTTCGACGACGGCAGGGTGTCCTGTGACAGGAGCGCCTCCATGAGCCGGCGGGACCGATGCTTGATCTGCCGCCGCAGCTCGTCGTTGAGCTGCTGGATCTCTCGATTGCGTGCCTCCAGCGTCCCCACCTGCGCCTCCACGTCGCGATACAGGACGGCGTTCTCCACCGCGATGGCGGCCTGCGCTGCGAGCACCGACAGCAGCGACACGCGCGCGGGTGGGAATGCCGATGGGGCGTCCCGGTGCTCGAGACAGAGCACGCCCACCAGGCGCCCTTGATGGGAAAGCGGCAGAGCCAGGATCGACCGGACCGCGTGTGTGGACAGGTACGGGTCGTCATGGAAGCGCTTCTCGCGCTGCGCGTCGTCCACCAGCACGGCCTCGCGGCTTCGGGCCACGTAGTGCACCACCTTGATCGGGACCCCGTCGCTCGCCTCGAGCGGCTCCGACAGGCCTGCGTCGATGCGGCCGTCCGCGACCGAGAGCCGTGCCACCACGACCAGCGCGCCGGCCTGCACCAGCACGAGCGCCCCGTGCTGCGCCCCCGCGTTCTCCAGCACGAGCTCCATCAAGCGCCCTACGACGCGGTCCGGGTGGAGCTCGCTCGCGAGCGCCTGCGCCGCGCGGATTGCGGTGCTCACGTCCAGCGCCGCGCCTCCCGTCGTATCCACCGCCGCGGCAGGCGCCGTCGCGGCGGTGCGCCGGGCACTTGCGGAGGCGAGGGGGACGTTCAGCAGGCCGGGATACTTGGCTTCCAGGTGGCCGACGAGGGCCAGCGCATCCCAGCGGAGATAGGCGTCGCGCGCCTCGTGCAGATAGAGCGCACCGATGCGCTCGCGCCCGGCTTCCAGGTGGTATTCCGCCGAGAGCTGGGCGGCGAGGGCTTCGACATGGAGAAAGCCGTCCTTGCGGGCGAGGGTAATGGCCTCGTCGTACCTGGCCATGGCCTCGTCGATCTTGCCGTGGATGCGGGCGCGCTCGGCCTCGAGAAGGCGACGCTTGTGGAGGAAGTTTTCGGGGCAGCCCTCCGAAAAGTAGCGGAAGCGCTCGATGCCGTGCTCGAGCTTGGCCAGGAGCGCCGCGCGCTCCACCTCGGAGAGCCCAGGTGACCAGCACTTTGCAGCGGCGAGCCCACGCCACAGGGATATGTCCGCAACATTTGCAGTGGCATAAATGGTGGCACGAAAATGTTCCGCTTCATCGGCGCAGTCGAGCGCTCGGGCGTACTCGCCGAATGCCAAGAACAGATGCGTCTCCTGCAGTCGCGCGTATTCAGCGACCGTCTTGTAACCCGCTGCGGCGAAAGAGCGGGAGCTCGCGGCCAGCCACTCCCGGCCAGATCCCGGTCGGGCGTTCTGCGGCGCGCGAAGAAAGCTCGTGTAGCATGCGGCCAGCGCGAACATGTGCTGCCCGAGTGCATCACCCGCCCTCAGCATCACGTCGCGCTGCGATTGTTCCTTTTCCGCCACCTCGCCGAGCGGGCGTCCCTGCCAGAGATCCAGGTAATACAGCTCTGCGAACAATGCCCAGCTCGTGCCCTGAAACGAGCCCGAGGCTGCTCCTGCGCGCTGCGCGGCGTGATAGAATTCCCGGCTCTGCTCTACGGGGAGCTCGAAAGCGACGTAGTTTCCTCGAGCCTGGCGGCATTCCGCCAGGAAGGGTGAGGCAAGCTGTCCGGCCAGCTGATCTCCCGCCCGAGCCCAGCGTGCGTCGCGCCGGAACTCCCCGAGAAGGGCGGAGCGGTCGAGCGCCACACAGACGAGGAAGAAGGGCGTCACGGGCGTCAGGCGCTCAGTCTCCGCTGCGTTCTTTGCGCTGCGCGCATTGATGATCGCGGCGAGCGCCGGACGGCTCCCGAGCGAAACACACACCATCATCGCAGCCTTCAGGGCGTCACACAGATGGTTTTCGACGGAAGGGTCGGCAGGCATCGATGAGAAGCCCTCCGGGTGCTCGTCGAGCCAGGCGTCATACTCCGTGAACAATTGAAGCGCTTGAGCAATGCACTCCTCGTCCGTCTCGGGATATGTGATGCCCTGCTCCGCGAGCGCGGCGAGCCCCAGCCGCTCGCCTTCCGTGTATCGTCCTGCTGCGAGGTACGCGCGCACGCGCAGCTCCTGCGCTGCCAGTCGCGGCAGCGGCGCGAGCGGCGATGCCAGCAGCTCCTGCGCACGCCGGTGCACTTCTTCGAACTCCTTCAACATGAAGTCCGCCTCGATCCGCTCGAGCGCGAGCTCCACGGAGAGCTGCGGCTCGTCCTGCCAGGCGCGCGCTCCCAGGAGCTCCTGCGCCTGCTCCACCAGCATCGCCTGCAATCGGTACGACCCGTTCTCCTTGGCTGCCTTGGCCGCCCGCAGGTCGAGCCGCGCGAGCTCCCTCCGCTCTGCCTCGCTCGACAGCGCCTCGGCGCCCAGGTTGAGGTGCCGGGTGAGCTCGATCAGCTTCTGGTTCGAGCCGCCCTCCTGCTCGAATGCCGCCTGGAGCCGCCGCCCGATGAGCAGGTGCGTTCGCGCTCGCTGCCCCGGCGCGATGCGCTCGTAGAACGCCTGCTGCACCCGGTCGTGCAAGAACCGATACCCAGCTTCCATCTCGGTGCTCTGGCGTGCCTCCGCGAGCGCCTGCGCCTCTCGGTATTGCCCGTCGTGCGGGATCACGAGCCCCGCCGTAAGCGCCGACCGCAGCCCGCTCGCCGCTTGCGCGTGGCTCACCCCTGCGATCACCGCGAGCTCGCCGAAGGAGAAGCGATTCCCGGCGCACGCGGCTTGCCCCACCAGCTCCTGCGTCTCCGCCGGCAGCTCCATGACCTTCTGCCGCATCAGCTCCACGACATTGTCGGTCACCGCCGCGCCCTCCACGGCGTCCTGGTCCCACTCCCAGACACCATCGTCCGCGCGCCGCCGCACCCGCTCTTGCCGATGGAGCTCCAGGAGGAGCTGTCCCAGGAAAAACGGATTGCCATCCGTCTTGCTCCAGAGCGCCCGGGCGAGCGGCGCAGCGCGCGCGGCGTCCGCCGACAGCACTGCCGCGAGCCACCGCTGCACCGAGGCTTCGTCCAGGGGACCCACCGTCAGCCGCGGCGCCTTCACGCCGCTCTCCTCCACCGCCTCGACCAGCTTCCACAGCGGGTGGCTCGGCGCAGCTTCGTTGTCGCGGAAAGCGGCGATGAGCAGGAGGTGCTTGCGCCCCACGTCGGTGAGCAGCGTCTTGAGGAGCTCCAGCGATGCCGGATCCACCCATTGCATATCGTCCAGGAACAGCACCAGCGGCGGTGATGCGTCCGTCACGGCGCGAACGAACTCAATCCAGCTCAGCTTGAGCCGGTTGTACGTCATCTCGGTCGGCACCACCGGCACCGGCGCGAGCTGCCCCATCACCCATTCCAGCTCCGGCACCAGATCCGCGATCACCCGCGAAAGGGGCCCGAGCGCCAGCTCGATGCGCGCTTTCCACCCGTCGAAGACGGGCCTCGGGCTCGCGGCCAGATTGCGCATCAGCCCGCTAAAGGCCTGCGCGAGCGCGGCGTAGGGCACCGAGCGACCGAGCTGATCGTGCTTTCCAGAGAGCAACAGCCCCCGCCCCGACCTCGCGATCTCACGATAGACCGAGCGCACCAGCGCTGTCTTCCCCACGCCCGATGGCCCTCCGAGAAGCAGCACCTCCACGGCCCCGCCCGCCGCGCGCTCGAAGGCCGCCGTGAGCCCCCGGCTCTCCTCTTCACGGCTCACCAGCGTCTCCGGGATCTGCAGCGCGGCAGAGAAGTCCCTCTGCCCGAGCGAAAACGGCTCGAGCCGCCCGTGCTCCTGGAGCTCTATCAGGCAGCGCGACAGGTCCGCCGACAGCCCCTTGGCCGTCTGGTATCGCCGCTCGGGGTGCTTCTCCAAGCAGCGCGCCACGATCCGCGCCACGGCGCCGGGTAACCCCGGAACCAGCCCATCGAGCGCGGGCGGCCCCTTCGCCAGGTGAGCGTGCACCAGCGCGAGCGCGTCGGCCTCCGTGAAGGGCCGGCGCCCCGAGAGCACCTCGAAGAGCACGACGCCCAGCGAATACAGGTCCGTGCGGGCATCGAGCGAGCGCGCCGTGCGCCCGGTCTGCTCGGGCGACACGTAGGCCAGAGTTCCCTCCAGCGCTTCCGGAATGCTCGCCACAGTCGCCTCCTGCGACAGCCATGAGGCAATGCTGAACTCGAGCAGCACCACCTGCGTGAGCGCGTCGTCGACCAGCACGTTTTGCGGCTGGATGTTCTTGTGGATCACGCCCGCCGCGTGCACCCCCTCGAGCGCGCGTGACAGCGAGAGCGCCATCCGCAACGCCGGCTCCAGCAGGAGCTTCCCCCGCTCCGCGAGCACCCGGTCCAACGAGCGATACCCCGGGTCTTCCAGCACCAGCGCCGTCACGCCGCCGCGCTGCTCGAGCGCCCTCACCCTCGCCACCTGCGGCACGGTGGCGAGCTTGACGAGGACGTCGTGCTCGTGGAGCAAGCGCCCCAGGACGCGCGTGGTCGGCATGCCGGCGACCGGCAGCTTCACCACCGCGCGCGCCCCGGAGGGCCGGTGAACCGCGCGGATCACCTGCGTCTCACGTCCACAGTGGACGATCTTCCCCGGCGCATAATCGATCAGATCGAGCATGATCCCTCGGATCGAACGGTACTGAAAACGCCCCACGGCGTCCATACCGCGGCCCGAGTCCCCATTCCCGCTGCGTTCGGGTTCGCCTCGCCGGGTGGAAGCCTTCTGGCTCCCCCTGCACGCCATGGAAGTAGGCGGATGTATTCGGCGTTCTGGAATCCAACGTTGGCGTCGCGATCGCTTATGCGACCGGTGGCTTGCGCCATGGCCTGGTAACCCCGCGGAACCGAGCGCGGGGGGGGAGGCACGGATGCTCTCCTTGACCTTGCAGCCGCAGCCCACCACCGGCGCCGGGTCAGGCGAACAAGAGCGCCGGACAAAACCGGACCGAGCCAGACGGCCGTGGGTGCAGTGCTGGACGCGACGAGGAGGGCTGCGGAAGCCGGGCGACGAGGAGCAACGACGCGATGCGCCCTCCACGGCCACCTGACGACGGGAGGTTCTGAGGGGCGCACGAAGGCGCGCTCGGGGTACTGCATGCGGTGTCGCCCTGCGTCCACGCGATCGGGCGAGCCCTGGGTGGGCCTGCCCGGGGCATGGCGCGGCCGACGACCCGCGTGCCGCGCGCTCTACTTCACGCCGCTCGTCGCGCCCGGGAAGCTGAACGACCCGCTGTTCGAGTTCTTGAGCTCGCACTGGCCGAACGTGGGCGTGTACGTGAATGCGACGCAGCTCGAGGTCTTGTCGCAGATGTACGAGCACACTTTGCTCGAGCTCGTGAAGTAGATCGATGACAGGCCGCCGAGAACGCTCACGTTGCTCGTGGTCGTGCCGGGGAACGTGTAGCCGATGGTCTTCAGGATCCAATCGAGGTGAAGCGGGACGCTGGTGTACTTGTCTCGGTACTCCCACTCGAACACCGTTCCAGAGAGCGCGCCGAGCACGCGGTTCGAGTAGAAGAACGGCCCTCCCGCGTCGCCGACGTTGTTCTGCGCATTCTCGGTCAGGAAGTGCCCGCCGCTGCCGTTGTCCGAGTAGGTCTGATCAGGCACGCCCCGGAGATCCGCGTCATCGTTCATGTACCCGTTGTGGCGGCCGGCACCGACCTTGAGACCCCAATCGTCGCCGCCGGAGGGATAGCTCCACGCCAGGGTCGCCACCGCGCTCGTCGCCGGGATGTTCGAGCTCAGCCGGACAACGGTGATGTCCGCGAATTTCCCGTTGACGTCGGTGTAGTCCCCGGCCAACACATCGACCCCTGGCGGATAGCTCACCGCGTCGATCGTGCGGGCGGTGCTCCCGTCCGCTGCGACGTAGTCGGGGTTGTTGCTCGTATAGAAGATCGCGTGGCCGCCCTTCTCCGGCGCGCAGCGCGCAGCCGTCAGCAGATGTCGCGGACCGATGATGGTCGCCGTGCACTTGCCGAGCGTGCAGTTGTCGAGCGACGCCACCCTGGCCCGAGTCCACAGATCGGGTGCGGTCCCGTTCTGGATTTCGCCCTGTGCCTCTCCGACGTCCTCGCTCGGATCCACGACCTCATCGGGCACGTCGGCGCAGCCGAAGGCCGCGAGCGTGAGGGTCGACAGCAGCAGCGCGCGGCTCGAAGTACGAATCAGACCATTCTTCATGACGATTGGCTCCTTCCCAGAATCGGCCGTCGATCACGGCCTCTGTGCCCCCTCCGTCCAAGAACCGAGCCAGGCTCCGCGATCGCCGCCAGCCGCCGCTTCGGCCGCGCTCGCGACGAGTCGCGGGCCCGAGCCGCCGGCGAATGGCGGTCTGGCGATGCCACCGTGAGAGCGACCCGGCACCTCCCGCCCGACACCCGTCCCCTGGAAGGGACGCCCGTCCCCGTGAAGGGAATCCCCGGGAGGGGACGCTCGCGTCACCGCCGCAGGGGGTCGAACGCGCGGACCAGGCTGCGCATCGCGACACTGTAACGACGGGGCGATACTGCCAAGACAGGCGGCGCGACAGCCTCGGGCCGGAAGCGGGCTCCCAGCTTCAGAGAAGCCGCCACGTCCATGGCATGACGCCTGCAATACGCGTCAGGGTCACTCCACCTTGGGCGAGAGAGGGAAATGAGTCATGTCGACGCAAGAAATGCCTTCCAGGACGAGCATTTTCAAACTGACGATCGCCGTGGGTCTGGGTTTCCTGGGCGCCGCCGGGATTGCGCTGATGCCCGGCGGGTCGACCGCGGAGCCATTCGGGATCCGGGAGGCGAGGGCGAATGGGCAGACTGCGGTAGGTACGCCGGACGGGCTGGGTGGACTGGGCGGGTCGGGGGGATCGGGCGGGCTGAATGGGTCGGGGGGATCGGGTGGGCTGAATGGGCCGGGTACGCATCCGGTCGGGGTGCACGACTTCACGTGGGGCAACGGGATCACCGCGCTGCAGTTCCGTGAGTACGGCCAGCTCCTGTGCTCGAACAAGTACCTTCAGCTCAACGATCCTAAGGGCGCCGATCTCAAACGCGTCGGTCTCCAGAACGACGGGAATTACGTCGCGAACCCCGTGTTCGCCGAGCACATGCGAGAGCCCGCTTTCAACAAGTGGTTCAGCTACGTCGTCAGGGACGGCGCGCCGTCCGGCACCTCGGTCGTCGGTCCTGATATGCTCGGCCGCTTTATAAGGTTCAAGGGCGAAGGCGGGCTAACCTTCAGCTGGCTGAACAATCCCCTCCTGAGGGAGCAGAGGGGCCTCATCCTGGGAGCCCTGTCGGCCTTCGTCAACGACAACGGTCCGATGAGCATTGTCCGGGCCTGCAAATCCTGCTCCGGGCTCAATGAAATCATCGCCAACGAGGGCCTCGTCTCCACGATGGACAGGGCAAAGAACCCGAAAATTAAACCGACAAATGACAAGAGTCACTGGCCTCTGGAACTGGCGTTCGTCGGCGAATGCAACGGCAATAACCCCAAGGTCCGCATCTTCTGGTCAGAGAAGCTCAAAGAATTGCTGCGTCCGCAGGCTGAATCGTCCAACCATGCTGGATCGTCCCGGGCTAATTCGGTCAAGATCGAGGGCCACATCGAGGACCGAATGTGCTCCCAGCCGTATAAAAAGCAACGCCTGTCCCATTGCCCGTTCGAGGTGGTGGACAAAATGGATGGGGTATGCCGGAT
This sequence comes from Sorangium sp. So ce327, assembly GCF_051530205.1. NCBI lineage: Bacteria > Pseudomonadati > Myxococcota > Polyangiales > Polyangiaceae > Sorangium > Sorangium sp. So ce327. The sequence continues at coordinate 314,419 of NZ_CP150330.1, read as the reverse complement.
GAACAAGGATAATGGAATGGTCTGCCCGGTCTCTGACCAGGACGGGGGGATAGTCTTCAGGGATGCGACCTATACGTTCATCGATCCCACCACGACTTGGCGGGCGTATGGGCTCCCGGTCCACATCGGGATCCAGGTCGGGGGGCCGACCGATCTGCCACGTCCACCAACCGACACGCCGATTCGGATCAACTCTCCGAAGACGCGCTGAGGAGCTCGGCGCCTCCACCAAGGCGGCGCCGCAGCTCGTCGAAGCGTGGGCGCCAGGGGGGGCGCTGCGCGAGCCACGGCTCGGCCTTCTCGAGGGCCCGGAGCGCGGCCGGCGGATCGCCGGCCAGCGCGGCCATCCGGGCGCGCCAGGCGAGAATCTCCAGCACGTCGATAGGGTCGACCTGCGCCTCCGCGGCGCGCACCAGCTCGCCCCACGCAGCGCCGTCCGATGCGGCGCCCGCGGCATTCGCGCCGAGTTGCTCCAGCACCAGCGTGAGCCGGGTGAGGTGCAGCGTGTTCCTCGCGTGGACCTCGGAGTGCTCGGTCAGGTCCGGCGGGCTCGCCTCGCGGATCCAGCTGACCAGGCGGCGCGCCTCGTCGATGTCGCCGCGCTCGAGCTGGATCCGGGCGGTGAGCAGCGGTCCCAGCGCGGCGGGACGGTCGAGGAAGCGCTCCTCCAGGAGGCACACGCGCCGCGCCAGCTCGAGCGCGTCGTCGTAGCGCCCGAGCTGATGGAGGAGCTCGGCGGTGTTGACGGTGACCATGCGCTCGGTCAGGGGGTCGCCGAGCTCGCGCGCGAGGGTGACGGCGCTGCGGGCGTCGGCGAGGCCGCGCTCCAGGTCGTGGCGGACGATCCACAGGTTGGTGCGGTTGTAGTGCGCCATGACCAGGTGGACGCGGTCGCCTTCGGCGGTTGCCCTCGCGATCGCCTCATCGAAGCGGGCCTCGGCGGCGTCGGGGCGGCCAGTGAAGGTGAGGAGCGCGCCGAGGATGAGCAGGGCGATGACGAGCGGCTCGTGATCGCCCTGCGCGGCGGCGGCGGCGCGCGCCTGCTCCAGGAAGGCGATGGCCTCGGGGAGCTCGCCGCGGCGACCCGCGGTGCGGCCGCGCGCGAGGAGGAGGCGGGCCGAGAGGCGCGGGTGCGCGAGCGCGGCGACGAGCGGCGCGGCTTCGCCGGCGCGCTGCGCGGAGAGCTCGAACTCCCGCAGCCAGTCGAGCGCGGTGGCCTCCTCCAGGATGAGCTCGGCGAGGAGCGCGCGATCGCCGAGCGCCTCGGCCAGGGCGCGGGCCTCGCGGAGGTCGTCCCAGGCCTCGCGGGCGCGGCCGATGCGGTAGCGGCAGCGCCCGCGGCCGGCGAGCGCCTCGGCGCGGCGCCGAGGAGCCGCGCCCTCGCCGCCCTCGAACATCGCGAGCGCCGCCGTGTAGCGGAGGTCCGCCTCGGCATGCGCATGGGCGGCGAGCGCGGCGTCGCCGAGGCGGAGGAGGGCGCTGGCCGCCTCATCGCGCCGGCCGCACGCGGCAGCGTGGCGGGCGATCGGCTCGAGCGCCCCGGCATCGCGGCCCTCGCGCGTGCGCCAGTACGCGAGCGCGTGCTCGTGGATCGCGGCGCGCTGCGCCGGAGCCACGAGGTCCTCGATGGCGTCCTGGAGGGGCGCGTCGCGGAACGAGAAACGGCCGCCGTCGGTCTCGGTGAGCAATCCCTCGTCGACCAGCGCGGTCAGACCAAAGCCCGCGTCGACGGGCGTGCCCGCGCCGCCAGCGCGCTCGAGCGCGTCCGCGACCCACGCGACCTCCTCGCGGTGGAAGCTCGTGCCGAGCGCGGCGCAGAGGCGGGCGCAGGCGGAGAGACCGGGCGGGAGCGCGGCGAGGCGGCGCGCGGCGAGCCACTGAAACACTGGCGACGCGGGGAGCGCGTCGACATCGGCCGTGGAGACGTAGAAGCTGCGGGCGCCGGGGCGGCGGCGGATGACGCCGGCGCGCCGGAGGGCGCGGGCGATCTCGGTGAGCGCGAAGGGGCTGCCGCCGCTCCAGCGCACGAGCCGCTCCAGCACGGCCGCGGGGGGATACTCCGCCGGGCGGAGCAGGGCGGCCGCGAGCTCCAGGGCGGGACCGTCGTCGAGGGGATCGAGCGAGAGGCGCAGGTGGTGCCGCGTGCGCGCGCCCCAGGCCGGACGTGCAGAGAGCAGGCGGGGGTGCGCGGTGACGAGGACCCAGAGGCGACAGCCGGATCCGTCGAGCGTCGCGGCCTCGAGCCCGTCGAGCAGCGCGCGGTCGGCCCAGTGGGCGTCGTCGAGGATCACCGCGACGCCGCGCTCCGCACCGCGGCGCGCGAGCTCTGGCGCGGTCGCGGCGGCGGCGCCCTGGCCCTGGAGGAGCACCACCTCCGCGCCCGGGTGCGCGCGGCAGACCAGGGCGGCCACCTCGGCGGCGAGGCGGCTCTTGCCGAGACCGTGGCCGCCCAGCGCCGTGACCAGCGTCGGGCTGCCGCCGTCGAGCGCGCCGGAGAGGCTCGCGGCGATGGCCTCGACGAGCGGGGCGCGGCCCAGGAACGGGATCTCGGCGGGCGGCTCCGCGGCCGGATCCGTGAGGGGCTCCGCGGCCGGATCCTTGGGGGGGCGCGCCGCGGCGTGATCCGTCTCCGGCAGGGTCTCGGAGAGCGCCGGCGTGACGACGACGCCGGACCAGGCGCCCTTCGGTAGCCAGCTCTCCGGCCGATCGAGCGCCGCGCCATAGGCCGCCGGGGGCTCGCCCGGGCGGCGCCGGATCGTCACGCCCGCGAGGTGCAGCGCGGCGCGCCCGCCCCGCGAGCCGAGCACCGCGCGCGCGGCCGAGAGCGCGGCGCGGGCCGGATCCTCCACGTCCAGACCGGAGAAGACCGCGATGTGGCGCGCGCCCCGCTGTCGCGCGGGGAAGCCGCCGCGCGCCGCGATCGCGTCGAGGATCGCCGCGGCCTCGCCGTCGTGCTCGAGGAGCAGGATCACCGCCGGTTGCGGGCCGTCGGCGAGGATGGCCGGGCGGGGCGCTGGCGCCGCTGGGGCGGGCACGGAAAGCGCCGCAGCGCACGCGGCGGCGAGCTCGCGCTGGAGCACGCCCGCGTCGGCCGGCCGCTGCCCCGGCTGCTTGGCGAGGCAGGCGAGCACCAGCGCCTCGAGCGCGGCGGGAACCGGCGCGACATGGCTCGGCCGCGGGGGGCGCAGCGCCAGGTGCCCGTGCGCGACGGCGGCGTCCTCTCCCTCGAAGGGCAGGCGCGCGGTGAGGAGCTGGTAGAGGATCACGCCGAAGGCGTACACGTCGGCGCGCGCATCGAGCTGCCGCTCGGCGCGGAGCTGCTCCGGCGCCATGTACGCGGGGGTGCCCGCCGCGAGGCCGGTCCGCGTGAGATCGTCGCCAGGCTCCTGCCCGACACGGCGGGTCAGGCCGAAATCCAGGAGTGCGACCCGCGCAGCGCCGTCCGCGAGGAAGAGGTTGTCGGGCTTGAGATCCCGATGCACCACGCCGCGCGCGTGCGCGGCGGCGAGCGAGGCGAGCGCCGCGGCCCCCACCCGCGCGATCTCGGACGGCGAGAGTGGCGCGGGGGCGCGCGCGATGCGCGCGGCGAGGGTCTGCCCGTGGAGCCGTTCCATCGCGAGGTAGGGCCGACCGTCCGGCAGCGCGCCGCGATCGTGGAGCGCGGGGGTGTGCGGCGGGCCGATCGCGGCCATCGCCTCGGCCTCGCGGCGGAAGCGCTCGGCGGTGCGGGACGAAGCCGCGCGCGCGACCTTCAGGGCCAGCGCCGCCCCGTCCCGCTCCCGGACGGCGGACCAGACGAGCGCGAAGCCGCCCTCGCCGAGGAGCTCACCCGGAACGTAGCCTCGTACGAGCGGCGGGCGGCGCTCCACCTGCAGGGCGTCTGTCGGGTCGTGCGGCACGTCGGCTCCTTCCGCACCGGCGGCGGGGTGTGCGAGGATCGGGGAGCGATTCTATGTCATCGCAGGAGGAGACAAGGGAGATTGCGGAGCTGGAGCTGCTTCTGGCCGGCGCGCGCGTCGGGCCCTACGTGATCGAACAGCCGCTCGCCTCCGGTGGTTTCGGGGTGGTGTATCAGGCCGCGCACGTGGAGAGCCGCGCGCCTGCGGCGCTCAAGATCCTGCACACCGAGCTCGCGGCCGATGCCGAGGCGGTCGCGCGTTTCGACCGCGAGGTGACCGCGGTCCGCCGTATCCGGCACCCCCACGTGATCGAGGTGCTCGACCACGGGCGGCTGGACGACGGGCGCTCCTGGCTCGCGATGCCGTTGCTCCGAGGCGTCAGCCTAAGGGAGCACCTTGCGATGCGGGGCTGCCTGTCGGTCGAGGAAGCGTGCGCGATCCTCGCACCGCTCTGCGACGCCGTGGCCGCCGCGCACGCGGAGGGGGTCCTCCACCGCGACATCAAGGCCTCGAACGTCTTCCTCGATGAAGCGGGCCCCCTCGCCCCGGGCTCGCCGCGGGTGGTGCTGCTCGATTTCGGCGTGGCCAAGCTGCTCGACGGCGAGGGACCGCGGCTCACCACGTCTCGCCACATGGTCGGGAGCCTGTGCTGCATGGCACCCGAGCAGATCCTGTGCGGGCCGGTGGACGAGCGCTCGGACGTCTATGCGCTCGGGGTCCTCGCCTACAGGCTGCTCACCGGCAGGCCGCCTTTCTCCACGACATCGTCGGTGGCGCTGTACCAGATGCATCTCTACACGGTGCCGCCGCCGCTCACGCTCTCGGCCCAGGTCAGCGCGGCGCTCAACGCGGCGGTGCTGCGCGCGCTGAGCAAGGAGCCGGAAGAACGACCGCCGACGCCGCAGGCCTTCCTCGCCGAGATACGGGCCGCGACGAGCCAGCAGCGCAGCAGCACGGAGGGGCTGGCGCTCGGGGTCCACGTCGAGGCGCGCCTCGCCGAGGGCGCGCCCCCCGAGGAGCCGGGCGAGGAGGCCATGGCCGATCTCGAGGCGATCGTCCCCGCGGCGCGCGCGGCGTTCGAACCGCTCGGGCTGCGGGTGGCGCTCTTGACCGGCTCCGGGGCGCTGCTCGCGCTGCCCTGCGCCGGGGAGGCGGTCGCGGACGCGGGCGCGCGCCGCCGCGTGATGGAGGCAGTGATCGCGTTCACCCGGCGGATCGAGGGCCGCGCCCGCCGGAGCCCGTGGGTCGAGGTGCGGATCTCCGTGCACATCGCGGAGGCGCGCATCGGGGGAGGCGGCACGGTCGAGGGCGGTCCGATCACCAGGCTGACATGGGTGCCAGAGGTGGCCGCGGCAGGCCCGCTCGCGTCGGATGCGGCCCTCGCCGGCATGGACCTGCCGGCGCAGGAACTCGGCGAGGTCGCCGGGATCGTCTGGCTCGATCTCGGATCGGCCGAGGCTCAGCGGACGGCGTCGGCGCAGGCGTCGTAGCACCTCATTCGGCGGGGATCTGCGCGCGCTCCCTGCCGGGGGGACGAGGGCGACGGGCGCTCACGCAGCCGTGCGAAGAGGCATCAGAGAGAAGCCGGCACTGGACGTCGTTGTAAGCCCATTCGCCTTTTCGTACTATCCGAGCGATGTCGTCCCTCTCCCCTGACGGCTCTGCGACGCAGGCGCGCGTCGAGAAGGAACGGGACTTCTACCGCAAGCTCCTGGAGCTCGGTCAGACGGACGAGATAGAGCCGTTCCTCTCGGACGCGCTCGCGCTGATCGTCGAGATCAGCGGGGCTCTCCGGGGATACGTCGAGCTGATGTCCAGTCCCGACGACCGGGAGCCGACGTTCTGGGTGGCCCACGGGTGCGAGGAGAAGGACGTGGTGGAGATCCGCGCGTCGTTCTCGCGAGGCGTCATCGCCGAGGCCCTCGCTACGGGCCGCACGATCAGCACGGTGTCCGCGCTCCTCGATCCTCGCTTTCGCACAAGCAAGAGCGTGCAGAAGAACCGCATCGAGGCGCTGATCTGCGCGCCCGTCGGGGCAGTGCCGCCGGTCGGGGTGGTCTATCTGCAAGATCGCGCGCACAAGGGCCCCTTCCCTGAGGACGATCGGCGGCGCGTCGAGGCCTTCGCGCGGCACATCACCCCGTTCGCCGATCGGCTGCTGCTCCGGAGGCGCAGGGCGGACGAGGTGGACTCGACCCTTCCTCTCCGCCGCACACTGCGGGCGGGCGGCATCGTCGGCAGGAGCGGCGCCCTCGCAGACGTGCTTGCGCAGGCCGCGGCGGCGGCGCCACTCGACATCACGGTCCTCCTCACGGGGGCCTCCGGGACGGGCAAGACGCAGCTCGCGCGGGTGATCCATGAGAGCAGCCGGCGGGCTCGCGGGCCGTTCGTCGAGCTGAACTGCGCGGCGCTCCCGGAGGGGCTCCTCGAGAGCGAGCTGTTCGGCGCGCTGCCGGGCGCGCACTCGACGGCGGGGAAGAAGATCGAGGGCAAGGTGGCCGCAGCGGAGGGTGGCACGCTGTTCCTCGACGAGATCGGAGAGCTGAAGCCGTCGGGGCAGGCCAAGCTGCTCCAGCTCCTCCAGTCGAAGGAGTATTACCCGCTGGGCGGGACGCGGCCTGTCCGGGCCGATGTGCGCGTGCTCGCCGCCACGAACCTCGATCTCAAGGTGGCAGTCCAGCGCAAGGAGTTCCGCGAGGACCTGTTCTACCGGCTCCAGGTGTTGCCGATACGGCTCCCCTCGCTCACCGAGCGGAGGGAGGACGTGGCGCTCCTGTCGGAGCACTTCTGCGCGGAGACGTGCAAGACCCACGGCTTTCCCCGCCTCCAGCTCAGCGTGGACGCGCTCTGCGCGGTGGAAGCGGCGGAGTGGAGCGGCAACGTGCGCGAGCTCGGGCACGCCGTGGAGGCCGCCGCGATCCGCGCGGCGGCGGAGGGGGTCGCGCAGATCGAGCGGCGGCACCTGTTTCCGGCAGCGGCGGGGGCGAGCCGGTCGGAGAAGGGGGCCGTCGCTCCGGTCGAGATCGGGCCGTACAGGGGGCTGACCTTCCAGGAGGCGACCCGCCGGTTCCAGGCCGCGCTGCTTCGGGACGCGCTGGAGGATAACGGCTGGAACGTGACCGACGCCGCGGCGAAGCTCGATCTCGCCCGCTCCCACGCGTACAGGCTCGTTCGCGCATTCGACCTCTCGCGACGCTGAGGGGGTGTGCCCTCCAGGGGAATCCCGTGGGCGGGACAGGCGTCCCCTTCGAGGGATCCCTACAGAAGGGCCGGGCGTCTCCCCCGGCGGACGAGCGCCCCGTTCCAGGGGAGCGCCTGCCCAGCCAAGAGCACCAGGGATCTACCGAAGAGCTCCGCGGTCCGAGAGGTACGGCTCGGAGGGGCGGCAGAGGGAAGGCATCGCCGGCGACGGCTCGAAGCTTCAGGGCTCGAGGTGCTCCGCGGGCACTACCTGGTCACATAGCGCCTGAGCCCCACACCTGTCATGCATTGGGCCATGGCTATTTGCTGGCCAACGCTGCCCGGGCCTCGCACACCGCTTTCTTGTCGCCGAGCGCGTTGATCTTCTGGTTGATCGCCACAATCTGTCCTGCCAACGATGGCTTTTGACCAGGAGCCGCGACACTCAACTCTGCCTGCAACGCGCCTCTCTCTGCATACAACGCGTCGAGTTCGCTCTTGATCGATTGACAGTCGGCGCCGGAAGGCGAAATGCCGAGGTATTTCGTCCCCCAGGCGCTCTCGACGATCGCTTGTCCATCAGGACACGCATACATCAGGATCTCGCCGTAATTCTCCAGCGATGTGGTGTCTGTCCGGATCTCTCCCCAGGTCGGTGCGAGGCCGAACCACGACGCCTTGATCCGCTGGTGCATCGCATAGAGCCGCGTGTCGCTGAAGGCGTCCACGTTCTCCGGTGGAGGAGCTACGATGGACGAGGCGAGATGCGGGTAGGAGGCTGCCCACCAAGGGTCATCGTTGTTGCGCAGGTCGGGGTAGCCGTGGTTCTGAAGCATCCACTCGACGCAGTGGGTGATCTCGTGAACGAAGAATGCCCACCAATAATCGCCGGGGTAGACGTGATGGATGGTGGTCCAGGTCTTGGCGTTGTTCAGCTTGAAGACAGGATTGGCCTTGGCGAAGCTGGCGGGCTTGTCTTTCGAGGTGTCCGTCCCCATCCACGGAATGCAGATGGACACCACGTCAAAATCAGCGACCGAATGTCCGTGTTCGGCGAGCGCCTGGATAACCTTCGAATATCCGTTGAACTCGGCCTGGAAGGTCGTCGGGTCCTGATCAAACTCCTTGTCGGTGAAGTCCACTTTCTTCAGCGTGGTATTGGCCACGACCACGGTGGGATGAACCTCCGCGAGCCCGAAGTTAAAATCGCGGATCTTCGCCGCGGCGGTCGCGTAGCTGCTCTTGACGTTGTCGATGTCGCTGCCCGCCAAGGTCCTCGTATAGGATCCCGGGAAGATCACGAGCGCTGTCCTGAGCCGGAAGTGGCGATTGAGCCGGGTGAGCTTGCAAGTCCTGGCGTCGTTGATGCCCGGTTTTTTCCACGCATCGGCATACTTGGGATTGACGGCAAGCACCAGCGACCGGGTGCGGGCCTCGATTCGTGGGGAGATCACAGGATTGGCGACAATGGACCGCGATGCGCCCTCCTTGCAGGAGATGCTGCCCCCCTGGAATTGCTGCGTGTAGCTGCCGCCGGCGTCCTTGGCCGTCGGCGTGTCCGAGGTCGGGAGCTTGAACAACCCCTTTTCCCGATCGGCGAAAGTCCACGCCTCAAGTATAGGCGACCGAACCACGTGGGTCCCGACCGACGAGCTGTAATAGATGGCTCCATGCTCGAAGTCATTGAAACGTCCGGCGCCGACGACAGTGGCCGACTCGTCCGTCAAGGGAAAGCCCAGCGGCCCCTTGTCGTACTGCAAGGTCCCCCATTTCGCGTAGATGGCACCGTAGACGGCGAAGGCCTCGCTGGTGCCTCGCTTCCAGGTTATCGTCCCGTGCTGGAACATGTTGCATCTCCCGAGCCCGCTGGGTGAGTCGATCTCGTCTGACGTGGGATATCCGTTTGGGCCCTTCTCGCGGCCGAGGGCGATCCACTTGGCCCGGATCAGACCGTAGATGAGATGTGCCCCCGTGTTCGGCGTGTAATAGATCGACGCCGCCCCCTGATACTCGCGGAACGATCCGACCTTGTCGGCGCAGGTCTGCTCATCGCCTACCGGCGCTCCGATCCAGGGATTCGCTTCGATCAATTGCAGATATTTTTCGTCAATCTTGCTCATGCTCATATTGCTCTCCAAAGGGCATGAAATTCAACGACCTACGTGCCTACGGCAACAGCGTCCGCCCGTCCGTCCGCTGCCGGTGATGCACAGCGACCGAGGACATCGGCGCTAGGCTGATCGGCGTAGCTTGACGGCCTGCGGATCAAGCCAGTGATCGCAACCAGCATTTCATTGGCTCGGCTATGCAGCGTTTGCGTTTGCAGTGAACATGCCATGGGCGCGCCGCCGAGCTCGGTGCTGAGAAAGACCGTCCGTCAGACTCGCCTTGCTGGACACCCGTCCCCTGGAAGGGACGCCCGTCTCCTTTAGGGGAATCCCCAGGAGGGGACACACGCGTCCACCATCGGCACAGGTCGAACGCGCGGGCCAGCCCGTACGCCTCGGATCGGGCGAGGTAGAACGTCACCGCTGCCTCGGCCACACTTCAGCCGCTCTCCTCCAGCGCGGTTCGACGATGTCCGATGGCTGCTCTCGGCATCCTCGCGGACCACATCACTTATGCTGTCAGGCGGGCTCCTCGCTACGTCGTCGTGGGCGCTCAGAACGGCGTCGGGAGGCTGGATGCCAATCGCCCCCCTCATGGATCCACCCATCGCCAGGATGATGCGGCCAGGTGGTGGGCTCGAACGACCGGGCATGGACTGCCACGAGCACGGTGCGGCCGTCGAGCCCCCGGAGGCCTCCGGCAGGAGGCCGACGTAGGTTGACCTACCGCGCCTGTCGGCTCCTGCGACCCGACGTCGGCTGCTCGATCACCGGAGCCGAAGGCGGAGGACCATCTCTGTCCACGGCCAGCTTCTGGCGCGGTCGGTACGACTCTCCCTCGATCACCAGGTCGTAAGCGTTGTTCTTGAACTTGTCGATCGCGCTCTGCGCGAGCAGGGGCGAGCCTCGACCGGGCGCTGCTCGACCGCATCGTGGGGCTCGACCGGCCTTGAGCGGCGCCCCGACGACCGGGCTCGCCGCGGCTCACTCCTTCGTGAACCTCATGTAGTGCTTGATGGGCCCCGAGGCGTCCGCTCCCTCCGGTACCGGGAAGCCTCTCGTCAACGAGAATCCCTGCACGCAGAACGGGCCCTCCTCGGGCTCGTCGCCCTCGATGGTCAAGATGGAGCCGGAGACCGACCAGGTGCCCGTCCACGTCGTCGTGTCCCGCCCGAAGACAAACGTACATGCGCAGTCGGCGCCCGCCTGAGCGCACTCCGCCGAGGTGAAGGGCGACTCCTTCCCACCTGCGGCCCGCTGCATGTTCACGCTGAGCTGCGCGCACGTGATCGGGACCTCCTCGGCCGCGAGGCACGCCGCAGGGTAGACCACCTTGATCGGCCCCTGGTGCGTGATGGTCGCGGCATAGGTGTTATCGGCCCGGAATTCGGCGCGTCCGCTCATCATCACGCTGCTGTCGACGATCGCCGCGTCACACCCCTTGTGGAGGTCCTCGAACATCGACGGATCCAGGCACGCCTCATCCATCGTCCACGTTCCTGTCGGATCGCCGCCGCACGCCACGACCAGCCCGCAGGAGGGGCCCTCTTCCTTGCTGTTTCCCTCGTCATCGTCGTCATCGTCGCCGCCGCCGCACGCGGACAGCGCCAGCAGGGTCGTCACGATCACGGCCGAGAACACGCCAGAAGCAGATTTCATCCCATCCTCCACGCACAAGAATTCTCTAGTGGAAGTAAATTCCAGGCCAGCAGGGCCACACATCCGTTCATTCCTCGCCTGCACTGGAGCAGATGAGCTGTATCAAATTCTTCCTTCTCGCCGCCGTGGTTTCGCCCCATCGTGCTCCGCGAGCATGAACACGACACGGGCGATCCACGGCCGCCGGGCGCGGCGTTCTTTCCTGGCGATCGCGGCGCTCCCGGCGCTGCTCGCCGTCCTCGCGGGCTGCGGGGACCGGCGGCGCGAACCAGGCGGGCCGCCCGGCGATGGCGGGCCTGCCGCCCAAGCGCCGCCGCCCGACGCGGCAACGTCCTCGTCCGCGCCCTCGCCCGCGCCGGCGCCGACCGCCTCCTCCTTCGCCGCCGCCTCCGCGCACCCGGCCGTCCCGACCGCGGTGCCGAGCGCGTCGAGCGACGTGGTCGCGGGCGCGTCGCAGCGGTACGAGTCCGGCCCCTCGGTGATCGCGTCGGACAGCATCGACGGCGCCGCCCTCAGGAAGCGGCACGTCGAGCGCATCAAGGCCGACGACTCGCCCGTCACCGTGCTCCGCGGCCAGGGTCCCCTGGAGCTCGGCAAGCGCATCTGCGAGGCGGTGGTTCCGAGGCGCCCCGCGGCGACTCCCGTGCTCCTCAAGCCCAACATCTGCGGGTTCGACAGCGTGAAGGACCCTGCGAAGTCGAAGGGCGACGACGGCGTGACCGGCCGGATCACCCAGCCGGAGTTCGTTCGAGGCGTCGTCCAGTGCCTCAAGGCGCGAGGACACACGAAGATCACGATCGCCGAGGGCTGCGGCCACTCGCACAAGTTCTGGAAGGACATCGCGCAGCGCACCGGCTACGAGGCGATGGCCGCCGAGGAGGGCGCCGCGCTCGTCGCGATGGACGACGACGGGGTCTACGACGTCGCCGGCGACAGGCCCGGAAAGCCCCTCGCCATCCGCGGCATCCAGGCGACCCACGTCCCGACGCTGCTCATGCCGAAGGTGCTGGCCGAGCACCTCGACCACGGGCTCTTCCTGTCGCTCCCCCGGCTCAAGATGCACCGGTACTCGGTCATCTCCGTCGGTATCAAGGGCATGCAGGGCACGGTCATGCTGTCGGACAGCGCGCCTGCCTACAAGCAGAAGTGGAGGATGCACAGGGAGCTCAAGGCGTACCTGGACACGAAGTCCGCCGGCCAGGAGGATAGAGCTCTTTACTTATCGTCGCTCCGCGTCTTCGCCGAGCGCATGGTCGACGTGCTCGAGATATCCGCGCCGGACGCGGTGCTCGGCGACGGCGCGCCGGCGATGGGCGGAGACGGCTTCCAGGTCCTCCACCCCACGGCGGAGATGGTGGCCGTCGGCGGCACGAACCCGGTGCGGGTCGACCGCGTGGCGGCGGAGCTCCTCGGCGTGTGGAACAGCCCCGCGCTCGCGCGCGAGCTCGGCGGCCACCGGACCTCGCCGCTCATCGACGCCGCGGCGAAGCGCTTCGGGCTGGATCTCAAGGCGACGGCGATCACGGGAGACGGGGCAGATCTCCTGAAGAGCCCGAGGCCCGTGCATTACAAGGCGATGGCGCCCTTCCGGCTCGACTGGGAGCCCGGACACGCGCCCTTGCCCGGCGGGCCCGCGAAGGGGCTCGATCCCGCGCCGCCGGCCTCGCAGAAGGCGCCCGAGGGGAAGCAGGGCGAAGGGCCGGGCGGAGGCCCCGCGAAGCCGGAGGCGCACGCGTCGCGTCTTCCGCCGGGAGAGCAGGTCGTGCTCGACGGGAAGGCCGACGACGCGGCGTGGGGCCGCGCGAAGGCCGTGCAGTGGGACACCGACTATGCCGGCAAGCCCTCCGGGTTCCCCACGCGGGCGCGCTTCCTCTGGTCGAAGCAAGGGCTCCACGCGCTCTTCGAGCTCTCGAACGCGGGGCTCAACACGGATCGCTCGAAGCCCGTCGGCGCGGAGCGAAAGGGGCTTTACAAAGAGGATTGCATCGAGCTCTTCCTGACGCCGGCCCCGGGCTCGCCGAGGCGGTATTTCGAGGTGGAGATCGGGCCGTTCGGCCATTTCTTCGATATCGCCATCGACCGCGACGCGCGCCTGGAAGACACGGCGTGGTCGAGCGGCGCGACGATCGCGACGAGCCAGGACGCGCAGGCGCGCACGGCCGTCATCGAGGCGCTGCTGGCGGCGCCGGGGATCGTCAGCGCGCTCGCCCCGAGCGCGCGGCTGCCCATGAACCTGTACCGGATGGAGGGCAAGGACCCACGGCACTACCTCGCGTGGAGCCCGCCCCGCACGAGCAAGCCGAACTTCCATGTCCCGGAGGCGTTTGGCGTGCTCGTGCTCGATCCGTGAGGTGAGCGCGCAGGCGCCCCGCCGCGGCCGGAAGCAGGCGGGGTGAGCGGGAGCTTGCGGCCCGCGCCAGGTGCGCCATCGTCCCTCGCGCATGCCGCTCATCACGGGAATCGTCCCCTCGCCCGACAAGCCCGGCCACGTCGTCATCCTGGTGGATGGGGTCCCCTTCGCCACGGTGCCCGAGCAGGCCGCCGCCGGCCTGACCCCCGGCCAGGACAGCCCCGGGGCCGCGGCGGAGCCGCCCCGGAAGAGCGCCGCGGGCGAGCAGAAGACCTACGAGCGGGCGCTGCGGCTCCTGTCGTTCCGGGCGCGATCGGCCAGGGAGCTGGAGAAGCGCCTGATCGAGAAGGGCGAGCCCAGGGAGCACGTGACGACCGCGATCGAGCGCCTCACCTCGAGCGGGCTGCTCGACGACGCGCGCTTCGCGGAGGCCAAGGCGCGCTCCGGCATCGTGGGCAAGCCCCGGTCGCGCCGCAGGATCGAGCAGGACCTCGCCCGCAAAGGCGTCTCGCGCGACGTGGCGGACGCGGCCATACGGCAGGTCATGACCGAGGAGGGAACGGACGAGTCCGCCGTGGCCGAGCGGGCGGCGCGCAAGAAGCTCCGCTCGCTCTCGGGGCTCGCTCCTGCGGAGCAACGGCAGAAGCTCTATGCTTTCCTCGCGCGCCAGGGCTATTCGCCCGACGTGGCGCGCCGGGCGCTGCGCGCGGTGCTCGACGCGCCGCCGTGAGCGGCGCCGGCGCGCCGGCCCCTCCGCGGTGTACGGGCTCTCCCGAACAGCCAAAACACCCTGTTTTCTGCCCTTCTCCCCCCACCCACCGCACGCTACAAAGGGCCCATGTCGCTCGAGCTGGATGGCCTGCCGCCGGATCGCGCGGATGCTCGCGCGGTCCTCGCCGGCGGAGGGGAGATGGGCGCGCGCATGCGCGCGATCGACTGGTCGAAGACGCCGCTCGGCCCGGTCTCGTCGTGGCCGCAGAGCCTCAAGACGTGCGTGCGCATCGTCCTGACGTCGCGCCAGCCGATGTTCGTCTGGTGGGGCGACTCGCTCATCAATCTGTACAACGACGCCTACAAGTCGATCGTCGGCGGCAAGCACCCCGAGGCGCTCGGACAGCCCGCGTCCGTCGTGTGGCGCGAGATCTGGGGCCAGATCGAGCCGCGCGCCGCGTCCACGATGCGCCGCGACGAGGGCACCTACGACGAGGCGCTCCTCCTCATCATGGAGCGGAACGGCTACCAGGAGGAGACGTATTACACGTTTTCCTACAGCCCTGTGCCGAACGATCAGGGCGGCACGGGCGGAATCCTCTGCGCCAATACCGAGGATACGCGGCGGATCATCGGAGAGCGGCAGCTCGCGCTCCTCCGCGACCTCGCGGCGCGGACAGCGCACGGGCGCTCGTGGGAAGACGTGTGCGCGCGCAGCGCGAGCTCGCTCGCGACCAACGCGAAGGATCTCCCGTTCGCGCTCCTCTACGTCGTCGACCCGGACCGGCGGCGCGTGCAGCTCGCCGGCAGCATGGGGTTCGAGCGGGGGCACCCCGCGGCCCCCGAGACGATCGCGCTCACGGACGCGTCGCCGTGGCCGCTCGCCGCGGTGCTGCGAGAGCACGAGTCCTGCCGCGTCGTCGAGATACCGGCTCACCTCCGCGATCTCCCGACCGGCGCATGGCAAAGGCCGCCGACGCGAGCGGCCGCGCTCGCGATCTCCCCTTCGGGCGAGACGGGGCGCGCCGGGGTCCTGATCGTCGGGCTGAATCCATTCCGCCTCTTCGACGACGATTACCGCGGCTTCCTCCACCTCGTCGCCGGCCAGATCTCCGCCAGCATCGCCAACGCGCAGGCGTACGAGGAGGAGAAGCGGCGGGCGGAGGCCCTCGCCGAGCTCGATCGCGCGAAGACCACGTTCTTCAGCAACGTGAGCCACGAGTTCCGCACGCCCCTCACGCTGATGCTCGGGCCGCTCGAGGACGCCCTCGCGTCGGCGGAGCGGAGCCTGTCGGGCGCGGCTCTCGAGACCGCGCACCGCAACGCGGGCCGGCTCCTCAAGCTGGTCAACGCGCTGCTCGACTTCTCGCGCATCGAGGCGGGCCGGATCCAGGCGTCGTATGAGCCGACCGATCTCTCCGCGCTCACCGCGGATCTCGCGAGCGCCTTCCGCTCGGCGATGGAGCGCGCGGGGCTCGCCTTCGAGGTCGATTGCCCGCCGCTGCCCGAGCCCGTCTACGTCGATCACGACATGTGGGAGAAGATCGTGCTCAATCTCCTCTCGAACGCGCTCAAGTTCACGTTCGAGGGGACGGTCTCGATCTCGCTCCGCGCGCACGGCGATCGCGCCGACCTCACCGTGCGGGACACCGGGACGGGCATCCCGGATCGCGAGCTCTCGCACCTGTTCAAGCGGTTCCATCGGGTCCAGGGCGCGCGATCCCGCACGCACGAGGGCTCCGGGATCGGGCTCGCGCTCGTCCACGAGCTCGTCCGCCTCCACGGCGGGACCATCCACGTCACGAGCGAGCTCTCCGTGGGGACGTCGTTCACGGTCTCCCTGCCTCGCGGGGCCGGGCACCTGCCGAAGGACCGCGTGAACGCCGCGCGGACGCTGGCATCGACGACGACGGGCGCAGCGCCTTATGTGCAGGAGGCGCTCCGCTGGCTGCCCCGCGCGGAGAGCGACTCGCCCCCCGGCGCAGAGGGTGACTCACCCGCCGGCGCAGAGGGTGACTCGCCCCCCGGCGCAGAGGGTGACTCGCCCCCCGGCGCAGAGGGTGATGACGCCGTCGAGCACCTCTCCCCGGCGGCGTGGACGTCGTCCGACGGCGCCGCGATCCAGGCCGGGCCGGCGGGGCGCGTCCTGCTCGCGGACGACAACGCCGATATGCGCGAGTACGTCGGGCGGGTGCTGCGCGAGCGCTGGACGGTCGAGGCCGTCGCCGACGGGGCCGAGGCGCTCGCGTCGGCGCGCCGCAGCCCGCCCGATCTCGTGCTCACCGACGTGATGATGCCGAACCTCGACGGCTTCGGCCTGCTCCGCGCGCTGCGCGCGGACGAGCGCACGAGGGGTGTCCCGGTCGTCATGCTCTCCGCGCGCGCCGGGGAGGAGTCGCGCGTCGAGGGGCTCGAGGCGGGCGCGGACGACTACCTCCCCAAGCCGTTCTCCGCGCGCGAGCTCGTCGCCCGCGTCGCCACGCACCTCCAGCTCGCCCGATTGCGGGCAGCGGCCGAGCGCGAGCGCGAGAAGCTGCACGATCTCTTCATGCAGGCGCCGGTCCCCATCGCGGTGTTCGCCGGCCCCGAGCACCGCTTCGAGGTCGCGAACCCGCCGTACTGCGAGATGGTCGGCCGGCGGGACCTCGTCGGGAAGAGCGTGCGCGAGGTGTTCCCGGAGCTCGTCGAGCACGAGGCGATCGCGATGCTGGACCGCGCGCGGAAAGCCGGCCAGCCGCTGCGCATGACCGAGCTGAGCATCCCCGTCCAGCGCGGCGACGCGGTGCACGAGGCCGTCTTCAACTACGTCGCTCAGCCCATCCGCGACCCCTCCGGCGCCGTCTCGGGCGTCATGGTCGTCGGCTTCGAGATCACCGATCAGGTGCTCGCGCGGCGCCGCATCGAGCAGCTGAGCCAGCACCGAGAGGAGCTCATCGCAGCGCTCGCGAAGACGAACCAGGAGCTCGACCAGTTCGCTTATGTCGCCTCGCACGACCTCAAGGCGCCCCTCCGGGGGATCGCGAACCTGTCCGAGTGGATCGAGGAGTCGCTGGCGGGGAAGCTGGACGGCGAGACGCAGGAGTACATCCACCTCCTGCGCGGGCGCGTGCGCCGCCTCGAGGCGCTCATCGACGGGATCCTCCATTACTCGCGGGCAGGGCGCCTGCGCGGCGACGTGGTCAGCGTCGACACCGGCCATCTGCTCGCGGAGGTCGTCGAGCTGCTCTCGCCGCCCGCGGGCGCCCGGGTCGACATCGCGCCAGGGATGCCGACGATCGCCGCGGAGCGCGTCCCGATGCAGCAGGTGTTCCAGAACCTCATCAGCAACGCCCTGAAGCACGCGCGCCGCAGCGACGCGCGCGTCGAGGTGACGTGTGAGGACGCCGGCGCCTACGTCGAGTTCGCCGTGAGCGACAACGGGCCCGGCATCGCGCCCGAGTACCACGAGCGCATCTGGGATCTCTTTCATACGCTCGAGTCGCGCGACAAGGTGGAAGGCACCGGGATAGGGCTCTCCGTCGTGAAGAAGATCGTGCAGAGCCGCGGAGGGAGCGTGTCCGTCTCGTCGCGCCCCGGCGCAGGAGCCACCTTCATCGTGCGCTGGCCCAAGCGGGTGAAGGACGAGGCCTGACAAATCCGGCGCGTCCCGCGAGCTGCCCCGGGTTGACGCAGGCCCCGCGACGGCCGAAGGTGCGGGCATGCATGCGCGCCGAGAGTCGTTGGAGCCGTGGCTTCGGAGCTTCGTCGCCGACAACGGGGGTATCGCTGGCACGGTGCACCTCGTCGAGGGCGATGCGCTCGCGCTGGCCGCCGCCGTGAACATCCCCGAGAAGGTGCAGGAGATCACGCGCCGCGTCCCGCGGGGCAAGGGGATGGCCGGGCTCGCCTGGGAGCGCGACCAGCCCGTGCAGACGTGCAACCTGCAGACGGACACGTCCGGCGACGTGCGGCCCGGGGCCAGGGCGGTCGCGGCGCAGGCGGCGGTGGCGCTGCCCGTGCGCGACGCCTCCGCGAGCGTGCGCGCCGTCGTGGGGATCGCGTTCGCCGGCGAGCGCGAGCTCGGTCAGGACGAGCTCGATCGCCTCGCGCAGGGCGCTGGCGCGCTGCCGGCCTGACAAGAGCGCTCCCGCCCCACCTCGCTGCCCGCCGCGGGGCTGCTGCCCGCCGCAGCCCCGCTGCCCAGCTGCACCGCCGCACCGCCGCAACACAAGCCCCTTGTTTTTCGCGGCTGCGATGCTAGCGATGCCCGCTCTCCCATGGAGACGAACGGACGCAGCGCCCCGAAAGCCGCGATCGACGCTCCGCTCGATGCGCTCGATCCGGGCGCCCGCCCGCACGTCCGCGTGGAGGACCTCGTGCGCGGCGCCGCGAACGAGCCCGCGTGCGAGCGCGCCGCAGCCGGGCCTGGCGAAGGCGGCGCCGCGGGCGAGCCCCTCACGGCGAAGCTCGCCCGCCGCACCGTGCCCGGCGCGCTCTACGAGCCCGGCCCCGAGGAGGGGTATCTCCGGTGCACCGCGTGCGCTCACCGCTGCGTCCTCGCGCCGGGTCGCGCGGGCGCGTGCGGGATCCGCTTCGAGAAGGACGGCGAGCTGCGCGTCCCGTTCGGCTACGTCGCGCGCCATTACGTGCGCTCGGTCGAGACGAACACGATCTTCCATGTGCGCCCCGGCGCGAGGTCCCTCACCTTCGGGATGTTCGGGTGCGACCTGCGCTGTCCTTATTGCCAGAACTGGAAGGTCTCCCAGGCCCTGCGCGAGCCGGAGGGCGACGGCGAGCCCATCGACATCAGCGCCGCGGATCTCGTCGAGGTGGCCGTCGCGGCGGGCTGCGGGGTGCTCGCGAGCGCCTACAACGAGCCGATGATCACCGCCGAGTGGGCGCGCGCCGTCTTCGCGGAGGCGCAGCGGCGGGGGCTCGTCACGGCGCTCATCTCGGATGGCAACACGACGCCCGAGGCGCTCGCGTACATGCGCCCGGTCGCCGACGTGTTCCGCGTCGACCTGAAGGGGTGGAGCGCGGATCAATACCGGACGCTCGGCGGCCGCGTCGAGCCGGTGCTCGCGGCGATCGGCGAGGCCCGGCGCCTCGGCTACTGGGTCGAGGTCGTGACGCTCGTCGTCCCCGGCTTCAACGACAAGGCGGCCGGCCTCCGCGCCCTCGGCGCCGAGATCGCCAGCGTCGACCCCGACATCCCCTGGCACCTCAACGCCTTCTACCCGCGTTACAAGATGCGCGATCGCATGACGACCGACCCGGCGTTCCTCGTGGACGTGGCGGGCGTCGCCTATGCGCGGGGGATGAAGTACGTTTACGTCAGCAACGTGGCCGACCGCGTCCGTGAGCTCTCGCATACACGCTGCCCCGCCTGCCACGAGGTCGTTGTGCGGCGGTTCAACTACGAGACGCAGGAGGTCCTCCTCTCCGGCGGCGCGTGCCCCTCCTGCGGGACGCGCGTGCCCGGACTGTGGGGACCGGCGGCGCCGTAGCGCCGCACAGGCGGACGCCCGGCTCCTGCCGAGCCCGCGCGCGCATCGCCGCCCGGGGGCCGACTGGGCCTGTTGCTGAGAGGTTTCTGTCTCATTTCACCAGACGCCCTGTCCGGTGCTCCGCGCATCCCGGCAGAGCCAACTTGCGTCCCTACCGGACTCCCCCCGATCGCAGGAGCGTCGCTGACCCTCTGGCCGCCCAGGCCGGCTGGAACAGGCTGCGCCCGCTGTTCGGACTGGCCTGCTGGCCGGCCAGTCGATTGGCCGGCCAGCAGGCCCCTTCAGCCGGCCACTCCTCTCACGGAAGCTCCCACAAGGAGGCTTGCCGCGGCGCCGCATGTGATAAATTTCCAGCATGTCGTCGCCGTCCGAACGTCTCGCGCAGATCCTTGCGGAAGGCCGAGTCATCGCGACTCGCGAGCTCGGCGAAGAGTGTGCGGCGGAGCTCCACACGCGCGCCAAAGAGCGGTATCTCGCGCTGGAGGCGACGATGCCGCGGTTCCAGAGCAGCATGAATCGCAAGCTCTTCGAGCTCGGCCCGCCGGTGCTCGCGATCTACCAGGCGCTCCTGCACGACCTCGGCGTGGACCGGGAGCCGGCCCTGCGCCTCGCCGAGGACATCCTGCTGGCCTTCTACCGCAAGCAGCTGAACCGGAGCCCGCTCCTCGGCGCCGCGATGGATGTGATGTTCCGGCTGAAGCCAGCGCGGAGCCTGCTCATGATGAGCCTGCGCGCGGACGAGCCGGAGGGCATCCGCTTCGACGAGGCCAGCGGCACCGGCGCGCTCCTGGCCTTCGACGTGCGCGCGTGCCCGATCGTGGCGTTCGCGCGGCGGCACGGCGCGCCGGAGATCGTCCCCATGATCTGCCGCCTCGACGACCTCAAGGTGAAAGAGCTCCACGGCGTCGAGCTCCGCCGCACGGGCACCCTCGGCACGGGCGCCGAGCGGTGCGACTTCCGGTACGTGACCGCGAAGAAGTAGCGTCGCGCCCCGCGGCCCCGGGGTCGACGCGAGCTCGTCCGCGTAGCGCGCGGCGGCGCCCCGCCCTCTCCTTATCTCATCTCCCGCACCGCCAGAACGCACATGGGCTCACCACCCGTCGCTCGGGTGCGCCGGTGGGCTGCGCGCGTCGCCATTCAATGCTTGCCCCATGACGCGCCGCACCCCTGAAAAGGGTCATGATCGTGGGGCGGTGTGCGCTGTGGACTGCGCGCTGTGCGTATTTCAAATTTGAAACACAAATGCTCTTTCCTGGATCCCCAAAGAGCGTGTCCGTGTTAGTTGTTGAATGATCACTCGATCCCCGATCGCTCCTGAAGTCGCTTTCTCGAGGAGGTCATATGAAGTCACCGTTCGCCCTGCGAAGGGTCGCCGGCGGCCTTTTGTCCGCCGCGGCGTCGTCTCTCGTCCTCGCGGCCAGCGCCCCCGCCCTGGCCGAATCGTCTACCACGCTCTTCGAGAGCGGGCAGGTGCGCCCGCTCGCGCTCTCTCCCAGCGGAAACCTGCTCTTCGCGCTCAACACGCCGGATGGCCGCCTCGAGGTCTTCCGCGTCCATCACGGCGCGCTGGTCCACCGGAGCTCGATACCGGTCGGGCTGGATCCGGTCGCCGTGGCGGCGCGGAGCGACACCGAGGTGTGGGTCGTGAACCACCTGTCCGACAGCGTCAGCGTGGTCGGGCTGTCCCCTGGCGGATACGGCGGCCGCGTCGAGCGCACGCTGCTCGTGGGTGATGAGCCGAGAGACATCGTGTTTGCCGGCCCCGGGCGGCGCCGCGCCTTCATCACGGCGGCGCACCGCGGCCAGAACAACCCGAACGATCCGCAGCTGACCACGCCGGGCGTGGGCCGGGCCGACGTCTGGGTGTTCGACGCGAACCACCTGGGCTCGTCGCTCGGCGGCGAGCCGCTCGCGATCCTCACCCTCTTCACCGACACGCCGCGCGCGCTCGCCGCGACGCCCGACGGCGCGCGCGTCTACGCCGCCGGCTTCCACTCGGGCAACCGGAGCACCGTCGTCACCGAGCTGCTCGTGCCTGACGGCGGCGCGGTAAACGGCGGCTCGCCGGGCCCCATGACCAATGCGTTCGGCGACCCGGCGCCCGAGGTCAGCCTCATCGTGAAGTTCGACGGCGCGCACTGGGTCGACGAGCTCGGCCGCACCTGGGACGACACGGTGCGGCTCTCGCTGCCCGACAAGGACGTGTTCGCCATCAACGCCATGGCGAACCCCCCGCGGCCGATCGCCGGGCCCTCGGGCCATTTCACCGGCGTCGGGACGATCCTCTTCAACATGGTCGTCAACCCGGTGAACGGGAAGGTCTACGTCTCCAACACCGACGCGCGGAACGAGCAGCGGTTCGAGGGCCCCGGCGTCTTCGCGGGGCAGAGCCTGCGGGGCCACCTCCACGAGAGCCGGATCACGGTGCTCCGCCCCGGCAACGCCCCTCCGCGCGTCGCGCCGCGGCACCTCAACAAGCACATCGATTACTCGGTCTGCTGCGCCCCCACGCCGAACGCCGAGAGCGAGGCGAGCCTGGCCCAGCCGGTCGACATGGCGGTAACGAGCGACGGCGCGACGCTCTACGTGGCCGCGCTCGGGTCGAGCAAGGTCGGCGTGCTCGGCACGGCCGCGCTCGAGAGCGACACGTTCGTGCCCGACGCTTCCGACCACATCGAGGTGAGCGGCGGCGGCCCGTCGGGGCTCGCGCTCGACGAGGCGCGAGGCCAGCTGTTCGTGCTGACCCGCTTCGACAACTCCATCTCGATCGTCGACACCGCGACCCGGGCCGAGACAGCGCACGTCGCGATGTACAGCCCCGAGCCGCCGAGCGTCGCGCTCGGGCGGCGCTTCCTCTACGACGCGCGCGTGAGCTCGGCGCACGGCGACTCCTCGTGCGCGAGCTGCCATATCTTCGGCGACTTCGACAGCCTCGGGTGGGATCTCGGCAATCCGGACGAGCCGGTCACGACCAACCCGGGTCCCTTCGTCGGCCCGCTGCTCAACCTCTTCACGCAGCAGCCGATGCCCCAGGAGTTCCACCCGATGAAGGGCCCGACGACGACCCAGAGCCTGCGCGGCATGGCCAACCACGGCCCCATGCACTGGCGCGGCGATCGCACCGGCGGCAACGACGCGCCCACCGCGCAGCCGGACAGCGGCTCGTTCGACGAGCGCGCCGCGTTCATGAAGTTCCAGGCCGGCTTCACCGACCTCCTCGGCCGGAGCGGCCCGATCCCGGCCGCCTCCATGGAGGCGTTCGCGGACTTCATCCTGCAGGTGACCTATCCGCCCAACCCGATCCGCCGTCTGGACAACGCGCTCACGCCGGATCAGCAGGCCGGGCGCGACACCTTCATGAGCGGCAACCTGGACGGCACCGCCATCTGCAATGGCTGTCACGTCCTCGACCCGGAGGGCAACCCCGGCGTCGACAAGCCGGGATTCTTCGGAGCGAACGGCAACATGACGTTCGACTTCCAGCCGCAGCTCATCAAGACGCCGCACCTGCGCAACATGTACCAGAAGGTCGGGATGTTCGGGATGGCCGCCCCGCTGTTCGGCATCCTGCCCGGCGACAACGATCCCATGGGAGACCAGGTGCGGGGGTTCGGCTTCCTGCACGACGGGAGCTTCGACACGCTGTTCCGGTTCTTCCGCGGGATGGGCTTCTCGCCGTTCACCGGCTTCACCAACCAGTTCGGCACCTTCCCGGACAACCCGAACGGCCTGCCGGACTCGCCGGCGGGCGACGCGGTCCGCCGGCAGCTCGAGTCGTTCCTGCTCGCCTTCGACTCGAACGTCGCGCCGATCGTCGGCCAGCAGGTCACGCTCACGTCCGGCAACCAGGCCGCCGCCGATCCGCGCGTCGATCTCCTGATCGCCAGGGCGGACGCCGGCGAGTGCGATCTCGTGGCGAAGAGCCACCTGACCTTGCAGGAGATCGGCTTCCTTCACACCGGAGCAGGGCAGTTCGTCGCCGACCGGATGGCGCTGCCGCCGATCCCGGACGCGGTGCTCCGCCAGATCGCCCTCGCGACGGGGCGACCCCTGACCTACACGTGTACGCCGCCGGGCTCGGGCTACCGCATCGGCCTCGATCGCGACGAGGACGGCTTCCTCGACGGCGACGAGCGGAGCGCCGGCAGCGACCCGGCGGACCCGGCCGACACGCCCTGAGCTCCGCCTCGCGGCGCGGCGCGCGGCCGGCGCCCGCTGGCCTTCCCCTGTCCCGTCATCTCACCTGCACGCCGGCGTGGAGCGCGCAGTCCGGGTCGGCCGGGAACGCGCAGGCGAGGGCGCACACCCCATCTTGGCCGCAGTGGAGATCGGCGCAATCGGGGTCGACGATCTCGGGCCCGACGTCACAGGCCGCCTCGCAGAGGCCGTCCGCGCGGCACGGGTTGTCCGGCTCGAACTCGTCGATCGTCGGCTGGATGAAGCGAGATATCTGGTCGAGATCGGTGCGCGCCTGCACCCCGTCCAGCGTACAGGGGTCGTCGCCGAACGAGGTCACGCCGGCGTGGCGCTCGACGCCCCCGCGCACGAGGAACGCCGGACCTCCGGAGTCGCCGGCGCACGTGTTCATGTCGGGGACCTGGTAATAGAACTGGGTCGCGTCGATCGTCCCCGGCGTCCCGCCGACCTGGGCGGGGCCGACGGCCACGATCGGGAACGTCACGGCGCGGCGCATGCCGAACCCC
Source organism: Sorangium sp. So ce327 (assembly GCF_051530205.1). Lineage (NCBI taxonomy): Bacteria > Pseudomonadati > Myxococcota > Polyangiales > Polyangiaceae > Sorangium > Sorangium sp. So ce327. The sequence continues at coordinate 290,323 of NZ_CP150330.1, read as the reverse complement.
GTCCCCGCGACCCCGTCGGAGACACCGTAACCGACGAAGGTGTAGTCCGGCCCGACGTACCATGTGGTATTCTCCATCGATTCGCGCAGGAGGGGCGCGGGCTGCACGGGCGCGTCGCTCTCCAGCCGGAGGAGGGTAAGGTCGTTCTGGAGGCTTGCGGGATCGAAGGCGGGGTGCCTCCTCGACGTCTCGATCCGCACGCTCTCCGACCGCCGCCCGAGGGTCGGGCCGAAGAAGACGCGCGTGAGCGCGCCGTGGCAATGTCCCGCCGTGATCACGGTGCGCCGCGAGATGACGGTCCCGCTGCAGTACGCCCGGTTCCGATTGCCCACGCCCACGACATAGGCGTGCGTCGTGTCCACAGCGCCTCCAACGATGCGCTGCCGGGACGTGAGCAATGGCTGCTCGCCGTCGCCCCCGAGAGGTGCGTCCGCGCAGCCGAGCCCGCCGAGGCACAGGATCGCGATCGGGATGGCATTCTTCATACTGCAACCTTTCCGTCCAGAAATGGTGTCCAGAGCGGCGGATTGCGGAGGCGCCCACGGTTCGGCGCCGCTCGGACCCGTGGGCGCGCGGGGGGCATAACAAGCGCAGTGCCAGCGCCATGCTCGGCGAGCGCGCGAGTCGGCCGCGGGGCGCGGCGGAGACTCCTGGAATGGCGCGCGAGCGGGGGGATCTCGTCGGAGCGATCACCGCTGGAGGGACGGCGCGGACGTTCGCTCCGCTCCGGAGCGACCTTCGTCACGCGCCGGCTCGCCCAGGGGCGCCTCGCCGCCGCGCTCGCGATGCCGGCGCGTGACGAAGGCGGCGCGCCGGTGAGCGCCCACGCACACGCCAGGACGAGCTACGTTGCACCTTGACCGCGGCGGCGCCAGCGCGGGCCGCTCTCGCTCTCTCGAAAGGAGACCATGGAGACCGCCAGAGCAGAAGTCGCCCCTTCAGCGGGCATGCGCGATCTATCGACGCTCCCAGGACCGCGGAGGCTGCCGCTGCTCGGCAACCTCCTCGAGATCCGGCCGACCCAGTTCCACCTCACGCTCGAGGGCTGGAACCGCAGGTATGGCGATCTCTACACCTTCTGGCTCGGCCGCACGCCGGTCATCGTGGTCGGCGGCGCCGAGCTCGTCCAGCCCATCCTGCGCGAGCGGCCGAAGGAGTTCCGCCGCTGGAGCCCGCTGCAGGAGCTCATCGACGAGATGGGCTTCGGCGGCGTCTTCTCGGCCGAGGGGGAGCAGTGGACGCGGCAGCGGCGGCTCGTGATGAGCGCGTTCACCGCCGCGCAGCTGCGCGAGAGCCACGGCACGCTCTCCACGATCACCCGCCGGCTCCGGGAGCGATGGCGCGCGTCGGCCGCGCGGGGGGCGCCGGTCGACGCGCGGCGAGACCTCGCCCGTTACACGGTGGATGTCACAACCGCGGTGGCGTTCGGCCTCGACATGAACCTCATCGAGCGCGGCACCGACCCCCTGTCGCACCAGCTCGAGACGGTCTTCGCGTCGCTCAACCGCCGCGTCTTCGCGCCATTTCCGTACTGGCGGCACGTCAAGCTGCCCGCCGATCGGGCCCTGGATCAGGCGCTCTCGGAGGTGCGCACGCGGATGCTGGGCATCCTCCGGACGACGCGCGCGGAGCTCGACAGGGATCCGGCGCGGGCCGCGGCGCCTCGCTCGCTGCTGGAGGCATTGCTCGTGGCGCGCGACGCCGACGACCCGAAGGCGCGGCTATCGGAGCAGGAGGTGCTCGGCAACGTGCTCACGCTGCTGCTCGCCGGGGAGGACACGACGGCCGACACGATGGCCTGGATGCTCCACTTCATGGCCCTGCGCCCCGACGTCCAGGCGCGGATGCGGGCCGAGGTCGACGCCGAGCTCGGCGACGCGGATCTGCCCGAGAGCCCGGAGCACGCGCAGCGGCTGCGCTATCTCGGGGCGGTGGCGCAGGAGACGCTGCGGCTGAAGTCCGCGGCGCCGATCCTGTTCATGGAGGCCTGCGCGGACACGGTGGTCGGCTCGCTGCGGCTCGCGGCGGGGACGCGGATGATCCTGCTGACGCGGCAGATCGCCCTGAAGGAGGAGCACTTCCACGACGCGGCCTCGTTCATGCCCGAGCGCTGGCTGTCCCCGCGGCCGGCGGGCGCCGGCAAGCACGACCCGCGCGCCGCCCTCGCGTTCGGCAGCGGCCCGCGGGTCTGCCCCGGGCGCGCGCTCTCGATGGTCGAGAGCGCGATGGTGGGCGCCATGGTCGCGCGCGACTTCGATGTATCGCTTGTCGACCCGGCGCGGCCCGTGAAGGAGCTCCTCGGGTTCACGATGAAGCCGGAAGGGCTGTTCGTCCGCTTCACCCCCCGCCGCCGCTGACCTCCCATCGAGCCTCGTTCCGGGGCGATGCTGCGGTTGATCCCGCCGCGAAAGACGCCCTGAGCCCATCGGGACACGACATGCATACCTCCTTCCAATCCGTAAAAATGCGCTACCTCCTGGTCCTCGGTGTCGCCGTCGTTTCCTTTGCGCTCGGGTGGTTTTTGAGGCCATCCGTCCGCGTCGCTGGCTTTCCGGAGATAGGGGAGCTGCAGCCGTTCACGAAACGGGGCTGCACGAAGGTGGGAGTACCGCTAACGGAGCTCGGGGCGTTCTCGGAGGCCTCGCTCCGCTACTCGCCCGGCGACAGCGCGCGGCTCCAGGTGGTGGCCTTCCGCCGCACGGGCCCGGACGCGGAGCTGCTGCAGCTCGACGCGGGCGAATACGATGACGAGTTCGACGCCAGCGGGGAGGTCTTCAACCTGCGCTGGGATGCCGCCAAGGGATGGCAGGTCGACGACTGTCACGTGGTCGTGAGGTACTGGCCCGGGAGGCCATGAGCCGAGCGTCGTGCTCATTCCCCACAGCCGACCGGAGATCTCGTGCGGCCGACAAAGATTTCCACACGACTTGCTCTGCCTTCCGGTAAGCGCTTGTTCTCGCACGCTGCATTACGTGCACAGCTCCACTCTCGCAGTGCAAATTGCGGCTCTCCGATTCGCCCCTTCGCATCGAACAAGGCTGGACATGCCGCGATGTTCGATTAGAGTCCCGCGCCAGTGCACAACCGCTCCGACCAGTTCACCAAGAGCTTGCTGCGGGACGGACTGAGCCTTGCCTCGGCGGCCGAGACCGAGGTCGAGGTGCTGGCGGCGACACAGAAGATCGATGTCTACAGCGTGCCTGATCCCGCGCGGGCGTCCGAGCGCGCCGCCATGGGACTGCTCGGCGAGCTCTCGGCGGAGCCGAGCCTGTTCGAACCGTTCAACGGCACGCCGGGCCTTCGTCAGGTCCGGCACTGCCTGCGCAAGCAGCTCACGTGGCATCACGAGCTCGAGCGCCGCGTCCGCTCTGCAGCCCGCTCGGTCGCGCCGGACGAGGACACCGACACGCCGCCGCAGCCGGCGGTCGCCTTCCCTGCGCTGGTCGTCATCGGCCCGGGGCGTCCCGAGACGGTGCTCCACGCCTACCGGTGCGAGCCGGTGCAGGCTGGCGTCTACCAGGCCGTGCCGGGCCTGGCGATGCGCGTGGTGGTGCTCGCGGAGCTGCCCCGGACGCGCGCACCCCTGCTGCTGCGGCTGCTCGGCTCGGGCCGCCGCTTTCGCGAGGCGGTGGCGGATCTGGCGGCGTTGCCCCGCGATGCCTTGGAGAAGAGCGTCGCCGTGCCGCTGCTGTTACACTTCGGGTTCGACCAACAGGAGCCCACAACCGACGAGGAGGACGATGTGAGCGCAGCGATCCGGGCTTGGTTCGAGGAGTACACGCAGCAGCTCCGCGACGAGGGGCGGAACCAGGAGCGCGCCGAGGAGGCGGCGCGTGCCGTGCTGACCGCGCTCCGGGTTCGCGGCATCGCGGTACCGGACATCCTGCGCAAGCGTATCCTGATCGAGAAGGATCCTGAGCTCCTGGAGCGGTGGCATGAGCGGGCCATCGTCGCTGCATCGATCGAAGATGTGCTCCCGGACCTGAGCTGAGCGATGCCAGCCGACGGCAGACTGCCGAGCTCGTAAGCGTCGCTCATCACCTCCCCGCGGTCTCCGCCGCCTCCCGAGCCACCCCGTGCCCCACGCCGTCATCACCTCCCCCAGCGCCGCCGCCCGCATCGATCGGGCCGTGGGCTGGCTGCGCCGCCGGCGCCCCGCGGAGCGCGTGCTCCTCGTCGGCGCCTCGGTCGAGGCCGTGAGCGAGCTCGCCCGCGCGTCGATCCGCGGCCGCCGCGCCACCTTCGGCTGGCACCGGCTGACCCTGGGGCGCCTCGCCGCCGCGCTCGCGATGCCGGCGCTCGCCGAGCGCGGCCTCGTCCCGGCCAGCGCGCTCGCCATCGAGGCCCTCTGCGCGCGCACCCTCGACGGGCTCGCGCAGGACGGGCAGCTCGGCCGCTTCGCCCGCGTCGCGGATCGACCCGGGCTGCCGCGCGCCGTCGCGCGGACGCTCGACGAGGCGCGGCTCTCCGGCGTCGCGCCGGACGCGCTCGCGCCGGCCGATCTCGACCGCATCGCCCACGCGTTCGACGCCGCCCTGGACGACGCTGGGCTCGCCGATCGCGCGATCGTCCTGCGCCTCGCGGCCGAGCGCGCCCGGGCCGCGGACGACGACGACCCCCGCTCGCGCCACCCGCTGCTCGGGCTGCCGATGCTCCTGCTCGACCTGCCCGTGCGGTTCGCGCTGGAGCGCGAGCTCCTCGAGGCCGTCGCCGCGCGCTCGCCGGACGCGCTCGCCACCGTGCCGGCCGGCGACGCCGCGTCGCTGCGGCACCTGCAGGCGGCGCTCCGATCGCCGCCGCGGCGGGTCTCGCTGACCGCGGTCTCCGCCGCGCACGACGGCGCCGGCGCGGGCAATGGCGTGGACGACGGCGCAGATGACGGCGCGGGCGACGAGCCGCCGCCGGTCGCGCCCAGCACCTCGCTCGCGCGCCTGCAGGAGCACCTGTTCGACCCGCTGACCGATGAGGCCCCCGGGCTCGGCGACGAGGTCGAGATCCTCTCCGCGCCCGGCGAGAGCCGGGAGTGCGTGGAGCTCGCGCGCATCGCGCTGCGCGAGGCCGCCCGCGGCGTGCCGTTCGAGCGGATGGCGATCCTCCTGCGCGCGCCCGAGCAGTACCGCGCGCACCTCGTCGAGGCGCTGCGCCGGGCCGGGATCCCTGCGCACTTCGCGCAGGGCTCGGTGCAGCCCGACCCGGCGGGCCGCGCGCTGCTCGCGCTGCTCGCGTGCGCCGCCGAGCACCTGTCGGCGTCGCGCTTCGCCGAGTACCTCTCGCTCGGGCAGGTCCCCGACGCGACGCCCGCAGGCGAGCCGCCGCCGGCCGCGCCCGAGGCCGATCGCTGGGTGCCGCCGGACGACGACCTCTTCCCCGAGCTCCTGCGCGGCGGCTTCGACGAGGCGCCGCCGGACGACGACATGGCGGGGGAAGATCTCGGGTTCGATCCGCCAGGGAAGAGCTTCAGTCCGTCCGCCCAGAACCCCAATCGGACAGCCCAGAGCCCCGATCGGACAACCCCAAACCCCGATCCGACAGCTCAAAACCCCGATCCGACAGCCCAGGGCCCCGACGCGCCCGTGCACGACGGCACCCTGCGCGCGCCGCGGCGCTGGGAGCGCATCCTCGTCGACGCGGCGGTGATCGGCGGGCTCGATCGGTGGGAGGCGCGGCTCTCGGGCTTCGAGCGGGAGCTCCGGCTTTCGCTCTCCCGCGCCCCCGAGGACCGCGACGCCGCGCGCATCGCGCGGACGCTCGCGGACCTGTCGGCCCTCCGCGCCTTCGCGCTGCCGCTGCTCGCGGCGCTGCCCGGCGCGGGCGAGCGCGCGACCTTCGGCGAGTGGCAGCGCCGCCTCTCGGCCCTCGCGACGCGCGCGCTCCGGCGGCCCGAGCGCGTGCTCGCCGTGCTCGCCGAGCTCGCGCCGATGGCCCACGTCGGCCCGGTGGACCTCGGCGAGATCCGCCTCTGCCTCTCGCGCCGCCTCACCGACCTCGTGCTGCCACCGGCCGCCCGCCGCGACGGGCGCCTCTTCGTCTCGCCCATCGAGGGCGCCCGCGGGCGCTCGTTCGACGTGGTCTTCGTCCCCGGGCTCGCCGAGCGGATCTTCCCGCAGAAGGTCACCGAGGACCCGATCCTCCGCGACGCTCTCCGCCGGACGATCGCCGGGGGCGACTCGGGCCTCGACACGAGCGACGACCGCGTGGCGCGCGAGCGCCTCGCGCTCCGGCTCGCGGTCGGCGCGGCCCGCCAGCGGCTCGTCGTGTCGTACCCGCGCGTGGACATGGATCAGTCCCGCCCTCGAGTGCCTTCGTTCTACGGCCTCGAGCTCCTGCGCGCGGCCGAGGGCAGGCTGCCCGGCTTCGGGGAGCTCGAGCGCCGCGCCGAGCAGGGCGGCGCCGCGCGCATCGGCTGGCCCGCGCCCGCCCGGCCCGAGGACGCCATCGACGCGGCCGAGCACGACCTCGCGCTCCTCGAGACGCTCTTCAGCCTGCCGGAGGCGCAGACGGTCGGCACCGCGCGCTACCTGCTCAACGCCAACCCCCACCTCGCGCGGGCGCTCCGGTTCCGCGCGCGGCGCTGGATCCCGGGCTGGACGAGCGCCGACGGGCTGTTCAAGCCGATCGCGGAGGCGCGCGAGGCGCTCGCGAAGCACGCGTTCGGGCGCAGGTCGTTCTCGCCGACCGCCCTCCAGCACTTCGCCGCGTGCCCTTACCGCTTCTTCCTCTACGCCGTGCACAAGCTCGCCCCGCGCCCGGCGCCCGAGGCGATCGAGGAGCTCGACCCGCTCCAGCGCGGCCGGCTCGTGCACGACGTGCTCTACGAGGTGCTTGTCGCCCTCCGCGACGCGGGCAAGCTGCCGCTCGGCCTGCCAGCGCTCGACGAGGCGCGGGCCGAGCTCGATGGGGCGCTCGACCGCGTCGCCGCGCGCTACGCGGACGAGCTCGCGCCGGCGATCCGGCGCGTCTGGGACGACGGCATCGCGTCGGTGCGGGCCGACCTCCGGGAGTGGCTGCGGCGCGCCGCGGAGGACCGCGACTGGGAGCCGATCCATTTCGAGCTGTCGTTCGGGCTGCCGCGCCGCCTCGCCACCCGCGATCCGGGGAGCTCGGACGCGCCCGTGGAGCTCGACTGCGGCGTCCGGCTCCGGGGCTCGATCGACCTGGTCGAGCGGAGCGTGTGGGGCGCGATGCGGGCGACCGACTACAAGACGGGCAAGGCGCGGGCGCCGCGCGACGCGGTCGTGAGCGGCGGCGGCACGCTCCAGCCGGTCCTCTACGCGCTCGCGCTGGAGAAGCTCATGCCCCCGGGCACGCAGGTCGAGTCCGGGCGGCTCTACTACTGCACCTCCGCCGGCGGGTTCACGGAGGTGCCGATCTACCTGGACGCGCGGGCGCGCGACGCGGCCGCCCAGGTGGCGGGGATCATCGGAGACGCGATCGACAAGGCGGCGCTCCTGCCGATGCCGGCGGAGGGGGCGTGCGCGCAGTGCGATTACCGGCCGGTGTGCGGGCCCTACGAGGAGCTCAGGACCGGGAAGATCAAGCGGCGCGACATCGAGCCGCGGCGGCGGCTGGAGCAGCTCCGCCGGCTCGCGTGAGCGCGGGTGTCGCACGGAAGCGTCGCCCCCAGACGGCGGCCCGCGATCGCCGGGGGCGTGGCCGGGGATGTATACACTCCATCATGCACAGCAAGATCGCTTTGCCCTGCGCCCTGCTCGCGCTCGCGGCGACGGGCACCGGCTGCAATCTCATTTTCGGCATCGAGCCTGGCACGGAGGGGCCTTCCGCCGCTTCCTCGACGACGAGCACCGGACCTGGTGACGGAGGCTCTGCCCAGACGACGTCGGGCGGCGGCGGCGACGGCGGCGATGGAACCGGGGGCGACGGTGGCGATGGCGCTGGCGGCAGCGCCGGGGGCACGCCCTCGTGCCCCCCGTCGAACTGCGCCGTGGGGGAGTGCCCGGTGACGCAGATGCAAGGGGAGCTCGGGTCCAACGTGAAAGGCATGGTGGTCACCCGGGATCTCGTGCTCATGGCCAACAACCAGGCCATCGTCGCCATCCCGAAGGACGGCGGGGCCGCGCGCACGCTCCCGGGCACCCTCGGCTTCGGGGATACCGCCTGGATCACCTACTCGGGCGGGCAGCTCTCGTGGACCAACTGGAGCAACGGAGACGTGCTGGGGATCTCGATCGAGCCGCCGAGCTCCAGCCCGATCCAGATCGCGCAGGTCCCCCTGCAGGAGAACGGTGATCCGGCGGTCACGGCCTTCGGCCGGATCGCCTCCTTCGGCGACAGCGTCTACTGGGCGACGCAGACGCCCGCAGCCGTCTGGCGGGCCAAGGCCGACGGCAGCCAGGCCGTCGCCGAGCTGGTCGCCCCCGACGACCATCCGATCGGCGTCGCCGTCGACGCGACGCACGTCTACTGGTCCAACTACTGGTCGCGCCAGATCCTGCGCAAGACGAAGGATCCGCTCGGCGAGACCGCCGAGGTCTTCGCGGAGACGAACGGCAACCCGACCACGCTCGTCCTCGCCAACGGCGTCGTGCACTGGGTGACCGACACCAACGGCGCGGTCCAGTCCAAGGCGACGAGCGCGGCGCCGAGCGCCCCGCCCTTCACCACCACGGTCGACGCTCAGGCCGTCGCCAAGTCGCTCGCTGTGGACGACGAGTTCGTCTACTGGACCGTTTACATGAACAGCGAGGGGAAAGGCGAGGTGCGGAGGGCGCACCTCGGCATGGGGGACATGATCACCCTCACGACCGGGCAGCCGTACTTCTTCGAGATCGCCGTCGACTGCGGGTCCATCTACTGGAACGTGAACAACGTGGAAGCCGAAGAGGAAGGCGTGGTGTTCCAGATGCCGAAGCCCTCGAACTGAGCACCTCGTCCCCCGACTCCGTCGCTGGCAGCGCGCTCCCGGGCAGCTCGGCGGGCGCGACGACTACCCGGCGCCCTCCGCCTCTTCCCTCCTGGGCCACGTGAACCGGAACGTCGCGCCGCTCTTGCCGTCCGACTCGACCCACGCCCGCCCGCCGCGGCTCTCCACGATCTTTCGCACGATGGCGAGGCCGATCCCCGTGCTCTCCACCTTGTCCCTCGCCTGCAGCGTCTGGAACATCCCCCACACCTTCTCCTGGAACGCAGGCGCGATCCCAGGCCCGTTGTCGGATACGGAGACCTCGACCCTGTCGCCCTGCTCCCGGGCGGACACGGAGACCGCCGCGTCCTCGCGGCCCGCGTGCTTGAGGCCGTTCGTGATGAGGTTCATGAGCACCTGTTGCAAGGGCACCCTGTACGTCCGCAGGGTCGCCGGCGGCACGTCGAGCGTCACCCGCGCGGGCGGCCTCGGGGCGATGAGCTCGACCACCTCCCTCGCCAGCCTCTCGAGGTCGACGCTCTCCGGCTTCTGGCGGAACCTCGTGGCGCGGGAGTAGGCCAAGATCCCCTCGATCAAGGCCTCCATGCGCCGCACGCGCCCGCGCAGGAGCTCCATCTGATGGCGCGTGTCCGCGGTGAGCTTGTCCGAGAGGTCCTCCTCGATCCACTGGGCGAGGCTCGCGATGCCCCGGAGGGGCGCCTTCAGGTCGTGGCTCGTCACGTACGCGAACTGGTCGAGCTCGGCGTTGGTCCGCTCCAGCGCGCGGATGAGCGATTGCGCCTCCTGGAACCGCCTCGCGTTGTCGATCAGCAGGGCGACGCGGTTGGCGAGCTCCTCGGCGAGCGCGACGTCCGCCTGGCTGAAGCGGCGGCCCGACTCCGCGTGGACCAGCGTCAGCGCGCCGATGGTCCGGTCGCGCCCCCGGAGCGGGACGACGACATACGATCTCAGCCCGAGCGACCGGATCAGGCGCAGGTGCTCGGGGCTCAGCGCGGCGGACTCGATGGCGGCGTCCGGGATGTCGGCCATCCACTCGGAGCGACCGGCGCGGATCACCGCGGACACGCCCGCCGGGGCGTCGGGCCGGGGCGGGGCCATCGCCCGGAGGCGCTCGGCGAGCTCGATCTTCGCGGGATCGCCGTGGTGGACGGCCACGCGCTCGATGGAATCGCCGTTCAGCATGTCGACAGCGCACCAGTCGGCCAGGGTGGGGACCGCCAGGTGGGTCAGGTGCGTGAGCCGCGACGCGACGTCGAGCGAGCCGGAGAGCGCGGCGCCCGCCTCGCTCAGGAGGCGGAGCGTCGCCTGCTGCCGCTCGAGCTCCGCCGCGAGCATCTCCGCGCGCGCCCGGGCCTCGCGCTCCCGCTCGAGGAGGCGCGCCCTGTCCAGCGCCGACGCGCACTGCGCCGCCACGCTGAGCAGGAACTCGCGCTCTTCTGGGCTCCACGCCCGATCGTTCGCGAACGAGAACGCGAGGCCGCCGAGCAGCGCCGCGTGGGCGACGATCGGCAGGACGGCGAGCGCCTTCACGTCGTCGCGGACAGGCCGCAGGGCCGCGAGCTCGGGGTACGCGGCGTGCAGGCTTTGCCTCGTGTCCACCCAGATGGGGCGGCGCTCCCGGAGCGCGTCCGAGAGCGGCAGTCGGGCGTCGAGGGGCACCCTGGCGTAAGGGCTCGTGCGCTGCTCCTCGAGCCCCGAGTGGCCGACGAGCGCCGCGACGCCGGCCGCCTCGTCCGCCGTGTACATCATCGTCGTCGAGGCGCCGAGCACCCGGTGGATGTCGTTCACGACGGCGGCGGAGACCTGCTCGACCGTCACGGCGCCGCTCAGCGCGGTGCTGACCGCGAGCAGCGCCTGGGTGAGCCGGGCGCGGCGATCGAGCTCCTCGACCCGCCTCGTGAGCTGCGCGGCGAGCTCGCCGCGCTCGGCCTCGACCTGCTTGAGGCGCGAGATGTCGGCGAACACCGAGATGCCGCCCTCGAGCTCGCCGCCAGGCCCGATGATGGGCGCGGCGCTCCCGAGGACCATGCCATACGTCCCGTCGAAGCGCTGAATCCGGGTCTCCTCGCTCTCGATGACCTGCCGTTCGGACATCGCGCGGGCCATGGCCCAGTCGTTTGCCTCGTACGGGCGGCCGTCCTCGTGGAAGGCGCGATACAGCGTCCAGTCGTTGATCGATTCGGTCGAGGCGCTGCCGGCCCAGATGCGCTCCGCCGCCCGGTTGTGCAGGACGAGCTTCCCGGAGGCGTCGCAGAGGATGACCCCGTGCGGGCTGTGCTCGAGCACGGCGTCGAGCCACCCGCGATCCCGGGACCCCACGGCGCGGAGCCGTTCGAGCTCACGCTTCAGGGCCTCGATGTCCGTCGTATCGACGCGGGCGGCGGGCCCGGGAGACGGGCCGTTGTGCGCGGAGGTTCTCATAGGATGACGGCGACCGGCGCCTCGGCAGAGGGCCGAGGCGGCGCTCGGTCGGACGTCGCCGGAGCTTACGCGCATCGATGGCGCGGCGGAAGGCGGCGCGACCCGGCCGGGCGGGTTCCTCAGCGCGCGGCGCTCGTGCGCATGCCCGGCTGCCTGGCGGCGATCCGGCCGCCTGGCAGCTTGTCCGGCGCCGCGCAGGCGCGGGCGCGGGCGGACAGCGCCGGCGGCGGCGCGCCCTCGCGCGACCGAGTGCCCGAGCGGGTCCTTGGGATCACGGTCGATCGCCGGGCCGGCCGCTGCGCACCGGCTGGGTCTGGGTCAACGCCGAGCGGGACTGCGACTCTCGGCGCGATCGCGCAGGGGGCGCAGGGGCGCTCGGGGAAATGACGATGCTGGCTTAGGGCTCCACCTCGCTCACCATCCTCGCTTCCCGAACCCAGATGTTCGGGGCCGATAACCGGCAGGTGAGCGCGACAGCGCGCCGGTGTCGGCCAAGGAGCAAGCAATGATGGGCAATCGTTCAGGTCGCCTCATGGCGATCATGTTCGCTGGGAGCTTTGTCCTCGCGGGGGCCGGCGGCTGCATGGGCAGCGACGATGACGCCGAGGCGAATCGCGATGGAAGGGATGGGCAAGAGCGGACCGGCACGGGCCCCGACGGCAGGAGCCACGGACAGACGGGCCGAGACGGCGCGCGAGGCGCCGGGAGGGGCGGTGGAGCGCAGGCCGGCGGCAGGCAGGGAGGCCGCGAGCAGCCCGGTCATCAAGGCGGCCGACAGGGCGGCGGCCAGCGCGCGGGCGACAGGCAGATGTGCGGCGAGCAGGCCGGCCATCAAGGCGGCAGGCAAGGGGGCCGCGGACAGATCGGCAGTCAGGGCGACAGGCAGGGAGGCAGCGGACAGCGTAGCGGGATGCAGCAGCCGTCGGACGCGGAGCTCACGATGCTGATCTCGTTCATCCACCAGAAGGAAGTGGATCTGTCGCAGATCGCCTTGGACAAGGCCGAGTCCCCGGATGTGAAGCGCTACGCCGAGCAGATCGTCGAGGAGCACGCCCAGTCCGAGCAGCTCGGCGCCGGCTCGAGGGGTTCAGGTGTGAAGATGGAGTCGTGCTCGCGCTGCCGGGAGCTCGACGAGAGCTCGACCGAGGTGAGCGGAGCGCTGGAAGAGGAGGAAGGCGCCGAGTTCGACACGGCCTTCATCTGGGCTCAGATCTCCTTCCATCGCCGCGCCCTCGAGCTCCTCGACGTGCCGGGCGTCGCGAACGCGGAGAACGCCAGGATACGAACCAGCGTGAAGGCGATGCGAGCGGACGTCGAGCAGCACCTGACCGAGGCCGAGCAGCTGTTCTGCTTGCTGCTCCACGAGCAGCAGGGAGGCGGCCAGCAGCAACGCGGCCAGCAGGAAGGCACCCAGCCCGGCCAGCAGCAACGCGGCCAGTTCGGCTGGGCGCAAACCGGCCAGCAGCAGGGTATCCAGGTCGGACAGCAGCAAGGCATCCAGGTCGGACAGCAGCAGGGCATCCGGGTCGGACAGCAGCAGGGTACCCAGGTCGGACAGCAGCAACGCGGCCAGGCCAGCCAGATGCAGCCCGGCCAGCGGCAAGGCGCCCAGCTCGGCCAGCAGCAACGCGGCCAGCAGCAACGCGGCCAGGTCAGCCAGATGCAGCCCGGCCAGCGGCAAGGCGCCCAGCTCGGCCAGCAGCAAGGCGGCCAGTTCGGCCAGCCGCAACCCGGCCAGCAGCAACGCGGCCAGCAGCAAGGCCCCCAGGCCTACGCGCAGCGGCAAGGGGAATCGCAGAAGTCCCAGTAACAGGGCTTCATGTCCGCAGGGCGGCGGCGACGGCGCCTGCTCGCGGCCTTCGCGAGCGCCGAGCTCGCCGAGCGCGACCCCGCCTACCCGATCCAATCACGGCGTCCATGATCTCGTGACCGCGATCGCGGGCGAGTAGGCGCCTGCGCGCCGCCGCTCGGGTGAGCCGCGCGCGTCATGAGTCGATCCACGTCCACGGGAAATCGACCTCCACCAGCGTGTCGGCGCCGTCGAACACGTCGACGCTCTCGACGCGCACGATGTCGCTCATCGCGTGTCCGTCGAAATCCACGAGCCAGACATCGACGTCATAGTACCCCTCGGAGAGGCCGTCGATGGTGAGGCCGAGATCATCGCAGTCCCCCACGGCGTCGAGGACGAGGAAGCCATCCTCGTCCTCGACGCTGACCGCGACCCCGCTCACGTCGTGATCGAAGCACGCCCACGGGTCGTCGCTGCCGTCGATGGTCAGGGCGACGGTGAGCGAGCCGCGCATGAGGTGATCGTGGTCATCGTCATGATCGACGACGATGCACCCCGCGAGCGAGGCAGTGGCGAGGACGCAGCCAGCGAGACCGGTGAGCACCTTCGAAAGTTTCATGGGGATCGTCTTCCTTTATCCAAGTCTGGCGCTGTCGCGCCGATGCGCGGCACGGCAGCAAGCGCTATACCAGCGAGCGGCGCCCTGCGGTGCCACGCGGCCACGCCCCCCTTCGCCGGGTGGCACCGCAGTTGCTCCTGTGAACCCCATGGAGATGAACGTGCCAGTCCTCGATATTTCCTCCCCCAGAGCTGCGGCGCGCGCTCAGCAGCGCAGCAGCAGGCTCGCTGTGCTGGCCGCGCTCGTTGCGCTCGCGCTCCTCGGCGCGATCGGGTGCGCGGCAGAAGTCCACACCAGGGCCGCTGCGCCGGCGCATGCGACCGTCACGTACCAGGAGTTCGCGGTGTACGAGGAGCCGGTCGTTCACATCGCAGCGGCGCCGGTCCACGTCGAGACCTACCCGCGCGTGTACTACCGCGGGACCTACGTCTACTATGTGGACGGCCGCTGGTACTACCCGTCGCACCACGGCTGGGTCTACTACCGCGACGAGCCGCGCGCCCTGGTCCGCTACCGCGTCGGCTTCGAGCGACACGGCCACCATCACCATCACCATCACCACGCGCACCGCACAACCACGGTCAGGCCGGCAGCGACGGTCCGGGCGGGGGCCTCGGTCCGGGCGGGGGCCTCGGTCAGGCCGGCAACCTCGGTCAGGCCGGCAACCTCGGTCAGGCCGGCAACCTCGGTGAGGGCGGGGGCAACGGTGAAGGCGGGGGCGTCGGTCAGGCCGGTGACTCCGGCGAAGCCGGCGAAGAAGCATCGCGTGGAGCGTCGACGGCACCACGTCGAGGAGAGGCGCCCCGAGCGCTGACTTCCGCCTCGGCGTTGGCACAAACGTTGCGCTTACACCAGCGACGAGGCGGCGGCGCGAGTCGCGGCATGACCGCGCTCCCTTCGAGGCCGCCTCCGCCCGCGCACGGGCCCAGCCTCCCCCGATCCCCTCGCCCGCCCTTCCGCTACCCGCCCTTCGCGGCGTCAGCGAAGGCCTTCCAGGTCGCCTCGGCCGCGCCCACGCAGGCGCGCGTCCCGTCGCGCACGATGGGCGTGCGGAGCAGGAGCGGATCGTCGACGAGGAGCTCCGCGAGCCGCGCATCGCTCGGGCCGAGGTGCTGGAGGCCACGCTCCCTCACCCGCGCGCTCTCCGCGTCGTAAAGCGCGCGCACGCCGCCCACCGCGCGCGCTACGCTCGCGAGCTCCCCCTTGGAGAGGCCCTTCTCGCGCAGATCGACGAGCTGCACCTTGATGCCCCGGTCGGCGAAGAACCGCTGCGCCGCCCGCGTCGCCTTGCACTTGGCCGTGCCGAAGATCTGGATCATGCGCGTCGCTCCTCGGTGGAATGGCTACTGCGCGCTCCGGAGGGCAGCGCGGGCGTGGAGCATAGCAACCGCTGCCCGGACGGCGCAGGGCCAGCGGCGCGCGGGACGCTCCGCGTCGTGCCCGAAGCGCATCGCCCCGAAGCGCGGCTCAGCAGCAGCGCCGCCGCGCGCACGGGTCGATTCTTCCGACCGACGTTGCCGTCCGCTGCCGTCTCGGATCGATGCGCCCCGTCGCGGCCGCTCTACCGGACGGATGGCGACCTCGCGCCGCCCCCTCCGAGGTCGCCCGCTCCGGTCTCGACCGGCCCCGCTCCCCCGCCGGGCGGTCCCGGCAACTCGCGACCTCGCCGTACCCCCTCCGAGGCCGCTCGTGTCGGTTCGAGAGCGCCCCCCCCTCGAGGCCCTCCGCCAGCGCCCTCACGTCGCGCCCTCCAACGCCCGCTTCTCCGCCCCGCAGCGCGTTCGATCGGGACGCGCCCGCTCGCCCGGCGACGTACACTCGTCCGGCAACGCACACGCGCGCGCCGCCATCCCAGGACAACGAGAACGCGCCGCGCCGAGCGGGGCAACAACACCGAAAAACGCCGTGGAAATGCGCCATGTCGGCGGTCGATTCGTTTTCCTATTTACGTCCTCAGCGGTTAGGATATCGAGGCGCATTGATGATCGTGCCCCCTCACACCCTTCGCGGTCGGGTACGACGCAGCGGCAACACTGGAGCGCATTGAATGAGGTTCCGTCCCTCGCTCCCGACGAGCGAGTCCGAATCGAGTCATCCCGTTTCCATCGCTTCCGCGGGCGGACGCGCGGGCGAGCGCGCGCCTGCTCGGCGCGCGAAGGCCGCCGGCGCGCAAGCCACGCTCGGCGCGACCGAGCTCTACTTCAGGGCGCTCGCCGGCAGCCAGCCGCTGACGCGCGAGGGCGAGGTCGCGATCGGCCGTCGTATCGAGGCGGGCGCGCTCGCCTGCTTCGAGGCGTGGGTCCGATCGCCCGTCGCGCTGCGCGAGCTCGCCTCGACGGCGGAGGACGTCCAGGTCGGGGCGCTGAGCCTCCGGGATCTGCTGTGCGAGACCGACGCGGGTGATCCCGAGGCGGACGCCTCCGCGAAGCGGCTCGCGGAGCTGCTCACTCTCGCCCGCTCGCTCCTCGGCCGGCAGATCACCGAGGACGGCGTGGAGACCGCCCTCGCGGGCCTCGCAGCAGGCCTCGCCGAGCTGCGCCTCGATCCGACCTTCGAGGAGCGCATCGAGCGGAGCCTTCGCACAGCAGCGGCCGAGGGGGACAAGGCGGAGCGCGCCGCGATCGAGGCCACGATCGCGGCGATCGCCCGGGGGCGGCGCGCCGTCGCGCAGGCGAAGTCCGAGCTCGTCCAGGCGAACCTGCGGCTCGCGGTCGCCATCGCGCGGGAGCACCAGCGCTTCGGCGTCCCGCTGCTCGACCTCGTGCAGGAGGGGAACCTCGGGCTGATCCGCGCCGCCGACAAGTTCGAGTACCGCCGCGGCCACCGCTTCGGCACCTACGCCGCGTGGTGGATCAAGCAGGCGATCAAGCGGACGATCCTCAACCAGGGAAAGCCCGTTCGGATGCCGGTCCACCTCACCGCGATCCGGAGCCAGGTGGTGCGCGCCCGGCGAGATCTGGTGCAGGAGCGGGGGCGCGAGCCTTCCGTCGAGGAGATCGCGGAGCGCAGCGGCCTCACCGTGGAGAAGGTGCGGGTGATCAGCGAGCTCGCGCTCGAGCCGCTCAGCCTCGACGCCCCCGTCGGCGAGGAGGGAGATACCCGGTACGGCGATCTGCTGGCCAACGACGAGCCCACGCCCGCGGACATGCTGGCCCGGCGCCGGCTGATCGAGCAGACGCGCGAGCTGCTCGACTCGCTGCAGCCGCGTGAGCGCGAGCTCCTGCGGCGCCGCTTCGGCCTCGACGGCAACGAGGACGAGACGCTCGAGGAGATCGGGCAGTCGTTCTCGCTGACGCGGGAGCGCATCCGTCAGATCGAGGCGAAGCTGCTCGAGAAGCTCCGGACGCGCTCGCGGCAGCGAGAGCTCGGCTCCTATCTCGAGGGGTGAGGGCGCGGGGAGCGCCGGCGCGCTTCAGAAGCTGTACCCCACCGCCCCGCCCAGCCGGTGAGACGAGCCGGCCGCGTTCTCGACCGCGAGCTCGACGTGGTTGGGGACGAGGAAGAGCAGGGCGTCGACGAGCAGGCAGTCGTCCTTTCCGTCGCACAGCCGCTCGTCCTGGCTCCCGAAGATCATGCGCCACTTCACGGGCAGGCCGAGGCCGAGGGCGGCGCGCGCGGAGCGCGCCGCCCTCGGCCTCGGGGAGCCTGTCGCTCAGCGTCCCGGCGAAGAGGTAGACCGGCGCGACGGCCAGATAGACGTGGTGGTTCATCGTGCGGCTCTTGCCGACAAAGCCGGCGCGGAGTTCGGGACCGAGCGCGTAGCGCGCGACGCGCACCTGGCCGTCGAAGCCACGGCGATTGTCAACGTCGGTCGAGCCGAGAGCCCGCGGAGAAGTAGGGGGCCCACGACGCGCTGTCGGGGCCGGTAGACCCGCACTAGTCGAGAAACAGCCTGCTCTCGAAGACCCGTACGCCGCTGCCCGCGCGCGCGCCGAAGGCGAGATCCATCTGAAAGGACCGCACCGGATCGGCGAGAGCAGCGCCCGGGCGAGGGTGCCGGCCATCCCTGCCACGGCCGCGAGCAACCACACGGCGCGCGTCACGGTCGCCCGGTCCCGATCTGACCTTGGCTGTCACTGCCCCAGCAGAACACCCCGCCCTGCTCGTCGAGCGCGCAGGTGTGCTCTCGCCCGGCAGCGAGGGCGACCGCGCGCACGTCGAGCGCCGCCAGCACCGACGCGGAGACCAGGTTGGCCTCCTCGGAGCCGAGCTGGCCGCTCTGGTTGGAGCCCCAGCACACGACGCCGCCGTCGTCGAGCAGCGCGCAGCTGTGGCGCCCGCCGGCGATGACGGCCTTCGCAGCGGCAACGCCCTCGACGAGGGTGACGCCGACGACCTGGTCGGCGCTGTCGACGATGGGCCCGCCGCCGCTCTGGCCGTTGAGGTTCCAACCCCAGCACGCCACCTATCCCGTGCCGAGCGCAACGCAGCTGTGGCGCACGCCCCCGCTGCAACGTCGGTCGCGCCGCGCACGCCCAACGCCCGCCGGGAACCCACCCAGGTTGAGCACGAGGCGGACGAGCGCGGGCTCGCTCCTCACGGTGGCCTCGGGATCGGAGCCGAGCTGGTGGCTGCGGTTGTCGCCCAGCAGACCACGGAGTCGGCACCGCGCACGACGCACGTGAACTCGAGCGACGGGTCGTCCGCTCCACGAGCCCAGCGAGACCTACCTCGGGGAGGTACTCAGCGAGCCGATAGAAACGTCGCCAAGCTGGTCCGCGTCGTTGTGCCTCAGCACGCGGGATTACCGTTCCTGAGAATCGCGCAGGTATGGTAGGCACCGGCGACGACCTGCGCCGCGGGTTCGAGCGCCTTCACGCGCACCGTGGTGAAGTGGTAGTCCTCCGAGCAGCCACCGGCGAGGGGCGCCCTGATGCGCAGCGAGGCGGCCGCCCACCTTCGGGAGATGAAGCCTCTTCGTCCGATCATCATTCGCCTCGTCCGCGTGCCTGCATAACCCACCCTACCCAGGTTGCGCCGCGCCCGAAAACGACGAAAACGACCGACCTACCTTGCGATGCGGCCAGGTTGCGTTGCAACCGGGGCGCGGCGGCACCCCACCCCGGAATGACTATCCCATGGGTCCACCTTTCGAGAGGAATCATTCGGCTCGGCCAACCATCGCGTACAGCACTCTGCCCCTGACGCCGCTTCCTCTGGGTTCGGCACCGCCTGCAGACGTACGAAGGCACGGATACACCGCCGCACGAGATTCGGCCGTCCACACCGCCGGTCCTAGACGGAAGGCCCCACGACAAGGCACGGATGCCCTTGCCCGTCCCGCCCGCCTTCCTGCAGCGCCGCCGCTGTGGCTCTACATCGTGAGCACGACGTCAGCCACGCTGGCCCCGTGAAACGTGCACATCCACCACGTCCCCGCGGGGAATACGGCGTCGCGTACGCCAGCACGCCATCGCTCGAGTGCCGCACGGTACAACGTTCGAAACGCACGCACAGCGGCACCAGCGATTCGCCACGCGTCTCCCTGCTCGCGACCAACCGCAAACGTTGGATTGCCGTCGCGCAGCGGATCGAAGCTCGTCACGCGCTCGTAAGGGGACACCTTACTGACTCTCTCGGCGCCCAAGAAGTGACGTCCTTGCCGCTGCACCTCCGCGCGGGCCCGGGCTTCCTGGCGCTCGAGCTCGGCAGAGACGTCCTGGCGAAAGCCCTCCGCGCTGTCCTCCTCGATGGCCGGCGGCAGCGCGAGCGAGACCGTCACCTCCTCGGGCCACTGCGGGTTTTCCGGGTCGAGATACACCGAAGGCCGTGCCGCGCGCAGCACGCCGCGACCGAGGTCGTCCACGTCCACCTTGGCGCCCGGCCACTCGCGAGCATGCTGCACCAGGCCAGCGGCGACAGGATTCGCCATGACATAAGCAATTTTCTCCACCACCGCCGCGCGCGTCAGCAGCCGCACCACGCTCGTGGCCTCGTGGTCCCACACCGGGCCTTCCCACCCGCGAAGCACCTTCGTGCCGAGCGCGACGATGCGATGGAAGAATTGCAAGAACCGCGGCAAGACGCCCCTCGAGTCGGTCACGACCAGGTGCAGATGCGTTGACATGGCGCAGAGCGCATGGACCTCGATGCCGTAACGGCGGGTCGACACCGCGAGGACGTAGACCAGGAGCTGGGTGATTGCCACATCGGGGCGGAAGAGCAGGTGCCGGCGCAGGACGCGACGGGTGATGAGGTAGGTGGCTCCGGCAGCGATCTCGCGGGGCTGGCTCATGACAGGCGCAACAAGACAAGTGCCGTGCCAGGGATTTTCGTCAATCATTTCGCTGCTCGATCAAGCTTCGTGGGTGGCGGCCGCCAGGCGGTCCGCCACCCGAGCGGGAGCCGTTGCTACTCCTAGCCCTCCTCTCCTAGCCCAACCTGGGTTGCGGTTAGTCCGGCTGCAACCTGGTCGAGACCACTGCCACCGCCGCCAACCGGTATCGGATCCGCTGCACCTGGTCGGTCCACAGGAGCCGGGCCGCCAACCTGGGTCGGGTCCGCCCAACGCTCACACTGTAATTCAAGTTTTCTCTTGCGCATCTATGTCGCCCGGCCGTATGGCATCGACGGGTCGCGAAGACCCTTCTGAGTGGGGGAGGATGAAAGCCACCTGAAACCTCGCCGCGCAAACGCCGGGGTCTTCCTGCATCGCGTGAATCATGGGTTGCGCCTCCGCACCCCCGCGTGGAAGCGCGGCTCTCGGTTCGATGGTTCACCGGAATGCCCCTGTCCCGGTGTGATTGGCCATCACAGAGCCAGAGCCCGCGCGCCTGTGCGGCGCAACCGAGGTATGCCACCTCCGCAGGCCTGGGTGCGCGCGACGGCGTTCGACCCCTACAGCGACGATGAGAGGTTACCGTCAGTATGCAAATCGCCCACGCACTTCGAGAGGTGCGAGGGTGCTTGGCCTTCGCCACGAGAAAGCGACGCTGCCCGATAGCCGCCTCCCGGCGCGCTGGCCGCTGCGCATCTCCTCCCCGGCGTCCTCCTCAGCCAGCGCGGGCGCGGCAGAGCCGCCGCCGGTCTGCACCGGCCCGGGCCCTGGACGGCCGCCTGAACCAGGTTGCGGAGCGAAGGCTCGTGAACCAGGTTGCGGAGCGAAGGCTCGTGATAGTCTCGCCTCGCGCCCACCAGGATCCGGGTAGAAGGCGCGAGGGGCGGATTGAACAGCGACGACAGAAGGCGCGGAGCCGAACGGGGTGGACCGTCCAGGGAGCGACACCGCGGGGATCCGCCGGCGTCGGACGACACGCTCGCCCGCGCCGTGGCCGACGCGTCGATGGCCCCCTCGCGCGCCGGCGATGACAGTCCGCAGCAAGCGCTCGTGGCGGCGGCGGCGCGCCTCCTCCACGTCGACATCGCCTGCCTCTACGATGTCGCGCAGGCGCCGCACACGCTCGGGCTCGTCGCCTCCGCGGGCGGCAGCGCGGGCTCGCTGGACGCCCTCCGGCGCCTGCCGCTCGACGCCCCGAGCCTCGCCGGCGCCGCCGCCCGCTTGAACGTCGCGCAGGTCGCGCCCGAGGACGAGAGCGCCGACGCGCTCCTGGACGCCGGCCATCTGCGCCGATGCTGCGGCTGCACCCGCGCGTTCGCGATCCCCATCGCCTTCGCCGGCACCCTGCGCGCGGTGCTGCTCTGCGCCACGGCGCAGCCCACCCTCCCGCAGGCCGAGCTGGTCGAGATCGCGGGCGCCCTGTCGAGCCTCTTCGGGATGGCGCTCGCCGCCCCCGAGCTCCACGCCCAGCGCGCGCGGATCGACGAGCTCGAGCGGGAGAACCACGAGCTCGAGCGCGCGCGCGAGCAGCTCCACGCGACGCTCGCGGAAGCCAGGCAGACGGAGGCCGCGCTCCGGCTGAGCGAGGACAGCCTCGCCCGCGCGCAGAGGTTGGCGAAGCTGGGCAACTGGGACTGGCGCATTCCGAGCGACGAGCTGCTCTGGTCCGACGAGTGTTATCGGATGCTGGGCCTGTCCCGCGACGCCGGCGCGCTCACGTACGAGCGGTTCCTCGCCTGCATCCACCCGGAGGACCGCGAGGGTGTGATACGCTCCGTCGACCTCGCGCTCCAGGGCACCCTGCCCTATTGCGTCGATTACCGGATCGTCCGCCCGAACGGCGAAGAGCGCTCCCTCCACACCGAGGCGGACGTGATCCGCGCCGAGGACGGCTCTCCGCTGCGGATGATCGGCACGGCCCTCGACGTCACCGAGCAGCGGCGCGCCGATCGCGCCTTGCGGCTCAGCGAGGAGCGCCTGCGGCTGATCGCGGAGCACGCGAGCGACGTCATCTTCCATATACGGCTCGGCCCGGAGGGGGGCTACGAGTACATCAACCCCGCCGTCCTCGAGCACACCGGCTATCCGCCCGCGGCCTGGTACGAGAACCCTGAGCTGTTCGTCACCCTGATCCATCCCGAGGACGTCGGGCGCTATCATGCGTTCGTCGAGCACATGGCCGCGGCCGGCGGCCGGCTCACCTTCCGGATCATCGACAGGAGCGGCCGGACCCGCTGGGTCTCGACCCACATCACGATCCAGCACGACGAGCACGGAAACCCGATCGCCGGGATCGGCATCTCGCGCGACGTCACCACGGAGAAGCTCGCCGACGAGGAGCGCGACCAGCTCCTCGGACAGCTCGCTGCCGAGCGGCGCTGGCTCCACGCGGTCATCGAGCGCTCGCCTGTCGGCATCCTCCTCCTCGACCATTCCGGCGCGCAGATCGCCCGGAATCGCCGCGCCCAGGAGCTCGCCGGGACAGACTCGCCGCCCGGGCTCCCGGGCGCATGGTGCCTGTGCCTCCCCGACGGGGAGCCCCTCACGGACGAGGAGCAGCCGTCGGCGGGCGCGCTGCGAGGCGAGGTCACGAGCTCGAGGGAGCTGTCGCTCCGGCGCGCCGACGGCAGCATGCTGGCGGTGCTCGCGAGCGCCGGCCCCATCGTCGACGGGAACGGCAAGCTGCTCGGCGCGGTCGTCGTCTTCGACGACATCACCCGGCTCAAGGAGCTCGAGCGGCTCAAGGAAGAGTGGACGTCGGTCGTCGCGCACGACCTGAAGCAGCCCGTGACGACGATCATCGGCTACGCGACCCAGCTCGAACGGAAGCCCCAGGTCACGACCGAGGTGAAGACGAGGGCGGGGCACATCCTGGCGAGCGCCAAGCGGCTCGGGCGGATGGTCTCCGATCTCACGGACATCTCCCAGATCGAGTCGCGTCGCCTCGCGATCGAGCGCGCCCCCATCGACCCGCGCGCGCTCGTGGAGGCGGTCGTCGAGCGGATGGAGAGCGAGACCGAGGGGCGCGCTGTCGACGTCGAGAGCCGCGGGGAGATCCCGATCGTGCACGCGGACGCCGGGCGCGTCGAGCAGGTGCTCAGCAATCTCATCTCCAACGCCGTCAAATACGGTGATCCAGAGACGCCGATACAGGTGGCGCTGGAGCGGCGCGACGACGCGGTGCAGATCTCCATCCGCAACAGCGGCCGCGGGATCCCGGCCCAGGACCTCCCGCTCCTGTTCGAACGCTTCTTCCGGGGGAAGGCGAAGGAGGAGCGCGTGGTCGGCCTCGGCCTCGGCCTGTACATCGCGAAGGGGCTGGTCGAGGCCCACGACGGCAGGATCTGGGTCGAGAGCCCCGAGGGGGGCCACACGACGTTCCATTTCACGCTTCCGGTGGGCGCGGCGCCGCGCCGGGATGCAACGTAGCCACGAGCCGCCCGGCCCTCGGAGGCGGCCTACCGAGAGGAGATGGCCTGCTGTGCGCGGTCAGCGCGCGCCCGCGACCGGAGCGGGCGTCCACAGCGGCGGCTCCGACACGCCCCTCCCCGCTCCGGCCGGCACAGCATGGCTTCGTCCGGTGATGCGCTCGAACTCCACGACGTCGTGAGAGCACACGAGCCTCACCTCGTGGCCGCGCTCCTCGCGCAGCGCGCGCAGCCGCCGCTGGTTCTCGAGCCGCGCGCCGCGGTCCTTCTCCATCATGAACTGATAGAGACGCAGACCCGGCGTGCACGCCGGCCGAACCGGATCCATCTCATCAGCGCGCCGCCGACCGGACAGGTCGAGATGCAGTTGAGATGATGGATTCGCACGGACGCACCTCCCCCTTCGCGGCTACCCTGCTCCCGCGACGACCGCTCGACGCGCTGGCGCCGACGCGGGCCCACGGCGCGGTGTGCGCTCGAACTGCTCATCGCGACCCGCGCGCCGGAGATCACAAGACCGGAGCCAGGCCTCACCGGAGCGCATGAGGCGCTGGGACTGCACGGGGTATGCCGATCTCCGGGCCCCGGACGCCGTAAACGACGGAAAAACGGGCGGCGCGGGCGCGCAGGTTCTCCTGAGGCGCCAAGGCTGGTACGCTGGGCGACATGTCGGATGAGAGTGCCCGCCGTCCGCACCAGGCCACCAAGCCATCCGCTCGCGGGAGCGACTCGACAGGGGCCAGGAGCGTTGGCCCCGGGGATGTCGTCGGCCAGCACTTCCGGATCGACGAGCTCCTGAAGAAGGGAGGCATGGGCCGGGTCTACCGGGCAACCGATCTTCGCCTCGGCGAGCCGGTCGCGCTCAAGCTGATGGATCCGGCGATCGTCGGCACGGAGCGGGCGCGCGCCCGCTTCTTCCGCGAGGCGCAGACAGCGGCGAAGCTGCGGAGCAAGAACGTCGTGCAGCTCCTCGACTTCAACGTCGATGCAGCCACGCAGGTGCCCTACATCGCCATGGAGCTCCTTCGCGGCGAGGACCTGGCCCAGCGGATCGCCCGCGGGCCGCTCTCCTATGAAGAGACGAAGGCGATCCTGGGCGATGTCTGCAGCGCGATCGCCAAGGCCCACCGCATGGACATCATCCATCGCGACATCAAGCCGGCCAACGTCTTCCTCGTCGAGGACGACGATGGACCGCTCTGCAAGGTCCTCGACTTCGGGATCGTCAAGCTCGGTGACCTCGGGCTCGACCCCCAGGGAGCGCCGCAGACGGACGCCGGCGCCACCCTGGGCACGGTGAGCTACATGAGCCCGGAGCAGATCGCCGACGCCCGTGGGGTCGACCTCCGCGCGGACCTGTGGTCGATCGGCGTCATCGCCTACGAGTGCATGACCGGGCAACGGCCCTTCCGCGGCGAGTCGCTCTTCGAGCTCGTCCACAAGATCTGCTTCGACGTCCCGGCCCCGCCGTCGCGCCTGGCGGACGTCCCGAGCGGCTTTGACGCCTGGTTCGCCCGGGCGACCCACCGCGACCTCGACCGCCGGTTCACCTCGGCCCGCGAGCTCATCGAGGCCCTCCGGGCGCTCGCCGAGCGCCCGCCGGAGCCGCCCCAGCCCCGGCCCGCGCCGCCCGATCTCCCCACGAACCAGAGCTGGGCCTCGGACGCCAACCAGATCGATATCGGCGCCCTCAAGGACCTGACCTTCAAGAACGCCGTGGTCCGCGAGTTCCTCGACAGCGCCAACAAGCACTTTGTCTCGGGGAGCAAGGGGCTCGGCAAGACCCTCCTCCTCACGTACAAGCGCTCGGTCCTCAGCGAGATCTACCTGGCGGCGACCGGCCGCGAGCGCCGCCACGCCGCCGTGCAGTTCATCCCGGAGGGGCGGCCGTACCTCGATCTGATGGGCGATCTGCCCAGCGTCGATCAGACCCGGCGCGACCTCATGTCGGGCCTCCACGAGTGCAAGCGGCTCTGGAGCTTCAGCTTCCGCATGTCGATCGTCTCCTACCAGTCGGCGGCCACCGGCGCCGCCGGCGCCGGCGATACCGCGGATCTGGCGCCGCTCCCCCGGAGCCTGCGCGGGCTCCTGGAGGGCCGGCCTGTCGAGCCGACGATCGTGCTGAAGGAGCTGCTCTCGCTGACCGTTCGCCAGATCAACCAGGTCGTCGACGCGATGGAGCGCCCGCTCGAGCGGCGGCTCCGCTCGCTCCACAGCGGCGTCTTCATCTTCATCGACAAGCTCGATCAGGCGCTCCGGCGGCTCCCGCGGGCCGCGTGGATCCACATGCAAGCGGGCATGATCGAGGCCGCGTGGGATCTGATGAACGCCAACCGGCACGTCAAGATCTTCGCCGCCATCCGCGAGGAGGCGTTCTCCGCCTACGAGTCCGACATCAAGACCAACCTCTACGGCGCGACGTCGACGCTCCGCTACGCCAAGCACGAGCTCTTCGAGCTGCTCGAGATGCTCACGTATTATTACGAGCGGCTGCCGCTCCGCGAGTTCATCCACCTCGACGTGGTGAGCGCGGGGCGCTCGGCCCGCGGCGAGTCGACCTTCGACTTCCTCCACCGCCACACCCTCGGGCGGCCGCGCGACCTCGTGATCCTCGCCTCCGAGATCTCGCGCAACCGACAGGCGCTCGACGAGCGGACCTTCACGCAGATCGTGCAGCGCACGAGCGCCGGCCTCCTCGTGGCCAACATCTTCGACGAGATGCGGGTCTTCCTCGAGGTGCTCTGTCACCGCGACAAGCGGGCTCGCTTCCTCGGCCTCCTCCCCTGCGACGTCCTCACCCACGACGAGGTGGTCGAGGTCTGGTGCAGGTTTCATGAGGTCGACCGCGCGTTCTACGACGCCCACGGCCGGAACGCCGACGACGTCTACCACCCTTTCCGCGAGCTCTTCGAGTGCGGCCTCCTCGGGGTGCTCGGCGCCGATCCGGGGGCCGAGCGCCAGGTCCAGCGCTTTCGCCAGCCGCACGACGCCGTCGCCGGCTCGCGCCACGAGCTGCCGCGCTCGCGGTATTACCTGCTCCACCCTTCCCTCCGCGCGCTGATCGAGCCGCTCCCCGGCGGCGGCCGATTCCACGCGATCCGCCACGTGATCATCGGCCACGGGGAGCCCTGGCCCCGCCACTGGGATCTCGTGGTCGACGTCCAGCGCGAGCTCTTCCGGCGCCCGGACGCCGACGAGGAGATCGCCGGGGCGGTGTTCTCCCTCCTCGACCGCCTCTCGACAGAGGTCGCCGACGGCGAGGGCCCTGACGCCGCGCGGCGGGCGATCGCCGCCTCCCCCACCTTCGCCCGCCTCAGCGCGCACCTCGAGCGAATCCACTGGGACGATCTCCACCTCACGCTCCTCGAGCTCTTCCCCGACGAGCGGCGGGAGGAGACGGAGCCGACCGACCGGGCGGAGGTGGCGATGCTGCTCATCGACATCGTCCGGTCGACCCACATGATCCGCAGCATCGGCGACACCGGCTTCGTCGACCACCTTCACCGGCTCCGCGGCTCCCTCCGAGGGGCGACGAACCCGCGCCTGCTGAAGGGGACCGGCGATGGGTACCTCGCGGTCTATCCCACGGTGGCCCGCGCCGTCGACGCGGCCCGCATGCTCCGTGGCACCGTCGACGACCCTGCCCAGCTGCGCCTCGTCGTCCACTGGGGCTGGGTGCGCATGAGCGATCACGACGTCATCGGCAGGGAGGTCCACCGGCTCTTCCGGATCGAGGCGGTCACCGAGGAGGATCGCGCGGACGAGCCGAGCTCCGGGATCGGCCTGCCGCGCCCCGGCCGCGTGACGCTCTCGCGCTCCGCGGCCGCCGCGCTCCCCGACCCGTCGCGCGCGGACTTCCGCCGAGCGGGCGCGTTCCGGCTCAAGGGGTTCGACGACCTCGAGTCGATCTGGGTGGAGACCGACGGGACCGACGAGACCGACGCCTGCCCGTGAGATCGCTCGCAGTGAGCCAAGGGCCCACCGACGGGCCGCGCCCGCTGCCCGCGAGCGATCGGCCGGAGGCGCGCGGCCGTGTGTGGTAGCCTGCCGGCGCCATGACCGAGCTACTTGGCCTCATTTTCTCGCCATGGACGGAGAAGGCCCGCTGGGCGCTCGACGTCCGGCGCGTCCCCTACACCTTCCGGCACTACCAGCCGCTCGTCGGCGAGCCGGCGCTCCGGCTGAAGCTCCGCCGGCTCACGGGCCGTGTCTCGGTGCCGGTGCTCACCACCGACGACGGGCGCGTGCTCGGGGACTCGGCCGACATCGCGCGCTGGGCTGACGGGCGCGGCGCGGGACCGACCCTGTTCCCTGTCGAGCACGAGGCCGACATCGCGCGGCTCATCGACCTATCCGAGCGCGGCCTCTCCGCCGGGCGCGCCCGCGCGCTGACGCGCATGCTGGCCGACGACGAGGCGCTCGCCGAGATGGCGCCGAGGCCGATCCGCCGCGCGCTCGGCCCCCTCGCCTCGCGGCTGGGAGCGCTGGGGGTCGCCCGCACCCTCCGCAAGTACGACGGCCACAAGACCGACGGCGAGGCGCACGGGCAGACGCAGGTCGCCGTGCTGGAGGAGATCCGCGAGACCCTCGCGCGGGCGGCGCCGTCCGGAGACGCACCGCGGACGCTCCTCGGCCGCTTCACGTTCGCGGATATCGCGATAAGCCAGGTCCTCGTGAACGTGGCGCCGCCCGCCCAGCTGAAGCTCGGCGCCGCCAGCCGCCGGTGCTTCTCCGACCCCGACCTGCGCGATCGCTACGACGACCTGGTGGCGTGGCGCGACGAGCTCTACCGCGCCTACCGGACGAGCTGACCTGCCCGGTCGGGCGAGCGCGATGTCTCAAGCGCGGTGAAGCCCGGCCAAACCAGCATGGCACTGCGCTTCATCGGGGGCTCTCTCCTTCAGGCGTTGAGGGCGACTGACCGGGAGCGCGGTCGTCCAGCGCGCCGCCCCCGACCGTTTGCAGGCGCGTCCGCAGCGCTGGGCCTCGCCTCGCGCCAGAGGCTCGATCATGGACCCCGGATCTGGTAGCGGTGGAATTTACCATGAAACAAGCGTGGCAAACGGACGAGCTGGGCCGCTTCTTCGAGATGTCCGTGGATCTGATCGGCACCGCCGGTTTTGACGGGCATTTCAAGCGGGTTGGCCAGGCGTGGGAGCGCACGCTCGGGTTCTCGCGCGAAGAGCTCCTGTCGACGCCGTTCATCGACTTCGTGCACCCCGACGATCGAGAGCGCACGCTGGCCGAGTCGGCGCAGGTGTTCGGCGGCAGCGGCAGCGTGACGTTCACGAACCGCTACCGGTGTCGCGACGGCTCTTACCGATGGATCGAGTGGAACTCGTCGGTTCACCCGGAGGAGGAGCTCGTCTATTTCGTCGCTCGCGATATCACGGATCGCAAGCGCGCGGAGGAGTCGCTGCTCGAGGCCGAGTCCCGGTTCCGGGCGGCGGTCGAAGGGAGCCTGGACGCCTTCTTCGTGCTCCGGAGCGTGTTCGACGAGGCCGGGACACTCGTTGATTTCGTGATCACCGACGCCAACCAGAGGGCCCTCGCGGGGATGTCGATGCTCCGCGAGGAGATCGTCGGCAAGCGGCTCAGCGAGCTCTCGCCCGCCGCGCGCCAGCAGCTGGACAAGTACGCGCGCGTCGTTCGGACCGGCGAGCGGCTCCTCGAGGAGGAGCAGAGCGAGAGTCCAGCGCACAAGGATCGGTGGTTCCAGCATCAGGTCATCCCGCTGAGCGACGGTGTCGCGATCACGATCAGGGACATCACGCCCTTCAAGCAGCTGGAGGCCGAGCTCAGGGAGGCGCTCCAGCGCCGGGAGATCCACGCGGAGGAGCTCGAGGAGAAGAACCGCCTGCTCGCGGCGGAGAACGCCGAGCGCGAGCGCGCCGAGGCGCTGATGCGGCGGCAGCAGGAGACGATGCGCGCCATGTCCACGCCCATCATCCAGGCGTGGGAGGGGGTCCTCGTGCTGCCGATCATCGGGACCGTGGAGACCGGGCGGGCGAATGACATCATGGAGCGGCTCCTCACCGAGATCGTGCGGACGAGCGCGCGCTTCGCCATCCTCGACCTGACCGGCGTGAACGCCGTGGACGCCGCGACCGTGGCGCACCTCCTCGCCGTGGTGCGCGCGGCGAACCTCCTCGGCAGCAGCTGCCTCGTCTCCGGGATCTCGCCCGAGATCGCGCGGACGATGACGGAGCTCGGCGCGGCGGATGGAGGGTTCAAGACCTTCGGCGTGCTCCAGAGCGCCTTGCGCTACGCGCTCTCCCGCTGCGGCGCCGAGGGCGCGCGGTGAGCCGCCCGGACGCGCGCTCGAGCTGACGTGAGGAGGCGGGGAGCGCCTCTGCGTCGCTCGACGGCTGTCGGGCCGCTCACCCGCGGCTGCGCGCCCGCTTGCCCTCTGCGGGTGCGAGCCATCGCTCGAGCTCGCCCGAGACGAGGTGAAAGTCGAACGCTTCGGCGTTGATCCCGAGCTGGGTCATGGCGCCGATGATGAAGGACGTGACCACGCGGGCCGCGGCGCGAGGATCCAGATCGGAGCGCAGCTGTCCGCCGCGCACGCCTTGCCGCACGAGGTGCTCGACAGCGAGGTTCCACTCCTTGTGGACGGCGCTCAGCGCGGTCCGCGCCGCCGGGTCGCGCTGCGCGCGCACGGAGAGCTCTTGCAGCACGGCCGTGAGGTGCGGAGTGTCCTGGAAGGTGCGCCATGCGCTCTCGAGGTGCGCTCTCAGGATCGCGCGCGCGTCCGCCGGCCCTGCGGCGCCCTGGCCTGCCGGGCGGCGCTGCGCCTCCACGAATTTGTCCGTCACGTGCGTGACGATGGCCGCGAGGAGCTCGTCCTTCGTCCCGAAATAGTAGTGCAGCGTCGAGATGTTGACCCCTGCGCGCGCCGCGATGTCGCGCGTCCGCAGCCCCTCGAGGCCCTTCTCGGCGATGAGCGTATACGCCGCCTCGAGCAGGTCGCGCCGCCGCGCTGCACCGAGCTCCGTGGCCGAGGTCTTGCTGGCCGAGGCGGCGTGTCTCGTCTTCGCCAAGTCCGCGCAAAGCTACAGGTTTTCTCCGGTCCCAGCAAGCGCCCGCGGCGCGCGCCTTGACCGTCCGGCCGCCGTCGCGTATTGTCAATCAACTGATTGATTGACTTCCATCGCATGGAGGAAATGCATGACGTCCTTGGAGCTCACCACCGCGCCGCTCGCCGCCCGGGTCCAGCGAAAGGCGATAGGCGTGGGGATGCGTCTCTTCTTCGCCTGGTCGCACCTTGCGTATCGCCTGCTTCCGCCGTGGGGCGGCAAGCTGCGCGCGGTCGATCATCTCACGCTGCCGTGCGCCGATCTCGAGGTGGCCGAGCGGTTCTATGTCGGGCTGCTCGGCGCGCGCGTGGTGATGCGGGTCGACGTCCCGTTCCTCGAGCGGATGGGGCGTCCTGCGGACGAGATCGCGCGGGGGGTCCACCTCTCGGTCGTGTTCGCCGGGGGCCCGCGGTTCGACCTCTTCGAGTCGCCGATCGGGCAGCCGCCCCGCGAGGCGGATCATCCGCACTGCGCGCTCTGGGTCGCGCCTGGGAAGCTGCTCGCGTGGAAGGAGCGCTTGAATGCCGCTTCGGTGCCGACGTACGGCCCGACGCGGCTCGGTCCACCGGGCCAGGCGTCGCTCTATTTCAACGATCCATTCGGCAACCGCCTCGAGCTCGTCACGCTCGGCTTCACAGGGGAGATACCGGTCGGGGCGCCCGACGTCTCCGCGCTGAGCTACACCTGGGCTGGCCGGTGAGCTGCAAGCTTGCAGTCAGCGGACTGCCAGCTGACTGCAAGCGGATGACAGGCGGATGACGCCGCGCGGTCGATGCCGGACGTGATTTCCGGGTGGCGTCTCCTCCCGCGGTTGCCCGGGAGGAGCGTGGGCACTATGGGAGCGTACCCGAACGGCGCTGCCCGGTCGGGCCGTGCCCGGCGGGGACGCGCTGCCCGTGACCGGGCTCATCGCCACGAAAGGAAC
Source organism: Sorangium sp. So ce327 (assembly GCF_051530205.1). NCBI lineage: Bacteria > Pseudomonadati > Myxococcota > Polyangiales > Polyangiaceae > Sorangium > Sorangium sp. So ce327. The sequence continues at coordinate 258,901 of NZ_CP150330.1, read as the reverse complement.
GCTCCAATGCCTGTTGACGTGAAGTACACGACGCAAGCCACGGCCAATGGCGGCCGCGATGGCCACGCTGCCACTGCCGACGGTGCTCTCAAGGTCAAGCTCTCGACGCCGAAGGAGCTCGGCGGCGCTGGCGGCGAGGGGAACAACCCGGAGCAGCTGTTCGCGGCGGGTTATGCGGCCTGCTTCCTGGGCGCTCTCAAGTTCGTGGCCGCGCAGGAGAAGGCCCGGATCCCGGCCGAGGCCACCGTGACGGCGACCGTCGGCATCGGCCCGCGCTCCGAGGGCGGGTTTGGCCTCGACATCGGCCTGCGGATCGCGCTGCCGGGCCTGGAGCGGTCGCAAGCCGAGCAGCTTGTCGAGAAGGCGCACCAGGTTTGCCCGTACTCGAACGCCACCCGCAACAACGTCCCCGTCCGCCTAGAGGTCGCCTGACCTTCTGACGCCGCGCGCCCCCTCCACGGGGGCCGGCCCCTCATTCACGAGCTCCCGGTGGAGCGCCGCGAACGCTCCCCCGCGCGCGAGCAGCTCCGCGTGGGTCCCCTGCTCGACGACCCGACCGTGGTCGAGCACGACGACGCGATCGGCGTGCCGGATCGTGCTCAGCCGGTGGGCCACGACGAAGCTCGTCCGCCCTCGCAAGAGCCTCCCGAGCGCCGCCTGCAGCCGGGCCTCGGTGAGCGCGTCCACGGCGCTCGTCGCCTCGTCGAGCAGCACGATGCGCGGATTGGCGACCATGGCGCGCAGGAAGCACACGATCTGCCGCTGCCCGAGCGACAGCGCCGTCCCGCGCTCGCCGACCTCGGTGCCCAGGCCGTCCGGCAGCGCGTCGAGCATGTCGAGCACGTCGAGGCCCCGCGCCGCGTCGCGGATCTCGGCGTCCGTCGCGGCGGGGTTGCCCAGGCGCACGTTGTCGAGCACCGTCCCGCTGAAGAGGAAGTTGCTCTGCAGCACCAGCCCGAGCTGCGCGCGCAGCGAGGCGGACGAGGTCGCCGCGAGATCGTGCCCGTCGACGGTGATCGACCCCGCCGTCGGCAGGTAGAGCTTCGCGAGCAGGTTCAGGATCGACGTCTTGCCGCTGCCCGTGTGCCCGACCAGCGCGATCATCTGCCCCGGCTCGGCGATGAGATCGACGCCATGGAGCACCGGCTTGCCCGGATCGTAGGCGAAGTGGACCCGCTCGAACACGACCCGGCCGCGCACCGGGGGCAGCGCCGGGAGGCCGCGCTCGTCGGGCCAGTCGGGCGCGGTGTCGAGCACGCGGAAGAGCCGTTCGGCGCCCGCCATCGCCGTGAGGGCCTGGTTGTACTGGTTGCCCAGGACGGGGATCGGGTTGAACAGGAGGTTCGCGAGGAAGAAGAACTCCACGAGCACGTGCAGATCGATCGCGCCGTGAAGGGCCTGATAGCCGCCGACGACCACGAGGACGGCCAGGAACAGCTGCCCGTTGAACTCGAGGAGCGGGAGGAACGTCGCCGAGTGGCGCGCCGCATCCATGTTGTAGCGGGAGTGGTCCAAGATCAGCGCGCGGAACAGCCCGCCGTTGATGTCCTGGCGCACGAAGCCCTGCGTCACGCGCACCCCCGTGACCGACTCGGCGAGCGTCGCGGTCACGCGGGTGAAGCTCTCCTGCGCGCGCTGGTGGGCGGCCCCGAGGCGCTTGTGGAAATAGACGATCAGCCCCCAGAAGACGGGGACCATCGCGACCACCACGAGGAAGAGCTGCCAGTGCGCGTGGGCCATCAGCGCCATCGCGACCGCCATGGTGCCGAGGTTCACCGTGCTCACGAACACGACGTCCTGCACCGCCACCCGGATCGCGTCGATGTCGGACGTCATGCGGCCGATGAGGCGCCCCACCTTCGTCTTCACGAAGAAGCGCATCGGCATGCGCAGGAGGTGGCTCTCCAGCCGATCGCGCATGTCGAACACCACCGCCTCGCCGAGCTCGAGCGCGAGCCGCGCGCGGTAGTGGAAGACGATCTCGGTGAAGAGCACGAGCGCCGCGAAGCCGAGGACGGCGAGCAGCGTGGCGCGCTCGTCGCGCCGGGCCACCGGGCCGCTGATGATGGCGCCGACCGCCCAGGTCAGGATCGGGAGCTGGATCGACCTCACCACCACGAGGGCGAAGAGCGCGTTCCGCTTGCGCGCGTACGGGCGGGTGAAGGCGAACACCCGCCGCGCGAGCCCGAGATCGAGCGTGCGGTGGTGCTGGTCCGCCTCGTCCTCGAGCGCCACGCGCGCGAGGCCGAGGCGCGCGTCGATCGGCGCCGCATCGGCCGCGGAGCGGGGCGTCCTCGACGCCGTCCTCGACGCCGTCGCGGGGCGGCTCGGCGCGTCGACCGCGCGGCTCACGCCGGGTCCTCGGCAGGGCGCGCAGCCGCGGCGGCGCGGCGCGAGGGGGTGTCGTCCGCCCGCGCCCCGGAGGCGTGGGCGTCGTGCAGCGCGAGGGCGCTCGCGTAGTGGCCGCGCCGCCGGAGCAGCTCCTCGTGGGTCCCCCGCTCGGCGATGCGGCCCCGGTCGAGCACGATCACCTGGTGCGCGCGGCGGAGCAGGTGCGCCCTGTGCGTCGCCATGATCGTCGTCCGCCCCCGCGTCGCGCTGAGGATCGCGTCGAGGATCTCGCGCTCGGTGCTCGCGTCCACCGCCGCTGTCGGGTCGTCGAGCAGGAGCAGCGGCGGGTCGAGCAGCACCGCGCGCGCGATGGCCAGCCGCTGCCGCTGGCCGCCCGAGAGGTTGGCCGCCGCCTCGCCGAGCTCGGTGTCATAGCCCTCGGGCAGCTCCCGGATGAACTCGTGGGCGCAGGCGATGACCGCGGCGCGCTCGATCTGCTCGCGCGTCGCGTGCGGGGCGCCGAACGCGATGTTCGCCGCCACCGTGTTGCTGAAGAGGAAGTTGTCCTGGAAGACGACCCCCATGCGCCGCCGGATCTGGTCGAGGTCGTGGCGCCGGAGGTCGATGCCGTCGAGGAGGACGCGCCCCGACGTCGGATCGTAGAAGCGAGGGATCAGGCTGAGCAGCGTGCTCTTGCCCGCGCCGGTCGGGCCGATCACCGCGACGAACTGCCCGGGCGCGACGTCGAGGTGGACGTCGTGGAGGACGGGCCTCTCCGGATCGTACCCGAACGTGACGCGCTCGAACACGACGCGCCCCTCCACCCGCGCGGGGCGCGCCGGCGCCTCGGGGCTCGTGATCTCGACGGGGGTGTCGAGCACCTCGAAGACGCGCTTCGCCCCGATGAAGCTCTGCTGCGCTGTGTTGACGATCGTCGCCATGCTCGCGATCTGCCCCGAGAATTGCTGCAGGATGCCGGCGAACACGACGAGCTGCCCGAGCGTCAGCCGGTCGCGCGTGACGAGCAGCCCGCCCATGCCGAGCAGGATCACGATGTTGATCTGCCCGAGCAGATCGATGGTCGGGCTGAGCACGCTGACGGTCCGGAACGTCTCCTGCTGCTGCTCGCGCACCTCGCGGCTGCGCTCGTCGAAGCGGCGATGGGCCTCGCGCTCTCGCCCGAGCCCCTTGATGACCTGGATGCCCTGCAGCCCCTCCGTGAAGCTCAGGACCATGCGGTCCACGAGCTCCCGGTTGCGCAGGTAGGCGGGCTGCGCCCACCGGGCGAAGAGCGTGCTCGCGATCCAGAGGAGCGGCGTCGGGGCGAGGCACGCGAGCGTCAGCAGGACGTGCGCGCGGAGCATGTACGCGACGTACACGCCGAGCGACAGGACCATGATGACGCTCGGGAGCAGCACCCCGTCCACGAACGAGCGCACGAGCTGCACATCGCCGGTGACGCGGTTGATGAGCGAGCCGCTCTTGTTGGCGTCGAAGAACCGGAAGCTCAGCCGCTGGAGCTTGTCGTACACCCGCGCCCGGAGATCCGGGACGATCTCCATGTGGACGAGGTAGCCCACCGAGAGCGCGTAACCGTAGTTGATCACCGCGCGCGCGGCCGCCATCGCGAGGATGGCGGCGCCGATCGAGAGGACCGCGCGCATGGGCTCACGCTCGGCGTCGACCAGCGTTCCTAGGCCGGCGCCGGCCGGCAGCTCGGGGAGGTGGATCGACGGATCGAGCCGGTGGCGGAGGATGTCGATGGCGAGCCCGGTCAGGCCGAGCCCGGCGAGCCCCAGCGAGAGCAGGATGATCTGGTAGCCGAGGACACGGAGGACGCGCCCCCGGTAGGCCCAGCTCAGCCCGAGGAGCCGCAGCAGGAGCGAGCCGCCCTCGCGGGAGCGCCCTGTTTCAGGAGAAGCGAGGGAAACGACATCAGGACGTGAACCGGACAACATCAGCGCAGGGCACCTGGCATTCCGGCCACGCCGGGGCCCGTAAGCTACCGATTTGTGCGGCGTTCGCCAGCCGTGGGGACACGAACCCCGGGGCGCGGCCCGCGTGTCGCCTGGACCGCCGGGCCAGCGCCCTGACAGGGCTCCTGGCGCGCCGCTAGTACATCAGGTTGCCCTTGCCGAGCTGGAAGTTGATGTTCGATCCGAACTGATCGCGCGCGTTCTGGACGCGCGAGATCGCGTTCGAGATCCGGCCCTGGCGCTGCGACCAGGTCGCCGCCGAGAGGCCCGCCGCGATCTCGGTCTTCGCCAGCTGGAGGCGATCCGTGGAGACGGGGTGCAGCGGCGTGCCGCCGGCGTCGAGGACCTCCAGCGCGTCGTCGATCTCGGCCTCGGCCAGCTCCATCAGGCGCTTCTGGACGTCGGCGCGCGTGTCGTGGAACTGCTGGACGAGCACCTGGGCGGCGTTCAGGCGCTGCCTTGCGATGTCGAGGTTGAACGCCGCGTTCAGCACGCGAAGGAACCGCCCGATCTTGTTGATGTCGGTGTCGGGGAACTGGATGGGGCTGCCGAACCGCGCCTCGAGCTCCAGGCCGGCCGGCGAATCCCTGAAGAAGTTCGAGATATAGAACGCCACCGCGCCCTCGATCTGGTTCCCGAAGGCGTTGGTATGGAAGAACGGCGGCGTGTCCACGGCCTCGATGAGGGGCGGGGTGCTGAACGTGCCGTCGCCGAACCCGTTGAGAAAACCGATGTCCAGCACATCGATGTTGGGCGAGGCCAGCCCGGAGCCGCCGAAGCCGCCGTCGAACGCGCCGATGGTGCCGGTCGCGGGGGCCTTCCGGGTGCCGGTGTCCAGGTTGCGGTTGCGCCCCGTGTCCAGGTGGTTCGCGCCCGCGTTGGAGTGGCATACATTGCAGCGGCCCCGCGCCGGGTCGAGGAACGCCTGCCGCCCCTCGTTCGCCTCGGGATCGGCGAGGTTCACCTGCGTGAGGTCGAGCTCGTTCGTCCGGCCAAGGCTCATCTGGTAGGCGAGCGTCAGATCGAGCTCCTGCTCCGTCGGGAGCCGGAAGGCCACCCCCGGCTCGCGGCCGAGATCCGTCGGGTAGTGCTGCGTGACCGCCCCGGTGAGGAACTCGCGCAGCGAGCCGGTGCCCGGGGCGCCGTCGCCCGACCAGCCCGTGCGATGGACCGGCGGGCTCGTTATCCCGTCCACCGGGTCCGGCGTGATGCTCGTCGCCAGCGAGAGCGTGTGGGGGACCGCGCGCATCGAGAATTTGTTGTCGAGATCGTCGAAGCCGTCGATGTTCTCGCGGATCAGGCCGAGCGTCTTCAGCTCGGGCGTCTCGAGATCGGTCAGCCCCGGGTCCTGCTCGAAGACGAACAGCGGGTCGAGCGGGTTATCGACGAGCAGAGCGTCGATGAAGGGGATGTCAATCGTGAAGTTGTTTCCGACAGGATGGCACGTCCCGCAGGAGCGGCCGTTGCCCTCGAAGGTCTCGCGAAAGAAGATGTCGGCGCCCGCGCAGATCTCCCTCGTGACGAGCCCGGCGATCACGCGAGGATCCTGGTCGCACGCCGCGAGCCGCTGCTGAGCCGTGAGCGCGCTCGACGCGGCGCCGAGGGTCTCTACCTCGCCCTCGCCCTCCGGCGCGGACTCCGGCGCGGACGGCGCGCACGAGGCGAGGAGAGAAACAGAGACGATGGGAGCGAGGATCAAGGAACTCAATCTCGGACTTGGCATGACGCTCTCTCTTCCTGTTACGGTTGTTCGACACCGATTCCGAACCACGGCGTTCATGGATGCGGCGCGCCGTTCGGCGGCAACACCGGCGAAACACAGGCGAAACCGACCTGGCGCTACGACGGCGGCCGGCGGCCGACTGCCAGCGGCCGACGCGGCGCCGGCGCTGCGGGCGAGATGGCCGATCCAGGCCATCCGCGCGGCTTTGGAGGCACTCCGGAGCGCTCGAGGCCCGGTCCTCGCGCGCTCCATGCGACAAGCGCGCTCGGGCCGCTCCGCCTCGATACGACCCCTTGCGGGGATCGCGCCACAGGCGATCTCAGGCGGCGATTACTTAGCGGACCGGACCAGACATGGCAACGTTCACAAACGTTCGCAGCACAAATCTGACTTCTTAACGAACCTTTACAAACAGGATCAGGAGACGACATCCCCCGGCGGATCGGCCTGCGGCATCGCCGGGTATCGCCATGACGGCGGGCGGAGCGGGCGCGAGGAGGAGCCGTGAGCCCGGCTCCGCGGGCGCGCTCGGGAGATCGAAGCGGGACATGGGCGCGAAGGCCGGCGGCATCCCCCCACCGCTCTCGGTGAGGTCAGTGACCGTGCCGGCTCAATGGCCAACCTTTAGGTCAGCCGATGGCGCCCTTCCAACTCATTAGTAGCATGGGCCCCATGCATCCCGTGCATCTCGCTTCCATCGACCTGAACCTGCTCGTCGTCCTCGACGCCCTGCTGGCGGAGGGGAGCGTCACGCGCGCGGCGGCGCGCGTCGGGCTGAGCCAGTCGGCGATGAGCCACGCCCTCGGGCGCCTCCGCGTGTTGATCGACGATCCCGTCCTCGTGCGCACGCCGCGGGGGATGATCCCGACGCCGCGCGCGCAGGAGCTCATCGGCCCCATCCGCGAGGCGCTCGCCAAGATCGAGGCGACGGTCGCGCGCAGCCCGCGCTTCGAGCCCGCAACGGCGCGCCGCTCGTTCACCGTCGCCACGGTCGATTACGTGGAGCTCATCCTGCTGCCGCGGCTCGTGCAGAAGCTCGTCTCCGAGGCGCCCTTCATCGACCTCGTCGCGCGCCCCTACGACAGCGAGATGTGGAGCGCCATGGAGACAGGCAAGGTCGATCTCGCGATCGGCCTGCTCCCCGCCTTGCCCGCGGGGTTTTACCGGCAAAGGCTCATCGAGGAGCGCTACATGTGCGTCGTGCGGAGGAGCCACCCCGCGGTCCGGGGCAAGCTCACGCTCAAGACGTACACGAGCTTGCCGCACGCGCTCATCAGCCCGCGCGGCGAGGGCGGCGGCCGGGTGGACGAGGTCCTCGCCGAACGAGGGCTCTCGCGCCGCGTGGCGCTGCAGATCCCGCATTTTCTCGTGGCGGCCCACATCGTGGCCCAGACCGATCTCGTGCTGACCGTGCCGGAGCGCATCGCGCGCGTGTTCGCGGAGATGGAGCAGCTGCACGTCATGAAGCCGCCCGTCGAGCTCGGCGGGTTCTCGGTGGATCAGGTGTGGCACGAGCGGCACGCGAAGGACCCGGCGCACACCTGGCTGCGCGGCGTCTTCGCGGAGATCGCCCGCGACAGCTGACGCGCTCTCCAGCGCGGCGGCCAGGGCTCGCAGGATCAGGGGCGAGCCGGCATGCCGATTGATGCAAAAATGAACCGGTTAACCGGCGCCTTCGTTCAACCGGGGTCGCGGGGCGCCGCGATGAACGGGGCGCCCTCGGTCTCGGCGAGCTGCCTGTGGAGCGAGGTCAGGCGGGCCGTGACGGGGCCGCGCTCGCCGCGGCCGATGGTGCGCCCGTCGAGGCTCCTGACGGCGATCACGCCGGCGCCGGTGCCGGTCAGGAACGCCTCGTCGGCGGCGAAGAGGTCGAGCCGCCCGATCGAGCGCTCCACGACCGTGAGCCCGACGCCGCGCGCGAGCTCCATGACGGCCGCGCGGTTGATGCCCTCGAGGCACCCGTCGGTGGCCGGCGGCGTCGCGAGCACGTCGCCGCGGAGCGCGAACACGTTGGCCACGGAGGCCTCGGCCACGTGGCCCCGCGCGTTCAGGAGCAGCGCGTCGTCGGCGCCGCGCTGCCTCGCCTCGAGCTTCGCGAGCGCGGAGCCGAGGTAGTTCAGGCTCTTGATCCGCATGTCGAGCGCGTCCGCGTTGGGCCTCCTGTGGCTCGACGTGATGAGCTCGAGGCCGCGCCGCCGCTGCTCGTCGTCGAAGAGGCGGATGGCCCCCACGATGCAGAACAGCCCCGGCCGCTCGCAGGTCGTCGGGTCGACGCCGAGCGGGCCCACGCCGCGCGTCACCACGAGGCGCACGTAGGCCTCGGGCTGGCCGTGCGCGCGCGCCGTCTCCTCGACGATGGCGCGGAGCCCGTCGAGCGAGCGCGGGAGCGCGATGCCGAGCGCCCTCGCGCCGATCTCGAGCCGCGCGAGGTGGCGCTCGATCCGGAAGACGCGCCCCGCCGCGACGCGCATGCCCTCGAACACGCCGTCGCCGTAGAGCAACCCGTGATCGGTCACGTTCACGGTCGCGTCCGCAGCGTCGACGATCCGCCCATCGATCCATGTCTTCATGCCGTTCACCTCCTGCCCTCGCCCTGGAGGGCGCGCGCGACCCGCTCGGCGGCGTCGCGCGTGTGATTCACCGCGGCGTCACGACGATCGCCGCGCAGGCTCTGGGCGGCCGCGGCGCAGGCGACGCAGCCGTGCAGGCCGCCGCGCGCGAGCACCGGGGCCGCGATGACGGTGAGCCCGTCGATCCACGCGCCCTCGTTGACGTCGTAGCCGCGCTTCGCGGCGCGCCGCGCGGCGCGGAGCATGGCCGGGTCCGCGCCCGCGGCGCCCACGAGCTCCGGCGCGTGCGCGAGGTAGAGCCGGCCGCTCGCGGTGACGTCGACCGGCACCTCGGCCCCGACGGTGGGCGCCGCGCGCAGGAGCCCCGTGCCCTCCGCCTTGTCGAGCACGACGAGCCTGCCGGCGCGCGCGGCGACGAGGAAGAACGTCTCGCCGAAGGTGCGCGCCGCACGCTCCAGCTCGGGCCTCGCGACGCGCGCGACCGCGTCGAGCCCCTGCGCCCCGAGCCCGAGCCGGATCAGGCCGACGCCGAGCCGGTAGCGCCCCTCCCCGTCCTGCTCCACCAGCGCGTGCGCGGCGAGCGACGCGAGCAGCCGGTGCAGCGTCGCCTTCGGCATGCGGAGCCGCCCCGCGAGCTCCGAGAGCGAAGCGCTCCCGCCGCCCTCGCCCAGCGCCTCGAGGGCGCGCACCGCCTTGTCGACCGTCCCGGATCGCTCCATGCTCGTTCCACTATTCGGAATGACGTTCCGATTATTGGTATAGCTCCATCCCGTGCCCCGGTCGAGGGCGCGGCGCGGCGCGGCGCCGCGGGATCCCCGCGGCGTGGCGGGCGTCGGCGCCCGGGGGCAGGCGGAGGCGCGGGGGGAGCGGGCTCAGCGCTGCGGGCGACGCGCGCTGGTGTCGCTCGAGGGGGTCGGATAGCGTGTTCGGTCCCGCCGTGAGCTGCGGAGGAGAGGAGCACATGCGCAAGATCTCATCGGTCGTACTCGTCCACGGCGCCTGGCACAGCCCGTCCTGCTGGTCCCAGGTCGCGTGTCGGCTGCTCGCCAGCGGGCTCGACGTCCGGGTGCCAGAGCTGCAGAGCGTCGGGCCCGCCGCGGGCGGCCTCGCGGGGGACGCGGAGGCGGTGCGGGCGGCGCTGGCCGAGGCGCCCGGCGAGACCGTCGTGGTCGCGCACTCCTACGGGGGATTGCCGGTCACGGAGGTGGCGGCCCGCGCGGGCAACGTCGCCCACCTCGTTTACGTGTGCGCGTTCATGCTCGGCCCGGGGGAATCCCTGCTCTCGGCGATCGGAGGCCAGGAGCCGCCATGGTGGATCACCTCCGCGGATGGCCGGACGATGATGCCCGACCGCGCGCGCGACATCTTCTACAACGACTGCAGCGACGAGGTCGCGGCCGCCGCGGCAGCGGCGCTGCGGCCCCAGTCCAGGGCGTCCTTCGCGGAGCCGCTGGGGGCCGCGGCCTGGCAGGAGCTGCCCTCCACCTACGTGATCTGCGAGCGCGACAACGCCATCCCGGTGTTCGCGCAGGAGGCGATGTCGCGGCGCGCGAGGGACGTGCGGCGACTCGACGCGGGCCACTCTCCGTTCCTGTCGCAGCCGGACGAGGTGGCCGCGCTCGTGCGCGACATCGTCGCGGCCGCGGCCGGCTGAGCCGACGCCGGCGCGCGGCGACGTCGGGGCGGCCATCGCCCGCGCCCGGCCCCCGGAGCCGCATCGACATTTCGGCTCGGCCAGCGAAACGGAGGCGGAGGGCTTCCGTATCCAGCGAGCATGGCGGCCTGTCGCGACGGCCTGTCGCACTGGGCAGACCCGCGCCCGACGCTGCCGTGGAGGATCAAGCCATGACTGTCCTGAACATCGCCTCGATCGAGAAGCTCAGCCTGCCCGGGCTCGCGCACCAGACCCTCGCCGGCCCTCGCGACGGCCTCCGGACGCTCGAGGTGTGGATGCAGACCGTTGCGCCGGGCGCGCAAACGCCGCGTCACCGGCACGCATGTGAGGAGGTGATCGTCGTCCTCCGCGGTTCCGGGACATGCGAGATCGATGGAGTGGCCCTCACGTTCGGCCCAGGCTCGACGCTCATCGTGCCGGCGGGCGTCCCGCACCAGATCGCGAACACGGGTGAGGAAGAGATGCACGTCGTCGCCGCGCTCGGCGCAGCGCCGGTCACCGTGGAGACGCCTGCCGGCGAGCGCATCGAGCTGCCGTGGGATCAGCACCGCTTCGCTCGCGAGAAGTGCGAGGTCTGACGTTCATGTCGCTGCGCAGGCTGAGCCAGGCCGCACGCCGCGTTCCGGCGAGCTCGCCTGCCTCGCGCAACCAGGCGGGCGGGCGTGCAGTCTTGTTCTGCCCGGCCGCAGGACGCCGCCCGCACCGGAGCCACACGCGGCGTCCTGGCTCGTGGCACAGCAGTTGCCAGCCGCCGCGGGCATGAAACTGAACACGCTCTTCAAGGTCCTTGCGCTGGTCGCTAGCTTCCCGTTCACCGCCGGCTGCGCTCTCGGCTCCGAGGAGGAGGCAGCGCCTGAGCAACAGTCGCTCGGCGCTTCGTCCGAGGCCGAGGGGATCTGGCTCTCCACGAAATACTCCTTCGGTCTCTGCGCCGGCGAGTGCGTCACGACGGTGTCCCGCGACGGCGTCGAGCTCTCGCTCACGGCCTGCACGCGCAACCAGGGCTGTCCCCGCTCGAACCTGGCGACGCTGACGGACGAAGGCGCGCGAAAGCTCGACGAGATCGAGGACGCGCTCTCGGGCGTCGCCCTCGACGGCCGCTACGGCTGCCCTGACTGCGCCGACGGCGGCGCAACATCGGTGCGCCTGCGCCGCGGTGGTCTCGAGACGTCGCACCTCTACGAGTACGCCGGAGCGCCTGCACCGCTGTCGGCGCTCGATCACCTGGTAGCCGACCTCCGGCTCGGCCTGGACTCCTGCACATCGGGACCGCTCCTGAAGCTCTCGCCGGGGTGCACGCCCAAGTGAACGCGCTCGACCGGAGGCTCCGGGTCGGCTCGTCTGGGGGAGACCGCCGCCGCTGGAGCCGCGCCCGGCCAGCGCCGCCCGCCGGAGCGGGCGCTACCCGTCGTCCGGCAGGTAGAGCTTCACGTCGTCGAACTCGGCGGTGCCCTCGTAATAGTTGATGTGCGGATCACCGAAGAAGAAGTGATCCGGGTAGGCCGACCCCGCCGGCCAGGTCTCGAAGGTCTTGCCGAAATCGACGGTCTCGTTGGGGTGTTCCGCCTCGAGCTCGTCGGGGCGCTGGTTGTAGTGCCACGTCACCGGCGGCTCGCGGAAATCCCTCCGCGCGGCGTACGTCGTGCTGCCGCCGTGGTGGAACCTGCCCGCCGCGGACATCGCATAACCCCGGCCGTCGCGCTCGACGGTGACCACGTAAGCCTCCCTGTCGAGGTACTTGTCCACGAAGATGGGGCCGTCCTTCCACCCGCCCGCGGTGTACGACGTGAACCCATTTCCGGTCCACGGGCTCCCGAACGCGTCGCCGCGGAGCCAGATCATGCTCACATAACGTGATCCGTCCTGCTCGGCCCGGCCGGTCGAGGGGTTCCAGACCTGCGACCAGGGGCCGTCTTCGCCGAAGTTGCTGTCCGTGTCCATCACGACCTTCCGGTGGTGATGGATGAAGACGTTGTTGTGAGGGGCCGGCCGCGGGTAATCGGTGATGCAGAGAAAGTAAACACCGTTATCGAATGTCGCCGACCGCGGCGCGGCGCTGCGATCGCTGAACCGCCACGGGTCGGCCAGCTCGTCCCCGTCGTAGCCGTTGGTCTTGCCCCCGTGCGTCCAGCTGCCCTCGCGCAGGCCGCCGAAGTCGATGTTCGAGACCGTCACCTCCACGCGGTACCGCGCGGGCAGCGGCGCGGTCGAGCGGAGGATCGCGCCGTCGTAATGGCGGGTGGAGACGAGCCTCGCCTTGCCGCCCGCCGCCTCGAAGCGGCCGCCTGTCTCGGGGACGCCGTCGCGGTCGCTGTCGCGGCCATACAGCTCGACCGTGAGCCAGCCGCCCTCGCCATAGGTGAAGGACTTCCGGAACGATCGGAACCTCCGCAGGCCTTCCCGGAACACCTCGCCGCCCCGCGCGGAGAAGAACTCACCATCTTCGTCGAAGACATCGACGTGATAGGGGCTCTCGTCACCATACCGATCCTCGGTCCACGCCGCGGGCTCCTGGAACGGCGCATCGAAGGTCTCGTGGTGGACGAGCTTCCAGCCGGCGCCGGCGGCCCGCGCCGCCGGCGCAGGCCCGCCGCCGCTCGCCCCGAGCGCCTCGGGCGCGGGCGCGCGCGAGCACGCCGCCGGCAACACGAGCGCGAGCGCGGCGAGGCGTCGCGCCGACGCCCCGCGCGCACCGGCGGCGCCACGCCGCATCAGCGGTTGGGCTGCGGGGTGAGGCGCAGGTACGGGCGGACGGCGTTGTACCCCTTGGGGAACTTCTGCGCGAGGACGGCGGGGTCCTGGAGCGAGGGGACGATCACCACCTCATCGCCGTCCTTCCAGTTCGCGGGCGTCGCCACGGAGTGGCTGTCCGTGAGCTGGAGCGAGTCGATGAGGCGCAAGATCTCGTCGAAGTTGCGCCCCGTGCTCGCCGGGTACGTGAACGTCGCGCGGATCTTCTTGTTCGGATCGATGACGAACACCGAGCGCACCGTGAGCGTGTCGCTCGCCTGCGGGTGGATCATCCCGTAAAGGCCCGACACCTTCCGGTCGACGTCGGCGAGGATCGGGTAGTTCAGCTTCGTTCGCTGCGTCTCCTCGATATCCACCGACCAGCGCCTGTGCGAGTCGACGTCGTCGACGCTGAGCGCGATGGGCTTCACGCCGCGCTTGTCGAACTCCGCCTTGAGGTTGGCGACCGCGCCGAGCTCGGTCGTGCAAACCGGGGTGAAATCCTTCGGGTGGGAGAACAGGATCACCCACGAGCTCCCGGCCCACTCGTGGAATCGGATGGTCCCGTGCGTGGACTCTTGCTCGAAATCAGGCGCGATGCTTCCGAGTTGCAGGCTCATGACATTCCCTCCTGGCCGCGGCCCAGTCTCCGCTATGGCGGAGGAATCTCCGTCAAGCCGCTCAGGGTGTCAAGCCGGGAGCGGCGGTGTTTCGCGCCGGGACGCGGCCGGCGCGCTCGACCGCACCGCACCGCGCCTCAGAGCGCGCCGACCTCGCGGCGGAGGCCGCGCCACGGGATCTCCCGCGGCGGCGAGGCGCGGCGCTCGCTCGCCCCGTCCGGCTGCGCCGCGGTCGAGCACGCGCCGTGCTCCAGCAGGTGCAGGGCCTCGGCGAGGCACGTCTCGCCCGCGTCGCCGAGCTCTGCGCCGAGCGTGTCGTCGGCGGCGCAGTCGGGGGGGAGGCCATCGTAGAAATCGCCCTCTTCCTTGGCGTTGAGCACCCGGAACGCGATCGGGTGCACGACCATGTCGCAGTTGTCCCATCCGTACATGCCGACGGGCTTGCCGTGGGTGGTCGAGCCGACGATCTTCACGTCCATGTAGGCGCGCAGGCTGTTGATCAGCGACTCGCTCGCGGAGGCCGTCCCGCCGGACGTGATGACGACCAGCCGGGACAGGGGGAGCGGCGGCTGGTCGAGGTCGTCGAACGTCTCCCGCTTGTCCCAGTCGACGTGCCTGTCGTTGTGCGCGGTGATGTCGAGCAGCGCGCCGGCCTCCGCCGGACGGTGGATCAGGCTCGCGAGGTGCCTCTCGACGGAGAGGCGCCCACCGCCGTTGTAGCGCAGGTCGAGCACCAGCTCGTCGACCTGGCTCTCCCTGAACAGGGCGAAGGCGCTGTCGAGCTCGCTCACCGAAGGCTCGATGAAGGTGGTGAGCATGAGATATCCGACGGTCGTGGACCCCGTTTGCAGGACACGCGGGCTCACGACCGTGGTGATGCCATACCACGCCTTCCGGAGCGCGACCGTGAAGGCCTCGGCGTCCGCGCGCTCGATCGTCAGCGACATCTCGTACCCTTCCTCGTCGGGGCCCGCGAGCTCCTCCCAGAGGTCGTCGCTCACGACCTGCTCGACGTCGAGCCCGTTGATCGCCACCACCGCGTCGCCCCGCCGGAGGCCGGCCTCTCCGGCAGGCGAGCCCGGCTGGATCAGGGCGAGCCGGAGGCTGTCCTCCTGGTCGAAGCTCCACCGCATGCCGAACCCGAGGGTCTGCCCTTCCCGGAAGAAGGCGTCGTCGACGCTCTTGGTCGAGATGTAGCTCCAGCGGTCTCGGGGCTCGGTGATGAGATCCACGAGCAACGCCTCGGGCGAGGGGTACGCCCGGTAGTCCAGGTCGGGTACGCCGTCGTACCAGAGATAGGCGTCCTTCATCAGCTCGAACAGGAACTGGTTCTGTCCCTGCAGCGAGCAGTCTGCCTTTGGCTCCGCGTCACCGTCCGAGGCGGTGCAGCCTCCCGTCGCGGCGGCGGCCAGCGCGAGGGTGCATGCGGAGAGGACCGCGACGAGCTTCGAGGCGAGCATGCGCCTCAGCACACCACGAAAGGGAAAGGGCGAGCAACGGGGTTGGGTTGGCGGTTCGCCCCGACCGGGGTTGGGTTTGCCGGCAGCCCGCGCGGGGTTGCGGGTCGATCCCCGACCGAGGTTGACCCCTGAAGAGGGTTGGGTTGGCGGTTCGACCCGACCGGGATTGGGTTCAGCCGCGGTTCATTCCCCGACCGGCGCCGCTGCCAACTGTGGCCTATCTCACTCTGCGCCTCGACCAGATCCCGACCGAGGTTGAGGTTTGCCGTCCGTTTCCCGACCGAGGTTGAGGTTTATCCGACCGAGGTTGAGGCTTATTGTAATACAAATCACTCTGCTGCCGCGACCAGATCCCGACCGGGGTTGAGGTTTGCCGGTCTCGGCAGCCCATAGTTGTCCCGCAACGTCTTCCCCGCATAGTCCGTCCGGAACAGCCCTCGTTTCTGCAGGATCGGGACCACATGCTCGACGAACGCCTCGAGCCCCGACGGCAGCACCGGCGGCATCACGTTGAAGCCATCGGCCGCCCCCTGCTCCCACCAGTGCTGGATCGCGTCCGCCACCTGCTCGGGCGCGCCGGCGAACGTCCGGTGGCCGCGGCCGCCGCCCAGCCGCCCGATCAGCTGGCGCACCGTCAGCCGCTCCCGCCGCGCCAGGCTCACGATCAGCGTGTACCGGCTCTTCGCCCCCTCGATCTGATCCTCGCTCGGAAGATCCCGCGGCAGCTCCGCGTCGAGGTCGAGCTCCTCCGGCTTCACCCGCAGCGTCTGCGCCAGCTGGCGCTTCGCGTACTCCGGCTTGATGAGCCGATCGAGCTCGGCGTCGAGCGCGTGCGCCTCGGCCTCCGTGGCGCCGATGACCGGCACGATCCCCGGCAAGATCTTGATCGACCCCGGATCGCGCCCCAGCGCGCGCGCACGCCCCTTCAGATCGACATAGAACCGCTGCGCGTCCTCCAGCGTCTGCTGCGCCGTGAACACCGCCTCCGCGTACCGCGCCGCCAGCTCCTTGCCGTCGTCCGACGAGCCGGCCTGCACGAGCAGCGGATACCCCTGCGGCGAGCGAGGCACGTTGAGCGCCCCCTCAACCTTGAAGTACCGCCCCACGTGCCGCGGCGGGTAAATCTTGCGGTCATCGCCCCAGACGCCGTTCTCCTTGTCGCCGAGCGGCGCGTCGTCGCCCCAGCTGTCCCACAGCTTCAGCGACACATCGATGAACTCCGCCGCCCGCGCGTACCGGTCGCTGTGCGCCGGCAGCTCGTCCAGGTTGAAGTTGCGCGCCGCGTCCACGCCCGCCGTCGTGACGATGTTCCAGCCCGCTCGACCCCCGCTGAGGTGGTCCAGCGAGGCGAACCTCCGGGCCAGGTTGAACGGCTCGTTGTACGTCGTCGATGCGGTCGCGATCAGCCCGATGTGCTCGGTCACCCCGGCGAGCGCCGCGAGCAGCACCGTCGGCTCCAGCGTCCCGGCCGGCCTCCGACCGACGTTGTTCCACAGCACCGGGCTGTCGGCGAGGAACACCGAGTCGAGCTTCCCCCGCTCCGCGATGCGGGCCAGGTTCTTGAAGTGCGCGACGCTCGTGTTCGCGAACGGATCGCTCTCCGGCAAGCGCCACGAGGCCTCGTGGTGGCCGACGCTCATGAGAAACGCGTTGAGATGCAGCTGTCCGGGTCGTTGGGTCACGGGGAACTCCGTTCCAGTTCAGGGTTCGCGTCAGGATCTCCGGCAGCGGCCGCGCCCGGCGCGACCCCCAGCGCCGAAAGCAGCGACTCGCGGTGGGCGAGGAACCGCGGATCGCGCAGCGGGCGCGGCGCCGGCAGATCGATCCGCCGCTCCTCGGCGATGCGGCCGCCCTCGAGCACAAGCACCCGATCGGCCAGCGCGATCGCCTCATCGACGTCGTGGGTGACCAGCAGCACGGCCGGCCGGTGCCGCGCGCACAGCTCGCGCAGCAGGTCGTGCATGCGCGCGCGGGTCAGCGCGTCGAGCGCGCCGAACGGCTCGTCGGCCAGCACGAGCTCCGGATCGCGCACAAGCGACCGCGCCAGCGCCACCCGCTGCTGCTCGCCGCCGGACAGCTCGACGGGCCACGCGCGCTCCCGCCCGGCGAGCCCCACCTCCGCGAGCGCGTCCAGGCCGCGCTCACGGGCCTGCGGCACATCGAGCCCCAGGATCACGTTGTCGAGCACCCGCGCCCACGGCAGGAGCCGCGTGTCCTGGAACACGACCGCCCGGTTGTCCGGCACGTGCAGCTCGCCCGAGCCGGTCACCTCGTCGTCCAGCTCCGCGATCGCCCGCAGCAGGGTGCTCTTGCCCGATCCGCTGCGGCCGAGCAGCGCGACGAACTCGCCCCGCTCGATCGTGAGCTCGATCCCGTCGAGCACCACGCGGGCGCCGAAGCGGCGGACCAGGCCGCGGATCCGCACCGCGGGCGGGGCCGCCGTCAGCCGGCCAGGATGCGGCGCCATGACAGGGCCTTTCGCTCGATGAGCCGCACGGCCGAGTCGGAGGCCAGGCCGAACAGCCCGTACACGACGAGGCCGAGGAGGATGATCTCCGTCTGCCCGTACGAGCGCGCCAGCGACATCATGTAGCCGACGCCGCTCGTCGCGTTGATCTGCTCGACCACCACGAGCGCCAGCCACGCGCCGGTCACCGCCAGCCGCAGGCCCATCAGGAAGCCCGGAAGCGCCCCCGGCAACGCCACCTTCCGGATGAACTGCCACCTCGTCAGGCGGACCGTCTCGGCCAGCTCCACGTAGCGCGCGTCGATGGTGCGCAGCGCCGCGTGGGTGTGGACGTAGACCGGGATGACGACGCCGAGGGCGATGGTGAGCACCTTCATCTGCTCGCCGATGCCGAACCAGAGGATCAGCAGCGGGATGAGCGCCAGCGTCGGGATCGCGCGCTTGATCTGCACCGGCCCGTCGAGCAGCGCCTCCCCGACGCGCGTCAGCCCGGCAAGGAGCGCCAGCACCGTGCCCAGGCCGGCCCCGAGCGCGAGCCCCAGGAAGGCCCGCTGCGCCGACGTGAGCAGGTTGGACAGGAGCCGCCCGTCGGCGATGAGCTCGTGGGCCGTGGTCACCACGGTCCACGGCGCGGAGAGCACGCGCGCGTCGAGCGCGCCCGTCGCCGAGGCGGCGGCCCAGAGCGCGAGCAGCAGCACCGGGCCGAGCGCGAGGCCGTACGGGATGCGCCGCCCCGGGCCCAGGCGGCGCCGCAAGCGACGGCTGGACACGCGGCGCCCGGTCGGGGCGCCGGACGGCGGCGCGGAGACGTCCGCGCTCGCGGTGAGATCCGGGAAGCTGGCGAGGCGCGGCGAGGCGGCGCTCGTGGGCAGTGCGGTCGTCATGGAGTGCTCCTGTCGGCCGTCGCCGGCCGGTCCGTCGGTCCGGCGCCCTCGGCGGCGCCAGCCACCTCCGCTCCGATCGTCTGGAATCGAAGGTCGAAGATCGTCCTGGCCTCGAACCGCTTCTGGCCGGAGGCCTCGGCGAGCAGATCGGCGGTCTCCTGGGTCAACGCGATCGCCTCGGACCAGTCGCGCGGAACCTGCGGCTTGCCGGCGGCCTCGATAAGGAATCGCCCTTCCTTCGCCGAGAGGCCCTGATCCTTGACGTAATACGCCTCGATCCACGCGTCCGGGTGCGCGTAGGCCCACAGCTGGGCCCTGGCCCGCCACTTCGCATAGTCGACCAGCGCGGCCGCCTTGTGAGCGTCCTTGAGCACCTCGGCGCGCACATGAAGGAAGCCCAGGTTGTCGCGGACGCCGTGCGCGATCGACGAGGCGCCCTCGGCGCGGTACTCGTTGAGATAACGTAGCAGGGTGACGCCGGACAGCGGCGCGACGTCGACCTGGCGGCTGGTGAGCGCCTCCTTGAACTCGGTGCTCCCGAGCTGGACGAGCGTCACGTCCTTCTGCGACAGCCCGGCCTTCTTCAGCACGCGCAGCACGAGCGCGCCCTGCGCCTGCCCTGGCGAATACGCGATCTTCTTGCCGCGGAGGTCGTCGATGGACGCGACCTGCGCGCCCGGCGCGGTGGCCAGATCGTAGATGGGCTTCTCCCGGACCTGCACGGTGAGGATCTTCACGTCGACCCCGGTGAAGGTGGCGTGGATGGGCGGCGTGTCGCCGACCACGCCCGCGTCGAGCACCCCGGCGCGGAACGCCTCGATGGTCTGCGGTCCTCCGCTGATGTTCTGCCAGTCGACGCGGAAGGGCAGCCTGTCGATGTCGCCGGAGAGCTGGAGTTGCTTCTGCACCGTCGGATCACCGATGCTGAGCCGCGTCTCGCGCGGAATCTCGGCCGGGATCGGGGCGTCCGGGGCGAGCGTGACAGCGGCGCTCGCCTCGCCGTCGCGCTTGCACCCGGACGAGGCAATCAGCGCAGGAAGCGCGGAGAGCGCCGCGAACGTCGCGAGTGAGCGAATCCTGTCGATGAACGAGCGCAGATGGACCTCGGTGCGCGGCTGGAAGCGGTGCCGTTTCGCGGATGCCCAGGCGCCGCCCTGCTCGCCGCCCAGCCGGCGGGGGAGAGGAGCGCTCGGGAGACGCCGGGATGGGCCTCGCCGAGCCGATGGCTCGCGGCCCCTCCTCGGGATCGTCTCGCCCTGACCAGCAACGCCCATGCCGCCGCGCCGCTCGCCCGTGGACGGCGCCGTCCAGCGGCCCGCGCCCGCCGTCGCGCGGCGCCCGCCGGCCGCGGGGCGGCCGGGCCAAGGCCGCGTTGCTTCCCCAGCAACAGCCGGTGGTGATCCGCTGCTCCGGCGCGAGCACGGCCAGCCTCCCTCCGGCGGGGGCAGGCGCGGAGGGGGCGGCCCGCTACCGCGCCGCGGCGGGGGCCTCGCGCCGCCCCTGGACGCCGAACGCGTCGAGCAGGTAGTCGCGGAAGGCGCGGATCTTGGACGGCAGGAAGCGCGTCCCCGGGTGGACGAGGTACAGGGAGGCGGCGCCGTGGATCGCGTAGTCCTTGAGCACGGGCACGAGCCGCTTCGCGTCGAGGTCGCCCCGCACGTTGATCGCGGGGACCAGCGCGATCCCGCCCCCGGCCAGCGCGACCTCGCGGCAGAACGAGAAATCGGAGGCCGAGATCGCCGCGCGCACCCGGAGCTCCGCGCGATCGCGGCCGTCGCGCGCGCGCGCCGACAGCGCGATCGTCGCGTGCCCGCGCGCGGTCTGGGCGAGCAGCAGCCGGTGCCCCGCGAGGTCCTCCGGGCGGCGCACCGCCCCGTGCTTGCGGAGGTAGGAGGGCGCCGCGAACAGGCCGACCTCGATGTGCTGCAGCTTGTGGGCGATGAGCGACGAGTCCGGGAGGCTCGAGGTCGCGCGCAGGGCCACGTCGACCTGGTGGGCGTCGAAGTCGAGGAGCGCCTCGGTGAGCAGCAGCTCCAGCGAGATCTCGGGGAAGCGCTCCGCGAAGCCGGCCGAGAGCGGCGCCAGGATGCTCAGCCCGAGATCGAACGGCGCCGTCACGCGCAGGTGCCCGCGCGGCCTCGAGCGCGCCTGCTGCACCGCCACGTTCGCGTCCTCCAGCAGCTCGAGCGCCCGGCCGACGCGCATCCGGTAAGCGAGGCCGTCCTCGGTGGCCTGCACGAGCCGCGGGCTGCGGCGGAGCAGCTCCGCCCCGAGCGCGTGCTCCAGGCGCGTGATGCGGCGGCTGACGCTGCCCTTCGTCTCGCCCAGCGTCCTCGCGGCCGCCGTGATCGATCCGAGGTCGACCACCAGGCAGAAGGCCCGCAAATCGCTCACATTCGCGTCGATCGTTTCCGTTTCTGCAACCTGGCGTTTCATTTCAGGGTCATTGTACCACTCCCGGAAACGACCTAGGGTGAACTCATCATGGATCGCCGGGCTGCATTAAGGCTCCTCCTTGCCGCGGGCGGGGCCGCACCGATCGCCGGCGCCTGCGGGCGCTCGACGTCGACCGCGCCCGGCGCGGCTCCGGCGTCGAGCGCCACGTCCACCGCGGCCGAGAGAGGTTCGATGTCCGACACCCAGCACAAGGCGCGCGAGGGGCGCATGCCGGCCCTGTTCCTCGCGCACGGCTCTCCCTTCCTGCTCGACGATCGCGCGTGGGTCGCCGAGCTCGCCGCCTGGGCGCAGGCGGTGCCGCGCCCCACGGCGATCCTCATGATCTCGGCCCACTGGGTGGACGCGCCGGTCACGCTCGGCGCCACCGAGGCCGTGCCCCTCGTCTACGACTTCTACAACTTCCCCGAGAAGTACTATCAGGTGACGTACCCCGCGCCCGGCGCCCCCGCGCTCGCGCGGCGCGTCCGGGAGCTGCTCGGCCCGCTGGGTCCGGTCGCCGAGGCTCCTCGCCGCGGGCTCGATCACGGCGCTTATGTGCCGCTCGTCTGCATGTACCCGGACGCGGACGTCCCGGTGCTCCAGATCTCTTTGCCGACGCTCTCTCCAGCTCCGCTCCTCGAGATGGGGCGAGCGCTCGCGCCGCTCCGCGACGAGGGGGTGTTGATCGTCGGCAGCGGTTTCTTGACCCATAACCTCCGCGCGGCAGACTGGCGCGGAGATGCGGTCGCGCAGCCCTGGGCCACGGAGTTCGACGCATGGTGCGCCGAGGTCCTCTCTCGCCGCGACGTGGGCGCGCTCATCGAGTACCGCGCCCGCGCGCCGGGGGTGCGGATGGCGCTCCCGACCCACGAGCATTTCGTGCCGGTCGTCGCCGCCATGGGGGCGTCGATCGACGTGAGCGAGCCTGTGCAGTTCCCCATCACGGGGCTCACCTATGGCTCGTTCACGAAACGTTCTGTGCAGTTTGGCTGACCAATAAGGAGATTGTCTCTCATGTTCACCGCTCGTTTCGCTCGCATCGCCCTCCCCGCCGCGCTCTTGCTCTCGCTCGCGGGGTGCGAAGATCCGACCAAGGACAAGCCCAAGGCGACCATCTCGACCGCCGTGCCCGCGCAGACCCAGGCCGCCGCCGCGCCCTCGGGCCCCGCCGAGACGCTGCCCCTCGACGTGGCCGCCTCGACCATCGGCTTCGTCGGCTCGAAGGTCACGGGCAAACACGAGGGCAAATTCGAGAAGATCTCGGGCTCGATCACGCTCGCCGGCGGCAAGGCCGCGGGCGGCAAGCTCACCGTCGAGGCCGACGCGTCGTCGGTGAAGAGCGACGCCGAGAAGCTCGACGGCCACCTCAAGTCGCCGGACTTCTTCGACGTCGAGAAGTACCCGAAGGCGACGTTCACCTCGACCGAGATCAAGGTCGGCGGCGAGAAGGGCGCGACGCACACCATCACCGGCGAGCTCGATCTGCACGGCGTGAAGAAGACGATCACCTTCCCCGCGACCATCACCGAGGGCGCCGATGCCGTCTCGGGCAGCGCGGAGTTCGTGATCAACCGCAAGGACTTCGGCATCGTCTATCCGGGCAAGCAGGACGACCTGATCCGCGACGACGTGCTGCTGAAGCTCTCGCTCAAGGCGCCCCGCAAGCAGGGCTGAGCGCCGGCCGGACAATCGGGCGCGCCGCCCGTGGACACCGCGCTCCGATGACGCAGGTGCCATGGCGGCGCGCCGGCGTAGCCGTACCGGTACTGGACGCGCCACTCCTGGAAATGTCCACAGCTGGGGCAGTCCGCTCGGGCGATGACGATGTCGAACAGTCCCATGATGGTTAGTTTGGCTAACTGATCACGGATGTCTCTCCACCAGCATCGCCGTGTGCGCCAAGGAAACCAGCACCAGCGCGAACAGGTGCACGATGCCAAAGCGCTCCAGATTCCCATCGAGCCCGCCGTAAACCCTCCGGACCACGAAGAGGGCGACCGCTGCTACCACGTAGACGCCTCCCAGGAGGCCGGCCGGGATTCGTTCACCGAGATTCCTCGCGGAGGATCTCCATGCAGAGATGCACGCAGGGACTGCAGATGTTGTTCCGGCCGTCCCCTAACAGCGCGGGCACATCGACCAGCGAACGCTTGCAGAACAAGCACGCAACATGCGGGTCCCGATAGCTGAGCCCGGTCCAGGTCTTGCTCGGCTCGCCGCCCTCCCAGAATCGCCACCAGGGGCGCCACCCGAGGACGTTGCGGCGGCGAAGACGGCGGGTACATTCCTGAACGCAAGCGCTGCAAATGCTGACATCCGCGGCAGCGATGAGGCGCTCGAGAACGGCCACCTCGCGCCGGCAGAACGAACACTGAGAACGCGCATCAGCAACGCCGTCGCTGGCTGCCACTCTGCCCGACAGTTCGATCCAGATACCCGACATGCCAGTAAGCTCTCACGACCACTCGAGCTGTAGCCTGTCATCATAGGGCCACAGATCATCGTGCGGCTTCATCGTGAAGATGAAACAGCGGTTGGTGAGCAGCTCGACGCGCTCCTCCCGCGTCAGGCCATCGTCATCTTCGACCGTTGACTCCAGCGTGCCCAGGTCGCGCTTACCGTCGACGTTGTAGTACAACCTCTGGCCCACGCGATAGTCCCTGCGGAAGGCGGTACGCCACTGCGAGTTGCTGCCCCAGCCATAGGACAGGTCCTGCCCGGGGCGGTTCTTCCGCCGGTACGTCCAGTACATGGTAGATGATTCGGCGATGTCCTTGCGGATGATCTCGCGGCCGCCGCGCACACGCGCTCCGGCCCGAGAGAAGAGCATGTCACCGAGCATCAGGCACGGCCAGGAGCAGCTGACGAGCGATACCGGCTGACGGCGGTCGTCGGCGTACTCGACCGCGACGATCTCGTGATGGAACGGCGAGAACGAGGACGCCTGGACGATGGTGAGCCCCAGCGCCTCCGCGAACGCGACATACTCGACCTGGGAGATCAGCGGCCCCGGCCAGTCCGATCCGTCCGCCGTCCCGCGCTGAAATCGCAGCAGCAACGTGTCATTGACGCGACTCAAGGCATACAGCCGCCACAGGTCCTCGACGTCCACGGACGGGATGGGGCTTCCGCGCCGGGAAGCGAAGGAGCAGAGCCAGATCCGCTCGCCGGCGCTCGCCGCGAGCCAGGGCGCGAGCACGTCCGGGTAGAGCGAGCCACCGTCGTACTCGAGGAGCGAGTCATAGAGCTCACGGTAGCATGCTTGTGCGCTGTGCATTGCGTTCCTCGATACCCCTGGCGATACTGTCGTTCAGGTGCCGGTGCCAGGCCGAGCGTGGCGTAGGAGGGCGTCATCCGCGACGGCTTGTTGGCAGCGTCACCGGCCTCACGTAGGCTCCTGTTCTCGCGGGCCAAATACTTCGTCTATGCGGGCTTGGAGTAGCCTCTTGGCGTCGTCACGAAGCGGCTCACCATGAGCGCTGATAAGATGGCGAAACGGCAGGTCGGCGAGGCGGCGAAAATCAGGAATATCGGGTGTACACGCCTCTCGCCAGGTCGCGGGGATGTTCGCCGCACCGATCAACCCTTGAGCGAGGAACAGCGCGCCTGTTTCATCGGAAAAGAATGGATCGACGTGTGACCAGTTCTGGACGGCATCACAGGTAATGAGGATCCCGCCCTCCCGCGGGAGCAAAACGGCGGCTTCAGGGAACCGCGACGTCGTGAACACGAATACGATGCCTCCGTGAGCGGGAAACGGGCCCCCTGCCGCGAGCGCTCGGTCGGCAGGTCGGCCGTCGGCCGCGGCTGACTCGGGGAGCGCCCACAGGGTGGCGCCGTAACGATCGCGATAGAAGGGATCATCTCGGCCGTGGAACGCGCCGAGCCGCACGATGTGGCGGACCTGGCCGAGGGCGTCGAGCTGGCGCAACCCTTCCTCGGTCAGTCGCACGGTGTTCACGAGCGTGAGCTCTCCGTCGTGTCGGAGCACGGTCATCGTGCGGCTCGTCTGGAGATCGATCCCGGCGTGGTGAGTCCTGTTCGTACCCACGACGTAAAAGACCTCTGGGAATGCGCCCTGTACCTCGCCATGCGGCCATGCGGGGCTGTACTCGAGCATCTGGAAGGCTCCGGCGAATGATCTGGCGCTCAGCGGGGGCGCGAAGCGCTGCCCGATGGAACACCTTGTTGAACTGCGTCGTCGGTCAGAGGGGTCAGCTCCCTGGTCATCATGATCCGCGGCGAGACGTTGAACCCCTGCCCCTCATACAAAGCGATCGCTCGCTGATTGTCCGGTCGCACCATGAGATGGACGGCGTTCACGCTGCGCTCCCGCAGGTGTTGTACGGTCGATTCCAGCAGGGTCCGCCCGAGGCCCCGCCGTCGTGACCCAGGCTCCACGAAGATTTCTGTCACGAAGGCATCACGCCCCGCGAACTCAAGATCATACCCGAACGTGGCCAGGCTATAACCGACGAGGGGGCGACGCGCGCCGACACGCGCAACCAGGATCAGCCCGAGGTCCTTGTCGTTGAGCACACGGTGCAGAGCGGGAATCATGGCCTCGGGCCTCCAGGGGATGCCCTCGGCCTCGTTGAAGGCGACCATCAACGGAAGGATGTCGTGCGCGTCTTCACTCCTGGCAAGGGCTATTTCTTCGAGCTCTTCCATGTTCGTTCACCCGCTCCGCTGTCTTGGTCCGCATGGCGCCGCGCCTCGGCCGCGCCACGCCTCCAGAGCTGCCCGCACGTAACCGATACTACAGGGGTCTGCGGATTCTGTCAGGCCGAGCCTTGCATCTGCCGAGCGCGGTCCTTCCGCGCCACGATCGTGCTCGCCGCGCCGGTCTTGGCCAGGGCGTGAGAACGATGCGCGCATGCTCTACAGCGACGTCTCTCGACACGCCCTCTGCCTGCTCGCAGCCGTCTCCGTCTCCACGCTCGTCGCCGGCTGCGCCGATGACGAGGCCTTGCCTCCGCACGAGGGCGATCCGGTCTGCACCGGCTGGGGCGACGAGGCGCCTGCCGACGGCGTCCTCGAGCTGCCCCGCCCGACCGGCCCGCACCCGGTCGGCACGCAGATCCGCGCCCTCACCGACAGCGCGCGTGGAGAAGAGGCGACGGAAGATCCCGACGACCGCCGGGAGCTCATGGTGCAGCTCTTCTACCCGGCCGATCCCTGCGGCACAGGGCAGATCGCGCCGTACCTGTCGCCGGAGGAAGGCGACAGCCGGCGCACGACCGGCGGCCTCCCGGCCGAGGACGGCTTCGAGGCGCGCATCCTCACGCACGCGCGCGTGGGCGTGCCGGTCGCCGGGGGCGGCGCGCCCCACCCGGTGCTCCTCTTCTCGCACGGGTTCGGGATGCTCCGCGCCGACTACACGAGCCTCCTCGAGGACCTGGCGAGCCACGGCTTCGTGGTGGCCGCCATCAGCCACACCTACGACACCGAGCTCACGGTGTTCCCCGACGGCCGCGCCGTGCCCTTCGGCTCGGTCGTCCTGACGCCGACGATGGACGCGTCGGAGGAGGAGATCGAGGCCTTTACTCAGGCGATGGGCGAGCACGTCGCGGTCTGGGCCGACGACGCGCTCTTCGTGCTCGACGAGCTCACAGCCGCCGCGCAGGACGACCCGGGCGGCCTGCTTACGGGCCGGCTCGACCTCGAGCGGATCGGCGTGCTCGGCCACTCCTACGGCGGCGCGATGGCCGCCGAGGTATGCGCCCGCGACGACCGCTTCGACGCCGGCCTCGACATCGACGGCAGGCTCTTCGGGCCGCAGGACGGCGCCGGCGGCAGGGGCCTCGCGCAGCCCTTCTTCATCATGCTCGCGGCGGACCACCCCGACGATCCGAGCATCGACGAGACCTACAACGCGCTGAACGGCCAAGGCTACCGGGCGCGGGTCGAAGACGCCGCCCACCTCACGTTCTCGGACCTGCCGATCGTCGTCGAGCACTTCCTTGGCGAAGGCGTCCTCCCGGAGCTGCTCGGCACGCTCGATCCGGCCCGCGCGGTCGAGATCACGAACGCGTACACGCGCGCCTTCGTCCAGGCGCACGTGCGCGGCGAAGCGGCCCCGCTGCTCGGCGGCCCCTCACCGGAGTACCCGGAAGTGACCTTCGAGAAGCGGCCCTGACACCGAAAGAGCCTGCTGAGCCCGCCCGTCCATGCGCCGCGCCCGCCCGTCGCGGCCCCGCGCCCGCTCGCCGGCCCCGCGCCCGCTCGCCTGGGCGCTCTGGAACGTCGAAGATGTCAACCCCCCATGTCCGCGGTACACCCACGTCGTGGGCGCTGTAGAGTCGATCCCCGGAGATCGCCGCCGTCCTCAAGCCCCT
The DNA here is from genome assembly GCF_051530205.1 of Sorangium sp. So ce327. Lineage (NCBI taxonomy): Bacteria > Pseudomonadati > Myxococcota > Polyangiales > Polyangiaceae > Sorangium > Sorangium sp. So ce327. Next base: position 231,691 of record NZ_CP150330.1, on the reverse strand, counting down.
GGAGAGGTTCATGCTGACGAAGCTCAACGAGCGTGAAGCCGTCGCGTCCTGCGAGCGCTGCTGGGAGCAGGAGATCGTCCCCGCGCTGCACGACTACATCCGCATCCCCAACAAGTCGCCCGCCTTCGACCCTGCCTGGCGCGAGAACGGCCACATGGACAGGGCGGCGTCGCTCATCGCGGCCTGGTGCGAGGCGCAGCCGATCCCCGGGCTCACGGTGGAGGTGGTGCGCATCGGGAACCGCACGCCGGTGATCCTGATGGAGGTGCCGGGCACGCGCGACGACACGGTGCTGCTCTACGGGCACCTCGACAAGCAGCCCGAGATGACGGGGTGGCGCGAGGGGCTCGGCCCCTGGGAGCCCGTGCGCGAGGGCGACAAGCTCTACGGCCGCGGCGGCGCCGACGACGGGTACTCGGCCTTCGCGTCGCTCGCGGCGCTGCGCCTCCTGCACGAGCAGGGGATCCCGCACGCGCGCTGCGTGATCCTCATCGAGGGCTGCGAGGAGAGCGGCAGCCCGGACCTGCCGGCCTACATCGACGCGCTCGCGGGGCGCATCGGCAAGCCGAGCCTCGTCGTGTGCCTCGACTCCGGCTGCGGCAACTACGACCAGCTCTGGACCACGACGTCGCTCCGCGGGCTGCTCCAGGGCACGCTCGACGTGAACATCCTGCGCGAGGGCGTCCACTCGGGCGTGGGCAGCGGCGTGGTGCCCTCGAGCTTCCGGATCCTGCGGCAGCTCCTGTCGCGCATCGAGGACGAGCGGACCGGGCGCGTCCTCGTGGACGCGCTGCACGTGCAGATCCCGGAGGAGCGCGCGGCGCAGGCGCGGGCCGCGGCCGACGTGCTGGGCGAGTCGGTCGTGTGCGAGCTGCCGTGGGTGAAGGGCGCGTGCCCGGTGACCGGCGACACGGCGGAGCTCCTCCTGAACCGCACCTGGCGCCCCGCGCTCTCGGTGACGGGCGCCGACGGCCTGCCGCCCATCGCGGGCGCGGGCAACGTGCTGCGCCCGTTCACGAGGGCGAAGCTCTCGATGCGCCTGCCGCCCCGCCTCGACCCGAGGAAGGCGGCGGCGGCCCTGAAGGAGGCCCTGGAGAAGGACCCGCCTTACGGCGCGGAGGTCCGGTTCCACGTGAGCGAGCCGTCGGCCGGGTGGGACGCGCCGGCGACGGCGCCCTGGCTCGAGGCGGCGGTGCGCAAGGCGTCGAAGACGTTCTTCGACCGGCCGGCGATGGGGATCGGCGAGGGCGGGACGATCCCGTTCATGGCGATGCTGGGAGAGAAGTTCCCGGAGGCGCAGTTCCTGATCACCGGCGTACTCGGACCGCAATCGAACGCGCACGGTCCGAACGAGTTCCTGCACCTCGGCATGGGGAAGAAGCTGACCTGCTGCGTGGCGAGCGTGATCGCGGACCACGGGGCACGCGCGCGCTGAGGGGCGCGGCGGCGCGCCGTGCAGACGCGCGCGTCCACGGCGGGGGCGGTCGCAAACGGGAGCCCGCGCGCGCCGCCCGTCGACACACCGTTGACACACCGCCGGGATCGCCGTGTGCTGGGGCCGAGGAGAACATCGTGATGGGACAATTTCGATATGCCGCGCTCTGCCTCGCTGCGCTCTGCGCGGGAGGCTGCGGTTCGAGCGAAGAGCCCGGGGACACGGGCACGCCGGGCACGGGCGGCGCGGGCGGCGCGGGCGCGACCACCACCTCCCAGAGCTCGAGCTCGAGCTCGAGCGGCGCAGGCGGCGACGGTCAAGGGGGGACGGGCGGCGGGACCGCGACGACGACCGTCGTGGTGAACGAGATCTCGGCCAAGGGCGGCGACTGGATCGAGCTCGGCAACCCGGGCCCGGGCTCGGCCGACCTCGGCGGGCTCGGCCTGTGCGACTCCGACGAGAGCGGGGAGTGCAACACGGCCGACGCCCTCAGGTTCCCCGAAGGCACGCAGCTCGCCCCGGGAGCGTACCTGCTCATCCTCGGCGACCAGCTGCCCGAGGACGGCCCTGGGCCCCACACCGCGTGCCTGCCGGACGGCGGACCGAGCAGCTGCTTCTATGCGACCTGGAAGGTGAGCGCCTCCAGGGGCGAGACCGTCTACCTCATCTCCGAGAGCGACGAGGTGCTCGCCCAGCTCGAGTACCCGATCGAGGCGGCAGCCGATGGAGAGACGTGGGGCAGGTTGCCCGACCTGACCGGCGACGGCGCGACCACGGCGCCGACCCCCGGGGCGGAGAACGCGGCGCCCTGACGCCCAGCGGAGCCGCGGCCCCCTGGCGCTCCGGCTGAGCCGCGGCTCCTCCCAGGCCTCGTCGGCCATCGACGGCTATCCCGCCATGCCGAGCGGCCGTGCCGAGCAGAGCGAAGCGTGCGAAAACGTCACTGAACCGCGATGCTCATGTCACCGACGTCTGCACTCGAGATCCTTCGCGCTCCGCTGCTGCCACCGCGCCGACTCCGGGCGCCCCGTCCGAATGGAGGGCCTGCGCCAGGCGCCTTGGCACGGCGCTCTGCGGCGCCGGCGCTCGCGCTCTCGCTGCTCCTGTCGGCTTGCGGGGGCTCGGATCCACCGCAGGTGCGGGAGACGGGCTGCCCTCGTTGCACCGGGGCCGCGCGAATCGGCGCGCTCCCGCCGGGCGACATCGACGAGTGCTCCGGTGTCATCGCCAGCGGGCTGCACCCGGACACGCTCTATGTTCACAACGACCACGGCGATGACCCCCGGTTCTTCGCGATCGGGTTCGGCGGCGCGCTCCGGGCCGAGGTGACCGTGGCCGGCGCGGCCGCGGTCGACTGGGAGGACATCGCGCGCGGACCCTGCCGTTCGGGCGTGGGCAGCTGCCTCTTCCTCGCGGACATCGGCGACAACGACGGCGAGCGCGACAGCACCACGATCTACGGCGTGCCGGAGCCGGACACGCTCGGAGGAGGGCCGCTCGCCTCGACCGCCGAGGTGTTCGTGCTCTCGTACCCCGACGGAGACCACGACGCGGAGACGCTGCTCATCCACCCCGCCACCGGAGCGCTCACCATCGTGACGAAGGTCAACAAGGGCACCTCGAGCGTCTACGAGCTGCCTGCGCTGCCCGCCGCCGGCGCGCCGGCGACGCTCGTCCGGACGGGCTCCATCGAGCCGCCCGCCGGGAGCGCGCGCTTCACCAGCGGCGACGTCCACCCGGACGGCACGGGCGTGCTGCTGCGCACCTCATCCCACGTGTTCTACTACCCCATGACACCGGATCAGACGGTGGCGCAGGCGCTGGCCGAACCGCCCTGCGTGCTGCCGTCGCCCGACGAGGAGCAGGCCGAGGCGATCACGTGGGTTCCCGGTGGATGGGACTACGTGACGGTCGGTGAAGGGAAAGAGGAGCCGATCCACCGCGTGTCCTGCCAGGCGCCCTGAATGGCACCCGAGGTGCCGAGTCCGCGCTGGTCGTTGCTCGCGGCCCGATGAGGACACGGCTTCTCGGTGTACGAGGCTTTCGGTATCCTCATCCTCCTTCCACCACCGAGTCCGCAAGGAGGACCCTCATGTCGCAACACAGGAAGGCTGCGGCCGCGCTGCTCGCCATGGCGCTGCTCGATGCCGGCTGCGCGTCCCCCGAGCAGGACACGTCCTCCGGCGCGACGGGCGGCGGATCCACCTCGGTCAGCTCCGCGTCCAGCGCGAGCGGCGGAGCCTCGTCGAGCGAAGCCAGCAGCGCGTCGACAGGCCAGCCGCCCGTCACTCCGGGCGAGGTCGACTGCCGCACCCCCGGTGACGGGAAGTCCACCCTGGCCTTCGTCAACAAGTGCGACCAGCCGCTCCAGTTCCTGGGGAGCCTCATCGACGGTGGGGAGCTCGGCCCGGGGCAGTTCGCGTGCCGCGACGTGGGCACCAGCGAGGAGCCGCTGTCGTCCCTGCGCTACTGGGCATACGCCGGGTCGGACCCCGGCGGCGGCCGACACACGCTGGCCGAGATGACCCTCAACACCGATTTCAACGACTTCGATTGGTACAACATCAGCCACGTGGACGCGCACAACCTCCCGATGGCGATCGTGCCCGTCGGCCTGCCGGACTGCCGGACGCTGTCGTGCCCGACGAGCCTGCTCGCAGCGTGCCCTGAGGTGGGTCGCTACAAGGACGCGGGCGGCGCGACGATCTCCTGCGTGAGCCCTGACCGGGACGATCCCGCGAACCCCGTGGCCGCGTACTTCGAAGAGCAATGCAAGGACGCGTATTCGTGGTCCGGCGATGATCAGGAGTCGATGGCCGCCTGCGCCGGGGAAGACTACGACATCGTGTTTTGCCCCTGACGTGCTCCCTCACATCCGTGCTGCACCTGCACGTCAGGGCCGGCGCACCGCGGATTGGCACCCGAAAGGCCGCTCAGAGGGTGATCCAGAGGCCGGCGAATACGTGCTCGCCGCGGGGCGCCGGGCGGGTCACGGCACCGCGTGGCCGTCGACCCGGAGCTGGAACAGGAAGTACGGCGGGATGCAGGCGCCCTCGCCCGAGCTCGTCCTGGCGCACACGTAGTCCTCGCGGCAGGGCGCCTCGCTCGAGCAGCGCCGCAGGCCCGCGGGCGTGACGTGGCGGCTCAGGCACTCGGTGAACACCGTCCCGCGGGCGAGGCAGCGGTTGAACGGGTCGAGCACCGCGATGGCGCCGCAGACGCCCTCCTCCGGGAGCGCGACACAGCTGCTCGTGCACATGCCGCCGGGGAACCCGACGGGGCTCGTGTTGCACACCGCCGCGAGCGGGCACGCCCCGGGCTGCGCCGCCGCGGCGCGATCGCGGTGCGGGTCGGCGTGGGGGACGACGGCGCCGACCTGGCACGGATCGCCGACCTCCGGCGCCGCCGGCAGGCAGACGCCGACGGTCGCGCGGTCCTCCTGGGGCGCGTCGTACGCGGAGCACACGAGCCCTTCCGCGCAGGCCCAGGCCGCGAAGCTCGGGTCGCCCAGCCCGCAGCGCGCGCCGTACCCGCCGCGCGCGCCGTCGCCTCGCTCGGGATACGGCACCTCGTCGTCCGGGGCGGCGCCCCGAGCGATGGCCTCGACCACCGCCCGCCGGCGCGGGAGATCGCCCGCGAGGTGCGCGGACTCGACGGTGAACAGCGCGTCGTGGACGCGGCCGGGCGGCTCCTGCCCGAGCAGGTGGAAGCCGGCGACGGACCCGCTCTGGTGGCACCCGGGGCAGGTCATCTGGTCGAGCCGCCGGAGCAGCCCCTCCGGCGAGCGGACACGCGAGAGGCCGCCGAAGTCGACGCCTGCGAAGTCGCGGGGCTCGAACAGGACACGAAAGGGCCGGTTGGCGCGGCGCGCGAGCCCGTGGGGCGTCGCCGACAGCGCCTTCGTGGCGAGGAACTCCTCGGGCAGGAGCGCGGTCCCCTCGTCGAGGCGCGCGAGGTTCTCGGGGGCCGATAGCCACGCGCGCAGCCGCTCGCGCCGCGCCGGGTCGCGCGAGAGCCGGGCGACGTCGGGGGTGTTCTCGAGGGCGAGCGGCGCGTAGCGCCCGGCGCGGGCGTCCCAGCGGAAGGCGCGGAGCACGTACTCCGCGTGCCCGCCGAGGTCCGGGCGCACGGTGGAGGGCCAGCGGACGCTCTGCAGGTTCACGACGAGCCGCGCGAGGTGCGCGCGATGGGCGGCGCCCGGGGCGAGCGGGCCCTCGGGCGAGGTGAGAAAGCGGACGAGATCCGGCCCGGAGAGCGCGCCGGCGCGCGACCAGGCCTGCGCGAGCCGGCGGCACGAGAGGGCGTCGCCGGCGGGCGCGAGCAGCTCGAACGACGCGGTCATCGGGAGGCGCGAACTCGCTCCGGCCGGGGCCTCCGCGGCGTAAGCGAGCCGGTACACGAGGCGGGTCTCTCCACAGGCGGAGGCGTCGAACGGGCGGCGATCCATCCGGTTCACCACGCCGATGAGCTCGAAGCGGGCGCTCTCTGCGGAGAGCCACCGCTCGTCGAAGAGGCGGTGAGCGTGGCGGGCGACGCTGGTCCCGCTCCTCGGATCGGCGCGCTGGACCTGCCGCAGGTCGTCGGCGAGCACGCGCGCGACCGAGGCGAGCGCCGCGGTCCGGAACAGCGCGGAGAGCGAGGCCGGCGCGCGCGACGCCCCGGTGAGCACCGAGCCGAAGTCGAGGCCCGCGGCCTCGAGCTCGGCGAGCACCGCGGGATCCGTGATGAGCAGCAGAGGCCGCCCCGGCGGCGCGTTTTCCTGCGGCGCAGCGCCGGGCGCCGGCTCGCCCGCGGCCGCGCCGGAGGGCGACGGGGCCGGCGGTTGCACCCCCGCCCTCGCGACGTCCTGGCGTGACACGGAGGGGCGCTCGGACGGCCACCACGAGCACCCGGCGATGCCGGCGCCGGCCGCCAGCGCAACGAGGGCGAGGGCGTGACGGAGGCGGTGGGCGCGCATGCCGCCAGGCTACACCGACGCGCGCGGCAGCGCGCGGCGCGGGACGGCGGTCACATTGGACAGGTCATCGGGGCCGTCGGGCGCGACCAGGCGCGGACAGCGCCTCGATCCAGCCGCGAAACAGGCGGGCCTCGCCCAGGGGGAAGAAGGCGGTCGGCGGCACAGCGCCCGCGTATGGGTTGTGGAGCTCGGCGGAGTGTCGCAGGCGCGGTGGAAAGGCGCACCGCTGGTCGGGGATCTGGCGCCGCGCGGAGCAGGTTTACGCGCTCGATCTCGGCGCGTGGTCAGACATAGCCGAGCGCGTCCCTCAGCGGAATCGTGCTCTTCATGAAGGTGCCGCTGCCCTGGCCGAGCAGCTTTCCCTCGTCGTTCACAAGCGTCGACTCGGCGATGTAAAGACGCGACGACGAATGCGTCAGCCGGCCTTCCGCGCGCAGCGCGCCGCCGGTGATCGGGCGCGTGAAGTAAATGGTGAACGAGACGGTGAGGACGAAGACGTCTTCGACCGCCGAGTTCACCGCGAAGAAGGCCGCGTCGTCGAGCGCACGGAAGTAAAGAGAGCCGTGCACCGCCTGGGCGGCGTGAAAGAACTCCTGCTTCACCGGGATCGTCACGACGGCGCGACGCTCGCTGACCTCGGCTGAGGCGCCTTGCCATTGCGACACCGGGGCCGAAGCGAACATCCGCTCGAGGCGGCGGTAATGATCTGCATTGGGCATGGCCGGGAGCATGCTCCAAGAGCGGCGACAGCGAAAGCGGCAGGGCGCCGCGCGGCTCACGTGCGCGGCAGCGAGAGGATCTGCTCACCGACGCGGTTCAGGATGAGCTCGTTGCTGATCGGCGAGAGCTTGAGCAGGCGCATCGCGTCCCACATCTGGATGATGCCGTGACGCTCGTCGAACCCCAGCCCTCCCAGGGCCTGGATGGCGCAGTCGACGGCAGCCAGGCCGGTGTCGGAGGCCAGGTACTTGGCCGAGTTCGCCAGAAACTCCGCTTCCTTCGCCGGCGCGCCCTCCGAGAGCGCGCGCACCGCCCTGTCGATGAGCAGTTCCACCGCTTCGAGTCGGATCCTCACGTCGGCGAGTGGATGCTGGATCGCCTGGTAGGCGCCGATCGGCCGATCACCGAAGACCTTGCGGCCGCGGGCACGTTCGACCGCGACCGCGAGGCAGTGGTGCGCCGCGCCGAGCATCACCGACGCGATGAGGATCCGCTCGATGTTGAACCCCGCGACCAGGGCAGAGAAGCCCTGATCTGGTGCGCCGACGAGCCGATCGCGCGGGACGCGGACGTTGCGCATCGCGACGCGGTGCGGGTGGACGAGGCACTCCCCCCGGATCGGCAGCACCTCGCTCTCCAGGCCATCGCTGCCGGTGGGGACGAGGAAGAGCGAAATGCCCGCTGCTCGCGGGAGCCCGGCGCGGACGACGTCCTCGAGCGGGCGCGTGCGCGCGATGACGAGCATCTCGTGGGCGACGTCGAAGCCCGAGACGTAGCTCTTCTCCCCGGAGAGCAGGTACTCCTCGCCGTCCGCGCGAGCAACGGTGTCGATCTCCAGGACGTTGAAACCGGCGCGCGACTCCGTGACGCCGAAGCAGATGCGGCGCGCGCCCGCGGCGACCTCGGGCAGCAGCTCCGCGCGCAAGGCGGGCGACCCGTGCCGGAGGATGCAGGCAGAGCCCGCGATTGTGAGCGCCGGGAAGAGGGCAAGGAAGCCGGCCTCGCCGAGCGCGCGCATCGCCAGCGCCGCATAGGACAGACCGCGGGGCGCCTCCGCGGGCGCCTCATCGAGGATCGCGCCGAAGGCGCCGGCGCGGGTCAGCGCCGTCCAGATCGGTTCGGCAAACTCGCCGCGGCACATCTGCGCCCAGAGCCGCCCGCGATCCTCGTACACCGGCCGCAGCGCCTCCCACAGCTCGGGCCGCACATCTCGTATCATCGCTTCGCGCATCGCTTCCTCGCCGGATGGTGTGAGGGCTAGGGAGATAACCACAGGGAGGCAGGGGGCGCAGATGTTTTCATTCCATATGTATCCTCAACGCCGCCGTGGTCCGATTTCTCGGGCTCAGCGACGGCCGCGTGGCCTAGCCCGCCGGCGAGCCTGGCAGCTCGATGGCCCCGGCCGCGGCGACGATCTTCTCCGAGAGCTCGCCTTGCGCGAGCATCGCGGCCAGGGCCAGCCGCTTGAGCTTGCCGCTTGTCGTGCGAGGCACCGCGCGCTGCCCGAGGACGATCACCCGCACGCGGAAGCCGAGCTGCCGCAAGAGCTCCCCTTCGAGCCGACGGGCCCTCTCCTCCACCCCGTCCGGCGCGCGCTTCACCTCGATGGCGAGCCCCACCCCGTCCGGCGAGATCCCATCGAGCCGGAACGCCGCCTTCGCGGTGATCTCCGCGCCCTCGAAGAGGCCGCTCTGCTCGACGAACGCCTCGATGTCCTCGGGGAAGTAATTCGCGCCGCGCACGATGATGACCTCGTCCATGCGGCCGCAGATGTAGAGGTGCCCGTCGTGGACAAAGCCCAGGTCGCGCGTCCGCAGCCAGCCGTCCACGAAAGGCTGGCTCGGGCTCGAGCCCGCGGAATCGGTGTAGCCCTGCATGATGCATGGCCCTCTGGCCAGGATCTCGCCCACCTGGGGCGGCAGCTCCCAGCACTGCTCCGTCTCGGGCGGGCGCCGCAGCGTGATCTCGTGCCCCGGCAGCGGCACGCCGACGGACATGAACGGCCGCTGCCGGAAACGCGGTGCGCAGTCCGGACCGAATACCTCTGCGCCCTGGACGACGCGCGACGCGCCGAGCGGCGGGAACGTCAGCGCCAGCGTCGCCTCGGCCAGTCCGTAGACGGGAAACATGGTCGTCGCCGGGAACCCGTGCGGGCCATAGACCTGTTGAAAGCGCTCGACGTCCGCGGGCCGGACCATCTCCGCGCCGTTGAACGCGACCCGCCACCGGCGGAGATCCAGATCGCGCGCCCGCTCGGGGTCGTACTCATCGACGAGCAAGCGATAAAAGAAGTTCGGAGACGGGTTGATCGTGGCCCCGCGAGCGGCGAAACGGAGGAGCCAGCCGAGCGGATCCATGAGAAAGACCGACGGTGAGCACACCCGGAGGTTGGCTCCGCTCGCGATCGTGGCGAGCGAGCCCATCAGCCCCATATCGTGGAAGAGCGGGATCCAGAGATCGATCGTGTCCCGCGGGTTCATGTCCACGAGATGGGCGATCAGCTGGACGTTGACGCTGATGTTCTGCTCCGAGAGCACGACGCCCCGCGGGGACGAGGTGCTTCCCGACGTGTATTGGATCAACGCCGGATCGTCGAGCCGCTCCCGCTGGAGCTCCCCGCCGGCGCCCTCGCCGAGCTCGGCCACGGCCGCGAAAGTGCAGCGGGGCTGCTCCTCGGGGACAATACGCTTCCCATCGAGGCCGGCGCCGTCGATCAGGCACGCGAGCCGCGCGTCCTCGACGATGGCGGCGAAGCGCTGCGCCTCGCGCCGGCTGAGCCCGCGCCCGAAGGCCGGCACCGGCAGCGACACCGGGACGAGCCGCGCCATCAAGGCGCCGAAATAGGCCACGAAGAACTCGACGGACGAGGGCAGGTAGAGACCTATCCGCTGGCCCGCGGCGAGGCCACGTCTCCGGAGCCCGAACGCGAAACGCTGCGCGCGGCGGAGCAGCTCCGGATACTTCTCCTCCGCCTTGTCGCCCCGCGCGTCGTAGACCGTGACGCCGTTCTCCGGGGATCGCTCCGCCGTCCTCCGCAGGCAATCGACGACCGTGTCCTCCATTCGCGCGCTCATGCGCCCTCGCGCGCCGCCTGCCGCGGCTCCGCCGGGGCCGCGGCGATCCTGTCGAGGAATGCGGTGATCGGCGGCAGCGCCGCGGCAGGCGACTCGGCCACCAGCTGGTGACCGACCTCCGGCAGCGTCACGATCTCGCTCCGCGGTATCAGGTCGCGCAGCACGCGATTGTGCCGCAGGGTCATCACAATATCGGCGTCCCCGCCCAGGAGGAGCGTGGGCACCTCGATGGCGGCGAGGCGGCTCCGCGTCTCGTGGGTCTCGCAGGCGATGGTGTGCTGGACGAACGCCGCGGCGTCGAACGCCTCCTTTCGGATCATCGACTTCAGCCTCTTCATCTCCCGCGTGCGCTCGTTGCAGAAGTGCGGCGAGAAGTTCCAGAGGAACAGCTCGTCGATCAGGAGCTGCGGATCGCCCTTCTCGGCGAGCGAGCGCCAGTGCCGGAGCAGAGTCCTGCCGTATTCGTCCGTGTACGAAGCGCTCGCCGCGAGGACCAGGGCGCGCACCAGGGACGGGTGCGCGAGCGCGAGCTCCAGCGCGACGAAGCCGCCCTGGGAGTGGCCCATGACGACCGCGCCATCGATCCCGAGCGCCTTCATGAACAGGGCAATGTCCTCGGCGAGATCGGGGATGGTGAACTTACCGCTCGCCGCTTTGCCCGCGTGGCCCCGGAGATCGCAGGCGTAGACCCGGTAACGCTCCTCGAGCGCCAGGATGATCTCCAGCCATATGAAGCGGCGGTTACCCAAGCCTGGGATGAGGACGATGGGCGCGCCGCGACCGGACACATCATAGTCGAGGCAAACGCCGCTCGGCAGTTCGAGTGAGGGCATCGGGGGTCTTTCTCCCGCGGGCCGCCTCGCCGCTACGCGCCGCGTGATCGGCGGGGTGGGGCGGGCAGGCATCGGTCGCTCAGGCGCGGCGGAGCCGCTCCACGTTCACGTCGAAGGGTCGTGGGATGGTGGGCATCACAGGCACCTCGGGGGAGGCGAAGGTGCCCCCGCGCCCTGCGTACAGGCTCGTCCGCGTCGGCGGCTCGTAGACATGCGGCCCTTCCCTCTCCAGCCGCTGCATCTCGCTGTCGAACGCCTCCCGGAGGAGGCGAGCGGTGGCGAGGGCCTGCTCGTCCGGCGGGCCCACGTCGGCCTCCATCTCGGCCAGGCATCCCTCCACCGCCTTCCGGACGGCGTCATTCGGCAGGTACTCGAAGGTGTCGAGGAACAGCGGGCGGAAGGCCGCCGCGCGTCGGGCGAGCAACTCGCCACGCGCGCGCAGCCGCTCGCGGTGGGAGCGCCGCAGGTTGCGCGATCCCTCCAGCCAGGTCCTCATCATCCGATAGACGGCCGGGCCGATGGTCTCATAGATGTAATCGTACCCCTGGAAGATGAGCTCTCGCAGCTCGCCGCGGCCGAACTCCGGGTGGACGACCTGGTCGCTATAGAGGTGGGAGTCGATCAGGAGCTGATCGACGACCAGGCGGTTCTCCTGCGCCAGCCGCTCGCGGAGCGGCGTCCCGGGGCCGGCGATCAGGTTCGAGATCTGGACGGTCGAGGGGAAGAGCGAAGCGAGGTGCTCGAACTCCCCGTGCAGGTTGTCACGCCTGTGATGATCGAGTCCGGCGATGATGGATCCGGTTGTCGTCACGCCGTAGTGCTGCAGCTCCTCGAACACCTCCCGGATGGGCCGTCCCATGCTCTTGTTGAAGGGCGAGTCGGTCGACTCCACGCCGATCCACACGTGCGAGAGCCCGCTGTCGACCAGCTCCTCGATGTCGAACTGGCTCAGCGCCTTGATGGTCGCGTAGCACCCGTAGGAGAAGAGCGTCCCATGGCCGCGCGCGGCGGCGACGAAGTCGTTGATGTGACGTTTGTAGAGATAGAAGTCCTCCTCGTAGATGATGAAGTCCTTGACCCCGGCCTCGCGCTCGTAGCGCACCATGGTGTCGAGGAGCGCTTGACCGGAGCCGAGCAGCGGGACGTGCTTCCTGCCAAAATAGGCCGACGTCGAGCAGAACTCGCAGGCGTGGGGGCACCCGAAGCCGTTCACCAGGATGCCGACGCGCTTCCTCGGCAGCCCGGGGTGCTGGACTCCGACGCGCAACCCGATGTCGAAGGTGATGATCGGGTGCTCGACCGGATCCTGGAGGCTCTGCCCGAGGAACTTACGCATATAGCCGATCCCTTCCTCCTGGCAGACGCCGTCCACCTCGAGGCGCTCGAGATCGTAGAGCGCAGTGCCGAAGCCGCCGATGACGATCTTCGCCTCGGGCGCGAGCTTGCGCGCCCAGGCGACCATGTGCATGAGCTTCGGGAAGTGCAGCGTCAGGAAGGTGATCGCCACGATGTCGTAGCCCCTCCTGAGCTCCTCCTTGAACTCCTCGATCGTGGGTGTCTCCAGGACAGTGACGTCGGCGTCGACGTTGGCGGCGATGAGGTGCGGCGCCACGGTCGGGTGGTTGTCATGAAGTACAAACAACCCGGGCTCGCGGGTCAGACGGTTGGAGAAGTAGTCGAGGAACTTCTCGTCGCCGGGCAGGTTGTACTTCCCCGGCTTGGAGAACGGCCGGAAGATGGTGGTGAAGAGGATGCGCTTCTTCATGTCTAGCTCGCAGCGCGCCGCGCCTCCTCGGCTTGAGCACTTTGGACGCAACGTAGCACGTCGTTGAGCGAGCGAAGATTCCCCGCCTGCTCGCTCGGCAGCTCGATCTCGAGCTCGACCTCCAACGTGCTCAGTAGCTTGACGGCCCGCAAGCTGTCGACCCCGTAGACCTGGAAAATATCGGCGTTCATGTCCACCGTCTCTGCGGGGACCTTCTGGATTCTGGCGAAGAGTGACCTGATCAACAGCTCGAGATCCTGGCTCATGGTGTCTCCTCATGGATGCTCGCGAGGGTGCGACCGAAGGACTTCAGAAGCCACGCCTGCTCCCTGTCGGACAGCCGTAGCCCCCACACTGCGGCCAGCGCCGGGTGCAGGCGGAGGACGAACCGGTCGTACGAGGCGATGCGCCCTCGATCCGGCCGGCGTGCCCGCTGCAGGATGTCGTGCGCGATGCGGGCGGCGAGGCGGCTCGCGCCGAGAAGATCGCTCTCGAAGGACAGGAGGGGCCCGTGCTGCGGCAGAAACGCGCCGAAGTTGAGTCCGATGAACGGCACCCCGGACTCGGACGCGGCGCGCGCCATCTGCTCGACAGCGCCGTCGATGTGGAGGCAGTCGATACAGCTGATCAAACAGGCGCGGACCGCTTCCGGCGCGCGGCGCGCGGCCGGCGGGATCGCGCGCGCGGCCTGCGCGGCGCGCTCGGGATCTGCGCAGGGGTGCTCGAAGACGGCGACATCGATGAGCTCGCCGAGCCGCCTGAGGCCCGGGAAAGCCGAGAGCTCCGAGCCCGAAGGGATCCAGGCGTCTCCTCGCTCACGCGAGAGCGCGCGCTCGTAGCGCGCTCTCCGCGCCCCCTGGATGAAGGCGCTGTCCATCGAGAAGGTGCAGTGCACCTGCTCCAGATTGGGGAACAGCCGCTTGAGCAGCCGGAAATGCCGGTGCGAGCGGTAGAGCGGCATCGGCACCTCGACGCCCGAGATCCAGGGCGCGCTCGGGCGGGGGTTCACGAGCTCGCCGCAGTCCTCGATGTGCGATCCCCAGTAGACGATGGGCACGCCGGGCCCCCCGCGCTCGTCGAGGGCGCGGGCCGCGACCTCCATGACGGAGGAGCCGCAGGCGTAGACGAGCGCCGGGTCGACGGAGAGACGCTTCAGGAAGCCTGCGTGCGCCTGCAAGCTGCGCGCGTGGTGGACGACCACGTCCGCGCCGGCCCCCAGGCGGGCGAGCTCCCGCTCGAACTCCTGCACCGGCGGGTAATGGACACCCACGCCGGCGCCCACGCCGTAGGAGCTGAGGACGAGGACCCTGCTCATCCCACGATCTCATGGAAGAAACGAGCCGAGCCCTCGATGGTCTTCGGCGGGACGCCGAGTTCGAGCAGCCGCGCGCGGTTCATGGAGAAATGGGTGTCGTGGCTCCACTCCAGCGTCTGTCTCCCTTCCTCCCAGCGGCCGGAGAGAAACTCCTCGACATAACGGGCCGCGTGCTGAGCGACCCGCATGAAGGGGTTACAGAAATCCGCGACCGCGCCGGCCGCAGGCATGGTGGGGTTGTTGACCCACACCACGGGGACGTTGTCCTGCTTCGAGTGGTCGAGCAGGACGCGGGGAGCGCCGGCGATGTGGTAGGTATCATTGAAGGCGACGATCACGTCATGGACCGGCTCCTCCGGCGAGCGCGCCGGGATCGCCCGCAGGGCCTCGCGGAGCCCGGCGGCGGTCGTCAACGGGTGCTCCGCATAATCGGCGTCGATGATCCATGAGAGGTTCCGCAGGGAGGCGAAGCCGACCTCGTCGCCCTGTATCCATCCGTGCGGGCCGTGGGCGGCCACGAACCTATCGTAGCGCTCCGCCATCTCGCGATGGCAGAACGCCGTGTTGCGGGCGAACGGGATGTGAACCTTGCGGAGCTCGGGAAAGAGCCGCCGCAATATCGAGAAATTGCGCGGCGTATACGTCAAGGGCAGCTCGATGCGAACACAAACGGTGTCCGGGCGGAGGCAGTCCCGCAACGCGACCTCGTGCTCTCCATCGATGGGGTGGGCGCCGTAGTAGACGACCGGCTTGTGCTGGCCCGATTCCGAGAGGATCTTGCGGATCACTGCGCAAGCCGGCGTGCCCCCCGAGAACAAGAGGTCGACCCCCTCGCGGAGCCATCTCCGCAGCGCAGCCTCGAGATCCTCAAGCGCGTTGGAGTGGACCGCCACGAGATCATAGTCCCTGCCCTGCTTCCGTCCGCACCGGCACAGTCCGTCGATGAGCCCTACGACGGTCGGCGCATGGAGAGCGTCGACCGGATCGAGCGTGTAGCTCGACAAAACACCGATAAGAGGTTGCACATGACCTCCAGGCGTACTCGTCTCTACGCTTGAACGAAAGCGAGGCTTTCAAAGCTTCGTCGACCTGTCAAGCCTCACGTGCACCCGAACTCACACTTCTATCGAGCACAATACCGAACATAAAATTTCACACTGGACACTTTGTTTCGCGACTGTGACGCCGTCAGTTCAGGCGCGGCATGAATCGCCCTTTCCGGAGATCTCGATCAGCCGTCGCCGCGCCTTCGGGGTCGCGCCTCTCTTGAGCGGCGTGGCCTTCGATGAGGATGCACAGGCGGGAGAGATTGGCGGACTGCAATGGTATCGTGACGGCAAAGTGAATCCGCCGCTCCGCGCGTCGCCCCCTTCCGGACAGCTTCGATTGGAGCTCCACGACGCCGTAGGCGGGTACACGACCCCTGCCGTGAATGGCACCCGAACGGCCGCATCAGCCTGTACTCGTATTATGAAATCGGTGTCAGGGTCCGCGCGCAACGCTGGGGCGGAAATGGTCGCTCGCTCGGCCTGAAGAGACGGATGACGCGCACGCCGACATCACGCACGACGGGCGGCTGTTGAACAGCATCGCGTACGAGAAAGACAAAGGCACGGACGCCTCCGGTCCGCCGCGTCATCCCCGAGGGCGACGGCGCGGCGCGGGGGACTGGGATGCTCGGCGATCACGGGGGCCCGAGGCGACTGGCCAGTCGGCGCCAGCTCTCCAGACCCCAGGCGCGCCGGTTGGGCCAGCGTCGCGGCTCACCGCACCGATCCGTCGCTCTGCCTCAGGGCTGGGGGCGGTATGATGGATCGCCCCCTCGGAGGCCATGGCCCCGAGGTCACGAGGCCGTGCGCCGCGTGCAGGGGCGGATTGCGCCTCGATCCAGCCGCGGAACAGGCGAGCCTCGCCCGGGGGGAAGAAGGCGGTGGGCGGCACCTCGGCGTGGTAGCGCCGGAACGCGGCGCTGAAGTCCGCAGGATCGCGGTCGAACCACGCCTCGGCCTCGGGCGAGCCGCGCAGGAGGCGCTCGAAGCGCAGCCGCGCCACGAGCAGCGCCGACATCCTCACGCCGTCCTCGTCCGCGCCGAGCAGCGCCTTCCGGAGCGCGGGCGGCAGCGCCGGATCCTCGGCCGCGGCGCGCAGCGCGGCCACGGGATCCTCGACGGTCATCGCGCGGGCTACGAGCGCTTCGTAACGCGCGTGCGCCTGCGCCCCGCTCAGCCGCGCCGCCGCGCCCTCCCCTGCCCCGCCGCGGGCCTCCCCTGCCCCGCCACGGGCCTCCCCTGCCCCGCCGCGGGCCTCCCCTGCCCCGCCACGCGCCGCGCGCCCCGCCGCCCCGCCGCCGGCCGCCCGCGTCACCCGCGCCTCCCGCGCCGGCCGAGCGCGCGCCGCGCGCGGCGGAGCTCCTCCCGCACGGCCGCCGCGTCGTCCGCGCCGTGCACCGTGCCCTCCATGCGCTCCAGGGTCACCCCGCGCAGGTTCGGGCAGCGCGGCGCGACCTCGTCCAGGAGGCGCCACACCGGCTCCGGCACGGCGTCGTCGTGGCCGTCGAGCCGCAACACCCGGCCTGAAGGCAGCCAGCCCGGATCGCTCGGGCCGCCGCCGGAGAGGTGGATCTCGATCACCCGGGCGAGATCGAGCCGCGCCACGTACTCGGCCGGATCGAAGCCGAAGTTCTCCGCCATGGTGTGGACGTTGTGCAGGTCGAGCAGCAGGTGCGTCCGCGGCGCCCTCAGGATGCGCTCGAGGAAGCGCGGCTCGTCCAGCGGATCGCCGAGCACGAAGTAGCTGACGCTGTTCTCGACGCCGACGTCCTCCACGACGTCCTGCATCGCCCGGAGCGCGCGGCGGGCAACCGCGGCGCTGTGCGCGCTCATGGGCATCGGGAGCGGCAGCCCGGCCGAGAGCCCGGCGGGCGCGCTGATCCCGAGGTGATAGATGGGATGAGGCAACCCAAGCGGAGCCTGGATCCACGATGCCGACCGCACCGACCCGTGCGTCTGCTCGACGTGTCCGCGCGGCGGGGCCTGCGAAGACAGCCCGCTGCACCGTGGAGGTCGGCCCATCGGCAGCAGCAGAGCGTGCTGGAGTGCTCGGGGGCGTCAAGGGTTCGCGAGCGGAGCTCGCCGGCTCCGCCGCCCTTGACTCCCCCTGCGCGCTCCAGCCGGACAAAGCTGCGGGCGACGGGCGGACGGAGGCCTCCGGCGGGGGCTCCAAGCTCCGGAGAGCAGCGCGCAAGAAGGAGCCACTCGGAGCAGCAAGCAAGATGGCTGACCTCTCGCCTGCAGGGTTGCCTGCGGGCACCCCCACGCGTTCGAAGACGCAGTCGACGGGGGCCCAGGAGAGGTCAGCCATGCGAAGTGTAGCGCTGGATCTGGGGGTCAACGAGATTTCGTTCTGCGAGGTAGCGGGCGGGCAGGTGGCGCTGCGACGCACGGTCCGCTCGTTTGATTCGCTTCAGGACGTCCTCGGTCCGTCGTCCTCGCCGGCCCGGGTGGCGCTCGAGGCGTGCCGCGAGGCCTGGGTGGTTCACGACAAGCTCCGCGATTGGGGCCACGACGTCTTGGTCGTCGACACCACGCGAGCACGTCAGCTCGGCGTTGGCCAGCACGGCCGCAAGAATGACCGCCTCGATGCCGAGGCGCTGGCGCGCGCCGTCGAGCGCGGGGGCATTCCGCTCGCTCACGTGCTGTCGCCCCACCGGCGAGCCATACGCCACCAGCTGGCCGTGCGACGCGCGCTGGTCGAGACGCGGGCCCAGTATGTCACCACCGTGCGCGGCATCCTGCGCGCCTGCGGACACAAGGTCGCGACATGCATGACCGAGGATTTTCTCGCGCGGCTGAGCGAGGCCTCTTTGCCAGCCGATACCCGTCAGCTGGTCGGGCCCTTGGTGACCGCGCTGGAGGTGCTCAACCCCCAGATCGCGCTGGTCGATGCTGCGCTCGAGCAGCTGTGCGCCCACGAGCCGGTGATCGCGCGGTTGACCACGGCGCCCGGCGTGGGGCTGGTCGTCGCTGCCGCGTTCGTCTCGGTCGTGGACGAAGCCAAGCGCTTTCGCCACGCCCACCAGCTCGCCTCCTACCTGGGTCTGGTTCCCTTGGAGGACACCTCCGGCGGGCGCGACAAGCGGCGGCTGGGTTCGATCACCAAGCAAGGCAACGCGTACGTGCGCATGCTGCTGACGCAGGCCGCGCACACTATCCTGCGGCACAAGAACAAGAGCGGCGACGACCCACTGCGTCGATGGGCAGACGCCATTGCCGAACGCCGGGGTCGCCACATCGCCGTCGTGGCGCTGGCGCGGCGGCTGTCGGGGGTGCTGTGGGCCATGTGGCGCGACGGCACGCTCTACGACGCGCAGAGCGCAGCGGCTGCCTCGGCCAAGGGCCTGCGCCTGCAGGCGCAGTCGGTCGAGCAGCAGGCGCACGCCTTGCAGCGAGCCACGGTCAAGGCGCGCCGCCGGCAGCGGTCCGTCGACAAGGGACTCAATGCCGCCACGGCAGCGGCTCCATCGAGGCCGAGCTCGACCTCAAGGAGGGCCTCGATGCACTGACTTCCCCCACACGGGGGACCTGCGCCACGAGCGCGCCACGTTGGGAGCGTGAAAGAGGGCTACGTGGATGAGCGCGGGAACACCGAGGGTGATCCGCCTCTGGGTAGAACACGCCGTTTGATAGATTGCGCCTCCACGATCCCGTTTCGGACCCCAGCCTGCATCCAGGCCACCAGGGCAACCGCCGGCCTGTGAATGCGGATCGTCGATTGAGCCACAGCTCGCTCCTGCGGACGCGACGCGGCGCTCCAGCACAACCGTAACGACGCCCACCAGGGCGAAGGGAGACGTCCATGCCGAAACGACCTGCACTGACGACGCCGAGCGCTACCGCTGCCGCTTCGAAGCCGGTCAGCCGCGGAAAGAGAGCGCTAAAGCCCTTGACCTCGGGGTTGCCTCATCGTCGGTGTACCAGCGGAACCGGAAGATCGCGTGGTCGCGCCGGAGGGCCGCGAGCCAGCGGGCGCGCCGGCCCGCGTCGGCGGCCGAGGCGCCGCCGAGCGACCAGCCGACGCCGTGGGCGACGAACGGCCGGTCCGACCGGCGCGCGAGCTCGGCGAAGCGGCGGTGAAAGCCGTTCTCCTGGAGATCGGCCTCGGCGGCGTCCGGCACGCGCCAGAGCGTCTCGGGCGCCACCTCGTAGTAGTCGGCGTCGCGCAGGATCACCTCGGCCAGCAGGTCGAGGAACGCCGCGTCGGGCTGGAGCGTGAGGCCGACCGGGATCAACGCGTCGATGCCCCGCGCCCGTCGACCGAGAAGAAGTACAGGAAGCGCCGTGACTTGGAGGGCACGTGCCCCATGCCGCAGGCCATGAGCCCGCTGTCCTTGGCCCCCTCGACGTCGATCCCGCAGCCGCTGGCGATCGCCCACTGCGCGCCCGCGGGCGGCGCCTTCACGAGCCGCGCGCGCACGCTCGCGGCCCGGGCCTCCACGTTGCGCGCGTCGGCGCCAAGGCCCTTCCGGAGCAGCGCCCCGAGCGCGCCGATCCGCTGCGCGGCGATCGTGTCGTCGTGCTTCAGCTGCTCCTCCCGGCCCCCGGCCGCCATGCGGCGCATTCCGTCGTAGCTCGGGAGCGCGACGTCGAGCTGCGTCGCGACGACAGGCACCTTGTCGGTCCTGACAGCCACCATGAGCGGCTCCCCGTTGCCGGCGCCGGGCACGAGCTTCTTCAGATCGGCCATGGTCGCGCAGACGACCTCGACGCCCGCGAGCGGGGCGAGATCCCCGTCCGCGCCGAAGTTGAGCAGCTCGCCGAACGCGTGGCCGCGCTCCCACTTGGCGCTGTCGTCGGCAGGGATGACGAAGACGAGCAGCGCCCTGCTCGCCTGCCGGGCGCGGCGGAACGCGGCCGACACCTGGACCAGCGACCCCGCGGCGGCCACCGGCTTGCCCGTCTCGTCGCACGCGGCGCCGTCGCCGAACGCGTCGCGGATGAACGCGGGCCACGCGGTGGCCGCGAGCCCTGCTGCAGTCGCTCCCAGCAAATGCCTGCGCTTCATGGTCACTCCTCACCGCCGTTCCCGAGCAGCCCGCTCTCCGCCTCGCCACGCCCCGAGGGCTCGGGCGCGAGCGGCACGAAGGCCTCCCAGCCCAGCTGCACCAGCCTATCCCGATCCCGGCCCAGCACGATCGGCGCCGCCCCCGCGGATCGCAGCATCACGTGATCGCCCGCGGCCGAGTAGTCGCCGGTCGCGACCACCTCCCCGGTGCAGCGGTCCTCGAGCGTGAAGCCCCCGGACGCGTCCAGGAGGAGCGTCCGCAGCCCCGCGGCGTAGAGGCCGACCAGCTCTGCCTCCGCGCTGCCAGGCTCCAGCGCGCCGCCTCTGGCGGCCGCAGGCACCGCGGCGAGCGCGTCCAGGGCGTCCTGCGCCGCCGAGGGCGCGAACGCGGCGGGATCGCCGGGATCGCGCTGCGCGTCCGGCAGGGCCTCGATCACGCCCTCGGGCGGATCGAGGAAGGAGCCACGCTCCAGCAGATCCGGCGCTGTGAGCGTCCACATGCCGTCGCGGCGCGGGGAGATCTCGCCGCCGACGAGCGCCGCGAGCGCCGCCGCGGCCGCTTTGCTCGCGTGCAGCGTCAGGCGGTCGTCCCGCGCCTCCTCCCCCAGCGCGAGCCATCGGATCTCGCCCTCGACGCCGCGGACGTGCGCGAGCATGCCCCCGCGCAGCGCGATCCGCTGCGCGCCCTCCGGGCCGCGCAGCACGGCCGTCTCTTCCACGTCGAGGGCGACCGGCAGGATCGGCGCGCCTTGCCAGCCGTCGCTGGCCACGGTCCAGCGAGCGCGCGCCGCGGGATCGAGCAGCACGTACGCGGTCGCGTCCGGAGCGTCGATCGGCTGGGCACACCCGGCGGAGAGCAGCGCCGGACAAAGAAGGGAGAACGCAAGGAAGAGACCACGACGTCTGGGCATCGGGCGGAACCTCCGGGGAGCTGAGACGCCCCACGGCGGTGAAAGTTTCATCGACCACGAGGGCCGCGCCCAGCCCGTGATCGCCCGGGGCGAGCCCCGAGCGGCGAGGGGCACGGCCCTCCGCTTCACCTCCACGCCGTGCATCGGTATAACGAGGTAGCCATGAGCGCCGACCCGTCAGGCCTGAGACGGCCCAGGCACCCGATCCCCGAGTTCGTCAAGACCGCGCTGAACGAGCGTGGCCTGATGAATGCTTACAAGGCGCGCCCTGCCTACCAGCAGAACGATTATGTCGGGTGGATCCATCAGGCGAAGCGGCAGGACACCAGGGACAAGCGCCTCTGCCAGATGCTGGATGAGCTCGAAGCCGGCGGTGTCTACATGAACATGAAGCATCCGGCATCGGAGAAGACGTGAGTTATCCCGCGGAAGGGAACAGCGAGTCCATGTTGGCCTACGTGTTCTGGCACTGGAGGCAACCGCAGGCCGCCGCGGGCGAGTACGAGCGCCGGCAGCGCGCCTTCCACGCGGCGCTCGCCCGAGCGCCCGCGCCGGGCTTTCGCCGGTCGTTCAGCGTCGGGCTGTCCGGGGCCCCGTGGGCGGCCGGCGGCGGCGACGTCTACGAGGACTGGTACCTCGTGCACGATTTCGGTGCGCTCGGCGCCTTGAACGAGGCCGCGGTCTCCGCCAGCCGCTCGGCGCCGCACGACGCGGCGGCCGCGCTCGCCGGCGGCGGGGCCGGGGGCCTGTATCGCCTGCGGGGCGGGGTTGCGCTGAACGCGCCCGGCTACGCCCACTGGTTCGGCAAGCCCGACGGCGTCTCCTACGGTGAGCTGTTCGCCCGGCTCACGCCGATCCTGGAGCAAGCGAGCGCCGGCCTGTGGATGCGCCAGATGGTGCTCGGACCCGGCCGGGAGTTCTGCTTGCACGCGGCGACCTCCGTATCGCTGCCCGCGCCGTTCGATGCGCTCGTCCTCCCGCTCCGGCCAGCCTGGCCGGCGCTCGACGACACGGGCATGACGCCGGCGCGCTGAGGAAAGCCGCGACGCCGCTCGAGGGGGCGTTCGATCGCGTCTAACTCGAGCTCTTCTCCCTCGTGCGGCGGGCCCTTGTCGACCTCGGCATGCCCGAGTCGCTCGTCGCGCTGGCCCGCTGATACGACAGCGCCCGACAGCAGCGAACATCACGAGCGCTCCCAGGGAGGCTTGCCGACGTGCTCCCGCGTTCCGTGTACACTACGCGCCATGAACCGCTTCCTGCTGATGAGTGTGCTTGCTTTGTCCGCGTGTAGCCCCGAAGCTCGGGACTTCGCTCCTGGGAGCTCCGACGCCGCGAGCTCGGGGACCTCCGGCGGGGGCGGAGGCGTCGCCGTGGCCGCGGCGGGGACCGGAGGCGACGACGCGCCCGGCTGCCAGGATGGCCTGTCCTTCTGCGGCGGCGCCTGCGCGGACAGGACCTCCGATCCGGAGCACTGCGGCGCTTGCGGCCATTATTGCCTGGGAGCGCCGTGCGTGGCGTCGCGCTGCCAGCCCCTCCTCCTGGCGTCGGGCGGCGTCGAGCCGACGGACATCGCCGTCGACGACACCACGGCGTACTGGGTCGATCCCGTCGCTCGACAGGTGATGACGGTGCCTGTCCGCGGCGGCAATGCGGAGTTCCTCTTCATGGGAGACCCCCCCTTCGCCCCCCAGAGCATCACGCTCGACCCCTCCGGCCAGATCTATTTCACCGACTCAGGCCTCGAGATCATCATGATGGCGACGTACGAGGGCGATTCCACGGTCCTCGCGGACGGACAGACATACCCCATGGGCATCGCGGTCGACGCCGAGAACGTCTACTGGACGAGCGCCGACCAGGGCACCGTCATGAAGGTGCCCGTCGCGGGCGGCGCCCCGGTCGCGCTCGCGGAGGGGCAAGACTCGCCGCTCGGCATCGCGGTCGACGCGACCCACGTCTACTGGGTGAACGAAGGAGGCACGGTGATGAAGGTGCCTGTCGCAGGCGGCGCCCCCAGCGCGATCGCGGACGGGCAGGTCAAGCCGCAGGACATCGCCGTGGACGCCGCCGCCGTCTACTGGACCAATGACGGAGGCACCGTGATGAAGGCTCCGCTCGAGGGCGGCCCCCCCTTCGCGCTCGCGGAGGGGCAGCGCAACCCGCGGAAGCTCGCGATCGACGCCGAGAGCGTCTACTGGACGAACGACGACGGCACCGTGAAGAAGGTGCCCATCGGAGGCGGCGATCCCGAGACGCTCGCGACGGGGCAAGATCATCCGCTGGGCATCACCGTGGACGCGACAAGCGTCTACTGGACGAACAGCGCCGCAGGTACGGTGATGAAGCTCCCGAAGTGACACCCCGCTTGCCAGGGGCCCGGTTCGAGCGCGACGATCGGCGCCGCCATGAAGCGCGCCGCCCTCCTCCCGATCGCCCTCCTCACCGCGTGCGCCGGCCCCCCGGCTCCCCAGCGCGCTCCCGTCGCGCCGCTGCCCGCGGCGCCGCGCCCCGCCGTCGCCGCGCCCGCGGTCGTGGCGGCGCAGCCCGCGAGCGCGCCGGCAGAGCTCACCTTCGTGCTGAGGATCGCCCATCCGAAGCGGACCTGGGCGAACGCCGCGCAGCTCGTGCCGAGCAGCGCGCTCATGTTCACCATGGGCTCGACGGAACCCACGAGCGTGCTCGAGGGAGCGGTGGGCCCGGACCTCGCCGGGATCGTCGATCTCGACAGGCCGATCGACGTCGCCTTCCTGGGCACCACGGGCGCTCACGCCGTTGCCTCCCTGTCGGTCGCGGAGCAGGAGGTGCCGCGGCTGGCCGATCGCTTCGTGCTCAAGGAGCTCGAGGAGCACCCGGGCCTGTTGCGCGTCGAGCGCGCGCGTGACGCCGATCCCGACGAGGAGGCGCCGCCCTGGGCCTGCGCCTTCGATCCGGGCGAGCGGCGGGACGGCGCGCGCCTGCTCTGCGGCGAGGACGTGGAGGACATCGAGGCCGCCGCGGCCTACCTCGTCCAGGTCGTGGCCCGGGAGCCGCTCGACGCGGACGCGCGGATCGAGCTCTCGGATCGGATCCTCCGCCAGGCCGTGGAGGAGGCGAGCGCCGCGGACGAAGCGGACGAGGACGACGGCCGCGCCGGGGCGCTGGGCGAGGAGCTCGCCGCGGGGTTCCTGCGCGACATCGAGCGGTTGAACGTCGACCTCACGTGGGGCCGCGCGGACGTCGAGGTCGGCCTCACGCTGCGCTTCGCGGGCCGGCGCTCGCCCCTCACGCTGGCCCTCGCGCCGGCCGCCGCGCAGGACGCCGCGCCGCCGCCGGCGTTCTTCCGCCTCCCGGCCGACACGGCGGTCGCCTTCCACACGCAGGGCGCGTCGCGCGCCGAGCTCACCCCGCTGCGGGAGGCCGTCTTCAAGGCGCTGCGCGACGACATGATCGACGACGGCTACGACGGGACGCGGCTCGATCAGGTCCTCGCTCGCCTCGAGACCCTGGCCCTCACGGGCGGCCCCCTCGTCGTCGGCGCGGGGGCGAACGGCGCGGCGGCGGAGAAGGCGCTCGCGGCCTACCAGCGCGACAAGGGGGCGCCGCGCGCGCGAAAGGCGGCGCGCCTCGCGCTCCAGGGGTGGGTGCTGGCCTCGGTCGAGGAGCCGGCGCAGACCTGGATCTCCGGGGTGAAGGAGCTCCTCCAGCGCGGCGATGAGCTCGACAGGTTCAAGCGGAGCGCGCCGAAGGACGGAAACACCGCTCAGGCCGCGGGCAAGCCGAAGAAGGACGACGAGGACAAGCAGAGCACGACGCACGCGATCGTCCGCGCGCCCGCCTCGCTGCCCGCGGGGACGCTCCACGTCGAGCTCCGCTCCAAGCCGCTCACGAAGGACGCCCCGCCCGCGCACACGACCCACCTCTATGTCGTCCCCGCCGGCCAGCGGACGTGGCTCGGGATCAGCGAGGACGACGCCGCCCTGGTGGCTCGGCTGCGCGTCGCGGCGGATCCGGGTCGCGACGAGGGCACGCTCGGCGCGGCGCCGGACATGGACGTGCTGCGGAGGCGCGGGACGCTGGCCGGCGGGCTCTTCTCGCTGGTCGGCTTGACGCTGCTCGCGGCGAACGGCGACACGCCCGAGGCGCTGGACGAGGCCGCCAGGGATCTCGCCGCGCTCGCGGCGCTGCCGGCGCGCGGCGGGGTCGCCGTCCCGCTCGCCGTCACCTCCGAGGTGCTCGGATCCGGCGCGGCCCGCGTCGACGTCCGCGTACGGCTGACCCACGCCGGGATCCAGGACGCGATCGCGCTCCTCGCCCGCTGACGTCGACCCACGGCGCGAGAGGCCCGGACCGCGCTCGTGGCAGCGTCACATCGAGATGTTGATCGTGGGCGACTGGTCCGTCGTCCAGGCGCTGACGCCCGGGAAGTAGGTCGTCTCCTCGTCGCCGCCCCGGGTCGTGTGGATCTGATACCGGCGATTCGCTCCGCAGTTGAAGAGCGCCCCATAGACGACCGATTTCGTCTGACCGGCGCCGACCGACTCGGACGAGGTCTTCGCGAGCTTGTCCCACGTGCCGCCGGACACCTTCACCTTGCTCTCGTCCCAGTCGACCGTGAACGGCCGACTGCCGGAGTTGTGCACGCGCACCGTGATCTGGCAGCCGGCCACCGCGTCGTTCGGCGCGCTCGCGGCGATCGCGGCGCCGATGGGCAACGCGAGGGCAGCGGCGATCAAGGTCCGGCGAATGAGCACATGTCGTTCGAACATCATGGCGAGTTCTCCTGGGGTGGCGCTGCCGTCGATTCATCTCGACGGCTCGCTCGCGCAGGGACCTCAGCAACCGGCAGGCCAGCTGCGAACTCGCGCCGAACCGCGAAGATTGAGCCTCGTCTCGGCCGCGCGCCGCCCGCCTCCGCTGCGCGGAGGTGCTCGCGCCGCGCCCTCGGGCGCCTGCGCGCGCCGCTGGCCAGGAGCGCCGCGGGTGACACATCGCCACGAGGGTGTCACGTGACACCCTGTGGCAGGTGAGCCAGCGGCCCGGCGCGCCTCGCGGTCAGCCCCACCCCTCCAGCACCAGCTTGCCCACCGCCTGCCCCGACTCGATGCGGGCGTGCGCGGCGCGCAGGTTCGCCGCGCTGATCCGGCCGAAGTGCTCGCGGCGCGTCGTGCGGACCCGCCCCTCGTCGACCCACGCCGCCACGCGCGTGAGGATCGCCCGCTGCGCGGCCATGTCCGCGGTCTCGTAGAGGGACCGCGTGAACATCAGCTCCCACGCGAAGGTCGCGCTCTTCGACATGAGCTTCCCGAGATCGAGCGGCGCCTTCGCCTCGACGATCCCCACGATGCGCCCGCGCGGCGCCACGAGGTCCGCCATCGTGTCCCACCACGCCTCGGTGCTCTGCGTGTTGAAGATGAGCTCCACGTGCTGTATCCCCGCGGCCTCGAGCTGCGGACGGAGCGGCGCGCGGTGGTCGACGAGGACGTCCGCGCCGAGGGAGCGCGCCCACGCCCGGCTCTCCTCGCGCGAGGCGGTCGCGACGACCCGCAGCCCTGCGGCCTTGGCGAGCTGCACTACCATCGAGCCCACGCCGCCGGCGCCGCCGAGGACGAGCACGGTGCTCCCCGCGTCGCGCCCCTCGGGGTCGACGCCGAGGCGCTCGAAGAGCCCCTCCCACGCGGTCAGCGAGGTGAGTGGCAGCGCCGCCGCGTCGGCGAACCCGAGCGACCGCGGCATCGGCGCGGCGATGCGCTCGTCGACGAGGTGCACCTCCGCGTTGCTGCCCGGCCGCGCGATGCTGCCGGCGTAATAGACCTTGTCTCCCGGCCGAAACACGGTGACGTCCGCGCCGACCGACTCGACGATGCCGGCGGCGTCCCAGCCGAGGACGCGCGGCGGGTTCTCGACCCGGGGCTTCGGCGCGCGGACCTTCACGTCGACCGGGTTCACGGCCACCGCGCACACCCGCACGCGCAGATCGCGCGGCCTCGGCGCCGGCTCCGGCAGCTGGAGATCGAGCAGGCTCTCGGGGTGCTCGATGGGAAGGTAGCGGTGGACTCCTACGGCATGCATGGTGTTGCTCCTCTGCGGGACCGGCAAGAGGCCCCGTCACGCGCCGCAAGGTGACCCTCGCCGGCGCGACGGACAATCCACCCGCGGCGACGAAGATCTGTGAACGCCGTTCACAGATCGCCCCGGTCGCATCCTTGCCACTGCCTCTCTCCGAAGGTACCATCTGTTACTGCTACGGCATGCGAAGAGGCTTACTCCCGTTTCTCTTGTTCATGAGCGCTGGCCTCGCGTGCCAGCCGGTGCCCTCCGGGTCGGACACGGGCGTCGAGGAGCCGCTCCCTGACGATGGCAGCGACCCCGACCCGCTCTGCCCCGGCCCCGTCGAGCCGGACACGAAGAAGGCGGCCCTGCCTTCTTCCTTGCGTGGGAAAGCCGCCCAACCTACTTCTTGATGCGAGAGCCGTCTCCGCTCGAACAGCTCGAGGAGATCTCCATGCCCTGGTATGTCTATTTCGCGTACTTCTTCGGTGGGGCGTTCCTCGCCAATGCGCTCCCCCACCTGATCGCCGGCGTGTCCGGCCAGCCGTTGCAGACCCCGTTCGCATCACCGCCATTCAAGGGGTTGTCGCCGCCGGCGGTGAACGTGGCCTGGGCGCTGGCCAACCTCGCCTTCGCGTACCTCTTGCTCGTGCGCGTCGAAGCCCTCGACCTCCGGAGCTGGTCTGACGTGGGTGTCTGCTTTCTCGGGTTCGGCGCCATGGCCCTCCAGTGTTCTCGTTCTCTCGCTCGCCTTCGCGAGCAGGCCCTCCCCTGACCTGCCCCGTCGCGAGGCGGTCCCACAGGAGCTCGGCGCACCGCCTCTCAACGTGCGTCGTCAGCGCCGCGCACGAGGATGACGCGGGTCTTCGACAGCCCGTCGTGCAGGCCCACGGGCGCGTCGCCCCGCTTCAGGAACGTGAACGCTTCGAAGGGGATGAACCGGCACAGGGTCCGGATCGCGATCCGACCGAGGCCGGCGCGGCTGCCGTCCTCCATCACGACCCGCGTGCCCGTGACGAGCTTGCCCAGCGTGGCGCCGAAGATCGCCTCCATCGAGACATAGTACGCGAACATCATCACGAGACCGAGCAACGTATCGTTGACCTGCTCGAACACCTCGGCGCCGCCGAGGAGCCCCAAGATCGCGCCCGCGAGGAACGTGAACAGCATCGATCCCATGTAGTCGACGATGAGGTTCGCGAACCGCCGGCCGCCGCTCGCGAGCCGCAACCGCGAGCGCTCCTCCGGTTGCAGCGCCGCGGGCGCGTCTGCCCTGGGTGCTTCGTAGGGGTTGTAGCTCTCGGCGGGCTGGGCGGTCGGAGAACTCATGAGACCTCTCGATGCGGGTTGGGTGACGTCGCGGCGCAGCGCTCGAGGGCAGACTGCCCCCGGAGTCGACGCGCCCAACCGCATGCTACGCCCCGCAGGCGACGGCGTGAAGACAGCCCCTTCGGCCCGGCGATGAAGGAACGATCAAACCGGACACGCTTTTCGGAGCGTGGACGGATCGCAAGGGCGACCGGCGGCGCGGCGCCGGATCGAGCTCACCGCCGAGCACGAAGTCGACGCTCCCCGCTGCCTTCGCGTCCTACACGGCGTCCCGGCCAGCGGAGAGCACGAGCTCGTCGGCCTCGTGGAGGGAAGCAGCCAGCCTGCGGCTTCAGAGATTGATGACCAGCATGGTCACGGCTTCGCCGTCGTCGTACACGATGTCGGGCCTTTCGTCCCCGTTGAGGTCGCCGACACCGAGAGACAGGCCCTCCCGGCTGTTCGCCTCGTCGAAGGTGTGATCTTCGCCGAACGCCGTCCCCTCGCTGACGACCAGGTGGATCACGCCGTCCATGGCCCAGTTCGCGACGACATCGTCTCTCCCGTCACCGGTGAAGTCGGCCATCGCGGTCCTGGCATGGTGATTCGCCGACACCTGGTGCTCGGGCCCCTGGGTGAAGCCGCCCGCGCCGTCGCCGACGAGCACGCGCAGCCTCCCGTCGAGCATGGCCACGACCAGGTCCTGGTCGCCATTGCCGTCGAAGTCCCCGACGGACACCGACGACACCTTGGAAGGCATCGCGAATGCGGTCGGTGAATCGAGGCCCCCCGCCCCGTCGCCGAGCCAGACGCTGACCTTCCTCTGGTCCCAGTGAGCCGCCGCCAGATCCTCGTTGCCGTCGGCGTCGAAGTCCCCCACGGCGAGCGCAACCGGAGAGTCGGCGGGCACCGTCGCTGTCGCCACGAACCCGCCCGCGCCGTCCCCCAGGAAAATGGTCACGTCCGAAGCACCGCCGGATGCGAGATCTTGATGCCCATCCCCGTTGAAATCCGCGGTCGCCAGACAGAGCGCGCTCGCCGGATCGATCTCGACCGCGGGCAGAAACGTCGCTCCCGGCCCCCCCACGGCGAGCGACAGGCCCCACACCTCCGCCACGACGTCGGGATCGCCATCCTCGTTGAAGTCGGCGACGATCGCCGCGGCGTAGTAATCCCTGGGCGGCAGCGCCCAGACGGGCTCTTCCAGCCGCCCCGTCCCCTTGCCCCGCATCACGCCCAGCCCCTCGCCCGAGCCCCCGCCGACATTGCCGAGGATGACGTCGGCGCGGCCGTCCTGATCGGCGTCGCGGACGAAGATCTCGGTCAGGCTGCCGCCCTCGAGGGGCTCGGAGACGCGGACCTTCTTGACCGAGCAGACCGCGTTCAGCGGCGATTGGCTCGGGTTCGGGACGAGGCGACAGGTATCCTCGGCGTCGTAGATACCGTCGCCATCCTCGTCGAAGAACCTGTCGATGTCCGGCACCTCCGCGGTCGAGCCCAGCTCCTCGAGCCGCTCGCCCAGGAGATCCTTCACTTCATAGCGATCCAGCGCCGAGGCCGCGCCGGCGAGCTCCGCGACGAGCGCGGGGTCGAGCGCGCCGTCGCTCGCCAGATCGAGCGAGAGCTGATTCACGAGCTCCTGCATCGTCGCGTCGACAGAGCCGCGCTCACCCGCCTCGAGGAGGGCTGCCTTGAGCACCACGGCGCCGACGGCGAGGAGGTACGCATTGGCGTCGCCGTCGCCCCCGAGAGCGTTCATCTCGACGCCGCCCGCGTGGGGGTCGAAGCCTGCCGGGCCGATGCCGAGCGCTGCGCGGAGCTCACCCTCTGCCTGCTCGACCGCAGCCGCGAGATCCCCGCTGCCCTCGGCGAGCCGCCTGGCCCGCTCGTAGCCGAGGTGCGTGATCAGGTTGACGTACGCGGTCTGCTCCGGCGCATCGCCGGCAACGTCGAACAGCGCGCGCAGCGTCAGCGGGGCGCCCGAGAGGCGGCCGGTGACCTCGTTGTAATAGAACCCTTCGCTCACGATCGAGACCGGACCGGGGTGAGCGAGAGCCACTTCAAAATGTCCAAGGTCGTCGCCCGTCGCCGTGATGAACGTCTGTCCCGTCGGGGTCAGGTCATGACCGAGGACCGAGATCACCACCGACGAGCCGACCACGAACGGCCCTTTCTCGACGGCTCCCGTGAGCTGCACGGGCCCCGCGCCGCCCGTCCCTCCCCCGGTCGCGTTGCTGCTCGCGTCCACGCCACCCCCGGTCGCGCTGCTGCTCGCGCCCGCGCCGCCCGTCCCCGCCGCGCTGCCGCTCGCGTCCACGCCGCCTGTCCCCGTTCCGCCGGCGGGCGAGCCCGTCGTCCCGCCCGCCTCCGGGCTGGAGGGCGCTGTTTCCCCACCGCATGCGCCCAGCAACGCAGAGACGGCAACCGCAAACAGGGCGCGATTCGACCTCATCGTCATGCTCTCAACCTAGCATCGCAAGCAGCGAAGCGTCGCGATGGCCGCCAGTTACCGCCGCCCCCCGCCGCGCGACGAGCTCTTTCCCGGCGTCGCTGTCGCCCGTGACGCGCGGGGCATCCTTCCGCGCGAAGAACGCTCCCGGCCGAGCGAAATCCAAATAGGTTCACGAGTCCGCGGGCATTGTAGGGCTGACGGAGAGGTGGCGAACGCGGGCATCCGGAGGGCGTTCCGGGTGTCAGCCGTGCGCCACATCTATTGAGGCAGGAAAAATACGACCATGACAAAGCGCGTGAGCCGAAGAATTTTCCTCCGGGGGCTGGGCGGAGCTTGCGTCGCAGCGCCGTTCCTCGGCTCGATCCTCGACCGCTCCGTGATGGCGCAGCCGGCCACACCACCGAAGCGGCTGATCGTGATGTACACGCACTATGGCTGCATCACGACGCGGTGGTTCCCGAAGAAGTCCCACGGCCCGCTCACCGCCGCGGACCTCGAGTCGACGACGCTCAAGCACCTCGCGCCTTACGTCGACAAGCTCCTCATGCCCCGAGGCATCCGCGCGATGAACGAGTGGACGGCGACGATGGTTCGGGGGCAGGGGAACGATGAAAACACGCAGGTGAACGGGTCGTACTTCACTTGCCACCCGGTCACTCCCAACAGCAACGACCCGTTCAGCTTCAACACGGCGACGAAGTTCTACGCCATGCCGACCGGTCCCTCGCTGGACCACGTCATCGCACGACAGCTCAGCCCGCAAGGCACTCCGTTGCTCATGAACACGATCGGTGGGAATGACAACTCTCAGTCGGCGATCTCCTACTCCGCCGCCGAGACCCTCTTCAAGGGCCTCGACGCGCAGCAGGCCTTCAGCAACCTCACGGGCCTCTTCGAGGCCGGGAAGCCGACGTCTCCGGACACCTACGCGGCGATGCGCGGCAAGAGCATCCTCGACATCGTGAGGGATGATCTGCAGACGCTCGAGCGGTTCGACATGAGCCGTTCCGACAAGCAGAAGCTCGCAGCCTGGAAGGAGCTCCTCCACGCGACAGGAAACGTTGTGGTCCCTTCGCAGTGCAACACGTCCCTCGCCACGGCGCTCGGCGTGACGCAAGAAAACATCGACCTGACGAGCACGGTCTCGTACTCCGAGAAGCTGACGCAGCGAATCTCGGACAGCCTGGACGGAGCCGACCTCTATTCGAACCTCGCCGTGCTCGCGGCGGCGTGCAACGCGAACCCCGTCATCTTCCTGAAGTACCCCGCGGCTTACAGCTTCAAGGGGCTCGGCCTGACGCAAGAGGCCGCCGGTCTCGCGAGTCGCTTGCCCCATGCGGGCATGACGGGCACCTGCGTCCCCGGTGTGATCGACATGATCCTCACGATCGACGACTACTATGCGAGGAAGTTCGCCCACCTCGTCGGGCAGCTGAACCGTATCGACGAGGGCGACGGGACGCTCCTCGACAGCTGCGCGGCCGTCTGGTTCCAGGACGCGTCGGACGGCTGCGCCCGCAACCTCAACAACCTGCCGATCATCCAGGCCGGCAGCGCCGGCGGCTATTTCAAGACCGGCTGGGCCGTGAACGTCGATGACGGCTCGCCCGATCTCACGACCGGCAACAGCGAGATCACGTGTGCCGACGGCACGTCGGACCGGGTCGACGCGATCTCCCAGGAGACGGGGACCGATCCGTCGCTCGCCAACGCGCCGATCAACAAGTACTTCTGCAGCCTGATGAACGCCCTCGGGGTCAAGGCGGGCGCGGATGGTTTCCCGGCGCCGGGCGGTTCGGCGCCGGTGACCCACTTCGGCATGTACGACCGGACGGAAGACTTCATCGGTGGCGGGACCAATCCCCCCACCATCCACGATCCAGGCGAGTTCACCGCGCTCAGGGCGAACTCCTGAGCGGTCTCCCTCGTCTTCATCGGCCTCGGGACCGCCGTGCTCCCCGAGCCCTCCAGCGACCGCGCCGACGCCCCCGGAAGCCGTAGGCACCCAATCGCTGATCGATCTCACCCCCTGATCGTCCTACCTCGAGCGCTGCTGGAGCCGGCCCGGCAGGCGCTCGCGCCGAGAGCACGAGCTCGTCCACCTCGCGGATGGAAGCAGCCAGCCTGCGGGTTCAGAGATTGATGACCAGCACGGTCACGGGCTGGTTTCTGCGCGAGCTGCGGGAGCGATTCGGCCTCAGCGGCGAGGAGCTGAGCAAGCGATTCGGCCGGACGCCGAGCAGGGTGAGCCGGCGGCTAGCGCTGGTCGCGGAGCTGCCGGAGTCGGTACACGCGCACGTGCGCGCGGGCTCGATCGGCGCGCTTGCACCGTGACATGTCACGCCGGAAAACCCTCTCCGCGAGCGACGTCGCCGGTCGCTGCGCGCCCGGCTCCGGAGACATCGACACGCTTCGCGGTCTCGGGCATGGTCGAGACCGATCACGTCGTCTCCCCCCTGGCGCCATAACCCTGCGATGGGGTGGCCCCATGACCCTGCGACGTGGCAGCATGCATGCAGGCCGCATCGCGTTTGGATTTCTTAGCCCCACACGCCGCCGAGGTTCTCTTTCCCTTTCCGCCCCGAGACCGCGGTCTCTGGAAACCGATGACTCAAGGAGGAGCGTCATGATGCGTTTCGATTCCCCGTTCCAGCGCTGGCTGTTCATCTTGTCTACCTTGCTCTTCTGCGGGGTGCTGTCCACGGGCGGCGCCGGCTGCGCGCTGGGCCCCGAGCCGCCCGCGGGCGACGAGCTCCGGCTTCGCTTCCCCGACCACGCGCTGCAGATCCTCGGGGGCGGCGAGGCATTCGTCGCGGTCGACCGCGGCTTCGCGCTCGCCTCGACCGTCGGATTGGCCGGCGACGGCGAGATCGAGGCCTCGCTCCAGCGACGCGGCGGGCTGCACGCCGCGCTGCCGGCGCGCGGCGAGGGGGAGATCCGGTTCCATCTGCCCGGCGGCTTCGAGGCGCGTGTGCGCGAGATCGGCGCCGAGGGCGAGGGCGTTATCGCCGAGCAGGCGGTGGCGTTCCGGCGCGAAGGCGGCACGTCGTTCTGGTCGGCGATCGAGGAAGGCTACGAGGAGTGGCTGCTGCTCGACGCGGGCGTCGCGCGCGCGGGCGCTCCCGCGGCCGCGTGGGAGGTCGCGGGCGCGACCCTGAGGCAGCAGGGCGACGCCGTCGAGGTCGTCGACGAGTCCGGCGCGCCGCGGCTGCGCGTGACGGCGCCGGCCGCGTTCGCGCGCGGCGGTCGCCCGATCGCCGCGCGCCTCGCGGTGCGCGGGGCGACCATCGAGCTCTGGGCGGACGCGGGCGGCGAGCCCGCGCTGGTCGACCCCGTGTGGGCGCCGGCCGGCGCGATGAGCACCGCGCGCCACGGGCACTCTGCAACGCTGCTCCAGCACGGCGACGTGCTCGTCGTGGGCGGGTACAACGGCGCTCTCCTGGCGAGCGCCGAGTTCTACAGCCCGAGCACGAACACCTGGTCATCCGCCGGATCGGTGGCCGCCGCCCGCCGCTACCACACGGCGACACGGCTGAACGACCACAGGGTGCTCATCGCGGGCGGAAACGGGGCCTCGAACGCGCCAGTCGCGAGCGCCGAGCTCTACGACCCGAGCACGAACACTTGGTCGACGGCCGCGCCGATGGCCGCTTCGCGCGAGGGGCATACCGCGACGCTGCTCAACGATGGCACGGTGCTGGTGACCGGCGGGCTCACCGCCGGCAACACCTACGTGGCCAGCGCCGAGATTTATAATCCCGCGACCGACACCTGGTCGGCGGCCGCACCGATGACCCAGGGCCGTGGCGAGCACACCGCGACGTTGCTCACGAGCGGCAAGGTGCTCGTCGCGGGCGGGCGCAACGGCTCCTACCTCTCGAGCGCGGAGCTCTACGATCCGAGCACCGGCGCGTGGTCGTCGGCTGGATCGATGAGCACGCCCCGCAATCAACACGCCGCGGCTCGGCTCGCGAGCGGCAAGGTGCTCGTCACGGGCGGCTACAACCCCTCCTCCAACAAGCTCGCGAGCGCCGAGATCTTCGATCCGGCAGCCCCCTCGTGGACGGCGGCCGCTCCGATGGCTGCCCCCCGCACCGGACACACTGCGACGCTGCTCTACAATGGCGACGTGCTCGTGACAGGAGGGGCCACCGGCATCACATCGACCGCGACCGCCGCCCTCTACAATCCGGCGGCCGATGCGTGGACCTCGGTTCCAGCGATGAGCGACGAGCGCAGCGGGCACACCGCGACGCGGCTCGGGAACGGCAAGGTGCTCCTCGCGGGCGGCCTGGGGTTTGGAATCTTCACGAACGTGTACCTGTCCAGCGCAGAGCTCTATGCCGATCCGACCACGACGTGGGCTGCCACGACATGGACGATGGTCACGCCGATGAATGACGCTCGAGCCGAGCACGCAGCGATCGCGCTCGGCAACGGCAGGGTGCTGGTGACGGGGGGTGGCCATGCGCCAGCGGCCAACCGCGCCGAGCTGTACGATCGGGTAACCAATACCTGGACAGCGGCCCCTCCCATGGCAACTGGGCGAGATGAGCACACGATGACGCGGCTCCCGAACGGCAAGGTGCTGGTCGTGGGAGGCCACGGGACGTCCGCGTCCAACGCCGCCGAGGTGTACGATCCGACGACCAATTCATGGTCGCCCGCGGCATCGCCGCACGCCGCCCGAGTCGGACACTCGGCCACGCTGCTCCTGAACGGCAAGGTGCTGGTCGTGGGTGGGTTCCTGCTCGACGCTCTCACTGCCCCAGTCGCGCTTTACGATCCGGCGAACAACACCTGGTCGCCTGCCGCGCCGGACGGCGCCACCCTCGGCAAGCATACCGCGACGCGGCTCACGAGCGGCGACGTGCTGGTCACGGGCGGTAACGGCAACGGGACGCTGTTGGCCAGGGCCATGCTCTATCATCCGGCGACCGACAGCTGGTCGCACGCGGGCAGCATGAGCGTCCCGCGTTGGTATCACACGGCGACGTTGCTGAACAATGGCGACGTGCTGATCGCCGGAGGTGCCAACGGCCACAACTATCTGTCGAGCACCGAGCTGTATCATCCGGCGACGAACAGCTGGTCAGCCGGACCGTCCATCGGTATCCGCGCCTACCACACGGCGACGCGGCTCGCGGACGGCAGGGTGTTGATCGCTGGAGGCTATATGGGGACGTCTCAGGTGGCGACAGCCTGGCTCGTGAATTCGACAGGAACGACTTCGGCCCCCACCGGCTCGATGAACCAGGCACGAAACAGCCATACAGCGCTCCTGCTCGGGAACGGCAAGGTACTGGTCACAGGCGGAGTATACTCCGGAAGTCTGCCGAGCGCCGAGGTCTACACGCCCTGACCCCGGCGAGGCCCGCGCATCCCCGCGGGAGCGAGGCCGCGCCCCGCTCCTGTCGCTGCCCGCGGCGCTACGCGGCCAGACAAACTCATGATCGACGTCGACGACCCGTCGCCGATCACCCCAGGCCCGGGGCTTGACAGCTGGGCCCGGTCCGGGTCCATGCCGCCCGAGGAGCTGCGATCCGCCGTCACGCCCCCCTCAAACAGCACCCGCGCGATCAGCCGACGCGCGATCGGCCTTCAAGCCGGCCGAAACGTCGTCCCGCTTGCATCGGCTGCCCGTTCCTGGCTACGCGTCCATGCAAGGAGGGTCCCGATGGCAACGACCGCTGTTCTCCAGTTCCTGCCTGACTGGCAGCACGCGCAGCAGGGTCCGATCGAGCGCGGGGGGAAGCTCAGGATCGAGTATGAGCTCAGCCGCCTGTCGCGCTGCTTCGCGACGTGGCGCGGCGCCGAGATCGGCGAAATCACCGCCTACGTCCGCTTTCACCCGCGGGGCGCGATCGTGCAAGGGAGCGTCGTCGAGGAGGTGCGGGCCCCGGGGAACCCGCCCGGGCACGTCGTCGCGCACAGGCCCGCGGCCCTGGAGATCTCGGTGCCCGACGACGCGACCCAGGCGGAGATCTGGTTCCACGGTTTCTCTCAGACCAGCCGCCGGTGCGAGGCGTGGGACACGCGCTTCGGCGACAACTACTGGTTCGACGTGGGCGGCCCGCCGCCGCGGATCCCGGCGCAGCCGGTCCTCTACCGCGCGGGGGCGCAGCGGCGCCCCGACATCACGAACGTCCGGGCCTTTCGGGTCTCGAAGGTCTACGCGTTCCCGAGGCCCGCGCAGGGGCCGATCGCGGGGACAGACATCCAGATTCACCTGGACCTCGACGCGTGGGTCAGCCATTCGGCGTGGGGCGCCAGCGCATGGATCGATGTCCACGTGTTCGACGGCCACGACGCGCTCGTCCACGCCGAGACGATCCCGCTTTCGTATACCGGGTGGGGCCCGAACCAGCAGTTCAGCTTCGCCGGCAAGATTTTCCAGGGATCCACCGCGACGCCGGGCTCGGTGTCGCCGCGGCCGGACGCGCGCAGGGTGCAGCTCCGGCTCTATTACGAGATCGACGGCCAGGTGTTCACGGATGGAGTCCTGCACCAGGCCGAGCTCCCCGAGGACGCGCTGCTCTGATCGGCGCCGCGCCGGCTCGCCGCGGGAGAGCGCCCCATGCTAAGAGGGCGTTGCCATGGCGAGCCGCTTCTACGTCACGACGCCCATCTATTACATCAACGACGTCCCGCACCTCGGCACCGCCTACACGACGATCGCCGCGGATGTGCTGTGCCGCTACCACCGGCTGCGCGGCCACGAGAGCCGCATGCTCACCGGCACGGACGAGCACGGCCTCAAGATCCAGCGCGCCGCCGAGGCGCGCGGCGTCGCGCCGGGCGCGCACGCCGACGAGATCGCCGCCGTCTTCCGCGCCACGTGGCCGAAGCTCGGCTGCGCTCCCGACGACTTCATCCGCACGAGCGAGCCGCGCCACAAGAAGGCCGTGCAGGAGCTCTGGAGCCGGATCAAGGCGCGCGGGGACATCTACCTCGGCCACTACGAGGGGCTCTACTGCGTCGGGTGCGAGGCCTACTACACCGAGAAGGACCTGGAGCAGCCCGGGAACGTCTGCCCGCTGCACAAGAAGCCCGCCGAGAGCGTCAAGGAAGAGAGCTACTTCTTCCGCCTGTCCAGGTACGGAGACGCGCTGCTCGATTATTACAAGCGCAACCCGACCTTCGTGCAGCCGGCGAGCCGCCTGAACGAGGTGGTGAGCTTCGTGCGCGAGGGGCTCCAGGATCTGTCGGTCTCCCGCACCACGTTCGAGTGGGGCATCCCCGTCCCCGACGACCCGAAGCACGTCATGTACGTCTGGTTCGACGCGCTGGCGAACTACATGACCGCCCTCCGGGAGCCGGAGGACAACACGCGCTTCTGGCCCGCGGACGTGCACCTCGTCGGCAAGGACATCCTGCGCTTCCACGCCGTCTACTGGCCTGCGTTCCTGCTCTCGGCCGGCTACGGCGAGGCGGAGCTGCCGCGCCAGGTCTTCGCCCACGGGTTCCTCACGTACAGCGGGCAGAAGATGTCGAAGACGCTCCGCAACACCATCAGCCCCGTCGAGGTGGCGTCCGCCCTCTCCGAGGCGGCCGCGGCGGCCCTGCCCGGCAGCCCGGGCGCGGCGGACGTCGGGGTGGACGTGGTGCGGTATTGCCTGATGCGCGCGATCTCGTTCGGTCAGGACGGCGACTTCAGCCTCCAGGACGTGCTGTCGCGGTATGGCTCGGAGCTCGGCAACGCGCTCGGCAACCTGCTGAATCGCGTGCTCCCGTTCGCCGAGGAGGTGCCCGCGAAGGGGGCCTCGGGCCCGCTCGAGGAGGAGCTCGCCGGGGCGCAGCGGCAGGCCGCGGCGGCCGCGGCGACGGCGTTCGACGCGAACCAGCCGACGCGCGCGCTCGACGCGATCTGGACGGTGATCGCCGCGGCGAACCTCTACATCGACAAGGCCGCTCCGTGGGTGGCCAAGAAGACGGACCCGGCGCGCCTCGGGACGATCATCGCGACCTTGATCGAGCAGCTCGAGGCGATCAGCGTGATGATCTCCCCCGTGATGCCGGTCGTGGCGGGCAGGATGCGCGAGCAGCTCGGGCTGCCGCCGATCGCGTTCGAGGAGGGCAGCGATCGCTGGCCGATGGCGCTCCCCTCGCGAGCGCCGGGCGAGAAGCTCCGCAGGGGCTCGCCCATCTTCCCGCGCCTCGAGAAGGAGAAAGAGGCCGAGCTGCTCGCCCGGTTCGCCCCGCCGCGACCGGACGTTGAGCCGGGGAAGGCCGATGCGAAGGCCGCCCCGGAGGCGAAGGCCGCGCCCGCGGCGAGCGGCGGCGCCGAGGTGGCCGCCCCGCCGGCGCGCCAGGGCAAGAGCCCTGTGGCGTTCGACGATTTCGCCCGGCTGGATCTCAGGATCGGCGTGGTCACGAGCGCTGAGCGCGTGAAGAAGAAAGACCGGCTGCTCGATCTGCGCGTCGACACCGGCGACGGCGCTCCCCGGCGCATCATCTCGGGCATCGCGGCGAGCTACGCCCCGGAAGAGCTGGTCGGCAAGCGGGTCGTCGTCATCTGCAACCTGCCGCCGCGCGACTTCGGCAAAGGGCTCGTGTCCGAAGGCATGCTGCTGACCGCCGAGGTCGAGGGGCGAGTCCGCACCGTCACGGTCGAGGACGCCGCGCCGGGCACGCCTGTGCTCTGATACCGCACGCCGGCACGCGATTCGCAACGCAGCGACACGAGGGGAGCGAAACACCGGCTGGTGGTGGGGGGGTACTTTGGCCGCAGGTGTTTTTTTGAACCGCCAAGTCGCCAGAAGTCGCCAGAAGACGCCAAGAAACCACAAAAATCTTGGCGTCGTCTGGCGACTTGGCGGTTCCATCATTCCCGCAGGGTGGAGCAATCCCCTCACCCCCGGCCTCCCCGGCCGCGCGGCGCGATCGCAGCGCCGCGATCGTGCTTTTCGCGCCGGTGGGCAGGGGACCCCCGGGGATGCAGGTCCGCGCGCCGGGGGGCGTGCTAGAACTGGTCGATGCGCGCTTGCCTTGGCACGAGGAGGCGGTGAGCATCTCCCTGCGGGGGCGCGATGCCGTGGCCCTGGCCATGGCGGTCGCGGCGCACGCCGCGATCCTCGCCGCGCCGAGGCCGGAGCGGCCTCCGGAGGGCCCTTCCGAGCCGTCCGCGATCGTGGATGGCATCGATTTCGAGCTGGAACCACCAGCGCCCCAGGCCGCAACCACGGCGCCGGCCGGGAGCGAGCCGGAGGCGGCCGGCGAGATCGGCAAGGCCGCTCCGGCCGAGAAGGCGCACGCGCCCGCGCCGGGCGCCGCGGCGGCCAAGGTCGCCTCGGTGGAGCGCGCGAGGCCGGCGCCGGCAGCCCCCGCCGCCGAGCCGAAGGCCGCGCCTCCGGAGACGGCGCCGCCCGTAGCCGGAGCCGCCGCCCGGCCTGCGGCCGAGGCCGCCGCGCCCGCCGTCGAGGCGCCCGGGGCTCCCGCGCCCACCGCCGAGGCCCCTGCGCCCGCCGCGGAGGCCCCGGGGGGCCCGGCGACGGCGCCGCCCGGCGACGAGTACGGCGGGGCACCGCCCGCCGAGGGCGGGGGCATCGCGCTCGCCCCAGGGCTCGGGACGCCCCTCTGGGCCGTGCCCGGCGTGCTCCCCGGCCCCGACGCGCCGCGCGCCGCCCCGACGGCCGCCCCGCGCGCTCGCCCCGTGGATCCGGCGATCGCGGGCACGGTGCTGAACGAGACGCTGCACAGCAAGGACAAGAGCGTGGGGATCAGCGTCCCCGCCGCGGGCGCTGTGGCGAGCACCCTGGCGGACATGGTCCGCTCCTCGGCGGCGCCCCTCGACGCGCGGGCGACCTTCGAGGTCAAGCTCGGCGCCGACGGCCAGGTCCTCGGCGTCCGGCTGGTGAGCGCGTCGGCCGGGGACGGCCCCACGTGGGATCGCATCGTGGACGGGGCCAAGGGCGCGCTCGCCGGGAGCGCGCTGCAGATGGGGCCTGACCGGCAGCCGGTGACCGTGACGGTCAAGGTCCAGTCCAAGGTGCAGTATCCGTCCGGCAGCAAGAAGAAGCCCAAGGCGGAGCTCGTGTGCGCCGAGGAGGTGCTCGAGCAGCTCCAGCTGGCGATGGAGGATCCGAGTCGGCTCGGCCAGCTGCGCGGCCCGGGCGACGGGGCGCCGCCGGCGGGCGACATGGATGAAGAAGAGCGAAAGAGGAGGTTCTGCATCCCTGTCGGGCTCCGCGCCAAGGGTGATCTGTCCGATATCGGGGCGCACAGGATCAACGTGGTCTCGGCGTCGTTCGCGGTGAAGCGCGAGGGCGAGCGCGCCCTGCCGCACGAGGACATCCTGCCGATCGACACGCGTGTTCCGTGGGCGCCCAAGGACCCGAACAAGACGAAGCTCCCGCCGCCCAAGAAGAAGAAGTGGAAGAAGAAGAAGGAGCCTTGAGGGCCCCGGCCTGCTCACACCCCTGACGGGCTGCAAAGTGACGCTACGGGCGCCTGGGGTCGATCAGGTACTCGCGCTCGCGGTACTCGAAGTAGTCGAAATCGGCTGGGCGCCCGGCACCCGACATGTCCTGGCACGCCATGCCGACGAACGCACCGGTGAAGTTGGGAAGGCCGGGCGCAGAGGCCTCGTCCGAGAGGATGCTGGCGTCCAGGTGCTCCGGGAACCAGCTCCAGTCCGCACCGTTGAGGCTGTAGGCGAAGTAGAGCCGGTCGTGGTCGAGCTCGGCGCGCAGGTGCACGGGCGCGGTGCCCGGGATGGGGACGGGTGCGGTGAAGGCGTCCGCCATGACCCCATCCGGAATCGCCGACATGATCCGGAGATAGCGCCCGACCGTCTCATCGTGCGAGATGTGCAGGTAATGGAACTTGCTCGCGTTGTAGTAGCAGATGAGCCCGGCCATCTGCTGATAACGCTCGGGCGCGAAGTCGACCGACGTGACCGCCGTGTAGCAGTGCGCCTGCTGGCGACGCGCGACGAGCGACTGGCGGAACAGGCTGCCGAGCGTCTCGCGGCCATAGAGCCGGAGATGACCGGGACGTGCGGTGAGGCTGAACAGCTCGTCGGGGTAGGGCGAGCGCAGCCACTGGAAGTCGATCGGCAGCTGCGGTGAATCGAAGTCCTCGCGCGCGGCTCGGGCGGGGAACGGATGCGCGGGCAGGCCGGGGGCTGGGACCTCGACGCGCGGGACACCTTCACCATCGGCCGTGCGAAGCCAGCCGTCGTCCGACCAGACCATCCTCTGGATCGCGGTCTCGCGGCCGAGCGTCGAGCGCCCGCGGTTCGGGATGGGACGGCTGCACAGGTGGACCATGTACACGTCGCCCGACGGCGTCTCGCAAAGGTCAGCGTGGCCCGCGCGCTGCAGCGCGACGTCGGCGCGAGCGCGCGAGGTCAGGATGTACGTCTCGGGGTGCAGCTCGTACGGGCCCGTGAGGTCACGGGAGCGCGCCATGGTGACGGCGTGGCCCTGGTACGTGCCGCCCTCGGCGGTGATCAGGTAGTAGAAGCCGCCGCGCTTGTAGATGTGCGAACCTTCGGTGTAGCCGATCGACGTGCCTTTGAAGATGTTCGTGACAGGCCCGATGAGCTTGCGCTCGGCGTGCGAGTACTCCTGGAGCACGATGCCGGCAAAGCGAGCGCGGCCGGGCCGGTGGTCCCACAGCATGTTGCTCAGGTACTTGCGGCCGTCGTCGTCGTGGAACAGCGAGGGGTCGAAGCCGCTCGAGTTGAGATGAACGGGCTCCGACCACTCGCCGTCGATGGTGGGGCTGGTCACCAGGTAGTTGTGGAAGTCGCGCATCGACGCGCCGGACGCCCCACCGACGGTGGTCCGGCCGTAGCGCTTCACGTCGGTGTAGATCAACCAGAACAGGCCATCCGCATACGTCAGGCACGGCGCCCAGACGCCGCACGAATCGCCGTCGCCAAGCAGGTTCAACTGGCTCGCGCGGTTGAGCGGGCGCGAGAGCAGACGCCAGTGCACGAGGTCGCGCGAGTGGTGGATCTGCACGCCGGGGTACCACTCGAAGGTCGAGGTCGCGACGTAGTAGTCGTCGCCGACGCGGACGATGGACGGATCGGGGTTGAAGCCCGGCAGGATCGGATTGCGGATGACGGGATCAGGCATGGATGAATGGCTCGCCGGCGATGGTCCGGAGGACGATCGCGCCGAGGATATCGAAAGACGAAGCTGCCGCCGCCAAAAAAGAAGAAGTGGAAGAAGAAGGAGCCTTGAGGGCCGCGTCCCGCGCCCGGGGCGCCGCCGGGCGGCCTGAAGCGGCGCCTCCCGCGGTCAGAAGCCCCAGACGAGCGGGACGACGATGACGGTGGTCGCGAGCACCAGGAGCTGCAGCGGCAGCCCCACGCGCGTGAAATCGTTGAAGCGATAGCCGCCCGGCGCGATCACCAGGACGTTCACCGGAGAAGCGATCGGCGTGGCGAACGCCGCGGAAGACGCGAACGCGACGCCGATGAGCAAGGGCTCTGGCGCGAGGCCCAGCGCCTCGGCCAGACGGACCGCGAGGGGGGCCACGAGCAAGGCCGTCGTGGTGTTGGAGAGGACCATCCCGATGGCCGAGGTGAAGAGGACGAGCAGACCGAGGACCACCGTGGGCCGCGCCCCCGTGAGGAGCTGCTCGACCGCGGACACGGCGGCCCCCATCGCCTCGGTGCGCTCCAGCGCCGTGGAGACGGGGATCATCCCCGCGATGAGCACGACGCTCTCCCAGTTCACGGCGCGGTAGGCGTCCGCCGGGCGCACGCACCGCGCGAGCACCAGGAGGACCGCGGCGAGCAGCACGGCGACCACGTTGGGCAGCCACCCGAACGCCATGATGACGAGCATCCCCAGGGT
Source organism: Sorangium sp. So ce327 (assembly GCF_051530205.1). Lineage (NCBI taxonomy): Bacteria > Pseudomonadati > Myxococcota > Polyangiales > Polyangiaceae > Sorangium > Sorangium sp. So ce327. The sequence goes on along the minus strand of NZ_CP150330.1, from coordinate 188,022 downwards.
GACCCCCACGGCGGCAAGGGCGCGCCCGCGATCGACGAGCACGGCGCTCGGCGCGTCCGGCTCGGCGACGAGCACGAGATCCCGCCGCTCGTCGCGGAGGTTCCTCAGGTGCTTCTGCCGCCCTTTCACGAGGAGCGTATCGCCGGCGCGGAGCTTGAGATCGCGCAGCTCGGGCGTCGCATGGAACACCGGCAGCGATCCTCCGCCTCGGCGGATCGCGAGCACGTTGGCGCGATAGCGATCGCGGAACTTGGCTTCCCGCAGGGTCTGTCCCGCCAGCCGGGAGCGCCGCGGGAGCACGACCTCACACATGGACTCTTCGTCGGGCAACGAGAAGACGGGGCGCTCCGGGAGCGCTTCGAGCTCGAAGCGCTCCGCGAGCGCGGCGATCGCGCTGTCGCTCCCGAGCACGCGCAGCTCGTCGCCCGCGACGAACACCGCGTGCGGAACGACGCGCTTGGCCAAGGGGCCACGAGGCCCGTCGTGCGCGATCCCCACCACGGTCACGCCGAAGTCGGCGCGGAGGTTCGCGGCGCCGAGCGTGAGGCCGGCGAGCTTCGAGCGCGCGGTGACGCGCAAGGCGCGCAGCGACGTGCCGAGCTCGTAGTCCATCGCGAGATCGTTCAGCGTGAGCGAGCGCGGCGCGCCCGCGTCCGCCGCGTCCGCCTTGCCAGGGAGCAGGCGACGACCGAACGACACGACGTAGGCCACGCCGATCACGAGCACGGCGAGGCCTGGAACGATGAAGCTGAAGAAGCGGAATGGCTCGCGCCCCGCCTCACGGAGGGCGTCGCTCACGAGCAGGTTCGGCGGCGTGCTGATGAGCGTCAGGTTGCTCCCGAGGTGCGCGGCGAACGCCACGGGCATGAGGAGCCTCGCGGGCGCAATTCCACGCTTCAACGCGAGGGTCCCCACCACCGGCAGGAGGATCGCCACGGTCCCTGTGGAGCTCATGAAGGCGGAAAGGAGCGCCGTCGCCCCCATCACGACCACCATCACCCTCGCCTCTCCCGTTCCCGCGACGCGCTCGAGGCGGTGACCCAGCCAGTCGGCGACGCCTGTGTCCGTCAGCGCGGCCCCCACGATGAACAGGCCAGCTATCATGAGCACGGCCGGGTTGCTGAACCCGGCGAGCGCGTCCGAGACCGTGGTGACGCCGGAGAGGGTGAGCGCGAGCAAGGACATCATCGCCACGACGTCGAGCCGCAGGCGATCGCTCACGAACAGGACGATCGTGGCTCCGAGGATGGCCAGCGTGAGGGCAGCTTCCGGCATCATGCGACGGCGGAGCCTAGCCGAGGGGGCCGCAGAGCCAACCCCCTATCGTCTCACCGCCTCACAGCGCTCACGCCACCTTGCCCTCGGCGGGTCGAGTCGACGCGCGCGTCCAGGCGCCGCCGGAGCATGCTTCGCTGCCGCGCCGCTCAGGGCAGCTCCAGCACGAACGTGGAGGGGCGCGCGATCAGCACGTCGCACGGCGCCGAGCGCATGACGGATTCGGCCACGCTGCCCAGGAGAGCGCGCGAGATCCCCGAGCGCCCGTGCGTGCCCATGAGGATGAGATCGGCCTTCCATCGCCCGGCTTCGCGGACGATCGCGCGCCTCGCGTCGCCGCGCCGGACCGACGACTCCCACGTCACGCCGAGCCCGTCGAACGAGTCGAGGAGGCGCCCGAGGCCGGCGCGCGCGTCGTCATGGTATCGCGCCTTGTAGGCCGCGAACTCCATCGAGGGGAGGGCGAGCGCCATCCTGTCCTCGAAGGGCACGCGGTAGGCGTGGATCGCCCGGATGCGGCTCACCTCGGGGTCGATGACCTTCGTCGCGAGCGCGGCGCTCCGGAGCGCGACGTCCGAGAGCTCGACGGCGAGCAGCGGTCGCCTGTAGGCGCCGGCGGGGGCTCCTTGTACGACGAGCACGGGCGTGTCCGCGTGACGGACCGTGAGCTCGGCCGTCGACCCGAGCAGGAGATCGAGGATCGGGCGCTCCCCGCGCCTGCCGAGGACGATCAGCTCCGCGCCGTGGCTGCGCGCATGACGGATGATCTCGACGAACTCTCTGCCGACGAGCACGCTCGAGACGACCTTCAGACAAGCGTTCCCCGCGCCTCGGGCGACATCGAGGGCGCGGGCCGCGATCTCGTCGAGCGAGCGACGCGCGGCCTGCTCCGCGCTCTCGCCCTCCGCGGGCGAGGCGGGCGCTGGCAGCACGTGAACGAGGCGCAAGGTGCTGCCCGCCGCGAGGGGGAGGCGCGCGGCGCGCTCGATCGCCGCGAGAGCCCCCGGCGAGAAATCGGTCGCAGCAAGGACGTCGCCGAGGCGAGCCTCGCGGCGCGGTATGCTCGTCGTCCGGCCGTCGCGCCGGGGGGCCGGCTCCGCCTGGGCGGGCGAGTTGGAAGGCGTCGTGGGCGTGGCGTTGGAGCGGCGCATCGGCTCGTCGCGCAAACATAGCAAGCCACGCGCCAGGCGTCGCGACCTGCCCTGCGCAGGGCGCATGTGCCGCCGAGGACCTGCGGCGCGGGCCCCTGAGGTCGGCGGAGGCCGGCTGCCGCTGCGGCCCACCGATGCCTTGGCGAGCGACTCGCCTCGCGTGATCGAGGGGGGGTGTCGCGCCGCGTGCGATCATCACGGCGGGCGACGTCAAGCGCAGCACCGGGTCACGCGGCTCATCCCGGCCGTGGAGGACGCACCTGCCTGCGTTCCGTCATCGACGCGGGCTACCCGGGCGCGTGCTCTGTCGGTCTGGTGTCGTCCGTCGCAGCCCCATCAACGCGGAGATGCCTTGATGGCGGCAAGAGCAGACGTGTACTCGGCCATCGCCGCCGAGATCGCTGCCGCTTGCCGCTCGTGCGCCGATGCACCTTCGAGCGCCTCGCGCTGCCGACAGAGCGCTTCGCGCGCGAGGACATCGTCACCCGCTCGAACCGCGAGCATCGCGCGTAGTTCCCATTCCCTGGCGTTCGCAGCCTCCTGCGCAGCCGCTCGTGCCAGCTCCGCCCCATATCTCTCAAGTGATTCCAGACGGCGTTGAGCCTCTTCAAATCGACGAGCTCCCTCGTCCTCGGCGCTCGGCTGAGCCTTCGAACCACGTCGAAGCTTTGAAAGGACGCGAGTAAACCAATGAGGTACCCTTTCTGGTGCCCGCACCGGCTTGAGCCGAGCAGCAACTCTAGCATCATCGATACGCTTCAAATCGCGTTCGATTCGCTCGGCGAGCTTGGCAAACTTCTCGGCATGGGAATCCATCTCGATTGAACCCCCTGCTTCTCATCTTATGCCGGATCCACGTCCGTTGGAAGACGGTTACCACCCGGTTACGACGCGGAGCACAACCTGGTCAAGGGCCCGGTGGCGGTCAGGGGGATCGCTACATCTCGTCGATCACGCTGGACCCCGCGGCGGAGACCGCGAACCCGATCGGCCAGAACGGTGGTACCGGCGCCCAGGTGCCCTGGTCGATGTTCCGTCTCCCCTGACGCGAGCGGCCGCGCCGTTGGCTCGGTGAACTCAGCAGCCTGCGGCGTCGCGAGAGCGCGCTCTCGTCCTTGTCATCCCCGCGATGGGAGGCCGACGCTGGCAAGGTAGGCATCCAGAGCCGGCGCATGATCGGACGACACGATGGCGCCGATATATCCGTCCGGCCGGACGAGCACCCAGTCGCCGAGCGACACGCCATAAGCAGCGCGGAGATGGCCGCCGTCATCGACGATGTCGCCGCGCAGCCCGACGGCGTGGATGTGAAGTCCGGGGCGCGGCTCGACGGCCGAGAGCCGGTCCGACCCGTAACCCAGCAAGGTCCACTGCGGACCCTGGAAGAGCTTGAAGAGCCGCGTCGGCATCCCCGCCACGCCGCGGACGGGCGCGTCCGGCGCTCGGCCGCCCGCGACGATGCCGCCGCTGCGTTTCGGCTTCTCCATGGCCAGCGACGATTCCGGGTATCCGAGATCGAGCTGATGCACCTCGCGACCGCGGCGCATGTCGCCTCGCTTCGCCGCGTCCAGGAGCTTCGTCGTCAGGCCGAGCGTCTCCGCGGCGATCGGCCGGCGCTCCTCCTCGTAGGTCGCGAGCAGCGCCTCCGGCGCGCCTGCCAGAACGGCGGCGAGCTTCCAGCCGAGGTTGTAGGCATCCTGCACGCTCGTGTTGAGGCCCTGCCCACCCGTCGGCGGGTGGATATGCGCGGCATCGCCGGCGAGGAAGACGCGCCCGTCCCGGTAACGGTCGGCGAGGCGCGCGTTCATCGTGTAGGCGGAGGCCCAGGAGACCGAGCGGATCACGATGTCGCCTCGGCCCGTGCGGCCCGTGACCATCGCTGTGAGGCCTTCCGCGGAGAGATCGACATCACCCTCCAGAGGAATCGGCGCCTGCAACTGGAACAAGTCGGTGCCGACGAGCGGGCACAGCGACATCTGCTTTTCCATCGACCCTTCGTTGAAGCGATGCCAGGCGGCCCTGCTGAGTCCCTCCAGGACGACGTCGGCGACGACCGCGCGCACCCCCAGGGTCTTGCCGGGAAAGCCGATCGCGAGCGCGTGCCGTACCACGCTGCGGCCGCCGTCCGCTCCGACGAGGTAGCGGACGCGGACGGTCTCCTCGCCCGCCGGGCCGGCGATGCGGGCGTCGACCCCCTCGCCATCCTGCTCGAAGCTCTTCAGCTCGCGGCTGAACTCCGGGTGCTTCCCGAGCTCCGCCAGACGCTCGCGCATCACGGCTTCGGTCAGGAACTGAGGTACGAGGAGCGCCAGGCGATAGGGCTCGCCAGGCGTCGGGTCCTGAGGCTCCATGATCTGCGACTCCTCGTAGCCTCCGTCGTCGCGATAGACCCGCGGGGGTGGGTACAGGCCGCCTGCCGCAACGACGCGGTCGAGGATGCCCAGATCCTCGAACACCTCCTGGCTGCGCGGCTGGATCCCTTTGCCCCGCGAGCCGCGAAAGGGCCCGTCCTGCCTGTCGATGAGCCGGAACGCAACGCCCCGGCGGGCGAGCTCGATGGCGAGGGTCAACCCAGCAGCACCTGCGCCGACGATCAGGACATCCGTTGAAAAAGTAGATTCCACAGCGAGCTCCGCTTTGTTGGACCGCGTTTCAGATATGTGTATCATGCATATAACCGCGCCCTCCGGAGCGTCAAGGAATTTGTGCAAAATACACGCATCGCAAAAAAGAAACTCCGCGAGCTCCACGGAGCCATGGTCGATCTGGTCGCGCTCATGAACCAGCCGCAGCGCGATCAGGCGCTGCTCGCGGAGGCAGGCATCTCCCTGGATCAAGCCCTCTTTCGGCTGCTGGTGGGGATCGAGCGCTTCGGGCCGATCGGCGTGGTCGAGCTCTCGAACCGAGCCGGGCGCGATTACACGACCGTCAGCCGCCAGGTCGCGAAGCTCGAGAGCCTGGGGCTGATCGAGCGTCGACCGAGCCCGGCCGATCGTCGCATCCATGAGGCGGTGATCACCGACAAGGGGCGGCTGATGACCGACGCCTTGGACGCCGCGCGTCAGCGGCTTGCGGCCCCTATCCTCGCCACGTGGAGTGAGGAGGACTTCAGCGACCTGGTGCGCCTGATGCGCCGGTTCGTGGACGACTTGATGGCGCAGTCAAGCGGAACGGACAAGACCTGAGGTGGTCGCAGGCCTCCTGCGGCGCCGCCTTCACCCGGGGCACGGCGTGTGCGCCCCCGCGGCGTGCACCGCGGCGCGCCTCCCCGGCTCGAAGCGGATAGGCAATCGCGCCGGACCGTGCACGATGATCGCCTTGCGCGGCTCCCACGGCTCGTCGCTCGCGAGCCGGAGGCCCTTCAGCCGGGAGAGGAGATCCGGCAGCGCGATCCGCGCCTCGAGGCGCGCCAGCGCCGCCCCGATGCAGAAGTGGATGCCGTGGCCGAACGCGACGTGCGGGTTGGGATCGCGCCCGATGTCGAAGCGGCCAGGGTCGTGAAATTGATGCGGATCCCGGTTTGCGGAGCCGATCACGGGCAGCACCAGCTTCCCGGCCGGGATCACCTGGCCGTGCACCTCGACGGCGCGCCTCGTCTCGCGGAACACCATCTGCAGCGGCGAGCGGTGGCGCAGGACCTCCTCGATCGCCGAGGGCAAGAGCTCGGGCGCCGCCCGGAGGCGGAAGAGCTCCGCCGGGCTCTCGAGGAAGCACATGATCGCGTTGTCGATCAGGTTCGTTGTCGTCTCGGTGCCCGCCGCGAGCAGGAGCTGGAAGAAGTTCAGGATGTCTCCCTCGGTCAGCCGCTCGCCGTCCACCTCGGCCTCGACGAGCCGGGTCAAGAGGTCCTCCGCCGGCGCCCTCCGGCGCACCTCGATCAGGTCCGCCAGATACGCCTTCATCTCTTCCTTCACCACGGCGTGCTCGCTCACGGCCCTCGCCGCCTCCTCGCCGCCGGAGATCGCGTGGCTGAGGTTCACGATCACCTCGCTCCAGCGCAGCAGCCGCGCCCGGTCCTCGGAGGGAACGCCGAGCATCTCCGCGATCACCATCGTGGGCAGCGGCCCCGCGTAGTCCGCCGCGAGGTCCATCTCCCCGCGCTCGATCCACGGATCCAGGAGATCGCGCGACAGCTCCCGGATGCGCGGCTCCAGGCCCGCGATGGAGCGCGGCGTGAACGCCCGCAGGATGATGGATCGAAGCTTGGTGTGGCGCGGCGGGTCGGAGAAGACGATCCAGTCCGGCGCCTTGCCAGTGGGAGGCGTCACCGCGGAGCTGAAGGCGTCATGATCGGTCAGCGCCCGCTTCACCCCGTCGTAATCGAAGACCATCCAGAGATCGAGCGGAGCGACATGGAACACGGGAGAGCCGGTCCGCAGCTGATCATAGAGGGGATAAGGATCCCGCCGCATCTCGTCCGGGAAAAGGTTCATCGTCGAAACCTCCGTCGTCTGGAGTCGCCGGTGGCAGCCGCCCTTCGGAGACGATGGTAATCGATGCCCCCACGAGATGGAGCGCTGGAACGCGCGTCCCGCGCGGAATGCGCCAGTCGACACGACCCGGACGGACGTGGCGCCCGGCCACCGCGAGCCACCGGCGGCCCCGGATGAGCCCGCGGCGCCTGACGTAGCGAGTCCCGGGCGGCGCCTGACACGGGTCCTCCCGCGCGGACGCGGGAACCGGTCGGGGCCCGGCGCCCGTACCCAGGCCGAGACCTCGACGCGCCGGCGCCGCTCGGTAGCGCGATGCCCGCGTCCCCAGGGCTCGAAAGGACATGGACCATGCGTATCGCCTCCTCGTTTGCCGCCGCCGCCCTCGGAGCTTCCTTTGCCCTCGCCGGCTGCATCGCCGACACGTCCGATCCCGAGCCGCTCGACGGAGAAGGCTCCGCGCAGGAGGACGTGGGCGAGGCCGCTGCCGCGCTCGGCAGCTGCTACGGCGCGCCGTGCACCGGGCAGGACCCTGGCGCGACCGGGTGCGAGGCCGACGCGGTCACGCGGGCGTCGAGCGACATCATGTCGGGCACCACCGCGGTCGGGAAGATCGTGATCCGGTACTCGGCGAGCTGCAACGCGGCTTGGGCGAGGACCGTCGTGACGAGCGGCAGCTCGTATCTCCGGGCAGAGATCACGAGGAGCTCGCCCTACGCGACGAGCCAGGCCGAGTCGACCTCACCGATCGACGCGCTCCGCTCGCCCATGCTGGCCGTCACGCCAGGATCCAGGTTCACCGCCGTTGGCAAGATCGGCTCGAAACCTGGCATCTTTCAGTTCAGCGGCACCGTCCGAACGAACTTTTGATCCCACGGTGAACCCGGGCCTCCGGCAACGCAGCGCCGGGGCAGCGAGCACCGCAGAGCCCGCCGGCCGGGGCGCGCCGGCGCGCCCCGGCTCGATCCCGTCGATACCGCCGCACCGAGGCCGCAGTGCTGATGTCTGTAGGCCTCAATCGGCCCGCCGCAGAGCCGCCTGGAGCCGCGAGATCCCAGACAAACCACCCGCCCCACGCGACGGCGGGGCGTGCACACGCCTTGCATAGACCGCGCTGCGACGCGCTGCGAAGACCGGCTCGCAGGTGAGCCGCCCTGTCGAGGCCGATCCGAATTCGGACGGCCGCCCATCGAAAAGTCCACCGGTAGCGTCCCGCGAAGCCTATAAGACGGCCCGGGAAACGCGGCGTACTCGACGATCCTCCTCGTCGAGTACGCCGAGTTTCCCCCAACTTGCCTGCGCGCCGGAGCAGTCGACGGCCGCTCGCCCAAAGCACCCAAGGTGATCCTGCGCATGAGAGCCCCCTTGCCCCCTCGATGGATCTGCGGCGCCGCCGCCCTAGCCGCGGCGGCGTGGGCCGCGCCAGCGTCCGCTCAGGAGGCGGGACCGGCGCGCGGCCTCGCCCTCAACCGCTTCAGCCCCGCGCCCGCCGGCGACCGGATGTTCGGTGTGCCGTCGCCGTACGCAGCCTCGCCGAACCAGGACGGCAGCGCGACGCTGCACGTGATGCTGCTCGGCGACTACGCGCACAACCCGCTCGTGCTCACGCGGCAGGGCAGCGACGAGCACCTCGGTGCGATCGTCGGCCACCAGCTGTTCCTGCACCTGAACTCCTCGCTCACGCTCTGGGACCGGCTGCACGTCAACGTCGACCTGCCCCTCGCCGTGCTGCAGCAGGGCGACAGCCCCGCGGCCGAGGGCCTCTCGTTCAGGTCGCCGAGCGACGTGCAGCTCGGCGATCTCCGGGTCGGGCTGCGGCTGCGCCTCCTCGGCGATTACTACGACCCGTTCCAGCTCGCCGTCGGCGGCTTCGTGTGGGTGCCGACCGGCGACCGCGACGGCTCGTTCGTGGGCGAGGAATCGGTCCGCGGCCTGCCGCAGATCCTCGCCGGCGGCCGGATCCCGGGCTTCGTCTGGTCGGCCGCGGCCGGCGTCGATCTGCGCCCGGCGCAGACGTTCGCGCAGGTGCGGCAAGGCCTGATGTTCAACGGCGGCGCGGGCGTCGGCCTGCTGCTGGGCTCGGAGGAGCAGCTCCAGATCGGCCCCGAGGCGACCGTGTCGACGGTGCTGGAGGACCCGGAGGCCCGCAACACGAACGTCGAGGCGCTGCTCGGCCTGCGCTACCGCTTCGCGCCGACGCTCCGCGACTTCGAGCTCGGCGTCGCCGCCGGCCCCGGCTTCACCTCGGGCATCGGCACCCCGGATTTCCGCGCCGTCGCGATGCTCGCGTACTCGCCCGAGGTCCGGCGCGCGGACCCGGACCGCGACAAGGACGGCATCGTCAACGAGAAGGACGCCTGCCCCGACGTGCCCGGCGTCGGCGACCCGGATCCGAAGAAGAACGGCTGCCCGCCGTCCGATCGCGACGAGGACGGCTTCCTCGATCGCGTCGACGCGTGCCCGGACACGCCCGGCATCGCGAACGACGACCCGAAGAAGCACGGCTGCCCGCCGCCCGGGGACCGCGACAAGGACGGCATCACGGACGACGTCGACGCGTGCCCGGACGAGGCCGGCCCGGCGAACGAGGATCCGAAGAAGCACGGCTGCCCGCCGCCGCCCGACAGGGACGGCGACGGCGTGATCGACGCGGAGGACGCCTGCCCCGACATCCCCGGTATCCGCACCTCGGATCCGGCGACGAACGGCTGCCCCGGCGACCGCGACGGCGACACGGTGCGCGACGATCAGGACGCCTGCCCCGACATCAAGGGCAAGCCCGATCCGGATCCGACGAAGAACGGCTGCCCCGTCGCCGTGCGCATGACCGAGACCGAGATCGTCATCCTCCAGCAGGTGCAGTTCGACACCGGCAAGGCGACCATCAAGAAGGTGAGCGATCCGCTCCTCGATGAGGTGGCGAGTGTGCTGAAGGAGCACCCGGAGATCACCAAGATCGAGGTGCAAGGGCACACAGACCCGCGCGGCGGACGCGCGTACAATATCAAGCTCAGCCAGGCGAGGGCCGAGTCGGTCATGAAGGCGCTGGTCCAGCGCGGCGTCGAGGCCGAGCGGCTGGCGTCGAAGGGCTACGGGCCCGACGTCCCGATCGCGGACAACGACACCGACGAGGGACGCCAGCAGAACCGCCGCGTGCAGTTCAAGATCCTCGAGAAGAAGCCGAAGCAGCAGCAGGAGGCGCCGTGAAGAGACGTTGGGTCATAGGTAGTCTTGTGGGGCTCGCCTGCGTGGGCGGGCAGCGCGGGGCCGCGCATGCCGCGCCCGAGTTGCGCGAGCAGGTCGACCAGCGGGGCGACTTCCTCCTCATCGGGAACACGCTGGGCCACGAGTGCGGCAGGGACGACATCGACTCGCCCGTGGTGGGCGACATCGGTGCCTGCGGGAACAACATCGGCGACAGCGCGCCCGACACGTACTGGCGCTCCGACTCGCCCGGGGAGGGCGACGCGGAGGCGAGCACCAGCATCACCGCCGCGCAGGCGCGCACCACCGCGGTGCTCCAGGTGCCGGCCGGCGCGACGGTCACCCACGCGTACCTCTACTGGGGCGCGCACCTCGGGACCACCGGGGACGCGGACCTGGCCGTCACGCTGGAGCGGCCCGGCACGGGCAGCTTCTCCGAGGAGGTCACCGCCGACGACTTCGTCGAGACGATCAGCTCGGGTCGCGTCTACTACCAGTCGGTCGCGAACATCACCGCCCTCGTGCAGGAGCACGGGTCCGGCGCGTACCGGGTGAGCGGCGTCAACAGCGCGAGCTTCACGAACAACAACTTCGACAACCACTTCGCCGGGTGGTGGCTTGTCGTGTTCTACGAGCTCGCCTCCGAGCCGCCGCGCAACCTCGCGCTCTTCGACGGCCTCGACACGGTGGCCAGCGGCTCGACCCAGAACGCCACCCTGGACGGGTTCCTGGTGCCGAACGCGGGCTACGACGCGAAGATCGGCATGGTCGCGTTCGAGGGCGACGTGGCCCACGCGGGCGACCAGTTCCTCTTCAATGGGACCGCGCTCGGCAATACGCAGAACCCGGCCGACAACTTCTTCAACGGCACGCGCTCCTACTTCAACGCGCCGGTGTCGAACGTCGGGGACCTGCCGCAGCTCGCCGGGACCGCGGGGAGCATGGCGGGCATGGATATCGACGTCTTCGATATCACCTCGCTGGTGACCCCGAGGCAGACCTCGGCGCCCATCGTGGCGTCGAGCAGCATGGACCTCTACTTCCTCGCCGGCTTCATCACGTCGATCTCGACCTTCAGGCCGGACTTCACGTCCTCCTCGAAGTCGGCCGTCGACGTGAACGGCGGGCTGCTGCTGCCGGGCGACGTGCTCCAGTACACGATCGAGGTCGTCAACAGCGGCAACGACGCGTCGAGGGGCACCGTGCTCACCGATCCGCTGCCCGCGGGCGTCAGCTACGTGCCCAACTCGCTCTCCATCGTGGCGGGCGCCAACATGGGCGCGAAGACGGACGCGGCCGCCGACGACCAGGGCGAGTACGACGCCGGGACGCGCACGGTCCGCGTGCGGCTCGGCACGGGCGCGAACGGGACGGCGGGGGGGTCGATCCCCGTCGGGATGTCGTCGCGGGTGACCTTCCAGGTGACGGTCAACGCCGACGCCTCGGGGGTCATCGCGAACCAGGCGATCGTCCGCGCCTCGGGGCAGCAGGGCGCGCCCGAAGAGGACACGCCGACCGACGGCAACGGCCCGACCGACGGCGTGCCGCCGACCGAGGTCGTCATCGACGAATGCGAGACCAACGCGCAGTGCGCCGCGCCGACGCCTCATTGCGACACGGCGGCGGAGCCCAACGAGTGCGTCGAGTGCCTCACGGACGCGCACTGCGGGCCGCTCTCGCCGACGTGCGATCCCGACACGCACGCCTGCGTCTGCGAGCCGACGGGCGCCGAGGTCTGCGGCGATTCGATCGACAACGACTGCGACGGCGTGTTCAACAACGGCTGCGACTCGGACAACGACGGGATCGACGATCCCGACGAGGTCGAGGCCGGCACCGACCCGAACGACGCGGACAGCGACGACGACGGCGTGGTCGACGGTGATGAGCCGGACTTCGGTGAGGACTCCGACGACGACGGCCTCATCAACGCGCTCGACCCCGACAGCGACAACGACGGGCTCTATGACGGCACCGAGCTCGGCCTGCCCTGCGACAACGCGGCCACCGACGCCGCCGCGGGCCATTGTCGTGCCGACGGGGACGCCGGCGCGACAAAGACCGACCCGCTCGACGCCGACACCGATGACGGCGGCGTGCCCGACGGCCACGAGGACTTCGATCTCGACGGCGTCGTCGACGCGGGCGAGACCGATCCGAACGTCCGCGCCGACGACGTGCCGCCGACGGACACCGACGGCGACGGGCTGAGCGACGATCTGGAGGAGACGATCGGGAGCGATCCGAACGACGCCGACACCGACGACGACGGCGCGCTCGACGGCCAGGAGCCGAACCCCGCCGACGACACCGACGGCGACGGCCTCATCAACGTGCGCGACGTCGACAGCGACAACGACGGGCTCTTCGACGGCACCGAGCTCGGCCTGCCCTGCGACAACGCCGCCACCGACGCGGAGGCGGGCCACTGCCGCGCCGACGCGGACGAGGGGGCGACCAAGACATCGCCTGTCGATCCGGACACCGACGACGGCGGCGTGCCCGACGGCCAGGAGGACCTCGATCTCGACGGCGAGATCGACGCGGGCGAGACCGATCCGAACAACGGCGCCGACGACGGGACGCCGGCGGACAGCGACGGCGACGGGCTGATCGACGTGATCGAGGAGGAGATCGGCACCGACCCGAGCGACGCCGACAGCGACGACGACGGCGTGATCGACGGCGACGAGCCGAACTTCAGCGACGACCACGACGGCGACGGCCTCATCAACGCGCTCGACCCCGACAGCGACGGCGACGGCCTGTTCGACGGCACCGAGCTCGGCCTGCCCTGCGACAACGCCGCCACCGACGCGGCCGCGGGGACCTGCATCGCGGACGCCGACCCCGCGACGACGACGCACCCGCTCGACCCGGACACGGACGACGGCGGCATCTCCGACGGCGCGGAGGACGCGGATCACGACGGCGCCATCGACGAGGGCGAGACCGATCCCAACAACGGCGACGACGACGCGGTGGACGAGGACCGCGACGGCGACGGGCTGCCCGACGCGGAGGAGGAGGCGATCGGGAGCGATCCGGACGACGCCGACACCGACGACGACGGCGTGCCCGACGGCCAGGAGCCGAAGCCCGGCGAGGACACCGACGGCGACGGCCTCATCAACGTGCGCGACGTCGACAGCGACAACGACGGGCTCTTCGACGGCACCGAGCTCGGCCTGCCCTGCGACAGCGAGGGCACCGACGCGGAGGCGGGCCACTGCCGCGCCGACGGGGACGCCGGCGCGACAAAGACCGACCCGCTCGACGCCGACACCGACGACGGCGGCGTGCCCGACGGCCAGGAGGACGTGAACCTGAACGGCGTCGTCGACGCGGGCGAGACCGATCCCAACGTCGGCGAGGACGACGGGACGCCGGCGGACAGCGACGGCGACGGGCTTGTCGACTCGCTCGAGGACGAGATCGGCACCGACCCGAACGACGCGGACAGCGACGACGACGGCGTGGTCGACGGCGACGAGCCGAACTTCAGCGACGACCACGACGGCGACGGCCTCATCAACGCGCTCGACCCCGACAGCGACGGCGACGGGCTGTTCGACGGCACCGAGCTCGGCCTGCCCTGCGACAACGCGGCGACCGACGCCGCCGCGGCGACCTGCATCGCGGACGCCGATCCCACGACGACGACCAACCCGCTCGATCCGGACACGGACGACGGCGGCGTGACCGACGGCGTGGAGGACGCGAACCACAACGGCGCCATCGACGCGGGCGAGACCGATCCGAACAACGGCGACGACGATCAGACGGCGTGCCGGCAGGACAGCGACTGCGGCGGCGCGACGAGCGGGATGATCTGCGAGGATCACGCCTGCGTGGAGGGTTGCCGCGGCAGCGACGGCAACAGCTGCCCGTCCGGCGAGGTGTGCAGCTCGACCGACAGCACGGCGGGCACCTGCGCGCCCGAGAGCGACAACGACCCGACCGGCATCTTCGCCGAGGGCAACGGCTTCTGCGCCGCTCGGCCCACGCCCGCGGGCAGCACCCGCGGCGCCGCCGCGCTCCTGCCCATGCTCGCCGCCCTCGCCGGCCTCGCCCTGCGCCGGCGCCGCGCGGGCCGCTGACCGGCGGATAGAGAGGCCCACGGCCGCGCGCCGCCCCGCCCACCTGGCGGGGCGGCGACCCCTCCAGCGGTCGCGGGCGCCTCTCGCCGCGAGCGCCCTCTCAGGGGCGCCGAGATCCCCCACCCGCTCCTCTACCTGCACCCTGCGTTCGCCCTCGCCCCCCGCGGCGCTGGGCTCCAGCGTGTAAGTTTCTTGTCCACCTGTAGCCGTCCTCCGTAGCGTACCGCGCCAAGGAGAACGACCATGGAGATGCTGCTCGCCAGCGAGCGCCGCGCCACGCGCCGCGCTGCGATCGTGGAGTGCCAGGCCGTGCGCGAGCGGGGCTTCCGGCTGCTCGGGACCCGGGCGATCGACCTGTCGATCGACGGCATGCTCGTGCTGACGAGCGCCCGCCCGCTCACGGGTGAGCCGGTGATCGTCTCGTTCCGGATCCCGGACACGAACGTCTGGATCGACGCGACGGCGACGATCACGCGCACGCTCCACGGCCGGCGCCTGGGCGACCCGGGGCGCGCCGTGGGCCTGCGCTTCGACCCGCTCGACAGGGCGTCGAGCCGGCGCCTCCGCGCGGCGCTCGAGCATTTCCCGCCGACGTACCCCTACCGCGCGCAGCGCGTCGACTACGCGGCGACGGCCGCGATGATCGCGCTCGGCTGATCTGCGCGCCCGGGCGACCGAGCGGCCCTGACTCCGCTGCGAGGCAGGTCCCCGCGGCGAGGGATCAGAGGGAGCGAGGGGGCTCGACGTCGGCGACCGGGAACTCGGCCTTGAAGCCGGACAGCCGGACGGCGAACACCACACGACCCTCGTCGACGCGCGGCATGCGCGCCGGATCGACGCGCGCCTCGAGCAGGCGCGCGTGGCGGGCGCTCCCGCGCGCGGTCGGCGCGCAGAAGTAGTCGTGCCCGTCGCGGTGGTGCACCAGCCGGCGGAGGCGCGCGGGCACGAGCGCGCTCGTGGCGGGCAGGCTCGGGCCCGCGGCCGCGAAGCGCAGATCGGCGAAGACGTCGCCGCCCTGCGACGCCCGGAAGCGCTCGCTCCCGTCCGCCTCGCGCGCGATCTCGAAATCGGCGTGCTCCTTGGGGATACCCCAGTTGAGCTGGCCGTTCACCACGCTGTCCCACGAGCTGACGTAGATCTTGCTGATGGACCAGCAGAGGCCGCGGCGCGTGCGGAAGCGCCCGGGGATGAACAGGAGCTCGCGATAAGGCCCCACGTTCGACGACGTGTAGTCGAGCGCCATCAGCAGGCTGTAGCGCCCCTCGAAGCGGGGGCGGAGCGCCTCCGGGATGAAGCTCTGCTCCTGGAGCAGCCGCTCCGGGAGCTCGAGCATCACGATGGTTGCATCGCCAGCCAGCGTCCACGGCGCTGGCGCTGGCTTCACGTCGGGAGGATGACTTCCGGCGCTCTGGCTCATCACGACCTCTCCTTGGACTCGATGGGATCTGGTTATTCGAGCAGATCGATCGCCCCCGGGGGGCGCCGCGCGCTCGCGAGCTCCGATCGCTCGAGGTGGGCGAGGACGGCGAGGACGGCCGCTTCGTCCCACGCGTCGCCGAGGATCTGCAGGCCGATGGGCAGGCGCTCGGCGTCGACGCCGACGGGCGCCGTGCCGGCGGGGAGGCCGGTGAGGTTGCCGAGGAAGGCGAAGCGGCACATGCCGTCGAGGGCGATGGGATCCAGGAAGGCGCGGCCTTCCTCGGCCTGGGCGTAGGGGGGCGCGGTGATCGCCGTCGTCGGGAGCGCGAGGACGTCGACGCCGGCGAGGGCGCGCGCCACCTCGCGCCGCATGCCCGCGCGCAGCCGCGCGGCGTCGATCTGCTCGAGCGCGGTGACGCCCGAGAGGAGGCTGAAGGTGACGCGCAGGTCCTCGCTGATGAGGTCGCGCTGCTCCCTCCAGGCGCGCTGGAACGCCGCGAGCGACTCGGGGCCGATGACGAGGTAGCCGATGGAGGCCGCGTGCCTGGCGAGGGGGATCTTCACGTTGACGAGGGTCGCGCCCTCGCGCTCGAGCGCGCGCAGCGCCCCCCAGCACACGCTCGCGACCGGGGTGGAGGCGTCGCGCCACTCCGCCTCGTCGACGCCGATGCGCAGGCCGCGCACGCCGGCGCCGAGGCGCGCGCCGAAGCCTCCGGGCGGCGGCGGGGGCGCCCATGCGGTGAGGTCGTCGTCGGGGTCGGGCTCGCTGGCGACGGCGTCGAGGAAGCGCGCGAGATCGGCCGTGCTGCTGGCGATCGGGCCGGCGTGGGCGACCGAGCCCTTGAAGCCGTCGCCGGCGCGGCTGACGCGGCCGAAGGTCGGCTTGATGCCGAAGACGCCGTTCAGCGCGGCGGGCGCCCGGATGGAGCCGCCGCCGTCGCCGCTGGCCGCGAGCGGCGCGAGCCCGAGCGCCACGCCGACGGCGGAGCCGGTGGAGGAGCCGCCCGCGGCGCGCTCCTTGTGGTGCGGGTTGTGGGGCATGCGCTGGTGGACGCTGTTGCCGATCGGCGACATGCCCCACTCGGTGAGCACGGTCTTGCAGAGGAACACGGCGCCCGCCTGCCGGAGCCGGGCGACAACGGCGGCGTCGCGCGCCGCGGGCGGCTGCGGGCCGCAGGGCGAGCCGAGCGTGGTCGGGAGGCCCTCGACGTCGAACTCGTCCTTGACGAGCAGGGGCACGCCGTCGAGCAGGCCGCGCGGCCGCCCCGCGGCGTGGCGCGCGGTCGCCGCGTCGGCGTCCCTGAGCGTCGCCTCGCGCGAGGTGGCGACGGCGATGTTCATGCACGGGCGCTCGGCGGCGAGCGCCTCGAGCGCCGAGAGCGCGCGCTCGGCGACGCGGAGCGGGGTGGTGGCGCCCTTGCGGTAGGCCGCCGCGTAGGCCACCGAGGGCCTGGGCCAGTCGCGGACGGGGGGCGCGCCGAGCCCGGCGTCCTCCCAGCGCCGCGGCGGCGCGGCCTGGAGGGGGCGCGCCTCCGCGGGGACGTCGTCGCGGAAGGCGTCCGGGAGCGAGGCGAGGCGATCGATGCCCAGGCTGCGCTTCATCACCTCCCGGAGCGCGGCGGAGGATCCGGGCGCCTCGGCGGCGAGGCGCGCCGCGGTGAGCGCGCGGCCGGTGAGTCGGGGGACCTTCATGCGGCGCAGCTTACTCGACGGGCCGGGCGGCGCGGCGCTCATGGTCAGGGTGCTCCGCGGGCTCACGTCGTGGCTGCGTGTCGTCGGTGGCGGGCTCGGTCGTCGTTCCTCGTCGATCCGCGCGTGGGAGGGCCTGGGACGGCGGCCGCCGCGACCCTGGAGCTCAGGCAGACGAGGTGAGGTCGTCCCAGACACGCACCGACTCGGGGCGCAGCTCGCGCAGCCACGTCACTGCGCGCCCCTCGGATAGCCTCCGCTCGAACACCAGCGCCGCGTCGCCCGCGTAGAACGTACCGGTCGAGTCGGTCGCCTCTTCCACCTCGTCCAGGCCGAGCGCCTGCGCGAGCTCACGACCGTGCGACGAGCGCGAGACATGAACCGGCACTTCCTTGGGATGTCCCCACAACGCAATGCGGGAGACGAAAGCGCGCACCGAGTCGCTCGTTCGCTCCCACTCGTCCCAGCCGAACCCATAGGCCCACATCCTGCCGTCCTCCGTCACGCATGCGAGGGTGTCAGGGTTGTCGATGTCTCGCGGACTCACCAGGATCGCCGGGCCATCCGGCGTCTGCTGAAGCGGCCACTCAGCGACGCTCCCTTCGCCGAGAGCTCGATCGAGCATCTGGATCCCGCCGAAGCGCTGGATCCGATCGACGCTGCGCAGACCACCGAACGAGCTCTCGGCGTCAGCGGCCGTTCTGGCAAGCGCCTCGCTACCGCCGTTCTCCAGCACCCACGAGGCGAGCCGCGCGGGGTCGCCGGCATCGTGCAGCCGGCACAGCCAGCGCGATGCCGCCTCTCTCACGCGGGGTGATAATGGAAGCGTCCTCGACGCTGGATCTACGGTTGCGCAAAGAAACCCGACCACACTCTGCGGAAATCGATGGTTCGCCTCTTCGAGCGGGAGATCGAGGTGTACGGCGTCGTTGTCCAAAACCGCACGCGCCGTCAAATCAGCATAGTTGTCGCGGAACTCGAGCCAGCCAGATTCGGGCCTAGGAGGCGCCTCTCCCGCCGCTCGCACCACCGGAAAGACGCACTGCAACCGCAGGGCCGCACACTCTTCAAGCCAGGGCCGCAGGCTGCCCGCCGTCGGGCCCAGTACCCGCAAGAACACGTCGTCGCGCAGGGCAAGCACCCCGTCGCAGACGTGCCACACGAATCCGTGCAGGCGAGACGAACGACTCGCCTGTCCGATCCGGCGAGCAACGCCCTTGACGAGAGCGGTCGTCTTGTCGAGCGCGGTGACCCGTCCCGTCTCGGCGTAGAAGTTACCGAGATCGACACGCACGCGCAGCTCGAACTTCGGCGAGCGCCACCGTTCGAGCCTCTCCGCCACCTCGTTCAACTCGGAGACGGACGCCGTGAGCGGCTTCGTTCCGCAGATGGATCGGAGCTCGAGACTAGACGTGCCCTTTGCGGTAGTTCCGAGGAGGGGATGATTGAATCGAGTCTTCAAATTGGCCCCCAGTCGTTGTTCTGGCCGGTCCCTCCGAAGACGCCCGGCGTCATTCCGGCCACACGATTGGTGCGGCACACAATCTCGGCATCCGAGCCACCTCTACCTGAAGCGTTCTGCGATGGCCAGCACGTCCAACACGCTGGACACGCATCGGGACATTCGCTGAATGCCGCACTCCTCGACGAGCCAGACGGCATCCCCATCCACGAAGACCTGCGCTGCAGCGTCAGAGAGGTCTCCGCGGAGACTGAGTCCGTGGGGCAGCACCTCCTCCGAACGGCATGCTGCCCGCGGAAGCCCCCCACGAGCTCGTCCACAGCGAAGACAGTATTCGCAAGCGCCTCCGATGCCCGGTATCGCTCGAGCTGTGCGCGCAGACCATCACGATTCCGCAGACCAGGCTGCCACTCTCCAAACGAGCTGGCGCCCGCGAATCGATGCGGATGACGCGGAACCGTGGCAATGCTCCCACCGGCCGTCATGTGGAACTGCGTCTCGAAAGCGCCGTCGAGCACCCCGCGAACCCAGCAACCGGTCGCTGTCTCGTACAGCTCGAACGCCTCTGGGAAGTATCTATCCGTGTGGTCCACCGACCCGAGCAGCGGCCCCCGCGGCGGAACGCCGGCGATTGAGCCGTACGAGTACCTCGCCGGCGCGGGCGAGAGGCCACGCGGCAGGGGGTGTGCGAGCAAGGCCCGAAGTCGCTCGCTGGTCGCGCACGCCACCGTCAGCGCGTCGCGCAGCAGCAGGACGATCGCGCCTTCGAACCAGATCAATTGCTCCGAACGCCCGATCGAGCGAACTGCGCACGGCGGTCCCAACGCGCCTTCGACCCACGTGGCCATGAGCGCTCCCTGCGCCCCGTGGTTGTGGCGCTCGCGGAGCACGAGCCCCGCGGAGATCAGCCGCGCTGCCTCGCGGAGGACGGCCGGATCGTCAACGGGCACCGGAGGTCGCGGCTCGAAGGGGTTCCCGGCGAATGGAACGCGTACCACCGCCCCGTCGTGCAGGGCGAGTGAGCCCAGTGGCCCCAGATTCTCGAGCCCCGGGGCGCTCGGCAGATCGTCGCGCTCGGTGAACATCACAGGCGTGGCCTCCAGGACCCCGACAAGTGATGGCAGGGGATCGGCAGGTGGCTCGCTCGGCGCTCCTGGTCGGGCCAGGCGTACACACGCACGCCGACCGGGAGCATGCGCTGCTGTGCCGCCAAGGGGAGCGGAGACCGCCGCAACGGAGGACCTACCCGGCGAGGGTCTCGCACACCCGTGCCTCGGCTTGTGGGGTGAAGCACTTCAACAGCGCTCGCTCACCGAAGCGCTGGAACGCTACGAGATCGGCAGAGATCGCCAAGGAGGCGCAGTCGTCCGTTCCAATCGGGTCGACCACGAGCCCCAGGCGCTCGCAGAGCTCGTTCAGCGGGAGATCTGACTCACGCGTGGCTGCCACCCTCGCGTCGAAGCGAAGGATTCGCTCGACGTAGGCGGCGTAGCTCAATGCCGAGATGGACCACAGGCCCTCTTCGAATGAATACCGGTAGATGCGGCGGTCCTCACCGAGATAGACGAACGCGTCCGACATCCCGATGTCCCAGTAGCCGACTAGCAATCGCGACGGCTCACCGGGCGGAAGCCAGGCGTCGCCGGAGACGAGGAGCGGCGATTCGAACGCCTGCGCAGAAGCCCCGCCCGCGAAGAACTCGGCGTGGCAGAGCACAGGACCGCACATGGCAGTTCGATCGAACCGCCGGACGCCGTGCGCGAGGCCGAGCGCTTCCGAGACGGCATCGCCAAGGCGGGACGATGCTCCTTGTGCGTGGAACCATGCGAGGAAAGAGGGGATGCCGTCGTTGTTGACAACCACGAACCGCGGGGCCGTGGTCACGTCGTTGAACGACGATTGCCACGGAGCATGCAAGCGTACGTTCGCTCGTTTCCCGAGCCCCAGCGATACCCCTCCGCCAGGGAGGCGGTAGCGGACGGCCGCGCTGCCATTGCGCACCAGAAAGGATCCCTCGACGCCTCGCTCCCGGTCGTCGAACGATAGCCCCTCGCCTTCCACTGGTTCGCCCTCGGCGAGCACGGCCGAGTAGGCAGGGAACCAGATCGGCTTGTGCGGCTGCCGCTCACCGAAAGCCCGGATCCAGGGGATGAGTCGCTCGGCGCTTCGGGCGTAAAGGCACCACGTGTCCCGGCTCTCGGTGACCAGCACAGAGCCCTCATACCATCTGAATGAACCACACGTCTCCGGAGCAGAGGGCACATCACCACCGCGCGCGCGAACGGCGTCGAGGATCTCATCGCGAGCGACGGTGGGGGCGCCCGTGCAGGCGAGGTAGCTGTCCTCCCAGCCCGCGAAGCGAGAACGCAGCCGCTCGCGGTCCCTGGATGGGACGCCAGGGAGCGCAGGGAGATCAAGCGTTTGTAGCGTCTGCGATGAGGTCACAGTCTCCTCGATCTACTGTGAATACCACGTAGCGTTGGCCCGACGACCGTCGTCCGGGGCTGCTGCGCCCTCCCCGGGTAGCCTGTTGCCGCACAGGAGCCAGGAGAGTCCCCGTCGCTGCGGACCTGAAGCCGATGCGCGGGTCCGCCATTCGGGGACGACTTGGGAATCTTCCCACTCAGCTGGCCCGTGCCCACCAGTGCGTGCGAGCCAGCTTCTGCGAGCAGTTCGCGTTCATGGACCGTGGCATCTCAGGCAGACGAGGTGAGTTCGTCCCAGGCAAGCACTGCCTCAGGGCGCAGCCCGCGCATACGCGTCACGGTTCGGTCGGGTCGCCTCCGCTCGAACACCAGCGCCGCGTCGCCCGCGTAGAACGTGCCGATGGAGTCGCTAGCCTCTTCGACCTCGCTCAGGCCGAGCGCTCGGGAGAGCTCACGGCCGAGCGGCGACAGCGCGATAAGGGTCGGCACTTCTTTGGGGTGTCCCCACAGCGCAATGCGGGCGACGAACGTGCGCACGGAGTCGCTCGTGCGCTCCCACTCGCCCCAGCTAAAATCGTATGCCCACATACTACCGTCCTCCGTCATACAAGCGAGCGTATCCTGGTTGTCGAGGTCATCCTGGCTCAGGAGAATCGCAGGGCCGCCGGGGGTCTGCTGAATAGGCCACTCCGCGACGCTCCCCTCGGAGAGGGCACGATCGAGCATCAGGACCCCGCCGAATCGCTGGATCCGATCGACGCTGCGCAGACCGCCAAACGAACTCTCGGCGTCTTCTGCCGCCCTGGCGAGCGCCTCGCTGGCACCATTCTCCAGCACCCACGAGGCGAGCCGCGAGGGATCTCCGGAATCGTGCAGCCGGCACAGCCAACGCGATGCCGCCTCTCTCACGCGGGGTGACAACGGAAGCGTCCTCGACGCTGGATCTACGGTTGCGCAGAGAAACCCGACCACGCTCTGCCGAAATCGCTTATCTGGCGCCGCAAGCGGGAGGTCCAGATGCCAGAATTCGTTGTCCAGGGCTGCTCGCCCGGTCGCATCGACGAGATCGTCGCGAAACTCGATCCAGCCAGACGCCGGAGCGATAGGCGACTCGCCGGCCGCTCGCACCACCGGAAAGACGCACTGTAACCGCAGGGCCGCACACTCTTCGACCCAGGGCCGCAGGCTGGCCGCCGTAGAGCCCAGCACCCGCAAGAACACGTCGTCGCGCAAGGCAAGCACCCCGTCGCAGACATGCCATACGAAGCCGTGCATACGAGACGAACGACTCGCCTGGCCGATCCGGTGAGCAACGCCCTTGACGAGAGCGCTCGTCTTGTCGAGAGCGGTTACCGGTCCCGTGTTGGGATAGAAGTTCCCGAGATCGACACGCGCGCGCAGCTCGAACTTCGGCAAACGCCACGGTTCGAGCCTTTCTGCCACCTCATTCAGCTGCGCCAGGGAGGCCGTGAGCTGCTTGGCGCCGCAGATGGATCGGAGCTGGGGGCCGAACGTACCTTTCTCGATGGTTCCAAGAAGGGGATGGCTGAATCGAGTTTTCACGTCGGCCCCCAATCGTTGTTCTCACCGGTGCCTCCGAAGACGCCCGGAGTCATTCCGGTCACGCGATTGGTGCGGCGCTGAATCTCCGCAATTGATAAATTATTGCGCCCTGCTGCCCGCTCAGCCTCGAGCTGCGCTCGGTACCGCGTCGCGTTGGCCCGGCGAGCGTCGTCCAGGGGCGCTGTGTTTCCCTGGGCGGCCTGTTGCCGCGCGCGATCCAGCGGTGCCCCCGCCCCTGCGGGCCTGAAGTTGAGGGGCGGTCCGCCTCTCGGGGGTGACGCGGGGATCGTCTCGGGCTGCTGGCCTGTGCCCGCCAGCGCATGCAAACGAGCCAAGGTCTGCGAGCAGTTCGGACACGGCGCGCATGCGGTTTCATTCACATCGGTGCTTCCGATCGGTCCCATGCGACGCAAGGCGCGGCGAAGGTGCCGCTGGCCTTCCGGTGTACCCGGATCGCATCTCACCCCATTTCGATCTTCGTAGTCACGGAGATAGTTGCTAATCGCATGCGGCTCGGAGCACCAGGACGGATCCCTGCCCTGGCCGCGCCCGGAGTCTTGAGGGAGCGCGGCGGCGACGGCAGGATGCAGATCGTACAGCGGCCCCTGGCCCGTAGGGTTGCGGTAGCGAGCTGACTGTCCGGTGAACTCCCGCGTGCCGCCTCCTTGAGATCGCGGAAGGCGCCGGGTGCTGAGGTCGGAGCCCATCAGCCCATCGAGGTCGACCAGCGCGAGCGGCCTCCCGCTCACATACCCGTACGCTTCGAGCCCCCCTTCGAGCCCCAGCGGCTCCGGGCTCAGGTACGTCGCGCTCGCCGGCTCGAAGTACCGCCACCGGTTGTAGTGGAGCCCCGTCTCCGGCTCGTACCAGTGCCCCGGGAACCGGACCAGCGTGGCAGCAGCGTCGCCCGCGATGACCCGACCGTACGCGTCGGTCTCGAAGACCTGGTCGACGTTCCCGTCAGCATTGACGAGCCCGAGCGGCACAGGCGCCCCGTCCCGGTGCACGAAGTACTTCCAGGCGCCCGGGCCCGCCTCGGTGTCGATCGCCTGCGCGACCGGCGCCGGCGAGCCCGGTGAGTACGCGTAACGCCGGCGCTCCACCAGCGTGAACGGCGCGGATGCGCCCGTGGCGCTCGCCTGGCGCTCCACCGTCTCCTCCAGGAGGTCCTCGCCATCCCAGCGGTAGCGGTGCCGCACCATCGCCGCGTCCCGACGCAGCACGCGCTTCTCGATCCGCCGCGCGAACCCATCGTAGACGAACTCGAGGCGCGTGCCGTCGGGCAGCGTCATGCCCGAGACCAAGCCGAGCGCGCTCCATGCGTAGGTGGTCACCGCGGTGCCCTCCACCTTCTTCACGAGCCGGCCGCGCGCGTCGTACGTGAGGGCCGCGCCGTTCGTGGTCACGAGCCGGCCGCCGCTGAGGTGGGACTGCGCGCGGCCGTCGATCCAGCGCACGTCGCCTCGCGGCGAGAGCACGTAGTCCTCGGTCCTCGCCCGCCCCTCATGCTGCTTCTGCGCGATCCGGCCGCGCGCGTCGTACAGGAAGGACTGCGCACCACGATAGCGATCGGCGAGCACCTGGAGCTCGTCGGCAGGCGACCATCGGTAGTCGAACCGCAGGGTCTCCGGGCCGCCCAGGCCGCCGACCCACATGGGCTCGCCCGGGCGGATGACGGCGGTGCTGCCGCCGAAGACCGCCGAGCGGAGGACGTTGCCGTGCGCGTCCCTCGTCAGCTCGATACGGCCACCGCCGGCAAAGAAGCGCCCCGTCTCGCCGTCCGTCGGGTCGTACGCGAACCTCGCGATCGGCTGGTCCGCACCCCGGGTACCCGAGAGATCCGAGAAGACGAGCGCGGCGCATCGCCCGGCGGTGTCGCGCGGGGCGGCGACCGAGAAAGCGCCGAGCACTTCCACCTTCGAGCGATGCAGGCCGGCGTCGTAGACGTGCCGGAGCGATGTCACGGACGAGGGGTCGTCCTTCCGCTCCGTGTCCTCGCGGATGCAACGCCCTCGCTCGTCGTACGTATAGAGAGTGCTGACGGCCTCCGTCTCGAAGCTCAGGAGGCGCCCGCGCTCGTCGTACTCCAGCCTGTGGGATTTGTCGTCCGAGAAGGTGCGCGCGATCAGCCGATCGAGGTCGTCGTAGGCGAGCTCGACGAATTCGCCGTCGTCGAAGGTGATCCTCGACAGCCGCCCGGCCTGGTCGTTCCTGTACCGCAGCAGGCGACCGTCGAAGGTGCGCTCGGAGAGGATCCGCCCCTCGAGGTCCCGTTCGATGGTGTGCACGTCGCCTTCCTCGTTGACGATGCGTACCATGTCGAGCTCTCGATCGTAGGCGTACGAGACGCGCGTGCCGTCGCTCCGCTCGACCGCGATCACCTCGCGGAGGCCCGCGTAGATCAGCCGGAACCAGCGACCGTCCGCGTCGCGCTCGCCGGCGAAGCGGCCGGCCTCGTCGTAGCTCGTGACCGTGCGAGCGCCCAGCGGCGAGCGGTGCTCGACCACGCGCCCCATCGCGTCGTAGATCCAGCGGTGGACCCCGCCCTTCTCGTCCCGCATCTCCACGAGTCGCCCGAGGAAATCGTAGCGGAGCGCCCGCGCGCCGCCGTCCGGCTCGACGATCCCGACGCGGTTGCAGAGCGCGTCGTACGTCATCGCCGTCTTGCCGCCGTCAGCGGTCTCGGCCTGGACAAGGCAGCCGCGCTCGTCGTAACGGAAGCTGGCGACGAGCCCCTTCGCGTCGGAGAGGTAGATCAGATGGTCTGCGTCGTACGAAGGTCATCGCGTGCCCCAGGGCGTCGCGCGCGACCACGAGATCTCCGCGTTCATCGTAGTCGTACGTGCGGAAGGACGTCCAGGCGCCTCTCGAGGACGCGTTCTTCACCTCGAACGCGGCGATGCGGCCGTCGCGGTGCCGCCGCACGCGGAGCAGGCGGCCCACGCTGTCGTTCACGAACTGGAGCGGACCGGTGCCGTTCTCGTAGAAGAGCCGTGCCTGGTTGCCGTTGTGATCGACGAGCGCGCTGAGGCGGAACTCGTTGTCGATGGCAAAGACGTCCTCGAAGACCCGCGTGATCCCGTCGTCGGCCTTGAGGAGATAGCCGTCGCGGGTGCGCGTCAGCAAGCCTACGGGGAGCTTCACCGTCTCTCCCTCCTCGGGGCAGCGGCCCTCGCACGCGAGCGCCGTCGCGGTGACGACGCGCACCCTGCGGCGGCGGAGCTCGATGACGCGCCAGCCGAGCGAATGGTTCCAGCCATAGCCAAGGCCGTAGTCGAGGTCGCGCTGCGCAGAGTTATAGGCGCGCTCGATCACGAGCGGGAACGCTCCTGGCAGCGCCATGTCGGTGACGGCGAGGGTATAGACGCGGCCCGTCACCGGATCGATGGGGTGCCCCGCGTGCGTTCCCCCACCGCCCCCATGCGTCGGGTTGGGGCAGCCGCCGCCGCTGCCCTGACCGCAGCTGCCGGCGTTGCGGCCGCCGCCCTGGGCGCCGTTGCCGCCGTTCTTGCCGCCCGCACCCTGATCGCCGCCGGCGCCGTTGCCGCCCCGCCCGCCGCTGCCACCGCCGGCGCCGCCGCCACCGAGGATGAAGACACCCGGGTTCATCCCAGGGATCGCGGGGATGTTGGGAACCGGAGCTGTGCGCGCCATGATGCGATGGTCGCTTAACGAGCCACGGAGTCAATACCCGCTGCCACGCAGAAATGTGCTGGGATGCTGCAGCCCATGATGGGTTGACGGAGCGTGGCGTCCCTGCGCTCGACGCCTGAATCCGCGATGAGCTCGACGGGTGAGCGCGGGCCGAGGTTGCCTCGATAGAGGGCCGACGCTCGCATTCCAGAGGCGGAGGGGCAATCATGGCTCACGGGGCGTGCGCCGCCCGAGCGCTCGACCGCCTGGTTGTCACAACGTCCTGTCGATAGCGCCGTCCTCAGGCCCCCGGCTCGGCCGCAGCCTCGTACAGCTCGCGGACGTCGAGCCGAGCGCCGATCGACGCGAGGTGCGCGACGTCGCCATCCCGCGCGATGGCAGACGTGAAGTCGCCTTCGACGTCGCGAGTCCACACCTCCACGCTGCGCTCCCGGTGCGACACCAGGACGTACTGGCGCAAGGAGGCGAGGCTCTTGTAGTGCTCGAACTTGTCGCCTCGGTCGTACTCCTCGGTGCTGCGGCTCAACACCTCGACGATGAGCGTGGGGTTCGTCACGGCTTGCTCGTCCTGGGCGTCGCGCTCGATCGGCCCACACACGACCGTGACGTCGGGGTAGGTGGCGAGGCCTGTCGACGGCACACGCACGCGAAGATCGGCGTCGTAAGCACGGCATCGACCTCTGCGAAGCTCGGGGAAGAGGAGGCCGATGACCGCCGCAGCGAGCGCGGCATGCTCGGGCGTACCTCCCGCCATCGCGTAGATCTGGCCGTCCAGGTACTCGTGCTTGACGTTGCTGGACGCCTCGAGGGTCAGGTACTCGGCGTACGTGTAGTGGATGCGATGTGCCGGGGCCACCATGGCCGCGCAGTATGGCACAGCGCACGGCGTTCGCCGCGGGTAGCCGGCGCGCGGGCGCGGCCTCTGCGTCCGGCGCCGCAAGGCGGCGTCTCCGGCGCCCTCGATCGCGGCCGACCCGAACAGCTCACGAGCCTTGCGGAGCGGCGACATTCCCAGAAACCGCCGGCCTGGCCGGTCCCAGGCAGGCGCTCGCGGTGCCGGCGGTGGAGCGCGCGCGCGCCGCGCAGTAGGCTCACCACCGCGGCCGCCCGGCAGCACCTGGTTCAACAGCTCGCAGGCTCCGCTCGGTGCGTCGATGACATCGAATCTCCCGCAGAGAATGCCGATGCGCGGACGCGCGGATTGAACCGGTGATCGCTGCGCCGCGTGACGGCCACAACGGCTTGACAGCAGCGTCGGAGGGCGGGTCTCATCGCTGGTGGATCCATGGCGACGAGCAGCCCTCCGCATGTGAGCGCGACGCCGATCGGCGCTGCGACCGCCGCCGCCATGGCATGGAGGTTCAAGGGCAAGCTCTGGGTGACCGCGATGGTGAAAGCCACCTTCGGGTTCGCCAGCGACACGATGATGCAGCGCATCGCCCCGCAGGAGATCATTGGGGAGGAGGTCCATCACGGCGGGCTCCCCTCGCGGAGCATCCGGTTCACGACCGATCTGGTTCCTCGCCTGCTCAAGGCCGACGTGCTCTTCACGGGCCATGCGCACGCGCCGCACGGCCGCCCCGTCGAGGCGGCGCATGTCCGGCTGGGACTCTTCTCGGGCAGCTGGACGCTGCTGGACAAGACGCTGATGGTCCGTAAGCGGGGCGGCTTCGTGCGGCTCCCCATCGATTACGAGCATGCTTTTGGCGGGATCGGCTTCCCGGACAACCCGTTCGGAGAGGGCCATCCGCAGGGCTCGGGCGAGCCGAACATCCTCGATCCGGCCGACGCGAGGCGCGTGGCTGGCTTCGGCCCGATCTCGAAGGTCAGCCCCGCCCGCCGGCGGCTCCTCGGGGCGACCCCGCGCGCCCTGCTGGAGCGCGGTATCCGCGAGATCCCGGACGAGCTCAGCTGGGACTACTTCCAGGCGGCGCCGCCGGATCAGCGCACGCATTTCCTGCGCGGCGACGAGTGGATCGTGATGGACGGCCTGCACCCGAGCGCGGCGCGCATGCGCATGCGCCTGCCCGGCGCGCGCGGCTTCGCGCGCATCCACGGCCTTGCGGGCCTCGGCCTCGCCGAGCACCAGGAGCTCCCGCTGAGCGCCGACGTGCTGCGTATCGACGGCGACGAGCAGCGCTGCACGGTGACGTGGCGTGGCAGCTTCCCCGTGCCCTCGGAGGACGTGCTCCCGCGCATGCGCATCTTCGCCGGCGTCGAGCTCCCGGGCGAGCCGATCGCGTGGCCCGCCCCGGGCGCCGCGGTCAGCAGGGCCGGAGCGACGGCGCCCCGCGCGGGCGCGGCGGGCGACGAGGACGACGCCGCCCTCGAGTCGACCGTCGCGCTGTCCGCCGCGCCGAGCATGAGTCCCAGCGGGACGCTGGACATCGCGCCGAACAGGGCGCTCGCGGTCCCGGCGACGCTGCCGTTTCGTCCGGCCCCCGCAGGCGCCTCGCCGTCGTCGCCGAAACGGCCCGCGCCATCGCCGCCCGAGGCTCCGCTCGCCAGGTCGGGGACGATGCAGATGCCGAAGGACGTCGGCAGCCAAAGCGCCTCGCCGTCGCCGCCGAAACGGCCAGCGCCATCGCCACCGGAGGCTCCGCTCGCCAGGTCGGGGACGATGCAGATGCCGAAGGACGTCGACAGCCACGCGGCGCGCCAGCCGGCGACTCCCTTCACGGCCGAGCCGCCACGCGCGCCGCCGGCCGAGCCGCCCCCTGCGCTGGCGTCCGTGCCGAGCGCTCCCGCCGCCAGCGCGGCCGTGCCCGCGGTCCCCACGCCCGAGCCGGCGAGCCCCGCGGCCGCGCCCGCGGTCCCCACGCCGGAGCCGGCGAGCCCCGCGGCCGCGGGGGGCGCCTTCGCCTGGGCGACGCCGCCTCCCGAACCGCCGCCCCCGGAGCCGCCGCCGCCCGGAGCGCCGAAGCGCCCCGCGAAGCTCGATGTGCGGGCGCTCCTGTACGGCACCGGCAAGGGGCGAGGCTGACGCTCCGATGCCCGTGAGACCCCGAAGAGCGAGCCCCGGTGGCGCAGGGTGCCAGCAGCCCTCATGCGGCCATCCCGGCGCCCCCGCGGCGCGCACGCCCACGCGGCCTCTCCACCTTTCCGGTGCCCCAGGGAAGGCCGCAGCGGAATCGGAGAACGAGCGATGAAGGAAGCCTCCGGGACGTTGAGCGTTCGCATCGAGTCAGCGCGAGGGCCGTGGGACCACGTGCAGGTCCGCGAGCTCTCCGGGCGAGAGGCGATCTCGCAGCTCTTCTCGTTCGACCTCGACGTCGTGATCGACGAGGGCCGCGAGCTCCCGGCCGACGCCGCGCCCGGCGCCGAGATCAGCCTGGTCTTCGAGGCCGACGGTGAGGAGATCCGCCGCGTCTCGGGCATGCTCGGCCCGATCCGGGACCGCCTGGAGCCGCTGGCCGAGCGGGCCACCTGCCGCCTGCGCCTCGTGCCGCGCGCGTTCCGGCTCACCCTCGTCGAGACGCAGGAGATCTACCTGGACCGCAGCATTCCCGACATCCTCCGGAGCAAGCTCGAGCGGCACGGCCTGGGCTCCGAGGACGTCGAGCTGCGGCTGCTCGAGAGCTATCCCGAGCGCGAGTTCGTCGTGCAGTACGGCGAGAGCGATCTCGCGTTCATCAGCCGCCTGGCCGAGCACGTCGGCATCAGCTTCTTCTTCGAGCACGAGGGCGGCCGCGACAGGATGGTCTTCACCGACCACCCGTCCGGCTTCCGCCCCGCCTCGGGCGCGGAGACGGTGCCCTTCCGCGCTCGCGGGGAGGCCTCGGGCATCTTCGCCCTCGAGGTGACGACCGACCTGGTGCCCACCAGCTACGTCGTGCAGGACTACAACTACCGCGCACCGCAGCTCGACCTGACGGCCTACGCCAGCCTGGGCTCGGGCGACGGCGGCGGCGTTGTCGAGTACGGCAGCCACGTCAAGACGCCCGAGGAGGCCGGGAAGCTGGCGCAGATCCGGGCGGACGAGCGGCTGTCGCGGCAGCGCGTGTACGAGGGCAAGGCCAGCCGCGCGGCGCTGTCCGCCGGGCGGCGCGTGACCCTGATCGAGCACCCGCGCTTCCCGGAGCCCGAGGAGCTGCTCCTCGTCGAGGTGGAGCACGAGGCGAGGTTCCCCGCGTTCAAGGACGCCGGCGAGCAGAGCCCGTTGTACAGGAACGCATTCCGCGCCATCCCGGCGCGCGTCGCCTACCGGCCGCCGCGCCGGACGCCGAGGCCGCGCATCTCCGGCGTCGTGACGGGGATCG
Source organism: Sorangium sp. So ce327 (assembly GCF_051530205.1). NCBI lineage: Bacteria > Pseudomonadati > Myxococcota > Polyangiales > Polyangiaceae > Sorangium > Sorangium sp. So ce327. The sequence continues at coordinate 157,390 of NZ_CP150330.1, read as the reverse complement.
TGCAGCCGGGGCACGGGGGAAAGACGAACGGCGTCGCTCAGCTCGACGCCGAGGGGCGCTACACGGTCCAGCTCCACTTCGACACGGCGGAGCCGGGCGAGCAGAAGGCCTCGCGCCCGGTCCGGATGGCGCAGCCCTTCAGCGGCGTGGGCCACGGGATGCACTTCCCGCTGCGCCCGGGCACCGAGGTCCTCGTGGCGTTCGCCAACGGCGACCCGGATCGCCCGGTGATCCTCGGGGCCATGTTCAACCCGCTCGCGCCGTCGCCCGTGACGGCCCGCAACGCCAACCAGAGCCGCATCACCACGGCGTCCGGCGCCATGCTCGAGATCTCGGAGAAGCGATGACGAAGCCCACGACGGTCGGGATCCACTTCCGCTCCGAGGCCGCCCCGGCCGGGGCGTTCACGGTGCTGGGGCTCCGCGGCGAGGAGGCGCTGTCGCGCCCGTACCGCTTCGAGATCGATCTCGCGTCGCCCGATCCCGCGCTGCCGCTCGACGACCTCGTCGGCGCGGCCGGGGAGCTCGATCTCGCCGGCCGCACGGTCCCGGGGGTCGTGGCCGAGGTGGAGCAGGGCGGCGCGCTCGGCGGCGATCAGTACGCCTACCGGGTCGTGCTCGTGCCGCGCCTCGCCCTGCTCGGCCTCGCGCGGCAGACGCGCATCTACCAGCGGCTCAGCGTGCCGGACCTGGTGGAGGCGGTGATCGCCGGGAGCGGCCTCGGGATCGAGGTGGAGCGGCGGCTCGAGCGGGCGTATCCGCCGCGCGAGCACGCCGTGCAGTACCAGGAGAGCGCGCTCGACTTCGTGTCGCGGCAGCTGGAGCAGGCGGGCGTCAGCTACTTCATCGAGCCGCGCGGGGGGGCGGAGCGGCTCGTCCTCTGCGACCACCCGGACGGCTTCCGGGGCGCGGTCGAGGCCGCGATGGGGGAGGCCGGAGGGGTGCGCGCGCTGCGCTGCCGGCGCCGGATGTCGCCGCGCGCGCTCGTGCTGCTCGACTACAACGAGCGCACGCCCGAGGTGCCGCTGGAGGCCGAGGCCGAGGTCGACGCGCGCGGCTTCGGGCTGCTCGTCGACGAGGGCGGCTCGTTCGCGGCGCCCGAGGAGGGCGCCGCGATCGCCGCCGTGCGCGCCGAGGAGCTGCGCTGCCGCGCGACCGTGTACGACGGCGCGATCGGCGCGCCGCTCGCCGCGGGCGAGCGCCTCGGGCTCTCCGGCCATTTCCGGGCCGACTGGAACCGCGATTACCTGGTGACGCGCGCCGTGCACCGCGCCGGGGCGGGCGACGGGCCGCGCTATGCTTGCGAGTTCGAGGCCATCCCGGCCTCGACGCGCTACCGCCCGCCGCGCGCCACGCCGAGGCCGCGCCTCGAGGGCGCGATGGTCGCCCACGTCGACGCGCGCGGCCCGGAGGGCGTCGCCGCGGTCGACGCCGAGGGGCGCTACCGCGTGGTGATGCCGTTCGATCTGAGCGGCGCGGCCGAGGCGCAGGGCTCGGTGCCGATGCGCCTGGCGACGCCCTACGGCGGGGCCGACGAGGGCATGCACTTCACGTTGCGCAAGGGCGCCGAGGTGCTGTGGACCGGCGTCGGCGGAGACCCCGAGCGGCCGGTGATCACCGGCGTCGTGCCCAACGCGAAGAGCCGCGTGGTCACGAGCGCCGACGAGGGGCGCGGCCGCATCCGGATGCCGAACGGGGCGATGGTCGAGATGGGAGGCGGCTTCGGGCGCGCGCGCGGCGGGCCCGCGACGCGCGCCGGCGCCGAGGGCGCGCTGCCGACGGAGCAGCAGCTCGGCCAGGACGACATGACGACCACCGCGAGCAGCGCGGAGGACTGGATCCGCATCGCGGTCCCCCACAGCGACGGGAAGTACAGCTACCTGCGCTACGGCGAGCGGGCGACCGCGTCGGCCGGCACGTTCACCGAGTCCGCGCGGCTCGATCCGACCGCGGGGTTCGGCGACAGCGGCTGGACGTGGTCGAGCCTCGACAACGGCTACGACACGAGCTCGGACGAAAGCGACAAGGGGAAAGCGGCGCACTTCGGCTGGGCGGCGAGCGACGGGGTCTACGATCACACGGACGGCAACCGCACGGTCGTGACCCAGGGGGACTACCAGTCGGTCACCACGGGCAACCGCACCGACGTCGTCCTGGGGAACTACCGGCTCGTCATCCCGAACCGGACGCTCGGCATCTTCGACGTGGACTTCTACTCGATGACGTTCAGCAAGGACTGGCAGGGCTGGCGGAAGACGACGCGCAGCCACGTCTCGACGGTCAACCTCACGTACGGCGACAACTCGAATTTCTTCACCGGCGTCAACTTCGGGGCGAGCCTCGGCGGGAACTACAGCCTCGCGGCGGGCGTGAACGGCAACGTCTTCCTCGGGCTCAGCACGGGGATCACGGCCGGGATGAGCTGCAACATCGCGTACGGCCCGGTGCTCGAGTTCGGCAGCACGAAGAAGCTCACCACGGCCGACGAGCAAGACATCAAGGCGCGCTCCAAGGTGCACCTGCGCGTGCGGAGCACCGACGCCCCGACGGTCGAGGCCGCGAAGCCGTGGGCAGCCGCCGTGGTCGCGGGCGCCCTGGGCGCGGTGGCGGGCCCGCTCGGCGCCTCCGCGGGCAAGGACGATCTCGAGAAGGGCAGCGGGCTCACGGGCGCGACGTGGGGCATCGCGACGCTCGGGGCGCTCGTCGGAACGTACCTTGTCCACAAGCTCGCCCACGCGAGCCCGCTGAACGACGCCGAGCTGATCATCGAGCCGACCCAGCTCCTGCTGCGCTGCGGCGGGCCGGCCGGCGCGTACATCAAGATCGAGCCCGCCGCGATCGAGCTCGCCTGCGGTCCCAGCAGCCTCAGGATCGACGCGACGAGCGTGATCGCCGGAACCGGGACCGCCAAGCTGGAGCTGAGCAGCACAGCCGCGTCCTCCGTCCTGAGGTTCGGCGGCCACCAGGTCCAGATCGACGCCGCGGGAGCCCTCATCCAGGGCGCCAACTTCCACGCGCTCTAGGAGGAGCCCGCCCGGCGGGCGCGCGGGCTCGCGGCCTGGCCGCGTCGAGAGCTGCCATGAAGATCATCAACCACACCCCCACCACGTTCGCCGCGGTAGCCTGGCAGATCCGGCCCCCGCAATGGGCCCTGTGCCTGATCGCGAAGGGCACCTACCGCCTCGTGCCCGGCGAGCCGGCGATCCCCGCCGACGCCCCGGAGCCGCCGCTCGGCGACGTGCACGAGGGCGACGATCCGCGCGGGGCGCTTCTCCAGGCGTCCGACTTCGCCCCCTTCAAGCCGAAGGCGGATCTCCTGCTGACCGGCAAGGCCCACGCGCCCGGCCGCCGGCCCGTCAGCTCCCTGCCGGTGAGCTTCGCCGTCGGCAAGGCGTCGCTCGCGCTGCAGGTGACCGGCGACCGGTACTGGACCGACCCGGTCGCCGGCAAGCGCACCGACCCGCAGCCGTTCGTCGAGATGCCGCTCGGCTTCGACCGCGCCTTCGGGGGCCCGGGCTTCGCGGCCAACCCGGTTGGGCGCGGCGTGTTCGACCCGGGCGAGCGCGATCTCCGGCGACGGCCGCTGCCGAACATCGAGGATCCGCGCGCGCCGGTCGACTCGCCCGCGGCGCGGCCGCCGCCCGCGGGCTTCGGGCCGCTCGCCGCCGCCTGGGCGCTGCGCGCGAGCAAGCTCGGCACCTACGACGAGCGCTGGCTGAAGCAGCGCTGGCCCTTCTTCCCCGACGATTTCGACTGGAGCCACTTCAACGCGGCCGTGCCGGCGCTCCAGGTCGAGTACCCGCGCGGCGACGAGGACATCGTCTGCCACAACCTGCACCGCGCGCGGCGCGAGTACCGCGCGCGGCTCCCCGGCGTCCGGATGCGCTGCTTCCTCGACGAGCGCGCGGGCGGCGCGGAGCGCTTCCGCGAGGTGCAGCTGCACCTCGACACGGTCCGGGTCGACATGGAAGCCGAGGCGCTCATCCTCGTGTGGCGCGGCCATGCGCCCGTCTCCGCCGAGGACCACCCCGAGGTGCGGCACGTGCTCCTCGAGAGCGAGCCGCTCGGCGAGGGCCGCGTCGCGGCGGCGCGCTACCGCGAGCGGCTCGCGCTCGCGCTGCTGGAGGCGCGCCCTGCCGCGGCGGAGGCGCCGGCCGCGGCGACGCCGCCCGGCAACGACAACGACGGAGCGTCTCCCCTGGCCGGCGTCGACGACGCCGAGCTCCTCGCGCAGATCCGCGCGACGCTCGAGCGGGGCGGCGCCCCCGCGGCGCTCGTGGCCTCGCTCGGCGCGTCGGTCGATGGCCCGCGCCCGCCCGGCGCGGAGCTCGAGGCGTGGCTGGGCAAGCTCGGCGGGGACCCGGCGCAGCTCGACGAGATCCAGCGGAAGAGCCGCGAGCAGATGAGGAAGGCGCTCGAGGCCGGGGGGCACGACCCGGCGCAGCTCGACGCGCTGGACCGCGAGGACGAGGCGCGGGACCGGGCAGCCACGGAGCGCGCGGCGCCGTGGACGCGCGAGCGCGTGGAGCTCTGCCTGTCGATCCGCGAGAGCATGGCGGGCGCCGATCTCTCGGGGCTCGACCTGTCGGGGCTCGACCTCAGCGAGGCGAGCCTCGCGCGCGCGCTGCTCGTCGGCGCCGACCTGACCGGCGCCCGCCTCGCCGGGGCCGACCTCGACGGCGCGACGCTCGCCCGCGCCAGGATGGCGGGCGCGTGGCTCCCGGCGGCCAGGCTGAACGACGCCGACCTCTCCGGCGCCGACCTCGCGGGCGCCGACCTGACCGGCGCGGCGCTCGGCAAGGCGCGCCTCGACCGCGCGGCGCTGCGCGGGGCCATCCTGACCGGCGCGGCCGCGGCCGGCGCCTCGTTCCTCGAGGCCGACCTCACCGGGGCGCGGCTCGACGGCGCGCAGCTCGCCGGCGCCCGCCTCGCGCGCGCGGCGCTCGACCGCGCGTCCTTCGGCGGCGCGGCGCTCGAGGGCGCGAGCCTCGAGGGGGCGCACGGCGAGGCGGTCGACCTGCGCGGCGCCGACCTGCGCGGGCTGCGCGCCTCGGAGCACACCCGCCTGCCGCGCGCCCAGGCGCGCGGCGCCCGCGCCGACGGCTCGCGCTGGATGCACGCCGACCTCACGGGCGCGGACCTCGCGCTGTCGAGCCTGCGCCGCGCGGATCTCGGCCGGGCCGAGCTCGGCGGCGCCGACCTGCGCGGCGCCGACCTGGCGGGCGCCGACCTGACGCGGGCGCGGCTCGGCGGCGCCCGCCTCGAGCGGGCGAACCTGCACGGGGCTCGCCTCGAGGCCGCCGACCTGCGCGGCGCCGACCTGCGCGGCGCCGGGCTGTACGAGGCCGCCCTGTGGCAGGCGCGGCTCGAGGGCGCCGACCTGGAGGACGCGCAGCTCGCGTCCACGCTGCTCACGAGCGATCGAGGCGCGACGTGACCGGCGCCGCCGCCACCTCCGCGGGCTTCGCGCGGGACAAGGACGATCTCCTCGCGCGCCTCGACGCCGGACCGCTCGATCCGCCGATGATCGTTGGCCTCGACCTGCGCGGCGTCGACCTCGCGGGCCGCGATCTCTCGGGCGTGCTCTTCAACGGCGTCGACCTGAGCGACGCGCGGCTCGCCGGCGCGCGGCTCGCCGGCGCCGTCTTCCTGGCCGTCACGCTCCGCGGGGCCGATCTGTCGGGCGCGCGCCTCGAGCGCGCGGTGCTCGCGCGCCACGCGCGGCTCACCCGCGACGCCGCGGCCGCGGCGCTGCCGCTCGAGGCCGATCGCGACCTCGGCGCCGAGTCCCTCGAGGCGCTGCGCGCCGCCGGGTACGCGGGGTATGCCGCCGGGGCCACGTCGCTCGCCGGCGCGTCGCTCCGCGGGGCCGATCTGTCGGGCGCGCGCCTCGAGGGCGTGGACCTCGCCGGCGCCGATCTCTCGGCCGCGACGCTGACCGGCGCCGCGCTCGCGGAGTGCGCCCTCGACGGCGCGCGCCTCGACGGCGCGACGCTCCGCGAGGTCGAGCTCGACCGCTGCGCGCTCGCGGGCGCGAGCTTCATCGACGCCGAGCTCGCCGCCGTGACGCTCATCGGCGTCGCGCTCGGCGCGCTCGACCTGTCGCGCGCGCGCCTCGTCCGCGGGCTCCGCGTTCCGAACCAGGACCTCCGCGGCGCGGCGCTCCCGCGCGACCTCGCCGGCGGCGACCTCACGGGCGCGAACCTCGCCGGCGCGGACCTGTCCGGCTTCGACCTGCGCGGCTGCAAGCTCGACGCGGCCGATCTCGACGGCGCGCAGCTCCCGTCCGCGGCGCTCGGCGGCGCCTCGCTGCGAGGCGCCTCGCTGCGCGGCGCGCGCCTCGCCGGCGCCACGCTGAGCGGGGCCGACCTCGAGGGCGCCGTGCTCGAGCGCGCGAACCTCGACGGCGCCCGGCTCGACGGCGCCGGCCTCGAGGGGGCCGACCTCACCGGCGCCAACCTGTCGGGCTGCGATCTCTCGGGCGCGCGCCTGCGCGGCGCCCGCCTGCGCGGCGCGCTGCTCGCGGCCGCCACGCTGCGCGGGACCGAGCTCACAGGCGCCGATCTCGCCGAGGCGTCGCTCCAGGACGCCGCGCTCGACGGCGCGGATCTGCGCCGTGCGCGCCTCCCGGGCGCCCGCCTCGCCCGGGCCGAGCTCACCGGCGTCGATCTCTCGGACGCCGACCTCGCCGGCGCCGATCTCTCCGAGGCGCGCATCGCGGGCGGGCGCCTCCGCGGCGCGAACCTGTCCGGCGCGCGCCTGCACGGCGCCACGCTGAAGCGCGCGCAGCTCGCCGGCGCCGCCCTCTCCGGCGCGGATTTCGGGGGGGCCTCGCTCGAGGGGACCTCGCTGCTCGGGCTCGATCTCCGGGGCGTGCGGCTCGCCGGCGCGCGGCTCGCGAAGAGCTCGCTCGTCGAGGCGAAGCTCGGCGGGATGGATCTCTCGGGCGCGGTGCTCCGCGACTGCGACCTGTCGCGCGCGGACCTCCGGGACGCGCGGCTCGACGGGGCCGATCTGGCGCAAGCGAGCCTGGCCGGCGCCGAGCTGGGCGGCGCCTCGCTCGTCTCGGCGCGCCTCGGGGTCGCGAACCTGACCGGCGCCAGCCTCCGGGGCGCGCGGCTCGCGGGCGCGGATCTCTCCCGGGCGTGCCTTGACGGCGCCGCGCTCGCGCGCGCCGATCTCGGCGGCGCGCGGCTCGACGAGGCGATGGCGCGCAAGGCGGATCTGAGCGGCGCGCGGCTCGAGGGCGCCTCGCTCGTCGGCGCGGATCTGTCGCACGCCGACCTGTCGGGCGCCGATCTGTCGGGCGCCGATTGCCGCGGCGTGAACCTGCACCGGGCGGCCACCGCGCACGCGCGCTGGGACGGCGCGAAGCGCGAGGGCGCCCGCGGGACCGATCCGGATCGTGCCCGCGCCGAGGACTGGCGCCCGCCCACGCTGTTATGAACGGCCGACGACGGCCGCGAAGCCACGACCCGAGGACCACCGCCATGCCCACCGCTGCCCTCCCTGCTCTCCCCGTCGAGCCCCCGCCCTCCGACGCGCGCCCCGAGGGGCTCCTCGACGCCGCGCCGCGCGCGCCGTGCGCTCCGTCAGAGGAGCGCCCGCTGCGCATCGTGGCGCGCGCAGGCGCCTCGGCGTCGATCGTCGAGCGCGACGGCCACGAGGTCGTCGCGGTGCACGACCGGGCCGGCCGGCTGCTCTTCGAGTACGACGCGGAGACCGGTCGGGGCAGCCTCGTCGCGGCGGGCGGCCTCTCGCTCGCGGCGCCCGGGGGCGACATCGATCTCGTGGCGGGCGGCGCCATCCGCTGCTGGGCGGCCGGCGAGGTCGCGATCGCGAGCCGGAGCGGCGCGACCCTGAGCGCGCGCGCCGGCGAGCGCGGGGCGACGGTGCAGGTCGCGCCCGGGCGCGTCACCGTGACCGGAGAGGCGCTCGCCGCCGTCGCCGAGCGGGGCGACGTGCGCATCGCCGAGGCGCGCTATGAGGGGCGGGCGCTCACCGCGGTGCTGGAGCGGGCGCACACCACCGTGGGCAAGATCGAGTCGATCGCCGGGCGGGTGATCGCGCGGGCGGGGGATCTCTTCCAGGAGGTGCGCGAGCTGCACCAGCTCCGCGCCGGGCGGGTGCGCGCGCTGGTCGAGGACGTGATCGAGCTGCGCGGGCGCGAGGTATCGGTGGACGCGCGCGAGGACGTGAGCATCGATGGCCAGCGGATCAACCTGGGTTAGGAGGGCGCGGCGATGTTCCCTGTGACCACGACGCAGGCGGGGATCTGCCAGGCCATGCCGGACACGTGCAAGACCCCTGCGCCGCCTGGTCCGCCGGTGCCGCTGCCGTACCCGAACGTGGCGATGTGCAACCAGGCGCTCCCGAGCACCTGCGCCCTGAAGGTGCTGGTGGAGGGCAAGCCGGTGCTCACGAAGCAGAGCGAGATCCCGATGTCGACCGGCGACGAGGCGGGCGCTGCCGGCGGCGTCGTGAGCGGCAAGATCAAGGGCGAGGCGATGTTCCGCAGCTTCTCGGCGAAGGTGAAGGCCGAGGGCAATCCGGTCGTGTTCCACGCGTGCGCGGTGGCGCAGAACGGAAAGAGCCCGAACATGCCCATGGGCGTGCAGGTCGCGCCGTCGCAGGCGAAGGTGATGGTGGGCGGCTGAGGGGCCGCGCGGCTGGCGGAGGGGGTCCACGTGGCAGCGCGTCGTTACCGCGTGGTTCACCGCAGCCGGTACGAGCTCGGGGCCGAGGGCGTGGTCGCGTGCCGGCTGGAGGCGCACCTCACCCCGCGCGTGCTGCCGCATCAAGCGGTCGAGTTTCACCAGCTCGTGGTGCGGCCCTTGCCGCGCTCGAGGCGGGTCGAGGAGGACGCCTTCGGCAACCTCTGCGCGCGGATAGAGATCTGCGGGAGCTACGGCGCGATCGACGTCACGGCCCTCAGCGTTGTGCGCCTCTGCGAGGAGGCGGCGGGCGGCGCCGGCGATCTCGGGGACGACTGGCGGGCGGTGGCGGCGCGCACGGCGGCCGCCGCGGCGGAGGACCCGGCGCTGCGCGCGCTCGTGGAGGGCACGGCGCGCGCGCCGCGGAGCGGCGCGATGGCGGACTACGCGCGGGGGTGCTTCCGGGAAGGCCTCCCGCTCGGCGGCGCGCTGGAGGGGCTGGTCGACCAGATCCGACGGGATTTCACCTTTACCCCGGGCGTCACCGCCGCGGACACCGGCATCGCCGTCTTCTGCGAGCTCCGGCGCGGCGTCTGCCAGGACTTCGCGCACCTCGCCGTGGCGTGCTTGCGATCGATGGGCCTCGCGGCGCGTTATGCGAGCGGCTACGTGGCCGGCTCCGCCTCGGCGCCGGCGCGCGCCTCGCACGCGTGGGCGTCGGTGTGGTTGCCGTCGGGCGGCTGGCACGACCTCGATCCGACGCTCGGGCGCCTGGGCGCGCCCGGGCACATCGTGCTGGGCTACGGACGCGACTACGATGACGTCGCGCCCCTCAGGGGCACCGCCGAGGGCGCGCGCGGCGTCCGGCTGCGGACGGAGATCGTGGTGGCGCCGCAGGGAAGCGAATGACGTCGCGCCGTTTGCACGAGCGGGTCGTGCGTACCCAGCCGAAAATCGAAAGGAGCTCGAACGATGATCGAGGTTGCCGGACCGAACGCCGAGCAGATCCGTTACTGGAACGAGGTCGCCGGACCGAAATGGGTGGCCCTCGGCGATGCCATCTCGGCGTCGACCCGGCCGCTGGGCGTCGTCGCCATGGATCGCGCGGGGATCGCCGCGGGCGAGCGCGTCCTCGACGTCGGCTGCGGGCTCGGCGACACCACGCTCGAGCTTGCCCGGCGCGTCGGCGCGGGCGGCTCCGTGCTCGGCGTCGACATCTCCGCGCCGATGCTGGAGAGGGCGCGCGAGGACGCGCGGGCGGCAGGCGCCGCGCGCGTGGCCTTCGAGAACGCGGACGCGCAGACCGCGGCGCTGCCCGGGCTGTTCGATGTCCTCTACTCGCGCTTCGGCGTCATGTTCTTCACCGAGCCCGAGGCGGCCTTCGCGAACCTCCGGCGGGCGCTGCGGGGCGGCGCGCGGCTCGCGTTCGTCTGCTGGCGGCCGCTCCAGGAGAACCCCTGGTTGCACGTGCCGGCCATGGCGACGGCCCGGCACATCCCCATGCCGCAGGCCGAGCCGCACGCGCCAGGCCCGTTCGCGTTCGCCGACGCCGCGCGCGTCCGGGAGATCCTGTCGCGCGCGGGGTTCGTCCGGATCCATCACGAGCCGCTCGATCGGGAGCTCCTCGTGGCGGGCGGGAGGTCGCTCGATGAGACCGTGGACTTCCTCCTGCAGATGGGCCCGTCGGCCGCGGCGCTGCGCGAGGCGAGCCCCACGCCGGAGGTCGTCGACCGCGTGCGGGCCGCCGTGCGCGAGGCGGTCGCTCCGCACGACGGCCCCGGAGGCGTGCGCATGGCAAGCGCCGCGTGGATCGTGACGGCGGCAGTGGACTGACGCCTCCGGGACGCCCCTCCCGCTCGTCAGCCCCGTCATCTCCGCGACGACGGAGGTCCTGGAGCTCCTCAAAGAGTCGACGCATCGAGATCGCTCCCGGAGCGACGCCGCTCGCTCCTGGGCCGCACGGAGCACCCCCATGTCGTTCAAGCGCCTGGATCCCTGTCTGATGTTCGACGGAGCCGCCGAGAGGGCCATCAAGCTCTACGAGAGCGCGCTCGGGGCGAAGTGAGAGGGCGTGATGCGCTTCGGCGATGTGCCGGGCGACAACGCATCTCCCGAGAGCAAGGACCGGAGGATCCACGCCACGCTGCACATCGGTCCTGGCGTCATCCTGGTCAGCGACACGATGCCCGGCACGCCGGCCGCGAAGGGGAGCAACACCGAGGTAAGCTTGCACTTCGGCGAACTCGCGAAGAGGACGAAGGTGTTCGACGCGCTCGCCGCGGGCGGCGACGTCACGATGCCCCGGCCACCTCGGTCCCCTCCAAACGAACCTCCGCACGCTCGCCCCGCCTCGTGTGTCCCCACGCGCACGGCGCCGCTCGCTCCCTGGCACGGCGCCCGCATACCGACCGTCACGAAGGACGTGGCGGGGGGACCACGCGGAGGAGACCCATGAGCCAGAGAGCATCCGATCAAGCCATCCAGGTGAAGCCGCTCGCAGGGCACATCGGCGCCGAGATCCACGGCGCCGACATCTCGAAGCCGCTGCCCGACGAGGCCGTGGCGGCCATCCGCGCGGCGCTGCTGAAGTGGAAGGTCGTCTTCTTCCGGAACCAGCCGCTCGACCACGCCGAGCAGATCGCCTTCGCCGCGCGCTTCGGCGAGGTGACCTACGCCCATCCGCACGAGGACGAGCCGTTCGACGAGCACCCGGAGATCCTCGCCATCGACAGCCGCCGCTACGATCGCCGCTACGGCAGGCGCTTCAGCTACGAGAACCGCTGGCATACCGACGTCACCGCGGCCGTGAACCCGCCGGCGGCGTCGATCCTGAGGGCGCACATCCTGCCGCCCTACGGCGGCGACACGACCTGGACGAACCTCGTGGCAGCCTACGAAGGGCTGTCCGCGCCGCTGCGCGCGCTCGTCGATGGCCTGCGCGCGGAGCACCGCTTCGGGCTGCGGTTCGCGCCGCAGGACCAGGACAGCCCGTACCTGCGCAAGGTGCGCGAGAACCCGCTGATCTCGATCCACCCGGTGGTGCGCGTCCACCCCGAGACCGGCGAGCGGGCGCTGTTCGTCAGCCCGGGCTTCACCAGCCACATCGTCGGGCTGTCGCCGCGCGAGAGCAGCGCGATCCTCGACCTCCTTTTCGAGCAGATCAGCCGCCCGGCGTACACGGTGCGGTTCCGGTGGGAGCCGGGCAGCATTGCGTTCTGGGACAACCGGGCCACGGCGCACCTGGGGCCGCAGGACCTCGGGCACCTCGACGTCGAGCGCGTCCTCTACCGGGTGACGCTGACCGGAGACATCCCGGTGGGGGTCGACGGGGTCCGCTCCGAGATCGTGGCCGGGGAGCCGTTCGGGAAGCGACCTCCGAGCAAGGTAAAACCCGCCCGCAAGGACAAGGCGCCCGAGGCGGAGGTGCAGGCATGAGCGCCGCGAGCGCAGGCGTCGAGAGGACGTCGTTCGAGGGGCCCCACGGGCCGGTGGAGGCGGTGCAGGTCCGCCCGGCGTCGGGCGGGCGCTCGCCGGCGCCGGCGGTGCTGATCCTCCACGAGGGGCTGGGGCTCACGGTCCATACGATCGAGCTGGCAAGGCGCTTCGCGCAGGAAGGGTACCTCGCGTTTGCGCCGAACCTGTATTCGCACGACGCGACGCACCGGACCTTCACCGAGGCGGAGGTGGCCCGGGGGGTGAGCCTGCTCCGCGCGGCCGACCGCGACGAGGTGGTCGGCCGGTTGCCGGCGAACGAACAGGAGCGGCTGAAGAAGGTGTTCGCCTGGTTCGGTAGCCGCGACACGTCGACGTACCTGCCCGACGCGAGGGCGGCGGCGGCGCACCTCGCCGGCAGGTCGGACGTGCGGCCGGGGGGCGTCGCCGCCGTCGGGTTCTCGCTGGGCGGAGGGCTCGTGGGGCAGCTCGCGGTCGCAGGCGTGGCGCTCGCGGCTGGCGCGGTGTTCTATGGGCAGGCGCCGGCCCTCGAGCAGGTGAAGAACGTGCGGTTTCCGCTGCAGGTGCATTATGCGGAGGAGGATCCGGCGATCACCCCGAGGGCGCCAGCGGTGGGGGAGGCGTTCAGGGCTGCGGGGCGGGAGCTGATCTCGTTCGTGTACCCTGGGACGCGCCACGGGTTCTTCAACGAGACGCGGCCGGCGTACCACGCCGACGCGGCGCAGCTCTCGTGGCGGCGCACGCGGGAGTTCTTCGCCGAGCGCACCGGCAACGTCGGGCAATGGCGGCCGCAGGCCGTGGCGGGCGAGGGTGTGCGCGCTGCAGGGTAGCTGCGGCTCCGTCGCTGGCACCTCTGGCACCTCAACCTGGGTCGGGCACCTCGGGCACCTCAACCTGGGTCGGGCACCTCGGGCACCTCAACCTGGGTCGGGCACCTCAACCTGGGTCGGGCACCTCAACCTGGGTCGGGCACCTCAACCTGGGTCGGGCACCTCAACCTGGGTCGGGCACCTCAACCTGGGTCGGGTCGGAACCTCCGGAACCTCAACCTGGGTCAGCACCTCGAATCTCAACCTCGGTCGGATCGGAACCACCGAACGAACCTCAACCTGGGTCGGGTCGGAATCTCGAACCTCAACCTGGGTCGGGTCGGTCCCGCCTCCCGACGGTGACCGCGCTGCAGGAGGCGCTCCGTACCGCCTCCGAGACCGCCAGCGCGCCCGGCGCCGCGCACTCCGAGATCCGGGTCTACCCTGACGTCCCTCACGCCTTTTACGCCGACTACCGGCCGAGCTACCGGCCGGAAGCCGCCGCCGACGCCTGGCAGCGCCAGCTCGACTGGCTGGCCCGACACGGCGTCGCCTGACCGCGACCGGCCGCGACAGCGCCCCGGCGACCCCTGCTGCCCCGGCAACAAGCTGCGCCTCCGCTGCTACTCCTTACGCACCCCACGCCCGCGCCAGCGCGCCCCGCGATCGGATACCCTGACGCGGTGCGCGCCAGGATCCGAGACACCGAGCTCTACTTCGACGTCGAGGGCATGGGCCTCGTCCCCGACGGCCCGCGGATGCGCGAAAAGCCGGTGATGTTCGTCGTACATGGCGGACCTGGCGCAGATCACTCCTCGCACAAGGGCGGGATGACGCCGCTCGCCGACCAGGCGCAGCTCGTCTACTTCGATCATCGCGGACAGGGCCGCTCCGCGCGCGCGCCAAAGGAAACGTATACCCTCGAGAACAATGTCGAGGACATGGAGGCGCTGCGCCTGCACCTCGGCCTCGATCGTATCGTGGTGATGGGCACCTCCTATGGCGGCATGGTGGCCATGGCCTATGCGCTCGAATACCAGCGGAACATCTCCCATCTCATCCTGGTGGCCACGGCGGCCAGCCATCGCCTCATCGACCGGGCGAAGCGGATCGTCGCGGAGCGCGGCACGGAGCAGCAGAGAGCGGCGTGCGAGCGCCTCTGGGCCGGCCAGATCGAGAGCGACGAGCGGTTCGCCGACCTCCTCCAGATCCTGGGGCCGCTCTACTCGACCACCTTCGATCCACACAAGGCGGCCGAGGCCCGCGCGCGCACCATCTACAGCGTCGACGCGTGGAACGTCGGCCTGGAGGGGTTCATGCGGAGATTCGATTTCACGCCGCGCCTCCCCGAGATCGACGTGCCCACGCTCGTCATCGCCGGCCGACACGACTGGATCTGCCCACCCGATCTCTCGGAGGAGATAGCGCGGCTCATCCCGGGCGCGGATCTACGTATCTTGGAGCGCAGCAGCCACTGGGTACGCGCTGACGAGCCGCGGGCGCTGCTCGACGCCATCGCCGGCTTCCTGGCCCAGAGGCGGTAGCGCGCAGAGCGCACCGCCGAGCGCCGCGCCCTCTACTGGATCCCGGCCTTCTTCATGGCCGCGGGCATCCGCTGGACGATGACCGTTCCGACCTTCTTCCCCACCTCGCCGCTGATCTCCGGGAGGAGCTTCGCGGCCTTCTTTCCTACCGGGGTGCCGTAGAACTTGATGAGCTCCTTCAGCTCATCGGCGGTGAACTTCCCCGCATAGATCTCGACGTTCCACTGAACGAGCTCGTCGTACGGCAGCACCTCGGCGACCACCGCCTTCAGCTTGCTGGCGTCCCTGGGCGAGATCTTCGCGCCCGCTTGCTGCATCGAGGCTCCCATGTTGGTCATCAGCTGATCGAGGAGCGCATTGTAGACGTCCTTGGGCATCACGAGGTGCGTGAGCTCCAGGGCGAGCTTCTTCTCCGCCTCTCCGGCGTACGCGCTGCCGAGCGACACGAAGGAGAGCAGGGTCACAACGGCGAGCGAGACGATCCATGAACGAAGCGCGTGCTTTTTCATGGGCCCTTTGTATCACGACCACGCCGCGATCCGCGCCGCGCAGGCAGGCCCGCCGCATCCCCTCCCCGCAGCCGCCGCGACACCTTAGGAGCCGCCATGCAGCAGCCGTTCGGGCGCTCGGTCACACGACCGTCACCTCGTCCCCCACGCGCAACGTGCCGGCTTTCGTCTCCTGGATGTAGTTCTGCCCGAAATTCACGTCGCTGGGCTTCTGCGCGTCGCGCCGGTACGTGGCCAGCGTGCGGAGCGGCTCCGGGCCGCGCTCCGCGGTGCGCTGATCGGTCGTGGTGACGACGCAGCGGGCGCACGGGCCGCCGGCGCGGAGCACGAGGTCTCCGATGCGGACGCGGCCCCACCGGTCCTCGTCGAAGGCAGCGCAGCCGCTCACGACGAGGTTGGGCCGGAAGCGATCCATCGGCAACGGCGCGGCGCCCCGGCCCTCGAGGTGAGCGTTCAGATCGGCGAGCGAGGCCTCGGAGATCACGAGCAGCGGGAACTCGTCGGCGAACGACACGACGTCTTCCGGGCCTGCCACCGAGGCCTTGAGGACGGGCCGCCGGAAAGCCTCGCCGATGCGGACGAGCCGCGCCGGGTGATCCAGGACGCCGCTGAGCCACGCGGCGGCTTCGTCACCGCAATCCTCGGCCAAGAGGCCGCTGCTGCTCCAGACCTCGACCGTGAGCACGCGCGCACCCTCGGCCCTGCGCGGCACGGAGATCGGCGGCCTGCCGGCGAAGCCGAGCGTGAGCGCGCTCTCGGAGAGCTGCGTCTCGATGAGCGCCATGCGCGGCAGCGGGCGCTGCGTGAGGGGCTTTCCCTCGGGGTCGACGATCATGAACCGCCGATCGCCCGCGAGGCCGAGCGCGTCGACGGCGGCCTCGTCGACCGCGAGGCCCCGGCAACCTTTGACGGGATAGATGTGGATCGCGGAGAGTCGCATTCCGGAGCTTATAACACCCCTCCGGCGCTCGGCGCCCGGAGAAGCGCGGCGCGCACGTTCCGAGCGCCCACGCTCCCCGTCGTCATGCCACGTCGCCTCCCGCCGCCGGTATCCCGAGCACCTGCCGCAGGTCCATCCCCACGACGACGTCCGCGTTCTGCTGCACCCATTCGACGAGCGCGGGGCGCAGGGCGCGCGCGATCTCTTCCTTGACGAGCCCTTCCACGACGCTCGGCCCGAGGCGCTGCGGGTCGAGCGCGACGCCGCCGCCCGCGACCAGGGCGCTGAACAGGCGCACGAGCGACTCGGCGCCCGCCGCGTTTCGTGCCGCGCCGAGCGGCTCGACCCGCTCGACGGCGATCTCGCCGCCGCGCTTCACGACGAAGCGACGGACGTCGGCCTGGTCGACTCCCCTCTTGTGGAGCACCGCCGAGGAGCAGTCGACCTCGATGCGCTGCACGCGCGGCGCGGTCTCGATCTCCTGCCGCGTGCCCTCGATATCGACGCTGGCCGCGATGGTCGCGCCGGCCGGGATGCGGAACCCGTCCGAGCCCACCCCGCCCGCGAGCTCCTGGTGCAGCGTCAGCCGCGCAGACAAGCGGGCGCCCCGCACGGCCGTGCTGCCGCCGGCCTCGAGGTTCGAGAGCACCTGACGCACCGTCACGACGAGATCGGGATCGCTTGTGGGGTCGTACGGGGGCATGGCCATGGGCGTCGAGGTGACCAGTCCGCGCATGAAGGCGCGCGCCTCGTCCTCCGCCGATCCCTTTCCGACCCGGACGAGCCCTCCCGTGTAGAAGACGTTGGGCGTCATCGCGCCTGAACGGAAGTCGTACTCGACCTGCTGAAGCCCCATGTCGCCGAGCGGCGGCGGCAGGTTGATGACGAGGTACGGCTCGAAGGTGATCCGCAGGAGCGCCGGCGCGAGCGTCAGGCGGAGCGCCGTCGCGCTCGACGTGGCGAGCGCGGCGATTCCGGTGCGCCTCAGGACGGCGCGAGCGGGGAGGTCGAACGAGATCGAGACCGACTCGAGATCGATCCACGACGGCAGGAAGCTCCAGGCCATTCGAGGAGGGTACACCCCCCTGGCCGCCGGAAGCGCGGCCTATTGACCCGCCGCACGGGGCGCGCCCATCATGTCCCGCATGAAGCCAGAGGAATTCCTCGACGAGCTCGACCGCAAGGTCGGTGAGCGCCTCGCCCACATCGACGCAGTGGCCCGCGCGGCGGAGCCGGCGAGCGGCGTCGGCGTCCCGGCGCTGCTCGCGACCGCGCTCAAGAAGGAGCTCGAGGCGACCGAGGAGGCTGCGCTCTGGCTCACCACCGAGACCGACGTGGAGGTGAAGCTCGCCCTCGCCCGCCAGTGCGGCGACGAGGCGAGGCACTACCGGCTCATCGCCGAGCGGCTCCGCGCGCTCGGCGTCGACCCCGGCGCCATCCCGGCGAAGTTCGGGCCGCCCACGCCGATGTTCGGGTACTTGAAGGGGCTCGGCTCCACGGTCGAGCGCGTCGCAGCGGGCCAGTTCACGCGGGAGGCGCTCGCGAAGGTGCACAACCAGGCGTTCATCGATTACTGCGAGTCGCAAGGCGACGCCGAGACCGCGCGCCTTTACCGCGAGGTCATCCAGCCGGACGAGGGCCATCACCACGAGATGGGCCGGCGGCTCCTCACGCGCCTCGCGGACACCGAGGAGGCCCAGGCGCTCGCGCGCGCCGCCGCGATGCGCACGCTCGAGATCGCCGAGGAGCTCCAGGAGATCGCCCGCCTGAAGATGGGTATCTGCCGCGCGCCTGGGTGCTAGTACAGCGTTCCCCAAGTTCGTCCCTGGATCCGAGGTGAGCCAGCCGAGCCCATCGGGGTCGTGCGCGGCCAGAGCGTGGCGAGCACGCGCAGCGCATTGAGTTCTGCGAGGCGAGGTTGCCGGGTCACCTGCGATCGCATGCGTTTTTGAAGCCCTCGGCTCGGGGCAGGTCCCACGCGCGTAGGTGCCCCGAGCTCGCGCAAAAACCGTCCTGCTGCCCGCGCCGCTGCGCCAGAAGCTGCAGCAGACGGCGCGTTCGCCCAAGACCTCGCAGCGCGAAGCGCAGCGTGCCCGGATCGCGCTCCTGGCCGACGAGGGATGGAGCAACGAGCAGATCCAGCGTGCCGTAGGCTGCGACATCAAGACGGTGCGCAAGTGGCGCAACCGGGTCGCAGCGATCGCGGACGAGGCGGTGCTGCAGGACAAGCCGCGCACGGGCCGACCGCCGCGCGTGGCGACCGCGGTGCACTACGAGCTCATCAAGCTGGCCTGCTGCCGCCCCGATGAGCACAAGGTCCCGTTCGAGCAGGTCTGGACCCTGGACCAGCTGGCCAAGGCCCTGAAGCTCGAGACCAAGGTGGAGCTGAGCCGCACCGAGGTCTGGCGCGTGCTGCAGGGAGCCAGCCTCCGACCGCATCGGGTCCGGCTGTGGCTGCACAGCCCGGACCCGGACTTCCGGTCCAAGGTCGAGGTGATCTGCAAGCTGTACCTGGAGCCTCCCGCAGGCGCGACCGTGCTGTGCGTCGATGAGAAGACCGGCATGCAGGCGCTGGAGCATCGGTTCCCCATGCAGCCGTGCCGCAGCCGAAAAGCCGCACGCCGGGAGTTCGAGTACCAACGCCACGGCACGCTCACGCTGATCGGCGCCTTCAACGTCAAGACGGGCGAGGTGGTGTCGCGCTGTGGACCGACACGCACCGCCGCCGATCTGCTCGCGTTCATGGACGAGGTGGCGAAGCGCTACCCCACGGGCGAGGTCTACATCATCTGGGACAACCTCAACATCCACCACGGCGCCAGGTGGAACGAGTTCAATGCGCGGCACGGCGAGCGCTTCCACTTCGTCTACACGCCCATCCACGCGTCGTGGGTCAATCAGATCGAGCTGTGGTTCAGCATCCTGAGCCGTCGGGTTCTCAAGCACGCCTCCTTCGCCTCCGCCGAGGAGCTGAGCCGGTGCGTGCTCGGCTTCGTGCGCCACTGGAACGCGCACCAAGCCCGGCCCTTCCGCTGGAAGTTCCGCGGCCAGTGGAGGGCGACCTTGCCATCGTACGCAGCCTGAGCTTCCGTGCGGGCCGATGTCCAAGCCGCACGCCGCCCCGGAGCACGCCGCCGCGGTCCGCTCCTACCTCGAAGCGCACGGACTGCCCCACCTGAGGGCCCGGAAGTACGGGCAGCTGGTGATCATCGAGTCGGGTCCTGAAACCGACCCAATCGCGCACGCCAGACTGCGCCGTGACACCGTCCACCTCTGGACGCTCGAGATCGCAACCCACACCGGCAAGTGGGAGAAGACCGGCTTCCGCGGCCTGTGGCAGGACTTGCTCAAGTTGATGATGACCGACTTCCCCTGGACGCTCGCGCCTATCGAGTAGCTGGCCCGGCGCTGACGTTGCGCCGCCGGCGTTGCATCGACGGCCAGCGACGAACTCGCCTTGTTCGTAAGCCCGGCCGGCTCAGCTCGTAGCGGGGCTGGCACATCGCCGATCCAGGGACGAACTTGGGGAACGCTGTACTAGTGTTCAGGCACCGTCCTGACGGACCGCCACCCTGCTCGATCCAGCCGCTCCGATGCGGTTCGCCGATCTGACCGTCGACGTCCGGGCGTCGATCGCGAGCTAGCGTGTCGTGGTGTCGCGCTGTCGCGCAGAGAGAGCGACCAGGGCGGGAACAACCGTTCGGGCAAGGCGTTCGCGCATGCCTCGCGGCGTCCCGGCTGTTCGCGAGGGGCGTTCAGGGCACGGCGGTCTCGGCGTCGGTCGCTGTTCCGAGGCCTATATGCGGGATGGCCCGACATGCGAAAGCCATCGAATCCATGCACCCTCCAGATACCGAAGTTGCCGCCTTGTCGCGAGGCGTACTCGCGGCGAGAGGCGGCCAGTTGGGTCGAGGGGGGTTCTCATGATCAAGTTTCCGGGGGACAGATCGTTCCGGGAGGTGGCCCGGTTCACCCAGGATTGTGGTTCGATCTGCACGCACGCGGCGCAGTATTGCCTCGAGATGGGAGGCTCTCACGTGAGCGCCCCGCACATGCGGCTGCTCCAGGACTGCGCCGACATCTGCGAGGCGACGTCGAAGCTCCTCCTGCGCAGCTCGCCGCAGATCACCCAGATGATGAGCGTGTGCGCGAGCCTCTGCGAACAGTGCGCGGCGAGCTGCGATAAGCTCACGGGTGATACGCAGATGAAGACATGCGCTGACGAGTGCCGCCGCTGCGCTGCCGCCTGCCGGCAGATCTGAGAGCGGCGGAGACATCGTGGTCTTCCGGACCGTGAGCCGAGCAGCGGAGTAGCTCCCCTCGCCTTTTGCGGATCGCAGCCGTCCTCCACGCCAGAGCCCCCGCGCGCGCGGCGGCCCGTCGGCGCCGCGGTCGCGTGTGGTCCGGCGGCGGAGCGACGCCGACGGCGGCGGCGTTCTGGCTCCCCATGGTACCCTCGCGCGCATGCGTTATCGAAGGACCATGGGAGCCGCGGGGTTCGCTCTCCTGTGCGCCGGGTGTGGCGGGGACGCGCCCGAGGCAGCGGTGCGTGCGGTGCGCGACCTGGGTGCGCTGGAGTTTGCCCCGGCGATTCGAGGGCGGGACGGCGGCTACAGCGCGCGGTGGGGCGACCGATCGGTGTGGGTGTTCGGCGACACG
Source organism: Sorangium sp. So ce327 (assembly GCF_051530205.1). Classification (NCBI taxonomy): domain Bacteria; kingdom Pseudomonadati; phylum Myxococcota; order Polyangiales; family Polyangiaceae; genus Sorangium; species Sorangium sp. So ce327. The sequence continues at coordinate 136,823 of NZ_CP150330.1, read as the reverse complement.
ACCCTGGAGATGCCGGGGGAAGACGGAGCGCTGTGGAGGTCGAGCACCTTCTGCGCGACCGACGATCTGGATGCGTCGGATGGGCTCTCGTCGCTCACCGAGCCGCTCGACGCGGCCGGCGCGCCGCGGGAGTTCCTCCCGTTCACCGAGGAGGAGCTCGAGTTCAACCTCGCGCACTCCGACCCTCGGGCGCAGGAGACGTGCGATGAGGACTGCGGAGCGCGCTATGCGCTGTGGCCGGGACCCATCGTCGTCGACGAGGCGACCGGCCGTGCGCTCGTCTTCTACAGCAAGGTGACGGGGCGGCTCGGGGTGTTCGACTTCGACATGCAGGGTTCGTCGATCGCGGTCTGGGAGAGCTTGGATGCGCCGCTCGCGCGCCCGGAGGTACGCCCGGGCGCTGCGGATCCGACGCTCCTCTTCGGCGCGGATGAGCCCTCGCTCACGTCGGCGGCGCTCGTCCGCGGGGGGATGCTCTACGCCTACGCCTGCGCGTGCTCGGGTCTCACGTGCCCGTGCCTCGTCGCGCGCGCCGCGCTCGCGGAGGCAACGGAGCGCGCCGCGTGGCGGTTCTTCTCGGACGGGCGCTGGGTGGAGGGCCATGAGGAGGCGGAGCCGGTCATGGCGGGGGCACCGATGATGTCGGTGCATTGGAACGAGCACGTCGGCAGGTACATCGCGCTGTACAGCGAGCCGGTATCGTCGGAGATCTCCCTCCGGACGGCGCCGGCGCCGGAGGGGCCATGGTCGGACAGCGCGGTGGTTGTCACCGCCGAGGTCCCGCCTATCCCGGAGGCGTGGCCGTATGCCGGCCTCGTGCACGCGGAGCTCGCGCGGGAAGGAGGGCGGGTGGAGTACGTGACGTACTTCCGGGAGACGGGGTTCCTGGAGGGAGAGATCCGACTCGTCGAGCTGGAGCTCCAGTAGACGACCCGACCCAGGTTGAGGCCTGCGGCCTGCCGGACGCCGCTCGACCCGACCCAATCCAGACAGACCGCCCCGCCCGACCCGACCTAGTAGGTTGAGGCCTGCGGCCTGACCCAGGTTGAGGTCTGCCGGGCTGCCGAGACCGCTCGACCAGGTAAAGAGGGGCAGCTGAAGACGGTCGAACCGGGTTGAGACGACCTGGCTCGGTCGACCATCCGCCATGAACCTAACCCGAATGGCCCCAGCCGGATCGCTCCATCGGTTGGGCAGGTCTACTTCACCGGCACCCAAGGTGCCTTTCGCTCAGATTCATCCGACCACAACGTTAACCCGGCTTCGCGCGAGCCCAGCGCGGCAATCCATCCCCAGCGCCACGAGAACGCTCCCGCTCGCTTCACCTTCCCCAGACGGACCTTCCCCACGACGGCGCCTTGGCCCGCCCTGCTGTGGCGCTGTGACGCACCGCCAAAGTGCCTACATCGCGATCACGACGTCCGCCACGTTGGCACCGTGATAGATGCGCATCCACCACGTCCCCCACGGAAAGACGGCGCTTCGTACCCCGGCGCGCCATCGTTCAAGCGCCGCACGGTATGACGCACGAAACGCTCGCACAGCGGCACCAGCGATTCGCCATGCATCGCCCTGGTTACGGCCGACGGCAAACGTCGGATTGCGATCGCGCAGCGCCTCGAAGCTCGTCGCGCGGCTGTAAGGGGAGACCGTACTGGCGCCTTTGTTGCCTAATAATCGGAGCCCTTGCCGCTGCAAATCCGCATGGGCTTGCGCTTCCTGTCGCTCAAGCTCGGCTGCGACTTCACGGCGAAAGCCTTCTGCGTTGTCGTGCTCGATGGCGGGTGGTAGCGTGAGCGAAAGCGTTGCTTCCTCCGGCCACTGCCGATTCTCTGGATCAAGATACACGGAGGGACGCGCTGCACGGAGCGCGCCACCGCCGAGCTCGCTCACATCCGACTTGGCCCCCGGCCACTCGTGCGCGTGGCGGACGAGGCCAGCGGCTACGGGGTTCGCGATGACGTAGGCGATCTTCTCCACCGTAGCCGCGCGCGTCAGCAGCCGCACCACGCTCGTGGGTTCGTGGTCCCACACCGGTCCTTCCCACGTGCGGAGGACCTTCGTTCCAAGCGCAACGATGCGGTGAAAAAACTGCAAGAAGCGCGGCAAAACGCCTTGCACATCGGTCACGACGAGGTGCAGATGCGTTGACATCGCGCAAAGAGCGTGGACTTCGATGCCAAATCGACGGGTCGAAACGGCGAGCGTGTAGACCAGGAACTGGGTGAGGGCAGCATCCGGGCGGAGAAGGAGATGCCGGCGCAGGACGCGACGGGTGATGAGGTAGGTGGCGCCGGGAGCGATTTCACGAGGCTGGCTCATGGCCTGGGCATACGAACAAATGCCGTGCCAGAGATCGTGATCAATCATTTCAATGACTTATGCCGGCGCGACGGGTACGACGGGTGACGGCCGCCACGTGGTCCGCCACCTGGACCGCTGTCGCAGCGACGGCTGCTAGCCTTGGCGCCATCGGCTGGATAGCGGAACCTGCGCTCACACAAACCGAGGAGCGCGCTCTGGGTGGGTGCGCGCAACCTGGGTGTGGTCGCCCGGCCTCGACCTTCGTCGGTAGCAACCCGGGTGTGGTCGTCTTCTGCCCGATCAATCACCTCAACCTGGGTGCGGTCGCCGCCGCAACCTGGGTGCGGTCGCCACCGAGGCACTTTTTTCTGCAACCAGCCATCAGCTACCCTCCGCCTGTGGCAACGTCCGACAGGAGCCGCGCCGAGTACGAGCGGCGGGTCAACCGCGTGGTCGACTACATCCAGGCCCATCGCGCCGAGGACCTCTCCCTCGACACGCTGGCCGCGGTGGCGGCGTTCTCGCCGTTTCACTTCCACCGCGTGTTCAAGTCCATCACGGGCGAGAACCTTCGCGAGTTCATCCAGCGAACGCGCCTCGAGACCGCGGCGAGCCACCTCGTGCAGCGGCCGCGCGCCGACATCCTCGAGATCGCCCTCGAGAACGGCTTCAGCTCGGCGAGCGCCTTCGCGCGCGCCTTCAAGGAGCGCTTCGGCATGAGCGCCTCCGCCTGGCGCAACGGCGGCGCCGCGCACGCGCGCAACGCGCGGCAAGCGGATCGCAAGCCAGGTCAAGTCGAGCGCAATCCGTGCAAAGCAGCGGCCTGCGCGCCCGACCAAGATGCCTCCTCGTCGGGCGCGGACGCCCGCCAACACGAGGAGGAGATCATGAACGTGACCGTGAAGACCCTGCCGAGCTACCACGTGGCCTATGTCCGAACCGTCGGCCCCTATGGCCCGGAAGGGGGCGTCGGCGAGGCCTGGCAACGGCTCATCCGCTGGGCGAGCGCCCGCGATCTGTGGACCCCGGACCGCATCTGCCTCAGCATCGCGCACGACAACCCCAAGGTCACCGAGCCTGCCAAGTGCCGCCTCGACGCCGCCATCGTGATCCCGCAGGACTTCAAGGCGGACGGCGACGTCAACGTGACCGACATCGCCGGCGGCAAGTACGCCGCGGGCGCGTGGGTCGGCGACGCGCGCACGATCGGCGCCGCCTGGGACCAGCTCTTCGGGAAGTGGCTCCCTGAGAGCGGCTATCAGCCCGACCATCGGCCCTGCTTCGAGCTCTACCAGGGCGAGTTCCACGATCCCAAGACCAACAACTTCCGCTGCGATCTCTGCTTGCCGGTGCGCCCGCTCTAGCTCCGCCCCCCAGGGAGCCCGGTCATCCGCCCGGGCTCCTGCGCCGCCTCGCCGCGACGCTGGCGGGCGGCCGGGCCCCGGCCGCCTCGCCCCTCGCGCCGCCCTCAGAGCCCGCCGTTGCCCCGCAAACCATCGATATTACACGACTTTCACGGGAGAGCGACGTCGCTCGCGTTTGACAGCCGGGGATCCTTGCACTAGGAGCCGACATGGCATTCATCTACGATGAGCCGAGCAGGACGTTTGGCGAGTACCTGCTCGTCCCGAATCTGACGACGAAGGACTGCGTCCCCTCGAACGTCGATCTCACGGCTCCTGTCGTCCGGTTCAAGGCCGATCCGGGCGCGACGCCGCCGGATCCGAGGCTCGCGCCGCTCACGATCAGCGTGCCGATCACCAGCGCGATGATGCAGTCGGTCTCGGGCGCCGAGCTCGCGATCGCGCTCGCGCGCTGCGGCGGCCTGTCGTTCGTGTACGGCTCGCAGGGCATCGAGGAGGAAGCCGCCATGGTGCGGCGCGTGAAGAACTACAAGGCCGGGTTCGTCGTGAGCGACTCGAACCTGCGCCCCGACGCGACGCTCGGCGACGTCCTCGCGCTCACCGATCGCACGGGCCACTCCACGATTGCGATCACCGAGGACGGCACGCCCACGGGCAGGTTCGTCGGCATCATCACGAGCCGCGATTACCGGCTCGGCAAGACGCCGCTCAGCACGCCGGTGCGCGAGATCATGACGCCGTTCAAGTCGATCCACTGCGGCAAGGTCGGCCTCGATCTGCAGGAGGCGAATGAGCTCATCTGGCGTCACAAGCTCAACACCCTGCCTGTCATCGACGAGCGGCAGCACCTCCAGTACCTGGTGTTTCGCAAGGACTACGAGTCGCACCAGGCGCACCCGCTCGAGAACGTGGATCACGAGAAGCGCCTCATCGTCGGCGCCGGCATCAACTCGCGCGACTACAGAGATCGCGTGCCGGCGCTCGTGGAGGCGGGCGCCGACGTGCTCTGTATCGACTCGTCGGACGGCTACTCCGAGTGGCAGGGCGACACCATCGCCTTCGTGAAGTCGCTCGGCAAGCCGGCCTATGTCGGCGCCGGCAACGTCGTCGATCGCGAGGGCTTCCTCTACCTGGTCGAGGCCGGCGCCGACTTCGTCAAGGTCGGCATCGGCGGCGGCTCGATCTGCATCACGCGCGAGCAGAAGGGGATCGGCCGCGGCCAGGCGTCGGCCGTGATCGAGGTGGCCAAGGCGCGCGACGAGTACTTCCAGAGGACCGGCGTCTACGTGCCGATCTGCTCCGACGGCGGCATCAGCCAGGACTACCACATCACCATCGCCCTCGCGATGGGCGCCGACTTCGTCATGATGGGCCGCTACTTCGCGCGCTTCGACGAGTCGCCCGGGCGCAAGGTCCGCGTGAACAACCAGTTCATGAAGGAGTACTGGGGCGAAGGGAGCAACCGCGCGCGCAACTGGCAGCGCTACGACCACGGCGATACGAGCAAGAAGAAGGATCAGCTCGAGTTCGAAGAGGGCGTCGACAGCTACGTGCCGTACGCCGGCAAGCTGAAGGACAACCTCGACGTCACCCTCGCCAAGGTGCGCTCGACGATGTGCAACTGCGGCGCCACCTCGCTGCGCGACCTGTACATGCGCGCGCGCCTGACCGTCGCGTCCGCGGTGAGCATCCACGAGGGCGGCGTCCACGACGTGATGCTGAAGGACACACGCGGCAACACGCGCGAGCCCTGAGGAGCCACTCAGGCCGACCGTCGCTCTGGCGCCCCGGGGCGCGCGCTCCGGTCGACGAAGCGAGCCCTCGTGTCGCGCCCCCGTCGATCTGACGAGAAGCGGCGCGCCTCGCGCGGTGTCAGCCGCCGAGGAGCGCGCGCGTCCGCTGCTCCGCGCGGCGCCCCTCGGCGGCGAGCCGCTCGACGAAGCGCTCGACGATCGGATTGCGCCGGAAATTCTCGCGCGTCATCAGCTCGACCGGCAGCGGCTCGACCTCCGCGACCTCGACGTCGAGCCGCGAGCGCGCAACCTCGGTCAGCGCGAGCGCCGGCGCGAGGCCGATGCCGAGCCCGCCGGAGACGTACGAGACAAGGAGCGACACGCTCGACACGTCGATCGTCGAGATGGGCCGGATCCGCTCGCGATCCAGGTACGCGTCGAGCATCCGCCGCCCCACGCTGCCGGGCGCCAGCCGGAGCAGCGGCTCGTGCCGGAGCCGCTCGCGCAGCGCCGGCGCCGAGCCCTTGAGCCGCGGCCCCACCCAGAGGAACGGCTGCACGAACAGCGGCAGCTTCACGAGATCGCCGCCCGCCGAGGACGCCGACGCGAGGCCCAGATCCACCTCGCCGCGCTCCACCCCCCGCGCGGCGTCGACCGAGTTCGCCGTCGTGATCGCGAACCGCACCGGCGCGCGCTTCTCGAGCATCTGGCGGATCACCGGCACGAGCAGCCCCTTGCCGAGGTAGTCGCTCGCCGCCACGCGCAGGGTCGTCGACGGCTCCCCCGCCAGCTCCGAGAGCAGCTCGAACACCCCCTCCGCCTGGTCGAACAGCCGCGTGATCGCGCCGAGCGCCGCCTCGCCGGCCGGGCTCAGCCGCACGCCGCGCCCGTCGCGCTCGAACAGCGCCACCCCGAAGCGCTCCTCCACCCGGCGCACCTGCTGGCTGATCGCCGACGGCGTCTTGTGCAGCCGCCGCGCCGCCTCGGCGACCGAGCCCGACCGGGCCACCATCAGCACATCCTCGAGCGCGGGGAGCAGCGACGCGTCCATGTAGCTTTACTTAATCGATCGTGAAAAAAGTTTCATTCGACTTAATTCTCTCGCGCCCGCATAGTCATGCCGCCCGCCCGACGTTGCACCGCCAGACCGGCGGCGGCCGGCGGCCTTCGAGGGAGGCCGCTGGCGCGCCCTGGCGCCGGCGTCGGGCCGGTCCGCTTCGCTTCGCACGCCGTCCCCTTCACCCCCCTTCACCCGATTCCAGCGCACCGCGAGAGGCCATCATGGGTAAGAGTCTCTATGACAAGGTTTGGGACCTCCACAAAGTCCGCACGTTGCCGAGCGGCGAGGACCAGCTCTTCATCGGCCTTCACCTGATCCACGAGGTGACGAGCCCCCAGGCGTTCGGGATGCTCCGCGATCTCGGCCTGCGGGTGAGCATGCCCGAGCGGACGTTCGCGACCCTCGATCACATCGTCCCGACCGACAACCGCAAGCGGCCGTTCAAGGACACGCTGGCCGAGGGGATGGTCGACGCGCTCAAGAAGGCGTGCACCGAGCAGGGCGTCACGTTCTTCGATCTCGAGTCGGGGAAGCAGGGCATCGTGCACATCATCGGCCCGGAGCTCGGCCTCACGCAGCCGGGCATGACGATCGCGTGCGGCGACTCGCACACGTCGACGCACGGCGCGTTCGGCGCGATCGCGTTCGGGATCGGGACGACGCAGGTGCGCGACGTGCTCGCCACGCAGACGCTGAGCCTCCAGCGGCTCAAGGTCCGGCGGATCCAGGTGGAGGGCAAACTCGGGCCGGGCGTCTACGCGAAGGATATCATCCTCGAGATCATCCGCCGGCTCGGCGTGTCCGGCGGCACGGGCTACGCCTACGAGTACGGCGGGTCGACCATCGAGGGGTTCTCGATGGAGGAGCGGATGACCCTGTGCAACATGTCGATCGAGGGCGGCGCCCGGGTCGGCTACGTCAACCCGGACCAGGTGACGTTCGAGTACATGAAGGGGCGTCCGTACGCGCCGAAGGGCGAGGCGTGGGAGAAGGCGCTCGAGTACTGGCGCTCGATCGCGTCGGACGAGGACGCGCGTTACGACGACGTCGTCCGGATCGACGCGAGCGAGATCGCGCCGACGGTCACCTGGGGCATCACGCCGGGGCAGGCGATCTCGGTGAAGGAGAAGGTCCCGGCGGCCGAGGACGTGGCGAACGAGTCCGAGCGGGCGCTGATCCGCGAGGCGCTCGAGTACATGCGGCTCGAGGGCGGCAAGCCGATCGAGGGGACGAAGATCAACGTGGCGTTCATCGGGAGCTGCACGAACGGGCGCCTGTCGGATTTCCGGGAGGTCGCGCGGCGCATCCAGGGGCACAGGGTCGCGCCGCACGTGCGCGCGCTGGCCGTCCCGGGGTCGATGGAGGTGGCGCGCGCGGCCGAGGCCGAGGGGCTGGACCGGGTCTTCCGCGACGCGGGCTTCGAGTGGCGCGAGCCGGGCTGCTCGATGTGCCTGGCGATGAACCCCGACAAGCTCATCGGGGATGAGCTGTGCGCGTCGTCGTCCAACCGCAACTTCAAGGGCAGGCAGGGGAGCCCCACCGGGCGCACCGTGCTCATGAGCCCGGTGATGGTCGCGGCGGCCGCCGTCCGCGGCGAGATCGCCGACGCTCGTGACGTGTTCGGAATCTGACGACGCTCGCACCCGAGGGAGATCCCAATGGCACTCGATTTGATTCAATCCGTCACCGGTCGCGCCGTTCACGTTCCGGGGGACGACATCGACACGGACCGCATCATCCCGGCGCGCTTCTTGAAGTGCGTCACCTTCGACGGCATCGGCGAGCACCTCTTCAAGGACGTGCGCTTCGACGAGCGCGGCGAGAAGCGGGAGCACCCGCTGAACGACCCGCGCTTCGCGGGGGCGACGGTGCTGATCGCCGATCGCAACTTCGGCTGCGGGTCGTCGCGCGAGCACGCGCCGCAGTCGATCGCGAAGGCGGGTTTCAAGGCCGTCATCGCCGAGAGCTTCGCCGAGATCTTCTTCGGCAACTCGACGACGCTCGGCATCCCCTGCGTCTCGGTGAGCCGCGAGGACCGCGCCGCGCTCGTGGCGCGCGTGAACGCCGACCCGACGACCCCCGTCACGGTCGACCTGCAGGGGCAGGTCGTCCGGGCGGGGAGCGATCTCACGGTGCCCTTCACGATCAAGCCGGGCGCGCGCGAGTCGCTGATCCGGGGCACGTGGGATCCGATCGCCCAGCTGCTCGAGGGGGCCGCGGAGGTCCGGCAGGTGGCGGCGCGGCTGCCCTACGTGCGGCCCGCCTCCGCGCGGTAGCTCCGCGCTCGATCGGGGCGCTGCCCCAACCTGGGACGCGCGAGCACCTCGCGAGCACCACCTCAACCTGGGTCACCACCTCAGTTACTGCCGAACCTCAACCTGGGTCGCGGCTAGCCTCAACCTGGGTCGGGTCATCCCCGGCCGAACCTCAACCTGGGTCGGTCATCCGTACCTCAGGGTCGGTCATCCGTACCTCAACCTAGGTCGGGTCATCCCCCCTGGGCCGCGTAACCCAGCTCACTCAAGAAAAAAATTCCCCCATCCTTCCATCCCCTTGCCTCCCGGCACCCCCTGTGGCGCCAGTTGGCTCAACGTGACACGTAGCCAGCGCTCCCCGTCACACTGCCGCCCCATCGCGCTGAGCGGATGCGCGCAGCGGGCGCCGCGCGACCGCGAAAAGCCGGCCGATATGCCTCGGGCCGTGCGGCCGTCGACGCTACCGAGCAGGCGGACGCGCCTGGCATGTCCAGTGCTTTATCCCCACGCGAGCTCTCCGAGTCGGCGCTGAGACGCCGCGCGCAGCAGCGCCCGCAGGCTGCGGCGCAGAGCCATCGTTCCTTGATCGCGTGTCTCGCACAGGCACGCAGGATGGAGTACCCCCATGCGTTTCGCGATCTTCTCCTCTCTTATCTCGCGTTCGTCAGCCGCTCGCTCCTCTCTCCAGGGTCTGGTTGCGCTCTCCGCGCTCGTTGTGCTCACCGGCGCCAAGGGGCAGGGCTGTGGGGGCGTGGACGAGCCCCCACCGCCACCAGAGCCCGACTGCGGACCTGGCTTTCACTGGGAGACGGTCTGTTCACCGTGCGAGATCGGCGAGATGTGCGAGGAGCAGTGTGTGCCCGACAGCATCTGTCCTGCTGACTGGAGCGAACAGACCATCTGCAGCGGCGGCACCACGTCTTCGGGCCAGGGTGGCTTCGCCGGCGGCACCGCCATCCCCGTCGATCCGGGCGAGTGCTGGACCGAGTGCATCCCGCCGCAGCCGTACTGCCCGCCGGGCACGATCGAGCAGACCGTGTGTGGCGGCACCACCACGGTCGGCGTCGGCGGCTCCGGCGGCTGGGGCACTGGCGGCATGCCGATGCCTTCCGAGCCGTGCTGGACCGAGTGTGTGCCCGTCGGCCCCTACTGCCCGCCCGGCACAACCCCGCAGACCTTCTGCGACGAAGGCACCACCGTCACCAGCAGCAGCGTCGGCGTCGGCGGCTCGGGCGGCTGGGCGGGCACCGGCGGCGCCGATGGGGGCGCGAGCCGGCCCTATCCCGGCGGCGGCTGCTGGACCGATTGCGTGCCCACCGAGCCCTACTGCCCGCCCGGCACCACCCCGCAGACCTACTGCGACGGCGGCTCCTCCGTCACGAGCAGCAGCGTAGGCGTCGGCGGCTCGGGCGGCTGGGCGGGCACCGGCGGCGCCGGCGGCGCCGGCGGGGGCACCGCGGGCGGTGGCATCGGCGGCACCGATCCAGGCTTCGCCGCGCCGCGCCCCCCTGACGGCGGTTGCTGGACCGAGTGCGTGCCCACCGAGCCCTACTGCCCGCCCGGCACCACCCCGCAGACGGTCTGCAGCGGCACCGTCGGCAGCAGCGGAGTCGGCGGCACCGGCGCCTACGACGGCGACTGGGGCGGCTGCCGGACCGAGTGTGTGCCCACTGAGCCCTACTGCCCGCCGAACAGCATCCCGCAGACCGTCTGCGGCGGCAGCGCCGTCTCGGTCGGCAGCTCCGGCAGCACCGGCACCGGCTACGGCGGCGCCGGCGGCGCCGGCGGCTCCTCCGGCACCGGCATGGCGGGCGGCAGCCCGTACCCCGGCCAGGAGTACTGCTGGACCGAGTGCGTGCCTGTCGAGCCCTACTGCCCGCCGGGCACGACCCAGCAGACCATCTGCGAGGACGGCGAGGCCGTGCCCGGCACGAGCAGCAGCGGCACCGGCATGGGTGGCATGCCCTTCCCCGGCGGCGGCTGCTGGACCGACTGTGTGCCCACCGAGCCCTACTGCCCGCCGAACAGCATCCCGCAGACCGTCTGCGGCGGCGGCAGCTCCGTCGCTGTCGGCAGCTCCAGCAGCTCCGGCACCGGCGCGGGCGCCATGCCCTACCCCGGCGATTGCTGGACCGAGTGCGTGCCCGTCGAGCCCTACTGCCCCGCGGGCATGATCGAGCAGAAGGTCTGCTCCGGCGAGAGCAGCAGCAGCAGCACCGGCACCGGCATGGGCGGCGCCGACGCGTACCCGCCCGGCGATTGCTGGATCGAGTGTGTGGACGGAGCCACCTGCCCCCCCGGCGCGATCGTCCGAACCATCTGCGAGGAGCCGAGCGGCGGCGGCGCCGGCGGCCCCGTCTGCCGGACCGAGTGCGTCCTGATGCTGCCGTGACGCGACGGGCGCGGGCGATCCCCCCGACCGCGGGAGGCTTCGCGAGCGAAACGCCGCCGCCCGCGCCCATCCGATGACGAAGGCGCCGGGAGCGCCAGGGGAAGCACCATCCCCTGGCGCTCCCGGCGTTTCGGCGTTCCAGGACGGCACCGCCGCGGCGTTGCGCGGCTGTCATCCACCGAGGATCGTACCCGATACCAACGCACGGAGCGCCCGAGAGCACAACGTTCGGGACCAGGCCGCGACCCGCATTGAAGACGGTGGAGCGGGCCCTGAAGCAAGCGTGCCTGCTCGATCGACGTGATCCGTGCCGTTGAAGGTCGCTGTTCGATTGAAGGGCGCTTCGAGAGACGGCGACGGGCGAGGTCCGCCTTGACCACGAGGAGGCTCGCTGTTTCACCGGCGGGCACCGCCACATCCCCCCTCGCGCTCTTCGCGCACGCCTTCTTGACGGTTGATCGGGCTGCCTCCGACGCTGCGAGCGGGTCTGGCGGTCCGGCGATGACCGCGATCCAGCGCTCACCCTCTTGACGCGGCGCTCCGGAGGAGCCCCGCCAGCCTCGTCCTCCCCCGGATTCGACGATGCCCGCGGGCCGGTAGATTGGAATTGACATCGGCAATGTGAGCGTTCACATTGCAGTCGAGGGGTATCCTTTCGCTTCGGCCTCCTCGGTCGCCCTGGGCACCGAGATCTTCGTCATCTGTTCGCTCTTCATCGATTTTTGCACCAGCTCTATTCGCCTGGCCTTCGAGAAAGCGATCGCTGATCGAGGGTGATTGGTGTTGTGCCGAGGGCGATCCGCCAGAGGACACGACAGACATCGCGTATTCGAGGCCTGTCGTGAAAGCCTGGATGCTGTCCACCGGACACGATTTCGTCAAGGATCCGGCGAACCTGGCGGTGTGGCCGGATGGCAACCTCGGGAGCGGAGTAACGTAGTTTGCGGCGGGCCACGCTCAGGCGCTCCTCGGGCGCACCGGTGTCATCACATCGGCCCGTCCGGGGCTCCGGCTGAGCCACGCGGGAGGTTGGGTGCGCACCGCGCTCATCGCGCTTCTTCATCACGGAGCCAGGCTACGCCCCAGGGCGCCCGCCTGCTGCCAGCCGCGCAGTCCGCGCCAGCGAGCCATGCCGCTGTAGCCGAGCTCTTGCGGTCGGTGCTCTCGTGGGACCCGCCTTGAGCACGAACAAGATCCCCGTCAGGGCGATCTGATCACGAGTACGCGGCCGGCCGCCCTGCGCCTTCGGCTCCGTCTTCGAAAGCAGCGGTTCAGGTCGCCCCCAGCGTTCTTCCGGCGCCAGCGGCGTCTCCGCGCCGTATTCCGCCGCGCGCTCCGCCTCTCCCGAGCGAGGGGTCAAGCGGGCTGTCGCCAGGCGCCCTCATGCTGATTCAGCGACGCGAAGCGCGGGCGAAGACAGCTCCGCGCCGCGACCGTATGGAGGCAGTCCGCGCTCTTACAGCTGGCGTGAACCATTGAAGTCGGGAGCACTCATGCACTCTGTTGCTTGCGAGGAATCATGCGAAACTTGATGGACCGTTATCTCTGCGCGGCGCTGATCGGCCTCTTGCCGCTCGGCGGCGCGTGCTCGGGCGGGTCCAGCAACCCCGGTCCGGGCGCCGGCGGTGCGTCAGCCAGCGCCGCTGGCACGACCACGACCAGCGGGGCGGGCGGCGGCGGCGCAGGCGGCGCAGCCGGCGCAGGCGGCGCGGCCGGGGTCGGCGGCGGCGGCGGCTCCGGAGGCCAGGGAGGCGACGACGACCAGCTGGTCTGCCCGCCTGCCCCTCCAGAGACCGAGCTCTATGCCGCCGACGCCGCCGGCGTCACCTTCAACCTGGAGAGCGGCCTGCTGAGGCTGGAGGTCTGCAACGAGAGCATCATCAGGGTCCAGTACACCACCGCCTCTTCGCCCCCTGACAAGAACTCTCTATCCGTCAACAACGAGTGGGACAAACCGAGCTTTTGCGTCGCGGAGAACCAGGGGACCGTGACGATCACCACCTCACGGCTGAAGGTCAACGTCGACACGACCAGCGGCCTGGTCACCTATGCCGACCTGAACGACGGCGTCATCCTGTCGGAAGACAGCAAGACCTTGACCCCCGTGACCGTCGAGGGGGTCAGAACGAACCGCGTCGAGACCGTCTTCAACTCACCCGCCGACGAAGCGTTGTTCGGTCTTGGCCAGCACCAGGACAACGTGGCGAACCGCAAAGGGACGACGCGGCGCATCGTCAACGTCAACACGGAGATCAACGTTCCTGTATTGGTGTCCAACAGGGGCTACGGGATCTTCTGGGACAACTATTCCGCCTCGAACTTCGACGGGACCAGGTCGAGCAACAGCAAGTACAGCTATTCGTCCGAAGCCGGCGACATGGTGGACTACTACTTCTTCTATGGTCCGAGCATCGACCAGGTGGTAGCCCAGTACCGCACCGCGACCGGCGCAGCCCCGCTGTTCCCGAAGTGGGCCTACGGGCTCTTCCAGTCGAAGGACAAGTACGGCAGCCAGGCCGAGCTGCTGAGGATCAAGGACGGCTACCGCAACAACGACATTCCGGTCGACTGCATCGTTCAGGACTGGGATTACTGGACCCCGTACGCGTGGGGCTCCCACTTCATGGATGAACGCCGCTATCCGGATCCAGCGGCCCTCATCGCCGAGATGCACAAGGCCAACGTTCACACGATGATATCGATCTGGCCGGTGTATCAACGCGTGAACACCGAGCGGAAGGCGGGAGAGCTGGACAACTACAACGCGCTCGATGAAATCGGCGCGCTGTACCCCAGCAGCGGCACCCACCGTTTCTACGACACGTTCAACCCCGCCGCCAGAGCTCTGGTGTACCAGCAGATCCATGATCGCCTGCTGGGGCCGCACGGCTGGGACGGCATCTGGGCAGACAACACCGAACCCCAGGCCTACCCGGACCCCGTGAACGTGCGGGCGGCGGATACCGCGCTCGGCAAGGGCGCGCTGTACCTGAACGCTTATCCCCTGGCACACGCCGCGGGAGTGTACGAGCACTGGCGCAGCACCGGCCCGAAGCAGAAGCGAGTCTACGTGCTCACCCGCAGCGCCTTCGCCGGCCAGCAGCGATACGCCACGACGTGCTGGTCGGGGGACATCGACAGCAATTTCGCGACCTATGCCAAGCAGATCCCCGCCGGGCTCAATTTCTCGCTCGCGGGGATGCCCTATTGGACCACGGACATCGGCGGGTACTGGGGCCACAACGTGGACTGGACCACCAGCGCGAACAATGAGCTCTTCACCCGCTGGTTTCAGTACGGCGCCTTCTCCCCGATCTTCCGGATTCACGGAGGCGGCTCGAGGGAGCTGTACAGCAACAGCTGGAGCGCCGCCACCAAGGCCAACCTCCTCAAGATCGACAACCTGCGCTATCGGCTGATGCCTTACATCTACTCATTGGCATGGAAGGTGACCAGCGACGGCTACACCATGATGCGGCACCTGGTCTTCGACTATCCCAGCGATGCGAATGTGTTCAACATCAAGGATCAGTTCCTGTTCGGCCCCGCGTTCCTGGTCAATCCCGTGACCACCGCGGGCGCTACCAGCCGCTCCGTCTATCTCCCCGCGGGGACGTGGTACGATTTCTGGACGGGCTCGACGACAGACGGCGGACGTACGGCCTCCGTTCCCGCGCCGCTGAGCGAGCTGCCGCTCTTCGTCAAAGCGGGATCGATCGTCCCCATGGGCCCCAGCATCCAGTATGCGACGCAGAGCATCGACCCGCTGGAGATCCGGATCTACACGGGCCAAGACGGGTCGTTCACCCTCTACGAGGACGAGGGCGACAGCTACGACTATGAGGACGGTCACTACTCGACGATTCCATTCACGTGGAGCGAGTCTGCCGGAAGGTTGACCATCGGCGCACGGAAGGGGAGCTATACCGGAATGCCGGCCAGCAGGACGTTCAGGATCGTGCGGGTGGGCTCCGATCATGGCGTCGGCGTCGACGTCACCGCGGCTCCAGATCAAGTGGTCACCTACGATGGCTCAGAGGTGGTTGTAACCGCGAACTGAGCTACGGCCGTCGACGTCCAGGCGGATGGACGGCGTCGCTCGCCGAAGACGCGCGCCGGAAGCGCCGAGGGAATTTCAATCCCCGTCGCTTCCGGCGTGCCCGTACCTGAACCCGAACGCCCACGCCGGGAACACCGTTGCCGCGAAGCCCGCGCCGAGCCCGTAGAGGACCTCGTCGAGCGGCACGCCGAGCAGCGCCCTCCCCGGCAGCAGCACGCTGGGCCGCCAGGTGCGCTCGAACACGCCGGGCACGAGCGCAGCGAAGACGAGGCACAGGCCGAGGTAGAGCGCCGCCGACAGGAGCGCCCCGAGCAGGCCCGGCACGAGCAGATCGCGGCGCGCCCCCACGAGCGCCGCGGCGAACGCCGTCATCGCCGCCACCGCGGCGTAGAGGACGGGCACCCCCGCCGCGACCAGCGCCCCGGCCGCGGCGAGCGCGAGCGCGATCACCACGCCGGCACGCAACCACGGTCGCACGCGCGGCGCCCGCTCCGCCGCGCAGGGCACCGGCGCGCGGCGGAACACAACGGCATAGACGGTCGAGGAGAATCCGCTGAGCCCGACGACGAACAGCACGTCCTCGATGCCGAACCCGATCCGGTCGGCCAGGTCGAACAGGAACTTCGGGGCCCAGTACCTCGGGTAGAACAGCCGCTCGGTCGCCGCGAACGGCAGCGAGGCGAGCGCCATCCGCTTCATCAGGGGGCGCAGATCCGGGCGCGCGAGCCAGATGACGCCCCCCGGCAGGAGGAAGAGCGACGAGAGCAGCAGGAACTCGTGCGACATCGCGCCCTCGCTCCTCAGCGCGCGGCGAGGGCGATGACGGTCGAGCCGACCAGCGACAGCGTCGCCGCGCCCGCCGCCGCGACCCGGACCAGCAGCAGGCGCGAGCCCGGCGGCGCTGGGCGGGCCAGCAGCACGACGAGCACCGCCGCCGCCGGCACGAGCAGGCCCGCCCCAGGGCTCAGCCCCACCGCGCCCAGGCCGACCGGCGCGAGCACGAGCGAGAGCCCGTTCAGGAGGACCACGCACCGCGCCGCCCGCTCTCCGCCCACGCGCACGGGCAGCGTCCGCTTGCCGCTCTCGCGATCCGAGGGCTCGTCCGGGAGCGCGGTGGCGATCGCGGAGCCGAGGTGGCTCGGCAGCAGGAACGCGAGCAGCGCGAAGGGAAAACGCGCGGGGTCGCCCCCCTGGGCGATGTAC
The DNA here is from genome assembly GCF_051530205.1 of Sorangium sp. So ce327. Lineage (NCBI taxonomy): Bacteria > Pseudomonadati > Myxococcota > Polyangiales > Polyangiaceae > Sorangium > Sorangium sp. So ce327. The sequence goes on along the minus strand of NZ_CP150330.1, from coordinate 120,452 downwards.
CCGTAGAGCGGCAGGACCGCGCCGACGCCGACCATCTGGAGCAGCTCCCCACCGCCCCGGTACGACAGGCGAAGCGGCGGGTAGCTGTAGGCCCAGAGCAGCAGGAGCGCCGTGATCGCGAGGAGCACGAGGAGCGGCGCGGCGGCCGTCGCCAGCGCCGCGGCGAGCGCCGTTGAGACCGCCACGAGCGCCGCGGCGCACACGACGGCCGCGGCGCCGAGCGCGCGGGGCGAGAGGCGCCCCTCGACAAGCACGCGCGAGCCGCCCGAGAAGGGCGTGGCGGTCCGGTTGCGGCGATCGGTCTCCTGGTCGGCGACGTCGTTCGCGTAGACGATGAAGAGCTGGTTCAGCAGGCCGAACAGCTGGACCGCCGCGAGCGTCCCCACGTCGAGCGGTCGGCCGGCCGCCCGCGCGCCGACGAGCTGCCCGAGCAGCAGCGGGAGCGCGATGCTCGGCTGCGAGGCCAGCCGAGACGCATCGAGCCACGCTCGAAGCGCGCCCGGCCGGACGCTCATCGCCCCTCGCCCCGCGACAGGCCGAGGCGATCGGCCAGCTTGGCGCGCAGATCGGTGAAGGGGAGGTCCCAGCGGCGCTCGCCGTCGAGGCGCCAGGCCTTGAGCGGGATCAGGTCGACCTGGGCGAGCAGGCAGTGGAGCTGCGACTCCTCGGGCGGCTCGCGGATGAACGAGAAGGGGTTGCGGTACTCCCGGCCGTTCAGCTGCGAGTACTTGCGGTCGTTGCTGGCCACGAGCTCGACGAGCGTCCTCTGCCGGCCGTCGAGGTAGTCGAAGAACGAGACGTCGAAGGGCCCGATGCCCGCGCGCTCCTCCGGCTTGCGCATCACCCAGCGAGCCCAGTCGTAGCCGTAGAGGAAGTCGTGCGCGTAGCGGAAGCGCAGCTTCGACTTGTTGCCGAAGCCCAGGCAGAGCGACACCACGCGGCGGGCGAAGTCGCCGATCGCGGGCGCGCTCCCGGCCTGCCACAGGCAGCAGGCCAGGTAGTCGACATCCCAGAAGATGTTGTCGGGGAAGTTGTCGGCGACCGCGCCGATCACCTCGCCGAGCCCGCGGGCAAAGGCGCGCGCCCGCTCGGCGTCCTCGCTGCCGTTCACGATCTGCTCGACAAGGGCGACGGGGGTGGGCGCGCACGGCCGGCCCGGCGCGACCGAGGCCCGCGCGCCCAGCAGGGGCGTGAGGCGCGCGAGCGCGTCGCGCTCCTCCGGGGGGATGACCGCGACGCCCGTCATGTCGGCCCTCCCCCGGCGAGGAGCCCGGCGGCGAGCACGGCCGCCGACAGGGCGACGATGCCCCACTGGATCGCGCGGTGGAGCTCGCGCTTGTAGGCCGCCTGCGCGGCGAAGGCGTTCGTCACCGCCTCGGGGCTCTTCTCGACGAGCCGCGCCCTGAAGAAGAGCGCCACGGCCGCCGCCGGCGCGACCGACCAGAGCGGCGGCGCGCCCTCGGCGAGGAGGGACGCCGCGAGCCAGAGGAGCGGGCCGAGGCCGGCGAGGGCCTCGGTGACCCGGCGCGTGGCCGCATTGCCGAGCAGCGTGGCCACGGTGCGCTTGCCGCCGGCGCGGTCGCTCTGCTCGTCGGACAGCCCGCTGGCCAGCGCGCTCGCCAGCGCGAGCAGGAGCAACCCCGGCAGGAGCGCGACGAGCCACGCCGGCGCCAGCGCGCCGCACTGGGCATACGCGTGCAGCACGGGGAGCACGCCGCCGACGCCGGCCATCTCGAGGAGCTCGCCGCCGCCGCGGTAGTTGAGCCTGATCGGCGGCAGCGTGTAGGCGACGAAGACGAGCTGGCCGAGCGCGGCCAGGGGGAGCAGCAGCGGGCGATCGAGCGCGGCGCCGGCCCCCCAGGCCATGAGCAACGCGGAGACACCGGCCCCGAGCCCGGCGAGCAGGAGGGCCTTGGCGGGAAGGATGCCGTCCGGGATGGTCTTCGGCGAGCAGCCGTCCGGGAACATGCGTCGCTTGAGGGCGTCCACCTCGCGATCGCCCCAGTCGTTCAGGAGCACGACGAAGGCGACGTCGGCCATCATCCACAGCGCGCCGAAGGCGAGGGCCCCTGCGGACAGCCGGCCGGCGACGGCCGCGCCCACCGCGTGCCCGTATGCGGCCGGGACGAGCACCTTGGGCCAGCTCGCGGGTTTGAGCGCGTACGCCCACCGCGCTCCAGGGCTCATCGACTCGAGGCGCATGGATCAGCTTCCCCTGCTGCTAGCACAAGAACATCCACGCTCAGGGGTTACATGAGCCCGTCCGGAAAAACGGACCGCCTTCCGCCGGGCACGGCAGCGTTTCCTTCCACGCCGATCTGCGCCACCTTACTCCCCCGACAGCCTCCCCACGCGACCCAGTGCGGCACGTCCTCCTCCCCTCCCCGAGCCTGGCCGGCGCGCTCCTGCCGCGCGCCCCCGGGCAGCGCCTCGAGCCCGCGCGGAGGCGCGCGTGACCGCCGACGCGGTCCGATCGCGCGGCGCGCGGGAGCTCGCGGATGAGCCCGCCCGCCGCCGCATCCGCGACGATCTGCGGACGACGCTCGTCGTCGAGGCCGCCGCGGGCACCGGCAAGACCACCGCGCTCGTGTCGCGGATCGTCGCCGTGCTGCGGAGGGCGCCCGAGGAGGGCGGCGGGACGCTCGATCGCATCGTCGCGGTGACCTTCACGGAGAAGGCGGCCGGCGAGATGAAGCTGCGCCTCCGGGCCGAGATCGAGCGGGCGCGCAGCGACCCGGGCGCCGGCCCGGCGGAGCGCGCGCGGCTCGACGAGGCGCTCGCGCACCTGGAGGCGGCGCGCATCGGGACCATCCACTCCTTCTGCGCCGACCTCCTGCGCGAGTGGCCGGTCGAGGCGCGCGTCGACCCGCTGTTCCAGGTCGCGGCCGCGGATCAGGCCGAGGCGCTCTTCGACCAGGCCTTCGACGCCTGGTTCCAGCGCACCCTGAACGACCCGCCCGAGGGCGTACGCCGGATCCTGCGCCGGCGCCCGCGCGACGGCGCGCAGGGCCCGCGCGACCTGCTCCGGAGCGCGGCGTTCAAGCTCGCCGAGCACCGCGACTTCACGCGCCCCTGGCGGCGCGATCCGTTCGACCGCGAGCGCGCGATCGACGAGATCCTGGACCGCCTCGCGGCGCTCGCCGACCTGGGCGCCGAGGCCGACCGGGAGGGCGACTACCTCGCGCAGAGCCTCCGGAACCTCGACCGCTACCTCGCCGAGCTCCGCCGCCGCGAGGAGGTGACGGGCGGGCGCGACCACGACGGCCTGGAGGCCGAGCTCGGCGACGTCGCGCGCTGGAAGGAATGGCGCTGGAAGGGCTCAGGCAAGGCGTTCGGCGGGGATCTCACGCGCGCCGAGGTGCTCGCGCAGCGCGACCGCGTGAAGGTCGAGCTCGACGCCGTGCTCACGGCCGCGAGCGCCGATCTCGCGGCCTGCCTCTCGCGCGAGCTCCGGCCGCCGATCGAGGCGTACGACGCGCTCAAGGCCCGCGCCGGCAAGCTCGACTTCCTCGACCTGCTGCTCTGCGCCCGGGACCTCCTCCGCTCGAGCCGCGGCGTGCGCGAGGAGCTCAACCTCCGCTTCTCGCACCTCTTCGTCGACGAGTTCCAGGACACCGACCCGCTCCAGGCGGAGATCCTGCTCCTGCTCGCGGCCGACGACCTCTCCGAGGCCGACTGGACGCGGGCGCGCCCGGTGCCCGGCAAGCTCTTCGTTGTCGGCGATCCGAAGCAGTCGATCTACCGCTTCCGCCGCGCCGAGGTCGCGCTCTACGAGGCGACCAAGGCCCGGCTCGTCGCGTGCGGCGCGAGCGTCCTGTACCTGTCGACGAGCTTCCGCAGCGCCCCGTCGATCCAGGAGGCCGTCAACGCGGCGTTCGCGCCGCTGATGCAGGGAGGCACCGCGGAGGGCGAGCGCGCGGCGACCCAGGCGCGGTACGTCGCGCTCGAGCGGTTCCGGGATGATCCGCCGGAGCAGCCGACGGTCATCGCGCTCCCGGTGCCGCGGCCCTACGGCGACTTCGGCAAGATCTCCGATTTCCGTGTGCGGCAGTCGATCCCGGACGCGGTGGGCGCCTTCGTCCACCACCTCATCCACGGCGGCGCGGCGCTGGACGGTGGCGGCGCGCGGCGCTGGACGGTGACGGAGCGCGAGCGCCCGGGCCAGCGGGTGCCGCTCGAGGCGCGGCACATCTGTCTTTTGTTCAAGCGGTTCCAGACGTTCGGGGAGGACGCGACCCGCGCCTACGTGCGGGCGCTCGAGGCGCGGCGGATCCCGCACGTGCTCGTGGGCGGACGGTCGTTCCACGATCGCGAGGAGGTGATGGCCGTGCGGAGCGCGCTGCTCGCGATCGAGTGGCCGGACGACGAGCTCAGCGTCTACGCGACGCTGCGCGGGCCCCTCTTCGCGCTGACGGACGACGTGCTCCTGCTCTACCGCGACCGCTTCCGGCGCTTGCACCCGCTGTTTCAACCGCCGGACGACGGGGCGCTCGATCTCGCGGTGGAGGGCGGGGCGCGGCCGCTCCGGGAGGTCGCCGAGGCGCTCGCGGTGCTCGGGCGGCTGCACCGCGAGCGCAACCGGCGGCCGATCGCGGACACCCTCGGCGGGCTCCTCGACGAGACGCGCGCGCACGCGGGCATCGCGATCTGGCCGACGGGGGAGCAAGCGCTCGCGAACGTGCTGCGGGTGATGGATCTCGGGCGGCGCTTCGAGGCGGCCGGCGCGACGTCGTTCCGCGCGTTCGTGGAGCGGCTCGAGCTGGACGCCGAGCGGGGTGAGGTCGCCGAGGCGCCGGTCGTCGAGGAGGGGACGGAGGGCGTGCGGATCATGACGGTGCACCGGGCCAAGGGGCTCGAGTTCCCTGTGGTGATCCTGGCCGATCCGGCGTCGCCGGCGGCGCACCAGCTCCCGTCGCGGCACGTGGATCCGGAGCTCGGCCTGTGGGCGGAGCCGATCGCCGGCTGCGTGCCCGCGGAGCTCGTCGAGCGCCGCGAGGAAGTGCTGCGCCGCGATCGCGAGGAGGCGGTGCGGCTCGCGTACGTGGCGGCGACGCGCGCGCGCGAGCTCTTGGTGGTGCCCGCGGTGGGCGACGCGCGCCCGGGCGACGGCACGAGCGACGGCTGGCTCGACGTGCTGCACCCGGTGCTCTACCCGGCGCCGCGCGAGCGACGGAGCCCTCGACGTTGCGAGGACCTCGGCTGCCCTCCGTTCGGGACCGACACGGTGCTGGAGCGCCCGGCGCGGTGCGAGGCCGACGAGCGGGACGCGGTCGCGCCGGGGGAGCACGCGCCGATGGCCGGATCGCACCGCGTCGTGTGGTGGGATCCGGGGGCGCTCGACCTGGATCGCGAGCCGGAGGCGGGGCTGCGCCAGCAGCGGATCCTGCAGGCGGACGCGGGCGGCGCGGCGGCCGCGGGCGGCGCGGCGGCCGCGGGCGCCGGGATCATCGGAAGCGCCGGGGCGACGTCGAGCGCCGTGATCGCAGGAGAGCTCGGACAGCGCGGGCACGAGGTGTGGCTGGAGGCGCGGCAGCGGGCGATCCTGGACGGCGCGGTGGCGGCGGTCCGCGTGAAGACCGCGACGGAGATCAGCCACGAGGCGGCGGAAGCGGCGGCGGCAGCGGCGGCGGGCGCGCAGCCCATCGGCGGCGGGGCGACGCGGAGAGAGCGGGCGGACGCGCTGCCGGTGATCTCGTTCGAGCAGACGGAGATCGCGCGCGAGGGGCGGCCCTACGGCAAGCGGTTCGGGACGCTGGTGCACGCGGTGCTTGCCGAGGTGGATCTCCGGGCGGGCGAGGACGAGGTAAGGACGGTGGCGGCAGCGCAGGCGAGGCTGCTCGGGGCGCCGGCCGAGGAGCTCGACGCGGCGGTCGCCGCGGCGGTCGCGGCGCTCGATCACCCGCTGCTCCGGCGCGCAGCGGAGAGCGCGGCCCGCGGCGCGTGCGAGCGGGAGACGCCGCTGCTCCTGCGGCTCGAGGACGGGACGATCGCCGAGGGCATCGTCGACCTCTCGTTCCGCGAGAGCGTGGGAGACGTGGGGATCTGGACCGTGGTCGATTTCAAGACCGGCTCCGACGCGGGCACGGCGCACGCGGCGCAGGAGGCGCAGGTGCGGCTTTACGTGCAGGCCATCGCGGAGGCGACGGGCGAGAGGGCGAGAGGGGTGGTGCTCAGGGTGTGAGGGGCGCTGCCGGACGCAGAGGAAGGCCCGTGGGTGGCGCGTCGCGGGAAGCCCGTGCGGTGGTACGATGGGTGCCATGGGTTCGACAGCGACAGCGGAGATCCTCCGACCTGAGCCGATGACGCTGGAGCAGTGGGCCGACCTGGAGGAGGACCAGCCGGGTGAGCTCCTGGACGGTCGTCTCGTGGAGGAAGAGGCGCCGACGACGCTGCACGAAGCGGTGGTGAGCTGGCTGATCGAGGTGCTGCGCGGATGGGCCCGACCGCGGGGCGGCTGGGTGTTCGGCTCGGAGTACAAGCTCGGCGTGTCGGCGCGACGCGGGCGCAAGGCCGACGTGTGCATGTACGCCCCGGGCGCGCCTCTCCGCGGCCGCGATGCGCTCTCCCGGATCCCCCCGACCGTGGTGGTCGAGGTGCTCTCGCAGCGGCCGCGTGACGTGCGACGCGATCGGATGGAGAAGACCCTCGAGTACGCCCGCTTCGGGGTGCGCTGGTACTGGCTCGTGGATCCGGACGCGCAGCTCTTCGAGCTGTTCGAGCTCGGCCCCGACGGGTACTACGTGCAGCGGTTGCCCGCCTCGGAAGGGAGGGTGCGCGTACCAGGGCTCGACGGGCTGGAGCTCGATCTGGATGCGCTCTGGGCCGAGGTGGCGCCGCTCCTGGACGACGACGAGCCGGAGCGGGACGAGAGCGGCGACAGGTGAGCCGGGGGCCTCAGGCCGGCGCTGCCACGGGAGCCTCGGCGGGCTTCGTCTTGGCCCGCCGCTTCTTCGGCGCCTGGACGGCGCCCAGCGGCGCGAACAGGGCCTTGTAGGTCCCGTCGTCCTCGTCCCACGCTGCCGCCGCGTGCCTCCTCAGCGTCCTGAGCGCCTTGGACCATTCGGGCAGGAGGGCGTCCCGCTCCGCGAGGGCCTTCGCGAAGGCGGCCTGCGGTTTGGTGAGCTTGGCCAATCCGCTTCATTCGTCGGCACGGCGTCCGCCCGCTCCACGGACGTCGCCAGCCGAAGGCCGGGACTTGGCGTCCCAGGAAGACCGGTCTCGTAGTTGACGACGTCGACCGCCTCGCTCTTGTAGCAGCCCGTCGTGGTGTACGTCTGCGGCGAGGTATAGTTGTAGCCGCCGACAAACGTCGCTACCGGAGTGCGCCAGGGTCACGCGCCTGCGCTCGGCGGCTCAGTTCGGCTCCCACACCGAACGGATCCTGAACTTCCGCGTCGGAAAGCCGCTGCCATTGCCGGTTCGGGCAGTGGCGACGACGCGGTAGCTGTGGGTGGCCACCATGGGCGTATAGAACTTGAGTCCGTGACTGATGCCAACGTTGCAGCCGCTGCCGGCGACGTAGTTGCCGCGTCTCTGCGCCATCTCCACGGGGACCATCACCCCGTCATCCTCGTAGTACAGGGTGGCCGCCATGAACAGATCGCGGCACGCCTCCGGGTCCGTCGGCAGGGTGTCCGCCCAATCCACGTACGTATTCAGCTCGTGGTTGGGGCCGGGCGCCGGAGTGAAACCGGCCTCGTAGCCGACGACGTCGACCGCCAGGCTCTTGTAGCAGGCCGTCGTGGTGTACGTCTGCGGCGAGGTGTAGTTGTAGCCACCGATGTAGGTCGTCACCGGCGCGACGGTAGCGCACGTCGCCTCGCTGTACGCCTGCTCCACCTCAGCGACGTCCTCATCGAGCGAATCGACCCCGTCGACCTGATCGTCCTGCATCTCCACGGCGCAACCCGTGGCGGCCATCGCGACCATCGAAGCGAATAGACACCCCACCACGGCATAAGCTCGGCTCATCGTGCCACTCTCCATGTGTAAAGCGTATGAGTACGGCGTCTCGACGTTCAGCGAGGGACCGCGGAGTTCATGATGCGCTGGTTCGCCCAGCCGGAGGTGTGGAGGCGAATCGCCTCTTCAGCAGCGCATTCCCTCGCCCGGCTCATCGTCGCCGCAGGGGCACATCGCAAGAGAGATGCCAGCCCGGCCCCCTCTGCTTCAACGTCATCACCGAGCCTCGAAGCCGGACCGGTACCGCTCCTCGACACGGGAAATGCAGCCCGAAGCGAGCTCCTCGCGCCACGCCAAGAAGCCGGAGCGCTGCCCGCGCGAGCGGCCGCAAGGGCGTGACATGTCACGCAGCGGGCCGTGACATGTCACGCAGCGGACCGTGACATGTCACGCAGCGGGCCGTGGACGCCGGGGTCCGACGGGCGCTCACCGCCGGCCGGGGGTCCGCACGTACCGCTCGTCGTCCACGGTGGTGGGAAAATCCTCGGCGTCGACGTGCTTGTACAGGTCGCCGTCGCGGATCTCGTAGCGCATGTACACGACGGGCTCCTCGATGGACTCCTCGACTCCATCCTGCAGGATGCGGGTGTACTCGAGCGCGATGTGGCCACGCTCGGTGTTGTACGAGGTGACGCGCGCGTAGAGGTCACGCGGAGCTCCCATGTACGGAAAGCGGTGGTGGAAGCTCGTCGCGCTCAGCTCGATGAGCGAGCCGTCATCCTCGCTGACCCACGTGCCCACGAAGGGCAGGCGCTGTGTCTCGTCCCTCCGGGACTCCGGCTCATCCGCCGCGTGCTTGGGCTCGGGCGCGCCAGGGCGCGAGGGCGGAAGCACGACCTCGACCGGGGCGGCGGCCCCAGACGACAGCCGAGCTGGCGAGGACCCGCAGCCGATGGAGTAGAGCGTCGCGAGCGCGAGGGCGGCGCACGTCGCGCCAAAGCCACGTCGGTGCATGAGGCGAGTCTACACCCGGACGGCGGGCGCCGGCCCCCTGGACGCGCGATGTACGGCGGGCGCCGGCGCCGCTCGACGCCGGCACCCAAGGGCCTCTTCCGAGGAGCCCGGTGTTCCTCGCACCGGAGCGCATCCGGTGACACAATCGCGGCCCGTGAGTGCCCTCCTCGCCGCCATCGAGCGGTTTTACGATGCCGTCCCTCGCTGGTGCGCCGACGCAGAGGATCACGGACCGCTGACCCTCTTCGTTCGCCGCGGCGACGGCTGGCCCTACTACGCCCGCCCCGCCCTCGGCCATCCCGGCCCCGTATCGGTCGAAGACGTGGCCGCCGTGCGCGCGCGTCAGCGGGAGCTCTCGATCCCGGAGGCGTTCGAGTGGGTGCTGGAGACCACCCCTGGGCTCGACGCCACGGCCGAGGCCGCCGGCCTGCATGTCCGGCGCTGCCCGCTGCTCGTGCTCTGCGGCGAGCCCCGCCAGACGCCTTTGCCGGAGGACGTCTCGCTCTCGATCATCACCGCCCAGGACCCGGATCTCGCCGCCGTGCAGGCCGTCGCGCCCGTCGCCTTCGGCGCGCTCGACACCGCGGTCGGTCCTGCGGGACCGGCCGAGCGGGAGGCCGCCGCGGCCGTGCTCCCGGCCGGACAGGCGGCCGCGTGGCACGCGTCGCTGATCGAGGGGACGCTGGTGCACGCGGCCGCTCGGGGCCGCGAAGGAGCGCTCGCCGGTCCGCTCTGCACCGGCAGCTACCAGCACGCGCGGGACGTCGCCGAGGTCGTCGGCGTGGGGACGCTGCCGGCGGCCCGGGGGCGCGGCCTCGCCGCCGCGGTCACCGCGGTTCTGGCCCGCCATGCGCTGGACGCCGGGCTCCGCACCGTGTTCCTGTCCGCGCAGAACGACCGCGTCGCGCGCGTCTATGAGCGGGTCGGGTTCCGGCGCGTCGCCACCGCGTGCATCGCAGAACCGCCCGCGCAAGCGGAGAGCGGCGCCGTCCTCGGAACGTGATGCGGCGCCCCACCGCTGCGCCGGTCAGACAGGGGCGACGTGGTAGTCCGGTCCCTCTTCCCCGCGCAGGATCTCGGTATGAACGACCGACGCGCTCCGCAGGTGCGCCACCTCCCCGAGCTCGGCGTCGCCGCGATATGCCGAGAAGGCCTGTTCGTCCGGAAACGTGACGAGGTGGATCTCCTTCAGGGTGAGCCCACCGCCGTCGGGCGCGGTCACCACGGTCCGCTCGATCGCGCCGCCGTACCGCGCCATCACCGCCGCGGCCCTCCTCTCGTACGCGCGGAACGCGTCGAGCGCATCGCACCGCACCGTGAGGATCACGACCAGCGTCACAGGAACAGCCGCTCCTTCACGCCACCCCACCACCAAAGCACAAAAAAAGAGCGCCCATTCGACGGTGGGGGGGGAAACCGTCACGGGCGCTCTGCCCTACTTGTTTAGCAGGATGCAGGCCAAGGGTTGCACCCCCGATTTCCGCGAGTCTTTCCCTAGGGGACCTGCGTACTCCTTTCGTTCCTGAAATCAGCACCTGCAATCCTGGTGTCCTCGCCACTGCCGAGGAGCTCGTCCAGCGGGTGGTGGGGCCGGCACGAGACCGTGCCCGCCACCGGCGTCGGTTCCCGCTCCCGACATGTCCTCGAAGCGAACCACGCTCACCGGTTTCTCGTCGCATCGCGCAGCGGTCCCCGCTCGCCGGAGGCGAAGGGCCGCCCCCTTGAATCGCCCGCGCGCCGCGCGGCGCGAGCAGCGTTGACATCACCGCCAGGCTTGCTCCTAATGCGAGTGCCCGCTCCGCGCCGTTCACACGAGGAGGCATCCGATGCGGCACTTCCTGACCACGATGGACTACACCCGCGCAGAGATCGAGGGCCTCCTCGAGCGCGCGCAGCGCTTCAAGCGGCGGCCGATCGAGCCGCGCCTCAAGGACCGCACCATCGCGCTCGTCTTCTTCAACCCATCGCTGCGGACGCGCACCTCCTTCGACGTCGGCATCCGGGAGCTCGGCGGCCACGCCGTCGTGCTCGAGCCTGGCCGGAGCGCCTGGCCCATCGAGTTCGAGGAAGGCATCGCGATGGATGGCGAGCCGGAGGAGCACATCCAGGAGGTCGCCCGCGTGCTCTCCCGCTACGCCGATCTCATCGGCGTGCGCGCGTTCCCCAAGTTCCAGCGCTGGGAGGACGATCGCCAGGACAAGGTGCTCCAGGGCTTCGCCCGCCACGCCACCGTGCCGGTCATCAACCTGGAGACCATCACCCACCCCTGCCAGGAGCTCGCGCTCGCGCTCGCCATGAAGGAGCGCCTCGGCCGCCTCGACGGCAAGAAGTTCGTCCTCACCTGGACGTATCACCCGCGCCCGCTCAACACCGCGGTCGCCAACTCGGCCGTCCTCATCGCGTCCAAGCTCGGCATGGACGTCACCCTCCTGTGCCCCAGCGAGGAGTACCACCTCGACGAGCGCTACCTCGACGCCGCCAGGAAGAGCGCCGAGGGCAACGGGCAGAAGCTCTCGATCACCTACGACATCAAGTCCGCCTACGAGGGCGCCCACGTCGTGTACGCGAAGAGCTGGGGCGCGATTCCGTACTTCGGGCGCTGGGAGCAGGAGAAGCCCATCCGCGACAAGAACAAGCACTTCATCGTCGATGAGCAGAAGATGGCGCTCACCGCGGGGGGGCTCTTCTCCCACTGCCTTCCGGTCCGGCGCAACGTGAAGGTCACGGACGCGGTGATCGACTCGCCAGCATCGATGGTCATCGACGAGGCAGAGAATCGGCTGCATGTCCAGAAGGCCGTGATGGACGTGCTGGCCAACGGGTGGTGACAACGATGGGTTCGACGCAAGACGTCATCGTCCGCCTGCTCAGGAACCTCGGCAGCCGCAAGGAGGTCGAGCAGTACCTGAAGCAGTACGCGGCCGTCGATCAGCAGAAGTTTGCGATCATCAAGGTCGGCGGCGCCATCCTCGACGAGGACCTCGAGGCGCTCGCGACCTCGCTCGTGTTCCTCAACCAGGTCGGGCTGTATCCCGTCGTCATCCATGGCGCCGGGCCGCAGCTCGATCGGGCGCTCGCCCAGGCGGGCATCCCGACGGAGCGGGTCAATGGCCTGCGCGTCACGACGCCCCGCATCCTGGAGATCGCCCGCCGCGTCTTCCTCCGCGAGAACCTGCGGCTCGTCGAGGCGCTCGAGGAGATGGGCACGCGCACGCGGCCGATCACGGCGGGCGTCTTCGAGGCGTCGCTGCTCGACGAGCCGCGCCTCGGGCTGGTGGGCAAGGTGGAGCGCGTCCACGTCGAAGCGGTGAGGTCCAGCCTCCGCGCCGGGCACCTGCCGATCCTGGCCTGCCTCGGGGAGACGCCGGGCGGGCAGATCCTCAACATCAACGCCGACGTCGCAGCGCGCGAGCTCGCGCTCGCGACGCAGCCGTTCAAGATGATCTTCCTCACGAGCACCGGTGGCCTCCTCGACGAGCACGGGCGCATCATCTCGGCCATCAACCTCGAGGAGGATTTCGCGGGCCTCATGGCCCAGCCCTCGCTGAACGACGGCATGCGCCTCAAGCTGCAGGAGATCAAGCTCCTGCTCGACGGGCTGCCGGCGACCTCCTCGGTCTCGATCACATCGCCCGATCACCTGGCGAAGGAGCTCTTCACGCACACGGGCTCTGGCACGCTCGTCCGCCGCGGCGAGCGGATCCTCCGGCACGACACGCTGGACGGCATCGACCGCGGCCGGCTTCGCGATCTGCTCGAGGCGTGCTTCGAGCGGAAGCTCGACGAGCACTACTTCGACAAGAAGCCTTTCTATCGCATCTACCTGTCCGACTCCTACCGGGCGACGGCGATCCTCACGCTCGATCCGGGCGGGAGGGCCCCGCTCACTCCGTACCTCGACAAGTTCGCGGTGACCTCGGAGGCGCAGGGCGTGGGGATCGGCGGCTCGCTCTGGACGCGGATGAAGAGCGAGAACCCGAAGCTGTTCTGGCGCGCCCGGAACGGCAACGAGATCAACCCCTGGTATTTCCAGCAGGCCGAGGGCAGCTACCGCAACGAGAACTGGACGGTGTTCTGGTACGGCCTGTCGAGCTTCGACGACATCCGCGCCTGCATCGATCACGCGCTGTCCTTGCCGGCGACCCTGCGCCAGCACGGCACGGTCTGACCCCGCCCTGACCCGCCGTGGCGAGCGCGCCTCGCCGCGCTAGGGCTCACGGCGGGTCGCCGCCGCCGTCGTTCTCCGCCTCTTCGAGCGGATCGATCGCCTCGTCCGTCGCGGGGCCCTCTGGGCGCGACGCCGGCTGCGGGCGCGACGCCGGCGGCGGGGCGCTCGACCTCTTCTCGCCGCCGCGCGCCTTCAGCGTCCGCCGCGGCGCTCGCTTCGGCTTCGCGGGCGCGCCGAGCGCCTCCGGGTTGCGGGGCTTCTTGAGCGCCCGAGGCGGCAGGAGCTCCGCGTCGACAGCGACCTTCTTCGCCATGAAGATCGCGGCGTCGAGCCGGTAGAAGCTGCGCTTCCGGTAGAACTTGAGGGCGCCGTCGTTGTTCTCGGCCACCTCCAGCACGAGGTGGGTGCAGCCGTGGATGCGCGCGAGGTGCTCGAGCTGCTCGAGCATGAAGGCGCCGACGCCGCGGCCCTGGTACTCGGGGTGGACCGCGAGCTCCTCGACGAAGAGCGGGCGCATGTCGTGCTTCGTGAAGTAGCGCTCGTTCATCCAGTTATCGGTCCCGGTGATCTCGAAGGCGCACTCCGCGTAGCCGACGATCTCCTGACCATGCGCCGCCCGGACCTCGAAGAGGAGCTGTTCGACCCCTTCTTCTTCGTAGACCTCGAGGAACCGCTTCTTCGAGCGAGGCCGCTGGTATTCGACCGTCTCCCGGTTCACGTCGCGGAACACCTTCTTGAGGAATTCCCAGACCCGGTTCAGGTCGCGCCGGTGGATCCGGCGCACGTAGATGAGGCTCTCTTCCCCGGCGGCGCGGGTGCTCGACTCGGCCTTGCTCATCGCCGCGCCCAGTCTACAGGACGAACGCGGGCGGGGCACTGGGGGCGAGGCAAGATCTGGAAAGCCGCGTCTCCGGGCAGTCCGGCCCGAGGGGAAGGGGGTCGTCGCGTGGCGCGGGAGCGCCGAACTCGCCGGCGGGGGCGCGTGCCCCCGCCGTGGAACGAATCAACCCTGCTGAGCGGGCGGCCCGATCTGCGCGAGGCGCGCCTCGATCACGTCCCAGTTCAGGCCCGAGAGCACGTTGGCCACGTAGTCCGCCTTCTTGGTCTGGTAGTCCGCAAAGTACGCGTGCTCCCAGGCGTCGATGGCGACCATGATATGCGTGTTCGCGAACAGACCGACATCGTGCTCGGTCCGGACGAGGTTATTGAAGAGCTTCTGCTCCTGGTAGTCGTACACGAGCACCGTCCAGCCGTGCGCGCTCAGGAGCGCCGCCTTCGTGTCGGCCAGCCAGGCGTCGAAGCTGCCGAACGACGCCTCGATGAGCTTCTTCGACTGGGCGCCCGGCCGCGTCGCGCCGCTGCCGAGGTTCTCGAAGTACAGCTCGTGGAGCACCGTGCCGTTGAAGGCGACGGGCTCGCGGCGCTTCAGCTCGCTGTACGCGTTGTACGAGTAGTTCGGCGCGCTGCGGTCGGCGTTGCCAAGCTGCTCCCGGATCTCGTTGAGCTTCTTCACGTAGCCCTGGTACAGCGTGAAGTGCGCCTTGAGCTGCAGGTCGCTCAAACCCTTGGCGTTGCCGCCGAGGAGGTTGTCGAAACTCTTGGGTTCGCGTGACATGGTCCCTCCTGAACGAGCACCGCAAGCCGTGCGTGCCGCGGCGTCAGGTGGCCGCTCTACCGCTGCCGCTCTCTGGTAGCAACCCTGCCGTGCGACGTGACACACCGCCGACTCACGACGCCATCGGGCCTGACCTTCCGCGCAGGAAACTCCGGACGCCGGCTCGCGCCGCGCCGCAGGGCGCCGCGCCCGAGCTGGCCCGATCGGCCGGCGCGCGCCCAAAAACCTCGTGAAACGTTGAACGCCGCCGCCGTTTCGGTCGATACTCCGGGTGCTTGCTGTTCCTTCGCGCAGGGAGGCGACCTCGTTCATGCCGGCTCGTACACAGGGGACCCATCCGACGGCCGCGCTCGCGGCGGCGCTGTGCCTGCTCGGCGCAGCGGCTCACGCCGAGGCGCAGGAACCCGAGAGCCCCGAAGGCTTCGCGCTCGACAGGTTCCAGCCTGCACCCGCCGGCGACAGGATGTTCGGAGTCCAGTCCGCCTACACGGCAGGAAGCGCCGCACCCCACATCATGCTCCTCGGCGATTACGCCCAGGATCCGCTCGTGTTGCGGCGGTTGTCGGGGAACGAGGACATCGGCGACGGCAAGGTCGTCGGCAGCCAGCTCCTGCTCCACCTGAGCGCCTCGCTCGCTCTGTGGGAGCGCCTCACGGTGAACGTCGATCTGCCCATCGCGCTCCAGTCGGGCGACGGCGGCGCCGCCTCCGGCGCCTTGCTGCCTCCGCCGACCAGCAGCGCCCTCGGGGATCTCCGGCTCGGCGCGCGCGCGACGCTCCTGGGCGGCTACTTCGATCCTTTCCAGCTCGCCCTCGGCGGCTACGTGTGGCTGCCGACCGGCGACCCCGAGGCGTATTCGGGCGACGGCAGCGTGCGCGGCGGTCCGCAGCTCATCCTCGGCGGCCACCTGGATCGCGCGGTGTGGTCGCTCGCCGCGGGGCCGGAGTTCCGGTCCACGAGGCAGTTCGCCAATGTCGAGCAGGGGATGACGGTGCACTGGGGCGCCGGCGTCGGGCTGCTGCTCGACGACGAGCGACGCCTGCAGATCGGCCCTGAGATCACCGGCGCGATCACGGTCACCGACGTCCAGCAGCGCACGACCAACCTCGAAGCCCTGCTCGGCGGGCGCTACCGCTTCGCGGACGACTTCGAGGCCGGGCTCGGCGTGGGCCCGGGCCTCACCCCCGGCGTCGGCACGCCCTCGTTCCGCGCCGTGGCCATGGTCGCCTACTCGCCCGAGGTGAAGCCGCCCGTGCAGGACCAGGACGCCGACGGCATCGCCGACGTGGACGACGCGTGCCCGCACACCCCGGGCGTCCGCAGCCCGGATCGCACGAAGAACGGCTGTCCGCCGCCCAAGGACGCGGACCACGACGGCATCCTCGACGCGGTCGACGCCTGCCCCGCCGTGGCCGGCGTCGCCTCGCCGGACCCGAAGAAGAACGGCTGCCCGCCGCCTGGGGACCGCGACAAGGACGGCATCACGGACGACGTCGACGCCTGCCCGGATCAGGCCGGCCCGCCGAACGACGACCCGAAGCAGCACGGGTGCCCGCCGCCGCCCGATCGCGACGGCGACAAGGTCCCCGACGCGTCGGACGCCTGCCCGGATCTGCCCGGCCTCATCACGACCGACCCGGCCACGAACGGCTGCCCGGGCGACACCGACGGCGACGGCATCCGCGACGACAAGGACGCCTGCCCGAACGAGAAGGGCAAGCCCAACGAAGATCCGACGCAGCACGGGTGCCCGGTCGCGGTCCGGGTGACCGAGACCGAGATCGTCATCCTGCAGCAGGTGCAGTTCGACATCGGCAAGGCGACCATCCGTCCGGTGAGCAACGAGCTGCTCGACGAGGTCGCCGGCGTGCTCAAGGACCACCCGGAGATCCTCAAGATCGAGGTCCAGGGCCACACGGACGACCGCGGCACGCGCCAGTTCAACACGAAGCTGAGCCAGGCCCGCGCGGAGTCGGTGCTGAAGGCGCTCGTCGAGCGCGGCATCACGGCCCAGCGCCTGCAGGCGAAGGGCTACGGCCCCGACGTCCCGATCGCGGAGAACAAGACCGAGGTGGGTCGCCAGAAGAACCGGCGCGTCCAGTTCAACATCATCGAGAAGGAAAAGAAGCAGCCCTAGGCTGGAGGCGTCGATGGCAAAGCGATTGGCATTCACGGGGCTCACCAGCGCCGCGCTGCTCGGGGCGCTCTCCGGGACCGCGAGCGCGGCTCCGGTGCGGCGGGTCCAGGTGGCGCAGCGGGGTGATTTCGTCCTCATCGGCAACACGCTCGCGCACGACTGCGCGTCGTCCACGCCCGCGCCGCTGGTGGGCACGGTCGGGACGTGCGGCACGACCGCGACGCTGGCGGACTCCGCGCCCGATATCTACTGGCGGGGCGACAGCCCCCTCGCCGGCCAGGCCGAGGCGAACAACACCGTCGATCCCGCGGCCGCCCGCAGCACCGCGGTCCTCAGCCTCCCCACGGGCGCTCGGGTGACCCACGCGTACCTCTACTGGACGGTGAGCCGCGACAGCGGCACCTCGGCCGATCTCACCGTGACCCTGGATCGGCCTGGCGGTTTCTCTTCGAGCGTGACCGGTACGATCTCGGGCCAGACGGAGATCTTGGGCCTCGCCCACGCCCAGACGGTCGCCAACGTCACGTCGATCGTGCAGACGCGCGGCGCGGGAGCGTATCGCCTGAGCGGGATCTCCAACGGGACCGATCTGGACAGCGTGAGCCAGCAGATCGCGTTCGCCGGCTGGTGGATGGTCGTGCTCTACGAGCTGACGACCGCGCCCGCGCGGAACCTCGCCGTCTTCGACGGGCTGGATCAGGTGATCGACGGCGCGACGGTCGGCTGGAGGATCTCGGGGTTCGTCGTCCCCTCGGGCGGGGGCCAGGCGAAGCTCGGCGTCATCGGGTACGACGGCGACAGCTCGACCGGCGACGCGCTCGAGTGGAACGGGACCGCGCTGTTCGACGCGCAGAACCCGGCGAACAACTTCTTCAACAGCTCCCGTTCGTTCCTCGGCGCGCCGATGTCCTCGGCGGGCGATCTGCCGAGGCTCACCGGCGGGCCGCTGAGCATGAGCGGCATCGACATCGACGTGACGCAGGTGCCGGCCAACCTGCTCATGGCCGGCGACACGGAGGCCAACGTCGGAGCGGCCGTCGACGGCGCCGACAGCTACCTGCTCGGCGGCCTCATCACGTCGGTGCCGACGCGCCTCCCGGATCTCTCCACGTCGACCAAGTCGGTCCTCGACCTCAACGGCGGCGGCGTGACGCCTGGCGACACGCTCGAATACACGATCCTCGTCGCCAACACCGGGGACGACAACGCCGCGGCGGTCGTGCTGAACGACCCGCTGCCCGCCGGCGTCACCTTCGTGCCGGGCTCGCTCGAGATCGCCTCGGGCCCGAACATGGGCGGCGTGACCGACGCGCCCGGCGACGACGAGGGCGAGTACGTCGCCGGCACGCGGACGATCCGCGTCCGGCTCGGCGACGGCGCCGACGCGGCCCAGGGCGGGTCGCTCGGCGTCAGCGAGACCACGACGGTGCGGTTCCGCGTGACCATCGATCCGGGCACGGACGGCGAGATCGCGAACCAGGCCATCATCACCGGGCAGAGCCCCGAGGGAGGCGCGGCCCAGGACTACCCGACGGACGGCAACGGCGCGGAGCCGGGCACGCCGCCCACGGAGATCCTCGTCGACAGCGACGGCGACGGGCTGAGCGACGGCGACGAGAGCTTCGCTGGCACGGACCCGAACGACGCCGACACGGACGACGACGGCGTGAGCGACGGCGACGAGCAGCTCTGGGATCGCGACACCGACGGCGATGGCCTCGTCAACGCGCGGGACGTCGACAGCGACGACGACGGGCTGTTCGACGCGACGGAGATCGGCTTGACGGACTGCGACGGTCCGGGGACGGACGCGCTGGCGGGGCACTGCGTGCCCGACGGCGACGCCGGAGCGACGACGACCGACCCGCTCGACGCGGACACCGACAACGGCGGCGTGCTCGACGGCTCCGAGGACGCGAACCTGAACGGCGTGCTCGACGCGGGCGAGAGCGACCCGGCGGCCGGGCACGGCGCCGACGACCAGCGCGCCGACGCCGACAGCGACGGGCTCGGCGACGATCTCGAGAGGACGCTCGGCACCGATCCGAACGACGCCGACAGCGACGACGACGGCGTGCGCGACGGCGACGAGCCGAACCCGACGGACGACAACGACGGCGACGGGCTGATCAACCCGCTCGACGTCGACAGCGACAA
Organism: Sorangium sp. So ce327; assembly: GCF_051530205.1. Lineage (NCBI taxonomy): Bacteria > Pseudomonadati > Myxococcota > Polyangiales > Polyangiaceae > Sorangium > Sorangium sp. So ce327. The sequence continues at coordinate 101,459 of NZ_CP150330.1, read as the reverse complement.
CGACGGCCTCTTCGACGGGACCGAGCTCGGGCTCGGCTGCGACGGCCCGGGCACCGACGCGACGGCGGGCAACTGCGCTGCCGACGGCGACGCGGGCGCCACGAGGACGTCGCCGCTCGAGGCCGACACGGATCGCGGCGGCGCGAGCGACGGCTCCGAGGACGTCAACCTGAACGGCGCGCTCGACGCGGGCGAGACCGACCCCCGTTCCGGTCACGGAGACGACGATCCGCAGAACACGGACACCGACGACGACGGGCTGAGCGATGATCTCGAGGTCTCGCTCGGCACGGACCCGAACGACGCCGACACCGACGGAGACGGCGTCCGCGACGGGCTCGAGCCGAACCCGGCGGACGATACGGACGGCGACGGGCTCCTCAACGCGCTCGACGTCGACAGCGACAACGACGGCCTCTTCGACGGGACCGAGCTCGGCCTCGCCTGCGACGGCCCTGGCACCGCGCCGTCGCGGCACTGCGTCCCGGACGGGGACGCCGGCGCCACGAAGACGTCGCCGCTCGACGCGGACACGGACGACGGCGGCGCGAGCGACGGCTCCGAGGACGCCAACCTGAACGGCGTCGCGGACAACGGCGAGACGGAACCGACCCGCGGGAGCGGCGACGACGACGGCGACAACGACGACGAGGACGAGGACGGGCTGAGCGACGACCTCGAGGAGACGCTGGGCACGGACCCGGACGACGCGGACTCGGACGACGACGGCGTGCAGGACGGGCAGGAGCCGAACCCGTCGGACGACGCGGACGGCGATGGGCTCATCCACCCCCTCGACGTGGACAGCGACGACGACGGCCTCTACGACGGGACCGAGCTCGGCCTCGCCTGCGACGGCCCCGGCACCGACGCGGACGCCAAGCACTGCACGGCGGACGGGGACAGCGGGGCCACGACCACGTCGGCGCTGAGCCGTGACACCGACCGGGGCGGCGCGACCGACGGCTCCGAGGACGCCAACCTGAACGGCGCGCTCGAGGCCGGCGAGACCGACCCGACCGCCGGCAACGGCGCCGACGACAGCCAGAACGCCGACGGAGACGACGACGGGCTGAGCGACGATCTCGAGGTGTTCCTCGGTTCGGATCCGGAAGATCGCGACAGCGACGACGACGGCCTGCTCGACGGCGAGGAGCCGAACCCCAGCGACGACGGCAACGGCGACGACCAGCCCGACGTCCTGGACGCGGACAGCGACGGCGACGGGCTCTTCGACGGCACCGAGGCCGGGAAGGACTGCGCGGACGCGGACACCAATGCCGCCGCCGAGAGCTGCACGCCCGACGCCGACGGCGGGACCACCACGACGAGCGTGGTGAATCCCGACACGGACCGCGGCGGCCAGAGCGACGGCGATGAGGACCTGAACCACGACGGTAAGGTCGACGAGGGCGAGACCGATCCGAACGACGCCGGGGACGATCTCGGCGATCGCGACGGCGACGGCCTCTCGAACAGCGAGGAGACGGCGCTCGGCACCGATCCGGACGACGCCGACAGCGACGACGACGGCGCGCTCGACGGCGAGGAGGTCGAGCCCGGCGTCGACACGGACGAGGACGGGAAGATCAACGCGCTCGATCCCGACAGCGACGGGGACGGGCTCCTCGATGGGACCGAGCTGGGCAAGGGCTGCTCGCACGAGGACACCGACGCCGACGCGGCCACCTGCGTGCCGGACGGCGACGACGGGGAGACGACGACCTCGCCGACGCAGGCCGACACCGACGGCGGCGGAGCGAGCGACGGCGAGGAGGATACGGACCACGACGGGGTGGTCGACGAGGGCGAGCGCGATCCGAACAACCCCGCGGACGATCAGCCCGCGCAGTGCGAGCAGGACAGCGCTTGCGGCGCAGGGATGGTGTGTGACGAGGAGACGAAGGAGTGCGTCCCGGGTTGCCGCAACCCCGACGACACGATCGGCCCGTGCACCGAGCCGCTCCCCGGTGAGGGCATCGTGGTGGAAGGCGGCGGCTGCGCCTGCACGGTGGGCGCGGAGGGCGACGGCAGCCGCTCGGCGCCGTGGGCCTTGCTCGCGGCCGGCGCCTGCGCCGCCGTGCTGCACCGGCGCCGCCGGCGCAGCTGAGCTCTCCCCCCCGCGCCGCGCCCCCCGCGCCGCGCAGGAGGGGGCGCCTGTGCTACAAGCCAACGGAATAACTGTGCTTTTATGCGAGGCGCGCCCGCCTGTGGGGCGCCTCCGCCTGCGGCGACCGATGCGCCGCGGGTTGCCATCGGCCGTCCGTGGCCTAACGATGTTTCCCCACGGGAGAGTGCATCTTGCCCCGACCTTCTGATTCCGTCGTCCGCGCCATCACGATGGATGGCGCTTTTCGCGTCATCACGGCGCTGACCACCGAGACCGTGCGGGGGGCCGTCGCGGTGCAATCTGCGACCGGCGCGACCGCGCAGCGGCTGGGAGAGCTGATCACCGGCGCCATCCTCGTGCGCGAGGCGATGGCGCCGAACCTGCGGGTCCAGGCGATCGTCAAGGGCGCGGCCGGTAACGGGAGCCTGGTGGCCGACTCGCACCCGGACGGCACGAGCCGCGGCCTCGTCAACCTGGGCAAGGGGGCCACGGCGGAGAGCGCGGTGGAGATCGGCGACGGGTCGCTGCTGCAGGTCATGCGCACGCTGCCGAGCGGCATGCTCCACCAGGGTGTCGTCGAGATCCCGACCGAGGGCGGCATCTCCGCGGGCCTGATGACGTACATGCAGGAATCGGAGCAGGTCGTCTCGATGATCGCGGTGGCGACGCTGATCGGCGAGGACGGCGTCGGCGCTTCCGGCGGCTACCTCGTGCAGCTGCTCCCGGAGGTCGAGCGCGGTCCGCTCATGGTGATGACCGAGCGGCTCAAGGACTTCGAGCGCCTCGACGACGTGCTCGCGCACGAGGGAGCCTCGGCGGACGTGCTGCTCGGGGAGCTGCTTTACGGCATGCCGTTCTCACGGCTCGAGGACTCGCCGCTCAGCTTCAGCTGTCGCTGCAGCGAGCTCCGGGTGATGGCCACGCTGGCGAGCCTGCCGCGGAGCGACATCGAGGAGATGGTCACGGACGGGAAGGTCCTCGACATCCGCTGCGATTATTGCGGCAAGGACTACCAGGTGTCGCCGTCGCAGCTCCGCTCGCTCCTGACGACGAGCTGAGCCGCCGCGCGCCCGCGCGGCCTCCACACCCACGCACGGGGTCACGCGGGCTCGCGAGGCGAGAGGCCGCGGATCACGAAGGTGATGACCCGCTCGATCTCCGCCTCGTCGTCCCACGCCGCATCGGGAGCGATGTACACGCGGTGGACGATGTACCCCACGAACGTCGAGGCGACGCAGCGGAGGACGAGGGGCGGCGGCCACCCGACGATCTGCCCTTCGCGCTGGAAGTGCTCGATCAAGGTGATCCCCTTCTCGAGGAGCGGCGCGAACACCCTGCCGGCGATGCCGAGCCGCAGCTCGGCGTCGAACGGCAGCTCCTGCGCGAGGATGCGCACCAGCTGCGGGTGCGCGCGCACGAAGGCGATGCGCTCGGCGAGGAGCGCCCGCAAGAACGCCTCGAAGGTCGGGTACGTCGCGTCGAAGAGCGGGTCCATGGACCGCGCCAGCGCGGGCCCGACGAGCCGTTCGACGGCGGGACCGATGACGCACAGGAGGAGGTCCCGCTTGCTCGGGAAGTACTTGAAGATCGTCGCCTCGGCGACCCCTGCGCGCCGCGCGATCTCCTTGGTCGCGGTCCCGTGGAAGCCCTGCTCGGCGAAGGCGGCCACCGCAGCGTCGACGATCTTCTTCTGCGCCTCGGTCAACGTGTCGTTCGGGCGCGGGCGTCGGCTCATCTGTGTCCTCTCTCCTCGACTTCTAGCAGCGCCGCGCGGCGGCTCGGGCGCGCTGCGGCCGGCGCGCGCTAGGCGGCCTCGGCCCTGCGGGTGAAGAGCCGGTCGAGCGTCTGCCTGAGCTCGCGCTCGTCGAGCGGGTCGCAGCGCACGCCGACGTAGCCGTCCGGCCGGACGAGGACGGCGGCTGCCGCCTCGGCGCCGTACGCCGCGTGGGCGCGCCCGTCCGGATCTGCGTACCCTCCGGCCTCGGGCGCGCCGATGACCAGCACCTTGAGGCCCGGCCGGCTGAGCTCCGCGGCGAGCCGCCGGACGTGCCCGTGCGCCTCGGTGTTCGCGCTGCCCTGGGGTGGACCGGTGAAGAGCAGCAGCGTGGAGTCGACGCCGCGCATCAGCTCGAACAGGTGGACCTGCTGTCCCGCCGCGCTGCGCAGCGAGGCGTCCGGCGCGCGATCTCCGGCGCGGGGCCCGCGCTCCGGCGGGTGGCCGATCTGGATGGACAGCGGGCTCTTCCGGTATCGGATCTTGAGCTGCGAGACGAACCCCAGGATCCGGCGTTGCACGGCAGCGACGCCGATGGCGCGGGTCATCAGGCGCGGCGCGACGAGGCGCAGCGCCCGGCCCATGGGACCGTGTCCGGCCATGAGCCCGAAGAGGCGGTCTGTGAAGTCGATCAGCCGGCGCGCGACGGGCAGCCGCTCCATCTCGTAGGTGTCGAGCAGCCACGCTGGCATCTTGCCCTGCTCGACGGCCGCGAGCTTCCACGCCAGGTTGTACGCGTCCTGGATTCCGGTGTTCATCCCCTGCCCGCCGGCCGGGCTGTGGATGTGCGCCGCGTCGCCGGCGAGGAACACGCGCCCCTCGCGCAGCCGCGTTGCGACGCGGTGGTGCAGCCGGTAGCGCGAGAGGACGATCGCCTTCTGTATCTTGAACGGCGTGGGGATCATCGAGCGCATCACGCCTTCGAACTCCTCGAGCGAGAGCGACGCGCCGCGCGCCGGCGACGCTTCGGGCAGGATAAGGACGATCCGGAACCGGTGGCTTCCGGGCACGGGGAAGGCCGCTGCGAGGCCCCGGCGCGAAGGGCTGATATAGATGTCGCCGTCCGGCAGCGGCCAGTCGATGACGAGATCGCCGAGCATGCAGTGATCGTCGTAGGTGTCGCCCTCGAAGGCGATGTCTGCGCCCTGGCGGACGGCGCTGCGCGCGCCGTCGCAACCGAGGAGCCACTTCGCGCGCACCACCTCGGTGTTCCCGTCGACCCTGCGGAGCGTGCATGTGACGCCGGCGCTGTCCTGGGTATAGGAGGCGAGCTCGACGCCGCGCTCGACCGTCACGCCCAGCTCCGAGAGCCGCGATCCGAGGACGCGCTCGGTGTCGAACTGCTGGATGACGAAGATGCCAGGAACGGGCGTGGAGAGCTCCGGGAAGTCGAAGATCGGCAAGCGTGCGCGCTGGCCGTTCGAGAGGAGGACGTTGAGCCCTCCGACGCGCGTGGCGTGCGCCAGCGCGGCGTCTGCGATCCCCATGCTGGTGAAGATCTCCATCGTCCGCGTCTGCACCACGAGCGCTCGCGAGTGATCCGGCGGCGGTTCCAATGCCTTGTCCACGATCCGCACGGTGAGCCGGCGCCGAGCAAGCTCTCCGGCCATCGTCAACCCCGTCGGACCTCCACCGACGACCAGCGCATCCACAGCTTCTGTCATAGACCGCCTCCGGATTGGTGAGTGAGCATTCACTCACCTTATGTGAGGATCCCAGTCGGTTGGCAAGGCATCAAGGAAAGCATGTCTCACATTGACACACACTCACACAGTCGACCGCACCCAGGTTGAGCTCGCCCAGCTGCGTCGACCGCACCCAGGTTGAGCCGCCGACCGACGTCGTCGACCGCACCCAGGTTGAGCCGCCGACCGTGAGCCGCCGACTGAGGTTGAGCCGCCGACCGACGTCGTCGACTGCACCATGGTTGAGCTCGTCCAGCTGCATCGACCGCACCCAGGTTGAGCCGACGACCGAGGTTGAGCCGACGACCGGAGACCAACGATCGCCCCTGGTTGAGCTCAGCGCGACGCCGCCACATTCAACAGGAACGGATCTCGAAGCCCACCAGCGAACTCTCCGCTCACCCGCCCCCACCCCGCCCTCGCTCGGCAGACCGCGCCTGCGTGCTCGCTCGGCGAGGTCGTCGTGCGATGGTCGCCGCATGCAAGAGGTCCACGTCAACGTCTACATCCACGCCCCGGTCGAGCGGGTTTTCGATGCGGTGGCTGACCACGAACGCTTCCTGCGCTCCGGGGACGGCACCCACACGAAGGTCATCCGGCCAGGGCTCACCGAGCACAACGGCCTCGGCGCCCTCCGCGAGGTGCGAGTCGGGAAGCGGATCCGCTACGTCGAGGAGATCACGGCCTTCGAGCGGCCGTCCTCGTTCGACTACCAGATCATCGAGAGCACGCAGCCGCTCCGGCACCAGGGCTCGCGTCTCCGCTTCACCCCGCGCGGCGAGGGCACGGAGATCGACTGGACATCGCGCTTCGACATCCCGCTGCCGCTCATCGGCAAGCCGCTCGGCTCGCTCGCCAGGCGCATGTTCATCGCGGCGTTCACCGAGCTGCTGCTCGCTGAAAAGGCGCGGCTCGAGGCCTCGCAGCCCGCGCGCGCCACGTGACCCTCTCGCGCGCTCGCCGACAGGCAGCGCCGGGTCTTCATGCCCCTTCCCCTGGACGTGAACTACGGCTGGGCGGACCGATCCTCTCGCTGGAGCGCGCCGTCCACGGAGGGCACGGGCGACCCGTTCTGCGGTTCGGTGCTCTCGTTTGGCAACGGCGAGAGACCGGCGCCGTGGTCAACGCGGTTCATGGGGGACTCCGAGTTCAACCGGCCCCACGCGCCGCCTCCGCTGGAGGATGCGTAGCGCGGCCCCGTCACTTCACATGACCGGCGCCAGCGACGCGAACGGACGCCGCTGGCGCTGTGTCCGCAAAACACATGAAACGTCGTCCAGTGCATGGCCAGCATTCATCCGCCCGATCCGAGGGCAATGCATGTAGACGAACACCCTATCATCTACGACGTCGACAGAAAGTTCCCATGGCAAGCCTCTTGCAGATACCAGGCGGTTCTCTATAAGCTGTTGACCTCAACTTCCTTCCGTTCGGCCTTCGGACTTGGTCGAGCGGTCGCAGGGGTGTTCAAGATGCGACCGATGGCAAGGTGTGCGTCGCTGCTCGGCCCGATGACCTCGGGAGCAGCTCGTATCCGGAGTTCCAGGGGAAAGGTGTCGACGAGGGCAGGAGCGCTGCCGCAGCTGGGCAGTTGTGGCAATCGTGTCAACCGATCGAGCTCCTGGCCGAAGGGAACCACCGCTCTCTGTGCCATCTCGCTCCTGACGCTCGTGGCATGTGCCCAAGGCTCCAGCCTGGACGGCGAGAACACAGGAGCCGGAGGCGGCGCCGCCGCCAGCTCGGGTGGGGCACCTTCGTCTAGCTCAGCCGGCGTTGGCTCCACCGTGTCTGCGACGAGCAGCTCGACGAGCTCTGCAACGAGCGTCTCGTCCAGCGCCGCAGGCGATGTCACGAGCGCGACGGTGAGCAGCTCGTCTGGCTCCGGTGGCGCCGATGGTGCCGGCGGCGCTGGGGGTCTGGGCGGCTCTGGTGGGGACGACGCTGCGAGCGCCTCGGCCAGCTCCTCGGCCAGCTCCTCGGCGAGCGCCTCGGCCAGCTCCTCGGCGAGCGCCTCGGCCAGCTCCTCGGCGAGCAGCTCGGCCAGCTCCACGACGAGCAGCACGACAGGCGCTGGCGGCGGCAGCGCCACGAGCTCCACCACCGCGAGCTCCACCACCGGCGGCGTGACAACACCGGCGCTCGAGCTGCAATATGCTGCGAGGGACACCACCGTCGAGTCCCAGCATCTGTCGTTCATGGTACAGGTCAAGAACACGGACGATGCGAGCATCGCGCTCAGCGATCTGACGATTCGCTACTGGTTCACGGCCGACGTCGAGAAGGTGGATCTCAAGAGCATGTGCGACTTTTCGTCGATCATCGGCGGATGCGCCAACGTCACAAGGACGTTCGGCGAGGCATCGGGCACGAAGGCCGATCACTATCTCGAGCTCGGTTTCCTCGCCGCCGCGGGTAGCGTCGCCCCGAACGTCACGTCCGGAAACGTGCAGATCCGCATCTACAACGGCGTCAATTACGACCGCATGACGCAGACCGACGACTACTCCTTCGGCACCAACACCGCCTTCATGCCTTTTGAGCGGGTCACCGTGTACCACGACGGCGTGCTCGCCTGGGGAACAGAGCCTTGACGGGCCACGAGAACGAGCTCCACGGCCTGCGGGAGCAAGCCCCACGTCGATAGCCGCCCCGGGCGAACATTCGCTGGACCTCGGCGTACGGTCAGCTCCGGAGATCGAACTCAGGACGGATCCCCCGCCGGCCAGACCAGCCCGACCTGGCTCCAGGGCCTGCCGCCCTGTGCGGACGCGCGCCCCTCCACGCCCGTCGGTGCCCTGTGGCGGCCTGACTCGCCGCGCGCGCACGCCACACCCCGCAACATGCCGTTACACGCCCTGACCCGTCCCAGGTTGCCGGGATGTAACCAATTTTCCATGGAATTCCGTCCCGTCATGAGACCCGAGCGCTTCCGCTCCATCTGGAGACGGGCAGCCCGGGCGGCACCATCCTTGAATGGCCTCGCTCGGACCCTGAACTCTATGGATGCCATCGCGCGCGCAACGCCTCCTCCCCCGTCGTCCCACACCCGGCCTGTACAGGCCCCGATCTCGCGTGATGCGCCGCGGAGCGGACCGCGGCTCGGACACGGCCTCGAGCCGTTCGACCCCCTGAAGCGGCGCGCCGCGGACACACCTGGCCTCATCAGCTTCGCGGGCGGGCTGCCCGCCCCGGGCGAGTTCCCGCGCTCGAAGCTCGCGGCCTCGTTCGTTCGCGCTCTTCAGAACCCCAGCTGCCCGGCGCTCCAGTGTAGCTGGCCCGAGGGCGACGAGGATCTCCGCGCCTGGATCGCCGGGCAGCTGCGCCGGCGCGGCGCGCAGGTGGCTTGCGACGACGTCATCGTGACCAGCGGCGCACAGCAGGCCGTGTCCCTCGCCGCGCAGCTGGTCCGCGGCTCGCGCGCCAGGATCGGCGTCGACCGCGAGAGCTCCCCCGGCGCGCTCGATCGGTTCCAGGAGATCGGCGCGACGGTCGTCGACGGCGGCAGCAACGTCGATGCCTATTATCTCATGCCCGCCGTCTCCAATCCGCGTGGACGCACGCTGTCACGCAGCGAGCGAGCCAGGGTCCTCTCGACCCTCCGGCCCATCATCGAGGACGATGCTTACGCGGATCTCTCCTTCGACGGCGCCGCCCCGCGGCCGCTCCTGGCCGAGGCGCCCGATCGCGTCTTCCACGTCGGGACGTTCTCGAAGACGCTCTGCCCCGGCCTCCGCGTCGGCTGGCTCGTGCCCCCGCGCTCGCTCCGGGCCGAGGTCCTCCAGCTGAAGCAATCCGCCGATCAGCAGGCGGCCAGCCTGCCGCAGGCCATCCTGGAAGACTACCTCCGCACGGAGGACTTCGATCAGCGGCTCGTGCGCCTGCGGGAGTTCTACGGTCGCCGCGCCGCCCGCATGGAGCGGGCGCTCCGAAAGCACCTTCCCGGCTGGCGGTTTGACCCCCCCGTCGGCGGCTTCGCGATCTGGGTCGAGCCCGACGCCGAGCCGAACGAGGCCTTCTTCCTGGCCGCCGCCATCGAGCACGGCGTCGCCTTCGACCCGGGCTCGCTGTTCCGGGCTCACGGCGCCGTGAGCCCGTTCGCCCTCCGGCTCTGCTTCTCCTCGGTGGCGTGCGACGAGGATCTGGACGAGGGCGTGCGTCGCCTCGCGCGGTGCTGGGCCGAGGTCGCGTAGCCTCTCCCGCGGGCGCCGATTCATGAAAGCGCCCTGCACGACCTCTCTCGCTCTCTCCTTCAACTCCCTCTCTCCTTCAACTCCATCTCTCCTTCACTCCCTTTCTGCCCTCTTCTCCTCCTCTCCGATCGCGACACCGCGGCGGCGGCCTGCGCGCACGCCGCCGGCCCCGCGCAGGGCGCGGCCTCACTGCGCCAGCGGGCCGCCTGGCTTGTGCGGGACGGGCGGACGGCGATCGAGCAGCTCCCGCGCCGCGGCCCGGACGACCGCGGGCACGTCCGCCGCCGCCGCGAGCCGCAGGAGCTCGGGCCGCAGGAGGAGGCGCACCATGGGCACCGCGATCTCCTGCGGCGCGCCCGGGTTCTGCACGATCGCCATGCGCACCCGCGCGCGCTGCGGCCACTCGGGGTGCTTCGCGATCTCCGTCAGGACCTCCGCGTTCGCCGGGCGGCGCGCCGCGAGGCGGACGACGTCATCCTCGGTCAAGCGCGGGTTGGCGAGCAGGTTGCGGATGACCAGCGGGTGCGGGTCCCGGAGCAAGGCGTCGAAGGCCGCGCGGGTCGGCCGCCGGGCGAGCGCGCGCCGCTCGCCGAGCGTGAGCGCGCGACCGGCGCTCGACGTGGCGAGGAGCCGCTCGTCGGGCGCCGGCGAGGCCGGCTGTGCCTCGGGCCGCCGCGCCTTGCGGCGCAGGAGGCGCGAGAGCGGCAGCAGGGCATGGGAGGACGCGAGCTCGCGGAGCTGCTCGACGCGCTCCGAGAGCGCAGGATCCACGAGGACCGGCACGACGGCGCCCAGCACGTCGCGCGCGAGGGGGTTGGCCTGCTCGGCGTCGCGGCAGAGGTCGTCGAGCGCGCGGGCGACGGAGGGGAGATCGGCGCGCAGCACCTCGCTCCGCAGGAACGCGACCCGCAGCCGGAGCTCCTTCAAGGACGAGACGGCTCGCCTCCATCGTCCCGCCAGCGCATCCACGCCGTCAATCTACATCGCCGGCGTCCCGGCGTGGAGCGCATGCCAGGCAGTTTGCGCTACGCAACGTGCGCGGGGCGGTTATCCTGCGCCGCGCCATGAGGGGACGGCGGACGCCGATCCCCGATTGCTGACGGGGACGGCGGACGCCGATCCCCGATTGCTGACGAGGACGGCGCAGCCCATCCCCGTCTCGAAAGGGAGGAGTCGCATGTCCGAAAAGGTTTCGTTCCCCGTGAAGGACGGGTCGTCGGCGACCGGCGAGATCGTCTGGCCGAAGCAGGGGGACAAGTCGCCTGCCGTCGTCCTGATCCAGGAGTGGTGGGGTGTGAACGACCACATCCGCTCGCTGCTCGACCGGCTCGCCGCCGCCGGGTTCATCGCCCTCGCGCCCGACCTCTACCACGGCAAGACCACCAAGGACCCCACCGAGGCCAACCGGCTGATGACCGAGCTCGACAAGCCGCGCGCCCTCGAGGAGATCGCCGGCGCCGCCCGCTTCCTGTCGGCGCACGAGCGGTCGACCGGCAAGGTCGGCGTCATCGGGTTCTGCATGGGCGGCGCGCTGAGCTTCGCCGCCGCCGCGACGATCCCCGAGCTCGCGGCCGTGGTGCCTTTCTACGGCGTCCCGAGCCCCGCGCCCGACACCACGCGCGTCAAGGCGCCGATCCTCGCCCACTTCGCCGCGCGCGACGGCTGGGCGACGCCGGCCGCCGCCGAGGCGATCCAGAAGGAGCTCGCCGCCCGCGGCCAATCCATGGAGCTCCACGTCTATGACGCCGACCACGCGTTCGCGAACGACACGCGCCCCGAGGTCTACGCCCCCGACGCCGCGAAGCTCGCGTGGGAGCGGAGCATCGCGTTCCTGAAGCAGCACCTCGCCTGAGCACGGCGCCTCGGTCCTTCCCGGGGTAATCCGCGCGGGGCGCCCGGTTGACGGCGCGCGGGGCGTGCGCGCCGTCAACCGGGCGCGTTCTTTGCCGCCGCGCAATGAACCCTGATATAGACGCTTACATGGCCCTCCCCCCGGTACTCCCGGGCTCGATCCAGCAGGCGGAGTCGCCGATCGACCGCGCGCTCTCGCTGGCGCTCGCGGGAGAGCGGGACGCCGCGCTGCGCTGGGCCGCCGCGCTGGTCCGGCACGACCCGACGATGCCGTCGGCGCTCTGCCTCTGCGGGCGCCTCCTCGGCGAGCTGAACCGGCACGAGGCCGCGCGCGAGGCGTGCTCCACCGCGATCGCCCGCGCGATCGACCTCGAGAACCTGCCGCTCGCCGTGGCGGCCGCGCGCGAGAGCGAGCGCTTCGGCGGCGATGCCGGGCCCGGGCTCGACCAGATCGCCGAGGCGTTCTGCCGGGACTCGCCGCGGCTCGGCGAGGGCGCGCCGCCGCCGCCCCCGCTGCCGGCCGCCGAGGCGTTCCAGCCGCTCGCCTCCGTGCTCACCGGCGCTCTCCTGCTCAACAAGGCGACGGAGATCCTCCACGACGCCACGCGCAGGCTGGCCGCCCAGGCCGATCACCCCGGGATCGCGCCCCAGCCGGTCTTCTCGTCCGTCGGGCGCGACGCGCTCCGCGCCCTGTGCGCCGCCTTCACGCCCGTCTGGGTGGCGGCGGGGACGACCGTGATCGAGCAGGGCGCCGCGCGCAGCGAGGCCTACTTCGTCGCGCGCGGGGAGCTCGAGGCGCGGCGCCGGCGCGCGGACGAGGAGATCCTCCTCGCCCGGCTCACGAACGGCGCCATGTTCGGCGAGATGGCGCTGCTCTCCCGGGCCCCGCGCACCGGGAGCGTCATCGCCACGCGGCCCTCCATCGTGCTCGAGGTGAAGCGCGACGCGATCGACGACATCGCGCAGCGCGAGCCCGAGGTGGGCCTGGAGCTCGCGGCCTACTGCCGGGACCGCATGGTGGAGAACCTCGTCCGGATGAGCGACGTGCTCCGCGTCGTGCCCGAGGCCAACAGGCCCGCGCTCGTGAAGCGGTTCCGCACGCGCACGTTCGAGAAGAACGAGCGGCTGCTCGTCCAGGATGAGCGGCCCCCCGGCCTGTTCCTCATCGCCTCCGGAGAGGTCGCCGTCGTCCGGCGCGACGCGGCGGACGACGCCCGCGTCGAGCCGCTCGTGCTCTCGACGCTCGGCCCCGGCGACGTCGCCGGCGAGATCGCGATGGTCCTCCGCCGCCCGGCGAACGCCGATGTGATCGCCGTTCACCCCACCGTGACGCTGTACCTGCCGGCCACCGAGTTCATGGGTCTGGTCGAGGATCACCCGGCCGTGCTGGCGCAACTCTACAAGCTCGCCGTCCAGCGCGACGACGAGACCACGAGCATCATGGCCGAGGAGGTCTCCGTGGCCGAGGACTTCGTGTTGATCTAGGGTACCGATCCGATCGAAAAATTGACGAAACGAACCACGGATGCGCCGAGGTTTTGTTGTTGTCGCTTCTGTGTCTCTGTGGTTCAAACTCTCTCTCGCGCGGCGTTTCAACCTGTTCGGTGCTCTAGCGACGCCCTGCGAGCACGCGGCGGGTGCACCGATTGACGCTCCGCGCCACGCCCCGTAGACTTTCAGTCTACCCGTTGTTGTTGTTGACCAGCACTGAACAACCACCAGCGTAGGGAAGGCCACGCGCGCTCCACAGGTCCTGCGACAATGACGACGAACGCGTTCGGGCTGGAGGGACAGGTGCTGGTCGGCCGTTATCGGCTGCTCCGCCCTCTCAGCTCGGGCAGCATGGGCACCGTCTGGCGCGCGGACGATCTCACGCTGGGCTCGCCGGTGGCGATCAAGATGCTCGGGCCTCTCTATGCGAAGGACGAGACGGTCCGCGCGCGCTTCTACCAGGAGGCGCAGGCGGCGGCGGCGCTCCGCAGCCCGAACGTCGTGCAGATCCTCGATCACGGCGTCGAGAACGACGTCCCCTTCATCGCGATGGAGCTCCTCGAGGGCGAGGATCTCGCGCACCGGCTCGAGCGTGTCGGCGCGCTCGAGCCAGCCGATACGGCGCGCATCTTCGCCGACGTCGCGCGCGCCGTGCGCAAGGCCCACGACGCCGGCATCGTCCACCGCGACCTCAAGCCCGACAACATCTTCCTCGCCCGCGACGACGACCGGGAGGTGGCCAAGGTCCTCGATTTCGGCGTCGCCAAGACGCGCATGTCCGGCAAAGAGGGCATCGGGACGCAGGCTGGCGTGCTGATCGGGACGCTGCCGTACATGAGCCCTGAGCAGGCGCAGGGCGCGACCGTCGATTACCGGTCGGACCTCTGGGCGCTCGGGGTGATCGCGTTCGAATGCGTGTGCGGCCGGGCTGCGATCACGGCCGAGGCGCCTGGCGCGATGATCCTCGAGATATGCAGTGATCCGCTGCCTGTCCCATCGAAGGTGGCGTCTGTGCCCGTGCCGCCGGCGTTCGATGAGTGGTTCATGCAGGCGTGCAGCCGTGACCCGAACGGGCGGTTCGCCTCGGCGACGGCGATGGTCGACGCGCTGCGCGACGCGCTCTTTCCGCCCAGCGACGCGCAGGAGGGCGGGCGGGCCTCGGCGAGCTCGATCCCCGGGGGCGCGGGCAGCACGTCGCCCTCCGTCCCGCCGCTCTCCGCTGCGCCGCTCTCCGCCGCGCCGCTCTCCGCCGCGCCGCTCTCCGGTCCGCCGATCTCCACCTCCCCGCTCTCCGTCTCGCCGGAGGGGAGCGTCGCCTCGCCGCCGGGCCTCTACGACGAGGCCGGGGCCGACTCGAGACCTCGCCGCAGGATGCCGATCCCGGCCGTCGCGCTCGGCCTCGCGGCTTCGGTCCTCGGCGGGGCGCTCTTCATCGGCTGGCGCGCGCTCGGGGACGACCCGATCCCGCACGCACCGCCGCCATCCGGCGCCGCCTCGCCGCCGGTGACGCTCGAGACACCGCCTGTCGCCGCCCCCGCGAACAATCCGCCGGCGGAAGCGAATTCGCCCAAAGGGGCGCCCGATCTCGCGCCTCCCCAGGACACGACGGCCGCGGCGACCTCGACGCCTGCGCCCCACGCCGGCTCCGCGCTGGCGGCCAGCGCTCCGGCCGCGGCCGCCTCCTCCGCCCAGACGGCGCCCGCTCGCCCGGGCAGGGCCGCGTCCTCCCCGCCGCGGCCCAGGCCCTCGTCGGCGGCCCCGCCCGCGGCCTCCAGCGCGACGCGCCCCAGGTCCGACCGCCTCGGCTTCTGAGGAGACGAATGCGCGCGCGATCGAGGGTCTCGGGCACCGCCACCATCGCGCTCACGCTCGCGCTCGCGCTCGCGACCACCGCGGGGGCGGCCGACGTCGACCCTGCCACCATGAACGCCGCCCGGGCCCTCGCCGAAGAGGGCCTCGACCTCTTCGACAAGGGCCAGTACGCGGCGGCGCTCGACAAGTTCGGGCGCGCGGACCAGCTGATCCAGGCGCCGACGATCGACCTTTATGCCGCGCGGAGCCTCGAGCAGCTCGGGCGCCTCATCGAGGCCTCCGAGCGCTACCTGCAGGTGAGCCGCACCTCGCTCGACGCCTCGGCCAGCGACGTCTTCAAAGCCGCGGTCGCCGACGCCGGGAAAGCATACGACGATCTCAAGCCCCGGATCCCGAGGCTCTCTGTGGGGGTGCGCGGCGCCCCGGAGCGCGAGGTGCAGATCACCATCGACGGCAAGCCGATGCCACCCGCGCTGGTGGGGGTCAGCCAGCCTGTCGATCCTGGCAAGCACGTCGTCGAGGCCGCGTGGGCGGGGCGCGTCGTCCGGCGGGAGGTCGCGCTGCAGGAGCGGCAGGAGGCGGCGCTCGCGCTCGAGTTCCCCGTCGGTGTCCGCCCGCCTATCGTCCTCCCCCCGCCCGCCGGCCCGGCGCCGGGCACCACGCAGCGCGTGCTCGGCTGGACCGCCGTCGGCACGGGCGCCGCGGCGCTCGTGGTCGGTGGGATCACGTTCGGCATCACGAGCGCGCGGCGCGGCGAGCTGATCGACCTCGGGTGCACCGAAGATGTCGTGTGCCCGGACACGCCGAAGACGCGGGCCAAGCTGGGCTCGTACAACGACCTGCGCCTCGTCCCTGCGCCGGCGTTCATCGTGGGCGGGGCGCTCGCCGCGGGCGGCGTCGCGCTGCTCCTCACCGCACCGTCCGCGGCGGCGAGGCCCAAGGGCGCAGCGGTCCGTCCATGGATATCGCCGTGGGGTGCCGGGATCGCGGGGGTGTTTTGATGAAACGCAACGGCTTCATGATCCTTTGCGGCGCGCTCGGCGTGGCCGGCGCGCTCGGCGGGTGCTTCGATCAAGGCGTGCTCGTGCCGGGCGCCATCAGCGGCGGCGGCGCCGCGCAAGGCGGGATGGCTGGCGTGGGCGCCGCGGGAGGCGCGGGCGGCACGGGCGGCGTGGGAGGCGCGGGCGCCGCGGGAGGCGCGGGCGGCGCAGGCGGCAACGAGCCCTGCGTGCCTTGTTATACAGGCCCCGAGTCGACAAGGGGAGTCGGCGAGTGCAAGGACGGCTGCCTGCGCGACGACTCGTGCGTCGACGAGGTGCTCCCCAAGGCCGAGGCCTGTACGACGCAGGCGAATGACGAGAACTGCGATCGTGTGGCGGAGTGCACCGGAGCTCACGACTGGAGCGCCAAGCTCGGAGGGAACGGCGACCAGATTGGGTATGACGTCGCGTTCGACAGGGAAGGGAACCTCCTGATCGCGGGTGCCTTCAGCACCAGCCTGGGTTCCGTCGGCAGCCAGGGAGCGTACGACGGCTTCGTCGTCAAGCTCGCTCCTGGCGGCGCGACGGAATGGTCGAAGGTGCTCGGGGGGAACGGCTCGGATTCTTGCAATCGCGTGGCGCTCGACAAGAACGGCGGCGTGATCGTGGCCGGGACCTTCGAAAATACAGTTAACTTCGACGGGACGTCGCTCACGAGCCAAGGCAGCTCGGACGTGTTCGTGGCGAAGCTCGACGCAATTGGCGGCCTGGACTGGATCAAGACGATCACCGGTCCGAGCGTCGATAGAGTTTACGGGCTCGCGGTGGATTCGGACGACAACATCATCGTCGCTGGCAGCTTCACCGACTGGGCCGACGTGCTGGGCGGGCAGCGGATGGGCGGGGACCACCTGACGAGCAAAGGTGGAGAGGACATCTTCGTCGCGAAGATGGACATCCTCGGCAACTTCGCCTGGAGCAAGAACTTCGGCGATACGACCGCCGAGGTCGCGAACGACGCCGCCGTCACGCCCGACGGAGGCGTGGTCCTGGTCGGCCGCATCGCGGGCAAGGTGTACTTCGGGACGACGCTCCTCACGGCTCAGGGCGACGACGCCTTCATTGCGAAGCTCGACGGGGGCGGGACGCCGCTCTGGGCCAAGATGTTTGGCGACACCATGAGCCAGGAATTCACGGCGGTCGCGGTGGACGCGGAGGGGGACATCGTCGTCGCAGGGAGCACCGGGGGAACGATCAATTTCGACGGAGCGCCGCGGAGATACGCCGGAGGAAACGACGCGGTCGTCGCCGCCTTCAACGCGGACGGCAAGCACCTCTGGAACCGTCTGTACGGGGACGACGAAGATCAGGAGGCGCTGGGGGTGGCGGTCGACCAGGCGGGCAACGTCATCGTGGTCGGAGAGTTCGAGAGCGCCATCGACTTCGGCGCCCCGAGCCCGAGGCTCCAGTCCCTCGGCGGCAACGACGCCTTCTTCGCGAAGCTCGCGCCGAACGGCGATACGGCCTGGGCCAAATCGTTCGGCGACGCGGCGGAGCAGCGCGCCCGGGCCGTCGCCGTGGATGCGCTGGGAGCCATCGCGCTGACGGGCAGCTTCAGCGGCAGGATCGATCTCGGGGGGGACCCCATGATGAGCTCCGGGGGCCCGGACGCCTTCGTCGCCAAACTGCAGCCCTGACGGCCACCTCGTCACGAAGCGCTCTCATCCTCGGATCCCGCGGAGCCGCGGCCGTGGCCGGTCTACGGCCGCAAGTAGCCGGAATCGTTGACTCAATTGGAGCGATTCCGGTCGCTGCCCTGAGGCGGCGCTCCCTCCCCGCCGGCAGCACCGGTGTTGCCGGCGCGTGGTGCAGGACCTCCGTTGGACCAGGGGACGCGTCGAGGTCCGGTGAGCGATCCATGCACCAGAACAAGTGATCCACCCGGATCTCCCGCGGCTCGCCTCTGGAGCACCTCGAGAGTCGTCGTTTTACGGTGGGAGTCCTGGTTTTGCGGTGCGAGCCACCGCTTTGCGGTGGGAGTCCTCGCTTTGCACCGCCGTTTGCTTCACGGACGATGCACGCGGTGCCAAGTCGGGGCGCGCTCACCTGGCACCACACTTGCTTAGAGGCCCCCCACTTGCTTAGAGGAGGAATCGCTCACGCAGGAGGAGGTCTCGCGCGATGATGAACACGCAGCAAAGCCCGGGAGTGCTCTACCAGGGGACGAGAGGGCCCGCCAGCATCGCGCCGGTCGCTGCCAGCGTGCCGCCCATGTCGGGCTCGGGGGACCTTGAACGCGAGCTCGAGGCGATCGCCCAGGGCGTGCGACAGAAGCGGCGGGGTCGGTTCGTGTTCGGGGTGGGTCTGGTCGTGGCGGCCGTGGCCGCGGTCGCGGTGACCACCTTCGCCGGCAAGGTGAAGGAAGCCGAGGCGGCTCAGGCCGAGGCGGTGGCCGCCCGCGTCGCCGAGCAGGACAGGATCGCGCAGCTCAACCTCCAGCTCGACGAGCGCAACCGGAAGATCACCGAGCTTACCCTCGCGCTCGACGCCGCCAAGAGCGACGCCGAGAAGGCGCAGAAGGCGTTCTCCGATTACAAGGCGACGGAGGCGACCAAGGCGCTGGCGCAGGGCGAGGACGTGGCCGACGCAAAGACGTCGAACATCAAGGGGGCCGCAACCCTCCGCGGCCGAGCGGCGACGTCCGGCAAGGCGGTGCGGGGCGCCAGCGCGGCGCGGGGCGCCAGCGCGGCGGCGCCGGCCAAGAAGGGCGGAAAGTGCGTGTGCAAGGCGGGCGACCCGCTCTGCGGCTGCCTGTGAGCGCCCGCTCACGGCCCATTCATCCTTGATTCTCTTCACTCTCTCCGGACACAGCTGACAGGACGAAGACACCGGCGCGCGCGGCGTGGACCGCGTCGCGCCGGGTGCGCTGCGCCGAGGAGCGCAGCGTCTCGGCCGGGCTCACGGCACGTTCGCCGCACCAGGGGTGATCGTCGCGGAGAGCGCCCAGTCGGCCGCGGCCTGGTTCGTGTCCGTCCCGTCGGGCAGGCGGCAGAGCGAGCCAGCCGCCATACCGCCGTCCGCCACCGTGGCCGGCAACGCGTCGCCTTCGACGAGGCTCACGCTGGCGCCCCCGATCGTGACGAAGGGGATGCTCCCCTCGTAGGAGAGCGCGTCGATCACGGCCCCTGTTATCGTGTTCATCAGCGCGATCCCGTCGGAAGCCCCGTTCTGCATCCGGTCGGTCTGCGCGCCCGAGAAGGCGATCGTCACCGCACCTTCCGCCACGACGCCTGGCATGGTGTCGGTGCCGACCACCGCCCTGCTGCCGACGACGAGGTACTGGCCAGCCGCGAGCGTACCCGCCGAGCTCAGATCGAGCGTTCTGTAGGCGGAGGGCGCGCTGCTGGATCCATCGACCAGCACGAGCGCATGGCCCGTGAGATCCACGGGCGCGCCGGAGCCATTGTAGATCTCGATGAACTCGGATCCATCTCCGCCCGGCTGATCGTAATCCACCTCGTTGATCACGAGCCCTGCCGTCGCGGTCGCCGCCCCGAGGGTCGTCACGAGGTCCTCGACGCCGCGCGGCTCGACCTTCGAGTCGTCGTTCCGGTGGGTGAGGATGCCGCGGATGCTCGCGAAATGCTGGCCTTCCGCCGGGAAGGGGTTGGACCCGTACAGGAGGTCGTCCACGCGCAGATCGCCTGTGACGACGAATTCATGAACCATCGTATCGAGCCCGATCACCGTGACGTCCTCCACCTCGACGAGGACCCCCTCGAGCTCGGCGGCGCGCGCGCCGCCCGTCGCGATGTCGGCCGGCGCGACGGGCTCCGGCGCCGGCGCCGCCTCGCCGAGCGACGCGCTCACCTCGACCACGGCGGACCCGAGCTGGATCTGCCCGAAGTAATTCGCGATCACCGCGCTCGTGATCCGCACGCGATCGCCGGTCAGCACCGTGTTCTGCGGGCTGTACACGTAGACGCCGGAGTGCGCAGGCCCCGCGTACCCCGGGTCGCCCGGCTTCGCCTGGACGAAGAAGCCGCTCGCGTGCTTCCCGGTCACGAGCACGTCCTCCAGGGCCACCGTGTCACCCTCCGCGCGCGTGCCGTCCTTGATATCGTAGATCGCCACCGTGCAGCCCAGGGCCCCTGGGTTCGCCTGGTCCGGGCACAGGTCGCACGGGTCGCCCTTGCCGTCGCCGTCCGCGTCGGCCTGGCCGGGGTTCTGGAGGTTCGGGCAGTTGTCCGCGCCGTTCGGCGTGCCGTCGTTGTCGGCGTCGTTCGGGTCCGGCGGCGAGCAGAGCGCGCTGCCCGCGTCGAGCGGGCACGCGTCGCAGGCGTCGCCGTCGCCGTCGCCGTCGAAGTCGGCCTGGACCCCGTCGTCGAGCGGCCGGATCGGGTTGAAGACGCTCGGGCAATCGTCCGCGCCGTTCTCGATGCCGTCACCGTCGAGATCCGCGTCCGTCGGCTGCCCGGTGTAGACAGTCGAGCCGTTCACCGAGGCGTTCCGGGGCGCGCTCACCGCGCGCGACGGGGTGCAGAGCGGCTCGCCCTCGGGCTCGCCGCAGAAGAAGGCCGGGTAAATCTCGCCCGCCTGCTGCTCGAGGTCCTCCAGCGTCATCCCGATCTCGTCCTGCAGACAGACCTGCTTCGACACGCCGCACACATCGACCGTGTCGCATGCGCCCGCGCCCCGGACCGCGGACACCACGGCCGCGTCGCCATACAGGACCTTTCCTCCGCGCATCACGAGGACGACGTCCTCGGGATCGGCGGCGACGACCGCGCGGTGGCCCTCGCGCTCTCTGCCGTCGAAGATCGCGATGTCGGCGACCTTCCCCGTGGACAGCGCGCCGATCACGTCGTCCGTCGCGGTGACCGCGGCGGCGCTCCCGGTGACCATCCTCCACAGCTCCTCATCGGTGAAGAAGCCGTCGTAATACGTCTCGTTGAGCGCCGACGCGCACCGGAGCTCGCGCAGGAGGTTCATCGATCCGGTCGCGATCCAGTCGGTGCCGAGCGCGATCTGCACCCCGAGGCGGGCGGCGGCGGTGACCACGGCGGTGTCGCCGTAAAGCGTGATGTTGGAGCGGGGAGACCAGATGAGCGCCGTGCCCTCCGCCGCCATCGCCGCGTAGTCGGGCGCGGTCAGGCCGATCCCGTGGATGAACGCGCTCTGCGGCTCGAGCACGTCGTTCGGCTCCGCCTTCAGGCAGGCGAACTCGTTGCGCGCCGACGCATCGATCCCCTCGGCGACGTGCGGACAATAGGCGTCCTCTCCCTCGACGTCCTTCCCTGTCACCATGTCGGCCGAGTAGCCGCAACCGCTCACCAGCTCGCGGCCGCCCGTGTCGTCGAGCGGGAACGTGTCGAAACGGACCGCGCTCTGGCCCAGGCCCTCCTGGTCGGCCCGGTCCAGGTTCCGGAGGAGACCTGGCGCGCTCCCCGAGCCCACGATCGAGGTCGCGCCGCCCATCAGGAAGCGGAGCTCGCCCCAGTGGATCTGCGCCGGGCTCGCCATGCCGGGCGTATCGATTCTCGTGTGCTTGTTGTTGCCGATGCGCCAGTCGTGCCGGTGCTCATAGCGCTCCTCGGTCGGGGTATACGGGCTGTTCTGCGTGTACGTGATGTGATCATGCGTGTTGATCAGCGCCGGGGAGACGACGCCGGTCGGGCACAGGATCTCCGTCGCGCCCGCCGCCTCGCAATCGCAGCCGACGCACGCGATCGCGCCCCGCTCGTCCACGAGCACCCGCCCGCCCCTGTACACCCTGCCCGGGGCCAGCACGACGCCCCGGATCAGCGTCGCGCCCGTGCCGGCGACCACCTCGCACGTCCCCTGCGCGAGCGGCAAAAGCTCCTCGCAGACGGTCTCCTCGGCCGGCGTCTTCGCGCAATCGACCTCGCAGCCGTCGCCCGTCGCGACGTTCCCGTCGTCGCACTGCTCCCCCGGATCGATGGCGCCGTCGCCGCAGCGCGGGGGCACCTCGACCTCGCACGCCGGCGAGCAGCCGTCCCTGGCCGCCGTGTTGCCATCGTCGCACGCCTCGCCCGCGTCGAGCGCGCCGTCGCCGCAGCGGGGCGCCGCTGGCGCCTCGCGCTGGCACGTCGGCGAGCAGCCGTCGCCCTCCGCGGAATTGACGTCGTCGCACGCCTCACCCTCGTCGACCACGCCGTCGCCGCAGACGCCGAAGCGATCACCCGCGCCGTCGCGCCCGCAACCATTGAAGAGCAAAAGTCCGACGTGCACGGCAATCCGCCGCGCGACGCGCGCCGAGCTGTGAGGCATGCCTCCCCTGTCGGCGACGAGAGCGCTCGAGTTGCCTTCAAATGACGCGGCGGCAGCGCACCATCGCGATCGCGCCGATCGCGAACAACGCGAGCCACCCCACGCCTGACCGCGCTCCGCCTCCGCTGGTTGCGCCCGCGGCATAACTGCAGGAGCTCGCGCGCCGCTTTCCGTCGATCGGCCGCCCCATCTGTCCGCTGGTGCCGGGCGGCGAGCCGGCGACGACGCCGCCGCCGCTCGATCCGCTCCCCCCGCCGCCGCTCCCCGACCCCCCGCCTTGCACCGCCGGCTCGCAGTTGTCGGCCGACCCGCTGAACGCGGCGAGCGCCAGCTTTTCCACGCCGGCCTCGTCGACGAGGCCGAAGGGCTGCTCGTCGAGCGGCGCGTCCTGGAAGCTGGCCCAGACCACGCCGGCGACGTCGTCGCGCTCCGAGAGGATCTCGAACGACGTTGTCAGGTTCGCCGCCTGGAGCTCCTCGCCGGCGAGCGCGCTCGACCACGCCATCCCGGTCACGGCGAAGGGGCTCTCGTCCCCCTCCTCGTCGGCGAGGTCGCGCAGCGCGTCGAGATAATCGTTGAGCGTCACCGGATCAACCTCGGTGCCCTGATGGAAGAACAGCTGTTGACCGAGGCGAGACCACGGCGTCCGCTCGCCGAAGCGCGCCTCGAGTTCGTCCCACACCGGCTGCGCGTAGAGCTCGCGCAGGTAATCGACCCCCGAGAACGGCGCGGCCGCGTCGTCCGAGGCGAGCAGGCCGCCCGTGGTCAGCGACAGCTCGTCGACGTTGAAGAGCGCCTCGTTGCGGACGCGGATCTGGGCGAGGATCTGCGCGAGCACCCGGGGCAGGATGAAGGTGCAGCCGGCGTGCTCCGGGTCGAGCGCGGGGTCGGGGAGCTCGGCGCAGTTCGGCTGACTCCAGATCTCCCACTGGACGACGTCCCCGGCGTACCTCGTCATGAGCGCCTCTGCCGTCTCGGCGAACGCCTCCACGTACGCGTTGTCGCCGTCCCGGTCCGGATCGTCATTCCAGACGTCCTGTCCTTCTCCGATCGTGCGGTGAGAGAGGAGCCCGACCGGCTCGAGGCCCGCGGCGCGCGCCGCGTCGATGATGGCGTCGTACTGCTCGAGCTTGTCGTCGTCCCACGCCTCGGCGTCATCGAGCAGGAACTCGACGCGCACGGCGCCGGCGCCCGCGCGCGCGAGCCGCTTCGCGTGATCGTCGTCGAGGATCACCTCCCCTGCGTCGACGGGCGCCCCTGGATCGATGCCATAGAAGCCGCACGGCACGCCTCGGGCGCCGAGCGCCGGGGGCGCGACGAAAAGGGCGGAGGAGGCGGCAAGAGCGAACATGGCTGCACGCATGTCGCGAGGATAGCTGGGATGAGCGCCTCGACCAAGAAACGACCCCGACATGAACCATCCATGGTAGGGAGAGGCTTCACATGGCTTTCCTGGAACCGGAAGAAGCAGAGCACGGGCAACTCGGGGTCGCCCCTCCGAGCGGCGAGGCCGACGGCGACATGGAAGCGGCGGGCGACGGCGTCGAAGGCGCGCCCCCGGCCCGGCGCTTCCGCGACTGGCTGCGAGGCGCGCCGCTCTCCGAGCGCCTGCACCTCGTGTTCGGCCTCGTGTTGCCGGCGTTCCTGCTCGTCGTGAACATGGTGCGCGTGCGCTCGTTCACGATCGACGACGCGTACATCTCGTACCGGTACGCGCGCAACTTCGCCCGGGGCCTCGGGCTCGTCTACAACGCCGGCGAGCGCATCGAGGGGTACACGAACTTCCTCTGGACCGTGCTGCTCGCGGGCGGCATCAAGCTCGGCCTCGACCCCGACGTCGTCGCCAAGGTGCTCGGCGGGCTCGCCGCCTGCGGCTCGCTCGGCGCGCTCTACCTCCTCTCGGCCCGGCTCCGCCCGCACGGCGCGGTCCCTTGCATCGCCACGTGGCTGTTCGCGAGCTCGATCGTGCAGAGCGGATACGCCGTCTTCGGCCTGGAGACGCCGCTGTTCGTCCTGCTCGTCCTCGCGGGCACCGAGATGATGTTCCGCGAGCGCGACCGGGGGACCGGCTTCCCGTATTCGGGCCTCGTCTTCGGGCTCGCTGGCCTGACGCGCCCGGAAGCGCCGATGTTCATCGGCATACCGATGCTCTTCCTCGGCCTGCGCTTCTTCGGGCGGCAGAACCTCCTGCGCGGTGTCGTCTTCGCCGCGCCCATCGCGTGCCACATGCTCTGGCGGCACAGCTACTACGGCACGTGGCTGCCGAACACGCTGAGCGCCAAGACCGGCAGCCTCGCGGAGCAGCTGGCCGGGGGCCAGCGCTACCTCGCGGAGTACGCGGGGCACACGTGGCCGGCGCTGCTGCTCGGACTCTTCGGCCTCTGCGTGGCGATCGTCGCGCGCCACCGCGACGCGCTCTGCGTCGCGGCCCTCGCGCTCGCGGTGGGGGGCTACGTGCTCCTCGTGGGCGGCGACTGGATGCCGTACTACCGCTTCATGAGCCCGTTCGAGCCGTTCTGCTTCCTCCTCGCGGGCCTCGGCGCGCGCGCGCTGCTCGAGCCGCTGCTCGCCCAGCTCTCGGCCCGCGCCGCGGACGCGCCCGAGGGCGGGACGATCGCCCTCGCCGCGGGGGCCGGCGTGCTCGCGCTCGGCTGCCTCATCGCGCTTGGCGCCTTCCGGGCGCAGCGGATCGAGCGCGCCCAGCACCGGATCCTCGACGACGAGAAGCGGTTCTGGGACAGCGCCGCGGGCGGCGTGGCCAACTGGTTCAAGGAGCACGGCAAGCCCGGCGAGGTCGCCGTGGGCGACATCGGGTACATCGGGTATGTGACGGACTACCCGGTGCTCGATCTCCTCGGCCTCGTCGATCCCGTGATCTCCAAGCTCCCGGGCGGTTACACGCGCAAGACGGGCCCCGGCTACGTGCAGCACGTCTTCGACAAGATGCCGCGCTACTTCGTGTTCGTCGGCGGCGCCGACACGTGCGACAAGCTCCCGTTCCCGGCGCAGGAGAAGCTCCGCAAGGACCGGCGTTTCCGGGGCGTGTACGAGGTGGCCGGGATGGTGCGCCACAGCAAGAACGGCTACTGGTGCGTCTTCGAGCGGCCGGACGACGCCGCTCCGGCCCCCGCGCCCTGAGCCTCGCCGCGAAGCGGCGAGGCTCGCCACGACAGCCTCGCCTCACCGCGGGCGCGCGCGACCCCACCGCAGCTCCGCGAGGTTTGCTAGCATCGCCGCCCCATGCCCTGGCTCTGGTACGTAGGTCCCTTTGCGTTGCTCGTCGTCTGGTTCCTGACCGGCTTGCGCGGTCGGCACGAGGCGCGGCGCGACCGCGAGCTCGCGCGCTGGCGCGCGCTGATGACCCCTGAGGCGGCCCCGGCCCGCCCCGGCGCGAAGCCCGGCGGCCAGAAGGCCGGCGCCGGCAGCGACGGTCCTCGTCCGGTGCGCTCGTTGCCGTCCAGCCTCCAGCACACGCTGCAGGAGACGGGCGGCGGCGAGGTCCTCGCCCGTTACGAGCTCGTCCCGAAGCTCGCCTACGTCGCGGTCGTGGGCCCGGACGCGAAGAACGGCAGCGAGTACCAGGTGGTCCTCACAAAGCTGGCCAAGGCCGGGCCCCGGCTCACCGTGTGCCCGCTGCCCATCGTCGATGGCAGGCGTGCCCCCAACACCGGCGTCCAGTTCAAGAAGGACCCGGAGTTCATGGAGCAGTTCCTTGTCGAGGGACCCGAAGCGAAGGCCATCGGCCGGTGGCTCTCGAAGAGCATCCGCGACGCCCTGCTCGACTTCCCCGACGCGTGGCTGTTCGTGCAGGATCGCGCCATGGCGCTCGCCGTGTACGGCCCCGTCGACGCCGACCGCATGGAGGAGCTCGTGATCGCCGCCGACGCGATCTTCGCGGAGCACGGCAACGAAGACGCTCCCTCCCTGCTGTTCGACGGCAGCGGCGACGCTGACGACGACGAGGACGACGACGACGACGACGAGGAGAACGACGACGAGGACGAGGACGAGGACGAGGAGGCCGCGGGCGCCGAGGGCGCCGTTCGATAACCACGGCCGAGCCGAGCCATGGTAGTCCTCGCAGGTGGGCCTGATTGAACGCGAGATCACTGCTCTCCTCCGCTCTCCTGCTCTCGCTCTGGCTCACGGCACCACCTGCCGCTCCGGCAGAAAAGAACAGCTGGGCTAAATCCCAGGGATCGCGTGCGGAGCTCGAGCTCGACGTCCTGAGCAAGTCGGCCTCATGGGCCATGGACGATGTCACCTCCGAGGTGAGCACGTTCGGGCTGACCTTCGATCTCCGAGGTCAGCTCGAGTGGTTCGGCCGGCTCCACCTCGACGTGGATCTCCCGCTCGCTTATGGCGACGTCTCCGCCTCGTTCCGGTCCGCCCGGCTCGGCGTCGACGAGAGCAGCAGCGCCGGCAGCCTTCTCTTCGGCAACCCCACGGTCGGCGCCCACTATGCGCGCGCCCTCTCGCGCAAGGTCACCGTCTTCGGCGGCGGCGCGCTCTCGATCCCCGTCCTCAGCGCCCCCGACGCCGACGCCCGCGCCACGCTGCAGGCGACCGCCCCCGCGCGCGCCTCCTTCGACCTGCACCGGCTCACCGTCGGGCACCTGCCCCTGAAGGTCCGCGGCGGCGTCGAGGCGGAGCTCGCCGCGCGGCTCGTCTACCGCGCGGACACGGCGGTGATGCTCGCCCTCCCGACCAGCAGGGCCGGCGTCGAGCTCGTGGTCGAGCAGGGCGACGAGCTCGAGCTGCGCGGCCGAGGCCCTTACGGCGGCGGGCTCCGCCTCCAGGCCGCGCTGACGCTCACCCGCGACGACAGGATGCAGCTCGCGATGGAGCCGTTCTTCACTTACACGCTGAAGCAGCCTGGCTACTACGCCCGGGCAGGGCTGCTCGTGGCGCTCGACCCGCCGCTCGGGTTCGGCCTTGCCGAGGACAAGGTCGCCACCCTGCGGCTCGCGGCCGGCCGCAGCTTTTGACCGGCGTCGCCCGCCTTCGCCCGCCGCCGCGCCGCCCGCGCCGAGCCAGACGCCCGCCCTCCCCGCCGGGGGGATCCCCCGCGCCCCCTGCCGCTCGTCGTCGTAGGCTTCCCTGGAGCGAGAGCGAGCGAAAGGCGGGGCGATCACCATGGGCGAGCAGCACGTCTCCGAGCAGGCGAGCGAGCAGCAGCACAAGGCGTTCATGCGGGCGCTGCTCGACGACGTGGAGGCGCTCGAGCGCCTCGTCGTGGAGGATCGCATCGAGTCCGGCGTGCGCCGCATCGGCGCCGAGCAGGAGATGTTCCTCGTCGACCGCGCGCTCCGGCCCGCTCCGCTCGCGCTGGAGGTGCTCGAGCGGGCCGCCGACGATCGGCTCACGACCGAGCTCGCTCGCTTCAACCTGGAGGCGAACCTCACCCCGCTCCCGTTC
Organism: Sorangium sp. So ce327; assembly: GCF_051530205.1. Lineage (NCBI taxonomy): Bacteria > Pseudomonadati > Myxococcota > Polyangiales > Polyangiaceae > Sorangium > Sorangium sp. So ce327. Next base: position 73,857 of record NZ_CP150330.1, on the reverse strand, counting down.
GGCGGCGACTGCCTGCGGCGGCTCGAGGCCGAGCTCTCGGAGGTCATCGGGCGGGCGGCCGAGGCCGCGCGCGCCGCCGGCGCCGACGTCCTGCTCACGGGCATCCTCCCCACCCTGCGCGCCGGCGACCTCCGCCTCGAGAACCTCACGCCGGCGCCTCGCTACCACGAGCTCAACCGCGCGCTCTTGCGGCTGCGCCAGGGCGACTTCCGCGTCTCGATCCACGGGCTCGACGAGCTCGAGATGACCCACGACAACATCCTGCTCGAGTCGTGCAACACGAGCTTCCAGGTCCACCTCCAGGTCGGGGCGCGGGAGTTCGCGTCGCTCTACAACCTCGCCCAGGCGGTGACCGCGCCCGTCCTCGCCGCCGCGGTCAACTCGCCGCTGCTCCTCGGGCAGAGGCTCTGGCACGAGACGCGGATCGCCCTCTTCGAGACCTCGGTCGACACCCGTCCGAGCGCGCTCGAGGGCCGGCAGCAGAGGCCCCGCGTCCACTTCGGCGACGGCTGGGTGCAGGGCGGCGTGCTCGATCTCTTCCGCGAGGACATCGCGCGGTTCCGCGTGATCATGACCGCCGAGACCGGCGAGCCCCCCGCGGCCGTGCTCGCGCGCGGGGAGGTGCCGGACCTCATGGCCCTGCGGGTCCACAACGGCACCGTCTACCGCTGGAACCGCCCCTGTTACGGGGCCCTGGCCGGGGTCGCGCACCTGCGCATCGAGAGCCGCGCGCTGCCCTCGGGGCCCACGATCCTCGACGAGGTCGCGAACGCCGCCTTCTTCTTCGGCCTCATGACCGGCCTCGCCGCCGAGCACCCGCGCATCGACCTCGAGATGCCGTTCGAGGACGCCAAGGCGAACTTCTTCGCGGCGGCCCGCCACGGCCTCAAGGCGCAGCTCACGTGGCTCGGCGGCCGGAGCCTCCCTGCCCCGGAGCTCATCCTCTCGCACCTCCTCCCCGCCGCCCGGGCGGGCCTCCTGGCCGCGAGCATCGACGCCGCCGACGTCGACCGGTACCTCGGCGTCGTCGAGGAGCGGGTCCGCAGCGGCCAGACGGGCGCGCAGTGGGCGCTCGGCTCGCTCGCGGCCATGGCCGGGCGGGGCACCCCGGAGCTGCGAAGCCGCGCCCTCTGCGCCGCGATGCTGGCCCACCAGCGGGAGGAGGCCCGGGGCGGCGGGGCCGGGCGCCCGGTGCACGCGTGGGAGCCCGCCGCCCTCGAGGACGACCTGGACCTCGTGCGCGACAGTTACCGGACCGTCGGCCAGTTCATGTCGACCGATCTCTTCACGGTGCGTCCCACCGACATCGTCGACTTCGCGGCGAGCGTCATGGACTGGCGGCACGTGCGCCATGTACCGGTCGAGGACGAGCAGGGCCGGCTCGTCGGCGTCGTCTCCCACCGCGCGCTGCTGCGGCTCGTCGCCCGCGGCGCCGCGGCGGCGCCGAGCGGCTCCGCGCCGCCCACGGTGGCGTCGATCATGCGGCCCGACCCGGTGACCGTCGCGCCGGACACGCCGACGCTGGAGGCGATGCGGATCATGCGCGAGCACCGCGTCGGCTGCCTGCCCGTCGTCGCGGGCGAGCGGCTCGTGGGCATCGTCACCGAGCGCGATCTCCTCGACGTCTCGGCGGCGCTGCTCGAGGCCTTCCTGCGCGAGGCGTGAGAGACCGCGCGCTGCCTGCCATCGAGAGGCGCCGGAGCGAGACGATAGGTGGCCGCCCAAAGACGCCAAAAGACGCCAGAGAACGAGATTCTTCCTCTGGCGTCTTTTGGCGTCTTGGCGGTCGGCTCCTTCGAGCGGCTCAGCGCTCTACGGGCGGGGCGCCTTTCGACCCCGCGCGGAGCTCACAGATCGCTGATCTCGACGCACGTCATCGCGTCGCCCTTGGCCTGGCAGTCGAACACGGTGCCGTACGCGTTGAAGAAGCCCTGCTTCGTGCGCGTGACGTGGTACCGCGTCCCGTCGATCTGCCGGATGCTCGTGTAGCTCCCCTGACAGCCGATCGCGCCGAAGCTCGCGAGCAAGAGCCCGAAAATCAAAGAACGCTTCATTCGCCTGCCTCCGTCGTTACCTCGACCTCGGTGCACTCCGCCTTGCCCGGCGCGTCAGGGCACATCCACATCGCAGGCTGGTTGTTCTTGTGACCGGCCACATACACATAACCCGGCGCCGCCGGCGCCGAGTCGCTTGCAAACGTCGCACACCCGGCGAGCGCCGGAGCGCCGCAGAGCAACGCACTGCATAGAATGAGTTTCCGCATGGCCAACCACCCTATCGGCAAGCTCAGGCGTGGGCCAAATTAGCGCCCAGGCTGCCCCAACCGTCCTTCCGCCCACGTCGCGTTCTCGTGGAGCGCCTCGCCACCCGCGACGCCCTGGCCGCCCACGGTTGACACGCCGCGTTAGCGCACCTAAGGGAATACCTCCAACCGGTGTGCGCTGGCACGCCGGGATCCGGGGGGCTGCGCGGGGCGCGCGGGGCGGGCTCGCGATGGGCTCTCCGGCAGCAGAGGAGTCGACATGGCTTCAGGCAAGAATGGGAAGGGCGGCAAGGACCGGGTGGCGGTCGTTGCCGGGCTGCGCACGCCGTTCACCAAGGCGGGGACGGCGCTCAAGGCGCTGCGCACGGTCGATCTCGCGGCCACGGTGGTCAAGGAGCTCCTCCAGAGGAGCGAGGTGACCCCGCGCGACGTCACGCTGGTCGTCTACGGCCAGGTGGTGCCGACGCTCGACTGGCTCAACATCGCGCGCGAGGTCGTGCTGCGCACCGGCCTGCCCAAGGACATCGACGCCTACAGCGTCTCGCGCGCGTGCGCCACGTCTCTCCAGGCCATGACGAGCGCCGCCGAGGCGATGCTCGCCGGCCAGCACAACGTCGCCCTCGTCGGCGGCGCCGACAGCATGAGCGACGTGCCGCTCGGCGTCTCCCGGAAGCTCGCCTCCGCGCTGACCGACTTCCAGAAGGCCAGGACGCTCGGCGCCCGGCTGGAGATCCTCTCCCGCCTCTCGCTGAAGGACCTCGTGCCCCCGATCCCGGGCTTCTCGCGCGAGCCGACCACGGGCGAGCAGATGGGCGAGGCCGCCGAGAAGATGGCGAAGCAGAACGGCATCTCGCGCGCCGAGCAGGACGCGATCGCCCACCGCTCGCACACGAACGCCGCGCGCGCCTGGCGCGACGGCACCTACGCCGCCGAGGTCATGCACGTGATCCCCCCGCCTTACGACAAGCCGGTCGAGCGCGACAACGTGGTCCGGGACGACTCGACCCTCGACGCCTACGCGAAGCTGTCGCCGGCCTTCGATCGGCGGCACGGCACGATCACCGCGGGCAACGCGTCGCCGCTCACCGACGGGGCGAGCGCCCTGCTCCTGATGCGCGAGGGCAAGGCCAAGGCGCTCGGCTACCAGCCGCTCGGGTACGTCAAGTCGTGGTCCTACGCGGCGGTCGACCCTGGCTGGCAGCTCTTGATGGCCCCGGTGCTCGCCGTGCCGCGGGCGCTCGAGCGCGCCGGCCTCTCGCTCGCCGACATGGATCTCGTCGACATGCACGAGGCCTTCGCCGCCCAGGTCGCGTCCAACCTGAAGGCGCTCGCGTCGCCGTCGTTCGCCGCGGAGAAGCTCGGCCGGTCCGCCCCCGTCGGCGAGATCGATCCGGAGAAGCTCAACGTCAACGGCGGCTCGATCGCGCTCGGCCACCCCTTCGCGGCCACGGGAGGACGCATGGTCCTCTCCACGCTCCGAGAGCTCAAGAAGCGCGGCGGGCACCACGCGCTCCTCACCGTCTGCGCGGCGGGCGGCCTCGGCGCCGCCGTCGTCCTGGAGGCCGCATGACCACGACATCCGCCGCCGCCACGCCGGCCCCCGCGGCCGCGAGCCCGCTGTCCCTCGAGGTGCGCCCCGACGGCGTGGCCGTCGTCACCTACGATGTCCCGGGCGAGGCGGTCAACACGCTGAAGCCCACGTTCACCGGCGATCTCGAGCGGATCGCGGGCCAGATCGCGAGCAACCCGCTCATCAAGGCGGCGATCCTCGTGTCCGGCAAGGCCGACACCTGGATCGCGGGCGCCGACATCGAGATGCTGAAGGGCGTCGCCACGGCGGCCCAGGCCGAGGCGATGTGCCGTGCCGGCCACGAGGCGATCCTGCGGATCGTGCGCTCGCCGAAGCCGATCGTCGCCGCGATCCACGGCGCCGCGCTCGGCGGCGGCCTCGAGGTGGCGCTCGCCTGCCATGCCCGGGTGCTGAGCGACGACCGGAAGACGGTGCTCGGCCTGCCCGAGGTGCAGCTCGGCCTGCTCCCCGGGATCAACGGGCTCCAGCGGCTCGCGGAGCGCGCCGGCCTGAACGCGGCGCTCGACCACGGCCTCACCGGCAAGAACATGCGCCCCTCGAAGGCGCGGCAGCTCGGCGTCGCCGACGACGTCGTCCCCGCGGCCATCCTGAGGGAGACGGCCGCGGCGCTCGCGCTCAAGCTCGCGGCGGCCGGCCCGCCGTTCCGGCCCAAGCGGGCGAGCGCGCCGAAGCTCGACTCCGCCGCGCTCACCCGCGCTGCCCTCGAGCGGAACCCGATCGGCCGTGCCCTGCTCTTCCAGCAGGCAGCGCGGCAGACGCGCAAGAAGACCGGCGGGCACTACCCGGCGCCCGAGCGGATCATCGACGTGCTGAGGACCTATGCCGAGAAGGGCTTCGAGGCGTCGAAGGAGGTCGAGGCGCGCGCGTTCGGCGAGCTCGTCGCGTCGAGCACGGCGCACCGGCTGATGGAGCTCTTCTTCGCGACGAACGCGATGAAGAAGGACACCGGCGTGGACGACCCCGCCGTGCAGCCGAGGAAGGTCGAGAAGATCGCGATGATCGGCGCCGGCCTGATGGGGGCCGGCATCGCCTATGTCAGCCTGAACGCCGGCATCTCCGTGCGGCTCCGGGACCGCGACGACGCGTCGATCGGCCGCGGGCTCAAGTACGTGGCCGACATCCTCGGCGAGCGGGTGAAGAAGAAGCAGCTCACGCCGCTCGAGCGCGACGAGAAGCTCGCGCTGCTCACCGCGACGACGGACGGCTCGGGCCTCCGGAGCGCCGATCTGGTGATCGAGGCGGTGTTCGAGGATCTGGCGGTGAAGCAAGCGGTCCTGCGGGACGTCGAGCAGCACGGCAAGGACGGGGTGATCTTCGCGTCGAACACGTCGTCGATCCCCATCTCGCGGATCGCGGCCGCGTCGAAGCGGCCGGAGAACGTGGTCGGGATGCACTACTTCAGCCCTGTGCACAAGATGCCGTTGCTCGAGGTCATCCGGACCGAGGCGACGTCCCCCGAGGTGGTCGCGACGGCGGTGGCAGTCGGCAAGCGCCAGGGCAAGACGGTCATCGTCGTGAACGATGGGGTCGGCTTCTACACGAGCCGGATCCTCGGGCCGTACATGAACGAGGCGAGCTGGCTGCTCGCCGAGGGGGTCGCGATCGAGCAGGTCGACGCGGCGCTCGTCGCGTGGGGCTGGCCGGTCGGCCCGCTTGCGCTGCTCGACGAGGTGGGCATCGACGTGGCGGCGCACGTCGGCCCGATCATGCTCGAGGCGTTCGGCGACCGCCTCGCGCCGCCTCCCACGATGGCCAGGCTGGTGTCCGACGACCGGAGGGGCCGCAAGAACGAGCGCGGGATGTACCTGTACGGCGCGGCGGCGAAGAAGAAGGGCAAGGGCAAGCACGCCGACGAGGGCGTCTATGGCGTGCTCGGGCTGCCGGTGCCGAGGGCGAAGGACAGCCCGCCGGTGCCGGTCGAGGAGATCCAGCTGCGCTGCTCGCTCCAGCTCGTGAACGAGGCGCTGCACTGCCTCGGCGAGGGGATCCTTCGGAGCCCGCGCGACGGCGACATCGGCGCGATCTTCGGCCTGGGTTTCCCGCCGTTCCGTGGCGGGCCGTTCCGCTACGTCGACGGACTCGGCGCCGCGGAGGTGCTCCGCCGCATCGAGATCTACGAGCGCCGCTTCGGCAAGCGCTGGACGCCCGCCCCGGCGCTCGTCGAGGCGGCGAGGACCGGGAAGCCCTTCTACGGCTGAAGAGAGAGAAAAAACGCAAAGGCGCAAAGACGCAAGGGAGAGAGAAAGATTTGTTTCTTCTTCTCCTTGCGTCTTTGCGTCTTTGCGCCTTTGCGTTTGAAACTCTTCATCCATCCACCACGCTCGCCGTTTCAATCGAGCTCCGCAGCCACATCCGACCCGGCCCCCGGCCCTGATGGCCCGCGCCTTGCTCTCCTCTCGGCGAGGGACGGACCGCGCGGGAGGGGGCCAGTCATGCGGAAGTGCATTCGTGACGCGGTGGTCGTTATCACCGGGGCATCTTCGGGCATTGGCAGGGCGGCCGCGCTAGCGTTCGCGAGGCGCGGCGCGCGGGTCGTCATCGCCGCTCGGAACGAGGCGGCCCTCGAGGAGGTCGCCGCCGAGTGCGCCAGCGTCGGCGCGCCGGCGCTCGCCGTCCCGACGGACGTGAGGGACGAGCAAGCCGTCCGAGCGCTCGCCCGCGCCGCCGTCGAGGTGTTCGGCAGGATCGACGTCTGGGTGAACAACGCCGCCGTCTTCCTCTACACGCGAGCGGACGAGGCGCCCTACGAGGCCTACCGCCAGGTCATCGAGACGAACCTGCTCGGCTATGTGCACGGGGCGCGGGCGGTGCTGCCCTGTTTCCGCGCGCAGGGCGCCGGGGTGCTCATCAACAACGTCTCCGTTCTTGGCAAGTTCGGCGCGCCGACGATGAGCGCCTACGTCATCTCCAAGTTCGGGGTCCTCGGACTCACGTCCTGCTTGAGGCAGGAGCTCTCCAGCACGCCGGACATCCACGTTTGCAACCTCCTGCCCGCGACGATCGACACCCCGATCTACCAGCACGCCGGCAATTTCACCGGCCGCGCCGTCCAGCCGATCCGGCCGATCGTCGACCCCGAGCGGGTCGCGGCGGCGATGGTCTCCCTCGCCGAGCGGCCACGGCGAGATGTCTACGTCGGCGCCGCCGGCCGCATCACCGCCGCGGCGTTCGTCGCCTTCCCGGGCCTCATGGAGCGGCTGTTCGCGGCGTACACGCTCCGCGCGACCTTCCTGGATCGCGCGGCGCCGCACACCGACGGCAACCTCTTCGTGCCCATGAAGCACTGGACCGGCGTGACCGGCGGATGGCGCGCGTCCTCGGGCCTCGCCGCGCTCCTCGACACCGCCCGGGCCTTCGCCGGCCTCGCGCTCGCACTCCCGTCCACGGCGGCAGAGCGCCTCAGGCCACGATGACATTGCCGTCCTGGCACCTTCCGTACGCGATTCTCCAGCCATCTTGACGCGCCATCGCCCCCGACGTGTCTCTCAACCTCGGGGGTCCTGTGACCTGTTCTCCACCGAGTCCCGGCATGCTGCGCCCACAGCAACGATTCAATTGAAGTAAGGAGGCGCAACAATGAGCCGTTATGTGGCGCGCACGCTCCGGAGCGATGACTTTTCGACTCTGATGGAACTGGAGACGACCCTCTTCGGCGGCGCGGGCGAAGGGGAGCTCGGGCGGTATTACATCCGTCTTTGCTGCGACTTCTTCAAGGACTCTTGTTTCATGGTCGAGGCCGCTGGGAGGCCCGCGGGCTACCTGCTCTCCTTCGCGCGCGGCAAGGAGGTCTACTGCACGACCCTCGCCGTCCTGCCCGAGTATCAGGGCTCCCGCGCGACGCACACGCTGCTCCGCGCGTTCGTCGGGTCGATCCTTGGATGGGCGGAGTCGTGCTGGTTCACCGTCGAGGAGGACAACCACGCCGCGCGGGCGCTCCACGCCATGCTCGGCGCCAGGGAGATCGAGGTCCGCCCCGATTTCTATGGCACCGGACACCCGCGCATCATCTCGCGCATCGATCGCGACGCGTTCATGGCGCTCCGGGCCCGCTTCGAGAAGGTGGGGCTCGTCGATCGCCAGGCCGACGTGAAGGAGCCGCGCGCGGCGGAGAGCGGCGGCATCGCCGCGGTGGCCTGAGGCCGACGGACCATGACGACCACCGCTCCGCTCGACCACGGCCGCCGCGCGCCGGCGGCGGGCGACCGGCCCTGGACCGAGGCGCTCTCCATCGCCAGCCGGGTCTCCGGCGTGATGGGGCTCGCGCTCGACACCGTGTTCCGGACCAGCCTGCTGCCCACGCTGCCCGCCTCGCGCCGCCGCGAGAGGGCGCGCCTCCTTCACGGGATCGCGCGGGACCTGTGCGCGCTGCACTGCCTGCGTGTCCGCGTGACCGGCGCGCTCCCCGCGTCGCCGTTCGTTGTCGTGGCCAACCACGTCAGCTACCTCGATCCGATCCTCCTCGCGTCGCTCACCCCCTGCACCGCCATCGCGAAGAAGGAGATCGGCAGCTGGCCGATCATCGGCGATCGCGCGCGCGATCTCGGCGTGCTGCTCGTCGATCGGCAGCGCCCGGCGAGCGGCGCGCGCGTGCTCCGGAGCGCGCTCCGGGCCCTGCGCCATGGCGTCCCGGTGCTGAATTTCCCGGAGGGCTCGACCACCCGCGGCGAGAAGGTCCTCCCGTTCCGGAAAGGCATCTTCGGCGTCGCCCGGCTCGCGGGCGTCCCCATCGTGCCCGCGGCCATCACCTACGATGATCCGGAGCTCTGCTGGGCGGGCGACGACACCTTCCTCCCCCATTTCCTCCGCTTCTCCAGCCGCCGAGAGGCGAGCGCCCGCATCGCCTTTGGCCCGCCGCTCGGCGATCACGGCGGCGCGGCGGATCTCGCGGACCGCGCCCGCGCCGTGATCCTGGACCTCTTGAGCCTGTAGGAGATCTCATGTCCCAACAACGAGCAGCCGCGTACCTGCGGCACGGGCAGACGCCGTTCTTTCGCCTCCCCACGGCGGGATTCCACGAGGCCGGCGCGTCCGCCTATTCCGGCGCCGACGCCGTGCTCCTCGGCGTCCCGTGGGACGGGAGCGTCACGTACCGCCCCGGCACACGCTTCGCCCCCTACGAGCTGCGCCGCGTGAGCGCGCTCGTGCAGTCGTATCACCCCGGCCACGGCATCGACGTGTTCCGCGCGATCCACGTGCTCGACGGGGGCAATGTGCCCTTTCCCCCGTTTCATGCAGACTCCGTTCGCGAGCTGATCCAGGCCTCGGTCGACGAGGTGCTCGCGGCCGGCGCGGCCCCGTTCGTCGTCGGCGGCGACCACTCCATCGCGCTCCCGGTGCTCCGCGCGCTGTCGCGGCGCCACGGCCCCGTCACGGTCGTTCACGTCGACGCGCACCTCGACACGAGCACCTCGGAGGTGTGGGGCGAGCCGTTCCACCACGGCACGCCGTTCCGCAACGCGATCGAAGAGGGGCTGATCGGGCGGAGCGCGCTCCACCAGATCGGCATCCGCGCCACGTGGGGCCACCCGGAGGAAGGCGCCTTCGCGGCGCACGCCGGGGCCACCCTGTACGGCATGGATCGGATCGACCGCGACGGCGCTCCTGCGATCGCCGCCGCCATCAGGGCAGCCGCGGGCGAGTCGCCCGTCTACATCTCCTTCGATATCGACGGCATCGACCCGGCCTATGCCCCGGGCACCGGCACGCCCGTGCCCGGCGGGCTCACCTCACGCGAGGCGATCCAGCTGCTCCGCGGCCTCGCGGGGATCAACCTGGTGGGCATGGATCTCGTCGAGGTATGCCCCGCGCTGGATCACGCCGACATCACCCTCCACCTCGGCGCGCACCTCCTGTTCGAGGGCCTGGCTCTCCTCGCGACGCGCAAGGGCGGCCAGCGCGACCAGCGCGACCAGCCGCGCGGATGACGCGAATAGACGAATCGACGCGAATCGACGCGAATCGCGGAACCGTGGAATCGCGACCCATGAATCCACTCAATCCGCTGGCGCCCGCCGCCATTCCGGTGTCACATCAGAGACACTGGGATGACACGCTCGCCCGATCTATGCGGCCGCTACGCCGAGCTCCCGCAGCTCGATGATGCCTGGGCGCGCCTCGCGCGCACCCACGGCGGACGGGAAATAGCGATCGGGACGTCCGCGAACGGACGACCCTTGCGGCGCTACGACTTCGGCAATCCGCTGGGTCCGACGTTCCTGCTGACGTCGCTCATGCACGGGGTCGAGGTGATCGGCGGGCTCGCGCTGCTCGACGCGGTCCGGTCGATCCTGGCGAGCGGACGCGCGGGCGCGGCGGCGCGGGCGCGGCTCGTCGTGGTGCCGGTCGTCAACCCCGACGCGTTCGCCGACAACCTGGAGCGCCTCCGCGGCGAGCGGCGGGCGTCGCAGCGCTGCAACGCCCGCGGCGTGGATCTGAACCGGAATTTCGCGCCGCTGTCCTCGTCGCGGCCGCTGCACCCGTTCGCGGGCTCGCGGCTCCGGTGGTCGCCGCACTACACGGGGCCTCACGCGTTCTCGGAGCCCGAGTCGCGCGCCCTGCGCGACGTCGCGCTGGAGACGCGGCCTTCGCTCGCGATCGGCTTTCACAGCTGCGGCAACCTCCTGCTCTACCCGTGGGCGCACACCGACGTGCCCAACCCGCGCGAGCCGCTGTACCGGGCGCTCGGCGACGCCTTCTGCCGGGCTCTGCCGCGCGAGCGGTACGAGATCCGCCAGGCGGCGCACTGGTACCCCACGGTCGGCGACATGGACGACTGGCTCGACGCCAACCTCGGAACGCTCGCCTTCACGGTGGAGGTCAGCCGTCCTGCACGCTCCTTCCGCGACCTCCGCCGGCTGCTGAACCCGTTCTGGTGGTTGAACCCGCGCGAGGCCGACGAGTCGATCGCCAACGTCGTCCCCGGCGTCGGCGCGCTCCTCTGCGACGCCCTCGACCGCGGCGTGGGCGGCGCGGCCTCGCGGGAGGCCCCGCCGATCGACGCGCCGCCTGCGGAGCTCTTCGCCGACGCCGCCGAGTGAAACGGCCGCGCTCCTCGTGCGCTCGCCGGGCGCGCGGCTGCCGGCTGCCGCCATTCCGCGCTGGCCAGAGGGCGACGGCGGCGAGGGCTGTCGAAAAGTGCCAGTCCCGCGCGCGGCATCCACTATCCTTCGGGCGTGGACGCCGCCACGCCCCGCATACCGCCGACCGTGCGGATCAGCCCGAGCGCGGCGGCCCGTCAGGCCGGCGCCGACGAGTCGGACATCTGGCAGCACACCCCCGACGAGGTCGTCGACGGCAAATACCGGCTGGTCCGGCCGCTCGGGCGCGGGGGCATGGCCGAGGTCTGGCTCGCCGTGCACGTCACGCTCAAGACCGAGCTCGCCGTGAAGTTCCTCAGCGCCTCGCTGACCGGCGACGCGGAGCGGAGCCGCACCGTCCTGGAGAGGTTCCGGTTCGAGGCCCAGATCTCGGCCCGCCTGAGCGCGCGCACGCGGCACATCGTCGCGGTCCACGACGCAGGGGTCCACGACGACATCCCTTACCTGGTGATGGAGTACATCCCGGGGCGAACGCTGTTCGCCGAGGTGCGCCACAAGGGGCCGATCGATCCGGCGCGCTTCGGGGACATCCTTGATCAGATCGGGGACGCGCTCACCGTGGCGCACGACATGGGCATCGTGCACCGCGACCTGAAGCCTTCGAACGTGATGCTCGTCGACGCACCCGGCGCGGAGCTGACGGTGAAGGTCGCGGATTTCGGCATCGCCAAGGCGCTGCACGGCGATCTAGGCCTGGATCGGCCGCAGGAGACGGAGGCCGACGTGATGCTGGGCTCGCCGAACTACATGAGCCCGGAGCAGCTCGCCTCGCCGCTCGCGGTCGACGCGCGGGCCGACGTCTGGGCGCTCGGCGTGCTGGCCTACGAGGTGCTGACGGACTGGACGCCTTTTCAAGGCAACAGCATCGCGGAGATCATCGTGGCGGTCAGCACCCGCGATTTCGAGCCTGCCACGGAGGTCCGACGATCGCTTCCCCAGGGGCTCGACGCCTGGTTCTCGCGCGCCCTCGCGAAGGGGCCGGCGCAGCGGTTCGCCTCGATCCGCGAGATGGTCGGGGCCTACCACGCCGCGCTCTCGGCGCCGCCGCCCGAGCGGCCCGCGGAGGTCGCGCCGCCGCGGCGGCCCCGGGTGGCGCCCGCCGTGGCGCTGGCCTGCCTGACCGCGCTCGGGGGGACCGCCGCGCTGGCGGCGCGCCTGCTCGATCGGCCGCGCCTGGAACAGCCGGCGCGGCTCATGGCCCCCGGCGTGCGGGGCGCGCTCCAGGCGGTCGCGCTGCGCTCGCCGCCCCCACCGCAGCAGCCCGCCGCGACCGAGCCGCCGGCCATGGCCGAGCCGCCTGCTTCCGCAGCAGCGCCCGCGCCGCCTGCCTCCGCAGCGCCTGCGCAGCCGCGCTCGTCCCAGCGCCGCCCCGGGGCTGACAAGGCCACCCCGCGCGCGACGGCGACCGCCGCGCCCACGGTGCCCCGGCGCCGCAAGGAGATCGACAAGAGTGAGACCTTTTGAGCGACGGCTCATCACGCTCTGCGGCGTCGCCATGCTCGCGGCGGCGCCGGCGCGCGCGCTCGCCATCGGGGCCGAGGAGGACGCGAAGACGCTGTTCGCCCGGGGGCGCGAGCTGCGGAGCACCGGACAGTGCGAGCAGGCGGTCATCGCCTTCCGGAGCGCGCTGGAGATCTACCCCGAGGGGCTCGGCGCGCTCCGGAACATCGCCGAGTGCGAGGAGGAGCTCGGCCGCTATGCCTCGGCGAGGCGAGACTGGTGGGATCTCCGGCGCGCCGCGCTCCAGTCCAACGAGGCGAAGTACGCCGGGTGGAGCGATGACGCCGAGGCCCGCTACCGGGCGCTCGGCGGCAAGGTCGGGACGCTGACCGTCCGGCTGAAAGGCGCCGAGGGGCGGCCGCCGGTCCAGGTGGTGCTGGACGGCAAGCCCCTCGACCCGAGGCTCCTCGGCGTCGAGCTCGAGCGCGATCTCGGCGCCCACACGGTCGAGCTGTTCTACGGCGGCGCCGCGCCGATCGCGGAGCGCGCCAACCTCACGCCTGGCGCCCGTCAGGTCGTGACGCTGACCGTGCCCGCGCCGCTCCCGGCGCGCGACGCGCTCTCCGCGCCGAGCGCCTCCGGCACGCCGGCCAGCGGCATTCGCATGGGCGGCTACGTCGCGCTCGGCGTCGGCGGCGCTGGCGCGATCGCGACCGTCGTGGCGCTGGCCGTGCGCGCCGGCGCGCTGTCCGCGGTCGAGGAGGGGTGCTCCCCCGCCGGCGGAGGCGCCTACGAGTGCCCGCCGTCGCTCCAGGGCGACTACGACACGGGCAAGACCGCCTCGACGCTCGCCGGCGTCTTCGCCGGCGTCGGCCTCGTCGGGATCGGCGCCGGCGTCACGCTGCTCCTGCTGAGCCCTTCCGAGCCCACGGCGCCGGCCTCTGGCAAGCCGGCGGCAGAGCTCGTCCTCACGCCAGCCCCCGGCGGCCTCGGCTCGCGCCTGCTCGTGAGGTTCTGAGGTCCGGCGATCGGACGCGGCCGGCGCCGCGACACGGCGACGTGGGAGCGCGCGTCGCTGAGCTTGTCTTTCCGCACCCGGGCGCTACCCCATGATCGAGGCGAGGGCGCGCGAGGCGGGGAGGTCGAGATGAGCTCACAGCGAAACAAGATCCTTGGTTCGATTGCAGGGAGCGGCGCGGTCGCCGTCCGCGGGGCGGCGGAGGCGCTGTTCTCGGCGGCGGGCAAGAGGCTCCTCGACGACGGCGCGCGGGAGGGCCTGCGGCGCGTGATGGTCGAGAACACCACGGCGGTCGTGGACGCGCTCGCGCCCGGGCTCTCGCTGGGCGCGCAGACGACGGCGAAGATCATCGGGGATCAGGGCGGAACGCAGGCCGCCGCGATCGTCGCGCAGGCAGCGGGGCGGCACGCGGGCCAGGCCGCGCTCACCGACGGCGTCTCGGCCGCGGTCGCGAAGGGGCTGGCCCGCGAGGCGATGAGGGCCGCGGGCCGGGAGGTCCTGAAGGGCGCGGGCAAGGCGGCCGGTATCGGGTTCGTGATCGACGGCGCCTTCGGTGCCTACGAGGGCGTCACGGCCTACCAGCGAGGCGAGATGACGAGGAAGGAAGCGCTCGCGCACGCGGCGCAGGAGGCCTCGACAGGCGCGGTGGCGACCGGCGCCGGCGTGCTGCTCGCGGCGGGCCTCGTCGCGGTGACCGGCGGCGCCGCGGCGCCTCTCGTCTTCGCGGTCGGCGCTGGCGGCGCGATCGGCGCGAAGCAGGTCCTGCGGCGGCTCGTCGGCCGGGTGTCCTCGAAGGTCCTGGCCCGTAACGTCGCTGACGAAGGCCAGGTGGGATGACGCCACGAAGGTGGCGTGTGTCCCGGCCAGCGCGCTCACCGACTCGACCTCTCATTGCGCGCGGCCCTGCGTTCCTCTCGTGCATCGGCCCCGCGGCGCCCCTATGGCAATTGCCTTCCGTGCCTTTCGCGTGATGGTGTTCCGGCGTAGATCATCTCCATGCGACGACGCATCCCGAGGCGTTCGTTCCTGCGCGTCGGTGGACCTCACGCTGGCGGTCATGGGCCCGTTCCCCGGGGCCGGCGCCCTTCGCGCGTGAGGCGCGCTCGTTCATTCGGGCTCGGGGATCCGTGCTGCGCGATCTCCGCGCGCGGCCATGGCCGCGAGCGTCGTGTCAGGGGCTGGCGCGGCCGCGCACGAGGCCCGCGGCCGGAGCGCGTCGATGCGCTGCTCGATCTGCGCGCGCTCTGCGGCGTTGGCCGCGCAATCGCGGGCTCGCTCGAGGGCCGCCAGCGCTTGATCCACCCTCCCCGTCTCCTCGAGCAGGACGCCCTGGACGAGGTGAGCATAGGGGTAACGCGCCAGAGCCGGGTGATCGATGGCCGTCGCGATCAGCTTCAGCCCTTCCGCCGCGCCCAGCGCCCGGGCGACCGCGAAAGCCCGGTTCACGCGCACGATCGGGCCCGGGCGGTGCTGCTCGAGCGACTCGTAGAGGATCGCTATCTGGAGCCAGTCGGTGTCCTCGGCGCGCGGGGCCGAGCAGTGGACCGCCGCGATCGCGGCTTCGATCTGGTAAGGGCCGGGGCGCCCCCGCTCGAGCGCCTCCCGCAGCAACGCGCAGGCCTCGTCGATCGCGGCGCTGTCCCACCTCGATCGGTCCTGCTGCTCGAGGCTCCGGGGCTGCCCTTCCTCGTCGGTCCGGGCCGGCATGCGCGCCGCGTGCAGGAGCAGCAGAGACAGCAGGCCCTGCACCTCGGGTACCCGTGGCAGCGTTGCGTCGAGAGCCCGAGCCAGGTGCATCGATAGCCGGGTGAGGCCACGACGTATCGGCGCCTCGTCGCCACGGGACCAGTATCCCGCGTTGAAGACGAGGTGGATCACCGCGAGCACGGCGTGAAGCCGCTCCGGCGCCTCTTCCAGCCGCGGAACTTCGTAGTGCTTGCGCCGCTCCCGGAGCCTCTCGCGCGCCCGGGTCAGCCGGCGCTCCATGGCCTGCGCGCTCACCAGAAACGCATGCGCGATCTCGTCCGTGGAGAGCGCCGCGACCGTCGACAGCGCCAGCGCCGCCCGCTCCTCGAGGCCGAGCACGGGATCGCAGCAGGTGACGACGAGGCGCAGGACATCGTCCGGCCACCGCGCGGCGTCCGGCGCCGAGAGCAGCGCCTCGGACCAGGGACATCGCGCCGCGAGCGCCGCGAGCGCGGTCGCGTGCCGCTGCTCTCCGCACCGCCGCCGCAAGCCGTCTCTGTGGATGTTCGTGGCGACGCGCACGAGCCACGCCTCCGGCGCGTCGGGGACGCCCCGCTCCGGCCACGTCGCGAGGGCCCTGGCGACGGCCTCCTGCACCGCGTCCTCCGCCGCGTGCAGATCCCGCGTGTGGCGCAGCAGCCGCGCGAGCACGGGCGCATACGCGCGGCGGAGCAACGGGGCGAACCCCTCCATGACTACGGCGTGCGCTGCCAGGTGACAGGTCGGATCTCCACGGATCCATCCGCCGGGCAGATCTGCCGCGCCCGGGCCGCGGCGATGGTCTCATCGGCGCACTCGATCAGGTAAAAGCCAACGAGCCACTCCTTGGTCTCCATGTAGGGCCCATCGGTGATCGTCGCGGTCGCCCCCTGCACGCGCACCGTACGCGCCTTGTCTCGCCCATCGAGCCTCGCCACGGCGAGCAGCTCGGCGCGCGCGGTCGCCTCTTGCTGGAGGGCGCGGTGACGGTCCAGCACCGCGCGCTCGTCCGGCGCGGGGAGCGGATCGCCCTCGGGGCGCGCGCTGTGGATCAACAGGACATAGATCATCCGAGTTCTCCTCGCGCGAACGCGTACGACGCCTGCAGATACGATTCCCACCGCGCGGCGTGCTCGAGCGGCACCGCGAGCCACTCACGAAAGGTCCTCCCGCTCGGCGCGAACACCGCCCCCTCACCGGCGGCGATCGCCGCAGCGACACGCGCCGCCGGGAGCTTGACGACGAGGTGCCTCCCATCGCGGTCGATCGACGCGAAGAACCGGCCCCCCACGCGAAGGCACGGAAAGCCCATCATCGTGCTGCGCGCGACGCTCGGCTCGAGGGCCCACCGCTCGGAGAGCCGCGAGAAGAGCTCGGCTCCGCCCGTCATTGTCGTCACGCTCCTCCGCGCTCCGAGCGATGCACCGCCTGCTCGAGCGCCTGCGCCATCGCAGCCGGCATCGCGGTCGCGCGCCACGCTTCCCGCTCGTCGAGCCGGGCGAGCCACGCGCGGAGGTTCGGGAACGGCGCCAGGTCGACGCGGCCGAGGGCGGCCAGGGGCAGCTGGCACCCGAGGGAGAAATCGGCGAGCGTCACCGCGTCACCGGCCACGAATGCGCGCGCCTTCAGGTGCGCCTCCAGCAGCGCCGCGTACGGCTGGAGCTGCTCGAGGGCGCGCTGTGCGATCGCCTCGTCGGGCTGCCCCCCCATGAGCGGCTTGAACAACCGCTCGAAGAGCACCGCTCCGAGGGCGCGCCCGAAGTGCGAGAGCTCCCAGCATTGCCAGCGGACCACATCGATGCGCCGCCTGGGGTCGCGCGGAAACAGCGACGTCGCGCCATGAGCATCCGCAAGATACTGCATGATCGCGTTGGACTCCCAGAGGCGCAGATCTCCGTCCACGAGGCTCGGAACGAGGCCGTTCGGGTTGATCGCAAGGTAATCCTGGCTCTTGTGCGCGCCTGTAGCGAAGTCGACGAGGATCGTCTCGACGGGCACCGACAGCTCGTGGACGACGGCCTGGACCTTGCGACAGTTGGGCGATCCCGGGACGACGTAAAGTTTCATGAATCGGCTCCTTTCGGAGGCTGGCGAGCCCCCGCCCGCCGCTTCCTGGAGCGAGACGTCGAGCGCCCCGCACTCCGGACAGGAAAAATGCCGCGGTCGCGCTTTCCTCGTCCGGCGGTGTCGCCGCCCTCGACCTGGGGGCATCACCGTCGCTCCTGACGCCCCTCCGAGCCCTCCGATCTTGTGCGCCGCTCAGAACGGCGGCGGCGCCGTCTCGCCGGCCGGCAGCGGGCCCGGCTCCGGCGCGTGCTCCGACTCGACCGGCGCTGGCGCGGCCCCTGGCTCCACCGGCCGCGGCCCTTCGCCTGCCGCCGGCGGGGTGCCCGGCTGCTCGGCTGGCGCCCCGCCGTCCGCCGGCTCCGCGCCCGCGTCCGCCTCGGGGACCTGCGCCTCCTCGGTCGGCTCCGTCCCGGCGACGAACACCTCCTCGATGGCGTCTTCCTGCCCCTCGCGCGCGAGGAGACCCGTCAGCGGATCGATCTTCACGCGCACGACCCCGCTCGGCACCGGGAAATCGGCGGCCGGGCGCTTCGCGTGCGCCTGCTTCATGAACTCCACGAACGCCGGCAGCGCCGCCATGGCGCCCGTCTCGCCGCTGCCGAGCGGCGCCGCGTCGTCGTAGCCGGTCCACACGGCGCACGCGATGTCGGTCGAGTAGCCCACGAACCAGGTGTCCTTCGACTGGTTCGTCGTCCCCGTCTTGCCGGCGATCGGGCGCCCCAGCGAGCGCGCCTGCCTGGCGGTCCCGCTCTGCACGACCGACGTCAGCACGCTCGTGAGCACGTAGGCCTCCGCCTCCTCCATCACGCGGTGCCCCGGGCGGCGTGGCGGCAGCGGGATCTCCACCCCGCCGGGCCCGACGATCTTCGTGATCAGGACCGGCTGCTCGTGGACGCCGCCCGCGGCGATGCTCGCATACGCGGCGGCCATCTCGCGCGGCGTGACCTCGTAGGCGCCGAGGGCGAGCGACAGGTCTGCGCCGAGCTTCGACTGGACGCCGAGCGCGCCGGCGAAGGCGACCACGTTCGAGGCGCCGACGCGCGACAGCGCCGACACCGCGGCCACGTTCACGCTGTGCGCCGCCGCCTCCCGGAGCCGCGCCGGCGACTTCCCCTCGCTCTCGTCGTAGTTCTGCGGCTTGTACCCGGCGATGGCCAGCGGATCGGTGTCGAGGATCGTCGCCGGCGTCAGCGTGCGCGCGTGGATGCCGTAGCCGTAGACGAACGCCTTGAACGTCGACCCTGGCTGCCGCCGCGCGAACGTCGCCCGGTCGAGCCCGCCGCGCATCGCCTCGTAGCTGCCGACGAGGGCGACGATCTCGCGCGTCCGCACGTCGATCGCGACGAGCGCCCCCTCGGGTCCGAGCTCGAGCCGCAGCGGCACCGGGGCCGCGGGCTTCCCCGGTTTGCCAGCAGGCGCGGCGCGCCCTGCCTCTCCGGCGGCGTCCTCGTCCTCTTCCTGGCCTGCGGCGGCCGCTTCGACGACCGGCTCCGGCGCGGGGCCGATCAGGCTGACGCGCACCACCTTGTCGACGTCGGCGAACTTGCTCGGCGGGAGCCCGCTCGGGTTGTACCGCTGCGCGCCGCGGAGCGTGACCGTGCCTTCCAGCGTGCCCACGCGCACCGAGAGCGTCCCTCGGGCGTCGTCGGCGCCCGTCACGACCCCCCGGAAGACCTTGTGGCCGGCGGGCGTCCCGTCGAAGGCCGGCGGCTCTTTCTTGCTCCGCGCGAGCGGGCCGAGCAGCTTGTGCCGCTTCGCGTAGGCGTCGAGGTTCTTGCGGACGGACGCGCGCGCGGCCGCCTGCATCGCCGGATCGATCGTGGTCGTGATCGTGTAGCCGCCTTGCTGCGCGGCGGGCCCGACGAGCTCGCGCAGCACGCGCTGCGCCTCGGCGACCACCTCGGGCGCGAGCTCGGCGAGCGACTCGGTCTCGATGGCGAGCACGACCGGCTCCTGCTTCGCCTGCGCCACCTGGATCTCGTCCGCGAAGGCCTTGCGCTGCATCTGATCGAGCACGAAGTCCCGCCGCGCCGCGGCGCGCTCGAGGTTCACCCGCGGCGAGTACACAGACGGCCCCTTCACGATGGCGACGAGCAGCGCGGCCTCGGCGAGCGTCACGTCGCGCACGCTCTTCCCGAAGTAGTAGCGGCTCGCCTCCTCGACCCCGTAGCGGCCGTGGCCGAAGTAGATCTTGTTGAGGTAGAGCTCCAGGATCTCGTCCTTGCTGAGCTCCTGCTCGATCTTGCGGGCGAGGATGATCTCGCGCGCCTTGCGGTTGAAGGTCCGATCCGGCGTGAGCAGGACGTTCTTCACGACCTGCTGCGTGATGGTGCTCGCGCCCTGCCGGGCCCGGGTCGAGCGGAGGTTCACCGCGAGCGCGCGGAGCATGCCGAGGTAGTTCAGCCCTGCGTGCTCGTAGAAGCCTGCGTCCTCGGCCGCGAGCGCGGCCAGCTTCACCTGGCTCGGGATCTCGCCGATGCGCACCACGGTGCGCCGCTCGGTGAAGACCTCGCCGAGGCGCGTCCCGTCGCGCGCGAGGATGCGCGTCACCTGCGGGGGCCGGTAGTCCTTGAGCTCGTGGGTCGAGGGGAGATCCGCCTCGTAGTGCCGGATGACGAGCGCGATCGTGGCGGCGGCGAGGACGAGCAGGGCCGCGAGCGCGATCCCGATGCGCTTCGCCCACGTCGCGATCCTGGGGCCTCTCTCCTGCGGGGGCGCTCCTTCCGGCTGGCTGGGCAAGCGCTGCGCGCCCTCGAGGTGCGGCGCGCTCGCCGGCCGCGTTGCCCCGCTGATCCGCTCCGGCGGCTCGCTCCCTCGCCCCGGCGGCCCCGACCGCCGCGCCGGCGGCTCCGACGCCTGACGCAGCGGATCCGACGCTCGACGCAACGGGTCCGATGCCTGACGCAGCGGATCCGACGCTCGACGCAACGGGTCCGACGCCTGACGAAGCGGATCCGACGCCTGACGCAGCGGATCCGACGCCTGACGTAGCGGATCCGACGCCTGACGCAGCGGATCCGACGCCCGATCCGGCGCATCGGTCTTCCTGACCGGATCGTTCTCGTTTCCCCCTGGGTTCCGTGATTGCTCCGAGGCCATGACGCCGTCCCCGTGAACGCTGGCGCAGGCGATGCGCATCCAGAGCGCCCGGCGCGCCGGCGCGGCGACGCTAGCACGCCCGCGGAGGCCCGCCCCGATCCGGGGCGCGCTCGCGGAGGATCAGCCCTGGAACAGCCGCATGGCCACGATGGTGATCAGGATGCCTGCGATCAGGCAGCCCGCCGCGATGCCGACGAGGAGCAGCGGCTTCGCCTCCGCCTTGGCCGGCGCCTTGCTGGGCGGCTTGGCGAGGGGCGCCGGCGCGGGCGCTGGCTTCGCGGACGGCGCCGGCGGCTGCTGGACCATCTTCACCGTCTTCGCGGGCGACTTGAACGCGGACGGCGCGGACGACTTGTTCGCCTGGAGCGCGGCGGCGTGCTGCTTCGACGCTTGCTCGAGCACCGCGTTCGCCTTCTTCGGCATCATCGCCGTGTAGCCCTTGCCCGCGCCGCCCGCGAACGGCTTGAGCGCGTCCGCGAACTCCGCGGCCGACTCGAACCGATCTTCGGGCCGCTTCTCGAGCGCCTTGGCGAGCACCGCGCTGAGCCCCGGCGGAAACTGCTTCCCGGGGACGCGGTCATCGAGCGGGATCGGGTTCCTCGTTACGTGGTGCTGGATGTACTCCATGGGCGTGCGCGCCTCGAACGGCAGCTTGCCCGTGAGCACCTCGTACAGGATGGTCGCGAGCGAGTAGATGTCGCTCCGCGCGTCGAGCACCTTGCCCTGGGCTTGCTCGGGCGACATGAACTCCGGCGTCCCGAAGACCATGCCCTCCTGCGTGAGCATCACCGACCCCGGCCTGAGCTCGCGCTCCGTCACCTTCGCGAGGCCGAAGTCGAGCACCTTCGGGTAGTCCTTCAGCCCGCCGTTGGTCGACAGGAAGATGTTCTCGGGCTTGAGATCGCGGTGCACGATCCCCTGGATGTGCGCCTCCTGCAGCGCGCCGCAGACCTGGATGAGGACCGGGATCGCGCGCTCGACGGGCAGCGGCCCTTCCTTGCGGACCACCTGGTTCAGGTTCTTGCCCTCCAGGTACTCCATCACGATGTACAGCGAGCCGTCCTCGAGCTCGCCGTAGAGCAGCACCTTGACCGTGTTCGGGTGCGTGAGGTGGCTCATCGCCCGCGCCTCGCGGCGGAAGCGAGAGACGAGATCCTTCCGGTTCGCGAGCTTGGGGTGGAGGATCTTCACCGCCACCATCCGGTTCATCGCCGGCTGCGCGGCCTTGTAGACCGACCCCATACCGCCGGAGCCGATCTTCTGAAGGATCTGGAACTGCCCTCCGAGCAGATCTCGACCGATATTCGGGTCCGGACCGGCAGCCATGCGTGGAGCCGGAAAATACCACGCAACCCACCCGTATCGTCTATGACCGAAGCAGCCGACGCAGCGGATCCCGCCGTGGAGCCAAAATGACCGTAAAAATTGACGCCCCCGGGGCCGCGGAGGCGCTCGAGAGCCCGCTCCTCGCCGCCGCCGGCTTCTCGCACGCCTTCTTCACGCGGCGCGGCGGCGTCAGCGCCCCCCCGTGGGACACCCTGAGCTTCGCCATCGCCCTCGGCGACGACCCCGCCGCCGTCCGGGAGAACCTGGAGCGCGCCGCGCGGCGCCTCGGCATCCCGGCCGCGCGGCTCTATTTCCTCAGCCAGGTCCACGGCGTCGAGGCGCGGGTCCTCACCGGTGAGGAGGATCGCGACGACGTCGTCCGCGAGGTGGGGGACGTGACCCTCTCGCGTGCACCCGGCGTCGGCTGCGGTGTCCGCAGCGCCGACTGCGCCCCGATCCTCCTCGCCGATCGCCGGACCGGGGCCGTCGCCGCGGTCCACAGCGGCTGGCGCGGGACCGTCCGCCGGGTCGTGGTCGAGGCGGCCCGCGCGCTCCGCTCGCTCGCCGGCCCGGGCGCGGATCTCGTCGCGGCCATCGGCCCGCACATCGAGGCCTGCTGCTTCGAGGTCGGCGACGACGTCGCCGCCGATCTCGCCGCGTCCTCCAGCGCGGGCGCCGCCGCCGTCGTCCGCGGGGCGCCCGGCGCGCGCCCGCACGTCGACGTCCGCCGCATCCTCAAGGCCCAGCTCACCGAGGTCGGCCTGGACGCAACCTCGGTCGAGGACGTCCCTGGCTGCACCGCGTGTGACCCCGCCCGCTTCTTCTCGTACCGGCGCGACGGACAGCGCAGCGGCCGCCTGCTCTCCGTCATCGTCGCCGGCCGTACCGTCATCGGCTAGAACGCTCCCATGGTCTCGCTCGCGCGCGACTCCTCGCCGATCGTGCTCGCCATGGTGGGCCTGCCCGCCCGTGGGAAGACGTCCATCGCCCGCAAGATCGCGCGGTACCTGTCGTGGCTCGGCCACCCCACGCGGCTCTTCAACGTGGGCAACTACCGCCGCGCGCACCTCGGCACCGCGCAGCCGCACCAGTTCTTCGACCCCAACAACACCGAGGGGCGCCAGGCGCTCCTCGGCATGGCGATGACCGCCCTCGACGACCTCATCGGCTGGCTCAGCTCCGGCGGCGAGGTGGCGATCTACGACGCCACGAACAGCACGCGCGCTCGCCGGAACCTCGTCACCGAGCGCTGCCAGGCGCACGGCTTTCCGGTCGTCTTCATCGAGTCGATCTGCAACGACGAGTCGATCATCGAGACCAACGTCCGCGAGACGAAGCTCCGCTCGCCGGACTACCAGGGCGTCGACCCGGAGGCGGCGCTGCGCGACTTCCGCGCGCGCATCGCGCACTACGCCCGCGCGTACGAGCCGCTCGGCGAGCCGGAGCGGAGCTACATCAAGATCATCGACGTCGGCCGCCAGGTCGTGCTGAACCGCATCCACGGCTACCTGCCGGCGCGCCTCGTCCCGCTCTTGATGAACATGCACCTCACGCCGCACCCGATCTGGCTGACGCGCCACGGGGAGAGCGTGTTCAACGAGAAGGGGCTGCTCGGCGGCGACTCGGATCTCAGCGCGCGCGGCGACGAGTACGCGAAGAACCTCTCCGCGTTCATCCGCGAGCGCGCCGGCGACGAGCACGTCAACGTCTGGACGAGCACGCTGCGCCGCACCATCCAGACCGCGCGCCCGATGACGCAGAACCACGTCGCCTGGCGCGCCCTCGACGAGATCGACGCGGGCGTCTGCGAGGGCATGACGTACGAGGAGATCCGCCAGCAGATGCCCGAGGTCTTCCACGCGCGCGCGGCCGACAAGTTCCGCTACCGCTACCCGCGCGGCGAGTCGTACGAGGACGTCATCCAGCGCCTCGACCCGCTGATCATCCAGCTCGAGCGCCAGCGCTCGCCCGTGCTCGTGATCGGCCACCAGGCGGTGCTGCGCGCGCTCTACGCCTACCTCGTGGATCGCCCCGCGCCCTCGTGCCCCACGCTGCCGATCCCGCTGCACACCGTCATCGAGCTGACCCCGACGGCGTACGCCTGCGAGGAGCGCCGCTTCCAGCTCGCGCCCGCCGTCCAGGGCGGCGACTCGAGCACCGCGCACCCCTGAGCCAGGCAGCGCGGCCGCGCTGGAGGTGCGCGCCGCGCTGCGGCGGGGCCGCGCCGGCTCAGCGATCCCGGCTGATCAGCTTGCGGAGGAGCTCCAGCGGGTGGAACGGCAGCATCGCGGCCATGTCGCTGTCGGTGCCGGCCCGCTCGAGCACCGCCCGCACCGCTGGCGCCACGATCCCCATCGGATCGATCCGCTCCACGAGCGCGCGGAGCGCGCTGAGCGCCGCGCGCCCCGCGTCGATCCCGAGCGGGATGGCGAGGGCCGCCGGCACCGGCGCGAGGATCACGTCGCGCACCGCCACCGCCCTGGCCCAGGCGCCCGGGCTCGGGTCGACCTCGAGCTGCCGGATGGTCTCCGCCTCCGCGAAGCAGCCGAGCGACAGCTCCCCTGCCCGCTCCTCGATGGCGCGCGAGAGGTGCCGGTAGTCGCGCCGCCAGTCGCCCGCGAGCAGCCCCATGTCCTCCCGCACCTCGTCCGGCCCGAGGATCAGGTTGATCCCGCGGGCGTCGCGGCGGAGCGCGACGCTCGTCCAGAGCTCCCCGCCCTCGAACAGGCCGATCACCACCGTCTTGCCGACCCCTGCGAGCGACTCCAGCGTGCCGCGCACGACGCCCGCCGAGGGCATCGGCACGCCGCGCAGCCTCGCCGGCCAGAGATCGATCCTCCCCGCGAGGAGCTCCTCGCGCGCGAGCTGCAGCAGCAGGAGCGACTGGCCGATGAGATCGTCACCGCGCCGCACCCGCGCCCCGAACCGCTCCACGATGGCCTCGAGGACACCCGCCTCGAGCACGGCGGCCCAGCTCGCGTGGTGGCTCGCGGCGAGCTCCTCCGCGGAGAGCGGGAGGGCGCGCTGCGCGTCGTCGATCCGGAGCCGGCCCGCGTCCGTGTGCACGAGCTTTCTCAGCTTGCCGCCCGCGTGGACCGCGACGACGCCGCCGCGCGGCCGGCCTACCTCGCGCTCGTCGATGCCCGCGCGCCTGGGCCGGAACAACGACAGCACGCGAACCCAGTCGGTCGCGGTGAACCCCTCGAAGCGGACGTCGGGCGAGAGCACGGGGCGAGCCTACCGCCGGCGCGCTCTGTGCGCGAGCCGGCTACGCCCCCCACCAGAGCATCTCGTGCACCTGGCTCTCGCCGCGGACGGGCACGATCACCCGGATCTTCTGGCCCTCGATCTGGACCACGTGGGCGGGGAAGCTGTCCGCCGGGTAGTAAAGCGACTTCACGAAGCCGCTCGCGTCGAGCCAGAGCAGGTGCACCCCGTCCGCGGTCGCGCCGTGCATGAGGAGCATCCGCCCGCCGCCGAGCAGCGCGAACTCCATGCTCTTGAAGCCCAGCTCCTCGAAGCGCTCCGGGGACGGGAAATCGTCGCCCACGGACCTGAGCTCCGGCAGGTGCGCGCGGAGGTGCTTGTAGAGCGTGTCGTAACGGACCTTCGCGAGCTTCGGGATCCGCCGGTCGCCCGCGGCGAGGATCGGCAGCCGCTCCGCGTCGAACGTCGGCACCTCCACGTGGGTGCGGTAGCGATCCACGAGCCTGCCGCGGCCGATCTCCTCGTCGCTGAGCGCCTTGAGCCACCACTGGAAGATCGCGAGATCGCCCGTCCCTGCGCTCGACTCGAGCCGGACCAGCGACTCCCACAGGGGCCTCCGGACCTGCCATTTTCCGCCGTGATTCTTGACGACGCACGCCCCCACGTAGAGCGCCCCGTGCGTCACGAGGGTGACGAGCATGGGAGGCTCTCCGCCTCCGCTCGCCGCCGACGCGCCGCTCGATCCGCGCGCATCGGAAGGGCCGCCTGCCGGCGCGAGCCAGGCGTCGCGTCGCTCGCGCGTCAGCGCCGCGCCCAGCCGGTGGACCGACGCATCGGAGAAGTCGAGCCCGAGGTCAGGCGCGCCGAACGCCGCGGGCGCGAGGCGGGCGAACACCTCCGCTGCGTGGTCGATCTGGGCCAGGATCGACGGGTTTCCAGCCGGGTTCGCGTCCGTGGAGCGCGCGCCTGCCAGGTCGACGAGCGCGTCGGGCGGGTACTGCGGCGCGAAGAAGCGCTCGAAGATCTGGGCGGCCGTGATCGGTTCGGCGGGCATGGCTCGGGGCCGTGAGGGGCGGCGTGGCAGAGGGGCGTGCGACCGCGGCCGGCCGCCGCGGCTCAGAACATCTTCTTGCGCTTCGACGAGCTCAGGATGCCGAGCATCTCGCGGTACTTGGCCACGGTGCGGCGGGCGATCTTGATGCCGTCCGTCTCCTCGAGGATCTTGACGATCGCCTGGTCGCTGTAGGGATTCGACTTGTCCTCGGCCACGATGATCTTCTTGATCGCCTGCTTGACGCTCTCGGAGGCGATGTCTTCGTCGGCGACCCTGTGGATGGATGAGTTGAAGAAGTACTTCAGCTCGAAGAGCCCCTGGGGCGTGTGCACGTACTTGTTCGACGTCACGCGGGAGATGGTCGACTCGTGCATGCCGACCGACTCGGCGACGTCCCTGAGGATCATGGGCTTCAGGTAGCCCACGCCGCGCTCCAGGAACTCGCGCTGCTTCTCGACGATGCACTCGGTCACCTTGATGATCGTGCGCCGCCGCTGCTCGATGGCCCGGATCAGCCACTGCGCGCTCCGGAGCTTCTCGCTGATGAACTCCTTCGCCTTCGGGTCCCTGAGCATCCGCTGGGCGAGGTTCTCGTTGATGTAGAGCCGCTGGAGCCCCTTGTCGTTGTCGGTGACGACGAACTGGGTGCCGTCCTTGATGACGTACACGTCCGGGGTGATGGCGATGGTCTTCTCGTCGACCTCGGCGAAGTTGCGCGCCGGCACGCTCTCCAGCTTCTGGATCTCCTGGACCGCGTCGTAGACCTCCTCCAGCGGGATCTTCAGCGCCTTCGCGATCGCGGGGAAGTTGCGCCGCTCCACGTTGTGGAGGTGGTCCTTGATGATGGCCATCTCGATGTCGTCGAAGCCGAGCACCTCGGCCTGCACCCGCAGGCACTCCGACAGGTCGCGGGCCGCGACCCCGACCGGATCGAAGCGCTGGATCATCGACAGCACCTCCTCGGCGTCCTCGGGGTGGAGCTCCGCCTCCCGCGCCAGGTCCACGAGGCTGATGTCGGGCCCCTTCGTGCCGTCCGGACGTTCGCCCCCCTTGAGGTCGAGGTACCCCTTCTCGTCGAGGTTGCCGATGACGAGCAGCGCGAACTGCCGCTCGTTCTCGACGAAATCGCTCATCTGGAGCTGCCAGAGCAGGTGGTCACGCAGGTTCGACGGCTTGGTCAGGTTCTGGTCGATCGGCGGCAGCTCCTCGAAGCCGCCCCGGTGCGCGGGCATGGCCTGCTGGAGCTGCCTGTTTTCCAGGAACTGCTCCCAGTCCACTTCCTTGACCCGCTTCTCCGTCTCGCGCGCCGCGATGTCGGTGTCTCGGTCGAACCGCTCGCCGTTCTCGAGCCGCTGCTCCGTCGGCAGGTCCGCGTTCCTCCCCCGCTGATCCCCCTTGTCGCCGTCCCGCGCCTTCGGGTCGGTCATGTCGTCCGCGAGGACAGGGTTGCCGTCCAGCTCCTTCCTGATCTCGTCGACCAGCTCGAGCCGTGAGAGCTGCAGCAGCCGGATGGCCTGCACCAGCTGCGGGGTCATCACAAGCTGCTGCGACAGCTTGAACTGGAGCTTCATCTCCATGCCCATGAGGAGCTCCTTCTCTCAGTTCGCCGCCAGCGCCACCCGCCGAACGGGGGCCGGGGCATTGCGCGAGGTTCGTGCCATCGAGTGTCTCATTGGTGGCCTCACCCCCAACGTAGCATCGAACTGGGCAGCGGCCCGGGTCTTGCTTTCACGTCTGCACCAAAAAATAGCGCGGGGCTTGCATCCTACACCGCTGAACATGGTTTCAGCCTTCGCCGCGGTAGATTTTTCGCCCCGCGCGGAGCTCTGCCCGCAGCCAGTTCGGATTGGCCCCCATCTGCCGATCGTTGCACTATCGGCCGCCGATCGGGAGGCTTGAAATCCCGAAAGGTTGGGCGAAGGCGCGATGGGAAAGCCGAAGGTGCGCGGACCTACGCACGGGCACGGGATGGAGGCGGAGGGCGTGCGCGGCGGGGCTTCGCAGGATGTCGAGAAGGAGCGGATCCTGTCTCGCTCACCCCTCGCCTCGCTGGCCTCACCGAGCCGGCGGGCGCTGTTCGAGCTCGGCAGGGTCGAGCGGCTCGCGCGCAGGCAGTGCCTTTGCCAGCAGGGCGCGCCGCCGAGGCACCTGTTCCTGATCGGGGCGGGTCGCGTGAAGGTCGAGCGCGTCGCCGACGGTCGGGTGGTTCCGCTCGGGCACCGCGGGCCTGGCGACCTCGTCGGCGAGGGCGCGCTCGCGGGCGCGACGGTCTCCTCCGAGAGCGCGACGGTGCTCGACGAGGGGAACGCGCTCGTGGTGCCGCTCGCCGGTCTCGAGCGGCAGCTCGCCTCCGACGCAGCGCTCCGCGGCGCGCTCGCGGCGGCGCTCGTGGCGCGCAAGCTCGAGACCGAGGCGCGCCTCGGCTCCCTGCTCCTCTGCACGGTCGAAGCGCGCCTGATCGAGTTCCTCCGCGCCGCTGCGCGGCGATGGGGGCAGCCCCACACCGCCGGCCAGCTGGTGTCGGCCCCGTTCACGCACGCGGACATCGCGCTGCTGATCGGGTCCACCCGCGAGACGGTCACCCTGCTGCTCGGCAAGCTGAAGCGCGCCGGCCTGATCGCGTTCGACCGGCGGCGGATCGTCATCCGGGATGGCGAGCACCTCGAGGTGCTCGCCGCGACGGCCTGAGCGTCCGCCCGGAGGTGCCGCTGCGCGGCCTGCGCTGGAGCCGGTACACCGCGGCGCCGTTCGCCTCGATGAAGGTGCGCCGCTCGGCGCGGTGGCCTTCCACGCCCTCCATACCCGCCGCAGCGCCAGGCGCGCTCGGGCGGCTCCCCTCCAGGTCGGCGCGTTCGCCCTGGACCAGGCGGAGGCGAGGAAAGACCCCGGACTGCGTGGAGGGCCGGGGGCTGAGGTCGACGAAGATCGTGCTGAGCAGCCGACCGAAGGCGTACGGCTTGAGCAGGACCTCGCTGACGTCGTCCGTGCCGTCGCACGAGACCGGCTCGTCGGCACAGAAGATGACCCGCCGGGGCATCGTGCCCTCGCGCCGCAGGCGGCCCAGGATCTCCCGGGCGCCTTTCGTTCCGGGGGCGAGATCGATCAGCGCGACGTCGTAGACGCGCTCGCGGGAGAGGGAGATCGCTTCCTCCAAGGTCGCGGCCGGGCTGACGAGCGCGCCGCGGTTGCAGAGGAGGAGCGCCGTGGCCCTCCGGAGGACATGGTCCTGATCGAGGAGGAGAACGTTCGGTTGGTACGTCATCGGGTATCCCTGCGGCTTGCAGTCGAATTGCGCCGCATCGACGAGGACGGCGATGAGCGCGCCCCCTCCGTCGTTCAGCGGCAGCATCCGCGTCCGCGGACGGTCCCCCCTTCGCAACGCACGTGCCGAAGGCGAGGCGCCGCCGTCGCCTGGGCCTCGTTTCCCCTGTTCTCGGCGGCAACGCGCTCGTTCGAGCGTCGCTGCCGGTGAGGCTGCCCCGCCGACCCCGGGGCCGCCGCTGTGCCCATTTCGCGCTCCCTCCGCAGCGCCTCTCCGCCCCGACGAAGAGCGCCCCCCCACCCTGTCGGCTTACCCACCGCGTCGCTGGCCGTCGGTGGGCGGTTCGTGCGCACGGGCCAGCCCAGGTTTGCGGCCCCGCCAAGGCGGCGCGGTCCGCCGATCCGCCGGTTGCTCCAGGCTCGACGTACCGCGGGCCACATGTCCGGGCCGCTCGCGGTGCCCCGCCCTGACGCGTTCGGCGCAACGCAGCAAACTGATTTTCCCGCTTGATGAGGCTGGCGTAGGGTGCCACAAGCGTCCGCGCGCACGAGTGGCGGAATTGGTATACGCACCGGTTTTAGGTTCCGGCGCCGGGAGGCTTGGGGGTTCGAGTCCCCCCTCGTGCACCACGGCTTGACGCCTCCACCTCGCGACGTGACGCGCCGCCCCGGGGCGCCCCCCTGGTGGCCCGGGACGGTCGTGGTCCGCTGGGCGCGCGGCGCGGGGACGAGCGTTCGCCCGCGCGCGGAGCGGGATCGGACGACGAACGCCTGACGGGGACCCGGGCTGCGGAGCCTCGGGCGGATCGCGTCGGCGGCGTCGTCGACCGCGCGCCGCGCGCGGTCCTGGAATTGCGCGACGCCCGCGGCGCGACTACGTTCGCGTTCCTCGGCCGGACCCTCTCCTCCCACCTGACCGCCGCGGAGCCAAGGCACCTAAAGATGTTCACTTGGGCGATGAAGAAGATTTTCGGCACCTCGCACGAGCGTGCCATCCGCCGCATGCGACCCCGGGTCGAGGTGATCAGCAGGATGGAGCCGGAGCTGCAGAAGCTCTCGGACGCCCAGCTCCGAGCGAAGACGGCGGAGTTCAAGGAGAAGCTCTCCAACGGGGCGACGCTGGACGACATCCTGGTCCCGGCGTTCGCGGTCTGCCGCGAGGCGTCGAAGCGCGCGCTCAAGATGCGCCATTACGACGTGCAGCTCATCGGCGGCATGGTGCTCCACAACGGCTGCATCGCCGAGATGCGCACCGGCGAGGGCAAGACCCTGGTCGCGACGCTCCCCTGCTATCTGAACGCCCTCGAGGGTAAGGGCGTCCACGTCGTCACGGTGAACGATTACCTGGCGCGGCGCGACGCCGAGTGGATGGGCAAGCTGTACGGCTTCCTCGGCCTGTCGACGGGCGTGGTGGTCAACCAGCAGGGCGACGCCGAGAAGCGCCACGCGTACCGCTGCGACATCACGTACGGCCAGAACAACGAGTTCGGCTTCGACTACCTGCGCGACAACATGAAGTTCTCGGCGCTCGAGTACGCTCAGCGCCCGCTGCACTATGCGATCGTCGACGAGGTCGACTCCATCCTCATCGACGAGGCGCGGACTCCGCTCATCATCAGCGGGCAGGGGGAGCGCTCGAGCGACAAGTACCGCACGATCAACGAGGTCATCCCCCAGCTCCGGAACGAGGAGCACTACACCGTCGACGAGAAGGGGCACTCGGTGACGCTGACCGACGAGGGGGTGGAGACGGCAGAGCGGCTGCTCGCCTCGCTCCAGGTGCTCAAGGGCACGAACCTCTATGATCCGGTGAACCTCGAGACGCTGCACATCCTGAACCAGTGCCTGCGCTCTCACACGCTGTACAAGCGCGATGTCAACTACATGGTACGCGACGGCAAGGTGCTCATCATCGATGAGTTCACCGGCCGCGTCCTCGCGGGCCGTCGGTGGTCGGACGGCCTGCACCAGGCCGTCGAGGCGAAGGAGAACGTCCGGATCCAGGAGGAGAGCCGGACGATGGCGACGATCACCTTCCAGAACCTGTTCCGGCTGTACAAGAAGCTCTCCGGGATGACCGGCACCGCGGACACGGAAGCGGCGGAGTTCCACAGCACGTACAAGCTCGACTGCGTCATCATCCCCACGAACAAGCCGGTGGTCCGCGTCGACTACGAGGATCTCGTCTACAAGACCGAGAAGGAGAAGTTCACGGCGGTCATCAACGAGATCCTCGAGAAGCACGAGCTCGGCCAGCCGATCCTGGTGGGCACGACGAGCGTCGAGAAGAGCACCGCGATCAGCCGGATCCTGACGAAGCGCGGCGTGAAGCACAACGTGCTGAACGCGAAGCACCACGAGAACGAGGCCTACGTGGTCGCGCAGGCGGGCCGCAAAGGGGCCATCACGGTCTCGACGAACATGGCGGGTCGCGGGACGGACATCATCCTGGGCGGCAACGCGGAGATGCTCGCCAAGCTCAAGTTCAAGGAGCAGAACCGCCAGCCCGAGGCGGAGCCCGATGCGTTCGAGGCCCTGGTCGACGAGCTCAAGAAGGAGTGTTCCGCCGAGGGCGACGAGATTCGCGAGCTCGGCGGGCTGTACATCCTGGGCACCGAGCGGCACGAGTCGCGCCGCATCGACAACCAGCTGCGCGGCCGCGCCGGCCGCCAGGGCGACCCCGGGACGTCGAAGTTCTACCTGTCCCTCGAGGACGACCTCATGCGCATCTTCGCCGGGGATCGGGTGAAGAACCTGATGGAGCGGATGGGCATGCCCGACGACGAGCCCATCGAGCACCCGTGGGTGACGAAGAGCGTCGAGAACGCGCAGAAGAAGGTCGAGGAGCGCAACTTCGACATCCGCAAGAACCTGCTCGAGTACGACGACGTGATGAGCGCGCAGCGCAAGACGATCTACGACATGCGCCAGTCGCTGCTCGTCGGCCGTTACTATCCCGAGGTCCTCGATGAGGAGGGGAAGCCGACGGGCGAGAAGCGGGCGATCAAGCCGCTCGCGTCCATCGTGGAGCTCGTCCGCCCGGACGTCGGCTACCTGCTCGGCATGTTCGCGAACGACCCGGTGATGCCGCTCGACGCGGACGGCAACCGGCGCGAGATCGTGCGAAAGGACTTCGAAAAGACGGAGCGGTTCGTCGAGCTCGAGAACATGCAGCGCGAGATCTACACGCGCTGGGGCGTGAAGATCGAGCTCGAGACGCGCGCCGACAAGGCCCTCGAGATCTACGACGAGTGCTCCGAGCTCATGCCCCTGGCGCTCACCGAGCAGCGCGAGCGGCTGCTCGATCTGATGGACCGGATCATCGGCGCGATGGTCGAGGAGTCGTGCCCGGCCCGCAAGCCGCCGGAGGACTGGGACTGGGGCGGCATCTTCCAGGGCTTCCGCGAGCACTTCGGCGTCGAGCTGCCGGACGACATCGCGCACATCGGCGACCAGGAGACGCTGGCGCGGGAGCTCTACGAGCGCGCCGAGAAGGCGTACGAGAAGCGCGAGGAGGAGATCGGCGTCGAGCTGTCGCTGCGCATCTTCCGCCACCTCTACCTGGAGGAGCTCGACAAGGCCTGGGTCGACCACCTGACCGACATGGACCACCTCCGCGACGGCATCGGCCTGCGCGGCTACGGGCAAAAGGACCCGAAGCAGGAGTACAAGAAGGAGGGCTACAACATGTTCGTCAACATGGTGGCCCGCGTCTCCTCGAACGTGGTCACGAAGCTCTTCAGCGTGAACGTCAGGCGCGCCGAGCAGGAAGAGGCGCAGATCGAGGCTGCGGATCGCGAGCGGCACGCCGCGGCGCTGCTCGACGCGGTCGCGCAGCACGACGAGTCCCTCCCGATCGGCGCGAACCCCGCCCCGGCGCTCCCGCAGCCTGCCGTCATGCAGGAGCAGGAGTGCCCCTGCGGCAGCGGCAAGCCGTTCAACAAGTGCCATGGCGGTGAGGACGAGGCGACGGCCTGAGCCGGCGCCCCCTGCCCGCTCCGCCTGGCAGCCAGAACGAGGCAGCGAGGGCCCCTGTCAGGCCCTTGCTCCTCGGCATCTGACCCCAGCATGAACACCGCCGAAGGGCCGATCCATCGGTTCCCGGAGGCAGCATCATGAAGGTGTTCATCGATTCAGGGGATATCGCGGAAATCAAGGAAGCGCAGTCGATGGGGGTCATCGACGGCGTCACGACCAACCCGTCGCTCCTCGCCAAGACCGGCAAGCCGACGAAGCGGGCGATCGCCGAGATATGCGAGGTGGTCGACGGCCCCATCTCTGCCGAGGTGGTGGCGGTCGAGAAGGACGCGATCCTCCGCGAGGGTCGCGAGCTCGCGAAGATTCACCGGAACGTGGTGGTCAAGGTGCCGCTCATCGACGAGGGGCTCAAGGCCGCCCGGATCTTCGCTTCCGAGGGCATCA
The DNA here is from genome assembly GCF_051530205.1 of Sorangium sp. So ce327. Taxonomy (NCBI): domain Bacteria; kingdom Pseudomonadati; phylum Myxococcota; order Polyangiales; family Polyangiaceae; genus Sorangium; species Sorangium sp. So ce327. Next base: position 40,287 of record NZ_CP150330.1, on the reverse strand, counting down.
AGACGAACGTGACCCTCTGCTTCTCGGCCGCCCAGGCGCTGCTCGCGGCCAAGGCCGGGGCCACGTACGTGTCGCCGTTCGTCGGGCGCGTCGACGACGCCGCGGGGGACGGGATGGATCTCGTCCTGCAGGTCGTGACCATCTTCAGGAACTACGGGTTCTCGACGCAGGTGCTCACCGCGAGCGTGCGGCACCCCGTCCACTTCGTGCAGGCCGCCATGATCGGCTCGCACGCGGCGACGATGCCGCTCAAGGTCATCAAGCAGCTGACCAGGCACCCGCTCACCGACGTCGGGCTCGCGCAGTTCTTGGCAGATGCGAAGAAGATCCCCGAGCTGGTATAGCGATCCCGTGGCCGAGAAGCGCAAGGAGAGCTCGGGGACGACGCGCCGCGGGAGCCGCCCGGCGGCCCCCGCGGTCGTGTCCGTCACGACGCAGGGAGGGCCCTTCAAGGGGGTGTCGACGGCGGTCGTGCGCCGGCGGGCGAGCAAGATGCTCTCCCACCTCGCGTTGCAGGGCGTGGAGCTCTCCGTCGCCCTGGTGAACGATGAGGCCATCCACGAGCTCAACCGCAGCTACCGGCGCAAGGACAAGCCGACCGACGTCCTTGCCTTCCCGATGCTGGACCAGAACGGGGCCGACTCGCGCAGGCGCGGCCGGCGAGGTCCCGTGGATCCGTCGGTATGGCGCGGTCTCCTCGGCGACGTGATCGTCTCGATCGACACGGCCGCGCGGCAGGCCGCCGAGCGCGATCGCCCGCTGCTCGACGAGATCACGATGCTGCTCGGGCACGGCCTGCTCCACCTGCTCGGCTACGACCACAAGACCGACGCAGAAGAACGGGAAATGACGGATTTGACCCGGGAGCTCGAGGCCGCGGCGGCGTCACGAAGCAACAGCAACACTGTAATCAAGCCGCATCGCAGCACCGCGAGGCAAAAGAAGACGGGGGCGCGATGAGTTATCGCTTGCGATGCGAAACCTCGCTTGTTAAACGGACGCCCCCTTTCGACTTGGAGGAAACATGCCCGGTTCGAACAAGCTGACCAAGGCGCAGATGATCGTCGGTCTTGCCGAGGCCACCCACCTCGACAAGAAGTCCGTGGCCAGCGTGCTCGATGCGCTCGGCGAGCTGGTGAAGAAAGAGCTCGGTCCGGAGGGGCCGGGCGAGGTCACGGTTCCGGGCCTCGTGAAGATCAAGGCGAAGGAGATCCCGGCCACGCAGGACCGGGAAGGCGTCAATCCGTTCACGAAGCAGCCGATGACCATCAAGGGCAAGCCGGCGAGCCGCAAGCTCCGCGCGGCGCCCGTCAAGGCGCTCAAGGACGGCTGAGCGGCGCGTCCGTGGCCGCAGCTTGCGTCGCCGCATCGGGCGGCGCGAGCTCCGGGGGCCCCGCAGGCGTTCGCGCCCCCGAGCTGACGCCCCGGGCTTGCCGCGGGGCCTTCGCTGTGGAGCGTCGCGCCCGGAGCGCGCAAGCGACGCTCGCGAAGGCGAGCAGCAACGCCATCGGGGCGTCGCCCAGACGGGTGTAGAGCGTCAGCGGCGTGTCCCTGACCGAGGGGGTCGCGAAGGTCACCCCCGGCGCAGCGCTCTCATCGCGGCTGCGCACTACGCCTCGGGCGTCGATCCATGACACGACGCCGAGGTTCACCGCCCGCACGAGATCACGGCGCAGCTCGATGGCGCGCATGACCGCGAGCCTCGCATGCAGCTCGGGCTCGGCGCTCCCGGTGAACCAGGCGTCGTTCGTGATGTTGACGAGGAGGTTCGGGGCGAGCGCCCCGGTGATCCGCCGCCCCACCCCGGTGAGCGTGTCCTCGTAACAGTTGAGCACCCCGATCCGGAGCGCGGGCCCGTGCTCTCGGGGCAACGTGAGGGCGCGCGGCTCCGCGCCCGGGACGAGCCCACCGCTCTTCTGGAAGATGCGCCGCAGCCAGGGCAGGTAAGCGCCGCCCGGGACCGTCTCGCCGAACCAGAGCAGCTGCAGCTTGTCCTGCGTCGGCTGCATGCTCCCATCGGGGAGCACGAGGGTCGCGGAGTTGTAGCTGTTCCGTTCCTCGACGCCGTCGGCGGCCTTCACGGGCGGCGCCTGGGTGATGAGCCCCGCGAGGATCGGGCCACGGATGCCGGGCCCCAGGATCGCGCGACCGCCGCGCGGCGCCTGCCGGGCGCTGTGCGAGAGGGGGTAAGGGTACGCCGCCTCGGGCCAGAGAGTGAGCTCTGCGCCGCCGGCCTCGGCCTCCCGGGTGAGCTCGTGCAGGGTTCGCAAGATCCGCGGGTGGTTCTTCGCCTGCCAGCGCTCGTGAGGCCCCACCGCCTGGTTGACGAGCGCGACGCGCGCGGTCGGCAGGCCGGCGCCGGCGCGCTCCACCGCCGCCATCCGCAGCGCGCCGTGAGCCGCGAGCAGCCCGAACAGCGCGATGCTCGAGAGCGCCGGGTAGAAGATCGCGCGGGGCAACCGAAGGCGGGTGGGCCGCGGTTCCTGCGCGGGCGCGCGCTCGAGCGGCCGCCCGCCCGGCGCCCTCCCCGAGGCGGCCAGGCCAGCGCGGGTGAGCAAGGCCGCCCCGACGGCGAACAGCACGGAGACGCCCCGCTCGCCGATGAGATCGGCGAGCTGCACGAGCGCCGGCCAGGGGCTCATGAGACCCGCAGGAGTCCAGCCGAAGACGGTCGGGATGGCCACGGCGGCGAACACGCCGGTCGCAAAGGCGAGCTCGAGGGGAACGCGCAGCCGCCGGAGGAGCGCGCTCGTGATGCCGCCGCAGATCGCCCAGACCAGCGACTGGGCGGCCGCGAGCAGCACCAGCGCGAGGTACGAGGCCGCCGAGCCGAGAGGTGTGAACCGCTGGATGACCTCCGGCACGAAGCGCAGCCCCACGACGCCCGCCGCCGTTCCCCAGACAGCGCCGCGCCCGAAGGCGCGCCAGATCGTCGGGGCGTCGTGGACGGCGGCCGCCAGCAGAGCGAGGCCAACGATGACGGCGGGGACCAGATCCGTCGGCGGCGCCGTGAGGGCGAACGTCGCGCCGCCAGCGAGGGCGAGCAACAGCGGGGCGCGGCCACGGAGCGCGCGCATGATCGAGGCCTGGAGCACGATGCGTGCGTTATACCGCGTGGAGACGGTCCGGACCGCGACCGCCTGGTCGAGAGCAGAACGGACGCGAACACCGCGCGGTCAGGGTGGACGGGAGGCTATGAGGAGCCGCTCACCAGTAAATACTGAGCCCGCCGCGGAAGAGCCCCCCGCCCGACGTGTTGGTCGTCCGGCCGGTGTCGGAATCCGTGAACTCGGGAACGAGCCCATCGTCCGTGCGGCTGCGCACGAAGCCGAGCGCGTCGACGTTCAGCGCGATGCGGGGCGAAAGCCGGAACTCGAGGCCGATGCCGCCGTGCGCGCCGAAATAGTCGTACTCCGTGTCCGGAGCGAACTCGGCGCCGCCGGCCGCGGCCTCGCTCGAGGAGCGATCGACCTCGGCGTGCGCGATGTTCAGGCCGCCCATGAAGTAAAACTGGGTGCGGCTGCGCGGGTTGACGAACAGCATCCCGCTCAGCGAGAGCGGCACCTCGGTCCGCTGGTCGCCGTTGTAGTCCGTGCCCGCGAGGAAGTCGGCGCCCGCATCGATCGCGAACGCCGGGACAGGCCGGTAGCGCAGGCTGATCCCGACGCCTCCCATGCCAGCGTCTTCCGCTCCGCCGTGCTCGCGCCCCAACATGACGCCCTCCATGCGGAGGTTGATCCCCCAGTGACGCCGCCAGCGCCGCTTCACCGGCGGGGGCGGCGCCGGCGGCGCCACGCGGCGGACGATCACGCGCGGCGGAGGGGCCGCCCCAGGCGCCACGACGATCACCTGAGGAGGCGGGCCCGACGGCGAGGTCTCGTAGACGACGACCGGCGGGGCCCGGCGGGCGGCCCCCCTGGCCGGCGGCGGGGGCGGCGGCGCCTCGTCAGGCGCGGCCTCGGCAGGAGCGGCGGGCGGCGGTTCTGCGACGGGATCGCGAGGCGGCTCCACTTCCTCGCAGAACCACGCGCCGGGAGGACAGTTGCTGTCCTCCTGCGCGAACGCGCTCATCGGCGCGGTCATCGCCACAGCAACAAGGGCATGGGTCAAGCAACGGCGCATCGGGCGACTCCTCTTCGGTGCAGGGAAGTTAGCAACCGGGATGCCATCGACCATCTTGCGGGATCGTCGTCACCATGGCCACGCAGCACGCCGGCGTGCATCGGCCGCCACGGCACGCTGTGGCGGAAGGTTCACACGCGCGCCGTTCCGCAGGGTACTAGCTCCCACGGCAAAGGTCACGGCGCGGTCGCCCCCGTCGGGAGCCCTGCCAACATCGAGACCAATCGGATTCCACCATGCCTACGGTTACGTTGAAGCAGGGTCATGTTCGGCCGGTGTGGTCGGGGCATCCCTGGGTGTTCGCTCAGGCGATCGCGCGCATCGAGGGCGGCGCGGTGGCCGGGGACGAGGTCGTCGTCACCGACCCCTACGGCAGCGTGCTCGGGCGCGGGCTCTACACACCGCGCTCGGCCATCCCGGTGCGCATGTACACGCGCGAGGACAGGCCGATCGACGCGGCCCTGTTCCGGCACCGGATCGAGCGCGCCATCGCGCACCGCCGCGAGCTCGGCCTGCCCGCGCGGGCGCCTGGCCATGAGACCGACGCCTTCCGGCTGATCCACGCGGAGGGGGACGGCCTGCCCGGGCTCATCGTCGATCTGTTCGGCGACGTGGTCGTCGTGCAGCTCGGGACGATCGGGATCAAGCGCCGCGAAGGGGTGATCTTCGACGCCCTCCAGGCGGCGCTCTCGCCCCGCGCGATCGTGGACAGGACCCCGGAATCCCTCGCGAAGCTCGAGGGGTTCACCGCCGACGCGGGCGTGGTGCGCGGCGACCCCGCGCTCGATCAGCTCCGGTTCGTCGAGCGGGGGTTGCGGTACACGATCCCGCTCGCGCTCGGCCACAAGACCGGGTTCTACCTGGATCAGCGGACGCTGCGGACCCGCGTCGAGCAGCTGGCCCACAACCGGCGCGTGCTCGATGCCTTCTGCTTCGTCGGCACGTTCGCCATGGCGGCGGCCCGCGGCGGGGCGAGCGAGGTCCTCGCGATCGACGAGAGCGCGACGGCGATCGAGGTCGGGGCGGAGTGCGCGCGGGAGAACGGGCTCCTCGACCGGATCAAGTTCACGCGCGACGACGCCCGCAAGGCGCTGCAGAACGCGTCGAGGCAGGCGGGCTACGATCTCGTCATCTGCGACCCTCCGAAGCTCGCAGGCACGCGCGCCACCAAGGACACCGCGCTCACGGCGTACCGGCGCCTCGCGGCCGGGGCGTGCCGGGCCACGCGCCCGGGCGGCGTCCTCGTGCTCTGCTCCTGCTCCAGCGCCGTGAGCCTCGACGATCTGACCCGGGTGCTCGCGCTCGGCGCGCGCGACGCGCGCATGCAGGCCGCGGTGTTCGACCGGCACTTCCAGGGAGGGGATCACCCCGTCCCCGCCGCCTTCCCCGAGGGGCTCTACCTGAAGAGCCTCATCGCGCGCATCGACGCGCTCTGACGATCGCCCGATGAAGCCGCTCTCCCTCCTCCCTCGCCACGCCGCGCGCGCCCTCGCCGGGGTGATCTTCGATCTCGACGACACCGTGCTGGATCACGGCGCCCTCACCGAGGCGGCGTACGCAGCGCTCTTCCGTCTACGCGAGACGGGGCTCGCGCTGATCGCCTGCACCGGCAGGCCCGCCGGCTGGGGCCAGGTGCTCCAGCGGCAGTGGCCGATCGACGCGACGATCGTCGAAAACGGAGCCCTCGCGCTGGTCCGCGAGGAGGAAAGCGACATCGCCGGCCATCGAGGAGGGCACGCCCCGCGCGCCGGCGCCAGCCGCGTCGTCACGCTCGACGACCTGGACCGCGAAGCGCGGCAAGCCCGTCGGGCCGAGCTCATCGGGCTCGCCAATGACATGGTGCGTCGTTTTCCGGCGGCGGCGCTCGCGGACGACAACGACCAGAGGGTGACCGACGTCACCATCGACATCGGGGAGCACCGGCATGTCCCGCCGGAAGACGTGCAGAAGATGCGCGCCGAGCTGCGCGAGCGGGGGGTGAGGACGCTGCTCTCGAGCGTCCACCTCCACCTGACGCACGACCCGTCCGACAAGGCCACGGGGATTGTGCGCCTGCTCTCCGCTCGGTTCGGTGAGGATCCTACCCGGGCGCGGCAACGCTACGCGTTCGTCGGCGACAGCGGCAACGACGGCGTCGCCTTCGCCGCATTTGTGCTGACCTTCGGGGTGGCCAACGTCCGCGCCCACCTCGGCAAGCTGTCCGTACCGCCGCAGTTCGTGGCGTCCCTTCCCATGGGCCGCGGGTTCGCGGAGATCGCCCAGCAGATCGCCGAACTGCGGAAGAATGCACCCGAACCGTGATCTTGCCGCGCGCAAGTCACTTCGCGCTGCGATCCGCCCCACACCTGACGCAGGTAACCTAGCCGCGGCAGGCACCGAAGGAATAGGATCGGTCTTTCGGGAGGGCCGTGCCTCCCAACCCTTTACAGGGGCGCGTGTTCTCGGGGACCATGACGTTGGTCCCTCGCCCGCCAGCGGCAGCAGATGGCGTTTCGACCCCCGACCCCCGGCCTCCTCGTCGACAACAAGTACCGCCTCGCGGAGCGCATCGGCGGGGGCGGCATGGGCGACGTGTTCCGGGCGGAGCACGTGCTCGCAGGTCGCGCCGTTGCGATCAAATTCCTCCACCCAGAGCTGGCGGACAACTCGGAGCTCTCGCACCGGTTCTTCCAGGAAGCGCAGGCGGTCAACCGGATCCGCCACCCGAACATCGTCGACGTGATCGACGCCGGCGTCGGCGAGCTCGGTCCGTACATCGTGATGGAGCACCTCGACGGCGAGTCGCTCGGCATGGCGCTCGCGCGCTTCGGCCGCCTCGACATGGAGGCCGCCGTCGGCGTCGCGATCCCGGTGCTCGAGGCGCTCGACGCCGCGCACCGCGCGGGGATCATCCACCGCGATCTCAAGCCCGAGAACATCTTCATCGCCTTCGATCCGAGCCGCGGCTCGGCCGTCGTCCGCCTGCTCGACTTCGGCATCGCCAAGGTGCTCGACTCCGATGGCCCCTCGCCGCGGACGCGCACGGGCGTCGTGTTCGGGACGCCCGACTATCTGTCGCCCGAGCAGGCCACGGGGGAGTCGCCGCTCGACGGTCGGAGCGATCTCTTCTCGGTGGGCGTGCTCCTCTACGAGGTGCTCACCGGCACGCGGCCGTTCCGCGCGCCGACCGCCGTGGCGACCGCGTTCCGCGTCGTGCACGCCGAGGTGCCCACGCTCGCCTCGGCGGGCGTGACCGTCGACCCGCGGCTCGAGGCGATCGTGCAGCGGCTCTTGCAAAAGGATCCCGCGAAGCGGTTCCAGACGGCCGGCGACGTCGTCCGCGAGCTCGAGCGCGTCGCGCCTGATCCGCCCCGGCGGACGACGGCGCTCGGCAGGCTGATCAACGTGCAGCGGCGGATGGCGCTGAGCCTGGGGAACGCGCCGGAGAACGAGCGCGATCGCCTCTCGTCCTCGCGCGATCGATCGCGCCCGGGGTTCGACGTGAACCCTCCGCCGCCGATGCGCATCTCGCCGTCGATCGTGCCGGGGGGGCGCGTCACCGAGGCGCCGCCCGGGATGCGGCCGTCGTCCTCGGAGCCAGCGAAGCCCGCGCCCGGCATGACGCTCTCGAACGCGCTGCGGAGCCGCGGCTCGGAGCCCACGATGCTCTCGCAGCGCGGCGAGTCGCTGCCCACGGTGCGCAGCGCCGACCTCGGGCACCGGGCCGAGCCGACCGTCCGCAGCGCGGACTTCGGCTCCTTGATGAACCGGACACGCGACACGCGGCGGCCCAACGTCACCCCGGTCCGGCCGCTGCCGGCGCGCTTCGCCGGGCAGTACCAGGTGCGCGGCCCCGTCCTGCGGAGCGTCGATCGCACCATCGTGGATGAGTACGGGAGGAGCGCGCGCGACGAGGTCGTCTCGCAGATGCCGCTCCGCTACGCCGACGACTTCAAGCACGACTCGATCAACGCGCTCGTCGGGTACGAGCTCGAGGCGCTCGACGCCTACATGGAGCTCGCGACATCGCTGGTCCTGCGCGATCTCGAGCGCTGGCGCGACATCGGCAGGCTCGGCGTGGGCGGCGAGCTGCACAGCCTCGTGCGCACGCTGTTCGCCCGCCCGCTGACCGACATCGCGTCGCTCATGCGCCGCGGGACATCGATCTGGTCGCGGCTCTTCACGTTCGGCTCGTGGCGCGTGGCGACGGGCCCGACCGGGCGGGTCACGCTCCACATCGGCGACTTCGACCCTGCTTCGCTGCCGCTCCGGCTGTGGGTCGTGGGGATGGTCGAGGAGACAGCGCGCCGCGCGTCCGGCGGCGGCGTGAAGGTCACGATCACGCTCGGCGAGCTCGGCTTCACCTCCGAGCTCGCCTGCGAGATCAGCCTCTAGCTCCGCCCGCCCGAAGCCCGGTCAGAGACAGCCGGGCTTCGGCGCCGCTTCCCGGCCGCGCCGGCCGCACGAGGAGCGACCGGCGCTCGGGGGTGTGGCGCAGCGCGATGGCTGCGCGTCGCAGGAGGCGTCTCTCAGGAAGGCTTGCGCGCGCGGTAGCACGCCTGACAGAACACGTCGCGGCCCTCGACCGGCTTGAACGGGACCTCGCCCTCGGAGCCGCACGACTTGCAGGTGATCGAGAACGTCGGACGAGTGCGCGGCGCGCGAGGCTGCTGCGCCGGACCGCGGCTCGGCGCGGCAGCGCGGCGCTCACCGGTGAACGAGGGGGCGCGGTAGTTGCCGTCATCCCGGAAGGGCGCGCCGCCGCGCGGGCGGTTCGGGTAGTGGCTCTGCACCGCCCATGCGGGCGTCAGCCCCGAGTACGCGTCCTGCATCGGGCTGCGGTACTCGTTCACGTCGCCCGTGTAGCGGGGCTTCCGAGGCTGGCTGTCGCCGCGCGCCAGGCTGCGATGCCCCCCGGCACCCCGAGGCGAACCAGGGCGCTGGCGCTCCGCAGCGCGAGCCGGCGATCCGCTCTCGCTCTCCCCTCGATTGTCCTTGCGCGCACGGCGGCAGGTCCGGCACCGCTTGGGCGGGGCAGCGAGCTTCCGTTCGGCGTAGACGGCAGCTTCCGCGGCCGAGAATAGGAACGACGTGCCGCAGCTCGCGCAGACAATGTGCTCGTCTCGATGCTGTTCCATGATTCCTCTTTCGTCAGGCCGACGGGCCTCGCAGGCTCACGGGCTCGGGTGACTCGGATGACTCGGGTGACTGGAGCGCCCGGGAGCTGCCCCGCTGCGCTGGAGAAGCGCGATTTACGCGGGGTTCTACGTGATATCGGTGGGATCGCCCTCTTGATGGGGCACGGGAGTGCCTACGGTGACATGCTTGTCAGGGCGGTCAAGCGTGCCGCCTCCACGCAACGCCAGGATCGATCGCGCGGCGCGGAGCTTTGATTTCGAAGCTCCTCACGATACCATCCGCGCGACTTTCACGAGGAGCACAGCTCCTCCCGTGACGGACCACGAGCAGCATCCGCCCACGCCGCGCATCGCAACCAGTCGAAGCAATGAGCCATCCCTCCCTGCACCTCACCGCTCGTGACTTCGACGCGTACGCCGCCGAAAAAGCGACCTCGAAGGCCTACTCACGCCCCCGCCTCGAGGTGAAGCAGCGCGCGCTCGCCTGGGCGCGCGGCGTCGTCTCCCGGCTGGCCGAGCTCGGCATCTCGGTCGATGTCCATGGCTCGGACGAGCACCCGTCGATCCGCAACAAGCACCGGGCCGACTGCCAGTGGGTCTTCTTCTGGCGCGACCAGGCGGCGCGCGACGAGCTCGATCGCCTCCTCGACCGCGGCCGCTCGATCTCCGACGCGATCGACGATCCGAGCCCCTTCACGCGGCACGCCTTCCTCGCGCTGCGCATCTCGGAGAGCGAGGTGCAGGTGTGCTTCGCGGTCCACCCGGACGCGAAGGTGGACGTCGACAACCTCCGGGCTCGCCTCTCGGCGACGGAGGAGGCGACGGGCGCTCCAGCCTCGCCGCTCTCCGCCGAGCTCACGAGCGCGCTCCACGCGCTCCCGGAGCAGTTCTCGTTCGGCGCCGCCGGCGGCGATCGCGTCGCCTGCAGCGCGGCCACCTCGGACGCGATCGCCGAGATGCTCCGCCGCGCCGCCGACGGTCAGGTGCCGCTCTGGATCGGCTGGGCGATCCCGCGCGAGACGGCGGTCGAGCACGCCGACATCCTCGATGAGCAGCTCGAGGACGCGCTCGTCGCGCTCGCCCCGATCTACCGGCTCGTCGCGTGGTCGCGCGAGAACGACCGCATCGCGCTCGACCGCAAGCTCGAGGGCATCGAGCAGGAGCGGGCGCGCGCCCACGCCGAGCTCGAGGCCGAGAACGAGCGATGGCGCTCCGAGCAGGCCCGGGCGCGAGAGCGCTCGATGGAGCAGGCTCGAGCGCGCGGCGATGAGCGCGTCGAGGCCGCCCTGCCCGCCCGCCGACCGACCCTGGCGACGCTGTTCAGGGCGCCGAGCAACGCCGGCGCCGGCGCTGGCCGCGGCGGAGAGCCGCGGCCCTCGCTGAAGCGGGTCGGAGAGGGCAACGCCCCGGCCCGGCGAGCGCCGCACGGCGAAGCAGAGCAGCAAGCGAAGTCCGAGGCTCCGCAGAAGCCCTCGACCGATCACGCGCCGCGAGCGCAGCGTGGTCCGTCCGGCGAGCCAGAAGCTGCCGCGAAGGTCGCGCCGGATCCCGCCAAGGGCGGCGTGCTGGAGAAGGGCAGCCGCGTCCGCGTGCGACGAGGCCCCTTCGGCGACAAGATCGGCGTGGTGAGCGAGCTCGATGGGCGCGGAGGCGCGCGCGTCCTGCTCGGCTTGCTCTCGACGAGGCTCGAGCTCGACGATCTCGAGCTCGTGGTCGACGGAAGAGATCGGCCCGCGCTCTCGACGTCGCACCGCAAGCCGCTCGCGCCGACGCCGCGCAAGGCGCGCTGAGCGTCGCCGCGCGGCCCCCCCCCCACGCAATGGTCAAGCGCGATCCCTCAACTTACCCCGTCGGTCTCGGCGCGCAGTTCCGCCACAAGCTTCCGCTCTACCTGACGGGCGCGGCGCTGCTCGCTGCGCAGCAGTTCCTCATGGCCAGGCGAGATTTCCTGGTCAAGGACGCCGTCGACGCCGCCGTGAAGGCGCAGTCGAGCGAGGCCGCGCATGCGGCGCTCCTCATGCTCGCGGTCAGCGTGGGCGCCGCGATCATGCGCGTGTTCTCGCGGGTCACCATCTTCACGGCGGGCCGCAACGTCGAGTACGAGCTCCGGGCGATCCTGCTCGCGCGCCTGCACAAGCTCGGGCCGGCGTTCTTCCGCAAGATGCCGACCGGCGACATCATGAGCCGGGCGACGAACGATCTGACGCAGGTCCGCCTCCTCCTCGGCTTCGGCCTGCTGAACGTCGTGGGCTCGATCTTCGCGTTCACGAGCGCGCTGTACGTGATGCTCCACATCTCGAAGAGGCTCACGCTCGCGGCGCTCCTGACGATGCCCGCGCTGATGCTCGTCACCCGGTCGTTCTCGACCAAGCTCTTCGTCCGCACCCGCGACAACCAGGAGGCGATCGGCGCCATGAGCGACCGCGTCCTCGCGAGCCTCGCCGGGGTCAGGGTCGTCCGATCGTTCGCGCTCGAGGCGTCCGAGATGGCCGCGTTCACGAGCACGAACCAGGGCTACCTCGAGAAGAGCCTCGCGCTCGCCAAGCTGCGCGGCTCCATGGCGCCGCTCATGGGGGCCATCAGCTCCGTCGGCGTGCTCATCGTCTTCTGGTACGGCGGGCGGCTCGTGCTGGAGCAGCAGATGACGCGGGGAGACTTCGTCTCCTTCTGGCTGGCGCTGTTGCGGCTCACCTGGCCGATGCTCGCCCTCGGCTTCGTCGCCGCCATCGTCCAGCGCGGTCGCGCCGGCTACGACCGGCTCAAGGCGATCTTCGAGGCCATCCCCGAGGTCGTGAGCGGCCCGATGCCCTCCCCCGAGGTCGTCCGCGGCGCCATCTCCGTCAAGGACCTGACGTTCTCCCACGGCGCGAGGAAGGTGGTCGACGGCGTGAGCTTCGACGTCGAAGCGGGCGGCTCGCTCGCCATCGTCGGGCGCACCGGCTCGGGCAAGAGCACCATCGCCACGCTGCTCGCCAGGCTCATGCCCACGCCCCGCGGCTCTGTGCTCCTGGACGGCGTCGACATCTGCGACCTGCCGCTCGACACCGTGCGCGCGAGCATCGGCTACGCGCAGCAGGATGCGTTCCTCTTCTCGACGACCGTGGCCCGCAACATCGGCTACTCCCTCGACGATCCGGATTCGCCCGCCGCCTTCGAGACGATCCGCGCGGCCGCCGCCGAGGCCGAGGTGCTGAACGAGGTGCTCTCGCTCCCTGACGGCTTCGATACCGTGGTCGGGGAGCGCGGCGTGCAGCTGTCCGGCGGGCAGCGCCAGCGCGTCGCGCTCGCGCGCGCGCTCGTGCGCGAGCCGAACGTCCTCGTCCTCGACGATCCGCTCTCCGCGGTCGACGCGAAGACCGAGCAGGCCATCCTCGCGGCGATCGAGCGGCAGGCCGCGCGACGGACCGTCATCCTGATCACCCACAGGGTCGCGGCCGCGCGGCGGTGTGACGCGATCGTCGTGCTGGAGCAGGGTCGGGTCGTCGAGCGCGGCACGCACGACGAGCTCGTCCGCGCGGGCGGGATCTACGCGACGTTCGCCGAGGAGCAGCAGCTCGAAGAGGATCTGGCGACCTTCGAGGCGTCGCCGTCCTCCCAACCGGTGGGGCTCTCGTGACACAGCCGGCTCACGGAGACAGCGCGACGATGCGGTCGAAATCGGGCGGCGCCTCGGCCGCGGGTGAGGCGGGCGCGGGTCCGCGGCGGCCGGCGCAGGCGGCGGCGGCCACGGGTCGCGGGGCGACGAAGGCGAGCCGCACGGAGGACGTGCTGAGCCGGTTCCACGAGGAGTCACGGCTCGGCGAGGCGTACGACGCGCGCATGCTGCTGAGGCTGTGGCCGTTCGTGCGCCCGCAGGGCACGCACCTCGCGCTGTCGCTGGCGCTGCTCGTCGTCACGGCGCTGCTGGCGCTGCTGCGCCCGCTCATCATGCGCGACGCGCTCGACGCCTTCGACACGCCCGGCGGGCTCGATCACCTCACGCGCAGCGGCTTGTTGCTCACGGGCGTCATGGTCCTGGAGCAGTCGCTCGCCTTCCCGCAGCTCTACCTGATGCAGCTCGCCGGCGCGCGCGCGATGGCCGACCTGCGCGTGCGCGTCTTCGGCTTCTTGCACACCCGCCGCCTCGGGTTCTTCGATCGCACGCCCGTCGGCCGGCTCGTCACGCGCGTGACGAACGACGTGGACGCGATCGGCGAGATGTTCGCGTCCGGCGCGCTCAACGCGTTCGGCGATCTCCTCCGGCTCGCCGTCATCGTCGCGGTGATGGTGTCGCTCGACTGGCGCATGTCGTTGCTCGCCTTCGCGGCGGTCCCCCCTGTCGCCCTCGGCGTCAACTGGACGCGGCGGCGGATGCGCGACGCGTTCCGCGAGGTGCGGGCGAAGACGGCCCGGATGAACGCGTACCTCAACGAGCAGGTGTCCGGGATGGCCGTCGTGCAGGCCTACGCCCGGGAGGAGCGCTCGGCCGAGGAGTTCGACGAGATCAACGCGGCGTACCGCAACGCGAACAACCGCTCGATCGTGCTCGACGCGACGCTCGACGCCGCCATCGAGATGGTCTCGAGCGTCTGCATCGCCGCGGTGCTCTGGTACGCCGGCGTGAACAGCCTGAAGGACGAGATCTCGTTCGGGACCTTGTTCGCCTTCGTCGCCTACATCGACATGTTCTTCGTCCCGATCCGCGATCTCTCGGCTCGGTACACGCTGCTGCAGTCCGCGATGGCCGGCGCGGAGCGCGTCTTCGAGCTGCTCGACAACAAGGACGAGGACGCGACGGCGGCGGCGACGAGCGGCGGCGGCGCGGCGAGGGCGGCGGACGAGGGCGTCGCGTTCGAGCTCGACAACGTCGGCTTCGGCTACAAGCCGGGCGCGCCCGTGCTGCGGCACGTGTCGATCGCGGCGAGGCGCGGCGAGAAGGTCGCGCTCGTTGGCGCGACCGGCGCCGGCAAGAGCACCGTGGCGTCGCTGCTGCTCCGCCTCTACGACGTCGATGAGGGCGTCGTGCGGGTCTTCGGCCGCGACGTCAGCGCGTACCCTCGCGACGAGCTGCGCCGCCAGTTCGCCGTCGTCCCTCAGGACGTGTTCCTGTTCCCGGGCACGGTGCTCACCAACATCGCGGCCGGCGACGCGATCCCCGATCGGGCCAAGGTGGTGAACGCGCTGAACCGCATCGGCGCCCTCGACCTCTTCGAGCGGCGCGAGGGCGGGCTCGACGCCCCCGTGCTCGAGCGCGGCAGCAACTTCAGCGCTGGCGAGCGCCAGCTGATCGCCTTTGCCCGGGCCCTCTACCGCGACCCGCCGCTCCTCATCCTGGACGAGGCCACGGCCAACGTCGACAGCGACACCGAGGCGCGCCTCCAGCGCGCCCTCGAGGGAGCCATGGAGGGGCGCACCGCGCTGATCATCGCGCACCGCCTCTCGACGATCCGCGCCGTCGATCGCATCGTCGTCTTCCACAAGGGCTGCGTCGTCGAGCAGGGCACGCACGAGGACCTGCTCGCCGCGGGCGGCGTCTACAGCAAGCTCTACCGGCTACAGTTCGCCCGGCAGGCAGCGGCGCACGCCTAGGAGCGCGGGCCCTAGGGCGCCGCGCTCCCACCGCCGGGATCGGCGCCGTCGCCGAAGCACCTGCCGACGACGGTGCCCCCGGCGGCTCCCATCCCATCGCCGTCGCCGTCGGCCCCGCCTCCTGCGGCGCCGGTCGCGCCGTCATCGGCGCCGATCGCGCCCCCGGCGACCACCCGCAGCCAGTACTCGGAGCAGCTGCCGTTGACGACGATCAGGTGCTGGTCGTCCACGCAGGGCACCTCGGCCTGGTTGCCGGCCGCCTGCGCCAGCGTCCCGCCGCTCTTCGTGCCGTCGCGCTCGAACGACAGGTACACCTGCCACCACCGCGGGCGCGCGCCGAGGTGATGCTTGAGCGCGTACCGCATGCCGCCCGGGAAGTAGAGGAGCTCCCCGTCCGGCGCCGAGGTCTCGTAGATACCCCCCTCCGGCGTGGCCTCGACGAACTCGATCGGCGGGTTCGCTTCCTCGGACCGGTCGCACCTGTTCGGCGAGCACCCCGCCGCGAACGCCGCCGACGCGCCCACCGCCCAAGCGGCGGCCCACCTCAAGCGCTGCGCGGCGCTCCCGCCTGCGCCCTGGCTCCGCATCGCTCAGCCGAGCCAGCGCGCGGCGTCGAGCGCGTGGTAGGTGAGGATGAAGTCCGCCCCGGCGCGCCGGATCGACGTCAGCAGCTCGAGCACGGCGCGCTTCTCGTCGATCATTCCGCGCTCCGCGGCCGCCTTGATCATCGCGTACTCGCCGCTGACGTTGTACGCGCCGAGCGGGAGCGTCGTCACCTCGCGCACGCGCGCGATGACGTCGAGGTACGCGAGCGCGGGCTTGACCATGAGCATGTCGGCCCCCTCTTCCTCGTCGAGCGCCGCCTCGCGCAGGCCTTCGCGGGCGTTCCCGGGGTCCATCTGGTAACCCGCCCGGTCGCCGAACTTGGGCGCGCAGTCGGCCGCCTCGCGGAACGGCCCGTAAAAGCCGGACGCGTACTTCACGGCGTAGGAGAGGATCGCCGTCCCCGTCAGCGACTCGGCGTCGAGGGCGCGCCGGATCGCGGCGACCCGGCCGTCCATCATGTCGCTCGGCGCGACCACGTCGGCCCCCGCCTTGGCGTGGACCACGGCCGCCCGCGCGAGCACCTCCAGCGTCGCGTCGTTGTCGACGTCCACCGCCCCGGACGCGTCCTGCCGGAGCAGGCCGCAGTGGCCGTGATCGGTGTACTCGTCCACGCACACGTCGGTGATCACGAGCAGCTCCGGCACGGCCTCCTTCATCGCCTTCACGGCGCGCGGCACGGGCCCGTCCGGGTCGTAAGCGCTCGTGCCCGACGCATCCTTGATGCGCGGGAGCCCGAACAGGATCGTCCCGCCGATGCCGAGCTCCTTGCAGAGCCGCGCCTGCGCTGCCGCGGCGCTCACGGGCAGCTGCGAGACCCCCGGCATCGTCCCGACCGGCCGAGGCGCGTCGAGCGCCTCGTTGAAGAAGAGGGGGAGGATGAAATCTCCCGGATGGAGGGTTGTCTCGCGCACCAGGGCGCGGAGGGCGGGCGAGCGACGGAGCCGGCGCGGTCTCTTCGTGGGGAACACGGCGGCGGAGCATAGCAGCCCTGCGCCCGCGTGAGCCGCTCCGGTCCAGAGGAGCGCGCGATCCGTGGATCGCCTGGGCGCTGCGAATCGGTTAGTGTTCGCAGTGTTCGCAGTGTTCGCCCGAAACCGCCAACATGAGAACGGCCCTCCACCTCCCGTTTTGCGGCCGCGCTCGCCCCGCCGCGCGCGGAGCCCGCGCCGGGCGCGGCCCGCGCGCGCAGCCATCGCTCAGCGGTGGGCCGCTCCAGAGCGCGCGGCCGAGCGCGCCGCCGGGCCGGGGCGCGGCGTCATCGGCTGGGGCGCCTGCTGGGACGACAGCGGAAGCGTGTCGTCGTCGTCATCCGCTGCCGAGCCCTCTTCCGGCTGCTCCGCAGGCGTCGCCGTGGCGGCGACCGTGACCGTTGCAATGTCGGACAGCGGGCACCACACGGTCCATGCCTCATTGCGGACGAAGCTATCGAGGGGGACCACTCCGCTCTCGATGCCCCGCGCGAGCTGGTCGAGCTTGACCGGCCCGACCGAGCGCTCCCCATTGGTGACGTACCATCGGTCCGGAAAGCCGCGCTCCGAGCTCAGCAGCTCCTCGACCAGTTTCACAGATCTCATCGAATGGACTCCAGAAACCGCCGGACGTTGAATCGACCGGAGCGATTCTAATCGCATAACGCACCGGGTCAACATCACTGCAGAATCGCTATGACAATCAACGTCTGTCATGCATGAACGAGAGAATGACGGGAGTTTGACTGTGTTTCCGAGGCGTAACGATCCTTCCGAGGAGGGCCCCGGCGCGGCGGCTGCGGGGGCAATGAACGACGGAGCGCCGGGCGCGGCGAGGCCAGGCGTCGTGTACCTGGTCGGCGCCGGCCCGGGGGATCCGGGGCTCCTCACGCTGCGCGGCGCAGAGCTCCTCACCACGGCAGACGTCGTGCTACACGACGAGCTCGTCCACCCCGCGCTGCTCGACCGCGTGCGGGAAGGCGCCGACGTGCGCTCGGTCGGCAAGCGCGGCGGCGATCGGGTGGTGAAGGACGCGAAGCAGGCGGAGATCGACGCGGAGCTCGTCGCGCTCGGCCTCGCGGGCCGCAGCGTCGTTCGCTTGAAGGGCGGCGATCCGTTCCTCTTCGGGCGTGGCTCGGAGGAGGCGGAGGCGCTCGCGCGGGCCGGGGTGCCGTTCGAGGTCGTACCGGGTGTCTGCTCTCCGCTCGGCGCGACGGCCTACGCCGGCATCTCGCTGACGCACCGGCACATCGCCTCCAGCGTGATGATCGTCAGCGGCGTCACCCGGGCTGGCAGATCCTTCGACTGGAGCGAGCTCGCCTCCGTCCGCGGGACCATCTGCGTCCTGATGGGCATGCAGGCCCTCGACGCGGTGGTCGCGGGGCTGATGGGGCCGGGGCGCCGCGATCCCGCGACGCCGGCGGCGGCGATCCAGTGGGGGACGCGGGCCGATCAGCGCGTCGTCTCCAGCCGCCTCGACGACCTGCCTCGCCGCGTGAAGGAGGCAGGGATCGAGAGCCCAGCGGTCATCGTCGTCGGCGCCGTCACCGGCCTGCGCGACACGCTCCGCTGGTTCGATCGGAAGCCGCTCTTCGGCAAGCGCGTGCTCGTGACCCGGCCGCGCCACCAGGCGCGCTCGACGTCGAGGCTCGTGCGCCTCCGCGGCGGCGAGGCGGTGGAGCTCCCGACCATCGAGATCCACCCGCCCCCCGACCCCGCGCGCGTCACCGAGGCTGTCCGCGGCCTCTCCGGCTACCACGCCGTCGTCTTCACGAGCGAGAACGGGGTGGCCTGCTTCTTCAAGGAGATGGAGCGGCTCGGCCTGGACGCGCGCGCCTTCGGCCCCGCGCGCCTCGCCGCGATCGGCGTCGGGACCGCCGCCGCGCTCGCCGCGCGCGGCGTCCGCGCCGACATCGTCCCGCGGGAGTTCCGCGGCGAGGAGCTCGCGGAGGCCATCCTGGCCGACCCGGTGCTGGCCGGACGCCGGGCGGCGTCCCCTCGAATCCGCGTGCTCCTCGCCCGCGCGCTGGTCGCCCGCGAGGTGCTCCCCGAGCGCCTCCGCGCCGCCGGTTGCGAGGTCGATGTCGTGCCTGTCTACGAGACCCGCCCTGCGTCGGCCGGCCGCCGCGAAGAGCTGCTCGGGGCGCTCTCGGCGGGCGCGATCGACGTCGTGCTGCTCACCTCGAGCAGCACCGTCGACAGCCTCTGCGATCTCCTCGGCGAGGGCGCCGCAGCGCGCCTCGAGCGCGTGCTCCTCGCGAGCATCGGGCCGATCACGACCGCGACCGCCGAGAAGCGGGGGCTCCGGATCGGCGTGACCGCGGAGGTCAGCACCACAGCAGGTCTCCTGGACGCGCTGGATCGACATTTCACTGCAATGCAAGCGACCCCTGGGGGCGCCGGGAGCGAATGAGCTGGTCGCACGATGTGCGGCCGGCGCAGCTGCGGAAATAAAGAGAGCGTCGCAGCGGACCTGGGGGGGAAAGGTCTCCGCCGCGACGCTCGATTCCAGGGGAAAGCAGGGCGCGTGCCTGCGACTTCTTCAAGTGGATTCAGGTACTTAGGACGTCCTGGCAGGAGTCCCCTTGCGCTGCTGCGCCGCCACGGCGACAGAGATGCAAGGACACTCCTGATTCAGCATGACCGTCGAACATCGACAGCGGCTTTCCCAAAGCCGGAGCAGGCGTACAGCGTCACAGCCGGACAGCGCTTGTGAGATGAGCGCCCTCCGGCGCCGCTCCGCTCACTCGAACGTCGCTCGCACCACGAGGAACTTGTTGTTGAGCTCGAGGGAAGTGAGCTTCTCGAAGATGCGAGGGCTGCCGAGCTCGTTCGACAAGGAGCCCGTGCGTCCGTGCTCGGTGACGAAGTAGAAGGTCTTCACCCCCTTCTTCTTCTGCTCATTGATGTAATCCTGGAACTTCTTGCCGCTCGACACGAAGGCCGCCAGCCGGTTGCCGGCATAGAAGTTCTCGCCCTTCCAGTTCAGCTGGTAAGCGACGAGCGGCCCCGGGATCTGCTGATTCGCGCGCACGTAGGCGAGCAACGTCTCGCGTTGCCCCCAGTGAGGCGACGTCCGCACGAAGTACACGTCGATGCCCCACGCCGTGAACACGACGGCGAGCGAGAGGAGCGCGTAGACGACGTGGCGGCGCCAGCGCGCGACCATCAGCAGCAAGCACAGGGCAGCCGCGGCGGCGGTGAAGGCCCACAGGGCCGCGGAGAAGTCGAGCGACTGCGGCCAGGGGCGCTTGTAATTGTACGTGAACAGGTGCAGCAGCCTGGCCTGGCTCGGCTGTCCCTCGCGCACCATCGCGAGATCGCGCCCGACGAGGAACACGAGGAGCGCAGCGCCGAGCGCGACGGCGCCGAGCATCGCGCGCTCGTAGCTGACCACCGCGGCGGAGCGCGCCGACTGCACCGGCGAGGAGGCGCCGATCGAGCGGCGCGCGAGCCCTCCCGCGCGGCCGTCGAGGCGCAGCATGTCGTCGAGCAGGATCCCCGTGAGCATCGCCGCCGGCGGGACGGCCGGCAGGATGTAGTGATGGAACTTCGTCAGCATCAGCGAGAACAGCGCGAAGCCGAAGAGGAACCACATCGCCAGGAACACCGAGGCGTCGCCCTGGCGGACGTCGGCCGAGCCGCGCTCCCCCGGCGCCGCCCCGTCGCGCCGCCTGAGCCACCACACGAGCGACGCGGGCACGAGCCCGGTCCACGGGAACATCGCGTAGCCGAGCTGCCACACGTAATAGCGGAAGCTCACGTCGTCGCCCTCGTTCGTGTCGTGGACGTGGGTGAAGGCGCGCTTGAACATGTCGTGGAACAGGAGCCTGTCGGTGAACGGCTGGCCGTGCCGCGCGTACATCGCGACGAACCAGGGCAACGCGACGCACGCGAGCACGAGCAGCCCGACGGGGATCTCCATCTTGAGCACGTCGCGGTACCGGCGGGAGACGACGACGTAGCCGAGCGCGCAGAGCACCGGGAGCCCGAAGCCGGCCGGCCCCTTGGCCATCGTGGACAGGGCAGCGAAGAACCACGCCGCGAGGAAGAGGAGCCGCTGGACGCGCCGCTCGCCCCAGCTGGCGTACAGGACGATCGCGAGCGTCTGCATCCAGACGAGCGCCTGGAGCGCAGGCTGAAGGCCGGGGAGCACGGGCAACACCGACCGGCAGGCCTCGTTGCCGGGCAGACCGCAGTTGCCCGGTGAGCCCGAGCTGAAGACGTCGCCGCGGAAGTGGAGGCCGAAGGGCGAAAGGCCGATCTCGACGTGACGCGAGAGCAGGTAGAGGATCTGCGGCAGCGCGCAGGCGAGGATCGCCCCCAGCACGAGGTGATAGGCGGAGAGGCCCACCTTGAGCGGGCCGAGATCCACCTCGTAGACGCGCGCCTCCTCCGCGTCGTCGGTGTGGATGCCGAGCAGGAGGAGCGCCATCGCCGCGGCCATCGTCGCGACGAACGGCATGTCGGTCATGGTCTGGTGGGAGACCAGGAACCACTGCGGCATCGTGGCGAGGACGAGCCCCGCGAGCAGCCCCGCGCGGCGGCTGAAGATCCGCGAGACGGCCTTGTAGAGGAGATAAACGGCGATGAGCGTCAGCGCGAAGACGGGGAGCCTGACGGCCCACTCGGGCCACGGGGTGCGCCCCTCGGCGGCCGCCGAGAGCATCTCGCCCGAGCGGTAGCGGACGCCGAACGCGGCCATCGCGAGCGCCTGCATCCAGAAGTCGAGCACCGGCTTCGACCAGAACCAGCCGTCCTGCGCCCACCAGAGCGAGATCCAGTCGTTCCTGGCCAGGATCTCGCGCGCGACCTCGCCGTAGTGCGTCTCCCAGGGATCGGTGAGCGAGTGGCTCCCGAGCATGGGCAGGTAGAGCAGCGTCACGACGGCGACGAGCCAGAAGCCGTGCCGCCGGCCGAGGGGGCGCGGAGCTCCCGCCTCGTCGACGCGGCAGGGGCCGAGGCGCTCGCCGAACCGGAACGCGCCGATGACCGCCGTGAGAAACGCGGCGGGGACGGCGATGGCGGGCACCGCCAGCGAGAGCAGCGTCGGCGCGCCGTCCGACGAGGGGGGGCTCGGCGAGAAGAAGCCCGCGACGCTCAGCGTGATCAGGACGAAGAGCGCGACGAGCCCACCACCAAGCAACGCGAGCGGGCCGAGGAGGTCGTGGATCCCGACGCGCGTGGCGACGCGCTCGGGGGGATCGTCGAACGTGCCGAGCAGATCGAGCAGACCGGCCGCCGCGATGGCGACGCCGAGCGCGCCGATCGGGACACCCCAGCGCAGCTGAGGCGCGAGCGCCATCACGACGAACGTGAGGAGGGCGCCCGCGGCGGACACGGCAGCGCCACGCCAGCGGAGCGGGTTGCCCTGCGGCACGAGGCGAGCCTCCTCGGCGTCGGCCGCGACACCGGCCATCCCGACCCTGCCGTGGCTCTCTGCCGACCCGTCGCCAGCGGAAGGCGCGCAGGGCTCAGGAGCGCTCGGGCTCTCCAGATCGCCCGCGGCCGTCCCGTCGCGGGTGTCCGCGGGCGCACCGCTGCGTTTGTCGTGTGTGTCGTTCATGGGCTGCGCCAACCGCGGAACGAGGCGCGGCCCTGGCGTAGCAACTCCAGGTCGCCGGACAAAGCAGCCACGGCCAGGCAGCGGCCGCGGTGGGCGCCTACTTCGTCAGGCGCGCGATCTCTTCCTTGATGATCGTCTCGGCGAGCACCGGCACGACCTCCCACACGACGCGCTCCACGACGTCGCGGGACAGCGCCATCACGGCCTCCACCTGCTCGGAGGTGAGGCCGAGGCCCTCGAGCTTGCTCGCCATCTGGCCGTTGACCTGCGCGGAGGCGGTCGCAGCGACGGCGGCAGGCCCCGTCGCGGTCTTCGGCACGCCGGACACCGGCGTCGGCGAGAAGGCCATCGTCGTCGTGACCGGCACGTTCGCCGAGCCGCCCGGCGCCGTCTTGACGGAGGCCTGGGCCGGCACAGCGCTCGTGGCCGGCGCGTTGGGCGTGTAGATGAGGGTCTTCGCGCGCTGGAGCGGGCTCGCTGCCGCCTGCTGCGCGGCGGCCGCGGGCTGAGCGGCGGCTGCGGCGGGCTGCGCCGCAGGAGAGCGCGCGGGCGCAGGCGCCGCGGCAGCAGGGGCCGCCGCGGCGGCGGGCTTCGCTTCGCCGCGCGACGCCAGCAGCTTCTTGACCTTGTCGATCATCTGCTGGGTGTCGAACGGCTTGTCCATGTGATCGTCCGCTTGCGCGCCCGATCCCTTCGCGGGGTCGAACGGGTTCTGCTTGGACGACAGGATCAGGACGGGCGTCGCCGGTGAGGCCTGCTTGATCGCCTTGCACAGCTCGTAGCCGTTCTTCGGCTCGAGCGTGACGTCGGCGATCACCAGGTCGGGTTTATCGCTCTTGAGCTTCTGCAGCGCAGCGTCGGCGCTGCTCGCCGTCACGACGCGGAAATCCTGACCCGCAAAGGTGATTTCGAGCACTTTGCGCATGGTCACGCTGTCGTCTACGGCGAGAAGGGTGCTGGCCACGAACGGGTCTCCTCTCAGATGGCGAGAAAGCGGCGACGGCTCTGGATATCTTCGGCCCCCGTCGCGCGATGTGTCAACATTCGCGGTGTATTTCGCCCCCGCGGGCCCCGCGGAGGCGCGTTTTTCCGCGCCGGTAGAGCCCGGTCCCACGCTGGTGGGCGGAGCCGAGGCGCCCCGCTGAGCTCTACATGCGTCCGCTCCGACCCGCCACTCCGCCGAGCCACGAAGACAAAACCGCCAAAACGACCGGGGTCCACCCGGCCGCCCAGGTAAGACCTCCGCAGGATGGCCGCTGGACGGTGCCCGCCGAGCTGGATCGGCGTCCGCTGGACGGGGCCGTCCGTGCGCTGGCCGAGGTCTCGTGGTCCGACGCGCGCCGGTTGATCGAGACCGGCAAGGTGCTTGTCGGGAGCGCGGTGGCGACGAGCGCCCGTCGGCGGGTGCTCGGCGGGGAGCTGATCGAGGTCCGCCTGCACGCGCCGAGGCCCGAGACCGTGCGGCGGCGCAAGCTCGAGGGCGAGCTCGTGGTCTACGCGGACGCGAGCGTCGTCGTGGTGAACAAGCCCGCCGGGGTGAGCACCATCCCGTTCGGCGACGAGGATCCCGCGGAGCAGGCCGCGACCCTCGACGCGCTGGTGCGCGAGGTGCTGGCCAGGCGCGACCGCCTGCGCGGGCGCGCGCCGCTCGGCGTGGTGCAGCGCCTCGACAAGGGGACGAGCGGGCTGCTGGTCTTCGCGCGGACGCTCGCCGCGAAGAAGCACCTCGCGCAGCAGCTCCGCGTCCGCGCGATGCACCGGCAGTACCTGGCGCTCGCGCACGGCGCCGTCCCGCGCGGCACCTACCGCAGCTACCTCGTCGAGGATCGGGGCGACGGGCTGCGCGGCTCGGCGCGCGACGGGCGGCGCGAGGGGCAGCTCGCGGTGACGCACGTGGAGCCGATCGAGGTGCTCCGAGGGCCGCAGGAGGGAGCCGGCGCCGGGGGCGTGACGCTCGTCGCGTGCCGGCTCGAGACGGGACGCACGCACCAGATCCGCATCCACCTCGCGGAGGCCGGGCACCCGCTCGTCGGCGAGACGGTCTACGTGCGGGACTACCGCGGGACGAAGATCCCGGCCGCGCGGTTGATGCTCCACGCGGCCGAGCTCGGCTTCAACCACCCGGCCGACGATCGGCCGATGCGCTTCCAGGCGCCGCCGCCCCCGGACTTCGACGACGTGCTCGAGCGGCTCCGCGCGCCGCAGCGGAGGGGCGCTACTTGACCTTGCCGCGGACCTCGGTCATCGCCGCGGCCGTGGCGTCGACCAGCGGCATGACCTTCGCGTAGTCCATCCGCGTCGGGCCGAGCACGCCCACGGTCCCGGCGACGCGGCCGTTCTCCATGTACGGCGCAGCGACGAGGCTGAGCTGGCCTCCGCCAAGGTCGCCCGCCTCGCTGCCGACGAACACGGTGACCTCACCCGCGCCGGCGGCGAGCGTCCGGTCGAGCAGATCGACGAGCTCCTCGCGCTCCTCGAGCGCCTTCATCAGCTTCTTGAGCCGGTCGACGTCGGCGTACTCAGGCAGATCGATCAGGCGGTTCTGCCCCTCGATGACGACCTCGCTCCGCCGGGTCACGTCGGCCGTCGCCTTGCTGCCGAGCTCGAAGGCGCGGCGCCTCAGCGCGTCGATCTGGAGGCGCTCGTCCGCGAGGCGGCGGGCGAACAGGTCCCGGATCTCGCCCAGGGTGCGCCCCTCGATGACGTCGGTGAGCAGGTTGTGGATCCGGGTGAGCTCGCCCTCGTTGATCGCCTCGTCGGCCGAGATGAAGCGGTTCGCGACCGAGCCGTCGGCGAAGACGAGCACCGCGAGCAGCTGCCCGGGCTTGGTCGGGATGAAGCGCAGCTGGGCGAGGGCGCGGAGCTCCGCCCGCGGCGCCGCGACGACCGCCGCGGCGCCGGACAGCTCCGAGAGGTAGCGCCCGGTCTCGCGGAGCGGATCGTTCGCCCCCGCGTAGATCTCGGTGAACCTCGCGCTCAGCTCGGCCTGCTGCTCGGGGGACAGCGACCGGAGCTCGACGAGCGCGTCGATGAACAGCCGGAGCGCGCGATCGGTCGGGATCCGCCCGGCAGAGGTGTGCGGCTGGTGGAGGTACCCCGCCTCCTCGAGGTCGGCGAGCACGTTGCGGATCGAGGCAGCCGAGAGATCCAGCCCGTACTTCCGGGCGAGCGTCCTGCTGCCAACTGGGTCGCCCGTTGCGATGAACTCGGTGACCGCGGCGAAAAGGATCTTTCGAGCTCGGTTGGAAAGATCACCCATGTCAGTTGCATGCAGCGCACAAGCGCGCCGCGGTGGCTACCTGGACCAGGGACCGCCCGGACCGGGAAGCCATGCGGGCCGGACCTTCGCTCCCGTACGTCAAGCTGCGCGTGCGGGCGCTTGACCCACGGACGCGCATGCGACCCATTTTGAGGGGATCGCGCGGCCCGGTCAAATGTCGCGGTAGGATCGGGCAGTAGCCACTGGCCACCCCGCGCACGAGGGCCCCGCTCCACCGGATGGCGGCGCGGCCGGCCGCCACTCGGCCACGTGGTCGTGGTCGTGGTCGTGGTCACTTGCCCCCCCCCCCGAGAGGGTCGGCCTGCCTTGCTTCGCACGAGGGATGTACCGCAACGATGCCGCCCGCACGCCATGCCGCCGCTGCCTGCGCGCTCGCCCTCGCGCTCGGCCCCCTCGCCGTCGCGCCGAGCGCGCAGGGCAAGCCGAAGGTCAGGTACCATCAGGACTGGGCGAAGCACCCGTCGGCGCGCTACGCGGCGATGAGCGCGGAGCAATGCCGTGCGGCGCTCACGCAGCGGAAGATCGCGTTCCAGCCGGTGCAGCGCGCGCCGGGCGTGCTCGCTCCGGTGCGGCTGATGCATGGGGTCGGCGGGGTCCTCTACCGGACGGCGCTGCCGGCCCATCAACGCGCGGGAAACCCGCACGACGTCTTCGACTGCCGCCTCGCGCTGGCGCTCTCGGACTTCAGCCGGATCCTCCGCGCGCACGACATCGACGAGGTGCTGATGTTCTCGGCCTGGCGGCCTCCGGCCAGGATGTGGCCCGAGGGCAGGCTCGCCACGAGGCACCCCGGCGGGCTCGCGATCGACCCCTACAGGTTCGTCAAGGAGCGCGTCGGCGGCGGGTTCGCGGAGGACTGGCTCGAGGTGGAGCGCGACTTCGTCGGCAGGCGCGGCGCGCCGGTCTGCGGCGAGAGCGCCCGCCCGACCGGGCGGCCCCGCGGGGCCGGCAAGGGGGCGGGCAGCGGCCCTCCAGCGGACGCGGCGGCGCGAGAGCTGCGATCCATCGTGTGCGAGGCCGTGGACCAGCACATCTTCACGTCGATCCTCACGCCCAACTACGACCGGGCGCACAAAAATCACCTGCATCTCGAGGTGACCCCCGGCGTCCAATGGCATCTCGTGCGCTGATCCGGGAGGGGCCGTCCTCCGTCCTCCCGCGCGCAAACCCGCTCTCCCTTCGAGGTCGACCCGCTATGTTAGCCCGCGTGCCCGCACGAAGACCCCCGCTCTCCCGCGCGTCCGCCGCGCTGGCGCTCGCCGCCGTCGCGCTGTCGTTCACGTTCGTCGGCTGCCCCTGCGTCAGCGGTCCCGTGAACGCGAGCCCCGCCCTCCGCTGGTTCCTGTTCTCGAACTTCGGCGCCAGCAAGATCTGCCCCGAGATGCTGAAGAGCGGGGTCTCGCTGCGCCTGCAGGACAGATCGGCGTCCATGGGGCGGTTCTTCCCGATGCAGTGCTCGTACGACGTCAACGACGCGGCCCAGACGATCACCGTCCACATCGCCGGCACCGGCTACGGCTACATGCAGCCGGCCAAGCGGGTGGGCTTCTCGCTCACGACGTCCGTCGAGTACCGACCCGACTTCCAGCTCGCGGACGATAACGTCTACGTGTGGGGACGGCTGAACCGGATCGTGCAAGGCCCCAGCTTCCAGCTGGGCTACGTCGAGAACCCGGTCATCGACGTGATGGCCAACGTCCCGCCGTTCGGAGGGCTCGCCAACCTGCTCGGCAACCAGATCGTCGCTGGCGAGCTGACCCGAGGGTTCACCGTCCTCTACAACGAGGAGACCGGGAAGGACTTCACGCTGGGGATCCTCATGCCGCCCCAGCGACCGCACCACCCGTTCGAGGCGGAGGACGAGGAGCGGTACACGTTCGCGAACGAGACCGTCGAGGTGTACGCGAACCAGCGCGACTACCTCGGGCCGTTCGAGGTCGCCGACTCGGACCAGGCGCTCTACCTCAAGGTCAGCGCGCAGGGCGCGCCCGTGGACCTCATGATCGTCGACAAGCCCACCGGCGACGCGTGGCGCGAGGCGTACCAGACCGGCAAGCCGCTCGGCCCCCCGCCAGGCCCGGTGCAGGCAGGCGGCCCTCTCCAGCCCGGGATCATCGAGACCCGCCGCTACGCGCTGCGCCCGGGCCTCTACTACGTCGTCATCGACAACACGGCGGCGGCCGGCCTGGTCGCGCCTCCCATCACGCTGCTCAGCCCCCTCGGAGGTTCGGCGGCTCAGATCAGCTACATGGCGCAGGTCGGCGAGTAGCGCCGACGAGCGGGGCGCGGGCAGCATCGGCGAGGCCGCGCCACGTGGGCGCGGTCACCGGCCTTGACGCGGTTCGCCGCGAACGGGATAAACTTGCCATGGCCGTCATGGAGAGAGAGGGGAGCAGCGCCAGCCACGTGGACGAAATTGCCCTCGACCGGCTCCGCGCTCGCCTCCAGGCGTACATGGCGAAGAAGGGGCTGAGATCGACGGCGCAGCGCCGGCTGATCGTCGACACGTTCTTCTCCGGCGCCCCGCACATGACCATCGAGGACCTGCTCGCGGAGGTGCGCGCGCACGACCGAGGCATCGGGTACGCGACGGTGTACCGCACGCTCAAGCTGCTCGCGGAGTGCGGCGTGGCCTCCGAGCGACGGTTCGGGGACGGCCTTAGTCGCTACGAGCTGGCGGACGACGCCAGCGCGCACCACGACCACCTGATCTGCGTCAACTGCGGGAAGATCATCGAGTTCGAGGAGCCGCGGATCGAGGCGCTCCAGGAAGAGATCGCCGCGAAGTACGGCTTCGACGTGACCTGGCACAAGCACGAGATGTACGGCGTCTGCGCGGACTGCCGCGACGCCAAGGACACCACGCCCGACGTCTCGTAGCCCGCCCCGGCGCGGCGAGGAGCCCCGCGCCGGCGACCGCGCCCGGCGCTCAGCTCTTCGCGTCGAGCGCGCGGGCGTGGACGACGGCCATGACGCCGCCGAGCAGCGAGGCGATGGGCGCGTAGGCCGGCGGGAGCACGAACGCGGCGATGACCGCGGCGCCGACGAGCGCCGGGGCGACGCTGAGCGCGAGCCCGACGCGCGCCTCGAGGCGCGTGCGGTGCGCGAGCGCGAGGGAGAGCGCGGCGTCGCGGACGTCGTCCGACGCGAGGACCGTGGAGAAATCGGCGGGCGCCGAGCCGGCGGCGCCGAGCGCCACGGAGACGTCCGCGGCGCCGAGCGCGGCGTCGTCGACGCCCGCGTGGCCGAGGACGGCGACGCTCGTGCCCGCGTCGATCAGGCGACGCACCTCCGTGCCGCGATCCGCGGGGAGGACCTCGGGGCGGATGTGATCGATGTCGAGCGAGCGGCCGATCGCCTCGCACGTCTCGCGCGCGTCGCCCGACATCAGCACGGGCTCGATCTGCGCGTCGAGCAGGTGCTGGATGGCGGCCCGCGCCCCGGGGCGCAGCCCGTCCTGCAGACCGATGATGCCGACGAGGCGAGCGCCGACAGCGACGAGGACCACCGTGCGCCCCAGCGCCTCGAGCTCGGCGACGCGGCTCTCGGCCGCGGCGATCGAGATCCGCTGCTCGAGCATGAGCGCGCGGTTGCCGACGCAGAGGTCCTCGCCGGACGAGGTGACGGCCGTCACGCCGAGGCCGGGGTGGAAGTTGGGGTTGCGCACGCCGTCGGGCCGCAAGCCGCGGGCGCGCGCGGCGCGGACGATCGCCGTCGCGACGGGGTGCTCCTCGGTGCGCTCCGCCCCGGCCGCGAGCGCGAGCACGTCGCTCGGCTTGAGCTTCTGGCCGGTCGCCTCCAGCTCCGCGAGCTCGGGCTCGCCGAGCAGCAGCGTGCCGCGGGCGCAGAACACGGCGACCGAGGTCTTCCCTGCGCGATCCCAGGCGTCGGCGCTCTTGTAGACGATGCCCCGGCGGAGCCCGAGCAAGATGCCCCGCGCGACGTGCACCGAGGCGATGGACGCCGTGATCGCCGTGGACAGCGCGGCGAGCACGGCCGCCGCGGTCATCGCGATCTCGACCGGAGCGCGCCCGGCGACGAAGGCGGAGAGCGCGCCGATCGCCGCGGCGCCGATCGCCCAGCGCTCGGTCAGGGCGCGGGAGGCCTGGGCGATGGGCGCGAGGGCGTCCGCGCGCCGGCGGGCGTCGAGCAGGACGCGCGCGACCGCGCGATCGCCGCCGGAGAAGGTGCACGCGCCGACGAGGCGACCCCGGACCACGGTGGCCCCGGCGACGACCGGGTCGCCGTCGCGGCGGCGGGTCGGCGTGGTCGCGCCGATCCAGGGGAGCACCTCGACGTCGCCGCCCGTGACGATGAGGTCGACGGGGACGATCTCCCCCGCGTCGACCTGGACGCTCTCGCCCGGTCGCAGCTCGTAGAGCTCATCCCCGGCGCCCTCGACAGGACCGCCGTCGCCGCCGCGCTGAGGGGCGCGGTCGGCGGGCGCCGAGCCCTGCGCCCACGCGCCAGGCGGCCGGCGCGCGGGGGTCGAGAGCACGGATCCGATCCACGCCCGCTCCGCGAACACGCGATGTCGGGCGCTCTCGATGAGCCACGCGCTGATCGCGCTGGCGGTGGCGATCACGCCGGCGAGCGACGCGGCCTCGGCCGCGAGGGCGCGGTCCTGACCGAAGAGGGCCCAGACGGCGGCGACGAGCCCGCCAAGGACGGGGGCGAGCATCGGCGCAGGGTGCGGATCCGTGGCGTCGCGCGCGGTCGTGGCGGCGCGGCCAAGGAGCATCCCGGCGCTCACCGTGGCGAGCACGATGCGCGCGCCGATGACGAGCTTCGCGTCCCCGGCGAGGGTGAGCGCGACGGCCAGCGTCCCCGCGATGATCGCGAGCACGAGCAGGAGCGCGCCGATGTCCCGCGCCTCGACCGCGTCGTAGCGCTGCGGCTCCTCGCTCAGGATGGTGTTCCCGATGGGCTCGAGCAGCGCGCGATCGTCGTCGAGGACGGGCAGATCGGGGAGCTTCTCGTCGAGCGACACGGGGGGGAACGCGTTCACGATCGGCGCGTCGAGATCGGCGACGCGCGCCGCGCCCTCGTCGGCGCTCGCCCGCGCGGGCTCCGCGCGCGGGGTGCGCGGGGTGGAGGCGTGGTGCCCGCCGGCGCCGGGCGGCGCGCCCGACGGGAGCCCCCGGGGAGGAGCGCCGGCGAAGGGCGCGCCCGGCGCCGCGAGGCCCGTAGGCCGGCCGTCCCCCGGCGCAGGCGGCGCTTCACCGAGGAAGGCGTGGCGGCACCGCGCGTTGCAGAAGTAATGGAAGCGCTGATCGAAGATCGCCACCTGACCCGCGCGCAGGGGATCGATCAGCTTGCTGCAGCCCGAGCACGGGACGGGTGCGACGGCGGGACCCGCGGCGCGCGAGGCGACCACCTCAACCTGCAGCCGGCGTCTCGGCGAGCGCGGCCTCGACCTCGGCCAGCGCCTCGTCGATCTGCGCCTCGCTCACGATCAGGGGCGGCGTGAACCGGAGCACGCTGCTGCCCGCGATCGTGAGCAGCACGCCCCGATCGCGCGCGCGGCCGAGGGCGGCCCGCGCGTCGACGGTCGGCGCGAGGATGAGCCCGCGGAGCAACCCGCGCCCGCGCTCGCCGAGGCACACGCCCGGCAGCCGCGCGGCGATCGCGGCGAGGCCGCGGCCGAGCTGCTCGCCGCGCTTCACGGCGGCCTCGCACAGCTTCTCTTCCTCGATGACCGCGAGCACCGTGCGCGCCGTGGCGGAGGCGAGCGCGTTGCCCCCGTAGGTCGAGCCGTGCGAGCCCGGGGGCAGCGCGCCGTTGAGCCGCTCCCGCAGCACCAGCGCGCCGACCGGGAACCCGCCGCCGAGCCCCTTCGCGAGCGCCGCGGCGTCGCCCTGGACGCCGTCGTACATCGCGCCGAGCCAGTGCCCCGTGCGCCCGATGCCTGTCTGCACCTCGTCGATGAGCAGCAGCGCGCCGTGCTCGTCGGCGATGCGCCGCAGCTCGGCGAGGAAGCCGGCCGGGGCCGGCAGCACGCCGCCCTCCCCTTGCACCGGCTCCACGAGGATCCCCGCGACGTCCGGGCCCATGGCCGCGCGCACCGCCGCCGCGTCTCCGTACGGCACGTGCGTGACGCCGTCGAGCGAAGGGCCGAAGCCCTCGCGGTACTTCGGCGTCCCGGTCAGCGCGACCGCGCCGAGGGTCCGGCCGTGAAACGCGTTGTCGAACGCGATGATCCGGTAGCGTCCCTCCTCGCCCCGGTTGAAGAAATGGCGGCGCGCGAGCTTGAGCATCGCCTCGTTCGCCTCCGCGCCCGAGTTGCAGAAGAAGGCGCGGTCGAAGCCGGTCTTCGCGCAGAGCTCCTCGGCGAGGCGGAGGTTCTCGGCGTTGAAGAAATAGTTGGAGACGTGCATCAGGCGACCCGCCTGCTCGGAGATGGTCGCCACGAGCCGCGGGTGAGCGTGCCCGAGCGAAGCCACTGCCACCCCCGCGCACATGTCAAGGTACCGGCGCCCCTCCGTGTCGAAGAGCTCGCAACCCCTGCCGCGGTCGAGGACGAACGGCGGCTGGCGGTAGTTGCCGAGCAGGTGCTTCTGCGCCGCGAGGAGCGGCGCGCTGGCCGGCGTCGAGGCGTTCGCCGGAGGAGGTTCGGCGGCGGGGCTTGTGGCGATGCTCATGGGGGGCGATCTAACGCCGGGCGGGGGGTCGGAGCAAACGCTCGATGCAGCGCCCGCAGCGGATCGTGGAGACCCGGGCAATCTGACCCGCCGGAGCGCGGCCGGAGCGCGGCCGGAGCGCCCGCGCGGCCCCCCGGCCGGAGCGCCCGCGCGCCGGCCCCCCCCACCCGCGGGCGTCCTGGGCCGGCGCGGCGGCGAGCGCCGGCGCGCTCGGACGGCGGCGCTCGCCTCCGGGCCGACCATGGGCCTGGCGATTGCCAGCGGATCGCGGCTGGTTATAGTGCCGCCGTCCTATGAGCGATTCGGAACAGAATGGGTCGAACCAGAACACGGGGGAGACGGCAGAGGCGCACGCGGAGCGCGCAGAGGCCGCGGAGCAGCAGGCCTCCACCCCCGAAGACAAGCTAGGCGAGGTGCAGGCCGAGGCCGCGCGGATGCGCGAGCAGCTGCTGCGCACCGCCGCGGATTTCGACAACTTCCGTAAGCGCTCCCGGCGCGAGGTCGAAGAGGCGCAGCGCCGCGGCCGCGAGTCGATCCTGAAGGATCTGCTCCCGGTCTTCGACAACCTCGAGCGCGCCGCCACCCACGCCGAGAGCGCGCCGGACGTGAAGTCGGTCGCCGAGGGCGTCCGGATCGTGACGAAGCAGTTCGTCGACACGCTGGAGCGCATGGGCATCAAGCGCATCGCCGCGGTCGGCAAGCCCTTCGATCCCAGCGTGCACGAGGCCATCCAGCAGCTCGACTCGACCGAGCACCCCGCCGGCGTCGTGATCGCGGAGGTCCAGCCGGGATACATGCTGGGCGATTACCTGATCCGCGCGGCCATGGTCGTCGTCTCGAAGGGCTCGCCCGTCGAGCCGGCGCCCGCGGCGAACTGAGCCTCCGCGCGGCGTCGCGCCGGCTCCCTCGGCGCACACCCCCGGCACGGTGCGCATCCTGGCGGTGATCCTGTCCGGGATCTGCCGTGCCCCGCTACCTCGCCGCACGATCTCCCCAAATATCGCGGGCGCCCAGGTCGTCTCCCCACCCGGAGAGCATCCAGGCCTGTAGTATCTTTCGCCGCATATGGGGAAGGTGATCGGCATCGATCTCGGGACGACGAACTCGTGCGTGGCTGTCGTCGAAGGGGCAGGCGTCGCCTCGGCCAACGATGTTCGGGTGATCCCGAACGCCGAGGGCGCGCGCACCACGCCGTCCGTGGTCGGCTTCCCCGCGAGCGGTGAGCGCCTGGTCGGACAGGTCGCGCGCCGCCAGGCGGTCACGAACCCGCAGAACACCATCTACGCGGTGAAGCGGCTGATGGGCCGCAAGTTCACCGCGCCCGAGGTCAGCAAGCAGATCAGCCTCGCCCCCTACAAGATCGTCGAGGCGCCGAACAGCGACGCGTGGGTCGAGGTCAAGGGGCGCAACTACTCGCCGCCCGAGATCTCCGCCGTGATCCTCGGCCAGATGAAGCAGGTCGCCGAGCGGTTCCTCGGCGAGCCCGTGACGGAGGCGGTGGTCACCGTCCCCGCCTACTTCGACGACGCGCAGCGGCAGGCGACGAAGGACGCAGGGCGGATCGCCGGGCTGGACGTGCGCCGGATCATCAACGAGCCGACCGCCGCGGCGCTCGCCTACGGCCTCGACAAGGTGAAGGCCGAGACGATCGCGGTCTACGATCTCGGCGGAGGCACGTTCGATATCTCGATCCTCGAGATCGCGAGCGGGGTCTTCAGCGTCAAGGCGACCGGCGGCGACACGCACCTCGGCGGCGAGGACTTCGACCAGCGGATCATCGACCTGCTCGCCGACGAGTTCGAGGGGAAGAGCCGCATCGATCTGCGCCGGGACCGGATGGCGCTGCAGCGGCTCAAGGAGGCGGCCGAGAAGGCGAAGCACGAGCTCTCGTCGTCGCTCGAGACCGAGATCAACATCCCCTTCATCGCCGTCGGCCCAGGCGGCGGGCCGCTCCACCTCGAGCGGACGATGCGGCGCAACGAGCTCGAGATGCTCTGCGAGGGCCTCATCCGGCGGACCATCGACGTCTGCCGCGCGACGCTCGGGGACGCCAAGCTCCCCGTCTCCGCGGTCAACACGGTGGTGCTCGTCGGCGGCATGACCCGGATGCCCGCGGTGCAGGCGGCGGTGCGCGAGTTCTTCGGCCGGGAGCCGAACAAGGGCGTGAACCCCGACGAGGTCGTCGCGGTCGGGGCCGCGCTGCAGGGCGCCGCGCTTTCCGGACAGGTGGACGAGGTGCTGCTCCTCGACGTGACGCCGCTGTCGCTCGGCGTCGAGACCGGCGGCGGCGTGAGCTTCAAGCTCATCCCGCGCAACACGACCATCCCCACCGAGCGGAGCGAGATCTTCACGACGAGCGTCGACAACCAGAGCTTCGTCCCCGTGCACGTGCTCCAGGGCGAGCGCGAGATGGCCGCGGACTGCCGGAGCCTCGCCCGCTTCGAGCTCACAGGCATCCCTCCCGCCCCGCGCGGGCTGCCGAAGATCCAGGTCACCTTCCGCATCGACGAGAACGGGATCGTCCGCGTCGAGGCGCGGGATCTCGGGACGGGGCGGGTGCAGGAGATCCGGGTGACCCCCACGAGCGGCCTCACGCCGGACGAGGTCGAGCGGCTCGTCTCGGAGGGCGAGCGGTTCAAGGAGACCGACGCGCTCCGGCGCGATCTCGCCGAGCTCCGCAACCAGGCCGAGACCCTCGTCTACACGACCGAGCAGGCCCTCGAAGGCTACGGCGATCTGCTCGACGCCGAGCTCCTCGGCGAGGTCCACGCCGAGTGCGCGGCGCTGCGGAAGCTGCTCGAGGCCGGCGGCGACCTCGACGCGCTCCGGGACGCGTACGCGCGTCTGGAGGGGGCGGCGTTCCGGATCGCGGAGTCGATGTATGGAGGGGACGATGACGCCGGCGCAAACAAGGCCGTCGAGACATGACGCGCGGCTAGGCGACGCGACCGGCGCGGCGGCGCCGGCGCGCGCGCCGATCGCGGGCCGTCCCTCCCGGAGCGCCGCGCGCGCCAAAGGCGCGACGCTGCGTGGGGCGCAGGCGGGGCGATGCTGAGCGAGACCTTCGGGCGGTATCGCTTGCTCGAGCGCCTGGGCGAGGGCGGCATGGCCGAGGTCTTCAAGGCCAAGAGCTTCGGCGTCGAGGGGTTCGAGAAGGTCCTCGTCATCAAGCGCATCCTCCCCAAGCTGGCCGAGCAGGGGCGCTTCGTGGACATGTTCGTGCACGAGGCCAAGCTCGCCGTGCGCCTCTCGCACGCGAACATCGTGCAGGTGTTCGACCTCGGCCGCATCGACCATCCGAACGGCGATCCGACCAGCTACTTCATCGCGATGGAGTACGTCCCCGGGCTCGACCTGGCGACGCTCCTCGCCCGCTGCCGGAGGGCGAAGAAGCCGATCCCCCTCGCCATGGCCGTCTTCATGACGGCCGAGATCGCGAAGGCGCTCGATCACGCGCACCGGCGGCGCGACGAGCAGTCGCGCCCCCTCGGCATCGTCCACCGCGACATCTCTCCGCAGAACATCCTGCTCTCCTGGGAGGGCGAGGTGAAGGTCACCGACTTCGGCATCGCGAAGGCGACGCAATCGATGACCGACGAGGAGGTCGGCGAGAACCGCGCAGGGAGGATCCGCGGGAAGCTCGCCTACATGAGCCCCGAGCAGTCGCGCGCCGGCGCGATCGACGGCAGGAGCGATCTCTTCTCGCTCGGCACGGTGCTCTACGAGATGCTCGCCGGGTCGAACCCGTTCGCGGCGCCGACGGCGTTCGAGATCATGCGGCGGCTGCAGGCGAGCGAGTATCCGCCGCTCGCGCTCGTGCGCCCCGACGTGCCCCGGTCGCTCGTCGACGTCGTGAGCACGATGCTCGCGAAGAACCCGGAGGATCGGTTCCCCGACGCCGGGCGGCTGCACGAGGCGCTCCTCGGCTTCTTCTACGCGACGGCCGAGCGGTTCGGGGCGAACGACCTCGCCGATTTCCTGGAGCCGTTCCACGAGGAGAAGAGCGCCGAGATCCAGGCGAGCGCCGTGCTCGAAGAGGAGCCGAACGGGGCCAACGAGCGCACGCCCGTCGAGGTGCCGCACACGACGAGCACGCGCAGCCGCTCGGCGTCGGGGCTCCTCCAGCTGCTCGAGAAGGCCGACAGCGGCCCGGCCGCGCGCGGGCTCGGCGAGCGGCGCGAGGTCACGGCGCTCGTGCTCATCTTCACGGGATCCGAGGACGACGCGGCGAGGCGCATGGCGCGGGCCCGCGACGTGCTGGCGCGCTACGGCGCGCTGCTGCTCGAGCAGGAGGCGTCGCAGCTGGTCGCCGTCTTCGGGCTCGGCGACGCCGACGGCCGCGACACGGAGGCCGCGGCGCGCGCCGCCCTCGTGATCCTGCGCTCGCGCGGCGGGGGCGCCGCGGTCTCCGCCGGCATCCACCTCGCCCGCATCCTCGTCGACAGCGCCGGCGCCCCGATCCGCGACGAGCGGCTCACCTCGCTCATCGCCTCCGCCCAGGCGCTCGCCCGCGCGACCGAGTCCCAGGTCGCCGTGTCGAACCTCACCGGGCGCGTCCTCCGCAACGCGTTCGCGACCGAGGAGCTGCCCGGCGCGGGCCGGACAGCGCCCGAGGGGGGGCGCGTCGTCACGTCCGCGCAGCCCCCGGACGGCGCGTACGGACGCTTCATCGGCCGCCGCGAAGAGCTCAAGCAGCTCGGCGACATCCTGGCCGACGCCACGAGGAAGCGCGCGCAGATCGTCGTCATCCAGGGCGAGCGCGGCATCGGCAAGACGCGGCTGCTCGCCGAGATGGAGCGGCGGCTCTCGAAGGGCGACTACAACGTCGGCGTCTACGTCGCCTCGTGCCCGCACAACGGCGCCGACGTCCCGTGGAGCGGCCTCACCGCGATGCTCCAGGTGCTCTGCGGCATCCAGGAGGGCGACGACGAGGAGCGCATCCGCGCGGTGCTGCCGCGGCTGCGGGCGCTCGGCCTGCGCGACGACGAGTCCGCGGCCGTGCTCGGTCAGCTCGGCGCGGCGCTCGCCGAGAGGCGCGCGCCGCAGGGGACGACCGCGATCCTGCGCACGGCGTTCCCGCGCATGGTGCAGAGCCTCTGCGAGGATCGCCTCCACTGCTTCGCGTGGGACGACGCGCAGGCGATGGACCAGCTCACCGCCGAGACGCTGCTCGCCACCGCGGGCCGCGCCGGCGGGCTCCGCGCCGTGCTGATGCTGGCGACGCGCAGCGACCCGCCGCCGCTGCTCGAGGCGCACCCCCACTTCTACCGGCTCAAGGTCGGGGAGCTCTCGGACAGCGACAGCGCGCGCCTCATGTCGGCGCGCATCGGCGCGAGCTTCCTGCCGCCCGACGTCGTCGCCTTCTGCCGCGAGCGCGCCGGCGGCCACCCGCTCTTCCTCGAGGAGCTCATCAGGGAGCTCCTCGACTCCGGCGCGCTCAGCGTCGTCAGCGGCGTCGTGAAGGCGCGGCTCGACGGCGCGTCGGCGGTGCCGCGCTCGCTGCGCACGCTCATCGCGACCCGGGTGCGGCGGCTCGATCCGAGCGACCGCGCCGTGCTCCAGGCGGCGGCCATCCTCGGCGATCCGGTGCCGACCGAGGTCCTCGCGGCGCTCCTCCAGCAGAAGCTCCCGGCCGTGAACCGCGTGATCTCCGGGCTCGCGACCCGCGACCTCTTGCGGCTCAAGGGCCCCGCGCAGGCGAGCTTCGCGTCGCCCATGCACGGGGAGATCGTCCTCGACGCGATCCCGCCGGAGCTCCGCCGGGAGCTGCACGCCGCGGCCGCGGCGGCGTACGTCGCCGTCGTCGGCGAGGACGGCGCCGAGCACGCCGAGCGCATCGGGCAGCACTTCTACCAGGCCGGCGATCGCGACCGCGCCGCCACGTTCTACGCGCGCGCGGCGCTGCACAAGATCCGCGCGAGCCAGCTCGATCCGGCGCTCCGGCTCATCTTCCAGGCGCTCGATCTCGGCGACCACGCCCACCGCTCGCCGGCGGAGCTCGCCGCGTGGCTCGGCGCGCTCGCCGACGTCGTCGTGCGCGTGCGCTCCGCGCCCGATCTCGCCGACGTCGCCGCACGCGCGCTGCGGCGCATCGACGAGGCCGGCACGCCGGAGCAGAAGCTCTCGGCCCGCGTCGACCTGGCGCGCGCCCTCGGCGCGGTGGATCTCTTCGCCGACGCGTACGCGAGGCTCGAGGAGGCCTACGCCCTCGCCGGCGATCGGGGGGACCTCCGCCGCAAGGCGCTCGCGTGCGAGACGGAGATCGGCGTCCGGAGCGGCGACTTCGCGCGCGCGGAGCGCGCCGTCGAGCAGCTCGAGGCGACGGGCGCGATCGACGATCCGAGGCTCTTGCTCGCGATCTCCCAGACGCGCGCGGCGACGGGCGACATCGAGGCGGCGCTCCGCGCCCTCGATCGGGCAGAGGCGCTCGGCGATCCGGGCGACCTCGCGGCGGCGAGCGAGCGCGAGAAGCAGCGCGTCCTCGTGCACGTGTTCCTGCGCGACTTCGACGCGGCGGTGAAGAGCTCCGCCCGCGCCGTCGACCTCGCCCGGTCCGCGGGCCTGCGCTTCGAGACCGCCGCCGCGCTGCACAACCTCGGCGACGCGAGCCGGCGGCTCGGCGATCTGCCGCGCGCCTACGCGTCGCTCACCGAGTCGAAGGAGCTCGCCGAGGAGAGCGGCCACGAGCGCCTCGCCTCCATCAACCGCGCGCACCTCGCCTACCTGGACGGGCTGAGCGGCGCGGTCGGCGCCGGCGAGCTCCTGCGCGAGCTCGCGCGCTACGCCGACGCGCGCTCCTACCGCACCGACGCCCTCGAGAGCCGGTACCTGCTCGGCGCGCTCTTGAAGCAGCGGGGCCTGGTCAAGGAGGCGCGGCGCGAGCTCGCCGAGGTGCTCGATCTCGCGTCCGCGTACGGCAACAAGCTCGTCGCGGACGACGCGCGCTCCGCGCTGTCCGAGCTCTGACCCCGCGCGCGCGTCTTCCGCGTCACGCGCGCGCGACTCACTCGTCGGCGAGCTTCTTCTCGAGCGCCTCGAGGTGGGCGCGGACCTGCGGATCCGAGTCGCGCTGCGCCTCGATCTTGCGGACGGCGCTCATCACCGTCGTGTGATCGCGGTTGCCGAAGGCCCGCCCGATCTCCGGGAAGCTGCACTTCAGCCGCTGCTTGCAGAGGTACATCGCGACGTGGCGCGCGAAGGCCACGCTCTTGTGGCGGTCCTTCGAGGTGAGGTCGATCGAGCGCAGGTGGAAGTGGTGGCACACCGCGCGCTGGATGTCCTCGACGCTCATCATCTGCGCGCGCGGCGGCGACGTGGCCGTGATCTCGGCGCGCGCGAACGGGAGGTCGACGGGGCGGCCCGTGAGCGAGCTCTTGGCCGCCAGCCGGATCAGCGTCCCCTCGAGCTCGCGGACGTTGGAGCGGACCATCTGCGCGAGGTAGAGCGCCACGTCGTCCGTGAGCGCGATGCCCTCGAGCGCCGCCTTGTTCCGCACGATCGCGACGCGCGTCTCGAGCTCCGGCACCTGGATGTCGGCGACGAGCCCCCAGGAGAACCGAGAGACGAGCCGCTCTTCCATGCGCTCGAGGTTCTGGGGGTACTTGTCGCTCGTCACCACGATCTGCCGGTCGAGCGTGTGGAGCGCGTTGAAGGTGTGGAAGAACTCCTCCTGCGTCTGCTCGCGCCCGGCCAGGAACTGGATGTCGTCGACCAGCAGCACGTCGCAGCTCGACCTGTACCGCGTGCGGAACTCGTCCATCCGGTGGTGCTGGATGGCCGTGATGAAGTCGTTCGTGAACTTCTCGGCCGAGACGTAGATGATCCGCGCGTCCGGCCTGCCCTCGAAGACGCGGTGCGCGATCGCGTGCATGAGGTGGGTCTTGCCGAGCCCCGTGCCGCCGCAGATGAAGAGCGGGTTGTAACGGCGTCCCCCGCCGCCCGCGGCCGCGATCGCGGCCGCGTGCGCCAGCTGGTTCGAGGGGCCCACGACGAAGCTCGCGAAGGTGTGCTTCGGGTTGAGGTCGTCAGGCATCGACGGGACGCGCCGGAGCGTCGGCTCGGGGCGGGGCGCCGGCACCGGCGCCGCGCTCGACGGACGCACGACGAGCGCCCGTGGACGCACCGGGGTGAGCTCCACGCGCTGCGCAATGGGCGCGACGAGGTTCTGATCCACCGTCCACGCGACCTGGACCGACCAGCCGGTGAGCTCTCGGATCTTGTCCGTGAGCGCTGGCAGGAAATTGTCCCTGACCCACTCGAGGACGAACTCGTTCTGGACACGCAGCGTCAGGACGCCGTCGGTCAGATCATCGAACTGAACTCCCCCGAAC
This sequence comes from Sorangium sp. So ce327, assembly GCF_051530205.1. NCBI lineage: Bacteria > Pseudomonadati > Myxococcota > Polyangiales > Polyangiaceae > Sorangium > Sorangium sp. So ce327. The sequence goes on along the minus strand of NZ_CP150330.1, from coordinate 89 downwards.
CACTGATCGAAAGTGGCCGGGGAAAGCGCCCGCGTATGCTCGATCGCCCGATCGAAGACCTCGCGCGGCTCGTGTTTCGGAATCGTCAT